>NZ_JAIVKJ010000028.1 GCF_020524885.1 Microbulbifer elongatus | reverse complement strand
CTTTTCGCAGGCTCCTACGTCCTTCATCGCCTCCAGCTGCCAAGGCATCCACCGTATACGCTTAGTCGCTTGACCATACAACACAAACGACTATTAACGACTTTAAACATCCAGGCTAAACCTGGACGCCGGATTGTGTGCTTGAGAGACACACATTTCTATTGAGTTGAGTACGTTACTACTCAACCTCGCCTTGCAGTGTATTACTACAAAATGTTTCACCTTGTTAAAGAGCATCTGATGTAAAAATCAGAAAGCTAATCTCTCGAAGAACAATTTCTTCAAAAAATCAGTTTTCTGATTTCTGGCGTTAATCAAGGAAGGAATGGTGGAGCTAAGCGGGATCGAACCGCTGACCTCTTGGATGCAAACCAAGCGCTCTCCCAGCTGAGCTATAGCCCCAAAATGGTAGGCCTGGGCAGACTTGAACTGCCGACCTCACCCTTATCAGGGGTGCGCTCTAACCAGCTGAGCTACAGGCCTCTGGTGGTGACCTAACTGACTAACGTCATCAGTCCGATCAAGCAATATGTGTGAGCACTTACGAAGTTAGGTCGACTTCGATTAAGGAGGTGATCCAGCCCCAGGTTCCCCTAGGGCTACCTTGTTACGACTTCACCCCAGTCATGAATCACT
>NZ_JAIVKJ010000027.1 GCF_020524885.1 Microbulbifer elongatus | reverse complement strand
TATTGCTTGATCGAATTTTTAAACAACTCAGCGTGGCGCTCGGCCCTCACTGTGGGATGCGCATTTTACACATCCAATCTGCTGAAGCAAGTGCTTTTTTGCAGACTTTCTTGAAGCTCTAAACCGTTACAAATCAACGCTTTCCGATGCTTCGGTTACCCTTGGGTAACCCCGAGAAGGACGCGCATTATATGGCGCCAGTCTCATTTGGCAAGCTCTTTTTGAGAACTTTTTTCAGGGCTGGAAATCGGCGAATAGTCGACCTGATTCTCAGCGCTGAAGGACTGCCTGGAGTCCCGATCGGCGTTACAAAATGAACGCTCTCACTTATATGAAAAAGGCCCAGCCGCGTAAGCGACTGGGCCTTTGGAATAGAAGCCTGACGATGACCTACTCTCACATGGCGAAACACCACACTACCATCGGCGATACTGCGTTTCACTTCTGAGTTCGGCAAGGGATCAGGTGGTTCCACAGTTCTATGGTCGTCAGGCAAACTGGCTTGGGTTGGCGTGGTCTTATGAGCTCTGTGCTCGGCGCTGCCGTTTGATTGTCCGTTTGCCACTGCTTTCGCAGTTAACAATCAACCCAAATAAGTCGGTGAAACATTCTGTAGTAATACACCGCAAGTCGATGCTCTTTCGAGCTCTTGCGTGCCTCTCGATTGGACACAATCCAAATCGTTAGTAGCCATCTCTGTTGTATGGTCAAGCCGCACGGGCAATTAGTACTGGTTAGCTCAACGCCTCACAACGCTTCCACACCCAGCCTATCAA
>NZ_JAIVKJ010000026.1 GCF_020524885.1 Microbulbifer elongatus | reverse complement strand
CTTTTCGCAGGCTCCTACGTCCTTCATCGCCTCCAGCTGCCAAGGCATCCACCGTATACGCTTAGTCGCTTGACCATACAACACAAACGACTATTAACGACTTTAAACATCCAGGCTAAGCCTGAACGCCGGATTGTGTGCTTGAGAGACACACATTTCTATTGAGTTGAGTATCGTTACTACTCAACCTCGCCTTGCAGTGTATTACTACAAAATGTTTCACCTTGTTAAAGAGCATCTGATGTAAAAATCAGAAAGCTGAACTCTTATCTTTCGATAAGAAACCAGGTTTCTGAATTCTAATGTGTGTCGGGAAGTGGTGGAGCTAAGCGGGATCGAACCGCTGACCTCTTGGATGCAAACCAAGCGCTCTCCCAGCTGAGCTATAGCCCCATCTTCGATAAGCATTTTCACGAATGGAAAATGTAAATTTCACGAATTGGTGTTTTCAGTAGCCGCCGCATAGCCTGCTATGCAAGGTTACTGAAAGCGCCGAGTCGTGGAATTTTGGTAGGCCTGGGCAGACTTGAACTGCCGACCTCACCCTTATCAGGGGTGCGCTCTAACCAGCTGAGCTACAGGCCTAAAACTTGTTACCCTTGGGTTATCCTCGGGACACTAGACCCGCCCAACGGGCATCACTGACACAACATCATCAGTTCGATCAAGCAATATGTGTGAGCACTTACGAAGTTAGGTCGACTTCGATTAAGGAGGTGATCCAGCCCCAGGTTCCCCTAGGGCTACCTTGTTACGACTTCACCCCAGTCATGAATCACT
>NZ_JAIVKJ010000025.1 GCF_020524885.1 Microbulbifer elongatus | reverse complement strand
TGGTCTTGCCCACAAAAAGTAGACACTCTAACTATGCGCATTTGCGCTCATACTCTGCCGGGCTCATATGGCCCAATGCGGAGTGCCTTCGAGTTCTATTGTAGAAAACCTCGATGTATTCAAACACCTCGGATTTCGCTTGCTCTACATTTTCGAATGGCGCCGCGTACACCAGTTCGACTTTAAGGCGACTAAAGAAGGACTCCATTGCCGCATTATCCCAGCAGTTAGCCTGGCGACTCATACTCGGTTTACAATTATTCTCAGACAAGAGATCCTGATATCGCTGAGACCGGTATTGTACGCCCCTATCGGAGTGAACAATCAATCCGGGTTTGGCTTGCCGCTGACCTAATGCCATTTTCAGTGCTCGGCGAGTCAGTTCATCCGTCATCTGGGAATCGAATGCCCAGCCTATGATACGTCGCGAGTAGAGATCCATTACCACCGCGAGGTACAGCCAGCGATCACGAACCCAGATGTAAGTAATATCGCTGGTCCAGCGGCAATTTGGCCGATCAACATCAAAACAGCGTTTAAGCAGATTGGCGGCGACATGGATATTCGCTTCAACTGGCTTACTATAACGAAAGCCTTTGCCATTTCTCGCCTTAATGTGCTCCTGCCGCATAAGTGCAGCGATATAGTTCCGAGAGCATGGCTCACCGCCCTCCTGGAGCTCTCGAGTAATTCTGGGCGATCCGTAACGCCCTTTAAACTCGGCAAAGGTATCTCGCACCTTCTCAGCTACTCGTAGCCTTCTAAGAGTGCTAGGAGAAGTCAGCCTA
>NZ_JAIVKJ010000024.1 GCF_020524885.1 Microbulbifer elongatus | reverse complement strand
CTCTCGATTGGACACAATCCAAATCGTTAGTAGCCATCTCTGTTGTATGGTCAAGCCGCACGGGCAATTAGTACTGGTTAGCTCAACGCCTCACAACGCTTCCACACCCAGCCTATCAACGTGGTAGTCTTCCACGGCCCTTTAGGACTCTCAAGGAGTCAGGGAAATCTAATCTTGAAGGAGGCTTCCCGCTTAGATGCTTTCAGCGGTTATCCCGTCCGAACATAGCTACCGGGCAATGCCACTGGCGTGACAACCCGAACACCAGAGGTTCGTTCACTCCGGTCCTCTCGTACTAGGAGCAACTCTTCTCAAATTTCCAACGCCCACGGCAGATAGGGACCGAACTGTCTCACGACGTTCTAAACCCAGCTCGCGTACCACTTTAAATGGCGAACAGCCATACCCTTGGGACCGGCTTCAGCCCCAGGATGTGATGAGCCGACATCGAGGTGCCAAACACCGCCGTCGATGTGAACTCTTGGGCGGTATCAGCCTGTTATCCCCGGAGTACCTTTTATCCGTTGAGCGATGGCCCTTCCATACAGAACCACCGGATCACTATGACCTACTTTCGTACCTGCTCGTCATGTCTGACTCGCAGTCAAGCGCACTTATACCATTATGCTCATTGCATGATTTCCGACCATGCTGAGTGCACCTTCGTACTCCTCCGTTACTCTTTGGGAGGAGACCGCCCCAGTCAAACTACCCACCATACACTGTCCTCGATCCGGATTACGGACCAGAGTTAGAACCTCAAACATACCAGGGTGGTATTTCAAGGATGGCTCCACTGCAACTGGCGTC
>NZ_JAIVKJ010000023.1 GCF_020524885.1 Microbulbifer elongatus | reverse complement strand
TTGCGCGCATTGAGTGATTAGGTGAAAAGTCTGTGCTTAAATTGTGGTCATTAATTCAATCGGGAGGTTGGGTCTAAAAACGATTTAATTAAAATTCGTTTTTCTACAGCCTCGTTAGCCTCTTATTCGACATCGGGAGAATCGGTAATGACGGAAATAAAAATAAAACTTGAGCGCCCACGAGTCGAAGAACTCCTAGCGCGCTACGAAGATGTTATCGGAAAAGATTTTCCTGGCTATCGAAACCATGTTTATCGAACAATTACATATGCCATGCATTTTCTGGAGCATGATGTCGAGGTTGAGCCTCTCGTCGAAATAGCTTTTGTTTATCACGATATCGGGCTTTGGACGGATGGTGAGCTTGCTTACCTTGAACCATCCGAATCGGTAGCCTTAGCAGATAATGAGAAGTACGAATGGGGGCTGGACACAGAGGCACTTCGTGGTGCTATACATTGGCATCATAAAATATTTCCCTATAAGGGGCCTCATGAGCGTGTCATCGAAGCTTGTCGCAAAGCTGACTGGGTAGACGCATCAAAAGGCACAATTCGAAAGGGCCTTAGCAAGCAAGAAATTAAAAAAGTCGAAGCGGCATTTCCAAATTTAGGTTTTCATAACACCTTATTACGGTTGGCAAAGGATTATGGTGGTTCAACATTAGTTGGTGGAATAAAGGTCACTCGCGGCATAGTTAAGTGGTAATCCATAGCTGGCATAGGCTAACAAGCGCATGTTGTCGGACTGGTTTTCCGCTGCGCTCCAAACCAGCCGCAAATGCGGGCGTTATGTGTAGGACTTGCCCACGTTTGGTAGACACCCTGTATAGTTAGGTTTCGGCCTAACACGGAGGTGTACCATGGCGAAGAAAAGAACTCAGGCGTATACGGAGGATTTTCGTAGAGAGGCAG
>NZ_JAIVKJ010000022.1 GCF_020524885.1 Microbulbifer elongatus | reverse complement strand
TTGTATGGTTTACATGCTCTCTCAAACGGGCAAAATTGAGGCCCACCTCTGGCTGCCACCAGAGGACTTTTATGCGGTAGTTCGATGCCTGTATGGCTCCTCTGTCGAGAGACCGTTAACAAGTGGGAACGCCGCATAAACTCTAAGTAACAACTCGAATAGTCATCAGGGCCTCGAGCTCGTATAGCAAGCAAGAGTTAACTTACCAATGAACCACTCACAAAACAATGAAGTCAATGTCGGTATAGATACCGGCAAGACTCAGCTCGATATCTATATCCGTCCTCTCGGCGAATACTTTACTGTCAGCAACGATGCGAAAGGTGTTCGCGAAGCTATTAGGCGCATCAAAGCACGTCGGCCAACGCGCATCGTTATTGAAGCCACAGGCCGTCTGGAGCACACCTTCCTGTTCGCCGCTGTAAAACATAAGCTGCCTGTAGTTGTCGCCAACCCTCTTCATGTACGGCGGTTTGCTGGCGCCATTGGGCAGCTCGCGAAAACAGACAAAATCGATGCTCAGCTGATCGCCCACTTCGGCGAGAGCATCAAGCCCGTTCAAACAGCTGTAGCACCAGAAAACGACAGAAAAATCAGCGATTTACTCGTTCGCCGTCGACAGCTGATGGAAATGCAGACGATGGAAAAGAACCGTCTATCCATCATGCCCAAAGAAATGCGCACCAGCATTACCACCATGCTGAAAACCATCAAAGCACAGATCGACAAGATTGATACAGCCCTTGATGGCATGATCGCACAAGCTGATGACTGGAAAGAGAAAAATGAAATTCTCCAAAGTGTGCCCGGAGTGGGCAAAGTCATGGCTTACACGTTACTTAGCGACCTTCCAGAACTAGGCACCTTGAATAACAAAGAGATTGCCGCACTTGTCGGAGTTGCACCGATCAATCGAGAGAGTGGACGATACCAGGGCCTTCGCAGAATACGCGGCGGACGTCATCAAATACGCACGGTTATGTTTATGGCGATGATGTCGACCATCCAATGCAATAAGAAATTCAAAGACTACTATGAGCGACT
>NZ_JAIVKJ010000021.1 GCF_020524885.1 Microbulbifer elongatus | reverse complement strand
GCCGAATTCAAATCCGAAGTGCGACACCGAGCTCAAATAGGAAGGTGACCTGTGGTACAAGGGGTTTTTCTCTCCCGCCAAGAAGTGAGAAACCCCAATGAAGTACCAACAGATCACCTCTGAAGAGAGGTATACCCTGTCTCTGCTGCGGTTACAAGGCTATACAGTAGCCAGAATTGCTGAAATTTTAGACAGGCATAGAAGCACCATTTACCGCGAGCTGAGCCGAAACAGTTGTCACCGTACCGATGGCGCATACCGGCACTCAAAAGCCGACAGCAGGGCCCGTGGGCGGCGCCGACGATCCAGGCGCAATAATCGCTACGAAAACCATCATTTCAAGCTGGTACACCGTCTCCTGCGGAAAAAGTGGAGCCCTGAGCAGATCAGAGGCACGCTCAAGGCGAGGGGGGTGCCCTGCCCCTCTCACGAGATGATTTATCAGTACGTGTGGCGAGATAAAGCGCACGGCGGCAACCTGTGGAAGCACCTGCGTTGCGCTCAGAAACGACGCCGCAAGCGCTACCGGAGCTACGATAGCCGGGGCCGTATGGAGTTTAAGAGACATATCTCCGAACGTCCGGCCAGTGTGGAGTCGCGGCGTTACAAAGGCCACTGGGAAATTGATACGGTCATGGGGAAGACCACAAAGGACTGTATTGTGACGCTGGTTGAGCGAAAAACAGGCTTCTGCATGATAGGTAAACTGCGAGACCGCACCACGAAAACACTCAATAAGCGAACACTAAAGCTCATAGCCCGCGACCCCAAGGCATTCAAGACCATAACCGCGGACAACGGCACCGAGTTTCACCAATATATGGATATAGAGAACGAGTCCAAGGTGAAGTTTTACTTTGCTACTCCGCACCACTCGTGGGAGCGCGGCAGCAACGAAAACCTCAATGGATTGATCAGGCAATATCTGCCCAAGGGACAAACAATGATGGGGCTGACGCAGCAACAATGCGATGAAATTGCAAGAAAGCTAAACACCCGCCCCAGGAAAAGATTTGGTTTCAGAACACCAGAGAAAATGTACTATGGGAAATAATTACTTTTGTCGCGGTTCAAAGTTGATACTAGG
>NZ_JAIVKJ010000020.1 GCF_020524885.1 Microbulbifer elongatus | reverse complement strand
ATACATCGAGGTTTTCTACAATAGAACTCGAAGGCACTCCGCATTGGGCCATATGAGCCCGGCAGAGTATGAGCGCAAATGCGCATAGTTAGAGTGTCTACTTTTTGTGGGCAAGACCATGTAAGCATGAAACAAATACTGATATTGGCTCTTCTATGTTTAGTTTCTGGAAAGGCACTTTCTGATTGCTCCTTTGAAGCGAAAAAGGATAGTTACAAGCCAGAAGTTGCAGCTAATTTGGCTGAGAAGGCGTTTAAAGAGAACAATATTTACTTCATCGCAGTAGCGGATGGAATTGGCCCTTCTCGCCCAGGCTTCGAGATTCCATTTACTTCATGTATTTTTAAAAATACTAAATGGGAGATGCTTTGGGTTGGAGCTGATTCGCAGTATTGTGCTAGCCATGAAACATTGAGAGCGCAGGCCAAGAACTATGCTCAAAATTTCAACAAGACCATGGTGCAATTGGCAACTATGCAACTCCATGAAATGTGCCCCGAGCTTCGTAAACACTAACAAACGCAGGCAGTTTGCTACGGCCCTACGGGCCTCCGCGGGACGCCCAACGCTATGCACATTTTGTGCGGGTCGCTGCGCTCCCAGTTTCGCACAAAATGTGCATAGCATTGGTCGCCCCTGCTGCGGGCGTTATATGTAAATGAAAACTGACGAGCTAATCATCTGGACCCTTCTGGTCATCGTTGTCGTGATAACCCAATATGTCGCATGGAAGAGACTCATATGTGGTTTTTTAGTTGTAAAAGCCTATAAAAACTATCAAGGCAAATACTGTTCGCATAGAAGATCACCATTGATGGTGATACTCAAAAATAATTCCTTTAGAGAACAGATCGTAGGAAGAATCGATTTCCTTGACCATATGAGAAACCATTTGTATTCCATGGACATGAAAGACACCAGTATCAAGTCTGTTAGCAGCTCAGGCATAGATATTGGGGGATTGGAGTTGCAGTTTGGAAACACGTCAAATCCAGCCTGTTTTGTGAGAGTATTGGTGCGGAGCGGAAAGGAATATCACGGAAAAATTAGTGAAAAACGGTGGTATCACATATAACAAGTGACTATGGCTCTGAGTCAACCGCTTAGGCCATGTTTCCCTCCCAGGCAGTACCATTTCGTACCATGCTGTTGAGGATAACAATCATCTTACGCATGCATGCCACCAGAGCA
>NZ_JAIVKJ010000019.1 GCF_020524885.1 Microbulbifer elongatus | reverse complement strand
CCGACTTTTTCACCAGCACTGCGTTTTGATCTGATAGTAGCTCAGAAAGTACCTGTATTTCCTGCTTAACGCTGCCACCTGCGGATGAAGCTAAAGAGAAAAACACCAAGATACTAAAAATTCCGAATTTCAACATGCTACTTGCTCTAGTGAGGTTAACGCCGCCGGCAGGGGCAGCTTACCTTGTGTACATTTTGCGCAATAATGGGAGCGTAGCGACCTGCGCAAAAGGTGTACAAGGTAAGCTGTCCCGCGGAGGGCCGCAGGCCCGGAGCAAATTGCCCGGCCTTGTTAGCATTTTACTCGCGCTCGGCCTCATAAAGTTGTATTAGCTCGCTGACAGACAGTACTTTAAGGTTGTTCAATTTATCTAGATGGACTGACTCCGAGTGATAAACCGTGAAATGCAGGGTATCACCCAACTTAAGAAGCGAACCATCTTTTAGTAAGGGCTCATCTCTATACAAGAGAGTTATCCACTTTCCTGCATATTCTTTAGGAAGCTCAATGTGAACCTTCGCTCCATTCCAGCTTGTGCCATCCGAGACATTGCTATTTCCAGAATCGGCTACAAAAGCGCGGACATTTCCAGTAAGCGATACCCCTTCCTTTAGATCAAGCTGCTGATTCCAGTCTGGATGGGCAACCAAGCCAACGGGCACCAAAAGCAGCATGACACAAGTAATTATTCTACCCATAGAGTCGCCTTCATCGAATGCTAACGCCGCGCTCAGCCGCGGACAATTTTGTGCGCTTTATGCGCAATAATCGGAGCGCAGCGACCGTGCATAAAGTGCACAAAGTTGGCCGTCGGCCTGCAGCGCTTTGTTAGGCACGACGGAACCACTTAAAGCGAAGAAACCTAGGAAATTTTGCTTTCTTTATTTCTGGCTTTTTGTATCTATTGCAATATTTCCAAAATGACAACTTCTTTTCATCAAGTTCATTCGAAAAATCATACTTAATTTCGAATTTCGATCCATTCTCGTGAAGTATGAACTGAACTACATTCCAGTTTGCCTGGTTAAAATCAGATTGCTTTTCATACAATATTAAAAAAAGATCGTTGATTGTCTTATTTGCATCATGTTCCAGAGTGAAACTACCTTCTTTCTCAAGATAATTACCGTTCCATATTGTTGTGACATGGCTGTGTGGCTTCTTGAAAAATATATATTGAGTCTTTTTCCGAGAATCTGGAGTTACATTGTAAATTAGCTGGGCTATCGACTTATAAATTGATTGTTCTTCTGTCATATGACTCTCAGATAACTGCTGGTCTTGCCCACAAAAAGTAGACACTCTAACTATGCGCATTTGCGCTCATACTCTGCCGGGCTCATATGGCCCAATGCGGAGTGCCTTCGAGTTCTATTGTAGAAAACCTCGATGTAT
>NZ_JAIVKJ010000018.1 GCF_020524885.1 Microbulbifer elongatus | reverse complement strand
GCTACGGCCCTTCGGGCCTCCGCGGGACGCCCAACGCTATGCACGTTTTGTGCGGGTCACTACGCTCCCAGTTTCGCACAAAACGTGCATAGCATTGGTCGCCCCTGTTGCGGGCGTTATGGTGCCGGTCGGTAAAAATTAGTATCTGTGTCGCTCAACCTTTTGAGCACAGTTTTCGTATCCAGTATTTGGCTTTTGGCCATGGCACATTCAAGCAGTTTCGTTCCTAGAGCGTTCGCTAGGGTTCGGTAGATTCAGGGAATCCGCTGCAGTATTGTGGAGAGCCAGTAAGATAAAAATATGCGGGGGAAAGTGCGGTATTCTTTCCTCGTAATAATCGGGCGGTGGCCAGCCAAGCCGTGGCTGGCAAAGTGCTAGTAGTTGGTCCGGAGCGCGTCAGCCATAACCAGGCTAGGCAGGCTCGCCCATCCCCTTCGGGGCTGGGCTGGACGTCCAACGCTGCGCGTCGGCCGCCCCTGCTAGCAACGTTAGCGTACGTTTATGAAGTACTTAAAACTTGCCGCTCTAGTTTTACTTTTACTCGGCTGTACTAGAGATCCATTACAGGTATCGGTTTCCGAAAAGCAAAGACTATTGCAGAGAATCGATGAGTATTACTCGCTTGAGAAGAGCAATGATTGGGCAAAGGCCTATGAATACCGAAGCTCGGATTTCCGTTCTTTCGTAGATAAAGAGAAGTATGTGAGATTGATGTCAGTGCTCAATGAAGGCTGGCAACTGGAAAACTTCGAACTCAAAGGTGGAGTAGGCGATGAAAGTAGATATATTTATTCTGCCACGTTTGCCGAAAATATCTCACAGTCATATGCAGAGCAACGAGGCCTCTTAGAAGGTCAGGTTACATATTTCACTGAAAATATCATTTGGCGAAAAGAGGATGGTGAGTGGTATTGTGTGTCTTGCGGTATCCGATATAGGCTCGAACTGAATCGAGAGCTAAGAGGTAAGGAGTAGCCTGCGCCGTAGTGAAATACGCTAACAAGGCCGGGCAATTTACTCCGGGCCTGCGGCCCTCCGTGGGACAGCTTACCTTGTGCACGTTTTGCACAGGTCGCTACGCTCCCATTTTTGCGCAAATCGTACACAAGGTAAGCTGCCCCTGCCGGCGGCGTTAAAAGTCTATGAAGCATCTGAATTGCCCCGATTGCAATACTAGAGTTGCAACTAAAACTGTAAAGGCTCGAATTGCATTTCTAGGTGGCTCGCTAGAGTGCGAATCATGTGGTGCTCAGCTAAAGCCCGGTGGTAGGCTTGTTTCTGCGTTAATCGGAGCAGCCGTAGGCAGCGTATTTTTATATGTGGTTTTCTATTCATTAGCAGTAAGTTCATGGCTGCCTGCAATTTCAGTGCTTTTGTTGGGTTGGTTCTTTGTTGGATCTGCCATATATTTTTCAAGGTTTAAGCGTGTTGGCACCAAGCAGTTTCGCATCTAGCCCACAACTTTTAACAAGGCCAGGCAGTAAAACTCCGGGCCTTCGGCCCTCCGCGGGACAGCTTACCTTGTGCACATTTTGCGCGGTTCGCTGCGCTCCCATTTTCGCGCAATATGCGTACAAGGTAAGCTGCCCCTGCTGGCGGCGTTAAGTGAAGGACTTGCCCACGTTTGGTAGACACCCTGTATAGTTAGGTTTCGGCCTAACACGGAGGTGTACCATGGCGAAGAAAAGAACTCAGGCGTATACGGAGGATTTTCGTAGAGAGGCAGTA
>NZ_JAIVKJ010000017.1 GCF_020524885.1 Microbulbifer elongatus | reverse complement strand
TAACGAGGCTGTAGAAAAACGAATTTTAATTAAATCGTTTTTAGACCCAACCTCCCGATTGAATTAATGACCACAATTTAAGCACAGACTTTTCACCTAATCACTCAATGCGCGCAATTATGGTCCATGTTTGCCCGGGCGAACGTAGTTTTCCCTGTGGATCAGCGGATAACCCCATATCGCATCAATTTTTCGATGTTATGCACAAGACAGAACAGCTGCCATTGCCCTTGTACTTTGCCTTTACCACGCAAGGAAAAGCGATTTAACCGCTTGTTGGTGCCGATATTACCGAATACCGGCTCCACCACGGACATCCGATGACTGTAAATCGTTTTACCCTCCAGGCTGTCGATCCGCTTCTTCATCCAATCCGTCGCAGTCTGCCCATTGGTCCAGGTAAACGATACTTGCCGGCCGTGCCCCTCTCGCGTGTCTGCCGAACTCGGATTGCGCATGCACTCATGCTTGAGCGCGCAAGCCCGACAGTCCGTCAGGCGTCCTTCAAATAACAGCTTGCGCTTACCCGCACCAATCCGTTCCTCCCGATAGAGCAGCATGTCATTGCCAGCGGGGCAGATACAGGTCTTGCGGCGCCGATCGACTGTGAACTCACTGGCGGGGATCACCTGCTTAATCCGCTTCGCGGCATCTTGATGACGTTTCCCATGCTTTTCTTTTTGCCGGGCAAACGCCTTGTCCCGAGAACGGAATTGATTGTCCGGAATGTAGGCGTTGATTCTGTGGCTTTTCAGCAGCTCATAGTTGGATTCGCTGGAAAATCCGGTATCTGCAGTAATGATGACCTGTTCGGCGAGAACATCTTCATGGATACCCGCATTCCGATACCGTCTATTAATACCATCCAGAATAGGCTTTAACGTATGGTATTCCTGCCCCTCACCAAATGCCTGCGCCTCAACGATAATCTGGTGCTTACTGTCCACCGCAGCGATGCCGTTATAGCCCTGGATGGTGCCCTTACTGGTGGTCATTTTCGCCGACTCATTGTCGGTAATGTTACTTTTGACTTCTTTCGGTTTCTTGCCCTGCCCCATCCTTGGGGCTGCCGTCTTTAGGAACTGGTCGATCTTCTCAAAGTGTTTTTGCAGGGTTTCGGCGGCCTGGGCCAGTCGCTGTTTGCGCTCTTGCTCCGCAGGCTTACGGCCGTCGAGCTTTTTATGCTCCTTCAGGCAGCGGCGGATCTTCTTTCGGATCTTGTCCCGCTTCTGCTCCAGCTCTTTGAACGTGCCCGAGTGCTCCTTGCTGGCATTCGAGGACATTTTGCAACCGTCGATGGCAAACAGCTCATTGCCAAGCAGCCCCTGCTGGTCACAGACCATCAGTACCTGCTCGAAGATCGACTCAATGGCATCGGGATAGCTGCTGATAAAGTTGGCAATACTGGTGAAGTGCGGCACCGAATCACACGATAGCGCCTTAAAGATAATATTGTGCTCGCACTGCCACTGGATCTCGCGGCTGGACGTAATGCCCTTCGAATAGGCAAACAGAATGATCTTCAGCAAGATTGCTGGGTCGTAGGCCGAACGGCCACCGGTATCATTCTGGTATTTATCGTAGAAAACGGAGAGATCGATATGAATGCCGATCAGGTGATGGAGAGTAAATTCGAAGGTGCCAGGCTGTAGCTGCTCCTCGAAATTGATCACAACCATCGCATCCTGGTTGTAGTTATACCGCTTAAAATTGGGCATGGCAGGCATCCCTTTTTATGATCCGCCAATCCTACCAAAAACTACTGGTTTTTAAGAGTTTTTCTACAGCCAGAACGC
>NZ_JAIVKJ010000016.1 GCF_020524885.1 Microbulbifer elongatus | reverse complement strand
TACTGCCTCTCTACGAAAATCCTCCGTATACGCCTGAGTTCTTTTCTTCGCCATGGTACACCTCCGTGTTAGGCCGAAACCTAACTATACAGGGTGTCTACCAAACGTGGGCAAGTCCTACTGCTAACGCCGCCAGCAGGGGCAGCTTACCTTGTGCGCCATTTGCGCAATAATGGGAGCGCAGCGACCTGCGCAAAAGGTGCACAAGGTAAGCTGTCCCGCGGAGGGCCGCAGGCCCGGAGCTTCACTGCCTGGCTTTGTTAGCAGTGAAGCTCGTCAGTGGACCTCTTATAAGGTGGCCGTCATAGAAAATAATAGAAGGACCATCAGGATATACCAAACAGCACAATAACTGTTAGATGTAGATACCTCCATGATGTTGCGTAGACTTCTATTATGTTCTGAAAACTTTTCAAAAGCATTCCTAGGGTTTTCACTCAGCAGGTATAAATGTGCTGAAAATAATATAAGCGCTGGAATCAGAAATACAGAGAGTACTAGTGCGTCACTCTTCCCGAAAAAATTTCTTGCCAAGGTAAAAAAACTATTGACTGAGCTGAGATCTCTATCCACTTTTAGCAATAAAACGAAATACAGTATTACTATCAATGCAACCACGCCCTGTGGAGCACCGTAGTTCCAACCATGCGGATTACGCGCTACGCGAATCACTGGACCAAAAGTTATCCATATTAATGATGCTAGGTAGCTAGTGACTCTCATAAGAAATCCGGACTGCTAACGCCGCCGGCAGGGGCAGCTTACCTTGTGCGCATTTTGCGCGAAAATGGGAGCGCAGCGACCCGCGCAAAATGCGATCAAGGTAAGCTGTCCCGCGGAGGGCCGCAGGCCTAGAGCAAATTGCCCGGCATTGTTATGCATTTAAAAATACTTGATCGCAAACCATAGCCACATAATTCCACAAAAAATAGGGAAAAATGAAAATACGTAGCCAATTTTGAACCAGACTGGGTCTTCATCCTTTTTGATAAATACATTTCGCGATGCCCAGACAAAGCCATGTTTGTACCCAGTCACAACACTCGATAGCCCAAGGGAAATAGCCACTGATGGTATGATACCGTTGAAAAACATACCTGGGACAAAGCTTTCAAATGATTCACCTAAGTAGAAAAAATCAATCGCCTTTAAACCACACAGGACTAAGGCTATCATCCAAAAAAATTTATGCCAGTAGCACACAAACAAATCTGTTTCTGAACTAAACACTTCTCTACTCTTAACTATGCATAACGCCGTGCGCAGCGGCGGCTTATTTTGTGTATTTTTTGCGCGAAAATAGGAGCGTAGCGACTGCGCAAAAAGTGCGCAAAGTAAGCCGTCGGTCTGCCGCACCTTGTTATGTGGATACAGAGTATTGAAGGATTTTTCCGCACCCAGGCCCATACTTAAGTTGCAATGTATTCTCACGAAGAAGGTTTTTCTTGACCATGTAATAGATGATTATCTGATCTCCGGAGTGCTCCGCACTAGGAAAAAACATAAAATCAAAATCTAGATTTTCTGGATTACCTTTAACCAAAGTGGCAGAAGTAAAATCCAAGCCTTCTATACTATTTGGCGCTGATATTCTTACGTCAACCTCTTGGTTATCTTCAAAGAAATCAAATTTTACAGATTTCTCGTACTTTTTAGAGAGCTGTGAAGGTTGCTCTTCACCAAAGCACGTTGTAGATAACGACTCGCTACTAAAGAAGAGTAATAGGATCGCAAATAGAACTTTGATCATCGGCACCTCATCACATAACGCCCAGCGCAGGCGCAGCCAGCGCGGAGCGCATTTTGTGTTAATATTTGAGCGACAGCGAGTAACACAAAAAGTGCGTAGCGTTGGCTGTCGCTCTGCCGCTGCTTGTTATGTATGCCGAATTCAAATCCGAAGTGCGACACCGAGCTCAAATAGGAAGGTGACCTGTGGTACAAGGGGTTTTTCTCTCCCGCCAAGAAGTGAGAAACCCCAATGAAGTACCAACAGATCACCT
>NZ_JAIVKJ010000015.1 GCF_020524885.1 Microbulbifer elongatus | reverse complement strand
ATCGCATCCTGGTTGTAGTTATACCGCTTAAAATTGGGCATGGCAGGCATCCCTTTTTATGATCCGCCAATCCTACCAAAAACTACTGGTTTTTAAGAGTTTTTCTACAGCCAGAACGCCCACGGCAGGGGCGGCTTACCTTATGCGCGATTTACGCGAAAATGGGAGCGAAGCGACCCGCGTAAAACGTGCATAAGGTAAGCCGTCCCGCGGAGGCCCGAAGGGCCGGAGCATCACTGCCCGTGATTGTTATGTGTTTTAACCACACCACTCGCCGAGTGCATCTGGCGATGAAAAGCCGAGCATCATAATATTACTCGCCTCCTCACCAAAACCCAGCGCGAATTCGGCCTCTTTATCTAGAGTAAGAAGCCAGTGATTTTCCGACTTGGCAATGCCCCAAACTACTGAATTTTGATACTTGGAAAAATCATACTCAGGGAAGCAAGCTGAGGTAATACTTACCTTACACGGCTCGATGAGATTCGCGAACAGCTTCCGACACGCTTCTTCCAAGTGCTCTTCATACGTTTTCCCTTTGGGCGTGATGAGCTGCGCGCCCCCGGCCAACGATTTTTCAATTTTTTCGATAGCATCCTGCTTGGTCATATCGAACTACACATAACGCCGCAATCAGACGCGGCTTACTTTGTGTGCTTTTTGCACGAAAATGTGAGCGCAGCGACCGTGCGAAAAGTGCACAAAGTAAGACGTCGGCTGCATTGCATTGTTATGCGGTGGCCCGAACTGGGTCAGTAGTAACACCCCGAACTGTCAATATCGAGGTTACATATAAGTGCATTGGATATTTCCATAGTCCAAATTGTGAGACCAAAACACCCAGAGATTTCGCAATGTGACTCCATTGCCAGAACTCCCCTTTTCTCAAAGTTCCGAGAATAAACTAGCTTTGCGTTTCCCTGAATGCCGCCATCATAACGATAGTCTTGGATAAACTGATTTACGTTCAGCTCTACATGATGCCATCTTTTGATCTTGGCAGAAGGCTCAAAAAGTCTTTTTACGCGCTCTTCGAGATCCTCAGAATTTCGGCAGTTATGTATGGCCACTATTTCTTTGAATAGACTATCGAAGTCCATTTATGTCTCCACGCATAACGCCCACGGCAGGGGCGGCTTACCTTATGCGCGTTTTGCGCAAAAATGGGAGCGAAGCGACCGCGCAAAACGTGCATAAGGTAAGCCGTCCCGCGGAGGCCCGAAGGGCCGGCGCTTCACTGCCCGTGATTGTTATGTTTTGGCCTGACGACTGGCTCATTTTGCCAGCCAAGGCATGACTTTTGATAACCCTTTGTTGCCACAAAGACCGTAAAGCATGAATGTGCCGCCCAGGACAAAAAGCGTAAGAATTTGGATAGTGCCTACGTCACCAATAAAGATCATGAGTGAGGCTCCTATCAAGAAAACAGTGCCCATGATTATCCCTAAAATTCGAAACATCATATCCTTTGCCTCAGGTTTTTCGTCAGACTTGAGAAACATAACGCCTTGCGCAGCGGCGGCTTACTTTGTGTGGTTTTTGCGCGAAAATAGGAGCGTAGCGACTGCGCAAAAAGTGCGCAAAGTAAGACGTCGGTCTGCCGCATCTTGTTATGTTTTTTCCCCTACGACTACTTGCACCCTATCAGCTCTGCTTGGTCAAGCGTTGGCATCGTACCACGATACCAAACAGCAACTTTAAAGCGGCAAAGCTTACCATTTATTTCCTTAACTCTAGGCTCTTCATTTTGATTCTTAAAAATGATATGCGATTTATACAAACCATCCCGAACTTTAAAATCTGAAAGACTTGCATAAAGTACTGGGATATCGCCATCCCAAAAACCGAAATAACCGACAACCTCTATATTTTCTCCATCTAAGGATTTTGCAGCATCGAATAACGCCATCAAAGGATATGCTGTAGAAGCAGCGGGATCACTTTCATTCAAGCAACCGAAGTTAACCAAAGCCGCCAGTAATACTAGTAATTTACGGATATCTCGACCCTCACTGAAACATAACGTCCAGCGCAGGCGCAGCCAGCGCGGAGCGCATTTTGTGTTAATGTTTGAGCGCAAGCGAGTAACACAAAAGGTGCGTAGCGTTGGCTGTCGCTCTGCCGCTGCTTGTTAACCTTTTGGTACTATGTCGTAGGGTCCGACCTCTAAATTAAACTTGGTTTCGCCACCGGTTTGGCTTTTATATGCCTCACATATACCTGTAATTTCGCCACCCTTTATCTCTAGAGAGCTTTGGCGAAACGATGCTGTTGGAGATGGGCAG
>NZ_JAIVKJ010000014.1 GCF_020524885.1 Microbulbifer elongatus | reverse complement strand
AGGTGATCTGTTGGTACTTCATTGGGGTTTCTCACTTCTTGGCGGGAGAGAAAAACCCCTTGTACCACAGGTCACCTTCCTATTTGAGCTCGGTGTCGCACTTCGGATTTGAATTCGGCCTCCCATTATCGCGCATAAAGCGCACCAGGTTAGCCGCGGCTGAGCGCGGCGTTATGAGTCGAAATGACCTCCGAAGAATATAAAGATATTTGTAGTAAGGTGAACGCGTTCAGAGTTTCAGAGCTAGAGGAAACCTTAGCCTTACTTAGTCGTGAGGGAGCTGAAGAAACCTCTGTAGTTACCTTTGCATTAAGACATGGCAAGGTAGAAAAGCCAAAGAAGCATACTGGAAGCGCGGTTAACGATTTCTGCTTGGTCACTTGCACACAAGATGAAGCCAGGGAAATCATTGAAGTCCTTCTTGCGGCTGAGGCTAAAGTAGTTTTAAAAAATGGTGAAACCACAGCTATTGCAAGTTCATTTGCTGATCTTGTGGATAGATGGTCTCGCCTTTGCAAATTGTTGTAGTGAGAAAACTCATAACAAGCGGTTGTAATCGCCGCGAAAGACGCGGCTGGGACGGCTTACGCTACGCTTCAGCCGCCCCTAAACCGAGCGTTAGGCATCTTTATGAGTCAGAGAGACTTCAAGAAGAATGAAGATCTTAATTCGAAAACTCGAGACGCCATTTCATTAATTGAGCTGAAAATCGAAGAGATCTTGCTTACACCTTCAGTTTCTGAGCGAGATTATGGTTTTGCTGCATATCATCTTTTCAGTATTTTGTCGGCGCTATTTCGTTTTATGGATAAAGAAAATGTTCTAAAGGGTGCGGCAATTGATGATTTTGCAATAGAAACAGTATCGAATAATGAGAAAAAGGTTATGTTTCAAGGGCGCTGTTATTGGCTTGGTGGGCGGCGGGGCGCCGACAATTTTCAAATAAACTACGCCAAAAACACGAGACCTAATCTATATTCATTCCGGTTTAGGTCAATTGATGGCCGCGATCCCCAGGACCTATATGTAGGTAAAACCTTTTCGGGCTGGGAGGTGGGCAATGCCTAACAATCAGCGGCAGAGCGACAGCCAACGCTACGCACCTTTTGTGTTACTCGCTGGCGCTCAAACATTAACACAAAATGCGCTCCGCGCTTGCTGCGCCTGCGCTGGGCGTTAGTGGTAAGTGGAAAATCTATGAAGCATATAAATATCTGTCTCTTTCTGTTCATATCCATTGTCTTTTCAAGTGAAGGATTTGCGTCTATAGATCGGGTTACAGGGTATAAATGTTCAGATGCTCTATTCGTGAATTGGCAAATAGAAAGTGAAGATTTTTCAAAAGCAAAGTTTAGTAAGAAAATATATGGAGTTGACTCTGACGTTACGTACGATTGTCGTAAGGGTCTGATAGTTCATGCTGAGGTGCGGGTTAAGGTTCCGTCAGGAACTGCTATGAAAATCTATCAAAAGTATGTAGAAGGCATAAAAAATCATGCTCCCGAAAAGTTTTCGAAACAGACTCAGTCTCGGGACACAGATGAAAAACCTTATTTTCAACGTGCTTCAAAGATTCGAATCTATCGTGTTGAAATCGTAGAAGAATCACAAAACCAAACTGAGATCCGGTATACCCAAGATAGGGTGGCCTCGTAGTAGCTAAACCACTAACAAACACGGGCAGTGGAGCTCCGCCCCTTCGGGCCTCCGCGGGACGGCTTACCTTATGCACGTTTTGCGCGGTCGCTTCGCTCCCATTTTCGCGCAAAACGCGCATAAGGTAATCCGCCCCTGCCGTGGGCGTTATGTGCCTCTGGTCACATAGATCTGGTTCATATATATGAGCAAAGTTTGGAGAGAGCTTTCAGATCCAACCAAGCATCGTGATTTCATGACTTATGTGAACATCGGTGGGGTACCGGTTGAAAAAACTAAAGATAACCTTATTAAAAATTGGGTTTACTTTGCAGAGGTCAAAGGATTTACATTTACGTTCGTTGGCATTGATCAGGTATATGAGGCGAAGGACTATTTTTCAAAGAAAATTCATCCGTCTACACGCGATCCAAACGTGTTTAAGCATTGGTACTTTGTTTGGTATTGTCGACTGCCGAGAGGGTTGAAAAAAGAAGTAAACCGCCAGCTTATTCTGAAGAGATTAGACGAGATAATCTCTAAGTGGGGGCGCACATAACAAGCGGCTGTTGTCGCCCCTTCGGGGCTGGGACGGCCTTTCCGCTGCTTCGCAGCTACAAGTCCGCCCCAAAGCCGGGCGTTACATGCCATGAGTATGCTGAAAGATTTGTCAGGTAAAACAGTCACTGTTTCAAACGGTCACCTTAGCTACGAAATTTATGATGCGAAATCAGAGTTCGTTCCTGTGTTGGGTGAACTATTACAAAGAGAATTTGGGTATTCCCCAGTTGGCATGCCGGCCATTGGCCTAAGTGAAGTAGTTGCTGAAGTTGAGTTAAATGGTACTAAATTAGGTTTAGGCTGGGATAACTGGTCAGGAGAGTATGTTATGGCCTTTTGCGAGGAAGGCGATTTATTAATAAAAACAATCGCAAACTATTTAAGTGATGAGCTAGAAAAACCAAAATACCGAAAATATGCAAGCATGTAACAAGTTGCTCAAGTTCACTCCGGCCGCAAAAAGCGCGGCCTCCGCGGGACAACCTACACTGCGTTTCGGTTGCCCCTTAGCAAAGCGTTCTGGCTGTAGAAAAACTCTTAAAAACCAGTAGTTTTTGGTAGGATTGGCGGATCATAAAAAGGGATGCCTGCCATGCCCAATTTTAAGCGGTATAACTACAACCAGGATGCGAT
>NZ_JAIVKJ010000013.1 GCF_020524885.1 Microbulbifer elongatus | reverse complement strand
CGATGAAATTGCAAGAAAGCTAAACACCCGCCCCAGGAAAAGATTTGGTTTCAGAACACCAGAGAAAATGTACTATGGGAAATAATTACTTTTGTCGCGGTTCAAAGTTGATACTAGGTGTGGATGTGCTCATTAGTCGGAGCTTCTCTTCTTGGGTGGTTCTTTACTTTGACTTGGCAATGAACCCTCCTCCTTTTCCTTGAGCCTCTTTCTTAGTAGCTCACGCTTCTTCTTGTAATAGCGTTTATCTACGTGCCGTATGAGTAACCACAAAAGAAAGGCTAAACCTAGTCCGTAAATGTAACCCTTACCGTACATTGGCTCTCCCGTTGCCCTAAGTTGCGGCTACACATAACGCTCGGTTTAGGGGCGGCTGGAGCGCAGCGTAAGCCGTCCCAGCCGCGTATTTCGCGGCGATTACAACCGCTTGTTAGTGGTTGGGTATACGAAGCGCTTCGCTTGGCGCGCTATTTCTCCAAGCTGGCCTGCCTCAATGATTAGCGCAATGCGTGTACGCCAGAATGGCTCGCATAGCGAAGACTGTAATTCAATATTAAGGGTGACATGGCCAGTGCTATCAGTACACGCCCAAAGAGCACACTCACCCTCTAAGGATCCCCACTCTTTATCACCCTCCCAACCTCGCCAGTCTTTGGCCAGCGCCGAGAAAAAATCCGCAATATTCTCCCCATATGGAGCATTGTACACACGAAGATGAGCCTCTAGTCCTTCACCCTTAAGGCTTACACAGAAATGGGTGACCCAACCTTCCGAATCTAATTCGGGAGAATGAAGCTCAACAGAGAGGCCAGATTGACTGACGATATTCATTTAGTGATGACCACTAACGCCCGCAACAGGGGCGACCAATGCTATGCACGTTTTGTGCGAAACTGGGAGCGCAGCGACCCGCACAAAATGTGCATAGCATTGGGCGTCCCGCGGAAGCCCGAAGGGCCGTAGCATCCTGCTTGCGCTTGTTATGCATTTTCTTTACTAAGGTGGCTATATCCGGCCGAAACCACGACATCACAAGCGAGCCTCAAGCCACAACCGTCCTCTGCTGCTTTGCCTCGAAATACGTACTCTCCAGGAACAACCTCCATGTATGGCAAAAGATCATGCCCGGCAGAATTTAAACGAGAGACGATCTGAAGAAATGCCGACTCTATTGTTTGGTGGAGCTCAAGCAAAACAGCATCTTCTAGCTCATTGGCTAGATCCCTCGCTTTATCGCTATTTAAGCCAGCTTTTTCAAAGGCTGATCTACTGTATTTTGCAATATCCATGCATTCCTTCCTTGAGATGCATAACGCCCGCGGCAGGGGCGGGTTACCTTATGCGCGATTTGCGCAAAAATGGGAGCGTAGCGACTTGCGCAAAACGTGTATAAGGTAACCCGTCCCGCGAAGGCCCGGAGGGCCGTAGCTTCACTGCCCGCGATTGTTAAGTTCCACTCGCTAGCTTGGCCAGTAGCCTCTTACGGAAAATCAACTGTGGGATGTACCAACCCAGAGCTGAACACGCCAAGATCAGGATATAGGCCATTTCTACACCGTTAACGTACGCATCGTATAGAAGATAAATGGAAACGGGCGCAGCGACGTATAGAGCAAGTATTTTAATTTCATTTCCATATAGAAATCTTAAAGAGATGCCAAAGCCAGTTATTAATGCCGCAACTACAGCCAGCACCACCTGCAACCAATTTACTTGCATCGCCACTACTAGCTTTGCATAAAGGATGTACCCTAACGTGAAACAAACTATGGCTGGCGCCAATTTCACGTACATTTCCCGCTGCTTTTGATTATCCATGCTCTCTCCTTGAACTTAACGCCGCCGGCAGGGGCAGCTTACCTTGTGCGCTTTTTGCGCAAAAATGGGAGCGCAGCGACCTGCGCAAAACGTGCACAAGGTAAGCTGTCCCGCGGAGGGCCACAGGCCCGTAGCAAATTGCCCGGCCTTGTTATGTGTGCTGCCAACAAATTAACTTAGAAAATCTGCGGGTAGATCCTGACAGTACATTCTTGCCTTCCTAACGGTAGCTTCCCACTCTTCAGGATACTCACTCCAGCCCAGACGCTCTAGTTCGACCTCACACAGATCCGCTAGAGCCCATATAACCCTCTTTTCTACTTTAGAAAACTCTACATTCAAAGGTTTTCCAGCAAGCTTACTGGAAAGCAGATCCCAAAGAACTATCAAGTGTCCTTCAGTGAGCTTTATAGATATCTCGTTATTAAATTTTTTGTAGATCACGGTAGTAAATCCACATAACGCCGCCAGCAGGGGCAGCTTACCTTGTGCGCTTTTTGCGCAAAAATGGGAGCGCAGCGACCTGCGCAAAACGTGCACAAGGTAAGCTGTCCCGCGGAGGGCCGAAGGCCCGGAGCAGACTGCCTGGCCTTGTTACAAACTTTCGCGAAGTGCGCACCTAAACACTAGCCTGCATGCCGCAAGGTATGCATAGCCAACGATAACAATATAAATAGCTAGCCCGCCCCAGACTTCCAACACGTGTGGAATTACTGACTCCATTCCTGGTGATGGAGAAATCCATTTAAACTGAACCGCCGAAAAAACTTGAAATACCGCTGCTATGAGTGGGGCAAAGCGAATCACATACCTCCACGTGGCCCATTCTTTTTTCCTTAGGTACCAAACTGATGCCAGAACAAAGGCCAGGTAACCCGCAGCACTCAACATTACTCCAAACCCTAAAAATGTGAGTATCGGAGTTGAAAAACCGAGCTCTAGCGCACCAAACATCAATACCGGCCACAATATTGGAAGAGCTAGGCAGATTAACCAATATACTTTCTTACTCATGGTTTGTAACGAGGCTGTAGAAAAACGAATTTTAATTAAATCGTTTTTAGACCCAACCTCCCGATTGAATTAATGACCACAATTTAAGCACAGACTTTTCACCTAATCACTCAATGCGCGCAATT
>NZ_JAIVKJ010000012.1 GCF_020524885.1 Microbulbifer elongatus | reverse complement strand
GGTTAACAAGCAGCGGCAGAGCGACAGCCAACGCTACGCACCTTTTGTGTTACTCGCTTGCGCTCAAACATTAACACAAAATGCGCTCCGCGCTGGCTGCGCCTGCGCTGGACGTTATGCGTAAGACTTACCCACGTTTAGTAGACACCTTGTATAGTTAGGTTTCGGCCTAACACGGAGGTACACCATGGGTAAGAAAAGAACTCAGGCGTATACGGAAGAGTTTCGCAGGGAGGCAGTAAAGCGGGCAGAGAAGCCCGGTGTTACTACGGCCTCAGTCGCTCGGGAGCTGGGTGTCAGTGCTCAGCAGATCTACAATTGGCGCCGCCAGTTTAACCGACTCTCAGAGAAACAGTTCAACAGCCTGGATGGTGTCGATTACTCGAAGCAAGAGAGTGCGGAAGTGCGCCGGCTCAAGAAGGAATTGCATGAGGCTCGCCAAGAGGTCGAGTTTCTAAAAAAGGCAGCTGCGTACTTTGCGAATCACCAAGAGTAAAGTACGCGCTGATACGTGAGCATGTAGGGTTGTATCCGATACGCTTAATGTGTCGGTGCCTGGAAGTGTCGGCGTCAGGTTTTTACCGCTGGCTAGGCAGGGGAGAAAGTGAGCGTGTAATCCGCAGGAAGCGCGTCACAGCGAAGGTTAAAGATACCTTTGAAGCCTTCAAGGCTCGATATGGTGCTCCCCGGATCGCTCGCGAATTATCGGATGCGGGCATACCTTGCTCAACGAATTATATCGCTGGAATCATGCACAAAGAGCAAATTCGAGCGAGGAACGGTAAGGGCTTTCGTTACAGTAGGGCTGTCGAGGGTAAGGTAAATGTCGCTGCAAACCTGCTGAAGCGGTGCTTCGGGGTTGACCAGCCCAACTGTCGCTGGACCAGCGATATCACGTATATCTGGGTGAGGGATCGCTGGCTTTACCTCGCGGCAGTGATGGACCTGTATTCCCGACGCATCGTCGGCTGGGCGCTGGATACCCAGATGACGGAAGAACTTACCCAGAGAGCATTGAAAATGGCTCTAGAGCAAAGAGGTTCTAAGCCGGGGCTTATCGTGCATTCAGATCAAGGCGTTCAGTATCGGGCTCAGGGGTACCAGGATCTGCTATTGGCGAACGGGTGTCGTCCCAGTATGAGCCGCCAGGCAAACTGTTGGGACAATGCCGCGATGGAGTCGTTCTTCAGTCGGCTAAAGGTGGAGCTGGTGTACGCAGGGAGCTTTGAGAATATCAGTCAGGCGAAATCCGAGGTGTTTGAATACATCGAGGTTTTCTACAACAGAGTACGTAGGCACTCTACACTGGGTTACAAAAGTCCAGCAGAGTATGAGCGCAAATACGCATCGTTATAGTGTCTACTTTTTGTGGGTAAGACCAGCGTTTCCATAAAGTATGAATTTCTCGAAATTTGAAACACAGATTTACTTGTTTTTGGCCGAGTCGATGGGTTCGGAAGAGACCTTGTCTGCATATGAATTCGAGGGCGGATTTCGTGCAGGTTACTTCCAGGTGGGTGATGAACGTGACCCCATTGACCTGGTATTTTCATTTCCAAAAAACGGGAGAGATTGCTATTTAATGGCCACGGATGGAGATCCATATGAGCTATGCAAGGAAATGTCTGCCCTGCAGGAGTACAACGAAAGCACTGCTCACCTGTGTAGCACCCATACGGTCAAGACAAACAGTCAATACATGGATAGAGCTGGATGGGTTGCCTATTTAATTACTACGCCAGCGGTACTTACGAGTGATCTCCCAAATAGTGCTGATATAACTGGTGAGATAGTGCGTTTTCACCTCGCTATTCCGCTGTGTAAAGAAGAGTATGAGATTAAGCTCGCGAATGACAATGATACTTTGATGGAATATTTTGAAAAAACTCGAAGAGATATTGTCGCCTTCGGAGCCCACGCATAACAATGCGCTGCAATGGGACAGCTAACTTTGCGCACTTTATGCGCAGTCGCTTCGCTCCATGGTCGCGCATAAAATACGCAAAGTTAGCCGCACTTGAGCGCGGCGTTATGAGTCAGCAAGGTCAGAACAATGAGAAGATCTGCAAGTATTGCTGAAGTGAGTCGAAAGTACGAGGAGTTAAACCGGTCGCTATTGGCCCATCAGATTTCTTCTGGCCTATTTGGCCTTTTAGCACTCATCATGGTGCCAACATCATTGTTTGCCCCAGACACTGAGTCGGTATTAGTCGCTTTGTTTTCTAGCTTGATTTTCATGCAGGCCCTGAAAGGCAAAAAGGAGTTAAAGAGCTTCAAAGCTGAGTTTCAGAAAAACCCTAAGTCATATGCAAGGCGTCGCATACCAAAGCCGATAATGTACTATGTGTACTTCTGGTACCTCCCACGGTGAAACTCATAACAATCACGGGCAGTGAAGCTCCGGCCCTTCGGGCCTCCGCGGGACGGCTTACCTTATGCACGTTTTGCGCGGGTCGCTCCGCTCCCATTTTCGCGCAAAAAGCGCATAAGGTAAGCCGCCCCTGCCGTGGGCGTTATGTGAAGAGCACCGATATATCGGTATGGCTAAAACGATGTCAAAAATAGAAAAGTACATCATCGCTAGTGATGTCGGAGATCGAGACGGCATAGGTATAGAAATATACTCAGGTAACGATATGCTTCTCGAAGTATTTCGGGATGATTCCAAGAAGGTTCGAGAAGTTACCTTATACAGAGAAAATCTCGATCTTGACTTAGTTGAGCAATCAATAGAGCTATTTAAGCGTGAGATTCCCTGGGAATTCCAAGATTAGTGGTAGCCCATCACATAACAAACACAGGCAGTAAGGCTACGGCCCTTCGGGCCTCCGCGGGACGTCTTACCTTGTGCACCTTTTGCGCGGGTCGCTACGCTCCCATTTTCACGCAAAAGGCGCACAAGGTAAGCCGCCCCTGCTGTGGGCGTTATGTTCACTTCGTGTTCAAGTGATATTAGGGAGAATAAAATCTAATGAGCTACCAAAAAGATAATTCCAAAGTTGCCGAGCGGTTTCTCGGTCAAAGCATTATGTTCAGCGCGGCTCTTTT
>NZ_JAIVKJ010000010.1 GCF_020524885.1 Microbulbifer elongatus | reverse complement strand
TATGGGGGGACCATCCTCCAAGGCTAAATACTCCCAGCTGACCGATAGTGAACCAGTACCGTGAGGGAAAGGCGAAAAGAACCCCGGAGAGGGGAGTGAAATAGAACCTGAAACCGTATACGTACAAGCAGTAGGAGCCCTTCGGGGTGACTGCGTACCTTTTGTATAATGGGTCAGCGACTTATTGTCTGTAGCAAGGTTAACCGCATAGGGGAGCCGTAGAGAAATCGAGTCTTAATAGGGCGTTTAGTTGCAGGCAATAGACCCGAAACCCGGCGATCTATCCATGGGCAGGTTGAAGGTTGAGTAACATCAACTGGAGGACCGAACTCACTAATGTTGAAAAATTAGGAGATGACCTGTGGATCGGAGTGAAAGGCTAATCAAGCCGGGAGATAGCTGGTTCTCCTCGAAAGCTATTTAGGTAGCGCCTCGCGTCTCACCCACGGGGGTAGAGCACTGTTTGGGCTAGGGGGTCATCCCGACTTACCAACCCCATGCAAACTCCGAATACCGTGGAGTGCAATCGCGGGAGACACACGGCGGGTGCTAACGTCCGTCGTGAAAAGGGAAACAACCCAGACCGCCAGCTAAGGTCCCAAATATCAGTTAAGTGGGAAACGATGTGGGAAGGCCCAGACAGCTAGGAGGTTGGCTTAGAAGCAGCCATCCTTTAAAGAAAGCGTAATAGCTCACTAGTCGAGTCGGCCCGCGCGGAAGATATACCGGGGCTCAAACTGATAACCGAAGCTGCGGATGCTCTTTTGAGCATGGTAGAGGAGCGTTGTGTAAGCCGCTGAAGGTGGACTGTGAGGTCTGCTGGAGGTATCACAAGTGCGAATGCTGACATGAGTAACGACAAGGGGGGTGAAAAACCTCCCCGCCGGAAGACCAAGGGTTCCTGTCCAACGCTAATCGGGACAGGGTTAGTCGGCCCCTAAGGCGAGGGCGAAAGCCGTAGTCGATGGGAAACAGGTTAATATTCCTGTACTTGCAATTGCTGCGATGGAGTGACGGAGAAGGCTAGGCCAGCACGGCGATTGGTTGTCCGTGTTTAAGGTAGTAGGCTGGGGACTTAGGCAAATCCGGGTCCCTAAGGCCGAGAGCTGATGACGAGTCTCTTTTTAAGAGACGAAGTGGTTGATGCCATGCTTCCAGGAAAAACTTCTAAGCTTCAGGCAATTGCGAACCGTACTCTAAACCGACACAGGTGGTCAGGTAGAGAATACCAAGGCGCTTGAGAGAACTCTGGTGAAGGAACTAGGCAAAATGGTACCGTAACTTCGGGAGAAGGTACGCCGGTTTTGGTGATGGGACTTGCTCCCTAAGCTGAGGCCGGTCGAAGTGACCAGGTGGCTGCGACTGTTTATTAAAAACATAGCACTCTGCAAACACGTAAGTGGACGTATAGGGTGTGACGCCTGCCCGGTGCCGGAAGGTTAATTGATGGGGTTAGCTTCGGCGAAGCTCTTGATCGAAGCCCCGGTAAACGGCGGCCGTAACTATAACGGTCCTAAGGTAGCGAAATTCCTTGTCGGGTAAGTTCCGACCTGCACGAATGGCGTAACGATGGCCACGCTGTCTCCACCAGAGACTCAGTGAAATTGAAATCGCTGTTAAGATGCAGTGTACCCGCGGCTAGACGGAAAGACCCCGTGAACCTTTACTACAGCTTTGCACTGAACTTTGAGCCTACTTGTGTAGGATAGGTGGGAGGCTTTGAAACTG
>NZ_JAIVKJ010000009.1 GCF_020524885.1 Microbulbifer elongatus | reverse complement strand
CTCGTCTGCGGCCGTCCTGGCCGCAGACGAGCCCGCGAGAGAGTATCGGTATCAGCGCCTTAGCGTCTGATTTTGGTGCTCTATCGGACTCTAGTCCCGCTCAGGCGTACCCATTCCTCCTTCTCGCCGTCTTTATCAAAATCGACCCACGGGCTGTAAGCCGCTTTCACCTTCTCCGCCTGGCTATTGAGAATACCGGAGAGGCAGATACGGCCACCGACCTTGGTGCGTTCCACAAGTTGCGGGGCCAGCTCTACCAGCGGTCCGGCGAGGATGTTGGCAAGCATGATGTCTGCGCTGGACTCTTCCGGTTTGGGGGCTTTTTCTGGCAGGTACACCGGGAAGCGGTCCGGGTCTATGCCGTTGCGTATTGCGTTGTCTTTGCTGGCGAGCAGTGCCTGGGGGTCGATGTCGGTACCCATGGCTGACTCAGCGCCGAGCAATAGCGCGGCGATACCCAGGATGCCGGAGCCGCAGCCGAAGTCGATGGCGGTTTTACCCTGCACGGATTCGCCGGCGAGCCATTGCAGGCACAGGAAGGTGGTGGGGTGGGTGCCGGTGCCGAAGGCGAGACCGGGGTCGAGCATGATATTGACGGCATCGGGCGCCGGTGGCTCGCACCAGCTGGGGCAGATCCACAGGTTGTCAGCGCACTGGATGGGCTTGTAGTGGCTCATCCATTCCCGCTCCCAGTCCTTGTCTTCGAGTTGTTCCCAGCGGGCGTTGGGGAGCATTTCGCATAGAAAGGAGGCTGCTTTGGCTTCGGTGACGCTGGTGTCGACTTCGGCGTCGAACAGGCCGGTGACGAGGGTTTCATCCCACAGGGGTGTTTCACCGAGGCCGGGCTCGAGGATGGGTTGGTCAGCATTATCTTGCAGGGTGACGGAGACGGCACCGGCGAACAGCAGGGCGTCTTCGATCTTCTCGGCCTGTTCGCGGTTGGTGTTCACTCTTAGTTGGAGCCAGGGCATTTCGTGTAATCCCGGATTGGTGGATTGTATCTGGATGTTTTGGTGGCGGCTCCACTGCCGGTAAGGCTTTGCGAGACACGCCGTGAACCCATCCATGGGGGCTCGGCTGCGGCCGTCCTGGCCGCAGACGGTCTCGCAAAGCCTTACCGGCAGCGAAGCCTTCGCTTCGCAATTCGGGGCATTCTACTAAAGCGAGGAAGCTTACAGGGTAGGAGAGGTGCGTCTGAAGGCAAAGTGGCGGGGATAGGCTTTCAAAAGCGTCGGCGACAGGGAAGTCGCCGACGCAGCGTACAGGGATGTATACACAGCGGTTTTGAAAGCCTATACCCGATGCTTTGCCGCCACCGGGGATACTTCAAAACACCCGCTCAGGGTTATTCCAATCCCAGTTTTTTCTCGAGGTAGTGGATATTCACCCCACCCTTGGCAAATTCCGCGTCCCGCACCAGCTCTTCCTGCAGCGGAATGTTGGTCTTGATGCCGGTAATGATCGTCTCACCCAGGGCCACGCGCATCCGCGCCAGGGCGGTTTCGCGGTCTTCGGCGTAGGTGATTATCTTGGCGATCATGGAGTCGTAGTTGGGTGGCACCGAGTAGCCGGAGTACAAGTGGGAATCCACGCGTACACCCAGGCCGCCGGGGGCGTGGTAGTTTTCCACCTTGCCGGGGCTCGGGAAGAACGTCTTCGGGTCTTCCGCGTTGATGCGGCACTCGAATGAGTGGCCGGTGATCTTGATGTCTTCCTGTTTGAAAGACAGCTTCTCACCTGCGCAAACGCGAATCTGTTCCTTGATGAGGTCAACGCCAGTCACCATTTCGGATACCGGGTGTTCTACCTGGATACGGGTGTTCATCTCGATGAAGTAGAAACGCTCATCTTCATACAGGAACTCGAAGGTGCCCGCGCCGCGGTAACCGATATCGATACAGGCCTGCACGCAAGCGTCCTGCACATCCTTGCGCACCTTGTCGGGAATGCCCGGTGCCGGCGCTTCTTCCAGTACCTTCTGGTGGCGGCGCTGCAGGGAGCAGTCGCGGTCGCCGAAGTTTACCGCGTTGCCCTGGCCATCAGACATCACCTGGATCTCGACGTGGCGCGGGTTCTGCAGGAACTTCTCCATATAAACGGTGCTGTCGCCAAAGGCGGCGCCGGCTTCGGATTTGGTCACTGAAATGGCGTTCAGCAGAGCGCCCTCACTGTGTACCACACGCATGCCGCGACCACCGCCGCCAGCTGCGGCTTTGATGATCACCGGCAGGCCGATACGGCGCGCGATTTCCAAGCATTTTTCGCCGTCTTCCGGCAGCGGGCCGTCGGAGCCCGGTACGGTGGGAACGCCGGCTTTTTTCATCGCCGCAATGGCGGAAACCTTGTCTCCCATCAGGCGGATGGTGTCGGCATCGGGGCCGATGAAGGTGAAGCCGCTTTTCTGTACCTGCTCGGCAAAGTCGGCGTTTTCCGCCAGGAAGCCGTAGCCCGGGTGTACCGCAACGGCATCGGTGATTTCCATTGCCGCAATGATCGCGGGAATGTTCAGGTAGCTCTGCGGAGACGGATTGGGGCCGATACACACGGCCTCGTCCGCCAGGCGCACGTGCTTGAGGTCGCGGTCGACCTGGGAGTGAACCGCCACAGTCGCGATCCCCATCTCCTTACAGGCCCGCAGTACGCGCAGGGCGATTTCGCCGCGGTTGGCGATCAGAATTTTTTCAAACATGCGTTAACGCCCCCGCTCAGGAAATGACGACGAGCGGCTGGTCAAACTCTACCGGCTGACCGTCTTCCACCAGGATGGACTCGATGGTGCCGGCCTTGTCTGCTTCGATCTGGTTCATCATCTTCATCGCTTCGACGATGCAGATGACGTCGCCAACTTTTACCTGCTGGCCAACTTTTACGAACGGGTCGGCGCCAGGGCTGGAAGCGGCGTAGAAGGTGCCCACCATCGGGGACTTCACCGGGTGGCCGGTCAGCGCGGGCACAGAATCGCCAGCGCTTTCCGCGGCCGGTGCCGGTGCGGCGGCGGGTGCTGCTGCCGGGGCGACCGGAGCAGCTGGTGCGGCCATCTGCATCGGCATTGCCATTTGCGGCATCTGCAAGGAGGCGCCGCTGGTGCCGCGGCTGATGCGCACGGACTCTTCCCCTTCCTTGATTTCCAGCTCGCCGATGTCGGACTCTTCGAGCAGTTCAATCAGTTTCTTGATCTTGCGAATATCCATAACAGTGTCACTCTCAATTTGCGAATACATAAGCGCCGGCACGCAGCCGGCGAATGAAAAAAAATGTTGTTTATAGCCGTTTAAGGGCCGCGTCTAACGCCAAAGCGTAGCTATCTGCTCCGAACCCGCATACAACACCCAGTGCCAGATCTGACAGGTAAGAGTGGTGTCGGAAAGCCTCACGGGCGTGGGGGTTGGATAGGTGCACTTCTATAAAAGGAATGGCGACCCCGGCCAGCGCATCGCGCAGCGCCACACTGGTGTGGGTAAAGGCCGCGGGGTTTATGACGATGAAGTCCACTTTGTCGGCGTAAGCCTGGTGAATGCGCTCCACCAGCTCGGCTTCGCTATTACTCTGCAGGCTGTCGAGCTCGCAGCCCGCCGCTTCGCACTGCGTGCGCGCTGCTTCATCGATCTGGGCGAGGGTGGTGGAGCCGTAAATCTGCGGCTCGCGGGTGCCCAGAAGGTTCAGATTGGGACCGTGTAGCAAAAGCAGTCTCGCCATTCTGTGCCTCGCTCGATGCCTCACTCTTGGGTTGGAAGTGCGCACGAAACTGTGACTAAAATCTGGAAAAAGTCATAGAACGTGCCGGTAAACAGCGTCATTCAGCAGATTTGCCGAAATTTGGCAGGAGTTTGCCGCAAAAATGACCCTCTGTCCATGCCCCAAAATTGGAAATAGAGAAGTTGTACGCAGTTCGCCGAAATTCACGACCTATTTGCTGCAAAGTTTTGTTCGGGGTGGCCTATTCACCTATCTGAATGGCCACAAAGGCGGGGTTGGCTGGGTGGGGGCAGAATCAGGGGACGCCGGTGTCGGAATCGGCAATGGCCTCCGTGCCGGCGGCGCCGCGCATCGCGGTGAGCAGGCCGTCGCGGGTGAGTATCTGCGGCAGTATTAGCGGTTCGCCGCGGCCGGCAGGGTACAGCAGGTAGAGAGGGACACTGGAGCGTCCGTAACGAGCAAGCAGCTCGGTGATCTGCGGATCCTGGTTGGTCCAGTCCCCTTTCAGTGCAGTAAAGCCGAGATCGCCCACTGCGGCCTTGATGGTCTCGCTGGACAGCACGACTTTTTCATTGGCGAGGCAGGTGATACACCAGGCCGCGGTCATGTTGATCAGCACCGGGCGCCCGTCGGCACGGGCGGTCTCCAGTGCTTCGGGGGAGTAATCCTGCCAGTAGTCGCTTTTGCCGGCTTGGGTAACGGCGCCGGCAGCGGTGTTCAGGTTGGGCAGTATCCAGATGGCCCCAGCCACAGCGGCCGCGGCAAAGCCACCGCGCAGCCAGCGCTTGCCGCTGTCGGCAGCCGAGGGCCACAGCCACAGGGCAAAGGCGATAGCCACGGCACCGGCGAGCACCAGGGCCACGCCGTCGCTTCCGGTCTGGCGACCCAGTACCCACAGTAGCCACACCGCGGTGAGATACATCGGGAAGGCGAGCAGCTGCTTGAGGGTTTCCATCCAGGGCCCCGGGCGCGGCAGGCGCCGGGCAAGTGCCGGAATATAGGTCAATAACAGGAAGGGTGCGGCCATGCCGGCACCGAGAGCGGCGAACACTGCCAGTGCCATTGGGGCTGGCTGGGTAACGGCAAAACCGAGAGCAGAGCCCATCATTGGCGCGGTGCAGGGGCTTGCGACCAGGGTGGCCAGGGCGCCGGTACTGAAAGAGCCGCCGAGGCCGGAATTCTGCGTGCTTTGGGTACCGAGGCCCATCAGGCGCCCGCCAAACTCCGTTACGCCGGACAGGCTGAGCCCCATCGCGAAGAACAGGTAAACCAGTGCTGCGACGACCACCGGGGATTGCAGCTGGAAGCCCCACCCCACTGCCTCACCGGCGGTGCGCAGTGCCAACATTACCGCAGCGATCAGTACAAAAGTGCCGACGACACCGGCGGTATATGCCCAGCCGTGGAGGTGCTGGCGGTCACCGGCGTGGGTGATCGCAAGTGCCTTGATCGACAGGACCGGGAACACGCAGGGCATCAGGTTCAGCAGCAGGCCGCCGCCGAAAGCCAGTGCCATGGCCAGCAGCAGGCTGCTGGTGACGCTGCCAGTATTGAGCGGTGTGGAGGCGTCCGAGGCGGCCACTTTGTTGAGCGTGGCTGGGGTTCCGCCACTGCCAGCGGGCGGGTTGCCATCGACAGGCGCAGCGGTCTTCGCTGCTGGGTCCAGCTCGAAGTTGCGGGTTTGCGGCGGGTAGCAGAGGCCTGCATCGGCACAGCCCTGATAGTGCACCTGAACGCGGGCTTTGCCATCACCGGCCAGTTCCAACGGGATTTCCAGCTGCCAGCGGTAAACCTCGGTTTCCTTTTCGAAATAGTCGTCCCAGATAACCTCGCCCTTTTCCAGGTTCAGGGGGAGCGGGGTTTTGTTGTCGCCGTCGACCCGGTAAAGCGCCAGTTTGTCGCGGTACAGATAATACTTGGGGGCTATCTGGAACAGGGCGCTGGCGCCATTGTCACTGAACAGTATGTCCAGCTGATACGCCTGGTCCACGGGAAGGAAGTCGTCCTGGCCACTGCTGAGTGCACCAAACGGCGAAGAAGCGGATTGCGCACTGCTGGCGACAGAGGTGAAAGCGTCGCGAGCCATGACTGGCGCCGTCAGCAGGGCCAGCAACAACAGCAGGGTGGCGCTCAGCGCGGCACTCAGTCTTGCACTGGTAGACAAGTGTGACGTTGCTTTGGTTCGTAAGCCGGAGGTCTTCGCAGTCATGGGCAATAAAATTCTTTATAGTCGGGCTATGTTGGACTGGTGTTGTTGGTCCCCGTTCCCTGGGATTCCCGGGATTTCCGGGCTGCCGCGAAATCCGGTCCACGTTATCGAGTGATCGGTCGCGCGTACTTTGACAATACCTGGGACTAATATCCGCATTCGCTAATTCGAGTTGGCCGAGTATAGCGGTGCTTTCGGTACAAAAAAACAACAGCCCATTGTGGAGCGGTGGTAGATTGGAGGCAGATATCAGAACGGTGAATTGGGTCTCAGGTCGGCTTCAGGCCGGCGGGGAGTTTGTCTCAGCGGGAAATCTGGCGGTAAAGGTGGTTCTGGTTGTCGCCCTGGTACTGGCGGGGGGCTGTGCGACATCAGGGCCACCTACGCCACCTGTGCCACCTCAGCCAGTAGCGCCACCGGTGCCCAAAGGCCCGAGCGCGGAAGAAATTCGCCAGCGCGCGGTGCAGCATTTTCTTGCCCGTGCAGAACACGCCCAGCGCGAGGGCTTTATCACCATGCCCGCCGGCGCCAGTGCCTACGACTTTTATCTGCAGGTGGAACAGCTGGACCCCGGCAATACCCAGGCCGCCGCGGGAATTCAGACCCTGGTGATGCAGCTGGTGGAGCAGGCGCGGGACGCCTTGCGCCGGCGCGCGTTCGGGCGGGTCAGCAGCCTGTTGAATACCGCTGACGAGATCGCGCCTGGCAATCCGCTTTCCAGGGAAGTGCGAGACCAGTTGCAGCGCGAGCGGCAACGTGCGCGTCAGGATGTAACCCTCGAGGGGCCAGGTGCGCAGACGGTGACATTGCCGGAGCGGGAGCTGAGTGCGCGCTCCGAGGCAATGGTGCAGATGCTCGGGTCGGTCGCGCAGCGTATTCGCGAGCACCAATTGCGCGTGGTGATCGTCGCCCGCACCGATGCCGAGGGGCGCTGGGTGTACAGCCAGTTGCGTGAGGCGGTGCCCGGCTATCGCGTGCGCGGTGATATAAAACTCGGCAATCCGCCGCGATTATTGTTACAAAAGAATCCCTGAGTCCCGCTTGGCCGCGGGCAAGAATAAAAGTCCCACAGCGATGGGAGATAAATCGGGAGAAACCCATGAAAAGGCCGTTATCTGGCTTCATTTATTGCGCGCTGCCGATATTGCTTGGCGCACCCATTGGTAACGCTGCTGCGAGCAGCGGCGCTGTTGCGGTGGTATCCGTGAACAATCACGGGCAGATGGCCAAAGAAACTACGGTTCTCGCAGTGGCCGAAGACCTGGAGGCAAATGGCTATGCGCTGGAAATGCCGCCGGGTGCTCCCATGGGGGCGGCCTATGTGGCCCTGCGGGATTTGTCCGGCAATGCCCGCATTCTCGCTCGGGTGGAGCTGCCGACACACCCGGAGGGCAAAGTTGAGATTCATACCACGCAGCAGGTTGACGGTGTCAGTCGGATGCGCGCGTTGAAAAAAATTACCCTGCCGGGCAACGGTGCCATTGAAATGCGCCCCGGTGCCACCCATCTGATGGTGCATGGCGTGAAGCTTAAAGCCGGGGAGTCCCTGCCTCTGCGCCTGGTGTTTGCCGACGGCTCTGCGCGCGAGATGCAATTGCCCGTGTACGGCCGGGAGCGGCAAAAAGAAACCACAGATCATGATCACGGTCACCATCACCACGGTTGAACCATGTTTCAATCCCGCCCAACGGGGGCAGGAAAATTCACCACGGCGAAACGCCGCAGGTGTGCCACCTGACAATACTTGTTCAGTCGAGAAATTACTGGAGGAATTGAATGAAAACATTTGCCACATTGCTGGTTACCGGATTTGCTTTCATGCTGGCCGCCTGCGCGCACAGCCCGGTACAGGTGGCGGTCAAGCCGCAGGTTAACGTGGCGCCGGACAATATTGGTGCCGGCTATACGGTGCACGCCAGCGGAGTCAACCAGCTGCCAGGTGGTGGTCTCGGCTCACTGGGTGGGATTTATGCGGATTCCTCCAATGTCCGCCTGGCTAATGACATTGAGTCCTCCATGGCCAGCGCTCTGGTTCAGGGGCTCGAGGCGTGGTCCTTCCGCAGTGTGGACGCCGGCGGCGATGTGCAGGTGGTGGCCAACCTGACCGATCTCCGCTACGACAGCCCCAATAAGCTCTACACCACCAAGGTGAACTCCGGGGCCTCTATTCAGTTGCAAGTGACGGTAAAAGGTGCCACTTTCTACGGCAACTACAGTACCAGTGGTAATGACCGCAACCTGATCAAGCCAAGTGCGGAAGAGGTGGAAAGCACCGTCAACCGCCTGCTTAGTGCCACGTTGCAGCGGGCGTTTGAAGATGAAAAACTGAAATCCTTCCTGCGCCAGCATTTGTAAGCCCTAAAATGATTGATTCGGGTGCTGGCCCGAGTTCCCGGCGGCATGTGAGTTTGATCACAATTGGCGCCGGGGTAACTCAGGAGGTTTCCGCGCCGGTGAATATGCCGGTATGATTTTCCCTGAGCGAGTGCGCATCGCGCTTTTTTCCGCGGCCCCATTGCCGGGTTGCTTCGGTAAAGCCGGACACAGTACCGGTTGAGTTGGAATTCCATTGACTGAGTTCACACCCAAAAACGCCGCTTATCACTCAGAACTGGAGGAATCCGGTTTTGACGTGCTGCCCGATGGGCAGTTGAGCCCGGCAGCCGCAGAGCTTGCCCTGGGCGAGGTGGCCGATGGTGTGGTTGTGACTGATCGCCATGGCCTGGTGCGCTACAGCAATCCGCTGGTCAGTGAACTCTGTGGCAATCTGGTGGGATTGCTGCCGGGGCAGGTGCTCGCCGACAGCTTGCCGCTGTTCGATAATGAAGGGCAGTTGCTGGATCTGAACCTGGCCACTGGTGACCGCGAGGAAGATATCCCCAGTCGTCGGGAGCTTCGCGCCAATATCCGTCGTGATGAGGGCGACTTGCTCGAGGTCAGCGTGCAGATCAACAGTCTCAAACGCGGTGCGGAGCTCGACGGCTATGTGCTGGTATTGCGCCACACTTCTGAGGCTCGCCGGATTTCTTCTCGGCTCAGCTGGCAAAGCAGCCACGACGCGCTTACCCGCCTACCCAACCGCCAGACCTTCGAACACGCCCTGCAGCAATTGCTGAATACCGATACCGGTCCCCGACAGCACCATATCCTGCTGTACCTCGACGTTTACCAATTCAAGGTGGTAAACGACACGCTGGGCTACAGCGCTGGTGATGCGCTACTGATTGCGCTTGCGAAAATCCTCACCCGTTGCCTGGGCAAGGACGACCTGCTCGGCCGCGTAGGTAGCGATGAATTCGCGCTGCTGCTGAAAGATTGCACCCTGGAAGAGGCCAAGCGTATCGTTACTCGCTTGCGGGAGGCGGTGAATGATTTTGTCTTCCAGTGGGAAGACAGCGAGACCCGCCCGGCGCTTTCCATTGGCGCGGTCAGCGTGGACAGCCATGCACCGCCGGCGAGCCAGTTGCTGGCCTCGGCGAATGACGCATGCAGCGCGGCGCGGGATCAGGGGCGCAATCGCGTCAAGTTTTTCGGGGATTCGCGCAAGGCGTTGGAGAAGCGTCGCGAGAGTACCTGGCTTGCGGAGATTCACGCAGCCATTCGTGAGGATCGCCTGCTGCTTTATCGCCAGCCGGTTGTTGCGTTGCAGGACCAGAACCGTGTGCATCACTACGAGGTTCTGGTGCGTATGCAGGGGCGGGATGGGGATGTGATTTCCCCCGGTCTGTTCCTGCCGGCGGCGGAGCGCTATGGCATGATCGATGAGGTGGATCGCTGGGTGATCCGCAATATCTTCCGCTATATGGCGCTGGAGCAATCCAGTGGCTCGGGTGGCTTCCACTACGCGATCAATATTTCCGGGATCAGCCTGGGTGATGAGCTGTTTGCGGATTTTGTATTGCGCGAGCTCACGGAGGCGGGGGTTGCACCGTCGCGGGTGCAGTTCGAAATTACAGAAACCAGTGCGATCAATAATCTCGATCGGGCGCTGGTGTTTATTCACAAATTGCGCGCGGCGGGGTGCAGTTTTGCGCTGGATGATTTTGGCCGCGGTGCTTCCTCGCTGGCGTATCTGCGTCAGTTACCGGTGGATTATCTGAAGATCGACGGTTCTTTCGTGCGCAATATGCTGGAAGACGAGATCGACAGTGCGATGGTGAGTACGGTGGACCACCTGGCGAAGCGCATGGGCATCAGTACCATTGCTGAATTCGCGGAGACGCCGGAACTGCTTGAAAAGCTGCGTCTTATGGGGGTGGATTATGCCCAGGGCTTTGGTATCGCCGCCGCAGCCTGTCTCCCGGAGATCAGTGAGCCCCGGCCCCCTTCCTGCAATTGAATCCCGGGGCACAGCGTCGCAAACATCCTGTTTGCGACGCTCCTGAAGCGCGCTCTCGGTACTCTTCCTGAGCTTCAAAGTTTGCGCTTTGTAAGCTCAGATATTAACCGCCTGCTCAAGTAATTCCTTGTGCTGCTCAGCACGCAATCTCGGTCCATACTGACTCACTACCTGCGCTGCCGCTCGGCAGGCCAGTTCTCCTGCTTCGGCGAATCCCATGTTGCGGCTGATGCCGTATAGGAAGGCGCCAGCAAACATGTCGCCGGCGCCATTGGTGTCGATGGCTTTCACTTTGGGAGAGGATGCCCGGTGCTCCTGCTCGCCATCCCAAAGCAGTGCGCCGTCGGCGCCGAGGGTGATGGCGAAGGCGCGGGTGTGTTTGCGCAGCGTCTGGGAAGCCTCTTCGAGGGAGTCGGTGGCGCAGAATTTGAGGGCTTCGTCGCGGTTACAGAACAGCAGGTCTACGCCCTTGTCGCCGATCATTTCTTTCAGGCCGTCGTGGAACAGTTGCACCATCATGGGGTCGGATAGGCTCAGGGCAGTTTTTACGCCCTTGTCTTCGGCCTGCTTGCGCAGTTCGATGGCAGCGGCGCGACCGGTGGGCGAGGAGACCAGATAGCCTTCGATGTAGGTCCAGCGGGACTTGCTGAGGGCTTCGCTGTCGACTTCATTGACGGACAGTTCGGCGCTGATACCGAGGAAGGTGTTCATGCTGCGTTCGGCGTCCGGGGTGATCAGCACCAGGCACTTGCCGGTGGTACCGGCTTCGGCGTTGTGCAGGGCCTTGGGGTAGCCGACTCCGGCAGCGGCGAGGTTGTCACGGTAGAAGTCGCCGTTATCGTCATCGGCAACTTTGCAGGAATAGAAAGTGTCGAGGCCGAAGTAGCTGGCAGCGATAACGGTGTTGGCGCCAGAGCCGCCGCAGGCGTGGCTGGCAGTGACCATGTGGTCCTTCAGGTCGTCGGCCAGTTGCTCCTGGCGCTGGTCGTCCACCAGCGTCATGACCCCTTTGTCGACGCCGAGGGTTTTCAGGTCGCTATCGGTGACTTCAATTTCCGTATCGAGAAGGGCGGCGCCGATGCCGTAGAGGTCGTACTGGTGCATAGGAGTTCCGTTGCAGCTAGGTGGTCTGGATTCAGGGGGCCCGGAGTGCGGGCGCTGGGCGCATTATGGCGGGCGCCGGGTCAAGTGCAAGGGTAGCTGCCCCGGTGTAATGTGACCGGTCGGGTTTGACTTGTACCGTCTTGACCTTATAAATGCCCGCTATAAATGCAGGTGCTGTGGCTGTTTTAAATGCCTGTGTCGATGGCGATCGCAGCTCGGCCTTTCACAAGTTAACGCAAGAAACGAGTTTATCTGAACCTATATGGCATCAAACAAGCGCCGTACTAAAGCGAAAAGTGCAAATCGAAAAGACAGGTCGGGGCGCCTGCGTCGCTGGCTCAAGCGCCTCAGTCTGCTCGCCCTGCTCGGGGTGCTGGTGCTTGCCGGTTATATGGTGTGGCTGGACGTGCAGCTGCGCGAGCGACTGGACAGCCGCCAGTATCAGTTGCCGGCCAGGGTGTATGCGCGCCCGCTGATATTGCAGGAAGGCATGGTGATGCGCCCGGACGAACTCGAGTCCGAGTTTGCCGCGCTCAATTACAACGAGGTTCCCGCGATTGAGGAGCCCGGCCAGTGGCAGCGCGAGGGAATGGTGTATCTGGTTTGGCGCCGGGACTTTATTCACGCCGACAAGCGTGAGCCGGCGGCCAAGGTACAGTTCCGGCTGCGCAATGATGAGCTGACCAATTTACGCAGTGAAAGCGGCGAGCGTCTGAAGGAATTCCGCCTGGATGCCGCGCCCATTGGTACCTTGTTGGGGGGCGGTGACGATCGCACCCCGGTGCGTATCGAGGACATTCCCCCGCTACTGGGTGCCACCCTGATTGCGGTGGAGGACCAGGACTTTGTGCATCACTTCGGGGTCTCCCCCCGGGGAATTGCCCGCGCGATGGTGGCCAACTTCAAGGCCGGTGGCGTGGTGCAGGGCGGCTCCACCATTACCCAGCAGCTGGTGAAGAATATTTTCTTCGACCACAAGCCGAGCCTGTGGCGCAAATTCAACGAAGCGCTGATGGCGGTTCTGATGGAGGTCCACTACGACAAGGCCTATATCCTGCAGGAATACATCAACGAAGTGTGGCTTGGGCAGCAGGGTAGTCGGGCAATCTATGGCTTTGGGCTGGCGTCCGAGTTTTATTTCCAGAAGCCCCTCAGCCAGTTGGAGCCCCACCAGATTGCGCTGCTGGTTGGCCTCGCCAAAGGCGCCTCCTTTTACAACCCCTGGCGCAATCCGGAGCGCGCGCTGGAGCGGCGCAATACGGTACTGGATGTGATGTTTGAGCAGGGGCTGATCGATAAAGATCAGCACGCCCGCCTGCGCAAAAAACCGCTGGAGGTGGCGGCTGCCGGCGCTGCCGCACAGAACCCTTATCCCGCCTTTACCGAGCGTCTGCTGGAAGAGTTGCGCCCCTACTACTCCGTCGAGGAGCTGCGCACCGCCGGTCTGCGGGTCTACACCACCCTGGCACCGTCGGTGCAGAAGCTCGCCGAAGATGCGGTGAGTAACGGCGCCACCAAGCTGGAAAAGGATCGCGGCATCCAGGCGGACTCCCTGCAGGGCGCGACGGTGGTTCTGGAGAACCACAGTGGCAATGTGCTCGCCATGGTAGGGGATCGCCGGCCCCACTATCCGGGGTTCAACCGGGCCCTGGAGGCGCGACGCCAGGTGGGCTCACTGATCAAGCCGGCGGTCTACCTGACCGCCCTGGAGCGCACCCACGAATACAACCTGGGGACACTGATTGACGATGCGCCTATTCGTGAAGAGACCCAGGACGGGCAGGTGTGGATGCCGGCCAACTTCAACAATCGCAGCCATGGGCTGGTGCCGCTGTACGTAGCCTTGTCCCGGTCCTACAACCAGGCTACCGCGCGCCTGGGACTCGATCTCGGAATCGAGAATGTGCGTCAAACCATTCGCCGGCTCGGTGTGCAGGCGAGCCTGCCACGAGTGCCTTCGCTGTTTCTCGGAGCGGTAGAGCTGACGCCGTTTGAGGTGGCGGGTATGTACCAGACCATCGCCAACCGTGGCGAGCATGTAGAGCCGCGCACGCTGCTAGCGGTATCCGATGCCGATGGTGAGCAGGTGCAGCGCTTCCGCCCCAAATCCAACCGTGGCGTAGACGAGGTGCCGATTTACCTGCTGCGCTACGGGCTGGAGCAAGTCATGCGAGAGGGTACCGGCAAAAGCGCATACCGACGTCTGCCCAACAGCGTGCCATTTGCCGGCAAGACCGGTACTACCAACAACTATCGCGACAGCTGGTTTGCCGGTTTCAGTCCGGGAGTGACAGCGGTGGTATGGCTGGGGCGTGACGACAACGAGCGCACCAGTCTCACCGGAGCCACCGGCGCGCTGACGGTGTGGACCGATATCATGCGCAAACTGCCCCATCGTCACGGTCGTATTCAGGCACCCAGAGGCGTCGAATGGAAGCCGTTGAATGAGCAGGGTCAGTATATGGATCCCCGCAACTGCCAGGGCGGGCGCGAGATTCCGGTATCGGTGGAGAGCCGGCTGGAAACGGATCCCCGCTGTGAACGCCGAGGCTGGTTCCGCAACTGGTTTGACCGGGAAGACCGGGAAGACAAGAACGTTGCCCCCCGCGAGGATATGACCCCAGGCTGGGGCATAGACCCTGAACAACAGCGCAGGGAAGAGCAACAGCGCCAGCGGGAACAGCAACTGCGTGAACAGCTGGATCGCGAGCAGCTACCGGTACCCCAGGAGCAGCCGGAAACCGATCGCGACCAGGTTCCCCAGACCGAGAGTGAGCGCCTGCGCCGGCTCGAGGAGTCTGGCCGCCTTCAGGAAGAGCGGTATCTGGAGGAGGAGCGCCGCGCGCAGGAAGAGCGCCGGAATCTGGAAGAGCGCCTGCGGCAAGAGGAGGAGCGCCTGCAGCAGGAGGGTAGCCGCCGCGGCGCACCCGTGGAGGATGCGCAACCCTGGCCGCCAGAGGGTGAGCCGGATCAGTGGCCCTGACGGGGCGCGGCCGAACCCAACATCACATGCATTTACGAATTATTATCATTTAGCTTTATTTTCCAAGGTCCTGACTCTATACTCCGCGCCGACGAATCGGTCACTTAGGGAGATATAGATAATGTCAGGATCACGTATCAAGTCTTTGCCCCTGTCCATGGGCGCACAAACCATCGCCGCCGCACTGGCCTTCGGTTCCCACACCATCATTGCGGCGGAGCAGGAACCGGAATGCGCCGACGAGGGCGCCAAGCCCTGCGTCGCGGAACCGGAAAAATCTGCGATGGAGCACATCGAAATCCACGGTGTGCGCAACTCCGTGTATCGCTTCGACCGCTCCGGCGACCCGCGCCGGGTGGCGGACCTGGTGGATACACCGCAGACCATCAGCGTGCTGACCCTGGACCAGATCCAGGAATCCGGCAAAACCGATCTTGAAGATATCCTTTCGGCCCAGTCCGGGGTGACCCTGGGTACCGGAGAGAACGGCAATGCCTTCGGCGATCGCTACATCATCCGTGGCCACGAAGCCCGCAGTGATGTGTTTGTCGATGGCCTGCGTGACCCGGGCATGACCACTCGCGAAAGTTTTGCCACCGAGCGCGTGGAAATCACCAAGGGGCCGAGCTCCACCTTCGCTGGCCGCGGCTCTTCTGGCGGTGCGGTCAATAGCATCACCAAGAAAGCCTCTATCGAGTACAACTTTGGCCGGGTCGATCTCGCCGCTGGTACCGACGATCACAGCCGCTTCACCGTGGACTACAACCTGTCCCTGAGCGATGCGGTGGCGCTGCGTATCAATGGCTTGTCCTCTGCACAGGACAAGCCCGGTCGCGACGGCATTGAGCGTGAGCGCGATGGCGTGCAGCTGTCCGGAGTGTTCCAGGCGTCAGAAAAACTGTCGTTTGTGGCCGACGCCTACTACCTGGATGCGCACGACAAGCCGGACCTGGGCAGTGTGTTCGACCGCGAAGCGCGCGAGCCCATCGAAGACATTCTGGTCTATGCCCAGGACAACGACTTCCTGGATTCCGAAGTAACCACGTTTACCCTGCGCACCGAATACCAGCTGTCCGACAGCGTGCGCTTGTTCAACGCCACCCGCACCGGGCAGACGGAAAACGGCTATATCACCACCGGTCTGCGCAGCACCAGCCGCGCGGATGAAGACCCGCAAGCGCCGGGTGCCGCCACTATGACCCTGAGCACGCACCAGGGCTGGCAGGAAGTGGAATACACCACCTCCCAGTTCAACCTGTTCTGGGACACGGAAGTATTTGGTCGCGCGCACAAGCTGGTATTCGGCCTGGAGTACACCGATGAATCTGTAGATAACGGTGTGTTCGACATTGCATACGGCAACGAGGGCAACTGCCTTACCAATGGCCGCGGCGGGGTCTCTTCCTCTTACTGCGTGATCGATGCCAGCGGAAACCAGGTGAGTAATGTGGGCGGCCTGATGGACCGCAGCTTCAGCCGCGGCGACGCCGATGCGCTCTACAAGATTGAAACCGTATCCGCTTATGTGATGGATACCGTTGCGTTGACCGAGCAACTGGACGTGTTCTTTGGCCTGCGTCAGGACAGCTTTGACTACAGCAATGCCACCAGCGGTCGTGGTGGTGATCAGTTCTATAGCTTCTCCGACTCCATGTTCAATGGTCACCTGGGCCTGGTGTACGACGTGGCGGAGAACGGCAATGTGTACGCGACCTACAGTACCGCCACCAACATTAACGGTGGTGAATCCGACCTGGGTGCCAACTGTGGCTACGGCGGCCTTTGCGGAGATCCCGAGCAGGCGGCACAGGCGGACCCGGAGCTGGTGGAAAACCTGGAGCTCGGTACTAAATGGATGTTGTTCGGTGACAAGCTGATGGCCACCGCGGCACTATTCCGCATGACCAAAAGTGATGTGATGGAAAGCGTGGGTGACAGCTACTCCACCCTGGGCACGTTGAACACCGGTGAAAACCGCGTGCAGGGTATCGAGTTCGGTTTGTCCGGCAACATTACCGACAAGCTGAGCGTGCAGGCCTCCGCTTCATTGATGGATTCGGAAGTTCTGGATTCCTACAACCAGGACAACATCGGCCTGGCGCTGTCCAACTTCGCCGACAACAGCTACTACCTGCAACTGCGCTACCAGCCGAACGAACGCTTCGCTTTCGGCGGGGATTACAGCTATCAGGGGCAGATGTTCGGCGGCCAGCCCGATACTGCGGCGGGTTACAACCAGGAAACCGGTGAATACACTATCGTGGTGCCCAGCTATCAGGTCGTCGGTCTGTTTGCGAACTTCAACGCTACTGAAAAGCTGACTCTGCGTGCGAACATTGGCAACCTGCTCGATGAAGAGTACTGGACCGCAGCCTACCGCTCCGGCTCATTTATGTACCTGGGCGATGGCCGCAATGTCCGAGCCACGGTTACCTACGAGTTTTAATCCGCACTGACCGTAATTCACGGTTTGGGAATTGCGATAGACGTGCGATACACGTGAGAGAAGGAAGCCCGATGGTTGTTATTGAAAATATGCTCACGCCGCAGGAGGTGGCTCATTTCCGCGAGGTGTTACTGTCGCTGCCCTGGGCAGACGGTAAGGGCACCGCGATGGGAATGGCGGCACAGGTCAAAAACAATCATCAGGCCGACCCATCCAATCCCGCGGTGCAGCAGCTGGCCAACCAGTTGCTGGGCCGTATGGGAGAAACCCCTCGGCTGATTTCCCGCGCACTGCCACACCGCATTTTCCCGCCGGTATTCAACCGCTACGGTGAAACCGATGAGTACGGTTGGCATGTAGACGGCGCGATCATGCGCATCCCCGGCTCCAGCGAAGTACTGCGCAGCGATATGTCCATGACGCTGTTTCTGAGTGAGCCGGAAGAGTATGAGGGCGGGGAGCTGGTGATTGCCACGGACTTTGGCGAGCAGCGGGTAAAGTTGCCGGCCGGTTCCGCGGTGGTGTATCCGTCCAGTAGTTTGCACAAGGTGACTGCAGTAACTGCGGGGCAGCGCATCGCGGCGATCACCTGGATGCAGAGCATGGTTGCCGATGGCGCTATGCGCCAAACCCTGTTTGAGCTGGATCAGAGTATCCAGACCCTGCTCGGGCAGGGGCAGGTGGACAGAGCCGAACTGGATCGACTCCACCACATCTATCACAACCTGATCCGCCAGTGCGCGACGCTTTGATCCGGTTGTTTGTCTGCGAATGTCAGCGTTGCAGTAAGCGCGCGGCTTCTTCTGCGAAATAGGTGAGAATGCCGTCGGCGCCGGCGCGCTTGAATGCCAGTAGCGACTCCATAATCACCGCCTCACGATTCAGCCAGCCGTTTTCAAACGCTGCGCAGTGCATCGCGTATTCGCCGCTTACCTGATAGGCAAAGGTCGGCACCTTGAGCTCGTCTTTCACCCGTCGTACCACGTCCAGATAGGGCATGCCCGGCTTCACCATGATCATGTCCGCCCCTTCTGCCAGGTCCAGTGCGCACTCGTGCAGCGCCTCGTCACCGTTGGCCGGATCCATCTGGTAGCTGAACTTGTTTGCACCTTTCAGGTTGCCGGCGGAGCCAACCGCATCGCGAAACGGCCCGTAATAGCTGGAGGCGTATTTGGCGGCGTAGGACATGATCTGGGTGTTTGCGTGGCCGTCCCGCTCGAGCGCACTGCGGATCGCGCCGATACGGCCGTCCATCATGTCAGAGGGCGCAACGACATCGGCGCCCGCCTGGGCGTGAGACAGTGCCTGCTGCACCAGCACTTCCACGGTGTCGTCATTGACGATATAGCCCTTGTCGTCCATCAGCCCGTCCTGACCGTGGCTGGTAAACGGATCCAGTGCCACATCGGTAATGACACCCAGTTCCGGCGCCGCATCCTTGAGTGCGCGCACCGCGCGCTGGGCCAGGCCGTCCGGCGCGTAGGCTGCGCGGGCGTCGTCGGATTTCGCCGAGGGGTCCACTACCGGAAACAGCGCCACTGCGGGAATGCCGAGACCCACCAGCACCTTTGCCTTGGCGGTAAGCAGGTCCACGGTCAATCGCTCTACCCCGGGCATGGATGCCACCTGCTGGGTTTCCCCTTTACCTTCGATGATGAACAGCGGCAGGATCAGGTCGTCGGTGGTCAGGTGATTCTCCCGCACTAGTCGGCGGGAGAATTCACTGGCCCGCAGGCGGCGCGGGCGGCTATGGGGGTAGGGGCCGCGGTGTGATGAAAAAGTCATAGGAGGCCCCGCTTATTTCAGTTTGGCGAAGACATTTTTCGCCGCCTGGATAGTAGCTTCGATGTCTTCCTCGCTATGGGCGGCGGACATAAAGCCCGCTTCGTAGGATGCCGGCGCCAGGTACACGCCTTCTTCCAGCATACCGTGGAAGAAGCGGTTGAAGCGCTCGGTGTCACAGGCCATGACCTGCTGGTAATTGGTGACCTGCTCGGCATCGGTAAAGAAGAAGCCAAACATGCTGCCCACCTTGTTGGCGGTCAGTGGAATGCCTGCCTCTTTCGCGGCGGCCAGTACGCCTTCCACCAGGCGGTCGGTCTTGGCGGTGAGCTCGTCGTACAGGCCCGGTTCCTGAATGAGCTGCAGGGTTTCCAGGCCCGCGACCATCGCCATGGGGTTGCCGGAGAGGGTGCCGGCCTGGTAAATCGGCCCCAGCGGCGCAATCTGTTCCATGATCTCGCGCTTGCCGCCAAAGGCGCCCACCGGCATACCGCCGCCGATCACCTTGCCGAGGGTGGTGATGTCCGCTTCGATACCGTAGTAGCCCTGGGCGCCGGTCAGGCTGACACGGAAGCCGGTCATCACCTCGTCCAGAATCAGTACCGCGCCCGACTGGTCACAGACTTCCCGCAGTGCTTCCAGGAATCCCGGCACCGGCGGAATGCAGTTCATGTTGCCTGCTACCGGCTCGACAATGATGCAGGCGATCTGGTCGCCGATCTCGGCGAAGCACTTTTTCACCCCCTCGATATCGTTGTAGGTGAGGGTGATGGTGTGATCGGCGAGGGACGCCGGCACACCGGGGGAAGATGGCACGCCCATGGTGAGGGCGCCGGAGCCTGCTTTCACCAGCAGGGAGTCGGAGTGACCGTGGTAGCAGCCCTCGAATTTAACGATCTTGTCGCGACCGGTGTAGCCGCGGGCCAGGCGGATGGCGCTCATGGTGGCTTCGGTACCGGAGTTGACGAAGCGCACCAGATCCATGTTCGGCCATACGCGGCACAGTTCTTCCGCCAGCTCGGTCTCCAGTTCGGTGGGCGCGCCGAAGCTGAGGCCGGACTGGGCCTGCTCGACCACCGCATCGATCACGTCCGGGTGGGCGTGCCCCAGTACCATGGGGCCCCAGGACTGCACATAGTCGATGTAACGTTTTTCATCGGCATCGTACAGGTAGGCACCTTCGGCGCGCTCGATAAACACCGGCGTTCCGCCTACTGCGCGGAAGGCGCGTACCGGGGAATTGACGCCACCGGGAATGACTTTCTGGGCTTCGGCAAAAAGGGTTTCGGACTTGCTCATACAGATATGGACACCGGATTGGAGTGGTGAAGGGAAATTCGGGATTGGAAGTTGCGCGTATTATCCGCACCACCGGCGTCGGCCGCAAACCGGTCGGGAAAATTGGATGGATTTACTGCTGAGCGTTAACCGCGGGGACAGGGCTTTGTCAGTCCTTGCAGGTCCAGAACAATCGGTTGGGCACCGGCCGTCCCATACCCAGGCGCCGGCTGCCGGCAATGGCGCTCCAGGTGAACTGCTGACTGCGGTTGACCGCTTCCAATATGGTGAGGCCGTGGGCGATATGGCAGGCAATGGCGGTGGTAAGGGTTCCGCAGGCACCGTAGGCCGCCGGTGGCAGGCGCTGCCAGCGAAACTCGCGCACCAGCCCGCGCACATCGTAGAGCCGGTTTTCCAGCTGTTGCTCGGTGGTGGGAACGCCGGTCAGCAACAGGTAGCCGCATCCCGTTTCCAGTAGTTCCTGCGCCTGGGCGTCGTGTACGTCCGCTTCGCCGGCCATGGCGCGGGCTTCACGTCGGTTAGGGGCTACCAGGGTGGCCAGCGGCAGGAGCAGATCGCACATGGCTCTCCATAGTGGTGGCGCCAGCAGGCTCTCCTTGTCGGCGAGGGTCGCATCGGGGTCAATCACCAGAGGGATATCCGGGTAGTCCCGCAGTACGCTATGCAGAGCGTGTACGTTCTCCACGGACCCGAGGTAGCCAATCTTGATTGCGGCGACCGGCATGTCTTCCAGCACCACCCGCGCCTGCTCAACCAGCAGGTTTTCGTCGACCGGTGCCACGCCCACCAGATCCCGGGTGTCGCCTACGGTAATCGCCGACACCACCGAGGCACAGTGGCATCCCAGGCTGGCGGCAGTTTCCGTATCCGCTGCGATGCCGGCACTGCCACTGGGGTCGTGGTGCGTGACCGTAAGTACTATGGGCTGGCGTGTATCCATAACCATTCCGGACCTGAAGGGCGATGTACTTATTCTAGCCCCGCTAGTGCGCGGCAGTGCCGCGCGTCGGTGTCCTCTCGCGCCTTGATGGCGGCAACTGCCGCGCAGCGAGGGGCTGGTGGACTTTTAGAAGGGTTTGACCACCGCGAGTATCACGATTGCCAGCAATGCCAACACGGGTAGCTCATTGAATATACGGAAGTAGCGGCCACTTTTATTGATGGTGCCGGCGGCGAATTTTTTCACATAGCTACCGCAGATATGGTGGTAGCCGATAAGCAGCACCACCAGTGCGAGTTTTGCGTGCATCCAGCCGGCGGATTCATAGTATTTGGGATTAAAGCTGAACATCCAGACGCCGAATACAATGGTGGCAATCATCGAAGGGATTGCGATGCCGCGGTACAGCCTGCGCTCCATGATCTGGAAGCGGTCTTTGCTAAGCGCGTCGGTCGCGTCCACGTGGTAGACGAAAAGACGCGGTAGATAAAACAGTGCGGCAAACCAGCACACCATAGATACGATATGGAAAGCCTTGACCCAAAGCATTGATGCTCCTTATCCGGATGGAAACCGGTTTTTTTGAATAGAGGTTTATCGCCCGGTGTCCTCAAAATAAGGTCACTGTCGATAATAATGTTCTATGTGTAGCGGCAAGATGATACCCGCCACATCACTATCCAGTACACCTGTACTGCCTTGGTCGTAGTCGCGCCCGATATACAGGGCCCCGGCACCCTGTTGTTCCAGTTGCTCCTGAGCCTCCAGCAGCGTGGCGCGCCAGCTCAGTGGCGCCAGCTGCAGGCGTTCTCCGGGCAGTCGCAGCAGATCGATTTTTTCCTCTTCTTTCTTTTTGCCGTCTTCGCCTTCTTTTTCTTTGTCTATCTGTGGCCGCTGCAGAAAATTGGCGAGATCGGCGGTGCGCAGGGCTTGCGGCGCTTCGTCGCCACCGATCAAAAGCCATGCCGGTTGCTGCTCGATCAGTCGCTCTGCCTGCGTTCGTTCCAACAGGCGTGGCGTTGTCGCTACTGCCCGCTCCATCACACTGGCGACCCCCACCCGGCTCAGCATCTGAGCGCGCCAACTGGGGGTGCCGCTCTTGCCGAGGGCCTTCAGGCACTCCTGATATATACCGTCACTGCCGAAAAGTTGTCGGCTTACCAGGCAGGCGACAACGATGCTCATCATGCCGGGGAACAGTACGTTGGGGTTGTAGGTCAGTTCGAGAATCGCCAGCAGGGCCGCCAGGGGTGCGTTGAGCAGAGCTGCCATCATCGCCGCCATGCCCACCATTGCATAGAGCCCGGGACTGGCAGTGGCCGCACCGAGCCAGAGGTTGGCGAGATGTCCGGCCGCTCCGCCCACACAGGCGCCAAGGATGAGGCTTGGGCCGATGACCCCGCCGGGAATCCCGAGACCCGTCGCCAGAGCCGTGGCGGCGAGCTTGGCCAGCACGATGGCAGACAGCGCCATAATGCTGAGTTGCCCCAGCATGGCAAGCTCCAGGGTGTCATATCCGGCCCCGAGAATTTCCGGTACCCACAGGGCCAGGGTGCCGGTGGCAATGCCGGCGATGAGGAATCTCGGCAGTGGAGAATATCTTTGCTGCAGTGGGACCAGGCGCCGCTGGCTCACAATAAACAGTGAGGCGAGTGCACCAATAATCAGCGCGGATACAAAAAGGATTGGCAACTCCGCCAGGGATTCCAATTGCGAGGCGGGCACGCTGAATGCCGCTTGATGGCCAAAAGCGAGGCGTGTGGCGACACTGCCGGTGACCGCTGCGATCATCACCGGGAGGAAGCCGGCCACGGTGTACTCGAGCATTACCACTTCCATGGCGAAGATCACGCCCGCCAGCGGTGTGTTGAAGGAGGCGGCAATGGCGGCGGCGACACCGCAGGCGAGAAGAGTGCGCGCCGAATTGTCGGGCAGGCGCAAGCGCTGCGCCACCCAGCTGCCACTGGCGGCGCCGAGGTGCACGGAGGGGCCCTCGCGGCCAATGGACTGGCCACTGAGCAGTGCCAGTGCTCCGCCAAAAAATTGCAGAACGGCGTTTTTCATCGGCATGCGCCCCTGGTGGTTGTGCAGCCGATCCAGCACATGCACCACGCCAGTGGGGCGGCCGGACGGCGCGATCCAGTGGAACAGCAGGCCCAGTGCCAGCGCGCCGCACACCGGCAAACCAAAGCGCCAGCCAGGAGACAGGGATTCAAAATCCTCCAGCTGCGGTAGATAAAAGATCGCCGGCCCCTCGCTCAACTGGCGGAAGCTGATGACCACCAGGCCCGCGCAGCTTCCGATTACCAGCGCTAGCAATACCAGCAGAGCCAGCGCCTGCTGGGCGGAGAGCCTGACGCGCGCGCGCTCCAGCAGCGTCGCGCGGCGTTGGTGGGGAAGGGGGGAGGCAAAAGTCTCGTGGTCAGGCTGGCGGCGCCGCACGGGTAGTCCTTTAAATTCGTTGGCTTATGGTAGAGTGCACGGTTCAGTATACAGGGGCTATCGCCCGCCAACAGGCGGCGGGCTCTTGTAAAGGGCGGTGCAAAAGGACAGTGATCAGCGAGGAGCGGAAGTGAGCGTCATCAAAGCGGCAATCGTAGGTGGAACGGGTTATACGGGTGTAGAGCTTTTGCGCCTGTTATCTGGCCATTCCCAGGTGGAGGTGAGCGCGATCACCTCCCGTGCGGAAGCGGGTACGCCGGTGGCGGAGCTCTTCCCCAGCCTGCGCGGTCACTACGATCTCAAATTCAGTGCGCCGAATGTCGATGAACTGGCCAAGTGCGACGTGGTGTTTTTCGCTACTCCTCATGGAGTCGCGCAGGCCCAGGTGCCCGAGTTGGTGGCGCGCGGTGTGCGCGTGATCGACCTGTCCGCGGATTTCCGATTACAGGATATTCCCACCTGGGAGCAGTGGTACGGGCAGAAACACGCCTGCCCGGAACTTGCGGCGAAGGCGGTATACGGCTTGCCCGAGGTGAACCGCGAACAGATACGTGGCGCCCAGCTTATTGCCTGCCCCGGGTGTTACCCTACTGCGATTCAGCTGGGCTTTATTCCCCTGCTGGAAGCTGGGCTGGTGGAGGCTCACGGACTTGTTGCCAATGCGGCCAGCGGTGCCAGCGGCGCCGGTCGCCAGGGCAAGACCGACCTGTTGTTCGCGGAGAATAACGACAGTTTCCGTGCCTATGCCGCGGGCGGACACCGTCACCTGCCGGAAATCGAGCAGGGGCTTGGCCTGGCGGCCGGCGGCAAGGTAGATCTGACCTTTGTACCGCACCTGCTGCCTATGGTGCGAGGTATCCACGCCACCCTGTACGCGAAGCTTGAGAACCCCGCTTCCGCAGATGTTACTCAGGAGGCGCTACAGGCCCTGTTTGAACAGCGCTACCAGTCTGAGCCGTTTGTGGATGTAATGCCCGCAGGCAGCCACCCGCAGACCCGCAGCGTGCGCGGCACCAACATGTGCCGGGTTTCAGTGGTGCGGCCGCAGAACCGGGATACGGTCGTCGTCCTGTCGGTCATAGATAATCTGGCCAAAGGGGCTTCGGCACAGGCGGTGCAGAACATGAATATCATGTTTGGTTTAAATGAGAACCAGGGGCTGGAGAGCCCGGCACTGCTGCCTTAGAATCGACTGTATTTACAGAACAGCAAAATACGCGACATCACAGGCGACATCGCGATAGCACTATCCAGATAACAACATCCGAGACACATGGCGCGCAAAGTTAAAGGCAGTAAACAGTATCGCATGAAGGTGGTGCCCCACAGGCCCATCCACGGCGTATTCTCTGTATTGGGGGTCACCCTGCTGGTGTTGTCCACCAGCGCCGGTGCTTTCTTTGCCGGGCAATATCAGGTGAGCAAAAGCCTGGATGAGAAATCCCGGGCGCACGCCAGGTCCCTGGATGAGGTCGATCGCCTGCGCGCGGAAATAGAAACCCTGCGGGTGCGGGCGGCCACAGCGGAGCAGTCGGTAGCCATCGGTGAGCAGGCGAGCGAATCCGTGCGCGGCGAGCTGGTGGCGAAGGAAAACCAGATTGCCGAATTGCGTCAGGAAATTTCCTTCTACCGCGGCATCATGGCCCCTACCGAGGGAGGCGAAGGTGTCTCCATTGGTCGTTTCAGTATTTCTGAGGCCGGCGAGCGCCGCTATCAGTACAAATTGCTGGTACAGCAGTCTGCGGCTCGCCACCAGGTGGTGACCGGGGCGGTGCGCTTTACCATCGTGGGCCAGGTGGATGGCGAAGCCCGCCGCTACGCCCTGGCGGACCTCTCTCCGCAGGTGGAGAGTGAGTCCATCCCGCTACGCTTCAAGTATTTCCAGAATATCGAGGGAGAGCTGCAGTTGCCGGAGGGCTTTGTGCCGGAAGGGGTGGAGCTATCACTTAAATCCAGCAAGCGTAAAGGGTTCAATATTGACCAGCGTTACGGCTGGCTGGTGCAGCAGAGCTGATTTGCGGAAGCGGGCGCGCTGTCGCGCTCACAGTGGGGTTGCTGGGGAGTACCCAAACAAGCCCCGCACAATTCATGAGGTTTTGGTTGAATTATGTTGAAAAAGAAAGAGAAAACTATGGCTAACACTGGCGGCAACAACACGACTCTGATCGCGCGTCATACCGAAGTTACTGGCGACCTGCACTTTCGTGGAAACCTGGTAGTCGAAGGTCGGGTCAACGGCAATGTGAGCGCCCACAGTGACAGCGATGCGCGACTGCAGATCGTCGATGGCGGTGTGGTCGAGGGTGAAATTCGTGTACCCAACGTCGTCGTCAACGGCAACGTGAAGGGTGACGTGCACGCCAGCGGGCATCTGGAGCTGGCATCCAAGGCAATTGTCGAAGGTAATGTGCACTACAAACTGATCGAGATGGTGAAGGGTGCCCAGGTAAATGGCTCCCTGGTATCCAACGTGGAAGTGGATGACACCAGCGAGCCCCGTATGCTGGGTTATTCCGAAGAATCCGTGGTTGACGCGGAATAACGCGACGGGCGCAACTGGTCAAACTGGGCCAGAAGGGTAATACTTGACCTGTTTGCTGGGTTTTACCCATAATGCGCCCGCACCGCTGCCATCCGGCCGCGGGCAGCTCGTTCCGAATAGGAGTGGGCTGCAAACCTGTCTCGAGAGTGAACTATGTCTGAAGCTGTTTCCTTTTCTCCCGATCCGATCCAGGTGACAGAGAAGGCCGTTGCCAAGGTAAAGGGCCTGCTGGAGGAGGAAGGCAATCCGGAGCTCAAACTGCGTGTCTTTGTGACGGGCGGCGGCTGCTCGGGCTTCCAGTACGGTTTTACCTTCGACGAACTGGTGGCGGAAGATGACGCCGTAGTAGAAAAAGATGGCATCGAGGTGCTGGTAGACGCGATGAGCTACCCGTATCTGGTCGGCGCCAGTGTGGACTACGAAGAGGGACTGTCTGGTTCTCGTTTTGTGGTCCAGAACCCCAATGCATCCGCGACCTGTGGCTGCGGCTCTTCCTTCTCCATCTGATCGCTTACCCGCGGGTTAGCGCCCTCAGGCTGGAAAGATTCCCCCTAGAATCGTCTCTTTTTCTGCCCCGGTGACCGCGGGGCAGTTGCCGCTCAGGCCGAGCATGGTCTGGCGTGCCAGCCAGGCAAATCCCGCGCCCTCTACCCAATCTGCATTTATCCCGTAATCGTCCGTAGCTGCCACCGACCAGGTGGGCAGGCGTCGGCGTAGTCTATCCATCAGGTCCTGGTTACGCGCGCCACCACCACACACCAGTAGCTCTCCGCCTCGGGCAAAATCATGCACACCGCTGGCAATGGATGCCGCGGTGACTTCCGCAAGGGTCGCCTGGGTATCGGCGGGCGTGACTTCCAGGCCGGCACAGGCGCGCTCAAGCCAGGATGGGTTGAAGGCCTCGCGCCCGGTGCTCTTGGGCGCAGGGGCGGCAAAATAGGCGTCGGAGAGCAGGCGGTTCAGCAGCTCCGGGTGCGGGGTGCCGCTCGCTGCCCAGGCACCATTGGCGTCGTAGGGCTCGCCCCTATGCAGCTTTACCCAATAGTCCAGCAGCGCATTGCCGGGTCCGGTGTCATACCCGCGCACGCCGCCATCGGCGGCAAGCTCGGTAATATTTGCCATACCGCCGATATTGACCACCGCGCGGTCCCGGCTGGTCCGGAACACGGCGTTGTGAAATGCGGGCATCAGCGGGGCGCCGTGGCCACCGAGCGCCATATCGCGACGGCGAAAATCCGCCACGGTGGTGATACCGGTGAGGGCGGCAATCGTATTGGGGTCGCCCAGCTGCATGGAGAAAGGTGTGGAGACGCTGCCCGGCGGGCGGTGTCTTACGGTCTGGCCGTGGCTGCCAATCGCTTTGATCGCGGACGCCTTCACGCCCGCTTCATGCAGTACCGCGAGGGTCGCGTCGGCGAATTCACGGCCAAGTTGGCGGTCGAGTTGGCCGGCGCGATCCAGTTCTGAGGGGCCTGGCGCGCAAAGCGCGAGGATGGCCTCGCGCATGGCTGATGAGATGGGGTGCCCGAGTGCCGCCCGGGTCTGGCATTGCAGCTGGCCTTCCGCCTCAGAAAATTCCACCAGCACCGCATCGATGCAGTCGACGCTGGTCCCTGACATCAGGCCAATGTAGAGGTCCGTCATTCAGTTCACGGAGTCCTTCTCTTCGCCATTTTGTGCCAGAGCGGGCTGTTGGAAGCGCTCCAGTTGTGCAATCAGGGGCTGGGTCTGGGTCTGGAAGCGGGCCATTTCCGACTTGGGAATGGCTTTCGCTTTCGGCAGCTTACGCACGATGGTCGCCGGGTTGCGATGGTGACCATCTACCAGGAATTCATAATGCAGGTGTGGGCCGGTGGCATAGCCGGTGGCGCCCACGGTGCCGATTGCCTGGCGCTGCTTGACCCGCTGGCCGCGCTTCACGTAGCGCTTGTGCAGGTGCAGATAGCGGGTGACATAACGTTCCCCGTGCTGGACAAACACGTAATTGCCATTGGCCTTGCTGTAGCCGGCCTTGATGACCCGGCCGTCGCCCGCGGAATATACCGGGGTGCCGCGGGGAGCGGCGTAGTCGGTGCCGTTGTGCGGGCGGCGGGTTTTAAAGATCGGGTGCAGACGGCGCGGGTTGAAGTGGGAGCTGATACGGCCGATATCCACTGGTGTGCGGATAAATGCCTTGCGCATGCTTTTGCCGTCGGGGGTGTAGTAATTGGTGTCGCCGTTACTGTCGGTATAGCGCACCGCACTAAATGTTTTGCCTTGGTTGGTGAAGGTCACCGCCTGGATGGCGCCGTTGCCAATTTTTTCGCCGTCCAGAAACTCTTCGTCAAACACCACGCTGAACTTGTCACCCTTGCGAATATCCAGGGCGAAGTCGATGTCCGAGCCGAAGATGTCTGCCATCTCCATGATCAGGTTGTTGCTGAGACCGGCCTTGCTGCCATCCACGAACAGGGAGCTGCTGATTTCCGCCTGACGGAAGGCGGTGTAGCGCTCCGGATCGCGCTGGTGGAGTGCATACTTGTATTCGTCAGAGCTGTCGCGGCTGAATTCCACCTTGCTCAGGCGATCCCTGTGCAGCTCCAGGCTCTGCAGGCTGCCTTCGCCATCAATCTGGAAGGTCAGCTCTTCGCCCGGCACCAGCTTGGCCAGTTGCTTGGCTTCTTTACCGCTGGATAGCAGCTGGTACATCTCGGCGCTGCTGATCCCGGCACGTTGGAACAGGTCGGACAGCGTGTCGCCGTTGCGCACGGTTTCCTGTACCACTCGCAGGCCTTCCATCACGCTTTGATGAGGGGCTTCGGCCGTGGGCGTCGCTTGCTGGTGCTCGCGAGACTGCTGAATGGCTTCTTCTGGCAGGCTGAGCGAAACCTCGAGCGCTGTGCGCTTGGCTTCTACTTCCGGGGTGGAAACAGACAGCGCCAGCGCCAGAGCAAAGCTGGCGGCACCTGCAGCCAGGGCGTGGGTGCGAGGGAAATTTTTGCCCAGTGCGCCCAGCAGGCGTGGTTTTTTGCGATGATCTTGCATGGTACTTAAGAGATAGCGCTGACGGTGGCTGTTATCGGGTTCGGACCCTGTTCTGGTGGCTGATGCCTAAAAAACGAACACTCGGGCGACTTTATAACAAAATTCCCGCTCTGGTTCACGGGGTAATTGACCTGTCTGTCCATGATTCAGTTCCTCTGCCTCGCGGGGAAATCCAAGCGGGTTGGCGGATTAGCAGGGTTTCCCCGCCGACACTGGGCCGCGCTTGTATTTGCCGCAGGATTCGGTACATTTGCAGCCCAATTTTTGCCCGCTGACCTCGGTTCTGCGGGGTTTCTTGAGCACATCTGAACTTACCGCAAGGGGATACAATGGCCGGAGTGGATGCGACACTGCTGGAAGACCTCACGCGCCGTGGGCTGGTCAATCAGGCCACCGGTGACGGCGAACTGGAACAGCACCTGGCAGAAGGCAGTCGCACACTCTATTGCGGCTTTGATCCCACTGCGGATTCCCTGCATATAGGCAGTCTAGTCCCGCTGCTGACACTCAAGAGGTTTCAGGCGGCAGGACATAAACCCATTGCGCTGGTTGGCGGCGCAACCGGCCTGATTGGCGACCCTTCCTTTAAGGCTCAGGAGCGCTCTCTCAATACGCCGGATGTGGTTTCCGCCTGGGTAGAGAAGATCAAGGCGCAGGTCAGCGCATTTGTGGATTTTGATGCCGGTGAAAATAGCGGCCTGGTCGCCAATAACCTCGACTGGACCAAAGACCTGAATGTGCTCGATTTCCTGCGTGACGTGGGCAAGCACTTCTCTGTCAACAATATGGTGAACAAAGAGTCCGTTAAGCAGCGGATTCAGCGCGAGGGTGAGGGTATCTCTTTCACTGAGTTCACCTATATCCTGCTGCAGTCCATGGACTTCTCCGAATTGTACAAGCGCTACAACTGCACCCTGCAGATTGGCGGCTCGGATCAGTGGGGCAATATTACTGGTGGTGTGGATCTGACTCGTCGCCAGCATCGCGGCAAAGTATTCGGCCTTACCCTGCCGCTGGTAACCAAGGCGGACGGCACCAAATTCGGCAAGACCGAAAGTGGCACCATCTGGCTGGACCCGAAGCGTACCTCACCTTATGCCTTCTATCAGTTCTGGCTGAATACCGCCGATGCGGACGTGTACAAGTTCCTTAAGTACTTCACCTTCCTGAGCGTGGACGCCATTGATGCGCTCGAAAAGGCAGACGCCGAGCGCGCCGGACGACCTGAAGCCCAGAGTGTTCTGGCTAAAGAGGTAACGCGCCTGGTGCACGGCGAAGAGGGGCTGGCCGCAGCGGAGCGTATTTCCCAGGCGCTGTTTTCCGGCAGTATCGATGAGTTGTCTGAGAGTGACCTGGAGCAGCTTCGCTTGGATGGGCTGCCCAGTTCTGACCTGCCCGCAGAGTTTGGCGAGCAGAGCTTGATCCAGTTGCTCGTGGATGCGGGTATGGCGCCGTCCGGTAAGCCGGTAAAAGATGCGCTGGGGCGCAATGCTGTATTGGTTAATGGTGTCGCTGTCGGCCTGGAGAGCAATGGTGACCCGGCGTCAGTATTCACCGCAGACAAGGCTTTGCATGGCCGTTTCTTTATTGTTCGCCTCGGCAAGAAGAAGTACCACCTGTTTTCGGCTCCAAATTGATCGGAATTTGATCTATTCTGAGGTGGATAAATCTTTTTTACAGTTTTGTCACAAAAGTACTTGCGCTGCCCCCTAGGGGCTCGTATAGTTCGCGCCCTCGCTGCTTGAGCGGCAACGCAAAACGCGGCGAGGAAGCTAAGTAAGTTGTTGTTTTTCAAAGAATTTTTTCTGAAAAACATTTTAAAAAAGAGCTTGCTTCAGCAGATTGGATGTGTAAAATGCGCATCCCACAGTGAGGGCCGAGCGCCACGCTGAGTTGTTTAAAAATTCGATCAAGCAATATGTGTGGGTGCTTGCGGAGCGACGGATC
>NZ_JAIVKJ010000008.1 GCF_020524885.1 Microbulbifer elongatus | reverse complement strand
CCGACTTTTTCACCAGCACTGCGTTTTGATCTGATAGTAGCTCAGAAAGTACCTGTATTTCCTGCTTAACGCTGCCACCTGCGGATGAAGCTAAAGAGAAAAACACCAAGATACTAAAAGTTCCGAATTTCAACATGCTACTTGCTCTAGTGAGGTTAACAGTTTATTCAAAAGCCCAAGTCATATATCACACTGCCACATATCCAAGTTGGCACCTGCGTACAAATACAACCCAAAAGCTATTTAATTCAGTAGGTTATATCACAACATGCTCTGTGAGTACTGTACATATATAGAAAGCCTGTCACATATCTCTCTAAGGTGACTTGATGCGCCAGAAATTTACCCTCTAAAAATCAATAAGTTAGCGTCCTACCCCGGTCAAATTGAGTTGAAGTTATTGATCTGTGCCTTGACACTAAAGGTACCTCAAAAAATACTGTATATAAATCCAGCTACAAATGGGACATACCAATGGATGATGTGCGCCACACAATACCAGGCTCACCGGTGCGGTTTATGGACCAGCTACGACTCCACATCCGGCAGAAAGGCCTTTCCTACCGTACCGAGCAGACTTATGCCCACTGGATAAAGCGGTTTATCCATTTCCATAAACTGAAGCACCCCAAGGACATGGGAAGACCTGAAGTTCAGGCATTCTTGACTCACATTTCAGTAAATAGACGCTGCTCGGTGAATACTCAGCGGGTAGCACTCAATGCACTTGTCTATCTGTACAAGCAGTTTTTTGGAGTAGACACCGCCGATTTGGATTTCAAGACGGCTAGACAGCCTCGTCGGCTACCGGTTGTGTATAGCCGGGACGAGATTGCCAGAATTCTCGAACAGCTAGACGGGGTCTATCGGCTGCAAGTCGCGTTGATGTACGGTAGTGGTTTACGTATTGCCGAGTTACTTTCCCTCAGAGTGAAAGATATTGATTTTGACAGTAATAATATTGTCGTGCGGAGCGGGAAAGGCAATAAAGACCGCACAACCCTACTACCACAAGATCTGAAAGGAGAGCTAAAACTACAAGTAAACAAAGTGCTGAAACTTCACCAAAGAGATATTGAAGACGGTTTTGGCGAAGTCTATATGCCAGATGCTCTTGAGCGTAAGTATCCGAAGGGGGGGCGACAGCCGGCCTGGCAATACCTTTTCCCAGCTGGAGGATTTAGCAAAGATCCGAGGAGCGGCGTCGAGCGCAGGCATCATCTGCACCCATCCACACTTTCCCGGCATATTCGTGAGGCAGTAAAGTTGGCCAAGGTACTGAAGCCGGCAAAGGCGCACGCCTTCCGCCACAGCTTTGCGACGCACTTGTTAGAGGCAGGGTACGACCTCCGGACCATTCAGGAGCTGCTCGGGCACTCAGATATCAGCATCACCGAAATCTATACACACGTAGTGAACCGCGGAAATAGAGGGGTTTTCAGCCCGATGGATCGGCTCTCCCCCAGTGGATCTGGCGGTATTTCAGAGCCGGCCGCCCCCTACCATACGGTCGCTTAATTAAACATAAAAAAACCCCGCCGAAGCGGGGTTTCTTATTGGCTTGGCTGGTAGGCCGGCTTACATCATGCCGCCCATGCCACCCATTCCGCCCATGCCACCCATGTCAGGTGCAGCCGGCTTGTCTTCCGGGATGTCTGCAACCATGGCTTCGGTGGTGATCATCAGGCCAGCGATGGAGGCCGCAGCCTGCAGCGCGGAGCGGGTTACCTTGGCCGGATCCAGGATACCCATTTCCAGCATGTCGCCGTACTCGCCGGTGCCGGCGTTGTAGCCGAAGTTACCTTCGCCCTGCTTCACTTTGTCTACAACAACAGAAGCTTCGTCGCCTGCGTTGGTAACGATCTGACGCAGCGGCATTTCCATTGCACGCAGTGCAGCGGCAATACCGTGGTTCTGGTCTTCGTTGTCGCCTTGTACGGAGATAGCCTGGGTAGCACGGATCAGCGCGGTACCACCACCAGGAACAACACCCTCTTCTACCGCTGCGCGGGTTGCGTGCAGGGCGTCTTCTACGCGGGCTTTCTTCTCTTTCATTTCGACTTCGGTGGCAGCGCCAACCTTGATCACGGCAACACCGCCAGCCAGCTTGGCTACGCGCTCTTGCAGCTTCTCTTTATCGTAGTCGGAGGAAGATTCTTCGATCTGGGCGCGGATCTGCTTAACGCGCGCTTCGATGTCAGCAACGTCGCCAGCGCCGTCTACAATCACGGTGTTTTCTTTAGACAGGGTAATGCGCTTGGCGGTACCCAGGTGCTCCAGAGTGGTGGCTTCCAGCTCTAGGCCAACTTCTTCAGAAATCACGGTGCCGCCGGTCAGGATGGCAATGTCCTGCAGCATGGCTTTACGACGGTCGCCGAAGCCCGGTGCTTTAACCGCAGCAACTTTCACGATACCGCGCATGCTGTTCACTACCAGGGTCGCCAGCGCTTCGCCTTCTACGTCTTCAGCGATGATCAGCAGCGGCTTGGAAGCCTTGGCTACCTGCTCCAGCAGCGGCAGCAGATCGCGGATGTTGGAGATTTTCTTGTCAACCAGCAGGATGAACGGGCTGTCCAGCTCGGCAGTCATGTTTTCCTGGTTGGTCACGAAGTAAGGGGACAGGTAGCCGCGGTCAAACTGCATGCCTTCTACGACGTCCAGTTCGTTTTCCAGGGACTGACCTTCTTCAACGGTGATCACGCCTTCTTTGCCCACCTTGTCCATCGCTTCCGCGATGATGGTGCCGACGTTTTCGTCGCTGTTGGCAGAGATGGTGCCTACCTGGGCGATAGACTTGCTGTCGGCACAGGGAGTGGCCAGGCTGGCGATGTGGTCAACGGCTGCCGCAACAGCTTTGTCGATACCGCGCTTCAGGTCCATCGGGTTGAAGCCTGCAGCTACGGACTTGAGGCCTTCGGTTACGATGGCCTGGGCCAGTACGGTAGCGGTGGTGGTACCGTCACCGGCGGTGTCAGAAGCTTTGGAAGCAACTTCCTTCACCATCTGCGCGCCCATGTTTTCGAACTTGTCTTTCAGCTCGATTTCTTTGGCTACGGATACACCGTCTTTGGTCACGGTCGGGGCACCGAAAGCCTTGTCCAGAACCACGTTGCGGCCTTTCGGGCCCAGGGTGGTTTTTACAGCGTCAGCCAGGATGTTTACGCCGTTCAGCATTTTCTGGCGAGCGTCGTCACCAAATTTTACGTCTTTTGCTGCCATGATCTTATTTCCTCAATTCTGCTCGTTGGTTGCGTCTTGTCGGGAATCGTACTGGGGCTTCAGCCTTCCAGTACGCCGTAGATGTCGCCTTCGCTCATGATGATCAGCTCTTCGCCGTCCACCTTGAGGGTGTTGCTGTCGGCGTAACGGCCGAACACCACGGTGTCACCAACTTTTACGGACAGTGCGCGCACATCACCGTTATCCAGCAATTTGCCTTCGCCAACGGCAACCACTTCGCCCTGATTCGGCTTTTCTTTCGCTGCGCCCGGCAGCACGATGCCACCAGCAGTTTTCTCTTCTTCTTCCTTACGGCGTACTACAACGCGATCGTGTAAAGGACGAATTTTCATGGATTGGCTCTCCAATGAGTCGTTTAGGGTTGCAATTACAAGTGGCTCAGGCTCGCTTTGCGAGCCTTCTGCCAGTCCCGCCCGAATCACACCTGAGGTATGCCCGGGTCAGGAAAAACTTGGGGTGCAGCCTATCTGGGGGAGGCTCGGAGGTATTTCAACAGCGGCGGGAAAAAAAACTGAGGGAAAATTGGCGAAATTGCGCCTACAGCGCGGTTTCGGGGTCAACTTGACCAAAAATCAACCACCTCTGTTCGGATTATCGTCGCTGTCACGCTTCTGGTCTTCTCCTTGGCCTTCTCGTTGCTCCTCTCGCTCATAGTCCCCCTCAATAACGTCGTGGGACTTGTCGTGCGGTCGACTACCACCCGGCTGGTTCGCACCGGGCTGATGGTAGCCACCCCGCGTATAGGTGGAACCCCGTACGACCACAACATGACCAATTAGTCGGCCAATGATCAACTGTCGTATCCCGGGTATCAGACAGGCGAAGCCAATGGCGTCAGTAATAAATCCCGGTGTCAGCAACAGTGCGCCGCCCACGGCCAGGAAAATGCCCTCGGCCATCTCGCGCGCCGGCATTTCACCGGCCTGCATCTTCTGCTGCGCGCGCATCACCGTTGAGATCCCCTGCCGACGCAGGAGCGCCAGCCCCACCATCGCGGTCAGCAATACCAGGCCGATGGTGGGCAGTGCACCAATTTCCTGCCCGACACTGATCAGCACCCACATCTCAAGGATGGGCATAACAATGAACAGAATGAATAGTGGGCGCATCTGGGTCTCTCCGCGGTTCGCGAGCCGGCTGGATTGTCCGAACCTCAGGCAATCAGAATCTTTTCCGTTATGCTTGAGAACGTGTTGTAGAAATAAGTTGTTGAAACTCTGTTGTTGAATCTGTGTTGTTACACACCTGAAGCAGTGCGCGCCACAGGCCGGATTCAGGTTCGCAGTGTAGCCACACTCCAACATGACGCGCAAATCGCCGTCAGCTGCCCGGAGCCCACACGTGGCCCTAGCCTGGGGAGCTACAAGCATGGAAAGCAACCAACATGGAAACTAACAGTAGCGCTACGACTTCCGCCACCGTGACCAGACCAAGACATTTACTAGACGACCTGTTAGCCACCGCCGATATCCGTATCAACGGGGATCGCCCCTGGGATATGCAGGTACACCGCGAGGGCGCGCTGGATGAAATAGTCGCCAGGCATAGCCTCGGCCTTGGGGAGTCCTACATGCGTGGTGATTGGTCGGCGCAAGCACTGGACGAGTTTTTCTATCGCCTTTTGCGTGCAGACCTCCAAAGCAAGATAAAACCTTTCCGCCACCTGTGGCGCATCGCCCGCTCGCATTTGCTCAACCTGCAAAGCCGCAGCCGCGCATTTCAGGTTGGGGAGCGACACTACGATCTTGGCAACGATTTTTACCGAACAATGCTCGACAGTCGTATGACATACAGCTGTGGATATTGGCGGGACGCGGACGACCTGGAGCAGGCACAAACCGCCAAGCTGGATCTTATCTGCCGCAAGCTGGGCCTGAAGCCCGGCATGCGATTACTCGATATCGGCTGTGGTTGGGGTAGCCTGGTTAGCTATGCCGCAGAAAACTACGGTGTGGAGTGCGTCGGTGTGACGGTCTCAAGGGAGCAGCGCCGGTTCATCGAAGAGCAGTACGGGCACCTGCCGATCACCGTACACCTGCAGGACTACCGATCGCTTGATCAGCCCTTTGACCGTATCGCCAGTGTCGGTATGTTCGAGCATGTGGGCCACAAGAACCACCGCACGTTCATGGAGGTTGCGGCGCGCTGCCTGAAAAAGAACGGCCTGCTACTCCTCCACACCATCGGTAAAAACCAGCGGCGTTCCGCTACCGATGCCTGGATAGAAAAGTACATATTTCCCAACGGCGACCTGCCCTCCACCGGCCAGATCTGTGACAGCGCCGAGAATCTTTTGATTGCGGAAGACCTGCATAACTTTGGCAGTGACTACGACAAAACACTGATGGCCTGGCATCGCAATTTCGAAAGCCACTGGGATCGGTTTGCAGAAAAATTCGACCAGCAGTTTTACCGGATGTGGCGCTATTACCTGCTCTCCTGTGCAGGCGCGTTTCGCGCGCGCCATATCCAGCTGTGGCAGTGGATATTTTCCCGAAAACTGGAAGGTGGTGTGACGCGGATCGTTTAGTCCTCGGCAACCGATAGTACTCGACAACTGGTAGCACTCGACAACTGGGCGGCACAAAAAAGGCGAGCTTGAGAGCTCGCCTTTTCATTGGAGTACTGGCGGAAGCTTACATTCTCGCGCCGCCGTCCACTTCGATTACCCGGCCGGTGACATAGTCGTTGTCGATAATGAATGCCACGGTGCTGGCAATCTCGTCCGGCTCTCCAATCCGTCTCAGGGGAACCTGCTTCACCAGCCCCTCGAGAATTTCGGGGCGCATTTGCGCCACCATATCGGTGCCGATAAAGCCCGGTGCGATGGCGGCCACCCGCACCCCGTAACGCGCTAACTCGCGCGCCCAGGTGACGGTCATGGTGGCGACACCCGCTTTGGAGGCGGAGTAGTTGGTCTGCCCCATATTACCCGCGCGGGACACGCTGGAAATATTGACGATCACACCCCCCTCGCCTTTCTCCGCCATGATCCCGGCCGCTGCACGGGTGCACAGGAAGACACCTGTGAGATTGACGTCGATCACCGACTGCCACTGGGCCAGGGACATTCGCTCGGCCACCTTGCCCTCTTTAACCTTAAGCAGCATGCCATCGCGCATTATCCCGGCGTTGTTAACCAGTACATCCAGCCCGCCGAAATCCTCGACGATGCGAGCAAAGCCGCTATCAACGGCTTCCTCATTGGCGACGTCGATCACATAGCTGCGGGCTTCCGCGCCCTTCTCGCTACAGGCGGCAACACTTTCGTCGAGCCGCTCCTGATTCACATCGATCAGTGCCAGGCGCGCGCCGCGCCCGGCAAGATATTCAGCCATGTTCCGGCCCAGGCCCTGGCCAGCTCCGGTGATTGCGATAACACTGTTTGCAACCTGCATGAAAACCTCTATTTAATCTGTTTATTTCCGCGGTGGCGTATCACGCGCGAATACCAAAAAACGGTTACCAGGAATAGCCCACACCAATCGTCATTTTGGTGTCCTCTTTTTCGCTATCCAGGGACGGGGTGTTGTCGTACTGCCACGCATATTTGACATCCATCAGGATACCTTTCACCAGCGGCGTGCGCACACCGATCTCAGCGTTGCTCTGGTAGTCCTCGCTGCGGTCCAGTGACTGCAGAAACTCCTGGTTGTAATAGATCTCAGGCCCCAGGTCGAACTTGTAGCGGAAGTCCCACGCGGTACGGCCCGCCGCATAGCGCTTGCTGGGGTCTTCACTCAGGCTCGGGTCGATATAGTCTTCCTTCAGACTGCTCACACCGCCCTGGATAGAAAAGGCCGATTTGTCGGTGTCAAAAAACAGGTAACCGAGACCGAGACCCACGCTGGAACTCAGGTCCAGATTACGCGCCTCTTCGTGCAACATGGAACTGTTACCCGAGGCGAACCACTTCTCCGCGAAGATCCAGCGCAGATCGTAACTGAGCCGGTATTTTTCCAGGTCATCCACTTCGCTGCTGTTCTGATTCTGGTACTGCGTGCCAATCAGGTGATGGAAGTCGCCGTTGCGCACGTCAAAATTGGCATTGATATCCCAGTCTTCCCGCTCCCGGTTTCCGTTTTCAAATACACCGGCGGCGGCAACATTGCCGCGGAAGATGATCGGGTTGCCGACAAAATTGATATACGGCTCCGCGCGATCGATCGCCGGAAAGTCCATGACCCAACCGGAGCCTTCATCGCAGTAAAGCTCCCACTGCTGGCGACGGTGACCGGCCAGCGCGCAGGGTTCATCACGCCCGGCAATTTTCAGGTCCTTGTCGGTTTCCAGTGAGAGGATTTTTTCCTTAGCTACGGTAATATCCCCGAACGTTTCCGACTTCCACACCACATTGTCCCGATCAACCACAACCAGTTCACCGTGAATACGGTCGCCATTGGTCAGACTCAGGACACCGGCGTCAGCGACTGAGGCAGTTACCGTAAACACCAGCGCGAGAAGCCCGGCGAGAACGCGGGGTAGCGAAGGGCCATTGGGGAAGGTCTGGAAAAGAGAAGTACTGGGTACAGCAGAAAGCACGAAACAACCTTTCTATAGCTTAGGATTATTAGAAAAAATTGACTAATAAATCAGATGGTAGCACCAGCGCCGATTCACAATCGAGTCACCCGCAGGGAGAAAGCACGGGCAAGCATGATGCCACAACTCGCATCTGCCTTGCACTTTCACAGGTCCCATCAGGACGAGTCGTTACCTACGGTGGGTTAGCGGAATTGGCGGGGCTCCCAAGGGCAGCCAGACTGGTGGGGCAGACACTGCGTAAACTGCCGAAAGATACCCGCCTGCCCTGGCACCGGGTAATCAATGCCCAGGGCAGAATTTCCCTGCCGGAGCCGGCAGCACAACGTCAGATCACGCGACTGCGCGAGGAAGGCGTGACTCCGATAAACGGAAAAGTGGATCTGGGTCACTATGGCTGGCCCAAACCGGGAGAGCTGTAGAGCGGTAGTCACGGTGCCGCCGAGCCACGGGATCAGCCCGGTCAGCCGGGCGCGGTTTCTTCACCTCTGGCAGTCTCGCGGCGGTCTCGCCACCAGACATAAATCGCCAACAGGATCGCCGGTATCCCGAGAATCGCGGCATAAGTGAAAAACAAGGCGTACCCCTGTGTGTCCACCACAATCCCGGAGAAACCGCTGATAAATTTGCCAGGCAAGGTCATCAGCGAGCTGAACAGGGCGTACTGTGTAGCTGTGTACTCCTGGTTGACCAGACTCGACAGGTAAGCGATGAACACCGTATTGGAAATACCCGCGCTGACATTATCCGCGCTGATCAGGATCGCCAGCCAATTCTTGTCTGGTCCGATCTGTGCCATGTGTGCAAATAGCAGATTGGTCGCGGCAACCATCACTGCACCCAGGATCAACGGGCGCATTATGCCGTAGTGCACGACAAGTAACCCACCGAGGTAGGCCCCAAGAATTGAAAAGAAGAAACCAAAGACCTTTACGATCTGGAAAATGTCTGTTTTTGAAAAGCCCAGATCCAGATAAAACGGGTTAGCCATAACCCCCATGGCGAGGTCACTGATGCGATAAATACCGATCAGTAACAAAAGAACCAGTGCAAAGCGCCCATTGCGCTTGAAGAAATCGATGAACGGGCAGATGACCGCTTTAACAAACCACTCTTTCAGGCCACTGTGCTCACCGGAACCCCAGATTCGCTCTATCCATGCGCGCTCGAAAGGCTTCGCCATTTCAGCGGCCTTGGCATGATCCGGTTCAGCAACCATTAGCGTAGTAATAATGCCCACCCCCATCAGCACCGCCATGCTGAGGTACGAGGTCGACCAGTCGGCAATATCGGCAATGTACAATGCACCACCACCTGCTACCAGCAATGCCACCCGATAACCAAATACATAATTGGCCGCCATGGCGCCCTGAAGCTCTTCTCTGGCGGATTCAATACGAAACGCATCAACCACTACATCCTGAGACGCGGCACAAAATGCAACAGCCACTGCGATCAGTGCAACTTTCGTCAGGGCAAGCTGTGGATTGAGATTAGAGAGAATAAACAGACAAAGGGCGATCCCCAGTTGCGATAAGAGCAACCAGCTGCGGCGTTTTCCCAACATGCCGGTAAAGAAAGGGATGCGTAGATGGTCGATCACCGGTGCCCAGGCAAACTTGACGGAATAAGTAAGGCCAACCAAGCCAAAGAAACCAATTGTGGTTCGGCTCACACCATAATCTGTCAGCCACGCCGCCAATGTTGAAAACACCAGCAAAAATGGCAGTCCGGCAGAAAAGCCGAGGAAAAACATGGCCAGCACTTTGGGTTTCAGGTAAACCGTAAGCGCCTCTCCCCAGGTCATCGTTTGCTTTTGCATGGGCAGGCTTTGCTTCCTTTTATTTGCTTGCCTTGCGGCCGTAGTGTTGAGAGTCCCGGAGAATTCCGGAATCAACGACCGAATTTCACTTCCAGCTGCGCTTGCGCCAGTTTGTTGGCATTAATGTGCGATGCCACCATAGCCGCCGGCGTACTTGCATCCAGCTGTAGCTGTTCCACTTTGAGAGCGTACACCCGGAATTGGTAACGGTGATCCCCTTGCCCCTCTGGTGGACAGGCGCCACCGTATCCGGGGATGCCAAAATCCGTACGGCTTTGGGTTGCCTCGGGTATCAGGCCAGACTTGGGGTCGCCGGCACCCTCAGGTAGCGACGTCATGTCTGCGGGGATATTGAACACCACCCAGTGCCACCAGCCGGAGCCGGTGGGCGCATCCGGATCGTGCATGACCACCGCGAAGCTTCGTGTTCCTTCAGGCGCCCCCTGCCAGTGCAACTCCGGGGATAGATTGTCACCACCGCAGCCCGCGCCATGATACAGCTGCGCCTGTGGCACGCGCCCCCCATCGTTCAGGGTGTTGGACGCCAGACTGAAGGATGCCGCGCTTCCACTGGCCTCCGCTGCTGCCGGCGCCACACCCAAAAAGAGCGCTAAATAGATTGCCATAAAGAGCGCCAGCCACGGCGTTGCCAACAGTGTAGCAGGCCATTCGGTTGCACTGCCCAGCGGCCAGGCTACCCGATTGCGCGTGTTTTCCCTGTTCATGCCACCCTCAATCCGACTCTCTGCAAGCGCACAATGCGCGCTGGTTCTGGTGCTGTATCACACCCTTCACACGCCACCGCGATTCACCAGATTGGCGGCTGCCGCAATATCCATGTTGCCGCCAGTCAGCACGATCACCGCGCGCTTCTTGCGAAACCGTGCCGGGTGCTCCATCACCGCCGCCAGCCCCACCGCGGCGGACGGCTCGACAAACTGCTTGGTTCGGCGCCATAGCAACTCCAGCGCACCGGAAATACCGGACTCGGAAACTGTCACCACATCGTTGACACAACTGCGTATTACCGCAAAGTTCCGCGCGCCCAGAGTGGTCCGCAAACCATCGGCAATCGTGTCCGGCACCTGCTCGGTGACACGAGTACCAGTTCGGAATGAACGCTGGGCATCGTCGGCGCCGGCGGGTTCGGCGCCGAGCACCCTGATGTCCGGCGCCATAGCAGACGCGGCGAGCCCGACGCCGGCGAGAAGCCCACCGCCTCCCACAGGAGCAACAAGCAGGTCCGGCACAAACCCCAGTTCGCGGCACTGGGCGAGCACTTCCAGGGCTACGGTGCCCTGTCCTGCAATAATACGCGCGTCATCAAAGGGCGGTATTACGTGTGCCCCGGAGGACTGAACCAGTGCCTCCAGAGTGGATTCCCGCGCAGCCAAGGTGGGCTCACAGTAGACAATTTCTGCGCCATAGGCGGCAACCGCGGTCTTTTTGACCTGTGGTGCATTCTCCGGCATCACCACTTTGCAGCGGAGACCTTGCTGTGCCGCGGCCCAGGCGAGCGCGGCACCGTGGTTACCGGAGGAGTGCGTGGCGACAATTTCTGTGCCTGCGGGCACCTGCAATACGGCATTGGCAGCACCGCGCGCCTTGAAGGCACCAACCTTCTGCAAATGTTCACACTTGAAATAGAGTTCGGCCCCCAACAGCGCATTGAGACTCGACGAAGTCATTAGCGGGGTGCGATGGACCTGACCGGCGATGCGCTCGGCCGCGGCAAACACATCCGCAGCCTGAGGCAGGTCCAGTTTTTCCGATTCTAAAATTTCTGAGAGTGGCTCGTTGCCGGCGTCTGTCACAAAATCTCCAGGGTCTAAAGCATCAAGGCGCGTGGTGTATCTAATTTCAGCTGGCAAACAAGCCGTAGAGTGCCATCAGCGTCACCCACATCAGTAATGCCCGCGACAGCAGCGCCTGCATCCCCTCGATCTCGGCACCGCACAGTCGCTGGCCTTCGCTGACCGCGGCGCCGGCACTGCATTCACTACTATCGATCCCCCCGAGCGCGCCCTCCAGATAGTATTCCAGCACGTCTTCGGTGGCACTTTGCTTGCAAGTCAGGTGCTCGCGCCAGGCGCGGTAGCAGCCGGCGAAGTTACCGACAATTGCCAGGCTGAAACCAATAGCGCGAACCGGTAGCCACTCGATCAACCACAGCCAGCGTGCCGCCAGCGCCTGGTCACCCGGCACTGCCTCGTCACCCCGTGAAATCGATTGCTGACAGAAATGGGTGTGCGCAAGATGACTGAGCCGGTACAACATGGCCCCCGGAATGCCCAGCAGCAGGAACCAGAACAGAACCGCGAACAGACGCTCGAAAGCGCGGTAGGCGGCAGCCCTGAATACCAGCCCGTGCAGTTCCTGGGCACTGGATATTTCACGAGCGCGCTCGACGTTCTCGGGCTCCATTAACGGCTCGGCTGATTTTTTCGCGGCCTCCAGGTCTCCCTGGTACCAGGCCCGCAGATAGCCCGCCAGCGCGTCATTGAAGTTACCCCGCCCGAAGCTGTACAGGAGGACCGGAACACTGACGAGCAGCACGCCGAGCCAACCCAGTGCAGCTTCTGCGATCGCAAGCAGAATTGCGCTTCCCAGAACAGGCAGAAGAACCAACAGTCCGAAGCCGATGCCCGGCTTACCCTGAACCAGCCCCCGACTATAGACAAACGTTTTCCAGTGGCCAAACCACCCGTCCCGGTGCAGTGGGCCTCCAGAGCCCCAAATCTGAACCAGCCCCAACGCCAACAACACAATCAAAAGCGCCATAGCGCCCCCTCTAAATTCATTTTTTTGGTTTTTTTGCGATCAAACCGCTCAGTTCGGCCAAAAACGGACGACCGTCAATCTTCACCAGCATCCCGCTGTAAATGATCCAGCTTGTTATGGTACCGATCCCAATCAAACCCTGGACCCGGGTCCAGCTTTCGATCGGGTGCAATATCCGAATGCCCGGTGATGCGCGATTTATCAATCGCCGGATAGGTCTCCATGATGGCGACGGTCACTTCCGCCAACGACTGATATTGCTCCGGGGTGAAGGTATCGGTATCCAGTCCTTCAAGCTCAATCCCAATCGAGAAATCATTACAGTTTTCCCGCCCGCAAAATGTCGACTGACCCGCGTGCCAGGCGCGTTCATTCAGCGGTACATATTGGGTAACCCGGCCGGTGCGATCGATCAGAAAGTGTGCGGAGACCTGCAGGGTGGCAATTTCAGAAAAATAGGGGTGGGCGTCGATATCCAGGTGCCCGAGAAAGAATTCATCGATATAGGAGCCGCCGTACTGCCCTGGCGGCAGACTGATACAGTGAATCACCAACAGGTCCACTTCCGCGTCGTCGGGGCGACTGTTGCAATGCGGGCTCGGCACCCGGCGCACACCGGACAGCCACCCTGACTGGACCTGATATTTCACAAACGCGACTCCGCTGGAATTGAGCAGAGGGTTATTCTATGGAAGCGAAGAAGCAACTGCCAATAGCCGTGTCCGATAATGGGCATCTGGCACGTCGATAGCGCAAACTTCTATGCCGATCTTCGAGATAAAGAAAAGCCGGGATATCCCGGCTTTCCTCTCGATCCGCGAATTATAGTCTGGGGTTAGCCTAGACGCTGATCGCTATTTTACTTTCGCCGCAGTTACCAACCACATACTCCAGAGCCCGCTCGAACAGGGGGCCCTGCTCCAGCGGCATCAACTCTTCGTTGCGCAACGCATTTGCCATCTCCAGGCGGGAGTAAATCCCAACCTTGGCGCCCTGCCGGTTTACAAACATAAACTGGTCGAGGTCGCTAATGATGGCGGCAAGACGACAGCGCACCGGAAGCCGCTCCGGGTGACGCAACAGGAACCAGCTGTCTTTCAGGTGGTAGGTCTGCTGCCAGTGGTGGTCGTCCTGCGGAACTTCCTTCAGCGGCGTGACACTGCCTGCCGTCGCCTCACTCACCACCTGTTGAATTTCTTCTACTTCCGGCAGCGCCTTCTCGCCGGCAGGCATCTCGCGCACGTCATCCAAAGGCCCTTCCAAAGGACCTCCCAAAGATGCTTCCGGCTCTGCCTCAAGCACTCCGGCCTCCTCGGCAACGGGAATGGAAAGAACGTTGTCCGCTTCACGCCGCAGCTCCTGCACCAACCGCTCACGAGTTCTGCGCTCGCGCTCCGATTCAACCCGCTCGCCGAGCTTCTGGCGCTCGCGATAGAGAATTTCCAGGCCACCCAGCAGACGCTGCTGATCTCCCGCGCTCAGGGACAGCGACTGCGCGCCCTCCTGCAGGCGTTTCTTGAGGTCCGGCAGCAGGCGGCGCATTTTGACACCGCTCTCAGGCATCGGTGCCACCACGCTCCATACCAGGTCGCGTGCAGTGAGTACATGCTGACGCCACAGGCCGCTACCGGTGCCCTCCTTCAGGCAAGTGCGGAACAGGATGCTGCTCCACACCCGGGACATCCATTCGTGCACGATCTTTGGCAGCTTGCGCTCTGCGGTCAGTGCATCGAACACCGCAGCCACACGGGTTCTGGCCGCCTCCACTCTTGCCGCACCCTGTGCCTCATCGATCGTGCGACGCTCCATCACTGCCGCTCGCTTGCGCTCGCGCACGGAGAATTCCCGGAAGGACTCCAGCAGGCGGACAAACACTTCCTCGTCCTGGTCATATTCCGCCAGAACACCGTCCACTATCACACTGATTTCACGGTAAAGCGGGTCATTGAGGTAGTTTTCACCGGGCTGCCAGCCAATCGCCGCGTCGGCCATTTCATTCAACAGGCGCCGCGCCGGGTGCCCGCCCTTGCTGAAAAAGGCCTTGTCGGCAACAGCGAGCTTGAGCATTGGCAGCTGCAGGCGAATCAACTGCGCCTTGATGGGCTCCGCAAGGTTGCGGTCTTCCAGCATAAAGGAGAACAGCATATCGACCAGACGAATGACTTCGCTGTCCAGCTCATGCAGGGATGCGCTCTGGTTACTCGCCTTCAGGTGTTCCTGCAACAGCTCGGTGACATTCACAAGCTGCCCGGCCGGCGCCGACTGCACCGGTAATGACATCTGGAATTGACCGAGCTGCTGGAGCAGCGTGGGCGTAGCCATGGGGGCCGCACCGGACCCAACAGGCATCAGCCCCGGCGCATAGTTTCCATTGGAAGCCATACCGGCGCCGCCAGCACCAGTACTGAAGCCCGCGCTAGCACCGAAACCGGCGCCAGCCGGCGTCGAATACGAGCCTCCGGGCGCTCCGGACATACCGGGAGCATACGCACCGGGCATCTCACCCATCGGCGCGGCCCCATCCGGCACTTGCTGCCCCTGCTGCCCTTGCTGAATAGGAGCGGAAGGCTGGGGTGGACGACCGCCATTGCGGTTACGGTGGCGAAGCGGGTCTTCAATCGTCGGCAAAACGCCCTGCTCAATCAGCAGGGTGTTACAACTGTCGTAGAGTTCGCCCAGTCGATTTACCAGGTGCAACTCAAACTTCTTGAATACCGTCATGCGCGCGCGCAGCGCGATATCGACATCCTCGAGCACTTCGGCAAATGCCGCGCAGATAGCGGCCGGGCCAAGTGGCAGATTTTCGTCATAGACCTTGCACGGCAGGAGTGTATCCAGACGCAGCGACAACGCCGCGATGGATTCCGCGTGATCGCGTTTGACATTGGAGATCATGGTGCGGATAGCAACCTGCTGCTCCAGGTCGTCATCCTTCACCAGCGACAAACTTTTCAGGGATGCCGCACTGCCAACACCCTCTTCATCGGGATGATCGTTGCGCGGCTCCCGAAAACGCTCTTCGACGCCATCGCAAAAGCCGTCAACCAGATCGCTGAGTTCCACCCGAAGGGCACGTATAGCGTGAAACAGGCGATCCTGCTCATCTTGCTGATGCGCCTTTTCGGCCATGGTAAACAGGGAGTCGTCTACTTGGGCAAACACCTCTTCAGCCCGCGCCTGTAACCACTGAATAGTTTTTTGATTTATCAGATTCACAGTTTTGGATAGCTGCCTTGAGGCGCCAGGACTGGAGTGAGAGCGAGCATCCGCCCCACGTTTTCCCCCACCTGATGCACCGCCAGTAATAACAAATAGATCGTTTTTATTTTGTTCCATATCGTCCATGTTCACTGTTCTATGCCCTCCTGGCATCGACTCAGACAGTAATCATTAGCTTTATCTCGCCACTGCCCCTGAAAATCCACACAGGGGAACGCCAGCAGCGACTGGGAATAACCAATTTACCAACTCCAATGGCGCACAATGTACTTGCAGCAAGTCGATGACACCGGAAATCGGAACTAGTACTCAATATCAGGTATACAAATACGACACGCAAGTGCCAAATAGGGCCAATTTCCCAAAAAAAAGTTGGGACTTACTAACTAGTCAAGAAAGTCAGGATGATTACTTGATTGGGGAGGGAGCGGCAAACCAAGTTCGCCGCCAAAAGAAGGAAATGCGTGCCAATTATTGCAAGTTCATGGCAATAACCGGCATCACAGGTAAAACAACATTCTCCGGCCGATACTAGCTCATCTCACCCCGTGACTTGCGTACGGTCCCGATTACAGACTGCAGTGCGCGCTCGAACAGCATGCCGTCATCGAGCGGCATCAGATGGGCATTGCGCAGTGCGTGGGCCAGCTCCATACGGGTAAATTCTGCCACCTTGGCACCGTTGCGGTTAACAAAGATGAACTGATCAATATCCTTGATCACCGCGGCGAGACGACAGCGGAACTGCTCCTCCTCACCGCGCTTGAGTTCAAACCAACTACCCTGGGCCAGACGGAAGGTCTGCTGCCAGTGGGAATCATTCTCGGGGAGCGCTTCCGCTTCACCTGCCGCAACCTCCACCTCGGCAACCACTTGCTCCAGCTCTTCCATTTGCGGCAGTTCGACAACCGGCGCTTCGGCCGGCTGTGTATCAGCAATAGCAGGTTCCGCTTGCGCAGCGAGCGCTTCCGTCTCTTTGCTGCGCACTTCTTCCTGCACCTCGTCGCGCGCCTTGCGGCTGCGCTCTTCGATAATACGCTGCGCCAGAGCAAAACGCTCCCGGTAGACTTCTTTCAGCCCGGTAAACATACGGCGCGCTTCAAATGTATTCAGGGAAACAGCTTCGACACCGGCTTTCAGGCGTTCCTGCAGGGTCGGCAACAGGCCCAGCAACTGTTTGCGACTGTCCGGCATGGGCGCGTGTACGCTCCACACCAGGTCCCGGGCCGTACGAACGTCACGGCTCCAGTTTTCACTTTCGGTTCCCTCCTTGATACAGGTCAGGAACAACATATTGGACCAGACTTTCTCCAGCCACTCGGATACAACCGGCGGCAGATCCCGTTCCGCCATCAGCGCATCCATGACCGCTGCCACCCGGGCTCGTGCAGCCTGCGTTTTCGCCCTGCCATCGGCCTCGTCGACAATACGGCGCTCGAGCTTTTCCGCGCGCTTGCGCTCTCGCAGGATAAAGTCGCGGAAGGACTCCAGCAGCGTGGAGAAAATATTGATGTCCTGATCGAACTCCGCCAGGACCCTGGCGACCACTTCGCTAGTCTGTTTGAACAGCGGGTCTGACTCGTACTTGCCTTTGGCCTGCCAGCCGGTGGCCGCATCCGCCAGCTCATTCAGCAATTTGCGTGCGGGGTGCCCACCCTTGCTGAAGAACGACTTGTCCGCGATGGCCACTTTCAACAGCGGTAGTTGCAGCCGGCCCAGCTGGGATTTAATCGGCTCCGCCAGGTTGCGGTCTTCCAGAATAAACGAGAACAGCATCTCTACCAGCTTGATGATGTCGCTGTCCATTTTTGCCAGCGACGCTGACTGGCGTACATCGACCAGGCGCTGCTGCAACAGGTTATTCACGTTCAGCAGCTGGATCTCACCGCCTTCGTAACTCTCCGGCAAGTGGCTCTGAAGAGCCCCCAGGTGCGACAGCAGGTCCTGCGGCGCCATCGGCGCAGCACCAGCGCCAAGTGGAACCAGGCCGTGCCCACCCATCGGGGCCGAGCCACCGGACACATACCCGGTCGCAGACTCTGCGGATTGCTGACCATTCTGGCTGCCAGCGGAATTACCAGCGAGATTGCCTGTGGGGCGCGGAGCTGAGCGCTGCTGACGGGCGGCGCGGCGCTGCTGCTTGAGAGATGGCAACACGCCATGCTCAACAAACAGATCGTTGCACTGCTCGTACACTTTGCCCAGATTCACCATGATTAGCTGCTCAAACTTCTTAAGCAGGGTCAGGCGCGCGCGAATATGCAGGTCCAGGGAGCGGCAGGCCTCGACGAAGGCATCGCAGACGGCGTCGGGGCCAATTGGATTATTCTTGTCGTAGATTTTTACGGAAAGGAGTGTGTTCAGGCGCAGGGAGATTTCTGTCAGCGGCTCGGCAAAATCCCGCTTGGCAGTGGCCACCATGCTATCCACAGCCACCAGCTGCTCCAGGTCATCGTTGTGTACCAGGGACAGGTTGTCGGCGGCGTAAAGGTCTTCCTGCTCACTTGCAGAGGACTCGCGCACCAGAAATGCATTCCCCAGATTCGCCGAAAAGCGCTCGACGACGTTGCGCCGCTCGACGCGCAGCAAGCGCAGCGCTTGAAACAGGCCGTCTTGCTCGTCCTGGCCGTGGGCTTTTTCCGCCATGGCAAACAGTGAGTCATCGACTTTGGCAAAGACAAGCTTGGCCTGCTCGGAAAGCAGGGTCTGAGCCTTGTCCCTTACGGCGGTTACGGATGCTGGCAGGCTGGAAGAACGCTTTTTCTCCCGCAACTGCTCTTTGCTCACACCCTGAAGGGATACCACGTTATTGGGGTCTTTCATTGCCACATAGCCTTGGCCGGCCGCCCCGCCACAGGGAATCTGGAAGGCTGCCGGGTGATGCAACCGCACATGGCTCTGGGAAGCCACCTGCGAACCTGTTTATTTGTTATTTGAGCCTGCGGGGATATCTGCCCAGTACAGCAAGACTCCGGGATCCCCAAGACGGACCAAGCGATTTTGGTCGACGGTAGATTCTACGGACTACCGCGCCAATAGCACAACCGTATCGTGGTTGGCGCCTATATATTTGCGACTGTTGTCACACGCACCCGCCTTTCCCATTCAAAAATACGGACTGGCCCGGTGCAGACGCGCGCTCCCAACCCTTGCAATCACTCCATGGCACAGCCAACAAGCTGCTGACAGCAAGCTACATTTTGCTAGTATGCGCACCGCCACCGACGAGGACTTGCAATGACCCCAGACACAGCCAACATTCCCAACCTGCTAAAGGATATAGAGCGCACCGTGCGCGAGGCTCTTGCCGAAGATGTTGGCGACGGAGATATCACCGCGCAGCTGATCCCAGCAGAGCGCGAAGCCCGCGCCAAGGTAATCACCCGGGAGGACTGCGTGTTCTGCGGCAAAGCCTGGGTAGAGGAAGTGTTTCGCCAGCTGGACCCGACGTTACGGGTGATCTGGCACCTGGAGGACGGGGATCGCGCACGCGCCGACAGCACACTGTTTGAATTGGTGGGCAATGCGAGAACCATTCTGACCGGTGAACGCTGCGCACTGAACTTTGTGCAGACACTCTCCGGCACTGCCACCACGGCGGCAAGCTATGCCGCGCTCACCAAAGGTTCCGACATCCGGATACTGGATACGCGCAAAACCATTCCCGGCCTGCGCACCGCCCAGAAATACGCGGTGCTTTGCGGTGGTTGCAACAATCACCGTATCGGCCTGTTTGATGCCTTTTTGATTAAAGAAAACCATATTGCCGCAGCAGGCGGTATCAACAACGCTGTTCGCCAGGCGCACCAGATAAAACCAGGCGCCCTGGTAGAGGTAGAAGTAGAAAGTATCGACGAACTGACCCAGGCACTGGATGCCGGTGCCGACGTGATCATGCTGGACGAATTTACCGACGAAATGACAGCGGAGGCACTCAAGCTGGCAAAGGGCCGCGCGAAAATAGAAATATCCGGCAGCGTGAACGAAGAGCGTCTGCAACAGCTTTCAGGCCTGGCGGTGGATTACATTTCTTCCGGCAGCCTGACCAAGCATCTGCGGGCCATTGACCTGTCCCTGCGCCTGCAGTCGGATACTTGATCCACACAACGGTAGCGCGCGCTCCCCCTGCGGGAATCACCGCTCTAGCGACGAAGATTCCGAGCGGGTTACCCGTCGTTGCGGGGCGCTGCTTTCGCGAGATGCTGCCCCCACCACTTCGCGCAAGTGAAAACGGGGACGACGTTTAACCTCTTCGTAAATCTTGCCGAGGTATTCGCCAATTACCCCGAGGCAGAGCAGCTGCACGCTACCGATAAACAGCACCGGCACCATGATGGATGCCCAACCGGGTACCGCGCTGTGCGACATCAATTTGACTACGAGCACCCAGACAATCAGGCCCAGGGAGATCCCACCGGCAATTAACCCCAGCAGGGTGATCGCACGCAGTGGGGCAATGGAGTATGCCGTGACCCCCTTCCACGCCAGTGACAGCATGCGTCGTAAAGGGTACTTGCTCTCCCCTGCGAGGCGCGGTCGGCGCGAGTAGGATATCGTGGTTGAGCGGAAGCCCAGTTCGCGCACCATGCCACGCAAAAACAGATTGGTCTCGGGATATTCAAGCAGCGTGTCTACCGCCCGACGGGACATAAGCCGGAAATCCGCGTGATTGAATACAAGATCCACCCCCAGGATCTGCATAACCCGGTAATAACCCTCTGCGGTCATCCGTTTAAACCAAGTATCGCTATCCCGTTCCGCGCGCACACCGAACACCACCTCGTTTCCGGCAATAAATGCATCGATCATCGCGGCAATATTTTCCGGACCATCCTGCAGGTCCGCATCAATGCTCACCACCATATCCTCAGACGTCTGGGAAAGGCCCGCATAAAGTGCATTCTGATGCCCGCGATTACAGGACAGGGCCACAGCCACAATGCGGGAATTCTCCCTGGCCGCCTTCTGCAGTATTGGCCAGGTAGCATCGCGGCTACCGTCATCCACATAATAAATCTTTGAATCGGGACCGATACGCCCGCTGGCCTCAAGCTCTGTCAGAGTCGCCAGCAGTTCACTGGTGGTATCGGCAATCACATCTTCTTCGTTGTAGCAAGGCACAACGATGGCGAGAGAAGGCAGCTTCGTTAACGTCTCCGTTAAGGACTCCATTGCGGCTCCCGGTAAATCCAGAGTTGATGAAACAGGAAATTACTCACCAGGGTCACCAAAGTTGCGACAAGCTGTGCCAGCAGGTAGGGCAACAAAGTGACGGCGAGGGAAAAGCACAGTGTATTGATGGCCAGCCCGACCGCCGCAACCAGGGCAAATCTGGGGAACGCCTGGCGGTGGCCCACACCACTACTGAACGTCAGGTAGTAGTTCAGCAGATAATTAATGAGCGCAGATAGTGAGAAAGACGCTGCCGACGCCAAAACCTCCAGCAAACCCACCCACTCGATCAACAGCACCAGAACCGCGTACTGGATCGCCGTAGCCACCCCGCCAACCGCAGCAAAGCGACCGGCACGAGATAGCGTCTTTCGCAACCGTTCAGGCAGGTGCATCGTGCGGTTCCCGAGACGGTTTTTCAGCCTCTACTTCAGACAGGGATTGCGCTACCGCTGCTGAATCCGTCGTTGTTACGTCGGCGTTAACAACGTTGTAGTCTGCGAGAGATTCCCGAGCGCCCCGCCGGCCAGCCGGTACGCGCCGTCGCAGAGCGCTCGCTACCAGCAGAGCCTGCACCAGCAGTAGGCCTTCGGCCGGCTTGCGGTAACGCCCTTCATTGACGGCAATAGGCAGAATTCCCTGTACCAGTACCCAGGTCCCCAACACCACCGCAAACAGCCGCGCCCCCCGTAAGCGGCGCCAGCAAAGCAGCGTGCCAATCAGTAACAACAGCGTCAGCGGCGCCCAGACCCAGCGACTGTGGTGGTTAACCTGCTCGAGTAATCGCTCGCGGTTGTTGTCGGGCCAGGATGAACCAAAGAAAAGGTAGACCAGGTTTTCCCCGGTCAGGGACAGGTAGCGCTGCAGAGTGAGCGGGTAGCGCGCCAGCGCTTTGTCCCAATCTTCAGCACCGTTGTCGATATGTATTTGGGCACGTACCACGCCCTCGCGTGCGGTCGTCCATTCGCTGAGCGGTGCCAGCGGCTTTTCTCCCGTCGAAGGAGAGCCAAACCAGTAACTCCACCTTGCCCCATCACCACGAAGATACTGGACCTGAATTTCGCGATTTCCCGACCGCAAATACAGCGAGACAAGTTGGCCAATACCATGGGGCGAAATCAGGTTCATGGCGGCGTGACTGCGATAGGCCAGAGGCCCCATCAGCAAGACAAGCAATGCCAGACTATAGCCTGCCTTGGCCAGCTTCTGCGGCTGCAGCAACCACAACCAGGTTGTCACTACCGCCGCTAACGGAATGGCGATGCCACGGGTCAACCCTGCCAGAGCCCACAGGCCGACCATTAACAGGAAGCTCGCCAGCGTCTGCTTGCGCCGGCAGCGCCAACTGGCGTAAAGCGACGCCCCCAACAGGGGTAACAGCAGGGTCTCCTGCATGAAGTAGCTGTAAATCGTGATCCACGATGGCAGCAGTGATAACAGGGCCCAGACCGCTGTAGCCTGTAAGCGGCCCGGCAACAATTCCAGCGCAAACCGATACCAGATCCAGGGCGTCAGGCAGGCAAGCAGTGCGGTATAGAGTGCAACCAATATAGGCTCGCCCAGGGTCAGCTTTGCGAGCACCCCGATATATATCTGGTACATCACCGGGTCGGTCAGGCTCATCGGGTCCCGCCGCAGGGTTTCGGTGCCCTGCTCCCAGTGGCGCTGAGGGTCGCTCCAGATATGTTCCATCGGGTTGTAGGAAAACACCTGATCCACTCGCAACCAGATACCTACAGCGATCAACAGGTAGAGCCCGAGGTAAATCCACCAGCACCGGTCCATGTGCAGCGCGCCCGCCGGTATCCAGTCGCGCAATGACTGACGAAATCCGTGCGGACCGCGCAAATCTTCCACGGTGCACTGCCACCACTGCTGTAGCTTGACCGCGGTTGTACTGGAACTCAGAAAACCACCCCTCATTGAAGCAACTCCTGGACTACGGCTGGCGGGGCTCAGGCACCGGCTTGGCTCGGTTGGGCAGTGGACGCAGCGGAAACCAGCGGCTCCGCCGGAGGGACCTCGTCACCCTGATTGAACAGGCGGCCATTTCCAAAGCGCAGAATGGGAAACCAGCGTCCGAGGAAAGCAAAACTACCGTGCTGCTCGATATAGCGGGCGTAGGTTACATAGGTGGGGTCCCAGGACAGATGGCGCTCCTCGGTGCGTGCACGCATGAAATAGATAAAATTCACCAGCAAAAGCAACAGGGAGTGCCGCAGGGCCTCGGGCCCGCTGACGCTGACCATGAACGGCATGGAGATCATCCACCAGGAAATGTTCTTGCTGATATACGCCGGGTGTTTGGTAAAGCGGTAAGGGCCGTTGGTGAGAATACCTCGATGGGTCAGGTTGGAAAAACGAATACCAAAAGGAATGCTCGCCCACACATAAATGGCAATCAGCAGCAGGATGACCGTACCCCAGGCGCCATACATCATCGGCGTATCCCAGAACCAGAAGCCCCAGGCTGGCGCGTCGTCGTATTTCAGATAGGTGCCCGAGAACAGGCTCCAGAACGGCTGGTAACCAATCAGCGCCACCCCCCAACCGAGAAAGCTGGGTTCCGCGGTGCGGATATGGGAGTCGAACAGGCGCAGGGTACACACATACCCCACGGTGACGAACAGCAGGTCGATATAGAAGAGGAAATTAAAGGTGAAATCGAACACCGCTTTGAAGCTGCCAAACAGGCGGTCAAGATCAAAATTCAGCAAGGTATTCAGGTTGTTGCCAAGGTAGACAAACATCAGCGGCAGGAAGAACAGTTTTACCAGCCAACCGAGATACAGCTGGCCGATCGCCTTGCCGGACACGCCCTTGCGATTGCCCAGTAAAAAACTGCCCAACTGCCAGTAGCTGTCTTTCGGTTGAGTCATGGCGCCGTCGAGCAGGTAAAAATAAGGCACTGCCAGCAGCATCCACCAGGGCAGGACTGAGCGCACGACATAGAAATAATTATCGTAAAAGGAGCCGTGATACTCCGGGAATAGCCAGTAAACAAAGGCCACCGAACCCACCGCCAGGTAAAAACCCAGCAGCTTTACCGCGGTGCGCCGCAGGCTGTGGTTCTTGCGCCGGAAATCGAGCCCGGCAGAGGAGTTGCGGTAGGGTTTGAGGAACAGCCACTCCAGCACAATGATCGGCAGCGCCAGGGCGACCGCGACAATGACCAGCGACTGGGTTTTCACCGCCAGCTCCTGGCCATATTCTCGCAGCCAGACCACCGCTGCAAGTGACATGGCCAGGGCAAACAGGTTGATCCACACACTGGTAGGTGCTGCGGGGCAAGTGACGTAATTAGGAGCAACCGGCTCCACCGACTTGTGAGCTTTGGATGCGGAGCTTGCGACGCCCGCTGATCTGTTTTTTATTTTTTTCATGCTGATTCCAACTGGCACCACACGACTTTTTGGTGACCACTCGACATCCACTTAGCCCAATATATCGCCAAGTGCAACAAAGTGGCCAGACCAAAAGTCAGAATTACGCCAGTTTACCCCCATCGGCGCACGGCTTCCACGGTGAAGGCGGGTGCTACCAGTGAGGACAGGAATCAGTCGTTGGTTCCGGCGCCAGAATCTTCGCCGGCAGTGTCCTCGGAGGGGCCGCGCTGCTCTTCGTGTCGGCCTTCGTGGTAACCATTGTGGTGGGCATGGCCTGCATCCACAGAATTGTGGTTTTGGTGGGCACTGTGATTATCGTGGTGGCTTTCTTGTTTGTTATCACCAGTACTGTGGAGATTGTGAGCCCCGTGAGCACCATGAGACTGGTGCGACTCGTGAGCGCCGTGTCCACTGTGCGCCCCGTGCCCGGCAGCCCCCCACAAGGTCCAGATACCAAACACAAACACCAGCAGCGCCATACCGAGGCGCACGCCGGGTTTTTGCACCAGGGTGCGCAGGCGCGCGGCGGCAGCGCCCGTGGCCAGGACCGCAGGTACGGTGCCGAGACCAAAGGCCAGCATCGCAAGCGCCGCCTGCTCACCACTGCCCTGCGCCAGGGCAAAAGCCAGCGCACTGTACACCAGCCCGCAGGGTAACCACCCCCACAGGGCGCCAAGGGCGATGGCCTGTGGCGTGGAATTGACCGGCAACAGCTTTCTCGACAGCGGCTGTACACCCCGCCACAACACGGCACCACCGCGCTCCAGCCAGACCAGTCCGCGCCACCAGTCAGCCAGGTAGAGTGCCATGGCAATCAGCATCAATCCGGCGACTATGCGCAGTGGCGCCAGCCCGCTGGCAATATCCGTGGCCAGATAGGCACCCAACATCCCTACCAGTAACCCCATCAGCGCATAGCTCGCCACGCGGCCGGTAGAATAGCCGATCAGCCGCGGCCAGGCGGGTTTCTGCCCGGGCACCGCCAATCCCAGGGCACCGGAGATGCCCCCGCACATGCCCACACAGTGGCTACTGCCGAAAAAACCAATGGCGAGTGCCGCCCCCAGCGTACCCCAGTCCAGCATCAGCGGCGCTCTCCTTCACCACTGGAATCGTCGCCGGAACGCTCACCGGAATCCTGGCCAGACGATTCAGGATCGCCCTGTCCTTTGGCAGCCGGTCGCTGTTCCCGGGGTTCGTCGTCATCGAAAAGGATGCGGCGTCCTTCGGTTTCCAGATCATCGTACTGGCCACTGTTGACCGCCCAGAAGAACAGCTTTACCGCGCAGGCAACGAAGAAGATAACGATGGGAACCAGCAGGAAAATACTGTCCACTAAAACCTCAGATATTGTTCGTCAAAATGGCCCGTGGCCGGAAGCTCAAACGTTCGGCTGCCAGCGAGACAGGCGCAGGGCATTGACCACCACCAGCAGCGAACTCAGCGACATGCCAATCGCTGCCGCCCAGGGTGGCACCAGCCCCATAAAGGCAAGCGGCAACGCCAAGGCGTTGTAAAGAATGGCCCATGTCAGGTTCTGGCGAATAATTGTGCGGCACTTGCGCGCCAAAGCAAAGGCCCGCGGTAATGCGCGCAGGTCACCCTGCAGCAGGATCGCATCCGCGCGCGACTGGGCCAGGTCGGCCGCCGACATCATGGCGACGGAAACGTCCGCCCCGGAGAGTACCGGCACGTCGTTAATCCCGTCGCCCACCATCAGCAGCCGCTGGCCCCTGGCCTGCAGCATACGGAGATGGGACAGCTTCTCTTCCGGCGATACCCCGCCACGAAATTCGCCAATGCCGGTGGCGGCCGCCAGTCGCGGCACCTCTGCTGACTGATCGCCACTCAGCAACTCGGTTTCCAATCCTTGCGCCTGCAGATCAGCGATGGATTCAGCAGCGGTAGAGCGTACCTCATCTCCCAGGCACAACCAGGCAACCGGCCCTGCCCTATCGCCAAGTAGCAGCCACTGCCCGGGCTCAGCGGGAGCCTCAGCAACAGGACTCGCTTGCCCTGCCAGTTCGCCGACAAAATCCGGCCGCCCCAGACGATAGCTTGTGTCTCCACAGATACCGGCTACGCCACGACCGGTGACCGAGCGCAGTTCGCGCACCGCCCGGTTGCCAGACCAGGGGCGGAACGCCCGCGCCAGCGGGTGATTGTTGTGGCTCTCCAGGGCTGCGGCGATATCTCGCACCTCGGCCTCATCTCCCTCCGGCCGCAGACAGCGAATTTCACGCAATCGGGGTTCGCCTTCGGTGAGGGTGCCAGTCTTGTCGAAAATGGCCCGAGTCAACCGCGGGAGCGTCTCCAGCACATGCCCCCGCGCCACCAGCAAACCCAGCTGCTGCAACCGCAGCGTCGCCGCCGCCAGCGCAGCCGGTGTGGCCAGGGACAGAGCACAGGGACAGGTCACTACCAGCACCGAAAGCGCGACCCAGAAGGCCCGGTCCGGCGCCTGCTGCCACCAGAATACGAAAGCCGCCGCCGCGATACACAGTACTGCGGCGATAAACCGCCCCGCGATTCGGTCGGCGAGCGCGACCTGGGTAGGCTTGTCTAGCTGCGCCTGTTCCACCAGTTTTTCGATCGCCGACAGCCGCGTACTGGCGCCTGCCGCACTCACTCGTACGGTCAGCGAGGAATCCCCGTTCACACTGCCGGCAAACACCGGGCTGCCCGCCTCTTTCTGCTGTAGGGCAGATTCCCCGGTGAGCACCGACTCATCCACACCGCTGGCACCATCGAGTACGACGCCATCCGCGGGAATGGTATCGCCCGGGCGCAGCAGTATCCGGTCGCCCTCCACCAGGGCGGTCACCGGTACCGATTCGTGAGTACCCGCTTCGTCTTTCAGCCGCAGCGCTGCCAGCGGCAACAGTTGCGCTAGCCCGCCGCTGGCAAGCCCGGCACGGTGACGCGCACGCATCTCTACAGAGCGCCCCAGTAACAGGAAGAAGGTGAACATGGAAACCGATTCGAAGTAGACCTCGCCGGTTTCAAACACGGTGGCATAGACACTGGCCCCGTAGGCCAGGCCGATGGCGAGAGAGACCGGAACATCCATCACCAGCTGCCCGCTGCGCAATGCGCGCCAGGCCGCGGCAAAAAACGGCTGCGCGGCATAGCACACCACCGGCGTCGCCACGACCAGCGAGACCCAGCGGAAAAACTGCTCGAACTGGCTGTCGATGCCCTTGCTACCGCCAAAATACAGCGCGAGGGCAAACATCATCACCTGCATGGTACCGAGCCCGGCCACCCCCAGACGGCGCATGGACGCGCGGCGCTCTTGCTGTATCAGGCGCTCGCTGTTGGCAGCGGTGGCCGGCGATGGGCGATAGCCGATGGATGCAAGGGAAGAAAAAAGAAGGCTAACCGGTGTCTGCTCCCGGTCGAAGACCACCTGGGCCCGGTGGGTACTGGCGTTGACCGATACGCGCTCCACGCCGGGCAGGCGCATCAGGTGCCTCTCGATCAACCAGACACAGGCGGCACAGGTAATGCCGCTGACCAGCAGGCTCGCCACCTGCAGCTCTGGTTTTGACTTCGCTGATTCGGTATTTCTGTCAGCGCGGGCATCCGCAAACGGCCGCACAAATTCACCCTGTACTTCCGGCAGGTCATAGGCGCTCCAGCGGTCCGCTTGCACGCCCGTGTCCGGGCGCTCGCTGCTCTGCTCCCGGAAGCGATAGAAATTATCCAGGCCACCGGCAACGATAGCGCCGGCCACCGCCTCACACCCGGGGCAGCACATGGGCTGGTGCACTCCGTTAATCAATACGGAATATTGGCTGCCCTCGGCGACCGGCAGACCACAGTGATAGCAGTCTGCCGCTTCTGCCAGCGGAGAAGTACGGGAGGAGGATGGCGCTATGGGCGTGAGCGGTTCGGTCATGGGCTCACTGCTCGATGGGCTTCAGGGGCACTCCGTTGCCTACATTGAAATTGATCTCACCCTTGAGCCGCCAATTGGCATCGCGGAAATGTTCCGGGTCCAGCTCCGGCATCACCAGCAGGTACCAGCGGTGCTGCATAGGGGCTTTGAACTGGCCTCGATAACGGCCGATGGAGAGCTGCTCCAACACAACGTGCTCATCCAGATCCGCTTCCACCGGGTGGCTCAGGGTCAACAGCAGCTTTTCCGGATATTCGATATCGCCGCGCAGGTCAAATGTCACGGTTTTATCCTCGGGGGAAAACAGCAGCATTCCGGCCAGGTTCAGCGCGCGCGCACGCTGGTCCTGCTCCGCACTGTAGTGGTACATGCGGCTGTCTTTGTAGTAGGTATCGCTGACCACATCATCCGCGTAACGCACGGCAATGGAGACCATGGTCAGGGATACGATGACCACCAGTATCAGCGGCGCCATAACCATCCAGAACCAGGGCTCACGATACCAGGGACCTGGCGCCTTCTTGTCTAACTTTTGTGTCACTGACTGTACAACCATTTACTTGGGACCGATAAACACCGTCTTGTGACGATCTTCGAGTTCCGGAGCATCTTTTGCCTGAATCACGATGAAGATATCGTGCTTGTAATCCTTGAGCTGCGCTTTCGGCACACTCACCCGAATGGGGATGGAGTATATCTCGCCGGGCATCAACTCCGCGCCCCTTTGCATACGCAGCGAGTAGTCATACTCGGGTTTACCCTCAATGCCGATACTGAACTGATGCGGCCTCTGGTCCATATTGTTGATTTTGACCGTGTAGACGTTCTGCACCATTCCCTGGGTCACCCGGTACATACGCGCACCGCGATCCCGCTGCACCTCCACCTGAACCGGTGAACGGGTCACCACCTGATGGGAAAACAACCCAAGCATCAGCAACAGCACCAGCCCGTATCCAAACAAGCGCGGCCGTGCAAACTGGGTCTTTCCTGTTTCCAGCTCGTCCTCGGAGGTGAACCGGATCAGCCCACGCGGGTACTGCATCTTGTCCATCACGCTGTTACAGGCATCCACACACAAGCCGCAGTTGATGCACTCGTACTGCATACCATCGCGGATATCGATATCCACCGGGCACACCTGGACACACCAGTAACAGTCGATGCAATCCCCCATACCCTGGGCTTTGTAATCGACGCCCTTCTTGCGCGGGCCCCGCGCCTCGCCGCGACGCGCATCGTAATACACCGCGAGGGTATCCTTGTCGTACATAACCGACTGGAAGCGCGCGTAGGGACACATGTACTTACACACCTGCTCGCGCAGGAAGCCGGCGTTCATGTAGGTGGCAAAGGTAAAGAAAGCCACCCAGAAAGCGCCTTGTGGATGTGCGTTAAAGGTGGCCAGATCCACCACCAGGTCGCGAATACCGTAAAAATACCCGACAAAAGCCAGTGCGGTCGCCAGCGAGATAATCAGCCAGATAGCGTGGGTCCCGCCCTTGCGCAGTACCTTCTCCACACCCCAGGGTGCGGCGTCCAGCTTCATGCGCTTGCTGCGGTCGCCTTCACATACCCGTTCCGCCCAGATGAACATCAGCGTCCACACGGTTTGCGGGCAGGTAAAACCACACCAGACCCGACCGAGCCAGGTGGTTATCGCAAACAGAGCAAAGGCGGCAATGATCAGCAGCCAGGCCAGCAGAAAGCCGTCCTGGGGACCAAAGGTGGTCCAGAAAATATGGAACTGGCGTGCGGGGAGATCGAAATGCACCGCCTGGTGCCCATCGATGTTCAGCCAGGGGATAAAGAAAAACGCCAGTAGCAGCGGCAGGCCGGTGTACTTGCGGATCCGGGTATAGACGCCGCGGATATGGCGAATATAGACCTTGTCTTCTGACTCGTAGAGCATGCGATAGCGGACTTCGCCATCGCCTTCCTGCTCTTCGCGGGTTGGAATTCTATCGCTCACAAAACCTCACTCACCCGAATTGGATCGGGACGGAAACTGCAGTTTTTGCAATGAGGCTTGTTCTTCTTCCCTGCGGTGCCCTTCCCTGCGAACAGAGCGGCGGAAACCCGCCGCTCATCCTGTAAAGCAGCCAGCTTACTGCTGCACGTCTTCCTGACGTGACAGGCTGTAGACATAGGCTGCAACCAGGCGAATCTTGTCCTCGCGCAGCTTGTCTTTCTGTGTCGGCATATTGTTGCTGCGGCCACCGCGCACAGAGTGCTGGATTTCCTCGCGAGTGCCACCATACAGCCAGATATCGTCGGTCAGGTTCGGCGCGCCCAGCGCCTGGTTACCTTTACCGTCCATACCGTGACAGGCCATACACACAGTGCCGAAAATCTTCTGGCCCTGTGCAGCCATGTCTGCGTTGTGTTCCGAACCACTCAGTGACAGCACGTACTCGGCGACATTCTTCACACCGGCTTCACCAATGACCGGCCCCTGGGGTGGCATCAGGCCTTGGCGACCATTGTGGAGGGTTTCCAGAATTTTTTCCGGGCTGCCGCCATACAACCAGTCACTGTCTGTCAGGTCAGGGAAACCGTAGTTGCCGCCGCCATCTGCACCGTGGCACACGGCACAGTTGTTGGCGAAAACACGCGCGCCCATTTTCAGCGCTTCGCGACTCTCGGCAATTTTCTCGATCGGCATATCTACATACTGACCGAAGGTTTCCTTGAACTCCGCCTGCGCCTTGGCCTGGTCAGCCTTCAGCGCGCCCACGGAGGTCCAGCCACTCAGGCCCTTGAAGTTACCCATACCCGGGTAAATCACCAGATAGGCTGCGGAAAATACCAGCGTCAATACGAACAGCAGAAACCACCATTTGGGTAGCGGGTTGTCGTATTCCTCAATGCCATCGTAAATGTGGCCAGTGGTGCGGTTTTCCGGGTCTTCCTGGTCGTCCACCGCTACTTTGCGGTTAGCGAAAAGAACCCAAGTTACCAATGCGAGATTGGCTAGGGTGAGCACAATTACCCAAACACTCCAGAATGTACTCATTTGTCCTGCCCCTGTTTCTGTTTGTCACCGGCCACTTCGCCAGTACTGGTTTCACCCTCTCGGGCTTCCTTGTCAGAAGTTTGCTGCTCGTCGGCGAATGGCAATTTGGCGTCTTCCTCGAAGCGTTTTTTACGCTTTGGTGAAAAAGCCCACCAGCAGATTGCCAGAAAGGCGATGGCGCCAAGCACCACACCGATCTGCCGCAGAATATTGATATCCAAACTGTGCCCCGCCCTTAACGTTTCTGCTGGACAAGTGTGCCCAGCTGCTGCAGGTAGGCCACCAGTGCATCAATTTCGGTAACACGACCACCGATAAACGGCTTGCTGGCGTTAGCGATATCTTCGTCGGTATAGGGAACACCGACCACACGCAAAGCGCGCATTTTCGCTGCGGTGTGCTCACCGTGGACCACATTGTCGAACAGCCAGGGGTACGCCGGCATGATGGATTCCGGCACGACGTTGCGCGGATCGTACATGTGCGCACGGTGCCACTCATCCGAGTAACGGCCACCCACACGTGCCAGGTCCGGGCCGGTGCGCTTGGAGCCCCACAGGAAGGGGTGTTCGTAAACATGCTCCTGCGCCATGGAGTAGTGGCCGTAGCGCTCCACTTCCGCACGCAGCGGACGCACCATCTGGGTGTGGCAAACGTGGCAGCCTTCACGGATATAAATGTCGCGACCTTCCAGTTCGATCGGGCCAAGCGGCTTCAGGCCCGCAATGGGTACATTGTTGTTCTTGGTAAAAAACTGGGGAACGATTTCCACCAGGCCACCAAAACTGATCGCGACCACGATCAGAACAATCATCAGGCCGATGTTCTTTTCTACGATGTCATGATTTTTCACGATCGTTTCCCCTTATGCATTCTTCGCGATCGGCAGGTTTTCATCGTGACGCACTTCGCCTTCCTTCGGCTCGTCAGTGACGGTGCGGAACACGTTGTAGGCCATCAGGAACATACCGGTGAGGAACATGGCACCGCCCAGCCAGCGCACGATATAGCCCGGCTTACTGGCGATCACACTTTCCACGAAGCTGTAGGTCAGGGTGCCGTCGGCGTTGAAGGCACGCCACATCAGACCCTGGGTAATGCCGTTCACCCACATGGACGCGATGTACAGCACGGTACCGATGGTCGCGAGCCAGAAATGTGCATTGATCAGTTTCACGCTGAACATTTCCTTGCGGTTCCACAGCACCGGCACCAGGTGATAAAGAGCACCGATGGAAATCATTGCCACCCAACCCAGCGCGCCGGAGTGCACGTGGCCTACGGTCCAGTCGGTATTGTGGGACAGTGCGTTCACGGTCTTGATGGACATCATCGGACCTTCAAAGGTGGACATGCCGTAGAACGACAGGGATACCACCAGGAACCGCAGAGTCGGATCGGTACGCAGTTTGTGCCAGGCTCCGGACAGGGTCATGATGCCGTTGATCATGCCGCCCCAGGAAGGTGCCAGCAGAATCACAGACATGATCATCGCCAGGCTCTGGGTCCAGTCCGGCAGTGCGGAGTAATGCAGGTGGTGGCCACCAGCCCAGACGTAGATGGAGATCAGAGCCCAGAAGTGCACGATGGACAGCTGATAGGAATACACCGGGCGACCCGCCTGCTTGGGCACGAAGTAGTACATGATGCCGAGGAAGGCAGCGGTCAGGAAGAAGCCCACCGCGTTGTGGCCATACCACCACTGGATCATCGCATCAGTAGTACCCGCGTAAGCGGAATACGCCTTCCAGGCGCTGACCGGAATCGCCAGGTTATTGACGATGTGCAGCACCGCGATGGTGATGATGTAGGCACCAAAGAACCAGTTGGCTACATAGATGTGGGAAGTACGACGCTTCACAATGGTGCCGAAGAAGACAATCGCGTAGGCCACCCAGATCAGTGCGATCAGGATATCCAGCGGCCATTCCAGCTCAGCGTATTCTTTGGCAGAGGTAATACCCAGCGGCAAGGTAATGGCGGCACCCAGAATGACAACCTGCCAACCCCAGAAGGTGAACGGGATCAGCCAGCCACCCCAAAGCCGCACCTGACAGGTGCGCTGGACCACATAGTAGGAGGTCGCAAACAGCACGCTACCGCCAAATGCGAAAATCACCGCATTGGTATGCAGTGGACGCAGACGACCGAAATGCGTGAACGGCTGCCAGAGATCATTCAGTGCCGGCCAAGCCAGCTGTGCGGCGATAAGAACGCCGACGCCCATTCCAACGATGCCCCAGACCACCGACATGATGGTGAACTGGCGCACGATGTTGTAGTCATAGTCCGGCAACTTGCCGGCCTCTGCCACCGTTGTCGTCATTGTGTAACTTCCGTTGCTTTTTAAGATTCGTTTCCGTCACGCGCGAGAGTGCCCGCCAATACAATAGCGGCTATCCCCCTCACGGTAGACCGGGAGGGCACAGAAGCGACGATTTTTACGCTTGAATCGCCACTTCCGGCTGATTTAGATCAAGTCTCTGCCTTTTCCTGCAGCAATTCGCAGGCGCAGAGCATTCAACTTGATGAAGCCTTCGGCATCTTTCTGATCGTAGGCTCCGGCATCGTCCTCAAAGGTTGCGATTTTTTCATCAAACAGACTGTCTTCGGAGCGGCGTCCTACCGCAGACACGCTGCCTTTATACAGCTTCAGGCGCACTTCACCATTTACCACGGACTGGGATTGATCGATCGCCGCCTGTAGCATTTCACGCTCGGGCGACCACCAGTAACCGTTGTAAATCAGCTTCGCGTAGCGCGGCATCAGCTCGTCTTTCAGGTGTGCCACTTCGCGATCCAGGGTGATGGACTCGATCGCACGGTGCGCTTTCAACAGGATGGTGCCGCCGGGTGTTTCGTAACAACCGCGGGACTTCATGCCCACATAACGGTTCTCAACAATATCCAGGCGACCGATACCGTTGGCACCACCCAGCTTGTTCAGTTTCTCCAGCAGCGTGGCGGGGCTCATCTCCTCGCCATCAATGGCAACCGGGTCGCCGTTTTTGTACTGCAGGGTGATATAAGTGGGCTGGTCCGGTGCGGCTTCCGGGCTCACGCTCCAGCGCCACATATCTTCCTCGGCTTCCGCCCAGGGCTCTTCCAGCACACCACCTTCATAGGAAATGTGCAGCAGGTTGGCGTCCATGGAATAAGGGGACTTTTTCTTCTTGTTGGAAAAGTCCACCGGAATCTTGTGCTGCTCACAGTACTGCATGAGCTTTTCGCGGGAATTCAGGTCCCACTCACGCCAGGGAGCAATGACCTGAATACCCGGCTTCAGCGCGTAGGCGCCCAGCTCAAAGCGCACCTGGTCGTTACCTTTGCCGGTTGCACCGTGAGAAATGGCATCCGCGCCAGTTTCGTTGGCAATCTCGATCAGGCGTTTGGCGATCAGCGGGCGGGCGATGGAGGTACCCAACAGGTACTCACCTTCATAGATAGTGTTGGCGCGGAACATGGGGAAGACAAAATCACGCACGAACTCTTCGCGCAGATCGTCGATGTAGATCTCTTTCACGCCCAGGGCTTCCGCCTTGGCGCGAGCAGGCTCGACTTCCTCGCCCTGACCGATATCGGCAGTAAAAGTAACGACCTCGCAACCGTAGGTATCCTGGAGCCAGCGCACAATTACCGATGTATCGAGTCCACCGGAATACGCCAATACCACCTTATCGATCTTGCTCATTACTATCCTCTGTATAGTAGGCCCGTAAACACGGGCAGTGCCGTCACCACAGATACACTGCCGCCGCGACAGGGAGGTGCACCTGTGAAAAGTCTCGGTCTGGGGGATTATTTTTGGTGTGTGCCCAGGAACTGCGGGTAGGCCGCCTTTTTTCGGGGCGCGATTGTAGCGCCTAGAAACGTCTACGACTAGCACCAGACAATGAGTCGATACTTTGCACAAAAAGCAAACAGCAACCTCTGTTTACTTTATGCTCAATCTGGTGGTGAATGAGGCATACACCGCAGTTTTCGCATTTTACTGGCGCTTCGGGTAGCATCGGCGCCGCGATCAACCCGGGAGGAGATATTCGGTGGAGTCCAAGCAGCAAATCACCCTGCGCGCACCTGACGACTGGCACATTCATCTACGCGATGGCGCGGCCCTGGCCCGCACCGTTGGCGATGCGGCGAAACAGTTCCGACGCGCCATCATCATGCCCAACCTGGTGCCGCCGGTGATCAACGCCGAAGACGCCCTCGCCTACAAAGCGCGCATTGATGCAGAAGTGCCCGAAGGTGGCGACTTCACTCCCCTGATGGTGATCTACCTGACCGACAACACCACACCGGAGGTCGTGCAGCAGGCCCATGCCGCCGGTGTCGTGGCCGCCAAACTGTATCCTGCAGGGGCCACCACCAATTCCGACTCCGGGGTTACCGATATCGCCAATATCTACCCGGCCCTCGAGGCCATGCAGTCCTGCGGCATGAAGCTGCTGCTGCACGGGGAAGTAACCACCAGCGATATCGATATCTTCGACCGTGAGCGGGTGTTTATTGAAACTATCCTCGGCCGGGTCGTCGAGGACTTCCCCTCTCTCAAGATCGTACTCGAGCATATTACGACCGCCGACGCGGCAGAGTTTGTGGCCCAGGCGCGGGATGGCGTGGCGGCCACCATTACTGCCCATCACCTGCTGTACAATCGCAACCATATGCTGGTGGGCGGCATTCGCCCGCACTACTACTGCCTGCCGATCCTCAAGCGCAGCCGCCACCAGACGGCGCTGATCGAAGCGGCCACCAGCGGCAGTCCGAAGTTTTTCCTGGGCACGGATTCCGCGCCCCACGCACAGGGCAAGAAAGAAACGGCCTGTGGCTGCGCCGGCTGCTACACCGCGTTTAGCGCCATCGAGCTTTACGCGGAGGCCTTTGAGCAGGCGGGCAAGCTGGAGCGGCTCGAAGGCTTTGCCAGCGAATTCGGCCCCGACTTCTACGGCCTGCCTCGCAACAGCGGTACCATTACCCTGGTGCGCGAGCCCTGGACAATGCCATCCGGCCTGCCGATGGGATCCGAGTCATTGATTCCGCTCGCCGCCGGCGAAACCCTGAACTGGCGCCTGGCTTGATAACGGCCGGGCACAGCCCCAACAAATTTTACCGACCCATACGCAAACATCAGGATTTTTCGTGAACCCAGCAGAAGAGCCCTCCGGCCCCAAAAGTCTCCTGGCCCAGCGATTCCGCGGCTTTCTCCCCGTGGTGCTGGACCTGGAAACCGCAGGCTTCAACGCCCGCACGGATGCCCTGCTGGAGGTATCCGCGGTGATCCTGAATATGGACGACGACGGCACTCTGTTTGCGGAGGAGACCCACAGCTTCCATATCGAGCCATTTGAAGGCGCCAATATCGAGCAATCGGCGCTGGATTTTATCGGCGTGGACCTGGAGTCGCCCGATCGCGACGCCTGGCCGGAAGAGATCGCCCTGCCGGAAATGTTCCGCAAGATCCGCAGTGCCATTAAATCCCATAGCTGTACGCGCGCCATCATGGTGGCCCATAACGCCCACTTCGATCTCGGCTTTATTAACGCCGCGGTGGAGCGCTGCGGTCTCAAGCGCAACCCCTTCCATCCCTTCTCGTGCATGGATACCGCCACACTGGCAGGCCTCGCATACGGGCAGACGGTACTGGCCAAGGCCTGTCAGGTTGCGGGAATTGAATTCGATAACAATGCAGCACACTCCGCCGAATACGATGCGGAAAAAACCGCGGAGCTGTTCTGCGGCATCGTTAACCGCTGGCGTGATCTCGGCGGCTGGCCGCTACCTGCAGCCAGCACCGAGATGGCCACCTGACGCTCCCCTACCCCTGTAAGCCCATCTCGTATACGACCAAAGTATGATTCCCCGCGTCAGCGCCGACTCCTAGTCTGGGTAGCTGTCCTTATTATCATCACGGTTGTAAATGCAATGACCTACACGACCCGCCTGACCACCTCGATGCGTCGCTTACTGGCAACACTATTTGCCATCGCCCTCTGCTCCTCGGCCAGCGCCAACACCGGCAGCTGGCAGGAGAATGTGGCCAGCGGAGGATTCAGCAAGGTACACATATACACGCCCAACAGCCGCTCGGCCATCGGCGACGGCCGCGCACTGCTGATCCTGCTGCACGGCTGTGTGCAGCCCATTGATAATTACCTAACCGCCAACCTGGAAGCAGCCGCCGAGGAATTCGGCATGGTCATCGCCGTGCCGGACGCAGAGCACAAGGCCGGTTACAACTGCTGGGCCTATTGGGAGGAAACCCGCGCGCGGGAGCACGGCGATTACCGCCTGCTGGTGCAGCTGGCACAAACCCTGGCAGCGGAGCCTGGCCGCGAAATTGACCCGGCACAGGTTTACATTGCCGGTCTCTCTTCCGGGGCTACCTTCGCCCATACCGCTGCCTGTCTCGCGCCCGATGTGTTCGCGGGTGCCGCTGCTGCCGCTGGCCCCAGTATCGGCACCAGCCCAGCCGGCGCGCTCGGTAACTGCGAGCGCGCCGACGTTGCACAGCGCTGTGCCGAGTATGCGGGCACCAACAAGGATCATTTCAGCACCCAGGTTTTTGCGGTGGCACACGGCGCGAAAGATACCGTTGTTGACCCCTGCTACCTGGAACAGAACGCCGCCGGCATGGCCAAGCTATACGGTGTGAAACGCAGCCCTGGTACCGAAATGCTGCAGGAAGGCGATGCGACTGCCGAACTGGTTCTCTGGCAAGAGGGCCGTGTCGGCATGCTGACTCTGAATGCTGTGGGCCACAGCTGGTCCGGCGGTGAAGGCGCCAGCGGCAAATATATCGATGCCAATGGCGTCAATCTTGCGCGGGTACTGGGACAATTTTTCCAGCAAAATAACCGCCGCATTCCTGCCGAATCCCCTCACGAGTGACCGCCAGCCTCACACGTAACTGATCGCAGCGCGTGCCAGGGGAAATCCCGGGCACGCGCTACCCAAGCCCACTCGGGCACCAAATTCTGCCTCCTGTCACATTTCGGCACCCCATCCCACCAACCTCCGACCTTGGTCGCATTCACCCCCTTCAACCCGACTCCTACTCTGGATAAAGCCACCAGCAAGCAGAGTGGCCATCACATAAAAATAATTGGTGAACAGCGATGATCAATACAAGAACCTGGCGCGGTGCGATCCGCAGCCTCTCACTCGTCGTGGGCGCAAGCCTGGCGGTAGCCAGTCACGCCGGCAGTTGGCAACAGGGTGTTTCGGTCGGTGGCTTCTCTAACGTCAATATCTACACCCCGGATACTTCATCCTCAATCGGCGACGGCAAGGCACTTCTAATTGTTCTGCACGGCTGTGCGCAGCCGATTAATAACTACCTCACCGCGAACCTCGAGGATGCAGCGGAGGAATTCGGCATGGTGGTGGCGGTGCCCGACGCGGTAAACAAGGCGGGCTTCAGCTGCTGGTCCTACTGGCAGGGCACCAAGTCGCGCAGCGCCGGTGACTACAAAAATCTGATCAGCCTTGCGAACACCCTGTCTGCTGACAGCGGCCGCAATATTGACCCGGATCAGGTGTATATCGCCGGTCTCTCTTCCGGTGCCAGCTTTGCCAATACCACCGCCTGCCTTGCGCCCGATGTATTCGCCGGCATGGGCATCAGTGCGGGCCCGAGTATCGGAACCAGCTCCAACGGCGCACTCGGCCCCTGTGAACAGGCGGACGTAACCGCCCGCTGCAATAGCTACGCGGGCAGCTACGCGAGTCACTTCGACACACAGATAGCCTCCATCGCCCACGGGCGCGACGACACCACCGTTAACCTCTGCTACAACGAGCAGAATGCCAACGGTATGGCCGGGGTGTACGGTGTGAGCCAGCTACCAGATACCAACGCGATTGCAGAAGGTAGCCGCAATGCCGACGAAAACCTTTGGCAAGACGGGCGCGTGTCGATGTTGTGGTTCAACAATGTGGACCACTCCTGGTCTGGCGGCGAGGGGGCCAGCGGCGGTTACATTAGCGGCAATGGAATCAACTATGCCCGCTATCTGGGGCAGTACTTTCTCGACAACAACCAGCGCGTTGACCGCAACAGCGGGCCCGAGATTTCCAATCTTTCAGCGACCGAAACGTCTGGCCTACTGGCAATCAGCGGCACTGCGCTCGATGCCGAAGGCAACGTGGCCAGTATCGACATCACCGTGAGCAACATCGACACCGGTACGCCGGAGTTTGTGGAAACCCTGAGTGCACAGGCCTCTCCCGCCGATGGCTACTTCAGTGCAAACTCGTCTTCACTCGAAGACGGCCTGTATCAGATCGACGTGGTTGCCACCGACAACGAAGGCGCGCAGGGAGATACAGCCAGTGTTACCAGCCGCATTGGCCCGGAGCCGCCGGCGGCGGCGCCAATGCTGAGCGATATTGCCGCAAGCGTCAGCGGGCAATGCGCCACGGTCAGCGGCACAGTGGTGGATACAAACCAGAATCTGCAAAACGTGGTGGTGGCATTCGCCAGCGGCAACATCAACGCAGAAGTCTTCGGCAACAGCTTCTCCGCCGAGGGCTGCGACCTCCCCGGTGGCGAAAACACCGTGACGATTACCGCTACTGACTCTACCGACCTGTCGAGCCAGGCCAGTGTGAGCTTTGACATCGATGCCGGCCAGACCGGCGATTACAACTTCCACATCAATGCGGGGCATATCACCTGGGGTGAGGGCTACTCAGCCTGCTACCTAGCCTTTGGTACCTCGCCGTTCACCATGCGCGAAGTGACCGCAGGAGAACAGTGCCAGTGGGTGGCCGATGGCGAAAGCAGCTGCGCCGGTCCGCTACAGTCTTGCTCTACCGGCGGCGGTGGCGATGACGAGCCTGTCGACAACGATATCGATAACGATAACGATGGTGTCGATGACGCAGTGGACAACTGTCCGAATGTTGCCAATGCCGACCAGCAAGACAACGATGGCGATGGTATCGGCAATGCCTGTGACAGCACACCCGATGGCGAAGTCGCATGTACCGAGTACACCGCCAGTAACTACAACCACGTGACCGCGGGGCGCGCAACCACCAGCGGCGGATACACTTACGCGCTGGGCTCTGGTGACAATCTCGGCCTGTACAACATCTTTGTCACCACCACTCTGGCAGAAACTGGGGCGGACTATTACGAGCAAGGTAACTGCCCCTGAAGAAACTTCAATCAAGCGTTCAATACTCGCCGGGTGGCCCCTGTCCATCCGGCATTTTTTCATATCCGCGCCGGCTGAGCTGGTAATCAGATTTCTCTGCCTGATAGCTCCACCAAAACAACGGGTGATTTTTTGCACAGATTGGTGTAAGATCCGCTATTCACGCTAAATATTGGACATTATTGTGGCTAAGAAAGCTTCCAGCGCTTCCAAGCGCTCCAAGGATACCGCCGGTCCGGAATCCCGCGAATCGATTGAGGCTCAGGTTCAGGCCTTCCTCGCCAATGGCGGCGAGATCGAGCAAGTGCCCAAGGGCGTAAGCGGCCAGACCAACACCTCCGGTCCCCGTCACATTACCCTTGGCAAAAAGCCTCGCAGCTAAGTCTCTTGCTGCTGTGGCCTGGGCACCGATCCAGGCCTAACTGCCCCCCAGACGCGCGCTCTATCAGCGCCCGGCACAGCGATGTGACCTCATCTACCCGCCTCCGGCCCCCGTTTGGGCGCGGCTGCGACGAGTAGCGCCTGCCCCTCTCCCCCGCACAGACCACTGACCCGATTCCTCAGTGAATTGGACTCTGTTCAGGTTAACCGCCGCGCACAAAAAAGGCGGGTAACACCCGCCTTTTTTGTGCTCGAAAGATACCCAATCTTCGATCAGGGCATCTCCTCAAGATTTTCGCCCTCTTTCACCGGCGGCATCAGGTCTTCCTTCGAAATATTCATGGCCATCAGGATATTGGCCGCGACATATACGGAAGAGAAGGTACCGATGATCACACCCACGATCAGAGCCAGCGAGAAGTTATGAATCAATTCGCCACCAAAGAACTGCAGTGCCCAGAGTACCAATAAGGTGGTAAACGAGGTCATGAAGGTCCGGCTCAGTGTCTGGCTCATGGAAATATTGATGACTTCAGCGGGCTCGGCCTGACGCACCTTGCGGAAATTCTCCCGCACCCGGTCATAAACCACGATTGTATCGTTAATGGAGTAACCGATGACCGCCAGCACCGCGGCGAGTACCGTGAGGTCGAAGTCCAGCCGCAGGATGGCGAAAAAGCCGAGCACGATGATCACATCGTGAATCAGGGCAACCACGGCGCCAACCGCAAACTTGTACTGGAAACGCAGAGCGACGTAAGCCATTACCACTGCCAGCGCGAACAGCATGCCGAGGCCGCCGTCATCGCGCAGCTCTTCGCCAATCTGCGGGCCAACCATTTCGACACGGCGCAGATCGATGCCGCCATCAGAGTGCTGGCGCAGTGCACTCACCACATTATCGCCGATGGAGTTGGTGGCCTCCGCGTCCCGCGCATTCTGCTGGGTCTGCTGCTCTGCGACTTCCGGCGGCAGTTTGATCAGCAACTCGCTATCGGATCCAAAGCGCACCACTGCGGCACCCTCAAAGCCCGCAGCCTCCAGCTGATTGCGCACGTCCTCGATTTTCGGCGCATTCTCGTAACCCACTTCAATCTGGGTACCGCCGGTAAAATCGAGGCCCAGCTTCAGGCCATTCATGGCAAGCGCCACGATAGACGCAATCACCAATGCCATGGAAACGGCGGCGGCCACTTTGCGCCAGCGCATAAAGTCGTAAACACGCTTGCCCATGTACTCGGTGATTCTTCCGTTTTCTTCTTTGGTATTACTCATCACCGTCCCCTTAAATCCACAATTTCTCTACACGGCGACCGCCGTAGAACAAGTTGATCAGCGCTCGTGTACCCATGATGGCACTGAACATGGAGGTGAGAATGCCGATGGACAGTGTCACCGCGAAGCCCTGTACCGGGCCGGAGCCGATTGCGTAGAGAATGACCGCTACGATCAGGGTGGTAATGTTGGCATCCACGATCGCACTATAGGCATTGTCAAAACCGGCATTGATCGCCGACTGGGGTGGCAAGCCGTTGCGCAGCTCCTCTCTTATTCGCGAGAAAATCAACACGTTGGCATCCACCGCCATACCGATGGTCAACACCATACCGGCAATACCCGGCAGAGTCAGTGTCGCCCCCAGGATAGACATCACCGCCACCAGCAGTACCAGGTTGGTCGCCAGCGCAATATTGGCAGCGAGGCCAAACACGCGGTAGAAAAGCAGCATACAGATGACGACCGCCAGCAGGCCGATCTGTACCGAAGTCACACCAACCTCAATGTTGTCCGCACCGAGGGACGGGCCGATCACTCGCTCTTCAACAAAGTACATGGGGGCGGCCAGGGCACCGGAACGCAGCAGCAGCGCCAGTTCCTGCGCTTCCGCCGGGCTGCCCAGGCCGGTGGTGCGGAACTGGCGGCCCAGCGGACTTTGTACCGTTGCCAGGCTAATGATCTTCTTGTCGTCAGTACGCTTCTGGACGATCACCTCGTTGCCTTCCGCATCCACCTGCTTTTCCGGTGTGAAGCGGCTTTCGACAAACAGGGTGCCCATACGACGGCCGACATTTTTCCAGGTAGCACGGTGCATCATCTCGCCGCCGCGGGAATCCAGGGTGATGTTCACCTGCGGGAAACCGCTCTCGTCGTAACCGACGCGGGCATCGGTTACTCGCTCACCGGAAATGATGATCTTGCGCTCGAGCCAGGCACCGCCATAGGCTGCGCGCTCCTGCTCGTCTCGGTACTCGAAGTATTCTTTACTGGTCACCAGAGCGTCGGCTTTGGCTTCCATACGGTATTCAAGGTTTGCGGTCTTGCCGATGATGCGCTTGGCTTCAGCAGTATCCTGTACACCGGGCAGTTCCACCACGATCCGGTTGCGCCCCTGGCGCTGCACGATGGGCTCGGCGACACCCAGCTCATTTACCCGGTTTCTCAGTGTGGTCAGGTTCTGGGTGACCGCGTAATCTTCCAGCTGCTTGATTTCCTGCTCGGAGAGGGTCGCACGGATCTCGAGGTTGCTACCGCTACCCGCTTCACTCAGCTGCAGTGTGGGGAACTCCTTGCGCAGGGTCCGCAGGCCAAGGGTGCGCAGCTCTTCATCGCGGAACTTGGCAACGATATCCCGGTCATTTTCCAGGTTCACACTGCGGTAGCGCGCCTTGGCTCCACGCAGCTTGGACTTCACGTCGGAGACGTAGCCTTCCATATTGGTCTTCACGATGGAGTTGGTATCCACCTCCATCAGGAAGTGCACACCGCCGGCAAGGTCGAGGCCGAGCTTCATTGGGCTCGCGCCCATGCTTTGCAGCCATTCCGGCGTCGTCGGTGCCAGGTTCAGCGCCACGACATAGTCACTGTGGCCAAGAGCTTCCTGAATTGCGCGTTTGGCGGGGAGCTGCTCTTCAATAGACTTCAGACGAATCAGGACTGACTTGTCCTGCACTTCACCACCAAAATACGCGATGCCAGCGTCGTCGAGAGACTTCTGCACTTCGGTGAGCACATTTTGATCAATCTGCAGTGCGCTGGATTGCCCGGACACCTGTACGGCGGGGTCGGGTGGATACAGGTTCGGCGCTGCATACAACAGCCCCAATCCGGTAATGATCAGGATCAGGAGATATTTCCAGAGGGGGAAGCGATTCATGCTGGTCTCATTGTTGGAGTGGCCCGTTCCACGGGCACATTTTTTTCGATAACTCTCGATATGCGGACGCGTCCCACCGATTGCAAGCCGGTGGGCACGTGGCTCGGAATTTGGAGGGTGATTATACGGGGATAGACAGGTGGCACAAATCGCCACCCACCCGACTCACCCCAATGCAGGCACTTCTCGTCCCAAGCCCTTGTAGAAGGATGCCACGTAGTCTTCCAGCGTTCCCTCCGCAATTGCGTCGCGCAGCTGCTGCATCAGCCGCTGATAGTGGCGAAGGTTGTGGATCGTATTGAGCTGGGAGCCCAGGATTTCGCCGCACTTGTCCAGATGATGCAGGTAACTGCGGGAGAAGTGCTCACAGGTGTAGCAGTCGCAGCCTTCTTCCAACGGGCCAGTATCGTGACGGTGCTTGGCATTGCGGATCTTTACCACCCCGTCGAAGGTAAACAGGTGGCCATTGCGGGCATTCCGCGTGGGCATCACACAGTCAAACATGTCGACACCGCGGCGCACACCTTCCACCAGGTCCTCGGGCTTGCCCACACCCATCAGGTAGCGGGGCTTGTCTGCGGGCATTTGGTGTGCGAGATGATCAAGCACCTTGATCATCTCTTCCTTGGGCTCCCCCACCGACAAGCCGCCGATGGCATAACCGTCGAAGCCGATATCCGTGAGCCCGGCCAGCGAGATATCCCGCAGCTCCGGATACATACCGCCCTGGACGATACCGAACAGAGCTGATTGGCTGTCGCCATGGGCGTCTTTCGAACGCTTGGCCCAGCGCAATGACAGCTCCATGGACTTGCGCGCCTCCTCCTGTGTGGCCGGATAGGGGGTGCACTCGTCGAAGATCATCACCACATCAGAACCCAGGTCCTTCTGTACCTGCATGGACTCCTCTGGCCCCACAAAAACCGGGCTGCCGTCTACCGGTGATTTGAAGGAAACCCCTTCCTCGCTGATCTTGCGCATCTTCCCCAGGCTGAAGACCTGAAAACCACCGGAGTCCGTAAGAATTGGCCCCTGCCACTGCATAAAATCATGCAGGTCACCGTGCTCCTTGATGACCTCGGTGCCCGGACGCAACATCAGGTGAAAGGTATTGCCGAGGATAATATGCGCCCCGATCTCCTCCACATCCCGCGGCAGCATGCCCTTGACGGTGCCGTAGGTGCCCACCGGCATAAATGCGGGGGTTTCCACCACGCCGCGCGGGAAATGCAGCCGTCCCCGGCGAGCTTTTCCATCGGTGGTGTCCAATTCAAACGTCATAAAACAGGCGCGGCTCAAGTCATTCTCCTCGTGCTATCTCGCTATCGGGCGCGGCAAGTGCTGCCAGGGCTGAAGGCAGGTTACTTTTCACCCACCTCGCTACCCACCTCAGCAGGATCGACGGCCGGGTTGCGTTCAATCAACATCGCATCGCCGTAACTGAAAAATCGATACTCGTTTTCCACTGCGGCCTTATAGGCATTCATGGTGTTGCGGTAACCCGCAAAGGCACTCACCAGCATCAGCAGAGTGGATTCCGGCAAGTGGAAGTTGGTGATCAGCCGGTCAACCACCTTAAAGGTGTAGCCCGGATAAATGAAAATGTCGGTCTCGCCCCGTGTCGGCTTCAGCGCACCGGACTTCGCTGCACTCTCCAGAGCCCGCACGCTCGTTGTACCCACCGCAATCACACGGCCGCCGCGGGCCTTACACGCAGCCACCGCGTCACACACATCCGCTGGGACATCGAGAATTTCGGTGTGCATCTTGTGGCTATGGATATCGTCCACGCGCACCGGCTGAAAGGTTCCGGCCCCCACATGCAAGGTCACAAAAGCGGTATCCACGCCTTTGGCTTTCAGGCTCTCGATCATTTCCTCGTCGAAATGGAGGCCTGCGGTGGGCGCCGCCACAGCGCCTGCGTTGCGGCTGTACACAGTCTGATACCGCTCTTTATCCGCCTCGGTATCTGCCCGGTCGATATAAGGGGGGAGTGGCATATGCCCCAGGCGCTCGAGAACCTCAAGCGCGCCTTCTTGTGGGAACTCCAACTCGAACAGCGCATCGTGACGGGCCACCATCTTCAGCACAGTGCCGTCTTCCAGCAGTATTTCACTGCCCGGCTTGGGGGATTTACTGGATCTGACGTGCGCCAAAGCGCGCTGTTCGTCCTGCACCCGCTCGATCAAGATTTCCAGCTTCCCGCCACTGGCCTTCTGCGCAAACAGTCGCGCGGGTATCACCCGCGTATCGTTGAAGACCAATAGGTCACCCGGCTCTACCAGATCCGGCAGATCCGCAAACTGGCGGTGTGCCAGATCACCACTGTTGCCGTCCAGACACAGCAATCGGCTGCCACGGCGCTGTTCGGTGGGCGCTTTGGCGATCAGTGATTCCGGCAAATCGAAGTAGAAATCCTGGCGTTGCATCGGTTCAGTCTAGGTGGTTGTTGATGGGCCGCGAAGATTAACGGAAACCTCTCCCGCCGCCAAATCTGGTTGACCCGAAACAGCCCATCGCTATAATCATCATCCTTTCCGGGCCCCCGTACGGTGCTGTGCTCGCGAAACTGCCAGAGTGGTGAAATTGGTAGACACAGGGGATTCAAAATCCCCCGCTAGCGATAGCGTGCCGGTTCGAGTCCGGCCTCTGGTACCAAACGATAAAGGCCCGCAATTGCGGGCCTTTTTTGTTTGTACCCGGGGCCGCACAAGAATAACAACCAGCAGCTTTCCGCGGAGAACTGACATGCCGATGCGCTCCCTACTGACCACCGTTGTCTTCACATTGTGGTCACTTTCGCTCCCAGCTCACGCCCACAACGGGAGGCCTCACTGGCAGCTATTTGAACTGGAAAACGGCGCTTCGCTGCGCGGCAGTGCCATTGGCCCTGCGAGCCTGTGGGTCACAGGCACAAGCAATAGCGTTTTTCGCAGTGTTAACAACGGTAAAAGCTGGCAGGACATTTCTGTCCTCGCCGAACCGAAACTGGACTTTCGCGACATCGAGGTGTTCGACGATCAAACCGCGATCGTGATGAGCGTCGGCGACGGTACCCAGTCCCGCCTATACCTGACCGATGACGGCGGCAAGCAGTGGCAGTTACTGTTCGAAAACCCCGACGAAAAGGGGTTCTTTGACTCCATCGATTTCTGGGACCGGGACCGGGGCGTACTTCTTGGCGACCCCGTTGATGGCTATTACGTGGTGATGGTGACTGAAGACGGAGGGCGCCACTGGCAGCGCGTTGCGCGGGAAGCACTGCCAGCTCTGCACGACCGTGAAGCAGCCTTTGCAGCCAGTGGCAATACCCTGATTACCGGCTCTGACGGCAAGGCCTGGTTTACTACTGGAGGCTTCGCTGCGCGGGTGTACAAAAGCAATGACTACGGGCGCTCCTGGGACGTCAGTGAAGTACCGCTGCACCGAGAAAACCAGACCTCGGGGGGCTACGCCCTGTCACTGAACCATCTCGGCGACGTGTTTGTGATGGGCGGCGACTACACCAATCGCTCCTCCGCCTACCCCAATCTGGCAAAATACAAAAATGAACAGTGGCAGCTCGCCGACAATGGCCAGCGTGGACTGCGCACTGCCATGGGGTGCATCGAGAGCACCTGCATCGCCACCGGTAAAACAGGCAGTGAAATCTCGTTCAATAACGGGCAGTCCTGGCGGGTGCTCCCGGGCCCCGGTTTTTACACCCTGTCGGCAGGAAATGGCTTATTGCTCGGGGCGGGCGCAGACGGAGCTGTCGGTATTCTCCCGCTTCAAGCCCCGTAAAGAGGCACACCGGGGTGCGGGCAATCCGGGCCCGCGCCACCGTAGATTTTCGCAGCTCCCTGCACGGCATATTGCTCCGATACCTCGAGCCTGTCGCTTTCCAGCATCGCGAATATATCGCGCTCGGCTTCCCGGATACTTGCCTTCAAGTGTTCGCGGTCTTTACCAGAAGGTTCCTTGTGGTCGAGCCATACCCTGTGCTTCTCCCAGAGATCTGCCGCGCACGCGCTCCAGCAACCAAAAAAACCGACGGGCTTGAACAGACTGGCACAGGGGCTCGCGGTACCGGTAAATGCGACGCGCGGCCCGTCACCATCAATGCGCACGATCATACTGTTCACCGTGTGCGAGGGACGCAGGAATTTGACAAGTGAAGAGGATGGCGCAGCGTGCATACACAGATCGCCGTTAGCACGGGCTTTGCCGCGGCGGTGCGAGCGCAGGATACGGGCAAAATCTGCAAACCCAACAGCGCTTGTGTCCAGCTGACGAAGCTGTGCTAGCGAACAGGCGCGACGCTTGTGGCTGGCACCGAAGAACGGCTTCAACCAGGTATCAAATTTATTCCGAAAATTGATCCGCTCTAGTGCCAGCGCTTCGTCACTGCGCTGGTAGGAATCATTAATGGTCAGCGCATTGGAAATACTATCGAAAGTTTCAATTTTCTCCGCCACCCAGTGCCTGCCCGCGGTTTCAACTTTCCAAACCACCCTTTGATCGGCAATCAGGAAACTGTTGTCGTAGCGAAACTCTTTCTGGGTATAGCCGGCGGGACCGCCCTGTCCGAACTGCTGCAGCAGATCGACAATGACTTGCAGGGCATTGTCAGCGCTATCGGCGCGCTCCAGTGCCAATCGCACCAGATCCATTCCCAGTAATGCCGCGCCGCTATTTCGCACCTCGCGAGAAAAAATCGCTTCGTTGCCAATGGCCACACCGCATTCGTTAACACCCATTTCCGCGCCCCACATCCACGCGGGGCGGCCGATAATACAGGCGTGGCGATCCGGTACCTGAGGGATTTCGATCCAGGTGCAGCGCAGGTGCTTGGCGCCGTCCCCCTTTACTGCGGGGATGATCTCTACCCGTTGTGCTTCGAGGGGATCCCGATCGCTGTTTTTGGCGAGCCACGTGGCCTTTGCGCCGCGTAGAACCAGAGTGTCACACATACTTTATCCTCCGCAGGCAACCGCGGATTCACGGGAATGCGCACGCGCGGCCTGCTGTAGTGCGCCATCTACCTCCGCAGCGGCGCGCTCGGCAGACTCCAGCGCACCCTCCATATAGCCAAACCACTCAACCGCGAACTCGGTGCCAGCCCAGTGGATCTGGCCATTGGCTTCTCGCAGCCGCTGGCCGCCTCCAGTCCAGGTTCCGGGTGCCATCAGTGCCGCGTAACAACCCCGTGTCCAGGCTTCACTGCTCCAGTCTTTATCGACATACTCCTGCGGATTGCGCGCAGCCTCACCAAAATAACGCGCAAAACAATCCAGCACAGCCTCACGGCGCTGCTCAGGACCAACGCGACTGTAGTGTCGCGCCACATCACCTTCGAGGAAACCCATCAGCAAGCCCGAGGACTTACCTTGTTCTGAATTATCGAAGGTCACCCGTACCGGCCCTGCCGGGCTCGCCACCTGTCCCGACAAACCGTCCTCGCGCCAGAAGGGCTTGTCGTAACGGGCGATACACTTGATGCAGGAACCCGCCGGCATACGCTGCAACAACATATCCCGCCAGGCGGGCAATGCCGGCTCGAAGCGAATGCGCAACGCCTGGTTGGGCGGCACTGCCATAATCACCCGGTCGCACTGCACCAATCCCGATGCATGTCGGACCTGCAGACTGCCATCAGCCAACTGTTCGATACCATCAACCGGGGTATTGAGCCGCAACCGCTCACCCAACTGCCGGGCCATGATGTCACACAGGCCAGCAGTACCACCGTGCACGCGATCCTGCTGGGCACCACCGGTGACCGCTAGCAGGGTTTCCAGAGAGTTACCGGAGCGCGCATAAAACAGCGCATGCAAAAGGGAAATTTCCCTCGGTTCCGCGGCGAACACCGCGCCGATTCCGATCGCAAAAAGCTCGCGCGCCAATGACGTGTAGCAATGTTTCTGCAGCCAGCTGTCGAGGGTCATGGCGTCCCACCTTGCCGCGTTTTTGCACTGCCAGGGCGCGGATGGATCCAGGCTTTTGGCCATTGCTTCGAAGCGGGCCATGACCAACCCGAGATCGGCCAGTGCAACCGGATTTACCCTCGGAATCGTGCCGCGGTAGCGGCGCAGCTTCCCGGCAAGATGCAGCTGGTTGTCGCCAGTGTCATACAGTGGCCAGGTTGTTGCTCCCAGGGCTTCGATCAGCCGGTACATTCGCTTCTGCCCCGGTCCAACCCACTGCCCACCAACATCCACGCTATCGCCATTGGCAAAGTAGTGGTTCTGCAGACGGCCGCCCACTCGATCACGGGCCTCCAGGACGTTCACACTGTATTTGCCTGCTAACAGACGCGCGGCATTCAGCCCCGCGATCCCGGCGCCAACCACCACCACCTGCACCCGCTCAACAGCACTCGTGTTATGCACTATTTTTATTCTCCCGATTGACCGCGGAAACTTCGGAAAACCTATTGTCACGAACCTACGGTAGCCAAAGACTCGAAACAATCGCCCCATCGCGACGCTGCCCCTGAATCACTTCACCCGCCAACACCGCAGTTGTACGCCCATCATCCCCAATATCCCAGAGATCACCGCGCAGGAAGGTATTGATGCCGGCCCGCAGGTGACCACCGCGCCCCGCAATAGCATATTTACGCCAGGCTTCGCCTTCGCTGAGCTGCCCCACGTCCAGCCGATTGACATCCTGCGGCGCAGGCGCACCGTTGTAGCCACCCCAGGTTTGCTCCCAGATACCATCTGGTGAGGCAAATGAAGGGACCACCACCAGCTCTGCATCTGCAACCTGCTGCCAGGTATCTGGATACCAGCTGTCAGCACAAATCAGAACCGCCAAGCGCCCAATGGATGTTTCGAAAACAGGCAGCGGTTGCTGGGCCGGGTGGGTAAATGGTAGTTCGCTATCGATCGGATAGACTTTGCGCACCGGACCCGCAATCGAGCCATCGGCATAGAAAACAAAACTGCTGTTATACAGTGGGCCGGAGCCCGTTAGGATCTGACCATCCCGCACATCCGGATCCGGCAGCACAACCGACCCACCCACCAGTGTTACCCCAAATTCCCGCGCAAGCCCGGAAAAAACCTGTTGGTACTGCACGGCCATGGTCGCGGACTTACTTCGGAACAGGGCTGCGGCAAAGGGGTCACTCGCACTCTCTCCCCCAAGGTTTTGCAGGAAAACAGGCAGATTTCCCAACGCCGTCCATAGCAACGCGCTATCCGTGCGGCGCGATTCAAATACCAAAAAGCTTTCACCCTCAGCCACAAGCCAGGTGCCAATATGCTCCGGGAACACTACCAGGGTGTCCTCTCCCAACCAGCCCGCGTCCCGCGCGGTGAGCAGATAGCCGCGCAGCTTGTGCGCAAGACGCCTCACATCTGCATAGTCATCTGCAGTCACGTACGGCTGGATGGAAATCAGATTGGGAGCCCCCGGAACGGGCTTATTCAGGGGTTCAAGTAATACCTCAGGCTCACCCGGTGTACTCCGGAGTACCGGGACCTGTAGCAGTAGCACCATCAGGACGGACGCGAAACACAGGGCCAGTAACAGTCTTTTTATCATTATTCTGCATTACGTATGTAGTTACCGGACTACTATAACGGTGATTCCACAGCATCGGAATCACCACAAATAGTCCGGCTTATCGCCCATAGATCCAACATGCCCACACTGACATTTCGCTTTTACCGGGAGCTGAATGACTTCCTGCCACCACCGCTGCAACAGCGCAGCTTTACGCGGGATTTTGTCGCACTCGGCTCGATTAAAAATGTGATTGAGTCTGTTGGCGTACCCCATACGGAGGTGGACCTAATTCTGGTGAACGGTGAGTCAGTGGCTTTTGACTTCCACCCCAAGAACGGGGACTGCATCAGTGTGTACCCGCTGTTTGAGTCGCTGGACATATCCAGCGTTACCCGGCTGCGCCCGCACCCGTTGCGGGAATCCCAATTTGTGCTTGATTGCCACCTCGGAAGACTGGCGCGCTACTTGCGCATGCTCGGCTTTAATTGCCTGTTTTATGGTGAGTGCAGTGATGCGCACCTGGTGGAAATTTCCGTGCGGGATCAACGCATCTTACTGACACGCGACCGGGACCTACTTAAGAGAAAGGCTCTGACGCACGGCTATTATGTCCGCGCAACACGCCCCTTAAGACAGGTAGAAGAGGTGGTAAAGCGACTGCAGCTGCAGAACAGCTTTCACCCGTTCTCTCGCTGCACGGTATGTAACGGTGGACTGGAACCGGTAGCAAAACAGACGGTATGGTCGGAAGTACCACCCGATAGCCGACAGAGTTTCAAGGAATTTGCCCGCTGCACAGGGTGCGGCAGAATTTACTGGAAGGGCAGCCACTTCGAACGCATGCAGCGCCTGGTCAAAAAGCTGAAGGCCACATAACTCACCAGGCAGATTGGGACGTAAATTTTGCAAATATAAAAAAGCCCTGACCGCGTTAGCGATCGGGGCTTTTTGTTGTATTCCGTATGCAGCGGTATGGCGCTGCGACTCTGCAGACCTACACTGGGTGTCGAGCTGCGCTCGCCATCGCTGAAGCGACGCCTTCGGCGCCCCAAACTGGCACCTTCGGTGCATCGTTTGTCACATGGCAGCGCGGGGCGCTGCAAG
>NZ_JAIVKJ010000007.1 GCF_020524885.1 Microbulbifer elongatus | reverse complement strand
GCTCGGCCCTCACTGTGGGATGCGCATTTTACACATCCAATCTGCTGAAGCAAGTGCTTTTTTGCAGACTTTCTTGAAGCTCGAAACCGTTACAAATCAACGCTTTCCGATGCTTCGGTTACCCTTGGGTAACCCCGAGAAGGACGCGCATTATATGGCGCCGATCTCGCTTGGCAAGCTCTTTCTGAAATTCTTTTTAGGAGCAAAACCCACTAAAAATCAATAACTTAGCTTACCTCCTCGCCGCGTTTTGCGTTGCCGCTCAAGCAGCGAGGGCGCGAACTATACGGAGCATCTCGAAGGCAAGCAAGCAGTTTTTTCAAACTTTTTTACCGCCGTGGCTAGATGCCGCTGCCGCAAGAGTAGAAGACAAATCTCTGTGCTCTACCCATAAAAAAACACCCTCAACTGAGAGTGTTTTTAAAGATGGCGGTGAGGGAGGGATTCGAACCCTCGATGAGTTTAACCCCATACGCCCTTAGCAGGGGCGCGCCTTCAGCCACTCGGCCACCTCACCGTAACTTTTTCACCCCGAGCTGCTTTAAAGCTTCAGGGCAACAGCAACTTTTGACACTTGGTCTTGGCTGCTGAAAGTGAGCGGCATCATACCAACGGCGAGGTAAAAATCAATGGGGAATCAATAACTTTTTGCGTTTTCTTGAGGATCGTCTACAAATCATACAGGCACAAAAAAAGGCCGCGATGCGGCCCTTTCTGATCGGCTACTGTCAGTCTGCACTTCCGTCATCGGAGGACTGCTTCTCGCGCTGAATGCGCTGGTAGATCTCCTCGCGGTGAACCGCAACTTCCTTCGGTGCATTGACCCCGATTCGTACCTGGTTGCCTTTCACACCCAATACGGTAACCGTCACATTGTCACCAACCATCAGTGTTTCACCGATACGGCGGGTTAAAATCAACATTACCTACTTCTCCTTGATCATCCTGTGATTTGGCACGACCGGTTATCCCTGGCGCGCGCCTTGAGTCATAATAACCCGAGAACGCTTCAAACCGGGAATCTTGTCCGTCACTTTATTCAGTATCGTCCAGACGCTGAAAATCTCAATAGGTCGGACCACACGCCACACAACCGAATCGCTATGATTGCTGGTCGCATCCATCACTCTGGTTATAGCTACTCTGCGGCCTTGGGTTCAGATAGCTCAAATGCACTGTGTAGAGCACGCACCGCCAGCTCCAGGTAGCGCTCGTCGATAATCACGGAAATCTTGATTTCAGAGGTGGTGATCATCTGAATGTTGATGTTGTCTTCACCCAGTGCCTCGAACATACGCGATGCCACATTGGCATGGGACCGCATACCTACACCGACAATCGATACCTTGGCTATCTTGTCGTCAGACACCACTTCCCGCGCACCCAGCTCTTCCGCCACACGCTCGAGAACTCCGCGCGCCTTGCTGAGGTCATTGCGGTGCACAGTGAATGTGAAGTCTGTAGTGCCGTCGATTGCACTGATGTTCTGAACGATTACATCGACTTCGATGTTTTCTGCGCCAACGGGGGCCAGAATGCGACAGGCAACACCGGGAGTGTCCGGCACGCCGCGAATTGTCAGTTTTGCCTCGTCGCGGTTAAACGCAATGCCGGAGACTACAGGCTGTTCCATCTCGTTGTCTTCCTCATCAAGACTAATCAGTGTGCCGTTGCCCTCTTCAAATGTAGAGAGCACACGCAGAGGCACCTTGTACTTACCGGCGAACTCTACTGCTCGAATCTGCAACACTTTTGAGCCAAGGCTCGCCATCTCGAGCATTTCTTCAAAGGTAATACGATCGAGGCGACGGGCACTGTCCACTACACGGGGGTCAGTGGTGTAAACACCGTCTACGTCGGTGTAAATCTGGCACTCGGTGGCATCAAGAGCCGCGGCCAGCGCGACGCCGGTGGTATCGGAGCCTCCGCGACCGAGGGTCGTGATATTTCCGTTGTCATCGACTCCCTGGAAACCTGCCACAACCACCACTTTGCCCGCGTCCAGGTCGCGACGCATACGCTCGACGTCAATGCGCTGGATACGCGCCTTGGTATGAGCATTGTCGGTAAGGATCTTTACCTGACCACCGGTATAGGAGCAGGCGTCATAGCCACGCTTTTTCAGCGCCATACTCAATAGCGCAATGGTGACCTGCTCGCCAGTAGATACCAGCACATCCATCTCCCGGGGATCCGGATGCTCCTGGATCTGACGAGCCAGATCGATCAGGCGATTGGTCTCCCCGCTCATTGCGGACAAGACCACCACCATGTCGTGACCCTGGGCCCTAAAGCCAGCCACCTTGTCGGCAACCGCCTCGATACGCTCGATGGAGCCTACCGAAGTGCCGCCGTATTTCTGCACGAACAAACTCATCGCTCTAGTGTTCCTTACTGCCCTTTTGCGCGCCACCTGACGCGCGCGCGTCGCGCACTACATCACCAAACCAAAGGCAAATCAACTGAAAACACACAAATATCACCGAGATGACGTCGACAGATCATGGTTTGTCGACACATTCGGCTGATGGTTTCACTTGATATTGCTTTTCACCCAGTCAGGGACGTTTTTCAACAGCCCAGGAAGCGCTTCCAGATCTGAACCACCACCCTGGGCCATGTCGGGGCGACCGCCGCCCTTGCCGCCCAGCTCAGCGGCGGCAAAACGCATCAGGTCTCCCGCTGCCAGGCGCTTGGTCAGATCCTTGGTTACCGCAGCGACCAGGGCCACCTTGTCTTCGCCGGGTGCAGCGAGCAAAACGATGCCACTCCCAAGCTTGTTCTTCATCTGATCCGCCAGATCGCGCAAGGACTTGGGATCCGCACCGTCAATGGAGGCCGCTAGTACTTTTACACCTTCAACCTCAACCGCCTGCGCTGTCAGATCGCCACCAGCGCCACTGGCGAGGCGGGTTTTCAGCTGCGCGAGCTCTTTCTCCAGCTTGCGGTTATTGGCCAGCAACTGCTCGACTTTGTCGGCAAGCGTATCCGGGCGCGCTTTCAACACTGCCGCTGCGTGATCAAGTCGCTGTTGTGCCTGATCGAACAGCGCAAGTGCGTGCGCTCCGGTTACCGCTTCGATGCGGCGCTGGCCGGAGGCGATGCCGCTCTCACCCACAATACGTAACAGGCCAATGTCACCGGTGCGGTTGACGTGGGTACCGCCACACAGCTCAACCGAGAAGGCACCGCCATCGGTACGCTCCCCCATGGAGAGAACACGCACGCTATCGCCGTATTTCTCACCAAACAGCGCCATGGCCCCCTTGGCCTTGGCCGTTTCGATATCCGTTTCCTCGGTTTCTACCGGGGTATTCGCGCGAATCTGACTGTTGACCAGCGCCTCGATAGCACGCAACTGCTTGGAAGTTACCGCCTCCGGGTGCGAGAAGTCGAAACGCAGGCGCTCGGAATCCACCAGTGACCCCTTCTGGGTTACATGCTCGCCAAGCACTTTGCGCAGGGCCGCATGCAGCAGGTGGGTTGCCGAGTGGTTCAGTGCGGTGGACTGACGCACATCGCCGGCGACTTGCGCTTCCACTTCGTCACCTACGGAAACGCTGCCCGACAGCAGTTTGCCCTGATGCAAATGGTGATCACCAAGCTTCACACAGTCGGTCACCTCAAAGCGGCCACTACCAGCCTGAAGATATCCGCTGTCGCCTACCTGGCCACCGGATTCCGCGTAAAACGGTGTGCGATCCAATACCACATCACCGGCTTCACCCTCTTCCAGGGTTTGCACCTGCTCGCCATCTTTAACGATAGCCACCACCTTGCCGGTGGCTTCAGTGCAGGCGTAGCCAAGAAATTCCGTGCTGCCCTGGAGGTCGATATTGCCGGTGTAGTCCTGTTTAAACTTGCCGGCGGCGCGGGCGCGTTCGCGCTGCGCATTCATGGCCTCTTCGTAACCTGCCATATCCAGAGTGAGCCCGCGCTCGCGGGCAATATCCTGAGTCAGGTCGGTGGGGAAGCCGTAAGTGTCGTGGAGGGTAAACACCAGCTCGCCCGGCACTTCGGTTCCCTCAAGGGAAGCCAGCGCGTCATCCAGCAGCGCCAGCCCCTTATCCAGAGTTTTCGCAAACTGCTCTTCTTCTTTGCGCAGGGCGTTTTCGATAATGGACTGTTTCTCGCGCAGCTCCGGGTAAGCATCACCCATCTGCTCTACCAGTGCAGCAACCAGCTTGTGGAAGAAAATCTCCTTGTGCCCCAGCTTGTGACCGTGGCGCACTGCACGGCGAATAATCCGGCGCAGTACGAACCCACGCCCTTCATTGGACGGCATCACGCCGTCGGCGATCAGGAAGGAGCAGGAGCGAATATGATCGGCAATCACACGGAGGGATTTCTCCTCGGTGTCGTCGCAGCCGACAATCTCGCCCGCGGACTTGAGCAGCGCCTGGAACAGGTCGATCTCGTAGTTGGAGTGCACTCCCTGCATCACCGCAGCAATACGCTCCAGCCCCATACCGGTATCTACCGAGGGTTTGGGCAGCGGGTGCAGTTCGCCATCTGCAGAGCGTTCAAACTGCATGAATACCAGGTTCCAGATCTCGATATAGCGGTCGAGGTCGTCATTCTCGGAACCGGGAGGACCGCCGGGCACGTCTTCGCCGTGATCGTAGAAAATCTCCGAGCTGGGACCACAGGGGCCTGTATCTCCCATCTGCCAGAAATTGTCTTCGTCCAAACGAGAGAACCGATCGGCACTGACGCCCATCTCTTTCAGCCAGATATCCGCGGCCTCATCGTCACTGATATGAACAGTTACCCACAGGCGCTCCGGCGGCAACTGCAGAACCTCGGTCAGGAACTGCCACGCAAACTGAATAGCCTCGCGCTTGAAGTAGTCACCAAAGCTGAAGTTGCCCAGCATCTCGAAAAACGTGTGGTGGCGCGCGGTATAACCGACATTTTCCAGGTCGTTGTGTTTGCCACCGGCACGCACACAGCGCTGTGAACTGGTGGCACGCACATATGGGCGCGACTCCTGGCCGAGGAAGGTGTCCTTGAACTGCACCATCCCGGCGTTGGTGAACAACAGCGTGGGGTCATTCCCCGGCACCAGCGAACTGGAGGCGACACGGGTGTGCCCCTGCTCGGCAAAATAATTGAGAAATGCTTCGCGTATCTGTGCGCTCTTCATTCAGCCAACTTCCACATCATCAGAAAAAATTTGTGTCGGCGCACAGACTGCGCCGCCAATGTTCAGCCCTACAGGTCTTCGGCAAGGCCAGCTTCGGGCATCTCGCGCTGGGCCAGTAAATGGATATGCAGATGAAATACGGTTTGCCCCGCTTCGCGGCCGTTGTTGACCACCAGGCGAAAGCCCGCTTCCAGGTTCAGGCGTCGCGCCATCTCCGAAGCCACCCACATCAGGTGCCCCAACAATGGCACGTCGCCCTCCTCCGCATCCGCCAGATTGACCAGCGGTTTACGAGGAATGATTAACAGGTGGGTGGGCGCCTTCGGCGCGCGGTCCTCGATGACAATACACTGGTCATCTTCATAAAGGAGCCGACTTGGCACCTCGCCATCCATGATCCGCGTGAAAACACTGCGCTCTTCCATAGTCGCCTCCTGCGATCAGCCACCACCGGACATCACTATTGCCCCCGGGCAACGCTTGTCCGAGGGTTACTTTTCCAGCTTCTCGTCTACCGTCAGCTGCCGCGCCTCCGACTCCAGCATCACAGGAATGCCATCGCGCACCGGGTACGCCAGACCACTGGCCTTGCAAACCAGCTCCTGAGACTCTTCGCGATACTCCAACGGCGCCTTGCTGACCGGACAGACCAGCAGACTCAGTAGTTTTTTGTCCATGATTCACTCTGCATAAGCCCACAGCCCGTGACGACTGGGCTGCGGGTCAAAAATGACCGCGTATGGTACAACGCTTTTTAGGGGTTTTCACGGCCGACGGGAGAAATCCCGGCGCGGGAGGCCAGAGACTGTGGTGGTGTTAGACCAGTACGGGAAAAAGCCGGCAATCAGGCACCGGCACCAAGCCGCTGAGGCGGAGACTGCTGAGTGGATACCGGGGTGTACAGGCGCAAATGCTCTAGCAACGCGGCCAGTGCCTCCTCCCCCGAGCCAGGTTCGTTCAGTATCTCGTGGTAGGCCCCCGCAAAAGTACGCAGTTGATGGTGCTCCCCCTGCAGCCGATCATGCCACTGATGAGTGACGGCAGGGTCCACCAGGCGATCCCCTTCCGGCAGCAGGGTCAGGGTCGGAAACGCAATTGTTTGCGGGTGCGCCAGTAATTGCTCACGGGCCTCCCGATACCCCAGGAACCAGCGCGGCGTTACCCGGTTGTGCACCAGATCGTCGGCGCAGTACTCGCGAACAATGTCCGGATCACGGCTGATCGCCTCAGTCTGCAGCCGGTTGGACAAAGAAAGGCCGGGGCAAACCCGCGCCAGCAACCGGATCAGAGACACCTCGAAAGCGCCCGGCTCATTACTACCGGCAAACGCGGGCGCAGACAGAATCAGGCTATCTACTGCCGCCCCCTCCTCGTCGGATACCCCCTCCTCGTCAGACACCAGCGCATCGCAGGCGATGACCGCCCCCATACTGTGCCCAAGTAGATGAAGCCCCAGGCCCGGGTTCTCGTGGTGCACTGCACGGATAAATTGGCAAAGATCTGATGAATAGCAGGAGAAATGTTCGATATCGCCCCTGCGTCCAGGGGACTGGCCGTGACCAAAATGATCCAGCGCGTAGACGCTGTACCCGTGCGCGTTGAGCTCGCGGGCAATGGCTCGGTAGCGGCCACTGTGCTCTCCCAGACCGTGGGAAACCACAACCACGGCCAGGGCGTTTTCAACCCACCAGCGTCGGTAGTGCAAACGAAAACCGCGTGACTCGAAATACATGGCACTCTCCTGATTCTTATGATTATTCGAGGATATTGCCACCCCGATACTCTCGGAGCATTACCGGCGGAGTATTACCGGCCTGATACTGGGTAATTTGTACAACGAATTGCGCTCTCCCGCCAGCGACTTTCCCGCCCGCAAGATTTTACTGGGCCTCCCGGAAGGTTCGGCAGGACGCCACAGCGCGCGTCCACCCTTCCAGTAGCTCCCGGCGTTGCAGCTCGCCCATCTGCGGCAGGAAGTCCTGCTCTACGTCCACCAGCGACTCCGGCAGGCCGTCGCACTGCCACACGCCCGCGCCAAGACCCGCCAATAATGCCGCGCCCACTGCGGTGGTTTCTATCTGGCGCGGACGTTCCACCCGCAAGCGGGAAATGTCCGCCTGGAACTGCATCAGGAAACCATTCGCGCTGGCGCCGCCATCCACCCGCAGACACTGCAGTTCCATGCCCAGCGCCTGTGCCATCAGCTGGGCGAGCTCGTGACTCTGAAAGGCAATGGATTCCAGGGTAGCGCGCACGATCTCCGCACGCCCCGCACCGCGGGTAAGACCGAAGATGGAACCGCGGGCTACGGCATCCCAGTGCGGCGCGCCCAATCCACTGAAAGCCGGCACCAGATAAACACCACGGGTGTCCGGAATACTCTGTGCAATCTGCTCGGTTTCTGCTGCCTGCTGGATCACGCCGAGATCATCCCGCAACCACTGCACGGCGGCGCCGCCATTAAACACGGAACCCTCGATCGCAAACTGGGGCTGACCTGCAGCATCACAGGCCACGGTGGTGAGCAGCCCCTCTGGAACCAGCGGCCGCGAGGAACCCGCGCAGGCGAGCATGAAGCAACCGGTCCCATAGGTGTTTTTAAGGCTGCCGGGCGCAACACAGCCCTGACCGAATAGCGCGGCCTGCTGGTCGCCGGCGACGCCGGTAATCGGTACTTGAGCGCCGAGAAACGCTGCGGGGTCGGTGGTTGCGAAGTAACCCGCGGAGGGGCGAATTTCCGGCAAAATCGAGGGTGGGCAGTCAAACAGCTTTAATAGCTCGCTGTCCCATTGGCGCCGGTCCAGGTCATACAACAGGGTTCTGCTGGCATTGCTGTGGTCAGTGAGGTGGGCTTTACCGCCGGTCAACTGCCAGATTAGCCAGCTGTCGATGGTGCCAAAACAGAGATCGCCAGCCACCGCCCGGCGATACAGGTCCGGCGACTGTCGGAAGATCCACCGTAGTTTGCTGGCCGAGAAATAGGCATCAAGCAGCAAACCGGTCTTTGCCCTCACCATGGACTCGGCACCAGCCTCGCGCAACTCGCTACAGATTCCTGCAGAGCGGCGGCACTGCCAGACGATGGCCCGGTGCACCGGTTTCCCGGTATGGCGATCCCACAGCACGGTGGTTTCCCGCTGGTTGGTGATGCCCAGCGCCGTCAGATCCCGAGCTTCTATACCGGCGCGCTGTAATGCAGCGGCGCACACCTTGAGTGTGACCTGCCAGATTTCCTCCGCATCGTGCTCAACCCAGCCGGGACGGGGATAATACTGGGGAAATTCGGAATAACTGCGACCGCGCAAGCGGCCTTCGGTATCAAAGACAAACGCCGTGGTACCCGTTGTACCCTGGTCGATAGAGAGAATCATCGCGGCTCACTTTTCGTTATTGTCCGCTTTATTTGAAAGCGCAGACCGATTACTCATCTGCCAGTATATACGCTCTCTAGAACCCCGTATCGACCCCGGATTCTGCACCACCACTGGCATCCAGCTCGGCAATGGCGAATTGGATGGCATCACTGAAAAAGCCCCGGTATGCCAGGTATCGCTGGCGACGGGCACGCTCTTTTGCCTGCTGCAGGCGATCCTGTGCGGGATCTATGGGGCGCCGGAATTTGCGCTGCAACTGCTCCAGGGCCAACTCGAACCAGTCCACCTCTTGCTGCAATTGGTCCATCGCCGCCTGCGCCAGAGCGGTGTGGATACCGCGCAACTGCAACTCCTGCCGAATACGCAGTGGCCCCTGCCCCCGCTGCACCCGGGAGCGGCAAAACACCTCGGCGAATCGCTGGTCGGACTGATAGTTAAGCTCCTGCAGGCGCAGTAGCACAGCATCAAAATCACCAAGAGGGTGCTTCTTGCCAAGCTTCTGGCGCAATTCGTGACAAGAGTGCTCGCGGCGGGAGAGGAGCTCCATCGCGTGACTGAACATCAGCTGGAAGGCTTCTGAAGATTCCGCGGATGCTTGGGGAATCTCAGGCGAGTCGGAGAGGGGAGCGGACTCAGGAAAGGAGCCCGACAGCCAGGAAGACTGACTGCCGGATTTGTCATCAGGGAAAGACAAGATCAGTCTTCCGCAGCTTCCACTTCTTCAGGCTGCGCCACGACATCCCCCAGAAGCTGAGCGCGCAGCTGGGATTCGATATCGTCGCGAATATCGGTATTTTCCTTGAGGAACTTGACCGCGTTGGCCTTGCCCTGGCCGATCTTGTCGCCCTTGTAGCTGTACCAGGCGCCGGCCTTGTCTATCAGGCCCATCTTCACACCGTAATCGATGATCTCGCCCAGCAGGTTGATACCTGCTCCGTACATGATCTGGAACTCAGTCTGCTTGAACGGCGGCGCCACCTTGTTCTTCACCACCTTGACCCGGGTCTCGTTACCGACCACTTCATCGCCCTCTTTCACAGAGCCGATGCGGCGGATGTCCAGGCGCACAGAGGAGTAGAACTTGAGCGCGTTACCGCCAGTGGTGGTTTCCGGGGAGCCGAACATCACACCGATCTTCATACGGATCTGGTTGATGAACACACACAGGGTGTTGGTATTTTTGATGTTACCGGTCAGTTTACGCAGCGCCTGGGACATCAGTCGCGCCTGCAGGCCAACGTGGGAATCCCCCATCTCGCCTTCGATCTCGGCGCGCGGCGTCAGTGCGGCTACGGAGTCCACAACCAGCACATCCACGGCACCGGAGCGCACCAGCATATCCGCCACTTCCAGCGCCTGCTCGCCGGTATCCGGCTGGGAAACGATCAGCTCATCGACATTCACGCCCAGCTTCTCGGCGTAGATCGGGTCCAGCGCGTGCTCCGCATCCACGAACGCACAGGTGCCGCCCTTGCGCTGGGCTTCGGCGATCACCTGCAGGGTCAGGGTGGTTTTACCGGAGGATTCAGGGCCGTAAATCTCAACAATACGTCCACGGGGAAGACCGCCAATACCCAGCGCTACGTCCAGGCCCAGAGAACCGGTGGAGATTGCGGGGATACGAACGCGCTCCTTATCCCCCATGCGCATGACGGTGCCCTTGCCGAACTGGCGCTCGATCTGTGACAGCGCCGCCTGTAAAGCCTTGTCTTTGTTGGAATCCATGACCCTTCCCATGTACTTGAAGATTGGTTATGGGAGGGAGCTTAGAGAAAAATTACTGTATAAGCAACCAGTAATCCGGAATTGATGGTCGGTACCAGGAAGATCTCCCGGTGACCACATTTGATAAGTCCAGGGCCTGCAGGCCGACTCAGTCCTTGCAGTGAGACTCGGCTATCTGGAGCATCCCCTTGAGGGCCTCCTTCACAGCCTGGGACTGAATCTGAGCGCGGTTGCCATCAAGGTGCAGCAGGCGCGCATCGGCCTGCACCGGTTCCTGCCCTTCACCGTGCGCCCAGCCAATCCACACTGTACCCACCGGTTTTTCGTCACTGCCGCCGTCGGGCCCGGCAATACCGCTCACCGCGACCGAAAGATTGGCGTCCAGACGGTTGAGCACCCCCACAGCCATCTGACGCACTACCGCTTCACTGACCGCACCAAACTCATCCAGGTCGCGCTGGTCCACGCCGAGTAAATCACGCTTGATGCGATTCGAATAGGACACCACAGAGCCATCAAACCAGGCAGAGGCACCCGATACCGAAGTGATGGCCGCGGCAATGGCGCCGCCGGTGCAGGACTCCGCAACTGTGGCCTTCCACCCAAGGCGCTGAAGAACCTCACCAAGCTTTGCCGCCAGCTGCTGATTTTCTGAATCCACCATTTACCCTTTTTATCCTTTACCCTTTTTGTCTTGCCCTTTGCCCAGCCCGCCAGCGGGGCCCGCATCGGCAGCAAGTCCATTTTCCGAGAGGTTAGAGAGGCTCGATCCCCCCGGTCAAATGTGCACGTTTTCCGGCACCATCGACCAGACTGAATCGCAATCCGCATTCAATCGAGTGAAACTGCAAAGCTACCTGGGAGGGCAACAATACCGGTTTCTTGAACTCGACGTTGAACTCAAATCCGGCAGACAGCGGAGCTTCTGGCACAGCGGCCGCCAGTGAGGCGAGGCAGTGGGCCTTCAACCACATACCATGGGCAATGGCGCGCGGGAAACCAAACAGCTTGGCAGTAGAAGCGAAAAGGTGGATTGGATTCCTGTCCCCGGACACCCGCGCATAGCGCCGCCCAATATCCGCGGGAAGTTGCCACTCCATGGAGCGGGCATTGCCAGCCTGTACAGACTCAACTACTTCGCGCGCCCGCGCACGCTGTTCTGAAACCCCCGCTCCTTCCGGCTTCCTCTGCCGGGTACGACTCAATAGCGTGCTCACACATTCCCACACCAGCTCACCCGCCACCGTTACCCGCGTGACCAGGTCAAACTCGTAGCCGCGTTTTACCGGTACCGGCGCGAGAAGTTCGCAGTGAATATCCAGCAACTCATGCTCCGCCAACGCACGATACTGGCGAATACGATTGCGCACGTGCACCACGCCCAACACCGGAAACGGGAACGCCTTGGACACCAGCAGGTTCAGCTGCAACGGCATAGCGAGCACAAACGGATAGGTGGCCGGCACAGCAGCAGCGGATTCAAAACCACAAACGGTTCGATACTCGCGTAAATGATCGGGGTCTATGGATTGCCGCTGCAGAATGACGGTAGCGAGGACTGACTCCCGCTTTTCGGTCAGCTGCCCGGGTTTGCGTGCAGTGAGTGCACGGAAATAAAGCGGCAGTACCGAGGGGCGCGTGTTGAGTTGAATCTGTAGTGGCATGGGTCTGCTTTCTGCGCAGGGCGCAGTATTAAATCTGGGCATGGAAGTGATTGACTCCGCATCATATGTCGAATCGAGGATCAAAAGGTACCCCGGGGTCCATTGTGGCGGGACTTGATGCCGTAAAAATGACAAAACCCGGCGAAAGCCGGGTTTTGCATGTTCAATCCGAACAGTGAGAAATCAACTGCCGGGAAGTTCAGCCACCCCCATGTTGAACAGGGTGAAGCCGAAAATATCCGCATATTGCTCAATGGTTTTCGATACCGGCGTACCAGCACCGTGACCAGCATTGGTCTCAATGCGGATCAGTGTAGGCGCAATACCCTGGTGCTTGTCCTGAAGCTCGGCGGCAAACTTGAAGGAGTGTGCCGGCACCACGCGATCGTCGTGATCGGCAGTAGTGACCAGAGTGGCTGGATAGTTCACACCTGCTTTCACATTGTGGACCGGGGAGTAGCCTTTCAGGTACTCGAACATTTCCTCGCTCTGCTCGGCGGTGCCATAGTCATAGGCCCAACCTGCACCGGCGGTAAAGGTGTGATAACGCAGCATATCCATCACGCCCACCGCAGGCAGTGCCACTTTCACCAGGTCCGGGCGCTGGGTCATCACCGCACCGACCAGCAGGCCACCATTAGAGCCGCCGCGAATAGCCAGGTAATCGTTCGAGGTGTAGCCCTGGTCGATCAGGTATTCACCGGCGGCAATAAAGTCGTCGAATACATTCTGCTTCTGCAGCTTGGTGCCCGCATCGTGCCAGCGTTTGCCGTACTCACCACCGCCGCGCAAATTGGGAACCGCGTACACGCCGCCCAGCTCCAGCCATACCGCATTGGCAATACTGAACGAAGGCGTCAGGCTGACATTGAAACCACCATAGCCGTATAGGATCGTCGGGTTTTTACCGTTGAGCTCCAGACCCATCTTGTAGGTGATCATCATCGGCACCTTGGTGCCATCTTTGGAAGAGAAGAACACCTGCTTTGATTCGTACGCTGCCGGATCAAACTGGGCACCGGACTCGCGATACACGTCAGAAGCCCCATTTTCCACATCAAACGCGAAAATGGTGGACGGAGTTTTGTAGTTGGTGAAGGAGTAGTAGAGGGTTTTATCCTCGCGCTTGCCGCTGGGAGAAGAAACACTACCCGGACCCGGCAGGGAAATCTCTCGCACACGCTTGCCGTTGTAATCGTACTGATACACGCGGGACAGGGCGTCCACCATGTATTCCGCAAAGAAGTAGCCACCACCGGTGGAGGCAGTCAGCACGTTATCGGTTTCCGCGATAAAGTCCTGCCAGTTTTCCGGGGCGGGATCCGTAGCATCAACGGTAACCACTTTTTTGTTTGGTGCATCGCGGTTGGTAACCAGGAACAGCTTGCTGCCCTGATTGTCGATCACGTAAGTATCGGAATCAAAGTCACCCAGCACCTGCAACAGCGGTGCATCGGGTTTGGTGAGATCGCGGATAAACAGGTCATTACCGGAAGTAGACGTCGCACCGGAGATCACCAGGTAACGGTCGTCTTCGGTGACATAGCCGGAAACGTAGCGGCGCTTCTGTTCGTCAGTACCACCGAATACCAGGGTGTCTTTGGACTGGGGCTGCCCCAGTTCGTGGTAGTACAGCTTGTGCTGGTCGGTCTTCGCGGACAGTTCGCTGCCTTCTGGCTTGTCATAACTGGAATAGTAGAAACCTTCGTTACCCTTCCAGGAAATACCGGAGAACTTCACATCCACCAGCGCTTCTTCAAGAAGCTCTTTGGACTCCGCATCGATCACATAGATTTTGCGCCAGTCACTGCCGCCCTCGGAAACAGAGTACGCCGCGATGGAGCCATCTTTGGAGAACTTCAGTGTAGCCAGAGACGTGGTGCCGTCTTCACTAAACGTATTCGGGTCGAGGAAAATTTCTGCTTCACCGTCGCCTTTCTTACGCCAAACCACATACTGATTCTGCAAGCCATCGTTGCGGTAAAAATAGGTATAGTCACCTTCTTTAAAGGGCGAGCCCACTTTCTCGTAGTTCCACAGCTTTTCCAGGCGCTGCTTCAGGTCATCGCGGTATGGGATCTGGTCCAGATAGCTGAAGGTCACCTTGTTCTGGGCCTTGACCCAGGCTTCGGTTTCCTCGCTGCGGTCGTCTTCCAGCCAGCGGTAGGGATCCGCCACCTGGGTGCCAAAGTAGCTGTCAACGACATCGTCTTTGCGGGTTTGCGGATAGGCGAGCGAGGCCTTCTCTCCAGTCGGGTTCTGGGCTTCGGCGTGAGCGTCACTCATTTTCTGAGTTACCTTCTGTTCGGCTACATCCGGAGATTCGCCCGAGCAGGCAGCGAGCACACCAGCCACCGCCAGTATGGATAATTTTTTCATTATTAAGTATTCCTCCGGGGTTCATCTGAAACCGTCTAGGAAACCCAATTCACCGGGCGAGATCAAGAACAAGGGCTAGCGCGCGATTTTGCAGAGTAATAATGCGCAAAAACATCAACGATCAGATGGATACACTGATGCATAGCGTATTTTCAGCAGCATAAACCCTGCGACTTCACCTTAAACGAGCATCACCCAGCACACACCGGCAATGATCAGGGAGGCAAGCACACTCAGCACGGCCCCTTCCCGCACCATTTCCTGGATCCGTACCTTGCCGGTACCGTAGGCGATCGCATTGGGTGCGGTGGCCACCGGCAGCATGAACGCACAGCTGGCACACATGGCTGCCGGGATCATCAATACCATGGGATCAAATCCGGCACTGGTCGCAACCACCGCGAGGATTGGCATCAACAGAGTGGCGGTAGCGGTATTGCTGGTAATTTCCGTAAGGAAGGTGACCGACAGGCACAACAACACCAGCATCAACCACAAGGGCATGGCCGTCAGGAACCTGAGCCCCTCCCCCATCATGTCGCTGAGCCCCGATGCAGTGAACCCCTTGGCGATGGCGATACCACCGGCAAACAGCAGCAACATGCCCCAGGGAATACTCTCGGCAGTTTGCCAGTCCAGCAAGCGCCCACCCTTGCCGTTGGGAACAAGGAACATCAATACCACCGCACCCAGTGCCACTGTACTGTCCCCGGCCGCGTCGACACCCAGGAGTTCGCTCCAGCCACCGAAGGGTTCGTTGCGGGTAACCCAGAACAGGATGGCCACTCCAAACACCAGCAGTGTGCGCACTTCCTCTGGCCGCCACTCGCCAACTACAGGCGCCTCGAGAGATTTGTGCAGGTGAATACCCCGGGTCAACCAAAGTGCCATGATGGGCAGGGTAATCAGCACCACCGGCAAGCCGATTTTCATCCAGCTGAGGAAGCTGAATTCCCGTCCAGTGACTTCCTCATAGATCCCCATAAAAATGACATTGGGCGGCGTGCCCAGTGGACTGCCGACACCGCCGAGACTGGCGGCGTAGGCAATTCCCAGAACCAGCGCAATCGTCAGCCGGTGGTTGTCTGCCCGCGAAAGAATCGCCAGGGCAATGGGCAACATCATCAGGGTGGTCGCGGTATTGGAGATCCACATACTCAACAGACCGGCCGCCAGCATAAACCCGAGCACCAGGCGCCGACCGCTGGAAATGCCCACCACTTTGAGCATGTACAGTGCCAGCCGCTCGTGCGCCCCGCTTTTCTCCAGCGCCTTGGACAACATAAAGGCGCCCATCAGCAGCAAAATTACATGGCTGCCAAGGGAAGAGGCCACCAGCTTGTGGTCTGTTACTCCAAACAACGGCAGCAGCACGAAAGGCACAATCGACGTTGCGGGGATAGGCAGCGCCTCGGTAATCCACCAGATTACCGTCAGAAAGGTGATCGCCGCAGTAACCGCGGGCAAATATGCCATCCCCAGCGTTGTCAGCAGAAAATAAAACCCGGCAGCCAGAACGGGGCCCAGGGGAATAAACAGTTGTTTGGTCATGATGATTTTTCGTTATTTTTCGATCGCAAAAGCAATTGTCGGCTTTCCCAGTCCACCGCCGGTTCGCCGCGCTCGTTTCGCCCACTGATATTCCAGCACACCACGTCTACAGCAACCCCGGCGTCCGCACGGGTGAAATTGAGTGTGACGAAATTGTTGTTGCTGATAACGGCGCGCTTGTGCGGCCGTGTAGTCCCGGCCTTCAGGTATTCCACCTCCGCAGCAATACCCTCTGCCGGCCTGTCGGGAAACAAAACCGGGTCCTGATTTGCCGCCGCGGCCGCACTGGGCAGGCACGACAGCGGTGATGAGACAACTTCCACCACCTGCTTGCCATTCAGGTTAAACCGGGCAAGCCGACTGAAGTGGACATCGCCGGCCACAATCACAATATCCTGAGGGCAGTCATTCAGCGCCCGCACCAGCAACTCGTACTGCCCGGTATCTGCCAGGGTATGGTCTCCCAGCCCCAGCCTGACCATAAGCGCGCGGACGCCGCGAGATTGCCAGCGAGTCAGTATTGGAGCGGGAAGCACCAGCACGCCGGGGTTACGCAATTCTCGCAGCCAGCGCTGCAAGCGCTCCATGGTGGCATCATCGGTAAACTGACTGTCACGCCCGCGGCCCCGCTGCAAGCGGGTATCCAGAATGAAAACACTCAGGTCCTGGCCGATATCGAACACGCCGGAAGTTTTGCCGCACGGCAACTGGTAGGCATCGAACAGCTTGCGAGCACATTCCCTCCAGATATCGCGCACTTTTCCCGACCACAGTGCGGGCAGGAATCCGGGCGGATTGGGGTAGTCGTTCCAGAACTCATGGTCTCCGGCAAGAAAATAGTGCTGGCCGCGGCTGAGTAATGTACGCAGTCCACCGCTCCAGGTTTCCCGATATTCCCGGCTAAAGATCCGGTTGAGCAGGCGGCGGATCTTCGCGGGTGCACGAAACAGCAGTGGAGAAAAATTGGCGCTGCTGAAACCCGGAGTAAAAATCAATCCGCGGTTGGAGAAAGCCGTATCCAGGTAGACCTGATCACCTCCCAGTACAGAAACATCCGGCCGGTATTCTGCCGGCAGCCCGTCAAACGCTTCCGCCAGCGCGCCATGGTCCGTGTGGCGATAAAAACAGGTGCCAAACCAGAGGTTGAATCCCTTACCCAGTGAGCCCGGCTTGCCGCGGCACCATGCCTCCGCCAGCAACGAGGCACCGCCGCATTCTTCACTTTCCCACCGCCAGAGCGACAGGCGGTAGTGGCACCCCGGTGCAGTAGGTATGGATAACAGTGTAAAACGAAGCCCCTCGGCGCGGCGATCCAGTTGCAAGGGAATATCCCGGCAGGAGGTTTCAGAGACTGGGGGTATGTTCTCTCCGTTATCCGGTGCAATCGGTTCACAGCGCAGCCACAGGCGCTCTATGGGCTCGTCGACGTGGGCCCCGATCCAAACCTGCGATGCGGCACCCTGCTCATAGCCATGGGGCACCAGCATAAAGTGGTTACTTACCGACCCACTCTTTTGCAGATTTTCCATTGCCTCTGTAAGCGGTATTGCGATACCTGCTGCGTCCATCCCCTGACACCCTTGCCTTATTCATTCTTACTTTTTGCTTTTCTTTCGCGAAACCTGCGCTGGCGCCAGCCTCCGAACGGCGAATATGGTCGCAGAATAACACCAGAGGTCAATATTGCCCGTCCGTGCGATACACTAATCGCCGAAGATGATTACAACAGTTGGACAGAGGCAGGGTATTGGAAGCTTTTCTGGCGATTATCGTTCTTGCGGTATTGGTGTGGGTGATCCCCATCGCCTGGCAACGAGTCAGGCGGCGTTATCTGCGCTCTCGTCCATTGAGCAAGCAACAGGAAGCGATCCTGCACCGTCGGCTGGCCCTCTACCCACTACTGCCGCCGGACAGACAACAGGAACTGCAGCAGAACACCAGCCTGTTCCTGCGCGACAAGGAATTTGTGGGATGTAATGGCCTACGAGTGACCGAAGAGATGCGTGTGGTAATCGCTGCTCACGCTTGCCTGCTGCTGCTGGAACGCGACAATAACTGTTACCCGGATCTGCGCACAGTTTTGCTGTACCCGGATGCCTATGTGGCGGAAGAGACGCGCCATCAAGGCCATGTACAGTCCACACACCTGAGCGCTCGCGCCGGTGAGGCGCACTACCGCGGGCCTGTTGTGCTGTCTTGGGACGATATTCAAAAAGGGCTGATGTACCCCGAACAGGGGCATAATGTCGCGATCCACGAGTTTGCACACAAGCTCGATGAGGAGGACGGCCATGTGGACGGACGCCCGCCTTTTGCGCGCGGCGAGGACGGAAAAAACTGGGCACCAGTGATGCGCGAGGCATTTGCTGAACTGCGCCAACGGCTGCACGCGCTACACGCCGATGCGGAAACAACAGAGAGTGGAGAAAGCCAGACACCTTCGCCCCAGAAAACATCCGTACTGGATACCTATGGAGCGCAATCTCCTGCGGAGTTCTTTGCGGTGGCCACGGAAGCCTACTTTGTTATTCCAGCGGCGATGGAAGCGGCTCACCCGCGACTTTATCGGGAGATGCAAAAATTTTACCGAACAGATCCTGCCGCACTGCTGCGTGGAAATCGTCCGGGCGGTTGATATCGCAGTTGATTGCGGGGTCGCTCACTTCAATATCCACTACGGCATCGGCGAAAATACGCAATACCTTTTCCATACCGGTATTGCGCAGGCGGGACAGTGCGGAAAGATACTTGCGGCCAATGGCGATGGGATAACCGCGGGTACCGGCACATACCGGCACATGAATGCGATCTTCGCGGGCCGCCTGCAGAATTGACACCAGTGTTTCCGGCTCGACGAACGGCATATCCCCCATACACACCAGCACCGCCTTGGGGTTGGCACCGGAACGCTGCAGGGTTTCCACCGCAAATGCGAGGCTGGTGCCGATGCCTACCGGCCAAACGGGCGCGTGCAATACCTGCACGGGCATTTTTTTGAGGCCGTTGGCAATCACCGGGTCACGGGCGCGTAAAACTACCTGAATTTCCGTATCTTCCAGTGCCGATGCGGCTTCCAGTGCCGTTTGCAGGGTGCGCAATAACATCGGCTCACCCTGAATACTGGCGAGACGTTTATCACTGCCAAAACGATGAGAGTATCCAGCGGCCAATACAACGATTGAATATTCCATTTCGTTTTCTCCCATCGTTTTTAATTAGATCCAATTTTTATAGTTGTTCAGTAATCCTTCTTCCACTGCAGCTCCACACTTCCGGCACCGCTTTCGTTGTCATCGGACGATTTGATATCCAGGCGCAGGTTTTTGCGCAGTTCGATTTGCATCTCCGCCTGCCAGGGGTTCAGCGGGTCGGTACTGCGCTGAAGCTCCAGATAGATGCGGCTGGTAATATATTTGCCGAGGCTCAGGGAGTACTGATCCTCCCCGCTCTCGGTGGCCTCGGACTCGAAATCCAGGGTATCCAGGCCGACCAGATCCCGAGTACTGGCGAGGGGATCAAACCCGGTGCTGCCGGTCTGCAAGGTGCGCACAACACCGACGAGGCGCACGGCCTGTAGTGGTGAGATATCGGTGAGGGACTTGCCGAACAGCAGCTGGGCAAAAATTTCATCCTGCGCCGCCGCCGGGTTGGAACTGAATTCGATTTTGGGGTCATCGGTGGTGCCGGAAATTTCGGCGGTAATCTCGCCGTCTGCATAGGTGTGTACTCCCTTCACGTAGATGGCGGCGACATTGTTTTCAAACTGTACTTCCCCCTCCTTCAGCTCAAACTTCTTGCCGAGCAAATCAAACTTACCGCGCACGATGGTCAGCTTGCCCGATGCCTGCGGGTCAGCGGCCGTGCCGGCAATATCCACCTTGCCCTTGAGCTGGGAGTCGAGCCCCAGGCCGCGCACGTAGGATTGCTTATCCAGTACCACCGCCAGCGCCAGTTCGATGTTTTCCATCAGCGCCGATCCCTGCTCGCGCTCGCCGCCGTAGACCTCCACTTCGATCACATCAATTTCCGGCACGCTGCTGCCAATAAAATGCTCCACCTGTACCGCAAGTGGCCGCAGGTTGATGGTCCCCGCCAACAGTGCGTCTTGCGTAGTACCGGACAGGCGCATTTCACCGCTAAACGCACCCTTGGCGCCGGGCATATTGAGCAGATGGGCATTGCGTGCGGTAAGGGAGAAGTTGAGCGCGGGGGGCTCGGGGGCACTGAAGGTCATCGCCCCCTGCAACTCCACGCGACCGCGGTCGGCGTCGCGCGCGCTCGCTTCCACAATGCGCCAGGCCTCCGGGCTCAGCTCCGCTACAAACACGATACTGCGCAGGCGGGTATTGCTGGGGCGATGTTCATAGTAACCATCCCGCAGGTTGATATTGCCGCGCGCGTTTGGGGCCGCACTGGTGCCATCGGCGGTGAAATTGAAATCCAGCTGTCCGCGCATGGTGTGAATTTCCGGATCGAAAAAGGCACCGAGCGCCGCAAGGTCGGCCTGACCATTGGCACGCAAATCTACAGGTAATGGCGGTGACTCGCCCGCAGGCTTTTCCTGGAACAACTGCTCCAGGATCGGCGCAATCGCCAGGCTCGCTTCGGCATCGGCTGCCTTGCGGCTGCCGTGGCTAGCATCCAGGCGCATGTCCAGGTTGCCGGCGCGGGTCTGCCAGGCCAGCAGCAGTGTCAGCGGCGACTGCACCAGTGCATCATCCCGCAGCGCCGGCGCGCGCCCGCCAATCTTTAGCTCCCCGGCCAGGTCCGGGTCTTTGGGGGTTCCCTTGGCAGTTGCCCACAAAGACAGTTCACCGCTGTCGGCAATATCCGCGTTAATCCACTCCTCAAAGTCCATCAGCACCGCGCGTCCACGCACTTCCAGGTCCAGCGCCTGCTCACTCAGGCTGCCGTCAGCGGTAAGCTGGTTGCGCCCCGCCCACAACAGCTTCACTTCCGACAGCACCACCTGCGCCTTGCCGTAACTGACATCGCCCTGAATATGCCAGGGCTCGCCACGAAACTCGCCCAGCCCCAGAATATTCGCGCTCGCCTCGGGGGCGCTAAATGGACCGGCAAACTGGCCGTCAAGGCTGAGTTCACCGCGCAGGGAAGGCGGCAACTCCACGCCCGCCAGCTCCGCCAACCCGAGGGGGATATTGCGGCCGGCAACGCTCCCGTTCATACGCTGGGCTTTCGGCTCTACGACACCATTGAGTTCAAGCCATGCGTGTCCGCGCTGGCGCGCCTGCTCGGAATCCGCCGCCAGCGCAGCGGCACCACTGACTTGCTCGCGGGACTGCTGCAGGGGGTAATCCTCTCCCGGCTCCGTCACCTGGTCCGGCAGCAGGGACTGGTCGCTGCTGTCATAAGCCGCCGGTGCCGAGCCCGCGGAGTAGAGATCCAGCCGCAAGCGGTCAAAAGTCAGCTCTTGTGCATTGCCTGCCGCACCGCCGCGCAGTCGATAACGATACTCGCGATACTGGCCGTCCGATGACAGGCGCGCAGACATCTTCGGGTTGTCGAAGGGGCCGGTGACCGCAACTACCGCATCCAGGTCGATCTTGGTGCCCGGGTCCACGGGCAAGTCGAACTGCTCGGCGGGCTGCAAGCCCCGTGCGGCCACATCCAGCTGAAACTGCAGTGCCTCGTCTTCGAGGTTTACCTCACCGCTGCCGCTTACGCGGACGCCCTCGCCCTCCAGCAACAGGTCACTGATGGCAAATTTCTTCAGGTCGCCGGCGGCGCGCGCCTGCAGTGATGTCTCGAGTTCCTCGTACTGCACCGCACTGGCCAGCTCCACGCGCAGCTGTGGATTATTCCAGGGGCCGACCGCGGTCACCTGCAGCCGCTCAATGGTGCCATCCAGTTCCGCGGGAATCTCTACCTCGCGGGTTTCTTTTAACGCCGCCAGAATCCGCCGGATCTCGGACAAAGGGAGTTGTTCAATCAGCCCTTTCAGGTCAATGGATTCACCACCAATATCCACGCTGCCACTGACATCGAGCGCTGCGCCGACAAACGCAAGTTGGCCGGTGCGGATATGAATGACGTCTTTGACGGTTTCTACTTTACCGGTGAGATGCACCGGTTGTTGCTGGTAGCTGGACTTGAGTTCCAGGGTGCCGTTAGTACTGGGCAGATTGAGGGGGCCTTTCACGGCGAGATCGGCCGACAGCCAGCCGCCCTGCAGGTAATCCTGCCAGGGCTGGGAAATGGCGACAGGCAACCGGTTCAGCCTTACGTGCAGATCCATGGCTTCGCCATCAATCGCGCCGCGCACGCTGTGGCGGGTTTCGTCGACGGTGAGCGAGAGATCATCGGTGACAACAGACCATGGCGACAGCGCAACCTCCGCATGTCCACTCAGTCCAAAGCGATGATGTACCAGCGGTAGCGAAAAGCGCTCCACGGTCACCTTCAGCTGATTTTCTCCCGCAAGCTCAAGCAGGAACCGGCCATCGGCGTCGAGACGCTCGCCTTCCGGCAGCTGCAGTGTGCGACTCAGAAATCCCCCAGCATCTTCGTTCGCAGAGAGCGACAGCGCGTAGACCGTATCGCTTTGCATGTTGCCGTCCAGTTGCAGGCGCAGTTCCTTGCCCGCTATTTCGGCAACCTCCAGAGCCAACGCGGACTCGCGATCGGGCCAGCGGTAGCTGCCGTTGCCGTTCACGGACACAACAGGGAAATCTTTCAGCGCGGCATCGATAATGGTCAGCCTTTCCAGCGCGAGGCGCTCAAGCCAGATCGCCGGCATGGTTGGGTCGTCCAGCTCTTCTGCGGCGTCCTCCACTTCCTCTTCACTGACATGGGCCTGTAGATACTCACCGAGCAGAGTGTTGTCGAACAGGAGCGACCGGGCACTGAGTTGCGGGATATGGACCTGGTTACGCCACAAGCGCTGCATATCGAGACGCAGGGTCAACTGCCGCGCCTCAACCATCGGACGCTCTCTGTAGCGCACTTGTAGCAAGTCGAAATACCAGTGCCCCAGTTCTGGACTCCGCAACCCGTCCGCAGTGATCTCAAGATCAGGCAAATAGTGTCGGGCAATGGCCAGGCCACCTCGGGTAATCGCCTCGCGGCCGGTATCTGATCCGACGAGAAAAATGGCCATCAGTAGCGGAACGACCAGCGTCGCAACGATAAAAGTCAGGCGCGGCGCACGCAGCCAGCGCTTGCGGGCAGTTTGTTTCCCAGTGGAGGCAGCCATGGTCAGAATGCCTGCCCGAGGCTGACGTAGATCTGGTAACTGCTATCGTCGAGCCCTTCACGCCGATCCAGGGGAAAACCGATATCAAAACGCAGCGGCGCAAATGATGTCATATAACGCACGCCAACCCCGGCACCCCAGTACAGATCATCAAAACCGGGCTTCGCATCGGCATAGGCATTACCGCCATCAACAAACAGCACGCCGCCCCAGGACTCGGTAATGCGAAAGCGCCCCTCCAGGGAAATTTCACTGAGACTGCGGCCGCCAATAGGGTCCGACAATTCCGGAGGCTCTCCTACAACGGTGGATGGGATGAGTCGCCTCGGCCCCAGCGCCTGATACGCGTAGCCGCGCACGGAACCACCGCCACCCGCGTAGAAACGCTCATCTGCGGGGATTTCCAGGTTGTCGGCTCCGGAGATCACTCCAGCCTTTATGCGCAACGCCAGTGTGGGATCAAACTTGGTTTCTTCAAAGGTGTGATAACCCGTCATCACCAGGGTATTTTTGGTAAATTGCGTGCCACTACTTCTGAGATCGAAATACGGTTTTACTTCCAGAGCAACAGTGGCACCGCGTTTTGCGTCGAGTAGGTTGTCCGTCGTGTCGATCTTGACCCCCAACGGAAACGAGAGCAGGTTGTAGTTTTCGCTCTCCTCGCCTTCTTCCTGTACCTGGCTGAATTTGAGCTCACTACCGATACTGAATGTGCGGTGTTTGGTATGCCGCCGGGAGATGGCGCCACCGACAGAAATGGACTCGGCATCGTAGGACTCCCGCTCTTCATTCTCGGCCTCTGCGGTTGCGGAGAATTCCTGGTCGTCACGGAAAAAGCGCGGCACCAGTAGCTTGCCCTTGATTGATTGGGTGACCTCATAGGCCCGGGTCTCAACTTCGATTCTTTCACCACGGCCGAGAATATTGCGGTGCTCCCAGCCCGCAGATGCACCGCCACCATCATCGGAAGAATACCCCACCCCCAGGCGAACGGTCCGGTGCTTGCGCTCTGTCACTATAAAGGTGATGTCGACGATGCCGGCGTTGGGCTCGGACACCTCCGCATTGGCCCCGGCTACCAGGTTTGTGCGCAGCAATCGCAACTTGGCCGCGTCCATCTTCCCGCGAGAGAAGCAGTCGCCTTCCTTCAGCTTCAGGCGCTTGCGCAGAAACTCTTCGTCGATGGTTGTGACGCCTTCCACGTAGATCTGTCCGATGCGTACTTCCGGGCTCTGCGCCACTCGGTACTCGAGCCTGGCGGCGTGCTCGCTGTGGATCACCGTCGCCTGGTAGTCCACATCCACATTTAGCAGGCAGGCGTTTTCCGCCAGATAGGTTTCGATCTGTTTTACGCCCTCGGTCACTTTCTTCGCTTCCAGCGGATCGCCGACACTCAGTCCGACACCGGGAAAGCCCACCCTGAGGCGCGGAGGCATGCGAATTTCAAGACTGCTGATACGGTAGAGGTGACCGGGAACCACCCGGTAAAGAATTTCACCGTCACTGACGGACTGACGCACGCGGCCGTCGTAATAGCCGCGGGAGCGCAGCAACTTTTCCAGGGTGCCATGCTCATAGCGGGCCACATCCAGTGGATCCTCGTAGGATTTGAGTACGCTGCTGGATTTACGTTGCTCGTTCAGCTGATCTTTCAGCCATTCCTGCAGCTCCCGGTTTTCGGAAACTCGCACCTTAAATTTGGGCAACTTGTCAAAAAACGGTAGCGCGTACCCAAGCTGCGGTACCAGCAGGAACATAGATGCAAGCAACACCAGGGTTGCGAAAGGAAAAACCGAAGCTCGAGGAGCGAAACAAGAAACGCGCAAGACAAAGTTCCGTTTGCCAACTACTACCACTGCGACGCCGAATACCAGTAAAAGTTGCGCGAAGCAGCGTACTTTTACCGGTCATTAACCGGTCTTACATATGTGCGCCGCCGGCGTCGGCACAGTCGGCCAGGGCGCACTGACCTCAGCGCGCCGGAACCGATCCGGTACGTTCCATCAGCGGGTTGCAGTTGCGAATAATGACCCGGCCTTCCAGCAGGTTACCTTTCGAGTACTCACTGAAGATGCACTCGTTGCTTTCGGGGTCGTAGTTTTCCACCCAAAGGTTATCGTCCTTCCAGGTAGAGCCCAGGTGACGCTGCCCTTCAGGCACACTGATACGCATCACGCCGCCGAAGCGTTTGACGAAAACCTGTTCGAAATGGAAGTAGTAGGCGAGCCAGCCAGTCAGAAAGATGACAGCTCCGACAATGGCCCCTTTACCCAGGCTGCCAAAACGGCTGCCCGCAAACAGGGCCAGTACAACCAGAGCAATAACGGCGGCCCAATAGAGGTAGGTAATCATGCTTATCTTCCGTGAATTTATTGGTTTATGGACACTGGAATCAGGTACCAACAGCTTAGCGCAGAATCGCTCGCGAGCTTGACCTGGATCAAGCCCGGCAATCGGCGTCACTTTACACTGGCCTCAGTTAAAGACAAGTCGCCGGAAAGAACCTATCCCCGGCGCCAACTAAGCCCGGAGGCAACCATGGACGCAATGATCGACCTTTTCACCAGCTTTTCTGGCCTGCTGAGCCTGGGGATTATCGCATTTGTGTGTGTGATGGGCGGTTTTTTTACCCGCATGGCGCTGCGCAAGATGGATGAAGAGCAGGCGCGTCTTGAAAAGGCCCAGTCTGGTCAGCACCTGAAAGCGGCCTGATTTGGCGCGATAGCCAGCTCTCCGGCAAAGGCCGTAAGACTGGCTACCCAAACCGTTTACCGGGTCAGGTATCCCCTGAACCCGGCACCGCTGTTACCTGTGTAGAGGTGGAAAATGATGGAGATTACTCTCCGGCCAATTCCGCGAGGTTTTCGTATAACTTCAGAGCTTCCGGGTTAGCGAGCGCTTCCTGATTCTTGACCGGTTTGCCGTGCACCACGTTGCGCACTGCCAACTCCACGATCTTGCCGCTGATGGTACGCGGGATGTCCGCTACCTGGATCACCTTTGCCGGCACATGGCGCGGTGTGGTGTTCGCACGGATGGTGGAGCGGATCTTCTGGATCAATTCGTCGTCCAGGGCCACGCCTTCACGCAGCACAACAAACAACACTACACGCACATCATCCCGCCACTCCTGGCCGATACAGATGCTGTCTAGCACTTCCTCGACCTTTTCCACCTGCCGGTAGATTTCTGCGGTGCCAATGCGCACGCCGCCCGGATTCAGCACCGCATCGGAACGGCCGTAGATAATTACGCCGCCGTGCTCGGTGATTTCCGCGTAGTCCCCGTGCGCCCATACGCCGGGCCAGTTGTCGAAGTAGGCCCCGTGATACTTGCTGCCGTCCGGGTCGTTCCAGAAACCGATCGGCATACAGGGGAAGGAGCTGGCGCACACCAGCTCGCCCTTGTCTTCCAATACCGGCTTGCCATCGTCATTCCAGACCTCGACCGCCATACCTAGCCCACGGCACTGCAGCTCGCCCGGGTATACAGGGAGCGTCGGATTGCCCAGGGCAAAGCAGGAAACGATATCGGTACCGCCCGATATGGACGACAGGCACACATCGGATTTGATATCCCGGTAAACGTATCGAAACCCTTCATGGGCGAGTGGGGAGCCGGTGGAGAGTACCGCGCGCAAGCGCTCCAGTTTGTGGCTCTCGCGCGGCTTGCAGCCGGCCTTTTCCAGCGCGGCAATATATTTGGCACTGGTGCCGAACACACTGATGTTTTCCTCATCCGCCATATCCCACAGGCATTGCGCCGCCGGATAGAAGGGAGAGCCGTCATAGAGCACCAGGGTGGCACCACAGGCCAGCCCGCTCACCAGCCAGTTCCACATCATCCAGCCACAGGTGGTGAAGTAGAACAGGGTGTCGTCGCGGGATATGTCGGTGTGCAGCCGGTGCTCCTTGATATGCTGCAACAACGTGCCGCCCACACCGTGCACGATGCACTTGGGCACACCGGTGGTACCGGATGAGTACATGATATACAGCGGATGATTGAATTCGGTCTGCTCGAACGTCAGCGCGCGCGCTGGAGCGGTTTCGGTAAAGGCGCCAAGGGTGGTCGCGCGATCAAGGCCGGCGATGGCATCCGCTGTCTGCACGGCATTGCGGGCGACCGGCACCACTACCAGCTGCTGGATGGACTCAATCTGCTCGACGATCTGCGCCAGACGCGGCAGGGAATCGATGGTCTTGCCGTTGTAGAAATAGCCCTCGCACGCAAACAGCACCTTCGGCTCTACCTGGCCGAAGCGGTCCAGCACACCATTGATACCGAAATCCGGCGAGCAGGAAGTCCAGATAGCACCGAGGCTGGTCGTCGCCAGCATTGCCACAACCGTGTCCATAATGTTCGGCATAAAACCGGCCACACGGTCTCCCTTGCCGATACCCGCACCGACCAGCGCAGACGCCAGGCGCTCCACCTGCTCAAACAGCTGTGCATAGGTGAGCTGGCGACGACCGCCATTTTCCAGACGCTCGATCAGTGCCACGCGATCATCGCGGAAACGCAGCAGGTTTTCGGCGAAGTTCAGCTTCGCCTCCGGAAACCATTCGGCCCCCGGCATGGTGTCTTTGCCCAGCACCCGCTCACCGCGTGCGCTGGCTGCCACCTCGCCGAAGTCCCACAGTTCGCTCCAGAAAGACTCGCGGTTATCCACCGACCACTGGTACAGGGCCGCATAGTCCGGCAGTGATTGCTGGTGGTTGTCATTCACGCGGCGACGGAATTGATCCATCTGCGTGGCCGCTACGGCTTCAGGACTGGGCTGCCAAAGGGGCGCTACGGGATTGCTCATCTCGAATAACTCTCTAGATTATTGCTTTGCGGACCTGCCGGTGAACTCACCCAGCAAGTATGGCGATTCTTATTGGTTTACGAAGGTCTACTGGCGGGAATACGACCCCCTGTTCAGCAGTCACAACGGCGCGATACTGGCTGACTATTATTCGCGCTCTCGCCGCGGGAACAATCATGCCTTGGTCTTAATGTTAAGACTAATTTAAACTTATTTATAAATGTTAAATTTTTCTTAACAGTTAACCGGTGCGGTAACCCCGGGACCGGCACCCCTTCGCAAACAAGGCAGGGCATTCCGTGAGCGCCACCATCAAACAGTTGCGGGCCTTTGTGGCCGTCGCACGCACCCGCAGTCTAGCCGAGGCAAGCGCACAGCTGCACGTGTCCCAGCCCGCCATATCCATCGCCATCCGCAGCCTGGAAGAGTCCCTCGGCGGGGACCTGTTCAGCCGTGATGGCCGGCAACTAGCACTGACGCCGGAGGGCAGCCGGTTTGTGGAGCGCGCCCAGCAACTACTGCACAACTGGGACAACACTCTCGATGCGGTGCAGCAGCGGTTCCGGCTGAAACAGGGACAACTTTCCATTGCCGCCATTCCGGCCTTTGCCCTGAATCAGTTGCCACCCCTGTTGGAGACCTTTCACCGGCGGCACCCGGATATCAATATCGTGCTGGAAGACATAGTGATGGAGCGCGTAGTGCACGCCGTTCAGGAGGGGCGCGCCGAGCTTGGGATCAGCTTCAGGCCGGACGATCTGGGCAACCTGTCGTTTACCCCGATCGCCAGTGACCGCTTTATCGCGGTACTGCCACCCGGGCACCGAAACTCAAAAAGAACATCTGTTCGCTGGCGCGATCTCGCCAGCGATCCATTTATCGCCATGAACCGGGGGTCGGCGGTGCGACGCTGGACCGACAGTGCCTTCGCGCAGAGCCTTCCAGCGGACCAATCGCCGCGCCTGCTGTGTGAAGCCAACCAGCTGAGCACCATCGGCAGGCTGGTCCAATCCGGTCTTGGCGTCAGCGCCATGCCGAGCCTGTGTGAAGATCAGATGCGCAGTTACGGCCTTGTCTGCAAGCCACTGGAAGAACCGGAGATGGTGCACCCAGTCGGTATTCTCACCCGCAGCAGCGGGGGGCTTTCGGCCGCAGCGGCGGCATTCAAGCAAATCGCTACCGCGGGTTAGCGGGCGCTCCCGCAGTGGTATGCGCAGGTTCTTCAGCAAGTCCCTTCCACTAAAATTTGCAAAGGCCAGAAACGACAAAACCGGCCAATGGCCGGTTTTGCGAAACGTATTGTCAGGTGACTTTCCAGATACCTTTACTGAGCAGTCGCGCGCAACATCCACGCCGTCTTTTCGTGCACCCGCATGCGGTCACCCACCAGCGCTGCGGTGGATTCGTCGTCCGCGTCCTGCGCCGCCTTGAGCACTTCACGACAGGTCTTCACCACCTGCTCGTGCCCCTGGGTCAGGATGCGCACCATTTCCTCTGCCGCAGGGACATCCTCAACTTCCTTGATGGAGCTAAGCTCGGCAAACGCCTTGTAGGTACCCGGAGCAACGACATCCAGGGTACGAATTCGCTCGGCGATATCGTCCACCGCAACAGCCAACTCGGTGTAATGCTCCTCGAACATCAGGTGCAGCTCGCGGAACAGACGGCCGGTAACGTTCCAGTGGAAGTTGTGGGTCTGCAGGTACAGGGTGTAGGAGTCTGCGAGCAGACGCTTCAAGCCCTTTGCAACCTGTTCGCGATCTTTTTCACCAATACCGATATCAATATTGCTCATTAGCAACCTCTTTTTTTGGCTGGGGTTTATTCCATTAATCGTCCATTTATCGAAGGCTGGCATCTTACCGGCCGATGTACGGCCGGATGCCCTCCCCCCGGATTTGAGTGCAGACGATGGCGCATAAAGTTGCGCGACCACCTGATACACATCAAGTCACTTTCAATACTATGGTCAAAGATCCGGTTTCAAACCCTCAAGGCCATTGAGCGTGAATATATGGTCAATAGCCTCAGCCAATCGTAAGAATGCCAACTGTTACCAGCCGCAGTCCCGACCCTGGTTTTGCTCCTGCAGATAAACCATGAGTGGTTCGAAATAATCCACAATCGCGGAGGCATCCAGTTCGCGCTGACCGGTCAGCGCCTCCATGGCATCTGGCCAGGGTTTGCTTGCGCCCATGGCGAGCATGTTGCGCAGTTTTTTGCCCGCTGCGTCATTTTTGAAAATGGAGCAGCGGTGCAGCGGACCGGTTTCGCCCGCCGCCTCACACAGGGCGCGGTGGAACTGGAACTGCTGGATCCGCGCCAAGAAGTAACGCGCGTAAGGCGTATTACCCGGGATATGGTACTTGGCGCCCGGATCAAAGTTTGCCTCACTGCGCGCTACCGGCGCCTGAATGCCCTGATAGTCTTCGCGCAGTTTCCACCAGGCTTTATTGTAATCCCCCGGCTGCACTTCGCCGTTGAATACCTGCCAGCGCCACTTGTCCACCAACAGCCCAAAGGGAAGGAAGGCAATCTTGTCCAGCGCCTGCTGCATCAGGTAACCGATATCTTTATCGGCACCGGGGATTTCATCCATCAGACCGATTTCTTTCAGGTACTTTGGCGTGATGGAAAGCGCAATGGTATCGCCCACTGCTTCGTGGAAACCGTCGTTGGCCCCCTCCTTATACAGGAAAGGCTGCTGGTTATAGATGCGCTGGTAAAAGTTGTGTCCCAACTCGTGGTGCACGGTAATCAGGTCTTCACCTGTTTTATTGATACACATCTTGATGCGGATATCGTCTTTGCCATCCAGGTTCCAGGCACTGGCATGACAAACTACGTCCCGGTCGCGGGGCTGCACAAACTGCGAGCGCTCCCAGAAGGTTTCCGGCAGAGGCTTGAAACCGAGGGAGGTAAAGAATTTCTCCCCCACCTTCACCATGTCTTTCTCACTCATACCGGAGTCGACCACCAGCTGAGTAAGATCGTAGGGCGCTTCCATGTCATCGTCTTTCACGATGTCATACACATTGCCCCACTCCTGCGCCCACATATTGCCGAGTAAATGCGCGGGAATTTTGCCTGTCGCAGGCACCACGTCATCCCCGTAGTGTTCATTAAGTCGCGCGCGCACATGGCAGTGCAGCGCTTCGTAGAGTGGCTTTACCTTGCTCCACTGCTGGTCCATGTCTGCGGCAAAGGCGTCCGCAGGCATATCGTATTTGGAGCGCCACATGACACTGAGATTGTCGTAACCCAGCTCCTTGGCACCCGCATTGCCGATCTCGACCTGTCGCTCGTACAGGGGCTTCATGGGAGGCGACACCTTGCGCCAACCTACCCACAAATCCTTGAGCAGGTTGGGGTCGCGGCTGTTAGCCATCATCTGGCCCATTTCGGTCAGGGTGTAGCACTTGCCTTCTTCATCGCTGCCCGCTTTCTGCTCCGGGCAATATTTTCCAGCGCCATACATACCCTGCATCTTCGATCCGATCTGCGCCAGCTCGGCGGTCAGCTTCGGATCATTGGGCGCGGGAAACACCAACCCTTGTTTCAGCATGGTGAGCATGCGACGGGTCTCGGGATCCAGCTCGACGTCGTCAAACCTGGCAGCCTCCTGGGCAAGCTCCACCGCCAGCGCGGTGTAGCGCTCGACCGCCAGCGCCTCGGTAAATTGGGAATCGACATTGATATAGGTAGAAGCAAGCCAGCTCGCGTGGCTAACTTCTTCTGCCATGGTCGCCAGCCGCTCCTGGGCACTGTCTAGAAAAGCGTTGGCGCCCTCCGCATCCAGGTCACTACTGGCATCGTTGGCCTGGGCCACGGTGCCCGCATCGGTGGTATTCGCTGCGTAGGAAACTTTTGCACTCGAGGGCGGTGCGACCATGTCCGAGGCTGGCTTGTCATTTCCGCTATCGCAGCCCGCTGCCGCGACTGCAGCAACAGCGATAACCAGGGCTATTTTTTTCATTGGCATCCTCTGATCGATTTTTCGAATTATCCGCTGGGGCAAGCCCGTATTCGGTGAAGAGAAAATCTTTTACTGTCGCGGTTTATAGCACAGGGCTTTCTCGCGCCGGGACGGAGCGACAAACCACTGCAACACATCGGCACAAAATTCCCTGTTTCACCGATGTTTTGGAGAAAAGTTTCGCCAGAGAAGCAGAACGACAGATTCGCAGCAAGCCCAATATGCACAGAAAACATGCAGCGCTTGTCGGCAGAGAATCAAGAGGAAGTGAAGAGTAGAGAGCCAGGAAAGGCAGGCGTATGGACCAGCCCAGGAAGGAAACTGGAGGCAGCCCAACCAGCACACCCTCGGCACATGATGTCACTGCTACCGTTGCTCCCTTCCGGGCCTGGCGGGGTTCACAGCTGATCATTGCGAGGAGACCGGAAGGGCCGCCATCACGCTCGAGCACTCAGGCTAGCACCTCATAGGTACCAGCGCGACCAAACTGGTTGGCCTGCACTCGAAGAGGGCGCGATTATAGAGACTCAAGGCGCCAGGTTCCAGCCCCAATTTTCCAATCTTTTACCGCCCGGGCTTTTGCCGGGCAGCATTCGCCGAGAAAATCCTCAAGCCAGGGCGCCAATTTGCCACGGCAAAAAGCTATACTGTGCCGCGCCCGAACCCGGGCTGTTCAGTCACCCAGTCAGCCACTTTTTACCCGGTAAACCTATGCATCTGTTTGTCGACAGCCTCACCAACGTGGATTTCAGCTATCTCCACCGCAGCCGCGGTATTGTCGGCGAGACCTGGCTGGCCAATGCGGCGCTCGACGGCACACTGGACGAACAGGGGATGGTGTGTGATTTCGGCATCGTCAAAAAGACCCTGCGCAACTGGCTGGATACCCAGCTGGATCACCGCCTGCTGGTACCGACCCTGGCGCCGCAGCTAAAATTGACCGAGAGCGATGACGGCCTCCGCCTGGACTGGCAGCTGGATAGCGGCGAAACCATTTCAGTAACCGGCCCGGCCCAGGCTTTCGCCCTGGTAGCAGTGGAATCCATCACCCCGGAGTCGGTGGCCCGTTGGTGCGTGGAGGAACTCCACGGAATTTTCCCAACCAGTGTCGACCAGTTGCAACTGGGTTTTGTCAGTGAGGCAATCGACACCCCCTACTACCACTACAGCCACGGCCTGAAAAAACACGACGGCAACTGCCAGCGGATTGCCCACGGCCACCGCTCGCGTATCCGCATCGACGTTGATGGCGAACGCTCCCCGCAACTGGAAACCCAGTGGGCTGAGCGCTGGGCCGACATCTATCTCGGCACCCGCGAGGATCTGCAAAAAGACGCAGGACGGCAATTGCACTTTGCCTACAGTGCCCGCCAGGGTGAGTTCACCCTGACGATTCCCGCCGACCGCTGTGAAATCCTCGACTGCGATACCACAGTGGAACAGCTGGCACAGTACATGGCCGACCAGCTCGCCGCCGACCACCCCGGACACGAGATTCGTGTGCGCGCCTATGAAGGTATTGGCAAGGGCGCCGTCGCCTCTGCCAGGCAGTAACTCATCGTGAACCTGATTCTTCTCGAGCCCGGCGATTTTTCCACAACCGGCACAACCGCCGAACCTCATGCCCCGGCCATTGCCGTACTGCGCGAACGCCGCTTCCAGCATGTTGCGGAAGTCCATCGCGCGGAGGTGGGCGATGTATTGAAGGTTGGGCTCATTGATGGGCAGATTGGCGATGGCAAGGTGATCGAACGCGGTGACCGCCACATTGCGCTGGAGATATCACTGCACAGCGCGCCACCGCCGGCTTTGCCCCTAACCATGATCCTCGCCCTACCCCGCCCGAAAATGCTCAAGCGCACCATCCAGCATGCCACCGCGCTCGGGGTAAAAAGGCTGTATCTCATCAATGCGTATCGGGTAGAAAAGTCCTATTGGCAGAGCCCTTGGCTGGCCGCAGACAAGCTCAGGGAACAATGTGTGCTGGGCCTGGAACAGGCAGTGGATACCGGCATGCCGGAAATCCACTTGCGCAAACGCTTCAAACCCTTTGTAGAAGACGAGCTGCCGGGCATCACCGCGAATTCCCGCAAGCTGGTGGCCCATCCTGTTACCGACACCCCCTGCCCCATCGATATTTCCGGCCAGACTGCCCTCGCAGTAGGTCCCGAAGGTGGATTCATCCCCTACGAAGTCGAGAAGCTTCAGGATGCGGGCTTCGAGTCCGTACACCTGGGGCCGAGAATCCTGCGGGTGGAAACCGCCCTGCCGGTTCTACTCAGTCGCCTGTTCCCCGGCCGATAGCCTTTCCAATACCTTGCAAACTGGCACAAAAAAGCCGCGCAAAAAGCGCGGCTACAATGGCAGTCAAGACACTGCCGGGTCTCACAGAGCCGGGGCGTGGGGACGCCCCGAAGAGAACTGAGAAATTTCTGTTCAGTCCTTTTGAAGCAGCCTTACGCGGCTACTTCAGAGTCCACTGCAGACTTCTGCAGGGCGAGTTTCGGATCTACGTACTCGTAACCCAGCACATCCGCTACCGCCTTGTAGGTCACCATACCGGCGTGTACGTTCAGGCCTTCCAGCAGGTTGGCGTCGTCCAGCAGTGCCTGCTTGGCACCCTTGTTGGCCAGTGCAACGGCAAACGGCAGAGTGGCGTTGTTCAGGGCCATGGTGGAGGTACGAGCAACACCGCCCGGCATGTTGGCAACACAGTAGTGCACTACGCCATCCACAACATAGGTCGGCTCCTGGTGGGTAGTGGCCTTGGAGGTTTCGAAGCAACCACCCTGGTCAATCGCCACATCCACAACCACAGCGCCTTTCTTCATACGGCTGATATGGTCACGAGTCAGCAGCTTCGGTGCCGCAGCGCCCGGGATCAGCACCGCACCGACAACCAGGTCAGCTTCCAGCGCGTGCTTCTCGATGGCATCGTTGGTGGAGTATTCGGTGCGCACAGCGCCACCAAAGATATCGTCCAGCTGACGCAGGCGCGGCAGGGAGCGATCGAGGATGGTCACATCGGCACCCATACCCAGCGCCATCTTGGCCGCCTGGGTACCTACTACACCACCGCCGATAATCAGCACTTTGGCCGGGGCTACACCGGGTACACCGCCCAGCAGTACGCCGAGACCGCCCTGAGCTTTTTCCAGGTGGTGCGCACCGCACTGTACGGACATACGACCGGCAACTTCAGACATCGGTGCCAGCAGCGGCAGGCCGCCTGCGCGGTCGGTTACGGTTTCGTAAGCAATACAGGTGGCACCAGACTTAACCAGCAGCTCGGTCTGCTTGGGATCGGGTGCCAGGTGCAGGTAGGTGTACAGCAGCTGGCCCGGGCGCAGCATCTCGCACTCGTGCGGCTGAGGCTCTTTTACCTTCACGATCATGTCCGCGGTGGCAAAGATCTCTTCCGGGGTATCGATGATCTTGGCGCCAGCCTGTTCATACATTTCGTCGGTAAAGCCGATGGCTGAACCGCCGTCTTTCTGCACGACTACTTCATGGCCGTGACCAACCAGCTCACGAACGCTGGCGGGAGTCAGGCCGATGCGGTACTCGTGGTTTTTAATCTCTTTTGGAACACCGATCAACATAACGTCTTCTCCTAGTACTCTGCATCCGCGTAATCAAATACGCGTCTTCTTTTGTTGGATTCCCGCAGTATAAGCACCTCTTTCAAGTGGATCTTTACAAATTTTTGGATATCATCAGTGGAATCCACTAGTTATTTGGCGCAAAGTACGCTTTTTAGCCAAACAGAACCGAAAATTGCGCTACAGCCAAGTCAAGCCGCAGATTCCACTGGGTATCCACTGCGCAAAAGGTATCCAACGCCAGAACAAAGTAGTGGAATCCACCAGTCAGCCCGAGAGTGAACAGAGCCCATGAAACGCCGCGCCAACGAACTCAGCACCATCGACCGCAACATTCTTCGCGTACTGCAGAAGAACGGCCGCACCAGCTATGCCGAGCTGGCCCGCCAGGTGGGCCTGACCGCCACCCCCTGCGTAGAACGGGTCAAGAAAATGGAATCCGATGGTGTCATTCAGGGCTACACCACGCTGATCAATCCCGAGTTCCTGGATGCCGCTCTGGTGGTGTTCGTGCAGATCCGCCTCAATCGTTCCGCGCAAGACGCGTTCGAGGCGTTTCGCAGTGCGGTCTCTGAACTTCCGGAAGTACAAGAGTGCTATCTGGTATCGGGCAGTTTTGATTACCTGATCAAGGCTCGAGTCGCAGATATGACGGCCTACCGAAAATTTTACGGAGAAACACTGCTGACCCTGCCGGAGGTTCAGGAGTGCACCAGCTACGTAGTAATGGAGCAGGTCAAGGAGACTTTGGAGGTACCGGTACACTACAACCGCTGAATACGGATAAATAACGCGCCAACTGCCGCGTTGCCCGCCACCGGTTCGGTCCCCGCCTTCTAGGATAAATAGAGATAGATCTATTCACTCAAGTTGCGGGAAATGATGTACCAATCCTTACGTAACACGTGCCGCTTGCGGAATCTTGTATTCGCCGCCTGCCTGTTGTCCGTTGGCTGCGGGGATAAGGAGGCGGCGAAACCCACACCCCCGCCGAAAAAGGTGGAGGTTGTCGAAGCCAAGCGCATGAGCTTCAGACCGAGTTTTGAAGTACCTGCGGTGGTGGAAGCAGTGGAAACGGCGCAGATTTTCCCCATTGTCGCTTCGAGGATTCTGTACCAGAACATCGAGCCGGGTAAATTTTTCGAACAGGGCGAAGAGCTCGTAAGACTGGACCCCTATCCCTTTGAAACGGCCGTTGCCACGGCTGAGTCCCAGGTCACTGAAGCACTGTCTAACTTCGAGGAAACACGGGCGAACTTCGAGCGTGCACGGGACCTGCGTCCGCAGGGATACATCTCGGCAAAAGACTTCGACACCGCCAAATCCGATATGCAGGCGGCGGAGGCACAGCTCAACACAGCCCAGACCACGCTGAGACAGGCCAAGCAGGACCTTTCCCATACATCGATATACGCGCCATTTTCCGGGCGCACGGGCCACCCCAATTACGCTGTGGGAGACTTTTTCATCCTGCCCAATTCTGTGCCGATTACGCAGCTGGTCAAAATAGACCCGGTCTATGTCCTCGCCCACATTGGCCAGAAAGCCTACAACGAGTTTTACGCGGCGGTGGAGAAGCTGGAACAGCAGGGTCGCGCCATCCCGAATATGGAGCTCTACATCGAGTTACCAGGGGGTACCGTGTACCCATTCAAGGGAGAGTTTTTTTCCTGGGATGCCACCGCCGCGGCTACTCGCGGCACCGTCGCTGCACGCATCCTGTTCCACAATCCTGACGGTCTGCTGCTCCCCAAGGAAAATGTCACTCTGCGCGGCAAACTGCTGGAGGAAGTGGTGCGCATCGTCATTCCGCAGAAAGCCGTCTCCCAGGATCAACAGGGGCATTATGTCTATCTGCTGGACAATGAAAAAAAGGTCAAACGGGCAAATATCGAAGTCGGTCTGCGCATAGGGCCCAATTGGGCGGTGCGGAAAGGACTCAAGGTGGGCGACCGTGTGCTCGTCGAAGGCCTGCAAAAAGTCAGCCCGGGCGATGAAGTGGAAATGACCGCTGTCGACATCAAACAACTGGATGACCCGGCGCCACCAAACCTGCGCCCCCCGCCCTATTCCCTGCGCGAGCAACTGCGCAAAGAGCGCGAAGCGTTCCGCGAGTACCAGAAGGCGACGATGGAAGCGAGACAGCGAAATCAGCCGGGGGATGTATATACCCCCCACGACACCGGCAAGTAACTCGGGACCGTGATCTGTGAGTGAGCCTACCCACCTGTTTATCAAGCGTCCGCGCTTCGCGTTTGTGATTGCCATTCTGATCACATTTATGGGCGCGCTTGCGGCGATCGTAATGCCGGTGGACCAGTATCCGGATATCGCTGCACCGAAAATTTCGGTGGTCGCCGTTTATCCGGGGGCGGATGCGGAGACGGTCAAAAACGCCGTCGCAATTCCCATCGAAGAGCAGGTCAATGGCGCCGAAGGCATGGTGTACATGACCTCGAACTCCGGCAGCGACGGCACCTACACCCTGTTCATGACCTTCGACATGGATACCGATGCCGACATGGCGCAGGTGGACGTGCAGAACCGGGTCGCACTGGCAGAGCCCTCCCTCCCCCCGGAGGTGTTGAAGCGCGGCATCAAGGTGCGCAAACGCTCCTCCGACATGTTAATGGTGGTAAACCTCTTCTCCCCGGACGATCGCTTTGACGGCGTCTTTCTGTCCAACTTTGCCTCCCTCAACCTGCTCAACGAACTTGCGCGCGTACCCGGAGTTGGTGAGGCGAAAATCATCGGTCCGCTCGATTACGGTATGCGGATCTGGCTGGACCCGGTCAAGATGGCGAACCTGGAAATCTCGGTACCGGAAGTGCTCGCTTCGATACGGGAGCAGAACATCCAGGCCGCTGTGGGTCAGCTGGGCACGCCGCCATCACCCGAATCCACCCAGTTCCAGTACGTACTCACCACCAAAGGCCGCCTGAACTCAGAGGAAGAATTCGGCGATATCGTACTGCGCGCCGATGAAAGTGGCGGTGTGGTCCGCGTCAGGGATATCGCGCGGGTGGAGCTCGGCGCCCAGATTTACAAAGGGTACGGCGAATACAATAACGGGCCCGGTGTCTTGCTCGCCATTTACAAATTGTCGGACGCCAATGCACTGGAAGTGGCCGGGAACGTCAAGGCCAAGGTGGAGGAGCTCTCCCAATATTTTCCCGAAGGCGTTGAAGCGGTCATTGGTCACGACACCACCGAGTTTATTGCCGTTTCACTGGAAGAAACCGTCATGACCCTGATCATGACGGTGATCCTGGTGATTATCGTCACCTACCTGTTCCTGGGTAACGTGCGCGCCGCGCTGGTGCCGACCCTGGCGGTGCCGGTATCCATCATCGGCACACTCGGCGTCCTCTATGCCATGGGCATGACCATCAATACGGTTACGCTGTTCGGCTTGATCCTCGCCATCGGGGTAGTGGTCGATGACGCCATCATCGTGGTTGAGGATGTCGAGCGCATCATGCACGAGGAAGGTCTCGACAAGCGCGCGGCCACGGCCAAGGCCATGCAAGAGGTATCGGGCCCCATTGTCGCCACATCTATGGTCCTGCTTGCAGTGTTCGGACCGACCATGCTGTTACCGGGGATGACCGGCCGCATGTTCGGTCAGTTCGGCACCACAATTACGGTTTCTGTACTGATCTCCATGATCAATGCCCTGACACTGAGCCCGGCCTTGTGCTCAACCGTACTGAAAGAGGGGCATCACAAGCCTAACGCGGTGATCCGCGGCTTCAACTGGGGATTTGAGAAAATTGCCGGCGGTTACCTCAAAATTGTGGACTGGCTCGCCCGCCATATTTTACTGAGCCTCGCCATTATTGCCGGCCTGTTCGTCTGCCTGTTCCTGTTGTTCCAGTCTGTTCCCAAAAGCTTTATCCCCGATGAGGATAAAGGGTTTTTCATGGTTGACGTGCAACTGCCCGAGGCCGCTGCCCTGGAGCGCACGGCTGCGGTGATCGATGAGATCAACGAAGCATTGATGCAAGATCCGGCTATCGACAAAGTATTGTCAGTGAATGGCTTCAGCCTGCTGAACGTGATGCTGCAATCCAATGCCGGCATGGTTATCGCAAAACTGAAGCCCTGGGATGAGCGCACATCACCCGAGGTATCGCAGCAGGCCTTGCAAAAGAAATACCAAGCACAGTTCGCGCAGCTACCCGAGGCTCAGGTGCTGGTATTCGGAGCGCCGGCAATTCCCGGTCTCGGTGCCATGGCCGGCTTCTCCTTTATGCTCGAAGATACGCAAGGTGTGGGCGCCCAGGAACTGTTCCGGGTAGTTCAAGACTTTTCCGCGGCGGCCACCGAACAACCGGAAATCGCTCGCGCCTTCTCAATCTTCAAAGCTGGCTCGCCACAGATCCGCCTGGACATTGACCGTGTGAAAGCGAAAACGCTGGGGATAAAAATCAGCGATATCTTTCTCACCCTGCAAACCCAGCTCGGCGCCATCTATGTCAACGATTTCAATCTGTACAACAAAACCTTCAAGGTCATGGTGCAGGCTGAATCCCGATTCCGGCAGCAGGAAAGGGATTTGGAAAAAATCTATATCACCAACAAAAAAGGCGAGCCGGTGCCGCTGCCCGCCATTCTCAGCACCGAGCCGATACTCGGCGCGGTTACCCTGAAACGCTACAACACCTATGACGCAGCGAAAATTAGCGGCGGGCCGAATGTCGCCGGAGGTTACAGCTCCGGCGATGCGATGAACGCACTCGAACGGGTGGCGATAGAAACACTGCCCGCCGGCTTCAAATTCGATTGGTCCGATTCCAGCTACGAGGAGCGCCAGGCCGGGAACGCCTCCACCATCGCCCTGGTACTCTCCCTGATCTTCACCTTCCTGTTCCTGGCCGCGCTTTATGAGTCCTTCATGACGCCGTTCGCGATTATCCTGTCGGTACCCATCGCCATTGTCGGCGCCATTGGCGCACTGATAATTGCCGGCGAGCCTCTCAGCCTGTACGGTCAGATTGGTCTGGTGCTGTTGGTGGCACTGGCTGCGAAGACCGCAATCCTGATTGTCGAATTTGGTAAATCACAACGGGAAGTGGAAAAGTTGCCGCTACACGAGGCAACAGTAACCGCGGCAAAATTGCGCTTCCGCCCAGTGATCATGACAACCCTCTCGTTTGTGGTGGGCACCATTCCCCTGGTCATCGCGTCAGGTGCCGGTGCTGCAAGCCGGGTTTCACTCGGCACCGCAGTGATGGGCGGAACCATTATGGCGTGTATCGCAGGCACCCTACTGGTGCCGATCTTTTTCAAGATCGTCCAGGGCGCTCGCGAAAAAATACACAGAGGAAAGAAAGAAGAACAGACAGGTTCGGCGGGAGATCCCGAACAGACATCCCACCACTGAACCCGGGCACAAGAACGTTTACAGGTAGCAGCGCCCTGCTACCTCCTGAACTTGCTCAGTAGGAAATTCCCAGCTTGCGATACAAAAAGCCGATCACCCAAGCCGGGCCGATCAGCAGGAACTGGATATCTTTGAGGAAGGATGGTTTCTTGCCCTCGATATGGTGCCCGATAAACTGGAACACCCACATCACCACAAACACGCCCACAGACCACCAGAGCACACTGTAACCGGCACGCTCCAGCGCACTACAGGCACCCAGGCAGAGCAGAGACAGGGCAATCATCCCCAGCGCCAGCGGGAATGACATCACTACATAAAACAGGATTGCAGGTACCAGCGCGACCACGGCCCAATTGAGCCAGGGCAAGACCGCCATCCATTCGGGTTGGGGAATAGACCAGAAAAGCCCCACCACTGTTAAATAAATCAGCGGAACCGCCACCCAATGAATGGCCTTGTTGGTGGAATTCTGGTGGCTCTCGCCATATTCGCTGAACCACTGCTCTGCTGTGCGCATGGTCTACCTCGCCTTGATTGTTATTGGACTGGGATGGCTTCAGGAATGGTACAGCAGAACCAGATTTGACCAAATAGTCACAGAGGTGCCGTCACCTTTAACCGTTAGTCGCAGATGACGGTCGCAAAGCGGGTTACATTTTCAGTTGTATCAGCGTCTTACACACGCATCCAACTGCATGCGATACAGCTCGGCCATATCTTCATCGATACAACAAAATATGACATGACGAGGTCCATCGTCGCGGTCCAGGTGATTTTGAACCTGCTCCACGGCAATTTCGACGGCGAGTTCCGGGGGATAATCGTAAACACCGCAACTGATGGCAGGGAACGCAATGGAGTGGATGTGTTCGCGGCGGGCCAGAGCCAGACACTGGCGGTAACAACTGGCCAGTAACTCCGGCTCGCCCAGGTTACCGCCGCGCCAGACCGGGCCAACAGTGTGAAAAATTCGCTTAACCGGGAGGCGATAACCCGGTGTGGCCCTAACCTCGCCCACCGGGCAACCGCCAATCTGGCGGCAGGCTTCGAGCAACTCCGGGCCGGCGGCGCGATGAATGGCACCATCGACACCGCCGCCGCCGAGTAGCCTCTGGTTGGCTGCATTGACGATTACATCCACGTGCAACCGAGTGATATCACCGAGGTGTACTTCGATCACTCTCTATACTCCAACCACAGGCACCACCGGTCATACGCGCAGTCCTGCGCATGTGCGATGATCGATTACTGCTTTTGCCCCAGCAACTGACGGTGGCGCGTTGATATTTCGTCGGGGCAATGCGTCAAAGCACTTACTAAAACAATAGCAGCTGCGGAGAGCACAAAGCCGGGCAACAGCTCGTATATATCGAATAGGCCACCCGAGAGCTGTTTCCAGACAACAACGGTTATACCCCCGACGAGTACCCCGGCAATCGCGCCTGCACCGGTCATTCGCGACCAGAACAGGCTAATCAGTATCGTCGGGCCAAATGCCGCGCCCAACCCTGCCCACGCATAGGCCACCACGTCGAGCACCTTGGAATCCGGGTCCATGGCCACACCGACCGCAATCAGCGACAACGCCACCACCGCCCAGCGGCCCACCTTCACGATACTTTCCGAACTGGCCTTTTTGCCAAACCACACGTGGTAAATATCTTCCGCCAGCGCCGCCGACGATACCAAAAGCTGGGAATCCGCCGTACTCATGATCGCTGACAGGATCGCCGCCAGCAGAATGCCGGCAACCAGGGGGTGGAACAGGGACTCCACCAACGCCATGAAAATACGCTCGCCGTCCGGCAGCGTCTGCGCCAGCTCCAGATGACCAAACAGGCCGACACACATGGCGCCGAGAAAACCCGCCAGAGACCAGACCGCCGCTACCGTAGCGGCCACTGGCATGTCGTCCGGGTGCCTAAGCGCCTTGAAGCGCGCCAGAATGTGCGGCTGGCCGAAATAACCCAGGCCCCACGCAAGAGAACTCAGAATGGCCGCGACGCCCAGCGCCGTGCCGGAGCTGTCGGTCATCCAGTGCATCAGCTCCGGATGCTGCTGACGCATGGATGCAACCGCGCTGCCCAGGCCACCCTCGTCCGAAATCACCATGACGGGCACGATCACCAGCGCCAGACTCATCAACAGCCCCTGAAATACGTCGGTCCAGCTCACCGCCAGGAAGCCACCAAATAGCGTGTAGGAAATGACGGCGATAGCACCAATCACCACCGCCCACTGATAGTCCCAGCCAAATACCGTTTCAAACAACTTGCCGCCCGCGATCAGTCCGGACGCCACATAAAACAGAAAAAACAGCAGAATGAAAAACGCACAGATTGTACGCAGGTAAGGGTGCCCCATATTGAAACGACGGTGCAGGTAGGCCGGCACCGTCAGCGAATCGTCCAGCGCATAGGTATAAATTCGCAGGCGTCTCGCCATGGTGACCCAGCTCAGCAGGATGCCGCTGAACAGGCCAATGGCGATCCACCCGGAAGAGAGACCACTCGCATAGGCAGCGCCGGGCAGGCCCAGCAGCAGCCAGCCGCTCATATCCGATGCCCCCGCACTGAGCGCCGCTACCGCCGGCGGCAGAGAGCGGCCACCCAGAAAGTAATCACTGGCATTTTTGGTGCGCTGGTAGGCGTAAACGCCAATGACAACAATCAGGGCCAGATAGGCAATAAACGTTAAGGCGACAAGCCACTGTCCGGACATGTAGATTTCCCCGTCAGAATTGGCAGATAAAGCCACGCTTCGCTGAAGCGTATGCTGAATCCGGCGTTATTGGTCTTTATTGCGCGTAAATCTACCCATTTGCTGGCGTTTGCTCAATCCGCAAACTAAACCATGGGTATGAGTTGCGTGAAAGCATACCTCGGCAACGCGATGAACATGTAAAACACGAACTTCGATAACGTATTGAAAACGCTATGGAGCGGCACTTTCCGAACAGGTAGTAAGGGAACCTTAAAAGCATTATGGGTATTTGTCTGAACGAACTGCGCATGCTCGTCGTTCGTCCCACACTAAAGCAGTTACGTGCCTGGTCACCGGGTATGGAAGCCCTTTTACTTGGCACCGCAGCGCAGGAATCCGAGCTCGGGTTTCACCTCAAACTGGGTAGCCGCCACGGCATGGGGATATTCCAGATACTTCCCAGCACCCATCGACAAGTCTGGGATAAATACCTGATCAACTTCCCGGCTCTCGCCTCCAAAGTGCGCGGACTCGCCAGCCAGCGAGATTTCCTCCAACACCCCCACGCAGAGCTCGCCACCAACCTGCGCTACGCCACTGCCATCGCCTGGCTGATCTATCGCGCCGCCGGTGTGGACAAAGTGGAAAGTACCGATCTGCCTAAAATGGCAAAACTGTGGAAAAAACACTTCCACCACGGCCCCAGCGCCAGCTTGCGGGATTTTGTGGACAGCTATAGCAAACTGATCAATCCCGAGAAAAAACTGGACCCCAAAACCAAAACAGCCGCGGCAAATGCCACGGCTGCGAACAACGATACCCTGTTAATCGAAGAAGACGAACCGCCGTCGACTACAGGTTGCGCGCCTCGATATACATCGGCTGCACCGGCTCAACCTTCTCCTCACGCGCATCGGCAGGAATCCAGGAGTCCACGTACTGCTCGATCGCGCGCGCGTCCACCTCAGGCGCGGGTTTAGAACGGTCCAGCTCGAGGCTCTCGAAATCGTACAGATCCCGGTCCGCCAGCTGTGACGGCGAAACCCTGGTCAATGCCGCGAAGATATTATCGCTACGACCGGGAAACTTCTTGTCCCAGTCATTCAACATACCCTTGATCATCTGCCGCTGCAGATTCTCCTGACTCCCGCACAGGTTGCACGGAATGATTGGGAAATTCTTGTACTCGGCAAAATCCACCAGGTCCGACTCGCGGCAATACGCCAGCGGACGAATCACAATATTGCGCCCATCATCCGCCCGCAGTTTCGGCGGCATCGCCTTCAGGCGACCACCGTAAAACATATTCAGAAACAGCGTCTCGACGATATCGTCTTTATGGTGCCCCAGTGCCACCTTGGTCGCACCAATCTCCTCGGCAAAACCATAGAGGGTGCCGCGGCGCAGACGGGAGCAGAGTCCACACGTGGTTTTACCTTCCGGCACCACCTCTTTCACCACACTGTAAGTGTCTTTATTCACAATGTGGTACGGCACCCCGATGGACTGCAGATACTCCGGCAGAATATGCTCCGGGAAACCCGGCTGCTTCTGATCCATATTCACCGCCACCAGCTCAAAGTGCACCGGTGCCGTCTTCTGCAGGTTCATCAGGATTTCCAGCATCGCATAGGAATCCTTACCGCCCGACAGGCACACCATCACCTTGTCGCCCTCTTCAATCATATTGAAGTCAGCGATCGCCTTGCCCACATTGCGGCGCAGACGCTTTTGCAGCTTGTTGAATTCCAGCCGCTCGCGGCGGTTTTCCAGATCAGACATGGGGTAAATCTCAAATACAGAACAGCAATTTGTTGGGCGCGAAGTTGGGGGCGCTTACCGCTTTGCCCAACTTACAAAAATATGAGTACGAAGCTCAAACTCGGATGCGAAGGCACTGATGCCGGGCAAGCCTTTGCGGGACCGTCTGTGGCCATGGATGGCCACAGCCGAGCGTTCATGGATGAACTCGTAGCGTGTCCCGCAAAGGCTTGCCCGGCAGCAGTGCCGCCACCGAACCAGCTACGAAGCGAAACCACCTACGGAGCCCCAAATTAAAGGGCCCCGGGAAAAATCAGGTCGCGATTGTACGCTTTCCGATCAAGAAGTGCACAGGCTATCGGACCGAACGTCCTCATTGCCTTTCAATATGGCTTCCAGACAGGGCCACACATGCTCCAGCAGTGCCGGCTGCGCCTTTGCCGTCGGATGAATGCCATCCGTCTGCATCGCCCCTTCCTCCAGCGCCACCGGCTCCAGGAAGAACGGAATCAAAGGCACCTGCTCTGCCGCCGCCACCTTCGGGTACACCGCCGCAAACGCCTTGGTATACGCCTTGCCGTAGTTCGGCGGCATCTGCATACCCAGCAACAGCACTTCAGCGCCGCCCTCCCGGGCCAGCTTCACCATCTGCTGGAGATTGCTCTGTAACATCCGTGGCGGGTAGCCGCGCAGGCCATCGTTACCGCCAAGCTCCACCACCAGGTAGTCCGGCGAATGTTCGGCCAGCAGCCGCGGCAAGCGGGTCAGCCCACCGGCGGACGTCTCACCGCTAATACTGGCATTCACCACATCAACCGCCAGACTCCTATCCGCCAGCCGCTTGCGCAACAACTGTACCCAGCCCTCGCGCTCATCCAGGCCGTAGGCCGCACTGATACTGTCCCCCAGAATCACCAGTGTCTGTTTCTCATCGGCAGCATCCGCCGCACCCACTGAGCCATCCGCCCGCACAAAGCCTGCGTACAAAGATGTGACCAGCGCGACGAACAGCAGGCCACGCGGGACAAAATCGGCCGCAAAAGCCCGGAAAAAAACTGCCGCCATGTCATACTCTCCACTACGAATCTAAAGCACATTTTGCCGAATTTTCAGGGACTTTCCATGTCAGTGATGCTCAAAGCCGAAAATCTCCACCACCGCGTCAGCACCAGTGAAGGCCCACTTACCTTGCTGAACGACATTTCCCTGCAACTCCCTGCCGGCCAGAGCCTTGCCATTACCGGCGCCTCCGGCTCCGGCAAATCCACCCTGCTGGGCCTGCTCGCCGGTCTCGACCGCCCCACCGAGGGCAAGATCTGGCTCGCCGGCGAAGACATCACCGCCATGGACGAAGAGCAGCGCGCCGCACTGCGCGCCCGCTGTGTCGGCTTCGTATTCCAGACCTTCCAGCTGCTGCCCGGCCTCACCGCGCGGGAAAACGTCATGCTGCCGAGCGAACTTCGCGGTGAGCGCAACGCCGGCAAACGGGCCGAGGAATTCCTCGAGCGCGTTGGCCTCGGCCACCGCCTCCACCACTACCCGCGCCAGCTCTCTGGCGGCGAGCAACAGCGGGTCGCCATTGCCCGCGCGTTTTGTAGTATCGCCGGCAATGATAAAGACACCGGCAATGGCATTCTGTTCGCCGACGAACCCACCGGCAGCCTCGACGCCCACAACGGCGAAAAGGTGATCGACCTGCTGTTCAACCTCAACGCCGAGACCGGCACCACCCTGGTGCTGGTAACTCACGAACAACGACTCGCCGAACGCTGCGGTGCCCACCTGCGCATGGCCGCGGGCGAAATTACCACTGCCGATATCCCGGACAGCTACTTCGGTGATCAGGCGGAGGTGTCCGCCTGATGCTGCCACTCCGACTACTCGGCCGCGACTGGCGCGGCGGCGAGCTTGCGCTGATCGCCACTGCGCTGATCCTGGCGGTAAGCTGCGTCACCGCCATCGCCCACTTCTCCGACCGCCTGACCCGGGCCATGCACATCCAGTCCCAGAGTTTTCTGGCCGCCGAGCGGGTGCTGAAAAGCAGCAAGGAAGTACCCCAGGAATGGCTGGACAAGGCTGACGACCTCGGGCTGGAACGCGCCAAAACCGTCACCTTCGCCTCCATGCTCTCCGCTGGCGACGAATTCCAGTTTGCCTCGGTAAAAGCAGTAAGTGACGGCTACCCATTGGTGGGCCACCTGGAAATGCGTGCGCAGGTCGAAGCCCAATCAAAAGTCGTGCAGCAAGGCCCGCGCCCAGGCAACGTTTGGCTGGAGGCCCGCCTGCTACCCCTGATGCAACTGGAGATCGGTGACCAGCTACAGCTGGGCGACGGCAGCTTCACTATCGACGGCATCATCGACCACGAACCGGACCGTGGCGCCAACCTGTTTTCCATGGGTGCGCGAGTGATGATGCACACCAGCGACCTCGCCGCCACCAACATTCTGCAGCCCGGCAGCCGCGTAAATTACCGCTACCTGCTGGCCGGTGACGACGCCGCACTGGAAAGCTATCTCACGTGGCTGCGCCCCAAACTCACCCTGCACGAACACATCACCGACCTGAAAGAAGGCCAGCCACGGGTTGCCAAAACCCTCGAGCGCGCCGAGAGCTTCCTCTACCTGGCAGCCAGCCTCGCAGTGCTGCTGGCCAGCGTCGCCGTCGGCCTCGCCGCGCGCCGCTATGGCCTGCGCCATGCCAACTATGTGGCGGTCATGAAAAGCCTCGGCGCCGGCAAAAACAAAATCCTCGGTATCTATCTCGGCCAGATGAGCGCGCTCGCCATCATCGCCACCGTAGCCGGCCTCGCCATTGGATCCTTCGTGCAGTCCCAGGCGGTAAACCTGCTCGCCGGCTTCTTCCCGGTCACGCCACCGCCAAGCAGCTGGCAGCCACTGCTGGTGGGTATCGCCACCGGCCTCGCCTGTGTTATCGGCTTTGCCCTGCCGCCCCTGTTCCGTCTCGCCCAGACCGACCCGATGCAGACCCTGCGCCAGGACTGGAGCAACCCGGACAAACGCGAATGGTTCGGGCTCATCCCCGGGCCGCTGTCCATGCTGCTGCTGATCTGGTGGCTCTCCGGCAGTCTCGCCACCACCGCCGCCCTGCTCGCCGGACTCGGCCTGCTGGTCGCCGGCAGTGCCGTGGTAAATCGCCTGCTGGTCCGCGGCAGACTCGCCGCCCTCGGCGGCAGCTGGCGTATCGCACTTGGCAGCCTGCAGCGCCGCGCCGGCTTTAACACCCTGCTGATCGCCGCCTTCGGCACCGGCCTGCTCGCCATGCTCGCCATGTTCTACGCGCGCACCGCGCTGATCGACGAATGGAAAATGCAGCTGCCGGAAAACGCCCCCAACCACTTCCTCGTCAACATCGCCCCCTACGAACTGGACGGTGTAAAACAGAAAGTGGAAGACAAGAATCTCGAGGGCACCGAGTTCTATCCCATGGTGCGCGGCCGCCTGATCGCCGTGAACGGCACCCCGGTCACCGAGCGCGAAAACACCGACGGCGCCATCCGCCGCGAACTCAACCTCAGCTGGACCGACACCCTCCCCGCCGACAACAAAATCGTCGCCGGCGAATGGTGGAATGAAAATCTCACCGAGGGCGTATCGGTCGAAGTCGAAGTCGCCGCGCGCCTTGGCCTGGAAATGGGCGATGTGCTGCGCTTCTCCATTGGCGGTCTGGAGACTGAATCCACCATCACCAGCCTGCGCACCCTCGACTGGAACAGCATGCGCCCCAACTTCTTCATGCTGTTCGCCCCCGGAAGCCTCGACAACTTCCCGGCCACCTACATCCAGAGCTTCTACCTGCCGCCGGAAGACAAACTGTTCGTCAACGAACTGGTGAAAAACTTCCCCAGCGTCAGCATCATCGAACTGGACAAGATCCTGGAAAACATCCGCGAAACCATCGGCCAGGTCGCCATCGCCATCGAATCCGTCCTTGCCCTCATGCTCATCGCCGGGGTACTGGTGCTGATCGCCGGCGTACGCGCCAGCATCGCCGAACGCTTGCAGGAAGCCGCCGTCATCCGCACACTGGGCGGCCGCCGGCAACTGCTTATTCGCAGCCTGATGATCGAATTCGGATTACTGGGAATTGCCGCGGGACTGCTTGCAGCTTTTGGTACTGAGGCGACACTGGCGGTGCTTTCACAGCGCGTGTTTGAGTTGCCGTTTAACTTTCACCCGGGGTTGTGGATACTCGGCCCGCTTGTGGGTGCGTTGCTTGTTGGCACCGCCGGAACGCTGGCGTGTCGCAGTGCGGTTAGTCAGCCACCGCTGAAAGTGTTGCGCGAGCTAGCGTGACACGACTTTCGTAGCGCTGGATTCTGGCCTTCGCCAGAATGACGACGTAGAACCCGCTTACGAAGTACAAGACTTAAATGAGAAGGCCGGGCGCTGGGGATTCATTTTCAGAAGCGTCGGCGACAGGGACGTCGCCGACGCAGCGTACAGGGATGTATACACAGCGGTTCTGAAAATGAATACCCGGCGACCGGCCGCCATCCACCTGTAAAAGAACACCACCCACAAAAACCATGATGGATTTAGAGTTCGACAAAAACCATATCTGGCACCCCTATTCCTCCCTGATCAATCCCCCACCGGTTTACCCCATCGCAAAAGCAGAGGGGATAAGAATCTTTCTGGAAGACGGCCGCGGACTGATCGACGGCATGAGTTCCTGGTGGAGCACCCTGCACGGCTACAACGTTCCCGAACTGAACGCCGCCATGCAAAGCCAGATGGAAAAAATGAGTCACGTCATGTTCGGCGGCCTCACCCATGAACCCGCCATCGAACTCTGCAAAAAGCTCGTCGAGCTCACTCCCGAGCCCCTGCAGAAAGTCTTTCTCGCCGACTCCGGCTCCGTCTCCGTCGAAGTCGCCATAAAAATGGCCCTGCAATACTGGCAATCCCAGGGAAAACCGGAAAAAAACCGGCTGCTGGCACTGCGCAACGGCTACCACGGCGACACCTTTGGCGCCATGGCCACCTGCGACCCGGTAAACGGCATGCACCACCTGTTCGCCAGCCAGCTTACCCAGCATATTTTTGCCCCCGCGCCAGAACCAAAGTTCGACCAACCCTGTAGTGATGAAGACATCGCCGAACTGCAACAACTGATCGAACAGAACCACCCGCAACTGGCCGCAGTAATCCTCGAGCCCATCGTCCAGGGCGCCGGTGGCATGCGCTTTTATTCCCCGGCGTATTTACGCAAAGTCCGCGACCTCTGCGATCAATACGACCTGCTGCTGATTGCCGACGAAATTGCCACCGGCTTTGGCCGCAGCGGCAAAATGTTTGCCTGCGAGCACGCAGATATCTGCCCCGACATCCTCACTCTCGGCAAAGCCCTCACCGGCGGCACCATGACCATGGCCGCCACCCTCTGCACCGATAAGGTCGCCAACGGTATCTGTACCGGCGAAGCTGGGGTGTTTATGCACGGCCCAACATTCATGGGTAACCCCATGGCGTGTGCGGTAGCCAATGCAAGCATCGAATTGCTGTTGCAACGCAATTGGCAACAGCAAGTACAGAAGATTGAAACCCAGCTGAAAAAAGAGCTGGAACCATTGAAAAGTGCGGCTGGCGTAGCCGACGTGCGCGTGCTCGGGGCAATTGGTGTCGTGGAAATGAAACAGCCTGTGGATAACCGTACGCTGCAGGAAAGCCTGATCAAGCGCGGCGTTTGGCTACGACCTTTTGGCAAGCTGGTGTACACCATGCCGCCGTACATTATCGAGTCCGAAGACCTGACGCACCTGACTCGCGCCATGACCGAAACCCTGAGTACTCTGTAACGCGCGAACGCTACAAACAAAAAAGGGCTCCGCAAGCGGAGCCCTTTTTCTTTACATGCCTGAATAATCAGTATTTTACGCTACAACCATAGGCACGCGATGAAGCAGTTTTCACCGCTTTGCCAGCCATGGACTCGTCCAGTGCCGTCGCCACATAGTTGGCGGATTTTGGAATCACCGCGGGGTTGGCAGAGTCGTTATCATCGATAGCGCCGGCATAAACCACCTCACCTTCCGGATTGATGATAAACATATGCGGCGTGGTCTTGGCACCATAGGCGCGCCCCATGCTGCCATCGGCATCCAGCAGGAAGGGGGCGCTGGCACTCAGGTTATGGCTTTTTGCCACTTCCAGCGCCTGCGCCGGTTCCAGATAACCCTGCTTGCCTTTCGCAGAGGAAATCACCGTCAGCCAGTTAATGTCCTGGTCGGTGTATTTTTTCTGCAGCGCCTGCATATTGCCGCTGCCATAGTGTTTTTTCACATAGGGGCAGTCCTTATTGAACCACTCCAGTACCAGCCACTGCCCCTCGTAGTCCTTCAGGCTGCGGACTTCACCGGCCGCATCCACCTCACTGAAATCCGGTGCTTTTTCGCCCGGCACCGCAACGGCCAGTGCCAGCGCCGGTAACGCGAACAGGGCGACGCCGCCCAGGAGTTTACGGAAAGAACGTTTACCACTCGTACCCTGAGTATTCACGATTGCGTATCCTCTTTGGTTGAACAAACAATTATTCATCGGTGAAAAGTGCTTCTATCATTTCTGCTTGCAGAATCTGCGGCAGCAACACTGGCTCCCTTTCTCCCGGTGCATACCAGGCATACACCGGTACCGAGTTGCGTCCCAGTTCCCCCAATGCTCGGGTAATCTCCGGGTCCTGATCGGTCCAGTCCGCACGCACCAGATACACATCGTTTTCGCGGAACAGTGTCTCGACTTCTTCGGACTCCAGCACCAGCTTTTTGTTCACCTGGCAGGTAATGCACCAGGCAGCGGTATAGTCAATAAATACCGCTTGATTCCGCGCCAGCGCCTGGCCAATCGCGTTGCGATTGTAGGGCTGCCAGCCTTGATCTGAGGTCACCTGAGCAGCCTTTGATCCGCTGCCATTTTGTTGCAGTTTGTTGGCCGCGCCAAAACTCATCACCAGCGCGGCCAATACCAGGCCCCAGGCAAGCCAGCGGCTACCGCGGAATTGGTGGCGCCCAAGCCAGAAGGCAAACACTACCGCCAGCATCAACATGGCGCCAATCAGCCAGCCGCTCTCACCCACAAGACGGCCGAGCACCCACAGCAACCAGATTACCGTGGCATACAGCGGGAAGGCGAGGAACTGTCGCAATGTCTCCATCCAGGGGCCCGGTGCCGGCAGGCGATTGAGCAACGCCGGAAACGCGCACAGCAACACAAACGGCAGCGCCAGGCCGACACCAAGACCGAGGAAAATTGCCATGGCGCCATAGGCCGGCAATAACGTGGCCGCCCCTAGCGCCGCGCCCATAAACGGACCGGTGCAGGGCGCGGCGACGAATACCGCCAGTACCCCGGTGACAAAGGCACCACCGCGGCTGTTGCCCGCCAGGTTCATCAGGTGGTGGCCGAATTCATACAGGCCGCTGAACGACAGCGCCATGACCCAGAACAACAGGATCAGCCCCAGCACCACCGGCGCTGACTGCAACTGGAAACCCCAACCGATGGCCGCACCACCCGCACGCAGTACCAGCAGCAGCGCGCCCAGTGCGGCGAAGGTCACCAGCACTCCGGCGGCGTAACGTAATCCTTCCTTGAGACGCCCGGAAGCCGCAGCCTCCGGCCCCACCAATCCGAACAGCTTGATCGACAGCACCGGAAATACGCAGGGCATCAGGTTGAGAATAGCGCCGCCGGCAATGGCGGCGAGCACCAGCAACCACAGGGGCTGGCCCCCGTCCACGGGCACATTGCTGGAGCCGGGCGCACTGGTCGCGGCTGCTTGGATTTCAATGTCGTCCAGCTGCCAGGCGCGCTCACCGTCGCTGACCACAAACCCGGTGTCCGGCGTCAGCACTGCCCCCGGCACCCGCTGAAAGGTATAGCGGATGGTATCGCCTGATTTTTCTACCTGTGGCGCCCGGGCGGTAAGCAAACCGCCATCCAGCGGAAAGATCTCCGGCGCAGCCGCGCCCTCACCCGCCTCAAGTATCAGCTGCAGCGTGTCGCCATCGGGTGCGGCGGAAACATTGGCGACGGTCCAGGGAAAGTTATCGCCGGTTACGGTCACGGGCACCTGCGCCGCAAAACGGTCCCGCAGTGCCTTGTCCTGCGGCTGCCATTGCACAGCATCCGCCACCGGCCGTGACAGGGTCATATTGCCGTAACCGGGGATGCAGTCCACCTTGCACACCAGCCACTCCAGGCTCACCACAATTTCCATGCGCGACGCATCGGGCGTGGCGGAAAACAGATAGGCTACATCGCCTTCATAACCGAGATTGGTAAGGTGCTCGATAGGCAGCCGCACCGGAAACGGCCACAGAATGTCGCCAATCTCGCCGCTGGCACCGGCAAAATCAAACCGCGGCGCCGCGCCGGAATCCCCGGCATTGCGCCAGTAAACATGCCAGCCTGGGTCTACCTCAAAATAGAAACCGATGGTTTCCTCGCCGGGGCCAAAAGTATCCGGTGCCAGCCAGCGAACCTGGACGTGATCGCCACTGGCGGTTTCCTGGGCTATTGCGCTACCTGTACCGCAGGCAAAAACCAGCAGTAAAACCCGGCAGCAAGTCAGAAAAACAGCACGGTTCAGAAACGAGAACGACAAATGGCACCCCAACAAGTAGCCTGAAAAAGCCGAAAGCGAACACCGCAACCAGCACACCTAACGATCAGCGCACTGGCCGGCAATGCCTATATACTCACCGGTCATTCAAATGGATTGCTCCAGGGGATTCAAGCGGAGCTTACAAATGCCGGCGATGAATGTATCCACGCGCCAACGGCTGGTAAAATCGGTGCAAATGACTCCCGGAGCTTCCATGAACGAATCCACGCCTGAAGCCTCAACAGGCACCCCTGCCGCCTCTACAGCACCCTCCCGGGTGCGCCTCACCCAGTACAGCCATGGCGCGGGCTGCGGCTGCAAGATCTCGCCGTCGGTACTCGACCAGATCCTCGCGGGCAGCGGCTCCCAGCTGGCCGATCCACGTTTGTGGGTGGGCAATGCGTCGCGGGACGACGCCGCGGTATACGGGCTGGACGACGAGCGCGGCGTGGTGTCCACCACCGACTTCTTTATGCCGATCGTCGACGACCCGTTCGACTTTGGCCGCATTGCCGCCACCAACGCCATCAGCGACATCTACGCCATGGGCGGCGATCCGCTGATGGCCATCGCCATTCTGGGCTGGCCGGTCAATGTGCTGGCACCGGAAGTGGCACGGGAAGTGATTCGCGGTGGGCGCGCGGTGTGCGAGGAAGCCGGTATTCCCCTGGCCGGGGGCCACTCGATCGACGCCCCGGAGCCCATTTTTGGTCTCGCCGTCACCGGCGTGGTGGAGAAGCGCCTGCTCAAGCGCAACGACACCGCAACTGCAGGCTGCAAACTGTACCTCACCAAGCCCTTGGGCATCGGTGTGCTGACCACTGCCGAGAAACAGGGCAAGCTGCGCACTGAAGACGCCAATGTAGCCCGCGACCTGATGTGCCAGCTAAATCGCCCCGGCAGCCATTTCGCGCGCATCGCCGGGGTGAAGGCCATGACCGACGTCACCGGGTTTGGCTTGCTCGGGCACCTTGTCGAGATGGCAGATGGCAGTGGCCTTCAGGCCCACATCGATTTCGCCGCCGTGCCGCGTATCGATGGCGTAGAGCACTATCTGGCCGAGGGCTGTATTCCCGGCGGTACCGGGCGCAACTTCGCCAGCTACGGCCACCGCGTGCAGCTCGCGAGCGCGCAGCAGCAACCCCTGCTCTCGGACCCGCAAACCAGCGGCGGCCTGTTGGTGGCGGTGGAGCCCGAAGGCGAAGCGGAATTTCTCGCCACCGCCGCAGAACTCGGCCTGCAACTGGCGCCAATTGGCCAGCTGCACGCCAAAAACCCCGAACAGGATTATGCGGTGAGCGTGGCATGAGTGCGGAAAACCTGAAAAGCCGAGCCAGACCAGACACCGCCGACTTCCGCGCGATCTTCCTGCACGATGTGCCGATGATCGACACGCGCGCGCCGGTGGAATTCAACAAAGGCTCCTTCCCGCATACGGTGAACCTGCCACTAATGAGTGATATCGAACGGCAGAAGGTCGGCACCTGCTACAAGCAGAAAGGACAGCAGGCCGCCATTGCCCTCGGCCACGAACTGGTCGGCGGCAAAGTGAAGGCCGAGCGCGTCGCGGCCTGGGCGGCATTTACCCGCGCCCACCCCGACGGCTACCTGTTCTGTTTCCGCGGCGGCTTGCGCTCGCAGATCAGCCAGCAATGGCTCGCCGAAGCCGGTATCGAATACCCCCGCATCACCGGCGGCTACAAGGCAATGCGCACCTTCCTGCTGGAAGAAATCGAAAGTGCCGTACGCGAATGCCAGTTCACACTGGTGGGCGGTATGACCGGCACCGGAAAAACCGAAGTAATCGCCCAGCTCGACAATGCGGTGGATCTGGAAGGACACGCCAATCACCGCGGCTCAACCTTCGGCAAGCGGGCAACGCCGCAGCCGGCGCAGATCACCTTTGAAAACAACCTCGCCGTGGACCTGCTCAAGCGTCGCGCGGCAGGACAGCAGCAGTTTGTATTGGAAGACGAGAGCCGCCTGATCGGCCGCTGTTCGATTCCGTTGTCCCTGCATCAGGGCATGCGTGAATATCCGCTGGTGTGGCTCGATGACAGTTTGGAGGGACGCGTTGAGCGTATTCTAAAAGACTATGTAATCGATCTGTGCGACGACTTCGTTAGCGAGCACGGCAGCGATGAAGGCCCGGGTATCTTCGCCAGCGCCCTGCGCCAGAACCTCGCCAACATTACCAAACGCCTTGGTGGCGAACGCTACCGCGAGTTGGATGCGATCATGCAGGCGGCACTGGATCAGCAACTGGCCAGCGGCAACGTGGACCGCCACCGTGAGTGGATCACCGCACTGCTGCGGGACTACTATGATCCCATGTACGATTATCAGCTGGAGCAGAAATCCGCGCGTATCGTGTTTCGCGGTAATCAACGGGAAGTGGTTGAATACCTGCGTGCACAAGCGTCCAAATAAATAACACACTCTCCCGGTCACACGGCAGAGAGAACAACCGACCCTGAAAATTCGTTAATCGTTTTTTCCACTATTGAACTGGAGAACTCGCATGTTTAAGCGCCCTCTGGCACTGGTAGCACAGTGCCTGCTGCCCATCCTTTTTGCCTTTGGTCTTACCCTGCCCGCTCATGCAGAAGACCCTGCTAAAGACAGCACCCGACAAGTGTTGCGGGTATCCGCTATTCCCGATGAGGCCCCCACCGAATTACTGCGCAAATTCACACCGCTGGGACAATATCTGGAACAGCAGCTGGATATGGACGTGCGCTTTATCCCGGTAACCGACTACGCCGCGGTAGTGGAAAGCCTCGCTGCAGATCGCGTCGACCTGGCCTGGCTCGGCGGTTTTACCTTTGTGCAGGCACGACTGAAAACCGGCGATGCCATTCCGCTGGTGCAGCGTGAACAGGACAAGACATTCACCAGCAAATTCATCACCGCCGATCCGGCCATCAAAACCCTGCAGGACCTGCAGGGCAAGAGTTTTGTTTTTGGCTCGATCTCCTCGACCTCCGGAAGCCTGATGCCTCGATACTTTATGGCGCAGGACAACATCAAGCCGGAGCAATTCTTTAGCCGCGTTGCCTACTCCGGCGCCCACGATGCCACCGCCGCCTGGGTACAGGCCGGCAAGGCCGACGCCGGTGTACTGAACGCATCGGTGTGGGACAAGCTGGTGGCCAATGGCAAGGTGGATACAAGCAAGGTGCGCGTGCTGGCCACTACCCCGCCCTACTTCGACTACAACTGGACCGTACGCGGCGACCTGGACCCGGCCCTTACCGCGAAGATCAAAGCCGCGTTTCTGGCGCTGGACCCGGCCAACCCGCAACACAAAGCCATTCTCGCCCTGCAGGCAGCGGAGCGTTTTATCGCGACCTCTCCAGAAAATTATCGCTCTATTGAAGAAGCCGCGCGCTCGGTAGGCCTGCTGAAGTGAGTCTGATGCTGCGCGATGCGCAGGTCTGCTTTCCCGGTAAAGGGAAACGCAGCCGCGAACACGCACTGACGGATGTCAGCCTGCAGGTGGAGCCCGGTGAGCAGCTTGCGGTCATCGGGCCATCCGGCGCCGGTAAAAGCACCCTGCTTCGCCTGCTGGCGACCGCGCAACAACCAACCTCCGGGCAGGTGCAAGTACTCGGTAGTGATCCATGGGCAATGGCCTCGGGTGCGCGCCAGAAATTGCGCGCAGGTATCGGCCTGATTCAGCAATCCCCACCACTGCCGCCGCGCCAGCGCGTGCTGACCGCAGTCGCTGCCGGACGCGCTGGCCAGTGGTCTCGACTGAAAAGCCTGCTCAACCTGCTTTACCCGCTGGATACAGCCAACATCACCAGCACCCTGGCCAGGCTCGATATGGCCACAAAACTGTTTGAGCGTTGTGATCAGTGTTCCGGCGGTGAACTACAGCGGGTGGCCATTGCCCGCGCCCTCTACCAACAGCCTCAAGTCTATCTGGCGGACGAGCCGGTTTCGGCCATGGACCCGGTACTGGCCGAGCATACCCTGACGCTGCTTAGCCGTGAGGCGCGGCAGTCTCACGCCACACTTTTGGTCAGCCTGCACAACCTGGAGCTGGCGCTGAAACATTTTCCCCGCGTCGTCGGCCTGCGCGACGGCAGGATTCTGTTCGACAAGGCCACTGCGGACGTCCGCCGACAGGAGCTCGACCATCTTTATGCCAACGAACAGCTGAGCAGTGCCGATTGTGGCCCGGGCATTCTCGCCCAAAACAGCAAACCTAAGACCAACAAACCTAGAGCCAGCATCCCGCGCTGCTAACGCAGACACCGTCATACTATGCACAACAGCATTCAGCCAGCGACACCTCACCCGTGGCCAGGTCACGACCCGGCGCTGTTGCCGCGGGCGCTGATAACCCTGCTGGCAGTATTACTGCTGTGGCCCGGAATACATTTCAGCGAACTCGATCTGAGCGTGCTGTTTGACCGAGACAGCACGCAGGCCATGGGCTCCCTGCTCGAAGGCGCATGGCCGCCCGCGCACGACTCAGTATTTCTCACCCTGTTGTGGCGCGCCGCGCTGGAGAGCCTGTCGATTGCTGTGGCCGGTATCGCACTCGCCTTGCCTGCTGCCCTGTGCGCAGCACTGCTGGCAACCCGTGCGCTCTCGCGCTCGGCGATGGAATCCCATGGCTCACCGAGCACACTTGCCCGCGTAACGCGCTGGCCAGTGCGGGCAAGTTTGATCGTGCTGCGCAGCGTGCCGGAGATCGTGTGGGCGCTGCTTTTGGTGCGCGCCCTGGGTCTCGGCCCCAGCGCCGGTGTACTCGCGATCGCCATTACCTACAGCGGCATGCTCGGCAAGGTGTACGCCGAGATTTTTGAATCCGTTGATCGCCGCCCGGGCAATGCCCTACTCGCTGCCGGCGCACCCCGCTTGAGCGCATTCCTCTACGGCGTACTCCCCAACGCTGCCGGTGAGATACTGTCCTATACGGTCTATCGCTGGGAGTGTGCGCTACGCGCATCTGTTGTGATGGGTTTTGTCGGCGCTGGCGGTTTGGGACAACAGCTGGAGCTGTCGCTGAGGATGTTCGCGGGTGATGAAGTCGTCGCAATACTGCTGGTGTTTCTGTTACTGGTGCTGGTTGCCGACCAGCTCAGCCGGCTTCTGCGTGCCCGACTATTATGAACCGAATAACCCGAATAAACCGCAGTAACCGTTTTGCAGGGTTTAGCAAGCTCCTGCTACTCGCGAGTGTCAGTTTTGCCGTGGTTGCCGCCTTCCGCTATCTCGCGCTCGACTTTTCCGGCTTGTTTACGACCGACGGCCTGCAGCAGATCAAAAGCTATTTTGCCGAGTTCCTGCAGCCTGACTTTTCCCCCACACACCTGCAGGCGGTGGCCAGCGCGGCGCTGGAAACCCTGGCCATGTCCGCCACCGGCACCTTGCTCGCCGCAGTGCTTGGGTGCGTGCTCTCACTACCCGCGGCCGGTTACTTCGGATGGCTGGCAAAGCAGGCCGCGCGCGGTGTGCTCAATGCCCTGCGGGCCATTCCAGAGCTGGTATGGGCCGCACTGATGGTACTCGCTGCCGGGCTCGGCCCGAATGCTGGCACCCTCGCAATCGCACTGCACACCACCGGCGTACTCGGGCGACTGTTTGCCGAAGCCCTGGAAAACACACCAGCGGCCCCCGCAAATGCAATTCGCAATGCCGGCGGCTCTCGCATCGTCGCCTTCAGCTACGGTTTGCTGCCGAGCCTCTGGCCTCAGTGGACCGCCTACACACTGTACCGGTGGGAAAACAACATCCGCATTTCCAGCGTACTCGGCTTTGTGGGTGCCGGCGGCCTCGGGCAAATGCTGTATGTGCACCTAAGCCTGTTCCAGCAAGCACAGGCCGCCACGGTTATTCTCGCGATGTTAATACTGGTGCTGTTAGTAGACGGGTTCAGCCAATGGCTGCGCGAGCGTTACCTGAATCCCTGAGGGCGAAAAATACCCGGAAGCTTGGTAAGAGTTACTGAGCGGTGGCGCGCTCAACCGCCTGCTGTGCATGAATAACCGAGGTATCCAGGAGTTTCACCTCAGTATCCGCCAGCGACACCAACATACCGATCTCTGTGCAGCCGAGAATCACCGCCTCCGCTCCCCGGGAAGCCAGTGCCTCGATAATTCGTAAATATTCCGCCTTCGACGCTGCCGTGGTTTTACCGAGGCACAGTTCTTCGTAAATCACCCTGTGTACAATTGCCCGGTCATCGTCGTTCGGGATCAGTACATCAAGACCGTACTTGTCCGCCAACCTGCCCTTGTAAAAATCCTGCTCCATGGTGAACGCAGTGCCTAACAGGCCGACGGTGCGGATATCTTCGGCAACCAGAACCTCAGCAGTCGCATCGGCAATATCCAGCACCGGAATATTGATCGCCCGCTCGATGTCCGCCGAGACCTTGTGCATTGTGTTAGTACAAATCAGCAGAAAATCCGCCCCCGCCGACTCCACGCGCCGTGCGCCTTCGCACAGCATTGCTGCCGTGGCGTTCCAATCTCCCGCTTGCTGTAACTTCTCGATAGGCTCGAAATCCACACTGTACATGGCGATCTTCGCCGAATGCAGTCCGCCGAGCTTACTCTTGACCCCCTCATTTATTGCCTTGTAGTAACCGAGGGTGCTCTCCCAACTCATACCACCAAGCAAGCCAATTGTCTTCATACCTTATGCCCGATAAGTGTCCGTTCTTCCGGAGTTGAGTGTGTACTAAACAAGTGGTCCGCGGAGGCCCGAAGAGCCGGAGCATCACTGCCCGTGATTGTTATATGGGTTACCCTCGGTCCGCCGGGTGGTTTACACCATCGTAAGTTGGAATACCCTCTACCTTTAGCGGGTTTATACCCTCCAGACACGCCACATTGAACCCGTATTGAGTTGGATTGGAGCGTCTCTGATGATGTGTATAAATTCCGCAATTTCCGCAAAAATAGTGTTTTGCCGTGTTGGTGTTGAATTGATAGAGTTTTAAATTCTCATGTCCTTCTAAGACAGCAATACCATCTAGCGAAACTGACGCAGCAATTGCGCCTCTCCTACGGCATAAAGAGCAATCACAACGCCGAAGATCTATAAGACCATCAGGTAAATCCAGCTCGATTTTTACAGTGCCGCAATGACATGACGCTAAGTGTTTTGGCTGGACTTTTACCCCATCAATCTCTTTCAGGTTTACGCTCATTGCTCCTTCCTTGTGCTCACATAACGCCCGCAGTAGGGCCGACCAATGCTATGCACATTTTGTGCAAAACTGGGAGCGCAGCGACCCACACAAAATGTGCTTAGCGTTGGGCGTCCCGCGGAGGCCCAAAGGGCCGTAGCATACTGCCTGCGTTTGTATGGTTTACATGCTCTCTCAAACGGGCAAAATTGAGGCCCACCTCTGGCTGCCACCAGAGGACTTTTATGCGGTAGTTCGATGCCTGTATGGCTCCTCTGTCGAGAGACCGTTAA
>NZ_JAIVKJ010000006.1 GCF_020524885.1 Microbulbifer elongatus | reverse complement strand
GCGATGAAATTGCAAGAAAGCTAAACACCCGCCCCAGGAAAAGATTTGGTTTCAGAACACCAGAGAAAATGTACTATGGGAAATAATTACTTTTGTCGCGGTTCAAAGTTGATACTAGGTATTTCGCTAGCAGGACTCGCCACGATAGATCCGCTGATCCTCTATACCAAGCCCAACGGAACATGAATAGTTCTCTTCCTTGGTCATACTGCACTCAAAGTTCCCAGCCCACTTTGTAACAGTGCCATCATCTAGGCACCAGTTATACTCTGGATCGGATTTGATTTCGCCATACAGCTCTTTTGCCGCTTCTCCGTTTATAAACAAGCTAAAGCCAGACAGCTCATCTGAAGGCTTCTCTTTTCCATATATTTTAAGCAGCCCGCTCATCTCGACATACCTAGGCCCTTCCATGGCCAAAGCGACGGCTGGCAACATTAACAAAATAGCTACAGAGATATTTTTCATAGGGATTACATAACGCCTCAAACACCGGCTTGGTGAAGTTGGCGGCTTTTTTGGAACAAAAAAGATGAAAGCTTTACCAAGTCCGAGTGCTTTGACTTGTTACATGTTGACATATTTACGGTACTTAGGCTTTTCAAGCTCATCATCTAGGAAGTGGGAGATTTTATTAACCCAGTTGCTATCCTCGCTACAGAAGCCCATTACATAAGCTCCCGACCAGTTATCCCAACCTAAGCCCAACTTGACGCCATCTTTTTCCATTTCGGCAACGACCTCATCTAGGCCAATTACGGGCTTTGATATTGGCAAGAATCCAAAATGCTCTTGGATTAGGTCGCCAATAACAGGAACTAGACTGGCTGAAGCATAAAACACTTCATAGGTTTGCTGGCCATTCGCTGCCGTATATTTTTTACCGCTTAAATCTTTGAGCATACTCATGACATGTAACGCCCACGGCAGGGGCGGCTTATCTTGTGCGCGATTTGCGCGAAAATGGGAGCGAAGCGACCCGCGCAAAACGTGCATAAGGTAAGCCGTCCCGCGGAGGCCCGGAGGGCCGTAGCATTACTGCCCGTGATTGTTAGGCTTGTGCTTGGCACGTAGGCCACCTTTGTACCATAGAGCACCGACTACCAGTAGAGAAAACGCAATATCTATAAGTAGATGAGAGAGTGAAAAAGTAGCCCGTCCTGATATCCCACCACTAGACATAAAACTTACGGGAAAGCCCGCATAGACCATGCCATCGGCTACCCCACTACTTTGAATACGCCAATACAAATATGACACGGTTGTAAGCAGAGCGAAAAAGCCAAAGCTCGAGAGAAAAAACAAAGATATGTTAAAGAATTTCAAAATTCTGACTCTCTGATAAGCGATAGCCTAACGCCGCCGGCAGGGGCAGCTTACCTTGTGCGCGTTGTGCGCGTTGTGCGCGAAAATGGGCGCGAAGGGACCCGCGCAAAAGGTGCACAAGGTAAGCTGTCCCGCGGAGGGCCAAAGGCCCGTAGCAAATTGCCCGGCCTTGTTAACCATTACCTAGCTGCGGGCCTTGTGCTCCCCCTGTACTTGGAATGGTCTACTAAGACCACCAAAATATCACCCACTACTGCAGTACCATTTGAATCAATTTTCATAGATTCCCCATTGACCGTTAAATCAAGGTAATCGACGGAATTTGATACTTTAGACTCCACTTTCTTTAAAGATATAGCAACACGCTTTCCATCTTTGGAATCCATGTCTGCAGTGAACTCAGCATCTTTAGCTATCAGGGTGGGCTCCATAAGCTCTTCAGCCAATTTATACACCACAATTGACATGTCAGATGATGTGCTTTGCTTATCACTTGGTTGAGATACTGCAGTCAGCGAATAGACCACTGCGGCGCCAAACAATAGAGCAAGTAAATGTGTAGATATCCTTTTAAGCACTGCAGTTTTTCCTTGTGATGGTTAACGCCGCAATCAGACGCGGCTTACTTTGTGTGCTTTTTGCACGACAATGGGAGCGCAGCGACCGTGCAAAAAGTGCACAAAGTAAGACGTCGGCTGCATTGCTTTGTTAAGGCTGCTACTGCACCGCCACCCCATAGCTCTCCAAGTAGTCACTAAGATCTTTTGGGGAAATTTTTTCGGATAACCCATACATGTATTGAACGTTGTCAGTGGTTGTAAATACCAAAACTGGAAAAGTTTGCTTTTGAAATTCAGCATGCCCAACTATAGCGCTTTTTATTTTTTTATAAGGAATTAAACTTTTTCCGGAAACGATACCTTTATTGTTGGCCGTTATACCATTTGGAATGAAGCTAAAAATCCAAAGCCCTGGAAAGACGAGTAAAAGTGAACCAATAAGAGATACTATCAATACCACTATTAAGTCGCGATTCTCTCCGATAAATATTCCCAATGCTGAAAATATCATCAAGCAAAAAATGAAAAGAAAAATGTGAGCTCTCATACCGCCATAGCCATACTCGGCTCGCTTAGCCTTTACAAATTTGTATGGCTCACTCCATGAAATTCTTTTCGTCATACTGAATTTGCCTTAACGCCCACAGCAGGGGCAGCTTACCTTGTGCGCTTTTTGCGCGAAAATGGGAGCGTAGCGACCCGCGCAAAACGTGCACAAGGTAAGCTGTCCCGCGGAGGCCCGCAGGGCCGTAGCATCCTGCCTGTGATTGTTATACGGCATTTCTACGGAGTTCCCTAGCCTGAATCGACCGGAGTGTCATGACCACTTGACCCATCGCCTTTAGCCCAACCAATCTTCAACTTTCGGTGAGTCCAGATTGCGCCAATTAAGGGTACTAGCCAGACCACCAAATAGAAAATGAATTTCTTGACCCGTGAAGTCATCGGGTAATTGTTTAGCTCGATCGTTAGCGCTATGTTCGCAAGAAAGCAAATAAAACCAAAAGCACCAAAAACCGCCTTGATCCCTTCATCACTCATAATTTACTGACGTATAACGCTCGGTTTAGGGGCGGCTGAAGCGTAGCGTAAGCCGTCCCAGCCGCGTATTTCGCGGCGTTTACAACCGCTTGTTAGGTGCTGCCCCTACTGCTCACGTGCGGGGAACTGGCAGGCTTCATTCCTCCAAGCCTTAGATATAACGAGAATTTCTCGGCTCAGCACTGGAAACTCTAAGAATATCGAGTTCTGCGAAGTTAACCACGGAGGACGCGCCTCCATCGCGAACTGAACACGAAGAATTCGCTCACTGTTGCGTGACAACACTTCAAAAACCAAGTGCCGCTCAGTAAAGCAAATACTAGGGATCGCTTCTAGACCGTACGCGACAGTCTCCAACCAATTAGCTAATTCTTCCGTATCACCAGTTTCCAAGCAGGGTTCCCGGAAAGACCAGTCACCTTTAGGGTGCGTAACCCGCCCTTCAACAATTAGCCAATTAGCATCTATTGGGTTCTTGTAACTAGGAAACTCATATCCTACGACATGTAATTCCAACGAAATTCCGTTAACACCGGTTATTAGCATTAGCGTCTATTCCGTGTGCACCTAACGCCGCCAGCAGGGGCAGCTTACCTTGTGCGCCTTTTGCGCGAAAATGGGAGCGCTGCGACCCGCGCGAAAGGTGCACAAGGTAAGCTGTCCCGCGGAGGGCCGAAGGCCCGTAGCATACTGCCTGGCATTGTTAGTGGTTTTTGACCACTAGCTCGCACTTGTACCCACCAAGCTCACTTTCTAGGGCCTCACTCACGTGCAGAGTATATTTACCCGGCCGGGAAAAAATAACCTCATTACCACCCATTGAGTCCCAACGGTACCCTGTTGTTTTTGGAGTGATCTCAAATGATTTGGCGACCTCAAACTCTTGAGGTGACATTAAGGAAACCATACTTGTTGGTGGTGAGCCAACTACCATAAACAACCATAAGTTTTCGTCATGACGATACACCGCCAACTCACTTCCATGATGCCCCCCGAGCTTAACTCGAAGCGTCTCGCTAGAATTTAACTCCTTAGGAGTGCATGAAACCGCCGCTTTTGATTCATACCAAATAGTTTGCGGAACTTCAGGTTCTTCGGTTGCTGAAACCTGGAAGGAAAAAGCAAACGCGAGAAATAAGACTCGATTCATACTGACCACTAACGCCGCCGGCAGGGGCAGCTTACCTTGAGCGCATTTTGCGCCAAAATGGGAGCAAAGCGACCTGTGCAAAAGGTGCACAAGGTAAGCTGTCCCGCGGAGGGCCGCAGGCCCGAAGTGAATTGCCCGGCCTTGTTATGCATTTTGGATCACTGCCGTGTCGACGCACTCAAAGAAACTTGCCATCCGCGCATACCAAACGCTATAGCCACCAGCAGTAAAGTACCGAGTGAACGCCAAAGATTATCCCCTAGTATTTGACTTGCCTCACTGTATCCAATAGCCACTGCGATCACCATAATTACCGTGACAAACAGAGCTCCAATGGTTGCACTAAGTACCGATGCGCTGGCTTCATCTCTTGTTCTCTTAGCTGAGAAGAGCGCTACAAATTGGCTCGCGGCTATACAGATGATGATTAGAGCAATGTTCATAATTTACTTAGGTGCATAACGCCCGCCGCACAGGCGAGCAACTTGTTGTGAGTCCAGCGCACATAGTGCGCGTATGTGCCGGCGCTTGTTAGTGTCAATCACTGTTCGGCCAGGTAAGGATCGCCCTAAATCCTTCTTCAGAATACGGAAACAAAAAGCACTCATCGCTGCTAACATTTACATACACCCAGGACTCATGAGACCAATCTAGGCGCTTCCTATCTACAGACATACATTTTGTTACGCGGCTACTTGAGAGGATTTCATCCAATTCATCCGCGACTTTATCATTTATATCTAACCAACCGGATGAGAAGTGTCGGCAAAGTAAACTAGCCAGATATACACCTTTTCCCTCGCTTGCAACGTATGGATTAACAGGAACGTAAACGCCTTCAATAGAATCCTGATAGCAGCGATGGCCACCAGTTTGACGACAATATGTTAATCCAGTCTGAGCTGGTATCAGCAGTGCTGCCGTTTCACTTTCGTCAAAATCAATATCTATTGTGAGATGATTCATTTCTAATAATCACTAACGCCGTGCGCAGCTGCGGCTTATTTTGGGTGCTTTTTGCACGAAAATAGGAGCGAAGCGACCGTGCAATAAGTGCACAAAGTAAGACGTCAGCTGCCGCACCTTGTTAAGTTTTTTGTACCCCAGGGCTCCGCAATAAATCTCGTAATGCTGTGTAAGTTCGCTCTTTGTCGGTATAAATTCCCTGCTCTGCGAGCAAAACTTCATCATCAATAACATTAAATTGCCAAATAAGGTCTTCAGGAAATTTTGTTTCTCTAACAACACTTAACGCGTTTGTTGATACTGACGCGGGCGAAGCGCCATTTTCTAGGCGCCGCAGAAGCTCTAAAAGTAGCATGCCCCCGGAAAGTTGAGAATCACGCACACCTTCAACTTCACATAGCGCCTCAATAATGCCATTTCGACCTCTGGACTTACTCAGCGCTACTTCAATGACCTCCCCTGAAGGATCATCTTCTTTTTCAATTATTCTGTACGCCCAAGATATGGCCAGCTCGGGACCAAGGATTCCGAGCTTGATTCCATACATATAGTAATCTGCTTCAATCGCATAGTTTTTCATGTGATGAAACTTAACGCCCAGCGCAGGCGCAGCCAGCGCGGAGCGCTTTTTGTGTTAATGTTTGAGCGCCAGCGAGTAACACAAAAGGTGCGTAGCGTTGGCTGTCGCTCTGCCGCTGCTTGTTAGTTGCGGCTACTTGTACGGAACCAACCATTCTTTAGCACCCATATTTATTTTCAAACCGTTCTCCTGCCACTGATGTTCAAGGTTCGGTATAAGAACCTCAGATTCTGGCTCGAAAACAGGGCCAGGAAACCCATCGATCATTCCAATTTCAAGTCTCTTAGCTTTGAGAACAAATAGGGCTATGGCTCCACAGTGCGGGCACTTGAAACCATTCCACATTCCATGGCGCGAGTCGGTTGCACCACAAAAAACGTCTTCTGGTGTAATTGCCTTATTGCAATGTATACATTTGATACTCATGTGCACCTAACAGTTTATTCAAAGGCCAGTGGCTTTATATCTCCCTGGCAGCTATTTACCTACTCAAGAGCTCAGCACTTAAAAATACTTCTTAATTATCAAAAAGTTAGCTTCGGCATCCTGAGACACATTCCGAAATATACAGACTACTGGCATCGCGGAATTCGCTGACTTTGGCTATTGAGCAGTTTTGCAATTCTTTTAAAGTCAATAACTTACATACCTTGCCCCAGAAATAGAAGACTTGGCCGATATATTTCGGGAATTGACATCGCCTGCCATTAAGAACCACTTTGAAAAGTGCACAAAAAAAGGCCGGTTCCAAAATTGGAACCGGCCTTTTTTAAGCGCATCGGAGCATCAGGGCCTACACTGCACCCTCTTCAATCTTGTGCTTCCAGATCACAGGACCCGTGTTGTGTACGGACTCACCCTTACTGTCTACCGCAACGGTCACCGGCATGTCTTCCACTTCGAATTCGTAGATGGCTTCCATACCCAGTTCCGGGAAGGCGATGACCTTGGCATCTTTGATAGCCTGAGCCACCAGGTAAGCAGCGCCACCAACAGCCATCAGGTAAACGGCTTTATTGTCACGGATGGCTTCGATCGCGGTGGGGCCGCGTTCAGCTTTACCAATCATGCCCAGCAGGCCGGTCTCTTCCAGCATGGTACGGGTGAATTTATCCATGCGGGTGGCGGTGGTGGGGCCTGCGGGGCCGACCACTTCTTCGCGAACCGGATCTACCGGACCCACGTAGTAGATAAAGCGGCCGGTCAGGTCCACTGGCAACTTCTCGCCTTTGGCCAGGATGTCGACCATTTTCTTGTGCGCGGCATCGCGGCCGGTGAGCATTTTGCCGTTCAGCAGCAGAGTGTCACCGGGCTGCCAGCTCAGAACGTCTTCCGCAGTCACTTCATCCAGGTTCACACGGCGGGTATTACCACCGGCTTCACGGGTGATTTCCGGCCAGTCTTCCAGCTTCGGCGGGGTCTGACGCGCAGCGCCGGAGCCATCGAGGGTGAAGTGGGTGTGACGGGTAGCTGCACAGTTGGGGATGATGGCCACAGCCTTGTTGGCGGCGTGGGTGGGGAAGTCTTTGACCTTCACATCCAACACCGTGGTGAGGCCACCGAGGCCCTGGGCGCCGATACCCAGCTTGTTGACCTTGTCGAACAGCTCGAGGCGCAGCTCTTCCGCGCGATTGGATGCGCCGCGCTCCTGCAGTTCCTGAATGTCGATGGGGTCCAGCAGGGACTCTTTCGCCAGCAGCATAGCCTTCTCGGCAGTGCCGCCAACGCCAATACCCAGCATGCCGGGCGGACACCAGCCTGCACCCATCTTCGGCACCATTTCCAGAACCCAGTCGACGACGGAGTCGGACGGGTTCAGCATGGCGAATTTACTTTTGGCTTCACTGCCGCCGCCTTTCGCAGCCACGTACACATCGACGTTGTCGCCGGGCACGATCTCGTAGTGGATCACCGCCGGGGTGTTGTCGCCGGTATTTTTACGGGCGCCGTCCGGGTCTTCCAGGATGGACGCGCGCAGAACGTTGTCGGGATTGTTATAAGCGCGGCGTACGCCTTCGTTGACCATGTCGGTCACGCTCATTTCCGCATCCCACTGCACATTCATGCCCACTTTCAGCTTCACGGTCACAATGCCGGTGTCCTGACAGATGGGGCGATGGCCCTGGGCACACATACGGGAGTTGATCAGGATCTGCGCCATGGCGTCTTTCGCCGCCGGGTTGGCTTCCTTCTCATAGGCCTTGTTGAGGGCCTGGATAAAGTCCTGAGGGTGGTAATAGGAAATGAACTGCAGCGCGTCGGCCACGCTGTCGATCAGGTCGTCCTGGCGGATAATCGTCATTGCCGGCTCCGGTTGTCTCTCGTCTCGAAGGCGGCGATTTTACACGAATTGACCGACAGTGTTGGACTGAGGTTATGGAGGAGGTTATAGAGAGTGCGAAGGGATTCGGGAGGGAAATTACCGGTACAGGCTGCACAGGTGAAAATGAGAACGGTTAGCGGCAAGCCATCTCGCCGCTAACCAAGCTCCGGGGCTGTATCAGCCCCGGCGATTACCCCAAATCAGGGGGTAGATGCGGTGCTGGAGCTGGACTGCAGACTGCGGATGGCGTCGCGCAGCTGTACCAGGTCCTTGTTTACGGTGCGGCGGTAGCTATCGATAGACTCTACCGCTTCCTCGTTGGCGCCTACGCGGGCAGTGAGGTCAGCACGTACGGAAGACAGCTGGCGCTCGAGGCTGGCCACCTTGTCTTTGGTCTCGCGAGACGCGCTCACGGTGGACTCTTTCAGCTTGGCAATTTCGCTCTCCAGCGCAGCCACTTTTTTCAGGCTGCTTTCAAAGCCCTTGAGCTTGCTGGAAAGTGCCGCCACGTCTTTCTTGGCCGCGTCTGCGGTAGCCTTGTTCGCAGCGATGCTCTTGCGGTTGGTATCGTAAGACACGCCCCACAGCTTGCGGATTTCCGCAGAGTTTTCTTTCACCTTCGCGTTCAGCACCTCAACAGAAGCCGCGGATTCCTCTCCGGACATCTCAAAGCGCTTCTCCAGCTGCACGATGCGGGCTTCCGCGTCTAACAGCTGAACCCGGGTGTCTTGCCACTGGGTATACAGGAATCCCGCGCCGCCCAGGCCCGCCAGAGCCAGCAAAAGCGCGACTATGGCCAGGAATGAGGAACCACCGCCAGAAGATGACTCTGCAGCCGGTTCTGGCGCAGAGGGAGGTGGCGCAGCGTAGCGCTGCCGGCCACCAGCTGGGCCGTTAGGGATCTGAGGGTCCATCGAAGATGAGCTGTTGCTGCCATCGAATGTGGGCTCTCTGCGTTGCATGTTGTAATCCTGCGTTGAGATGCGGCCCTTGGGGCCGGCAATCGGTAGAAATCTGCGGCAGTTATACCAAAAATTGACGAAAAAGTAAGCGGGTCCAGTTATCAGAATAGGACAGTAAATGTGGCCGACCATTCCGTCATTGATAATCATTCGCGAAAATAGCCGGCATATCACCGCACGTTTTGCCAAAAATGAGGCGCTTCAGGCCTGCCCTATGGCTTAATAATGACATCTAGCGGGTGTAGAATGCGTGCCACCAATAACTGACCTGCTGCCGTTCTTGGGTCGGAGCAGGTCCCGCAAAAGGAAGGATTGACACATGGCACATGTTCTACCCGAACTCCCCTATGCTATGGACGCGCTGCAGCCGCACATCTCTCAGGAAACCCTGGAGTATCACTACGGCAAGCACCACAAAACCTACGTCGACAAGCTGAACGGTCTGCTGGAAGGCACTCCGGAAGCCGACAAGACTCTGGAAGAAGTGGTCAAGTCCTCTTCCGGCGGTGTGTTCAATAACGCGGCCCAGATCTGGAACCACACCTTCTACTGGAACTGCCTGAGCCCCAACGGCGGCGGCGAAGCGACCGGCGCCGTAGCCGACGCGATCAACACCGCGTTCGGTTCTTTCGACAAGTTCAAAGAAGAGTTCACCGCTAGCGCCGTAAACAACTTCGGCTCTGGCTGGACCTGGCTGGTGAAGAAGTCCGACGGCTCCGTTGCCATCGTAAACACTTCCAACGCCGAAACTCCCCTGACCGACGACAGCGTTACTCCGCTGCTGACCTGCGATGTGTGGGAGCACGCTTACTACATCGATTACCGCAACGCTCGTCCAAAGTACATGGAAGCGTTCTGGGCGCTGCTCAACTGGGACTTCGTGAACCAGAACTTTGCCTGATAGCCATCGGGTAAGCGTTACCAAGCGCGAAAAGCGGGCCTGTGGCCCGCTTTTTTTATGTCACTACTTTTTTATGCCACTACTTTAGCTTGCCCTCTCCAATCTGTATCCAAGCACGGAATTTGCATCAGATCCCGATTATGGTTACAACACTGACCGCACAAACTTACCATTCCATTAAAAGCTGAGAACATCTATGAAGCTGAAGATTACCCTGCTGGCGGCTGCCATAAGCACCCTGGCCATGACAGGATGCGACCGGGAACAAAAGCCAACCGAATCCCAGCAGACTCCCGCCACAACCGAAAGCGCTCAGAATCAGGAAGCCCAGGCAGGCGCGAGTGCGCAGGATGACAACGGAGCCTCCACTGGCAACGCCGAAGTAATCGCCAGCACCAACGCGCTTTTTGAAGAACAGTTCCAGGCCCACGTCCAGCGCAGCCCGGAATTCAAGACCTTCCTCGGTATCAAGGACGACTACGGCAAGTGGGATAATCTTTCGCCGAGCTTTCAGGAAGAAACCCACGAGATCAACAAGCGTCAGCTGGAAGCGCTGAAGAAAATCGATCCGAAGCAACTGGACGATGCCACCCGCCTCTCACTCGAACTTGCGATCCGCAACCTGGAGCAGGACATCGAAGGCTGGAAGTGGCGGCTGCACACTTACCCGGTGAACCAGATGTACGCGACTCACACAGGTGTCGCCTCTCTGTTGATCAACCAGCACCGGATTCAAGACACCTCCGATGCTGAGGCCTACATTTCCCGTCTGCAGGGCCTGCCCGCCCACTTCGATCAGCTGATCGAGAACCTCAAGGAGCGCGCGGACAAGGGTGTTATCGTGCCGAAATTCGTGTTCCCCTACGTTATCAGCGATGGGGAAAACCTGATTACCGGCGCCCCCTATGACGACGGCAAAGACAGCACCCTGTTTGCCGACTTCAAGGGCAAGGTAGAAAAGCTGGAAATCAGCGAAGAAGAAAAGTCTGCGCTGGTCGAACAGGCCAAAACAGCCATGCTCGAAAGCGTCAAGCCTGCTTATGAGAAGCTAATCGGCTATCTGGGTGAGCTGGAGAAAAAGTCCACCACGGATGACGGTGCCTGGAAATTGCCGAACGGCGACGAGTTCTATCAGCACCGTCTGAACGTTTACACCACCACCGATATGACCGCCGAAGAGATCCACCAGAAAGGCCTGGAAGAGGTGGAGCGCATTCACGGCGAAATGCGCGAGATCATGGAAAAGGTGGAGTTTGATGGCAGCCTGCAGGAATTCTTCGAATTCATGCGTACCGACAAGCAGTTTTACTACCCGGAAACCGAGGAAGGCAAGCAGCGCTACCTGAAAGAAGCCACCGCGATGATCGACACCATGAAGGGTCGCCTCGACGAGCTGTTTATTACCAAACCGAAGGCGGATCTGGTGGTAAAAGCCGTGGAGCCCTTCCGCGAGAAATCCGCCGGTAAAGCCTTCTACCAGCGCCCGGCACCGGACGGCTCACGCCCCGGCATCTATTACGCCAACCTGTACAAAATGAGCAGCATGCCCATCTACCAGATGGAAGCCCTCGCCTATCACGAAGGTATTCCCGGCCACCATATGCAGCTGTCCATCATGCAGGAACTGGAAAACGTGCCCAGCTTCCGCAAGTTCGGCGGCTACACCGCCTACACCGAGGGCTGGGGCTTGTACTCCGAGCTGGTACCCAAAGAGATTGGCTTTTACCAAGACCCCTACTCCGATTTCGGACGCCTCGCCATGGAACTGTGGCGCGCCGGCCGCCTCGTAGTGGATACCGGCCTGCACAGTAAAAAGTGGACCCGTGAACAAGCGATCGACTGGCTGGCTGAGAACACCCCCAACCCGCAAGGGGATGTGGTGAAAGCCATCGAGCGCTACATCGTGATGCCCGGCCAGGCCACCGCTTACAAGATCGGCATGATGAAGATTGTCGAGCTGCGCGAAAACGCGAAAAAAGAACTGGGAGATAAGTTCGATATTCGCGAATTCCACGACGTAGTGCTGGCCAACGGCGCAGTGCCGCTGGATGTCCTCGAAGAGCTGGTAGATGAGTGGGTATCAGGGAAAAAGTCTACGGACTGAGTCTGATCCTGAAATCACTACCTAGTGACAACCTAAAGCCAGGGCTCTCGCCCTGGCTTTTTCATTTGTACAGAACCCAATTACAATACGGCGAAATCATTGCGGCGGAGCCGCAATACAATAAGAATCGAACACAATGGAAGTCGTATTCATGAAGGCCCCTCACTTTCGCGCCCGTATTCGTCCCCTGCGCACAACCCTTGCCATAATGGCGTCCTCCGCACTGACACTGACCGGCTGCTCCCTGGCCCACAAATTCTTTGAACCGAATATCGTCAAGGAAGAAGTGTCCGAAGTGCGCTATCTGGATCAAGGTTGGTCAGAAGAAGATCGCCAACTGTTTTACAACACCCCCCAAGGTACCGAACTGCAGGGGCTGCACTATGCATGGCTAAAGGCACTGGAACTGCCCTTTTCAAAGGAAAAGCTGGCCTCTGCAGAGAATATGCGCGGCTGGGGGTTTATCGTCGATGACGAGCCGGCAAGCGAAGAGTCCGGTGTGCACCCGGTTGGGATGGGCAGCCATGTGAACCCCACCGATGATTCTGTGCGCCTGGATTTGGGCTGTGCGCTCTGCCACACCGGAGAACTGCACTACAACGGCGTTGCACTGCGTGTGGACGGCGGCCAGGCAATTCACGGGATGTCTACCGGCAACCGCGGGGAGTTTATCTATTCGCTGGGGGCGTCTACCTTGTTTACCAACCTCAGTGGCAGCAAATGGGAAAGGTTTGCCGATGAGGTAGTGGGGCCGGATGAAGCGGCGCGGAAGCAGCTCAAGGCCGATTTCAGTGCATTCAAGGAGCACTTCTTCACGTTTGCCGACGGCCCCGGTCGAGACGAAAATTTCCCGACCACCGAGGGGCGCGGGCGTACCGATGCTGTGGGCCGGATCGGCAATGTCGTATTCGGTTACAACCTGGGGATAGAAGACAATTACAAAAAAGCCGATGCACCAGTCAGCTATCCCTTCCTGTGGGATATCTGGCGCTTCGACTGGGTGCAGTATACGGGCTTTACCAACCAGGCAATGGCGCGCAATGTCGGTGAAAGCCTCGGCGTGATGGCGCCGATAAATCTGGTCGATGAGAACGGCGAGTTGTTGCCCGACGGCGAATTCGGCCAATCCACCATCAACGTCGAGGGTATGCAGTGTATCGAGACTACCCTGCGCAAACTCCGCCCACCGAAGTGGCCTGAAGATGTACTGGGCAAAATCGATATCGATCAAGCCCGTCGTGGTAAAGACCTTTTCGCAGACCAGTGCGCCCACTGCCACGGCCCGCACCAATCCAAGCCCTACCAATGGCAATTGGCCGCCGGGCCAGGCGACAACCCGGACCGCCAGCGCAGCGTCAACTGGCAGTGGGATATGTCCGGGCAGATTTCCTACGACGACCAGAACCGTCCGCTGCGCGAAGACTGGCGGGAATCCATCTGGGCCGTTCCGTGGATCGATATCAGTGTAATTGGCACCGACCCCACTGCCGCCAAGAATTTCGTCAATCACACATACGATCCGGGCCCATTGGTGGCAAAGAACCCGGACGACCCCAATGATGCCGAAAATCGCAAAGTCTCAGCAGGTGACGGCCTGCAACTGCTGCTCAACGAGCTGATCCCGGTACTCTATAAAAACAGTGGTATATCCAGCGACAACAACGGTATTGCCGATTACGACGGGCTCAATGTGCCCTTCCGCATCGCCAACAAAGCCGCTTACAAGGCGCGACCATTACATGGGGTCTGGGCCACACCGCCCTTCCTGCACAATGGCTCCGTGCCCACTATTTACGACCTGTTGTCACCTTTCGAGGCGCGCCCTGTGCGCTTTGGCGTCGGGCACCGGGAGTACAACCCGGTAAAACTCGGCTATGTCACCGATATGCGGCCGGGTAACTTTGAATTCGATACCAAACAGACGGGCAACAGTAACGCCGGGCACCTGTTTACCGACGCCGATGTCGATGGACGCATCGGCGAACGCCTCAGTGAAGGCGAGCGCATGGCGCTGATCGAATACATCAAGGTAATGGGGAATCCAGATTTTTCCGATGCCCTGGGTGGCGACCCGCAAAACTGGGCGCAGTACCCGGAGGCACCGGCCAGCGCAATTGGCGAACAAGCCTGTAATCAATTTCGCCATACAGCCCCGTCGCTCGCGTCACGGGAGGTATCACCTTGAGCTACCGTAAACCATGTTCTGGTTTTGTCACGGCACTGGTGATCACCACCCTGTTCGCCCCTTCAACTCTCGCCGCCAGCGAAGGAGAGGGTGACGGCGCACCGGCAGAGCTTGATATTTCAGGGCGCGTAGAAGCCAGTATCGACCAGTTGGAAATGGAAATATCGAAAGACGAGCGCGCAGCTATCATCTCGACGATTGAATCCGCGCGGGAAATATCCAGGATTGCGCATAAGTACAACAGCCCGGCCCACGGTGACCACTACCGCCGCGACGCCCACGCCAAGGCCACCGGGTGCCTGCGCGCCGAGTTTGAAGTGAACGGGGATATTCCCGAGCCGTTCCAGCACAGTGTGTTTGCCAACCCCGGGCGTACTTACCAGGCGTGGATCCGCTTCTCCAATGGCGACATGCTGGTGCAACCGGATGGTAAAGGGGATGCGCGGGGCATGGCGATTAAGGTGATGAATGCGCAAGGCCTGGCAATTGCCCCGGAGCTCGGCGATGGTTCTGAAGTGACCAATCAGGACTTCATCATGACCAATACCCCGGCGTTCTTTAACCGCAATATTTTCGATTACACAGAGAATATGCAGCACCTGGCAAAGCTAGACCGGCAGGGCTGGTTCGTGAGTTTGTGGCCGCCGCGCCTGCACCTGAAAGAAATGTTCCGGGCTTACCAGACCGTCTCCTCAAAGATCGATACGCCGCTTGCGGAGCAATATTTCTCCATGCTGCCCTATCGCCTCGGCGAGACAGCGGTGAAATTCTCCAGCCGCCCCTGTGCGGGCACCGACTACGCCACGACCGCCGACAGGTCCGCGGACGATTACCTAACCCGGCAGATGTCAGCAACCCTCGACTCGGGCTCCGCCTGTTTTGAGTTTATGGTGCAGCCGCGCAATTCGGCCAAGTCTGACGCGATAGAACAGGATCTGCCCCTCGACGATGCAACCGTGATCTGGAATGAAGACATTGCACCATTTGTACCCGTCGCACGCATCCATATCCCGCCGCAGGCATTTACCAGCAGTGCGCAACAAAATTTCTGCGAGAACCTGTCGATGAACCCCTGGCGGGGGGTCGGTGAGTGGGAACCACTGGGCAGCCTGAACCGGGCGCGCCGGTTGGTGTACCACGCGGTGTCTGAATTCCGCCATCAACGCAATGAGGCGCCAATCGAAGAACCTGCCAGCTGGTGCGTGCCCGGCGCCGAAGAACCGTGCACGCCACAGCAGGGACTGAATATCCGTAAACCCACCTGGCCGCTGCCACGCTGCTTCGATGGATTGTTTCGGCCGCTCGACGGCAGTCCAGCGAGCAGCCAGTGTGAGGGCTACGGGGGCGAACTCGCCGAGCGAGGCAGCGAGCCTTCCTACTGAATTACCCTACTGAATTACCCCGCAGGCGATCCGCGCACCACCGCCACCGAGGGGTTTGGGCTGATCCGAGAAATTATCGCCGCCGGCGTGAATCATCAGCGCGCGCCCCTTGAGGTCCGCGACCTTCACCCGCGGCGCCAGCACTGGTGTGGTGGCCTTGCCGTCGCTATCAACGTACAGCGACGGCAGGTCACCCAGGTGACCGTCACCCCAGGGCAAGCCGTGCTTCCCAGTCTTTTTCGGGTCATAGTGACCACCCGCCGCCAGCCCGGGCACCATTTTCCCTTCTTTTTCCGCCGCTTCGCAGCTGCCGTTTTCATGTAAATGAAAGCCGTGCACACCGTGCGGAAGCCCCCTGAGGTTCGGTGTAAATACAAGCCCGTACTGGGTTTCGGTAATGGTCACCGTCCCCAGCATGCTGCCGACCCCCTTGCTGTCGAGCTTCAACACGCTGACCACGGTTTCCGCACTGGCGGAAAACGCCAGCCCCATCAAAGCCACGGCGACACCGCCACGCAGTAATACCTTTCTTACAAATCGGGACATTGAGCTCCTCCACTGTCCGCCAACAGCGATCAGCCAGCCGGCGGGAAAATTCACATCAACGAATACAGTGTAGAAGCAAATGACAGGAGGGCCGGTCACGGGTACCGGCCGCTGCCCAGACAGGCTCAGATCTTGAGAACCTGCTTGACGAAGGGAATGGTGATCTTGCGCTGGGCCTGAAGAGAAGCCCGGTCCAGCTGCTCCAGGCAGGCGAACAGGGCACGGGTATCTCGCGGTGCCCGGTGCAGGATGTACTGGGCCACATCTTCCGGCAGATCGAAGCCCCGCAGACGACTGCGCTGGCGCAGTGCCGCCAGCTTGTCGGCATCACTGAGAGGATGTAACTGGAATGTAAGCCCCCACTGCAAGCGGGAGTGCAGGTCAGCCAGTTCCAGCGCAAGTCCTCTGGGGGATTTGCGCGCGCCAAGGATCAACTGCCGGCCGCTGTCGCGCAGGCGGTTGTAGAGGTGGAACAGGGCTGTCTGCCAGTCCGCACGCCCTTCGATCAGCTCGAGGTCGTCGATACACACGAGGTCCAGGAATTCGAGGCCCTCGACAATGACCTCTGGTTCTGCCTCGATCAGATCTGCCAGCGGCAGATACTGAAAACTGCGCCCCGCACTCTCTGCGACCTGGCACACTGCCTGCAACAGATGGGTTACCCCACTGCCCGGCTCGCCCCACAGATAAACGGCCTGCTCGGCATTGTCGCCACTGGCAAACGCCCGCAACAGGCCAACGACCTGGCGATTGCTATCACCCGGGGACTGGAAGAAATTAGCGAAGGTAGCGTCGTCACGCAGAGATACCCCCAGCGAGAGCTGCTGTGGCACGCTACCGGATTGACTGCTATCAGACACGGATTACCGCCAGCTGTAGCGCAATGGGTTCTGGGCGCTGCCGAGTGGCGCGCGATAGCCGCTCAGGTCCACCAGCCCCTCATCTTTTGCCAATTGCAGATTGCGGTTAAGAGCCAGCACGTCTCGCAGGGATTCCAGCTGGGTGCTGGTGGTCAGCGCCAGGGTCAGCCGATCACCGTTGACCGCCAGTACATCCGCACTGCTCACCTGCGCCAGGCCCTGCAAGTAGCTGGTGGCCTCGGAGTAATCGGCAAAACTGCGGATACCCGAGATCTCTACCTGTACTGCGCTGGCCACACCGGTATTGTCAGTGCGTACCGCGTAGCGCTCGGCCAGCCGATTGGCTGCCTCATTGACGCCGCGCAGGGCGACCTCTTCGAGAGAAGCGCCACTGGCATCGAACGCGTAACTACGGCCACCGTGCACCAGCAGCCAGTTGGCCTGCCAGCGCTGACCGGAAGTCTGCAGCAGACGCCCCATCAGGGTAGCGTCCGGGCGATAGCGCACGCCGGCGCGCTGGGCAGCGCTCTCATCCTGAGCCCAGAGGGCACCCAGCGGCATATTGCGCTGGTCGTTCAGATCCATCACCGGAAAATCCAGCGGCAGCCCGCGCTCCAGCGCCAGGCCGTCGAGCAGTCCGAACAGTTCCGGGTAGTCCTCCTGGCGCAGGGTATCGCGGCCACCCTGGAGGGTGTCTACCGCCATCCACACCAGGGTACCCGGGCGGTTGTTGGGCCACAGTGGCAGTTGCAGCTGGTGCACCAGGTCATTGACCGCCTGGGGGTCAAAGGTCAGCTGCAGGTAAAGCTGGTTGTCCTGGGTGTCGTAACGGTAGCCCTGTACGTACTTCTGTGCCTGCTTCAGCACAGGCGCCAGCTTGGGCTCAGTGCCCACATTCTGGTTGCCGGTAACCCGGACAAATACCCGCTCCAGGCCTCGGCTGGTGGCCTCTGCGCGGTCGGTGGTGCCGCGGCTGGAGACCGCTTCACTCACTTCGTACAGGTCCGGCATCACACGGGCGGAAGTCGGCAGCGACAGCAACAGGGCCGCCAGCAGCAACGAAAAACAGAGCAGCACCCGGGGGTTCATGGTCAATGGCATTGGCTCGTAGTCCCCTTTTACCTCTTATATATGTAACAGATGCACATCCGTGCGCAGGTTCACACCGGACAATGGTGCCCTGCTGACAAGCAGACAGGCCCGCTGAGATGGTGCGCTCACACGCCGAAGACGGGCCTCGGCGGTCAAATTACGGCTATTGTATCAGTGTCGGCTGTTTCTCCCAGCCTTCAGTTCGCACATTCAGGTAATTTTCCACTAGAATACGCGCCCTTCCAAATTGCCAAACAGGCCCCAACAGGTTGAACCATGAGCGACTCCAAGCCGAATTCCTCCAGCCCCTCCCTCAGCTACAAAGACGCCGGTGTCGATATCGATGCAGGTAACGCGCTGGTCGAGCGCATCAAGCACGTGGCCAAGCGCACCGCGCGGCCGGAAGTGATGGGTGGCCTGGGTGGCTTTGGCGCTCTGTGCGAGCTGCCCAGCGGCTATAAACAGCCGGTGCTGGTCAGTGGCACCGATGGCGTGGGCACCAAGCTGCGCCTGGCGATGGACCTCGGAATCCACGACACCATCGGTATCGACCTGGTGGCCATGTGTGTGAACGACCTGGTCGTTGCCGGCGCCGAGCCCCTGTTCTTCCTCGACTACTATGCCACCGGCAAACTGAATGTCGATATTGCTGCCGACGTGGTCGCAGGTATCGGTAAGGGCTGCGAACTGGCCGGCGCCGCGCTGGTCGGCGGTGAAACCGCGGAAATGCCCGGTATGTACGAGGGCGACGACTACGACCTGGCAGGATTCTGCGTGGGCGTGGTGGAGAAGTCCGAGATCATTGATGGCTCCAAGGTCCAGGCCGGCGACAAGCTGATCGCACTGGGCTCCTCCGGACCTCACTCCAATGGCTACTCCCTGATCCGCAAAGTGCTCGAAATCAGCGGTGCCGACCTGCAGAAAGACCTGGAAGGCAAAACCCTGGCAGAGTCCCTGATGGCGCCCACTCGCATCTACGTCAAGAACCTGCTGACGCTGATGAAAGAAGTTCAGGTCAACGCCCTGAGCCATATCACTGGTGGTGGCCTGCTGGAAAACCTGCCGCGGGTACTGCCGGAAAATGCGCGCGCCGTCATCGATACCAACAGCTGGGAGCTCCCGCCCGTATTCCGCTGGTTGCAGGAAGCCGGCAATATCGAAGGGCGCGAAATGTACCGCACCTTCAACTGCGGCGTGGGCATGGTGATCTGTGTACCTGCGGCGGACGCCGACAAGGCCGTCGCCAAACTGAAAGAACTGGGCGAAGACGCCTTCATCGTGGGCAGCATCGAAGCCGGTTCAAGCGCTGACGCCGAAGCTGTTGAGCTGGCGGGACTGTAAGCCGACGATGTCCACCTCTTCCTTATCAATGCCGGATGGCAAGTGCCGCGTTGTGGTCCTGATCTCGGGCAGCGGCACCAACCTGCAGGCGTTTCTCGACGCCGCAGCGAGCGCCGAGTGCGACTACACCGTTGAGGCCGTCATCAGCAACAAAGCCGATGCCTACGGTCTCACGCGCGCGCGCAATGCTGGCGTTGCTACCGACGTATTGAGCCATCGGGAATTCTCTGATCGCGAGAGCTTTGACCAAGCAATGATCAAAGTCATCGACGGCTATCAGCCCGACCTGGTGATACTGGCCGGCTTTATGCGCATCCTCACTCCGGACTTTGTCCGCCACTACAGCGGCCGTCTGTTGAACATTCACCCATCCCTGTTGCCCAAGTACCAGGGCCTGCACACGCACCAGCGCGTACTGGACGCCGGTGACAGTGAACACGGGGCGACTGTACACTTTGTCACCGAGGAACTGGATGGCGGGCCACCTGTGCTGCAGGCCGCCGTGCCGATCGAGTCCGGCGACACCGCGGACACGCTTTCACAGCGCGTTCAGGTACAGGAACATATCATCTATCCGCTGGCCGCCAGTTGGTTTGCCCAGGGGCGGCTGAAAATGGTCGGCGATCGCGCCGAATTGGATGGCGAGCTGCTGCCTCGCAGCGGCAAACGCCTCGACTGACAGGCCGTCTACACTTTCGGCCTGAATCATGGAATCAGAATTTCAGGCCGGAGGTGGAACCTTGTCTCACAACGCACTGTTCAAGAATGTATTCGCTAAGAAAGTACTTGGCTGCGCCGTATACTCCCTTCTGACATTACTGGCGGCAACGCCAATCAGTCATGCCGAGCCAGCGACTGGTGCAGCCGTTCAACCCGAAAGCCCCGTCAAAGTCCTGCTCCCCTTTTCCGCCACCTACGAAGCGAAGTTCAGCGGCTTTGCGGTAACTGCGGAACGCAAACTCAGTGGCTCGCCCGCCAGTTGGCGCCTGGATTTTTCCGCCCACTCAGTATTTGCCAAAATCGAAGAGTATTCGCGCTTTGCCCAGCAGGGTGGGCAACTGGTGCCTCAGCACTATGACTACCAGAAGTCCGGCCTGGGTAGAGATCGTCACACCGCGCTCAGCTTTGAAGACAACGCCAGCCGCGTGGTGAACGTCTACGACAAATCCCGCAGCATTGAAAAGGCGCCCGCCAACGTACAGGACAAAATCAGCTATCAGCTGCAGCTGGCCATGGATGTGGCGAATAAAAAATCCCCGCTCAAGTACCAGGTAGCCGATGGCAAAAAAATTCGTGAATACGAATTTCGCGTGGCGGGGAGAGAAAATTTGAAAACGCCAATGGGTGTGATCGAAACGGTCAAGGTTGAGCGCGTGCGAGAAGAAGGCGCAGAGCGCATCACCAACATCTGGTTTGCGCCGCAGTGGAACTATGCGTTAGTAAAGCTTATGCAGCAGGAAGATAATGGCAAAAGCTACCAAATCACCCTGACAAAATTATCCATTGATGGCAGAGATATCGTCACAAAAAATTAACGAGAAAATTTTTTTCACATCCTCCAAAAAATTTACGACAAGTCGTAGATTTTTCCGCTACAGACAACTATAAAGTCGTCGCATTCTCCCCGTGCGTAAAAATCGCACTGCTAGAATCAAGCTACTGGGAATTTGTTTGCTTGAAGCAAAAACTTTCTGGAAAAGCTTCTTCGCCAGTATTGGGGCAATTTCCCGCTGGCATAATTTTCAGCAATTAGAGTGGGACCTCATGACTATCAAAACTCTGCGTAAAGCCGCTCTGGCCGCAGCGATCTGCTCCGTCTATGGCGGCACTTTCTCCAGTGGCGCTCTGGCCGCGGGTTTCGCCCTTCAGGAATCCAGCACTACAGGCCTGGGTCGCGCGTTTGCCGCGGAAAACGCCATTGGCGACAACGCAGCAATTCTCGCCCGCAACCCCGCCGGCTCCGCACTCTTTAATGAGATGGCATTCTCTGTTGGCGTTACCTACGTAAACCCTGAAATCGATGCCGCCGGTACCACCGATTACTACCTGCTTACCTCCACTGGCCCGAGCCTCGCGGCTTCGGTTTTTGATACTGCAAACGACTACGCAAGTAGTGCTTTCGTACCAAATGCCTATCTGGCGGTTCCATTTGACGATTGCTGGTCGTTTGGCCTTGCCATGAATACCGACTACGGTCTCGAAACCGATTTTGACGCCGATTGGCCGGTAACCCACATTGCCGACAAGACTGAACTGCTTTCTGTCAATATCGCACCTTCCGTGGCGTTTGACTGGAACGATCAGTTCAGCATCGGCGTGTCTGCGAACTTCCTGTATGCAGACGCGACACTGAAGAGCAAAGTCCCCCGCGACTTCGTACTCGATGCCGCAGCCCAGCAGCTGCTCGGCACCTCGGTTTCCGACGCGCGCATTCTCGACGCGGACGGTGATGACTGGGATTACGGCTGGAGCATTGGCGCCCTGTGGCGCAGCGTCGATGGCCGCACCCATATTGGCGTTTCCTACCAGTCAGAACTGGATCCGGAGATTGAGGCGGACGTCGACTCCGACCTTCTGCAGGCGTTCAACAACGCGGGACAGCCAATCGGCACGTTCAGCAATGAACGCGCCAACCTGACACTGGACCTGCCCGACACCTTCGAGCTGGGCATCTATCATCGCTTCCACGATGAGTGGGGCGTAGCCTTCGGTGCAATGTGGACGGACTGGGACGACTTCGAGCGTCTGGAAGCCTTCTTCCCCGGCCAGGTTGCCGGCGGAGAACCAATCCCTGACTACAACCCCCTGCTGATCAAGGAAGAGAATTTCTCCAGTGGCTGGCGCTACAGCCTCGGCCTGGAATACTACCCATGTGATGAAGTCACCTGGCGTATCGGCTACGCCTACGATGAAGGCGCTGCGCGCAATGGCTTCAATGAAGACGCGATTCTTGAATCGCAGTCAGTAGGTTTTGTTCCCGATGGACTCCCGGTAACCTGGCGCACCCTGTCCATCCCCGATGCAAATCGTCAGTGGGTCACCTTTGGCGGCACCTATGAGTTCAACAATCAACTGAGCATCGATGGTGGCCTCGCCTACCTGTGGGGCGACGATGAGCGCATCCAGGAATTCCAGGCACTGCCGCTGACTCCGGACATCGGACTTGGAACCTACTTCGATGGCGGTACTACCAACCTCGAAGCCTGGTTGATAGGTGCGTCTCTGAACTACAGCTTCTGATAGCAGTCTCGTCAGAACTGACCTCAAGGCCGGGATTCATATCCCGGCCTTTTTCGTTATGGGCTCCGCGCATTTTTAGCGCGCGCGCACCAAATCGACGCCAGAACCGCACCGAAAGCGCCCCCTCCTGTTTTCCCGATAAAAATGCCATTGGCGCAGTATCAAACACCTCGCGCACCTCCGAAAGAATCGTTTCCACCTGCCCGCAGAGTGCTTCACTGAAACCGTCGACGCGGGGAAATCTCTCGAAAATACAGCAGGTTGCGCCATCCACTCGACTATTTCACACCGCTTTTTCAAAACCCTGCAACGCCCGCTTACCGAGTACACCTCCCGCTCGGCAAATCAAGTTGGCACAGAGCCTGCAAGGCTCCGGTAAACGCGGACGTAAAGTTCCGCACTGAATTCAGCATGCGGGCGACACGCCGCCCACATAACAAACAGACTGGCATCGCATAGCGTTGCCCTTGAGCAGAGGCGCTCACCGTTCCTGTCCGTGGAGACAGGCCAACGGTGGGCGTTTTTTTTTGGCTGAATTTTTTCGCACCTTCAAACATGAGCATTAAACGGACCAGGAGCACAATGACCATGCAATGGAAAAAGCCCTTTAAAAAAATTGCCGTATCGCTGGCACTCGCGGTGGGGTTCACCGCGAGCACAGCGGCAGTCTATGCAGAAGAGCTTGGCTATCCGGAAAAGGAAGAGCTGACCTTCGGCTTTATCAAGCTCACAGACATGGCCCCGATTGCCATCGCCTACGAGAAAGGGTTCTTTGAAGACGAAGGCCTTTACGTAACCATCGAGGCCCAGGCCAACTGGAAAGTTCTGCTGGACGGTGTCATCGATGGCCGTCTGGACGGAGCGCATATGCTGGCAGGCCAGCCTATTGCCGCCACCATGGGCTTTGGTACCAAAGCGGATATCATCACCCCGTTTTCTATGGATCTGAACGGCAACGGCATCACCGTCTCCAACACCATCTGGGAAGAGATGAAGCCGAATATCCCCAAAATGGCTGATGGCCGTCCGGTTCATCCGATCAAGGCAGATGCCCTCAAACCAGTGGTGGAAAAATACAAGGCGGATGGCAAGCCCTTCAATATGGGCATGGTATTCCCGGTTTCCACACATAATTACGAGCTGCGCTACTGGCTCGCCGCAGGTGGTATTCACCCGGGCTACTATGCGCCGCACAAGGGCGACATCTCTGGCCAGATCGATGCCGATGCACTGCTCTCCGTTACCCCTCCCCCGCAGATGCCCGCCACCCTGGAGGCAGGCACCATCTATGGCTACTGCGTAGGTGAGCCGTGGAACCAGCAGGCCGTATTCAAGGACATCGGTGTACCGGTAGTGACCGACTACGAAATCTGGAAAGACAACCCGGAAAAAGTGTTCGGTATCACCAAAGAATTCGCTGAGAAATACCCCAACACCACCGTGCGTATTACCCGTGCACTGATCCGCGCCGCCATGTGGCTGGACGACAACAATAACGCTAACCGACCGGAAGCGGTGAAGATTCTCTCGCAATCCAATTACGTGGGTGCGGACTACGAAGTAATTGCCAACAGCATGACCGGCACCTTCGAATACGAGAAAGGTGACAAGCGCGAAGTGCCGGACTTCAACGTCTTTTTCCGCTACCACGCCACCTACCCCTACTACTCCGATGCCATCTGGTACCTGACCCAAATGCGTCGCTGGGGCCAGATCGAAGAGGATAAACCGGACGCGTGGTACAAGGAGCTGGCAGCAAAAGTGTACCGCCCCGACATCTACCATGCCGCCGCCAAATCACTAATCGCCGAGAAGCTGGCTTCGGCGGACCAGTTCCCGGACTTTGATTCTGAAGATGGCTTCCGCGATCCGCAGACACACTTCATCGACGGCGTGGTCTACAACGGCCAGACACCCAATGAATATATCGACAAATTCTCGATCGGCCTGAAGTCTGGCCAAAAGCTCTGATTCAACAAACCATCAAGGGGCTCGGGTTCCGGGCCCGCACAAAAAAGAATTCAGAACCCAAATCATTGATCAGGTTTAACGAGTGCCGAGGTATCAGAAGATGAATACGACGAGCGTGAATACCGGAAAATTTTATGGCTTCAGGTTGCCACAACTGGATAGCGGCCTGGTCAGAGGCTTTATCCGGCTGGTGGCCCTGCCCCTGGTCGGCATCCTCGCTTTTCTGCTGCTGTGGTCAGTCACCGCACAGAATATCGATACCTCTCTGGGCAAGTTTCCCGGGCCATCCGCTGTACTCGAGCAATTCGACGCGCTCTATGGTGAGCACCAGCGCTCTCGGGAGAAAGAGCAGGCCTTTTATGAACGTCAGGAAGCGCGCAATGCAAAGCGGGTTGCGGAAGATCCAGGCTACGAGCCAAAGATCCGCGCCTATACCGGCAAGGAAACCTTTATCGACCAGATCGTCACCAGTCTGATCACTGTCATGAGCGGCTTCCTGCTTGCGGTATTGATTGCGATTCCCTTGGGGATTGCCGTCGGCCTCAGCAAGACCCTGAACAGCGCGGTCAACCCGATTATCCAGATATTCAAGCCGGTATCGCCACTGGCATGGTTGCCACTGGTCACCATGGTGGTTTCTGCGCTCTACACCACGCCAGACCCGATCGTCGCCAAGTCGTTCCTCAACTCCATGATCACGGTCACCCTGTGCTGCCTGTGGCCCATGGTAATCAATACCGCAGTGGGTGTTGCGGGTATTGATAACGACCTGGTGAACGTAAGCAAGGTATTGCGCCTGCCCGCCCTGCGCCACGTACAGAAAATCGTGCTGCCAGCCTCTGTACCCATGATCTTTACCGGTATGCGTCTTTCACTGGGTGTGGCCTGGATGGTGCTGATTGCCGCAGAAATGCTGGCGCAGAACCCGGGCCTTGGAAAATTTGTCTGGGACGAGTTCCAGAACGGCAGCTCCGATTCCCTCGCGCGCATCATGGCCGCTGTGCTGGTGATCGGCTTTATCGGCTTCCTGCTGGATCGCGGCATGTTGGCACTGCAAAAGCTGGTGTCCTGGGACAACACGGCGACCCAGTAACCGTCGTCATCCCGGTAAGATTCAAAAATTAACGGAGAAGGAAACAATGAGCGTACTTCTGGATATCAGCCATATCGATATGGAATTCCCCACCCCCAAGGGTCCATTTACTGCCCTGCGGGATGTGGACCTGAAAATTGCCCAGGGTGAATTCGTCTCCCTGATCGGCCACTCGGGCTGTGGCAAGTCCACGGTGCTGAATGTGGTGGCGGGGCTTTACCAGGCCACCCGCGGCGGGGTGATCCTGAACGGCAAGGAAGTAACCGAGCCGGGTCCGGAGCGCGCGGTAGTTTTCCAGAACCACTCCCTGTTGCCCTGGCTCACGGCCTACCAGAACGTGGAGCTTGCGGTAAAACAGGTATTTGGGAGCAGCAAATCCAGGGCCGAGATGCGCGACTGGATTGAGCACAACCTCGACCTGGTGCATATGAGCCACGCCATGCACAAGCGCCCGGGGGAAATTTCCGGGGGTATGAAACAGCGTGTGGGAATCGCCCGCGCACTCTCCATGCAACCCAAAGTACTACTGATGGACGAACCCTTTGGGGCACTGGATGCGCTCACGCGCGCGCACATGCAGGACTCTCTGATGGAAATTCAGGCGGAGCTGAACAATACCGTCATCATGATTACCCACGATGTGGACGAAGCAGTACTGCTCTCTGACCGCATTGTCATGATGACCAATGGCCCCGCCGCAACCATTGGCGAGATTCTGAGCGTCGATCTGGAGCGCCCTCGCCATCGCCTGGAACTGGCAGACGACCCACTCTACAACCAGTATCGAGCCAAGGTGCTGAAGTTCCTGCACGAGCGCCACAGCAAACCAGATGTACCGGCCCGCAAGGCACTGCCTGACAAAGCGGATACACCGGTCACCTCAAAACCTGAAGTGCAGGAAGAGACCGTCGATAACGCGGCCTGACGCCTGGCCTGACAGATTTCAATTTCATGCTGTACTCGTTCGGCATCGCTGTGTGGTGTCGGAAAGACGGCCCTGCGCCCAAATTTCCTGAATGCGGACGCAGGGACACAAAAATATTCAACGACTCGCTTTTTCAATTACTCCCTATCGCAGGAAAACAAAATGAAAAATCAAAAGCCTTACCCGCAAGCGTTGCTGTCCAAGAGCCTTATGGCGATGGCCCTAGGTGCTCTGGTTTCCACTCCCGCCCTGGCGCAGGAGATGGAAGAGCAGCAGGCAGCTGAAGTTACCAGTGTCGGCGATGCATTAGCGCAGGGTGACGTGACCCTCGGCTTCCGTGTCCGTACCGAATTCGTCGATGCCGGCGGCAGCGACGTGGACCTCACCAGCCTGAAAACCCGCCTTACATATTCCTCCGCCGCATACGAGGGTTTCAGCACTTTGATCGAAATGGACGACGTGACGCACATCACCGAGTTTGAGGGTGGCATCGGCGACCCGGAAGGTACCGAGGTAAACCAGGCCTACCTCGCATATGCCACAGGCGCCACCACCTTTAAATACGGCCGCCAGCGAATATTGTTAGACAATCAGCGTTTCGTGGGCGGTGTGGGTTTCCGTCAGAACGAGCAGACTTACGACGCCTTCAGCGTAACCAACACCAGCCTTGCGGACACCACGCTGTTCCTGGCCCGGGTGCGCAATGTCAACCGAATCTTCGGTGAAGACAGCCCGATCGGCGACCACACCAATGATACCTATCTGCTGAACGGCAAATATGCAGGCCTCTCCCCCGGTACGCTGAGCGGCTACGCCTACCTGATTGACAATGAAGACGCCGCGGCCTTTTCCACAGACACCTACGGCGTGCGCTTCGCCGGCAGTCAGTCCGACCTGAGCTATGCACTGGAATACGCAATGCAGTCCGCGGCCGCCAACAACCCGGCGAGCTACGATGCCGACTATGTACTGGCTGAAGGTAGCTACAAGTTCGGCACAGTGACCCTTGCTGCCGGTTACGAGTTGCTCGGGGCGGACGGTGCCGATGGCCAGTTCATTACCCCGCTCGCCACCCTGCACAAGTTCCAGGGCTGGAGCGATAAGTTCCTCGGCGGTGGTACCGGTAATATTGCTGGTGGCATAGAAGATGTGTACCTGTCACTGGGTACCAGCCTTGGCGGCGTCAAGTTCGCACTCAACTACCACCAGCTGAGTTCTGATGACAGTGGCGTGTCCGGGATGGACAAACTGGGTAGTGAAGCGGGCTTTCTGGTGGCCGGTAAACTTGCCGGCGTCAATCTCAGTATGAAATACAGCAGCTACAGCGCAGACGAATTCAGTGTAGACACAGACAAACTGTGGCTGACTGCAGCGGCCCAGTTCTGATCCCGCATACAGGATCTACAGACTCAAACCACTCGTTAAACCCTTTCCCGGCCGCAAGGCCGGGCCTTTTTCTCTCCCAACTTTCAGCCGCTCAGGACAGTGAAGATGAAATATGCCTTTACTCTGATAGTGTGCTGCCTGCTACTTCCGCTTGGCAGTGCTCCAATGGCCGAAGAAGGATTTTCAGCCAATACAGCATTCATTATGGGGGATGCCATCAACAAGGCAGATCGCCAGCGCATGTTGTCTCAACGCATCGCCAAGAATTACGTTGCCCAGTATGCGCAACTACTTAACGCGATGAAGATTGCAGCCCGCTGATACGGAATTAGAAAAAGACTACTTGGCAGTGGACATAAAAGTGACCAGTGCTGCGTAGTCCTCGTCGGAACAATGGAAGCACAGTCCCGCCGGTGGCATGGTATTGAAGCCATCGCGAACGTGCTTAACCATAGTATCCATGCCCTTGGCCAGACGAGGTTTCCAGGCCTCAACATCACCCGTTTTAGGTGCGCCCACGAGCCCTGTTTGATGACAACTACCGCAGGTCTGCTGGTAGGTCTCCAGCAGTTTCGGCGAGATATGTACGGTATCCACTTCTGTAACCGGCAGTGTCTCCACTTGCTGGTCAGTCATTTCCTGAACAGCGGCGTCGTGAGCTGCTTTCTCAGGCTTCGCCTCATCTGAAGATTTTTCTGTGCAACCCAAAAGCAGCACACTAAATACAATTGCGGCGAAGGCGCGGGAAAAGGTGTATGCAGACAAAAGAAGCCCCTCTTTTTTATTAGCGTTGCCCAGTTGTACTGGTTATCCGCAAACGGGGCAAGCGCTGTTTTTTGGCAAGGCCAGTGCGCGCCACTCCAGGCTGGCGGCCTCGAACAGCTGCAACTTGTTCAAACTGGTTACCGGTAAGCCCACAATCAGCTTGATCGCCTCAAGCGCCTGGGCGCTTCCCATCATACCCAGCGCCGGGCCAATCACGCCCACCGTGGAGCAATTTTCTGCTTCTGGTAAATCGCTTTGCTCGGCCGTCGGCGGGAATAGGCAAGCGTAGCAGGGGCTCCCTTCAGCCCGAAAATCAAAACTCACCAGCTGCCCGGAGAAACCCCGCACCGAAGCCATCACTACCGGTACTTTCTGTGCGCTGCACACTCGGTTGATGGTATGGCGAATGGTGAGATTGTCGGTGCAGTCCAGCACCAGATCGAATGGATGCTGGGATAGCAAGGCCGTCAGCCAGCTCTCATCGGCCATACGGCAGTGGGCGTGAAGGCGGATTTCCGGATTGGCGGCGCTCAGCTGCTGCGCCGCCACCTGGGCCTTGTCTTTGTCCCTGTGATTGGTTTTAAAGAGCACCTGGCGCTGCAGGTTAGAGATCTCCACCTTATCGCCATCCACCAGATGCAGCTCGCCGATACCTGCAGCGGCCAGATACAGCGCCGCGGGGCTGCCCAACCCACCGAGGCCAACAATCAGAACCCTCGCAGCACCCAGTCTCTCCTGCCCCGCTTCCCCAATCTGCGGCAACATGATCTGACGGCTATAACGCTGTAGTTGCTTGCGACTCAACACGGCTCAGTTTCTCTCGGCTTCTTTTTTGACTACTCGATGACTATTGATCGATCACTGCACTCAATTGTGCCACAGCAGTGCGGTAGTCGGGGGCCTCGGTTATTGCGGTCACCACCGCGATACTGCCCACACCGCTTGCGGCCACCGCCGGCGCCCGCTGAAGATTGATACCGCCAATGGCCACCAGCGGATAGTCGAGCAGTAGTGCCGCCATACGGGCCAACTTCCGGGGCCCTTGCAGTTGGCCGCTCATATCCTTGGTGTTGGTCGCGTAGATTGCGCCTATGGCCAGGTAGCTGGGCCGATATTGATAAGCGTACAGCAGCTCGAAAAAACCGTGGGTACTGATACCAAGCTTGAGCCCTGACTGCTGGATTGCCTTCAGGTCCGCGTCCTGCAGATCTTCCTGCCCCAAGTGTACGCCATAGGCACCGCACTCGATCGCTAGCCGCCAGTGATCGTTGATAAACAGGCGCAGGTCGTAGCGACGACCTATGTCTACAGCGCGCTCGATCAACTCTTTCAGGTCACTATCCGGACACTTGACGCGCAGCTGTAACGTGCGCACGCCCGCCTCAGCCAGCTTTTCAATCCACTCCACAGTGTCAACAACCGGATAAAGGCCCAGCTGATTGGTATCCGGACGTGCAAACTCGGCAGCAAAGTTGGTAGCCGCAGTCTCGCTGAATGTTCCGAATAATACTGCTCGCTCACTACCAGCGACCAGGACCTCGGGAAAGTCCCGCATTTCTGTAGGCCAGCCACAGTGCCTCACCGGGCCGGGGCCAGTGCCGATGTGATCACCGCTGCCCAACCGCAGCCCGCGGCGAACGTAAGCATTGGCGACCACACAGGCATCTTTCAGTGGATACCCCTGTGCCAGCAATGCCGCAATGGCCGAAGATAGAGTGCAGCCGGTGCCGTGAGCATTGCGAGTGTCGATCTTTTTGCCGATCAGCCAGTCGTTACTTGGGTGTTCACTGGAGCCGGTACACAGCAGGTCTGCCGTGGTGCCCGGTTCAACTTCAACATGCCCACCGGTCACCAGCAGTGCCGCGTCGTGATTACCTCGCACCTTGTGCGCGGCCTTGAGAATCCCTTCTGCGTTATCAGCGCCAATCCCGGCCAGCCATTCCAGCTCAACACTGTTGGGCGTGATCAGATCGCACAGTGGCAACAATTCCGTCAGTATGGCGGTACCGGTGTTGTCTTCGGTCAACTGGGCGCCGCTGCTGGCAACGGCGACGGGGTCATAAACGACCGGAATAATTTTGCCAATGGATTTCAGTTTGCGCAGTAATTGCGCTACCAGACGAACCTGCCCCACATTGACCAGCAGGCCGATCTTGATGGCCGCGGGCTGGAGATCAGCGAACAATGCATCTAGCTGTGATTGCAGCACCTCTTCGGATACCGCATTGATCGCCGGTACTCCGAGAGTGTTCTGGGCAGTATTGGCGGTGATGGCGCTGCAACCGTGAACGCCGAGATCGTGCATGGTGAGCAGATCCGCCTGAATACCCGCGCCGCCACCGGAGTCACTGCCGGCAATGGTCCATACGATGGGACGATTTTGTTCTGGGCTGCTCACACTTTCTCTCCCTCGCCTTTTGCCTCGCCTTTTTCCTCGCCTTTCTCCTCACTGACAGTCTGCTGCCAAAACGGCATATCCAGAGTGGGCGTGCTGGGGCTGGCGGTCTGGCGTTTCAGCATCAGGCCTGCGTTGCGCGCAGCGCGGCCGGATTCCACTGCAAGCTTGAACGACCCCGCCATCAGTACCGGGTTCTGGGCCTTGGCGATGGCGGTGTTCAGTAATACCGCATCGAATCCCATCTCCATAGCCTCACAGGCCTGGGACGGCGCGCCAATACCGGCATCGATAATCAGCGGCGTGTCCGGCAGGCGCTCGCGCAGGGTCTGCAGGTTGTATTTATTCATCAGGCCGCGACCGGTGCCGATCGGCGCTCCCCATGGCATCAGTACTTCACACCCTACATCCAGTAGCCTGCGGCATACCACTAAATCATCGGTGCAGTACGGCAGTACCTTAAATCCCCGTTTTACCAGTTCCCGCGCGGCTTCGATCAGGCCGAAAGGGTCCGGCTGCAGGTTGTAGTCGTCGCCGATGACTTCCAGCTTGAGCCAGTCGGTGCCGAAGATCTCCCGACTCATTTCCGCGAGTGCAATCACTTCTTTCGGCGTTTTACACCCAGCGGTATTTGGCAACAACTGGCAGCCGGTCTCCTGGATATAGTCCCAGATCATTTTGCCGTGCTGTTGTGCGGGGCTCTGGCGGCGCAGGGACAGGGTGATAATTTCCGAACCGGAAGCGGCAACGGATTCGCGCATGATGGCTGGTGAAGGATAGAGCGCGGTGCCAACCAACAGGCGGCTGTCGAATTCCTTGCCGTAGAGTTTCAGTTTTTCGGTCACGCTTAACCTCCTACTACGGGGGCGACGATATCCAGGCTGTCGCCGGTGTTCAGTGCTGCTTGCTCATAGCTCGCGCGCGGAACAAAGTCGCCGTTCAGGGCAACGGCAAAGGTTTCGCCGCTATAGCCCAGCTGTTGAATCAACGCGGCGACGGTGGCGCCCTCGGGTAATGAGATGGATTCGCCATTGACCAGTAATTGCATCAGGTCACCTGTTCTGTTGCTTGGGTTAATCTGGAGATTTCAGTTTCGGCCCGTAATACCAGCGCCGGGGCCAGCAGGTAACCGTGGCGAAAGAGTCCGTTGATTCGGATCAATCCCGGTTCGCTTTCCAGTACCGGGAGGTTATCCATGGTTGCGGGCCGGCAATTGACCCGGGTTTCGATTACGCGGGCTTCGGCAAATGCGGGGTGAATCGAATAGAGTGCGCTGGAGAGTTCCATGGTAGAGCGCAGTGATATCGGACTCATGTCTTCGCTTTCAATTTCGGTGGCGCCGATGACGGTCTGGTTATTTGCGCGCGGCACAGCGTAAAGCTGATATCGCGGATGCAACAGGCGCACTGGGCGATTTAGTTTCACTTCCGGGGTTTCCACCACCACCACTTCGCCGCGCACGCCACGCAGCCCTTTGATTTGATCTCTTGCACCCAGGCCGCGGGTGTCGATGACCAGGTCAAAGCTTTCATCACCGCTATCGGTTTTGATCCTTTCTGGGCCGCAATCTACCGGGGTATTTTCCCGGAGCTGGACATTGCTCTGGCTCAGTGCTTTGTGTAATGCCGACAGGAGTTTGCGGTTGTCGATGTCGGCCTCGGAGGCCAGGAACAGGCCCTGATCGAAGCGGTCGAGCTCTGGTTCCAGATTGTGCAGGGAGCTGTTGTCCAGCCATTGCAGTTGGTCGCGGTTGTCTGGGCCAAGTTTGGCGTTGAGCTCCTGCTGGAATTGCAGGAGTTCGCTGCGGTCTTGTGGGTGGGCGATGAGGATGCTGCCCTTTTGGCGGTAGTCGACACTTTCGCCTGAAAGTTCTTCCAGTTGGCGTACCCAGTGGGGCCAGTGTTGCAGGCTTTGCATGCCCAGTTGGTAGATGGGAAGTGGGCAGTGGAACAGTTCTGACAGTGGGGAGATCATGCCGGCGGCGGTTTGGCAGGCACCCGCGGGTTTTTCCAGACTGCCTGAATCGAACAGGGTTATCTGGTGGCCGACTTTGGACAAACGCCAAGCTAGTAGGCGGCCCATTAGGCCGGCGCCCGCTACTGCGATACTTAATTTCCGCTCTGCCACTTTAGGGTTCCGAGGTTCGTACTTGGGAGGTTCGGAGCGGCAGTGCTACGGGCAATTGTTTGCCAGACACGCCGTGAACCCATCCATGGGGGCTCTTCCGCGAGGTCCCTCTCGCGGAAGGTCGGGCAAACAATTACCCGTATCACTACCTATTCGTCAAACTAAGCAGTTTCTATTTACTTCGCGGTTAGCCCTTGTGGTAAATCTCTGCGCCTAGTTCTTTGAACCTTATGGCCATTTCTTCCATGCACTGCTCTGCTTCTTGCTTGGCGGCCTCTAGCTTTTTGGAATAGTCGCGCACGTCCTGGGTGATTTTCATCGAGCAGAACTTGGGTCCACACATGGAACAGAAGTGGGCGACCTTACCGGATTCTTTCGGCAGGGTTTCGTCGTGGTAGATGCGCGCGCGTTCGGGGTCGAGGCCGAGGTTGAATTGGTCTTCCCAGCGGAATTCGAAGCGGGCCTTGGAAAGTGCATCGTCGCGCTTGTAGGCACGAGGGTGGCCTTTGGCGAGGTCGGCGGCGTGGGCGGCGATTTTGTAGGCCATGAGGCCTTCTTTCACATCTTCTTTGTTAGGCAGGCCAAGGTGCTCTTTGGGGGTTACGTAGCAGAGCATGGCACAGCCCATGCTGCCGATCATGGCAGCGCCGATGCCCGAGGTGATGTGGTCGTAGCCGGGGGCGATGTCGGTGGTCAAGGGGCCAAGGGTATAGAAAGGTGCGCCGTGGCAGTGTTCGAGCTGTTCGTCCATGTTTTCCTTGATCTTGTGCATGGGCACATGGCCCGGGCCTTCGATCATGGTCTGGACGTCGTGTGTCCAGGCGATTTTGGTGAGTTCGCCGAGGGTGTGCAGCTCACCGAACTGGGCTTCGTCGTTGGCGTCGGCGATACAGCCCGGGCGCAGGCCGTCGCCTAAAGAGAAGCTGACGTCGTAGGCTTTGAGGATTTCGCAGATGTCTTCAAAGTGGGTGTAAAGGAAGTTTTCCTTGTGATGCGCGAGGCACCATTTGGCCATGATGGAGCCACCGCGAGAGACGATGCCGGTGACGCGCTTGGCGGTGAGTGGTACGTAGCGCAATAGCACGCCGGCATGAATGGTGAAGTAGTCGACGCCCTGCTCTGCCTGTTCGATTAGGGTATCGCGGAACACTTCCCAGTTGAGGTCTTCGGCAATGCCATTCACTTTTTCCAGGGCCTGGTAAATCGGTACGGTGCCGATGGGCACTGGAGAGTTGCGCAGGATCCACTCGCGGGTTTCGTGGATGTTCTGGCCGGTGGACAGATCCATTACGGTGTCGCCGCCCCATTTGATAGACCAGACAAGTTTTTCCACTTCTTCTTCGATGGAGGAGGTAATCGCGGAGTTGCCAATATTGGAATTCACCTTACACAGGAAGTTGCGACCGATGATCATCGGTTCCAGTTCTGTGTGGTTGATGTTCGCGGGAATAATCGCGCGGCCTTCAGCGACTTCGCGGCGGACAAATTCCGGTGTGATCTGCGGTGGAATATAAATACCATCTCGGGCTTTTTGGTAATCAGCGTCCGAGAGCTGCTCAGCCAGTTGTGCGCGGCCCATGTTTTCGCGGATCGCGATGAATTCCATTTCGGGGGTGATGACGCCCTGGCGGGCGTAGTGCATCTGGGTGACGTTGTTGCCGATCTTGGCTTTACGCGGTGCGGGCAGGTTGTCGAAGCGGATATGGTCGAGGCCCTGGTCGGCCATGCGTTTCTGGCTGTAGGCGGCCTGGCGGGTGTCGAGAATTTCGGTGTCGCCGCGGGATTCGATCCATTGTTGGCGCAGTTTGGGCAGGCCTTCGCGGACGTTGGGTTTGTAGTCGGGGTCGGAATATGGGCCGGCGGTGTCGTAGACCTGCAGGGGCTCGTTGGGCTCAAAGATTGGATTGGTTTCGTCGCCACCAACGAGGCTTTGACCGAGGCAGATTTCACGAACGCCGACGTTCACTCCGTCCTGTTCCCCTTGCAGATAGACTTTGCGCGAGTTGGGGAATTGCTGGGCGGTTAGGTTATCGAGGAATTCTTTGGCACTTTGCTGCTGTGCGGCGCGGCCTTTCTTGTTTGCCTTGTTAGTTTGATTCTGCGGTTCGGCGACCTGAGACATGCTGACCCCTTGCGTTGTAATCCTTGTTCATTGGATAACTTGCGGGGTGTCGATCTAGAGAGCGTGGGAAGGCAGGGTTTGAGCAAGCTGCACCGCAATTACGGGTGTATACCATACTCAAATAAAGCGAATTCAGATCTTGTTCCCTACGCGGGGGTTACCCCGATCAGGTTCAACGGATCTCGCTACTGCGATCTCAGCCCAAAGGCACTCCGACAAGTTGGGGCCGAGTATAGTGGTTGTTTGACTGGCAGGACAAGTTTTTAAGAAATTGGGGTTTGGTTTTGCGCCCTGAATTAGATTCCTGGTATTCCAGGGGCCCCTTGGGCTTCGTAGCAGGTTTAGTAGCGGCCAGTCACTGGGTGGCAGCTTTCAGGACCGCTGTGAATACATCCCTGTACGCTGCGTCGGCGACGTCCATGTCGCCGACGCTCCTGAAAGCTGCCACCCAGCGCCCGCCCTTCGATTCAGACTTTCGACTTCGTAGTGGTTAGATCACCAGTGTTTTCTGATAACTCATTTCACGAATCGCATAGCTCACGCCTTCCCTGCCGACGCCGCTTTCTTTAACGCCACCAAACGGGAAATGTTCCGCGCGGAACCCCGGACCATCGTTGACCGCCAGCAGCCCTACTTCGAGCTGGTTGTAGAGGCGCTTCGCCAGGGCGAGATTCTGGGTGAATACGCCGGCCTGCAACCCAAACGGCGAGCTGTTGATCAGGGAAACAAGCTCTGCTTCATCGTCGAATTTACGCAGCGGCACGACCGGGCCGAAGGTTTCCTCGGCAACGATCTCGGTATCGTCGGCAACATTATCGAGGATGGTTGGCCACAGGATATTGCCTTCGCGTTTGTGGCCGAACAATACACGTGCACCGGCATTGACGGCGGATTCGATGCGGCCTTCCACTTCATCGGCAGCGGCGGTGTGGATCAGGGGCCCTACGAAGGTGTCTTCCTGGGCGGGGTCGCCAACCTTGAGTTTGGCTGTGGCAGTTACCAGTTTTTCGGCAAAGGCTTCAAACACTTCACTGTGGACAAACAGGCGCTTGGCGGCGGTGCAGCGTTGTCCGGCGGTGGCGAAGCGCTGATTGATGGTGGCATTTACGGCGGCGTCCAGGTCGGCGTCGGGCATGACGATCAGGGGGTCGTTGCCGCCCAGCTCAAACAGCATTTTCTTGTAGCCGGCATTCGCGGCAATGGCGTTGGCGGCGGCTGTGCCACCGGTGAAGTTGATGGCCTGGATCTGTGGGTGCTTGACCGCGTAGCTGGTGGCTTCGATATCCGGGATCAGCATTTGCAATACGGACTTGTCCATACCGGCGGCATAGCAGAGTTCCACCAGCAGTTCGGCGGAGCGTTTGTTCTGGGGGCCGGGCTTGAACAGGATGGTGTTGCCGGCGGCAAACGCGGGGCCGATTTTGTGTACGGCGATATTGATCGGGAAATTGAATGGGGTGATGCACAGTACGGTGCCCAGCGGCTTCCACAGGACTACACCGATTTTTTCACGCATGGGTGGGAAGGCATCGGAGTCGAGCGCTTCGCCGTTGATGTTGCGCGCTTCCATGGCACTGGAAAGTGCGGTGTTGTACGCGCGGTCGATTTCTATGCGGCTGTCACTAATGGTCTTGCCGGTCTCTTCGGTAATCAGGCGCGCGAGATCTTCTTTGCGCTCCAGCATCAGCTGAGCGAGTTTCATCAGGATATTGGAGCGCTCGAAGGCCGGAGTGGCCAGCTGGATTTTTCGGCCTGCGACCAGTGTATCGATGGCATTCGCTACCTGCGCTTTGGTGTGGAAATCGTAGGCTTCAATCTGCTCGCCGTTATACGGGTTGATGATTCGGTAGTCGGCCATGGTAAATACCTGATTCTTTCCTGTGCAGTTAATTATTGTGCAAACAACTGGTATACGATGCGGGCGCCAGCAACCAGCAGGGCCGCGCGCATCAAATTGAAAAAGACTTCGCTGTTAATCCGATTCAGTAGTGCGATTCCAATACGGGTGCCAATCACAGCGGCAACGGTGAGTAGCAGAATCAGCCCCAGGTGCTCAGAAAATGCAAAGCCGAGATAGATAAACGCAGGTACTTTCAGTGCGTGGCACCACGCTTGCATTACGGATTTGTTGGCGACGATTTCTTTCGGCGTCATGTCCTTGCGCACGAAAAATGCGGCGAGAAGTGGGTCCACCGCACCCGCGACAATACCGAGTGTTCCGGTAGCAATACCCACCCAGAAAAAATTGCGCGGTTGCAGGCGGATTTCCGGTAGCTTCTTTGGCTTGAAGACCGTATAGAAAATCAGAACGGCGAGCAGGATCAATGGCAGCTGCTGCCAGTCCATGTTCGCCAGCCCGAGCGTCATCGCGGCGGAGCCAAGGGTACAGCCAATAAAGAACGGGATGCACTGGTCCCAGCGGATGTGCTCGCGCACATAGACGATACGGGCGAGATTATTCAGCAGCTGTACCGCACCGTGAATCGGCACCAGCATCCGCAACGGAATGGCCACATTGAGCGCGGCAAACATCAGGATGCCGCCAGCACCACCAGTGACGGCGGAGATAAACGCGCTGACCACACACACCAGCAGCAACAGCGCCAGTGTCAGGCTCGGGATCTGGCTGGATACCAGACTGAATACTTCCCCCAGTTCCGCCAAGGCAGACCTCGTCAAATTGGTAATGGTTGTTCGATGGTGGGGCGGTAACCCGTGATCTCCGGCTCTACAAGCGATTTCGCCGGCCGGATTTTCAGCAGTGGTGATTCTAACCTCAGGACAGGCACAAACCCAGTAGTCACGGGCCCCCAACTGGTCATTTGGGGACACACAAGAGCGCGAGTGAAGGCAAGCCGGTCGCAGCGGGCAACCGCCTATACTTCCGTAACCATGCCCTCAATGCAGTGGATATCCGGCCCGCCGGCAGCGCCACTACCGGGGTGAATGGGCCAGGAATCAATACGAGAGCAATCCGGTAGCGATACATGGCACGTGCACTGCCTCTACATGCCTGCAGAATGGGGATAGATACCCACGAAGAGCCGGTGGTATTCATGCGCAAGGACTGCGCTATCTGCCGCGCGGAAGGTTATACCGCCAACACTCGCCTGCAAATCAAGGCCGGCAGGCACACATTGATCGCCACACTCAATATCGTTGCCGAGAAGATCCTTCCCCAGGGGCATATCGGCTTTTCTGACAGCGCCTGGGAATTCCTGGATTTGCAGGACGACGCCCTGGTGCATGTGCACCATGCCCCGCTGGTGGCGTCCCTGAGCGCCCTGCGCAAAAAGATCTATGGCCACAGCCTCAACGCACTGGAAGTCACCAGTATCATCCGCGACATAGGCAGTCGCCTGTACTCGGATATCGAGATTGCCAGTTTCCTGACCGCCTGTGCTGGCGGACGCCTGAACAGCGCCGAAACCATCACCCTGACTACTGCGATGATCGACAACGGCAATCGCCTGCACTGGCCCGACTACGAGCGCGTGTTCGACAAGCACTGCATTGGTGGCCTGCCCGGTAATCGCACCACGCCTATTGTGGTGGCGATCGTCAGTGCTGCAGGGCTCATCATCCCAAAGACCTCCTCGCGCGCGATCACCTCGCCCGCCGGGACTGCCGATACCATGGAGGTGCTGACCAATGTCGACCTGCCGCTAGAGCAGCTGCGCAATGTGATCACCCGCACCGGCGCCTGTCTTTCTGCCGGTGGGGAGGTTGGTCTGAGCCCTACGGATGACTTGCTGATCCGCATCGAACGCGCGCTCAACCTGGACAGTGAAGGGCAGCTGGTGGCGTCGGTGCTATCAAAAAAAATAGCGGCAGGCTCCACCCATATCCTGATTGATATTCCCGTGGGCGCGACAGCGAAAGTGCGCAGCCCGCAGCAAGCTGCGCGGCTGGAATCCCTGTTTCACTCGGTGGCCAAAGGGCTCGGTGTGGAGGTTCGCTGTGTGCAGACCGACGGCAGCCAGGCTATTGGCGAGGGTATTGGCCCTGCAGAAGAGGCACGCGATGTACTGAGTGTTCTGCACAATGAAGAGACCGCGCCTGCGGATCTCAAGGAACGCGCCTTATTTCTTGCCGCGCAGCTTCTGTGTATGGCCAGTGACGTCAGTGAAGAGCAGGCGTACCGAAATGCACGGGAAATCCTAACTTCCGGCAGAGCCCTGCAGCAGTTCCTTAATATCTGCGAGGCCCAGGGCGGCCTTCGTGACATCCCCAGTGCCAGTCACCATATTGAACTGCGCAGCAAATGGGGCGGATGCCTGCGCAGCATGGACAACCGGCGCCTGGCACACCTGGCAAAGGTTGCCGGCGCCCCCTCTTCCCCGGAAGCCGGGCTGCGCCTGCGAGTAAAAGTGGGTGAAAAAATCGAAGCCGGGCAAGTCCTGGCCACACTGTTGGCCCAGACACCGGGTGAGCTCGCCTACGCACGGGAGTACTACCACCAGAACCGCGACCTGTTTGATGTAGCGCCCGTCGATACGTCTGTTGAAACACCCTTGGATACGCCCGTCGGGGACTGAAGAGGCGAGCACCAGATGGCACATCCAATTCTGTTTTCTCTCGAACCGGCACTCCCTCTCCAAGCGCCACTGGGCAAAGGACTGGGCGCCGAACAGGGCGCGCTGCAGATGCGCCGCTTTCCCGACGGCGAATCCTATATACGCGTCCTGTCAACGGTGAGCGGTCGCCACTGCATACTGCTCGCCAACCTGTTACAGCCAGACGAAAAAATTCTGCCGATACGGTTCCTTGCCCACACGCTGCGAGCGCAGGGCGCCGCGAGTATCGGGATGATAGCGCCTTATCTCTGCTATATGCGCCAGGACACTATCTTCAACCCAGGGGAAGCACTGACTTCCGCCATCTTCGCCGAGCTGGTTTCCTCGACCGTCGACTGGCTGGTGACGGTGGATCCGCACCTGCATCGTTACCACAATCTCAACGAAATCTATTCAATCCCTGCTCTCGCCATTTCCGGTATGCCTGCGCTGAAAGCCTGGATCGCCACCCAGCCAGATACGCTGCTGGTCGGGCCCGACGCCGAGAGCCGCCAGTGGGTAGAGACCCTGGCAAATGCGGCTGGCAGGCCGTTCCTGGTGGGTAACAAACAACGCCATGGCGATCGCGATGTAAGAGTGTCGCTGCCGGCAGACAGCAACATCACTCGCTACTGCACCGCGGTCATCATCGACGATGTCATTTCCAGTGGCCACACGGTGCTGCAAACCATCGCGGCTCTAAAGCATGCAGGCGTCAGACGAATCATCTGCGCAGCCGTGCACGGCGTGTTCGCCGAAGACGCGGATCGAAAAATTCTTGATGCCGGCGCAGACCAGCTCGCGGTGAGCAACAGCATACCCGGCGATCACAGCACCTTTGACCTGTCGCCATTAATCATTCCCGCGATTCACACAATGCTTGCAGACATCGACCGTGGAGGCCGCAGAGACCAACAATCATGAATATCACTTTTCTCGGCGGCACCGGCACCGTCACTGGCTCAAAATTCCTGATCAGTGTGGATGAACGCAAGACCGAGTTTCTGGTCGACTGCGGGATGTTCCAGGGCTACAAGTGGCTGCGGGAGCGCAACTGGGAAGCGCCGCTGTTCGACTACCGGCACTTAAAGGGCATCGTCCTGACCCACGCCCACCTGGATCATTCAGGCTATATTCCGCGTCTCTACCAGCTGGGCTATCGCGGTCCCGTCTACTGCCACCACGCAACCCGAGACCTCTGCTCTATTCTGCTGCCCGACGCCGGCCACATTCAGGAAGAAGACGCGCGCTATTACGAGCGCCACAAAATCGGCAAACACGCTCACCCACAACCTCTGTACAACGGCGATACCGCGGAGCGATGCCTGGAGCTTTTCCAGCCGGTGGAATTTGATGAAAAAATACGAATTGGCAGCGCCACACTGCATATTCAACCTGCGGGCCACATTCTGGGTGCCGGGAGTGTCATTCTGGAAGCCGATGGCAAAAGGGTGGGCTTTTCCGGTGATGTCGGACGCCCGGACGATCTCATCATGTACCCGCCGCGTCCGTTGCCAGCACTGGACCTGTTACTGCTGGAGTCCACCTACGGAGATCGTCGCCACCCCCAGGTTGACCACTGGCAACAACTCGCGGAAATCGTGAATAACACAGTTGGCCGCGGCGGTGTCCTGTTAATCCCGAGCTTCGCGGTGGGGCGCGCGCAGACGCTGCAATACCTGCTGCTCAATCTCATACGACAAAACCGCATCCCGAATGTACCGGTGTTCCTGGACAGTCCCATGGCCATCGATGCCTCGGAAATCTACGCGCAGTATCCAAAACAGCATCGCCTGAGCGCCGAAAGTTGCAGCTTTATGGGTAGCGGTATCCAGTACACTCGCGGCGTTGACCAGTCCAAGGCACTGGAAAATATCCAGTATCCGCACATCATCATCGCCGGCAGCGGCATGGCAACGGGTGGCCGCATCCTGCATCATATGAAACGGTTGCTGCCCGACCACCGCGCAACAGTATTATTTACAGGATACCAGGCAGGTGGAACCCGCGGCGCTCGCCTGCTGGCCGGCGCAAGGAGTGTGAAGATTCACGGCGAGTATGTGCCCTGCAAAGCACAGGTCGAAGTACTCGAGGGATTATCCGCCCATGCGGATTACGTTGAACTTGGCGAGTGGCTGATGCAATCCAAAATGCAGGCCGGCACCCGGATTCAACTGGTGCACGGCGAACCGGATTCCGCCGACTGCCTGCGTCTCTATCTGAATGACAATACACCCTTTGATGCGCGGGTTGCCGGATACCGGGAGATCCTGCGCTTGTAGCCTGGGCAAGCATAAAAAAAGGCGGCAACCGAAGTTGCCGCCTTTTTCATACCGGATCGCCAGCCGATCAACCGACGACGTTGCCGTAGCTCATCAGGCGCTGGTAACGCTTCTCCAGCAAATCGTCCAGCGGTACCGCCGTCAGTTTGTCCAGCTGCTCGGACAGACGATCGCGCAGGCGCGCCGCCATCAGGTCCGGATCGCGGTGTGCGCCACCGAGTGGTTCTGGCAGTGTCTCGTCCACAATACCCAGTTCTTCCAGCACGCTGGAAGTCACACCCATGGCCTCGGCCGCCAGTGGCGCCTTCTCCACGGTTTTCCAGATGATGTTCGCACAGCCTTCCGGAGAGATCACAAAGTAAGTGGAGTACTGCAGCATATTCAGCTGGTCACCCACACCGATCGCCAGTGCGCCACCGGAGGAGCCCTCACCAATCACCGTACAGATGATCGGCGTGCGCAGGCGCGACATCACCGCCAGATTCTTGGCAATCGCCTCGGAGATACCGCGCTCTTCACTGTCGATACCCGGGTAGGCTCCCGGCGTGTCGATGAGGGTAAGCACCGGCATCTTGAACCGCTCAGCCATTTCCATGATGCGCTGGGCCTTGCGGTAGCCCTCGGGCTTCGGCATACCGAAGTTGCGCTTCACCTTCTCGTTGACCGTGCGGCCCTTCTCTTCGCCAATCACCGCCACCGGGCGGCCTTCCAGACGGCCGATACCGGCAATGATCGCCTGGTCGTCACCGAAGTGACGGTCGCCGTGCAGCTCATCCCAATCGGTGAACATGCGTTCGATATAGTCTTTGGCGTAAGGACGCTGCGGATGACGTGCCACCTGCACGATCTGCCAGGGGGACAGGTCGGAATACAGAGACTCGGTAAGCTTCTCGCTCTTCTCCCGCAGTCGGTTGATCTCTTCAGCGATGTTGAGGTCGTTGTCGTCCCCGACGTGCTGAAGCTCCTTGATCTTGCTTTCCAGTTCCGCAATCGGCTGTTCAAACTCGAGAAAACTGAAGTTCATTTATTTCGCGCCTTGATAATTCTGAGGGCCTGCCAAATGTTGGAAAATGCGACCAAATCACCCCTAACGGTCGCAAACAGGCCTCGTGTACTGAAAATGGCGGCTAGCTTACCGGGCCAGGACCAACCAGTCGAGTGCACACCTCACTAACCTGCCCATTCAGTGTCCAAATTGCCATGGTTGCTGGCGAGGGTGCTGGCGAGCCGCCGGCAAGAGCCAGTACCCGCCACCCCGCAAATCGGACGGCCCCAAATTACTGCCGTTGATTGTAGTTGAGCTGCACCCGCTCCCGACCGATCACCTCCCGCAGGGACTGGATCAGCTGGTCATTTGGCTCCACTTTCCACTCTTCCGCCAGGCGGAATGTACCGCGGGCGTCACTGCGTTCCACTTCCACCATCACCGGACATGTGCCACCCACATAGGGCCGCAGGCAGGCACTCAAGCGCTGCCCCATCTTCGGCATCGCCTGGGCACTGTCGATTTTCAGGGTCACCCCAATCACACTGCCGCTGCGCAGGTCGTCCAGCGTAGACACGCTGTTAACGCTCATCTTCAGACCGCCGCTGTAATCGTCGTGCGAGATAGAGCCCTCCAGCACCAGCAGCGAATCCTTCACCAGCTTTTCCCGGTGCTCGCCAAACGCCTCGCTGAACACCGCCGCCTCTATCCGCGCACTGCGGTCATCCAGGGTCACGATGGCCATGGAATCGCCGCGCTTGGTCTTCATCACCCGCATACCGACACAGAGGCCAGCCACTTTCTGATTCTCACGGCCCGGTTTCAGGTCGGCAATCCGCGCCTTCACCAGGTGCTTCAGCTCTTCTTCGTACTCATCGATGGGGTGACCGGTGAGGTACAGACCGAGCGTGTTCTTCTCGCCCTCAAGACGCTCGCGGATACTCCACGGACGCGCATTGCGGAAATCCTCATAGACGTCGCCATCGGAAGCAGAGCGCACCACCTCACCGAACAGATCCATCATGCCGGCGCTGTCGTTCTTGCTCTGCTGCTCGGCGGACTTCACCGCCTCATCCAGCGCGTTGAACAGCACCGAACGGGAATAATCCAGGCCATCGGCGCTGTTGGTATCCGGGCCGATGCTGTCCAAAGCCCCGGAGCGCACCAGCGCTTCCAGCGCACGCTTGTTGACCTTGCGCGGGTCGATACGGGAACAGAAGTCGAACAGATCCGTAAAGGGCCCATTCTGTTCACGCTCGGCAATGATGTTGTCGATGGGGCCCTCACCCAGACCTTTGATCGCACCCAGGCCGTAGATGATGCGGTTGTCCCCACTCTCGGAGACAGGCACAGAGAACTGGTAGGTACCCAGGTTTACATCCGGCGGCACCAGGTCGAGCTTCATGGCCCGACACTCTTCGATAAAGGTCACCACCTTGTCGGTCTTGTCCATGTCCGAAGACATGGTGGCGGCCATAAATTGCGCCGGGTAGTGGGCCTTCAGCCAGGCCGTCTGGTAAGACACCAGTGCGTAAGCGGCGGAGTGGGATTTGTTAAAGCCGTAACCGGCGAACTTCTCCACCAGGTCAAAGATCTTCATCGCCAGCTCGGGATCGACGCCTTCCGACTTGGCGCCCTCCTCGAAGGTACTGCGCTGCTTGGCCATCTCCTCGGGCTTTTTCTTACCCATCGCCCGGCGCAGCATGTCCGCGCCGCCGAGGGTATAGCCCGCGAGTTCCTGGGCGATCTGCATGACCTGTTCCTGGTAAACAATTACCCCGTAAGTGGGCTCCAGGATCGGCTTCAGTTTTTCGTGCTGGTACTTGGCATCCGGGTAGGCCACCTGCGCGCGGCCGTGCTTCCGGTTGATAAAGTCATCCACCATGCCCGACTGCAGCGGGCCCGGACGGAACAGGGCCACCAGGGCGATCATGTCCTCGAGGTTATCCGGCTGCAGGCGCTTGATCAGGTCCTTCATACCGCGGGATTCCAGCTGGAATACCGCGGTGGTCTCGGCGCGCTTGATCATCTTGTAGGTTTCGGGATCGTCCAGCGGCAGCGCTTCAATCACGAGCGGCTCTTTGCCCTCTATCGCGCGCTGCTCGTCCACCATCGCCTTGGCCCAGTCGATGATGGTCAGGGTCCGCAGACCCAGGAAGTCGAACTTCACCAGGCCCGCGTCTTCCACGTCGTTCTTGTCGAACTGGGTAACCAGGCCTGCACCGGTTTCGTCACAGTAGAGCGGGGCAAAATCCGTAAGCTTGGTGGGGGCAATAACCACACCACCGGCGTGCTTGCCCACGTTCCGCGCCACACCTTCCAGCTGCAGCGCCATCTCCCAGATTTCCTGGCCTTCCTCGTCGTTCTCGAGGAATTCCCGCAATACTTCTTCCTGCTCGAACGCCTTCGCCAGCGTCATGCCCGGGTCGGGCGGAATCATTTTCGAAAGCTTGTCCGCAAGGCCATAAGACTTGCCCTGCACCCGCGCCACGTCCCGCACCACCGCCTTCGCGGCCATGGTACCGAAGGTAATAATCTGGCTCACCGCGTTGCGGCCGTAGTTGTCGGCCACGTAATTGATGACCCGGTCGCGCTTCTCCATACAGAAGTCGACGTCGAAGTCGGGCATGGAAACCCGCTCCGGGTTCAGGAATCGCTCGAATAGCAGATCGTATTGCAGCGGGTCCAGGTCAGTAATTTTCTGCGAGTAAGCAATCAGCGAGCCCGCACCGGAACCCCGCCCCGGGCCCACCGGAATATCGTGATCCTTGGCCCACTGGATAAAGTCCATCACGATCAGGAAGTAACCGGGGAACCCCATCTGGATAACGATATCCAGCTCAAAGCGCAGGCGATCCTCGTACTCTTTCTTGCGCGCCTCGTAATCCGGCGCGGACTTGTCGAGAATAAATTCCAGACGCTCGTACAGACCATCAAAAGAAATCTTCTCGAAGAATTCGTTTTCCGTCATCCCTTCCGGAATCGGGAACTGGGGCAGGAAGTACTTGCCCAGCTGGATCGGCGAGGAACAGCGACGGGCAATTTCCACCGTGTTTTCCAGCGCTTCTGGAATATCCTTGAACAACTCCTGCATTTCTTCCGGGGTACGCAGGTACTGCTCGGAAGAATAGCGACGCTCGCGACGCGGGTCGTCCAGCGCACGCCCTTCACGGATACACACCCGCACCTCATGGGCTTCAAACTCGCTGTCTTCAATAAAGCGCACATCGTTGGTGGCCACCACCGGCAGGTTCAACTTGCCGGCAAGACCAACCGCCGCGTGCAGATACTCTTCATCTCCCGGGCGACCGGTACGCTGTAACTCAAGGTAATAGCGCCCCGGAAAAATCCGCTCCCACTCCTGCGCCAACGTCTCCGCCTGCGAGTTCCGCCCAGCGATCAGCGCGCGGCCCACATCGCCATACTTGGCCCCGGACAACATCAACACGCCTTCCGAAGCCTGCTCAATCCACTCCCGCTCCACAAACCCGTGGCCGTGGTACTGCCCTTCCATCCAGGCACGGGAAATCAGCTCGGTGATATTGCGGTAGCCGGTGCCATTCATGGCATACAGCGTCAGCAGCGTAGGCTGCTCCTCACCACCTTCCTTCAACCAGAAATCGGCCCCGGTAATCGGCTTCACCCCGGCACCCATACAGCCCTTGTAAAACTTCACCTGGCCGTAAAAATTCGTCTGATCCGTAATCGCCACCGCTGGCATTTCCAGCTCGGCAACACGACCAATCAACGGCTTGATACGCACCAGGCCGTCGATCAGGGAGTATTCTGTGTGGATTCTTAAATGTACGAAGGATTGGGTCATATTTTTTCTATTTGATCTGGTTCCGGCGCTCGATCTACGAGCTCTGATCCGGGTACGCACCGAGAGGCGGTAAGCCCTTCCGGGACACGCGGTGTATACATCCATGTAGCTCTGCTCCGACATCCATGTCGGAGAAGGTCCCGGAAGGGCTTACCGCCCCTCGGTGCTCGTGCAATTCTGGTAATTTTTCACTTCGTAAGCCCAAGCAGCCCGAAGCAACCTGGTACCCAATAATTTCTGACGGAGTAATGCGGTCAAATGCGCAGGTGGAGTGCCGGGTGCAGGTTTTCAGGAGCGTCGCAAACAGGAAGTTTGCGCCGCAGCGCCCAGGGATGGGTCTACAGCGGTCCTGAAAACCTGCACCCGGTGCTCCACCGCCACAAAAACAAATTCAGTCGGACCACCAAACCCGCTTCAATTCCACAGCGCGTTCCTGGCACTTCCCCAATACCTGCTTCTTCTCAGCATTGGACATTCGCCCCCACTGACTGATCTCAGTGCCGGAGCGAAAGCACCCCTCACAGATATCATCGCGGTTCAACGCACAGACGGACACACAAGGCGACTTCACCGGAAAATCAAACTCCGCTTCCGGCTCTTTGTCCTTCACCTTGCTCCAATCACTCTCGCTCACTGGTTACCGCCTGAGGCATATCGACCTCGACCAACGCTTCCGCAAAGCGCTTGCCGTTGGCCACATAAATCTCACTGCTCGCCTTCAGCAACTCAAACGTCGACTCACCCAGCGTCTTTACCACCTTACCCGGGCTCCCCAACACCAGCGAAAAATCCGGAATCTCCGCATTCTCCGTCACCAGCGCATTCGCCCCGATAATGCAGCAACGGCCAATCTTGGCCCCATTCAAAATCACCGCATTCATACCCACCAGCGAATAGTCGCCAATCTGGCAACCGTGCAGCGTCACCTTGTGCCCCACCGTCACCCCGGTGCCCACAGTGAGTGGCACACCCGGGTCCGTGTGCAACACAGAGCCGTCCTGGATGTTCGCTCGCTCACCAATGGTGATCAGGTCATTGTCCCCGCGGATCACCGCGTTGAACCATACCGAACTGTGGGGCAGCAGCAGGACATTGCCGATCACCCGGGCACCGGGCGCGATGTAGTGGCCCTCGCCTTCCAGCGCAGGCTGCTTATCGCCCAACCTGTACAGCATTTGACCTCCAGATGAATACGGGTGAATACGGAGAGTTGGTGAAATTCAGCCGGCCATTATCCCGCCCAAGGCCCCCGATTGCCACCCTTGAACCATCGTGAAACAGCGTGACCAGCGGGACAGATCAGCCAATCAACACCCCTTCCAGCGCCAGCAAACGCGCCTTCATCTCCAGCCCGCCCGCATAGCCCGTCAGGGTCCCGTCTGCACCAATCACCCGGTGGCAAGGCACCACGATGGAAAGCGGATTAGCTCCATTGGCCCGCGCCACCGCACGCACCGCCTTGGGGTTGCCAATAGCCTCTGCCAGCTCACGGTAACTGCGGGTCTCGCCGAAGGGAATGGCGCAGAGCGCCTGCCATACGGATTGCTGGAATGGGGTTCCGGCGGCCGCGAAAGGCAGGTCGAATCCCTTTAGCTCACCGCTGAAATAGGCAGCAAGCTGCTCGGAGGCGGCATCCGTTAGGTGGGTACTCGCCCGCTGCCAGTCTTGTCGCACCGGCAGCGGCCGCTTGCCGGCCTGCAGGTCGATCCCCACCAGCCCGGACTCGCTGGCGGCGATACCGATTTCGCCAAAGTTACTGGGATAAATTTCATAACTGATCATTTTGACGATCTCTTGGTGGGCTTCAATTTAAGGGACTGCCACAGCAGTAGTGCGGCGTAGGCCCGCCATGGGCGCCAGGATTCCGCGCGAGCCAGGGCCTGTTTGGGGGTCGCTTTGTCCTCGCCATCGCCAAGCGCGATCAGGATGCCAAGATCCGATGCGGGAAAGGCATCCGGCATCGACAGGCCGCGCATGGCGGTGTAGTGAGCGGTCCAGTCGCCTATGCCCGGGAGTGCGGTCATTTGCGTACAGAAAGATTCCAGGTCCGACTCGTGAAAATCGATCTCGCCATTGAGCGTGGCGGCAACGAAGGTACGCAGAGTATTGGCGCGGGTGCGGGTAACGCCGATATCCGAAAAATCCGCATTCCGCAGCTGCTGCGGGCCCGGGAACAGCAACAGCGCCTCTCCCTCCGGCCCATCAAAAGTCTCCCCGTAGCGGCTCGCCACCCGCCCGGCGATGGTGGTCGCCGCGGCCACGGAAATCTGCTGCCCCAGGATTGCCCGCAAGGTGTATTCAAACGGATCCCAGGCGCCCGGCAGGCGCACGCCGGAACTCGATTTGAGCACATTCTTCAGCAGAGGATCCGCCTGCAGATGACCGCGAATTTCATCGCTGTCTGCGTCCAGGTCGAACAATCTGCGCAGTTTTTCCCGCAGCGGATACAGCACAGCGCCACAGCCATCGCCGTAGACACTGACGCGCAGCCGTCCCTTTTCCGACTCGTGGGCCACCCGCATCAACCCACGCTGGCCGAGCAGCTCGAAACTCCGCAAGTATTCGCTCTGCTCCGGATCTTCTGCAGCAATAACCTGCTCCACCCCCGGCAAAGTACGCGCGCCAAAAAATTCGAGGAGTGCAGGCCAATCGAATGGTGGCCGGTAGCTCAGGTAAATCTGCAGGGGCTTTACTCCCCCGTCTCCGGACTTCGTTGTTGCGGACTCGCGGCGCACTTCAGTAGGGGTGCGCTGGTAAACCTCCTTGAATACTCCATTGAAGCGACGGAGGCTACTGAAGCCCGCGGCAAACGCGATCTCCCCCACCGGCAGGCGGGTATCCCGCAACAGGCTGAACGCGAACAGCGCCCTCTCGGTCTGCCACACCTGTAACGGGCTCAGGCCGATATGCTCAGCGAATAACTTGCGCAGATAGCGACTGGTGATGCCCAGACGGTCCGCCAGCTGTTCGATGGATTGCGCTTCCCGCTCCGCTCGCATCAGATTCAGTGCGCGCTGCACCGTCGTGGAGACCAGCCCCCAGGCCGGGCTGCCGGGTGCCGCATCGGGGCGACAGCGCAAGCAGGGGCGATAACCCGCCGCCGCCGCTTCTGCCGCGGTGGCGAAATACTCTACGTTCTTCTCCAGCGGTGGACGCGCGGGGCAGATCGGACGGCAGAAAATGCGCGTGGTTTTTACTGCGGTGTAGAAACGACCATCAAACCGCTTGTCGCGGGCTAGGCGGGCGCTATGGCAGATATCGGGATCCGGTTTCACGTTCAAGTCACTGGCTAATGGCATGTGGACCAGTGTATGGGGTGAACCCTACAGAGACTAGTCAGATTCGGAACTGACTATTAAAGAGTGTGGTGGCCGCCTACCCACCACAAAAAAGCGGGCCCGAGAGCCCGCTTTTGTTGGACCGGTATCAGGAAATTATTGGAGGCCGAGCACTTCCTTACCCTGAATGAAGGTCACATCAACAGGAATACTGGCTTCGGCAAGACGGTCAAGATCTGCCTGCAGCTCGCTGCCAACCACACCCATGTTATCCAGCAGGTCCTTGGATTTCTTGTAGTCGCCGTCACCCTGGATGGTCAGGATCAGGTTCGACAACTTGGTCATTGCCGCCTGCATTTTCTCGAAGTCAACACTGTACTGGCCGGTGGCTTCATCGCGGGTAAATGCGCCTTCCTGCTTGAAGAAGTTGAAGCGCATCATGTTGGCCTTGCCGTGGGCGCTGGCGGCGCCGAAGCGAACACTGCGGAAGATACCGGCGAGGAAGGTGACATAGTTGTCCATCAGCTCACCCTCTTCAATCTCACCCTTCTCGTGCAGTTTGGTGATCATGTATAGGCCGAGGATATCGGCTTTGCCCTCTTCCAGCGCGGAGGAGGTTTCCTTCAGGGACTGGCGCACATTCGCCCCATCGGTGACGGTTTTCTTGATGCCAAGGCCATGGGCCACTTCGTGGAACATGGTGTTGCCGAAGAAGGCATCAAAAGTGATGTGCTTGCGCTGGTCTTCCGCGATCAGAACACCGCTGATGGGCAGCAGGATCTGGTCGAACTTCGCGCGCATGGCATTCTTCAGCTGCAGGCGACGGGTACCCTTTTCCAGCTGCACCTCTTCGTCGTTAGGCAGGTTGATGGCGATGGTTTTGGAGCCGGCGTTGCTGTGGCCCGCGTAGTAAAGCACGTCGTAGGCATTCAGATCGGAATCGGTTCCCGGGGTCTCCGCCTTGTACTTGTCATCTACCGGCAGGCCGCGCTGCAGTTCCGGCAGGAAGGCCGCAAACTTGGAAAGCTTTTCGCTCCAGGCCATGTCCTTCAGCAGTACGTAGGACTCGTAGGCGGTGCGATAGGCAAACAGCTGGTCTTCGTAGTTTTCGATCGGGCCGATCACCACGTCGATACGGTTGTCCTTCATATCCATCCACGCCATGTCACTGTCGCGGAACTGGTCGTCCAGCAGCGCATCGGCACGGAGCTTCAGGTATGCCGCAAAGTCCTGGTCTTCCGCCAGCTCGGAGGCTTCGCTCAGCAGCGTGGAGGCCTTTTCCAGCTCAGCCTTGTAGGCCTCGTGGTAAGGCACCAGCTTGAGTTTGCCTTCGGCGTCACGACGCACCAGCGAGTAGAGGCCATCCTTGCCCGGTTGCTCCCAGGCTTCGAATTCTTGCTTGGTCATGTCTTCCGGGTAGAACTCGGCACCCAGAGGCTTGTCCCCGTAGCCTTCGATAAACGGCTTGTTGTCATTCAGTCGATCCCAGGGGCCGTAATTGATATCGGCGAATTTGCGCGCGGCGCTATCGTCGATACCGCTCAGCAGTTCCTGCGCCGGGCCGTAGGACTGTAGCCAGAACAGTTGATCCATGATCTTGCTGGCGTCGATCAGCTTGCCAATCATCTGGCGCTGATTGTCGGACAGGGAGGAAAGGTCTGCGTTTAGCTCCACCGGCGCATAAATATCAAAGCGCGCGGGATCGATACCCTTGGCAACACCGCCCGCCTGTGGGCCGGTTGCCGGCTGTGCCGTAGTTTGTTCCGTCTCGCCCGCCTGTTGCGCAGCGCTTTCAGCCGGCACGGCGGTTTCCGCGGTGGTGGGTTTATCGTCAGAAGAACAGCCGGCAATGACGGCGAGCGCCAGTGCAGACGCAGCGAAGAGTGCAGATTTCATTCAGAGTCCTGCCTGTTGATTATTTGATCTGTTTTTTGTGCGAGCTATGCGAGCCGGCCTACCGGCGCAACGCAACTCTTGCGAGCCACATTAATTGGGGCCCCGTAGCTTGTCCAGCTGCGCACGACTGTTGCAGTGGTGCCAGATATTCGACTGCTAGTATGGGCAACTGCAGGTAATTTCGTGGCATGAATTGTTCAGGAAAAAACAATTCACGCCACTACCCGGGGTTAGTGAGGAAATACGCAGTGGAAATTAGGGAAGAAAGCCGCGGGAAATACAACGCCGCAGCAGGCTATGGAGACAGTGTTTCCGAATCCAGCGCACGCTCCCGTTGCTGCATCCGCCACAAAGACGCGTAATGTCCACCGGCAGCCACCAGGGTTGCGTGATCCCCCTGCTCCACCACACGTCCATGCTCCATCACCAGAATCATATCCGCATCCACTACAGTGGACAGGCGATGGGCAATCACCAATGTCGTCTGCTCGCGGGAGATTTCTTGCAGCGCGCGCAGAATACCCTGCTCCGAGTGACTGTCGAGGCTGGAGGTGGCCTCGTCAAACACCATGATCGGCGGGTGTTTGAGGATCGCGCGCGCAATGGCTACCCGCTGCTTTTCGCCACCGGACAGCTTCAGCCCACGCTCGCCGACCGTAGTATTCGCCCCCTCCGGCAGCTGTGCCACAAACGCGTCCAGCTGTGCGTGACGGATGGCTTCCATCACCTCATTATCGGTGGCATCCACGCGACCGTAGCGCACATTTTCCAGGATCGACTGATTGAACAACACCGTATCCTGCGGCACCACACCGATTGCACGGCGCAGTGAGTCCTGGCCGACTTCACGAATGTCCTGGCCATCGAGCAGAATACTGCCCTGGTCCACATCGTAAAAACGGAACAACAACTTGAACAGAGTGGACTTGCCGGCGCCACTGGCACCCACAATCGCCACCTTCTGCCGCGGCGCCACGCGAAAGCTGACACCCTTGAGAATTTCCCGGTCCGGGTTATAGCCAAAATGCACATCGCGAAATTCGATGGCGCCCTGCTCGATTTTCAGCTCGCCCGCGTTGTGCCGGTCTTCGATCGCCGGTTTGACATCGAGAATGGAAAACATTTTCTCAATATTCGCCAGCGCGCCCTTCATCTCCCGGTAGACAAAACCAAGAAAATTCAGGGGAATGAAAATCTGCATCATGATGGCGTTGATCAGCACGAAGTCACCAATGGTCATGCTGCCTTTGGTGACATTCACCGCGGCCATCACCATGGCGCCACACATGGCAGACGCGATGATCAGGGCCTGACCTGCATTGAGGCCGAATAGCGACAGGCGACTGTTGCGCCGGGCCTTTTCCCAGGCGGCCAGTTCGCGATCGTAGTGCCGGGCTTCGTGGTACTCGTTGCCGAAGTATTTAACGGTCTCATAATTGAGCAGGCTGTCGACCGCGCGGCTGCTGCTCTCGGATTCGGCCTTGTTCAGGTCCCGTACAAACCGGGTGCGCCACTCGGTGGCAACCACGGAAAACCCGATATACGCGGCCACGGCCCCCAGCACCAGCAGCGCGAAGCCGGCGCTGTAATTCCACCACAGCAAGCCCACCACCATCAGGATTTCCACCAGGGTGGGGACGATGTTGAACACCATGAAACGCATCAGGAAACCGATGCCGGCATTGCCGCGCTCGATATCCCGCGTCAGGCCGCCGGTGCGGCGGTTGAGGTGGTAATTCAGATCCAGGCGGTGCAGGTGCTGGAATACTTCGAGCCCCACCCGGCGCTGGGCGCGCTCGGTCACCCGCCCGAAGATCGTATCCCGCAGCTCGCCAAACAGCACCGAGGAGAAACGCACAAAACCGTAGGCCAGCAGCAGACCAAGTGGCAGGGCAATCGCCGCAGCGGCCCCGCCGGCACTGTCCAGGTCATCGACAATATGCTTGAGCAGGAACGGGAGACCCACGCTGGCGGCCTTGGCGCCCACCAGACACAACAGCGCCAGCAGCACCGGGCGCTTGAATTCCAAAAGGTAAGGAAACAGGGTTTTGAGGGCGCTCCAGTGGACATCTTCCAGAGCGACGGCGGACTTGGGTCTGGGCATGGTCAATCTCGGTAAATCAGGTGCGCAGTATACCTGACCGGCGCACCCTATCCGCACAGGACCTGCAGGCAGGCTCCGACCAATAAAGGTGGTTAGCTCAGCGCCCGCAGCGGAACATCATCGCGGCGACCAATAGGCACGTCCAGCACCCGCACCAGAAATTCCGTCAGCACGCCGGCGGTAAAACCCCATATCTCGTAGCCTTCGTACTCGTACGCGGGCAGGTAAATACGACGCTGGTCGATGGTGATACGGTCGGTGCGGACACGCGGATCATCAAAGAACCAATTCAGGGGAACACGGAAGATCGCATCCAGCTCGCCGGGATTGGGAGTAAGCGGCGCATCCGCTGGCACTATGCCGAGCCAGGGCGTGACTTCCACTTGCCAGCGAGTGCTGCGCGTCCACAGAGGGCCGAGAACACGCACCTGATCCGGGGGCAACCCAATTTCCTCATGGGTTTCACGCAGGGCGGTATATTCGAGGGAGGGATCGGTTGCGTCCCAGCGACCGCCGGGCAGGGAAACTTCACCGGAGTGACTGGAGAGCTGCTGTGAGCGCAGGGTGAGAATGACCTCAGGGTCAGGCTCATCGGTCAGGGCCAGCAATACCGCTGCGTGCCCGTGCAGATCCGGGCCCTTGGGCACCCGCGCCTGCAGTTCATCGCTCACTTCGGAAAACTTGCGTTCAATAATATCCAGCATTGTCTGCTTCTAATACCGCTGCCGCTCTATCAGACACTATACCGCTGCGGGGAAAATTGACCAGTGCAGTGCAATTCGGGCTGAGCCCACTAGGTCACTGTGTCTCCCGCGCCAGTATCCTTGGGCTTGTGCCCGCCTTTTACCTTCTCCCGCAAAGCTTGTACCAGGCCGTAGTAGATCGGCACGAGAAAGGTGGAGAAAACACTTGCAGCAACCATGCCACCAAACACCGCGAGCCCCAAAGAAACACGGCTGGCCGCACCTGCGCCCGTGGCGATGATGAGCGGGAAAATCCCGAGAATAAATGACATGGCGGTCATCAGCACCGCGCGGAACCGCAGGCGTGTGGCTTCAAGCGCTGCTTCCTCTACGGATTTCCCCTCGTCCCGCTGCAACATGGCAAATTCCACCATCAAAATCGCCGTCTTCGCGGACATGGCGATGAGCAGCATCAGACCAATCTGCGTATAGAGGTTGCTGTCGTGCCCCACCAGCCAGCACGCCAGTAACCCACCGGCAATGGCTACGGGAATCGCCAACAGAACTGCAATGGGAATCGACCAGCTTTCGTACTGGGCCACCAGAAACAGGTAGGCAAACAGCACCGCGAGCGAGAACAGGATCGGCGCCAGGTTGCCCGCACTGATCTCCTCCAGGCTGGAACCGGTCCACTCATAGCTATACCCCTGCGGCAACTGCGCACCCAGCGCTTCCATTGCTCCCATCGCCTCGCCGCTGGAGCGGCCGGGCGCAGGCACACCGTTGACGGTGATACTGTTGTACATATTGTAGCGATTCACCGTCTGCGGCCCGACGATCGGCATCACCTCGGCCACCGAACTGACGGGCACCAGCCCACCACTGTTGGCACGCACAAAGAAGCCGTTTAAATCCTGCTCATCATCGCGATACTGCGCATCGGCCTGCGCCATTACCCGGAACATTTTGCCGAAACGGTTAAAGTCGTTGACGTAAAAACCCCCGAGGTAAGTTTGCAGCGTCAAGTACACTTCCGATAACTGCAGCCCCAGGATATGCGCCTTGTCCTTATCCACATCCAGCCGTAACTGCGGTGTCGCGGCCTGGTAGGTAGTAAACGCGGCGCCAATTTCCGGGCGCTGGTTTGCCTCGCCGAGAAACGCATAAAGCACAGCAGCCAGTTCCTGTACATCCCGCCCCTGCAGGTCCTGAAGCACAAACTCGAAGCCACCTATAGTGCCAAGACCGGGTAGCGCGGGCACCGGAAAGGCCTGCACCTGCGCCTCGGGGACCCCGGCACCCAACTTTTGCACCTTGTCGAGAATCGCAAACTGATTCAACTCCGGTGCCGTACGCTCTTCCCAGGGATTTAAAATCACAATCATGAAAGCGGTATTGGAAGTCAGGCTGTTGGACAGCAGACTAAAACCCGGCACCGCCATCACATGTGCCACGCCGTCCAGTTTTCCAATGTCGTCACTCAGCCCCTGCACGACGTTATCCGTGCGCTGCAGCGAAGCGCCGTCGGGCAGCTGCACGTTCATCATGAAAAATCCCTGATCCTCGTCAGGAATAAACCCGGTCGGCACCGCGGTAAACAACCAGGCGCACAACGCACCCACCCCCACGATGGTCGCCAGCCCAATGATCGGCCGCAGCACACAGAAGCGCACAATACCGACGTACAGGCTGGTAGCACTGCGCAAAAACCGGTTAAAGAACCCGAAGACACCGGTCAATTTCTCCCCATGCTCCCCCTCGCCTTCTGTGGGGCGCAACAGTAAAGCACTGAGCGCGGGGCTCAGAGTCAGGGCGTTGAGACTCGAAATGAACACGGAAATGGAAATGGTCAGCGCAAACTGCTGATACATTTTCCCGGTGAGGCCGGGCATCAGCATCACCGGTACGAACACCGCGAACAGCACGGCGGTGGTGGCTACCACCGGGCCGGTCACCTCTTGCATGGACTGCATTGCTGCCTCTTTCGGCGCAAGTCCCTCCCCCATTAATCGCTGTGTGTTTTCCACCACGATAATGGCATCATCGACCACAACCCCGATGGCGAGAATGAGCGCGAACAGGGTAACGGTGTTTATGGTCATTCCCACCGCGAGCATCACCGCAAAGGTGCCGATCAGCGATACCGGAATTGCCACCGCGGGAATCAGCGTTGCGCGCCAGTCCTGCAAAAAAATAAATACCACCACGATCACCAGCAACAGGGCAATCAGTAACGTCTCGACCACTTCCTTGATCGAGGCGATCACAAAATCTGTGGTGTCGTACAGGATTTCGAATTTCAACCCTTCGGGGAATCGCAGTGAGAGTTCCGCCATCTTTGCGTCAATGGCCTCTGCCACATTCAGCGCATTGGCATCCGGCAGCTGATACACCGCCAGCACCGCCGAAGGCTTGTTGTCCAGCTCACCAAAAGCGCTGTAGCTCAGGCTGCCAAGCTCGATACGTGCGATATCGCTCAGGCGTACTATGGCGCCATCGGGATTTGAGCGAATACTGATATTGGAGAATTCTTCCTCGCTCTCCAGCCGCCCGCGCGCAATGATGGTGTACTGGAACTGCTGCTCCTTCTGGATAGGCGGCGCGCCAATACTGCCTGCGGCCACTTGCAGGTTTTGCGCCCGCACTGCGGCAATCACATCACTCGCCGTCACATCCAGCGCCGCCATCTTGTCCGGATTCAACCACAGGCGCATGGAATAATCCTGGGCACCCAGGAGCTGCACATCACTGACGCCGTCCAGGCGCGCCAGCTCATCGCGAATAAAGATCTCGCCATAGTTGGCGAGAAACAGGTTGTCGAATTTGTCCTCTGGAGACAGCAGGTTTACCACCAGAAGAATGGTATTGGACCTTTTCTCCACGGTTACACCGCTGCGAGTCACCTCTTGCGGCAGGCTCGGTGTCGCCTGCTGCACACGGTTCTGCACGTTTACCTGCGCGATATCCCCGTCATAGCCGCTCTCGAAGGTCACCGTCAGACTGTAGGTTCCGTCACTGCTACTGGTGGAGGACATATACTGCATCCCCTCCACCCCATTGACCTGTGACTCAATGGGAATGGCCACGCTGTCGCGCATCACTTCGGCACTGGCACCCGGAAAGGACGCGCTCACTTGCACGGTGGGAGGGCTGATGTCCGGAAACTGCGCGATGGGCAGGAGTGGCAGGGACAAAATCCCCGCGAGACTGATCAGAATCGAGATGACCAGCGCAAAACGCGGGCGACGAATAAATGTGGCGCTGATCATTGTCAGCGCACCTGAGAAAGGGTTGCGGTATGCCGAGGATTATTTGCCGTCAAAGTACGCATCCGGCTCTTCATCCTGTGTCGGATCATCCCGATCCCGCAGTAATTCCATATCAGAGGCGCCGGATTTCTTACGCTCCTGCTCCGTCACCTCACCTTCGCGCAATGGCATAACGGGGCTTGCGGTGCTGGGCGGTTCGACCGTCTTTAACCCCTTGTAGGGATCCAATTGCGTATTTTGCGGGGTAACCGGCTGCTCGGAATTCACCCGCTGCAGGCCGTTGACGATAAGCCGCTCGCCGGCCTTGATGCCCTCGGTCACCGCCCACAGCTCCCCTTCACGCTGGCCAAGCTTGAGATAGCGCTTGTGCGCGATGTTCTTGTCATCGACCACATAAACAAAGCGCCCCTGCATGTCTTCCTGTACCGCCGCCTGGGGAATCAAAGGCTTGATGCCTTCCCGGCCAGAAAACACGCTGATCTCCACCCGCACAAACTGCCCCTGGACCAGTAACTGTTCCGGGTTCGGAAAGCGCGCACGTACCAGCGCAGAGCCGGTGTTAGGGTCAATCTGGTTGTCCACAAAGACCAACAACCCCGGATACGGGTACATCTCGTCATTGGGCTGCTTGATCCGCACATCCCGCCGCTCCTGGGCAACCCCCTGTTGCCGCCGCCGTGCCGCCTCTTCCTGCACCACAAACAGCCGGTGTTCCGGCACCTCGAAATTAACTAGGATGGGATCCATGCGCACGATCGTCGTCAGCGGATCCGTAGCGGGGCCGACCAAAGAGCCTTCGGTAAACTGGGTGCGGCCAATGATGCCCGTCAGGGGCGCGCGGATTTCGGTGAAACTCAGGTTAAGCTCGGCCGTATCGACATTCGCCTGCATGGCCTCCATCTGGGATTGCGCTGCCTCGTAGTTGCCGGTGAGTTCATCCATCTGCACTTTGCTGATGGCGCCAGTACGCACCAGCTCTTCTCCCCGACGATAATTGCGTTCCGCGATGGCAAGCGCAGAGCGCGCCTGGGACAGGTTCGCACGCTGGTTCTCCAGCGCAGCCACGAATGGTCTCGGGTCGATCACATAGAGCAACTCGCCCTTGCGAACCATCTGTCCCTCGACATAATTGCGACTCTCGATATACCCCTCTACCCGCGGGCGCACCTTATATTCATCGGTCGCCTCTACGCGGCCTACATACTCGTAGCGTGGCACCACCTGGTGCGCGCGCACCGCCAGGACTTCCACTGGCGGTGCTGCAGGTGCTGGCGTCGCTTCGTCCTTGTCGGAACAGGCGGTAACACCCAGCAACGTGAGGGCGCCAGTCATCACCACCAAATAGAACAACCTGGACATCAGCAAATACACACCGCGAATTGCACTGAAACTCTTGCTTCAACTATAGATGGTGCACTCCATTGAATTGAGTGACAGGATCAAGCGTGTGTCAAAAAGCAAGATATCTCGAGGTGTTCTCGTCAAACTAAACTGAAGCGCAAAGCCCGGGCGGTACATGCCTCCCAGACAAAATCTTTTGAACCTTCAAACCTTATGTTGAGCACATCCAAACGTGAACACTTCAGTGAAGTCGGCAAGCTGGCATTGATCGCGTTTCCGGGGCACGGGGTTATATTCCTGATCAACCTGGTGTTGGCACGCAGTCTCTCCGTCAGCGCCTACGAACACTATGTGATTGCCGCCGCGGTGTTCCTTTTGATGCTCGCCGTTACGTCACAGGGGCTGGACAAGTATGCCCTTCGCATGATGCCGGGAAAGTTCGCCAGTAAGCAGTATGGACAGGCGGCGCGCTATCTTCGGTTCTCAATATCGCGCCTTTTGCTTGGCGCAATTATCGTCGCCGCGCTGACAGTATTTTGGGCACACGAGCTGCGCGACTTTCCTCCGGAGGCCATGAGCGTCATTTATATAACCCTGCTCGCTTTGCCGTTTGGCGCGCTGACCTACTTCCTGTGCGCAGCGATCAGTGCGGCGGGCAATTGCGTCCGCGCAGCTGCAGTCACGCATTTGATCGTACCCGCGCTTTCGCTCCTGTTGATTTGCGTTGCCTTGCTCAGCCCCATCAGGGCCACGGGTGCCACTGGTGTATTTTGCTGGTTGATTGCCTGGTGCCTTGGGCTTGCACTGGCAGCCTACTGGCTGAAACAGGCGTGGCCCGCCGCTTCAGGAGCGGACCATACAGAACAGCAGAATATTTCCTGGCGGGCGGAGGCGTTGCACTTCTGGTTCTACCGGCTCGCCATGAGTGTGATCGCGCAAATTCCGATTATCCTTCTCGACTGGTTGCAGCCCTCGGCAGCAGCTACAGGCGCCTACGCCGCCGCAATCTCCACTGCGGCCTTTGCCACCGTACTGACGGCAGCGACCAATCGCGTCTACGCGCGCGAGCTGTCGATCATTCAGGAGACGGGTGAATTCTCGGCTGTCCGACGCTTGCGGATACAGCGCCTGCAGTGGATGCTGCCCGCTCTGGGAATATTCCTGGTGGTGTCACTGACATATACCGAAGAAATATTGGGGCTGTTCCACCCAACGTTCGTCGTCGAGGGCACTACTGCATTCCGTATCCTGGCGGTTACCACCTCGGCCACCGTCGCCATGGGTATAGCACCGATTTTCCTCAAACATCGCAAGCAGAGTCGCATCATTTTTCCTGCACTGGTGGCGGCAGCATTGGTACAGGTCGCTCTTCTACTGGTTCTGGTACCCAGGCTCGAAGCGACCGGTGCCGCCATCGCCTATGCGATCTCGATGGTAGGACTGTATGGCTACTTCACGCTGGCAAGTCACTGGCAAATGCGTGCTTTACGCACCTCCAGTAAATAAATCGCTATATCCAACACCCGCTTCATAGCAAATCGTATTCGAGGATACGGACGTCACGTTCACCCCCAACATCTACACTGACAACAGCGATTTATCGGCTGTAAACCACTATGAGTACAGAGTCCCAGCAGAATTTAACGCGCACGACCATGATGGGCATGGTCGTTGGCTCCATGGTGGGCGCAGGGATCTTCTCTCTCCCGGCGACCTTTGCCAATGCCACCGGCCCATTCGGCGCGTTGATCGCCTGGTGCATTGCCGGTACCGGTATGTTGATGCTGGCCTTCGTGTTCCAGACCCTGGCCGTGCGCAAGCCTGATCTCGATGCCGGTATCTTCACCTACGCAAAAGACGGTTTTGGCAATTACATCGGCTTTATGGCCGCGTTCGGCTTTTGGGCCGGCAGTTGCCTTGGCAACACCACCTACTTCGTTCTGATCAAGTCCACCCTTGGCGCGGCGATTCCCGCCTTTGGTGAGGGGAATACCATTCCAGCCGTAGCCGTTTCCTCAATCATTCTCTGGTCCATTCACTTTATGATTTTGCGCGGCGTCAAACAGGCCGCGGCCATCAACAAGATCGTCACCGTGGCGAAGATCATCCCGATCATCCTGTTTATCATTATTATTGCGGTGGCCTTCAAGAAAGAGCTGTTCGTCGACAACTTCTGGGGCGGTGGTAACTACAACCTCAACGACGTTTTTACACAGGTCCGCCAGACCATGCTGGTCACCGTTTTCGTATTTATCGGCGTTGAAGGCGCCAGCGTGTTTTCGCGCTATGCGAAAAACCGTGCAGACGTCGGCTGGGCGACAGTGATGGGTTTTCTCGGCGTCCTCTGCCTGATGATTCTGGTAACCCTGCTGCCATACGGAGTCATGTTGCGACCGGAAATCGCGGAGTTGCGCCAGCCGTCAATGGCGGGAGTTCTGCAGGCGGTGGTCGGCACCTGGGGCGCGGTGTTTGTCAGCGCCGGGCTTATCGTATCAGTGCTCGGCGCCTACCTCGCGTGGACATTGCTCTGCGCGGAAGCGCTGTTTACCGCATCCAAATACGATCTGGTTCCGAAGGCCTTCGGGCACGAGAACAAAAACGGTGTGCCCTCCACGGCACTTTGGCTGACCAATAGCATGGTGCAGCTGTTCCTGATTCTTACCATTTTCGCCCAGTATGCTTTTGACCTGACCCTGGAGCTGACCAGTTCGATGACATTAATCCCCTATCTGCTGGTGGCGGGTTACGGGCTGAAACTGGCGTTTACCCGGGAGACCTACGAGTCCGATCCTTCACGGGTACGCACGCGGGAACTGGTTATTGGCTGTATCGCAACGCTGTACACCTTTTTCATGATTCTCGCCGGCGGACTCGAGTATGTACTGCTCTCCTGCATTCTGTTCGCGCCCGGGACCCTGCTGTTCATCTTCGCCCGCCGGGAGCTGAACCTGCGCACGTTTACCGCCAAAGAGCTGATTCTTTTTTCGCTGATCGTTATCGGGGCCATCATCGGTATCTACTCCCTGATCACCGGCGCCATAGTTCTCTAATAGATAGTTCTTTAATAGATGGCTCTTTAAAAAAAGTTCTTCAGATAGAGGTTTTCATGGCCAAAGCCAAGTCAAAATCCAATGCGACGCTGGGTGTTCACTCGGAGGTCGGCCAACTGCACAAAGTGATGGTCTGCGCCCCAAGCCTGGCGCACACCCGGTTAACGCCAACCAACTGTGACGACCTGCTGTTTGACGATGTGCTGTGGGTGCAGAATGCCAAGCGCGACCACTTTGACTTTATGACGAAAATGCGTGACTTCGGTGTCGAAGTGGTAGAGATGCACAACCTGCTGGCGGAGACGGTGGCCATCCCGGAAGCGCGCAAGTGGCTGCTCGATCGCAAGGTCACCGCAAACAATGTCGGCCTGGGCATGATGGCATCCACCCGCAGCTATCTCGAAAGCCTCGAGCCGAGGGAGCTCGCCGAATTCCTGATCGGTGGCCTGTCAGTAATCGACCTGCCCGACGAATTCTCCCGTTCCGATTTTATGGAACTTGCCCGTGAAGCCCATGGTGCCACCGAGTACCTGCTGCCACCGCTGCCAAACACCCTGTATACCCGCGATACCACATGCTGGCTATATGGCGGCGTCACCCTGAACCCGCTGTACTGGCCCGCCCGCAAGGAAGAAACCTTCCTCACCACCGCCATCTATAAATTTCACCCGATGTTTACCAAGGAGACTTTTGAGGTGTGGTGGGGCGACCCGGATACCAACTTCGGCCTCGCCACCGTCGAGGGTGGTGATGTGATGCCGGTGGGCAACGGTATCGTACTAATCGGCATGAGCGAGCGCACATCGCGCCAGGGCATCTCGCAGCTGGCGGCAGCACTATTTGAGAAAGGCGCGGCGGAACAGGTCATCGTCGCCGCCATGCCCAAACTGCGCTCGGCAATGCACCTGGATACGGTGTTCACCTTTGCCGATCGCGATGTAGTCACGCTCTACCCCGAGATCATGGACCAGGTGCACACACTGGTACTGCGCCCGCAAGACAACGGGCAGAAATTGCATACCACCCTGGAGAACAAGCCATTTGTGGATGTGGTGGCCAAGGCCCTGAACCAGAAAAAAATCCGTGTGGTGGAGACCGGCGGTGACCACTACGCGTCGGAGCGCCAGCAGTGGGACAGTGGCAACAACCTGGTGGCGGTCAAACCCGGGGTGGTATTTGCGTACGATCGCAATACCTACACCAATACCCAGTTACGCAAGGAAGGCATTGAGGTCGTCACCATCGTCGGTGCAGAACTTGGCCGCGGCCGCGGCGGCGGCCACTGTATGACCTGTCCCATCGTTCGCGACCCCGTCGATTTCTAAGGCTTCGTCATTCCTGCACGGGTATGGCGGCAACAACCGGCCGCCGCGCCCGCCAATTGAGACACCATCGCTATGGCCGAGCCAGGTGATCGCAAATCGATCCGTGCGCCGTCCGTTTTCGACGCACTGATACCACTGCTGACACTGGCTCTGCTGATCGGCGGTTCACTGGCGCTGTTCGGTATGGCCGCGCTGGACGGACCAATCCAGTCAGCACTTATCGTTTGCTGCATGGTGGCCGCACTTATCGCCCTTAAAAACGGGCATTCGTGGGCGTCCATACAAAAAGCCGGCCAGGGCGCCCTCGCTTCCATTACCAGTGCCATCTTTATCCTGCTCGCCGTGGGCGCGCTGATAGGCTGCTGGAACCTGTCGGGCACCATTCCCACACTGGTCTACTACGGCATCCAGGCACTGTCGCCTACCTGGTATTACGTGGCGAGCGCAACAATTTGCGGCGTGATCGCCATGGCCATTGGCAGCTCCTGGACCACCGCCGGCACCATCGGCGTAGGGTTGGTGGGGATCGCCACCATGCTGGAAGTATCTGCTCCGATCACCGCGGGCGCGGTCATTTCCGGAGCCTATCTTGGCGACAAGTTATCACCGCTTTCGGAAACAACGATTCTTTCCGCACAAATGGTCAAGGTGGATGTCTACACCCACATTCGTAACCAGGCATGGACTTCCGTGCCCGCGTTCCTGTTTGCCGCGGTGATTTTTACCCTGCTTGGCCTCGGCCGGGTGGATATCGAAGGGCAGACCGAGCTGCAAAAAGTGGTGGAGCTGGATTCGCTCAACGGTATCTACCGGATCACCGCCCTGAATCTGCTGCCGCTATTGCTGCTGGTTTTTATGTCGATCCGCAAATACCCGGCATCACTCTCGCTACTGACTTCGGCAATGTTTGCCGGGTTAGTCGGCGCCTTCCTGCAGCCCGAGGTTTACAGCGCATTTGTCGGGCAGAATCCGCTCGGCATTGGCGGCGCGGTAAAAGCTGTATGGCTGGCAATGGCAAACGGCTTCTCCATGGAGTCCGGTATTGCCGATGTCGACCGCCTGCTGTCCCGCGGTGGCATGTCGAGCATGCTGAATACCCTTTGGCTGATTATGGGAGCAGTGACCTTCGGTGCTTTGCTCGATGAATTTGGCCTGATCAAGCGTTTGATCAACCCGCTGATCTACCGCGCGAAAACCATCGGCGGCCTGTTTTTAACCGTCTTCGCCAGTGCCTTTGGCTTAAACGTGGTGGCCGGGGACCAGTACATCGCACTGGTGCTACCCACACGGATCTTTCGCGCGGAATTCGCAAAACGCGGCCTGGCACCACAAAACCTGTCGCGACTGGCTGCGGACTGCGGCACGGTCACATCGCCACTGGTGCCCTGGAACTCCTGCGGGGCCTTTATGGCCGCAGTGCTGGGTGTACCCACACTGCTTTACCTGCCCTTTTGCCTGTTCAATATGGCGAGCCCGGCGCTCAGCGTGCTGTACGGCTACATCGGGTTCAAGCTGGTGAAACTCGACGCGCCATCCGCCGCCTGCACATCCTCAAAAAACTGAGGCTGCTGACGCCATTCAGTACTGAGCGTATACTTGCGCGATGAAATTTTGCAGCCATTGCGGCCACACCGTTGTATTCGAGATTCCCGCCGGCGACGACCGCCCCCGCCACCTATGTCGGGATTGCGGCGCCATCCACTACGTGAACCCCCGTGTGATTGTCGGCACCCTGCCCTACCTGGGTGACCAGGTGCTGTTGTGCAAACGCGCCATCGAACCCCGCTACGGGCTCTGGACCTTGCCGGCGGGCTTTATGGAAAATGGCGAAAGCAGTGAGCAGGGCGCACTCAGGGAATCCTGGGAAGAGGCCCGCGCGAAGCTGCGGGTGGACGAGCTGTTTTCGGTCTACGACATTCCCCACATCAACCAGGTGTATCTGCTGTACCGCGGAGAGCTCACCGACACCAATTTCGGTCCCGGCCCGGAATCACTGGAAGTGGAATTGTTTGACGAAAAAGACATTCCCTGGGACGAGATGGCCTTTCCGGTGATGACGCAGACACTGAAGCATTACTTCAGCGATCGCGAGAAAGGGCAGTTCGGACTGCACCGGGGGATCATCGAGCGGAAGCTCTGACAGAAAAAGCTCGAATAAAAAGAAAAGTTTCAGCCGCAGCGGTCGTCCAGTTTCCACAGGTCAAACGCCGGCTCTTCATAGGGATGGGCGCTGCGCATAGCCGCCAGCACCGCATCCACTACTTCATCCGCGCAGACCGTTTCCACACGGTACTCGGCCACCGTTTCCACTTCCCCCTGCTGACCGATGAACGGCTGGCTGCCGTCGAGCGGGCGGAACTGCCCGCTCCCCAGCACCTGCCAGCAGCAGCTATCATAGTCACCTATACGCCCAGCGCCGGCAGCAAAGATGGCTCGCTTGACCGGCTCCAGGTGTGATTCGGGAATGTAGATACAGAGTTTGTACATGGCCTCGACCGGTTCTGCTCAGAACATCAGGGTCATCAGCTTGCGCTGGTAGGTCGTCGCCACCGGATCGCCGGCACCCAGCGCCTTGACGATATCCAGGTAGGCCTGCTTGGCGGCGCCATCGGCGAAGCCCATGTCCTTGCGCAGCAGATTAAGCAGGATTTCCAGCGCCTCTTCGTGGCGATCCGCCTGGCTGAGCTGTACCGCCAGTTTGTAGGCGGATTCGCTGTCTTCCGGATTCGCTGCCAGGGCCTGCTGCAGTGCCTTAATTTCCGGTGAGTCCGCCGCCTGCTGCTTCAGCTCCAGCTGAGCCATCAGCTGCTGGTAATCCGCATCCTGGTCGGCCATCAGAATTTTACCCAGCACCTCTTCGGCTTCCTTGGTGCGATTTTTCTCCAGCAGAACGGCAGCGTACTGCTTGGCGATGTCCGCACGCTCGCCGGAGTCACTGTAGGCCTGGCGCAGCAGCGGCAGGGCCTCATCCAGGCTGCCCTCACCCACCAGTTTCTGTGCCTGCTGTAGCTGCAGGTCCCAGGACTTCGGCAGGTATTTGTCCAGCATCTCGCGGATCTGCTTTTCTGGCTGGGCACCGGCGAAGCCGTCTACCGGCTGACCGTCCTTGAGTACCATCACCGTGGGCAGGCTGCGCACACCCAGCTGCCCCGCCAGCGCCTGTTCAGTATCCGCATTCAGCTTGGCGAGCAGGAACTGACCCGCATACTCCTTGGCGAGCTTTTCCAGTACCGGCATCAGCTGCTTGCAGGGCTCGCACCAGTCGGCCCAGACATCCACCACCACCGGGCGCTTCATGGACTCTTCAATCAATACCTGCTGGGCGTTCTGAGCGCTAACGTCGACAATAAATTCTTCCACGATTACTCCTGGATTTGTGTTTTTCAACGTGGTTTTAAACGTGGTGTTGTTCGCTGCGGACTCAATTCACAGCTTCGATGTGGCCGCATCATACTTGAATGGGGCTGCAAAAATGCAGAATCAACCCTTTCCGCCTTTGTCGCCACCCAGGCACTGCGGGCTTTCCGGCGCCTGGCCGGCCCACTCTTCTGCGGTGTACAGGTGCAGTGCCAGCGCATGAATCGGCCCCGCCATTTCGTCGGCCAGCGCCGCGTACACTTTCTGGTGGCGCTGCACCTTGCGCACGCCGGCGAACGCCTCGCTCACCAGCACCACGCGAAAATGCATCTCCGAGCCTGCGGGCACATTGTGCATATGGCTCTCACAATCCACCTCGATATGGGCGGGGTCAAACGCTCCGGTAAGTTTCTGTTGAATCTGCTCTGCCAGGGACATGTATTTAACTCCGACTATCCGATGGGTTGGCTCAGACCTGATCGACCGCGGCCTGACGCTTGCGCGCGGCGACAATGGTGTCATAAGCCACGGTGACGCTTTTCATCTGGTCTTCCGCGTGGCGCATAAACTCGTCCGGCAGGCCCTTGGAGGCAATCTTGTCCGGGTGGTATTCCGCCGCCTTGCGCCGGTAGGCAAGCTTCAGCTCTTTGTCGCTCGCATCCGGGCTGCACTCGAGAATATCGTAATGCGCTTGCAGGTTACCGGTGCTGGTAGCGCCTCCGCGATGCCCAAATTCATTGAACATGGCGGTAAAGATGGAAGCGTGCAACCCCAGGTCTCCGGGAATTCGACGCAGAATTTGCTCTTCCGCCGGATGCAACTCGCCGTCGGCAAACGCCACCGCAAACAATAAGCGGTAGACCATTTCCCGCATCGCCTGGTTGCGGATCAGCTGCCGGTACTGGCGCGCATAGTCATAGATAGTGAACTGATCATCCTTGGCATTCTGGAAAATCTTGATCGCCTGCTGGCGGTCTTCCGCGTTCAGGCGCAGATTGTTCTTGATGAAGTCATCAACCAGCTGGATTTCTGCTTTGGAAACCTGGCCGTCGGCCTTGGCCATTTTTGCCAGCATGGAAAACAGCGCGACGATAAATACCGCCTGCGCACCATCGCGATTCAGCGTGATACCTGCGTCACTGAGCTTTTTCAGCCCAGAGCCAAAGGAACTACCAACCCAGGCGCCCAGCGCCGCACCGATGGGGCCGCCGAACATCATACCGATGCCCGCGCCGATACCCGCTCCCAACCAGGACATAACCTCTCCTTTGCGGCGCGGCTCTCTACCAAAAGCCGAGACAATGCGGCGCCGCCAATTACAAAACGGCGGCCATATTACCACGGCGACCGCAGCCGCGCCCTTTCCCTATACGCAGCCCGGACCAGCCGGTCAAAGCCATCACCCAGATACAGAAAACCCCGCCGGAGCGGGGTTTCTGCGATCGGTGAGACGCCGCGGATCAGCCGGTCATCGCCCGCACCATCGTGATCATCACACCGGCCGCCACTGCAGAACCGATGACCCCGGCCACGTTCGGCCCCATGGCATGCATCAGCAGGAAGTTGTGTGGATTGGCCTCCAGCCCCAGCTTGTTGGAGACCCGCGCCGCCATCGGCACCGCGGACACCCCCGCAGAACCGATCAGCGGGTTGATCTTGTTCTTGCTGATCGCATTCAGCAGCTTGGCCATCAACACGCCGGCAGCCGTGCCAATGGCAAACGCCACGATGCCCAGTGCCAGGATACCGAGGGTCTTCGGATCCAGGAACTTGTCCGCCGCCAGCTTGGAGCCAACCGACAGGCCGAGGAAAATCGTGGTGATATTGATCAGTGCATTCTGCGCGGTATCCGACAGGCGCGATACCACACCGCACTCGCGCATCAGGTTACCGAAACAGAACATACCCAGCAGCGGCGCCGCGTCCGGCAGGAACAGCGCCACCAGGATCAGCAGTACCAGCGGGAAGATGATCTTCTCGCGCTTGCTCACCGGGCGCAGCTGCACCATCTCGATCCTGCGCTCCTGCTCGGTGGTCAGCGCACGCATGATCGGCGGCTGGATCAGAGGCACTAGCGCCATGTAGGAGTAAGCGGCAACTGCAATGGCACCAAGAAGATCCGGCGCCAGCAGGCTGGACACATAAATCGCCGTGGGGCCGTCGGCACCACCGATAATACCGATGGCGGCAGCGTCGGCGATGGAGAAGTCCATGATGCCCATGGCCGACATACCCACCGCACCCAGCACCGTGGCAAAAATACCGAACTGCGCGGCGGCGCCGAGGAACAGTGTGCGCGGGTTTGCTAGCAGCGGGCCGAAATCGGTCATCGCGCCCACGCCCATAAAGATCACCAGCGGCGCGACACCCGAAGCGATGGCAACACTGTAGAAGTTGTACAGCATGCCATTGTTAAAGCCCGCATCGGCCGCCACCTCGGCTGCACGTTGCTGGGCCGCTGCCGGCGCACTTTCCAGCGCCGCCTTTATGCCCTCGATAGATTCAGACGCAGCCAAACCAAGCGCCTGTGCCAGCTGCGCCAGCACACCGGCATCGCCGGAATAGATGGCCGCTTCAACCGCGGGCAGCGCCAAATTGGCACCGGGAATGTTGGCGAGAATGCCGCCGAAGCCGATCGGCACCAGCAACAGCGGTTCAAAGTTCTTGCGAATGGCGAGAAACAGAAGACCGAGGCAGACCACCATCATGGAGAACTGCCCGACCGTCATCTGGTTGGCGCCGGACGAAAGCCAGAGATTTGTTATGTTTTCCACAAGCGCCCCCGTTACGCGATGGTCAGCAGGGCATCGCCCACCGCCACGGAATCGCCTTCCTTGATGGTCACGCCGGTGACACTACCGGCACGCGGTGCGCTCACCGCCGTCTCCATCTTCATGGCTTCGAGGATCACGATGTTCTGCCCCTCGGTCACCTGGTCGCCCGGCTTCACTAGCACCTTGAAGATATTGCCGGCAAGCGGTGCCTTCACGGGCTCACCGGCCCCGGGCGCTGCAGCTGCCGGAGCAGCCCCACCAGCGGGCGCAGCGTCACCGCCCACTTTCACCATGCCGGTTACGTCACCGCCATCGGCGACCGTTACCGTGTAGCTCTGCCCTTCCACCGAGACGGTGTAAACACATTCGCCCTGGTCGTTTTTCACTTCCGAGGATTCGTTACCAGTCGGCACCGGCTCGAAAACGTCGGGGTTGTCACGGTTCTTCAGGAACTTGAGACCAATCTGCGGGAAGAGCGCGTAAGTCAGCACATCGTCAATCTCGCCCTCACCACCGGTGAGTTCGATATCGTCTGCCACGGCTTTCTCTTTCAGCTCATCGGCCAGCTTGTCGAGTTCCGGGGTCAGCAGGTCCGCGGGGCGGCAGGTAACCGGCTCAGCGCCTTCGAGAACCTTGTCCTGCAGCTCTTTGTTAACGTCTGCCGGGGTCGCGCCGTACTCGCCCTTGAGCACCGCAGCGGTTTCCTTGGAAATGGACTTGTAACGCTCGCCGGTCAGCACATTCAGAACCGACTGGGTGCCAACGATCTGGGAAGTGGGTGTCACCAGGGGGATATAGCCCAGGTCCTTGCGCACGCGAGGGATTTCCTCGAGCACCTCGTCGAGGCGGTCGCCGGCACCCTGTTCGCGCAGCTGGTTTTCCATATTGGTAAGCATGCCGCCGGGCACCTGGGCAACCAGAATGCGCGAGTCGACGCCGCGCAGGGAGCCTTCAAATTTCGCGTACTTTTTCCGCACGTTACGGAAGTACGCCGCAATCTCTTCCAGCAGGTTGATGTCCAGGCCGGTGTCGCGATCGGTTCCCTCCAGAATGGCAACCACCGCCTCTGTGGGGCTGTGGCCGTAGGTCATGGACATGGAGGAAATAGCGGTGTCGATATTGTCGATACCCGCTTCCACACACTTGAGCGCGGTAGCAGTGGAGAGGCCGGTGGTCGCATGGCACTGCATGTGGATGGGAATATCCACCGCCGCCTTCAACTTGGAAACCAGCTCGTAACCCTCATAAGGGCGCAGCAGGCCTGCCATATCCTTGATCGCAATGGAGTCCGCACCCATGTCCTCGATCTGACGCCCCAGGTCGACCCACAGGTCCATATCGTGAACCGGGCTTACGGTGTAAGAGATGGTGCCCTGCGCATGCTTACCCTGCTTTTTCACCGCCGCCAGCGCGGTTTGCAGGTTACGCATATCGTTCATGGCATCGAACACACGGAACACATCCACACCATTGGTGGCCGCGCGCTCGACAAATTTTTCGACCACGTCGTCGGCATAGTGGCGGTAGCCGAGAATATTCTGGCCGCGGAACAACATCTGCTGCGGCGTATTCGGCATGGCTTTTTTCAGTTCGCGAATGCGCTCCCAGGGATCCTCACCCAGATAGCGGATACACGCATCAAAAGTCGCGCCGCCCCAGGACTCCAGAGACCAGAACCCGACTTTGTCCAGCTTCTCCGCAATCGGCAGCATGTCATCCAGGCGCAGGCGGGTTGCGAATAGCGACTGGTGGGCGTCGCGCAGGACTACGTCTGTAATCCCCAATGGCTTTTTAACCTCAGTCATGGGTCGTCTCTCTTCGAAAGTTGATCTTGAATAATGGGTGAAGCGGCCGGACCAGATCGCGAACGCCATGAAGCGCAGCGGGCAGTATTAAAAAATCCGGGCACGCCCAAAACGATTTAATTTGCGATGCCGTTTCAGCGACGTTTATTGCGATGCTGTTCGATGGCGGCCTTAATAATTTTTTTCAGGCGCTCATCCCCTGCCGCCCCAGCAGCAGTATTCGCAGCTGGCGCCACAACAGGCTCAGCCTCGGGGAAAAAACGGGTAATCAGGCGGGACATGACGGTGGTGCAGATCACCAGAACCAGCAAAAAAGTAAAAACAATCCCCATGCCGAACAGCGTGATATCAAGACCTTGCTGCATCAGTGACTCTTGCACTTATATTCCCTCGCAAATTGCTTTTTATGACTCTAATTCGATTTTGCGGGCGATATTATCAATACAAGAACCCTTAGAAATCAAACACTTATTAGTTACAGAAGCAACCAAGAACCCGCCAGATACCGATCTTTTCCGCCATTATCGCTACCAATTTCAACCACAAGGGCGCGTAGCCCCATGGCGCCGGCAGGCCTGCCGAAAATTTGCACAACCCCACAGAGAATTTCGTACAATAGCCATCCGATCTAAAAATCTCACTCGCAGTAAAACAGCCGTCACCGATGCAAGAACCGCAGTACCCGACACCCAAGGCCCCGCAAGCCGACAAAACGCCGCGCCCGATGATTTATCAGGCGCCAATGGAAGGTGTCATCGACCACCATGTTCGCGCCCTGCTCTCTCGCATTGGCGGGGTTGATGTATGCGTCACCGAGTTTGTCCGCGTCACCCACACCCGACTCCCCCGCCGGGTTTTCACCCGACTGTGCCCGGAGCTGGAACAGGGCGCGCAAACCCCAACCGGCACACCGGTCAAACTCCAGCTGCTGGGTGGCAACCCGAAAGCCATGGCCTACAATGCCGCCAAGGCCGTAGAAACGGGTGCCATATCAATCGATCTCAACTTTGGCTGCCCCGCCAAGTCGGTTAACAACAGCGATGGCGGCGCCTGCCTGTTGCAGTCACCATCCCGGGTAGAGGATATAGTCGCGGCAGTCCGCAACGCCGTGCCCAGCGAAATTCCAGTTTCGGCCAAGATACGACTGGGTTACCAGGACCGTAGCAGCTACCTCGACAACGCCCGCGCCGCTGAAGCGGGCGGCGCCTCCGAGCTGGCCGTTCACGCCCGCTCCAAGGTCGACGGCTATCGCCCTCCGGCGTACTGGGAATACATTGGCGAGATCCGCCAGCAACTGGGTATTCGCGTCATCGCCAACGGCGACCTGTGGACGTTGGAAGACTTCAAGCGCTGCCGCGAAGTAACCGGCTGTGACGCCTACATGTTTGGACGCAGCCTGCTCGCGAGGCCGGATATCGGCCTGCAGATACAGGCCCTGTGTGACGGACGCGACTACCAGCCCCTGCAATGGCATCAGGTTGCCGCACTGCTGTACGACTATTACTCGACCACCCAGGACCTCTACCCCGCCAAATACCTCGGCAACCGGGTCAAACAGTGGCTCGCCTACCTGAAACTGAGCTACCCCGAAGCCACCGCGTTCTTTGAGCGCATCAAGCGCCACCGGGACTCAGACGTACTTGAGCAGGCATTTGCCGAGCACATGCAGCCCCGCGAACCGTCAATGCCACAAGAGTCAACGCACCCCGAATCCAACGCCGCCTAGGGCAGCCTGGACCGGTAGATTTCGACGGCAATAGCCTTCGAGCCTGGCGGAAAGAACCCCCGCAAAAAAACCTGAAAAAAGTACTTGCAAAGACCCGGGCAGCGCGGCAGAATGCGCGCCCTATCGAGCTGAACCGCACCAAACGGAACAGCGGCAAAGTTCGGTAACTTGCGGATTTTTAAAGAGTTTTTAAAAAGTTTCTTTAAAAAACAGTTGACGAAGCCAAGGCAAGTCACTATAGTTCGCAACCACAACGACGCGCTCGTAGCTCAGCTGGATAGAGTACCTGGCTACGAACCAGGCGGTCGGAGGTTCGAATCCTCCCGAGCGCGCCATACAAAGAAAGCCCCGAACTTGCAAAAGTTCGGGGCTTTTTTCGTTTTCGCCTTTAAAGCAACGCAGCAGTATTCTCATCACTCCTGCTTACCAACACTTCCATTTTCCTTTTAAGTTCAGAGATCTAAGCAAGCAGTAGACTTTCGCTCTTGCCAGGTGGGAAGCAGGCATTGCCAATAACCAACATCCACCCACCTATCGAACTTGCGGCCTACCTCTCTAAAATGGGCCACCTTCGTCATGCCAAACTTTTCATGCAGCGCGACACTCGCCTCGTTCGGCAGCGCGATGCCTGAAATGACCGCATGAACATTGATTTCCACTAACTTCGCAAATAGTGCTGAATATAACTCAGAGACCCAGCCCTTAGATGCCGCAGCAAGATCAAGATATACCGTAGCTTCAACAGAGTGCTGGTAAGCACAACGTCCTTTCCATTTACTTGCGTAGCAATAACCAATAACTAAATTTTCGTGCTCCGCAACGAGCCAGGGTAGGTTATTGACCTCACACTCTGAAATGCGAAGTGACATCTCGCCCTCCGATACGGGATCTACTTCGAACGTAATACATGTATTCATCACATAGTAGTTGTAGATCTCAGCAATCCTTGCTGCATCTGTCTTTTTAGCTTGCCGTATCATCTTAGTTTTTGCTAACCCTTAAAGTCAGGGATTGGAGCGGACTCGAAGCTGCTAAGCCGGGGAAAGACAGCCCCTGCCCCATAGGAACGACAACAGCCGTATGTTATGCATGGCCACCCTACCCTCAATGACCTAACGCTCCGCGACTAACGAGGTAGGAGTCAAGACAGCTCGCGCGATATTACGTCGGTGAATAAACCAAAAGGCAAATGTGAGAAGTGTGAAAATTGATAGATAACTAGCCATACCGACCGCCTGAGTCAACTCGAGCGCCTCCTCTTCAACAACCAACTGCAACAAGCCCGTTTCAGCTCTGCTTCCCGCAGACCAGCTGGTGAAGTTCCAGGCTGCGTGAAGCCCGATAGGCACAGCAATTCCTCGTGTGGCTATCGCGCTCATCCCCCAAAGAAGACCGGCCGGAACCACACCTAGCATAATGGTCTGCATATCCCAACCGTAAAGGAAGTGACTCATTCCAAAGGCCACTGCCGTCAGCCATACCGCAGGCCAAGGCCCCAATATTGGGGCGAGTCGCCGTAACGAATAGCCGCGGAAACCCAACTCCTCCATACAAGAGGTGGATAAGAACCGTGCAAAGTAAACCAGGGCAGTCAGGGCCCCTACGCCCGGCACAAACTCAAAGCGAATAGGACCAGCGAAGGTTGCGACAACACCGACGTGGATTCCAAACGACACCCCGCCCAAAAGCAGGCCAAATAAGAAGTTTCTCAAACTCGACGCGCGCACCCTCAGGCAAAGATTAGTAACGGAGCCCCCCTCGATCCGCCTGAACAAGAAAGTTAGAGCGAGCAACCCGCCGCTGCTGGTTAGCCCCCAAATAGTAAGCTGTAGAACCTCAGAACTTATAGTGCTGGATGTGACGAAGCCAACAAAAAGCGTAATTGCCACATATCCACACCAAAACAACAATACTGAGGTGAAAACCAACCCACTCACCTTGTTTAGCGCCTGACTCGATTCATTTATCATCTGTGGGCAAGTCTTACTCTTAACGCGCGCCGCAAAGGCGATCAATGCTATGCACATATGGTGCGAAACTGGGAGCGAAGCGACCCTTACAATATGTGCATAGCGTTAGGCGTCCCGCTAAGGCCCAACGGACCGGAGCATTCAGCCTGCGATTTTTAAGTGATTCAGGCTCACTTCTCGAAGTCAAGAACCGAACCCTCTGTGAGTACTATTTCAACTGCCTTTTCGAACATTTCCGTGCATCCTTCGCTCGACGACTCCCATGGCCCGACTAACTCCAGCTCTGCCACAATGCCGCGAGCATCAACGGCTCGCCCCGCTTCGAGCCGACACTCTTCGAGAAGGTATTCAGCCATTGCTAAGTAAGCTTGCTTGATGGTTATTAACTTTTCCATACGCGAGATATTCACTTAACGCCGCAATCAGATGCGGCTTAAATTGTGCGTTTTTTGCGCTAAAATGGAAGCACAGCGACTGCGTAAAAAATGCGCAAAGTAAGATGTTAGTCTGCCGCACCTTGTTAGTAGCTTACTCCGAACTACTCTTCAACAAAGCGGAGAATTCAGGAACAGAGTTCTCATAGAAGAGCCGCAATATATTCTCAACTTCAACTGAAGTTTTATCTATAAAAATGCCAAATGTATTAACTTTGAAAAATGGCCCGAAAAAACGTCTGCGCTTCGACGTTGCCGCTGATATGCACCACGCGCCTTCGTCAAAACTAGAAATAGACAAAGATGCCTCATCGAATTTATGAGATTGAAAAATCAATAACTTGGAGGAGGAATCCTCTTTATAGTTTTCCCATTGGAAGCTCCTAAAAAGACTGACGGCCTCATCCAACGTTGGTTTTATAGGTATATTTTGCTCCGCCTCTTCATCGTAGTAGCTACAAAATATTCCCTCCATCAACATTTTTTCCTTAAAAACAAGCGCGCGACACGAATAGACTATTAACGCCCGCAACAGGGGCGACCAATGCTATGCACGTTTTGTGCGAAACTGGGAGCGTAGTGACCCGCACAAAACGTGCATAGCGTTGGGCGTCCCGCGGAGGCCCGAAGGGCCGTAGC
>NZ_JAIVKJ010000005.1 GCF_020524885.1 Microbulbifer elongatus | reverse complement strand
CGATACCAGGGCCTTCGCAGAATACGCGGCGGACGTCATCAAATACGCACGGTTATGTTTATGGCGATGATGTCGACCATCCAATGCAATAAGAAATTCAAAGACTACTATGAGCGACTTAGAGCAGCCGGCAAGCGGCCGAAGGTTGCTCTGGTGGCATGCATGCGTAAGATGATTGTTATCCTCAACAGCATGGTACGAAATGGTACTGCCTGGGAGGGAAACATGGCCTAAGCGGTTGACTCAGAGCCATAGTCACTTGTTAGTGGTTTTTGACCACTAGATCGCACTTGTACCCTCCAAGCTCGCTTTCAAGATTCTCACTTACGTACAGAGTATATTTACCCGGCTTAGAAAAAATAACCTCATTAGCGCCCACTGAATCCCAGCGATATCCTGTTGTTTTTGGTGAAATCACAAACGATTTGGCGCCCTCAAACTCTTGAGGTGACATCAAAGAAACCATGCCCGTAGGCGGAGAGCCTACCACCATAAACAACCACAAATTATCATCGTGACGGTACACCGCCAACTCGCTTCCATGATGTCCTCCGAGCTTAACTTGAAGCGTCTCGCTAGGATTTAACTCCGTGGAAGAACATGAAAGTTCAGATTCCGATTTATGCCAAACAGTTTCTAGAATTTCTGGATCTTCAGTCGCAGAAACCTGAAAGGAAAACGCAAGCGCTATAAATAATGCTCGATTCATGATGACCACTAACGCTCGGTTTAGGGGCGGCTGGAGCGTAGCGTAAGCCGTCCCAGCCGTGTCTTTCGCGGCGACTACAACCGTTTGTTAGGCTCAACTTACGCGTACTTTATGACTTGATACGAAAACTCATAAGCTGCACCCCCTGAATCTGGCACCCAACCATCTTCAATTGCGCCCGAAATAATTCCTTCTATTATCCGCGGAGTTATCTGAGTTTGGTGAGGCTCAAGCCAATTATCTGGACGATCTATATTCAGAGTTACGTGTAATACCTTCGGTTTTTCGGTATTAAGTAATTGTATCGCTACTGTCATATTTGAGCGAAAAGCTGCTTGAGTATACGTTGGTCTTTTCAGAATCATCCAACCGTATTCTTGCCCACAATGCTCTATTTTTCTTAGGCCTTTCTTTGATAGAGACATGGCTTCTCCGAGAGCCTAACAGTTTATTCAAAGGCCAGTGGCTTTATATATCTCTCGCTACTATTTACTGGACCGCGGCCACGCCCCCAGGAAAAAGTCCTTTAAAATCAACGCTAAAGCCAAACCAACCTTTCCCGCCTCAGAATTAACGAGACTTCAGGTCATTAACATATTCTTACCCACGGCCATTGAACAGTTTTCACTCCCTTTTAAGATCAATAACTTACAAGCGCTACCAGATAAATAGGAGACTCAGCTTATATATTTCGGGAAGTTGGCCTTAAAACCGATCTTAGTTTACTAATTTTCAGTGTTTTTAAAATGACTGCGAGTAAGCCCCATACACCAAGCACTCGACTATTATGACTTTCCAGCACCTCCAGGCACAAAAAAAGCCGCCCGAAGGCGGCTTTTTTTATGCTCGGAAGCAGCAGCTGATTACCAGCCGGTTACTTCCTTCAGCGCGTCGCCGATCTGCGCCAGGGAGCGCACGGTTTTAACACCGGCGTCTTCCAGAGCGGCAAACTTCTCGTCTGCAGTGCCTTTACCACCGGAGATGATCGCACCGGCGTGGCCCATGCGCTTTCCGGGAGGAGCGGTTACACCAGCGATGTAGGAAACCACCGGCTTGGTGACGTTTTCCTTGATGTAAGCAGCAGCTTCTTCTTCAGCGGAACCACCGATCTCACCGATCATAACGATCGCTTCGGTCTGCGGGTCGTTCTGGAACATTTCCAGAATGTCGATGAAGTTGGAGCCCGGGATGGGGTCACCACCGATACCTACACAGGTGGACTGGCCGAAGCCGTGGTCGGTAGTCTGCTTTACGGCTTCGTAAGTCAGAGTACCGGAGCGGGAAACGATGCCCACTTTACCCGGCTTGTGGATGTGGCCCGGCATGATGCCGATTTTGCACTCACCGGGAGTGATTACGCCCGGGCAGTTCGGGCCGATCAGGCGCACGCCCAGCTCGTCGCACTTAACCTTGGCCTGCAGCATGTCCATGGTAGGAATGCCTTCGGTGATGCACACGATCAGCTTGATGCCGCCGTTGGCTGCTTCCAGGATGGAGTCCTTACAGAAAGGCGCCGGTACGTAGATTACGGACGCTTCTGCACCGGTGGCTTCAACCGCTTCTTTTACGGTGTTGAAAACCGGCAGGCCCAGATGAGTCTGGCCGCCTTTGCCCGGGGTAACACCACCGACCATTTTTGTACCGTACTCGATGGCTTGCTCGGAGTGGAAAGTACCCTGGGAGCCGGTGAAGCCCTGACAGATTACTTTAGTGTCTTTGTTAATCAGTACTGACATGATTATTTACCCTCCGCAGCTTTAACCACTTGCTCTGCCGCGTCGGTCAGGCTGGTGGCAGCGATGATGTTCAGGCCGCTGTCGCTCAGAACCTTGGCACCCAGGTCTGCGTTGTTACCTTCAAGGCGAACAACAACCGGGATCTTAACGCCAACTTCTTTAACCGCGCCGATTACGCCTTCTGCGATCATGTCGCAGCGCACGATGCCGCCGAAGATGTTGATCAGAACGGCTTTCACGTTCTCGTCAGACAGGATGATCTTGAACGCTTCCACAACGCGCTCTTTGGTTGCACCGCCACCAACGTCCAGGAAGTTGGCCGGCTTGCCGCCGTGCAGGTTCACGATGTCCATGGTACCCATGGCCAGACCGGCACCGTTCACCATGCAGCCGATGTTGCCATCCAGTGCCACATAATTGAGGTCCCACTTGGCTGCGTGTGCTTCGCGCTCGTCTTCCTGAGACGGGTCGTGCATTTCACGCAGGTCCGGGTGACGGTACAGCGCGTTGCTGTCGATCACGATCTTGGCGTCCAGGCAGTGCAGGTTCTTCTCTGGAGTGATGACCAGCGGGTTGATTTCCAGCAGGGCCAGATCTTTCTCTTCAAACATTTTCGCCAGACCCAGGAAGATCTTGGTGAACTGCTTGATCTGGTCGCCTTCGAGGCCCAGTTTGAACGCCAGCTCACGGCCCTGGTAAGGCTGTGCGCCTACCAGCGGGTCGATGATGGCTTTCAGGATTTTTTCCGGAGTCTCTTCCGCAACCTTCTCGATCTCAACACCGCCTTCGGTGGAGGCCATGAAGACGATGCGACGGGTAGCACGGTCCATCACCGCACCCAGGTACAGTTCCTGATCGATATCGGTGCAGCTTTCCACGAGGATACGGGAAACCGGCTGGCCGTTTTCGTCTGTCTGATAAGTTACCAGGTTGTTGCCCAGCCACTTTTTCGCGAATTCTTCAATTTCCGCTTTGGAGTCCACCAGCTTTACGCCGCCCGCTTTACCGCGGCCACCAGCGTGTACCTGGGCTTTAACAACCCACTTGTCACCGCCGATTTCGTCTGCTGCCGCTGCTGCTGCTGCCGGGGTTTCCGCTGCAATGCCTTGGGAAACCGGCAATCCGTATGCTGCAAACAGTTGTTTGCCCTGATACTCATGCAAGTTCATAGTCAATACCAATTCACATTTAAAATGTGTTTACCAATTTGCAGATTACTCTGCACCTTTAGACAGCGCTCTGGTGGTATTTTGATACCAGGCCAGAGCTCTGAAATGAAACCGGGGCGACTGTTATAGCCGCCCCGAAATATTACGAGCTTACTTCTTGCGCTTTTTACGGTTAGCGATATGGATCGCGTGGCCGTTGACCGCAAGCGCCGCTTCCTTAACGGTTTCGGACAGGGTCGGGTGACCGAAGACGGTCATGCCGATGTCTTCCGCGCTGGAACCAAATTCCATAGCGATGGCAACCTGCTGCACCAGATCGGCGGCAGACGGGCCTACGATATGGGCGCCGAGCACACGGTCAGTTTCCGCATGGGCGATAATTTTGACCATACCGCTGGTGTCGTTTGCGGCAACGGCGCGACCGGACGCTACAAACGGGAATACACCTACGTTATAGGGTTCGCCATCTGCTTTCACCTGCTCTTCGGTGCGGCCAACCGCAGCGATTTCCGGGTGGGTATAGATCACGTTCGGGATCACATCGTAGTTCATCATCGGCTTCTGGCCGGCGATGCGCTCAGCAACCACAACACCTTCTTCAGACGCTTTGTGAGCCAACATCGGGCCACGCACCACGTCGCCGACTGCCCACACGCCAGGAGCGGAAGTCATACACAGGTCGTTGACGTAGATAAAACCGCGTTCGTCCATCTTCACGCCGGCGTCTTCAGACAGCAGGCCTTCAGTGTATGGGCGACGACCAACGCAAACGATCAGCTTGTCGAAGGTTTCCTTCTGCTCTTTGCCGTCTTTGTCCTGATAGGTAACAACGACTTCTTTGCCTTTTACTTCAGTACCGGTTACACGGCAGGACAGGCGGATATCCAGACCTTGCTTCTTGAAGATCTTCTGGGACTCTTTGGCAATCTGCTGATCCATAATGGACAGGAAATTATCCAGCGCTTCCAGAACCACAACGTCAGAACCCAGGCGGCCCCAAACAGAACCCAGTTCCAGGCCAATCACACCGGCACCAATTACACCCAGGCGCTTGGGCACTTCGGTGAATTCCAGTGCACCGGTGGAGTCGACGATGATTTTGTTATCCACAGGCGCCGGCGGAATGTTTACCGGTACAGAACCGGACGCCAGGATCACGTTGTCGGCTTCGTAAGTGGTGGATTTGCCGTCTTTATCGGTCACTTCCACTTTCTTGCCAGCCAGCAGCTTACCGGTACCTTCAATGGAGGTTACCTTGTTGGCCATGAACAGCCCGGAGATACCACCGGACATCTGCTTAACTACACCGTCTTTGCGTTCGATCATTTTCTTGACGTCGATCTTTACCTTGCCGGTATCGATGCCGTGCACGTCGAGAGAATCTTTTGCTTCATGGTATTTCCAGGAGCTGTCCAGCAGCGCCTTGGAAGGGATACAGCCCACATTCAGGCAGGTACCGCCATTAACGGTCTTGCCATCTTTGTTTACCCATTTTTCAACACAGGCAGTTTTCAGGCCCAGCTGCGCTGCGCGGATTGCGGCAACATAACCACCAGGGCCGGAGCCGATTACGATTACGTCAAATTTTTCTGACATGGTCTGTTCCAAATTTGAGTGGATTCAATGTATGCGAATATTTTTTTCGCATAACCGGGGTCTTCCCGGCTTTCCCTGAGACGGTCTTGCTGCCGTTGTTGCCGACTCGAATGGCCGGCTCATTCGTCAGGCGGCTGCACATTCAGCCGCCATATCTCCAATACAGAATCTGCTTACACTTCCAGCAGAATACGCGCCGGGTCTTCGATCATTTCCTTGATCGCCACCAGGAAGCCTACCGCTTCCTTACCGTCGATCAGGCGATGGTCGTAAGACAGCGCCAAATACATCATCGGCAGGATTTCTACCTTGCCGTCTACCGCCATCGGGCGCTCCTGGATTTTGTGCATACCCAGGATTGCAGTTTGCGGCGGGTTCAGGATCGGGGTGGACAGCAGGGAACCGAATACACCACCGTTAGTGATGGTGAAGGTGCCGCCGGTCATCTCCTCGATGGACAGCTTGCCATCGCGGGCACGCAGACCCAGGTCGCGGATATTGTTTTCCATGTCCGCCAGGCCCATGTTCTCCGCATTGCGCAGAATCGGCACTACCAGACCTTTCGGAGAAGAAACTGCTACACCGATGTCCTGGTAACCGTGGTACACGATGTCGTTACCGTCGATGGAAGCGTTCACCGCAGAGTAACGCTTGAGCGCTTCCACTGCCGCTTTCACAAAGAAGCCCATAAAGCCCAGGCGGGTGCCGTTATGGGTTTTTTCGAACAGGTCCTTGTAGTTTTTACGCAGGTCCATGATCGGCTTCATGTTCACTTCGTTGAAGGTAGTGAGCATGGCAGTGGACTGGGACGCATCAAGCAGGCGCTCGGCGATACGCTTGCGCATACGGGTCATGGGTACGCGCTTTTCAACACGCTCGCCCGGAGTAACTTCAACCTGTGCCGCAGCGGCGGGCGCAGCGGCAGCGGCGGGAGCTGAACCAGCCTTCATCACGTCTTCTTTCAGAACGCGACCACCTTTACCGGAGCCTTCAACGCCAGCCAGGTCTACGCCTTTTTCCGCCGCCATTTTCTTGGCGGAAGGCATGGCAATTTTCTCGCCGCCGGCTGCCGGGGCCGGCGCTTCGGCTGCGGCTTCTGCTGCAGGGGCTTCGGAAGAGGCACCAGCGCTGCCGCCTGCACCTTCTTCAAACTTGGCGATCACTTCGTTGGAGAGCACGGTATCGCCCTCTCCCTTGATAATTTCGCTGATGGCGCCGTCTGCCGGAGCAACGACTTCCAGCACAACTTTGTCGGTTTCAATATCCACGATCAGTTCATCGCGGGACACGGCTTCACCCGGTTGTTTGTGCCAGGTGGCAACAGTGCCGTCCTGAACGGATTCCGGGAAAGTTGGCGCTTTAATCTCGATGGTCATTTTTCCTGTTTCCTGAGATTGCTCTTCGTTGTACTGCTGTCTTATTTGACAGTCAGCGCCTCATTGATGAACGTATTCTGTTCTTCCAAGTGGGTGGACATATAGCCCGCCGCCGGTGCAGCAGAGGCTGCGCGGCCGACATATTCCAGCTCCAGCTTCGGATGTGCTTCATTCAGCAGACGACGCAGGTGGTGCTGGCTGGAGTACCAGGCGCCCTGGTTCATAGGCTCTTCCTGACACCAGGCCACGCTCTTGATGTTCTTGAATGCGGAAACCGCAGCCAGGAACTCGTCGTCCGGGAAGGGATACAGCTGCTCCAGACGTACCAGAGCTACATCTTCCTGTTCGCGCTCCATGCGCGCTTCCAGCAGATGGTAGTAAACCTTGCCCGAGCAGATGACCAGGCGCTTCACCTTGGCGGGATCAACACCCTCGTCCTGGATCACGTTGTGGAACTTGCCTTTTGCCAGCTCGTCGAGGCTGGAGGTGGCCAGTTTGTGTCGCAGGATCCATTTCGGGCTCATGATTACCAGCGGGCGGCGCATCGGGCGGACTGCCTGACGACGCAGCAGGTGGAAGATCTGGGCCGGGGTGGTGGCGTTACACACCTGGATATTGTGCTCGGCACACAGCTGCATGAAGCGTTCGAGACGGGCGGAGGAGTGCTCCGGGCCCTGACCTTCATAACCGTGCGGCAACAGCATCACCAGGCCGCACATACGGCCCCACTTGTGCTCACCGGAAGTGATGAACTGGTCGATCACCACCTGGGCACCGTTGGCGAAATCGCCAAATTGTGCTTCCCACACCACCAGGGATTTTGGCGTGGTGGTGGCATAGCCGTATTCGAACGCGAGAACGGCTTCTTCCGACAGCAGCGAATCGTAGATATCGAAACGCGGCTGGCCTTCGAACATGTTCTGCAGGGGAACGTAGCTCTGGCCATCTTTCTGGCTGTGGATAACCGCGTGACGGTGCGAGAAGGTACCGCGGCCAACATCTTCGCCGGTGAAGCGGACCATAAAGCCCTCTTCCAGTAGCGTGCCGTAGGCCAACGTTTCCGCCATACCCCAGTTCAGAGGCAGCGCACCGCCGGCCATTTTGCGGCGGTCTTCGTAGATCTTGGAGACCTGGCGCTGCATCACAATACCGTCGGGCACGGTGGTCATGCGATTGGCAACATCTTTCAGCTTCTTCATTGGGAAGCTGGTGTCACCTGCCACGGTCCACTCGTGATTCAGGTAGGGGCGCCAGTCCACAAACATGGACTCGTCCGGCTCTTTCACCAGACCGGTGGCCACGTCTTCACCGCGGTCGAGTTTATCGCGGTAATCATTGGCCAGCTTGTCGGCGGCAGCCTTGTCCAGCACACCTTCAGCGACCAGTTTTTCCGCGTACAGGGTACGGGTGGTCTTGTGCTTGCGGATGGTCTGGTACATCAGCGGCTGGGTGCCAGAAGGGTCATCGGTTTCGTTGTGACCGCGACGGCGGTAGCACACCAGGTCGATGACGATGTCTTTCTTGAACTCGTAGCGGTAATCCACCGCCAGCAGACCTGCCAGCACTACGGCTTCGGGGTCGTCGCCGTTCACATGCAGTACCGGGGCGTCGATCATCTTCGCGACATCGGTACAGTACTCGGTGGAGCGGGCGTCTTCGCGTTTGCTGGTGGTGAAGCCAACCTGGTTGTTCAGCACCAGATGGATGGTGCCGCCAGTGTAGTAGCCACGGGTCTGGGACATCTGCAGGGTTTCCTGCACTACGCCCTGACCGGCGAAGGCCGCGTCACCGTGGATATTGATCGGCATCACCTTTTCACCAGTGCTGTCGCCGCGACGATCTTGGCGGGCGCGCACGGAACCGACAACCACCGGCGCACAGATCTCAAGGTGCGAGGGGTTAAAGGCCAGCGCCAGGTGCACTTCGCCGCCGGGGGTCATTACGTTGGAGGAGAAGCCCTGGTGATACTTCACGTCGCCGGAGGTATCCAGGGTTTTCTTGCCCTCGAACTCTTCAAACAGGTCCGCCGGGTTTTTACCCAGGATATTCACCAGCGTGTTCAGGCGGCCGCGGTGGGCCATGCCGATCACGATTTCTTTTACCGAGTAGGTACCGGAACGACGGATCAGTGCGTCCATGAGCGGGATCAGGCTCTCGCCGCCTTCCACGCCGAAACGTTTGGTGCCCGGGTACTTGGAATCCAGGTGACGCTCGAGGCCTTCTGCCGCAGACAGGCGCTGCAGAATTTCGGTGCGAATGTCATTGCCGAAAGTCGGGTTGGACTGGCTGCGCTCAAGGCGCTGCTGGAACCACTGCTGCTCGTCCAGGTTGGACAGGTGCATGATCTCGGCACCCAGGTTGCGGCAGTAGGTATTTTCCAGGCCTTCGACGATTTCACGCAGAGTGGCTTCACCGTTGCAGAAGAACAGGTCGCCAGTCTGGAAGGTGGTGTCGAAATCGCCTTCAGTGAGGCCGTGGTAGTTCAGCTGCAGATCCGGCACCTGCTCGCGGGCCATGATGCCCAGCGGGTCAAGGGTGGCCTTCTTGTGACCGCGGTGACGATAGGAATTGATCAGTTGCAGAACTTTAATCTGCTTGCGCTCGTGTTCAATATTGACCGAGCCAGCGCCGGGAGCGGCGAGAGGGCGGGTACGGTTCTTCGCCAGCAACTCGAAGTGCTGACGAATGGCAGCATGTGAGACATCACCGCCATTTACCCGCGGCAGGCTGTCAAAGTAACTGCGCCATTCTTCCGGTACACCACTGGGGTCGTGCAGATAGGTCTCGTACAGCTCCTCCACATACCCGGCGTTGCCACCAGAAATATGCGAAGTACGCCAGAGTTCCTCCATTGTGCTTTCGTGCATTAATGCCTACCTCAATTGACGACGCGCACCCTTGAAATTTCGCGCCGCTCTTTCCTGTCTTTTCACTCACAAAAGGGGAGGTGCTGAAAAGACACCTCCCCTTTTTCGTATAAGCCTGACAGCTGCGCTGCTGTCGACCTAATTGTGATTATTTTTGATGGGAACCCGCGTTCCCGGTTGGGGCTAGCCCCTATACCGCGCGGGTTATCAGCATATTGCGGATATGGCCGATTGCCCGGGTAGGGTTCAACCCTTTGGGGCAAACATTCACACAGTTCTGGATACCGTGACAGCGGAAAACACTGAACGGATCATCCAGTTTACCGAGGCGCTCATCAGTGGCTTCATCGCGGCTGTCCGCGAGGAAACGATAGGCCTGCAGCAGACCTGCCGGGCCGATGAACTTGTCGGGGTTCCACCAGAAGGACGGGCAAGACGTGGAACAGCAGGCGCAGAGAATACACTCGTAGAGGCCATCCAGTTTTTCACGTTCTTCCGGAGACTGCAGACGCTCGATGGCCGGAGCCGGCGTATCGTTCTGCAGGTATGGTTCGATCTTCTTGTACTGGGTGTAGAACTGCTCCATATCTACCACCAGGTCACGGATGACCGGCAGCCCGGGCAGCGGACGCAGTACCAGCTTGCCTTTCGGCGCCGCTTCGGAGATAGGCATGATACAGGCGAGCCCGTTCTTACCGGAAATATTCATACCGTCGGAGCCACAGACACCTTCACGACAGGAACGGCGATATGACAGGGTCGGGTCCTGCGCTTTCAGCAGCTCCAGCACGTCCAGCACCATCAGGTCCTTGCCCTGAGTATCCAGCTCGTAATCCTGCATGTAGGGTGCAGAATCGGTTTCCGGGTTGTAACGGTAAATGCTTACTTTCAACATGTTCTTTCCGCTCCCGAATTAGTAGGTACGCGCTTTCGGCTCGAAAGCGTCTACGGTGTTGGGCGCAAAGTTGACCGCGCGCTTGCCCACACGCTTCTCGCTCGAGTAATACATGGAGTGGCACAGCCAGTTTTCGTCGTCGCGCTCCTGATAGTCTTCACGAGCGTGGGCACCGCGGCTCTCGGTACGCACTTCTGCCGCGATCGCGGTGGCTTCGGCCACCTCCAGCAGGTTCTGCAGCTCGAGTGCTTCAATCCGCGCGGTATTGAAGGCGCGGGACTTGTCGTCCAGACGCACGTTGGCAATACGCTCACGCAGGTCTTCCAGCTTGCTAACACCCTCGGCCATGTAGTCGCCGCGACGGAATACACCGAAGTGATTCTGCATCACGCCTTGCAGCTCGGCGCGCAGGTCCGCTGACTTCTCACCATTGTTGGTGGTTTCGAGACGGTTCAGGCGGGACATAGCGGCTTCGATATCAGAGTCAGAAGCTTCACGACTTTCGATACCTTCGCGCAGGGCCTTCTCGATGAACAGGCCGGAGGCGCGGCCGAAGACCACCAGGTCCAGCAGCGAGTTGCCGCCCAGGCGGTTGGCGCCGTGCACCGATACGCAGGCGACTTCGCCACAGGCGTACAAACCGTCGATCACCTGATCATTGCCCGATGCATCCTGGGTCAGGGCCTGGCCGTGAATATTGGTGGGAATACCGCCCATCATATAGTGACAGGTCGGCACAACCGGAATCGGCTCTTTTACCGGATCGACGTGAGCGAAGGTCTTGGACAGCTCACAAATACCCGGCAGGCGGCTGTGCAGCAACTCTTCACCCAGGTGGTCCAGCTTCAGGAACACGTGGTCGCCATTCGGACCGGCACCGCGGCCATCCAGAATTTCGAGAACCATGGAGCGGGCAACCACATCGCGCCCGGCAAGGTCCTTGGCATTCGGCGCGTAACGCTCCATGAAGCGCTCGCCGTCCTTGTTGATCAGGTAACCGCCCTCACCGCGACAACCTTCGGTCACCAGGGTGCCCGCACCGTAAATACCGGTGGGGTGGAACTGCCACATTTCGATATCCTGCACCGGCACACCAGCGCGCAGTGCCATACCAACACCGTCACCGGTATTGATGTGTGCGTTCGTGGTAGAGGCATAAATCCGGCCAGCACCGCCGGTCGCCAGCACGGTGGCTTTCGACTTGATGAAGACGACTTCACCATCTTCAATGCAGATCGCGATAACACCGACCACAGCGCCGTCCTGGTTTTTCACCAGGTCTACCGCGAACCACTCGTTCAGAAATACGGTGTTGTGCTTGACGTTGTTCTGGTAAAGGGTGTGCAGCAGGGCGTGACCGGTACGGTCAGCAGCAGCACAGGTACGCGCCGCCTGGCCACCGCGACCAAAGTCCTTGGACTGGCCACCGAACGGACGCTGATAGATACGCCCTTCTTTAGTACGGGAGAACGGCAGACCCATGTGCTCCAGCTCGAACACCGCTTCAGGGCCTACGGAACACATGTACTCGATCGCGTCCTGGTCACCGATGTAGTCGGAGCCCTTGACGGTGTCGTACATGTGCCAGCGCCAATCGTCATTGGGATCGTCACTGGCAATTGCACAGGTGATACCGCCCTGGGCGGAAACTGTGTGTGAACGGGTCGGGAATACTTTGGTGATTACCGCAGTCTTGAAACCGGACTGGGCCATCTGCAGGGCAGCGCGCATACCCGCACCGCCGCCGCCAATCACGATACCGTCAAAGGTTATTGTTCGCATATTCGACATTACTTACACACCCCACAGAATTTCAATGCCCCACACCGCATAGAACACGGCAACCGCGCCCAGCAGTACTTCAACCAAGATACGCAGAACGGTCGCTTTGCCGCCCATCATCCGGTTGGTGAGGTAGTCGGTAACCACGGACCAGAGACCGATCCAGGCATGAGCAATTGTGGAGATCAAAGCCACCAGGCTGAATACGCGCACCCAGCGCTGTTCAAACAGCGCAGACCAGCTGGCGTAGCCAAAGTCTTTGGAGAGAAAAATGAAGCCCACTATAAAGAGGGTGTAAGCCACCAGCACTACTGCACTGATGCGCTGAATGAACCAGTCGTACAGACCACTGCGACCGAAACCAGTAACTGCCTTTACCATATCAGAACCCCCGCCAGCAGAATGAGCACTATAGAAAGCACCAGTACCAGGATGGCGCCGCGGCGACCACCTTCGAGGCTCTCACCCAGACCAGCATCCATCAACAGGTGACGCACACCCGCGATCAAGTGGTAGATCAGTGCAGCCAGTGAGGCCCACAGCAGCAGCTTGGCCGGCACACTCGTAAAGAAGTCGGCTACTTTTTGGAAACCCTGCTCAGATTCCAGACTGGAATCCAGCATGCACAGAAGAAGTGCAACCACAGCGAAAAGCACCACACCGGAAATACGGTGCAGAATAGAAACCAACGCTGGCGCGGGAAGCTTAATAGTAGAAATGTCTAAATTGACAGGTCTGTTCTTGTTCACAGGAAAAACACCTTGTTGCCCTGAAAGACGGGGCGCCCGTTGAAAATTGTGTAGTCCGGGCGAGCTTGCTGATCACTATCCACACAACCTGTAGAGGTCTTGTACAAAGTGGCCTTACCAAGGCGCAAGCCGCGCGGATTATAGGCATTCATATATCAAAACACAACGAACCATCGGCCCTTGATGGTCCTATGGTGGCGGCTTTGTACCAGTTGCAATCTACGCCACACACCAGACCAAAGTATGAAGCGCCTATTTCCACCCCACCGGATCGGCGCGCCAGATTCCGCTTCCAGCGCCCCTTCCCTGCAGGCAAAATCCCTGCCACCCACGCTCAATACGGAAGATCCTGCGGGCACAGAACCGGTCAGCCATTCCGATTTGGTTTGACAATTTAGGGCGAGGCACTTAAGTTTGGCCGCGCTCAAAAGCCCGCTAGCCCCATATCCGCGCCCGGATGCAGCCAATGAAGGCCCTCCGAGCCCGCAGAATCCGGCACCTTCCGGGTTTTGCATACGCCAAAAACCACCTGAATAACGCCTTCCCATAAAAAGGTGATCACAGGTGAGCGCGGAGCGCGCCCCTACCCGGGCCGTAAAATCCCTGATTGCATTCAGTGATTTGTGTGGAAATAAGAACGCTGGCAAAAGAATAGTTTTTAGGAGTCCACAATGTCCGACAAGAAAGCTCAACTCACGGTCGACGGTATCGACGCCCCTTACGACCTGCCAGTTTACTCTGGCACTGCCGGTCCCGACGTTGTTGACGTCAGCAGCCTGGCGAGCAAAGGCCTGTTTACCTACGACCCGGGCTTTATGTCTACCGCCTCCTGCGAGTCCAAGATCACTTACATCGATGGCGCCAAGGGCGTGCTGCTGCACCGCGGCTACCCCATCGAGCAACTGGCGGAAAAGTCTGACTACCTGGAAACCTGCTACCTGCTGATGAATGGCGAGCTGCCGAACGCAGAGCAGAAGAAGGAATACGTCAACAGCATCATGAACCACACCATGGTGCATGAATCACTGGTCAACTTCTTCAAGGGCTTCCGTTACGACGCCCACCCGATGGCCATGATGTGCGGCGTTGTCGGCGCCCTCGCCTCCTTCTATCACGACTCCCTGGACATCACCGACCCGGAACACCGCAAGATCTCTGCGGATCGCCTGATCGCCAAGATGCCGACCCTCGCCGCCATGTGCTACAAGCACAGCAAGGGCCAGCCGTTCATGTACCCGGACAACAGCCTCAGCTACTCCGAGAACTTCCTGCACATGATGTTCGGCAACCCCTGTGAGCCGAGCAAGATCGACCCGATCGTGGCCAAGGCCATGGACGTGATCTTCCTGCTGCATGCGGACCACGAGCAGAACGCCTCTACCTCTACCGTGCGCCTGGCTGGCTCCTCCGGTGCCAACCCCTTCGCCTGTATCTCCTCCGGTATCGCCACCCTTTGGGGCCCGGCACACGGCGGCGCCAACGAAGCGGTACTGAACATGCTGCAGGAGATCGGCGACGAGAGCCGTATCGACGAGTACGTTGCCAAGGCCAAGGACAAGAACGATCCGTTCCGCCTGATGGGCTTCGGCCACCGCGTATACAAGAACTTCGACCCGCGTTCCCGCGTAATGCAGGGCATCTGCGACGAAGTACTGGGTGCTATGGGTGCCGAGAACGATCCGCTGCTGCGTATCGCCAAGAAGCTGGAAAAGATCGCCCTGGAAGACGAGTACTTCGTCGAGAAGAAGCTGTACCCGAACGTGGACTTCTACTCCGGCATCATCATGAAGGCCATCGGTATCCCCACCGACATGTTCACCGTAATCTTCGCCACCGGCCGTACCGCTGGCTGGATTGCACACTGGAACGAGATGATCTCCAATCCGTACAAGATCGGTCGTCCGCGTCAGCTGTACACCGGCTACACCGCGCGCGACTACGTGTCCCTGAACGATCGCTAAGCGACTTTTTCAGAACACCGAAAATACCCGGCTTTTGCCGGGTTTTTTTATGCCTCAATAATTCTCCGTATTACTCTCAGGCTGCACACCCCCACACCAACCGGTACAGGGGATAGTCGCCGCCTACCTCAAGGAAGTGTTACGGCAGGTTGTGCACATGACTGCCCACCGGCCCGGAGAAGATCCCGCCGTCGTGCATGTCCCAGTTGATGGACCAGGTCATTACGCCGTTAAAGGTCGGGTAGGCCTGGGACGGTGTCAGCGTGTCACAGTTCAGCTGTTGCGTCAGGCAATCCAGCGCGCGGTTGATGTCCGCGGTGGTAGCAAAGCCGCTGCCTGCGGAGCTTGGGCCGGAAGGCAAGGCCAGGCCCACCTGGTCCGGACGCAAGCCTTCAAAGAAGCCCGCATTGCCATAACCCAGCGGGAAACCTTCAATCAGCATCAGTGCGGAAGACACCATCATATCCACAGAACCCGCCGCGTAGGCCTGCCCCCGGTATGGGGTCGCGAGTCCGCCGTTGTTGTACAGCTGCACATGCAGCAGATCCAGGTCATCCCGCAACTGGTCGATCATCGGCAGATAGGCACCCCAGATGCCGGTGTAAGACACATAGCCGCCCTGCACATACGGGTGCTCCGGAGCCATGGACAGATACATGCCCGGGTAACGCTGCTTCAGCTGCTTGACCGCATCCACCATGTTCTGGATTACCGGTGCACCGTGCATCACGCCCGCCCCCGATTCCAGGTCGATATCGATTCCGTCAAAACCGTACTCGTCGATCATTGCCGCAGTGCTGTTGACGAAGTTGGTAACGTTTTCCTCGGTATTGAGAGTCACGGTGCCTTTCTCGCCGCCGTAGGAAGCAATCACGATTTTTCCGGCCGCGCGCTTGGCCGCAACGTCGTCAATAAACTGCTGCCTGTCGAGACCCGGATCCAGGTTGAACGCGATATTGCCGTTGCCCGCGTCGTCCACAAAGGCAACCACGATCACGTCCCACACATCGGAGACTTCACTGATGCGGTACAGGCCGGAACCGTTGTCGAAGTTGTGCCAGTAACCCACAAGGGCGTGCTTGGGTAGCAATCCACTATTACCACCGGAAGAAGAACCACCGGAAGAGCTGGACGAACCGGAACTGCTGGAGGAAGAACTGGACCCACCACTGGATGAGCTGCTGGAAGAGGAGCTGCCACAGTCACCCACCTGGCTCCAGGCGTCCTCCCAATGAGCACCCTCACCCGGCGCATAAGCCCAGGCGGCACTGGAGGAACACCAGCCGGCGATATTGCACTGGAATTCCAGCCCGACATTCTGCACCAGCTGCCCTGCAACGTAGCTGGTACCGGCCACGTACTGCAGGGAACTGCATGAACCACCACCGGAACCGCCACCGGAGCCACCACTGGAACTCGAGGAGCTGGAAGAAGAACTGGAAGAAGAACTGGAAGAAGAACTGGAAGAAGAGCTGGACGAGGAACTGGAAGAGCTGGATGACGAACCGCCATCACAGGCGCCGTCGTATTTCCAGTGCGCCCAGGTACCGGAGTGCGTTACCGGGTCATTGTTCTGTGTCCAGTAATTTGCGGTGTAGGCGTTGCCCAGGTGTTGCACCGAATTACCGCCCACATAGATAGCACTCGCTTCCCAGTCCGGGCGTGCACTGCAATCCACCGCTGCAGCCTCGATTGAAAGCAGACCGAGCACAAGCAGGCTCATTAATTGCTTTTTCATAAGGTTTTCCTGAATTATTTTTTTAGGATGCCTCTCGAAAAAACGTTAAAAGAACAGAGGGCGCCGCGGCGCCCTCTGTCTACTGCTTTAACGCTTAGTTACACGTCGCGTCACCGATCTCTTCCCAATCGGAAGAGACGCCCGGCTCGCTCTGGGTCCACCACTTGGCACGGTAACGTTTGCCGTTATGGTTGACTTCATCCCCACCGTTGTAGGCGGTACCGGAATTCCACGGCACTTCCACATCACTGATGAGTTTCCAGTCTGCGGAGCTGAAGCCCGGCTGCTGCTGTGTCCAGTACTTGGCTTCCCAGACCAGCTGATCAAAGCTCACCTGATCGCCACCCAGATAGGTGCTGCCAGATTGCCAGGCGGGGTAATTACCGGCGTTCGGGTCGGTCATCTCACAACCACCGCCGCCACCAACGTTGGTTACGGTAACGGTGACATTCGCGCTGGCACTGTCAATGCCGTCGCTCACGGTTACCGTAAGAGTGAAGTCGGTATCGGCTTCCACTTGCGGTGCGTTAATGGTGATGGTGTCTCCGGTGCCGCTCGCCATGCCACTCCAGGTGTAGGTGAGTGCATCGCCATCGGCATCGCTGCCGGTCGCGGTGATGGAATCACTGGCACCCTCCTGAATGGTGACCTGGGCCGGCGCAGACACTTCCGGCGGGGTGTTGGCATCCGGCGGCAGCAGGAAGATGCTGACCTGATCCGGAGTGTCATCACTCAAGGCACCATCATTGACGTTCAGCTCGAACACCAGCTCCTGCTCCGCAGTAACTTCGGCAGCGGAGAAGCTCGGGCTGGCAGCGGACGCATTGCTCAGAGTTACGCTGGCACCGGAGATCTGGGTCCAGGCGTACGTCAGCGCATCGCCATCCGGGTCGCTGGAGGCACTGCCGTTGAGGGTAACGGTGGCCGGCGTGATAACGATTTGGTCTGCACCGGCGTCGGCGCTGGGGGCCTGATTCGGCTGGTCCGCAAGCACGGTCACGAATACCTGATCGGAGTCACTGGCACTGCTGTCGTCGGTCACGGTCAGTTCGAACATAAACACTTCATCCGCGGTAACGGACGGAGCGGTGAAGCTGGCGGAAGCGCTATTGGCGTTCTGCAGATTAACGCTGGTACCTGAAAGCTGCACCCAGCTGTAAACCAGCGGGTCATTGTCCAGGTCACTTGAAGTGCTGCCATCGAGGGTGACAGTCACACCGCTATCCACAGACTGATCGCCTCCGGCACGTGCGGTCGGGGTGCGATTACCCACTCCGCCACCGTGGCCAAGGCTCTCATGCATGGCGTTCATGATGTCGCCATTGTCCGCGTCGATTTCCCAAGAGAAGAGACCCGCCAGGCTATTTGCCTGTACGTAGGCACCTTTCGCCATCACGGAACGATGGTTGTCGTAAGTGATCAGATCGCCGGTGCTCGGCTTGAACATGTAAGGTGCTTCCGCGGCTTCGTCGTAGTACTCCTCCCACTCACCGGTGGAAAGTCGAGCCACGATATCGCGGTAGTCCACAACACCGTCTTCCCAGGTACCGCTGACCATGCCGGTAGCAGTACCGGTCATGTGGTCATTGCCGGTCCAGCCGGAAACCCCCGTCCAGCCGCGGCCGTACATAGCGGCACCCACAACCAGTTTGCCGGGATCAACGCCCAGGCCCAGCAGGTTCTGGATGCCATTGTGGGTGGTGTAGTCGGTGTCCGGGCGCCATGTAGGCGCGTACAGCGCAGTCTGGTGACCTAGTACTTCGTTGCTCCAACCGCCGTAGAAGTCGTACGTCATCACGAAGAAGTAATCCATGTACTGCTGTACATCGAGGTAGTCGACATCTTCGATCTTGTCGGAGCCAGCACCGATTGCCGAGGTGAGTTCGTACTCACGACCCGTTTCCTGCTCAAGCCCGTCCAGCATCGCGCGCAGATCACGCATCAACAGGCGATAGGTTTCGCCGTCAATGGCGGGGTCACCCAGGCTCGGGTTGGCACCCTGGCCACCCGGATATTCCCAGTCGATATCCACACCGTCGAAGAACTTCCAGGTGCGCATGAATTCTTCCACGGAGTCCACGAAGGTCTGGCGCTTGGCGGCATCGCTGAAGAAATAAAAGGGATCAGAAAGGGTCCAGCCACCGATGGAAGGCAGGATCTTCAGGTCCGGATAGGCTTGCTTCAAAGCCATTAGCTGGCCGAAGTTACCCTTGTAGGGATCGGAAAAGGTCTGGTCGGCCTGGGACTTCTGCAGCGCTGCAAACGGGTCGTGCAGTGAAACCTTGAAGTCTTCACGGCCGGAACAGGAACGCTGCAGCGCCTGGAAGGAGCCTTCAATTTCTTTCAGGCTATCGTTGATGCCGTCACCACCACAGATGGGGATAAACCCGTAGATCAGGTGGGTCAGGTTGTAGGAAGGCATCATGTCCACGGAGAATTTGCGCCCGTAAACGCCCCACTCCACAAAGTAAGTGCCCACCACGGAATTGCTGGTGTTCTGGTATGGCTGGTTGTTTTCACCTGCGGTAACGGTGATCGGGTCCAGGTGGCTGCCATCGGTATCGGCAACCACAATGTCTTTGCCCGCAGATGTCGCGCAACCGTCGTCGTTACAAAGTGCTACCTGTAGGGAATACTGACCACCCTGTGCGACCTGCAGGGTCGCGGAACCGGTCTGGGTTTCGCCGCCGCTGATGGATTGCTCCAGTACCACTTCACCATTGAGCAGGTACTGGGCAGTGGTGGCGGGGTCGCCGGACCATTTGGACCAGGCGACCGGAACTTCCGCATAGTCATTGATAGTGACCAGCTGCTCGTAAGCAGTGGCTGCTTCGTCCACCTCAATAATGGCGAAGCTGGTTTCCATCCAGTCGATGGTGGGTGCGCCGGGTGCGGCGATGGCCGAGGAGCTGGCGAGACCGAGCGCGAATAAAGCGCGGCGCCAGTGGCTTGGAGTGAGCCCTTTCATTGATTTTCACCTTGTCGTTATCTTTTATTGATCAGGTTCTATCAACGAGAGCAGCAGTGAACTGTATCCGTCATACCTCAACGGGCAAGGCTGCCCCCGATGAACGGCATTCAATTACTTCTCTATGCCGGTACTTCTTGTCTGTTACTGCTTGCCTGCAACTGCAACAGGTACCTCTGGTTGCCCGCTTGTGGCGCGGACGAATGACACCGCTGTCATTTTTAATGAAAACATGACAGCGGTGTCATTACTTTTTCACAATACTCCGCTTAACCCGGATCTGACCAGCCCCCTGGGACAGTCTTGAGAGGTCAGTCACATTGAAAGACAAGTTTCTGGCGCTTAATTTTTGCTTTTGGGGAGTGGTACGGTGGGTGGTACAGGTGCTTGGCCTCTTCCCGAGGCTTGTGCAGGAACAAAAAAGACAACAGAAAAGCGGCCGAGCTATGTCGACCGCTTTCGCCCCATTTTCCCAATCAAGCTGACTGAAACTTCCCGCTCTTTCACTCGCTGAAATCAATCAATTTCAGATCAGTGGTCACCCGCTGTGGGTCTATTTACGGTCATGCTCAGTCTCGGTTACGGACCGCTTTTTGTTGGCACTCCACCTCGTCTCGCGATGGGGGAGTCTTCCCGGGACTGTTACCAGTGTAGGATCGCGCCGCCGATTCCCCACACTTTTTTCTCATTTTTCCCCCGCCAAACGCTTTATGCCGTGGTCCGGATTGGGAAGGGGTGTAAGCGACCATAGACTCCCCCAGCGATATCCGAGTAAACGTAGACGGAGTATTTATGCAGTTGCAGACTCTCAAGCACGCCGGCCTGGCTTCCGCGCTGGCGCTTTCCCTGGCCGCTGGCGGTTGTGCCAACATGAGCGATACCGATCGTCGTGTGGGCACTGGTATTGGTATCGGTGCGGTCACTGGCGCACTGGTGACGGGCGATGTTGGCGGTGCCGCAGTAGGTGCAGCCCTGGGTGGTGCCGGCGGCTGGCTTTATGACCGTAACCAGAAAAGACATTATCGCTACGACCGCTATGGTCGCCGCATTTATCGTTAAACGCTTGCCCTAACCGTCAAATATGAGCCCCCGTCACGGGGGCTCATTGTTTTTTCAACGGCTTGACCAGCCCCTCCAACCCCTCAATCTTGATCTCCAGCGTCAGCGCCATCAAATGCCCGAGGCGGCCCTTGGGGAACTCCTTTTTCGCAAACCAGAGCAGATACTCCTCCGGCAAATCAATCAGCACCCGGCCCGCATACTTGCCAAAGGGCATTTCGGTACGGGCGATATCCACCAGATCCTGCTTATCCAACATCTCTTTCTTCCAACCATCCCAAACACTTTTCCCGCGGATTCTACACTGTCAGTAACCTGCCCCGGTGACACTTCCACCCGTCGCGCAAACGATTTTGTCGCCCGAGCTTCTGTGGCAGTATCGTGCTTCCGGCCGCCAAAGCGGCCGTTTATTTTTTGTACTGACGGAAAAATCCCCGGTATTGATTACCGCGGTATATCCAACGAACGTGGTTGAAGGAATGACAGTGATAAACAACAAGCGCACGCAAACATTCGGGCTGGCTCTTACCATCGCCCTGCTCGCCGCCTGTGGCAAACCCGCAGACAACGCCAGCACCTCCGCCGACGCGGCCAACAAGGCTACGAAAACTCCAGCCAACGCAGAAGCGAACAGCGCCCAGCCTGCTACCGACAGTGTCTCCACCGAAGGCATGTGGATGCCCCGCCAGTTGCCCGAGCTGGGCGATAAGTTGAAAGACCTCGGCCTGGAGCTGGATCCGAAAACTATGACGGATCTCACCAAGTTCCCGATGAATGCGGTAGTGAGCCTCGGCGGCTGTTCCGCATCCTTCGTTTCCCCGCAGGGCCTCGTAGCCACCAACCACCACTGCGCCTACGGTTCGATCTCCTACAACTCCACCGAAGACAACGACCTGCTGGCCAACGGCTTCCTCGCCAAGACCCTGGAAGAAGAAGTCCCCGCAGCCCCGGGCTCACGTATCTATGTCACCGTGGACATGAACGAAGTCACCGACAAGATCAACAGCAAACTCAGCGACGACATGGACGGCGCCACCCGCTTCAAGGCCATTGAAGATGCCGAGAAAGCCCTGGTAGCCGAGTGTGAATCCGACCCCGGCCATCGCTGTGAGGTGTACAGCTACTACGGCGGTGCCAGCTATTACCTGATCAAGCAGCTGGCCATTCGCGACGTGCGCCTGGTGCACGCGCCCGCCTCCTCCATCGGCAAATTCGGTGGCGACATCGACAACTGGATGTGGCCGCGCCACACCGGTGATTACTCCTTCCTGCGCGCTTATGTCAGCCCCGATGGCAAGCCGGCAGACTTTTCCAAAGACAACGTGCCCTACAAGCCCAAGCACCACCTGAAAGTGGCCACCAAAGGCCCCGAAGAAGGTGATTTTGTTATGGTTGCCGGCTACCCGGGCCGCACCAATCGTTACCGCACCGCAGAAGAAGTGAGCAACAACTTCAGCTGGTACTACCCGACAATGCAAAAAGTATTGGCGGAATGGTCCGAAGTGATCGGCAGTGCCACCGAGAACAACAAGGACGCCGCACTCAAATACGCCAGTCAGGTCGCGGGCCTGAACAACTATGCCAAAAACTTCACCGGCATGATGGAAGGCTACAACCGCAGTGACCTCTTGCAGCGCAAGCAGCAGCTGGAAAAAGACCTGCAGGCATGGATCGAAGCCAACCCGGAAGCCAGTAAAAAATACGCGTCCGTGATCAGCGATCTGCAGAAACTGATCAATGAAAAAGAGTCCACCCAGGAGCGCGACCTGCTGCTGGCCTACATGAACCGCTCCGCCATGCTCAGTGCGGCACAGCGCCTGTACCGCCTGAGCCTGGAAAAGCAGAAGCCGAACATGGCGCGCGAGCCCGGCTACCAGGAACGGGACATGACCCGCTTCACCGAAAGCATGAAGCGCATCGAGCGCAACTTCGCACCGAGCGTGGATCAGGCGGTGTGGACCTACTTTATCGAGCGCTACAATGCCCTTCCGCAAGACCAGCACCTGGAGAGTTTCGATAAATTCTTTGGCGGCGAGCTAAGCGGTGACGCACTGCAGAAAAAGCTTTCTTCCATGTACGAGGAAACCGGCCTCACCGAAACCAAACAGCGTCTGGCCTGGGTGGACAAGTCCCCGGAGGATTTCCGCAACAGTGACGACCCGTTTATCCAGCTGGCTGTTGCCACCTACGACGAGCGCTTCGCACTGGAACAGCGTGACAAGGAAATGGCTGGTGAATTCGCCGAAGTGCGTCCTAAATATATGGACCTGCTGATCGCTTACTACCACGAGCAGGGCAAACCGGTTTACCCGGATGCGAACAGTTCCCTGCGCCTGACCTACGGCCTGGTGAAGGGCTACACGCCGCCCGCCGGCACCATTAAAGGCCCCGCCGATGGCAACGACGGCAAGGACGGGTTTGTTCCTTTCACCACCCTGCGCGGCATCGAAGCCAAGTACACAGGTGAAGATCCGTTCGATGCGCCACAGGCACTGCTGGACGCGATCAAAAACCAGGACTACGGCCGCTTCTACAAGGAAAGCATCGACTCTGTTCCGGTTAACTTCCTGACCACCGTGGACATCACTGGCGGCAATTCAGGCTCCGCTACCATGAACGGCAGGGGTGAGTTTATCGGCCTGGTGTTCGATGGCACCTACGACAGCATCAATGCGGACTGGGACTTCAATGACAGCACCCGCGCAATCCACGTAGATGTGGCCTACATGCTGTGGGTAATGGAGAAGGTGGATAAAGCCGATAACCTGCTGGAAGAAATGGGCGTTGCAGCTCCGAAGGAGTAATTCAGCCCCAGAACAAAAAAGCCGGCAGAAATGCCGGCTTTTTTGTTTCCAAACACTTTATTTACAACAACTCGGTCTTGGTCTTGCCACAGCGCTGGCAACGAGACTCCGTCACTAGCTTGCCTTGCTTCACATCAAACTTTCGCTCGGTAACCACCTTCCACTTATGGAAACCGTCCCGGCACAAGCTGCTTCCCTTGTGCTTTTCCCACGCTGTCTTTCGCTTGAATGGCAGAATGTCACCCATCAATCAAACCTCACTACCCGCTGCATGCGCCGACGCCCAAGCCCATTGAAAATTGAAGCCACCCAGCCAGCCGGTCACATCCAGTACTTCACCAATAAAATACAGCCCCGGCTGCTTCTGGCTTTCCATGGAGCGAGATGAAACCTCGTTGGTATCCACTCCACCGAGGGTAACTTCCGCGGTGCGGTAGCCCTCGGTTCCTTCTGGAGTCAGGCTCCAGGTCTGCAATTTTTCACCAAGGCTTGTTACTTCACTCTCACCGTATTGCTTAAGCGGTTTACTCTGAATGCCGTTCAGATGCAGGAAAAACTGCACCAGCTTTTTACTCCAGAGATCCGCCAGGATGGTATGCAGGTGGCTTTCCGGTTTTTTAGCGCGCTGCTCACCCAGCCACTGGGCCAGATCCAGCCCCGGGGCCAGGTCGAACACCACCGGCTTTCCCTCTCGCCAGTGGCTGGAAATCTGCAGTACCGCCGGACCACTCAGCCCCTTGTGGGTAAACAGCATTTGCTCGTGAAAGTGCCCCTGATCACAACTGGCGTTTACCGCCAGGGAGGTTCCCGGCAACTCCTGCTGCCGCGCCAGGGCGCGCTTGTTCAATGTGAAAGGCACCAGTGCGGCGCGGGTGGGGATGAGGTTGTGGCCGAATTGTCTGGCAATATCGTAGCCAAATCCCGTCGCGCCCATGGTGGGTATCGACAGACCACCAGTGGCGATCACCAGGGATGTGCACACCACCTTGCCGAGAGAGGTGTGTACTTCAAAGCCTTTCGACTCCTCTTCATCAAGAGGCTCGATACGATGGATTTCACAACGGGTGCGGATCTGGGCCTTGGCCTCGCGGCACTCCGCCAGCAGCAGGTCGACAATATCCCGGGATTTGTTATCGCAGAACAGCTGGCCGAGGGTTTTCTCGTGATAGCCCACACCATACTTTTCCACCAGCGCAATAAAATCCCACTGGGTATAGCGGGCCAGGGCGGATTTACAGAAGTGGGGATTTTCGCTGTAGAAGTTGTCCGGCGCCGTGTACAGGTTGGTGAAGTTGCAGCGGCCGCCGCCGGACATGAGGATTTTTTTGCCGACCTTGTTGGCGTGGTCCAGCACCAGCACACTGCGGCCACGCTTGCCCGCCACCGCGGCGCACATCAGGCCGGCGGCGCCGGCGCCGATGATCAATACATCGGCCTGGGTGGGGAGGTCTGTCATTCGCTAGGGATCAGGTCTTCGGCAGAGTAACGCCGCGCTGGCCCTGGTATTTACCACCGCGGTCCTTATAGGACACATCACAGATTTCGTCGGATTCGAAGAACAGCATCTGTGCCACGCCTTCATTAGCGTAGATCTTCGCTGGCAGGTTGGTGGTGTTGGAGAATTCCAGGGTCACATGCCCTTCCCACTCCGGCTCCAGCGGCGTCACATTCACGATGATGCCGCAGCGGGCGTAGGTGGACTTGCCCAGACAGATGGTCAATACCGAACGCGGAATACGGAAGTACTCGACCGTGCGCGCCAGGGCGAAGGAGTTGGGCGGAATTACGCAATAATCACCGGTCACATCCACAAAGCTGTCTTCGTCGAAGGCCTTGGGGTCGACGGTGGCGGAGTGCACGTTGGTGAAGATCTTGAACTCGTTAGCGCAGCGCACATCGTAGCCGTAGCTGGAGGTGCCGTAAGAGATCAGGCGATCACCGGACTCTCCGTGGCGTACCTGGCCCGGTTCAAAGGGCTCGATCATGCCCTCGTGCTCAGCCATACGACGAATCCACTTATCGGATTTGATACTCACCCTGTCCCCTCACTTATCTGGTCTCGGCCCATTTCTGGCGGTCATTTAAAGAGGCGGAATCATAGCCGGTTTAACCTGTGCAAAAAAGTGTCAGTCTACCTGGTTCGGGCTTGCCGACACTGGATGACTACTGTATAAATTACCAGTAAATGCTGTATACCCATACAGTCAACCACTGTCAGACCACCCGTGTGGAGCGAGCCAATCGTGAACAGCGCCGAAAACTTTTTGCAAAACAAGCAGTTAGCTCAGCAGGCCAGCAACGGGCCCGTACTATCAGGGCAACAGCAGCCCGGGCAGCAGCCTGAGCCAGTACAGCCACAGCCACTGCAGCAACTGCTGACCCGTCCGGACATCTGGCAACTGGCCAGTGGCCAGCGTCGCCCCCGCACCGGAATCAGCACCGGCTACCGCGGTCTGGATGCGCTGCTGACCGGGCACGGCTGGCCCCGCGCGGCCACCACCGAGCTGTTGATCGACAAGGCCGGCATCGGTGAGATGTCGCTGATTCTCCCCACCCTGGCAGAGCTCACCCGTCAGGGGCGCATGGTGATCCTGGCCAACCCGCCACATATCCCCTATGCCCCGGCACTGGTACAGGCCGGCGTGCAACTGGAAAAGCTGTTGATCCTGCACCCTCGTGGGCAGCGGGACCAGCTGTGGGCAGCGGAACAGTCCCTGCAATCCGGTGCCTGTGGCGCGCTGATCCAGTGGCAGGGCAAGGAAACCCCGGCCGATAAAGACCTGCGCCGGTTGCAGGTTGCCGCCCGCGACGGCGATTGCCTCCACTTCCACTTTCGGCCCGGTTCCTGCGCGCAAACCCCGTCCCCGGCGGCACTGCGCCTGCAACTGAAGAGCGACGGCGAGCAGCTGGCGCTGCACCTGCTCAAGCAGTCGAGCGGCAAATCCGGCCAGCGTGTGCACCTGGCGCGCCACCCGGACCTGGTGCGCCGGGATCAACCACTGCACTGAAACCATTGCACTGAACGGTGCAAGGCGGCGCGAGGAACAATCTATGCTCTGGCTCTGTATTCAGCTCCCAAAACTTCCCCTGGAGGCGCTGACCCGCGCCCATCGCGCCGGTGACAGTGCCGCGGTAGCCGTGACCCAGCACAGCCTGGTCGTTGAGGCCAATCAGTCGGCCAGTACCCAGCATGTGGAGCCCGGGCTCAGCATCGCCACTGCCTGCGCCTACTGCGCGGAACTGCAACTGCTGGAACGGGATCCAGAGCGGGAAGAGCAGCTGTTACAACAACTGGCCCTATGGGCCTATAGTTTTACCCCGGTGGTCTCCCCGCGCAGCGCCGAGCGCGAACAGAATCAGCTGGACAGCAACTTCGCCTGCCTGTACCTGGAAATCAGCGGCAGCCTCAAGGCTTACCGTGGCCTCGCCCCCCTGCTGCAACAACTGGGCAAAGAGCTGCGCAAGATGCGCATCAGCCACTTTATGGGCTTGGGCCACAGCCCCAGTGCCGCGCATCTGCTCAGCCAGTTGCCGGAACACCGCCAGTGGCTGCTGGAAACCAGATCCGCCCCGACCCCACAGCAGTGGCGTCAGTGGATCAGCTTTGCCCCCAGTAAATTGCTGGATTGCAGCCACAAGGCTATCGCCAAACTGTACGCCTGCGGAATCAAGCGGGTCAGCCAGCTACTGGCTATTCCCCTGTCGGAAGTGGGCGGCCGCTTCGGGCGCGGATTTATCGACTACCTGGCCCGACTGAATGGCTCCCGCCCGGATCCCGTCCCCAGCTTCGAACCACCCGCAGAGTTTCACAGCGAGCTGTTTTTCCCCAGCCCGCTGGATAACAGTGAACAACTACTGTTCCCCGCCGGCCGCCTGGTGCGCGAGCTCTGCCGGCAATTACAGCGCCGTCAGCTGTACAGCCAGCAGTTGTGCTGGGTATTGGATTACGGCAGTCGCGGCAGCCAGCAGATTCAGGTGGAAGTCTCTCGTCCACTGCTCGATCCCCAGCGGTTGATCGCGCTGACAAAACTGCAGTTTGAGCGAGTGGAACTGAAGGAGCCCGTACAGGCACTCACACTCAAGTGCCAACAACTGCGCCCCATTGAAAGTCACAACCTGCGGGAAGACTTTTTCGACGAGGGCAGCAAGCTGAACGAAAGCTACCAGCTGATCGACAAACTCAAGGCGCGACTGGGCCACCAGGCATTGTCCGGTGTCACCCTCAAAGAAAGCTACCTGCCGGAGCAGGCCTGGCAAAACGCCGACAGCCTCACCTTGCAGAACAAGGCGCGCAAGCACCACCTCACCCCGGTCAATGCGCCGCGCCCCAACTGGCTACTGCCGAGACCCGACCGTATCCAGCAGCGCGACCACAAGTTGTTTTACGACGGTGAACTGCACCTGTTGCAGGGCCCGGAGCGTATCGACGGCTACTGGTGGCAACACCATCGCCACGCCCGCGACTACTACATCGCCCGTGGCGCCCACGGCAGCCTCTACTGGGTATTCCAGGATCTCACCTCGGAGCACTGGTATCTGCACGGGGTTTATTCATAACCCTCCCCGCGCCAGCATTCCCACGCCGGCATAATGGATTTTGATATTTATCGGTATGCAGTACGCCGAACTTTTCTGTCAGAGTAATTTTTCATTTCTGCAGGGGGCCTCCCACCCGCAGGAGCTTGTAACAACAGCACATAAACTCGGTTACCGCGCCCTCGCGATTACCGATGAATGCTCCATGGCCGGGGTGGTACGCGCCTATGCCGAACTGGAAAAACTCCGGGCCGAAGGCAGTCAGCTCAAACTGATCTGCGGCAGCTTCTTTCGACTGCAGGAGGACCGACAGGAACTGGTCTTACTGGCTCCAGACAAAACCGCCTATAGTGAAATCTGCCAACTGATAAGCACCTCACGGCTGCGCGCCGAGAAAGGCCAGTACCAGACTTTTATTCAGGACATCATCAAACTCTGCACACACGCGCTATGCCTTTGGCTGCCAACCGATGATTCACTGGCATTGCCCTGCGAGCTGAAGCAGCACTTTGGCGAGCGACTTTATATCGCCCTGCGCCATCACCTGCTGCCGGGAGAAAACCGGAAACTGCAGAAGCTGCTCGCCTTTGCCGAGTCCCAGCAGCTTCCTGTGGTCGCAACCAACGCCGTACTGATGCACAGTCGCAGCCGCAAGCCCTTGCAAGATGTACTGAATGCGAATTACCACAACTGCACCCTCAGCCAACTCGGCTACCGCCTGGAACAGAACGCGGAACGCTATCTGCGCGACCTGCCGGAAATCGCCGCACTTTATCCACAGGGGGCGATCGACAACACAGTGGCAATCGCCGTACGCTGTACTTTCAGCCTGAAGGAGTTGCAGTACCACTACCCTTCGGAAGTCGTGGCGAAAAATAAAAGTGCCAGTGAACACCTGCGCGACCTGGTGGAAGCCGGTATTCCGATACGCTGGCCCAAGGGTCCCCAAGCGCATATCCGTGCACAGATTGAAACCGAATTGTCACTCATCGCCGAGCTTCGGTATGAGCACTACTTCCTCACCATTTACGATATTGTCCAGCACGCACGCCGCCAGCACATCCTGTACCAGGGTCGCGGTTCTGCCGCCAACTCCGTGGTGTGTTACTGCCTGTTTATTACCGAGATAGACCCGCACAAGATTGGCTTGCTGTTCGAGCGCTTTATTTCCCGCGAACGCAATGAGCCGCCGGATATCGATGTGGACTTCGAGCACGAACGACGCGAGGAAATCATTCAGTACATCTACCGCAAATACGGCCGTGAGCGCGCCGGGCTTGCGGCCACCAAAATCACCTACCGTTTCAAGAGTGCATTGCGGGATATTGGCAAGGCCCTGGGCCTGGGAGCGGCCACCATCGAGCAACTGCAGGCCGAGCGCAGCTGGTGGGACAAGCTGGATGATTTCCCCAAACAGATGAAAAAAGTCGGCATAGCCCCGGACAGTATCACCGGTCGAATGCTGCCAGTGCTGCTGGAACAGATCTACGGTTTCCCTCGACACCTGTCACAGCACGTGGGCGGTTTTGTGATTACCGAGCTGCCGCTCAGCCAACTGGTACCTATTGAAAACGCGGCCATGGACAACCGCACCATTATTCAGTGGGACAAGGAGGATATCGAAGACCTGAAACTGATGAAGGTGGATATTCTCGCCCTTGGCATGCTCACCGCCCTGCGCAAGTCTCTCACCTATATGGCGCTCTACGGCAAGAGAATGCGGCTGCAGGATATCCCCCCGGATGATCCCGCCGTCTATGACATGATGTGCCGCGCGGATACCGTGGGGGTATTCCAGATCGAATCCCGCGCACAGATGAGTATGTTGCCGCGCCTGCAACCGCGGAAGTTTTATGAACTGGTGATCGAAATTGCCATCGTGCGCCCCGGCCCGATTCAGGGCGGCATGGTGCACCCGTATTTGCGCCGCAAACAGAAACTGGAGCCGGTCAATTATCCCCACGAAAACCTGCGTCCGGTTCTGGAGCGCACCCTGGGCGTGCCCATCTTCCAGGAGCAGGTCATCAAGCTATCGATGGTCGCCGCAGGCTTCAGCGGCGGCGAAGCGGATGCGCTGCGCCGCGCCATGGCCAGCTGGGGAAAAAACGGCAACCTGCTGCAGTTCCGCGAAAAACTAATCAACGGCATGCTTGCCAATGGCTACGAACACAGCCTGGCAGAACAGCTGTTTGAGCAAATGAAAGGCTTCGGCTCCTATGGCTTCCCGGAATCCCACTCCGCGAGTTTCGGCCTGCTCGCCTACTTCTCCGCCTGGATCAAGTGCCACCACCCCGCTGCATTCTACAGCGGCCTGCTCAACAGCCAGCCCATGGGTTTTTATGCTCCCGCACAACTAGTGTACGACGCCCAGCGCCACAATGTGAAAGTCCTGCCCCTGGATATCAACCACAGCAGCTGGCACCACAGCCTCGCACTGCCCGGCAGCCCGGATGCCACGGACCAACAGAATAACCTGAAGGCACCCGCCATCCGCCTCGGGATGCGGCTGATCAAGGGGCTCACCGAAGAAACCGTAGAGGCGGTGGAAACAGAAAGGCTGCAGGGCCCTTTCCGCTCATTGAACGACTTTGGCCAGCGGCTGGATATCCCCACCAGGCAAAGCGCCATCCTGGCGCAGGCCAACTGTTTTTACAGCATTGCGGAAAGCCGTTACCACAGTACCTGGCAGGTATTGAACAGCCAGCTGGAGCAATCCCTATCCGTCCAGCACCAGCCGGAGAGCAATCAGGCAGACAATATTTACAGTGACTACCAGAGTACCGGCCTGACCCTGCGGGAGCACCCGGTAACCCTGCTGCGGCAGCAACGACGTTTTACCAGCCTGACCCGCGCGTGCGAGCTGGAAAACCACAGGGACGGCGACCGGATAAAAGTCCTGGGCTTGGTTACCTGTCGCCAGCGCCCGGGTACTGCGGCTGGCGTTCTGTTTTTGACACTGGAGGACGAATCCGGCGTGGTCAATGTGGTGATATGGAAGCAGGTGCAGGAGCGCTACCGCAAGGAGATCCTCAGCGGGAAAGTGCTATTGATTGAGGGAAATTTACAGATCAGCCGCGATGCGAAAGAACAGAACCTCGCAGTGATCCACCTGATCGGAAAAAGGCTCGAAGGCATTACCTGGAAAGAGATCCAGCATGTGAGGAGTTTTCACTAGCGCATAAAAAAGGCCTCCCAAAGGAGGCCTTTTTTACAGAGGTTGGCAATTAGAACTGGGCGCTCGCGCGCAGATACCAGAAGCCACCGTTAAAACCAAACGGAGAGGTCAGCGACTGGCGCACACCCAGGAACTGCAGGGTGGGATCGGCTTCATCATCCGGGCGCACATCGAAGATATTCTCGCCACCCAGGGAAACCTTGTAGTTCTCTGCCAGGGTAATCGTCGCTTCGAGGTCGACCAGGATCTCACTGCCGTAAGCAGAAGCATCGGAAGCGTCACCCGGGCCGAACAGGCCAAAGGTACTCTCCCAACCGCTGTAGCGATTGAAACGCAGGTAGCCGTTAAACAGGTCACCGGAATCGTAATCGAAGGTCAGCGTGGTGCGGTCACTGGGCACCTGGTTCTCCAGGTCAAACACACGCGACGCGTTGATGGTGTTCGGTGCTACTTTATCCACTTTCTGCTGGTTGTGGTTGTGACGCAGATCCATCACCAGGAGGCCACCGGCAAAGTCGAAGTCGCTGGTCACCGCCAGATCGATACCGGACACATCAGAGTCAAACGCGTTCACAAAGTAGTTGGCGTTACTGCCGTTCAGCAGAGCCGCATTGGCTACACCGGCATTTTCCAGCAGTGCCACTTCTGCATCACCTATGGTGTTATTACGCAGTGCCAGGCGATCTTCAATTTGGATGTTGTAGTAATCGATGGTCACACTGGTGTTATCCAGCGGACTCCACACCGCACCCAGGGTAAAGCTGGTGGACTCTTCCGGCGTCAATTCCTTGGCACCCAACGCCATGGCCACCGGGTGATTAACCGGATAGGTACCATTGGGAATCAGGTTGCCATCGGAATCGGAAGTGGTAGTGACATTGAGCGTATTCACCTGCCCCGGCGTCGGCGCGCGGAAACCGGTGTTGGCGGTACCACGCAGCGCGAAATTTTCACTGAAGTCGTAGCGCGCGGACAGTTTCCAGTCGAACGTCGAACCGAACTCTTCAAAGTTTTCAAAACGCAGTGCGGCACCCAGCAAAAGCTGGTCGGTAACATCCGCTTCCAGGTCCACATAAGCCGCTGTGCTGGTACTGCTGTACTCACCCGCAGCCTCTACCGGGAACCCCTGGAAACCATCGGAGCCTACGCCAAATACTGCCGCGGTAGGGCCTACGGCAATAGACGCCTCGTCGCCCGCACCGATCTTGTAGGTTTCATCCCGCCACTCCATGCCAAATGCCAGGTTCAGCGGCGTCGCAAATGCAGCTACGTCAATCGGCTTAACGAAATCAGCGTTTACGCTGGTTTCTGCCTGGGTAAGTGTGCCGGGGTTAAATCTGAGAGGAGAATTAATCCCCAGACTCGGGTTGATTGAATTTTCCAGTACGTAGGAAACTTCATTTTCAGCACTGCGCGCGCGCAGGTCCCAGCTGATTCCATTGGCCCATTCGCCGCGAGCGCCGACCACGGCAGAGAAATCGGTGATATCGGCACCGAAAGCCGGGTTGTAACCACCGGGGAACTGGGTATAGATCGGGTTGCGCAGAACGAACCCACTGGCGCTGCTGCTATCGGCCATCAGGTAGTCGCTGGGGTTTAGCCCCTGGGCAATAATGTCGTCCACCAGAGACTGGGGCGCGGCATCGGGCATAAAGTCCCCATCCAAATCCTGCTGCAAGGTTTCACGAGCGCCAAACTCTGCCGACGGATCCAGAACCGGGCCACGATAGAAGAAATCGGAAATGGTTTCGTTGTTCGAGTAACCCAGGTTACCGTACAGCTCGGTGGTGTCATTCAGCGAATAGCCGGTGTTGACGAACAGCTTGAGCGCTTCCACCTCCGGATCACCCCAGCGCTGGCCGAGACCATCGAGCGGGACATTTTCTACCCCCACAACACTGCCAACAAACTCTGCATCCGGACGCGCAGCACCGCGCCAGGTTTTATCTGCGGAGGAGTGTTCAATCGTGGCGTTAACGAAGCCCTCGTCCCCCAGTGCAAATCCACCATTCGCCGCCAGGGTAGTGCGCGCACCGTCGCCATCAAAGTATTCGCCGGTCTGGGCAGAAAGACTGAAACCCTCGGCGTCATCTTTCAGGATCACGTTCACCACCCCGGCAATGGCATCGGAACCATACTGGGCGGAGGCGCCGTCGCGCAGCACTTCAACACGCTCGATAGCCAGGGATGGCAACGCAGCGAAATCCACCGCCTGTGCACCCTGATTGGTGGTACCGAGAGGTGCCAGCTGCAGGTTTACCAGCGCAGAGCGATGCCGACGCGTGCCGTTTACCAGCACCAATGTTTGATCTGGTGACAGATTACGCAAGGTGACAGGACGAATAAATGCAGTGCCATCCGCGATGGGGAAACGCTGGGTATTGAACGAAGGGGCCACCTTGGCCAGGGACTCTGTCAGGTCAAAGCTGCCCTGATCGGAAAATTTACTTCCGCCAAGGACGTCCACCGGTGACAGGGTTTCGGTGGGGGCAACACCCTCTTTTCGGGTGCCGGTAGTAATGACCTCCTCCATTACCCCATGATCGCTCGCAGGTTCTGCTTCAGCACCCTGCTGAGAGAAGGCCAGCGAAGCTGGCAGTGCAGTCGCCGCCGCGATCGCCAGAGTCAGTGCATTGTTTTTGAATACTCGCATAATTACCCGTCCTATTATTTTTATGAGATCGGGAAAGATATCTCGCCTTATTGTCTTTACACGAACGATTATCGTGACCCGATTATCATTATTGTTTCCTATACTGGAGCAGCATCAGATTAGGGCAATTCAAAAGGAGGGGCAATAAACAGTGCACAAAATGAATTATGCGCCAACAATTAGCCAAAGTGATCACGGAAAATCCGTGATGGGGAAATAGAAGGTCGCAAAGTGGGGGGAATCGAAAAGAACTATCTTAAAACCAGCATACACTGAACAATATAACCGCCCAGAGCTGCCAGAAAGAACTATTAATACCAGACTGCGGATCAGCCGAAGTCCTGCTTCTCCATCCACGGAATAATCCGCTCAAACGCCCGCTCGATATTTTCAATGGAAGTGGCATAACTGAAGCGCAGTGCATTGCGGCTACTCTCACCAAAGGTATCACCGGCGATGGTACAAACACCGGTTTCCCGCAGTAAGCGCAGTGCGACATTATTGCCATTCACGCCTTCCGGCAGCGCGGGAAACATATAAAAAGCGCCTTCAGGTACATAACCTTCCAGAAAAGGCGTTTCATCCACCAGTTCCACAAGCCGGTTGCGACGTTTCTTGTAGGTACTCACCACCTCGCTCACGCAACTTCGATCACCTTTTAATGCGGCAACACCACCCCACTGGCAAGGGGTGTTCGCCACCGTGGTGGTAAACATATGGTAACGGCGCAGCTTGCGGATGGCGCCCTGACTCGCGATCAACCAGCCCACGCGCATGCCGGCCATACTGAAGGTTTTGGAGAAACTGCTGATGACCATCACATGATCCAGGTCCGAGCAACAGGACAGGACACTGGCGTAATCCCGGTCGTCATAAATAAGGTGATCGTATACCTCGTCGCTGATCACATAAATTCCACGATAGGCCGCCTCCTGCACGATGGTCTCCACGGTTTCCCGCGGGTACACAGTGCCGGTGGGATTACTGGGGGAGTTTAGAATGATCGCGTGGGTGTTGGTGTCGATCGCATCGATGACTTCCTGCGGATCCAGCTGATGGTTATTTTCCGCCCGGGTCGGAATACATTTCACCTCCCCGCCGTTCATCCGAATCAGCGGCGCGTACAGCATGAAGGACGGATCGGGCACGATAAATTCACGGCCCGGTGCGGACACCGCCGTGAGCGCCAGGTAAATGGCTTCCGTAGCGCCGGTGGTGACCAGAATATTTTCCGGGCTGAGCGCACGTCCGGAGCGCTCACCGTAATATTCCGCCAGTGCATCCAGCAGCTCAGGTAAGCCGGCATCCATGGTGTAGCCAGTCTGCCCTGCATTCAGCGCGTCTACCGTTGCCTGCACCACATGGGGTGGCGTTGGCGCGTCCGGCTGGCCAATGGACAAATGAATGACGTCTTCCATGGAAGCCGCCATGTTGACCATCTTGCGAATTCCCGGCACGGGAATGGTGAGAAGCGCAGGGTTCCAGACCGGATCTTCCGACTCGTAAAAATCAAAATCCAGCCGGCTCATATATCCGCTCCCGCCGTGGCGCCCTCGTCCGAACTTTCATAAAACAAATCGGGACGCTTGTCGGTCAGTGGCGCGGCCAACTGATAGGCCTGGGCCGCGCGCAGCACGGCGCGATCATCGAAGCGGGCCCCCACGAGTTGCAGGCCGATCGGCAGGCCGGCACTGTCAAAGCCACAGGGTACCGAGATGGCCGGTTGCCCGGTCATATTGAACGGATAGGTAAATGGGGTCCACGAGGGCCAGCGTGTGCTGGGCCAGTCTTCCGGCACTTCACGGCCGGCGGTGAATGCGGTGATCGGCAATGTCGGCGTCAGCAGCAGATCGTACTTGTTATGGAACGCGGCCATGCGCTCACACAGTGCGGCGCGCTCATTGACGGCCTCCAGGTAATCCAGCATGGAAAGCTGCGCGGCCTTCTCGGATACCGCCACCAGCTGGGGGTCCATCAACGCGCGCTGTTTTTTGCCAATATCGCGCAGGGCATTAGCCGCACCACCGTAAAACAGGTGACCGAATGCGGCCAATGGATCATCAAAACCCGGCGCCACTTCGGTAACTTCCGCACCCAGCGATTGCAACAGTTTGGCCGCCTCACGCACGCTCTCTTCCACCTCGCGCTCAACCTGTACATAACCAAGGGTTGCGCTGAAGGCGATGTGCACTCCACGCAGTAAATCCTGCGGCTCGCCTTCCAGTGCTGCGAGATAATCGATATTGCGGCGGGGAATGGCATTGGTATCGCGGTAATCCGCCTCCGCCAGTACATTCATCAACAGGGCGCAATCGGGTACTGTCCAGGTCATTGGACCGGCGTGTGCCAAAGTGCCAAATGGACTCGCCGGCCAGTGCGGCACTTCACCAAAGCTGGGCTTAAGGCCAACCAGGCCACTGAAACCGGCGGGAATACGAATGGAACCGCCGGCGTCGGTCCCCAGCGCCAGAGGACCCATCCCCAGTGGTACCGCGGCGGCACTGCCACCGCTGGAGCCGCCGGCGGTCTTGTCCGGGTTCCAGGGGTTGCGGGTGACGCCGTCTACCGGGTTGTCGGTCACGCCTTTCCAGCCAAACTCCGGCGTGGTGGTTTTCCCCAGGGGTACAGCACCGTTGCGATTGAGCGCCGCAACACTGGGAGCCTCTTTGCCGAGCGTGGAGCTTGGATCGATGGTTTTAGAGCCCTTGATGGTGGGCCACTGGGGAGTGAGAAAGACATCCTTGATGGCAACCGGAACGCCGTCGAGCGGCCCTTTGGGGTTGCCCTGCAGGTAACGCTGCTCGGACTCCCGAGCAAATGCCAGAGTGGTCTCTTCATCCACAAGGTTATACGCGTTAACTACCGGGTTACAGCGCGCGATCTGCGCGAGCATCGCCTGAGTGGTTTCAACCGGAGAAAATTGCTTGTCCTGGTAGCCCTTGAGCAATTCCAGTGCAGACATTCGAATAAAGTCGTTCATCGGCGTTATTCTCCGGTTTATCCCCTCGACCAAGGTCGTTGGGTGATCGCTAGAAGATCACTTGGTTATGGTGCTGTTATGACGCTACCCCCTAATGTAGACCGAATTGGCGCCGATTCCGCGAAACACATGTCGAACAATCCGCCCCGATTGCACTAAACAAATTGCAAAGCCCAATCTCAACTCACCGGGTGAGGGAATGCCTTGCCGTAATTCTGGGCCAACGCCTGCAGGTCCGCAGTAATGGTCGGATACAGGGAGACACCGTTCTCTAATTGATCACTACGCAAATTCCATGCCCGCTTTCCCGGAACCCGCACGGAGCCGCCATCCTCGGGCTCACAGGACTCCCACAAATGTGTGAGTGCCGCTGTTTGGCGAAGGAATTTCTGCTCGCTTCCAAACGCCTTGGGATCAATGATCTGCAAAAATACGGAATTGGCTTCATCATCTCCCGCCACGGAATCGGCGCGGCCATATCCGCCGAGCCCCATGGACAAGACTTCAAGCATCGCTGACAGGGCCGCGCCCTTGTAGCCGTGGTCAGCGCCACCCACCGGCAGAATACTGCCTCCGTTGGTAAACGCCGCAGGATCATCGGAGAGATTGCCATCGCGGTCTTTCAGATACTGCTCGGGCAGTTTTTTGCCCTCGCGCTCGGCGCGCGCCACATAGCCGCCGGCAGTCACCGACATACTGATATCGAACAACAGGGGGTAATCCCCTGCTGGCGCACAGAAGGCAATCGGGTTGGCGGAAAACAGTGGAGTCTTACAGCCCTGGGGAGAAACGGTTTCCTCTGCCGGTGTGGAGCAGGTAAGGATGCCGACACAATTGCGTTCGACAATTTTCGGGAGATAAGCCGCGAGACAGGCAATATGCTGGCTGCGGCGAATAGTCGCCGTCACCACACCCTGCTCGCCAATCCGCTCCAGAGCCTGATCGATCGCCTGGTTTACCACCCAGGGCCCGGGAAGAAAGTCTGCATCCCAGTTAAAACAATTGCCGCGATCGGACAGCACATTGGGCTCGCCCTGCAAGCGAGAAGCACCGCTCTCGAGCCACTTCAGGTTGCTCGCCACACGGTGCAGCCCATGGGTGGTAAAGCCCATAAGGTCTGCCTGTAGAAAGGTCTCCGCCATCACGTCCGCGCGCTCGCGGGCAAGGCCGGTGGAGGCAAAAAGGTCCGCGGCAAACTGCTTTAGATCCTGGGCGCGGTATCGGTTGGACATGGGAACTCCTTGTCGGATTGCGGTGGAGAAAATGTGAAGAACAAGGTGTGCGATCAGTGGTCGGAAACCTTCCCTCGCAGAGACTTGATCTGCCCACGGCGGGATTTGTGCTTTAGACGACGCTCTTTGGAGCCGCGGGTGGGCTTGGTCGGAACACGTGTTTTAGGCGTCTTTAATACACTCGCGACCAGCTCCTGCAGCCTCTCGAGAACATCTGTCCGGTTTTTCTCCTGGGTGCGGAACCGTTGGCCCTTTATTACAACAATCCCGTCCGCGGTAATGCGTTGGTCGCGTAAGCCTAGCAGGCGCTCTTTTATGGTCGGAGGCAAACTGGACGCCGGTATATCAAAGCGAAGGTGAATCGCTGTAGACACTTTATTGACATTCTGACCGCCGGCGCCACCGGAACGCATCGCGTGCATCTCGATTTCTTCCAACGGGATTTCAATACTTCTAGAAATTTTCAACATATGAAAAGGCAGCGTTATTCGCTGCATTTATAAGCTGTACTTTCGTCTATGCTATGAGCAAAAGGCGCAAAATTATACCACCATCACCACATACAGCACTTCAGGTACACCAGCTATGGCAGATACGACCAGCGGCAGCAAAGAACAACCGGCACACTTCAATCCACCGGTATTCTACTCTGCCACCGCCGTTTTGCTGCTGATGGTAGCTTATGCCGTAATCGTTCCTGAGAATGCGACATCGACCTTTGCAATGGTGCAGGCGTGGGTTGTCGAGCACATGAGTTGGTATTACGTGCTGACTGTTGCAATCATCCTGATCGGGACTATTGCGATTGCAATGTCGCGATTTGGCGAAATTAAAATGGGGCCAGAGCACGCAGAACCAGAGTACGATTTTACCTCCTGGTTTGCCATGCTGTTTTCCGCCGGAATGGGTATTGGCCTGCTGTTCTTCGGTGTTGCCGAGCCGGTGATGCACTACCTCGACCCACCGGTAGGGGAAACGGGAACCGTTTTCGCCGCCCGCGAGGCCATGGTACTGACGTTTTTCCACTGGGGTTTTCACGCCTGGGCAATTTACGCCATTGTGGCCCTGATACTCGCGTATTTCAGTTACCGCCATAAACTGCCATTGACCCTGCGCTCCGCACTCTATCCGATGATCGGCGAGCGCATTTACGGCCCCATTGGCCACGCAGTCGATGTATTCGCCATTGTCGGCACGGTATGTGGCGTGGCCACGACACTAGGTTACGGGGTACTGCAGATCAACTCGGGGCTCCATCACCTTTTCGGGATACCCGTGGGTGCGGGCGTTCAGGTGGTGCTGATTATTGTCACCACCATTCTCGCCACTATTTCCGTGGTACTAGGGCTCGATGCGGGGATCAAGCGGCTCTCTCAGCTCAACATGACCCTTGCCGCAATCCTGCTGATCATGGTCCTGTTGCTGGGGAGTACCGTCTATCTGCTGCAGGCATTCGTGCAAAATTTTGGCAGTTACCTTTCAGAGATAGTCAGCAAGACGTTCAACCTGTTCGCGTACAAACCCACCGACTGGCTGGGCGGCTGGACCATACTCTACTGGGGCTGGTGGATGTCCTGGTCGCCATTTGTTGGCCTGTTTATCGCACGTATTTCCCGCGGCAGAACCATCCGTGAATTTGTGATCGGTGCGATGCTAGTACCCGCGCTGGTCACCATGCTGTGGATGACGTTTTTCGGCAACTCCGCCATTCATATGATTCTCGACCAGGGCATGACCCAACTTGGCGAGGTCGTCGCCAAGGACCAGTCGGTGGCATTGTTCCAGTTTCTGGAACAGTTTCCATTCTCCTCGATTTTCTCTTTTGTAGCGGTACTTATGGTGATCGTGTTCTTCGTCACCTCCGCCGACTCGGGTGCGCTGGTCGTCAATATGCTGTCGTCTTACGGGAAGGATCAAACGCCCCTTTGGCAGCGGATCTTCTGGTGCTTCCTGATCGGCGTCGTGGCCATCGCACTTTTACTTGCCGGGGGGTTGAAGTCATTGCAGACGGCGGTGGTCGCCAGTGCACTGCCCTTCTCCGCGATACTTCTCTTCGCCATGTTCGGGCTTATAAAAGCCCTGCGAACAGATACGGTCAAGCGCATCACCCAGTCTGCGGTCGTCGCCCCCATAAGCGCACGCAACCCGGTGGTCTGGCAGCGCCGCTTGAAGAACGCATTGAAGTTACCTTCGCTCACTGAGGTCCACGAATATATCCGCGATGTGGGAAAACCGGCACTGGAAGAATTTGCGGAAGAAATGCGAAAGAATGGCTACGAGACGACCGTGACAGAGAAGGAAAACAAGTGGGTGCAACTGGAAGTCAGCCATGGAGAGGAAGTCGAGTTTATCTACGGTATCCACCCCAAGGCCACTATGAAGCCCGATGCCAGCCATCCGGAAAAGGAACTGCACGACGACTACGATGACGGCTCACCGGATACCTACTTCCGCGCGGAAGTGCACCTTTATGAAGGTGGACAGGACTACGATGTGATGGGCTGGACCAAGGACCAGATACTCACAGACATGGTCTCCCAGTACGAGCGCCACCTGCAGTTCCTGCATACGTTGCGCTGATTCGCCGTTTTTTTGCGCTTTTGTCAGGCGTGTGTTTCCAAATTACACACGCCTGCATTTTGTGACTGATCGGACAAATTTAGTTTCAGCTTTCCTTTCATTCTCCATTTTATGTCAGTTAATATCGGACAGCTCCCGGTTATTCTGGGACTTTTCGATACAACAATAACGACACGCGCGCAGTACAAAAGCCATAAAAAGCATCGACAACATCGGCTGCGCAGCGATGATAAGGAGATATCTATGCCCAACGCCAAGCGCAGCCTGGCGGCAGCCATTGCCCTTGCCTCACTGTCTACCCTGAGCGCTTCCGCCTCAGCCGACGACTCCCCCTTTTCACAGGTGATTGCCTTCGGTGACAGCCTTACCGATGTCGGCAATGCCGGCGTATTCACCAGCGGTGAAGACAAGCAGGCGGCAATCAGTCTCCTCTCCCAGCAACTAGGTCTTGGGCCGGTAACGGCCTCCTGTGCAGGCATGTATCTGTGCCTGCCGGATGTCGACCCCAGCCTGTCTGAGAGCGAGATGATTGCGGCAGCGGAGGCCCAGGTGCGCGCATCCCTGTCCAATGTGGGCGGCGGCTGGGCCGTGGGTGGACACCGCGCGGCAGACGTACTGCTGAATATTCTCGGTACCCGGGGATATCTCGAATACCTCGATCAGAATGGCCTGAGCCTGGATCCATCGCGTCACAATTTTGTCAGCGCCCTATTGCCAGACCCAACCCGTGAAACCAGCACCGGCCTTTACCCTGACCTTCAGCTGCTCGGACTGCTGCTGCAGGGCCCGGACGGTGTAGCCCAGTTGCGCGCCGCGGCCGCCCAGTTTGAAGCCGCGGGAGATAGCGCCACAGCCGCGGCCTATTCCGCACAGGCAGATGCCCTGCAGGCACAGATTGATGCCGCCCCGGGCATGATCGTCGCCGACTCCGGAACCACCGGTAACCCGCACCCGCTTGGCCTCGGCTATCTGGAAACAACCCAACGCGCTGACAGCAAAGCGCTTTACTGGATCAACGGCGGCGGCAACGACCTGCTGGGCGGCTTCACTGCAACCCTCTCCGGCACTATCGATAGCAACCAGTTTGCGGCGATGACCGGTCTTGCGGCCACCATGCTCGCGGACAGCGCTCAGGTGCTGTCCGATGCCGGGGCAAACTATATTCTGGTCTCCAATGTACCGGACATCAGCAATACCCCCGGCATGTATGCCGCTGTCAGCCAGGCGGTTGCGGCGAGCCCGGAAGCTCAGCAGCTGGCCGACGCCGTCACTGCGGGGCTGCTGTCTCAAGAAGAAGCCAATGCGCAACTCTCTGCAGCGATCAACGGCACTCTGGGTACCGCCAGTACTGCCGTCGACCTGTTCAACAGTACCCTGCTCGACTCCGCCAAGGATATCGACGGCGTGTTGATGGTGGATATGGGCGGTGTGCTCAAGGTGTCCCTCGCCAATGCCAGCGCACTGGGATACGCAGACATCGCACAGAGCGAATTCTGCTATGACGGCAGCGGCGGCTGTATTGAACATCCGGAGTACGGAATAAACGGTACCGCACCGGACGCCAGCAAGCTGCTGTTCAATGACGCCGTACACCCGACTCAGGCTGCCCAGGCAGTACTGGCCGACTACTACGCCGGTGTAGTGAACGCGGCACAGGTGGCTGGCCAGCTCCCGGACATGGGTGTACAGGCATCCCGCAGCCATGTGGGCAGCCTGCAACAGGCACTGCTCGGTACCCGCTACCGCACCGCGGAAAGCGGCGTGTTTGCCAGCGGCACTTTCGGCAATAGCGACTACGACAACAACTTCGCCCCCGCCGCCAGCGGTGACCAGAACGGCGGCGTGATCGGCGCCCGCTACGCGCTGCGCGACAATGCTGAACTGGGCTTCGCCGTCAGCCGCGCAGACCAGACATTGGAAAACCAGCTCAGTGATATCGACTCCACCGCGACCAACTACAGCCTGTTTGGCCGCTTCCACCACAACGAGTTTTTCCTCGAAGCCAGTGCCACGCTGTCCGACGTGGAATACGATCAGGTAGGCCGCACGCTTGAACTGGGGAATAACTTTACCGGCACACTGCAAGGTGCGACCAATGGTGAAAACATGACCCTCGATCTCACTGGCGGTGTGAATATTTCCGGCGGTGCCAGCCGCTTCGGGCCATTCGTCGGCGTGACTCAGGTGGAAGCGGATGTGGATGGCTACACGGAAGACGCTCTAGCCGGCTTCACCTACACCGATGCCTCCGGAGCAACAATGGACCCCTTCGGGATGAATTACGGATCCCAGGAACGTCGTTACTCCACCATGCGTCTCGGTGCCTTCGCCGACAAGCAGTGGGGCAATATCAGTGCATACGGACAACTCTGGTATGAGGACACCACCGGCACGGAAAACGATCACCTCGAAGTGGGCGTGAAGTCCATGCAGGGTAATATGAACGCCATGCCCAGTTACGCAAGCAAGGATACAGGCTTGTTTGAAGCCGGCGCCGGTGCGCTGGTCGGATTGCGCTGGCAGGCAGCCGACGCAGTTGCCGTCAGTGCCAACCTCACTACACGTCCGACTTCGGAGCACGGTTCCATCAGCGTAACTTACGCCTTCTGATCCCCCTCTGGCACAGCGCCCCCAATTTTGGGGGCGCAACCTATCCCCTCTTCCCGTTTACTCTTCCCGTTTACTCTTCCCGTTTACCCTCCCCTTTAACTCTCCATGTAATTTCCATGTAATCCCCATATACTCCCCGCATCAACAAGTCATTGAGCATCGTCATGTTTGAACGGAAAACCGAACGGCTACGAGTCAGTGAACTCACCCGGGAAGATGGTGCGCTTATGCTCGCGATCCTGAATGATCCGGACTTTATCCGGAATGTGGCCGACCGCGGTGTACGCACACTGGAGCAGGCACAGGATTATCTGGAGTGCGGCCCCATTGCGTCATACCGCGAACACAACTTCGGTATGTACAAGGTTGCATTGCAGGATGGCACTCCCATCGGCCTGTGTGGCCTGGTCAAGCGTGACTTCCTCGAGGATGTCGACATCGGCTATGCATTCCTGCCGGAATACCGCGGACAGGGCTACGCGCTGGAAGCGGCGCAAGCGGTAATGGATTTTGCCCGCAACACTCTGGCACTGCCGCGCATTGTCGCCCTGGTGTCGCCGCACAACAGCGCTTCTGTCCGCCTGTTGGAAAAACTAGGCTTGCGGCAGGAGCGCCAAATCACCCTGCCGGACGAAGACAGCGAAACCTTGCTACTGGCCTGGCCTCACTAAAAAACTTAACCACCACAATAAAAAAGGCGAGCCGAAGCTCGCCTAAATACATTCTGACTGACAACTTACAAATTAATGTGCGCTCGCCTGCCCAGCTCCTTGCGGGAAGCGAATACTCTCCACCATTTCCTGCACATCTTGCGGTGCTTCGCGGGTCACCTTAGCCACCGCGATGGCAACCGCGAAGTTGATCATCATACCCAGGGTACCGATACCTTCCGGTGAAACACCGAACCACCAATTCTCCGGCGTATTGGCTGCAGGGTTGATGAACTTGAAGTACACGATGTACGCCGCGGTAAACAGGATGCCTGACAGCATACCGGCAATGGCCCCTTCCTTGTTCATCCGCTTGGAGAAGATCCCCATGATGATCGCCGGGAAGAAGGACGACGCCGCGAGCCCGAAGGCGAAAGCCACCACCTGTGCCACAAAGCCCGGCGGATTGACCCCGAGATAACCGGCGATACACACCGCCACAGCGGCGGCAGAGCGGGCATACAGCAGCTCCTGTTTCTCGGTAATGCGCGGCATCAGGTTACGCTTAAGCAGATCGTGGGAAACCGACGTGGAGATCACCAGCAACAGACCCGCCGAGGTAGACAGCGCCGCAGCCACACCACCGGCAGCCACCAGCGCGATCACCCATGCAGGCAGATTCGCAATCTCCGGGTTGGCCAATACCATGATGTCACGATCCACAGACATTTCATTGCGCTCGTCACCGGAATAGAACATCTTGCCGTCGGCATTCTTGTCTTCCCAGGTAATCAGGCCGGTTTCTTCCCAGTTGCTCACCCAGCTCGGTGCTTCCGCGTGTGCGGTGCCCTGGCCTTCCGGACCATTGATGGTGTCGATCATGTTCACGCGGGCAAAGGTCGCGATCGCCGGTGCAGTGGTATACAACAGTGCGATAAACAGCAGTGCCCAGCCGGCGGACATCCGCGCGTCACGCACTTTCGGCACGGTAAAGAAGCGCACAATCACGTGCGGCAGACCAGCGGTGCCCACCATCAGGGCGGCCGTGATAAAGAACACATCAATGGTACTTTTTGTGCCCGATGTATATTCCGCAAACCCGAGCTCTGTTGAAAGGCCATCGAGCTTGTCCAGCAGGTAGGTACCGTCAGAGAGCATACCGCCAAAGCCGGTCTGCGGCAGGACGTGCCCGGTCATCATGATGGAAATGAAGATCGCGGGTACCATGTAGGCAAAAATCAGTACACAGTACTGCGCAACCTGGGTATAGGTAATGCCCTTCATGCCGCCGAGCACCGCGTAGAAAAATACTACGCCCATACCGATCACCACGCCGGTGACGATGTCCACCTCAAGGAAGCGCGAGAACACCACACCCACACCGCGCATCTGCCCCGCCACATAGGTAAAGCACACAAAGATCGCGCAGATGACAGCCACGGTCCGCGCTGCCTGGGAATAGTAGCGGTCACCGATAAAATCCGGCACCGTGAACTTCCCGAACTTGCGCAGGTAAGGTGCGAGGCACAGGGCCAACAGCACATAGCCCCCGGTCCAGCCCAACAGATACACGGTGCCATCGTACCCCATAAAGGAGATCAGGCCCGCCATGGAAATAAACGAGGCCGCCGACATCCAGTCCGCGGCCGTGGCCATACCATTAGCCACCGGGTTTACCCCACCACCGGCCACATAGAAATCATTAGTAGAACCAGCACGCGCCCAGATGGCGATGCCGATATACAGCAGGAAGGTTCCACCGACGATCAGAAAAGTCAGAGTTTGAACATCCATGGCTCAGTGCTCCCCCTGCAATTGCTGTGCTTCACCCGGAATGCTGGTATCGCCGGTCGCTTCTGCGACACCATCGTCTTCATACACGTCGTACTTATGGTCCAGCTGATTCATCTTGTAGACATAGACAAAAATCAGCACCAGGAATACGTAGATAGCACCCTGCTGCGCAAACCAGAATCCAAGTTTGAAGCCGCCCATGCGAATCTGGTTAAGCTCTTCGACAAATAAAATGCCACAACCAAAAGACACCACAAACCACACGACCAAGAGGCCGAACATTAGCTTCAGGTTTTCACGCCAGTAGGCACTGGCCAGCTCTTTGTTTTTGAAACTCATCGTTTCCTCTCCTCAATTATTCTGGAATTATCGGATTGACGTTGATTGTTACGTGTATTTTCAGAATACATATTTCACGGACAGCTGCATACGCTGCATATCCCCTTCATCATCTGCAAGCTGACCGCTGGCATTTTCCACTTCTTTACTCGCAAAAATATACTCACCACCCAGGGTCATTTTTGGAACTGGCGAATACATCAGGTTCAGGTGCAGGCTCTGATATGCAGATGGCGTAGTGTCCGCAACCGACGCTGGGTTATCCGCAGCAGTAGCGGAAAGTACCAGGTTGCTTCGCCACTGCTCGCTCCAGAAATGCCGCAAGGCAACATAGCCACCGTGCTGGTCGATCAAGTCGATGCTGCCATCCAGTGGATCGATAATGCCGGCGCGGTAACTGTTCAGCCCCAGGTAGCGCCCGAGCGCATTGCCGTAACTGTACATGAATCGCAGATCATCACGTCCCAGCTGCCACTTGCCCGAGAGACTGATTGCATACCCCTGCTCGGACTCACTGCTTGCATCGGCGCGGTCATAGGCCAGCTCACGGCTCATGGAAGCGATGGAGTAGTTGAGGTCGCCGATATTGTTGTTGTAGCGAAGGACCAGGTCGGGACGGCTGTTGTCATCGTAGGGGTTTTCCGTGCTGTTGTATAACGTGGTGGCCGGATTCTCGGCGGCAAACTGCAGGCTGCCGCTGCCGAGACCCTGGGTGTAGCGAATCTGAGGTTGTCGCTCGAAAATCGTGCCGACCGGACCAACAAAATCCAGCCCTTCCGGCAATGCGCCGACATTGAAAAAGGTGGACCAGGACTGACCAGCGAGTAGTGATCGGTCGCCATCAATATTCCAGTTCACATAGGCATGCCGCAGGCGCTGTGCGTAAGAGTTGCTGATGCGTTCATCGCCCTGAGCGCCGGCCATCGCATCGATCTCAATATGGGTATTCACGCTGCCCGCACCCAGCTCGGTTGCAGACTTGAAAAACAGCCGGGTAGATTTCGCGTGCGCATTGTAGTGGACGTCACCACCTTCACCGCCAATGGGAATAGTGGACGGCACGAGGAAGTCTTCGCCGACACCTGCAGTTGCCGCGCTGCCATCGGAATAGTCACTAAAAATACTATCGAGTTTGACGTAACCGCCTATCTGGATCTCGGTATCGCCAAAGGGAGAGGCTTTCGCTGGTTCCGGGTTTTCGATTTCCACCGGACGCGCGGCGAGTGCGTCGACTTGCGCCTGCAGTTCGGCGATCCGCTGCTGCAATTGCGCTGCGGTCAATGCATCCGGTTCCGCTGCCAGAGCGGGTAGTGTATTTACCATCGCTGCCAGTGCCACTGCGCCGGCCAGTTTGCGGTTTTTAATTATTTTCACCGTCATCACTTTTGTCCCTGCCGTTGTTTGCCATTTTGGGATAACACAGGTGCAAGCAAACAACGTCATGGAAAATACGGGTATTAACCATTGGTCTAAATTGGGGGGCCACTTCGACCAATGTCTATGTCGATACCCCTACCCAAGCCCATACCGCAGATAGTATCCGGCGCACGCTGCCACCGCCTTTCGACTTTTGTCTAATACGTACTGCCGCGGGCTCGGTGACAAAATGTACCCAGCAAGTAAAACACCGATAAATACTGCATCGATGAAGAGGGCCGGTCCGTGACCAGTAACAGTGAATCCTTCCCCGTACCCGCTGCCTACGCCGCCAATACCCTGCTGGACGAAGCGCGCTATTTCGAACTCTATAACCGCTCCATCGAAGACAACGACGGCTTCTGGCGCGAACAGGCCGAGCGCATAGACTGGATAGAGCCATTTACCCAGGTAAAGGACGTCTCCTTCGCCAAAGACGACCTGCATATCCGCTGGTTCGCCGACGGCAAGCTGAACGTGGCCGCCAACTGTCTCGACCGGCACCTGGCGGCGCATGGCGACACCACCGCCATCCTGTGGGTTGGCGACGAGCCCGGCACCTCCCGCGAAATCAGCTACCGCGAGCTACACCGGGACGTGTGCCGTTTTGCCAATGGCCTGAAGAGTCTCGGGGTGCAGAAAGGCGATGTAGTGACCATATATATGCCGATGATCCCGGAAGCGGCCGTGGCCATGCTGGCCTGCGCGCGTATCGGTGCCGTGCACTCGGTGGTGTTCGCCGGCTTCTCCCCGGAAGCGCTTGCCGGGCGCATGGACGATGGCAAATCCCGCTGCCTTATTACCGCCAATGCCGGCCGTCGCGGCGGTCGCTCGGTGCCACTGAAACAGAATGTGGACAGGGCGGTATCCCTGTGCGAAGAGACCGCGGTAGAAAACGTGGTGGTCGTCAACTACACCGACGACAGCACCGACTGGAACCCGGCAGTGGACCGCGATTACGCTGAACTGGTGGCGGCACAGAGCGATGACTGCCCGGCGGAAGTCATGGACGCGGAAGACCCGCTGTTTATCCTGTACACCTCTGGTTCCACTGGTAAACCCAAGGGCGTGCTGCACACCAACGGCGGCTATATCACCTACGCCTCGATTACCCACGAATACGTATTCGATTACCGCCGCGGTGAACGCTACTGGTGTGCCGCAGATATCGGCTGGATCACCGGCCACAGCTATATTATCTACGGTCCGCTGGCCAACGGGGCCACCACCGTGATGTACGAGGGAGTGCCTCACTACCCGGATGTCACCCGGGTCGCGCAGATCATCGACGACCACGAGATCAACATTCTGTACATTGCCCCTACCGCTATCCGCGCGCTGATGGCCGAAGGCGACAAACCGGTAGCCGGCGCCGACCTGAGCAGCCTGCGCCTGCTCGGTACCGTGGGCGAGCCGATCAACCCCGAAGCATGGAAGTGGTATCACCGCACGTTCGGTCGCGGCCAGTGCCCGATTGTGGATACTTGGTGGCAGACCGAAACCGGCGCCGCCATGCTCACACCGCTGCCCGGCGCCACCGTACTGAAACCCGGCTCTGCCACCCGCCCCTTCTTCGGGGTGCAGCCGGCGCTGGTCGACAACGAGGGCAGTATTCTCGAGGGCGCCACCGAGGGCAACCTGGTATTACTGGGCAGTTGGCCAGGGCAGATGCGCACCGTCTTCGGCGATCATCAGCGCTTCGCCGATACGTATTTCAGTACCTTCAAAAACATGTACTTCACCGGCGACGGCGCGCGTCGCGATGAAGACGGCTATTACTGGATTACCGGGCGGGTGGACGACGTACTCAATGTGTCTGGTCACCGCATGGGTACCGCCGAACTGGAAAGTGCACTGGTGGCACACGAGGCCGTGGCCGAAGCCGCGGTGGTGGGCTATCCCCACGATATCAAGGGTCAGGGTATTTATGTCTATGTCACCCTCAACAGCGGTATCGAGCCCAGCGAGGCCATGCGCAACAATTTACGCAACTGGCTGCGCAGGGAGATCGGTCCTATCGCCACCCCGGATGTCATCCAGTGGGCACCGGGACTGCCGAAGACCCGCTCGGGCAAGATCATGCGCCGAATCCTGCGCAAGGTGGCCGCAGACGAGTGCGACCAGTTGGGGGACACCTCCACACTGGCCGATCCAGGTGTTGTAGACGACCTGGTAGCCAACCGCGCGGCGACAACCGTCTAGCCAGAGCGGCGCCTACCTAACCGACGCCATTGGTACAGCAGCAGCCCCCGATAAAAAATAACAACAGGAACTGGAGGGGTTTTCTCGGTACACTTTTCAGCCCGCATTTCGCGAAGTGGAAAAGCCCGGGAAAATCCCGCCGATTAGGGATGCAAAGCGATGAACAATCTCACCGACAGTGGGCAATCTGCCCGACAATTTATTATTGCGGACGACCACCCCCTGTTCCGCAACGCCCTACGCCTGTCCATCCAGCAAGCCTTTCCAGACGCCAGTATTTTTGAAGCCAGTGATATGCAGACGCTGCAGCAGTGCGTGGCGGAGCATCCGGATTGCGACCTGTTACTGCTGGATTTACACATGCCTGGCGCCCACGGTTTCAGCGGCCTCATTTTCCTCAACGGCCAGTATCCACAGTTACCGGTGATGGTGGTGTCCGCCAATGAAAAGCCGGAAATCATGTGCCGTGCTATCGATTACGGCGCCTGCGGGTTTTTGCCCAAATCGGCTCCGGTCGATCAGATTGCCGAGGCCTTGCGGCAGAGCCTGGAAGGAGAAATCTGGTTACCGCCGGCGGTGGCCGAGCGCTACCAGGCCGGGGGCGATCCAGGTGAAGACACAGAGGTAATTGATGTTATCGCGACCCTTACTCCTCAGCAGTTTCGCGTTGCCACCATGCTCGCGGAAGGCCTGCTCAACAAACAGATCGCTTACGAGATGCAGGTCACCGAAGCCACCGTCAAGGCGCATCTGACCGCACTGTTCCGCAAGCTGAACGTCAATTCCCGCACCCAGGCGGTGCTGGCTCTGGGTAGCCTGGATGTGGAAGCTCCCGGGCAATTTGCCCCGCCCGCGCGGCCAGAGCCAAAACCTGTCAATTGAATTCGGGATTGGCGGTAACTTGAGACAAGGGCTTCAAAGGTATTCCAGCTGCCCTCTGCCTTGAGGATTCCCCTGGCCCGTGCGCACCAGCCGACGAATCAGGTTGCGCAATGCGGCAGGCTTCACCGGTTTGGCCAGGTAAAAACAACCCCGCGCTGCAGCACGTTCGCGCACCGCCTCCGAGGTATCGGCGCTGATCATGATGCCCGGCAGCGCCATCTGCCAGTGCGCACATAATGCGTCCAGGGCATCCGTACCGGTGGCACCATAATCGAGGTGATAGTCAACGATGACCACTGCTGGCGCCATCGGGTATGGCCAGCGCGCCAGCGCCTCTTCCAGTGACACCGCGGTGATTACCCGACAACCCCAGCCGGAAAGCAGGCTCTCCATTCCCCGCAGTATCTGGCGCTCGTTATCAATGCACAGCACCGCCGCCGAATCCAGAGTGGCAGTGCCAACGGTACTGGGTATTTGTGCGGGCGCAGATTGCACGTCTCCCACTGGCACCCGAATGCTGAACATGGATCCTCGACCGGGATTGGACTCCAGCCCCAGGCGGTGCCCGAGCAGTTCGGCGCTGCGGCGCGCGATTGCCAGCCCCAGCCCCAGTCCCTTGTCGGCAGTGTGCTCGCCGCTACCAAGGCGCACGAACTCGTCAAAAATTTTCTCGCGGACATCGCTGGCGATACCGGGACCGGTATCCCACACCTGGATTTCGAGAAAATTCCGGTGTTCGCCCTCATCCGCAATTTCGGTGCGTCGGCGCACCCCCAGCAGTACGCGTCCACGCGCGGTGTAATGCAGTGCATTGCTGAGAAAATTTTGCAGGATTCGGCGCAGCAGGTGACGGTCAGAACAGACCCAGGCATCGGTGGGCACATAGTGCAGGGACAGCCCCCGCTCACTGGCCAGCGCCGAAAACTCCGCATTCAGGCCGTCCAGCAGCTGACGCAACGGAAAGCTCGTGCGCTTCGGCGTGAAACTTCCGGCATCCAGTCTGCTGATTTCACGCAGGGCGCCGATGAGTTGCTCGGCGGAAGTCAGGGCGCTGTCGATATAGTGAATATCGTCACCCATTTCCCGCCAGCTACCTGCGGCAGCCTTCTGCTGAAGAGAGGCAATAAACAGACGCGCCGCATTAATCGGTTGCAACAGGTCATGACTGGTGTGGGCAAGGAAACGGGACTTGGCCGCATGCAGGTCACGAATCTTGATTTCCGCTTCGGCACGACGGCTATTTTCCTGCTGCAGTGCGCGGTTGCTCTCGGAGAGCTCCGCAGTACGCTGGCGCACCCGGTCTTCCAGACTGCGACGGTTTTCCTCCAGCGCATCCACTGCCGCGCGATACTCACTGATATCCGTAAACGTGGTGACAAAGCCACCGCCGGGCATGGGCGTACCGCGCACTTCGACGATCGCACCTGAAGGAAGCCGCCGCTCAAAGCGGTGCGCGCTGCCGTGACGCAGCAGGTCGAGGCGCCGCTGCACATGCGCTTCCAGTACTTCTGGATCGTCGCTATTCCCATACAGGCCGCGCTCTGCATTATGCCGGTAGAGGTTGGCCACCGGGCAGCCGATATAGAGCAGCCGCTCCGGATAATGGAACAGTTCCAGATACTGACGGTTCCATGCCACCAGCCTGAGCTCCGCGTCCACCACGCTGATCCCCTGGCTGATGGTTTCCACCGTGGTCTGCAGCAGCTCCTGACTGAAGCGCAACCGCTCCGAGGTGCTGTCGACAAGCCGCGCGATATCCTCCAGTTTCAGCGGCCGGTTGCTGTGCAGAAGTCCCATCACCTGATGGGCCGCCGCAGAGCCGACAATCCCCGCCAGGGTTCGCTCTGCTTCACTGACCACGAACCGCGGCGCAGCGTCGTCCGGCAACAGTCGCTGCTGGCTGCGCCGTTCGAAATCGTTCCAGATTTCCTCCAGCCGGTCGCGCCCCACAAAAGGCTGCAGCAGGCTGTGCAACTGCCCCATGCGGATTCCGGTAGGCACCATATCCGGCACCGGTTCGTCGCTGCGCTGCGGCGTAACAAATGCGATTGCCTGACGCGTGTCCCCTACACTTTGACGACAGAAAAGCGATACCCCGATAAGCAACACCAGGTTGCACAGCAGGCTCCAGAAAACGCCGTGGCTCAGGGGATCCAGTCCCGACAGGCCAAACAGTTGCTGCGGCCGCAGCCACTCGACGCCGAAGGCCCCGCGGATCAGTAACTCCGTGCCGGGATAAATCGCTGGCACAACCAGGCAGTAAAACCAGAGTCCGTATCCGGCAATCAGCCCCGCCCACACACCGCGCCGATGTGCCCGCCGCCAGTAAAGCGCAGCGATCAGCGCCGGGGCCAGCTGCGCCGACGCGGCAAAAGACAGCAGGCCGATGGACGCCAGGGCTTCCATCCCGGTAATGGCCCGATGCATGCCCCAGCTCAACAGCATCAAAAGCAAAATACTGACCCGCCGGATCAGGCGCAGGTGTTTGCCAAGGGAAACGGCGGTCAACCGGGTATAGCGGCTGAGATATAGCCACACCGGCGCTACCAGCTCGTTGGATACCATCACCGCCAGGGTAACCGCGGCAACGATGACCATTCCGGTTGCAGCAGAGAAGCCGCCGATATAGGCAAGCATGGTGAGTGTGTTCTGACCGCTGTTCAGCGGCAGGGTCAACATCAGGCTGTCAGGGCTGCTGAGTCCCGCCGCTACCAGCGGCTGTCCAGCCAGGGCAATAGGCAGAATTAATACCGAGAACAGCACGAGGTAGGCGGGAAGCAACCAGCGCGCCGTGTTCAGATCATCCGGGTTGCGGTATTCCACAACTGCCATATGAAACTGCCGCGGCAGACAGATGATCGCGGCCATCGCCAGCAGGGTCTGGGTAACGAAGTTGACGTCCGGCACGAGCCCCTGAAAGTTGAGTGTCCATTGCGTATCCAGACCTTCCACGCCACTGTCGCCAGACACCAGCAGCCACAATGCCAGCACCGCAACCGCAGCAAACGCAAACAATTTCACCAGCGATTCCAGCGCAATCGCGGCCACCACGCCCAGGTTCCGCTCGCGCCCTTCCAGGTGTCGGGTACCGAACAGTATCGCGAAAAGCCCCATCAGTAGTGCGGTAGCCAGCGCAGTATCCAGATTGACGAAGGTGTCTCCCTCGCCATTACCGCCAATCGCTTCCCACCCCATAGTCACAGCACGCAGCTGGAGGGCGATGTAAGGCAGGCTACCGACGATCGCCAGCAGGGTGACCAGTGCAGAGAGGCCGCGACTTTTTCCGTAGCGGGAGCCGATAAAGTCGGCGATGGATGTGACTTTCTGGCGTTCTCCAACCTGCATCAGCTTGCGCAGGAAGCCGCCAGCAAAAAGGAATAGCAGTATCGGCCCGAGATAAATCGGTAAATAACTCCAGGTATCGCTGACCGACTGCCCCACGGCGCCAAAGAATGTCCAGGAACTGCAATAAACAGCAAGCGTCAACCCGTAGATGATCGGGCGGAAACGCTGCATCCACTGCTTGCGGTGGTCTGCTCTCCAGGCCACCACAAACAACAGGGCCACATACAAGAGGGCAAAAAACAGCAACAGCGGCTTGCCGATCATGGCGTTCTCACAAAGCTTTCAGAATGGTTATTACTCTGTATACCCGAAGCGAGAGCCCGAGGGCAATTAGCGAAAAGTCGACGGTGTCGCTAGCTCGCCATAATCAGCTGCCGGTATCAACCGACTCGACCATATCCTTTTGCGCGCCGAAAGGCGGGTAAACCGGCACAGCCCCAATCACGCGTCAGTAATTTGACTCCTCCGGACTCTCTACTAGGCTTTAAGCGGGAGTTTGGTCCTTCGAGAGAAATCTAAAGAGAATCGCGCCATGATCATTGCCACCGATATGCCCGAGGTTTCCAGCTGCGCCGCCAGCGAGTGCGCCTACAATACCGATTCCGCCTGTCATGCCCGCGCCATCACCATCGGCGATGGACAGCACCCGGATTGCGATACCTTTTTCAGTAACCACCAGCACACCAAGCGTGAGCGTGTTGCAGGCGTCGGTGCCTGCAAGGTCACCGGCTGCAACCACAACGTGGACTTTGAGTGCAGCGCAGATCAGATTGAGCTCGGCTATAGCGGCAACTCGGTAAATTGCCTGACCTACGCGCACTGAGCCTACTTTCGAATCCATATAAACAAAAAGGGCGGGGAGCCACAAAGCTCCCCGCCCTTTTTGTTTATATGGTAAATACGCGGTCGTCAGTGGGCGACCTTGCACCCTTTCAAACCGTAGTACGCGATATACGCATAACACACCACCGGCACCAGGAAGGAGAGCTGCAGGCCGGCGGTATCCGCCACCACCCCCTGAATCAGCGGCACTATGGCACCACCGACAATGGCCAGACACAGTACCCCGGATGCCTGCCCCGCCTGTTTACCGAGCCCCTGTAACGCCAGGCTGAAAATAGTGGGGAACATAATAGAGTTGAACAGGCCCACCAGCAGGATCGCCCACATCGCAGCGGCACCGGAGCCCAGAATGGCAGCGAACACCAACAGGATGGCCGCCACGGCATTAAACGCCAGAACCAGTCCCGGGGACACCGTGCGCATCACTGCGGCACCAATGAAACGGCCAACCATGGCACCACCCCAGTAGTAGGCGATGTAATGCGCCGCCTTGGCCTCTTCCATGGCCGCCACACTGTCGAGGCCGAGGAAGTTCACCAGGAAACTGCCGATGGACACTTCCGCGCCCACATACACGAAGATACCCACAGCGCCCAGTACCAGGTGTCGGTGGGACCATACGGAATCCCCCTCATCTGCCACCGCCTTGATTTCCTGCATCTCAATCTGTGGCAGCTTCAACTGGCTGAAAATGACTGCCAGCACCGCCAGTACACCCGCCAGCATCAGGTAGGGTACTTTCACCGCATCGGCTTCTGCGTCGGCGCTCAGGGCCTCGGCCCCCACTGTCGCCGCCGACAGAATGAGCACACCGCCGAAGAGCGGTGCCACTGTGGTCCCCAGCGAGTTGAATGCCTGGGTCATGGTCAGGCGGCTGGATGCCGTGGCCGGATCACCCAGGGCCGTCACGTAGGGGTTCGCCGACACCTGCAACAGGGTGATCCCCGAGGCCAGCACAAACAGCGCGCCCAGGAATACCGGGTAAGAGTGGCTCTCTGCCGCCGGGTAGAACAGCAGGCAACCTGCCGCAGCCACCAAAAGACCGCCAACAATTCCCTTCTGGTAACCGATCCGCTTGACCAGTGCCCCTGCGGGCAGTGAAACCATGGCGTAGGCCCCGAAAAAGCAGAACTGAATCAGCATCGCCTGGGTGTAACTCAGGTTGAACACTGCTTTCAGGTGGGGGATCAGAATATCGTTGAGGCAGGTCAGGAAGCCCCACATAAAAAACAGCACCGTGAGTGCTGTAAGCGCAAATCGGAAATTTCCCCCCTCACTACTGGTCGCAGAGTCGAGTGGAGCATCAGTCATTGGGGCCTGGGTCCCGGCCATAAATTCACCTCTCATGATCGTTATTGTGTCTACTTCACCTATCCGATGAGACGACGCAAACCGTCTAATCCACTGCCGTGCTCAACGATTGAGTAGGCGACATAGGGTGCCGAGGCAGATTATCACGACGCTTTACCGACCACGGGTGCCACTTTCCCGCTGTGCGTCCCACCTTAAGTCACTCCCCGAAGTGGGAAAGGCGCACGAAAATACTTACAAAGTCTTGAAGAAGTTCGCGGGCCCCAGGCAATTACAGGCTGGAGTGCTGAACAAGAGTGGAGACCGCCAGGGACCGGGGCGGCCTGTCATGGAACATCGAGAGGAGAATTAAAGAAATCCCGGCACATGGCCGGGATATTGAAAAAAGTATGCAGCTGTCGGATCAGCTGACCTTTTCCCCGTGGGCCTGCTTGTCCGCATGATAAGAAGAGCGCACCATCGGGCCACAGGCGGCATGGGTGAAACCGATCTGCTCAGCGTAGCGACGGTACTCTTCAAACTCATCCGGGTGTACGTAACGCTGCACCGGCAGGTGCTCCTTGCTCGGCTGCAGGTACTGACCAATGGTGAGCATATCGATGTCGTGGGCGCGCATGTCGTCCAGCACTTCGAAAATTTCTTCCTTAGTCTCGCCCAGGCCCACCATCAGGCCGGACTTGGTGAGTACGTCCGGACGGCGCTTTTTGTATTCCTGCAGCAGTTTCAGCGACCACTTGTAGTTGGCACCGGGACGGGATTCCCGGTACAGACGCGGCACAGTCTCCAGGTTGTGGTTGAACACATCCGGGGCTTCCGCCTCAAGAATATCGAGCGCAATGTCCATACGGCCGCGGAAATCCGGAGTCAGGATTTCCACCTGCAGGTTTGGCGACAGCTCGCGGGACTGCTTGATACAGTCGGCAAAGTGCTGGGCACCGCCGTCGCGCAGGTCGTCGCGGTCAACGGATGTGATCACCACGTAGCGCAGGCTCATGGCGGCGATGGCTTCCGCCAGCTGTTTCGGCTCTTCCGGGTCCAGCGGGTTCGGCTTGCCGTGGCCCACATCGCAGAAGGGGCAGCGGCGGGTACAGATCTCACCCATGATCATGAAGGTAGCAGTGCCGCCACTGAAGCATTCGCCAAGGTTCGGGCAGCTGGCTTCTTCACACACAGTGGCCAGTTTCTGGGAGCGCAGGATGCTCTTGATCCGCTCCACTTCCTTCGAAGCCTTCACGGATGGCACCTTGACGCGAATCCAGTCAGGCTTGCGCAGGGTCTGGTCGCTGGCGATCACCTTTACCGGGATGCGCTCAACCTTATCGCCATCGCGGAGCTTTTCCCCCTGCTGCAGGCGACGGGTACGCTTGACCGGAACGATATCCGGCTGGGCAGTTTCCGACGGATTTACCGCGGTCGCTTTGACTTCAGACGGGTCGGCGTCAAATCGTTCAGACATTACTGGTTCCTGGTTCGGCACCCTGCACATCGGCGGCTGCCTCAAATAACTTTTCGTCAAACATACGTTCATCTACCGGCTGCCAGCTGGCTTCCGGAATATTCAGCTTCTGCTGCAGGGCGGAGGCAAATTTTTCGGCCACATCCGACCACTCTGGTGTGGGCTGGATAATCTCGGCCATCTGCACCATCTGCATCCCCGCATAACCACAGGGGTTGATACGCAGAAACGGCGCCAGGTCCATGTCGATATTGATAGCAATACCGTGGAAGCTGCAGCCCCGACGGACCCTCAGGCCAATGGAGGCAATCTTGTTGCCCGCACGCGGCCCCTCAGTGAGATACACACCCGGTGCGTCGGGACGGGGGGCGGCGCTGACGCCATACTCTGCCAGCATCGCCACAGTGGCCTCTTCCAGCGCGGTCACCAGGTCACGGACGCCGGTTTTGCTGCGGCGAAGATCGAGCAGCGGATACACCACCAGCTGGCCGGGGCCGTGATAGGTGACCTGTCCACCGCGATCCACCTGCACGACCGGAATGTCGCCCGTGTTGAGCAAATGTTCCGCCTTGCCGGCCTGGCCCTGGGTGAATACGGGCGGGTGCTCCACACACCAGATCTGGTCCACGGCGTCGCTGCCGCGGGTGTCGGTGTAGTGCGACATGCTGCGCCATACGCTCTCGTAATCGCGTCGGCCCAGATTGCAAATGATGGTCTCGGGGGCTGCCATCACAGCACCATATGTACGCCCGGATGGGCTTTGAGCTCTTCAAACAGTGCCTTCAACTGGGGCTCACCTGTGGCGACGATAAAGAAGGTCACCGAGGTGAATCTGCCGTTGCGGCTGGGCTTGTGCTTCAGCTGGCTCTCGTCGAGCTCCGGTGCATGGCGGCGCATAACCTCCAGAACGAATTCGTGGACCTGGTCATCGGTGTCTCGCACCACTTTGACCATATAGTCTTCACACGGGAACTCGATTTTTGGGGGCTGCTGTTCTGAATCCTGGGTCATACCACTCTCACAGGGCCGCAGGTCAGATAATGAAGGCGTGGGGACAATTCCCAGCGGGAGATTGCGGCCGGTCGGCGATTATACAGTGCCGACAGACCACTGGACAGGGAGGAAAGATTGCAGACGAAACTGCTTTGCAGAGCGGCAATTGAAGCCCGGCGCCTTATATCGCCGGGCCCATTTGGATTTTTTTACTGGAAAAAGCCCATCACAAAGCGCTTGATGGAATCCCACAGGCGCTTGAAGAACCCGGCCTCTTCCACATCTTCGGCGACCACCGCAGGTACATCCGCGACCGTTTCACCATCCAGGGTGACTACCACCTTGCCTACCTGCTGGCCCTTGGCCAGGGGTGCCTTGAGCTCGCCGTCGACAATCAGGTCAGCCTTGATGCTCTCCTCACCGCCACGAGGGATGGTGACGAAGACGTCATTTTTCACTGCCACGCCAACGGAGTCGGTTTTACCACCCCACACACGTTCGGTCTGCAGCACATCGTTGCTGCCATAAACCTTGTGGGTCTGGTAGTAGCGGAAGCCATAGGCGAGCAGTTTCTGGGTTTCAGCAGCGCGCTTCTCGTCGCTATCGGTACCCACCACAACAGAAATCAGGCGCATGCCGCGTTTGACCGCGGAGGCCACCAGGCAGTAGCCGGCCTCTTCGGTGTGGCCGGTCTTGATGCCGTCAACCGCCGGGTCGCGCCACAGCAGGCGGTTGCGGTTGGGCTGGTTGATACCGTTGAAGCGGAAGTACTTTTCGGAATAGAGCGCGTAATGGTCCGGATGATCATTGATCAGCGCCTGCGCCAGCCTGCCCAGGTCGCGGGCGGTGGTGACGTGTCCCTCAGCGGGCCAGCCGGTCGCGTTAACAAAGTTGGTGTCCTGCATACCCAGCAGTTGTGCCTGCTGGTTCATCACCTCGGCAAAAACCTCTTCGCTGCCGGAAACAAATTCCGCCAGGGCAATGCTGGCGTCGTTGCCGGACTGTACGATAACGCCGCGCAGCAGATCGATCACCGGTACCTTGTCACCGACTTTGACAAACATTTTGGAGCCGCCTTTGCGCCAGGCCTTCTCCGAAATATTCACCATGTCCTGCTCTTTGATCGCGCCTTTTTCCAGTTCCTCGGAGACGATGTAACTGGTCATCATCTTGGTCAGGCTGGCCGGTGGGATCTGTTTGTCTGCATCGTGTTCTACCAACACTTGACCGGTATGGGCGTCGATCAGCAGATAGGCGGTGGCCGCGAGCTGCGGTGGCGCGGGTATCAGCGGTTTATCAGCCTGGGCAACACTGGTGCTGACAATCAGGAGCAGACAGGCGAATAAGCGTTTGAACATGAGTATCTCTTTATTCCTTGCGTTCGAAAAATGTCAAAAACCCGGCCCCGGCCGGAAAAATGCGCTGCGAGGCAGGTCAGTCGACCACCACCGTGGGTTGGCCAAAGTCCTGCTGTTCTACCGATTCCCGCAATGCAGCCAGTGCCCGCTGCTGGGCGATGGGTCCGATACGCACCCGGTAAAGCATTTTTCCGTCACGGTTTACCGGGCTGACGGATACAGGATAGCCGAATGCAGCAGCGAGCTGGCCACGAATCTCTTCGGCCTGATTGGCTGAGCTGTAGGCACCCACTTGCAGGAAAGTATTGTCCGGCAGTTTGAAACTGGCATCTTGCGGCAAGCCCTTGCGCGCTGCGGCATCTTTTTCCACCGCGAGGCTTTCGGTGGCACTGGGCAGAGTTTCCGGGTCCAGGGCGACCACTTCCACCCGGGCTACACCTTTGTCGATATAACCCAGTTTCTGCGCAGCGGTATAGCTGAGATCAATAATACGCCCCGGCACAAATGGTCCGCGGTCATTGATGCGCACGATGATGCTACGACCATTATCCAGGTTGGTAACTTTGGCGTAGCTCGGCAGCGGCAGGGTTTTGTGCGCTGCGGACATGGCGTACATATTGTAAACCTCACCGTTAGCGGTTTTGCGCCCGTGAAATTTGGTGCCATACCAGGAGGCGTGACCGCGCTCACTGTACCCTTTTACCCCTTGCAGCACCCGGTATTTGACACCATTAACCACATAAGGAGATTTGTTGCCAGCGACACCGATAGGTTCCCGCACCGGCGTGACTTCCGGTGTGGCGAGCATATCCACGGGCATATCCGGACCGCTGTCGCGCACCTGATCGAATGGTACTTCGTCCTTTGGCTCCACCTTGGCCTTACCTGTATCGTGCAAAGGCACAGTGCTACAGGCAGCGAGTAGTGCCAGGGCACAGCCGGCGCCGAGACGCGTCAAAACCGCGGCGTTAACCGCTATTTTTCTGGTTTTCATAACTTCCCCCCGGAGCAGGTCAAACAGCGCCCGCTACCGCGATTTATCGTACTTTCGAGTTATCGTACAGCCAGTGCAAGATAAAAGCCGGCAACAGAGGCTGAAACCGGCAATCGGTAAAACTTGTTATATGCGCCCCGCGATTATCAGGAGCGACCACCCCGCGCCTTGATAATTTCCTGCCCCAGCTCGTACACCGCCATGGCGTAGAGTCGGCTGTGGTTATAGCGGGTGATGGTGTAGAAATTATTCAGCCCGATCCAGAACTGCTCCCCATCCAGGGTTTTCAGAGAGAACACGTTGGCGGGCATTTCTTTCGTGACCTGGGCGGTGGTCGGGAACCCCTTGGCTTCCAGCTCACCCACGGTCCACCTGGGCTTTAGGTCGTCATTGACGATGGTCATATCGGCATTGGGTAACGGCTGGGTGATTACAGTAATCGGCTCACCTGCTTTCCAGCCGTGCTCGACAAAATAGTTGGCCACGCTGCCAATCGCATCCTCGGTATCTTCCCAGATATCCACACGACCGTCGCCATTGAAATCTACGGCATAGTGGCGGTAACTGGACGGCATAAACTGGCCGAAGCCCATAGCACCGGCATAGGACCCCTTGAGCGTCGTGGGGTCGATTTTCTCATCTCGGGTAAGCAGCAGGTAGTTTTCAAGCTCTTTGGTAAAGAACTTGGAGCGGCGCGGATAGTTGAACGCGAGAGTAGAGAGCGCGTCGATCACCCGATAGCTGCCCATATTGCCTCCGTAGCGGGTTTCCACACCGATGATGGCAACGATCATCTCCGGCGGCACGCCGTACTTTTCTTCCGCGGCCTTGAGGGCGTCGGCGTTCTTGTCCCAGAACTCCACGCCACCCGCGATGCGGGTATTGGTGATGAAAATCTTGCGGTATTCGTGCCAGGGCTTGGCTTTTTCTGCCGGGCGCTTGATCGCCTTCAGGATCGAGTCCTTGCGCTTGGCCTCTTTCATCAGCAGTTGCAGATCGTCGCGGTTGAAGTTGTGCTCGGCCACCATGTAATCCACAAAGGCATTCGCCTGGGCATTTTCCTCATGCCCCTGCTCCTGCGCGCAGGCGCTAAGGACCAGCCCCAGCCCAGCCATCAATCCTGTGGTCCACTTCAAAACAACCGCTCCTGTGTTCATAGAGTACTTCCAACTACTTTATTCAATTATTCGATTCGGTCTGCACTTGTGACTGCAAACGCGCCAAAAAGTGGCACGATACACGGGAAAAAGTGAAGCCAGCCTGAACCGCCTCACAATCAGCCACGAAACCTGAATATAAGACCTGAATTTAAAAAAGTACTCTGCGTCTTTCCGTACTGACGGCCATCAAAATACCGAACCCTGCCATCAGGGTAATCACCGAGGTGCCGCCGTGACTCACCAGTGGCAGGGGCACCCCTACTACTGGCAACAGGCCGGTGACCATACCGATGTTCACAAACACATAAACGAAGAACGTCAGCGTGATACTGCCTGCCAACAGACGTCCGAATACATGCTGGGCCATAAAACTAATATAGATGCCCCGGGCAATGATCAACAGATACAGGGCCAGCAGGATCAAAGCCCCGCGCATACCCCACTCTTCTGCCAGCACCGCAATAATGAAGTCGGTGTGACTCTCCGGCAGAAAATCCAGCTGCGACTGGGTTCCCTGCATGTACCCCTTGCCATCCCAACCGCCGGAGCCAATGGCGGCCTTGGACTGGAAGATGTTCCAGCCGGCGCCAAGACGGTCCGCATCCGGGTTAAACAGCGTGAGAATCCGCTGCTTCTGGTACTCCCGCAGCCCCCAGATCCACATGGGCCAGGCCGCCATCAACGCCATCACCACTGCCCCGCCGATCATTTTCCAGCTGAGGCCGGACAGATACAGCGCAAAAATACCCGATGCGGCAATCAGGATTGAGGTTCCCAGGTCGGGCTGGCGCACGATCAGTGCCGCGGGAATCGCGATTATTGTCAGCGTGCCTATTACCGTAATGAATGATGGTGGCAGGCTGCGCTTGTGCAGGTAGGCGGCGACGGCAATGGGCACCGCGAGCTTCAGTGCCTCTGAGGGCTGGAAACGGAAACCACCGATCTGCAACCAGCGCTGCGCGCCCTTTGCACCGACACCAAAAAACAACACCGCGACCAGCAGACAGCAACCGGCCAGGTAGAACCAAGGCGACCAGCGCCGATAGAACTCCAGCGGAATCTGCGCGGCAATCACCATGCCCACAAACGCCAGGCTCATGAACACCGCCTGGCGTTTCACGTAGTGGATTTCATCGCCAGAAGCGCTGTACAGAACCACCAGCCCCACGCCTGCCAGCACCAGAAGCAGGAACAGCAACGGAAGATCGATATGCCAGCGGCGGGAAATACTTTCCGGACGGCGCAGACTGCTGCCCGCATCCGGCAATCGGTGCATATAGTCGCGACTAGCCACGGATAGCGGTCTCCTGCTGATACGGATGACGTTGTGCGGGAGCGGAAATGCTCATGGGCGCACGCCAGGAATGTCGGCTGGCAGTATCCTCCAGCGGTCGCGACATCCAGTCGAAAAAGACTTCCCGCGCTACCGGTGCCGCAACACCGCCGCCACTTTCACCGTTCTCGACAAGTACCGATACGGCAATCTGCGGGTCATCCACCGGGGCGAAGGCCACAAACAGGGCATGGTCCCGGTGGCGCTCTTTCAGTGCTTCGGAGTCGTATCTCTCCCCCTGGGCAATGCCCACCACCTGCGCGGTACCAGATTTACCCGCCACCTTGAAATCCAGCCCGGCACCAGCTTTCTTGCCGGTACCGTGAGTGCTGTAAACCACCGCTTCCATGCCGTCGAAGACCAGATCCCAGTGTTCTGGACGCGCGTCGATATGGTGGAGCACTTCCGGCGGCTGCTCCACGCCGTCGATCGCCATCACCATCTGCGGCCGGTAATGGGTGCCGCGATTGGCGATAGTGGCGGTCATCACCGCCAACTGTAGCGGCGTTGACAGTACAAACCCTTGCCCCAGAACGGCATTCAGGCTGTCACCGGGAAACCAGGGCACACCGCGGGCGCCGCGCTTCCACGCTCGCGAGGGGAAGAGCCCAGGGTATTCCCGCGGCAGGTCGATACCCGTTTTCTCACCCAGGCCAAAGCGGGTGGCGATATCGTGCATACCGTCGATGTTCCAGCGCGCGGCCATGTCCCAGAAATAGACATCGCAGCTTTGCGCGAGTCCTTGTATCAGATCAACATGTTTGCCGTGGCCCCAGCGCTTCCAATCGCGGTAGATACGGGAGTCATTGGGCAGTTTGTAGAACCCTGGATCCGGCACTTCGGTGTCGCCAGTGATAATGCCGGCGGCAAGGCCGCCGAGCCCCATCATCGGCTTCAGGGTGGATCCGGGCGGGTACTGCCCCTGTACTACACGGTTAAACAGCGGCACATCGAGGGAATCCCGCAGTGCGCTGTAGTCCTTGAAGCTGATACCGGTAACGAACAGGTTGGGGTCAAACGACGGCTGGCTGACAAACGCCAGCACCCCGCCGGTTTTCACATCAATGGCGACCACCGCACCGCGCTTGTCGCCCAATGCCTCGGTAGCCACTTGTTGCAGGCGAGTGTCCAGATGCAGGGTCAGCTCGGCGCCGGGCTTGGGATCGTGCCGCTCCAGAACACGCAGCACCCGGCCGCGCGCGTTGGTCTCCACGTTCTCATAGCCCACTTCACCGAGCAGCAAGTCTTCGTAGGAGCGCTCCAGCCCAACCTTGCCAATACTCTGGGTACCCCGGTAGCGGCGCACATCTTCTTCGGTAAACGCAGAAAGGTCGCGCTCGGCAATCCGCCCCACATAGCCGACGCTGTGGGCAAACAGTTTGTTTTCGGGGTAGTAGCGGACCAGTTCCGCCTCGACAGAGACACCCGGCAAATGAAACTCATTGACACTGATACGGGCGATTTCGTCTTCGCTCAGGCGATAGCGCAAAGGAACAGGTTCAAACGGGCGGCGACGCTGAAGGCGGCGATTGAATTTCTCCACGTCACGGTCTTCGAGGCTCACCAGCTGGCCGAGCAGCTCAATGGTGGCGTCAAGATCCTTTACTCGCTCGCGCACCACAGAAAGGGTGTAACTGGGGCGGTTGTCAGCGAGCATCTCACCATTGCGGTCGTAGATCAGTCCACGGGTGGGGGGTACTGGACGCACCTGAATGCGGTTCTGGTCGGACTGGGTGCGGTAGTCCTCGTAGTTGACCACCTGCAGGTTGTAGAACCGAGCCACCAGCACGCCAAGCAGCACGACTACGCCAAATATGGCCACCAGCATACGGTTGCGAAACAGCCGCTGTTCTGTGTGGTGGTCTTTGAAACGCAGGTTTTCAGACATGATGGTCGAAGCAGATTATTCGGTGGCGCGAAAATGACCACGAAGTGTACACAAGTTTGCCTTCCCTGCAGAGCCTTTGGCGTATAACCGGTACACACCAGCTCAGTATGAGTCTGGTGGCGCCAGAAAGTTCAATAGGGGAGGGAAGCGCGAAACGCGTAAGCAACCCACTTACTTGTGGTAGGGGTGCCCCGCCAGCAGTGTCCAGGCGCGGTACAACTGCTCCGCCAACAACACCCGCACCAGCGGATGCGGCAGGGTAAGCGGAGACAGCGACCACTTCTGGTTGGCCCGTGCTACACAGTCCGGCGAGAGTCCGTCCGGACCGCCGATCAGCAGGCACATGTTGTCGCCGGACATCTGCCAACCAGACAATTCCCGCGACAACTGCTCCGTGCTCCAGGGCTTGCCCTTCACCTCAAGCGCGACCACATGGTCCCGCGGATTGATCGCGGCCAGCATGGCCTCGCCTTCTTTCTGGCGAGCCTTCTCCACCAGCGCGGCGGAGTTCTTCTGGCCACGATTCCCCAGGGGAACCTCCACCATCTCCAGGGTCAGCTCCCGGGGCAGGCGCTTGGCGTACTCGTTGTAGCCCTCCTGTACCCAGGCAGGCATTTTACCGCCGGCGGCGATGATCCGGATCTTCACGAGCGCTGGGTGGTCCCTGTCAGTCCTGGTGAGGGTCGGAACCGTCCGCGTCTTCGCGGGTATTCGGCGTCATCGACCAGAGCTTTTCCAGGTCATAGAAACCGCGGGTTTCCGCCTGCATCACGTGAATCACCACGTCTCCGTAATCCACCAGCACCCACTCCCCCTGCTCGATACCCTCGACACCGATGGGGCGAATGCCGGCCTCTTTGCCGTCTTCCACCACATTGTTGGCGAGGGACTTCACCTGGCGGCTGGAGGTGCCGGTGCAGATGATCAGGGTATCCATTACATCACTGAGTTCGGAGACATCCATTGAAACGATGTCTTTACCCTTGAGGTCTTCCAGTGCGTTTACCGCAATTGTTTTGATATCAGTCATAACATCTGTATCAGGAGCCTTGGCTCCTACCTATAAGTTTTCCTGGTTTTCGCTCTTGTAGAGCTGATGAGTTTGAATGTAGTCGAGTACCCGCTCCGGCAGCAGATACTGCGGAGAGCGGCCACTGGCAATCAGGCTGCGGATTCCGGTGGCGGAAATCGGCAGCAGCGTCTGTTCCCGCAGCAGAATTCTGCCGGCTGCACTGCGTTTCAGATCTTCGGCTTCGCCGCGGTGGGCAGACAACAAGTCCGCGACTTCGCCCTGAAGGGGAAGCTGCCAGCCCGGTCGGGTAACGACGACCAGATGCGCCAGTTCGATCAACTGCTCCCAGCGGTGCCAACCCGGCAGTCCCAGCAGAGAATCGAGTCCCATACAAAAGCTGATGGAGACCTCGTCACCGAGTTCGGCGCGCAGCGTTTCCAGGGTATCCACGGTGTAAGTGGGGCCTTCGCGTTGCAGCTCCCGCTCGTCCAACTGCAGCTCCGGGCAGCGTTCCAGGGCCAGAGCCAGCATCTCGCTGCGAGCCCTTGCAGTAACACCGGGCTCGACACGGTGCGCCGGCTGATGGGAGGGCAGCAGGCGCATCTCGTCGAAACCCAGCACCTCTTTCAGTTCCAGCGCCATGCGCAGGTGACCGAAATGCACCGGGTTAAAGGTGCCACCAAACAGGGCGATCGTTTTTCGCACTGGCTCCAACGAGGGCGTACTCATTCGCGGATCTGGCCATCCCCGAACACGATCCACTTCTGCGACGTCAGCCCTTCCAGCCCCACCGGACCGCGGGCGTGAATCTTGTCGGTGCTGATGCCGATTTCCGCACCCAGCCCGTATTCGAAGCCGTCGGCAAAGCGGGTGGAGGCATTCACCATGACCGAGGCGGAATCCACTTCCGCCATAAACCGGCGGGCGCGGGTGTAGTCTTCGGTGACGATGGACTCGGTGTGGCCCGAGCTGTAGCGGGCGATGTGATCCATCGCCGTATCCATGTCGTCAACCACACGAATTGCCAGCACCGGCGCCAGGTATTCGGTGGCCCAGTCTTCATCCGTAGCCGGCAGTGCATCGGCAAGGATTGCACGGGTCTTGTCACAGCCGCGCAGTTCCACACCCTTTTCAGCGTAGGCCGCTGCCAGCTTGGGCAGAAATTCTGCAGCCACCCCCTCTGCCACCAGCAGGGTTTCCATGGCATTGCACACACCGTAGCGGTGCGTTTTGGCATTCAATGCAATGTTGAACGCCTTGACCGGATCTGCACGGTCATCCAGATACACGTGGCAGATACCATCGAGGTGCTTGATTACCGGCACCCGGGCCTCACTGCTGATACGCTCGATCAACCCCTTGCCACCGCGGGGCACAATCACGTCCACGTATTCCGGCATGGTTATCAGTGCGCCTACCGCCGCGCGGTCGCTGGTGCCCACTACCTGCACCGCGGTTTCCGGCAGGCCGGCCTGTTTCAGACCCGCGGCAACACACGCCGCAATAGCGCCATTGGAATGCAGTGCCTCTTTGCCGCCGCGCAATATCGTCGCGTTGCCGGACTTCAGGCACAGGCTGGCGGCGTCGATGGTCACGTTGGGGCGGGACTCATAAATGATGCCCACCACCCCCAGGGGCACGCGCATCTTGCCCACCTGGATGCCGCTGGGGCGATATTTCAGGTCGCTCACCTCGCCCACCGGGTCCGGCAGCTCGGCGATCTGGTTGAGCCCTTCGATCATGGCGTCAATGCGCCCATCATTCAGTTGAAGGCGGTCCAACAATGCGGCATCGAGGCCGTTGTCGCGGCCATTCTGCATATCGATTGCGTTGGCCGCCGCCAGCTGTGGTCGCTGAGCATCCAGCTCCGCAGCAATGGCCTTGAGAGCAGCATTTTTGGTACGGGTATCAGCGCGCGCCATCAGACGGGCGGCAGCGCGGGCGGCGCGTCCCATGGCCTGCATCGTTTGTTGGGTGGATTCGACTTCGTTGGAACCCGGCTCAACCTTGGTTGCACTGATACTGTTCACTGCTGATCTCCATGCAATTCACGCTAAAACGCTGGGATCTGCTGAGATCCCGCGGTACTTTTTCGCTATCGTCCTCTATCGGGGCTCCTTCCGGACTCCCCTCAAAAAATCCCCGGCAAAAACGGGCCGCGAAGTATACCGCAACCACTGGGGGAAAATGCCTGAAGAAAGCAGTTATTGGCCACGATCTGCGCTTTTGCCACCGAGTTTCTGATGAAGGTAGGCGATACCCAGCAGCGCCAGTCCCATACCCATAAACGAGGCCACCCGTAACAGGCCTTCCAGACCGGACATATCCACCAGGAATAGCTTCACGATCACCAGTGCCAGCACCGCCATACCGCCCTGGTAGCAGCCGCGCCAGCCCTTCCAACTGCCCAACAGGATGCCGACCACTGCCATGACCAGCCACACCGCAGAATAGGTGTACAGCTCACCTGTCTCAGCCGGGATATCCAGGCGAATACTGCCTTGCCAGAGGTGGCGTACTTCCAGGGATATCCATATAAAGGCGGCGACCGCGGCCACCAGCCCCGCAAACCGGCGCACAGACGGCAGGTAAAAACGGCTCACCAGGAGCGCAAGCAGCGTAGCACCGCCAAAGGTGGGCACCAGCATATTGAACAGTGGTCGCTCGCTAATGGCATGCCAAGTCCAGGGCTCACTAGCGGCGGTGGAAACCAGGATGGCCAGGTAATTACCGAGCCCGGCGAGCATTAGCAGCCGCCCGTAGCCGTCGTACCAGCGGGAAAAGCCATCGGTGACGAGGGACTTGCGGTAGTAAACCAGCCCCAACCCGGTAAACAGCCACATATTGACCACCGCTTCGGTAAAGCTGAACTCCGCGGCAAAGGCATTGCCGTGGTAAAGCCAGTAACGGCACTCTGCCCAGAGCGCGAGCACCAACAGATGTAGCGCAGCGGCGCCAGCCCAGTCTGCCAGGGGTGGGAAGGGTCCTCGCAAGGCTCTTGCCGCCCCCCATGCACACAGGGCGGAGCCACCGTAGGTCCACAGGGACCAGTGGGTGTTTTCGCTATAGGTAAGCAACCAGGGGTTTAGAGTGAGGCGAACCACCACCAGCAACAGCACAGCTTTCAGCAACCAGCCCAGTGCAGGCACCTCGAAACGGCGGATGATCCAGGCCAGGGACACCGCCTGTAGCGCAAGCGCAAGGGTAAGGCTCGCCTGCTCCAGCCACAGACACACCGCCAGGCTGTAGGCAAAGTGCGCGGCAATAAATAGCCACACCACCAAGCCCTTGTGCCACTGATGCAGCGCACCGCGGCTGCCCAAATACATGAACACGCCGCCAAAGACCGCCGCGTACAGGCACCACCAGTACAGCGGCAGATAATCCCCAGCCAGTACATAGCCGACCAGCAGAGATAATAATGGCGCCATCGCCGCCAGCGATGCCCACCAGTAACGCGCCAGACCGCGGCGGTAATTGAACAGCGCAAACCCTGCGAAGAGCGCAGCCGTGATTGCAAGATACAACAGGAAGCTGCCCTGCTGCTCGGCTGGCTGGGGCAGCAGACGCACATTCTGCTCGCCCCACTGATCGAGCCGGGTCGCCAGCCACGACACCAGCTGACCGGCCATCAACGCCCATGGAACAAGCGCGAGACTGGCACGGTGGCGCGCTGCTACCAGCACCACCAGTGCCAGCGGGCTCCACGCCCAGATAGCCGCCGGATGAAACCCTTCACGCAAAATCGACAGACACTGGGCGGCGACCAGCACCAGAAGGCTCGGCAGGATAAGCGGCGCTACTTTACCTACTGGCCCGCCGGCACTGTCGCCCAGGGGTTGCGGATTTGTCAGCAACCAGTTGCCTGGCACCACCGCTACCAGCAGGTATGCCATTGCTGCCAGATAGGCTCCACGCCAACCGTCTGCCTGGTGGCCAAGCAGGGAGAGCAACCACCACGCCAGTGCGCCCGCCAGCACCCCGAGCCAGAGCCAGCTGCGGTAGACATAGCGCAACAGGAACAGCACCGACACACTGATAATCAGTGCATAGATCATTGCCCCCAATACATTGCCACTGCCGGTCGAAACCAGTGCCGGCACAGAGTAGGCGCCGAGCATACCAATAGCCGCCAGTACCGGCCCGTGCAGCCGGGCCAGCCACATGGTGACCATTGCCACCAGTGCCAGCAGGCCGAAAGCGAGGCCCGGAGCCATCAATTGATAGAGGTGTACCGCAGACAACACCGCGGCAAATGCGGTTATCGCCCCTCCCCCGGCAAGAGCGGCAAACGTCGGATGACTGCCGCCGGTTCTCCGCCGCAGGACCTCGGAGGCGACGTACAGTGCAACCGCCATCACCAGCCCCAGGACCACACGCACCTTCGGTCCGAGTAGCCCCTGCTCGATACCGTAGCGGGCGAGAAAAACACCGGCGAGGGCGACGCAGGCACCCCCCAGCCAGACCATCCAGTTTTCCTGCAGGCGCGACCAGAAGCGGGCACGCGCGGCTGCCTGTTCCTGGTTGACCTCGCGGGCTCGCGGTCTGGCAGAACGGGCGGTCTGCACCTGCGGAGAGGCATAGCGCGCCACGACAGGTGGTTTTACTTCGGGTTCTTTCCGAGGAGTTTCTGTGTCGATATCCACCTGCGGTGTTGCTACCGGCTGCTCCGGGCCAGGCTCAACAGATTCAGGGGTGCGATCCACCCCCTGCAATCCCTCGATCATCCCGCGCAACCGGCGCACTTCGCCCCGCAGGCTTTTCACTTCGGCAAATGCAAAGATCCCCAAAAACGCACCGACGACCACGGTGAGGATCAGCAGTACACCGAGCAACACAAAATTATCCATGCATCCCCAGAAAGCGGCTTAACGCTGATTATTGTTCTAATCTCTGATTATCGATTTATCGTAGGCTAACGACACCCACTATTCCCTCGCCCAGCGATCGAGGTTTGCGGCAATGCTCGCCAGGCGTTCCAGCGGATCGTGACTCGCCAGCAACTCCACCCGCGCCTGATCCTCCAGCGGCAACAGCTGCGCCAACTGCCAGGAGAGCGCCTCGGCACTTTCCACCGGTGCGAATTTCAGGGCCAGGGAGGCCGCGTGCTGTTTCAGCTCGTTCAACACCGCCAATAAGCCATCGCAGCTCTCCGGCACCGGGTGCGACTCCTCATCCGGCAGCCACTCCACTTCCGCCATCAACAGTCCGTCCTCTTCCCGGAAGGTATCCAGCACGCGAAAACGGGACTCGCCCGCCACATCAATGTGCAAAAGCCCTTCCTCCCCCTGGCTCCAGTCCACAATGCGCACGTACAGCCCCAGTGGCCACACCTGTGCCGCCCCGACTTCTTTGCCACTGCGGATTAGCACCACCCCGAACCCGGTATCGGACTTCAGGGATTCGGTGACCAGGCGCAGATAGCGCTGCTCAAAGATCCTCAGTGGCAGCGTAACGCCGGGGAACAGCGCCATATTGAGAGGAAAAAGTGGAATCAACGACAATGTTTCGGCTCACTGGATGGTTGGTTTAGCGACAAAGATACCACCGGTATCCCGACCACAAGGATAATCTCCCGCGCATTAAACAAAAAATGACGCCAGCTGTTCTATGCTGAAAGCAATACGCGGATGTGAATCGGGCTGTAAAACGAGAGGTGCTCCCATGCGCTGGCGTCAGGGTCGCAGAAGTTCGAATGTTGAAGACCGCCGTGGCGAGAAAGCACCCGGTGGCGGCGGAGGTATGGGTGGACTGGGCAATCTCCTCGCCCTTGCCCCTTTCCTGCTGCGCAGTAAAAAAGGCTGGCTGATCCTGCTGGCACTGGGCGCACTCTACTATTTCGGCGGCAACCTGTTCAGCGGCATGCAGAGCACGGAATCACCGAGTCTGGGCCCGGATGCACAGACCGCCCCCGGCACCCAGGGTGCAGGGCCCGAAGATGAGGTAGCGCAGTTTGTCTCCGTTGTGCTGGCAGATACGGAGGACACCTGGGGCAGCCTGTTCCAGCAGGCCGGATCGCAATACTCCCCACCAAAACTCGTACTGTATAACGACGCCGTGCGCTCTGCTTGCGGATTAAGCTCCGCGGCCGTCGGCCCGTTTTACTGCCCTGGCGACCAGAAGGTGTACCTCGACCTGAGCTTTCTAAACGAACTGAAAAAGCTTGGCGCACCGGGCGACTTCGCATTTGCCTACGTGATTGCCCACGAGGTGGGACACCATGTACAGAATCTGCAAGGAGTTTCGGAAAAAGTGCAACAGGCGCGGATGCGGGCAGACAAGGTCACATCCAACCGCTTGTCAGTCATGCTGGAACTGCAGGCGGACTGCTATGCCGGCGTGTGGGCGTTCTACGCCCACCGCGATCGCAATATGCTGGAGCCCGGTGATATCGAAGAAGGCCTGCGCGCAGCCGCCGCCGTAGGCGACGACCACCTGCAACGCCGCGCCGGCCGCGCCGTATCCCCCGACGCCTTCACCCACGGCAGCGCCGAACAGCGCGCCTACTGGTTCAATCAGGGTTTCAGCACCGGTGATGTGAACAAGTGCAACACCTTCGCAGCATTGTCAGGACAGTAGCTGGCCCCGTGGGGATATAACCACTAAGCTTGCCGCTCACGAAATTATTCATCACCAATAAATTAAGGAGACTCCCGTGCCAAGAGCAACAGCACGCCACATTCTGGTAGAAAGCGAAGCCCAGTGTCAGGACCTGAAAAAGCAGATTGAAGACGGCGCCGATTTCGGAAAGATTGCCCAGCAATACTCCAAGTGCCCGTCCGGTCGCAATGGCGGCGACCTGGGTGAATTTAGCCAAGGTCAGATGGTGCCGGAATTCGACAAGGTGGTTTTCAACGATGAGTTGAACAAGGTGCACGGCCCGGTGAAAACGCAGTTTGGTTATCACCTGCTGGAAGTTACCAGCCGTAGTGACTGAAAAAATTTTAGATGACGGGTGTTTAACGCAAAGTACTAAAGCCTGAATCGAAGGTGCCGATGTCGGGTACTACCTTGCAAGACCGTCTGCGGCCAGGACGGCCGCAGCCGAGCCCCCACGGATGGGTTTACGGCGTGTCTTGCAAGGTAGTACCCGACAGCGGTACCGCCACAGCACTCAATACGAAGTGCCAGTGACTCCCTAAACTAACCCAATTACTCAGCGCTAGTCTCAGCCTGCCACTCGAACAGGTTCATCTCGATAAAGAAGAAGGCTACCAGCCAAAGGAAAGCGTCCCAGAAGTCCAGGAAGCTGCCGTTGATGCCCCAGTAAATGGCGCACATCAGCAGGGTGAAGTACAGCAGCCCTTTGATAACCTGGGAATAACGCATGATGGAATCGGACAGCTGGTGACGCAGCTGCAACCAGACATCAAATGCCAGGATTGCCACCACCAGCAGCCAGGCACCCGCATTGATCACATCTACCCACGCCAGCCACTGAATTTCTCGCCAGATCACCGCATCACCGACAATTTGCGCATCCGCCAAACGCAGCAGGCTCGCGTCGGAAAGCGAAGCACAATTTGCAGCCGTCAGCGCAACATAGTCATCCTGCTCCAGCACCATCGACCAGCCGCCATTGGCCGCCAGATCACAGGCAGAACCGGAAACCGGCAACAGATGGGTCAGCGACACCATCTCGGAAAAGTATCCGTAGAACGAATACACGATAAACACATAACAGAACGCCGAAACCAGATTCAGCGCCCATTTGGTGCTCCCCTTCAACTTCTCATCTGAGAGCACCCAGGTTTCCAGCTCGAAAACCAGCAGTAACACGACCCAAGCCAGAGTGTCGATGGAATCGTTGTAGGCCTCAATGATCTTGCCCAAGCTTATGCCGTCGGCAAACACAGTGCCCGCCGCCGCATGATTCTCGACAAAAAAAGCGTAGACGTTATAGGCCAGCAGGCAGTAAACCGTGTACTTGAAGACCTTGAACAGCGTGTAGCGGTTGAACGGAATACCGGCCAAAGAGACCACCTCAGACATTGGCGACGCACCTCTGAAAGCGAATTTATTTTTGTTGAGGAGCTATTAACGGTTAGCTCGAACGTCAATATCGAACAATTATTCGGTTTTTGCAACCACCGGTCGACAGAATCAACTAGCGCCAAGCGGCATCGGCTTCGGAGCCTGCTGCTCGGAAGCGCCCGCTGCAGGGGCTTCGGACACTTCCTCTGTGTCCCTGATCGGCAACCCCCCTTCGGCGGTTTCCGGATGAGTGGATGCCGCACGTGCGGCTTTCTCCTTATTGCTCTGAACCACCGCACTGCGCCCTTCACGACCTGCGGCGCCATCGTCAAACAGCTTGTCGAAACGCACCTCCGGGTCCGCCCACTCACCATTGATGCGGTAGCTCACGCTAGCCACGCGATCTACCTGCTTTTTGAAGACCTTACTGATCAGGTAGACACCCGCCGCCGCCGGCAGACCACCGGCCAGGGCCGCCACAAATGCAAGGTTATTGCCCACAGGCAGGGTTGCCACCAGGGTCAGGTTGAGGTCTTCCCGCTGGAGATTGACCCGACCGGCCATCTGCAACTCACTGGTTGGCCCCTCCACCTGGATCGGGACTGCAATCAACAGCTCACCATCCCCCTCGAAATACACCTCCCCATGCACCCGGTCGAAGGTCAGGCCGCTCTGGACCAGGTCGGAGAAATCCAGACGCAGGCGACGTGCCCAGGTGTCAAAGTTAAACAGCGACAAGAGGCGTAGCAGCGAGGTCCCCGCATTGTCGCTGGCGCGCAAAAAGCGTCCATTGCGGATATCAATGCGGATCTCGCCGTTAAGACTGTTGGGGCTCAGCATGGCTGGCGAACCCTGCCAGCGCAATGCCGTATCAAACACCGCACTGCGGCTTTCGATTGCGGCCTCCTGGCCCCACGCCTGCAGTACATCGCCCAGGTTTTCACCGCGGAGGCGGCCGATGAACTGGGAGGACTCGCGGCCGTCAGGGTCGCGCATCCACATCAGCTGCGCCCCCAGGCGGTCATTTCCGGCAATGCGCCCCTCAATGGTGATGCCGCGCAGTGTGCCCTCGATCTCACTCACTACCAGACGCTGCTCGGAAGGCCGCAGCTGAAAGGACCAGGGCCCCATCGGCTCATCGCCCATCCACAGATTTTCGGTACTGAAATCCACACTGGGCAGACTGGCAAAATCGAACCCCTTCCAGCGATCCTGAAGACGCGCGGCGAGAGAGGCTTCACTTTCAGCTTCGGCCCCCTTCTCTGCCGCTTCTTTCGCGGCCAGGGCTGGCAGGCGCAAATGCTCGAGATTCAGCTGCAACGGGGTTGGAGCATTGAGTGTGCCGCTCAGTTTGCCGGCAGCGGTTTCACTGTCAAAATCCAGCTTCCAGTCCGCTCCCAGACCGCGCCCGCGCACGTGGATATTCTCGATGCGGGTAGTATCGGAGACCTGCAACAGGTCGGTACTCAGGTCGAGCAGAATCGGCAGCGGGTTTTCATCCTCGGGAATTTCACTGGAGGAAGCTACTGTTGCGCCCACAGTTCCGGCATCTTTCCCCGCATCTTGCCCGGCAGCGGGATCGGTATAAATTTCCAGAGCCTGTTTCCAGGGCTTCAGATCAACCAGCGGCAGGTCGCCGATAACCGAAATCCCCGGGGACGGCGGCAACTTTGCCTCCGCGTTCAGGGCAATCGAGGCCCGCTCCAGCTTGCCGTCCACTTGCCAGATTTGGCCCTGCAGGTGCTCGCCGTAACTGAGGTGGTAAAGATTGCCCTGCTCACCAATAGGTACCCGCAATACGAAACGGGATTTCTCGCCAGCGGGCTTGGTCAGGGGCGCCGGCAGATTCACGGCCACCTGCTCCAGGTCGGAAGACAATTCCAGTACCGCCGCGTAGGGTTTTTCCTTGGCCTGCGCGGGGATGGTGACCCGCGCCGTGTAATCCAGAGCACCGTCTAGCCACTGCAGCTCCGGTCGTCCACTCCACTGGCCGATGCTTTGGGTCACCGCCTCGCCACGCACGATAACCTGGGTATCCCGATTGTCACCGTCGCCGAGATGCTGGATAGAGGCGCGCAGTGGCTTGCCCCACAACTGGCCGCGGAAACTGGAGCCTTTAAGGCCGTCGCGGCTGTGGTATCGCACCTTGCCATTCAGCCGTTCGATATCCAGGTTCAGGTTTTGCAGCGATAGGCTGGCTCCGCTGAGCGCCAGATCGACCTGCTGGCGCGGCTCGAACTCCGCGCCACCCAAGGGCTGGCTCAACTGCAGGGTTCCCTGCATGGCCCCGTCCAGCGCCCAATGATCAAAGGCGTTGCCCAGGCGTTCACGCAACGGGGATTCACGCAGAATTTTCAGGCCGTCAGTAGCGGGCCCGCTCAGCTCCGCACTAACGTCCAGGCGTGAGCCTGTGGCTTCCGGGGAGAGTCGCACGGAGACGTTTGCCCCATCGACGTCCCAAAGTTTTGCCGTCGGCGCCACCACCTGCACATAGCGATCATTGATACCGAGATGACCATCCACGTGTTCCGCCGCCGGCCAGTCGGGGGCGTATTCCAGGCTGCTGTCGCGAATGTCCGCCTGCAACTGCACTGTCTGGCGATAATCGTGCTCACCCAGCGCCAGCAAATCTTTGTCGTCCCCATCGCGATAGCTGTATCCGCGATAGATAAAACCCGCCGCGGGGATACGACCCTCATTACGCTTGCCCACACTCTGATTGAGCCACTGGCGCAGATCGTCGCTCACCGTAATGGGCACGAGGTTGCGCTGCTCCTGGACCGCGACATTGCGAAGCCCAAGTGCCAGGGTGAAATCCGCAGCGCGGGTGTGGGGCTCAAGCGGGATCTGCAACAGGAACTGCCCGCGAAAGGCTCCGCCAGAGGGAACATGGTCTCCGCCAGAGGATCTACCCTCGCCCTGCGGCTCAGTAACCGCGTCGAGCAGAATCGGCCCAGAGTAGACCGAAACCGTGTTGTGGTCGCGGTCGACATCCCAGGCAACGGTGCCGTGCGCCGCACCAAATTCGAAAGGCGCTTCGTACAGCGCAGGGAAGTGCGCGCTGAAACCATCGCGGCTCGCCAGCTCCACCCGGCCACCCTTGCCGTTCAGGGACAAGTAGCCATTCACGCCGGTTACCGCTGGCGCACCGCGATGCGCACCGGCCACGACATTATGCAGATTGGCCGCCACGGTCAGTTCACCTCCCTGACGGGATAGGCGTACATTCTGTAGATCCCCGGTGGGATCCAGGGCGTTGAGCCACTCGTCCGCCTTCTCGGGAATCAATTCCAGCACCTTGAGCACGCGGTGCCAGGCCTGCAGCTCTATCTGATCGACCGCTAACTGCAGATTGCCGTGCTGATCTCCGCTGGCCTGCACGTTGACGTCGGGTACTTCAAGCTGCTGCCAGTTGAGTCCAAGCTGCTGCAGCACCAGCTCCCAGGAGTCTCCCGGGAGCCAGCGTCCGGAAATATTGCTGGACAGCGCATTCAGGTTTTCCAGCGCCCCGCGCTTGTGGACAACCGGCTCCGCTTCGCTGCCCTCTTCTGCGCCCCCGTTGGCACCCGCGTCATTATCACCGCGGGCAACCTGGGCAAGGCTAAGGTCCCCTCGCAGGCTGTAACCGTTTGCGGCATCTGAGCTGAGCCACAGACGGCCGCCGGCGAGCTTGCGTCCAGGCCAGTAGAGTTTTTCCGGCAGTGGCGACAGCTGAAAGAGCAAACCCACCAGGTCGGAATCCACCAGAAGTTCGTTTAGCTGCACATAACCCTTGAGAGAAAATTCATCGCTGTTGCGAGGATTGCCGCGTCCTTCCAGCACCAGGCGCAGGCTTTCTTCACCAGAGTGCAGGCTTTCCATGGCGCCGGTTACAAAAGCCCGGGCCACGAGGCGGTGGAACTGACCGCTGTTTTCCAGCTGGATTTCACGCAGGTCGAGGTTTGCCGACTGGCCGTCGGTCAGGGTCAGGCCGATGCTGGCGTCGCGTACCAGTACTTTCGGTCCCAACTGGAAAATCCGCGCGGGGTCTCCGAGACGCACTCCGGCATCGGACTTGTTCTTTGCTGGCGCGGCGACCAGCGGGAAGCCCTGCACCTGCCAGCCACCATCCGGGTGCTGCTCCAGTTGCGCGGAGAAACCATCGACCTCCAGGTTTTTCCAGATCAGTTCCCGGTTCCAGATACTGGCCAGCAGGTCCAGGTGAAACAGGCCGCGCTCGAGCTTTACTTGCCCAGACTCGCCGATTTTCAGGCCATCGATTTGCAGTGCCACTTCCAGCGCCTGCCAACGCAGCGAGATATGCTCCAGTTGCACCGGGGCACCGAGGCGCTCGGAAAACCAGTCGCCGATTTGTGGGCTGTATTTGCCCACTTGTGGCGACAACAGGCGACCAGTCTGCACCAGAATTGCCAGGGAGATCACCAGTACCACGACCAGCAGCCAGAATTTGCGGACAAACCAGCGCAGCCACAGCATCAGGATCTCCTCCCGAAGCTGCTTACGCGCAGGATATGGCCACCGCAACTGGCGCCTGTGGTGAACTCACACCAGTACAATGTCGTACTGCTCCTGGTTGTAGATGGGCTCCACCTGGAACTGGATGGGACGCGCGATAAACTCTTCCAGGTCCGCCACATTCGCGGACTCTTCATCCAGCAACAGGTCTATCACCACCTGGCTGGCAAGTACCATGATCTTTTCACTGTCGTAGGCCCGCGCCTCGCGAATGATCTCGCGAAAGATTTCATAACACACGGTTTCTGCGGTTTTCAGGGTGCCGCGACCGGCACACACCGAACAGGGCTCGCACAACATCTGCCCCAGGGACTCGCGAGTGCGCTTGCGCGTCATCTCCACCAGCCCGAGCTCGGAAACACCGGTGATACTGCTCTTGGCGTGATCCCGCTCCAGGGATTTTTCCAGGGTGCGCAATACCTGCCGCTGGTGCTCGGTGTCCTGCATATCGATAAAGTCGATGATGATGATTCCCCCCAGGTTGCGCAGGCGCAACTGGCGGGCAATCGCGGTGGCCGCTTCCAGGTTGGTCTTGAAGATGGTCTCTTCGAGATTGCGATGACCGACAAACGCACCAGTATTTACATCGATGGTGCTCATGGCCTCGGTCTGCTCGACGATCAGGTAGCCGCCGGATTTGAGGGTGACCTTGTTCTGCAGCGCCTTGCGGATCTCCTCCTCGACACCATAGAGGTCAAACAGCGGGCGTTCGCCGGGATAGTGTTCGATCCGCGGCGCAATTTCCGGAGCATACTTACTGGTGAATTTGGCCGCGCGGGCGTGGGCCTCGCGGGAGTCGATACGGATTTTTTCGGTGTGCGGGCGGGCAAGGTCCCGCAGGGCACGCATGAATAAGGGCAGGTCCTCGTAGATGATCGCCGGCTCTTTCTCAATCTTAATGCGCTGCTCCAATTCATTCCACAGCTTGTAAAGGAACGGAATGTCGCGCAACAACTCTTCCTCGCTCACGCCCTCCGCCACCGTGCGCAGGATAAACCCACCGTCACCGCTGTGGCCTTCCTCGGCGAGTTTCCCCGACGCCAGGTCCACAAGCTCGCGCAGGCGCTCGCGCTCCGCCTCGTCTTCGATGCGGTTGGAGATACCAATGTGGCGGGTCTGCGGCATATACACCAGGTAGCGGGCAGAAACGGAGAGGTGTGTGGTCAGGCGTGCACCCTTGCTGGAGATGGGGTCCTTCACCACCTGCACCACCAGCGACTGCCCCTCGCGCACCAGTGCCCGGATATCTGCCACTTCGCCCTCGCGGGACTCCATGCCTTCTTCATCCAATGGCGCTATATCCGAAGCGTGGATAAAACCCGCCCGCTCGAGGCCGATATCCACAAACGCCGCCTGCATCCCCGGCAGCACGCGCACCACCTTGCCCTTGTAGATATTGCCGACAATACCGCGGCTGGCGGTGCGCTCCAGATAGACTTCCTGCAACACACCGTTTTCAACCAGCGCCACACGGGTCTCCATCGGCGCCACATTGATGAGTAATTCTTCGCTCACTAGGGGTAACTCCTAAACCGTCCCTGGGCCGGCCGCCTGACCGGCGGTGCGCTTGTCGAACTGCCAGTAGGGAATTCCCGCTTGCTCCAGAAAGCCTGCCAGGGTCTCCAGTGGCAGCCCCACCACATTGCTGTAACTGCCGTGAATGGATTCCACCAGCAGCGCACCCATGCCCTGAATGCCATAACCACCCGCTTTGTCGGCGGGTTCTCCGGTGCTCCAGTACCCCTCGATCAATCTCCGATCCAGTTCACGAAACCGAACCCGGGTCTCTACCACCTCACTGAACGATTGCCCTGCCCCGGTGAGGCAGATGGCGGTCAGCACCGAGTGCTCGCGCCCGGACATCAGGCGCATCATGCGGGCAAAATCGGTGAAATCGCGCGGTTTTTCCAGGATCTCGCCATCGACCACCCCAAGGGTATCAGCCCCCAGGGACCAGGTGCTGGGATTGTCCAGCAGCGCCAGACCAGCGCGGGACTTTTCCTGAGCCAGGCGCAGCACATAGGCCTCAGGCGCTTCGTCGGGGCTGCGGCGCTCTTCAACGGAAGTCGCGGCGGAAGAAAACGTCACGCCGATCTGCATCAGCAGCTCCGCACGCCGCGGGGAGGCGGAGGCGAGGATCAGGCGCTGCCGGGTACCAGATTCCTGTCTGTCAGGCTGCTGTGTGTCGGTCGTATTGGTGTCGAATCTGGGCACGGGCAAGGCTTATGGTTATTAGAGTCATAAATATGGTCGGCTGAGGGCCTGATTATAGCGTCAGCGCTCGAAAAATGACCGCACTGAGTGCAGGACTTAACACTATTTTGCGCGGTCACGCTTCCCGGGTGGCTCAGGTCAGCGAATTTGAAGCCGGGAAGCCATCCCATGTAACCAGGGAGTCACCAGTGGCCACAGCAGTGCGGTGGTCAGTGCCGGCCACAGAAAGGTAAGACCCGGTACCGCCCGGCCTGCCAGACTGTGTACCCAGTTGCCCAGCAACTGGTGGATTCCCACCAGCACAAAAATCCACATCAATTGCTGGCCCGGGTTGAACGCCCGGGTGCGGCGGTAGGTGAGCAGGCTGAAATACGCCAGAACCGCCAGCGCCAGTGCATGCGCCCCCAGGGTTGAGCCAGTCACCAGATCCTCCACCAACCCGACCATCCAGGCAAAGCCAACTCCCAGTTCCTGGGGCATACGGGTGGTCCAGAAAATCACCAGCAGCGCGCAGAAGGCAGGGCGAAACCAGAGCCAGTTGGTGGGCAAAGGCATCACGGACAATAACAGGGCAAAAAATATCGTCAGCAGGATAAACCAGCGGTTGTGAGCTTCCATGGCTTCAATCCCGGGGCTCGAGGCCGCTGTCCGACTCCGGCTCAAACCCACTCTCTGCGGGCAGCTCAGTGGACGGCTGCTCAATGACCGCGATCACAAACCGGCTGCGATTCATCCGCCCCCGGGGCTGCACGTCCACATCGGCGAAGGCATGGCCTGGATCGCGCTTGACGGAAATCACCTCGCCCACCGGGTAGCCCGCCGGGAAGCGGCCACCGAGACCCGAGCTGAGCAACAGGTCGCCCTCACGGATATCGCTGGTGTTGGCGAGGTGGCGCAGTTTCAGGCGATAGAGGTCGCCAGTGCCCTCTGCCACCGCGCGCACACTGTTGCGCAGTACCTGCACCGGCAGCGCATGGTTGGCATCGGTAATCAACAGTACCCGACTGGAAATGTCCCCGGCCTCGATCACCTGCCCCAGCAGTCCGCTTGCATCCATGATCGCCGCACCCTGGCGCACGCCATCGCTGCGCCCCTTGTCGATGATCACCACATGCTCCAGCGGGTCCGGTGACACGCCGATTACCTGCGCCACCAGCACGCGCTGATCGACACTCTCGGCAGAGTTCATCAATTCCTTGAGCTGGGTATTTTCAGCGCGCACGGCGGCGAGTAGCTGGGTCTGCTGCTCCAGCAGCATCACCTGGTGCTGAAGACGGCTGTTTTCTTCCAACAGCTCTTCTCGGGTGCGCAACTGTTCACCGGCCCAGTCGCCCACGCGAGAGGGAGTGTCGGTCAGCCAGTAGAAAGGGGCGGCAAGACTGGAGAGGCGCTCGCGCACCGGATCAAGCCAATCGGTGTAGAGGTTGATCAGGATCAGCGCAGTCGCCGCCAGTCCCAGCACAACGATGCGGGATTCCGGCGACGGACCTCGGGTAAATAGCGGTTTAATGGGCGGCCCCCATCGACCTGTTCAGCAAGAATATTGTTATTGGCTATTGCGCGTGTCCGTACGCGGGAGAATCGGCCGCACTCGTATACCTGCTATGGGTATAGTCCCTGAGCGCGGCCGCACCAGACGGGTTCCGATCAGTTGGAAACCAGATACAGGCGGCTCTTGTCCATCATGTCCAGCGCCTGGCCACCACCACGGGCAACACAGGTCAGCGGGTCGTCGGCGACGATCACCGGCAGGCCGGACTCTTCCATCAGTAAACGGTCCAGATCCCGCAGCAGCGCGCCACCACCGGTAAGCACCATACCGCGCTCGGCGATATCAGAAGCCAGTTCGGGGGGGGACTGCTCCAGCGCGCTCTTCACTGCCTGCACGATACCGGTCAGTGGCTCCTGCAGGGCTTCCAGAATTTCGTCGCTGTTCAGGGTAAAGCTGCGCGGTACCCCTTCTGCCAGATTGCGGCCGCGCACGTCGATCTCGCGCACTTCGCTGCCTGCGTAGGCGCAGCCGATCTCTTCTTTGATGCGCTCGGCGGTGGCATCACCAATCACGCTGCCGTAGTTGCGACGCACATAGTTAACGATGGCCTCGTCGAAGCGGTCGCCACCGATACGCACAGAGTCTGAGTAGACCACACCGTTCAGGGAGATGATCGCAATCTCGGTAGTACCGCCACCGATGTCCACAACCATGGAACCGCTGGCTTCCTCAACCTTGAGGCCGGCACCGATGGCCGCGGCCATGGGCTCTTCAATCAGCCACACTTCGCGGGCACCGGCACCGAGGGCGGATTCGCGAATAGCGCGACGCTCCACTTCGGTAGACTGGCAAGGCACGCACACCAGAACCCGCGGGCTCGGGCGCATCCAGCTGTTTTCGTGCACTTTTTTGATAAAGTGCTGCAGCATCTTCTCGGTGACCTGGAAGTCCGCGATCACACCGTCTTTCAGCGGGCGGATAGCCGTGATGTTGCCCGGGGTGCGGCCCAGCATGCGCTTCGCTTCCACACCTACCGCTTCCACGATCTTGGTGCCGTTGTAATGGCGAATGGCGACAACAGAGGGTTCATCGAGGACTACGCCGCGATCGCGTACGTAGATCAGCGTATTGGCAGTACCCAGGTCGATGGAGAGATCACTGGAGAACATGCCCCGCAAACGTTTAAACATGGAATTCGATTACCTTAATTCTGAGATACAACACCCAAGCTGGGTCAGGTGCCGTGAGCGCCGACTGGAGCCCCCGAGGCGCTCCCGGCGGGGAAAGCGTTACAGGGTAGTTAGTCAGCACAAATAATTCTGTGTTCCGGACAGCGTTTTCGTCCGATCATCGTCAAATAGGCCAGCGGCTATGGACCATGGCCAGAATCGGCAAACTCTAACAACGGCGCGGGTTCAGGGCAAGGCTCAGGAGCCCCTTAATAAATAAGCATAAAGAGATTCCCCCACAGATATGCTAAATTTGCGCTCCTTCTGTACCCGCCGGCCCCGGAAAACCGGGCCCGGCCGCAAATTAGCCAATGAGAAGCTGGAGTCTCTAACCCCATGGCCGTGGACGCGCAAACCGTTGAAAAGCTGGCCGAACTGGCCCGCATCGCCATTTCCGAAGAAACCATTGACGAAGTCAGCAGCCGCCTCGGTGACGTACTGCAACTGGTAGACCAGCTGCAGGCGGTCAATACCGACGGCGTCGAGCCCATGGCGCACCCCCTGGACGAAGTGCAGGTCCTGCGCAAAGACGAAGTGACCGAGCCCAACCGTCGCGAAGCATTCCTCGCCCTGGCCCCCCAGTCGGAAGCGGGCCTCTATCTGGTACCCAAGGTGATCGACTAACGGGGCAAAGACCAACCCCGCGATCCCCCCACCGGACCGTACGCGAATACAGAATAGACAAGAAACCGGATTTCCAATGCATCAGTTGACCATCGCCGAGATCATCCGCGGCCTACGCGACAAACAGTTCTCCAGCGTCGAAATCACTAGCCATTTGCTGGAGCGTATCCAGCAGCTGGACAGCCAGTTCAACAGTTTTATTACCGTCACCGGCGACCAGGCCCTTAAAGACGCCGCCGCCGCCGACGCGCGACTGGCCCAGGGCGACGCCCCGGCCCTGTGCGGCGTGCCCATTGCCCACAAAGACATCTTCACCACCAACGGTGTCCGCACCAGCTGCGGCTCGAAGATGCTCGACAATTTTGTACCCCCCTACGACGCCACCGTGGTGGAGAACTTCCTGCAGGCCGGCGCCGTCAGCCTGGGTAAAACCAATATGGACGAGTTCGCCATGGGCTCTTCCAATGAGTCCAGTTATTACGGCGCGGTGAAAAACCCCTGGGATCTCGACCGTATTCCCGGTGGTTCCTCCGGCGGTTCCGCCGCCGCGGTCGCCGCGCAACTGGTCCCCGGCACCACCGCCACCGATACCGGCGGCTCCATCCGCCAGCCAGCGGCAATGACCGGTACTACCGGCCTGAAGCCCACATACGGGCGCGTATCGCGCTGGGGCATGATTGCGTTTGCCTCCAGCCTCGATCAGGGCGGCCCCATTGCCCGCACCGCGGAAGACGCCGCGCTGATGCTGTCCGTCATGGCGAGCCCGGACAAAAAAGACTCCACCTGCCTCGACCGCCCGCGCGAAGACTATACCGCCAGGCTGAATGACAGCATCCAGGGCCTGAAGATCGGTGTACCGAAAGAGTATTTCGGCGAGGGCCTCGACAGCGAGGTGGGCTCGCGGGTTCAGGAAGCACTGAAGGCCTACGAAAAGCTCGGCGCGGAGCTGGTGGAGGTCAGCCTGCCCCACAGCAAGCTGGCGGTACCCGCCTACTACGTGATTGCCCCGGCAGAGGCCTCCGCCAACCTGTCCCGCTTTGACGGGGTGCGCTATGGCTATCGCTGTGAAAACCCCGCGGACCTGCGCGACCTGTACATGCGCTCCCGCGGCGAAGGTTTCGGTGAGGAAGTGAAACGCCGCATCCTCGTCGGCAGCTACGCCCTGTCCGCCGGTTACTATGACGCCTACTACAACAAGGCCCAGCAGGTGCGCCGCCTGATCAAGCAGGACTTCGTCGACGCGTTCCAGAAAGTCGACGTGATCATGGGCCCCACCGCCCCCAACCCCGCGTTCAAGCTGGGCGAGAAAAATGCCGACCCGGTGGCCATGTACCTGGAAGACATTTACACCATTGCCACCAACCTGGCCGGCCTGCCCGGCATGTCCATCCCCTGCGGTTTCGCCCACGGCCTGCCCGTCGGCCTGCAGCTCATTGGCAACTACCTGGACGAGGCACGCATGCTCAATGTGGCGCACCAGTTCCAGCAGGCCAGTGACTGGCATCAAAAAACCGCCCCGGCAGCAGAATAAGTAGGAATAAGGAGAAGCGACGTGGAATGGGAAGTCGTTATCGGGTTGGAAGTGCACGTGCAACTGGCCACCCAATCAAAAATTTTCTCCGGCGCCAGCACCGCCTTTGGTGCCGAACCGAACACCCAGGCCTGCGCAATAGACCTGGCCATGCCGGGTACCTTGCCGGTGCCGAATGAGGAAGCTTTTCGCTTCGCGGTGATGTTCGGCCTCGCCATGAATGCAGAAATCGGTATGCGCTCCGTGTTCGAGCGCAAAAACTATTTCTATCCGGACCTGCCCAAGGGCTACCAGACCACCCAGCTGGAACAACCGATCGTCGGCGAAGGCCAGATCGAGATTCACCTGGAAGACGGCAGTAGCAAGACCGTGCGCCTGCACCACGCGCACCTGGAAGAAGACGCGGGCAAGTCTTTGCATGAAGACTTTCACGGCATGTCCGGTATCGACCTGAACCGCGCGGGCACGCCGCTGATCGAGATCGTGTCCGAGCCGGATATGCGCAGCGCCGCGGAAGCCGTTGCCTACCTGAAAAAGATCCACAGCATCGTTACCTACCTCGGTATTTCCGACGGCGACATGTCCCAGGGCTCCCTACGCTGCGACGCCAACGTTTCCGTACGTCTCAAGGGCGAAGAGGAACTGGGTACACGCACCGAAATCAAGAACCTGAACTCCTTCCGGTTTATCGAGAAGGCCATCAAGGTAGAGGCCCAGCGCCAGATCGACCTGATCGAAGACGGTGGCAAGGTGACACAGGAAACCCGCCTGTACGATGCGGACAAAAACGAAACCCGCTCCATGCGCAGCAAGGAAGTAGCCAATGATTACCGCTACTTCCCCTGCCCGGACCTGTTGCCGGTGGTACTCACCGATGATTACGTGGAGCAGATTCGCGGCGAGTTGCCGGAGCTGCCGGATGCGAAGTGCGCACGGTTTGAGAAGGACTACGGCCTATCCGCCTACGATGCAGATCAGCTAACCCAGGAACGGGCGACTGCGGACTACTTCGAGCAGGTAGCGGCCAAGTCCGGCGAAGCGAAACTCGCTGCAAACTGGGTAATGGGTGAGCTGGCGGCGCTGTTGAATCGCGAGGAGAAATCCATCGAGGATTCTCCAGTTTCTGCGGAGCACCTGGCGGGTCTGATTGCGCGTATCAAGGACAACACCATTTCATCGAAGATCGCCAAGCAGGTGTTTGAGGCGATGGCGAATGGTGACGGCGATGCGGACACAGTAATTGAAGCCAAGGGTCTTAAGCAGGTTTCCGACACGGGTGCTATCGAGAAACTGGTAGATGATGTGATTGCAGCCTCGACTTCCCAGGTGGAAAACTACCGCAACGCCGATCCGGACAAACGCCCCAAGATGATGGGCTTCTTTGTAGGCCAGATCATGAAGGCCTCCAAGGGACAGGCGAATCCGCAGATGATCAACAAGATCCTGAAAGAGAAACTGGACGCGCTTCTCTGACGACTTATCCCGGAGGTACGTTTTTTAGCACCACCGGTGGCAGCCAGGCACCGGGTGAGGCTTTTCGAAACCGAACTAGGCGTCCCCCTGGGAATACATCCCTGTACGCTGCGTCAGCGACGTCCCTGTCGCTGACGCTTTCGAAAAGCCTCCCCCGGCACCTGACCTTCAATTCGAACAACTGCACTTCGAGCTGATTGTCGAAGGCAAAAAACTCACATGCTAAGGCGATGTCGCCGGTATTTGTTTGCGAAACCTTCCGCGAGAGGGACCTCGCGGAAGAGCCCCCATGGATGGGTTCACGGCGTGTTTCGCAAACAAATACCGGCGGCAGCGCCGCCACCAAACTGCCCAACAGGTAGCAAAGGTGGCACGACCACAAGAGCAATAACAGACCAAAAAGGAATTAACAAGTGAGCCTGAAAAAAGACAAACAAAAAGTCCTCGGCGAAGTATTCGACGATGAACGTATCGCCGGCTTTTTAGTTGGTGAAGCCCCGGAAGGGTTCAATCGGGATTTCTACCTGCTGGAGCGCGCTTACCGCGGCATGAAGGCGGAGAATTTTGAAACCTTCGTGCGCATGTTCAAGGAACAGGGACTGGACCTGAACAGCCAGAGCCCGGAAGGGCAGACACTGCTGGCGCGAATCAGCGAACATGAGCAGAGTGCCGAGTATGCTGACATTCTGAAGGCAGCAGGAGCGCAGTAAGTCATGACTTCCAACCCGGCACACGGCGTACACGCACTGATCCGGGGGGCGCAGCTGCTAACCCGGAAAGAGCTGCGCCCATTCATCATTATCCCCCTGCTCATCAACCTGGTGCTGTTTATCGCACTGGGCGCCCTGATGATCAGCCAGTTCGACGACCTCGGCAGCTATATCGGCAGCCTGCTTTCCGACACCCCCGTCGATACCTCCAACATGTCCTGGTGGCGCGCGATCCTGGCCAAGGGCGCAGACTGGGCCGCGAGTGTATTCCAGTGGCTGGCGTGGTTGATTGCCATTGTCGTGGTGCTGCTGTTCTTCTTTGTGTACGGCTACCTGTTCGGCATCATTACCAACATTATTGCCGCACCGTTTAACGGCTTCCTCGCGGAAAAGGTCGAAGAGCTGCTCACCGGCCACCCGCCGCCCCCGGAAGCCCTGCACAGCATGGTATTCCGCACCCTCGGGCGCGAGCTGCGCAAGCTGATGTACTTTATCGGCTGGGGTATCGTGATCTTCATCATCGCCCTGCTTACCAGCTGGACAGTCTTCATCCCCGCCATTCTCGGTGCCCTCTGGGGCGCCTGGTGCATGGCCATCCAGTACGTGGATTACCCGCTGGACAACCACCAGCGCTCTTTTTCTGAACTGAAAACCGTACTGATGCGCAAGAAGTTCACCACCCTGGGCTTTGGTGGCGCAGTGATGCTGGCGAAGATGGTGCCGATACTCAACATCTTCGTTATGCCTGCTGCCGTGGCCGGCGGCACCGCATTGTGGGTGGAGCGCATCTGGGCCGAAGGCGACCCCGGACAAGGTCCAAATGGGGGACCAAATGGCGCCGCCGTGCCGACCGCTCCGGCGCAAGCCACGACCTCCAGCGCCAGCACTCCCGCCGAAAAGAAGTGGCCAAAAGGGATCGACGGCCCCAAGAAGTAACCCTGAAGACTGGGCCTACCGGCCGAGAGCCTCAACGCCCGCCGCCTCTCTAGCCAAGAGTCTAACCTTGAATAGAGGCAAGACCGGCGGCGGAGCATGACAGGCAAATGGACATCGACTGGAAGGGAATCCGATTCGACGGTGAGAAGAAGTATCGACGGGGAAGTTGCCCTACCCGGATCGATCCTCTCTACCGGGACAAGCAGGATTACCAGAAAAGGATTCGCAAATTACGCGGCGCCATCGATGAACGTCAGCAAATCATGTACGCGCACAACCGCTACAGCCTGCTGACCGTTTTTCAGGCGCTGGATGCGGCAGGTAAGGACGGAACCATCCGCGCGGTTTTTAACGGCGTCAATCCACACGGTGTGGAAATCACTTCATTCAAACACCCCACCAGCGCGGAGCTGGAGCACAACTTCCTCTGGCGCACCTCCATCGTCATGCCCAAGCGCGGCAATATCGGGGTTTTCAACCGATCTTATTATGAAGAAGTGCTGGTGTGCCGTGTGCACCCCGAGCTGGTTACCAAATACCAGAAAATACCGGGTGAGCATACGCGCGACCTGGACGCACTTTTTGCCAGCCGCTTTGAAGCCATCCGCTCTCTCGAGCGCTACAACTCAGACAATGGCACCGTCACACTGAGGTTTTTCCTTAATCTTTCTCGCGGCGAACAGCGCAAGCGCTTTCTATCCCGTATTGATGAGCCAGAAAAGAACTGGAAATTCTCGGAGACGGATCTGAAAGAACGCGGTTTCTGGGACGATTATCAACGCGCGTTTGAGGATATGATCAATGAGACTGCCACCCCGCACGCTCCCTGGTATGTAGTGCCCGCAGACGACAAAAAAAACATGCGCCTCATTGTTGCGAGCGCAGTGCTCAAGGCGCTGAATGAAATGAATATGTGTTATCCCACCGTCTCCAAAGCACGTCGCAAGCTACTCAGGGAGTATCGCAAGCAATTGCTGAAAGACTGACGGAAACCCGGTCGGCCGGGATTAAAGAAGGTGGCTACCCGGGGTCGGATGCGTCCCGGGCAGTACAATAAAGAAAGGAATTACCGGCGCGGACGTCCACCGCCACTGCGCCCGCCGCGGCTTCCACCACGACCGCCGCGATCATTGCGATCGCCGCCACTGCTGCGTTTTACATGCACCTTCGGCGGCGCTACCAGCAACTCTTCCGGCGGCACTTCGCACTTCAGCTTGTTGCCCAGCAGACCCTCGATCGGCTCTAGGCGCATCGCATCATCTTCACAGGCGAAGCTGATAGAGGTACCGCTCTTGCCCGCACGACCGGTACGACCGATTCGGTGCACGTAATCTTCCGGCTCTTCCGGCAGGGTGTAATTCACCACGTGGCTGATGCCGTCAATATGGATACCGCGGCCGGCCACATCGGTGGCGACCAGCACCTTGGATTTTCCGGTCTTGAAATCTTCCAGGGTACGCACACGCTTGTTCTGTGCTACTTCACCCGACAACAGGCCCGCGTTAATACCGTGCGCCAGCAGGTTTTCATGCAAACGGCGGCACTGGTCGCGACGGTTGGCGAAGACGATCAGGCTTTCCACGTCGTCCTGCTGCACGATGTTATACAGCAGCGGATACTTCTCATCGCCTGACACCAGGTACACATGCTGGGTGACCGATTCCGTCGCCACGCGCTCCGGTTCGATTTCTACAATCACCGGTTCCGTCGTCCACTGCTCCACCAGGTCGTCCACTTCCGGGGTGAAGGTGGCGGAGAAGAACATGGTCTGGCGGTGGGTCTTGCGCGGGGTCTGGCGCACAATGCGGCGCACATCGGGAATAAAGCCCATATCCAGCATGCGGTCCGCTTCATCGATCACCAGGATTTCAGTCTGATCGAGGAAGCAGTCGCGTTTACTGACAAAGTCCAGCAGACGACCGGGGGTGGCCACCAGAATATCCACGAGACGCTCATTCAACGCTTTCTGCTGTTTCTGGTAATCCATACCTCCTACAAGGGTGTGGATTTCCAGATCGGTGTACTTGCACAGCCCCTTGGCGTCGTCGGCGATCTGCATTACCAGCTCGCGGGTGGGCGCAATGATCAGCGCGCGGGCTTCACCAGCGTAGCGCTGGCCATCAAACGGATTCTTGAGCAGGTCGTCGATAACGGTGATCAGGAAGGCCGCGGTCTTGCCGGTACCCGTCTGGGCTTTACCTACCAGGTCGTGACCATTCAGGGTATGGGGGAGAGACTGGCCCTGAATAGGAGAGGCGTACTGGAAACCGAGGTCCGCAATGGCGTGCATCAGCGGCAGCGGCAGGTCGAGGTCGTGGAAGCGTACTTTACCTTCCTGCTCCGGCACCTGAAACTCGTCGAGGCTCCAGGGCTTCTGCGGGGCCTTCTTCGCCGCGCTGCGCCCACGAGAACCTTCACCGCCCTTGCCGGCACCTTTACTCGCACCTTTCGCACCACCTCGACGACGGTCGCGCTGGCGCCCTTTGGTGCCCTCACTAGCGCCCTCTTGGCGAGCGTTACCGGCACTCTGCTCAGGTTTTGATGAGGCCGACTTCTGGCCCTCGGAAGTGGATTCGGACTTGTCAGACGAACGACGGAAAAACTTGCCTATCAAAAGATTGCTCGCTCAATTGCGCCGGCGGGCCGCAAATGGCCAAACCGGGTAGTCACGTGACCGGCAGGCCACGGAAACGGGTTAAATAATCGGCGAGTATATCATCTATATGGGAAAGGCGAGCTAATGGTGCATTTTCCCCAAGGTTCTCATCTCAATCCTGTATCACTCCTGCAGTAACCCGCGGCGGCGGGCAATCCAGTAGTCGAGGCTCACAAAGCGCCCGCCCCCGGTGAACAGCAGCGCCAACAGCATCACGAAGTAAGTGGCCGCAAACTCAATACCATTTTTCAGCACGGTGAAATTACCCGCTTCGGTAAGCCACGCGTAATTGCCATAGGCCTCGAGCAGCTCCACCGCTTTTTCCTTACGCGCTACCGCCTCTTCAATCAGATCTTTGCGCCACTCCCAGGGCATGGTGAGCGTCTGCTCCGGCAACGCATGCCAGCCGTACTGCCAGTGAGCGGTTACTGCAGCAACCGCCATGGTGATCATCAGGGGGATGGCGGCGAGGCGCACCCCCAAGCCAAGCACCAGCGCGATGCCACCAAGAAACTCCGTCAGCGCCGCCAACCAGGCCATCAATACCGGAGCGGGCAACCCAAGCCCCCAGTCTGGGTTGCCGAACCAGGCGGCTACATTGTCGATCCCGTTAATCTTGTTCCAGCCGGCGAGAATAAAAATGGGACCGAGGAAGAGGCGCAATGCCAGCGGCCCCAGTCCATCCAGTGGCCGCAGCGAGTGCAGAAAACAGCTGTAAATCCGATTGAACCCGCTGTGTGCCCCATCCATAATCCGCTCCCGTTTTCTTCAATACTGATTGCAGCACGTTTTTATTTACCGAAGACTGGTCGCCGAAGGCCGTGATTTCTTACACTTCGCGCGGACCGAGTTCGATCAGTTTAGCCAGCTGCTATCTATCGCCAACTATCGCCAATAGCAATCCGATGTTCAGACTCTACAAACGCGCCACAGCCACGGAGCTGCGCCACCTCACCAAGCTGGGTGGCCCACTGGTGGTGAGCAACCTGGCGGTGGTCAGCATGGGGGTCACCGACACTATTGTTGCCGGGCAGTCCGGCGAGGTGGATCTGGCGGGGCTGGCGCTGGGCTCCAGTATCTGGGCGGTTTGCGCTGTCACCCTGATCGGCATGCTCGCAGCCGTATCGCCGGTGGTAGCCAACCTGCGCGGCGCCCGCAACGAGCAGGGTTGCGCGCGACAGATGAGCCAGTCGGTATGGATTGCACTGATCGGCGGCCTGCTGGTGGCCGGCGCTTTGTTAGCAGCGCCCCTCTGGAGCCAGTGGATCCAGACCGAAGAGCCGGTGCGCAAGGTCATGGTGCAATATCTGATGGCGCTGGCTACCGGTACCCTGCCCTTTGCCTTTGGCAGTGCGCTGCGCGGCTACTGTGAGGGGATGGCGCAGGTGCGACCGGTGATGCGGATCTATCTCGCCGCCGCGGCCCTGAATATCCCGCTGGACATCCTGTTTGTCTTTGGCTGGGGCCCTATTCCCGCCATGGGTGGGGCTGGTTGCGGCTGGGCCACCAGCATGGTGTGCTGGAGTATCGCCATCGCTCTCTACTGGCACGCGGGCCACGACCCCGCTTACCGCGCCCTCGATCTGAAACTTCTGCCGCCGCGCCCACACTGGCCTACCCTGAAGCACCTGCTGGCAGTGGGTATGCCGATCTGCATTGGCGCTGCCAGTGAGGTTACCTTCTTTGCCAGCCTTACCCTGCTGCTGGCCGCTTACGGCGCCACTATTGTCGCAGCACACCAGATCGGCCTGAGCATCGGCTCTATTTTCTATCTGGTGGCACTGGCGCTGGCCCAGGCAGTCAGTATCCGCACCGCCCAGGTACTCGGCCAGGGGCGCCCCAAGCGAGCGCGATTTGTCAGTATTGTGGGCGTCGGCAGTGGCCTTATTTACGCCCTATGTACGGGTATCGTGCTGATTAGCCTGCGCAACCTGTTTGTACTCGCTTACACCAGCAACCCGGAAATCATTGCCGTGGCCACCAACCTGCTGCTTCTCGCTGCGGCCTTCCAGCTGGTGGATGTGGCCCAAGCCATGGCCTGGGGCGCGCTGCGCGGTTACAAGGACACCCGGGTGCCCATGTATCTGCAACTGTTTTCCTACTGGCTGGTGGGGCTGACTTCAGCCTACTGGCTGGGGGAGCAATTCTGGGGGGTCTACGGTTACTGGGTGGGTATCTGCATTGGCCTTGGCACCGCGGCGATACTGCTGATCTGGCGGTTGCGGCAGACAAGCCGCACAGCGCTAGTGAGTGCACGCTAATCCGCGCGAGATCACAAAACCGCCAATTGCCGCGCAATTTCCCGGGAACCGATTGGCTATACTCGCGCTCTCAGCAAACTGACTGATTTCCCTGATTGCACGCACCGGAGTTGTTCATGCGCCGCCGCTCTTCGAGCCTTTCTACCAGCTTACCCCTGATCCTTGCCCTCGCCTGCCACGCCACCCCGCTAATCGCGGAGGAGTTGGACGAGAATGGCGAACCGGTGGGGGGTACCTCGGCACAAATCGCAGAACCGCAATCCGAGCAACCACCACAGAACCCGGAAGAACTGGAGGCCAGCAAACGCCCGGCCACCGATGCCAGCCCGGCCGACCAACCGGAAAAGCCGATGCCGAAAGCCAAAAGCATCGAGCTGGACAAGCCGGTCAGTGAACAGGAGCTGGCAACACCACCGCAGGAAGAGCCTGAGAGCAAAGCTGAGCGGAAAAGCCCAGCGGCCGAATCCCCGAAAAAGCCCACGGCAGAACCTGCAACCGAGCCCACCCAGGAAGCACCGGTCGGCAAGGCGTTGCAGCTGCTGGGCGCGGAAGTGCCACCAGCCACCTCCACCCGCCTGGCCTGGTCACCCAGTCAGCATTTTGAAGGCGTTTACAGTGCAACGCCGGTACTGGTGGTTAACGGTGCGGAGACCGGCCCGACACTGTGCCTGTTCGCGGCGATCCACGGCGATGAATTGAACGGTATCGAAACCGTGCGCCGGGTGATGTACAACCTGGATCCGCAAACATTGAAAGGCGCCGTTATCGGGGTGCCCATCGTCAACCTTCAGGGCTTCCATCGGGGCTCCCGCTATCTGACTGATCGCCGGGACCTGAACCGCCACTTCCCGGGCGACGATCACGGCTCTTCCGCCTCCCGTATCGCGCGCTCATTTTTTGATGAAGTCGTTACCCAATGCAATGCGATTGTCGACCTGCACACCGGATCTTTCTACCGCACCAACCTGCCACAGCTGCGCGGTGACCTGAAAAATCCGAAGGTGGTAAAACTCACCAAAGGCTTCGGCTCCACGGTGGTACTGCACAGCGATGGCGCCAAGGGAACCCTGCGCCGCGCCGCGGTCGAATCCGGTATTCCCACGGTAACGCTGGAGGCCGGCGCTCCCATGGTGCTGGACGAGCCCTCGGTCAGCCATAGCGTGAAGGGCATTCGCACCCTGCTGAACCAGCTGGGGATGGTGAGCAAATTCCGCCTGTGGGGCGACCCGGAACCGGTGTACTACAACTCAACCTGGCAACGCGCCACCACCGGCGGGATCATTTTCAGCAAGGTGCAGCTGGGCGAATTCGTGCGCAAGGGCGACCTGCTGGGCACGGTTACCAACCCGATTACCAATGTGCGCAAGGAAATCCGCTCACAATACAATGGACGCGTGTTGGGTATGGCCATGAACCAGGTCGTGCAACCCGGATTTGCCGCCTATCACATCGGAATCCAGGCACCGGAGGAACAGATCAGTTCGCCGGAAGAAGTGACCGCAGAAGCGGAGCCCGCAGAGGTTGAACAAACTGACGCAAATACCACAGAGCAACAACCCGAACAGGCGACGGAGGAATCCAGCGCTGAAGGCGATGCACCGCCAGCAGAGCACGACGAGGACAGGGAAGAGGACTAAGAAAAATTCAGTCTGGTACCGTCGCTATTTTCCCGGGCTAACCCGGTCGATAATCGGCGCGGTATCAAACTGCAACGGCTCCGGCTGCAGTGTTACATGTTGAATATCGAAGCGCTGGCCCAGCGTTTCCCGCAAACGCTCCAGCACTCGCGGCCAGGCTTCCAGGTCGTCTACAACAATGTGCGCCGACAGCGAAACCATTCTGCTGTCCAGCCGCCAGATATGCAGGTCGTGTACCGAGCGCACGCCTTCCACCGCCACCATGGTTTCCCCCACTACGGGCAGGCTCAATTCCCGCGGCACCCGCTGCATCAATACGTCCACGGCATCGCGCAGCAATTTCAGGCTGGAAAAAAGGATCAGGGCGCAGATCAGTACGGACAGCAGCGGATCGATCGGCGTCCAGCCGGTGAAGTAAATCACCGCACCCGCTGCCAGCGCCGCCACTGAGCCGAGCAAGTCTCCCATCACATGCAACAGCGCACCGCGGATATTCAACGTCTGCTCACCCCGGTGTAGCACCCAGGCGACCACGAGATTGACCAACAGCCCGATCGACGCGATAAGCATCACCATACCGCCCTGAACTGGCTGTGGGTTGCGCAGGCGGTCAAATGCGGCAATGGAAATACCAACAACAATCAGCAACATCAGTACCGCGTTGACCATCGCCGCGAGTACTTCTGCACGCCCCCAGCCGAACGACATTTCGCGGCTTGCGGGCTTCTGTGCGAGCAGCGCCGCAATAGCAGCGAGAGCGAGAGAAAAAGAATCGGTAACCATGTGTCCGGCATCACCGAGCAGCGCGAGGGACCCGGAAACCCAACCGCCAATAGCTTCTACCACGGCAAAGGTAAGCGTGATAACGAGACCCCAGACCAAGGGCTTCAGATGACCGCTTCCGCGGTGATGATGAGAGTGATCGTGCATGGGAGCATCCTGCCATTTGCGCGACTTTCTGTAACAGCCTGCCTCGCAGGCGATCGGGCGTAACTCTTGGCTGTTCGCCTGCAGAGCTGACTCCTACGGGAGAGCGTTGTGATATCGGCCGAGCGTAATACGTTCCCGCCCGGCATAGTCAAGACGGGTTTCCACTTCGGTATAGCCGTGTTCTGCGAAAACTTTTCTTACCGCCTTGCCCTGCTCCCAACCGTGTTCCACAGCAAGCATGCCATTCTGGGAGAGAAAACCGCGGGCGTCAGCCGCTATTTTGCGGATATCCGCCAGCCCCTGCTCATCCGCTACCAGTGCCGACAACGGCTCGAAACGCACGTCACCTTCTCGTAAATGCGGATCCTGGGTATCGATATAGGGCGGGTTGCTGACGATCACATCAAAACGCTGGTCTGCCAGTGCAGAAAACCAGTCGCTCTGCAGGATTTCCACATTGTGGAAACCGAGCAACTTTCGATTTTCTTCCGCCAGCGCCACCGCCGCCGGCATGGTATCGACGGCGGTGATCTGCCAGTGTTTTTTTTCACTGGCCAGTGCCAGGGCAATAGCACCAGTACCGGTGCCCAGGTCAAGTACGCTTGCCTCAGTTTGCGGGCAAAGCGACAGCACGGTTTCCACCAGCACCTCGGTGTCCGGGCGCGGAATCAGAGTGGAGCGATTGACCTTTAACGGCAGGGACCAAAACTCCCGGCTGCCGGTGAGGTGGGCCACCGGCTCTCCGGCGATGCGCCGCGCTACCAGGGCATCAAATTCAGTTTGCTGGGATTCATCCAGCGAGTGTTCTGGCCAGGTGTAGAGCCAGGCACGGGACTTGCCGAGCAGGTGGCAGAGCAACACCTCCAGGTCCAGCCGCGGGCTGTCGCTTTCTGCCAGTTCCGTCGCGCGCAGCAGGTTTTCCTTTACGGTGGCCATCGGAATCAGTTCTGCCCCAGGGCCGCCAGCTGGTCTGCCTGGTATTCGGTGCGCAGCGGCCCGATCACTTCATCCAGCGCGCCCTGCATCACTTCATCTAGCTTGTACAAGGTAAGGCTGATGCGGTGGTCGGTCACCCGGCCCTGCGGGAAATTGTACGTGCGAATACGCTCGGAGCGATCGCCACTGCCTACCAGGTTTCTGCGCGCGTCGGAAATTTCCTGGGCGGCGGCAGATTCCTGGGCACTGTTCAGTTTGGCCTGCAGCAATGCCATGGCCTTGGCGCGGTTTTTATGCTGTGAGCGCTCGTCCTGGCACTCCACCACAATACCCGTAGGAATATGGGTCAAGCGCACTGCAGAGTCGGTTTTGTTGACGTGCTGACCACCGGCTCCAGAGGCGCGGTAGGTATCGGTGCGCAAGTCCGCTTTATTAATCTCGATAGCATCGCGCTCGTCTGGTTCAGGCATCACCGCCACGGTACACGCGGAAGTATGGATACGCCCCTGGGACTCAGTTTCCGGGACCCGCTGCACCCGGTGCGCGCCGGACTCGAACTTCAGTTTTGCGTAGACTTCTTCACCGGCAACACGGGTGATGATTTCCTTGTAGCCGCCGTGCTCACCGGGGTTTTCGCTGATTACCTCGATGCGCCAGCCCTGTTTTTCCGCATAGCGGGAATACATGCGAAACAGGTCGCCGGAAAAAATAGCGGCTTCGTCCCCGCCGGTACCGGCGCGAATTTCCAGATAGACGTTCTTGCGGTCGTTGGGGTCGCGGGGCAACAGCAGGGTCTGCAGTTCTTTTTCCAGCGGCTCCACCTGCACTTCGGCCTCGCGCAGTTCCTCCTGCGCCATCTCCCGCATTTCTGTATCGCTTTCATCGAGCATTTCGCGGGCGGTGGCCATATCATCCTGCAGGGACTTATAACGGCTATAGCACTTAACCACTTCTTCCAGCTCGGAAAACTCCCGCGAAAGATCGCGGAACTTGTCCTGATCGCTGATGATTTCCGCATCGCCGAGCAACGCGGAAACTTCCTCGTGGCGCTCCACCAGGTTGTCGAGTTTCTGTTGTACAGAAGCTTTCATTACTTGAGTTTCTTCTTATCCGGCGACGTGGCCGATACATCCATTTGCTGGCCCCCTTTTTCCGGGGCCAGGCCGATAATTTCCCGCGCGATGCGCAACCGCTCCAGATCACCATCGGCGGTGGCCTGACGCAGGGCCACGGTGGGTGCGTGAATCAGTTTGTTGGTCAGAGAGCGGGCCAGTTGCTCCATCAGCTGTTCCGGGTCACCACCCATGCGCAATTGGATCAGTGTTTTTTCCAGCTCTTCCTTGCTGATGCCCTGGGCTTGTTGCCGGTAACTGCGAATGGAGTCCACCGCGCGCAGGCTGCGGTGCTCGCGCATGAAATCGTGGGCGGCAGAATCGACGATCAGATCGGCGGCTTCGGCGGCTTTTTCGCGCAGGCGCCGGCCTTCGTCAATCACGCCGCGCAGATCGTCCACTGTATAGAGGTAGACGTCATCGAGCTTGCCCACCTGTGGCTCGATATCCCGGGGCACCGCGATATCCACCATAAACATGGGGCTGTGGCGGCGCTGCTTGAGCGCCGTCTCCACCGCGCCCTTACCGAGAATAGGCAGCTGGCTGGCGGTGGAGCTGATCACGATGTCCGCGCGCGGCAAAACATTGGGAATATCGGCGAGCAGAATCGCCTCGGCGCCAAACTCTTCCGCGAGCGATTGCGCCCGGTGCAAAGTCCGGTTGGCAACGATCAGCTTTTTCACCCCTTTATCCAGCAAATGGCGGGCCACCAGCTCGATCGTTTCCCCGGCACCGATCAACAGCGCAGTCTGCTGGCCGAGATCGGTAAAAATCCTCGACGCCAGCGACACCGCGGCGAAGGCCACAGAGACAGGGTTTTCACCAATAGCGGTCTCGGTGCGCACTTTTTTCGCTACCGAAAACACCTGCTGGAACACATTGTGCAGGGTAGAACCGACACTGCCGGACTCTCTCGCCACTGCGTAGGCGGACTTCATCTGCCCAAGAATCTGGGGCTCGCCCAATACCAGCGAGTCCAGGCCGCAGGCTACCCGCATCATATGGCGCACAGCGGTTTCATCAGTGAACTGGTAGTAACAGCTGGTCAGCTGCTCCATGGGGACATCGTGATAGCGGGATATCCACGCCAGCACAGACTCAGGAGTCACCTCACCGTAAATCTCGGTGCGGTTGCAGGTCGAGAGAATGGCCAGTTCACGACAATCCAGTGCCGCGCGTGCTTCCGCCAGCGCACTGGGCATCACCTCGGGCGCGAACGCAACCCGCTCGCGCACGGCAACCGGCGCACTATCGTGATTGATTCCCAGAGCTAGGATCGGCATAGGCTCTCATCATCTCGTCCGGGTGCCTCTATACACCCGTCCCGAAAATGGTACTTCTGTCGGTAAAAAGGTCGCACATTGTCCGGGGCTGCCGCACGCCGTGCAAGCGGTATCAAGCTATCGCTGCAATTGTATGTCCCTGGCCGTCATGCCGGGGCCGGCACAGCCGCCCTCCCGGGGTACCTGGCCATCAGGCGCCAGACTCAACCGAACCAGCCTGATCACAGGCGCCTCAACGACGGCGCAGAACTGCTATCCGTCGGTTTAAAAAAGTGCTGACTTTGTTGCTCGATTCGGGCCGGCACCGCAGGACACAGAATTCAGAACTAGAATTATACGGCGATAACCCGGAAAAATACGCCAACAGACGCCTCACCACAAAGATTGGCCTTTGGTTGCTGCCGGATGCAGTGACTTCAGCGCCACGACCCGGCCAGAGACCGGTCGCCAAACGGTGCGTGGCGCGAACGTACGGACACGTTTATATGCAGCTTTTCTCCCTCCCAGTGCTCGCCACCCTGTTAACGCCACGCCTTATGCGCACAGTGGCAGCCCCCCGGCTCCAGCAACCAGCGGAGTGCCGCCACGGAAAACGACTGGCCGCGGCCGTTTCGATGGCGGTTCTGTGCGCCTGTACCCAGCAACCACACAGTGTGCAGAACCCGCCCACTCTCGCAGCCGCTGACCAGACGCCGGAATCCGTCTCGGAGCAGCCAGCGGACGGGCAGGCGACCACCGCCACGCCTTCTACCGACCCGACCGGCGAACCAGCGACCAAATCCGTGGCCGAGCCTGAAAGCAAAACCAGGCCTTTCCCTATCGAGACTTTCTACACGCTGCTGGTCGCCGAAGTGGCCGGCAACCGCGAGCAGTACGACCTTGCCCTCGCCAACTACTACTTCCAGGCTGAACGCACCAAGGATGCCGGTATCGCCGCCCGCGCTACCCGCATCGCGCGCTTCCTCAATGCGCGCCGCGCAGCCCTGCGTTCTGCCCAGCTATGGGTAGAACTGGAGCCAGAGAACCCGGATGCGCAGCTGGCCGCCACTGCCGAGCTCACCCTCGCCGGCGAGCTAGATGCCGCCATGCGCCACGCGGAGCTGGCGCTGGATCTCGGCGCCGATGCGCCACTGCAATCGGTTGCCGCCACCGTTGTGGACAACGACGAACTGGCGGCAAAAGTCCTGCCTGAATTTCAGCGCCTGTCGCTGAAACACCCCAACAACAACGAGGTATCCCTCGCGCTGGCAATGATGCTGCGCGCCAATAAACGATCAGAAGAGGCCCTGAAACTCACTCGCCAGGTTCAGGAGCGCGACCCGTCATTGCTCGACGCCCCACTACTGGAATCTCATGTCCTGATCGATATGGGGCGCAACAAGGAGGCGCGCCGACTGCTGGAAAACCTCGTCAACCTTTATCCCAAGGAGAGCCGCCTGCGGCTTCAATACGCCCGCCTGCTAATCCGGGAAGATCTGGACCTGGCCCAGCATCAGTTTGTGGAGCTGGTAAAACAGCGCCCCAACGACGCCAACCTGATTCTCTCGCTGGCCCTGATTCAGTACGAAACCAATCAGTTTGATAACGCCAAACCCCTGCTGGAAAAACTGCTGGCACTGGGAGAGCACGAATCTGCCGCGCACTTCTATCTCGCGGGCATTGCCGAACAAACCAGTGAAATCGAAGAAGCGGTGACGCATTACCGCATGGTGCGTCCCGGCGGCGACTATGTGCCGGCCATTACCCGCGGCACCAACCTGCTTGCGGCCAGTGGCAACACCGAGGGCGCCCAGGAGTGGTTTGAAGAACTGCGCCAACGCCACCCCGCGCAGGAGGAACAGTTTTATCTGCTGCAGACGGAGTTGCTGACCAAACATGGTTATTTGAAGGAAGCGCAGACGTTATTGGCGGACGCCCTCAAGCGCAATGACGACAGCAACCGCCTTGTCTACGCACATGCAATGGCCAGTGAGCAGCTCGGCGATGTAGAAAATTTTGAACTGGGTTTGCGTAAATTGTTGTCCCGCGACCCGGATAATGCGAACCTGCTTAACACATTGGGTTACAAACTGCTTTCCTATGACGACCGCCTCGATGAGGCGCTGGTACTGATCACTAAAGCACTGGAACTAAGCCCGGACGACCCCGCCATCATCGATAGCATGGGCTGGGCACATCATCGCCTGGGCAACCACGTCGAAGCCGTGAGGTACCTGCAAAAAGCTCACGAGCTGATGAAAGACCACGAAATTGCCGCACACCTGGGCGAAGCTCTATGGGCACTTGGAAAACACCAACAGGCCATGCAGGTGTGGGAGCAGGGATTGCAGTCCAACCCCGAAAGTAAACTAATCCCAGCGGCCATGCAGCGGCTACAGGATCAACAAAGACTGGAACAGCATGTTACGGAAAGCTGACGTTCTCTCTCTGCCCTCTTTTCAATTTTCCCAGGGCGCACAACGCGCCCTGCAAATAGTGGGCGCAGTCCTGTTGCTCGCACTCACCGCTTGCAGCTCACAAAAGCCGCAACCACAGCAACCGCCCGCGCAACAGGCTGCACAACCACAGTCTGCAGCGGCACTCCAGCGCTGGGAGGCCAAAGGCAAACTGGGTGTGCGTTCACCTAAAGAAAACGGTAGCGCCAACCTGATCTGGCAGCAGGCCAACGCCAACTACCGCATTCACCTGAGCGGCCCATTGGGCGCCGGCGCCACCACCATCAGTGGATCACCGGGCGGCGTCAGCCTGCAAAGGGGCAGCGACCCCGCTGTAATGGCCTCTGACCCGGCGCAACTGACAGAGCAAATCATGGGCTGGCCACTACCGGTTTCAGAGATGTTCTACTGGGTGCGCGGCCTGCCTGCACCAGGCGCGGTCGCCGGGCAAAAGAAAGATTCCAAAGGACTACTGCAAAGCCTGCAACAGTCCGGCTGGCAACTGAATTTCAGTGGCTACCAGTCCGTCGGCGCCTTCCAGCTTCCCAGTCGCATCAAGGCGGCCACCAATAATGCAGCTGGTCCGGTAAGCGTTACCGTGGTGATCAAGGAGTGGGTTCCCAGATAAGTCGACCTTAAAGGACATCTGCTTTAGGTGCCTCCCCGAAGATGCTGGCGGCTGTTAAACTGGCCGCCAGCAATCCAATACCCACCGCTCAATGAACACATCCTTCTCCAGACCCGCCCCCAAGCATGGGCATCACCTTACCCTCACTGCGCCGGCAAAGCTGAATCTGATGCTGCGCATACTCGGCCGCCGCGAAGACGGCTATCACGAGCTACAAACGGTTTTTCAGCTGCTGGATTTTGGCGACACGCTGCACTTTGAAGTTACTGACGACAGCAGCATTCACCTGCATTGCCCGGGTGTGGACGTGAGTCCCGAACAGAACCTGATTTACCGTGCGGCAGAATTGCTGAGACAGACCTGTGGCCGTGCCGATCTCGGGGCACGTATTTCCGTGCAAAAAACTCTCCCTGCCGGCGGCGGCATCGGCGGCGGCAGCAGTGACGCCGCAACCACCCTGCTGGGGCTGAACCAGCTGTGGCAGTGCGAGCTTGAGCTGGACGCACTCGCTGAACTGGGGCGACAACTGGGCGCGGATGTACCGGTATTCGTACGAGGCCACTCGGCCTTTGCTGAGGGCGTTGGCGAACGATTGACCGCGGTTTCCATTGAGCCCCGCTGGTACCTGGTGCTCACACCTGACTGCCACGTGAGCACCGCGGCGCTTTTTTCCGATCCGCGTTTGACAAGAGATTCCGCCGCAATTACATTAGCGGCCCTTCGCGACAGGCGGCTGAACACACACTGGCTGAACGATCATGCCGGTAACGATTTCCAGCCACTGGTTGAGAGCCTCTACCCCGAGGTACGCGAAGCCAGAGAATGGCTTTCGCAACACGGGCAGGCGCAACTGACAGGAACCGGCGCATGTGTATTTGCCGGCTTCGAGTCAGAGTCGGCAGCGCAGAAAGCGTATGCCGGGCGACCTGAAGGATGGAGCGCCTTTGTTGCTCGAGGTGTGGATAAATCCCCCACTCACAAGCAACTCGCGAAATTTGCAGCAACAGTCTAAATTGACTAACTGCAACATTGCTGGGGTGTAGCCAAGCGGTAAGGCAGCGGGTTTTGATCCCGTCATGCGAAGGTTCGAATCCTTCCACCCCAGCCATATTTTCAGGTTGGCAGTGAATGTAGCGAAAGCAACGCACTCTGACAGGTTCGAGCCGAAGCTGGCGCAGCCAGCGGAGACCAGCGAGCCGCAGGCGAAGCTAATCCTTCCACCCCAGCCACTTTCTTAGTTTTCAGGAGTTCCTCCATGAATTCCTGAAAAACGCTAAGCGCGGCGCATGTCCGCACTTAGCTCCCGACAAACCAGCTGCACTGGTTTGCGGGCGAGCCATCCATGGCCCGCCTTGGAGCTTCGGGTCCAACCCCGATAACCGGCCAATCAGGGCCACCCTCTACACTTGCATTAAATGGTCGCCCAATGAAACGGCATCACACTCACCTGCAAGCAGTTCGCGCTCCGAAAACCCCTGAATTTCACTAACATCATCTACTCCCAACGAAAAAGGTACTCGCAGTGGCTGACTTAATGGTCTTCACCGGCAACGCAAACCCGGAACTGGCACAAAAGGTTGTTGAGCATATGGCGATACCGCTGGGGGAAGCCGTGGTAAAACGCTTCTCCGATGGTGAGATCGCGGTGGAGATCACTGACAATGTGCGCGGCCGCGATGTGTTCGTGGTGCAGTCCACCTGCCAGCCCACCAACCGCAATATCATGGAACTGATTCTGCTGGTGGATGCCCTGCGCCGCGCCTCGGCTGGCCGCATCACCGCGGTAGTCCCCTACTTCGGCTACGCGCGACAGGATCGCCGGGTGCGCTCCCAGCGTGTACCAATTTCCGCCAAGGTTGTGGCGGACATGATGGTGAGCGTGGGTATCGATCGCGTTCTGACCGTCGACCTGCACGCCGAGCAGATTCAGGGCTTCTTCGACGTGCCTGTGGATAACGTATACGGCTCCTCTGTACTGCTGGACGACATCGAGCGCCAGGGCTATGAGGATCTGGTTGTGGTTTCCCCGGACATCGGCGGTGTGGTTCGCGCCCGCGCGGTCGCCAAGAGCCTGGACTGCGACCTGGCGATCATCGACAAACGCCGCCCGGCGGCAAATGTGGCCGAAGTCATGAACATCATCGGTGAAGTAAGCGGCCGCACCTGCCTGCTGGTGGACGATATGGTTGATACCGCCGGCACCCTGTGCAACGCCGCGGCGGCACTGAAGGATCACGGCGCCAAAAAAGTTGTGGCCTACTGTACCCACCCGGTCCTGTCCGGCAAGGCGATCGAAAACCTGAACAACTCCGTGATGGATGAACTGGTAGTCACCGACTCCATTCCGCTGGGCGACAAAATGGAAAAAGCTCCGAAGATCCGCCAGCTGACCCTGTCTGCCATGCTGGCGGAATCCATGCGCCGCATCAGCAACGAAGAATCCCTGTCCGCGATGTTCCGCTCGTAAGCTCCGCTCGCGAGCCACGGTCCGAATCTTCCGCTTTAAGCGCTGGCAATCGCCTGCGCTTCCCCTTAGAATACGCGCCCGCCCGGCACTGCCGGGCGTTTACTATTGGGCGTTTCAATAGATTCTGCCCCTTTTATAGCAACGCCAGAGGGTTCCGGTCGCAGGGCCTTCTGGACAGACAACCTGAGGTTTACCCCATGTCTGATTTCAAACTGAATGCCAGCGTCCGTAGCGACGAAGGGAAAGGTGCGAGCCGCCGCCTGCGTCGCCTGGAAGCGAAAGTTCCGGCCATCATCTACGGTGGCAAAGCTGAGCCGCAGTCCATCTCTCTGCTGCAGAAAGATATGTTCAAGGCTCTGGAAAACGAAGCTGTTTTCTCCTCCGTACTGACCCTGAGCGTCGACGGTAAAGAAGAAACCGTGATCCTGCGCGATCTGCAGCGTCACCCGGCCAAGCCTATCCTGCTGCACGCTGACTTCCAGCGCGTTTCCGCCAACACCAAAGTTCACGTTAAAGTGCCGCTGCACTTCCTGAACGAAGACAAGTGTAAAGGCGTCAAGGCTGGCGGCATCGTGTCCCACACCCTGACCGAGCTGGACATCTCTGCACCGGCTTCCAAGCTGCCTGAGTTCATCGAAGTAGACCTGGCGGACCTGGAACTGGACGGCACCGTTCACATCTCCGACATCAAGCTGCCGGCTGGCGTTGAGTCTGTGGACCTGGCCCACGGCGAAGACCACGACCTGGTTGTTGCCTCTGTGCACAAGCCGCGCGGTGCTGTTGAAGCCGACGCTGAAGAAGGCGAAGGTGAAGGTGAAGAGTCCGGCGAAGCATAAGCCGACTCTCGTTCAGGTCTCCTGATAAAGGAAAAGTACCTTGAGCAAGGCTCCGGACACGCCCATCCAGTTGATTGTGGGCCTGGGTAACCCAGGCCCCGAATACGACCGGACGCGTCATAACGCCGGGGCCGACTTCGTCTCCGAGCTGGCCCGTATCCACGGCACCCAGCTCGCGCCAGACAGCAAATATCACGGCCTCACCGGCCGTGTGCGAATCGGCGGGCAGGATATCCGCCTGCTGATTCCCACCACCTATATGAATCGCAGCGGCCAGGCAGTGGGCCCGCTGGCGAATTTTTTCAAGATTCCCGTCGAGGCTATTCTGGTCGCTCACGATGAGCTGGACCTGCCCTGCGGTACTGCGCGCCTGAAAGGCGGTGGTGGCCACGGGGGGCACAACGGCCTGCGCGATATCATCGCCGCTCTCGGGAACAATCGCGATTTCATGCGTCTGCGCCTCGGCGTCGGCCACCCGGGCAACGCCCGCGATGTAGTCAATTACGTACTGCAGCGCGCACCCAGGGTAGAGCAGGACCAACTGGCAGAAGCCATCGACCGCGCTGTGGATGCACTCCCCACCGCTGCCAGTGGCGACTGGGGTGGCGCCATGAAAACGCTGCACACCAAATCTAAATAGCACCAGGTAGCAAGCAGACCGCGGCCTCCTCGGACACCGCCACTGCAACGCACCACTAGATTCACTACAGGATTCACACCATGGGTTTTACTTGCGGCATCGTCGGCCTGCCCAACGTAGGCAAATCCACTCTGTTCAATGCCCTGACCAAAGCGGGTATCGATGCGGAGAATTTCCCCTTCTGCACCATCGAGCCGAACGCCGGCATCGTGCCGGTACCGGACCAGCGTCTCGACAAACTCGCCGAGATTGTGAAGCCGCAGAAAGTCATTCCCACCACCATGGAATTCACCGATATCGCGGGCCTGGTGGCCGGCGCCTCCAAGGGTGAAGGTCTGGGCAACAAGTTCCTCGCCAACATCCGCGAGACCGACGCCATCGCCCACGTGGTGCGCTGCTTCGAAAATGACAACGTGATTCACGTGGCCAACAAGATCAACCCGGTGGCCGACATCGAGGTGATCAACACCGAACTGGCGCTGGCTGACCTGGATACTGTGGAAAAAGCGCTGCTGCGCTACACCCGCGCCGCCAAGGGCCAAGACAAGCACGCGATCAAGATGAAGGCGCTGCTGGAAAAGATTCAGCCGCACCTGAACGAAGCCAAGCCGCTGCGCTCGTTCGGCCTGAGCGACGATGAGCTGGCCGACCTGCGCGAATTGAGCCTGCTTACCGTCAAGCCCACCATGTATATCGCCAACGTGGATGAAGACGGGTTCGAGAACAACCCGCACCTGGATGCCGTATCCGCCATTGCCGCGGAAGAGAATGCGGTTCTGGTACCCATCTGCAACAAACTCGAATCCGAGATCGCCGAGCTGGACGACGACGAGAAAGCCGAATTCCTGGAAGAGCTGGGCATGGAAGAACCGGGCCTGAACCGCGTTATCCGCGCAGGCTACAACCTACTGAGCCTGCACACCTACTTCACTGCCGGTGTAAAGGAAGTGCGCGCATGGACCATCCCCCAGGGCGCCACCGCTCCCCAGGCCGCGGGCAAGATCCACACCGACTTCGAGAAGGGCTTTATCCGCGCGGAAGTGGTGGGTTACGACGATTTTGTCGCCAACAAAGGCGAGGCTGGTGCCAAAGAAGCGGGCAAATGGCGCCTGGAAGGCAAAGAGTATGTGGTGGTCGACGGCGACGTGATTCACTTCCGCTTCAACGTCTGATCCCCGCCTGCCACCCCCTCCGGCAAACCCGGCGCGCCACCAAAGCGCCGGGTCAATTGCCCCGCGTTCTGCGGACCACTACATCGCACCGCTCAGCGCACCACCCAGCACACCATTAGCACCACCACCAAAGGCTGCCATGTACCAATCCAACTGGAGAATCGGACTGCCGCTGGCACTGACCACCGCCTTTCTGTGGGCCCTCCTGCCCATTGCGATGAAAGGCCTGATCGCCGACATGGACTCCACCACCGTGACCTGGTTTCGCTTTTTTGGCGCCGCCCTGTTTGCCGGCACCTGGTACGGCTGGCGTCGGCAACTCGAGCTGAGGCAACTGTTCACTGGCCGCCTCCTCCCCTACACACTGCTGGCGGTAGGCGGCCTGCTGGGTAACTACATCGCCTACGCCACCGGGCTGAACTACATAACCCCGGGCGCCCTGCAGGTACTGATCCAGCTGGCGCCACTGCTCCTGCTGGTATTCAGCGTGTTATGGCTGGGGGAGCGTTTTTCCGCACGCCAGTGGATGGGTGTGGGAATGGTGTGCATCGGCCTTGCGCTGTTCTTTAATCTGCGGATACCGGAGCTGCTGCGAGGGGAAGACCGGCAGTACCTGATCGGCGTCGGGCTGGTAGTGATCGCGGCAGTGACCTGGGCGGTGTATGGACTGTTCCAGAAAAAGATCGTCGCCCAGTCGCGCCCGCAGAACCTACTGGTGCTGATCTACATCGCTGGCAGCCTTTGCTTCCTGCCCATATCCCAGCCCACCAGCGCACTGCAACTGGATGCCCTAGGCTGGGGCTTACTGCTGTTTCTGACCGCCAACACACTGATTGCCTACAGCGCCTTCGCCAAGGCGATGGCGGCGTGGGAAGCATCACGGGTCAGCGCCACCCTGGCACTGGTACCCCTGATGACCCTGGCTCTCAGCGCCCTTATCGGCGCCCTGTGGCCCGATTACATCGAAGTAGAGCCAATGAACTGGATTAGCTGGGTTGGCGCGATAACCGTCGTAGTGGGATCACTGCTCGCCGCCATTGGCCGCGGCCGCTAGTCCAGCGGATCCAAGCACGGGAAAAGTGGTTAGCGCGCTAACCTACTGATTAATTTACCAAAAAGGTGTTGACAGACCTCCGAGGTCGCCCGATAATGCGCGCCCTCGGTTAGCCGAGACTTTCAGTGGCAAGGTAGCTCAGCTGGTTAGAGCGCAGCACTCATAATGCTGAGGTCGGGAGTTCAAGTCTCCCCCTTGCTACCATTTTCTTCTCGTGAGTCCAGCTTCACGAAACCCGATACTGGGGTGTAGCCAAGCGGTAAGGCAGCGGGTTTTGATCCCGTCATGCGAAGGTTCGAATCCTTCCACCCCAGCCATCTTCAAAAAAGGCGATCTCGCAAGAGATCGCCTTTTTTATTGCTCGCACAGCAGCCCGAGAAAACAGAGATCAACGAGAAGCAGAGATCAACGAGAAGCAGAGGTAAACGAGAAGGAGGGATAAAAAGGGAAGGCTAGGAGCCAGACACCAGCCCACCACCCACAGGGAAGCTTCCACCCACCTCACCAGCGCCTTCGCGTCGGCGCTCTCTGCGCAACCCGAGAGAGCGCAAGGCTTCGAATCCACCCAGGCAAACGAGCACGGCCACCGCGGCCGCAACAGTGCCGAGCACTCCCAGGGTCGCCCTTTCCGAGACACAGGTCCAGACGAGCTGCACGATGCACAACAGCGCCACTACAAGCAGCGTTGGCTTACGACCAATCAACCCGACGACGAATACCCCCAGGGGGGCCCCGAGTGCTACCACAGGCGCCGCAGCCAGCCAGTTACCCAGTACGCCCGGCTGCCAGTCTCCGGTGACACTCTTTACCGCCACACCCACCACCGAAGAGAACGCCATAATGACCACGGAGGTCGGGATGGCCACCTTCAGATCCACACGGCTCAACAGCACCAGCGCCGCGTAGATCACCATGTCGATTCCGACTCCGGTAACCGACACTGCGGCAAAACCGGAAACACCACCCAGCACCAGGCCAACGCGAAAATCCGCGGGGCAGCGGGGGTCACCGGCATGATCGTGACCGGTAATTTCTCGCAATCGATACAGATGCAGAATGCCAAAGCTACCCCAGATCACGGCAAACGACAGCTTCACCCACAGCTCGGGCACAAGGGGGGCAAAAAAAAGAACACCCAGTGGCGTGGCCACCAGGCTGCCCAGCAGCGCGCCACGCAACATGGACCAGGCCAACTGCTGGCGACGGCAGAAAATAAAGATACTGGCACTGACCATACCGATAGACTGCACGGCAAAACTGAAGTCCCGCCCAAGGCTCGCAGGCATATCAAACAGCAGCACGAGCACCGGGAAGCCAACGGTGCCGCCCCCCATGGGAGTAGAGCCGGCGGCATAGCTACCGACGGCCATGGACAGCGCCATGGGCCAGTGCTCCACCACCGTCGCCCACAGGTTCTGACCAAACACGAACAGCGCCCAGAGCCCGTAAAAAACTCCGAGAAAGGTCAGCCAGGCGGCGTAGCGGGAAAAAAACATGGGGGATAACCGGGGAATTTATCCCGACCTCTGAAGGAGGCCGGGAAGGTCAGGGAGCAGAGCACTCCCTGACGATACGGATCAGGCTTCAGCCTGCATCCGGGCCAGACGGGAGAACTGATGCATGGAGCCCAGCTGCGCGTACAGCGGCGCCAGGAAACCGCGCTTGCGGAAGTCAGCGAAGTCTTCTTCGCTCAGCTCGCCCAGCTTCTTCTCATCGACCATGTAGATACCGGTCAGATTGATCTTCTCGCCACCCGCGTTGACAGCAACGTTCTGGGTAGTCAGCAGATCTTTCTCGGCCAGAATGGTGATAAACGCCTTGGTCATCTGGTCGCTTTCCAGGTAGCCCACCAGAGACTCTTTCTTGGCCTTCAGGTACTCGGACTCTTCACCGGACTCTTCGAACAGGGCATTGCCCTCTTCTTCGCCGACAACCGGGCTGTTTTCTATCAGGCCGACCATCAGCTTTTCCTTGTCTTCACCGGCAGGGGCCAGAATGAAAGGATGGTTGCGCACAGCGCCCGGTACGAAAACGCCTTTCCACTTTTCGCCATCTACGAACAGGTTTTCGCCTACTTTCAGGCTCAGCAGGGCAACAGACTGGAACTGGTCAGTCTCGGAGTTCTTGACGAATACGATCGGGAATTCAGCACCCAGGCGGGAGAATTCGTGAGCAGTAACCGGCACCATGTGCGCGTTCTTCACGTGCTCAAAGGTCCCCAATTCACGGACTTTCAGCTTGCCGTGGACGTCGCTGCGCAGAGGAACGATTTTTGGGGCTTCTACAGTGGCCATACAACACCTTAAGATTTGGAAGTTATTCTAAAAAGCTCGCCTAGTATATTTTTCGTGCGAAAAAAGGGAAGTGAAAATTTCACTCGCACCAAAATCTTGCCATTGGCATCTTGCCAAACCTTGTCCCACCCCATCAAGCACCCGTAACAGACCCCAGCGATACGTTAGATCCGCTGAAATCCATACTTATATACCTTGTCAACCAGCTCACGCTGGGACGGCAACTCCGCCTGCAGTGCCTGGTTGAGCTTTTGGATCTCAGCAAATCGCCGGCGCGCCGATTGTGACTGAACATAGGCACTTTTGTTGTAGTCAATCTCGGTAGCAAACTGCATCCCGTAGAGAACAAACAAATAACTATCAAGCACAAAAGGCTCATAGGCATAGTCGAAATCAAACTTCCCAGGAGGATGATATTTCCAGTGCTCCAAACGCTCTTTGAGAGAGTCCGGGACCGTGCTTTCGTCGCAATTGTCTATCCAGTAATCACTGTCCCGTCGGCGGGAGATGCAGTAGTGCAGCTTGATAAAGTCAACGGTTTTGTGCCAGCGAAGTGCAAAAGTACTGTTGTATTTTTTCGCTACCAGTGGAATGGCTTCTTTTCGACGCGGGAACTGTTCGGCCAACATATTGGCACCCGCCTCAATCAGAAAAATGGCAGAGGCTTCCAGCGGCTCTATAAATGCGGCTGACATACCCAGTGCGACACAATTTTTCTTCCAGAACTGTTCGCGATACCCCAAGTCGAAACCGATTTTCCGCGCTTCGAGATTATCTGCCGAGGGACCAATGTACTCCCTTAAGGTTTGCTCCGCTTCATCAACCGAGCAATGACTGCTGCTATAAACAAAACCAACACCCCGGCGGGAGCTAAGACCGATATCCCACGTCCAACCCTGCTTATGCGCCGTTGCAATGGTGTGTGTCGCTATGGGTGCACTCTCACTGTCATATGGCACCTGAATCGCCAGAGCCGTATCGTTGAAAACCTGATCCCGTACGCTCTTCCAGGGAACATCAAGTGCCCCACCGAGCAATAAAGCCCGTGAGCCAGAGCAATCAACAAAGAAATCCGCCTTCAAACGAGAATGCTCACCGTGGTCCGTATCAACCGATTCGATAGAACCGTCTTCAGAAAGATGGACGTCAGTTACATTTGCGCGAACGTGTTTTACACCGAGTTTCTCAGTACAGTGCCGGGTAAGAAACGCAGCAAATTTATGCGCATCCAGATGATATGAATAATTCAGAATCGCATCGTATGCAGGGGTAGTAATTTTCTTTGGTGCCAGCCCCTGCTGGCAGGCAAAAACCTGCGATGCCGTGGCCTCGTCATATGGCCTGCCTTCCGCTTCGCCAAGTAACCAGTAAGGAACGAGATTGAACTCATGAGCAGAGTGGAAGACAGCACTCAATGGGTGGTAATAACTGTGCCGACCTACACTTTCCGGAGAGTCCAGCCAGTTAACAAACTCTGAGCCCTGCTTGAAAGTGGCCTCGCACTCTCGCATGAACTCACCCTCATCAACCCCAATCGTCTGCAAAGTGGTGCGCATGGTCGGCCAGGTACCTTCGCCAACGCCCATGATGGGTACATTGGGTGACTCAACCAATGTAATCTTCACAGCATCTTCGCGGGTGGAATTTAACCTGGCAGCGAGAATCCCCGCCGTGAGCCAACCGGCTGTGCCTCCGCCAACAATCAACACTTCGTCAATACGAGAAACCATGACCTTCCAACCACTTAGAGACAAAACTGGCCCAGTAGTATTTGCTACTGGATACCCTGATTATGCTGCACGCTTTTTACGTACCAGATTTTGCACGCGCATCGAAGACATCAGCGCTGCATAAATAGCCGGCATAACACCTTTTTTCCGCAGCTCCAGAAAATCCTCATCCGATAATTGATTCAACTTTTCCTCGTCAATCACATAAAATCCCGTGAGATCGTACGGCTGCTCATCTTCAGACACCTGCAAAGTGAGTTTCTTTTGGCTGAGCAAATCTTTGGATACGAGATACTCGATGAACTGATCCGTGACATGGATTCGCTGTGCCACTTCAACCACTGCCTGAGAGCGGTTTTTCAGAAACTCCGTCTGCTCTCCGTCGTCACCAAAGAGCAATTCGCCCTCTGATTCTCCGACCATTTCAGAATCTTCATCGATACACAAAACGGCTTCATCCTCATTCTGAGGATTTTTGATCAGAGCGAAAGGATAGGTGCGAACCTGCATGGGGATATAATCACCATCCCACGCTTCTGATCCGGAAAACAGGTTCTCACCAGGACGCAAACCCGCCAACGCGACGATTTTAAACTGCCCGGTGTTCTGATCTTTTACAAACAGGACTGGAAAACTCTGACTCGCCTGAACCACTTCGTGTAGAACCAATGGCAATACATGGTTCTCCTTCACATGAGAAAACGTCAGGTCCTGTCCGACCTTGATGTTTTTGTGTGCGGTTTTATCCAGCGCTTTAATTTTCGTCATTTTTAACTCCTGAATATTTATACTTTTGGAATGCCGTAATGTATTACTTTGTTGATCAACTCTCGATGAGGAAGTAATTCTCGAACTACCGCCTCAGTTATTTTTTCCACCTGCTGAAAACGAGCTTTAGCCTCTTCTACACGCGGTAGCATTGCCTGTTTTCTAGACATAGTACGCTCTCGCATCCCATACAGTACATACTGGTAACTTTCCTGCGGAAATGGCTCAAAGGCACTATCAAATTGATACTTGCTCACACCGTGAAGCTGCCAGTACACCAACTGTTCCGCAAGGGATTCAGGTATTGTTTCCGGCTTCCTATTGTCGATCCAGAAGGGGCCCTGTCTCTCGGAAAGCACGTAGTGCAGCTTGATAAAGTCGATTGTTTTCTGCCAACGGAAGCGAAAGGAGTCATTGAAAGTTTTCTGCACATACCCCATTGATTTACGGTTGTCTGGCAACATTTCAGACAGCATGTTTGCCGCAGCTTCAACCAGGAATATCGCAGAAGCCTCCAATGGCTCAACAAAAGCGGCCGAAAGCCCAATTGCCACACAGTTGCGGTGCCAGAAACGCTCTCGGTATCCGATGCGCATTTTGAGCGAGCGGGCATCCAGGTCGCGACCGCGCTCACCCAAATAACTTCTCAGGGTTGCTTCTGCCTCATCTTCACTCATATGAGCGGATGAATAGACATGGCCAGTGCCACGGCGATCCTGCAGGGATATATCCCAGATCCAGCCAGCTCTCTGTGCAGTAGAAGATGTCAGACAAGGAATTGGCGCATCTTTTTCATCGTAAGGGATCTGAATCGCGATAGCAGAATCGGTAAGCAGTACATCATCAACTGGCTTAAAGCCTACACCCAAAGCATCGCCGAGTAGCAGGCTGCGAAAACCACTACAGTCAACAAACAGATCACCATAAATGGTGTCACCGGTATCCAGTACTAACTCGGAAATATCTCCATAGGTATCAAAATCGACACTTTGGAGGTTCGCATAGATATGTTTGACACCCAGTTTCTCAACCGCAAAGCGAGCGAGAAACTTGGAAAATTTTCCTGCATCCAGGTGATAGGCATAGCTCATGATGCCGTCATATTGGGGAGTAGTTATTTGCTTCGGCGCAAGACCACGCTTGCAAACCTCTCCTTGAGCGCTCACTGCATCGGCATAGCTAATCTGATCGCCAGCAACACCCGACTCCCAGTATGGCGCCAGATTAAAATCTGCAGGATCATAAATTGAACTAAAAAGGTGATAGTAGTGGTTATCTACCTGATCAGGTTCACGCTTCCAGTTTACGAAACGCGTTCCCTGTTTGAAGGTTGCGCCACATTCGCGAATGAACTCGGCTTCATCAATACCCAGTTCAGACAGGGTTTTGCGCATGGTCGGCCAGGTTCCCTCCCCCACGCCGATTATCGGAATATCGGGGGATTCCACCAGTGTTACCTGATACTCCGAGCCCGGCTTCAGGTTCAGTTGCTTTGCGAGCTTCGCTGCAGTAATCCAGCCAGCAGTGCCACCACCAAGAATGACTATGGATCTGACTTTATTATCTTGATTCGTGTCCACCCTGAACCTCTCGGGGGCTAGGTTTTATCGTTATTGCGCTCGATTCTCTCTGTTTTCCGAGACCCTGACAACCGCACAGGGGCCGGAAAAAGAAAAAGGAAGGCAAAGCCTTCCTTTTTCTTTGTTCCATGTTCCCCCTGACATCGCCGGGGGAAGAAAGCAGCTTACATGCGGTAAGTGGCTTTCAGGAAGTAGCGAGCACCGTTCTCGGTGGTAACACGGTTGGTTTGCTCACCAACAGTGTGACGCTGAACAGTGATCTCTTCCAGAACGTTAACACCCTGCAGGCTTACGTCGATGTTCTCGCTCGCGTGCCAAGTGAAAGTCAGGTCGAGGTAGCTTTGACCGTCGAAAGTATCCAGAGCACCGGACAGAGCAGTACCCTCGGCCAGGAACTCATCGCGGTAGGTGTAAGCCGCACGCGCTGAGAACATATCGTCCTCGTAGAAACCAGTCAGGTTATAAGACAGGTCGGAGTTACCGGGCAGCTTGGTCTTGCTTCCGTCGGCAGCCTCACCTTCGGAATCGGCGATAGTGGTATTGGCAACCACACCGAAGTTACCGAACATCTGCTGATAGCTCAGCTCGATACCCTGAACATAACCACCGGCACCCTGCACAGGAATGGATACGGTGTACGGTTCGATACCATCGAAGCCGGGCATGTTAGTGAGCTCGCTTTCTTCTTCCGGCAACATCATGTCAACAGTGGTACTGGTCACGAAAGACTCGATATCCTTGTAGAAACCAGCAGCACTCACGTAGCTATTTTCGGCGAAGTAGTACTCGACACCAAGGTCAAACTGGTTTGCACGGAACGGATTCATTGCAGTGTTACCAGCAGACGCGGTATTCGCGTTCGGGTTAATACCGCCAATGGCCGGGTTCAAAGTACCGTAAGAAGGACGGCTCATTACTTTTGCCGCAGATGTACGAATGATTACTTCGTCAGTCAGGTCGTAGGCGAAGTTCACACTAGGCAGAACATCGGAGTAATCGTTTTCTGCTACCAGGCTATCGCCATTCACCAAGAAGGTCTGGCTGCTCGTATCAGTGGTCACATAACGCACACCAAAGTTACCGCGATAGCGATCACCTTCGAAGTCAGCCTGCACATAGAAAGCGTTGATGTCTTCAGTAACCTCACCGAAAGCCGTGGGTACGAAAACACCTTCACCAACGTTCGCGCGTACAAAGTCATTCACGGCATCGCCATCAACACCGAGGTATGAGGAGTCAGAACCGGGACCCATTACACCGCCAGCGTCGATCACGTCACCTGCGAAACCGCTTCCCGCCAGAGTCTGACCAGCCAACGCCTCGGCAGCTTCTTCGCTCAGAGCGAAGTTGAACTGAGACTTGCCAAATTCATGCTCGCGCACTTTGACACCAGCTTTCAGAGTCTTAATCGCTCCGTACTCTACATCCAGCTCGAAATCGGCCTGCGCGAAAGTCTCTTCATCCCACAGTTTGACCTCTGAGATGGAAGCTCCAAAGCTAGTCAGCCAATCTCCCTGCATCGGGTCGGCGCCAACGAAATCAATAACCATTCCTTCATCGAGGGTCATGTCGAAGTCGACACTCAGGTCACCGCCATTAACGGCCCAGCGAGGATCTTCACCGTAGATACCCCAGCCGGAGTTTACGTTGCCACCGTTACCGCCTTTCGCACTAGTAGAACCCAGCACACCGCTTACACGATAACCATCGCCTTCATAATCAGCAGTAAATTCTACCAGATCAGTTTTCAGTTCCGGGCTACGAGTGTTAACGTCGTTCAGAACCTGCCATGCGGGGGAACCATCATCACCAGCTTGACCACCGATGAGCGTACCTTTCAGCGGCACACCATTGGTGGATGCGATATCGCTAGAGGCATCACTGTATTGAGTGTTGCCTGTAGAGAACACCAGCAGGTTCTGGTTGGTGTTTTGAGCATCGAGAGAGGTCTCGAAGTAATGGGCACCCAGGGTCAGCTCGTCAGTAGCGGCGAACTGCGCATTGATATCAAATGCCTGGCGCTCACGATCCTGGTTAAAGTTGGCGATACCGGATGCACCCCAACCTTCTTCCCAGTAGTTTTCCGCTTTATTCGCACGACCGATGGTTTCAGCGTAGGAAACGGCAGTCAGGATACCGAAGCGATTGGAGTCGTCTTTCCAGCTAACCAAGCCATTTACAGTCGGAGAAGTACCGCTGTCGAGGGAGTTGGTCATGGTTTCGGCGGAAGCGAATACGGTGAACGGATCCATTTCCAGCGGCTTACGGGTGTGCAGGATAACGGTACCACCTACACCGCCCTCGTCCAGAGAAGCAGTCGGAGATTTGTACACTTCAACAGACTTAACAACTTCGGACGGCATCAGGTCCATGTTGAAGCTGCGCTTGTTGAAGGACAGTGAGAACCAGCTGGTGGACGCAACAAACTGTCCATTAACCAGAGTCTGAGTCAGTTCCGGGTCAACACCACGGATGGACACTTCGTTACCTTCACCGGCAAAACCGCGGTTGATGGCGATACCCGGGATACGCTGCAGAGATTCAGCGATGTTCTTGTCCGGGAACTTGCCGATATCTTCAGAAGAAATAGCGTCGACGACCGCATTGGCGTCACGCTTGGTGTCCAGAGCGGATTGCAGGGCCCCACGAATACCGGTTACGGTAATCTCTTCCAGAGCCTCATCCTGTTGAGCAACCGCCAGCGGAGCCACGAGGCTACCACCGAGTACAGCCGCACTGATCGAGAGAGCGAGTTTATTGCGCTTTAGCATCGATTTCCCCTTCCTTTTTTATAGATATAAAGGTTTGGTTAGAAACTTTTTTATTCACCTTGTACCGCCAAATGATAGCGCTGTCATTCGTTTTTATGATAGCGCTGTCATTCTCACGTTCGACAATACACAGAATGAATTGAAAAAGCTACAGGCCCGGGGAGAAATTATCCGGATATTTCGTAGTTTCTTGTAACCTCAAACTGCCTTTTATGACAGCTCGGAGTGCAATAGCGCCGGATTAAGGGTCAGGACAGTACAAAATTCGTACAACACCCCGCTCCCGACTGGCATCGGCGGCCTGAGTGGCGACACCTCAGCGTTCGGGTTCAGGAATTGATAAGCCCCAAAACAAAACTCCCGGCAAAAGCCGGGAGCTGATGACGAACTCGAGTGGAGGCTTACTCGATTTCCTTGATGCGCATGGAGCTGGTACCCCCGCCCATGTTCAGGCGCTCACCCTGGGTGATCAGGATACGTTGGCCTTTCTCCAGGGTAACACGCGAACCCAGTACCTCGACGATAGCATCGGTCAGGTGACCCAGCGGCACGGATGCCGGATCGAATTCAATGGGGTCGACACCGCGCAGCAGCACCAGCTGGCGCGCAACACGGGAGTGGCGCGTCAGCGCGTAGATCGGCAACTGGCTGGTAGCACGGGACATGATGCGCGGCGTACGGCCGGATTCGGTGAGTGCCGCAACCGCGCACAAGTTTTCAACCCGCGCCGCAGATTCAATCGCCGCCTGGGCAATGACCGTATCGATGGTCTCGGAAGAGGAGCGATCTGCGGCCGGACGCGAGGTGGTACCCAGATACTGCTCAGCGCCCACCACAACTTCGGCCATGGATTCCACAGCAGCTACCGGGAAATCACCCGCGGCCGTTTCCGCGGACAGCATTACGGCATCGGTGCCGTCCAGTACCGCATTGGCCACGTCCATTACTTCCGCGCGGGTCGGCGTCGGATTGGTAATCATGGACTCCATCATCTGGGTGGCGGTAATCACGCCGCGGTTAAGGGCATTTGCGCGGTTAATGAGTTTCTTCTGCACACCCACCAGCGCCGCATCACCGATTTCAACACCCAGGTCACCGCGGGCAACCATAATCACGTCGGAGGCGAGGATGATGTCATCCATCTGCTCATCATTGCCAACGGCTTCGGCGCGCTCAACCTTGGCGACGATAGCGGCGTTGCTGCCCGCTTCGCGCATGGCATTGCGGGCGATTTCCAGATCCTCACCGCTGCGCGGGAAACTTACTGCCAGAAAATCCACATCCAACTCGGCCGCGAGCTTGATGTCTTCGTAGTCTTTTTCCGTCAGTGCCGGTGCAGACAGGCCGCCACCCAGCAGGTTGATACCTTTATTGTTGGACAGCTTGCCACCCTGCAATACGCGGCAGAACAGTTTGCTGCTGGTACCACCGGTAACTTCCAGGCGGATCTTGCCATCGTCCAGCAACAGGATATTGCCGGGCTTGCAGTCCGCAATCAGCGAAGGGTAGTCCACACCAACGCGCTGCAGATTACCGCCCTCTTTCGGGCAATCGGCGTCAAGAGTGAACTCCGCATTGTTCTCGAGAAAGATGCTGCCCTCGGCAAAACGGGCGATGCGAATCTTCGGCCCCTGCAGGTCGCCAAGCACCGCTACCAGCCGGTTCTGCTCAGCGGCGGCGCGGCGCACTTCTTCCACGCGCTTGCGGTGGTCGTCGGCACTGCCGTGGGAAAAGTTCAGGCGTACAACATTGACGCCGGCGCGGATTATCTCGTCAATTACACGCGGCTTGTCTGTACCCGGGCCGAGTGTGGCAACAATTTTTGTATGGCGAATCATAGTGGTGGTATTCGTTTATCGAGTGGATGTGAGACGGTTTTTGATAATCGTATTTTTTATGGCAATCAGCGTTGACTGCTGAAAGTAAAACCGGAGCGGGTATTGCACCCACCCCGGCAGGATAACGAAACGTTATCAGACTGTTGTTACAGCCATTTTTTCGGGCTGACTTAAAGCCCCTGAGCCTTCGCCATAGCCAGGGAAGTATCGAGCATACGATGAGAGAAACCCCACTCGTTGTCGTACCAGGACATGACTTTCACCAGGTTGCCGTTTACACGCGTGTGGTTGGCATCAAAGTGGCTGGATGCGGAGGTGTGGTTAAAGTCCACAGAAACCAGCGGCTGGTCGCAGTAAGACAGTACACCGCCTTTCATGCTGCCGGCTGCGTCCTGCAGGATCGCATTGATTTCTTCCGCAGTTGTTTCACGGCTGGCGATAAACTGGCAGTCCACCAGAGAAACATTGTTGACCGGAACGCGAACCGCCATACCGTCGAGCTTACCCTGCAGCTCTGGCAGCACCAAGCCAACCGCGGCAGCTGCGCCGGTTTTGGTCGGGATCATGTTGTCGGCGGCGGCGCGCGCGCGGTAAATGTCTTTGTGAACCGCGTCCTGGGTGTTCTGGTCGTTGGTATAAGCGTGCACGGTGGTCATAAAGCCACGCTCGATACCGATGGACTCGTTCAGAACTTTCGCCACCGGCGCCAGACAGTTGGTGGTGCAAGACGCGTTGGAAACAACCTTGTGCTCCGCGGTCAGCTTGTCGTCGTTTACACCATAAACCACAGTCAGATCAGCATCTTTAGACGGGGCAGAAATCAAAACGGCCTTTGCACCGGCTGCCATGTGCTTGGAGGCCGCCGCTTTATCCGTGAACAGGCCAGTACACTCCAGCACCAGATCAACTTTCAGCTCGGCCCACGGCAGAGCGGCAGGATCACGCTCCTGGCAAACCTTTACAGTGTCACCACCGATCACCAGGTTCTCACCGTCAACGGCTACTTCGGTATTGAAACGGCCGTGTACAGTATCGAAACGAGTCAGGTGGGCATTGGCCTCAACCGGTGCCAGATCATTAATCGCAACCAGCTGGATGCGGTCGTTATAGCCAGACTCGTAAATTGCGCGAGTGACATTGCGCCCGATACGCCCATAACCGTTGATAGCAATTCTGAGTTTCATATCGCTACAGCCTCTATGTCTAAAGTTTATGAATTTTTGTTGTTCGTGCCGGGCGATATATCCCCCCCGAGCACTGCGCTACTCTGTGAAACTGCTGTCAAGCAACGCCAAATGGGAATTACCCTTTCAGCAGGGAAGCTTCCTTGGCCAAACGGGTAATCTCCGCCCAATTTTTCTCGGCAACCAGTTGTGGGGCTGCCATCCAGGAACCGCCCACGCACACAACGTTGGACAGGCTCAGATAATCGCTTGCATTTTTCGGGCTAATGCCACCGGTGGGGCAAAATTTCACTTTGCCCAGCGGACCACCGATGGACTTCAGCATGGGGATGCCACCCGCGGCTTCCGCCGGGAAAAACTTCTGGTAGCCATAACCACGCTCCAGCAGACGCATAACTTCAGACGGGTTGGCTGCACCGGGCAGCAGGGGTACTGACACATTGTCGGCAGCATTCAGCAACGCTTCGGTGGCACCGGGGCTCACCATGAAGGTAGCGCCAGCATCGACGGAGCGCTGGATATCTCCCGCGTTCAGCACAGTTCCGGTACCTACGTGTGCATCTGGCAGGTGCTTGGCAATCTCTTCCACTGCAGCCAGCGCTGCCTCGGTGCGCAAGGTGACTTCGAGTACGTTCAGTCCACCCTCAACCAGAGCCTGCGCCAGCGGCAGCGCATCGCTCACCTTGTCCACTACAATTACCGGCACAACGCCAGCCTGTTCCAATACGGGTACCAGAGTCTGTTGCATGGTCAATTCCTAAAACTCGTCGCTATTCGATCGTTATTTGATTTATGGGGCCCAGTACACAGTGACCGGTTTCGCACCCTGCTTGAGAATGCTGCGCACCGGCATTTCACTCACGTCATCGCCGAGCAATACCTGACGGTAAACCTTGAGTTTTTCTTCACCGGTAATCAGCAACTTGATTTCTTTTGCCTGCAAAATGGCAGCAAGTGTGAGGGTCATTCGCTCGGTATGGGCGCCCGTCACCTCGCTCTGCTTCGCGGTAATGGCTTTGCAGAGCTTCTCGCTTTTTGTATCCAGAGCCTCGTCCAGGCCCTCCGCGTAGGGGAAGAAAGACGCCGTGTGGCCATCACTGCCCATACCCAGCACACACACATCAAAAGGACGGGAGAGCTCCTGATAAGCGCGCTCGCAATCCGCTTCACCTTCTGCTGGCGTAGCCGCGGCATTCTTCATGCCCAGGCAGGGCGCCTTGGCCGCTTCGTTTTGCAACAGGCTATTGGAAATGAATGCCAGGTTGCTGCCGGCTTCATCCTTCTCTACCCAGCGCTCATCTACCAGCGCCACATTGACCTGCCCCCAGGGCAGTGGGCGACGGGAAAGTTCGCGGTAGACCGGTTCGGGGGAACTGCCACCACTGACCAGGAAAGTAGCCTGTCCATTTTCCTTGATGCCAGCATGCAGTGCCGCAGCACATTCATTGGCCAGCGCCAGGGTGAGCCGCTCTCTGTCTGCAAAAAATTTTTCTTCAACCATGTCTCTCAGACCTTGTTCTCTCAGACCTTGCTAAAGGTTTTGCCGGACCACTCAGGGGTTGAACCAGTGGTGACCGTTTTCAGCCAGCAACTGATTGGACGCCTGCGGCCCCCAGGTACCTGCGCGGTACAATTGCGGCTGGTTGGCGGTGTCGCGCCAGTGATCAATAATCGGGTCGACCCAAGCCCAGGCCGCGGCAACTTCCTCGCGGTGGATAAACAGCGCTGAATTGTTTGCTGCGGCATCCAGCATTAGGCGCTTGTAGGCATCACTCTTGAAGCTGTCGTAGGTATCGGACAACGTCAGGTTCAGCTCCACCGGCTGCAGCTCCATAGTGAGGCTGTCCATCTTCTTCGCCATCAGCACCATCTTGATGCTCTCTTCAGGCTGCAGGCGGATTACCAGGCGGTTCGGCAGTACTTTTCCGGCCTCTGGCTGATACACGCTATGGGAAACGTTCTTGTACTGAATCACGATTTCCGCACAGCGTTTTTCCATGCGCTTGCCGGTACGCAGATAGAAAGGCACGCCGGTCCAGCGCCAGTTATCGATGTGCGCCCGAATAGCAACGAAAGTTTCAGTGGTGCTGTTCGCCGCTTTCAATTCTTCCAGGTAACCCGGCACCAGTTCCTTGCCAAGGCCGCCGGCAACGTACTGGCCGCGCACGATGTTGGTATCTACGGCGTCGCCAGTCAGCGGGCGCAGCGCTTCCAATACCTTGATTTTTTCCGAGCGGATATTGCGCGCGGACATGCTGTTGGGGGATTCCATGGCGATCAGGCAAAGCAGTTGCAACAGGTGGTTTTGCACCATGTCGCGCATCGCACCAGTGTCATCGTAAAAGCCCGCACGCCCTTCCAGACCCACAGTTTCAGAAATACTGATCTGGATATGATCGATGGTCTTCGCGTCCCACAGGTGTTCAAACAGCACGTTGCTGAAGCGCAACGCCAGCAGGTTCTGTACGGTTTCCTTACCCAGGTAGTGGTCGATACGGAAAATGCTGTCTTCCGGGAAATACTCGGCAATCTTGCTGTTGATCTCGTCGGAAGTCTTGGCGTTGTAGCCCAGCGGCTTTTCCACAACCACGCGGGAGTTTTCGTGGATAAGGCCTTTTATCGAGAGGTTTTCGCAGCAGGGGCCAAATACCGCCGGCGGGATCGCGAGATAAAACAGGCGAGTGCGCTCGGTGTCTTTACCCAGAATATCCACCAGTTCATCCCACTGCTCGTCGGGCTTGGCGATATCCAGGTAAACGGCGCGCAACAATGCGCTGAACTCTTTCCAGCTCTTATCGCTGTATTCACCATCACGCAGGTGGGTTTTCAGCGCCGCCTGTGCGGTTTTCATATAAGAGTCCGCATCTTCCTGGCGGCGAACCACCGGCAGAATGCGGGTATCTTTATTCAGGCCACCTTCAATGTAAGCCCGGTACAGCGCCGGGATCAGCTTGCGCAGCGACAGATCTCCGCCGCCGCCAAACAGTACCATGTCAAATGAGTTTGCCATTGCTATGCTCTCAAACAGTTGCGCGAACTCGATGCTTCACCGCAGCCCGCGCGAATTCAGTTAAAAAAGAATGCTTCCGCCAGTTTCCGCGCCACTCGCAAGTTTGCGCATATTGGTAAACAGGTCACGACCCATGCCTGTAGCATTGGCAGACAGGTCACATTCCGCCGGCACGCGTGCGGCCAGCTCTTCATCACTTACTTCTACTTTGAGAACGCCGGCTTCCGCGTCCAGCTCGATCACATCTCCGTCCTGGATTTTTGCCACCACACCACCTTCCAGGGCTTCCGGGGAAAGGTGGATTGCCGCCGGCACTTTACCGGAGGCTCCGGACATGCGGCCGTCAGTGACCAGCGCCACCTTAAAGCCGCGGTCCTGCAGAACGCCGAGCGAAGGTGTCAGTTTGTGCAGCTCCGGCATACCGTTGGCCTGAGGTCCCTGGAATCGCACCACGGCGACAAAGTCTTTTTCCAGTTCACCCGCCTTGAACGCATCCAAAAGATCGTCCTGACTATTGAACACCACGGCAGGCGCTTTCACTTTCAGCTGCGGGGTTTTCAGTGCAGACACTTTGATCACACTGTTGCCAAGATTGCCTTCCAGCAACTGCAGGCCACCGTGGCTGGAGAAAGGATCGGCTGCGGGGCGGATAATGTCCGGGTTGCCGGACTCTTCCGCTGTCGGGCGCCACACCAGACCGTCCTTGTCTTCATTCAGGAACGGATCATAGGTGTAGGGCTCCATACCGGAATCACCAAGCACCGTGCTTACATCGTTGTGCAGCAGGCCGGCGCCCAGCAGTTCGCGAATGAGGTATTGCATACCGCCGGCTGCGGCGAAGTGGTTAATGTCCGCGGTACCGTTCGGGTATACGTGGCACAGAAGTGGTACCACTTCAGACAGCTCCGCCATGTCCTGCCAGGTGATCTGGATACCGGCGGCACGCGCCATGGCAATCAGGTGCATGGTGTGGTTGGTGGAACCACCGGTAGCGTGCAGGCCAACGATGCCATTAACGAACGCTTTTTCGGACAGGATCTTGGCAATAGGGGTGTAGTTGCTGGGTTCGGTAATCTGTACCAGCTGTTTGACCGCCTCGTGGTTGAGCGCATCGCGGAGCTCGGTGCCCGGATTGACGAAGGAACTGCCTGGCAACTGCAGGCCCATGATTTCCACCAGCATCTGGTTGCTATTGGCGGTTCCGTAAAAGGTGCAGGTACCGGCGCTGTGGTACGAAGCGCTCTCCGCTTCCAGCAATTCTTTGCGGCCTACTTTGCCTTCTGCGTAAAGCTGGCGCACGCGCACCTTTTCCGCGTTGGCGAGACCGGTTGGCATGGGGCCCGCCGGTATGAACACTGCGGGGAGGTGACCAAACGACAGGGCGCCGATAACGAGACCCGGGACAATTTTGTCGCAGATCCCCAAATACATGCCGCCGTCAAACATATCGTGGGACAGGGAGATGGCGGTGGCCATGGCAATGACATCGCGGGAAAACAGTGACAGCTCCATACCCGGCTGGCCCTGGGTCACGCCGTCGCACATGGCTGGTACACCGCCGGCAACCTGTGCGGTTGCACCATTGCGCAGGGCTTCTGCCTTGAGCATTTCCGGGTAGGTACCGTAAGGCTGGTGTGCCGACAACATATCATTGTAGGCATTGATGATGGCCAGGTTGGGGCCCTGTCCGGAGGCGATCAGATTCTTGTCGTGATCGCTGGACGCAGCCATCGCGTGCGCCAGGTTTCCGCACGACAATTTGTGACGTGCACGGCCCTTGCCCTGCGCGCGTTCCACCTGAGCCAGGTAGCTGGCCCGGGTTTCTTCGCTGCGGCGGATGATCCTATCGGTCACCGCCTGTATGCGACTGTTTACCACTGATTTGTTTGCCATTTTTGATCAACTCTTCGTTTTTTATCAGCCCGTTCCACGCGATCGCGTTGACTGCAGTTAAGCCTGTTCTCCGGCAGGCTCAGCCACCTTAACTTCAGGTAGCTCCGTGGACGTAACCGCGCCGTTTATCCGGCGGTAGTATTCGATCAGTTGGGCAGTTGAACCGTCTTCGTCCGCCAGATCGCCGGAGGCCAGTTTCGGCTCCAGTTTGCTGGCAAGACCTTTACCCAGTTCCACTCCCCACTGATCAAAGGAATAAATTTGCAGAATCACACCCTGAACAAAAATCTTGTGCTCATAGAGTGCGATCAGCGCTCCCAGTGATCGGGGGTCCAACTCCTTCAAGAGTATTGTGTTACTTGGCTTTCCACCCCTGTGTACTTTGAAAGGGGTGAGCCTTCTTATTTCTTCTTGCGACAGCCCTTTGGCTGCCAGCTCAAGAGTGACGGACTCCGCATCCACACCGTTCATCAGCGCCTGACTCTGCGCGAACATGTTCCCCAGCAGAATCTCGTGGTGACCGTCGAGGTCGTGCCCCGGTGCCACGCTGCCAATAAAATCGGCGGGAACCACTTCCGGGCTCTGGTGCAGGTACTGGTAGAAAGCATGCTGCCCGTTGATGCCCGTCTGCCCCCATATTAGAGGGCCGGTTGCGTAATCCACCTCCACCCCTGCACGGGTGGTAGATTTGCCGTTGCTCTCCATATCGGCCTGCTGCAGATATGCGGGCAACATGTGCAGCGCCTGGTCATAAGGCAAAACCGCCTGGGCGGGATACCCCATAAAGGTGCAATACCAGACACTCAACAGCGCCATGATTACCGGCGCGTTCTCCTCAAACGGTGTCTCGTGAAAATGGCGGTCCATTTCTGCCGCACCGTCGAGCAGCGTCCGGAAGTTATCGAACCCGCAGGCGATGGCGATCGGCAGGCCAATGGACGACCACAATGAGTAGCGACCGCCGACCCAATCCCAGAAGCCATAAGTCCGCTCCGGGAGGATGCCGAACTGCTGCGCCTTCTCCGGGCTCGCGGTGACACCCACAAAATGCTGCTGCAACAGCTCTTCTGCCGGCACTTCCGGTGCCGCGCGCCTTAGCCACTCAAGTGCACTGCGCGCGTTGGTCAACGTCTCACTGGTCGTAAATGTCTTGGACGAGACGATGAACAAAGTCGAACCGGCATCCAGGCCGGCCAGCACGTCCGTGAGCTGGGCTCCATCCACATTGGAAACAAAATGCACTGCGACATCGCCCTTCCGATGGGCTCGCAGTGCTTCGATGGCAGTCTGCGGCCCGAGATGGGAGCCGCCGACACCAAGATTGACCACATTGGCGATTCGTTTACCGCTGTAGCCAGTCAGGTGGCCATTATGTAGTAAAACTACAAGCTCTTTCAAGCGCCGCAGCTCCGCCTCCACGGCCCCTGTGACGGATACCCCGCCGATTTCGATATCGTCCTCGAGCCCCCCGCGCAGCGCGGGGTGCAGAACCGGCCGACCTTCGGTGGCATTGATCGGCTTGCCCGCAAAAAAATCTTGCCGCCACTGCTCAAGCCCTGCCGCCTCTGCAAGACGTAATAAATTTACAAAAACTGACCGGTCGATATGGTTTTTGGAAAAATCCAGCAGGAAATGCGGCAGCTCCAGGGAAAAGTCGCGCGCGCGCGACGGATCTTCGGCAAACAGGTCTTTGAGGCGACGCTGCTTCAGCGTCGCGGCCTGGGCCTGTAGCGCCTGCCAAATGGGAGTTTGAGAAATAGCGGAGTGAGAGTGTGCATCTTGCATGATGTGCCCCTGACGGTGGCGCCCACCTTGCGGTGGCGGACACCAGTTATTCTTGTTTACCCAATCGACAACGCCTGAACCCCGGGCCAGCCCGCCACCAAACAAGCGAATGACAACGCTGTCAATTTGGCAAAAGGGTCACACAGCCGGCAAACCCTGTCAATCGAGTTTGTAGTTTTCTTTCAAAACTCAAGCCCAGCACAAGATGGTGCGCCGACAAGGCATCCGTAGTCGCAGCGTCAAAGGCTTAAGTCCCCTAAACTTGAAGGTAACCGCCGTGAAAATGCCGGTTTTGCGGGAAACTCGATGTAAAGTGAAAACAAATGACCATAAAGCCATCGTCCCACAGCTCCCAAACGGGTAAACTGCGCGGCTGGGTATGGATAAGGAACATTGCCGATCATGAAGAGCACCATCAACGACGTGGCCGCGCGGGCCGGGGTGTCAATCAAGACCGTTTCCCGAGTTATCAATAACGAACCCTCTGTGCGACCCGCCACACGCAAGAAGGTGATGGACGCAGTGGAGGAGCTCCACTACCAACCCAATCTGGCAGCGCGCAATCTGGCGGGCACCCGCAGCTATACCATTGCGCTGATCTATGACAACCCAAACGCCTACTACGTGATCGACATGCAGAACGGTATCCTCGAGGCCTGCAAGGCCCGCGGTTACGAACTGCTGATCCACCCGAGCAATTCCAAGTCTGATACGGTCAATGATGAACTGCGCGCCCTGGTCGAGCACTCCAAGGTGGCCGGTGTTGTGCTCACCCCACCCTTCTCCGAGACACAGTCGGTAATCGACGAAGTGAGAAAACTGGGGCTCGACTATGTTCGCATCGTATCCAGCGGCGCCGCCGAAGGAGATGAAGACAACTGCATTCAGGTCGACGACGCGGCGGCAGCCTACGACATCACCAAGCACCTTATCGAGCACGGTCACAAACGCATTGGCTTCCTTTGCGGTGGCGAGGAACACATTTCGACGCACGGCCGTCTGGACGGCTATAAACAAGCCTTGCAACAAGCCGGGATCACCATAGACCCGGAACTCATCGTGCCCGGCGAATACTCGTTCGACTCCGGCGTCTCCGGGGCGAAACACCTGCTGGAGCAGGACAATCCCCCCACCGCAATTTTTGCCAGTAACGATGAAATGGCGGCCGGCGCATTGTTCGCCGCACGGCTGATGCATATCGAAATTCCGGCGCAGCTTTCCATTGTCGGCTTCGAGGACAGCCCCTTCTCCCGCCAGACCTGGCCAAAGCTCACCACCGCCCACCAGCCAAACAATGAAATCGCCAAATGCGCCGCTGCACTGGTGCTGAACAAGGCCCGTAGCAAAAGCGCCGCGGAGACTGCCGCCGCCAACAAGGATGCGGGCATCATGAAAAAGTTTGTACCGGAACTACTGGTGCGCGACTCCACCGGCGACTCCCCCACCTAAAAAGAAGCACCTCCATAACCTGAGGATCGCCAGGCAACCGCGCAGCGGCTATTCGGCGATTCCCGCACAAAAAAAAGCCCTCACTAGGAGGGCAAAGATGACGAGAACCAAAGAGAGAAACTTCGTAAAGAAGTTCAGAAAACCAACATCCTTTTCAAAACAACGTCCTAAACACGTACAAAACTGACTGATTGCGATACGGCCGGGAAACGGTAACCACTATTTCCAGCTGCGCATCTTGTGCCCTTTAAGAGCGTAAAACAGGATAAACAGGTAAGCCGGGATCGAGATCACGTAAGCCAGCTGACCGTCGCCGGTGTCGGCAAAGTGACCGTAGAGCGGCGGCAACACGGCGCCCCCGGAAATCCCCATAATCAGCAGGGCGGCACCCTTGGAGGTGAACTTGCCCAGGCCTTCCAGCGCCAGCGGCCAGATTGCCGGCCAGCACATAGCGTTGGCAAAACCCAGCAGTGCAACAAAATAAACCGCATTCGGAATTTCCGGCAGACCGAACAGGGCTAGGGTCGCAGAGGACATTACGGTGCTTTCCATAGAGCCGGCCATCACTGCAATGGTAAATACGATACCGAGCAGTGCGGAGATCAACAGCGCAGTCTGCTGGCTGATAAAGCGCGGGATGGCGATGGTGCCCCAGATATAACCCAGCACCATAAACACCATGGTGTATGAAGTCAGGACGGAAGCGACGGCCGTATCCAGGCCCGCTTGTTTGCCGAGCAGGCCAATGGCATCACCGGCAATCACTTCCACACCCACGTAGAAGAACAGCGCAATGGAACCCAGGATCAGCTGCGGGAACTTCATCAGTGCCGGCAGGTTTACCGCCATTTCTTCCTGGCCTTCAACCACTTCGTCTTCAATATCTGGCAGCGGTGCAAACATCATCGCAACCGCCAACACAAGGCCAAGAATAGCCATGCCGATGTACGGGGTTACCAGTTGGCCAGCCAGCTCATCCAGCTTGGCGTCTTTGGCGGTAGTGGTCAGTGCGGCGAGCTCGGCGTCACTCACACCGCTAATGCCAGACATCACCAGCGCGGCAAAGACCAGCGGCGCAACAATACCGGCACCCTTGTTCAGCAGGCCCATGATGCAGATACGTACCGCGGCGGTATCCGCGGAGCCCACTCTGACCACGTAGGGGTTGGAAGCGGTCTGCAGAATGGTGAGACCGGAACCCACCACAAACTGGGCCAGCAGGAAGATGCCGAACATACGGCTATAGGCTGCGGGAATAAAAATCAGTGCCCCAACGGCAACCAGTGCCAACCCCAGCGCCATACCGGTTTTATAGCCGGTGCGCTCGATAATCGCCGCCATGGGCAGCGCCATCACGGTGTAGGCGATGTAAAACGCTGAAGCCACGAGCATGGCCTGGAAGGCACTGAGCTCGCAGATGGTTTGCAGGAACGGGATCAGAGCCCCGTTCAGCCAGGTTACAAAGCCAAAGATAAAGAACAGCAGACCGATGATGGTCATCGGCAAAACGCTGCTGCGCGTTTCACTCTGGCTGATAACTGCGGTATTCATAGATTCACCTTTAATTATCGTTATTTAGCGTCGATTAAGTTCGTCATCGGGTTGTATTAATTTGCGGAAAACACTTCCTGTCCGCTGATCCAGGTCTTTTGAACCTGTAAATCGTCATCCAATAAAATCATGTCTGCGGCGCCGCCTTCCCGGATGCGCCCAAGGTCAGTGCCCAGAAATTCCGCGGGATAGAGCCCCGCCATACGCAGGGCTTCGCTGAGCTCCACATGGCACCAGTCGCGGATATTGCGCACCGCGCCGATCATATCCAGGTGCGAGCCAGCCAGCTCTCCGGTGGTGGAGGTCAACCTGTCACCGTCGCGGGTCACGATACGGTCGAACAGTGGAAAACTCTTCTCATCGCTACCCACCAGTGACATTGCATCCGTCACCAGCATAATCTTGCCGCGCGGCTTGGCCTTCAACGCGAGGGTCATGGCCTCAGCACTCACGTGGTGCCCATCCGCGATCAAGCCACACCAGCAGTTGTCACTAATCAGTGCCGTGCCCACCATACCCGGGTCACGCGAGTGCAGTGGCGACATGGCGTTATACAGGTGGGTAAAGCCCGCCGCACCGGCGGCCACGGCAGCGGCTGCCGTTTTGCCATCGGCATTCGAGTGCCCCAGGCAGACCTTGACCCCCAGATCGACCAGCTTGCGAATATCTTCCGCTGAGACATTCTCCGGCGCCAGGGTAACCATTTTCAGACCGAGGTCTTCACGGGCGTAAATCGCCAACTCTTCACTGCTGAGCGGGCGAATGAATTTTTCTTCGTGAGTACCTTTTTTGGGCGTACTCAGGTGCGGCCCTTCAAAATGCACCCCGAGAACTCCGGGCACCCCTTCCTTCAGCGCAGCGCTGACCGCATCGGCGGCCTTCTGCATCACGTCCACCTGGTCAGTGATCAGTGTGGGCATAAACCCGGTGGTGCCGAACTGGGCATGGGCCGCGGACATTTTTCCGAGGGCATTCACAGTGGTGTCATTGTTGAACAATGCTCCACCGCCACCGTTGACCTGAACATCGATCAATCCCGGCGCGAGCAGGCCTTTGAGGCGCACCGCACCTGCTGCCGGCTCGCCACCAAGCGCAACCACCTTGCCGCCCTCAATGGTCAGCGCCACATCGGTGTGCAGCTGCTCGCCGTCGAATAACCTGTCTGCAATAAATGCCTGTACCACTTGCCCGCTCCGTATCCCGCTAGACCTTTGACTGCGATTAAACAGTCTGGGTGACTTTTTTCAGGCCCGCCGGCTCGTCCGGGTTAATACCGCGACTGACGGCGACGTGGGCCACGTCGAGATAGAAACGCTGCAGCAGCGCCAGCGGTGCAACGCGGGGATGCACGCCCTTGCTTGGCACATGCAGATTGATCAGGGTGCCGCCGCGACGAATGATGTCGGCGATCTGCTCGCTGTGGGCCTGATAGGATTCGTCTTCAATGGGCACGTTGACCACGGTCAGCTTCTGTTCTACCAGAGTGACAGGACCGTGCAGGAATTCCGCGCTGGAGAAAGATTCCGCATGCACGCTGCACACTTCCTTCAACTTCAGCGCCAGCTCGCGGGTAATGCCATAACCGGGGCCGCGGCCGAGAACCACCAGGTTCTTCACTGCAGCGAGGTCTTCCGGGCGCAGCTGCACGTCGGACTCGATAGCGTCGGTCAGTGTCTGCGGCAGCATCTCCACGCCAGCCTTCAGCTCCGCATCCTGGGTCCAGTTGGCAACCAGCTGCAGCACTGCAGACAGGGTGCACAGGTAGCTTTTGGTCGCCGCAACGGCCAGCTCCGGCCCCGCCTTCAGGGGGATCACCTGATCGACAATATCTTTGATTGGTGCGGTCTCATCGTTCACCAGGGCTACGGTGTAGGCACCCGCGTCCTTCGCCATCTGCGCCTGGGCCAGAATATCCGGGCTGCGACCGGACTGGGATATAACAATGACCAGTGCGTCTTCCAGCTTCAGTTTCTTGCCGTAGACACTGGAAACGGACGGTGCCGCCGCAAAAGTGGGCGTGCCGGTTTCAATTTCAATCAGGTATTTCGCGAACACACCCGCGTGGTCAGAAGAGCCGCGGCCCACGATCATCACGAAGCGCGGCGGCTTGTTGCGCAGGCGCTCACCCAGCGCGTCCATGATTGGAGCATTATTTTGCAGCTGTTCGGCAATTCGACTCGGGGCCTCGCGTGCCTCGGTCTCCATTACTGTCATCGCCATAGATGTATCCGCCTTGTTGGCCTCCGCAGGAGTCACTGCGCTCATAAAAATCTGTCCGTAAATCCGTATGACTTTTGTGGTCTTACAACGCTTGTGTAATAACCTGTGTGTTCTAGCTAGTCCGCGCGCTTATCCAAAGAGCGCTTTTGCATCGACGTCGTCCGCCGAGCGAGATTCGCCATCCGCCAATGCGGCCAGGGAGTGTTGCGCAAAGTAGACACACCCCAGCTCCGGCGGATCCAGTGGATCGGATACCCGCTCCGCCACCTGGGGCTTGAGCCAGGGCTTCAGACGCGGCGCCAGGCCGCCGATCATGGCCAGGCGAGGCGGCTTGCCTTCCATCAGTTTCTCCGCAAGATCGCTGATATAAGCCGCACCATCGCGCATGATCGATACAGCAACCGGACAGTCCGCCTCAGCGCATTCCACAACCGGAACCGCCAACTTGGCGTACTGACTGGAGGGTTTGCCCGCCATCATTTCGATAACATCGTAGGGATCATCGGTACCCAGGGCTTTCTGCAGTTCTCGCTGCAGCATGGACTCGGCAGCCAGGCCTTCCATCGCCATCAGCAGGTACTTCACCGCTTCCATCCCCAGCCAGGCACCACTGCCTTTGTCGCCGTGCGGGAAGCCATGACCGCCGACAATCTCGCTGCGGCCATTTACCCAGGAGTAACCCACGGATCCGGTGCCAGCGATAATGACTGCGCCGTCGCCGCCACGATGGGCGCCCAGACAGGCGGAGTGCTGATCGGTAGTGAGAAACATCTGTTTGAAAGGGTGCGCCCAGGCATTCATCTCATTGTAGAGACGGGGCATGTTCACGCCGGCCAGGCCGACACCGGCGACCAGTTCGCCCATGGTTTCCGCAGGCATACCCGCGTCGGCTACCGCCAGTGCAGCGGACCGCACAATGGAATCGATCGTCTGGGCGTAACCATGAAGGGGATTAGCGGGTCCGGAAACGCCGGTACCCAGCAGGCGATTGTCCGCATCGAAAATGGAAGCCCGGCATTTACTGCCACCTCCATCGACGCCAACGTAAAGTATGTCCCTGCTGTCTCTCAAAGCAACCATCTGAACCGGCCCCTAAGATTTTCTATTGTTATCTGTCCTTACCGGATTCCCCACCGCAATTGCTTGCGCCCCAGGGTGATCCGACTCGACGTCTTGATTGACGCCTGTGCCAATATGGGAGAAATACTACAAGACAAATGACAGCGTTGTCATGCCCTTTTTCAAAAAAAACCGTGAATTCTCTAATTGTATGTCCGTTTCCCGTTTCAAGCGGCACCAAACTATCGCAAAAATCGGTTAAGCCGGCAGACTACGGCACTAGAGCACAAAAAACAAACACCCACCCAAAATCCCTGCACATCCTGGCCACAGGTCAGGATGTGCCGACTCTGGCGCCATCAGTTCACTCTGATTGCAATAACTTCGTCACACTTTTCTGCGATAAAGCGCGCGCCTACAGGAAGAGCAGACACACGGAATCGGTGGGCTGCCGTAACAGCTATTAATAGAAACAGGAACCTGCAAGGGGAGATCGATGGGACGCCGGCGAGTCATCAGGAGCGCATCATTATCAGTTTTGACCACTGTACTTTTTACCGCCGCACTTTTTCTGCTGGCTTGCGGTGATGCCGCAGCCCAGCCAAGCGCGAAGCCCCTATTCCGCCTCACTGGTTCAAACACTATCGGTGCCGACCTTGCTCCCGCGCACGTCAAAAGCTATCTGCACACCATTGGTGCTACGGATATTGCGCAGCGCAGTGAGGGTGAAAAGCACTGGATCCACGCCAGACTCAAGGGTGAGAAGGTGGTAGTACCAATCATTGCCCTCGGCTCCAGCACAGGTTTTAAAGCACTCGACGAAGGCAGCGCCGATATCGGCATGGCCTCGCGCAAGATCAAACCCAAAGAAGTTACCAAACTCTCCCGTTTTGGCGACTTCACCGGGCCACAGGCAGAACACGTGATCGGCCTGGATGCATTGGTGGTAACCGTGCACAGGGACAATCCGGTTTCCCAGCTCAGCATGACCCAGTTGGCACAGATTTACCGCGGAGAAATTCGAAACTGGGCGCAGCTCGGCGGCCCCAACCTGCCCATCCGGCCACTGCATCGGGATATCGAGTCCGGTACAAGGGCCACATTTGACGCCGAAGTGTTCGGCGGCAGCCACAGTGCCAAACCCTTTGTTTATGAAGTATCAGGCAACCACGAGACTCGCTCATTGGTACAGCAGGATCGCGCCGCCATCGGTTACCTGCCATTTGCCGACGCGCATGGCTTGCACAAGGTGGCAATCAAGTCTGGTGACCTCGCCGCTGTGGTGCCCGACCGTGGCATCATCGCCACCGAGGACTTCCCCCTCACCCGGCGACTCTACCTCTACCGCAATCCGGGGCGCTTCAATGCCCATGTGGATGCCTTTATCCAATTTGTCGAGTCACAAAACGGCCAGCAGGTGGTGGCGGATATCGGATTTATCAATCTGACACCAGTGGCGCTGGAAGTGGCACCCTATGCCAATGCGCCAGACAACTACCGCCAGCTGATGGAAAACGGTTCGCGCTTGAGCATTTCCTTTCGTTTTGCCGACGGCAGCACCGAACTCGACAACCGCGCCCTGCGCGACCTGCAAAGGTTGCGGGACTTTATGGGAGAAGAAAAAAATAGCGACCTGTCCCTGACACTAGTTGGCTTCTCCGACCGCAAGTCCAACCAGAACATATCCGACCTGATTTCCCGCTTTCGCGCCCTCAAAGTACAGGGCGCGCTACTCCGCAGTCACCAGATGGGCGACAGCAAGATCATGTCTGTTGGAGCCTTTGCGCCCCTGACCGTGGACAGCGAACACGGACCGGTCAAAAACAGCCGGGTGGAAGTCTGGATCAACTAAGCGTATGAAAGTCGCGGAGGCGTCGGGCAGGATCTATATTTATCGCCATGAATGCCTCTCACCTCACTCGGCACCTGGCACAGCAGCTAACGCAGCAGCTAGCACTGAGCCGACCGCCATCGATCCTCCGCCTATTCTGCGCCGCCCTGGCGCTGCTGCTTTTGTTTTCCAGCGGCTGCTCCAGTGTGCGCCTTGTCTACGGCCACCTCGACTGGTGGATGGACCGAAACCTCAATAAATACCTCGACCTCGATGGCGCCCAGGAAGACCTGCTGTCGCTGCGCGTGGACGAATTCCACCGCTGGCATCGCCAGACTCAACTGCCCCGCTACGCTGCCTATCTTGAATCACTCGCTGCCGATGTCGATTCACCCGACGCCAACCTGAAAAAGCTGAAACACATCGAAGACCAGGTGGATACCTTCTGGCACTCATCGGTGGTAATGCTGAGTGACCTGTTGCTTCCGCTGGTGATTCAGCTGGACGATCAACAAATTGACCGGCTGGAGGAAAACGTGCGCGAGGAGCGCGAGGAATCCCTGAAGAAGTGGGAAAAATCCAAACGTAAACGGGAAAAAGAATTTCGCAAACAGGCGGAACGCTGGCTTGGCGACCTGACCCCGGAGCAGGATGCCATGATCGATCACCAGGTAGCCACCACCACGTTTGACCCCAAGCGCCGGGATGCGCAACGCCAACTGTGGGCAAAACAGTTTATTGGAACACTGCGCAGCAAGCCTGAGGGGTATGAGAGTCAGTTGCGGGAAATGCTCATCAATCCGCAGTCGCTGTGGCCCGAGGATTACCGCAAGATGCAGGAGCAATTGCGTGCGCAGGCCAGGTCACTGGCCGGTGACGTACTGAAAAGTACCACCCCAGAGCAGCGTGCCCACCTGAAATCCAGCCTGCTCGATTATGCCTCGGACTTTCGGATCCTCGCTGCCCAGGAACACTGAGTGTCATGGAGAACAACACCAAAGTCCGAATAAAAATGGATTGATGCCATACCGTTTCACCCGAAACAAATTTTCTGCCAATAAACCCTGTTTTTACCGGGATTTTCGTTAAAAAAATGTCAGAAAACATGACGCCATCTGTCCGCGCCTGATAAGCTCCTGCTCCGCAAACACCAGTCAACAGGAGAGGAATTTCCGTGCGTATCGACACCGCCCAACGCGAACAGCTGCAACAATGGGAAAAAGAGCTGGAGCAACAGTACCAGCGTATTTGCCAGCATAACCTGAGCCTGGATATTACCCGCGGTAAACCGGCGGCGGATCAACTGAGCCTGTCCGACGACCTCGACGGTATTCTCAACGGCGACTATCGCGCACCCGACGGTACCGATACCCGCAATTACGGTGGCCTCGAAGGTATCGCCGTGGCCCGCGAACTGGGGGCCGATATACTGCAGGTTCCATATGAAGAGGTTCTCGCGGGTGGCAACAGCTCCCTGACTCTCATGTATCACGCGGTACTCACCGGCTACCTGTTCGGTTTTGCCGGCAACCAGCCGTGGAAAGACATGAGCGCACCCAAGTTCCTGTGCCCGGTGCCCGGTTACGACCGTCACTTCTCCATCTGTGAACAACTGGGTATCGCGATGGAAACGGTACCGATGACCGCCACAGGCCCGGACATGGATGTGCTGGAGAAGAAGGTTCGCGAAGACGACCAGGTTATCGGTCTGTGGTGTGTACCCAAGTTTTCCAATCCAACCGGCGTTACCTACGACGCGGACACCGTCGACCGCCTGGCGCAACTGGGCAAGATCGCCAACCCGGGGTTCCGTATTTTCTGGGACAACGCCTACGCGATCCACGACCTGGACCATCAAGTTGCGCTTCCGAATATCCGGGACGCAGCCCTGGGCAATGAAACGGCCGACTCGGTACTGCAGTTTGCCTCCACTTCCAAAGTCACCCATGCCGGTGCCGGTGTCGCCTTCGTCAGCGCCAGCCCCGCGAACCTGGCATCTCTGAAGCAGCAGATGTCGGCCATGAGCATCGGCCCGGACAAAGTCAACCAGCTGCGCCACGCGCGCCTGTTCCCTGAACTGACCCAGCTTAAGGAGCACATGCAGAAGCATGCGGAGATCCTGCGCCCGAAGTTCGCGTGCGTACTGGATCACCTGGACAAAAATTTCAGCGACTCCGATGTGGGCACGTGGGAGACGCCACTTGGCGGTTACTTTGTTTCCTTCAATACCCGCCCGGGTGTGGCCTCGGAAGTGATCCGCCTATCCGCTGAAGCGGGAGTAAAACTGACCCCGGCCGGCGCCACCTTCCCCTATGGAAAAGATCCGGAGAACACCAACATCCGTATCGCCCCGAGCTTCCCGCCTCTGGAAGAGCTGGATACCGCCATGTCGGTTTTTGTACTGTGTGTGAAGCTGGCGAGTGTGAGAAAGGCGCTGGAAGCCGCCTGACTTTCCAGACCGCTGTTTTCCAGCCTCCGAAACGAAAAAACCCGGCAAGCTTGCCGGGTTTTTTTATTCCTCACAAAGCGGTCATTCGATCAGGCCGTATTCCTCTCGCAACACCTTGACGATTTCCGCCTTGGGGTTATCAGAGATTTCCAGCTTCTCACCGATGATCTTTTCCGCGATACCCACGTAAGTGGCGGACACGTCCATCAACATGGATTCGGGGAGCTCGTTGTCCCTGGCCAACGCTTCGCGTTCGTCCATACGATCCTTGTTCAGCAGGATGTCGGGGTCCGGGAAATGATTCAGCAGAGCCTGACGGAAACCTTCTTTGGAATTTTCCACCACCTGGCCACTGCGGTATTGGGCGCCGTCCCAGATGCGCGAGGAATCCGGAGTACCTACCTCGTCCATATAGATCAGCTTTTCATTGCCATCCACATCCGTCACATAGCCGAATTCAAACTTGGTATCGACAAATACCTGGTCCAGTTTTTCCAGCTCTGCGGAAATAACATCAAAGCCCTCTTTCAGCAGCTGCTCGTAACGGCCGATATCCCCGGCGCTGCGGAAATTGAACGCGGCAAAGTTGTCTTCGATATTTTTGCGGGTGATATTGACGTCGTCCGCCTCGGGGACACCGGGAATCCCTTTCAGGATTCCCTTGGTGGAGGGGGTAATCAGCAGCTCTGGGAGTTTCTGGTCCTTGTTCAGGCCATCGGGGAGTTGAATACCGCAGAACTCGCGCTCGCCTTTACTGTAAGCACGCCACATGGAACCGGTAATGTACTGGCGGGCGATCGCCTCGATCATCACTGGGCGCGCCTTTTGCACAATCCACACCGCCGGGTGCGGGATATCCAGGATGTGGCTGTCCGCCAGCCCCTTTTCCTTGAACAGCTTGAACCAGTGGTTGGCAATCGCATTGAGCGCCGCGCCTTTGCCCGGCACACCGCGCAGGTTGCCTTCGCCGGTCCAAATACAGTCAAAAGCGGAAATACGATCGGAGATCACCATGACTGCCAGCGGTGCATCCGGTGCCACCGGGTAGCCCTTCTCCTGGATCAGGCGGCGGCTGTCCGCCTCAGTCAACCAGTAGACGGAGCGGACTTTGCCACTGTGAACAGGCTTGTCGGTGCGGATTGGCAGGTCGTTGTTTACTGCCAGTACTTTGTCGGCAAGGCTCATGGAATTTCCTAATTGGTTAATCGGGACTACCCCCGAAACAGGCGGCGAACTCTAGCAAATCGGGACGATTCGAGACAGCCTCTTTGCGTACTCGCAGCAGTCTCACTGTGGGCTCGCGCGAGCGATCAGTCGCGGATCGTTTCGTCTGCGGAATCCATTGGCGCATCGACCAACGGTGCCTCCAACCCCTCCCGTGCCTGCCATTCCGCCTGGTGCTCGCTGGTAGGCCAGGCGTTCAGGATGGCCTTTGTCAGCGTAGCGAGAGGAATCGCGAAGAACACACCCCAGAATCCCCAAATTCCACCGAACACCAACACCGCGAGGATGATGGCTACCGGGTGCAGGTTTACCGCCTCGGAAAACAGGATCGGCACTAGCACGTTGCCATCCAGCAGCTGGATCATGCCGTAGGCGAACATAAGCCAGAAAAATTCACTGCTCCAGCCCCACTGGAAGAGCCCAATGGCCGCCACCGGAATGGTCACCACAGCAGCGCCTATATACGGAATCAGTACCGATAGGCCCACGGCAACCGCCAGCAGCAACGCATAGTTAACACCCAGCAGCAGGAAAGCGATGTAGCTGACCACCGCCACAATGGCGATCTCGATCACCTTGCCACGCACATAGTTGGCGACCTGGTCGTTCATCTCGTACCAGATCTGGCGCAGCATCGGTCGCTGGTTGGGGAGAAAGGATGCACACCAGCCCAGCAGCTTGTTCGAATCCTTGAGGAAGAAAAATACCAGAATTGGCACAATCACCACATAGATGAGTACGGCAGCGAGTATCGGCAGGTTGGCGAGGGAGAAGGTCAACACCGTCTGCCCCATTGTTCCGAGTTCGCTGCCCAGCGTGGTAAAGATCTCATCAATCTGCTGCGCAGAAACCAAGCGCGGGTACTGCTCAGGCAGTAGCAACAGCAATTCCTGCCCGCGATCGATCATGTTCGGCAGCTCGGAAAACAGTCGTACCGTCTGGCGCGAGATGATCGGCATCACCACAAACAGCAGGCCGACGATGGTGCCCACCAGCACCAGACAGGCGATAGTAACCGCCAACCAGTGTGGCGCCTTCCACGACTGTAGCCGCTGCACCATTCCCTGCATCAGAAAGGCGATCACCAGTGCGGCCAACACTGGCGCCAGCACGCTCCCCAGTGTCGCCAGAACGACCATGGCGGCCAGTAGCAGCAATACCAGCAGTACTACCTCTTCCTGGCTGAAATAGCGATTTATCCAACCCCTAATAATCGCAAGCATAGAAACCTGTTCTCTCGAAATACGGTGCTTGTCTGATTGTGTAGTTCAACCGACAAGGTTATTTATTTAGTTACTTTCGGCCACCCGTTGCAGCCAGTAGTGAAACTCCGCCCCGCGGGTTTCAGCACGCAGCAACGGTACACCACTGAGCGCACAAAAGCTGCGTATATCCCGCTCAGATGCTGGATCCGTAGCCGCCAGGTGTAACAGCGCCCCCGGCGCCAGTTGCTTCATCGCCCTGCGCATCGCCAGCAGAGGCTGCGGGCAGGGAAGGCCCCGGGCATCTACCCTGTAAGCAGAGTCCCAATCAAACTCCGCGGCTGCCGCAGCGACCTTTGACTTATTGGTCATAATACGTTGATGTAGTAAAGAACCGTTAACGCCGCGAATTATAACGGCGCCTCCCGGTCAATGGGTCATCGAGCAGAACCTTTTACCGCGAAACTGATCAAAACCTCGACAGTCTCACAGGGTTACGTATAGTGTTAGCGGTGGGCAACCCGGCAGGCGCAGTAGAGAATATGACCGAGATCCTTACATCATTCAGCCAACCCTGGAAGCGCCGCTGGCAGCGGTTGTGTCGGGGTACTGCCGGCGTGGCTGCCGGCCTGCTGCTGGGCACCGCTCCCATCGCCGCCACCGCCCAGGACGACCACCACATCCAGCTCCCGCAGTTGGGAGATTCCAGCAGCGGCCTGGTATCCCGAGCGCGGGAAAAGGATCTTGGTCAAATGTGGCTGCGCATGTTCCGCAGCCAGGTGCGCACCTCCAGCGACGCGCTACTGCAGCAGTATGTGGAGAATTCCCTCAAGTCCCTCGCCGAATACAGCCCCCTGGAAGACAAAAGCCTCGATGTCGTTGTGGTCAACAACGACACCATGAACGCCTTCGCCGTACCCGGAGGTGTGGTCGGTGTGCACACAGGCCTGTTCCTGTTCGCTGAGAACGAAGACCAGTTTGCCTCAGTACTCGCCCACGAACTGGCGCACCTCAGCCAGCGCCACTACGCCCGCTCTTTAGAAGCCCAGCGCAATAGCACCATACCGACTCTGGCCGGGATGCTCGGCGCATTGGTACTGGCAGCCACCGCCGGGGGCGATGCGGGGCTCGCCGCCATGACGGCCACCCAGGCCGCGGCACTGGACAATCAACTGCGCTTCTCGCGCCAGAACGAACAGGAAGCGGATCGGGTCGGAATTGAAACGTTGGCCAAGGCGGGACTGGATCCACAGGCCGCCGGCGAGATGTTCGAACAGATGCTCAAGGCGACCCGTTACTACCGTCGCCCACCCGAGTTCCTACTCACCCACCCGGTGACAGAAAAGCGGATCGCAGATGCCAAGCTGCGCGCCAACCGTATGGACAAGGTTCCTCTGCGGGATAGCCGCGAGTACCACCTCATGCGCGCGCGTATCCGCGTGAACGCCGAGGCCACGCCGCAGCAGGCGGTGAAGCGCTTCCAGGCAGAGCTGCGCGGTATCAATGACAACGAAGATGCCGCCCGCTACGGCCTGGCCCTGGCGCAAACCGCCGCCGGCAAACCGGATACCGCACTGGAAACACTTCAGCCGCTACTGGACAAGGAGCCGGATAAAGACGCCTTTATCCTCGCCCGAGCCGATGTCGACGTAGCGCGCCATGACTACAGCAGCGCTACCCGGCGCCTGCAGAGTGCGGTGAACAAGAATCCGAAAAACCACGCGCTGATCATGGGGTTGGCGAATACGCACTTCAAAGCCGGCAACTACCTGGCCGCCGAGCGCATCCTGAAAAAACACAGTCGTATCCGCCGCAAGGATCCCGCTGTCTGGTATCTACTCGCGGAAACCCACGGTCTCGCTGGCGATATCGTCGGTGTGCATGAGGCCCGCGCGGAGTACTACATTCTCAACGGCGTGTTCGACAAGGCGTTACAACACCTGCGCCACGGTGTGCGCCTGGCCAAGAACGATTACCAGACCCATGCGATTCTGGAACAGCGGATGAAAGATGTGATCAAGATGCAGGAGAAGGCAAAAGAGCTTTGATTTTTTCCTGAGTTTGTAAAAAAAAGAGCGGTAATTGCCGCTCTTTTTTATTCTCAGTCCAGAGGCTTGCGGAAATCCAACATCCGCTGCAGCGGTATCATCGCCCGCTTGCCCAGCTCCGGATCGACAAGAATTTCGTTGTCCCCGCGCTCAAGAACCCCACACAGATTTTCCAGCGAGTTCATGGCCATCCACGGGCAGTTTGCACAGCTGCGACAGGTCGCACCAGAGCCAGCAGTAGGCGCAACGATTAGCTCCTTGTCCGGACACTCCTGCTGCATCTTGTAGAAAATGCCCTGATCCGTCGCAACAATAAACTGCTTGTTGGGGCGGGTTTTCGCCGCGTTGATAATCTGCGAGGTGGAGCCGACGACGTCTGCCAGTTCCACCACTGCCGCCGGGGATTCCGGGTGTACCAGCACCAGCGCATCAGGGTAGAGCGCCTTAAGGTCCGCCACCCCTTTCGCCTTGAATTCCTCGTGCACGATACACGCAGCGTCCCACAACAGAACGTCAGCGCCGGTCTGCTTTTGCACGTAACTACCGAGATGCTTGTCCGGCGCCCACAGGATTTTCTCTCCCTGGGCGTCCAGGTGATCGACGACGTCGAGCGCAATACTGGATGTCACCACCCAGTCCGCGCGCGCCTTTACCGCCGCCGAGGTATTGGCATAAACCACTACCGTGCGGTCTGGGTGCTGATCGCAGAACGCGGAAAACTCTTCGATCGGGCAGCCAAGGTCCAGAGAGCAGGTAGCCTCCAGGGTCGGCATCAATACGCGCTTGTTCGGGGTGAGGATCTTGGCGGTTTCCCCCATGAACTTCACCCCGGCCACGATCAGGGTATCCGCCTGGTGCTGGGCACCAAAGCGCGCCATCTCCAGCGAGTCTGACACGCAACCGCCGGTCTCTTCGGCCAGCTGCTGAATCAGCGGGTCGGTGTAGTAGTGGGCAACCAGCACCGCATTCTGCTCTTTCAGCAGACGTTTGATACGCTCGCGCCAGAGGTTCAACTCCTCTTCGCTATATTCGTGCACTGCCGGGTGCGCCAGGTGATCCTGGATGAAGTCACGCGCATCAATCGCATTGGGCGCCGGGCTGCTGGCAATTTTTTCGCTGCTGTCTGTCATGAGTCTCTGATACTGCCGGGAAAAGGCGGCATTATACCGATCCGGAAAAATTTCGCCGGACTACGCAAACGATAGCCGACGGACGATAGTCGGGAATAGGTACCGCGAACCAGTGGTCTTTTGCACAGGAAATTCTAAGGTCGCGAAGCCGTGGCACCGAACTGCCCTGAAATTTTTTTGGGGGGGATAATCTTGAGGAAATGGTGGGTCGTGCTGGATTCGAACCAGCGACCAATTGGTTAAAAGCCAACTGCTCTACCAACTGAGCTAACGACCCTTAAGATTGCCTGACACCTACCCTATCGGTCGACGCTCGGCTAACTACTTGTATAACCCGACTTGCGGCAGGTTCTTTAATGGTTACTGGCTCGAAAAAACGCTTCGGAAAGCCAGCAACAGGAGGGAAGATGGTGGGTCGTGCTGGATTCGAACCAGCGACCAATTGGTTAAAAGCCAACTGCTCTACCAACTGAGCTAACGACCCTTGACCCCTCAACCTGAGGAGCTGCGTATCTTACGGATCTAATTCGAAAACACAAGACCCGATTACAAAAAAATTACCTGCAAATATAAGGGCTTAGGAGCCCTCAGCTGAGGCCGCAAGGAGCCATGGACCCAAGCTAACGAGCGCCCTTGGCGGAAGCCAAGGTATGCCCTCAGGCGTAGATCGTAGGATCTTCCAGCCCTGCCTCAGCAAAGCCCGCAGCGCGCAGGCGGCAACTATCGCAGCGACCACAAGCCGCACCGTCGCTTTGCGCCTGGTAACAGCTCACCGTCAGGCTATAGTCAACACCCAGCTCCGTCCCGCGCTTGACGATGTCCGCCTTGCTCATCTTCATCAGCGGCGCATGTATCGTGAGCTTGTTGCCCTCAACGCCGGCCCTTGTCGCCAGATTAGCCATTTTTTCGTAGGCATCGATGTACTCGGGTCGGCAATCCGGGTATCCAGAGTAGTCAACGGCGTTCACGCCCACAAAAATATCCTGAGCCCCCAGCACCTCGGCCCATCCCAGAGCGATGGACAGGAAGACGGTGTTGCGCGCGGGCACATATGTGACCGGAATACCAGAGGTTTCCTCTTCCGGCACATCAATGTTGTCGTCGGTCAGCGCCGAGCCACCAATGACCCGAAGGTCGAGCTTAACCACCTTGTGCTCGCTGGCATCAAGATCCGCGGCCACCCGCTGTGCAGCCATCAGCTCCGCGCTGCTGCGCTGACCGTAATCAAACCCGAGTGCAAAACATTGATAGCCCTCGGCGCGAGCCATGGCGAGAACGGTAGCGGAGTCCAGTCCTCCAGACAGCAAAACGACAGCTTTCTTGTCACTCATAGCACAATCCATATTCTCAGGTTTCGGTTTAGCCCGCGCTCAGACCCCGGGCACATCGCCCCACAGTAGTTTGTGCAACTGCATCTGCATACGTACCGGTAGACCATCTTCCAGGATCCACTCCGCCAATTGGCGCGGGGCCAACTGCTCGTAGCTCGGGGAAAAAAGCACTTCGCCGACACGGTCCGCCAGCTGATACTGGTCCAGGGTAAACCTGGCCCAGTCGTAATCGCCGCGGTCGCAGATCACAAACTTGACCTGGTCGTGGCGCCCCAACAACGGAATATTCTCCATCCGGTTGCGGGACTGCTCGCCGGAGGCAGGGGTTTTCAAATCCACCACCCGCGAGACCCGGGGATCTACCGCATCCACCGGCATGGCACCACTGGTCTCCAGTGACACCTTGAAGCCCGCGTCACATAGGGCTCTCAGCAGCGGGATACAGTTGGGCTGTGCCAGCGGCTCGCCACCGGTAACACACACGTGGCGGGCGGGGTGACTATCAACCTTCTGCAAGATTTCCGCCAGCGTCATACGCTCGCCGCCATAGAAGGCATATTCGGAGTCGCAATAGGTGCAGCGCAGCGGGCAGCCAGTGAGACGCACAAATACCGTGGGCAGTCCGGAATCCCGAGCCTCCCCCTGCAGAGAATAAAAGAGTTCGCTGATCCGCAGCGACTCAGCGGTCAGGTCGATGCTCGTCGGAACCATCCCGGATTGCTCTATGTTTGCTTCACCCATATCTCGCCGCAGCTACCTCTCTGGTGTCAACGGCGATTAGCAGCGCCGGACACCCATATAAAAACGCCCGGGAGGCTAATGCCACCCGGGCGCGGGATCATAGAGTTTTTTTGATCACAAAACCAGCACCCTGCCGGCGCAGGGCAGTCGCCTACTAGAAGTTTTCCTTCAGGTACTGCTTCGCCAGCCCGGAGGCTCGCTGGTCGCTGGCAGCAACCTGCTCCAGCAACTCTTTGGCCTTGGTCTTGTCACCCAACTGGTAGTAAACGGTTCCCAGCTTGTAGCGTCCGTCCCAGACCTTGCTGGAATTGGGATAGCCGTCAAGCAATGCCACAAACCAGGTGCGGGCCTCTTCGATATTGCCCTGTACCAGCGCTATTTCACCCAGCCAGTAATTGGCGTTGGGGGCATACTGGCCATTGGGGTAGTCATCGAGCAGGCTCTTGAATGCCTTGCTGGCACCATCGTAATCGCCATTCCGCGCCAGACCGAAGCTGGCCTGGTAGCGGTCGCGCTCATTTTCACTGGCTTCTGGCGCGGGGCTACCGTTCGCCGAGGGCTGCTGCGAGGCCGAATCTGCGTCCGCATTGCCGGATACCGGGGCGTCGCTCGCCGGCGTATCGCCGGTCAGCTTGGAAATTCTCCGATCGAGGTCCATGTAGTCTTCGGTGCGCTGCTGGCGCAACCGCTTGACCTCGTGCCTCAGTTCTTCAACCGCACCGCGCAATTCCTGTACTTCCTGCTGCAGAACCTGCATCTGGTAGTAGGCCTCGGCCTGGGGATTTGCCTGCAGGCTGCCAGCCGATGTATCGGCGCGGCTTGCCAGGTGGGGATAGCTAGGAGGCGGGGGCGTTGCAGTGCCGCGATTACTGGTGCTGCCACTGGACAGATCAACAATCGGGGCCTGCGAGAATACGGGCGAAGCCGCAGCCATAAAGGCTGCGGCTACCGCGATACTTCTAATCAGAAAAGACAATTGCATGCTTCCGGATTAGTTGATTACCACGCGACGGTTCATGGCACGGGCGCTCTCGCTGGAACCTTCCTGCGCAGGACGCTCTTCACCGTAGCTGATCACTTCCAGGTTGGCTGCGTTTACACCTTGCAGCACCAGGAAGTCGCGAACGGCGTTTGCACGACGCTCACCCAGAGCCAGGTTGTACTCACGGGTACCCAGTTCGTCAGCGTGACCTTCCAGACGTACGGTGCCGCTGGTAGAGGCGCGCATACGGTCAGCGTGCTTGATCAGCAGCTCACGGGTGGAGGGCTTCAGCAGGCTCTGGTCGAAGTCGAAGTAAACGACGTTGTCCAGCGGAACTACGGTTTCGGTAACCGGAGTTTCATCAACTACCGGAGGAGGGGTTTGCTCAACCATCTGGTTGGCGCTGTCATCGGTGTCGGTGCTGGAACAACCGGCCATTACTGCCAGTACGCAAGCCAGACCCAAGCCGGTTTTTACTGATTTAAACATAAACAACTCCGCTTTAGTGTTATCGAGAAATCCTGTAAGGGGTAAAACCCGGTATTAAATCAGGGTTTCGCTTCTTCTTATTTGTCTGATCTCACACTTGGCGCAAAAAAATAAGAAATGCGCCAAGTACTGCATCAATCAAAGTAAGGCGACCACGCCGGCTCGCGGACATTTCCCTGCTGAGAAGGCAGGCTGTATTTAACCCCGGCATCCAGCGACACCGCAGCTAGAATACCCTTGCTCCCCCGCTTGGTGGCGTACATCAGCATCGCGCCATTGGGCGCAATACTCGGGGATTCGTCCAGGCGCGTCTCCGTAAGGACACGCATTCTGCCGGATACGATGTCCATCGTAGCGATAGTAAATACCCCCCTGCTACGATGCACCATAACCAGCGTTTTGCCATCCGGGGAAACCCGCGGACGCGCGTTGTAGTCGCCGTCGAAGGTTAAGCGGTCTACTTGACCCGTGGCAAGAGTCAATTGGTAAATTTGTGGCTTTCCTCCCCTATCCGAGGTAAAAACCAGTGATTTTCCGTCCGGCATCCAGTTCGGCTCGGTATCAATGGAGAAGTGGCGGGTCATACGGGTGAACCTGCCGCTTGCCAGATCAAGCACATAGATTTCCGGGTTGCCATCTTTCGACAGCACCATGGCCAGCTTGCTGCCATCCGGCGACCAGGTCGGCGAGCTGTTGAGCCCCTTGAAGTTGGTCAATTGCTGGCGGGCGCCGGTGCGCAGGTTCTCGCGAAAAATCGCCGGGCGACCAGTCTCGAAAGAGACATAAGCCACTTCCTGCCCGTTGGGCGACCAGCTGGGCGACATCACCGGCGCACTGAAGCGGCGGATCTGACGCGAGCGGGCACCGTCGATATCTGACAACATCAGCGCATAGCTGGGCTGACCACCCCGCTGGGTCTCCTGCACATACACCATCTGGGTGCCAAAGGCCCCTCGAATACCGGTAATGGCCTCGAAAATTTCATCGGCGGCGCGGTGCGCGATATCCCGCAACTGCTGGGCACCGCCGGTTACCTGCTTGGTGAACATCTTGCTCTGGCCAAAGATATTTACCAGATCAAAACTCAGCAGGTAGCCTCCCGCCTGTGGCTGCATACGTCCGGTTACCACATACTCGGTGCCGAGCATACGCCAGTCGCGGAAACTCACCTGCTCCGGTGTTTTCGGAAATGACAGCATGTCGTCACGCGGCACCGGGGCAAACAGGCCGCTGCGGCGCAGGTCCGCGGAAATAATGGAAGAGACATCCTCCGGCAACACGCCGCTGCCGGACCAGTCGAACGGAACAACTGCGATCGGCGTGGGATCCTGGTTTCCATCGACAATTTCCACCACCAGCTGAGCGTGGGCGGACACCGCCAATACACAGCTCACCAGGGTGGCAAAAAAGTAAGAGACTGTTTTTTTCATCATTGGCGCAGGCCTTCGACTCTGAATATCAGTTTGGTGGTTCGTATCTGGCGCTCAAACAGCGACGGTTCTTCACGGGCCACGTCGGCCACTTCAGGGAATACTTCTACCTTCTTGACCGCAGTCAGCACCGATCTATCCACAGCGGCGTTGCCGCTGCCTTTGGTGATGGTTGAGGCCACCACCCTACCGGTGGGTACAAAATTGATCTGCACTTCCACCACCATGCCATTACGGGCACTGGGTGGACGGCTCCATACCGCCTCGATGCGCTGCTGGATTGCCTGGGCAACGGACATGACCGCCGCAGAATCATTGCTGGCCTCCTGCAGTGCCTCTTCATCTTCGAGTGCGTCCTCAAACGCGCTCATGCGCTCCTGCTCCAGCCGCTCCTTGCGCTCTTTTTCCTTACGGGCTTTTTCTTCGGCTTCGCGCTTTTTACGGGCCTCGTCCGCCTTGCGCTTCTTCTCTACTTCCTGCTTTTTCTTGCGCTCTGCTGCCGCTTTGCGTTTTTTCTCGGCTTCCGCCTGACGCTGACGCTCCAGCTCCTGCTGGCGGCGCTTCTCGCGCAAATCTACTTTGGGCGGCGCCTTGGGCTTGTCGGACTTGGACTCCAACTGAACCAGCTTGGCCTGCACAAATTTTGGCATGGGCTTGAGCTCACGCTTGTGCTCTGCCTCCCACCCAAAGGTGAGCACCGCAATCAAAAGCGCGTGCAATGCCACACTGATAACGATAGCCGGGCCGTAAGAGGCTTTCATAGTCGTCTCTCGCCCCGGATCACTCTGACGGTGGCTCGGTGACAAGCCCGACGCTGGGCGCACCCGCCTGCTGCAGCTGGGTCATGGCGCCCACAATCAGGCCGTACTTGGCATCGGTATCGCCCCACACCAGCACCGGCGTTTTCGGCTTTTGGCGAAGCACCTTGGCCACCGTATCCTTGATTTCCTTCAGAGGCTTGGCAACTTTTTCATCGTCACCAAGGTTCAGGTAATAAGTGCCATCGGCCTTCACTGACACAATCAGCGGTTCATCGTCGGTGTCATCAATGGGAGCCGAGGGGGCATCCGGCAGATCCACCTTTACGCCCTGCATCAGCAGCGGAGCGGTCACCATGAATACGATTAGCAGCACCAGCATCACGTCGATGTAGGGCACCACATTGATCTCGGAGACCAGCTTGCGCTTCGGGGCCTTGCGAAAATTGCTCATAGCTTCGCTGTCCTCGCGCCTCAGCTAGCGTGCACTTTGCGATGGAGAATGGAGGAGAACTCTTCGGCGAAGGTCTCGTAGCTGGAAAGCAGCCACTCCGCCTTGGCCGAGTAGCGGTTGTACGCCATCACCGCGGGAATCGCGGCAAACAGGCCCATAGCGGTCGCGACCAGCGCCTCGGAGATGCCCGGGGCAACCGTGGCGATAGTGGCCTGATGCATAGTGGCAAGGCCACGGAAGGAGTTCATGATGCCCCACACAGTGCCAAACAGGCCGATATACGGACTGACCGAACCGACAGTAGCGAGGAACGGCAGGTTCATTTCCACCTTCTCCTGCTCCCGGGACATGGCCACCCGCATGGCGCGTTCGGTACCTTCCATCACGGCCGCCGGGCTGCTTTTACCCTGCTGACGCAGACGGGTGAATTCGGTAAAGCCAGCACGGAACAGAGATTCCACACCATCAATATTGCCCTTTTCGGCGGCAGCATTGCCATCGCGGAACAGTTGGTTGAGATCCGAACCGGACCAGAACTTGCGTTCAAAATTGATCATGGACTTGCGGGCGCGGGACAGGTAAGTGCCGCGCTGAATGATCATCACCCAGGAAATCACCGAGGCCAGCAATAGCATCAGCATCACCAACTGCACCAATAGACTGGCGCTGGAAATCAGGCCCCACAGGGAAAGTTGTTCACCGGCATTCATGTTTTAACTCGCTGCCTTCAATGCTTGATAGATGGTTTCAGGTAATGCGCAGGGTTTGCGGCTGGTGTCATCCACACAGGCCACTTTGACCACGCCCTCACAAATAATTTCATTGTCGCGCCAGATTTTCTGCTCAAAGGTAATGGCGGCGCGACCGAGCTTGCCAATACTGGCGGAGGCACGCAACTGGTCGTCGAGCATTGCAGACCGTCGATACTGAATCTCCGCTGAATGTACCACCAGCAACAGCCCCTGCTGTGGCATGGCGGGCTTATCATAGCCGAGGGCGCGGACCAATTCTGTGCGCGCGCGCTCCATATACTTTAAATAATTGACGTAATAGACGATTCCGCCAGCGTCCGTATCCTCGATATAGACACGGATGGGGATATTGAATGGTTCTGTGGAGAAGGCTTCTGACACATGCCGTCCTTAAGTTGCCGACCGCAAACGCGTTTTTGTTGTTGATAGCGGTTTGGGATCCGCCGGCGAGACTTCAATTCTCGAACCGGCGATGGCGGAACATGCTACAGGATCGCGACCGGTTCGTCAGGTGCGGTCGGGCTTGGGAATGCCAAAATGTTCGTACGCCAGTGCGGTTACCACACGACCACGCGGGGTACGCGCCAGATAGCCCTGCTGAATCAGGTAAGGTTCCAGCACATCCTCAATGGTATCCCGCTCTTCGCTGACCGCCGCCGCCAGACTGTCGACACCCACCGGACCACCGTCGAACTTCTCGATCATGGTCAGCAGCACACGGCGATCCAGCTGGTCGAAACCACTTGCATCGACATTGAGCATATTCAACGCCCGGTCGGCGGTATCCGAGCAAACGTGGCCGTTGCCTTTCACTTCCGCGTAGTCCCGCACCCGACGCAGCAGGCGGTTGGCGATACGCGGAGTACCGCGGGCGCGCCGCGCCACTTCAAGGGCGCCCCCCTCATCCATATCCACACCCATCAACCTGGCGGAGCGGGCGACAATACTGGTGAGATCCCCCACCGAGTAGAACTCGAGACGTTGCACGATGCCGAAGCGGTCACGCAGTGGCGAGGTCAGCAGGCCGGCGCGGGTGGTGGCCCCAACCAGGGTAAATGGCGGCAGATCCAGCTTGATGGAGCGCGCTGCAGGCCCCTCGCCGATCATGATATCCAGCTGATAGTCCTCCATCGCCGGATACAGCACCTCTTCCACGTGCGGGCTGAGGCGGTGAATTTCATCGATAAACAGTACATCCCCAGGCTCGAGATTGGTCATGATAGCCGCGAGATCGCCGGCTTTTTCCAGTACCGGGCCGGAAGTCGTCTTGATCGCCACCCCCATTTCCGCCGCGATGATATTGGCCAGCGTGGTTTTACCGAGACCAGGCGGACCAAACACCAGGGTGTGATCCAGCGCCTCTTTGCGCAGCTTGGCCGCCTGGATAAAAATTTCCATCTGCTCCCGCACCACCGGCTGCCCCACATAGTCGGACAGGGACTTGGGGCGCACGGCGCGGTCGTACTGCTCTTCTTGCCCGGTGGGGCCTATGGGTTCGGGTGCAATCAGGCGGTCGGCTTCAATCACGGGGCTATCTCGATTCTTTTCTCGGACACTACGTCTAGGGCAATACGCTGGCGCGGGTATCGCGTCAGGCTGGCGCCATGCTCTTCAGAGCAAGGCGAATCAGGGTGGCGCTGTCAGCTTCCGGCTGCTCCTTCGCAGCGCGCGCGACCATCTTGGAGGCGTCGGTAGGTTTGTAGCCCAGCGCCGCCAGGGCGCTTTCCGCCTCCCCGGCGTGGTCAATTTTCGGCTCGGCACTGGTGGACATCAGCGGGATATCGCCGAGATCGCCGGTTTGCGGGGAGAGCTTGCCGCGCAGTTCAATGATCAGTCGCTCGGCGGTTTTCTTGCCCACACCCGGTACTTTCACCAGCGCTCCCACGTTGTCGTCCGCCACACAGCGCGCCAGGGCGGCACCGTCGAGGCCGGAGAGGATCGCCAGCGCCATCTTCGGCCCGACACCATTGACCTTGATCAGGGTACGAAACAGCTGTCGGTCCGTTTCGCGGATAAAGCCAAATAGCTGCTGAGAGGTTTCAGAAACCGCCAGGTGGGTATGCAACTGCACACTGCCGCCCAGCTGGGGCAGCTCAAAAATGGTGGTCATAGGGGCCAGCACTTCATAGCCCACGCCCTGAACGTCGACCAGTAGTTGCGGGGGCTGCACGGCAGCCAGTTTGCCGGTGAGTCTTCCGATCATTCTTATTCCAATTTCATCAATTAAATTACGCTCAGGCGCCCGCGGCGGAAGCGCGCCCGCGATCCCGCCGACGACTGAATCAGCGTCTGCATGGTATGCATATGGCAGAGCGCCACGGCCAATGCATCCGCCGCGTCTTCCTGCGGCGAAGCGGGCAACTTCAGCAGGGTTTTCACCATATGCTGCACCTGCAGCTTGTCTGCGCCACCGTTACCCACCACCGCCTGCTTGACCTTTCGCGCTTCGTATTCCGCGACCGGCAGATCCGCATGGGTGGCGGCGACGATGGCGGCCCCCCTCGCCTGCCCCAATTTCAGCGCGGAACCGGCACTCTTGGACATGAACACGTTTTCAATGGCCATTTGTTGGGGCTGGTACTGCTGGGCGATCTGACTGACGGCGTCGAAAATCAGCTTGAGGCGCTCGGGCAGCGGACCGTCCGGGAGCTTGATGACGCCGCTAGCGACATAGCGGGCGTTCGAGCGCTCGACATCGATCAGGCCGTAACCGGTTTTGCGCGAGCCGGGATCAATGCCCAGAATTCGGGTCACGGCGGACTACCCCCTGTACATTTATACAATTGTTGCGGGAAGTGTCCCAAGGTGGCGGCGGTGCGTCAAGGCGGGAGGGGCGCAAATCAGCCAGATACAAAAATGCCCCGGGATACGGGGCACTTTCAAGTCGCGAGCGTTCAGGTCGCGAATGCAAAAATCGCGAAAGCAGTCGTATCAGGCGAGTTCGGCCATAACGTCTTCGGGGATTTCGGCATTGGTGTACACATTCTGGACATCGTCCAGATCTTCCAGCATATCCACCAGCGCCAGCACCTTCTCCGCACCATCCTTGTCCAGCGGAATGGTGGTGGAGGGAATCATGGCGATTTCAGCGTTATCGGGCTTGAAGCCGGCCTCGGTCAGGGCGTCCTTCACCGGCATGTAGTCGGTGAACTCGGTGGAGACCTCGATGCTGCCATCGTCATTGGTCTCGATATCTTCCGCACCCGCTTCCAGGGCCGCCTCCATCAGGGCATCTTCGTCCACGCCCGGCTCGTAGTACATTTGCCCCTTGCGGGAGAAGAGGTAGGCCACGGAACCGTCGGTGCCCAGATTGCCACCGCGCTTGGTGAAGGCGTGGCGCACCTCGGCGACGGTGCGGTTACGGTTGTCGGTCAGGCACTCCACCAACACCGCTACACCGCCAACGCCGTATCCTTCGTAGGTCACCGCTTCATAGTTGTCACCGTCGGCATTGCCGGCGCCGCGGGCGATGGCCTTGTCGATGGTATCGCGCTTCATGTTCGCGCCAAGAGCTTTATCAATGGTGGCGCGCAGCGTGGGGTTGTCATCGGGGTTGGCACCGCCTTTCGCCGCTACGGTGAGCTCGCGAATGATCTTGGTGAAAACCTTGCCCCGCTTGGCATCCTGAGCGGCCTTGCGGTGCTTGATGTTGGCCCATTTACTGTGTCCTGCCATCGATATTTCTCCGGTCTTTCTTCAATCTGTCTCCCCACAGGAGCCCGCTGGCGGACTCCTGCGGCGGTACTACTACATTAACCTACGTCTTAGCCGACCTGCTCTTCCTTCTGGCGCAGGCGAATACTCAGTTCACGCAACTGCTTGGCGTCAACCGCTCCGGGTGCGTCAGTCATAACACAGGCCGCACTCTGGGTTTTCGGGAAAGCGATGACGTCGCGGATGGAATCGCTGTCGGTCATCAGCATCACCAGGCGGTCGAGGCCGAAGGCCAGACCACCGTGGGGCGGCGCACCGTACTTCAGCGCATCAAGCAGGAAGCCGAACTTCTCGCGCTGCTCTTCGGCGGCGATACCGAGGGCGCGGAATACGGTTTGCTGCATATCCTGGTTGTGGATACGAATGGAACCACCACCCAGCTCGGTGCCGTTCAGAACCATGTCGTAGGCGCGGGACAGGGCTTCCAGTGGATTGGCTTCCAGCTCTTCCGGGGAGCAGGACGGCGCGGTGAAAGGGTGGTGCAGCGCGGTGACACTGCCGTCGTCGTTCTCTTCAAACATCGGGAAGTCCACCACCCACAGCGGCGCCCACTCGGCCACGTATAAGTTGAGGTCTTCACCCAGCTTGCAGCGCAGTGCACCCAGCGCTTCGGAAACGATTTTGCCCTTGTCGGAACCGAAGAAGATCAGGTCGCCATTCTCCGCCTGTACGCGGTCGAGAATCGCTCCACGCACCTCGTTGGGCAGGAACTTGACGATCGGCGACTGCAGGCCGTTTTCCAGATCGGACTTGTCGTTGACCTTGATGTAGGCCAGACCCTTGGCGCCGTAAATGGAGACGTACTTGGTGTAATCGTCGATCTGCTTGCGGGTCAACTTGTCGTTGCCACCGGGCAGTTTCAGTGCAGTAACACGCCCCTTCGGATCATTGGCCGGGCCGGAGAACACCTTGAAGTCCACTTCTGTCATCAGGTCCTTGATGTCCACCAGCTCCAGCGGGATACGCAGGTCCGGTTTGTCGGAACCGAACTTGGCCATCGCCTCACTAAATGGCATGCGCGGGAATTCGCCCAACTCCACACCTTTCAGCTCTTTGAACAGCTTGCGGATCATGTTCTCGGTGATGGACATGATGGCATTTTCATCGAGGAACGCGGTCTCGATATCGATCTGGGTGAACTCCGGCTGGCGGTCAGCGCGCAGATCTTCGTCGCGGAAGCACTTGGCAATCTGGTAGTAACGATCGAAGCCGGACACCATCAGCAGCTGTTTGAACAGCTGCGGAGACTGCGGCAGCGCGAAAAACTTGCCGCCGTGGGTGCGGCTCGGCACCAGGTAATCGCGGGCACCTTCCGGGGTAGCACGGGTCAGGATCGGAGTTTCGATATCCAGAAAGCCCTCGCCGTCCAGGTAGTTGCGGATGGCGTTGGTGATTTGCGAGCGGAAACGCAGATTGCGCTGCATTTCGGTGCGGCGCAGGTCCAGATAGCGGTACTTGAGGCGCACGTCTTCGCCAACAGCGGTGTGCTCGTCCAGCTGGAAGGGAGGGGTTTCCGCACTGTTGAGGATCTCCAGCTGCAGGCCGTACACCTCGATCTCACCGGTAACCATGTTCGGGTTTACCGCTTCCGGGGCACGGGCACGCACGCGGCCGGTGACCTTCAGGACATACTCACTGCGCACGCGGTCGGCGAGTTCGAAGTGCTCTGCGGCATCCGGATCGAATACCACCTGCGCGATACCGTCGCGGTCGCGCAGGTCGATGAAGATGACCCCACCGTGATCGCGGCGGCGGTCTACCCAGCCACACAGGGTTACTTCGCGGTCAATATCGGCGGATCGCAGGGCGCCACAGTAGTCGGTGCGCATGGAGTCTTATTCCCTTAGTAATGTTTCAATTCTGCTTGCTGATCTGAGGGTTGCCGGATCCAGCCCGGTCCAGATCTCTCAGCTGGCTTTGGATTCTGTGCCATTTCCGCTGCTGGTGGACTTGGCGGCGTCCCCGGCAAGATTCTTCTTGCTGCCGGTTTTAAAGTCGGTTTCGTACCAGCCGCCGCCCTTGAGGCGAAAACCGGCGGCACTGATCTGTTTGCTCAGTTCCGCTTTGTTACAGGCGGGACAGTCTGTCAGCGGAGCGTCGCTCATACGCTGCAGAGCTTCCATATGGTGGCCACAGGCCTTGCACTGGTATTCGTAGATAGGCATCGCGGTGTACCTGGATCTCACTGAATATAAAGGGGCGCAGATTATACATGAGCACCCGCGAGGGAAGAAGGAGCCAATGTTTTGCGCAGACAGGGTGCTCCCGACGCCGGTACACAACCGCCATTGAGGGCCATTTTTCGAGCAAAACCCTGTAAAAAAGCACTTTTTTTCTGTTTTTACCCCGTGCGTGCGGACAAAAACTGGATATACTTCAGCTCAGTACTTGGGTACGCCCTGGCGCCGCAGCCGGGTCAACCTTGATGTACACACACTTTCACTGGAAAAAACACTTAAATAAAAGGAAGCTAGCTATGGCCGCGAAGAAGAAAGCAGCAGCTAAGAAAGCCCCCGCCAAGAAGACTGCAGCCAAGAAGGCTCCAGCCAAGAAAGCAGCAGCCAAGGCCGCACCCAAGGCCAAGAAAGTGACTGCAATCAAAGATAAGTACACCAAAACCCAGATCCTGAACCAGATCGCCGAGAACACCGAGCTGTCCCGCAAGCAGGTACAGTCTGTTCTGGACGAGCTGACCGATCTGATCGAAGGCCACGTGAAGAAGCGCGCGGTCGGCGAATTTGCTCTGCCAGGCCTGATGAAAATCACTACCGTGAAGAAGCCTGCCAAGAAAGCGCGTAAGGGCATCAATCCCTTTACTGGCGAAGAAACCGTGTTCAAGGCCAAGCCTGCGAGCATCCAGGTAAAAATCCGCCCGCTGAAGAAGCTGAAGGAAATGGCCGAGTCCTGAGTCTCGCCACTTTCAGCCAAGAGAACCCCGCTTTTGCGGGGTTTTCTGTATATGAGCCCCTCTACTCCGTCTCCTCTACCAATAGGGGCCCCCGGCAGCGTAAAATGGCCGCCCTTCGAAATTCACCGACACTAGATACTAAAAGAAAGCACTATGCGCGCATCCCGCTATCTGATTGCCACCCAGAAAGAAACCCCCAATGACGCAGTAGTCATTAGCCACCAGCTGATGCTGCGCGCCGGCATGATCCGCCGCCTGTCTTCCGGCCTCTATACCTGGTTGCCCACCGGCCTGCGGGTACTGCGCAAGGTGGAAAAGATCGTGCGCGAAGAAATGAACAGTGCGGGCGCGCTGGAAGTGCTGATGCCCGTGGTACAGCCGGCAGAGCTGTGGGAAGAATCCGGCCGCTGGCAGCAATACGGCCCGGAACTTCTGCGGATCCAGGATCGCCACGACAACCCGTTCTGCCTGGGCCCAACCCACGAGGAAGTGATCACCGACCTGATCCGCACCGAAGTGAACAGCTACAAACAGCTGCCGGCCAACTTCTACCAGATTCAGACCAAATTCCGCGATGAGATCCGCCCCCGCTTTGGTGTGATGCGCGCGCGTGAGTTCACCATGAAGGACGCCTACTCCTTCCATCTGAGCCCGGAGTCCCTGCAGGAAACCTACGATGTAATGCACGATGCCTACTGCCGCATCTTCGACCGCATCGGCCTGGATTACCGCCCGGTACTGGCAGACACCGGCTCCATTGGTGGCTCGCACTCTCACGAATTCCATGTTCTGGCCCAGAGTGGCGAGGACGATATCGCGTTCTCTTCCAAGAGCCGCTATGCGGCGAACGTGGAGCTTGCAGAAGCGGTTGCCCCCGCGGGCGAGCGCCCTGCTCCCGGCAAGGAGATGGAAGAACTGCACACTCCCGGGCAAAAGACCATTGCCGCCCTGGAGGAAGCCTTCGGGATCGCCGCAAACGCCTCGGTGAAGACACTGATCGTTCTGGGAGAAACCGACAGTGAAGACGAGGGTGAAGATAAAGAAGCTCCGCTGGTCGCACTGGTCCTGCGTGGCGATCACGACCTGAACGAACTGAAAGCAGAAAAACTGCCCGGTATCGCCAGCCCCCTGCAGTTTGCCCCGGAAGCGCGCATCGCCGCAGAACTGGGCTGCGGTATTGGTTCACTCGGCCCTGTGGGCATGAAGATCGACGTGGTGGTTGACCGCGCAGCGGCGCACCTGGCCGATTTTGTCTGTGGCGCCAACAAGGATGACTACCACCTGACCGGCGTGAACTGGGAGCGCGATGTGCCGCTGTCGCGCGTTGAGGATCTACGCAACGTGGTACCCGGTGATGCCAGCCCCGACGGCCAGGGCACACTGGAAATCAAGCGCGGCATCGAGGTCGGCCATATCTTCCAGCTGGGCACCAAGTACAGTGAGGCAATGAAGGCCTCGGTACTGGACGAGAACGGCAAGGAGCAGGTGATGACCATGGGTTGCTATGGCATCGGTGTTTCCCGCGTGGTGGCGGCGGCCATCGAGCAGAACCACGACGACGCCGGCATCATCTGGCCGGAGGCCATTGCCCCCTTCCAGCTGGCGATTGTGCCGATCAATATGCACAAGAGCGAGGCGGTGCAGCAGAAGTGCGAGCACATCTACGAAGCGCTCACCGCCAAGGGCATCGACGTATTGCTGATGGACGAGCCCAAGGCGCGACTGGGTGGCATGCTCGCGGACACCGAGCTGATGGGCATTCCCCACCGCATCGTTGTGGGTGACCGCGGCCTGGAGAAAGGCAATATCGAATACAAGGGTCGCCGCGATAGCGAAAACCAGGAGTTCTCTGCCGACCAGATCATCGACACCCTGCTGGAAATGATTTCCCACTGAGATACTGCGGCTTCAGATCCTTGTAAGGCAGCTCAGTGGCGGCCAAGCACTGGGTGGAAGGTTTCGAAACCGAGCTAGGCGCCCCCTTTAATACTTCCCTGTACGCTGCGTCGGCGACGTCCCTGTCGCCGACGCTTTCGAAACCTTCCACCCAGCACTCGACCTTCACATTTAGTGTCGAGATCTAATCAACCGCCACGAACTACAAGTCCTCGATGAGAGTACCGAAAGCAGGCTCCTTCCCGTAAAATCCCTCCCCATGATAAGAAAAGCCCTCTTCACCCTGCTGCTGAGCGTGTTCAGCGCCGCTGCATCTGCCCAAGTAAAAGAGGTGGACCCGCAGCTGCTGGTAGCGCTGAAGGGCGCGGTGACCGAGGCGGACTCTTTTGCCGACCGTTTCGATGCCGAGGTGTGGCTGATGTCCAAGTCCCAACCTCTGGCCCGCTACATCAAAGATCCCGAAAGACGCATGCACGTGCTCAAGGCAATCCATCGGGAGGCCACCCGCGCGGGGCTGCAGCCGGAAATTGTCCTTGCCGTAATCCAGATTGAAAGCGCCTTCGACCCCTATGCGGTGTCCCGCGTGGGTGCTCAGGGCATGATGCAGGTGATGCCCTTCTGGAAGAATGAGATCGGTCGCCCGGAAGACAACCTGATTAACATGGAAACCAACCTGCGTTACGGCTGTACGATCCTCAAGCACTACATCAAGAAAGCCAAAGGCAATATGCCCAACGCGCTCGCTTACTATAACGGCAGCTACGGCCGTCATACCTACAGCCGCAAGGTGCTGGATGCGTGGGCCGACCGCTGGCGTTAGTCGAGCGCTGATACGCGTCGTCTAGAGAAGCTCAGGTAAAAAACAATAAATCCGAGGTACCCGATGGACTACAGCTTTTTTACCGGCGCAGCCTGCGCCCTGTTACTGCTGGCAGCAGCACGGATCGGGATTGGACTCCGGCATAGAACCGGAAGCCTGTGGCTACTTATTCTTATTTTCGGGGCTTTTTTGTATTTGCTGCGGCCGCTCCTGAATGACCAGGACTCCTTCGCAGACCTGTTGATCGACCTCCCCACTCTTCTGATTCCCGGCGCTTTCTGGGTGTTTACGCATCAATTGTGTAGTGACAAGGAACCCTTCCCGCGTTGGGGTTGGGGCGTGATCGGGCTGGAGATTGCCATCGACCTGGCTAGCCAGCTTCACTTGCACCCGCACTTTTATCTGCTGGTGCAACCCTTCAAGCTGGGTCTGATCGGTGCGGGACTGGTGACCCTGCTCCAGCAGTTGCAGTCGGACCTTGTGGCCGAGCGCCGTCAACTGCGAATCGGGTTGCTGATTGCCATTGGCAGCTACATGCTAGTCGTGGTGTGCGCAGAATTTGTGTTTTCCTATTTTCCGGTTCCCACCGGCGTCCCTACCCTCCACGCGGTAATGGCCAGCACGCTCGCCTTCGCTGCGTGTCTGTGGTTGCTGGCCCTTTCTCCCAAGGCCCTGGAAGAATCGCTGCCCACCATCACTGAAGCCCCGGAGCAAACGGCAGAAAACCTGGAGGAACCTGCAAGCTTGCCCGCACAACAGCAGGCGCTGGACGCAGGCCAGCAGCTACTGCTGGACCGGCTTGAGCAACATATGCAGAACGGCGGTTATCGTCGCACCGGGCTTACCATCCGCGAACTGGCGGAGCAATTGGAAACGCGCGAACACATACTGCGAGCGCTGATCAACAAGCATCTTGGATTCCGCAACTTCAATGAGTACCTGAACCAGTTCCGGATCGATGAAGCCAGTCGGCGGCTGGCGGATCCGGATGAAGCGCATCTACCGGTACTGACCATCGCGTTGGATATTGGCTACCGCTCCCTGAGCCCCTTTAATGCCGCCTTCAAGCGCCGCCACGAACAGACACCCACGGAGTACAGACGCGCGCGTTTACCCGCTTGAATAAAAACGTAGGTAGAAAAAGTTCTGTAGAAATCAAATGAAGAAATAACAGGCGGGTTTAATAATCCGTCAGATTATTTTCGTTTACCGCAAGCCAAAACCCGCCTGCTGAGCCAAACTGAATCCTGCAGGACCTGCTCTGCAGGCAATTAGCCCAGTCACCATCTCGCCTGTGGACAGGTTCCTGCAAGCTCACCCAGCAGCGCTCGCCCGGCCTACCAAAATCTTCTCTGACTCAACCCTTCGGGGTGGACATGTACTTGATCAGCGCCTTGTAGTCTTCATCCGTGCAGTCCGCACACATACCGCCCGGCGGCATGGCGTTCAGTCCATTTTTTATGGACTCCACCAGTGCATCCATTCCCTTGTCGAGACGTGGCTTCCAGGCCTCCGGATCATGCACCTTGGGCGCGTTGGCGACACCGGTCGCGTGGCAGACATGGCAGGCCCTTTGATATTTTTCTTCCACCGAGTCTGACAGTGCGATGCCCGAAACACTCGCGGTAACAGCGGCCAGCAAGATACAGGCCGAGGTGTGGATCATTGGTTTCATATTTACGCCTTTTTGATCAATCGGTTACAGCACTCTGCAGAAGGCCTGGAATGGAGGGCAGCAAAAGCCTCTGGCGGTTCTCTCGCCATCCCCTCGCCGGCAACAACAACCCGCCACCCACACGCAAAAAATTATAGCCACGCCATATGGGCGCAAGATACCTCCACATGCAAAATTGTCTGACGACAACGCCCAACTATATCGAGCGAGCTTGAGTGATCCAACTCTCCGAACACACTCTCATCACCACCTGTTCACAATAAAACGAAAAACACGCCACCTGACGCTGAGCAGAGCGAACTGCGGGGGTAAGTTCCCGTTCTTGAACTATCCTCATCTGGCATAGGAATTCTTTCTTAGCGAGCCATCGCCATAAAAGCATAAATCGGAGTTCGTGAATGAATCTGCACTGGATCAAGGATCCCAGCGTTCAATTCGCCACTATTGGCGCCATGCTATTCGTGATCAACGGGCTGTTTCAGGGCGGCGGTCCAAAGGATAGCGAGGACATCGTCATTACCCAGAACCGTATCCAGCATCTTTCCAACATATTTGAACGAGGCTGGCAGCGCCCCCCGGGGCCTGACGAGCTACAGGGGCTGATTGATGACTATGTACGCGAAGAGGTGCTGTACCGCGAAGCGGTAAAAATGGGGCTGGATGAAAACGACACAGTGGTCCGCCGACGGATGCGGATGAAGATGGAGTTTCTGGCAAAAGATCTGGTAGACGCCATCGAGCCGGCGGATCAGGTGCTGAAAAGTTACTACGACGCCAATATCGACAAATATACCCAGCCCGCCCGCTACACCTTCGAACAGGTCTTCCTCGACAGCGACAAGCGCACCGAGGTCGCCGAAGACGCACGCATTATTCTCACCAAACTCACCGCGGGCCAGGATCCCCAATCACTCAGCGACAACAACTTGCTGCAATACCGCTTTGAAGACATCAGCAGTGAGCGCATTGACCGACTATTTGGCAGCGACTTTTCCCTGCAGTTTCTCGAGCTGGAAACCGGCGAGTGGAGCGGCCCGCTGACCTCAGCGTATGGAGAGCACCTGGTGCGGATCTCCGACGCAAAGCCACGTCACCAGGCCGAGTTTTCGGAGGTCAGGGCAGACGTACTACGGGATTGGCAGCAGGTAGAGCAGCAAAATGTTCTGCAGACCCAGTACGAGACTTTGCGGGCAAATTACCGGATACAAATTGCGGAGCCGGTTACCAGTGAGGAGATCGCCGACCAATGAGAATCCTTCTACTCTTCACTGCCCTGCTCTTTTCCGCTATTGCATTCGCCCATGAGCTGCGCCCGGCGTCCCTCAGTGTGATACAGACGGCGCCGGAACAGTTTGACGTCACCTGGAGAGTTCCTTCCAGGGGGGACATGCGCCTCTCCCTCTATGTACAGTTTGACGAAAATACGCTCGAACGCAGCCTTCCCAGTGCGCAGCTGGTCGGGGGCTATTACGTTGAGCGCTGGGAGATTTCTCATCCGCAGGCATTAGTCGGCAGCACCATCGCCATAGACGGTCTCGCCAACACAATGACCGACGCACTGGTGCGTATCAGCTGGCTGGACGGACGGGAACAGGTGAGCCGTATGCTTCCGGATCGCACACGGCTGGTGGTGGAAGACCGGGCTGGGATCATCGAAATCGCCGGCACCTACTTTGTGCTCGGTATTGAACATATTTTGCTGGGGATTGACCACCTGCTGTTTGTGCTGGCGCTGGTAGTGCTGGTCAGTGGCGGGCGCCAGCTGGTTGCCACGATCACCGCGTTCACCCTGGCTCACAGCATCACCCTGGCGCTGGCCGTACTCGGAATTGTCGCCGTTCCCCAGGCCCCGGTAGAAGCGGTGATTGCCCTCAGTATCGTCTTTATTGCCACTGAAATACTGCACAAGCTGGAGGGGCGCAAAACCCTGGCAATCCGCAAACCCTGGATAGTGGCGTTTGGCTTCGGACTACTGCACGGACTCGGGTTCGCCGGTGCGCTATCGGAAATCGGGGTGCCGGAGCACGCGATTCCGCTATCGCTTGGACTATTCAATATTGGCGTCGAGGTGGGACAACTGGCCTTTATCGCGGCAGTGGCTGGATTGATGTACATGCTGCGCCGGGTAAAACCGGTGCAGTTGTGGGAAGTTCGCACCGGCACCACCGCCACCGCAGCCTCTGCGCTACCGGTTGCCTATCTGGTGGGCGGATTGTCGGCCTGGTGGCTGATTGACCGCACTATTGCCCTGGTGGTCTAACCCAATATTCAGGCAAGCATAAGACTAATCCTGGAACAATAATTCCAGTGGATAGCCGGTAAACGGCTTGGTTTTTTCGATCACCAGGTGCGACGTCATACGGGTGATGGCCGCATCCTCGTCCGCCAGCAACTGTTCGGACACGCGGTTAAAGTCCGCCGCATCCGGACACACAAACCGCAGCATATAGTCGAACTCGCCCGACATTTTTACGCAGGACACGATCTGTTTGATCTTGTTAATCGCGCGGCGAAAACTTTCGCTGGTTTTAGAATCCTGGCGCTTCAGAGCCACGTTTACGTAGAACTCCGCGTGGCGCACCTTTTCCAGGTTTACTTCCGCCTGAAACTCGCGAATAAACTTTTCACTGGTGAGTTTTTTCACCCGCGCCAGGCAGGCACTTTCAGACAGCCCAATTTCGTCCGCCAGGTTCAGGTTGCTGATGCGGGCATTGGTCTGCAGGACTTCCAGGATTTTCAGATTGTGACGATCGATTTTCACAGCAGTTCTTCGACTGAATATTTTGTAAGGGTCAGGTTTCACGCAGCATAGCGGGAAACCCTTGTTTCGGGAACACGCGACGAGAAGTAGTGGTGATAAGTTGCACTAACAGCCTCGCCGCTACCCTGCTAATACTACCCGGCCTTCAGGCAGTCGCCGGTAACAAACCGCTCGATACGGTCCAGTGCACGGGACAGTTCCGCCTCATCCGCCGCCAGGGTAAGGCGTACGTGGTTGACGGCACTTGGGCCAAACGGCTTGCCCGGCAGTACCGAGACGCGCTCGGCATCCAGCAGTGCGCCGGCAAAGGCTTCGCCATCATTGGCCACCGCCGATACGTCAACCATCACAAACATACCCGCTTCCGGAGAGTAGCAGCTCAATCCCGGAATCCTGCCAATGCGCTCGACAATCAGGTCGCGACGCTTTTCGTAGGCATCGCGCATCTGCTTGACGAAGTAGGTATCAAACTCCAGCGCGAAGGCCGCTGCTTCCTGAATAAATTGCGGTACACCAAATATGGTGGCGCCGGCGTACTCGATCAATCGCTCAACCAGCTCACCTTGGGCTACCGCCCAACCCAGGCGCCAACCACTCATGGCATGGGACTTGGACAGGCCGTCGATTACGATCACATTGTCCAGGTGCTCCGCCGCGCTGCGCAGGGAGGTGTGGCGGCGGGCGAAGGTAATCATGGAATACATTTCGTCGGAGATAAGCCACACATTGCGCTCACGACAGTATGCGGCCAGCTCTCGCAGCTGCTCCGGGGTGGCCATGGCGCCAGTGGGATTCACCGGGGTGTTGATCATTACCACCCGTGTTTCTTCGGTCACGGCCTGCTTGATCGTCTCGATATCAAAGGCAAAACCCTGGTCCGCCGGGCAGGAGACTTTTTTCACATCCAACTGCAGCGCATCGGTAATGGGCACATAGCCGATGTACATGGGCTCGGGGATGATTATCTGCTCGCCCGGATTGAGCAGGCAGGACAGCACAGCGTAAATCGCGTTAGTTCCGCCGGGAAAGACCACAACGTCGTCCGGGTCACAGGGGTGGGGGCTCACCTTGCTTTCAATATCGGCAATGGCACGGCGCAACACCAGCTCGCCAGCGGCCGGAGAGTAGTGGGTGCGCCCCACGCCCAGACGGGCGCGGGCATAGTCGAGGATGGGCTCGGGGGTGTCGAAATTGGGATCTCCGACGCACAGGAAGATGACATCTTCACCTTTGTCGGCCAAGGCGTGGGCGCGGTCACTGACCGCCCAGACATCGGCATCGGCGGAGTGGAGGGCCTGACTCTGTTTGCTGAATCGCGGAGTGTACATCTTCGGGTCCATCTTTCGCGGTTGTTATTGATAACCATAAGGTAACAACCGGCGAGGTAATCCATATCGCTTCGAGGTGACCGTTTTCGCAGCAGGCGGATATTTTAACCGCGAATGCCGCAGAAAATGCGGCATCACATCCATAACCGAGAAACGCCGGGCTCAGACAAACAGGACTCAGAAACGATAATTCAGGCTCAGCCCCCCCACTGTATCATCCGGGCGCACCAGTACATCCGCCGCTACCCGCAGCTTTTCATTGATGCTCACCCCCACCATAGCGCCCACGCCACTCTGGAAGAAACCGGCCTTTTCGCTGCGGTACGAGGGTAGTCGCGCCCAATTGCTACGAATGGATTTGACTCCAATACCGAGGTCGGCGAAGTCGTCACCGCTGGTGTTTTCCAGCCAGACTTCGCCAAACCACTGATGCTCAGCGGACTCCGGACAGTTGTAGAAGAAGCCACCTCGATATCGCAAATACTCCCGATCCTGTCCAAATACCCGGAGGGCGAGCGGATCCTGGGGGAAACCAAATTTATCCGCGTAGGTGTAGGGTGTGTCGGAGTCTTCGACAAATCCGTTCACATCAATCTCGGTCCACTCCACAGCCACAAAAGGCCCCATCTGGCTGTCCAGGTTACGGGTGGCGTCGTAGCCTGCGCGCAGGAAAATGTTATAGCCCTCGCCATCGGTGTCGCCGTCCAGCCGGCGGCGGAAGGTATCACCGATCGCAATGGTGCGTTGCACATCGTCGTACTGGATGTCGGAAAACCCGAGGCCGCCATCGACGAACCAGAAGCCGTCGTCCCAGCGTGCGAACGCACTGACATTGAAATTGCGCGACCTGAGCAGCAGGTTATCGGGCTCGTATTCACTGCCGCCGTAGGACATACCCAGGCCCCACTCCAGATGCTCGAAACCCGCAAAGCTCATCCCCAGGAAACCGTCCCAGGCCACCCCTTCATCATTGATGGCCGGTCCTGTTCCGAGTTCCGAGTAACCAACGCTGGCGCCAAAGAACACGGTGGTAAAAGGATCCCGATAGCGCTGGGAAATCAGGTGGTGATCAATATTGACCTGGTGCTGGCGGGTATTCTGATAGCCGAGATCAGGCAGCACACCAAAGCTCACTGCCGCGGTCAGCGTCTCGTAGTAATAGTCCGCGAGCATCCGCTGCCCCACCAGCGTGGGATGAATACCGTCGTAAAACACCAGCAGGTCTGCATTGGGATCACTGCCGTTGGCGCCGTATACCGGGTGGGGATTGGCGCAGTTGGTATAACAGAACGCACTCTGGTTTATTGCGGCAAGGCCAAATGCTGCCGGATCCTGAATCAACAGCTCTACTACCCCTTCCAGGTCCAGCAACAGGATATTGCCAACCTCATTAACTTGCTGGCGCAGGGAGTCATTAAACAGTTCCGAACCCCAGTTGGCGTAGTTGACCGCCGCCGGGCCCTGGGCATATACGGCAGGTGTGCGTCCCATCCTCGGGGCATTTGTCATCACGATATATTTGGCACCCGCTGCCTTAAGTTCACTACCCGCAACCGCCAGAAAGGTCGCGGCACGCTCCATCGACATTGGGCTCAGGTTGCCGGCGCGCACACCATCGAGAATGTTGTTTCCGCCACCATTCAACAAATACAGGTCATTTGACGCGACGGTGTTCTGTGGCAAGTACCCCTGCCCGGTTGCGAATGGAACGCCGGTTAAGGTGATATTGTTGTTAGGGTCATCCACCAGCGCCTGCAGGGCCACCGGGTCATTGAACGCGGAAGTCGCCGCAATGACTTCTGCAGTAGACAGGTACGGGCTTTCACCTGCGGCAGGATTGCACACACCATCCTGCCCACAGCGGCTGGAATCAGGCAGGATGGTGGAGAGAGTGTTGTGATCCGCCACAGTGGTACTCGGGAACAGCTGACGGAAGCGCTGTGGACCCACCAGATCCAGAAGCACATCGGCAGTGCGGTTGCCCCCCACCGCCCAGTTGGGGCCGTTGGTCAGAACCGAGTTGGCGATCTGCTGCAATTGCTGATCCGCGCTCCCGGCCGCCGGCGCACAGGGAATGGCACCGCCAAACTGTGGGCCCAGCCCGTAGCAGGAGTTTTCCTTGGCAAGCCCGAGTTTGTCTGCGAGAAACGCAGCGGCCGGCTGCCGCGGGTAAATACCCTGGGGGTCGTCATTGGTGAATACGCCCGCATTGCCGTTGTCAGACAGGCTGTCACCAAAGACGATCAGTCGGCCGTACAGAGGCTCCTCTGCATAGGCGTGGGACGCGCCCAAAACCGCGCCAATGGCGAGAAAAAGCACATCTTTCAGTGCAGGCACGCGGTGAAAGCTTATTGGGAATAATTTGCGGGTCGACAACACTGCGGCCTCCTTGCCACGGCGAAATTTCGTGGCAAGTATAGGTCAGCAGTAGCGGCTGAATTTGACGGGTTTTGCGGCACGTTCGCCTCAGGAGGTGCTGTTTTCTGCCGATTCCATCTGCTCGATAAACGGCATCATTATCCCACTCAGAAAAGCGGCGAGCAGGCTCCACACCAGCGCGATGGCCAACAGGCATTCCCACACCGGCCGCCCCCAGCTCGCGGGGCCAAACTGCACACTGTTGAAATAGAACGCAGGGGCCACCAACAGCCCCACAAGGGCGGCCCACAGCGGCTTGTTGATCAGCCAGGAAAGGGAGTAGCGCATGGTGGTGGCTAGCATCGCCCAAATACAGATCGCCCAGGCAGGAGGGAGATTGGAGCGGTAGTCCTGCACATCACTTTCCATAAACGCCCACTCCACGGCGAATCCACAAAAGATAAACCCGAGGATGACGAAGATATCCCGTATATCCCGCCACATGACAAAGTGCAGCATCAGCACGATAAACAAGGCGATTAGTGCCAGAGCATTGCCATATAACAGCGCCGTCCACCATCCGGCGACAAACAGGGTGAAATTGGCCAATTTTTTGTAATTCATCAGCGACTCATTTATCAGAAAGATATCTGTACCGCGAGCGCAACACACCGGGTAAACCCGGATTACTGAATAAATCAGAGGTTCCCTAAGACTTCAAGTTAGCAAACACCTCGATTGCCCGTTTACGGGAGTCGGTCACATCACAGATGGGCGCGGGGTATCCATCCTGTGCGAACAGGTCCGCGGATGTGCCCTCGCGTGGCGGGCAGTGAATATCCCGGTCGGAAAGTGATGCCAGCTCCGGGACATAGGCGCGAATAAATTCGCCCTCCGGATCAAACCGCTTGGACTGGCTATAAGGATTGAATACACGAAAATATGGCGCGGCGTCGGTGCCGGTAGAGGCCGCCCACTGCCAGCCGCCATTGTTGGCCGCAAAGTCCGCATCCACCAGCTGCTGCATAAAGTAATGTTCCCCTTTACGCCAATCGGTGAGCAGGTTTTTGGTCAGGAAGGAGGCAACCACCATGCGCAGGCGGTTGTGCATCCAGCCCGTCTGATTCAGCTGCCGCATGGCCGCGTCCACGATCGGCACACCGGTGCGGCCCTCGCACCAGCGCTCAAAGTCCTCACTGCGATTTGACCAGGGCACTTTTTCGGTTTCAGGCTTAAAAGGTTTATTGCGGCATACGCGCGGAAAGTTGACCACAAGATGCTGATAGAACTCACGCCACAGTATCTCATCCAGCCAGGTGGAAGCCCCCTCGTTACTACCCGCCCAGCGGCCGCCGTTTTCCGCCAAAGCCATGGCGACGCACTGGCGTACAGAGACGGCGCCACAGTTCAGGTAGGGAGAAAGGCGCGAGGTATTCTCCTGCGCCGGGAAATCTCGCCAGCGAGCATAATCGCCGATGATTTCAGCGAAATTTTTCAATGCTCGAGTACCGGCCGATTCTCCTGCAGACCAGTCGAGCACCTTTTTCTCACCACCGGGCGCCAGCCCGTAATCCCCCACCGTATCCGGAATCCGCCGCACCAGATTGCTATTACCGTCGAGCGCAATCCACTCGGGCCACTGATCCCCATGGTCCGCCCCATGGGCACGTGGTGAGGGTAACGGCGCAAAGGCCTCGCCTGAGTTGTCATGCTGGCTGATAAAGGCACGCTTGAACGGGGTAAACACCTTAAAACCATCCCCGCTGCCCGTCGTCAGGCTACCGGGGGGAATCAGGGTGCGATCCGTCGAATATTCCACCGGCACGCCCTGCTGTTTCAGCCTCTCCCGTACCGACTGGTCACGAGCCAGCTCGTTTACCGGGTATTCGGCATTGGCGAATAGCGCATCCACCTGCAGCTTTTCGACGATCTGCGAGAGCAGACCCGGAGTATTGGAAAACTCCGGGCACTCGAGGAAGTACAGTGGAATATGTTTTTTTTCCAGCGCGGCCTGCAGCTGACGAAGGCTGCGCAGACGCATGGCCACAACATTGTCGCCATCACCATGGCTGCGCCAGGTTTGCGGGCAGGCAATAAAGATAGCGGCAACCGCTTTGCAGCCCTTGCCAGCGCGATACAGGGCCGTGTTATCGGCAACGCGCAGGTCGTTGCGCAGCCACACCAGTCCCCGTTGATAGGCTTTTTCAGGCATAGATACTGTTAATAGGTACTTTTAAATAGATACTGTCAGTGAAAATCACACAGCCCCAGCTCTGCGGGCTCTGCGGCCAGCAGTACCTGGCTGTGAATGAAACTGTGAGGGCTGCGCGGCAAAAAATGGCGCAGCAACGTCAGCACGGCCGACAAAGGCTTGTGTCCCAGCCGGTACTCCTCGATGAGATCCTTAAGCTCCGCCTTCTCGCGTTTGTCGAGAAACTCACTCAGATGACCCGCACTGTGCATCAGCGCGTTGGTCCGGTCTTTGCGTGTGGCAGGACGGGACAAAATATCCATAATGCGCCCGCGCACCTCAAACACCAGTTCATCGTCGGACATGGTTTTGGCATCGGCCAGCAACCGGCCCAGAGCACGGGTCTTTTCCTGATGGTGTGCCAGCAGCAGGTATTTGTGGGCAGTGTAAAACTCGATGACACGGGCAATCAGTGACTGGGGTTTCGCCGCTTCCCCCTCATCCGCGCCTTCCTTACCCTCCGCGTTATTACCCTCCGGTTCTTCCACGTAACGGAACCAGGCATCGTAGGTAAAGACCCGGGTAAGAAAATTCTCCCGCAGCTCGCTGTTGTTCAGTCGCCCTACCTCTTCCATGGGAAGGTGCGGAAACTGCTGTTGCAGGCGGCGGGCAAAGATACCCACACCTTCACTGTCGATGCCGTGGCCGTTATCCAGATAGCGACGGACGCCATACAGGCCGCAGCTGGGCGAGTTCTGCATAAAAATATAACCGCGCACCTTCCGCAATTCCGGTACTACGGAGTCGGCATAGTCACGCAAGGGCTCGGTTACATCGACCTTCGCATCCTCCACCCCCACCACGCGCACCGCGTCCACTGGCGCACTGGCTTTCTCCACCAGCAGATGTATCGGCTTGCGCGGCACGCCCATGCCAATAGCGACTTCCGGGCACAGGGGCACATACTCAAAGCACTGGGCCAGTAGCCCGGTACAGACCTTGCTGTGCTTGTGCCCGCCGTTGTAGCGGACCGGGTCCCCCATGGCGCACTGGCTGATACCCACGGGGATTTTTCGCTGCAGTAGTTGTATTTTCATCGATACTTGGCCCGGACAGGCAATCACTCGCTTGTGTTCGCTTCTAACAGTCTACTCTACGCTGGCGCACCTATTGTGGATGCATCCGAAGAGGTATCCAAAACCGGACCAAACAGGCGAACCGGCTACCCAGGCTTCCCCACGCGATAAACCGGCGCTGCAGAGTGGATTTCGCGGTAATTGTTGCGCGGGGCGCCACCGCCGCTAAAATGCCAGTCCTTCTTTATTAGTACCAGTTGCACAGACACCAGTCTTGCCAGACCCCGGGGCCCCGAATGATTCCAGCACTGCGCGAAATCAACGATGTACAGGCGCTCTACCTGCAGTACCTCAAGGCACTGCGGCAGAGTGGCTTTCGCGGCGATGCGAGCCCCAGCTACGCCAGCCGTACCGTTCTGTCCACAGACAACTCCATCTATCAGGTTCTGCCCCAGGCGGTGGTGTACCCGCGGGATATCCACGACCTGCAGCTGCTGATGGAACTGGCGGACCGGGAAGAATTCCACAACGTCGTACTCTCCCCCCGTGGCGGCGGCACCGGCACCAATGGTCAGTCCCTCACGGACGGGATCGTGGTGGACATTTCCCGGCATATGAACCGCATCCTCGAAATCAATGCCGAGCAGGGCTGGGTGCGGGTGCAGACCGGGGTGGTGAAAGACCAGCTGAACGCGGCGCTGAAGCCCCACGGGCTGTTTTTTGCGCCAGAGCTATCCACCAGCAACCGCGCCACCATTGGCGGCATGATCAATACCGACGCCTCCGGCCAGGGCTCCTGTCTCTACGGCAAGACCCGCGATCACGTGCTGGAATTGAAAACCGTGCTGATGGGGGGCGAACTGTGGCACTCCCACGCCATCGACGACGATACGCTGGCAGAAGTCACCAATAGCGAGAGCCGTGCTGGCAGAGTACACAAGGCGGTGGATGGCGTTGAGCGCGAAAAGCGTGCGCTGATCGAGGCCAAATTCCCCAAACTCAATCGCTGCCTCACCGGCTACGATCTGGCACATATCAGAGACAGAGATACCGAGAAGGGTAAAGACGGCCGCTTCAATCTCAACAATATCCTGTGCGGCTCCGAGGGCACTCTGGGCTTTATTGCCGAAGCCAAACTCAACCTACTGAAGATTCCCAAGTGCGCGGCGCTGGTCAACCTCAATTACGACCACTTCCAGGACGCGCTGAAGGATGCCACCGATCTGATGAAGGCCGGCCCCACGTCCATCGAGACCGTGGACAGCAAAGTACTGCAGCTGGCCATGGGCGATATCGTGTGGGACAGCGTGAGTGAATTTTTCCCCCAGGACGATAGACCCGTACAGGGCATCAACCTGGTGGAATACACTGCGGACTCGGAAGAGGAGCTGGACGCAGCACTGGCGACATTTACCGCCCATGTGGACAGCGTGATTGGCCAGCCGGGCAAAAGTTTTGCCTACACCATTGCCCGCGGTCACACCCAGGTAAATCGCATCTGGGGCATGCGCAAGCGCGCCGTGGGTCTGCTGGGCAATGCCAAGGGCGAACAGCGCCCGATTCCGTTTGTGGAAGACTGCGCGGTGCCACCGGAAAACCTCGCCGACTTCATTGCCGAGTTCCGCGCTGCGCTGGACGACGCCGGTTTCGCCTACGGCATGTTCGGCCATGTGGATGCGGGCGTGCTGCACGTGCGCCCGGCCATCGATATGAAAGACCCGGAGCAGGCCAAGCAGGTGCGGATCATCACGGAAAAGGTGGTGAGCCTGGCGAAGAAGTACAACGGCCTGCTGTGGGGTGAGCACGGCAAGGGTGTGCGCTCGGAATTCGCCCCGGAGTTCTTCGGTGAGCTCTACCCCGAACTGCAGAAGATCAAGGCGGCATTCGACCCCCGCAACCAGCTGAACCCAGGCAAGATCGCCACTCCCAGTAACGCCTCCAGCCTGCTCAAGATCGACGAGGTCTCCACCCGCGGCGAGCACGACCGGCAGATACCGGTACAGGTGTGGGAAGGTTATTCCGAAGGGGTCTACTGCAACGGCAACGGCGCCTGCTTCAACTGGAACCCGGACGATGCCATGTGCCCCTCTTACAAGGGCACCCGCAATCGTATCCACTCCCCCAAAGGCCGCGCCTCCCTGATCCGTGAATGGCTGCGCCTGCTGGCGGATCGCTCCGTGGACCCGGAAGCAGTGGCGCGCAAAAGTCGCGAACAGTCCTTCCTGATCGGCCTGCCGGGCCGCATCAAGAACTCCCTGGCCCGCGCCCGCGGCGAATACGACTTCAGCCACGAGGTGAACGAATCCATGCAGGCCTGCCTGGCGTGCAAGTCCTGCGCCGGCCAGTGCCCAATCAAGGTGGACGTACCCACCTTCCGTGCCAAGTTCCTCGAGCTCTATTACAGCCGCTACCTGCGGCCGCTAAAGGACTACTTTGTCGGTGGCCTCGAGTTCCTGATGCCGCACCTGGCGCGGGTACCGCAGCTGTACAATTTCCCCCTGGGCCTGAAGCCGGTGCGCTGGGTAATGGAGCGCGGCCTGGGCCTGGCGGACTCCCCCAAACTCTCTGCCACTCGCCTCGACAAGGTAATGCGCGAACTGGGCGTACCCTACGCCAGCCGAGAAAACCTCCGTGCCATGGGGCCGGCCCAACGCGCCAAAGCCGTGGTCATTGTCCAGGATGCCTTCACCAGCTATTTCGACGCAGAAGTGGTGGCAGACACCCTGCGCCTGCTCAAACTGCTGGACTTCAACCCGCTAGTGGCCCCCTACCGCGCAAACGGCAAGCCACTGCATGTGCACGGGTTCCTCCGCCAGTTCGCCCAGACCGCCGCGCAAAACAGTGCGATGCTCAACGCCCTCGCTGAGTGCAGGGTTCCTTTGGTGGGCATAGACCCCTCCATGACCATGACCTACCGCTCGGAATACCAGAAACTGCTGGGAGACAAGGCGCCGCAAGTGCAGCTGCTGCAGGAATGGCTGGCAAACCACACGGAACATCTCGCCAGCAACCGCAACCGCCTGAAGAGCAGCCGCTTTACCCTGCTGCCCCACTGCACCGAGCAATCCAATGCCGCCGGTTCGTCGCGTCAGTGGCAGGAGGTATTCAATGCCCTGGGTATGGAACTGGAAACCCAGCCCGCGGGTTGCTGCGGCATGGCCGGCACCTATGGCCACGAGGTGGCCAACCGCGAGACCTCCAGGGTGATATTCCAGCAGTCCTGGGCACCCAAACTGAATGGCGACACCGCGAACATTCTTGCCACCGGTTACTCCTGCCGCTGCCAGAGCAAGCGCTTCGCAGACACAAATTTGCGCCATCCGCTGCAGGCACTACTGGCACAAATCGAAGATTCGGGGTTTACTGTCAGTAATCACTAACCTGTGCGCCGCGATTGCCGTGGATAGTTCTTGTGGATAGTTCTTGTGGATAGCTCTCATGGACGCCGGCGCGCACAATAGTTGGACTGACCATGCCCACTCAGCGCCTCGTTCAGCACAAACGTCGATCACTCCGGTACCCCGCCATCGCGGGGCTAGCCCTGTGCCTGCAACTGGCCTGCCCACTGCAGGTACTGGCCGAGAGTGAGCCCACCAGCGCGACACCGCTGATTATGGAGGCGGAAGAGTATGCCCTGGAAGGTAACTACGATGCCGCTCTGCCCCTATACGAAAAGGCCATAGCCGGCCTGGAAGGGCAACCCCACCGTCAGAACCAGCTGCGCTACCGCTACGGCATCATCCTGAACGCCCTGGGAGGGCAGCGCCCGGACCTCTACCCCCTGGCCCGCGGCCAATTCGATGCGGTGTTGCGCTACATAGAGTCCTCACCGGGCCTGCCCTTCGAACAGTCCGCGGCAAGGGTTCGCTCTGCCATCGCCCACACCTACCACCAACAATCAGCACTGCAAACCAGCCCTAACAAGCGCGCCGTCATGCTGCGCAATGCCTACCAGCTATATGCCAGCGCCATCGACCAGCTGCGCCGCGAGGAGGACTGGCAGAACCTGGCCATCACCTCCTTCAATATCGGTCAGGTGTGCGAATGGCAGGGTAATCTGGAGGAGGCCATCCAGTGGCTGGAACAGGCGGTGGCCCTGGACAGGCGCCACGGTTTCGCGGATCTGGAGGAAGACCTGGCGTATCTGACCGCGCTGAGGGAACAGGTCAACCCTGAGCAGCCGGTGGGCAATACCGCAATCTAAACCTGACTGCCGAGACTACTTACTTTCACTATCCAAGGCGCTAGTGACTCCACACGCCGTTGCGACATAGAGCCGCAGGAGCAAGACGCTCTCAATACGCCTCCTCGCCAACCGGGATACAGAGCCATTTCAAAGGTTTTTTTCTCCAATCTATAGGCGGAGCCTTTCGGTAATAGTCGCTATTCATGTAACTGATCCCGGTTACAACGCTGTCACCGGTACGCATCCCCCCAATTTGGACGACCAGTCGCAAATATTCGAAAAAAAATTTTGTTCCACGGGCTATGAAGTCCCGCTGCCGAAATCGTACAAAATTCCACCAGCGGCAGATGACATCGCTGTCAGCAATGAGCCCGGATTGGCAACCCGGTGCCAATAGCGATCCATTTGCAGCGTGTCTCACCGTCATAATCCCGTCACAGACAGGATTCAATTCCGGTTAGCGCCGCGTTCTTAGCCCAAGAGACTCAAGCTGGAAATTAAACGAAAACGCTATCGGGAAATCCGACGCCCGTACCGGAAAGATTGATTACCCATTCGGGACGTTTAATATGGCCAACCCTGATCAAAGTTTGATCACTTATGAAGAAATCAACTTGGAGGCCACGCAGGCAAAACACGTCTGTGACTAAGGCGCCCTCGGAGGTACTAAATATTATGCGACAGAGTCTTAAAAAGTACGCGATCGTACTCGCAGCATCACTCTCGGCACTTGCCGGTGGCGACGCCTTTGCCGCTATCAAGGAGACCGCCGACAAAAAGAAGTCCATGACCGTCACCGCGACGGCCTACAACTCTGTAAAAGGCCAGACCGATGGCGACCCCTGGGTTGCGGCATGGAACAACCGCCTGCGCCCTGGTGACAAGATCATCGCCGTTTCCCGTGACCTGGAAAAACACGGACTGACCAACGGCGCCAAGGTAAGAATTGAAGGTCTGCCCGGCACCTACACCGTGCGCGACCGCATGAACAAACGCTATACCAACCGCATCGACGTGTGGATGGAAAAGGACATCAAGAAAGCACGGAAATGGGGTAAGAAGAAGCTGAAAATCATCTGGGATCACAAAAAGTAAGTTGCCAGATTGCTTCAGCCCGCATGCGCTAACCAGCTAGCATGCAACAGAAAGTACACAGAGCTTGCCAGCACTGCTTTCAAACAAAACCCCGCGTTGCGGGGTTTTGCGTTTTAGGCAGTCGCAATACAAACAAGGTTATGCTCTCAAGGCTCTGTTGTGGTATCCACACCCTGTAGCTCGCGACAATCCTCGTTTTCAATGAAATAAATACTCGGCTGCCGCGCCTGATTGTATCGGTGCTCGATACCCTCATCGCGGAACACGAGCAAATATTCTTCTTTTACCCAACCCTTTTCCGTGCGGTATTCGCTCAACCACAAAAGTGCCGGTGAGTTTTCGTGGCATTTGCCATAAAACATGCGGGTCTTCTCCACCAGCTCTTTAGTGAGATAGTCCCGATATTTTCCCGGGTAAGTAAAGCGCTCACCGGACAGGTCAACTTCTGTCACACCGTCCTCATCCCCATCCATTTCAGCCTGTGACTGATCGCGCAACTCCGCCGCACTCGCTGCAGGGCGCTTTGGCTTTTGTGGGTCGAACTTCTCCGGCTCCGACGGTTCATTACTCTCCGACCGCGGGCTCACTTGCCGCCCGTCAGCAGTGCCGACCTTTTCGAGAAAAATTGCGGTGTTTTCATCGCAATCGATGCAGGTTCGCCCGGCAATAATGGCGTAGCCCTTCAGCTCAGAGATCAGCTTGGCTTCGGCGAGATCCACATCGATCATCCGGTCATCGGAGAGCTGGAGCTTAATACCCGATTGCGCCGGCATGACCGACGAAAAACACAACAGGGGAATAGCGAGGAGGGGAAGGAAATTTCTCATGCAGAGCAACCACACTTTATACATCTGCAAACTGTGGCGGCCCGGTGACCGCGATCAGTTGGCACCGCCAGGGCAACTTTCCTTGCTGCCCGTTGGCGGCGCCGCGATTGGGTAGTGCTGTTACACTGTCGCGATTCCCTTCTATGTATAACCATAGCAGGCCATTCCAAACCTGCTTTGTGTGGCGCCGGTTATTTGAAATCGCACTGTCGGTTTCTGGTCACGGATATTAAGAGCCCGGCTCAGGGCGCCTCCCAGCTCCCACTTGCTTCCGCGGGACCAATAAAAGCCCCCACCCCCTCTTCCTTGAGCGCATCCAGCGCCTCCTGTAGCGCCTCGTCGTCGGTGTCGAAGGCGTCCTCCCACACGGTGGTGTTGTTGTTCTCGTCGACAATCTCAAGCAACCAGCCGCCCTCATCATCGGCGTAAATGTCGATATTGACGGTGTGATTGCCATCGCTGTAGGCGCGGCTCAGGGGAGAATCCTGGGGAGTGATGTCATCGGCCATGGGGAAAACCTCGCTGGCAACCGGAGCGGCAAGTGAACAGGTAGTGAAGTTACGAAAAGCCCAGCACCCGTGAGTGAACCACGAGTCAGGCAGCACTTTTCGCTGTCGAAAAAGTGTACGACAGCCCGTAGTTTTTTCGTTAAAATACGCGGCGTTTTTTTTCTACCAAAACCTATGCCCCGGATTTACGCTCCGGTCTGCAAAAGGACACCAAGATGAATATGCCCACCGACGTCGTGGTCTGTGCACTGTACAAATTTGTCAGCCTCGAAGACTTCGAATCCCTGCGCGATCCCCTGCTCCAAACCCTGCTCGACAACGAGGTGCGCGGCACTCTGCTGCTGGCCCGAGAGGGTATCAATGGCACTGTAGCGGGCAGCCGCGCCGGTATCGACACCCTGCTCGCCTACCTCAAGTCCGATCCGCGACTGGCAGAACTGGATTACAAAGAGTCCCGCACCGCGGAAATGCCTTTCCTGCGCAGCAAGGTCAAACTCAAGCGGGAAATCGTCACCATGGGTGTGGAGGATATCGATCCGCGCCGCACCGTGGGTACCTACGTCAAACCGCAGGACTGGAACGCGCTGATCTCCGACCCGGAGGTCCTGCTGATCGATACCCGCAACGACTACGAGTACCAGGTCGGTACCTTCGAGCACGCGGTGAACCCCAATACCACCAGCTTCCGCGAATTCCCCCAGTATGTGAAGGATCACCTGGATCCGCAGAAACACAAAAAAGTGGCCATGTTCTGCACCGGCGGCATCCGCTGCGAGAAATCCACCGCCTACCTGAAAGAGCAGGGGTTCGACGAAGTCTTCCATCTGCAGGGTGGCATTCTCAAATATCTGGAAGAGGTTCCCAAGGAAGAGACCCTGTGGAAGGGGGAGTGTTTCGTATTTGACGATCGCGTGACGGTGAACCACGACCTGGAGCGGGGCAGCTACGAGCAATGTAACGCCTGCCGCATGCCGGTCACCGATGAAGAGATGCAGTCCGAACTGTTTGAACAGGGTGTGAGCTGCCCGCATTGTCACGACTCGGTATCCGAAGCGGACAAGGCCCGCTTCCGTGAGCGCGAGAAGCAGATTCAGCTGGCAAAAGCCCGCGGTGAGGATCATCTGGGGCACGATGCCAAGGCAACCACCGCAGCCCGCCGCAAGCAGAAACAGGAACTGCGGCGGAAGCAGGCTGAACAAGCCCGCAGCTCCTGACATCTTTTACCTTTCGGCCAGGCTCCGCCGAAGCCACCTCCCAGCGTTTTAACTGGGAGCTTCGGCGGAGTTGGCTTCAGGTGCAATGGCGCCGCTGGACAGTAGCTGGTTGACAGTAGCTGGTTGACAGGAGCTGGTTGACAGGAGCTGGTTAACAGAGAGTGGCGGGAATTAGCAGGGCGGACTAGCGGGAAGCATCATCACCGGTTTCGGGCGAGGCAAGCCACTCCAGCGCGGCGTGCTCCGAAACAAACTCCACTATATGCATTCCCTCTGCCTGTGCAGTGCTGTCGATGACCACATTGGCATTGTGATCCGGCGCATGCAGCACCGCCACCTTGCCGTGACTCAACCCCTGCAGGTGGGCGGCAAAAGTGCCAAAGAACCGGCGTTCTTCCATCGACAACGCAATTTCCGCATTGCGCACATCCACCAGCAGCATCAGGGGATGCAGGTGACCGTACTTTTCCGCCACCTGACGGGCGGAAGCCATCTTGTCGGAGAGTTCGACGCGGTCAAAGAAAACCGCAGTGACAACCCGTGTGTCTGAATTAAATCGAATCTGAAAGCTCAACTACTCACACTCCTGAGCCGCCAGCCCTGGGGCAGCTGGTCAGCCCATATCTATCTCAGGCAATGCCACATCATCAGCCGCCAGCCAAACCTGTGCCGCCGCTTTGCGTGCAATCTCTTTATACAGCACGGCAACGTCGCCATCCGGCTCCGCAGCCACAGTGGGCTTGCCGCTATCTGCCTGTTCGCGAATCGACATCGCCAGCGGCAACTGCCCCAACAGACGGGTACCGTACTCCGCTGCCATCTTCTCACCGCCGCCAGCACCAAATATCGGTTCTCGGTGCCCACACTTGGAGCAAGTATGTAGGGCCATATTTTCCACGATGCCCAGTACCGGGACCGAAACCTTGCGGAACATCTCCACACCCTTTTTGGCGTCAACCAAAGCCAGGTCCTGCGGCGTGGTCACGATCACAGCACCGGCCAACGCCACCTTCTGTGACAGGGTCAGCTGGATGTCGCCGGTGCCCGGAGGCATATCTACCACAAGGTAATCCAGCTCACCATCCTCCCCGCCTTGGCCCCAAAGGGTCTGGGTCAGCATCTGGTTCAGGGCACCGCTGGCCATGGGTCCGCGCCAAACTGCCGGGGTGTCCTCGGTCAGAAGGTAACCGAGGGACATGGTCTGCAAGCCCCGCGCCGGCAGCGGTACAAAAAACTTCCCGCCTTGCACCTCCGGTCGCAGGCCCTCGGTGCCCAGCATTGTGGGCAGGCTGGGACCGTAGATGTCTGCGTCCAGCAACCCTACCGAAGCACCTTCGGCAGCCAATGCAAGCGCGAGGTTCACAGCAGTGGTGGACTTGCCGACACCGCCTTTGCCCGAAGCCACGGCGATGATATTTTTCACCGCCCGCAGAGATTCCGGCACCTCACCTGACTCTGTACGCCCGATATCGAAAAAAAGATCAGTCTGGATTTGGGCCCCCTGCAAAGGGCCTTCTGCGAGCAGTGGCTCGCAGGCCGTACGGATACGCTGGGCCCAGGCTTCCTGCTGGCTCGCACAAGGGTACCCGAGGGTGACGCCGGTGAACACGGTTCCATCATCAAAACCCACCTCAATATCCGCCTCCAGTTGGTCCAGGGGAAGGCCGGTAGCCGGGTCCTCAAGCGCGCCGATGACTTCCGCCACCCGCTCCAGCTGGGCCTGCACTTCGACGGGGATGTCTTCGTGGTCATGTTCGTGGTGGTGATCGGTCACGTCACTTTCCTTACTGGTACTTGGATCTGGCCCGCATTGTGGGCAAGCCCCCCGGGGAATACAAGCGTGGCCACCGCCCTCGCCGGGTGCCTTGCAGCGCCCATATCTGCTATATTCCGCGCTCTTTTTTCGGCCGCGGGGCTATGTCCGTGCAAAGCCAGCGCATAACCATTGCATCGCCGGCGGCCGCCGTTTTGACTACCAATCCGTCTTGCAGCCTTTGGAACCCATGATGTCTCAAACCGACAAGCAGCCGAGAAACATCCTCGTCACCAGTGCCCTGCCGTACGCCAACGGCTCGCTGCACCTGGGCCACATCCTCGAGTACATCCAGACCGATATCTGGGCCCGCTTCCAGCGCGCCCGCGGCAATCAGTGTCTCTACATGTGTGCCGACGACGCGCACGGCACCGCCATCATGTTGAAGGCCGAGCAACTGGGGCTGACCCCGGAACAGCACATCGCCAATATGCAGGCGGAACACCAGCGGGACTTCAACGATTTCCTAATCGGCGTGGACAACTACCACTCCACCCACTCAGAAGAAAACCGCGAGCTGTCGGCGATGATCTACAAGCGCCTGCGCGCGAACGGACACATTGCCTCACGCACCATTACCCAGGCGTTCGACCCGGAAAAAGAACTGTTCCTGGCGGACCGCTACATCAAGGGCACCTGCCCGAAATGTAAGACCGAAGACCAGTACGGGGACAACTGTGAAGCCTGCGGCGCCACCTACAGCCCCACCGAACTGATCAACCCGGTTTCCGTGATCTCCGGGGCGACTCCAGTGGAGAAGGAGTCCGAACACTTCTTCTTCACCCTGCCCGCTTTCACCGACTTTCTGAAACAGTGGACCCGCTCCGGCACCCTGCAGGATGAAGTGGCTAACAAGCTGTCCGAGTGGCTGGACGAAGGACTGCAGGAGTGGGATATCTCCCGTGACGCGCCCTACTTTGGTTTCGAAATCCCCGACGCTCCGGGCAAATACTTTTACGTGTGGCTGGATGCGCCGATCGGCTATATGGCCAGCCTGAAAAATTACTGCGATGCCAACAACCTGGACTGGTTGGAGTACTGGAAAAAAGACAGCACTGCCGAGGTGTATCACTTTATCGGCAAGGACATCGTCAACTTCCACGCACTGTTCTGGCCAGCCATGCTGGATTCCGCGGACTTCCGTACCCCCGACAAGGTTTGTGTGCACGGCTTCCTGACCGTCAACGGCAAGAAGATGTCCAAGTCCCGCGGCACCTTTATCAATGCGCGCAATTACCTGGATCACCTGAACCCGGAATACCTGCGTTACTACTTCGCCGCCAAACTTACTGCTGGTGTAGACGACTTGGACCTGAACCTGGAAGACTTTATCGCCAAGGTAAATTCGGATCTGGTGGGTAAGGTGGTCAACATCGCTTCGCGCACTGCCAAGTTTGTGAGCAAATCCGGCGGCGCCCTGTCTGCTGAGCTTGCTGACAAAGCCCTGTGGCAGCAGTTTGTCGAAGCCGCTCCGCGTATCACCGACCACTTTGAAGCGCGCGAATACAGCCGCGCCACCCGCGAGATCATGGCGCTGGCGGACGCGGCCAATGCCTGGATTGCGGAAAAGGCACCCTGGTCGCTGGCAAAGGAAGAAGGCAAAGAGGAAGAAGTACTGGCGATCTGCTCACAGGGCGTAAACATGTTCCGCGCGCTGATCACCTGGCTGTCACCGGTACTGCCGGAAACTGCCAAAAAAGCCGAGGAATTCCTCGGCGTGGCCCTGGACTGGAATTCGGCAACTACCCCGCTCGCCGGGCACACCATCAACAAATTCAAGCCACTGATGCAGCGGATTGAAAAGACCCAGGTGGAAGCGATGCAGGACGCGGCGAAGGAATCCCTCGCGCAGTTGCAGGCAGAAACAAAAGCAGCGAGCGGCCCACTGGCGGACGATCCGCTCGCCGATCAGATACAGTTCGACGACTTCGCCAAAGTGGACCTGCGCATCGCACTGATCGCCAACGCGGAACACGTGGAAGGTGCCGGCAAGCTACTGCGCCTGACCCTGGACCTGGGTGGCGAGACCCGCAATGTATTTGCCGGCATCAAGAGCGCTTACAGCCCGGAAGACCTGATCGGCAAGCACACCGTGATGGTCGCCAACCTGGCACCGCGCAAGATGCGCTTTGGCGTGAGCGAGGGCATGGTGTTGGCGGCAGGCCCTGGTGGTAAAGACCTGTGGATTCTGGAACCCCACGCCGGTGCACAGCCGGGTATGCGGGTAATGTAAATACACTGTTTGCAGGAGCCTGCTCGCGGGCTCCTGCAAAAGTCACCATGGCAGGTCACAGTGGACAGCAGGAAGATAATATGCGCGGCGTATTTCTCGATACCCTCACCATGAAACTCGCAGAGCTGGATACCTCCGCACTGGAGGCTGTGCTGGATCACTGGGACTACTACGAAACCACCACCCCACAGGAAGCCGCAGAGCGCATCAAAGACGCCGATGTTGTAATCACCAACAAGGTCGTGCTCGATCGCCAGCTCATCGAAAACGCCCCCAACCTGAAACTCATCTGTGTCTGCGCTACCGGCACCAACAATATTGATCTGGAAGCGGCCGCAGAAAACAATATCCCGGTCAAAAATGTCGCCGGCTATACCGGCAGTTCTCTCGCCCAGCATACCCTTGCACTGATACTGGCACTCGCCACCCGCTGGCATCAATACCATACCGATGTACAACAGGGACAATGGAGTGATTCACCGGTTTTCTGTCGGCTGGATTACCCGGTGATAGAGTTATCTGGCAAGGTAATGGGGATAATCGGCTACGGCGATCTGGGCAAGAAGGTCGCCAGCCTCGGCAAAGCACTGGGCATGGAAATCCTGGTCGCGGATTCCTTTACCGGCGAAAAGAAAGCGGGACGTGTGCCTCTGGAAACACTGCTCGCCCAAGCGGATGTAGTCAGCCTGCACTGCCCCCTCACCGAACAGACCAATCAACTGGTAAACCGCGAGTTTCTCGCGGCCATGAAAAGCTCAGCTTTCCTCGTCAATACCGCCCGCGGTGGACTGGTGGACGAGAAAGCGCTGATGGATGCCCTGAAAAGTGGGGCTATCGCCGGCGCCGCTCTCGACGTACTCAGTGTCGAACCCCCTCCCGCGGATCATCCGCTACTCACAGTCGACATCCCCAACCTCATCATTACCCCCCACAATGCGTGGATCAGTACCGAGAGTCGCCAGCGACTTCTGAATGGAGTAATCGAGAACATCCTTCGCTGGCGTACCGGTGAACAGGGCGAATAATTTACTAGGGAGCGGATGCCTCTCCGGTAAAGGTCACACCAAAGAAATCCCCTTCATTCCAATACGGACGCTCCCCGGCATTGGCAACAGCGGAAGTAACGGCGATATTTACTCGAGCAAATTTTGCCGCAACAGGGTACCGGATATGCCCCCACTCGTCAGAAGGCTCGTGGTAATGCTCACCCAGAAACTTGTCTTTCGCCTCCTTTCCATCTCCACCAGGTCCGGGGGATAAATATATGGCGGGAACCCCCTGTTTAACAAAGCTGTACTGATCTGAACGCACAAAGATCGCCCGCTCCGGCGCAGGATCTGGCACCAGTCGAACCCCGAGTTCATCCATCACACCCGCAGCCATTTCCTGTAAATTGGAGTGTGCTGCTCCGAAAGCTACGACATCCTCAAAGTCATAGGTGAGAATAGGCATATCCAGATTGATATTGGCCACAATCTCCCGTTTCGGAACTGTCGGATTTTGCGCATAGTAATCGGACCCGATAAGCCCCTTCTCTTCCGCTGTCAACGCCAGGAAGATGACTGAGCGTTTGGGTGGTTGCTTGACCATCTGTGCCGCCACTTCCAGCATGGAGGCAATTCCTACGGCATTATCCATTGCCCCATTGTAGATGTGGTCCGCTCCATCGGTTCCGCCTCTCTTGATCCCTTCATGATCAAGATGGCCAGTGACCAGAACATATTCATGTTTTAGCTCTGGGTCTGAGCCTGGCAGCACCGCAACCACATTGTGGCTTATCAGATTCTTTTGCTTCGACTGAATTTTCAGTTGCGCCGTGAGCCCCATTGAAAAGCTCGGCACACCACCTGACTCAATTTTCCCCAATAAAGACTCCCAGCCCAAATCGCCGTAGGGAAACAATTTTTTTGTTGCCGCCTGACTCAGAACCGCTCGAGCGAGAATATTCGGTGCATCCAAATACGGCTCATCACCTTCATTGCGCCATCGCATCCGAGAATCAGTTTTGATATTGCGTGCTAGTTTCTCGTAAGCGTAGATTGCTTCAAACTCCGGCGTATACAAATCAATCGTAGCGACGGCACCATGCTGGGACGCACTTGCGGTCTTCATGCGGCGAAAATGTGCAGCCTCCTCCGACGGTAGAGATGGGTCGTTGCTTATCAGGAAAACCGCAATTTTTCCCTCTAGATCAATTGCAGCAAAGTCGTTACGACCGAAGAATGGGGATTCAACACCATACCCGACAAACACAAGTTCTCCCTCTACGTCGACGTCCCAATTCGCAGCCGTAGGGGTCACGGCATAATCAACTTCGGAAAGAAGTTCAACAACTTGGCCGTCCCGCGTAATCGTCAAACTTCCCTGTGTGCCTTCGGCCGTTCGGTACTCCAGCAATGGTACCGGCTGAAAATAGCTTTCGCCTACACCTGGCTTAAGTCCAATTGCACGAAAACGCTCTGCAACATAAGCCGCGGCAAGGTCATACCCCCGGGTTCCCGCCTCCCGCCCCTCAAGCAGATCACTTGCAAGGTATCGCACATCAGCCTCAATTCGGCGCGCCGAATCATCGGTTGCAGAGTCAACTGCCGCCAATGCAATACAAGGCGAAAACATGGTTACCGCCAATACACGAAAAAAGTCCATTTTTTATATCCTTTATAACTTTCCAAGGAGAGTGAAACGAGTCGGATATGGGTGGCGCAAAGGGCGCCACCCGGGGAACGTACTATTTACTGGCAACGAGCGCGCTTTCCACTTTTTTTAGTTGACTGTCAACATAGTCATAACTCAGCGTTTCTCCCCACTCCCTAGATGCCGCCTTCTGGAAGGCAGCCTTTGCTGCTAACAAATTTCCGTCCATACGGTTTTTTACCCCAACATCCTCGTACACCCAATGCATGAGCCTCAGCTTACGTTTCTCGGTAATAGCATCAATCCTCTGTGAAGCATCCAGATATTCCTGATCGGTAAGCTCACCAGAAAAATACTTTATCCGCGCCAAGGTGGATTGTCCCCAGTCGGAAGTGTTGGCTGCTAGCCATTCTGGTTTAGATACCAGATTGAGCAATTCATTTATGATCTCTTCGGCTTCTCTCGACTGACCTGTTTCGTGCAAAGCGATATACCAGTGGAATTTTAAACTAACGTATCGGGTCGACATCTGATCGCCAAGCGGCCATTTTTTAATCTCTTCCAGATATCCCGCATAGTCTTCCTTCTCCCACAGCCGGTCGATCAAACCCTTATCGGTACTGGCGACGGACGTGTCGACCTGCGAGAGTTTCACCTCACTGATCTCGACCTCACCACTGCCGACCAACCCCATTGCGATGCGCAAAATATCTGCCTCTTCAGGAATATCCAGCACCATCGCCGTCGCAGTCCAATCACTTGAACCAACAGGAGGGTTCACATAGGTATTATCCCAGGCCAGCTCCTTCTGCTGTTTTTCACGTTGATCCTTAGCGCTGAACGCCAACAAAACGGCTTTCGAAACATCTTTATATCGATACTTGAACTGTACCTGAACTCGACCATTCCGGTAGGGCTTGGCATCGAGGTTTTTGCGCGCTACCGCCCAGACATCCGAGCCATTGTGGTCCGACAAAAAAGTCAGCGATTTATCACTTTCAAGCTCGCCTTTACGAACAAAACTCTTTTCCGCGTTTGTATCAAACATCCACTCCCCGAATACTTCTTCTCCCTTGTATGGGGACACATAATTTTTCTTATTGTCCTCACCGGCAAACACCGAAGCACTTACCAGTACCGCTACAGCTACCCCTAACTGCTTTACGATATCCATGAGATCACCTTTTCGTATTTTCGACGGCCGGAATGCCAAGTCGAACGTCCGATTAGAGCACCCGGATAGTTAGATGACCAGAAAATGACAATCTTCAGGCACGCCGTTTTCCTTCTTGGCGCAACCTTTTACCTATTTGCTTCAAAAACGAACACTAAAAATGGTGATATCTACGCCAAATTTGAAAAAACCATTTTCCCTTACATGAGCGCACACAACCCACAAATCGTTCACTTCCTGACTTTTCAAGTTTTCGCGAGATATTCTCTATTGCTTCTAATTCTGAAAAGCTCACTAGTAGGGTCTATTTACTACTTATCAGCCCCCAAGATGAGGATCAGCCGATTTCGCTAGCAACAACATAAAGTCCGCCTTGTGCAGCAGGCTGGCCCCCGTTTCAATAATTTGGTTTACTCGAACGGTCAACAGGAAGAAGTAAGGCTGTTCAGACCCTGTGACAACAGCCCACTCATAAAAAAGGACTTCCCTCATGGCCAAGCTCGCCCACGCGGCCAGGCTGCTGTGCGCCGCCGCATTTTTATTGACCCTCGCTGCTTGCAGTAAAAGTACGCCCCCCGAAGAATCTTCCCAAACCAAAGGCGACCTCAAGCCTGTCGCCGAAATCACCAAAGAAACACAACACTTCGCCGGCTTGTTCGATTTATACCAGAGCGAAAAAAATGGCAGTCTCTACCTGAAAATCCTGCCGGAACAGCTCGGCAAGGACATTATTCACCACATGCAGGTCAGTAACGGCATTCCCGGCAGAAATATCTACCACACCATGGGAATGTACTTTCAACCACGCGTTCTTCGCTTCGAACAATACTTCGACAAAATTCATGTTCGGCAGGAGAACACGATCTTTGTTCACGACAAGGAAAACCCTGTCAGCCGTGCAAGTCACGCCAACGTCAACCGCCCCCTGCTAGCGGCACTCAAGATCGAGGCCAAAGATAAAGACAGTGGCGCGGTATTCGTCAATGTGGACTCACTGTTTCTCAATGACTCCCTGCGCCAGCTGAAACCATCCCCGAACCCAGAAGAAAAGCCCGGGGAGCGACTCGCGCTCGGTAAGCTGAACAAAGAGAAGACCCGCTTTACCAGCCTGCACAATTACCCGAAAAATACCGACGTTGTCGTCGAATATGTCTACGATAATCCTGAGCCGGTATTGCCGAAAGATTTCGGTAGCGACATCAAAGATTACGCCCTTGGCGATGAGCGGAGCCTGGCATTCAGTATTCGGCACATTTTGATTCAGGCACCGGAAAATGATTTCACCCCACGCCGGGACGATCCTCGCCTTGGCTACTTCACCGCCCTGCGTCAGGTAATGACCTCCGACAGCGCCGCCCCCTATGGCGACTTCATCAATCGCTGGCACCTGGTAAAGAAAAACCCCATGGCGGAAGTATCTGAGCCCGTGGAGCCCATTGTCTGGTGGATTGAAAATACAACGCCACTGGAATACCGCGACACCATCCGCGATGCCACCTTGGCCTGGAACCAGGCCTTCGAGCAGGCGGGATTCAAGAATGCGATCCAGGTAAAAGTGCAACCGGATGACGCGGACTGGGATGCGGGAGACCTTCAGTACAATGTGTTGCGCTGGACCGCCTCACCACAGCCGCTCTTTGGGGGACTCGGCCCAAGTATCGGTGACCCTCGCACCGGCCAGATCCTGGGAGCCGACATCATGCTCGAACTGGTTGCCATGCAAAACCGCTCGCGCATGGAAGAGATCTATGATGTACCAGCGAGTATTACCCCGCCCGCCACTGCCGGTATTCATCCAGGTGCCCAATCCCATGCCCCCATCTACATGGGTGGCGCATTTGGCACCGCGGCGCTCAACGCGATGGGAGCAGACAGCGCAACCATCGGCCGGTTCTCGGAAGAATTCCTGTATTTCCTGATACTGCATGAGGTCGGGCATACACTGGGCCTGAACCACAACTTTATTGCCAGCCAGCACCAACCGCTCGAGTCCATCTTCGACGGCAAGCGTACTCGCGCCCAGGGACTGACCGCGTCCGTTATGGATTATCCCGCAGCCAACCTTTCCGCAAGCGCGGACACCCAGGGGCAGTTCTACGATGTGGCCCCGGGAGCCTACGACCGTTGGGCCATCGAGTACGGTTATTCGCCGGCGTTAGTCGACCCCAGTGAAGAGGCACAGCGACTGTCCAACATTCTCGCTCGCTCCACCGACCCGGCATTGGCCTTTGGTAACGACGCCGATGATATGCGCAGCCCCGGTGCGGGTATCGATCCTCGTATCATGATCAACGATATGAGTGGTGATGCCATTGGCTACGCGGAAAATCAGTTCGAGCTCGGCCAGAAAATCCTGGCTACCTTGCCTGAGCGTCTGCTTACCCAGGGTGAGTCCCGACAGGAACTGGTCAACGGCGCCAACGTAGCCCTCGGCCACTACGGCAGTGCTGCACAGACGGTGTCACGCTATATCGGTGGTGTCATGGTTGACCGCGCCATGGTGGGTCAGGAGGGCGCTCACGATCCTTTCCGCCCGGTACCGGCAGCGGAGCAGAAGCGGGCGATGAAAGCACTGGAGGAATACGTATTTGCACCGGAAGCACTGGTGCTCTCGCCTGAGCTGATCAAACAGCTACAACAGCAGCGCCGCTGGTTTTTCTTCTACGGAAAAACCGAAGACCCCAAGGTCCACGACCTGGTCCTGAACATCCAGAAGTCCGTACTGGACCACCTGCTGAATCCGGTGGTTCTGAAGCGGGTTCAGGATTCGGCGCTCTACGGCAACGACTACTCCATGACGGATCTATATGCGGATCTCAATGTTGCGATTTTCGCTGCTGATGCCACCGGCAATGTGGATACCTTCCGCCAGAACCTGCAACGGGAATATGTAAACCGGTTGATCAAAATGTCGAAGCCGTCAGCAGAGGATGCCCGCCAGCAGCAGGCACAGGCGCTGGCCAGGTATTCCCTCAAGCAGATCGACCGCCAGCTCACAACGAGCGGCAATGATCCCGCTACCCGGGCGCACAAGGAATACATCCAGTTTGTGATTCGCGAAGCACTGAATCCGAATAATACCCAGGGCAACACCTCGGCCTGATTAGCTGTCGTTGCGCAAGAGGCCAGGCCCCTTCTCAGGGGGCCTGGCCTCAACTTTCCACACTCATCTCCAACTAACCCACGCAGTCTGTTCAACCTACGAAACCCACACGGCTTCCCTCTCCCCACCAGTTAACCAAATCAACTCGCGTTTCCTTATAAACGGGCACCGGTTAATACCGATTACTTGTATCAAGTACATTTGCCTGTGAATGCGCCACCACGATTCCTACTCTTTCCGCTCACCTTGTCTATCGGAGGAGAGCGTCATGGCAACTGCAAAAGCCCCAAACAGCGGCACACATTCAACCCGCGACAAGCTTCACAAGGCATATAACCTGGCTGGAGAGGCCGCCCACGACACCGCGGAGCAGGTAAAAGCCCGTGCCCACGATACGGCGGAGAACGTCAAGGTGCGCACACGAGCCTCTGTGGAACAGGGTAAACAACGCGCTCAAGATGTCGCAGAGCGTGCGGAAAACTCCATCAAGGCGCATCCTCTGGTCAGTGTGGGCTGTGCTTTTGCCGCCGGCTGGCTGATCGCGAAGATTCTGAAGTAGCTTCGGTCCGTTACTGGGTCCTTCAATGGGCCCGCTATCAGCAGATCTATGCTGCGGGAGTCCGCAGGCACGCAGCAATTCTCACTGGCAATTATTCTGGGGATCACTGGATGGCCGGACCGGACAAGTCGGGAAAAGACACTCGCAAGTTAAACGAAAATGTGAATACCGACGACAGTAGCAGGGTCCGGGACGATCCCCCACGTCCGGCTGCGCAAGACCGCAGCCGAGGGCATCATGATACGGAAAATGGTGAACCCGTTTCCGACGTGAAGTCCGAGTTAGAATTGCTGATGCAGCGCGCTGAAGCCACCATGACACTGGCTACCGCCTGGTCGGAAAACTTCACTCGCCTGGTACACCTGGAATTCCAGCGCACACTGGGCGCCGGAAAAAGAATAGTCGTACTCGGACTGTTTCTATTCTTCCTCGCCATTGCGTTATTAGTGAGCCTTTGTGCGGGTCTGGGGCTGGTGAGCTTCTACTTTACCCAGTCCGTATATATCGGATTTGGGGTTTTTCTGCTCTCACAGATACTGATCGTGGCCGGGCTGCTGCTTTCCATCAACAGCCTGCGCAAGCTCCTCGGCTTCGAGGAAAGTAAAAAACAGGCAAGAGAGGCTCTCGACGATGTCACTGCGCTCTTTAAACAAGCAGATTGAGCACTGCCGACAGGATCTGGAACTGCAGCGTCGCAGTACAGTGAGCCTGTTGCAACAACAACGGGCCCAGGCACTGACACAGACACGCAAGATTCCGCTGCCAGTTGCAATGGGCGTTGCCTTTATCGGGGGATTCTGTCTGCAGCGTTTTTTCAGCACGCCGACACCACATACCCTTTTAAACTGGTACCTCACCCTGCGGGCGTTCTAGCCTGCGCCGGCGGGTGCTGGACGCGAATTATTGTCGAACCCCGGCGCATCGCGACGATTGCCGATCTCGATAATTTTTGCCGCTACGTCCGCCAGCTTCAGGTTCATCTCCATAGCGCGCTGCTGCATAGTGCGGTACGCATCGTCCTCGTTCAGCCGCAGGCTGCGCATCAATACCCCCTTGGCGCGTTCAACGAGTTTGCGCTCGGTCAAGGCGCGGCGGGTTTCTTCCAGCTCTTCACTCACCCGGTGGATATGCGCCACCTGCGAGCGAATCAGGTCATACAGGGAATGGGCCAGTTTCTGCCCGTGCAGAGGAGGCACGCCGGCCGTCGGCGGCCGCCCGTAGAGCCCCGGCACCTCCGGGTCAAACAGGATGGTCAGCGCGGGCGGGCGATTCCAATCTGCAGACTTCATTTGCTGCAACTGCGCATAGTGATGGCCCAGCTCCGACTGCGCATCCGCCACTCGCTTTCGGCTCACCCGCAACAAGCGCGCAGCCATGGCATCCTCCAGCCCATGCATGCTGTCGATTCTCGCCGTGGCAAGCTCGTACCACACCTCACTGATGTCCGCCGCAATGGGTTCTCCATTTTTCAGGCCGGCGATTATACGGCGCAGACGGTTCAGGTCCCGGGTTTCATCACTGTCTTCAATGGCCTGCCAGCGGGCCTGCTCGTTATCTCCCGCGAACTCCAGGAAAATTTCAAGGCTGCGCCGTTGGCAAGCCTGCAGATGGTCGAGTCGCTCGTGTAACTTTTCATCAAAGTGGCTGCCGGCAAAGCCAATTGCCCCCCAGGCGCGCTCCTGCCCGGAAAACTCCTTGGCTTGCATAAAGTTAAACAATGCCACCAGTAATCTTGTCACTTCAGGGTCATCCGCAACATCTGCCGCCTCAAACACCACTGAAAGCAAACCCGCAATCAAGCGACAAAACGCATCGGTAGACTCCAGCGCACTCACGGCAAAGGCATCCACCTGTCGACGCAGCGCTTCCAGTTCGTCAAGGCCGTGCAGGGAGTAGGCGATACTGTTCAGCAAGCGCATATCACGGGGATTGTTGCGCCGCCCCTCTTGCAGATAGTGATCATGCAATAGCTGTCTGAAAATATCCGCACTCTGTCCACAGGCCTGCGTCTGTTCGGCACGCAAAGAAGAAAAGCGCATTCCAGAAGATACTAGATAGATATTGCTGATCCCACGCTCCCGCTGCAATTGGTGCACAAGATCTGAAACCGTCGTCACCAGTTCACAGCTCCCTGCCAGCCGCTCCAGAGCCTGGATTTCCGAACGCTTGGCGGCGAGCAGGAATTTTTCTGCATCTTCACTGTGGTTGGGCATCGCGGTGCTTCCCGAGAAAGTAGTGGTTACTGCTATCCCAGCAATAAATATTCCAGCCATGGCATCACTGCGCCAAAAACTCCTCAGAATTGCTGGGGAGGTGGCGTCATCGCACTATCTCGCAGCACCCGCACCAGCAAGGTGCGCTGCAGTCATTCTTTCGTGGGTAGCGGCGCCACTCACCGAGAAGCACGCCACATTTCCTGGCTGCACAGATGCTTTTTCCCCATAAGGCAGAGTTGGCACCGAGATTGCTTTTAACTCAGGTGTAGGCATATCGCGCAGAGGGTTGCGCAAGCGCTGCAGGGCCCTGGCCCAAGATAAATTGAACACTATGGATAAAGGCGTCCATCACTTTCCGGCTTCAGCCGGTCTGTGTGGGCGCTTTTTTTGTGCCCCGGAAAACTGGTTACAGACACGACCACCGCGTCTGCTGTAGCCGGCTTCCTGCACAGATGGACAGCCGGCCCTTAAACCTAAAAGGTGATAACTATGGCTTATCTCGCTCCTACCGAATTCGTGACCAAGATGGTCGACGCAGGGGAATCAAAAATCTACATGTCCACGCGGGACACACTGGTTCGCGCCTATATGGCCGGTGCCATTCTCGCGTTGGCCGCGGTATTTGCCGTGACCGTGGGCACCATGACTGGCTCCCACCTGATCGGCTCCATCCTCTTTCCCGTGGGTTTTTGCATGCTGTACCTGATGGGCTTCGACCTGCTGACCGGAGTATTTGTGCTTGCACCGCTGGCATGGCTGGATCGCCGCCCGGGCGTAACCTGGGGAGGTATCCTGCGTAACTGGGGACTCGTTTTCCTGGGTAATTTCGCCGGTGCACTCACCGTCGCCGTCATGATGGCCTTTGTGTTTACCATGGGTTTCAACACCGAGCCTGGCGCGGTGGGCGCAAAGCTTTCGTCCATCGGTGAGGCGCGCACCCTGGGTTACGCGGAATACGGTGCAGCCGGTTGGTTCACTATTTTCATTCGCGGCATGCTGTGTAACTGGATGGTATCCATGGGCGTTGTCGGCGCAATGATTTCCACCAACGTCAGCGGCAAGGTGATCGCGATGTGGATGCCAATCATGCTGTTCTTCTTTATGGCATTCGAGCACTCAGTGGTAAACATGTTCCTGTTCCCCACTGCAATCATGATGGGTGGTGATTTCTCGATAATGGATTACTTCATCTGGAACGAAATCCCCACTGCGCTGGGCAACCTTGTAGGCGGTCTCGCCTTCACCGGCCTCACGCTCTACAGCACCCACTACAAGACCGCGCCCAAGCGTCAGCTGACCCCGGTAGCCGGCGCCAAGCCGGGTAAAGAGGCGCTGGCCTGATAACCTGGACTGAAAACAATGCAAGCCCCGCAATAGCGGGGTTATTTGATTTTATGAACAGCTCTCTCACAATTGAAATTGGCCAGCACACGAGCGCAGGCTTAAAGGCACAAAACCAGGACTGCTGTGACGCGCGCTTGCCACCTGAGCCGCAACTGGGCATGAAAGGGGCTGCCGTCGCCATTGCCGACGGTATCAGCTCGAGCTCCGTTAGTGCCATCGCCAGTGAAACCGCGGTAAAGAGTTTTCTGGATGATTACTACTGTACTTCGGATGGCTGGAGCGTACAGAGCGCTGCCGAACAGGTTCTAAAAGCCACCAATGCGTGGCTCTATGGGCAGACACAACAGAGCCCCTACCGCTTCGACAAAGACAAGGGCTATGTCTGCACCTTCAGTGCCGCTATTTTCAAGGGCACAGAAGCCCATATTTTCCATCTCGGTGATTCGCGTATCTATCGCTTGCGCCGGGGCTCTCTCGAACAACTTAGCCACGACCACCGCCAGTGGGTCGGCGAGCACCAAAGCTACCTTAGCCGTGCGCTCGGCGTAAACCAGCGGGTGGATGTGGACTATCAGGGACTGACACTGGAAGCCGCCGACCTGTTTATTTTCACGACCGACGGCGTACATGAATACTTGTCACAACAAACCCTGGTGGAAAATCTGTCAGGGCAAGACGTAGACCTCACGCAAGCGGCAAAGACCCTGGTTGCGGAGGCACTGGCCAACGGCAGTAACGACAACCTGACGGTTCAACTGGTTCGCATCACCGCGCTACCGGATACCTCACCGGCCTTGACCGAAAACCCTGGAAATCTTCCGCTGCCCCCCCTGCTAAAAACCGGTGACAAGTTTGACGGTTACCGTGTAGAGCGCGAGATACATGCCAGCAGCCGCAGCCACGTATACCTCGCCACTGATCTGGCCAGCGATGCCCAGGTGATACTGAAAGCCCCCTCCATCGACCTCTCGGACGACCCAGCCTATCTGCAAAGGCTGCTGATGGAAGAGTGGATTGCCAGGCGCGTCAGCAGTGCACACGTAGTGCGCGCAGCGGTCACGCATGGTCCGCGGAACTATGTGTACATCGCCATGGAGCGTGTGGAAGGACAGACACTGCGACAGTGGATGACGGACAACCCCAACCCCAGCCTTGAAGCCGTGCGCCATATTATTGAACAGGTTGCCAAGGGACTTCAGGCGCTGCACCGAGCAGAAATCCTGCACCAGGATCTGCGCCCGGAAAATATCATGATTAGCCCTGCGGGCACGGTGACCCTGATTGATCTGGGTTCCGCACGCGTGGACGGAATTGCCGAAAGTTATACCGACAGTTCTGCAGAAAACGGGCAACTAATTCTCGGCACCGCCATCTACAGTGCACCGGAATATTTTCTTGGCGACATGGGCTCGCCGCGCTCAGATCTTTTTTCTCTTGCAGTGCTGACCTACCACCTGCTCTCGGGTGAATTTCCCTACGGTACCCGGGTAGCCCGCTGCACCACGGTGGCGGCACAGCATAAACTGCGTTACCGCAGTGTACTCAATGAGTCCCTGGAAATTCCCGCTTGGGTTGATGCCGCATTGAAGAAGGCCCTGCAACCCAACCCTCTGCGCCGCCACGAAGCCCTGTCCGAGTTTGTCCATGAGCTGCGCCAACCAAACCCCGAATACGTTAACGCCACGCGACCACCACTGATAGAGCGCTACCCGGTACGCTTCTGGCAGTCGGTTAGTGGCGTTTTCCTGTTGATTATCTTTTACCTGCTGAGCGTGATTTCCAGCACAAACTGATGTAATGCGCCTTTTTAACACAACTAAGCGCAACGACATTTTCCTCGCACAATGAAACAGGAGACATTCCATGATCAGTAACCGCGACCAAGTCACCGAGATGATTCTCTCAGCCAAAGTACGCAAGGACCTCAAATGGAACCAGGTAGCAGATGCCGTCGGTCAGTCCAAGGAGTGGACCACGGCAGCCTGCCTGGGCCAGATGACCTTCACCAAAGAGCAGGCGGCCGTTGCACGCGAGTTGTTCGATCTCAGCGATGAAGCCGTGGCCTGGCTGCAGATTGCACCCTATAAAGGCTCACTGCCCACCGCGATACCCACGGACCCGTTGATCTATCGCCTTTATGAATTGGTCAATGTGTACGGCACTACCATGAAGGAATTAATTCATGAAGAGTTCGGCGATGGCATCATGAGCGCCATTGATTTCTCGATGGATATTCAGCGGGAAGAGGACCCGAAAGGCGACCGGGTGAACATGGTACTGTCCGGAAAGTTCCTGCCGTACAAGACTTACTGAGGCTCACTTCCCTATCTTCATCGAGCATGCTGGCGGCTACGGCGTCGCCGGCGTAACCCCTATGCAAACTTCCTCTGCCAGACTCGTTACAATACAGGATCCAACGTCATTGCGAACTGACCTGAACCATGAGCCTGAGCACGTATTTCTCCTCAGCCCGGAAAACTGAAAACAGTGTTGTCGCACCGGCTGTTCCCGCGGAGATGGCGGCGGAGCAACTGGTCGATTTTATTCGCCGCCACCCCCGGCTAACGGTGTTGACTGGCGCTGGTGTGAGCACGGATTCCGGCATTCCGGACTACCGCGACCGCAACGGCCACTGGAAACGCAAACCACCGGTGGACCACCGCGAATTTATGAAGAGCGCGGCAATCCGCCAGCGCTACTGGGGACGTGCGTTAATCGGCTGGCCGGTGATTCGCAACTCCGCACCAAACCCGGCGCACTTTCATCTGGCAGAGCTGGAGCGGCGCGGGCATATTCACCTGCTGATCACACAAAATGTGGATCGCTTGCATCAGCGCGCAGACAGCAAGCGGGTGATTGACCTGCACGGGCGCGCCGATGAAATATGCTGTATGGACTGTGACTACCGGGCAATGCGCCAGCTGGTGCACGACCGCAGTTATGAACTGAACCCGGAGTTCCGCCATTACACCGCCGAGACAGCACCGGACGGCGACGCGGACCTGGAAGTGGATTTTAGTCGGTTCAATGTTGCGGACTGCCCGGAATGCGCGGGAATTCTGAAGCCAGATGTGGTGTTCTTTGGAGACAATGTGCCGAAGACACGGGTACAGCAAGCCCTGGACGCGCTCAAGAACAGCGATGGCCTGCTGGTGGTGGGATCCTCATTGATGGTGTACTCCGGCTTTCGTTTCTGTCGCTACGCAAAGGAGTGGGGCAAGCCCATTGCTGCGCTGAACCTCGGTCGCACCCGTGCCGATGATCTGCTGGACTTGAAACTGAATGCCCCTATTGCAGACACGCTCGCACTAACGCTTTCCACACTGTAAACCCGCACGTGAAGTCGCGGGTCTGGTGCAGGCTAGCGCGCGGCAAGAAACTGGCCAAAGCCACTCTCCCTGCCCAGCGCAGGCTGCAGCTCTTCATCCTGCACCGCAAACTTCCCATTGACCAGGACATGTTTGACGATGCCGGGGTTGCGGTTAACGAGACGTTCAAGGCCGAAGTTTTCCATCTCTGCCCAGTGAACCTGCTGCAGTGCCTGTTCATCGCACTGCGCCAGTTGTGCAGGGTCCAGCACCACCACATCGGCACGATCGCCCTCGCGGATACGACCAGCCTCAATACCAAACCAGTCTGCCTGATCCCCAGTCATACGCCACACTGCCTGCTCCATGGACATGATCGGCGCCCGGCTGTGCTCGGTGTCAGCCACCAGCTTGAGCAACCTCAGCGGCAGGTTGTAAAAGGCCATGTTGCGGATATGCGCCCCCGCATCACTGAAAGTGATTAATGCCCTTGGATCACGCACCATTTTATTCAGCACCGATTTTCGATGGTTGGCAACCGTGGTTACCCATCGCAACTTGGTGCCGTAGGCGACCACTAAATCCAGAAACAGGTCCACCACATGGATGCCGCGCTGCAGCGCGACCTCGGCGAAGTTTTTCCCAACCAGGTTCTGATCCGGACAGGCGGTGATTTCCGCATCGCCAAAATCCCGCTGCCAAACCCGCGGGCTCAGCTTTTCCCCATAAAACTTACGGAAATCCCGTCGGTATCGTTCGCTCTTGAGCAGCTGGTTACGCTCGATGGCGTCCTTGAGATCGAGCGCCATTTCGCCCGCACCGAACTCCTCAAAGAACACTACATCGATGCCGTCCGCATATACCGTGAACGGGGTCGGTAATAACTGCCAGCGAAAGTCGCCGCGCAACGCATTGGTGAGCCATGAAGTCAGGCGCGTGAGGACATTGAGGTAGGCGCTGCCCTTCAGGTCCATCTGGCTGATAAGGGTGGTTTTGAGCGGTGGCCGCAGCCAGCCAATGCACTCGCGGATATACTGGTTGATCTGTAGCGGCGTCGCCGCATTCGGCGCGCCCTGGTGCACGCGATTGTATTTGCGCAGCAGGCGGTTTAGCCGGGCGATTTCCTGCCAGCGGGCGTAGGTGCTCGGCAGGCTCCTGGACCAGGCGCGCTCGCCATCGACCTTGTCCCACTTCAGACACATGGTCGAGAGACCGGCAAACCCACACTCCAGCGCCTCTTCCAGCAACGCTTCCATCTGTTGCATTTCATAGTCGCTGGGGCGCTCTGTGCGCTCGGTGGCGCGGCGCAGTCCCATTACACTTACGCGCAAGTCACTGTGCCCCAACAGGCTGGTCACATTCGGCCCCAGCGGCAGCTCGGCGACATGTGCGATCCACTCCTGCGGGGTGCGCCAGGTCTTGCAATTTTGCAGCACCGGGAGCACTTTTTCCCGTGGCACTGTCTCCACCCGGGTGAAAATGTCCGATGCATCCTCGGCCTCACTGCACACCATGCTCAGTGAGCAACTTCCGACCAGTACCGTCGTCACACCGTGACGCACCGACTCCGACAGGCTCGGACTTACCAGCATTTCTGCATCGTAGTGCGTATGGGTATCGAGAAATCCGGGGGTGACCCAGTGACCGCTGGCATCGATCACCTGGGCCGCCTCCGCGTGGGAGATAGGCTGAGCGCTTACGCGCGCGATACGTCCGTCCCTGATCGCGACATGCCGAATCGCGGACGCGGCGCCGGTACCGTCGAAATAGCGCCCGCCCTCGATCAGTACATCAAACTTGTGCTGGTTACGAACGGCATCCTGCTGAGTGGATGGCATAACTGCAGACCTGTGCGTGAATTATTATTGGTTTGTTATTGCACACAGATTACGCCGAACCATGGCGACATTCTGGTTAATTGGTGCCAAGTCTCGGCCGGAAATCCTGGCCTGCAGTGAGCCGCCTTACGCCTGTTCGCCGCCCTCATCCCCGGCAAGTTTATCCTGGGTGCGGGTATCGAAATCACTGGCGTCATGACGCTCGTGCAACTGCTCCGAAGGTTCACCCCAGGTGCGGTTGACCATCTTGCCCCGCTGAACCGCGGGCCGCTCAGCAATCTCATCCACCCAGCGCATGACATTTTTGTAAGTGTCCGCTTCCAGAAACTCCGCTGCGTCATAAGCCTGGTTTTTTACCACGGCGCCGTACCAGGGCCAGATGGCCATATCGGCGATGGTGTACTCCCTGCCGGCAACAAACGGGTGCTCTGCCAGCTGACGATCCAGTACATCTAGCTGGCGCTTTACTTCCATGGTGTAGCGGTTGATGGGGTATTCGTATTTCTCGGGCGCGTAGGCATAAAAGTGGCCAAAGCCACCCCCAAGAAATGGAGCGGCCCCCATCTGCCAGAAAAGCCAGTTAAGGGTTTCGGTGCGCTGCTCCGGAGTGTGCGGCAGAAAAGCGCCGAACTTTTCCGCCAGGTACAACAGGATTGAGCCCGATTCGAACACGCGAATCGGCGGTGTGGTGCTGTGGTCCACCAGTGCCGGGATTTTCGAGTTGGGATTGATGTCGACAAAGCCGCTGCTGAACTGATCCCCTTCGGTAATACGGATCAGATGGGCATCGTATTCGGCGCCTTCATGCCCCAGCGCCAGCAGCTCTTCCAGCATGATGGTGGCCTTGACGCCATTGGGCGTGGCTAGGGAGTAGAGCTGCATAGGGTGCTTGCCCACTGGCAACGCTTTCTCATGGGTCGGGCCGGCGATGGGCCGATTGATGTTGGCGAACTGGCCACCACTTTCAGAGTCCCACTTCCACACCTTGGGTGGAGTATACGCATCCGACATAGCTGCTCCCGTCTTGATCGAGGTTGGGGTATTGAGGTCGAGTATCCAGGTAAAGATATCGAGATTCAGGAGCTAAGAGTAAACCCACAGACCGCGAGTTCAAACGTCGGGCAATTTTTGCTCAACTTCGGCGAAGCTTACGCACGATTGCAGCAACGCCACAACCTCCGGCAGAGGCTCAGCATAGTTACCGGGCAGGTCGCACTCTCCGTCCTCCACCGGCGTATAGGCGAGGCGCTCTTGGGGCGGGATAAATTCAGCGGTAATCCCCGGCTTGTTACCTCGGGCATCGATACGCATCCAGCCGTAGGCGTCCAGGTGAATGGTATTGAAGCCATGTAGACAGTAGCGATCACTGGCTTCATTCAGCAACAAACGTTGATAGCTGAAACCGGCGGGGATGCCATTGGCACGTAGCAGCGCTGCCAACAGGTGGCTCTTGGCGAAGCAGAAGCCGGTTCCGGTTTCCAGTACGTCAGATGCGCGACAAGTCACCGGATCCAATTGGAAGTCCCCACTGTGACGGATCTCGTCGCGCACGAACTCGAAGCAATTGCGCGCCGTTCCGAAGCGGGTCCGGGAGAGGCACGCCAGTTTTTCAGCGGTGGCCAGCACGAGGGGGTGCTGCCAGTCGATAATGGGCGAGGTCTGCAAGTACTCGTTCATATCCAATGAATGCCTGCTTGGGTTGCAGTGAAGTCATGAGCTGGGATTGCAGCATCGAGGCCCGGAGTGCAGAAAGCGACCAATTTCCGGACAATAGGGACATATGGCAAGTTGAACGCCTATTTCCTCTCGCCCATAATACCTCTCCCGACTCTGCCAACAGCAATTTGCAACTTTCACGCCACTACCGCCTATAGATGAGTAAAGGTGGGAATAGCGCGTAAACTGCAACGCATCGCCTGCGCGCCGATCAACCGCCGGCCCGATGCTCTAAATTTATATGGGCTGCCGTTACACTCCGCAACCCTGTCCGGGAGCCGGCACTGCGGCCCGAACGGAATCACTATGACCGAATTTACCGTCATTCTGCTCTCTACCATTCTGGTAAACAACTACGTGCTGGTGCAGTTCCTCGGCCTTTGTCCGTTTATGGGGGTTTCCAACAAGCTGGAAACCGCCATCGGCATGGCGGGCGCCACCACCTTTGTGCTGACGCTGGCAGCCATCTGCTCCTATCTGGTGAATACCTACTTACTTGAACCCTTCGGGATGGAGTATCTGCGCACCATTTCATTCATTCTGGTAATCGCAGTGGTGGTGCAGTTTGCGCGCATGTTTATCGAAAAGACCAGCCCGCTGCTGCACCGGGTGCTGGGCGTCTTTCTGCCTCTGATTACCACCAACTGCGCGGTGCTGGGTGTGGCACTGCAGAACACCCTAAAAGCGAATAACTTTATCCAGTCCACCCTCTACGGCTTTGGTGCTGCGGTGGGCTTTTCCCTGGTGCTGATCCTGTTCTCCGCCATGCGCGAACGCCTGGCAGTTGCGGATGTACCCAAGCCGTTCAAGGGCGCCGCCATCGGCATGATGACCGCAGGGCTGATGTCGCTAGCATTTATGGGCTTCAGCGGACTGGTATAAGGAGAGGCAAGAATGGAATGGCTATCTGAAGTATCCACGCCCCTGCTGATTCTGGGCGGTATGGCCCTCGTGTTTGGTGCCCTGCTGGGCTTTGCCGCCGTGCGCTTCAGGGTAGAGGGCGACCCCATCGTCGAACAGATCGATGCCCTGCTGCCGCAAACCCAGTGCGGCCAGTGCGGCCATCCCGGCTGCCGCCCCTACGCCGAGGCCATCGCCAACGGTGAGGCCATTAACAGGTGCCCGCCAGGAGGGCAGGCCACCATCAACGAGCTGGCCAACCTGCTGGATGTAGAGCCGACACCTCTGGATGCCGAGCACGGTATCGAAGACGTCAAGAAAGTGGCCTTTATCCGCGAGGCCGAGTGCATTGGCTGTACCAAGTGCATTCAGGCCTGCCCGGTAGACGCCATTGTCGGCGCCGCCAAACAGATGCACACGGTGATCGTGGACGAGTGCACCGGCTGTGACCTGTGTGTGGAGCCGTGCCCGGTGGATTGCATCGATATGGTGCCCCTGGAGACAAGCCTGCAGGAGTGGCGCCCGAATAAACCTAGCGATGGAGTTCAATTGATCGCCAGTGACCGCCCCGAGTTGCACACCGATGACCGGAGTGCTGCATGAGCCAGGTAAACGAAAGACAGAGCGCCAGCGAGCGTCGCGCGGCCCGTGAAGCCCACCTGATCGCCAGTGAAAAAGCCCGGGACCTGTCCCGCGAGCTGAAAATCAACGATTTCCACGGCGGCGTTCACCCCCCGGAAAACAAACACCAGTCGACCGGTGAGCCTATCGGCAGCATTCCGCTGGCGGAAGATCTGATTGTCCCGCTGAACCAGCATATCGGCGGCACCGCCATCCCCCTGGTAAAGCTGGGCGATATGGTATTAAAGGGGCAGAAGATCGCTGAGGCAGACGGCCTGGTGAGCTGCCCGGTACACGCCCCGTCGTCCGGCAAGGTGGTGGCCATCGAGCCCATGGCGGTACCCCACCCCTCCGGCATGGTGGCGGACTGCATCCAGATACGCACCGACGGTCGCGACGAGTGGTGTGCGCTCACTCCGCTGGCAGACTATGCAAATCGCGATATCGACGACGTGCTGGAAAAAATTCGCGACTGCGGCATCGCCGGTATGGGCGGTGCCGGCTTCCCCACGGCGGTGAAACTGAATCCTCGCGGCGGCGCAGAAATCGACACTTTGATCATCAACGGCACCGAGTGCGAGCCCTATATCACCGCCGACGATATGCTGATGCGCGAGCACGCCAGTGAGATCATTGGTGGTGTGGAGATACTCGCGCACTTGCTTGACCAGCCGGAGCGCGTGCTGATCGGTATCGAGGACAACAAGCCGGAAGCCATCGAGGCGATGAAGAAAGCCGCAGAAGGCACCCGCTTCCACGTGGTGACCTTCCCCACCAAGTATCCCTCGGGTGGCGAAAAGCAGCTGATCGAAATCCTCACCGGGCGCGAGGTCCCCAACGAGGGCCTGCCGGCCAATGTGGGGATCGTGTGTCAGAACGTGGGCACCGCCCGCGCGGTGTTCCGTGCGGTTACCCTGGGCGAACCACTGATCAGCCGCATTACCACGGTGGTCGGTGAATCCCTGCAACGCCAGCGCAATATCGATGTGCCGCTGGGCACACCCATCCGGCATGTCCTGGAACAGCATGGCCTCGATCGTAAAACGCTGCAGCGCATCATAATCGGCGGCCCCATGATGGGTTATACCATCGAGGATTTGTCAGCGCCGGTGGTGAAGACCACCAACTGTATTCTCGCCCCATCAAAACAGGAATTACCGGCGCCACCGCCGGCGCAGGCCTGTATCCGCTGCGGACTCTGTGCCGAGGCCTGCCCGGCGAGCCTGCTGCCACAGCAGCTGTACTGGTACGCGCGCGCCGAGGACCGGGAAAAACTGCAGGCCTACAACCTGTTCGACTGCATCGAGTGCGGTGCCTGCTCCTATGTTTGCCCCTCCAGCATTCCGCTGGTGCAGTACTACCGAGCCGCCAAGGGCGATATCCGCGAGGCGCGCCAGGAAAAGGAGAAGGCAGACCGCGCCCGCGAGCGCTTCGAATACCGCAAGCTGCGCCTGGAAAAGGCAGAGCAGGAAAAAGAAGCCAAGCGCCTGGCGCGCAAGAAAGCGGCCGAGGAAGCGCGCAAGAAGCGCGAGCAGGAAGCCAACAGCCCGGAGGCCCAGGCGGCCAAACAGGAATCCGATGTTGTGGCCGCGGCCCTCGCCCGGGTGAAAGCCAAGCAGGCCACACCCGAGCAGCAACTGGCTCGCGCCCAGCGCACCCTCACCAGTGCCGAGCACCGGGTTGAGCGGATGCAGAAAAAACTGGCAGACGCAGAAGAGGCCCAGAAGCCACCACTGGAAGCCCAGCTGAAAACCGCGGAACTGAAACTGCAGGAAGCCCGCGACAGGCTGGCCGAGGCCGAGAAGCAAGCCGCCGCAGCCGACAAAACGCCGGAACAAAAGACCGTGGAAAGCAGCGCGGAGCCGTCCATCACCGAAGACAAGCTCACCGTTGCCGGCGCATCTTCCTCGGCCGCGGGTGCGGCAATCGAGAGAGCCAAAGCAGCGGCTGCTGCCCGCGCCAGTATGAATCCGGAAGAAAAGCTGGCACAGGAAATCGACGCGCTGAAAAAACGGGTGGAAAAAGCCGAGGCGCGCCTGACCAAAGCCCGTAACGAAGACGACCCAAATACCGGCGCCTTCGAAACCGCGCTGGAAAAAATGCAGGGAAAGCTGCAGGAAAAATTGGCCCAGCAGAGCCAGTCCGGCAGCCAGGACTGAGGCGGGAGAAAAGAGAATTACCATGTCCCTGATGCGAATCACTTCCCCCCACGCCCACTCGGGCCAGAGCACCGCCAAGGTTATGCTGCAGGTGGCGGCGGCCACTGTTCCCGGCGTACTTGCTTTGGTGGTATTTTTCGGCCCCGGCGTGCTGGTCAATATTGCCCTGTGTGTTGCCACCGCGCTGGCCTGTGAGGCCGCAGTGATGAAACTGCGCGATCGCCCGGTTGGCTTTTACCTGAAAGACTACAGCGCACTGGTCACCGCCCTGCTGCTCGGTATCGCCCTGCCTCCCTACTGCCCATGGTGGATCCCGGTAATCGGCAGCGTGAGCGCCATCCTGCTCGCCAAACAGCTTTACGGCGGCATGGGCTATAACCCCTTTAATCCGGCCATGGTGGGTTACGTAGTACTGCTGATCAGCTTTCCGGTGGAAATGACCCGCTGGGTGGCACCCGCAGAACTGATACAGGGCACCCCCGCACTGGGTGAAACGTTTGCGCTGATTTTCGGCAATATGAATGTGGACGGTTTTACCCGCGCCACGCCACTGGAAATCGTGCGCCACAACCAGTCCACCATCCTCGCCCAGCTGTACGAGATGGAGCCCATGTTCAACAAGGGCTCCATAGCCGGGCTCGGCTGGGAAATGGCCAACTTCGGTTTCCTGCTCGGCGGCCTGTTCCTGCTGTTCCGCAGACTGATCACCTGGCACGCGCCGGTAGCCATGCTCGTCACCCTGACAGCGCTTTCAGTGGTGTTTTATGACGGCGGCAGTTCCCTGAGTGAAGGTTCACCCCTGCTGCATCTCTTCTCCGGTGCCACCATGCTGGGGGCTTTCTTTATCGTGACCGACCCGGTGAGTGGCTGTACCAGCAACAAGGGGCGCCTGATCTTCGGTGCCGGGGTTGGTCTACTGGTGTTCGTGATCCGCGCCTGGGGTGCCTACCCCGATGCGGTGGCGTTTGCGGTACTGCTGATGAACTTTGCCGCGCCGTTTATCGACAACTACACCCTGCCGCGCACCTATGGCCACAAGGCCGCGCGCAAGGCCACCGATCTGGAGGAACAGTAATGCTGAAACGCTCCATCGGTAAAAATGCCTCGGTACTGACGTTGTTTGCCCTGGTCACTGCGGGCACCCTGGCGGTCACCCAGATCACTACCCGCGAACCCATTGAACGTGCGATCCGCGAGGCGGCAGCCAAGGCGCTGCTGGAGATCATCCCCATCGAGCGCCACAGCAACGATCTACTGGTGGATACCTACCCTATTCCCAGACAGTACTGGGCCATGCTCGGCCTTAAACAGGGAGGGGACATCAATCTGGCCCGACAAAGCGACGGCACCATCGATGCAGTGATCATTCCCACGGTTGCGCCGGAAGGCTACTCCGGACCGATTCAGATGCTGGTGGGCGTCAATCGTGACGGTACCGTGGCTGGCGTAAGGGTTACCAACCATGCCGAAACACCCGGCCTTGGCGATAAGGTGGAAGTGAAGAAGAGCGACTGGATCCTCTCGTTCAACGGCACCTCCCTGGAAGACCCGGGGCGGGGTATGTGGAAGGTGGAGAAAGATGGTGGCGCCTTCGATCAATTTACCGGCGCCACCATTACCCCGCGCGCAGTGGTAAAGCAGGTCCGCACCGTGCTGGACTTTGTCGCCGAGCATCAGCAGAAAATTTTCAGTGCGCCGGTTTCCAAACGTGCGGTAGAGGTGGAGCAGCCACAGTCTGAACAACAACAACCAGAAGGGGAAAACAACTGATGGCCACCCCAACGTATTCTGAGATCACCCACAACGGCCTGTGGAAAAACAACCCCGCTCTGGTGCAGCTGCTGGGCCTGTGCCCGCTACTGGCGGTGACCGGCTCGGTGGTCAATGCCATCGGCCTGGGGCTCGCCACCACGGCGGTACTGGCCTGCTCCAACCTGGCAGTCTCCCTGGTGCGCCACCAGATGCCCGAAACTGTGCGACTACCCGCATCAGTAATGATCATCGCCACTTTCGTGACCTGCGCGGAATTATTGATGAAGGCATTCACCTACGAGTTGTACCTGGTGTTGGGAATCTTTATTCCACTGATTGTCACCAACTGTGCAATCCTCGGTCGTGCCGACGCCTTTGCCAGTAAAAACCCGGTACTGCCGTCACTGCTGGACGGCCTGATGATGGGCGTCGGTTTCAGTGCCGTGCTGATCGCAATCGGTGCGGTACGGGAAATCATTGGCCGCGGCACCTTGTTCAGCGATATGGACCTGCTGCTGGGCCCGGTGGCCGCAAACTGGACACTGCCGGTACTCGGGCAGGACTATTCCGGCTTTCTCGTCGCGGTATTGCCACCCGGTGCGTTTCTGGTGGCAGGACTATTGATCGCCGCAAAAAATGCGATCGACGCCGGTATCGAGCGCCGCCGCAAAGCCGATGTCAGTGTTGTCCGCGGCAGCAAGCGCGTGCGGACCACCGGAAAAATTCAATAGCCCTGCGGCGCATTGTGCCCCTGCTCCAGGGCGCGAAATTAATAGTCAGGCAACGGAATAATCGTTGCCTGCCTGCGGGCGCCGCCTGACCGATGAGTCCCGCAGAGCCCTTACATTAAAGCCCACCTTTAAAACGCCCCCCAACTTTTCACGCGCTCGCCTGACCCCAATAATATTCCGCAATAATTAAGACCAATCGACTACCTTGAATCAGGCCAATCCTTTAATGCGTACAAACCAATACGCCTATTTACTGAATTATTATTCGAATTAAATACCCCGTAATAGAATGTAATGGGATTTCCCTCACAATATTCAATTAATTGGTAGTCAACTGTTCCCACATCGATACAATAGCGCGGCCGACCCGGATTGGCTCTCCGGTCAACGTTATTTTTGGCCCATTTCATGTCTTGTTCATGGAAAGCAACCAGCAATATTCGTTAGACTGAACACATTCCATAAGAGCAATAGTTTTCTGAGAGCGGCAGTACAGTGCACCGGCAACGGCGACCACATTTTTTTTACCACGCTATTTTTATCTGGATTTCGCATTGCCTGATCCACGATAACTATTCGCTTACGATCGCAAAGGAATACTCATCACCATGACCTTAGACAAAGGAAAGTCTGAACTGGTTTACAATGGGCGCAAAGCCCAGCGTGCAGATAGCCGTCAACGCCGCAAAGCCATTCTCGAAGCGACCCTGCGTCTGATCGTAAAGGAAGGAATTCGTGGTATTCGGCATCGCGCCGTAGCCAGGGAAGCGGATGTTCCGCTGGCAGCAACGACCTATTACTTCAAGCACCTCAATGACCTGATCAGTGACGCATTCACTTATTTTGTGGAGCAGAATATTGATCAGACCCGCAACCTGCAGGAGGAAAGCTTTTTAGCCGCTCGCCAGCTTTCACCGCAACAACTCACGGCTCCCGCTGGTCGGCGTCAGCTACTTCAGCAACTGACCCGTTTTGTGCTTTCACACATTCGCGCACAAGCGAGCAATCGAGACAACCGCGTAATCGAACTGGCGTTTAAGAATGAGGCGCTGCGCAACGAACAGCTGACACGTGCAGTACGTATGGCGAATCAAGCCACCGAAAATATGATCGTGGAATTTTTTGAGCTGCTGCGCCTCGACGATCCGGTAGCTGCTGCGCAGATTGTTCACGGCACTATTTTGAATCTGGAATTCCAGGTGCTGAACGGTGCAATTTCCATTGATTCACCGCTACTTGAACGCAGTGTCACCATGATGATCAAAGCGCTGATTCCGTCAGTCGCGGAAGAAGAAGCGTCAACAGGCGAAATCGGCAGCAACGCTGAAGGTATTCCCCAGGACACGCATTTAGCATAAGCCCCGGCTAAGCCAGCGGAGCACGACCTGCGTCGCGCTCCGCCGCCATCATTACACCAACATTAAACCGACATCAGCTGCAGTTGCCCGGCATGGAAGCAATCCAGGCCTTCAGCAATTCGGTTCCTTCTTCATGAGCAAGGCTACGTCCTAGCTCCGGCATCATCGCACCCGGGTCGGTCGACTCCACACGGAAGTTGAGGATGGACTCATCCGGACTACCTGGCACGATGGCAAAAAGGCGGTCCCCTGAGCCGGTACCCGCAGCCACCGGTGGTTTGCACACCCCCAGCTTACGCATATCCCGCTCCGCACCGTACAACATCAATCCCGATGTGTCCGCCGGGCCATTGGGGTTATGGCAGTGACCACAGTTGATATCCAGGTAGGACCGCGCGCGCTCTTCGAGCGAGGCACTCGCATCCTTGAAATTCACGTTGTGGGGCACGCCTTCCAATTCCGGTAGACCGGTCAGGTATCCGACCTGTTGCCAGTAGACGAGCTGGTTTTCACTACCGCCTTCATAGCTGTACTGTTTGTTCAGGTGCCGCGCACGCGGGCCAATCGGACGCACGGCCTTTTGGCTATGGTTGTCGGCGTGACAACCCGCGCACTGGTTGAAGTCCGGTACAACGTAGGTGAAGGTTTCATTGCTGCCGTTTTCACTGACCAGCTGTAAACGCTTTGCATCACCAGCGATCTCCAAAACGGCATCAGTCTGAGCGTCGTTCCACACGTATGGCAGCGCCTGCCAACCGTCCGCACGCTTAACCAGCATACGGGTCTCAATCAGCTTGACCTTGTTAAGGTTCAGGCCACTGCCGGGATGCCCCTGTACAAAGTCGTGAGAGTAGTCGTCAGTGCGCAGCACCGAACCATCGTCGGCGAGCGGGTAGTAAAAGGTCTTGCTAATAATGGTACCGACCGGGTAATCGAAGTCATCGTCGCCGTAACCGGCACTGGTGCCCTCCGGCATCCATACGGTACGCAGTTTATGGGCGTAGTCGGTAAACAGTGCGGTGTTCAGATCGTAGGGGGTAACCCGCTCGTTCAGAACGAGCTTTCCGTCCAGCGCTTCAACCACATGCCACTGACTCAGATTGTCGGGTACGGTATTTTTTTCGTGCAGTGTGACCGGCTCGCGGGATGCTCCGCATCCAGCGAGCGTCAAGGTCAGCACCGCGCCCCCCAACCAGCGGGGCGACAGCAACTTACGCATCGGCTACCTCGTTACTTGCGTGCTGCTCTTCCTGAGATTTTTCCTGTTCTCCATCAAACTCGAGTACGATCTGCGGCAGTTTTTTCAGGCTGCAGTTATGCGCACTGATGTCGGTACTGATGTTCTTGTATCCACCCTGCAGATCGACATTGATGATGCCCACACCTTCGTTCTCGATACACAGCTTCAGGTCTGCCGGAAGCTTACCGTCCACCATTTTTGCATTGTCGATAGCGCCGTCCCAGAGTACGTCCGGCAGGCTGCCGGTCAAACCGAACTTGGCGATTTTCAGGGCCTTGAGCTCCATGTCATCGGGAGACTCACCGCCACCGGTGAAGATGTTGTCGTAGATATAAATACCTTCCGGATAGGGGTCGAAATTCTCCTGGGTAGACTTGTCGCTGTAGTAACCGGCAGCGAAGTAGCTGCTGACAATCACGTTGGCCGTGTCGTTATCGGAAATTTCGTTATTGAAGATTTCCACGTAGTCATTGGAGTTGATAACAACACCCGAGCCAGCCGGCACCGCAGCAACCGGGGTACCTTCGTGGCCAAAGTTTTCTGTGTTGTTCTTGAAAACCTTGTTGTTATAGACGCGGGTGCTGTGACCGGGCTGGGGCAGGTTCGGCATATTGAATACGAGAATACCGCCGGTATTGTTGGTGGCTACGTTGTCGTAGACATCAGCACCGATAGTATTTTCAATCTCAATGCCGGCCACATTGTATTCCGCGCGGTTGTTCCGCACGATCACATTACGAGACTGGCCCACATAGATACCGGCATCCGATGCACCGATAGCCACAGTACCTTCCACCAGGGTATTTTCAGTCTGAACCGGGTAAATACCGTAGGCACCATTCTCGGTCGCGGGACCATTGGTCCACTCCACCCGGATATCCCGGATGATGATGTTCTTGCCTTCGTTGACCTTAAGCGCATCACCGATGGTGTCTTCAATCGCCAGATCTTCAATGGTGAAGTCACTGGCGTTGACCAGCAGGCCTTCGGCACCCTGGATCTGGTTTTTGAAGGACAGAATGGTCTTGTCCATACCTGCACCGCGAATGGTCACACCATCCACGTTCAGCGAGAGACTGCGATTCAGCTCATAGCGTCCTTCAGGTATTTCAATCACATCGCCGGACTGAGCTGTGATTAGCTGCTTGAGCAGCTGCTTCTGGAAGTCCGCCGACGCTGACACACTATCTGCAGAGGCGCTGGAATTGCTCGTGTTGCTCTCCTGGGAACAGGCTGCAGCCAGCGCCGCAAGTGCGATGACACCGATTTTGAGTGGTGCTTTCATGGAATCTCCCGCTTTCCTTTTTCGTTTTATATGACGGCTGTGTCTGTTTTGATTATTCACGGGGCTTCTCCCCCGCATTCGGCCCCTCTCCCGCTCGGGCCGTGACGGCGACCATCTACCAATATCCGGTCCCCCCGACAGCGCAGCTGTGCGAAGATAGCGGCATAAATAGTGACCAGATACTTCACTTCATTCTTACTTGGTACGAATGTACCAATTAAGAAGCGCAGAAGACGGCTATGGCGCTGGTCGGATAGTATCCAATGCCCTGAAATGCGGCAACGGATAAAACGGAACTTTGTCTCGTTTTAACCAGCACCAGACTGACTATTCGGTCTAACCATAAGGGCTCAGCACGTGATTGTTGCCCTCCCTTCTCGCGAGCGTTAGTGTCTTTTGGCAAATAACAGTCACAAGCGACGAACAGGCACTGTATGGATACTTGCCCACCGCCAAAACGCAGCAACCGCTCCCCGCACGCTCCAGGCTCAACCGCCGGTCGATCCTTAGCCCAGGCGGTTCCCTCCATTGCGTTTGCGCTGTTCTCCATCATGACCCTGCCCTCTGCAAGCGCGGAAGAGATGCTCGAAATCTCCATTACCGCTCCCGAGGGCCAGTTTGAAATTCAACAGCCCCTGGGTCCCGGATTTGAAACCTATACCTCCGGCCCGCTGGTCAACGAAACAGAAGGTAACCGAAAGCGCTATTCCGCCATTCGCTGCGACGGCCTTTGGGGTGCGATGAAATACGATGTGGCGCTGGTGAGCGGACCCGGAATCAGGCTGCGCGCCTCTGAAAGTCGACTGCTGCTGCAAATCCTTGAACACCGCGTCCAAAGTGAAGATAAAAATATTGATGCAATGAAAATGCATTGTCGGGATACTGAACCCAAAACCATTCAGCACTCTGTTGCGGAAATTGAGCTGGTGCGAGGCGATAAAGCCAGCAAGGAAATTCCACTAATCAATGGCTACTTGCTCAGCTTGCATTACACGCCATAAGGTGCCCCCATAAACAATCCATAAACAAACAGGCCCGCTCGGCAGCAACGCCGAGCAGGCCTGTTTTTTAGAGGAATACTTTTCTTGTGTCAGTGCTGGAAGACAGGTGCAGCAACAAAACTCCAGAACAATACCGTACCGACCATCACCACTACGGCCATCACCAGACACACGGTAACTACCGCACTGGCAAACAGAAAGCCGCGCTCTTCATTTACATTCAGAACAATGGGGATACCGACATAAAGCAGGTAAACCGCATAAGCCACCGCCAGAGTCGCCAGCAGGATATCCAGCCACAGAATTGGGTACAGACCGGCGGCGCCGGCAACAAAAATAGGAGTGGCGGTAAACCCGGCAATTACCATTCCTTTCATAGGATGGGACTTGGCGCCATAAGTTTTAGCCATCCAATGAATGAAATATCCCACGGCAATTACCGCGAGAATCATGGTGACGTAAAACACGGCCACCAGTGACAGGGCACTGTTGCTGGTAAGTGTCCGCACCTGACCGCCGCTGCCAATGTTCCAACCGATTTCCGTGGTGCCGAAATACCAGCACAGGGCAGGGATCAACGCCAGGATGATGACGTAAGGAATCTGACGGTTGAGCCCTTTCTCAGACAGACCAGCAATTTCCTGCCACTGCCTGCGCGGTTGCACCATCAGGCCATAGAGATGATTCAGCATTCCCGTTCTCCTCACTTGCGAGGAACCTCACGGCTGATGGATCACAAAAGCCGCAGGGGATAGCCTTTTTTAGGAGTCACAGTCGCAATTCGACTCCTGTGTCTCAAATTGATCTGGATACTACTTGTCAAAGTGAGGGATACCGCCAAAGGCTTTTCCCAACAGTTCCAGTTTCTTATTGTTGATGCAGGCCGCTGTTGCGGCCTCAAATTGCCCGCATTTTACGCGGGATCCAGCTTTGATAACCGCCGATACCAAGGGGTTGCAATGGCAGCAGGCAGTTTTTCAGAGCACACTGACGTTGTAACACCTCGGTCATGCAAGTCAACGCACTAGAGGCAAAAAGCGCAAATAAAAATGCGGCCGTTTCCCCAGGAAACAACCGCAATTTAATGAGTGCTACTTATACACTCGAATGCCGGAGCCCGGCGGTTTTACTCACTTGCATGAGGACATGGCCGCCCGGCTTTTTCCGCTTCGGATCCAAACCGCGTCAGAAGCTGGCCGCCGGCACCATCTGCATCCAGCCGAAGCGGTCTTCAGCCCGCCCCTCCTGTATGTCCAGTAAAGCGCGGCGTAACTTGTCGGCCACAGGCCCCGGGGCCTGGCTCAGGCGATAGCGCCTGTCGCCGTCACCGAGTTCACTAATCGGGCTGACAATCGCCGCCGTACCACATGCAAAGGCTTCACTGCAGGTGCCTGAGGCAACCAGCGCAAGCAGGTCGTCAATATCAATCTCGCGCTCGTGCACTTCGATTCCCTGATCGCGCGCCAGAGTCAGCATGGAATCCCGGGTAACCCCTTCGAGAATGGAGCCATTAAGAGCCGGGGTGTGTAACGCGCCATCCATCACGGCAAAGAAGTTCATGCCGGACAGCTCGTCAATGGTGTGTCGGTTGCCCGGGTTGAGCCACAGGGACTGGTCATAACCGCGCTCCTTGAGGCCGGCAATACTCTGCAGCGAAGCGGCATAGTTACCCCCGACCTTGGCGTCTCCGGTACCGCCCACCGCGGCGCGGCTATCCTCTCGTTCTACCCACAATCGCATATTCCCCGCGTGGTAGGCCTCTGATGGACTGGCAATCACATAGAATTCATACGCTCGACTGGCGGTGACAGAGAGATCCGGCTGGGTTCCCATCAGGAAAGGGCGGAGATAAAGGGATTCGCCGCTACTACCGGGAATCAGGTTGGCGCAGTGAGATGCCACCGAGCGCACTGCATCCATAAACAGGCCTTCTGGTACCGGCGGCATACACAGGCGGCGGGCAGAGTGTGCCATACGCGCTGCGTTGCGCTCCGGGCGGAACAATCCCACCCCATTGTTGCCATTGCGGTAAGCCTTGAGGCCCTCGAAACACGACTGGGCGTAATGCAGCACCTTGGCTGCAGGATCCAGTGCCAGGGGGCCGTATGGGATAAGCTCGCCATCGCTCCAGCGACCGTCCTGGTAGCGGGCACGGAACATTACCGGGGCCATGACGGTGCCAAAGCCCAGGCGTTCCGGCATTTCAAATCCCCGCAGGGCGACGATGGCTTCAGGTTGTATTTTTATGCTCACAAAGCGCTCCCACTGAAAGTTCTCTAGATTCGTCAAACCCGGAGATTATGGCCCTACTCGGCCGCCATTCCAAATATTCTGACCAAGCAGCCTAGATTTACCGCAAGAAAAATAACACGATTAATTAACTATTAGGATAGATGTTTCGAGCCCGACTCATCCTGTGCCAGGCAGTGTATCCGCAGTTCTCCTGCCCACCCCAGAAGTGCTCTCCGGTAGTCTCAACCGACAAGCTAGTCGCTTCGCGATGGCGCAGGAGTCAAGAGCCGTCAGAAATTGCCCTGCGCCCCAAATTATTGGCACCGGGTTTTGTGAAAAGCTCCCCCCACCTTTTTCTCGACTGCCAGACTCATTGAACCCCGAAACAGGTCATCACTCGGGTTGTAAAACCCAAGTGAAAAGGCTGAAAGGTTACTGGTAGAGCCCATCAATACAGGCCAACCGGGATTAAGCCATTCAACCGCACCACACTTTCCACCGCTGTGGCGCCATACCCGACCTGACGAAGCAGGGGGCGAAATTTCGTTGGCTATACTGAAAATACATGGACGGCGGCCGCGAATTGCAAGGGAAACCAATGCCAATCTTGGCTTCAGAAATTCCCGCGGCACCAGAGTCCAGCGTCGAGATCGACAACACACCGGGTAACCGGCAGGAAAGTGAACGAGCCACACGTCAGGGAGAGAAGTTCCGTGCAACCAAAGCTGCAGCGGGCACGTAGGTGTCTTTAAAGCAGCCAAAGCGCCGCATGGATTTCGAGCTCGCCAGATCAGTTGCCCGGCAACTGCAGGCGGGTCAGGCACAACATGGAATGGAAGTGGTTCAACCGTGACACAGACAGATACCAGCAACGCTATTGCTATCGGCTTGATGTTTACAGCCTCAGCTCTGCTGTGTGGCTCTGTTACGGCGGAAGAGATGTCCGCCTTAGACTCGGCCCAAGACAACGCCAAGGCTCCTCCAGCGGCTTATATAGAAGCGGCATCAAAACCACTAGAGAAACCCAAACGACAACTACGCCCGTCGAAGGCCGCGGATGAATACCGCCAACGCATCGAGGATATGGAAGCCGAGTACGGCGCCTATGGTGCGGGCATTGATGAGCAATTAATGGGCCTTGCCAGCGCACTGCAACGCAGTGGCAATCACGAGGAAGCCATTTCAGAATTTCGCCGGGCAATGCTGATCAATCGGGTAAACGAAGGGCTCTACTCCCTGAATCAAGTGCCGATGATCGAGCGCATGATTGAAAGCCAGATCGCACTCAGTCAGTGGGAAGAAGCCAATGACAATCACGAGTACCTGTTCTGGCTGCATGCAAAAAACTACGGGGAAAGAGACCCTCGTATGCTGCCGATCATCAACCAGCTGAGCAACTGGCACCTCCAGGCCTACATTGATGAGAAAGGGGCGACATTGTTCGAGCACCTGATCAATGCCACCAACATGTACGCCCTGGCTGTGGACATCATTTCCCACAACTTCGGTGCCAATGACCTGCGGTTGGTAGAAGCCCTGCGCGGACTCAAGGCAACCAATTATTATCTGGCCACTTACGCCGGGGAACCGCAAGAGGCGATTGTCATCAATACCAGCTTCGCCGGCTCCGGAAATGCGACCCCGGAAAGACGCGCGCAGCTGGATCACTACCGCATGAACAGCTTTAGTTCCGGTAAAACCGCGATTACAAAAATCATGGATGTTTACCAGAAAAATCCGGCTTCACCTCCCGCGGCCTCAGCCAAGGCAAAAGTGGAACTGGGTGACTGGTACATGATGTTCAACAAATGGCACTCTGCCCGGGAAACCTACGGCGAAGCCTACCAGGCACTGTGGGACAACGGCGCCACCAACCAGGAAATCGATGAGATTTTCGGTCGCCCAGCCGCACTACCCGCACTTCCGTTGCTGGATGAGGACCGCGAAGCACTGGCGAACTCTTACGTGACAGTCTCCTACGACGTTACCGCATTCGGCAAGGCGCGAAACATCCAGATCTTGAACGCCAGACCGGAAGACAAGGTGAGTATCCGATCGCGTGTCCGCAACGTATTAAAACGGGCCAAATTCCGCCCCCGCTTTGAAAACGGCGAACCGGTGGATACCACTGGCATCGTGCAGCGATTTGTTTTTGACTGAAGAAAACGCGAAGGAAAGGAAGGCAGACACAAAGTGTTCGACTGATGTAGCGAGGTTAGTTTGATTCCACAAGCCGCCCCAGAATCCAATACATAGGAACAGGGTCGGGTCTCCTGAATAAACGGAGAGGGCGAAAAGTGGCAGCGGATTATTTCTGTCAGCCAAACCCAAACGGAAGAAAACTGTCGAACAGACAAGGAGCAAAACGGGCCGCCGCGATTCCGCCGCGGCCCGTGAACGCATCAGGAGAGAGCTCATGCTATTAAGGAAGATCGCACAACGTTTTACCCAACAAAAAGCAGTGCCGGAAGCAAAAGCCGTCGGCCCACACTGGCAGACTATGGTTTCTGTGGTGGTATTTGCCGCGGTAATCAGTGGCTGCAAAAACCAGCAAACGCAACAGCAGCCGCCGGCACAACCTCAGCAGTCGCAATCGCAGTCGAGTTCCTCCAGCTCTTCGCAATCCCAGTCACAATCTTCCAGCTCGTCATCCAGCAGGTCGAAATCGAGTCCCTCGACTGCGAGCAGCATGCCGTCGCCAAGTTCGCCAAGCAGCAGCCGCAGCCCGAGCATGTCGACATCCAGCAGCCCGGCGCAGCCAAATACCTCCTTCCCCAGCATCGAGTCAGCGGATCGTTCGAGTAAGGAATCCAGTACTGCGTCGAACAGTGGAGAAGAGTCGTCGCGCCGCTCCCGGTCCTCCAGCAGCAGTGCCGAAGATCCGACCGCGAGCAGCAACCCCTCGACACCGGTGTACAGCGATTCCGACCAGCGCCCTGAAGAGTCCCGTATGCCCCCCGACCCCTCCTCCAACAGTGAGGGCGAGCCGCCGGATGAAATTGATTTTTCCGAAGAGCAACAGACGGCCAGCAGCAGCTCTTCTTCGAGCTCCTCGAGCAGTTCATCTTCCAGTAGCAGTGCCTCTTCGAGCAGTAGTTCGTCGGCAAGCAGCGCTTCCGCAAGTGCATCCAGCGGTGCACCGAGCAGTGCTTCCAGCAGTTCGCCGACCAGCAGCTCGCCTTCAGGTGCCCAGAGTGGAGGTCAGGCCAGCGCTTCGGCCGGTGGCCAGCCGAGTAGCGGCGGCACACCCGCAAGCGCTTCCAGTGCCGGCAGTCCGGCCAGCGGCGGCAGCCCCGCCCCCAACGAAGCACCGGCGAGTTCAGCGGAACGAGTGGCCGAGCTTGAAGGCCAGTTCGAGTCCACCATGGCGAGTTACGACGGCATGATCTTGCGCGAGCGGGACTATGTACGTAATCGTCCGGCCTCTGCCGAAGAACAGGAAGCCATGGAGGATGAGGTTCCCCCCGGAGAGTCACTGGAAGACCTGATTCAGTCTGCCGAAGCGGAATTGCCCCCAGCCCCACCAGCAGGTGGCGGCGAAGGCGGCAGTGGGCCAGAACAGAATAATTCCAGTGGCCAGGCGACGGGCCCGGGCTTGCCTACCGCGGGACGCAAGGGTGAATACAACCATACCAACAGTCCCAGTGTGGTACCGGCGGACGTGCCCAGCGGTGATGATGACGACGTGGTAGCTCGTCAGATCCGCGAGGCGGCCACTCGCGAGTCCGATCCCGAATTGAGAGAGCGGCTCTGGGAAGAGTACCGGAAATATAAAAAGTCACAGAAATAAGGATGAGCATTCATCAGGGACACTGGAGAGAGTATTGATATGTTTTTCTCGCACACACGCACAACCCTGTACACCATGGTGCTGAGCCTACTTACGTTAGTAGGCTGCGCCACCACAGAAGTACGCACCACGGCCTACACACCACTTACGGTAGAAGACGCAGCCATCGCGGAAAATCGACTACTGGACGTGGGCATAGTCCAGTTCAACGCCGGCCTTGAGCAAGAGGAAGAGCCCGAGGAAGACGAGCTGATTTTTCCTGAGTTGCGGCGTGCCGAATCCCGTTATATTGCGGTTACCCTTGCGGACGCGCTGCAGTCGAGCCAGGGATGGGGTGCCGTCCGCGTTATTCCAAGTGAGCGTACCAACATCGATGTCACCGTGAGTGGCGAAATCGTGCAGTCCGATGGCGAAACCCTCACGGTCAATGTAACCGTGACTGATTCCCGCGGCCAGGTGTGGTTTACCAAGCAGTACACCGAGCAAGCCTCCCACTACGCCTACGATCGGAAACATCCCACCGAAGGCGACGCTTTCCAGGGGATATACAACCGCATATCCAACGACATGCTGACCTACCGCCAGCGACTGTCCAACCACTACATCGCAGAGCTGCGCACCATTTCAGAAATCAAGTTTGCGCAAAGTTTTTCTCCCAATGCATTTGATCGCTACCTGATCCAGGATGAAAAAGGGGTTTACCAGCTCACCGCCCTGCCCGCCGACAACGACCCGATGCTGATGCGCGTGCGTCAGATTCGTGAGCGCGATTACCTGTTTGTGGACACACTACAGGGTTACTACGACACCTTCGTAAAAACCATGGAAACGCCCTACCAGGAGTGGCGCGCCATGAGTTACGAGGAAGTAAAGCAGATGCGCGAGCTGAAGCGCAAAGCGCGCAATAACACCATCATGGGTGTTGCCGCGATCGTCGGTGGTATTGCCGCGGCCGGGGCCGGTGGCGGCGCCGCGCGTCAGGCAGGCAATGTGGCGGTAGCCGGTGGCGGCTACCTGGTGAAAAGCGGTTTTGACCGCCGCTCGGAAGCGAAAATGCACATCGAGGCATTGCAGGAACTCGGCGACTCCATGGAAGCGGAAGTGGAGCCACGTATTGTCGAACTGGAAGACCGCACAGTGACCCTGTCCGGCTCGGTGGAAAACCAATATCGCCAATGGCGCGAGCTGCTCAAGGAAATTTACGAAGTGGAAACCGGCGGCATGAGCGATATTTAAAACGCGTATCGCCGGACCAGGTACCCTCGCCGACGCTCGTGGAGCTCTCCACCACGAGTGCCGGCAATCGAAAATAACAGCGAACACAGCGGAAAAACCATGCAACACCGCGATCCATCATCGGAAGATGAATCCGTAATCCAACCTGCCGATTTTTCCTTTGGGGGTTCGCCCACAGGCGATACTGCCGCACAAGGGGAACAGAATCGGCAACCCGGTAGAAAGCCAGAGCGCAAAACCAAACTGCTCCCCATTCTCATGGGTGGCGGTATGGTGGCAGCACTCATAGGCGTCTTCTGGATATTGCCACAGATGATCGAAAAACCGGTTGTGGCGACAGTGGTCAAGCCTAGCGAGAGCAGTGAACCGGCCGCGGCGACAAAGAAAATCAAGGAATCGCCGTTTACCGATGCGGAGATTGCCGCCCAGCGCAGGGAAGTGCAGCAGGTCCTGCAGGAGATTCTCCAGTTACAGGAAGAACTGCTAGAACGCAAAGTGGAAACCTGGGCAGCCGAGGAGTATTTCGCCGCTCGCACACTGGCAGAGCAAGCCGATGGTATCTATCGCCAGCGTAAATTCATGCAGGCACTGGAGCAATACCGCCTTTCACTGGCCGGTATGCAACAGCTGCGTGACAGCATTCCCGAGCGAATCGAACAGCATCTGGCCGACGGCCATAAAGCGCTCGATGCCGGTGAGGCGGAAGCGGCACACAAAGCATTCGACCTTGCACTGACCATCTCGGAAGGACACCCTCGTGGTGTCAAAGGCAAAGCCCGCGCGGAACTGTTGCCGGAAGTGTGGCCACATTTCACTGCAGGCGAAGAAGCCTTCTCCGAAAATGCACTGGATACCGCCAAGGCGGAACTGGAAAAGGCACTGACTCTGGATCCCGAAACCGTACCGGTCAAAGCCTTGTTGCCCAAGGTCAATGCGGCGATTCTCGAGCGGGACTATAGCGAGGCGATGTCTGCGGGTTACGCATCCATTGCCAGTGGCGACTTCAGCAAGGCCAAGGCTTCATTCATCACGGCCCGCAAACTGAAGCCAAATGCGACGGATCCTGATGTTGGAATCACCCAGGCGGAAAACGGTATCGCCCAGGCGAGTATCGATCGCCTGTTCGCCATTGCCGCAGAAAATGAGCAAAACGAGCAGTGGCACAAAGCGGCAGAGCAATACCGCAAACTGATCGCGAAAGACGGCAGCCTGGTTGAGGCCCTGACCGGCAAGGCGCGGTCCGAGGCCCGCGCAAAGCTGGACGATCAACTGCAGGAACTGCTGGAAGACCCGCTCACTCTTGGACAAAGCAAGCGCAATCGATACGCGCGCGAAGTACTGGCCGATGCGCGCGCCCTCAAGACAGACACCCCGCGACTTAGCAACCAGATAGAACAACTGGAATCGGCGCTGACAAAATCCCTGATTCCGATCACGGTACTGTTGCAATCGGATGCCAGCACCAATGTGACCATTTATCACGTTGGAAAACTTGGTAATTTCTCGCAACGGGAAATCGCCCTGAAACCCGGACGCTATACCGTGGTTGGCACTCGCCAGGGCTATCGCGATGTGCGCCGGGAATTGGTCGTAGATCCATCGGGCGAGTCGCCCGTTGTCACCATCGAGTGCGCAGAAAAAATTAACAGCGCCAATAAATCCTGAAACCGGAAACCCTTGCCTCGCGGACAGATCAAAAACTGCACGGCATTCAGATCACATGGATGTGAAACAGCGAGATTTTTACGTAGCTGTTTTTGGTGTTGTTTTTTAGGAAGTACTGCCCGCGGGCTTCGCAGATTTTCTGACTGCCCGCCCACTTTCTTCAACCGAAATTCACGCCTTCGCGCCCGAATCACTTCGCGGCGGGCAATCGACGAAATTGTCGTCCTGGTATCGGTAAAACGGAGAAAGCCACGCCAAAAACCGAAGTCCTCAGGCCGCAAGCGCGAGAGCGGGCTAAGCTGAAATGCGCGGCTTTGTCTCTGCTAGTTTGTTACCAGCACCAGCCCGGGCCGGGCAGCAAATCGGTGCAAAGGGCAATGCCCGGTGGCAGAGATTTCAGCTACGTAAAAACCAATAAGTACGCAGTAACAGGAAATCATAAATGACAGCCAAGGAAGCGGTACCCGTTCGCGACAGCGAACCGGCAAATGAAGATGCATCGGTCATTCAACCGATCGGATTCACTCCGGCCCCGGTAGCCACTGGTGGCAACAAACTGCTGCTGTCCCCCAAAGCCATTGCCGTCGCCGTTTGCCTGCTGCTGGGCGCCTTGATGCTGGTGTATCTGCTAGTAGCCCGCTCGCTGATTTTCGAAACACAGCCCGCCGACGCCGACGTATCGGTCAGCGGTCTGGCGCTTCCGCTGGGGGACGGTCACCTGGTAATACCCGGTCACTACAGCTACACCGTCAGTGCTACCGGTTACCTGCCGCAGAGCGGCGAAGTGGAAGTGAGCAGCGACAGCAACAGCCGCCACGCCATTAAACTTCAGCGCCTGCCCGGTCACCTGCAAGTGGTGACCGACCCGCAAGTACCTGTCCGCGTTCTCGTCAACGGTGCAGAAGTCGACAGCACCGATGGCCTGGCCCCGTCCATTCCCGCTGGTCGCAAGCGTATTACCATTCTCACCGAGCGCTATCTGCCATTTAGCAAGGAAATTGAAATTGAAGGTCTGGATAACACCCAGACCCTATCCGCCAAACTCCGCCCAGCCTGGGCAAATGTGCATATCACCAGTAACCCTGCCGGCGCCACCGTCAGCGTGGAAGGACAAATCCTCGGCACTACCCCACTCACGGCCGAGCTGGTGCAGGGGGATCGCCTGGTAGACATCTCACTACCCGATCACAAGACCGCTCAGATTCCCGTACCGGTCACTGCTGGTGTCGACCAGACCCTGGCGACTGTGGACCTTAACGCCGCCGACGGCACCCTGAGGGTGGTCAGCAATCCGCCCGGGGCAAGCATCACCGTAAACGGTGAGTATCGCGGTCAGGCACCAATGGACCTTGAGCTGGCTTCCAACAATCGACACGAGTTGCGCTTCTTCCTCGACGGTTACAGCACAGTGGAACGTACCGTGGATGTGCGCGCTGGCGATATGCGCGATATGACGGTGGAGCTGAGCGCTGTATACGGCAAAGTATCCATCACCAGCAGCCCGCCGGAAGCCCAGGTATTTATTGACGGTAAACTGGCGGGCACCGCCGGACAAACGTTCACCCTGCCTACCCGTAGCCATACGATCACGGTACGTAAATCCGGGTACGAGGATTACTCCACGACCATCGTTCCCTCGAGCAAACTGAAGCAATCGGTGCGTGCGGTGTTACTCACAGGGGAGCAGGCTCGCTGGAGCGATGTGCCTGCGCAAATCACCCACGGTGCCGGTGGCAAGATGCTGCTGATGCGGCCCAATGCGCAGTTCACCATGGGCTCTTCCCGACGCGAGCAAGGCCGCCGCGCCAACGAGGTGCTGCGCAAAATTGCCCTCACCCGCCCCTTCTATATCGGCACCACTGAAGTAACGAACCGCGAATTTCGCCGCTACCAGCGCATGCACAGCTCCAGCCACGCGAACGGAGTCAGCCTGGATAACGACAGCCTTCCGGTGGTGAACATCAGCTGGAATGACGCTGCACTTTTCTGCAACTGGTTAAGCGCACGCGACGGTCTCAAAGAGGTATACCGCAGTGAACGCGGTCGGGTAGTCGGCTTCGACGCGAGTGCGAATGGCTACCGCATGCCCACTGAAGCCGAGTGGGCCTGGGCGGCCCGCTTCGAGCGCGGTGCCATGCGCAAGTTCCCCTGGGGCAATTCGCTGCCTGTAGGCAAGGATTCCGGCAACTATGCCGACAGCAGTGCCGGACAGATAGTCCCCGCCGTACTGCGTACCTACAACGATCGCTACGCAGCCACTGCACCGGTGGGCAGCTTCGGCGCCAACCATATCGGCCTGTTTGATATGGGGGGCAATGTTTCCGAGTGGATTCACGATCTCTACACCATTGGTACCGGGCTCTCACTGAAACGGGAAGAAAACCCGGTGGGGCCACAGGAAGGCGATTACCACGTGGTGCGAGGCTCCAGCTGGAAGCACGCAGGCCTGACCGAACTGCGCCTTTCCTACCGGGATTACGGTGCAGAAGCGCGAGACGATATCGGCTTTCGTGTCGCCCGCTGGTTGAACTGATTCTCTTGATACAACAACGCGATAAGTGAAGAGGCCGAGGTATGAAACACAAAACAGCTTTCAGCAACATCGGCGCCCAGGCGCTGTGCTTCTTCCTGCTGTCTGGCATCGCACTTTCGACTGCAGCGCAGTCCACCGACGAGTCGGATACAGACACGCAAAAAGCGACCGCAGCCACACAAGACACGAGCCAGCAGAAAGTCAGTACTCAGGAAGCCGCAAAACCCGCTAAGGCAGCTGCCACAAAAACCACCAGCGCCAAGGCACCCAGAATCAAGGCACAAAGCGCACAGAGTGCAGACAGTTACGAGGCCTCAGAAGAAATCTCGGAGGACCTTTCGGTCTCCTACCCGGTGGATATCTGACGTCAGCGCCAGAGGATTCAGCGGACACAGCAAGAGCAATACCCGGGCCGATAGCCAACGGAATGGCCCCACAAAAAAGCGGGAAATCCCATGAAATTCAAGTCTTCAGATTTTGTCTTCCAGCTGTTTGCCCTGCTCGGGGCCGTCATCCTGGTACACGCCATCTATGTGGCAATTATTCGGCCCAATGCCGATGCATTGATTGCCGAACAAATGGCGCGGGAAGAAGCCGGAGAGACCTATGTACAACAGCGATCGATTTACATCGTCATGCGCGACTACGAGCAGGAAGCCTGTTTTGTGTTGATGCTTTGGGCCATGGCCATCATGGGACTAAAAGCCCGACGCAGCATGCGCGAACGCAAACTACTAAATCAGGCGCTGCTCAATGTGAGCGAGGGCACGCCGATCCTGCCGGAGGATGCCAGAGACCTATCACGGCCCATTCAGGCGCTGCCAGAGGAAGAGCGGGGCTTCCTGCTTCCCCGTGCATTGCTCACCGCACTTCAGCGCTTCGGCTCTACACGCAATGTCGCCGCAGTTTCCAATTCCGTGAAAGAGGTATGCGAGACCGAAGGCGACCGGCTGGATTCTGAGCTCGCTATGGTTCGCTATATCACCTGGGCGATCCCATCTATCGGGTTTATCGGCACGGTACGCGGTATCGGTGAGGCGTTGGCCCAGGCCCATCGCGCGGTAGAGGGCGATATCGCCGGGGTAACAGTCAGCTTGGGTGTTGCCTTCAACTCCACCTTTATCGCACTAGTGATCAGCATCGTGATCATGTTTTTCACGCATCAGCTACAGCTGATGCAGGAACGCCTGGTACTGGACACGCAGAATTACTGCGACAACAACCTGCTGCGCTTCCTGAAAGTCAGCTAGGTCTACGGATTCGAGAAATTGGAGTATTAGGTTCGGCAGCCAGGGAAGTGGCTGCCCATACCAGGGAAAACAGGAGCTCCCATGAGCAAAGGTGTACTGGATATCAACGATTGTGGCTTGCGCGTTTTTGATGGCAACAACGAAGTGTTGGAAAGCCCGGGCGTTGCCATCGTCAATAATCACGAAATTGTCACCGGGACCGCCGCACTGATGCGTGCGCGCAGCCACCCCACTCAAGTCAATCATCAATTCTGGCGCAGGCTCAGCCTGGAATCGGTTAAATCCGAGAATACCGGGTGTCGCCACCATGCAGACCTCGCATTTTGTCATCTCAAGCACATTGCCGAGCTGTGCGATCTGCCGGACGAAGTCGCCCTAGCAGTGCCCGGAAATTTCACCCGCGAACAGCTGGCGCTATTGCTCGGCGTGATCAAGGAAAGCGCGTTCAACGCAGTCACCCTGATCGATGCGGCTACGGCCTGTATCAGCAGCTGCGCACCGCGCGGAGTACACCTGCATATCGAACTGCACCGGCATCAGACCCTGGTCAGTCGAGTCGCAGTACACGAGCAGGCAGAGCTGGATATCGCCGAGACTGTGACCGACGCCGGCCTGCAACACTTCCAGGAGGCGTGGGCACGCATTTTCACTGATGCATTCATCATGCAGTGCCGCTTTGACCCATTGCATTCCGCCGAAGCTGAGCAGCAACTTTACGACATGCTGCCCCAGTGGATTGCCCGCGCTATGCGCCAGGGTGAAGTCATGGCAGAACTGGACGACCGCACCGCCAAAGTCAGCTTGCGACAACTACAGGATGCCAGCACCCCCATTTTGTCGCGTGTGCGTGCAATGATCGAAAACCTTGGCGAAGCCAACAGTGTGGTTTTCGTCTCCCACCGCTGGGCAGAGATTCCAGGTGGCGCACAACTGGCAGAACGGATCCACCTGCTACCCCACAATGCCGTAGCCCAGGCCGCGGAAAAACACTGGCAAGAAATCCACAGTGAGAGCGATAACCTCCGCCTGATCACTGCGCTGAGCGCAGCGCCGGCAACCGAAGTGGCGGTGCAAGTCAACGCCGCAGCCGAGGCGGGAGCCACGCACCTGCTCTACGGTCATCGCGCCCTGGCAGCGCAGCAGCCCCTGTTTGTGAGCTGGCAGGAAGGAAAGCTCAATGTGACACCCACGCCGCCCACGCATCCCGCTGCCACCGTCACCAATCACGCCGGTCGCCTCGCTCTGCGCGTGGATGCAGGTGCACAGTTGATGCTCAATGGCGAAGAAATTTCTGCCCCGGTCAATCTCACCGCGGGTGATCGAATCGGCGCGGCAAATTTTGATGACGTAATTACTGCGATCAGTGTGGAGCACTATGGCGCGTAAAAATCGGCGGTTCTCCGCCTTCAGCCTGTCGTTCCTGGACATCATGTCCTGTGGTTTCGGCGCCGTGGCGTTGATCTTTCTGATCATCAAGCATGGCTCTGATCACGACATTGAAGCTGAAAACCAGGACCTGGCCGCAGAGGTGAACCTGCTGGAGGAAGAAGTCCAGTTCGGTCAGGAGCATCTGGTACTGGCCCGCAATACTCTGGACACCACCAGCGACGAACTGGCCACCGCCCAGGGGTTGGCCAGGCGCATCATGGAACAGATAGAGGAAGTGAAGGGCAATATCGCCGAGGTCGACAGTACCACGGACGAAATGGATATCGCGCGCCTGCAGGAAAAGCTCAAGAAGCTGGAACAGGCCAAGAAGCAGCTGGAAGAGGAAAACAAAAAGCTCGGCAACAATGTGCGCAAGTTTGTCGGCGACGGCGACCGGCAATATCTCACCGGTCTGCGCCTTGGCGGTGATCGCATCCTGATTCTACTGGACTCCTCCGCAAGTATGCTCGGTGACGAGCTGATCAAGGTGATCCGCACACGCAATATGTCCGATGCGGTAAAGCGGGACACGGAAAAATGGCGGCGGGCTAAACAGACGGTGTCCTGGCTTGTGTCGCAGTTCCCTCAAGACAGCCAGTACCAGATCTACACTTTCAATACCGGCTTCCGCGCCGCCATCGTCGGCACCGAAGACCGCTGGCTGAATGTGGACGATCGCGACCAGATGGACGAAGCCATCAAGGCACTGGATACCATAGTGCCGGAAAACGGCACCAGCCTTGAGCGAATATTCAACGCAGTCAACAGTATGTCGCCGCTTCCGGACAACATCATTCTGATTACCGACGGCCTCCCCACCCAGGGAATGAAAGTACCACGCGGCAATACGATTTCCGGAAAAGACCGCTTGAAGTTGTTCCGCAAGGCAGTGGATGCCCTGCCCAAGAGCATACCGGTGAATGTGGTCCTGGCCCCCATGGAAGGCGACCCCTTCGCCGCCAGCGAATACTGGAAGCTGGCCATGGAAACCCAGGGTTCTTTCCTCGCACCTTCTAAGGACTGGCCATGAGCAGACGCAACAAACGGCAACAGGAAGAGTTCAGCATCTCGTTTCTCGACGTGATCTGCTGCGGCTTTGGCGCCATCGTCCTGCTGCTGATGATTGCCAAAACCGTAGAACCGATCGTACTCGAAGAAGCCGAGCTGGATCTCGACGGGCAGGTACAGGAACTACAGGAGCAGCTGGCAGAAATACGCGGCGAAACCTCGGTGCTGAATCGGGATCTCAACGCAAAAAAAGAGCAGCTGGATATCGAGACCAAGCGCATCGCCATTTTGAAGGGTGAGCTGGAAACCCTGCAGGCGCAGTACGCGCGCAAGACCGAAGGCGAAACCGAAGAGGGCAAGCTCAAGGGTGAGCTGACAATCGCTCTGCAGAGCATGACCGATGAAATGAAACGGCTGCTGGGAGAAAACTACCAGCGTAAGAACAACGTGATCGGCGGTATCCCCGTAGACAGCGAATACATCCTGTTCATCATCGACACCTCCGGCAGTATGTTCAATTACGGCTGGGACCGCATGATCGATGAAATGGTCAACACTCTGAATCTCTACCCGAATGTAAAAGGCATCCAGGTGATGAACGATATGGGGGACTACATGTTCTCCAACTATCGCAACCGCTGGATTCCTGACACCCCCGGGCGACGCAAGGCGGTACTCGACCGCCTGCGCTCCTGGAACCCTTTCAGTAATTCGAGCCCGGTTGAAGGTATCCAGAAGGCGGTGCGTACCTTTTACGACCCCGACAAGAAGATCAGTATCTACGTACTCGGTGATGAATTTACCGGCAAGTCCATCCGCAATGTGATGATGGCGGTGGATAGGGTTAATGCGCAGCGCGGAGAGGACCAACGGATGGTCCGTATCCACGCGATCGGTTTCCCGATCCAGTTCTCGCGTCCGCTGCACCTGCAGACCACAGGCCTGCGCTTCGCCGCGCTGATGCGTGAGCTCACTTACCGCAACGGCGGGACTTTTGTCGGCCTCAACGACTTCCGCTGACGGAACACGATACGGAAACAACCAGAGATGAAATTGGGTTGAGAAAAACCCGGGAGCAAACCATGAATCGCCTGTTAAATGGATTTGGCGCGATCAGATACTTCACCCTGGTGGCAACCGTGAGCCTGCTCGCGGCTTGCTCCCATACCGTCTCTGTGGATGGTGAATTTCCCGCGCCTGTGGGTAGCCCCCACCCGTTAACCGTGGGCGTTTATCTCAGTGACGACTTCCGCCAGTTCACCTACAGCGAGAATCGGGACGACCGCGAAGAGTGGAACATCAATACTGGTCGTGCACAGAAAAACCTGTTTGAGACCGTACTCGGGTCCATGTTCAAGGAAACCGTAAACCTTGCACAGTATCCCTCCAATCTCCCGCAGGGGGTGGACCTGGTGATTGTTCCGGAAGTCCGTGAACTGCAGTTCACCATGCCCCGGGAAACCCGGGTGAATATCTTCGAGGTGTGGATCAAGTACGACATGCACGCCTACAACCAGCAGGGTGATTCCGTCGCAGAGTGGGTAATTACCGCCTACGGAAAAACCCCAACCGCATTCCTGAAATCCCAGGAGGCGGCTCTCGCCCAGGCGATCAATGTGGCATTGCGCGATGCCGGCGCCACCCTGTACACGGGATTTGAGCGAGTACCAGAATTACAGGCGTTTATCGCCAGCAAAGAGCGCGCCCTGAGCATGAAGCAACCGGGCGACAACGAATAATTTCCAAAGGATATTGGAAGTTCCATTCGCGTAATACGCACGCGAAAAACGCAAGGAGGATGTACCGGTGAAATTCCTGAGCGCATTTTTTTCCGTTTCTGTGCTGGCGCTGCTTTCCAGTGGCTGCACGACGGTGGTTATCGACGAATACCGGCGCAGTACCGGCGAGCTCGCACTCGGCGACTCGGTGGTAATTCTCGGTCGCCGTCACTCCAGTGATTATGAGACCGAGCCAGACCTGATCGACTGTGTAGGTAAAACGCTGCACAACCCCAGCGCCGGGGTAAATGTGATTCCAGAACAACAGTTCGTGGATGCGATGTATCCCTGGTTCGAACCACGCACCGCCCCCATGCACATCAAGTCCCTCGACAAACTGATGGACATACCCGACGTGCGTGACCGCATGGAGAAGTACGGTGTGAAATACATTGTATGGATCGACGGTTCTACCGAGACCACCTCCAGCGCCGGTTCTATTGGCTGCTCCATTGGCACTGCCGGTGCCGGCTGTTTCGGCTTTGGCACCTGGGACAAGGAGTCCGATTACGAGGCCTCGGTGTGGGACTTTCGCGACCAGGAGCTGTCCGGAAAGATCAGTGCGGACGCCCAGGGAACATCGTATATGCCCGCAATCGTGGTACCCATCCCGCTCATCGCGCGCGTGCAGAACAACGCCTGCAAAGGCATGGCGGCGCAGCTGCAGGAATTCCTGTTGCCGCCCCAGTCCGCCAGCCGCTAACGCGGCGGCCCTGCCTCACCAAAATAATGACAGGAGACCCAGATGCACACACTCAACAAACTACTGGCTGCCATCCTGCTGGCTACAGCCGCTGGCTGCGCCTTCAACCCGGCAACCAACCGGCCCGACCTGGTGCTGATGTCGGAGGAAAAGGAAATCAAGATCGGTCGGGAAATGCACGAGAAACTGGTTGCCAGCACGCCGATCTATAACGATCCGATACTCACGGCCTATGTCGAACATGTGGGGCAAAAGGTCGCCAAGGCTAGCGACAGACCCGACCTGACCTACCATTTCACCATCATCGACAGTCAGGATATCAATGCCTTTGCCCTCCCCGGTGGCTACGTATATATCAATCGTGGCCTGCTGACTTATCTGCAATCAGAGGCAGAAATGGCCGCGGTACTGGCACACGAAGTGGGCCACATTACCGCTCGCCACGCGGTACGTCAGAAAACCGCGGCTACCGGCGCTGGGGTCGCTTCGGTGCTTTCTGTACTGGTCACCGGCAGCGGTGTTGTAGGTGATGTGACAAACCTTTGGAGTACCGCGGCGGTAAAAGGCTATGGCCGGGATATGGAACTAGAGGCTGACCGGTTCGGCGCCCAGTACATGTACAACGCGGGCTACGACCCCCAATCGATGATCAATGTAATCGCGCTGCTGAAAGATCAGGAAACCTTCGCCCGCCGCCGCGCGCGGGTGGAAGGCAAGAAACAGCAGACTTACCATGGTGTCTTTTCCTCCCACCCACGCAATGATGTGCGGCTGCGGGAAGCGGTAACCGCTGCGGGCGAGCTGCCCGAGGACAAGAAAATTACCAAGGTGGAATATTACCGGGAGAAAACCGAGGGTATTGTTTACGGGCAGAATGCCCAGGAAAGTGAAAAGAACCGCTTCAATCATAAGAGCCTCGGTTTCTCACTACTGTTCCCCGAGGGCTGGACGGTAGAAAACCAGCGCTCGGCGATTGTGGGAACGGCGCCAGACAAATCGGCAACCCTGACGATTCGCGTCGACAAGCGGGATGGAAACCAGCCTGCGGATATGGCACTGCGTGGTGTCTACGATGTGCGCAGCCTGGAGCAGGACGAGGCGTTAAGCCAGTATCGCCTTGAAGGCCATACGGGCAAGTTACCGGTCAGTGGCGAGAATCTACCGGAGCGGGTTGCGGTGCTGTTCTATGGTAGCCGCCAGTATATCCTCGAAGGCCGCGTGAGCGAGAAGCCTGCGGACACTGAGGCGGCCACCGAATACGACAATATGTTTTTAACCAGTATCCGCAGTTTCCGCCCGCTGCGAAAAACCGATATCGTGAAACCGGATATCAAAAGGGTGAAATACGTTCAGGCCAATGACAAAACCACCTTTTCATCGCTGGCGCGGCATATGGAGATTGGCGAGTATGCGGAGGAGCAGCTCCGCCTGCTGAATGGCTACTATCCCCGCGGTGAACCCAAGCCGGGTGAGTGGATCAAGATAGTCCAGTGATGGATATTGCAGTGACAACTTGATGACGGTGGTGAGGCAACAAACCAGCTAGCGGGTAGGCGCTCTCAAGTGCCCCTGCCCGCTATCAAGCTATCTCTGTAACAATTCGGTAGTTTTACCATCCGCTGACTCGCGGTATGTTTAGGCAACTTCATCAAGTAACAAGTTGCCATGCGCCCCAAGCAAACCACCCTCCGCACCTTGCTGCGCCTGTTTTTAGTAGTTTCAGTCGCCCTTGCGTCTGGCCAGGTTTTCGCCAGAACAGAAAATACCCCCATCGTGATTGCGCACCGCGGTGCTTCCGGATATCTGCCGGAACACACCCTGGAAGCAAAGGCGTTGGCCTACGGTATGAAGGCAGATTATATCGAGCAGGATCTGGTACTGAGTAAAGACGATCACCTGATCGTAATGCACGATATTTACCTGGATAACATCACCGATGTCGCGAGCAAGTTCCCCCAAAGGGCGCGGAAAGACGGACATTTCTACACCATTGATTTCACCCTGAAGGAGCTCAAGCAGCTACGGGTCACAGGTCCATTTGTGCCTGCGCTGGGGCGCAATGCCCCCAAGTACACCGGACGATTCCCGCTCTGGAAATCCCGTTTTGAGCTGGCCACCTTTGCGGAGGAACTGGAGCTGATACAGGGGCTGAACCAGTCCCTGGGCTACGACACCGGCATCTACCCGGAAATAAAAAAACCCTATTTCCATCGCGCCGAAGGCAAGGATATTTCGCGGGCGGTGCTGGAGACCCTAAAGCGCTACGGGTACACCTCGGCGCAGCAGAAGGTATTTCTGCAGAGTTTTGATGCGGAGGAGTTGCAGCGTATCAATGACGAACTGATGCCGGAGCTGAATATCGACCTGCCCCTGGTACAGCTAATCGCGGAAAATGATTGGGGAGAGAAGCTTACCCAGAAGAATGATACCTGGGAGAAGTACGACTATCGCTGGATGCGCACTGCCGAGGGACTGAAGAAAATTGCGGGTTACGCCGAGGGCGTCGGCCCGTGGTTCCCCATGCTGATCGAAAAGGCATCCACCGGTAGTGCGTTCACCCCAAATACACTGACTGCAAGCGCTCAGGCTTTAGGCCTGAAGGTGCACCCCTATACCTTTCGCGCCGACCCGCAGCAGGTACCCGGCTCCATCGGCAGCTTCGAGAAGCTTCTCGCACTGTTTGTGAAGGAAGTGAAAGTAGACGGTGTATTTACCGATCAGCCAGACAAAGCGCGCGAATACATCTACAAAGCGGCTCCCGCTTCAAAAACCCTAACCAATGACTGATCAGGCGGGCTCCGGGTCTGTGTTTTCTACCAGCTCGATCTGGGCCTGCGGCCTCTCAACACCATGTTCAGTGTGATCTGAACCGGTATATTCAACCACGATATTCCGCCCCAGCTTCTTGGCCCGATACAGGGCCTGATCTGCCTGGCGCAACAGTTGTTCGACCAAGTCTCCCGGCGCACCGTGGGCAACCCCGATGCTGGAGGTAAACTTGACCTGGCCAGCAGCGCACTCGAGGCGAATATGGGCAATATTGTCGCGCAACCGCTCTGCGGTATGCAGGGAGTCGGGCTTGGTTTCCGTCAGCAGCAGAGCGAATTCCTCACCGCCCAGGCGACCAAACACGTCGGTTTCCCGAATTTTTGTCTGAATTGTCTGGCTGAATTGGCGCAGGGCTTCATCACCAACCCCGTGGCCATGGTTGTCGTTGATGGCCTTGAAGTGATCGATATCAAACATCAACAGGCTGACCGGCTCGCCCTTGCGCTGGGCACGCTTGATACACAATCCGGCTTCTTGCAGAAAGCTGCGGCGGTTGCGAATCCCCGTGAGCGGATCGGTGCGAGCCTCCTGTTCTGCCTTCTGCTTGGCAAGTTCCAGCTCTTCGGTACGAGCTCGCACCAGGCCTTCCAGTTTAACTTTGGACTCTTCAAGGTGCCGGCGGTACTGACGCTCGGATTCAAGCCCCTGCAGGCGCACCCGCCGTAGCTTGATTCCCATCGCGGCCATAATCGTCACCATCTCGATAAACGAGCTGAGTGGAGGCAGGTAATAATTGACGAGGTTGTGCTCCACATATCCCAAATCCCGCAGTGCCTGGTAAAAAAGCCCACACAACAACAGTGTCCAGCCCAACGCAAATACCATGGCTTCACTGGAGCCCTGGCGCCAGCGCACCAGCGCGATAAAGGTGGCAGCAGGATACATCAGCAGTGCGAAGGTGATACTCAGCAGGGCCAGGGTCTTGATCTGCAACAGGGCACTGATCAACAAGACTCCGGCATTGCACATCATCAATATCAGAACGTAGTCGAGCCTGGGCGTGTACTTGCGGGTCTGCAGGAACTGCCTATCGAATATCAGCCCGCAGAGGATACTGAGTGCACCGGCAGCTGACATGTAATGCCAGTGAAATTCCCCCCGCAGTACATACTGGTGGGTGAACCCCAAAATGGTGCCCCAGGCAACGATTTTCGAAATACCGTAGATGAAATACGCGAAAAAGCTGGACTCGCCGGTGGTCAATCCAACAATAAGCGCAAACAGGGAGATTAGTGCAATGCCGCCAAACAGAAATGCCAGGGTGGCAGTTTCACCAGTGTGCGACTTGCTCAACTGCTCCGGGGTCCAAATACGCATAGAGGGAAAAACAAAACCCGCCTCTTGCGAGTCAAAGCGGACCAGCAATTCCAGTGTTTCTCCGGCCTCAAGGGTCACCGGCACTACAAACCGGTTATGGAATACGGGACGCGCCGAAAACGCATCGTCCATCGCCAGCTGTGCAATTTCCCCGAACCCCTCGGATACTCCTGCGCGACGAGCATATGCCTGCAGCCGGATCAGCTGGTGATCTACGTATTCCAGATTCAGGGTGACCGCGCTCGCAGCGCTATTATGAAGAGCGAAATGCGACCAGTGACTCCCCTTCTTCAGCCCGGTGGATCCGGCACTCTCAAGAGGTTGAAACGCCCGGTTTGCGAGTGCCTGGCGCGCAGCATCCAGTCCGGCATTCCCCGATGGATCGTGCCATACCGCACTTTGTCCGGTGCGCAGGCTCCCGTCTTCCACTGAACCAATCTCGATCGGCCTCGCAGCGGAGTGGTCGGCAGCCCCGGCAATTGCAGAGGTCAGCACCAGTATTGCCAGCACTGCGATACGCGTCAGTAGCGATACCAAATTCGATGGGAAGATTGTCAGTGAAAAGCGAGAAGCTGTAATCATGATCCTGAAAGCCAGGTTGCCGCAGAAGCACTGCGCGAATTTTGAGCCCGCCCAATTATTGGAGCTTATCTTTTGAATACTGTCCGGCGGGGAATCCGGGGCGCGTAGCCAACCGGTGGTCTGTACACCGTTAAAGTGTACCGGCTCACGATACGATATTCATATGCCTTTTTGTCACGGAACATCACAGCATTCACAAAAAGTTCAGGCTGTCAGCTGCCACCTTAGCCCTAAAGGGCTAAAAAGGCTTAACGAGCACGCGGCAGTTGCAAACAACAAGGCCGCCCTGAGGCGGCCTTTTGCTCTTTCACGATAGATACTGCCGTAAGCGAAACTCGCAGATGCCCACTGGTCAGCACAATCTCTCGCGAAGAGAGCTAGTCAAACTTGGAAAAATCCGCCGGCCGCTTCTCCATAAACGCGGTGGCGGCCTCGCGAAACTCCTCCGACTGCAACCGGGCTTGGAAGTGACCGGCCTCTTCGCGGATTACCGCAAGGCCGGTCTCATGGGTGCCCTGGCGCAGCAGCTTTTTGGTCAGTCGCAGTGCCTCAGGCGCTTTCTTGACCAGCTCCCGGGCATATTCCCGCGCCCGTCCCAGAGCCTCGCCGGAGTAAACCACTTCGTTGCAGATATTCACATCCGCTGCGGTCTGCGCATCGAATTTTTTCCCCAGCAACAGCAACTCAGAGGCTTTCGCGTGTCCCATGATCCGGGGCAGTAGGAAACTGGAGCCATACTCCGGGCACAAACCCAGGTTCACAAATGGCATCTGGAACATCGCGTCGTCATCGGCGATCGACAGGTCACAGTGCAGCAGCATCGTGGTGCCGATCCCCACCGCCGGGCCGCTAACGGCAGCCACGATGGGCTTGGGGAAGTTGTATAACGCAGACATGAACTGGAATACCGGGGACTCTTCACCATCGGCGGAACCACCGAGGAAATCCCCCAGGTCATTGCCGCTGGTAAATACTTCGCCGGTACCGGTGAGGATCACCACGCGCACCCCCGGGTCGGTGGCAGCGCTGTTCAGGAGCTCTGCCATCGCCGAGTACATAGCCATAGTAAGAGCATTCTTGCGCTCAGGCCGATTGATGGTGATTTCCAGTACCCGGTCGGATACCTGGGCCTGAATTTCTGCACATGTACTCTGCATAGCGGACTCCGCGTTTTGTGTGGTTACCACAGGGTTTTGCGCTAACGTTTGCGCTGGCAAGAAGGCTCATGACCACGAAGACGGGTTGCGGTCACAGCGGATACGTCACTAGTGTAGCCACTCCCCCTGCAGGCACGAGGTCCAATTCGACCAGTTTGGGTAACGGATTCTGAACCGCCCTGGCTAAATGGAATTTTCCAACCGCGCCACCCAAGACCTTATAATGCGGCCACAGAATGGCGATTCTACGCAATTTCAGATTCATATCCCTGCGGAAACCGGTACAGGTATTTCAGTCGCAGGCAAAAATAAGGGAAGTACCCAGCATGACCGTGACATACAGTTCCTACCTCAAGGTAGACGACCTGCTGAAGTGTCAGCAGCCGCTCTCTGAGGGGCCGGAACACGATGAACTGCTGTTTATCGTTATCCACCAGAGCTATGAGCTCTGGTTCAAGCAGTTACTGCACGAACTGGATTTTCTGGTGCGACTGTTCAATGCGGGAGAGCGCAACCGCGCCCTGCACACCCTCAAGCGGGTGGACGCCATCTACCGCACTCTGATCCAGCAAGTGGACATCCTGGAAACCCTGACGCCACTGGAGTTCATGTCCTTCCGCGACCGTCTGTCCACCGCCAGCGGCTTCCAGTCTTTCCAGTTCCGCGAGCTGGAGTTTCTGTACGGCGCCAAGGACGCGAAGAAACTGGAAAATTACGAGCCTGGCTCGGATCACTATCTGCTTCTGCAAAAGCGCCTGCAGGCTCCTACCCTGTGGGATGCGTTCCTGCAATTCCTCGCCCACGAAGGCCACGACATCCCGGCCTCTGTACTGCAGCGGGATTTCAGCCAGACGGCAGAGCCATCGACCGCAGTACAGAAGGTACTGATTGATGTCTACCGGAATGACCCACTGGTAAGCGATATCTGTGAGGCGTTGGTAGATATCGATACCTCCCTGCAGCAATGGCGCTACCGGCATGTGAAGATGGTGGAGCGGACCATTGGCCACAAGATGGGCACCGGCGGCTCCAGCGGCGTAGGTTACCTGCAGAGCACGCTATTCAAGCCAGTGTTTCCGGATCTGTGGCACATCCGCTCGGAATTCTGACGTTGCGGCGCCGATCTCCAGACACAAAAAAAGCCAGCAGATGCTGGCTTTTTTTGTGCTTTCGACCAATTCAGTAGGAAGTTATTCCTTCTCGAATGGTACCAGGGAAACCTGAATGTTCGGGTTCACCTCTTTTGCCGCATCGGCAATGGTCACATAGGTGTCCGCGCTGGATTTGTTGTGCGCGCGCACAATCACGATGGCCTGCGGGTTTTCCGCAAACATCTGTGCGATACGGGCACGAACGGCACGGCTATCAATGCGGTTCTGACCCATCCAGATCTCGTCAGCAGAGTTCACTGTAATCAGGATATTCTGCTTATCGGGGTCCGGCGGAGTCTGTTCAGTCTGATCCGGATCCGGCACGTTCACGTCCAGCGCCTTCTCTTTTACGAAGGATGCCGTCACGATAAAGAAGATCAGCATGATAAACACAACGTCCAGCATGGGCGTCAGGTCAATATCGGCCTTTTCTTCTTCTACGGCCTTACCGCGTCGTCTACTCATAAAACACCGTACTGTTTTCTAATTCGAATTCGCCGGTCACACCGGTCTAATCAGGGGGGGAAGATTGCCGGGAAATTGCCATCAATGCAAGTGCAACGTTCGCGCGCCGCATATACCCCTTTAAAATCAATAGGTTAGCGGGCGCCCTCCTAGCAGAAGGTCACAAATTATACAGCTAATTCACCTTTTCGCGCTGCCAGATAGCCCTGATAGTCAGGTACTTCCCGGGGAAAACTCCGCGTCATCAGCTCTGAATGGATCATCATATCGGCACTGCTGGCATTACACGCGACCGGGATATTCCACACCGCGGCGATGCGCAACAGGGCTTTCACATCCGGGTCGTGAGGCATGGGCTCGAACGGATCCCAGAAGAAGATCAGGATATCCACCTCGCCCTGACAAATCTTCGCGCCCAATTGCTGGTCACCACCCATGGGACCACTGAACAATTGCTCTACCGACATACCGGTAGCCGCTTCTATTTTGCTGCCGGTGGTGCCAGTACCCAGCAACTGATGCTGTTCGAGAATAGCGCGGTGCTTGCGGCACCACTCAATCAACGCTGTCTTGCGGTTGTCATGCGCCACCAGGGCAATACGCTTTTGCGCGGCAATCGGCTGGTCAATGTAATCCACGTGGCCCCCAGGCAAAAATTGGTCAAATTCACAGTACCCCTTGTTTATTGCCCCCTGAAAGCGGGCCCCAACGGGGACTCTCGAGGATTATGCTAAATTCCACGCCCTTCATCCATCCGGGCGGCGATGGTGACACCAAGACTCGCGCCCGCCACCCAATAATCGCAGTGCGATCATGAGGTAGAGTGCGGGGCAGAGGTCGGTATAATCCGGGCCATCAATTCGCATGCCTGCCTATATAGGAGTAATTATGAGTGTCGGCGCCTGGGAACCAGAAAACCAAGCCTCCAACGACCAGTCGCGCACAGAGATTGACCGCGCCCTGCTGCGACGGATCATCGATGCGCTGAGCAATACGGAGGGCGAAAGCGAGTCCGAAGTCGCGGCGCCGGATCTGACATCCCTCGACCCGGAGATACAGGCGGCCAACTGGTTAGCCGGTGTGCCCGCACCCCAGTGGCTGGAAGAAGCTTCTCACTGGGATGACACCCAGGTGTGGGCGCTCATCCGTTTCTTTACCCTGGCAGAAATGCAATTGCCGGAATGGCAGGGTGGCGCCGAATCTCCCGTGATACCGCTGGCCAAATCCCTGCGTCAACGCAGATCACCGCTGCAGCGCGAACAACTGCTGTGGATTCGACAGCATACTGACAACCGCTACCTGCCCTACGGCCCTTTGTAAATGGGGCATAATTAGACCGGTTACTCCTCGTCACAATACCGCCCTGACATAGACAGATATAAAAGAGGCGTAACGGCAATCCGCTACGCCTCTGTGAGTCCCTCCGCATTGAGCCTTAGGTCATTCCTCAACGCGAAACAATTGGCTGCGCAACAATTCCACACCAGCAAGAACCCGGTAGTTCACAGCCAGCTCTCGCCACAACACATAGCCTTCACCATCCAGTAACCAGGCACTGGGCCGCGCTGCATCTCGCAGCCAGGGGCGCAAAATAATCGGAGCCGCAGAAGGCGCGACAAACCGTGCGCTGCTCATCCCGGTGACATCCAGCTGCAGGACCTGAAACCCATCGACAAGGAAAGCAGACCATTTACTTGCCGGCTGCGCACTTAACAGGACCACCCCGATATTACGGCGCGTTAACTCCGGAATCAGCTCGCGCAACTCACACACTTGTCTTCGACTGTCTGCGCAATAGCTCCCGCGCAGAAATATTACGAGTACACCACTCAGGCCCTTTTCGATCCCCTTTTCTCGGTGCCCCTCCTGACAATCCTCTTCAACACCTTCCCCGAGACTTTTCAGACCTCTATTGTGGCGGAGGGCCCTCGCCCGCCAGTTTTCGCCACCCAAAATCTCTAATGGTGGAAAGACCTCATCCAAAGCCGGCATTTCAGGATGCCCCACCGCACTCAGGTGATGCAGATAAACGAGGACCACGAAAAGATTGCAGATTGCGAGGTAAACCGGCAATCCGCGCTCACTATCTGTCAGTAGACTGATAGCCAATCCAATCAGCACACCGAAAAAAGCACCCGACTCGCGCAAGTCACCGCTAAGTTTTTGTGGATTCAGATAGCGCACCAGCATCCATATCGGCAGTGCCCAGGCATTAATTAACAACCCACACCAGGCAAGCGGAGAATTACTTCCATCGCCACTCGCAATCGCGTAAATCGCCGCAAAACCACAAAGCAACAACCAGAAAAACGCGATAAATGTAAAAAAAACCTTAATTTTATTCATAAGAGAGTAAAAACACCCTTAAAACACTTGCATTCAAGTATATAAATGAGCTGCAATTAGCGCGATGAATTCCACTCATCCAAAATAACACCTAAATACTAAATTTAGATACAGGGATATTTTATGGCCGCACGTAAAAAAGCCACTGCCAGCAAAGTGAGCGCCGTAGCGAAATTAGAAGCGGAGCTCGCCTCTCTGAAAGGTCAGCTTGAAAAAGCTCGCAGCTCTCAGGAAGACGCCGCTAAAAAGGAAGCTGACAAGGCTTCCAAAGAAGCTGACAAAGCTGCCAAAAAAGCACAGGCTGCCGCCGCCAAGGTAAAAGCCGCCCGCGCGAAAAAGAAATCTGCCGCTCAGCAGAAGCAACTGAAAGCTGCTCAAACCGCCGCTAGCGCTGCCAAGAAAGCCGCTGCTGCCGCCAAAGCCGCTGCTACCGACGCCAAAGCCAAGCTGTCCGCAATCAGCTCCGACAACGCGCTGGCCACTAAAGTAGCCAAAGCCGTAGCCAAAGAAGAAGCCGCCATCACCAAGAAGCTGGCTGCTGCTGAGAAGAAGAAGGCCGCTGCTGCCAAGAAGAAAGCTGCTGCTGCTGCCAAGAAGAAGGCCGCTGCGGACAAGAAGAAAGCTGCCGCTGCTGCCAAGAAAGCCGCTGCCGCTGCCAAGAAAAAAGCCGCTGCTGCCAAGAAGAAGGCTGCCGCTGCTGCCAAGAAAAAAGCCGCTGCTGAGAAGCAAAAAGCCGCTGCTGCAAAGAAAAAGGCTGCTGAAAAAGCCAAAAAGGCTACTGCCAAAGCTAAGGCTAAGGCGAAAGCTGGTGCCAAGAAGAAGCCAGGCCGCCCAGCCAAGAAAGCTGCCGCTAAAACTGCAGCGAAGAAGCCGGGCCGCCCAGCCAAGTCTGCTGCAGCCAAGAAAAAGCCTGGTCGTCCGGCCAAGTCCGCTGCCGCCAAGAAGGCTCCCGCGCGTCGCGGTCGTCCGCCGAAGGCAAAATCCTAAGCTGTCATTTCTGGCACATGGAACGAAAAAACCCCGGCTCGCCGGGGTTTTTTCTTTTTGCATACCGCAATTGGTTTAGCTGTCACGCGGCCGGAGTTTGCCCAGGATTACCGGGATCACCCCTTTAATCAGATCACGCAACGTGGAGGGCAGAACCAGCATCACCGGTGTCACAATCAAAGTCAGCAGGGTAGAGAAGCTCAAGCCATACACAATGGCGCTTGCCAGCTTGACCCAGAATGACGCGATTACACCATTGACGACCACATCCCTTCCGACCATATCCACACTCACCCCCAGCGCAAGAGGCAACAGGCCGAGAATGGTGGTGACGGTGGTCAGGAATACAGGGCGCAAGCGCTGCGCCGCCGCCTTGACCGCTGCCTCGCCGGGCGCCAGTTCCGGCTCAGACTTGCGCACATAGTTGTAGGTATCGATCAACACGATATTGTTGTTCACCACAATTCCCGCCAGCGCCACGATACCGACACCAGTCATAATCACACTGAAAGTGCTCTGGGTTAGGGTCAACCCCAGCATTACCCCGGCGGTGGACATAACCACCGAAGACAGAATCAGCGCGGACTGATAAAAGCTGTTGAACTGGGTTACCAGCAGGATGAACATCAAAAACAACGCCAGAGAAAAAGCAGTCTGCAGGAACACCAGAGATTCATTCTGATCCTCGTCAGCACCTCGATACAGCAGCTCCACCTCATCGTCCAGCGGGTGCTCTTCCAGCCATCGACGGATCTCACGCACTTTGTCATCGGCCAGTACCCCGTCTTCCACATCCGCCTTGATCTGCATGCGGGTGATACCATCGATACGCTCGATCTTGTCCACCTTTGGCGCGGCTACGGTGGTAACAAAGCTGCTGACAGGCACCGCACCGCCGGTGGTATTTACTTTCAGAGCTTCCAGCGCGGTGATACCGCGAGCGGAATCCGGATAACGAATACGGATATCCACTTCTTCGTCGGAGTCGTCCGGACGGTATTTCGCCATCAACACACCGTTGGTTACCAGCTGTACTGCGCGTCCGACGCCGGTGAGATCCGCTCCGTAGAGAGCTGCCTTGGCGCGGTCGACGGTCACCTCCCACTCAATACCAGGTAACGGCGCTGTATTGACAATATCTCGCACGCCTTCAAATTCACTCTCCAGTGCCCGGTGAAGACGCCAGTTTTCCGCCAGCAGGCGATCGTAATTGCGGCTGCGCAGTTCCAGTACAATGTCTTTGCCTACAGGAGGCCCTCCTTCATACGGGTTGGCACTGGTCTTGATCCCGGCGAAGTGCCCGGTACGCTGGCGAATATCCGCGAAAATATCCCGGCTCTTTCTCTCCCGTAGCTCCGTGGGATGCAGCTCTACCAAAAGATTGGCGATCTGATCCGGCGCCTTTTCCTGGCGACCGGAAATGCCGCCGGAACCGATTGCGGTATAAACCAGCCGTACCTCCGGTACCTCCATCACCGCGGCTTCTACCTGAGTCACCAGCACACGCTTTTCTTCCAGCGACAAGTTGCCCTGGGCCCGCACCTCCACATTGCCGTACTGCTCTTCGGTTTCGGTAAAAAACTCCACCCCGGGATTGAACTTGCCATATGCAATAAAGATGGCGATCAAAACCGCAATGGTACTCGCGAAGGAGGCAAACGGGTGGCGCACCACAGGGGCCAGCATCCGGGCATAAAAACCGGTAATGCCCCGCAGCTCCTCAGGCTTACCCTGCTCAAGCTGCTTGAGGTAATGCTGTGTAGAAAGGTCCAACTGGCTCTTGCCGAATAAAGAGCCAAGTACGGGGGCAAAAAACAATGCGTAAACCAGGGATCCTGCCAGCACGGTAAACACGGTCACCGGCAGGTACCGCATAAAGTCGCCCACCACCCCGGGCCAGAAGATGATTGGCAAAAAGGCAGCCATGGTAGTGGCGGTGGAAGCGACAACCGGCCAGAACATACGCCGCACTGCGATACCGTAGGCTGCCCGCGCAGACAGGCCCTCGGCCATTTTACGATCGGCATATTCGGTGATGACGATGGACCCATCGATCAACATGCCCAGTGCCAGCAACATGCCGAACATCACCATAAAGTTGAAGGTGTAGCCAAGAAGCCAGGTAATGATCGTGCCGAATAGCAGCGAAAATGGGATTCCCAGGCCAACCAGTATCCCTGAGCGGAAACCAAGGGCCGAGACCACGATGATCATCACCAGCAACATGGCGGTAAGGATATTGCCCTCCATTTCACTGACCATATCGCGCGCCCAGTTGGACTGGTCAAAGACGAAGTCCACTTCGACTCCCCGCGGCAGAAATTCGCGCTCGGCGTTTACTGCCGCGCGCACCTTGTCCGCCAGGTCCACGGAGCTCGCGCCGGTGCGTTTTTCCACACTGATGGAAAGCCCCTGTCGACCATTCACACTGGTGTAACTGGTGGCATCTTTAAAGGTGCGTCGGATATCGGTTACCTGCCCGAGGGTGACGACACCATTTTCGGACTGCTTGAGCGGAATCTGGTACACGTCTTCCGCCGACTCAATGAGTCCCGGAACCTTTACGGAAAAGCGCCCCTTACTGACATCCATTTCACCGGCAGGAATCAGCAGGTTGTTACCCAGTACCGCATTGACCAGTTCACCACTGGTGACCTGATAGTGCTCCAGCCGTACGGGATCGATGATGGCTTCCACCACCTCTTCCCGATTGCCACTGATCTCCGCACTCAGTACTTCGCCGACGTTTTCGATCTTGCGCTTGAGCATTTGCGCGCTGCGCAGCAGTTCGCGCTCACTGGCGCCCTCACTAGTGAGCGTCACGACAATGGAAGGGGCCGGCTGTGCCGACGCTTCCTCCACCACCGGCTCTTCCGCATCTTGCGGCAGCTTCGCCTTGGCCCGATCCACGGCATTACGCACTTCGTCAACGGCCAGGTCGATACTCACCGAGGAGTCGAACTCGATCACCAGATACACCAGTGACTCCCGCGCCGTCGCCATGACCTCTTCCACGCCCTCGAGCGGGCGAATCTCCTGCTCCAGTGGACGAACCAGCAGCCGCACCCCATCCTCCGGGGAAATTCCGTCGTGCATCACCTGCACGATCACGATCGGAGGATCGACCGCCGGGGTCGACTCTACCGTCATTGCGCCGCGAGCAGCGATACCCACGATAACAATCAACAGCATCAGGCTGATGCTACTGCGAAAACGGCTTACCGCACTATCCAGCAGCATCATTGCTGAGGCTCCTGTGACAAGGGTTCAGAACGTTGTGCCGCGATATCTGCGGCGGACTCGGGCAGCTTCGCGCCGGAGAGCGCATCTGCCGAGTTCGCAGCACCGTTGCTGGACACCGGCGCCGGCAGATCGCCTGCAGACTCTTCAATTTCCACTGCAACCTGCTCGCCTTCGGTTACGTACTCCTGCCCCACCGTAATCAGTAAGGGACGCGCTGGCAGGCCGGCAACCCAGACACCCTCATTTTCATCGCTGACGAGCTGTACATTCACAAACCGTACCCGGTGCTCTTCGTCCAGGGTGCGCAGACCCAACTGGCCCTGGTCATCCAGGGTCAGCAGCGAGGCATTGATCCTGTGCGCGAGTACTTCTCCGGTAGGTAGCGCCATACGCGCGCTGAGACCGCTGCGCAGCGCACCATTCGTGTTCGGCACAGCGACTTCAACGCGATAAGCGCGGGTGGTGGGGTGAGCCTGCTGGCTCACATAGCGCAACAGCCCATCCAACAACTGTCCCTTCTGCAACTGCGCGCTGGCTGGCCCGCCGGGCTGCAGGCTGCCGACTTGTGATTCAGATACCTCACCCACGATCAGCATGGGGTCGAGATCCAACACCGTTGCGCACTCCTCACCGCGGCGGATGAAATCCCCTAGTTCCACCGCCCGGCTGTTGACCAGACCATCATAAGGCGCCCGGATCTTTAGGTTCTTCACATCCACCTGGGCCCGCTTCAGTTCTGCGCGGGCAGTGGCACGTGCTACCTCCTGTTGCGCCATTGCCGCCTCGGACTGCAGCCCACGCCCCTTCAGCTTCTGTGCGCCGGCATAGTCCAGCTCTGCTTTGCGCAAGCTCACTCGCGCGCGCTCCAGTTTTTCCGGGCGGTCCTCCGCGGCAATCTCACAGATTACATCGCCCGCCGATACGCGCTGGCCCTCTTCAACCGGTAGCGCCGCTATCACGCCGTCCAGCTCGGCCCGCACCTGTACACTGCGATTTGCCTCGGTACGACTATTTACCACCACCCGGGTGACATACGGCTGGGCTTCCAAGCGGCGCGCCTTGACGGTAATCGCCTCGGCAGTCGGTCGCTTCGCCCCTGCACCGGGTGTTTTCTCGGGCAGATGTTTGTCACCGCCTGTGAGCAAGCCGCTCAGCAGCCACAAAACAGCAAGGACAGTAACAATCGCAGCGACTCGGTAGTTGCGCTGCCGCCAGAAGGCAAACAGAAGGTTCATACCTGCAGTATTCCTGTGTATTCGGGAGATAGTCGGATTGAGGCCGTCCTGGCCTCATCAGCGGTTGGAAAGTGTACGCATTTTATGCGTAATAAGATTACTGCACATTGGCGAAAGCTGCCGGATTGCGAAATCCATAGGCTACCAGAGCGCTATAAACAGGAATTGAGATATCTCAAAGGAAATGGCGAGAAGTGTATTTACCCACAAGATGGGGTTCTCGGGTGGCTAAAAAGCCGGACCAGCCGGAGAAAAGAACGATTAAAAGAACTGAAGTCGACCGCGGCGGCAAGGTTAATGTAGAGGGAGACACAAATGCCCGACGACGGAGGTCGGGCGAATAAGGTATGAAAGTGCGCCCGTAGTAATGGGCTCAGGTGCGAACCAGGAATGGTTCAAGGTCGGTTTATGACAGTATCGACTCGAGAAAATTCGTCATATCGGACTCTTCGGCCGCAAGCTGGCCACTGCCAAATTCCGCGTTCCAGTCCAGCAGAATCCGGGCGAGGTCCTTGGCCTGCCCCGCCAGCGCCACCAATTCTTCCTTACTGTTTTTGGGCCCGGTGTACAGCTTCAGCCGACGGTGACTGTTAGCCAGCTCGTGGTTCGGGTACTTGGAGCGATACACCTCGAGCTTCCAGCGCAGGGAGTGCACCATATTGCGATAGAACACCAGCTTGGTTGGCAGGTGCAGCAGAGAGAAGTCCTCCAGGTCACCAAACAGGGTACAGTCCACCGCCAGCACCTGGATTTCCTGCCCGACTGGCGCGGCCACAATAGTGGCACTGCGCGGCTCTGCCAGTAGCATGGACAGATCCCCGAAAACCTCGCCTGGACGAATAACAGCCAGCGGGCGCTCTTCACGCGCTGCCGCCTCATCGTCCACATGCACATGCAATTCACCACGCAGCAGGAAATACACCCACTGATCCACATCACCGGTATGCAACAGGGCCTCGCCGGGTGAAAGGGTCGAAAGTCGCGAACGCTTAAGCAGCACATCGTACTGCCACTCACTGGTAGCACGAATATCGCGAAATAGATGTATGACATTCAGGAGACGATCTACCGCATCTCGCGGGTAATCACTGAGCGGTTTGTAATCCATGTAACTCGTATAGTTTGGTTGAAACTCTTGGCTTGTTCGAATGTGGTCTAGACAAATAACGGTTGTCTACCGGCTGGGTCGGATCGCCCTTCTATATATTGCTCGCTTGCTGCGCCAGGTTGCATAACCGGGGGAAGTTAGAGTGGACCAGCCTTCCACTGATGCACTAACAATTTTGCCAGATCCGGCGTGCATAACCCGAAACCGCATTCTAGGCGGAAAGTGACCGCTGTCTGCCCCGCCAATGGCCGGATTTGAAAAAACGAGACATTTTACCCATTTCGGGGTTGAACTCCATTGCAGTTACAGTAGAGTTGAGGAGAGCCTCGGTTAATCCACGCCCAAAACTGGATAAAAAATCATCCTTAGGTTTCCCGGCCGGTTTATACGAGGCCCGCGCCTTTCGGGGGGAGGGTGCGATCCAAGTGACTGGAAATTTCTCTGGGGTATTTTGATTGATTTTTCAGCGCTTTATCTGCCGGGTTCTGCCCATCCGGCGTTGGAATAGATACCAAAGCAAAAATGAAAACGACCAACTTTGTCATTGCCCTGCTGTTGTTCGCTACGGCCCTGACTGCAAAAGCCGCGCCGCTGCTGAACGGTCTCGCTCTGGAACAACAATTCAATAAAGATCAATACATCGCCGCCGTTTACTCTGAACGGCTCGCCAACGACGCCGGCACATTGCTCAACAATAGCATTCCGCGCAGCCTCGAAGTCCGTGTCATCGCGGAACGACTTTCCGCTCGCCGCTTCCGCAACCAGTGGATGGAAGGCATTGCCATCAATAACGCGGGCAATACCCTAACCGGGCAAGCTGAGAACATGGTGACCTTTGCCAACCTGTTCAAGGGTCGGCTAGTGGCCGGAGATCGCCTCCGTGTCGACTTCGCAGCAGATACGGGTACCACTTCCGTATCCCTGAACGACATCATGCTCGGTATGATTGAGGATAAAGATTTCTTCAATACCCTGCTGCGCGCCTGGATTGGCCCGGTACCTCCCTCTACCGATTTCCGTGACGGCCTTATGGGGTCCGGTCAAGTAGATTCCGGCCTACTGGCCACTTATGAATCCCTGCAGCCAGGTGCCGACCGCGTTGCTCAGGTCGCAGCCATGGTGGACGAGCAGGAAGCCGAAGAGCAGCAAGCCGCAGCCCCGACCCCCAAGAATTCGGAGCCTGCTCAGGTAGCCACTACCGGCACACCCAAGCCTGACCTCAAAGCAGACATCCCGCCGCCCACACTGGCTGCCATTGGTGCGCCCGCCATCGCAAAGCCCGCGCCCGCTCTTGCCGAGTCCAAACCGGAAACTGTTGCCCAGGCGCCGACCTCGCAGCCGAAGCCTCTGAAGCCCACCACCACCCGCCGTTCAGCGCCAGTGGAAGAGGAACTGGAGGAAGAAGACGAGGCACCGCTGACCGCCGACATGATTCTTGCCCGCCAGATTTATCACTCGATGTTGCTGCGTCACACTTTCAAGCACATTCGCTATCCGAAACGCGCCCAAGAGCGCGGCCAGGAAGGCAGCGTACGCCTGAACGTGACCATCGACCAAAAGGGTAACGTCAAGGACGTGAGCACACTGCAGGAGTCCCGCTATGCGAGCCTCAACCGCGAGGCCCTGGAAGCGGTAGAGCGCGCTGGCCCTTACCCGGCCACGCCGGCTCAGCTCAAACTGGATGAGTATCGATTCTCCGTGCCTATTACCTTCCGCCTCCCGGACTGATTAGGAAACACATCAGACAAGCTTCCAAAAACCCCGCCTCGCGGGGTTTTTTATTGCCTGAATTCCATCGCTCCTGGCCTGCAACTGGCCGCATGGCCGCTTGCCCCATAAGCACACCAGTGCATACTAGGGGATTGATACCGCTTTCACCCGGTCAAGCGACCGGTCAACGATAACAAGCCCAAAAGGCCAACCATGAAAAAACTGCTTCTACCCCTGGCAATTGCCGGCGCCATTGCGGGCGCAACCCTTACCGGCTGTTCGCAATCCGATAACCCCAAGGCCGACTCTCCGGAGACCAGCGCTGCCGAGGCCTCTAGCACTCAGGTAGCTGCCCTGGGTTCCGGTATCGACCTCAGCGCCATGGATACCAGCATTCGCCCGCAGGATGATTTCTACTCCTACGTCAATGGCAACTGGATGAAGACCACCGAGATCCCTGCGGACAAATCCCGCTGGGGTGGCTTCAGCATCCTGCGTGACAAGGCCACCGAGGAAGTAAAAGCCCTGATCATGGAGGCTGGTAAGCACGCTAACAACGCGGGCGCCAAACAGATCGGCGACCTGTATAACAGTTTCATGAATGAAGAGCTCATCGAAAAGAAGGGCCTGAACGCAATCTCCGGTGAGCTGGCCAAGGTCGATGCCATCCAGTCCCAGAAAGACCTGACCGACTTCTTTGCCTATGCCGATACGGTTGGTTACACAACGCCCTTCGGCGCCGGGATCAATCAGGATCTGAAAGATGTGGAAAACTACATCACTTTCATCTGGCAGTCTGGCCTCGGACTTCCCGATCGCGACTACTACTTCGATGACTCCGAGAAAGGCCAGAAACTTCAGCAGGCCTACCGGGACTACCTGGTAGAAATGCAACAGCTTGCGGGCCTGGACAGCGCCGAAGAGCATGCCGAGTCCATCTACGGGCTCGAGAAGAGCCTCGCGGAGCACCACCGCACCCGTGTGGAAAACCGCGATCCGGAGAAGTTTTACAATAAAAAGTCCATCGACGAACTGAAGACGCTGGTGCCCGCAGTAGACTGGGACAGCTACCTGCAGAAAGCCCACCTGGAAAAGGCAGAGAATTTCCTCGTCGGGCAGCCCGAATACCTTGAGGCCGTCAATCAGATTATCGCCGACACTGAACTGGATACCTGGAAGCGCTACCTCAAAATCAAGGTGCTCTCCGCCGCTGCGCCCTATATGCACAGCGAAATCGCCCAGGCCAACTTTGATTTTTACGGCACCACCATCCGCGGCACCAAGGAAATGGAACCTCGCTGGAAGCGTGCGGTGCAGTTCGTCAACGGTTCCGTCGGCGAGCTGGTGGGCCAGCTGTATGTGGAAAAATATTTCCCGCCGGAAGCCAAGGCACGCATGGTGGAACTGGTCGATAACCTGAAAGCCGCCTACAAGGAATCCATCGAATCCCTGTCGTGGATGAGCGAGGACACCAAGAAGGAAGCCCTGGCCAAGCTGGCCAACTTCACCACCAAGATCGGCTACCCGGACAAGTGGCGCGACTACAGTGATTTACAGGTAAATGCCGACGATCTGGTCGGTAACGCCATCGCCGCTACCCTGTTTGAAACCCTGAACGAGCGCGACAAGCTGGGCAAGCCGCTGGACCGCGGCGAGTGGCATATGAGCCCGCAGACCGTGAACGCCTATTACAATCCGCCGATGAACGAGATTGTTTTCCCCGCAGCCATCCTGCAGCCGCCGTTCTTCAACATGAACGCGGATGATGCCGTGAACTACGGTGGTATCGGCGGCGTGATTGGTCACGAGATCGGCCACGGCTTCGATGACAAGGGCAGCAAGTTCGACGGCAAGGGCTACCTGAATAACTGGTGGACCGACTCCGACCGCACAAACTTTGAAGGTCTCACCGGCAAGCTGGTCGCCCAGTACAGCGGTTTTGAGCCCTTGGAAGGCGAGCACGTAAACGGCGAGCTGACCCTGGGTGAAAACATCGGCGACCTGTCCGGTCTGGGCATCGCGTACAAGGCCTACAAAATGTCTTTGAACGGCGAGGAAGCGCCGGTGATCGATGGGTTCAACGGCGACCAGCGTGTATTCCTTGGCTGGGCCCAGGTATGGCGCAGCAAGATGCGCGAAGAAGCCCTGAGCGAGCGCCTGAAAACCGACCCGCACTCCCCCGCGGAGTACCGGGTGCAGGGCGTACTGCCGAATATCGAGGCTTTCTACTCCGCGTTTGACGTAAAAGAAGGTGACGGCATGTACCTGCCGGAAGAAGAGCGCGTAGTGATCTGGTAAAAGGATCAAGGGATCTGGTAAGGATATCCAGTATCCCACGCCTCACAAAAGCCCCGCATACCGCGGGGCTTTTTTTTACTGCATTGTTATCGACATCTGAGGCTGTCATTCGATGGGTAAATATTAGTAAGATTGAACGGGATTCAGCCAAAGGAGTCTTCCCATGGCCGCAAAGAGCCAATTCGAGCTGTTGGGCAGCCGTCGCTTTCTGCCCTTCTTTTGCACTCAGTTTCTCGGCGCCTTTAACGACAATGTTTTCAAGAACGCATTGATCGTCATGATCGCGTTCCGGCTTGCCGCCAGTGAAGCCAACCTCCTGATCAACCTGGCCGCGGGCCTGTTTATCCTGCCGTTCTTCCTGTTCTCCGCGACTGCAGGGCAGGTGGCGGATAAAACCGATAAAAGTACCCTGATTCGACGGATAAAACTGGCGGAAATAGGTATTGGTAGCTTTGGTGTGGCGGCCTTGTTCAGCGGCAACAATTATCTTTGCCTGACTGTCCTGTTCCTGCTCGGCGTGCAATCCGCCTTCTTTGGCCCGGTTAAGTACGCAATCCTGCCCCAGCACCTTAGGAAAAACGAGCTGGTTGGGGGCAATGCCCTGGTGGAAATGGGCACGTTTGTTTCCATTCTGCTGGGTACCATTGTCGGCGGCCTCCTGGCCGGGCAAACCGGTGAAGGACAGTTCGGGCTATGGTGGATATCCGCAATCATCATGACCACCGCCGGTCTCGGCTATCTCGCTGCGCGCAATATCCCGCAGGCAGAAGCACCGGCGCCAGACCTGAAAATCAATTACAACCCGATCACCCAGACTGGGCGCATTCTGAAGGAGGCCGCGAAAACACCATCGGTGTTTTACGCGATTATTGGTATATCGTGGTTCTGGCTGCTGGGCGCAGCCTACCTGACCCAGATTCCCAGCCTCACCCGCAATGTCCTGGGCGGCAGCGAGTCACTGGTCACCCTGCTGCTGTGCTGCTTTACCATCGGCGTAGCGGTAGGGTCATTACTGTGTGGACGGCTCTCCGGCGGTAGAGTGGAGCTGGGGCTAGTGCCCATTGGCGCCGCGGGACTTACCATCGTGGGTATCCTGCTGGGGATGAGTACCGGCGCCTACCAACCACCCAGCGAATCCACGGTAGCGGCCTTCTGGGCAACCGATGGATCCCTCGGCATTCTCATCAACCTGACCCTGATCGGCATCTTTGGTGGGTTCTTTATCGTCCCCCTGTATTCAATGATGCAGGAACGATCGGAACCGACGATCCGTGCGCGAATTATTGCCGTCAATAACGTGCTCAATGCCCTGTTTATGGTGGTGGCCGCACTTCTCGGCATCGTATTTCTCAATGTCCTCAAGGCAACCATCCCGCAGTTCTTCCTGATCATCGCCCTGATGAATGCGGCAGTCGCCATTTTCGTATTTAACCGCGTACCCGAGTTTGCTATGCGCCTGCTGATCTGGCTGCTGTCACACACCATGTACCGGGTGAAGCATGAGGGACTGGAAAAAATCCCCGCTGAGGGCCCAGCAATTATCGCCTGCAACCATGTGAGCTATGTGGACGCTCTGTTGCTGGCCGGTGCAGTGCGCCGCCCTATCCGCTTTATCATGTACAAGCCCATCTACGAGATCCCGGTTTTACACTTTATTTTCAAAACCAGCCGAGCAATTCCCATTTGTTCGCGGCAACAGGATCCCGAGGGCTACGCCAAAGCATTTGAAGACATTGAGCAGGGCCTGAAAGACGGAGATCTGCTGTGTATTTTCCCGGAAGGCCAGCTGACCAAAGACGGCGAGCTGCAACCGTTCAAGGCGGGTATCGAAAAAATCCTGCAGCGCACGCCGGTACCCGTCATCCCCATGGCCCTGCGCGGCCTTTGGGGTAGTTTCTTCAGCCACAAAGATGGGCACGCGTTCAGCACACTACCGAAGAGGTTCTGGTCCAGAGTTGGCGTGGTTGCAGGAAAACCAATGGAGGCATCGGCGGTCAAACTGGAAGAGCTTCAGGAGCAGGTACTGGGGCTCAGAGGAGAACACCGATAACCGGTGGTGCGTACGTTCGCGAACAACGCGATTCAGGGCGCGGGGCGAATGTCCTCGCGCATATTGAAGTACGACTGGTCGATCAGGGTCTGGTATACGCCCTCGATATTCGAGGGCAGCCAGGCCTCGTACATTTTCAGGTCACTGAATTCCGGCAAGCGAATGTCTGCCTTTAATGTCGCCAGGTCTTTTCCTTCGAGCATGCCATCACGCACGGCCGCGTACAGGCTCTCCAGGTACTGCAGATAGCGCTCGACGTCTTTCCGCCCTCCCGCCTCTGCGTGACCACCGATAAACAGTTCGAAAGGGGCTTCGCCGAGAAGCTCACGTGTTGAGCGGATCATTCCGTGAATATCGTAGCCCGGCAGATTCTGGTAGGGCATGCGCCCGACCACCACCCAGTCCACCACGTGAATCACATTCGCCGGCATAAAACGCATGCTTACCGAACCGCGGCCATTATTGGGGCCGTAGTAGCGCAGCAGTACATAGTCGGCTCCGAGGTTGACCCGAAGCTCTTTTTCGAAAGTGACATCTGGCATGGCCGTGGGTGCCCGGGTCCATGCCAGGTCCTCTGCAGCGTACTGATGCGCAAGCACCGTCACACCGGCGTCTGCGAATACTTCCCCGCCCATGGTGTGATCCACATGGTTGTGGCTGTAGGCCATATACCGTACCGGCACATCGAACCGCTCACCCAATTCCCGCTTCAACCACTGTGCGGCAGCTTTCCCCAGTGGGTCGGTGATAAAAATACCGCTATCACCGACCATGAATACCGAGCGATAGTTTCCGGCGGTAAACCGATAAACATTATCTTTCATGCGCTCGATCTGATATTCCACAGATTCCGCGAATGCCCCGGGAACTGATAAACAGACGAGACAGAGTATCGCGGCAATGCGAAACCAGGATTTCATGAGGCTCCCGTGATTGATCAACGGCAGATCGGGACTCAGTGAATTAAAGGGCAGCAAGTGCCTTTTCGTAATCGGGCTCGTCGGTAATTTCCGCCACCTGCTCGGTATAAACAACTTTACCCGCCTCGTCGATCACCACTACCGCCCTCGACAGCAGTCCCGCAAGTGGGCCGGACTTGAAGGTAACGCCGTAATCACTGCCAAACTCGGAGCGAAATGCGGACCCAAGTTTGACGTTTTCGATTCCTTCGGCGCCACAGAAGCGGCTCATGGCAAAGGGCAGATCTGCTGAAATACAGACTACCGCAGTGTTATCCAGTGCAGTCGCTTTTTCATTGAAAGTGCGCACAGAAGTGGCACAGGTACCGGTATCCACAGACGGGAAAATATTCAGCACTACACGCGTGCCCGCGAGGCTGTCCAGAGTGAGATCAGAGAGGTCACCCTGTACCAGGGTAAAAGCCGGCGCCTGGTCGCCCACTGCGGGTAGCTCGCCCACGGTTTCCACCGGATTTCCCTTCATCGTGACGTTTGCCATTGTGCACTCCTTGTTGACTTGAGGTGAATGTAGTCGAAGCATGCACGACGGCAAAAAATAAAGTCAATGAATTTGCAGGTAAGACGAACAAGGCGCCAATTGGCGCACAAAAAACCCCGCGATTGCGGGGTTTCTGAAGTCGGTATCAGTGCTCGGTGGGCACCCGTCCAAAGTCGCCCTCCATTTCGGCGGCGAGAAAAGACATCACCACCCAGGCAGCCACATTCTGCTTCAGGTTTTCAGGCTTTACCTTGTCCAGAGTGTCGTTGGGCGTATGGTGATAGTCAAAGTAGTCAGTGCCATCCTGGTACAGCCCCATCGCCGGAACGCCCCGGGCAACAAAAACGCTGCTGTCGGGACCGCCATAGGACTTGTTGTTGCCGCGCTCGATACCCAGCGGTGCGAGCAGCTGCATCATTTGGTCCGCAATAGCGAACTTGCTTTCCGGTACACGAGTATCGAAGCGCCAGATCTTGCCGGCACCAAAATCGGACTCGGACACCATAATGATCTTATCCAGCTCATTCTGGTGAGCATCCACATACTGCTTGGCACCGACAAGGCCAATCTCCTCGGCGCCGAACAGTACCACGCGCAGGGTACGGCGGGGACGCTGGGGCAGTTCCGCGATCAGGCGCGCGGTTTCCATAACAATGGCAACGCCAGCGCCGTCGTCCAGTGCGCCAGTGCCCTCATCCCAGCTGTCCAGATGCGCGCCGATCAGTACCACTTCCTCCGGCTTCTCGCGCCCGACGACTTCGCCGATCACATTGAACGAAGGGCCATCTGCCAGTGCCTCATTGTGGACATTCAGCTTCACCTCCACCGGCTTGCCACGCTCCAGCATGGCTTCCAGCAAATTGGCATCGGGGGCTGACAGGGCGAGCGCGGGAATCGGGTTCTCCACGCCGTCAATGGACATCATCCCGGTATGCGCGAAGCGATCAGAATCGGTACCCACTGAGCGCAACATCATCGCCGCTGCGCCCTTTTCTGCCGCAGCCCGCATCCCCTTGCTGCGCCCCTGTACCGCAGGGCCATAGCCCTCACCGGTGCGGGCGCGATCCATGCGTTTGTTGATAAAGGCGATCTTGCCTTTCACCTTGCGTGCCGGCGCCTTCATCAGCGCTTCCACATCGGCAAATTCGACGATCTCCGCAGTGAGGCCACCTTCCGGCGTGGAGGCGCCGTAGCCGAGAGACGTTACCACCAGCGGCTGCGGGAAAGGTGCCGTCACCTCCGCGTGGGCATGGCCACGGGCCCAGCGCTTTACATCAATCTGTTCGGTATATACGCGATCAAACCCCAGCGCTTTCATCTTGTCCTGAGCCCAGGCAACCGCACGCTCGTCCCCCTTGGTGCCAGCGCGGCGCGGCCCGACTTCTACGGTCAGGGACTCAACGAGGCTATAGGCATCAGAGGACTCCAGCGCGCGATCCCGCAGTACCTCTGCGACTGACAGGTCTTCCTGTTTCAGGGGAACTGCGTGTGCTGTCATCGTCAGCAATGCGGCAGCGAGACCGCCGGTAAAGCTCATCAGGGGTTTCAACATGGTTTCTCCAATTACAGCTTCGAGAGTGTTTCAATCGTTAATTATTCGGAATCGCCCTGCGACGGCAGGGACAGCAGGCGCTCGCGCACCTCGCGCAACCGGTTCAGGCCGGTGTCAGTAAACAAATAAGGCAGTTTACCGGTGTACTCATCTTCTTCAATCTGCATGCATTCCAGCCGCAGTTCTTCCAGCGGCGGGTCGTGTCGCATGGGATAGCCGGTCAGCACACGCCATTCATTGTCGTCCGCCTGCCCGGCAATCACATCTTCAAGCCCTCGCTGGAACTGATCCCGCTCCATGCGAAAGCGCGGCGTGCGCATATGCATCAGTCCCCATACAACAAGTGCGAATACACAAAAGGCCAGACACACTGTTATGACGATGCTCATCGGAAATCCCTCCGTGCTTGTCGGCTAGCGGGTTCCCCCTCCCAGCAGCAAGTGTACCGCCATCGCAATGGTGACGAGGATAATGACCGGTTTGACCAGGACGACCCCGCGGGTAATTACCATATTTGAGCCCAGTCGCGCCCCGACAAACTGCGCCGCTGACATAGCCAGTGCAAGCCCCCACAGCAGGTGCCCACCGAGCATAAAGATCACCATAGCCGTGGCATTAGTTGCCAGTACAAGTGGTTTGGTATGGGCCGTGGCTCTGCGCATGTTGTACCCCAGCAGCGCGGCGAATGCGAGGGCGTAGAATGAACCCATGCCCGGGCCAAAGAAACCACCGTAAAAGCCAATCCCGCCGCCAACCAGCAGATTGAACCAGCCGTTACTCATACGCGGCCGCATGTCCACGTCGGAAATTCTCGGGGAGAACGCAAAATACAGGGCGAGTCCAATCAGCAATATGGGCAACAGGGTGCGCAGCTGCTCTCCACCAAGCTGTGTCACCGCCCACACCCCCAACGCTGAGCCAGCCATAGCGGCTAGTAGCCCAGACCAAATTGGCCGCAGGTCGAGATGTCCCTTCTGGAAAAAGTTTAACGCCGAAGAAAGGGTACCGAATACGCTCTGGAATTTGTTGGTACCCAGAGCGTCCAGCGGAGGAATGCCGACCCATAACAAGGCCGGGAGTGTCAGCATGCCACCAGCGCCGGCGATGGAGCTGATAAAGCCGGCAACGAAAGCCACCGCAGTCAACAGCAGATAGGCCTCTGGTGTGATTGCGGTGACGAGTTCCATTAGTGGGTTGGCTCCAGAAAGATCAGGCGACCTCCTCGAATTCCGTCTGGTTTTCCGGCCGGCAGCCCTGATATTTGGCAAAACGCCGCTGGATTTCTTGCATGTCGGTGTCCAGGTCGCCTGTCGGGCGATACAGGGAATCGACACAGATTCGCTTGTTGGGAAAATCCCAGGCAATCAGCAGGATCGGCACATCCGCAGCATAGGCAATTCGCAGGAAACCGGTCTTCCACTTGGCCACGCGCTTGCGCGTGCCCTCCGGCATGATCGCGACCCACATCTGATCATGCTGACGATAGGCGGAAGAAATCTGCTTTGCCAAACCGCCGGCCGCCTTGCGGTCGGTCGGCAGACCGCCAAGCGCAATAAATAGCCGCTTGAACGGAAAGATAAAGGCCTCTTTTTTCATCATGTAGGAGACCTTGATCCGCATCGCCATCAGAAACGGCATGGCCACGAAAAAGTCCCAGTTCGAGGTATGCGGGGCCATCGCCACCATCAGCTTTTTCTCTGCCGGGAATTCGCCGTCAAAGCGCCAACCCATCAGTTTTACGATGGCCTTGCCAATCGCGCCAACGATACGGCTCTTGAGGCGCGGAACCTCTGCCGGAATCTGTTTGGGGATCGAAATTGTCACAGTTACTGCCCTCTGCTCTTCATTACTGCTCTAGGCTTATTTATTACGTCGCCAGGGTGGAGCCGCACTCCATCAGTGCTCGCGGGTCGCGTAGAAACGAACATCTGGATAGCGCTCTTCCGCCAGCTGCAGATTCACTCGCGTCGGTGCCAGGTAGGTGAGGTGCCCCGAACCGTCCAGCGCGAGATTGATACTGGCCTTGCGCTTGAAGTTCTCCAGCTCCTTGGCGCTCTCGCTGTCGACCCAGCGCGCGGTGTTCACATTCACGTTTTCGTAAATGGCTTCCACCTTGTATTCATCTTTCAGGCGATAAGCGACGACCTCAAACTGCAGCACCCCCACCGCGCCGACGATAATGTCATTATTATCCAGCGGGAAAAATACTTGGGTAGATCCCTCTTCGGATAGCTGCTGTAACCCCTTCTGCAACTGTTTCAGTTTCAATGGGTCCTTCAGACGAATACGGCGGAAGAGTTCCGGAGCAAAGTTTGGAATACCGGTAAACTTCAGGCTCTCGCCCTCGGTAAAGGTGTCGCCAATCTGGATAGTGCCGTGATTGTGCAGGCCGATAATATCCCCCGCAATCGCCTCTTCCACATGGGTGCGGTCGCCTGCCATAAAGGTCACCGCATCGGCAATTTTTACATCTTTGCCGATACGCACATGTTTCATTTTCATGCCGCGAGTGTAAGTACCGGAGCAGACCCGCATAAAGGCAATGCGGTCGCGGTGTTTGGGATCCATGTTCGCCTGGATCTTGAAGACGAAGCCAGAGAACTTGTCCTCGCTGGGCTGCACTTCGCGCTCATCGGTTTCCCGCGACTGCGGGCCCGGCGCCCACTCCACAAAGCCGTCCAGCATTTCGCGCACGCCGAAATTGCCGAGTGCAGTACCGAAGAACACCGGTGTCAGCTTACCGGCGCGATAGGCTTCCAGGTCAAACTCATGGGTCGCTCCACGCACGAGGTCGATTTCCTCGCGAATCTCGTCGGCGTCCTCCCCCAGCAGCGCTGTCGCTTCTTCCGAATCCAGTCCCTTGATCTGCACATCTTCCGGAATGGTGTGCCCCTGGCCCTGCTTGAACACATGAATGGTGTCCGTATACAGGTTGTACACGCCCTTGAAGAGCTTGCCAGATCCCAGCGGCCAGTTGATCGGCGCCGCCTGGATATTCAGCACCTCCTCAATCTCGTCCATCACCTCGATGGGGTCGCGGATATCCCGGTCCAGTTTGTTGATGAATGACAGGATCGGGGTGGTGCGCAGGCGACACACATTCATCAGCTTGATGGTGCGGTCCTCGACGCCCTTGGCGCCGTCGATCACCATCAGCGCGGAATCCACTGCGGTCAGTACCCGGTAGGTGTCCTCGGAGAAATCCTCGTGCCCCGGAGTATCCAGCAGGTTCACCACCCGCTCCTTGTAGGGGAACTGCATCACGGATGAGGTCACGGAGATACCCCGCTCCTGCTCCATGGTCATCCAGTCAGAGCGGGCATGGGGGCCCTTCTTGCCCTTCACCGAGCCCGCCAGCTGGATGGCATTTCCGAACAACAACAGCTTCTCGGTCACCGTAGTCTTACCGGCGTCCGGGTGGGAGATGATGGCGAAGGTACGGCGGCCATTGATGCCCGCCAGGGATGGTGATTGGCCCATAAAGAACTTGTATACGGCTGGATAAAAAACAGGCGCGCATTATACACGTCGGCGCAGTACTCTGGGGGCTGTTAGACTGCAAAAAGCATACAAGTTATAGAGGTGGATAATGAGTCAGGAACGCTTGGAGTCACTGCAGATGGCACTGGAGCAACTGGAGATCCAGGGCTTTCTGGTACCCCGCTGTGACGAATACCAAAATGAGTACGTACCCGATTGCGACGAACGCCTCGCCTGGCTCACCGATTTTGACGGCTCCGCCGGCCTCGCCGCCCTTGCCCACAACCGCACCGCCCTGTTTGTCGATGGCCGCTACACCATCCAGGCCCAGCAACAAATCGGTGATCAGCCCATCGAACAGCGGAGCCTCGCGGCTGAGGACATTGCAAACTGGCTCTGCGGCGCACTGGGCGCCGGTGACACCGTTGGATACGACCCGCGTCTCCACACGGAACCCGGACTCGCACCACTCAGGAAACGCCTCGAGGAGCAGGGTGTCCAGCTTCGCCCGATAGAAAACAATCCTATCGACACCGTCTGGCAGAACCGCCCCGCTCCCCCAAGCGGTCCGGCACGCCCGCACCCACTGACCTTTACTGGCGAGGAGTCCGCAAGCAAGCGCCAGAGAATCGCCAGGCTGATCAATGATAAAAATCAGGACGCGCTCTGGCTGGCCACGCCGGAAGTCTGCGCCTGGCTATTCAATATCCGTGGCAGCGACATTCCCCACCTGCCGGTCGCGCTGTCCATGGGATTCCTCTACCGGGACGGCAGCGCCAGCCTGTATCTCGCAGAAGACGCAACCAGTGATGCACTGCGCCAGCACCTGGGACCGGAAGTTGAACTGTTACATGACAAAAGCAGCCTTTTCCTCACTGCCGAGCGCCAACATGTCCAGAGCGTGTGGGCGGATCCGCTACTCACCAATTGCTGGACACTGCACGAACTGCGCAACCGCGAAATAGAGGTCCACCTGCAGCGGGATCCAATTACTGCCGCTAAAGCGCGCAAGAACACCGTAGAGCTTGAAGGCAGCCGCGCCGCACATATACGTGATGGCGCCGCATTTTGCGAGTTTCTCGCTGAATTGCCTGATGCTGTAAAACAGGAAAACTTCGGTGAGCTGGAAGCGGTCAAGCTCCTGCGCAGCAAGCGAGAAAAGCGGGAAGGGTTTACCGACGACAGCTTCGACTCCATCTCCGGCTATCGCGGCAACGGCGCTATCGTGCACTATCGGGTGAGCCCAGAGTCCAGCTTACCTATGCAAGCGGAGGGAATTTATCTGATCGACTCCGGCGGTCAGTACCCGGACGGCACTACCGATGTCACCCGCACCGTCGCCCTTGGCAATGTTTCGCCAGAGGCGAAAGAACATTTTACGCGTGTGTTAAAAGGGCATATCGCTATTGCCACTTTGCGCTTCCCGGAAGGCACCTTTGGTGAACAGATCGACGCTTTCGCGCGCCAGTCATTGTGGCACGCGGGCCTCGACTACGCCCACGGCACCGGACACGGGGTGGGGAGCTTTTTGAGTGTGCATGAGGGGCCGCAGCGGATCGGCAAGGCAACAACCAATGTTCCGCTGGAGGCGGGCATGATCGTGTCCAACGAGCCAGGCTTTTACCGAGCCGGTGAATATGGCATTCGAATCGAGAACCTGATTTACGTAAAACCCTGCAAAGAGCACCCGGGTTTTCTGGAGTTCGAGGATCTGACTCTGGCGCCCATCGAGCGCCAGTTAATCGAACCGTCACTGCTCACTGAAAGCGAGGTGGACTGGCTCAATCAGTACCACCAAAAAGTGCAGCAAACTCTGGGACCGCTGGTGAATGAACACACCCGCGAGTGGTTGGAGATGGCCACTCAGCCTATCGCAAAATAGGTACTGGAGGCCTACTGAGTAGCAACAGGTAAAGATGGTGCCGGCGCTTCACGGCGCAGCGCCTTCAGGAACGGGAGCAGTGCCGCCAGCACTCGTTCGCTAACAGCCGGCTCGAGGGCGTGCCCCATCCCTACAATCGGGACGAAACGCGCCTGCGGGATCTTTTGCGCAGTATCTTTACCGTGGTCCACGGGCAACAGCGGATCCTGTTCTCCATGGATTACCAGTGTTGGCACCGCGATACCCGCCAGCAATTCGGATCGATCACCACTGGCGAGAATCGCCTGGAACTGACGCACCACACCAGGAGCATAACTACCGCGATTGAGCACCCGGCCGGCAAGCTGCGAGGCGTGGGCCTCGCTGAAAAACTCTGGGGAGCCAATAGCCCGGGCAATGGCTACTCGATTGCGCAACTCTTCCGCGCGGGACAGGCCGGTGTCGGCGCCAGAAGCCAGAGCGGAAATTGCCTCGGGTTCCGACTCAGGCAGTCCCGGCGCGCCGGAGCTGGACATGATGGATGTCAGGCTCAACACCCGGTCAGAATATTGCGCGGTAAGTATCTGCGAAATCATCCCGCCCATGGACGCACCGACAATATGCGCGCGTTCAATATCCAGTGCATCCAGCACCCCTACCGCGTCGCCGGCCATATCAGCCAGTGTGTAGGCGGGCTCCGGGGTAAAACCCACTTTGTTCCGCACCAGGGTCCACCATACCGGCGGCGCGGATAGGCGGTAGAATTTCTGCGACAGGCCCGTATCGCGGTTATCCAGTAAGACGACCCGGTAACCACTATCAATCAGGCCCTGTACCAGGGTATCGCCCCAGTGCAGCATCTGCGCGCCGAGGCCCATGATCAACAGCACCGGTTCGCCATCGCGCGGGCCCATATCCTGAAAGGCAATAGCGGTGTCATTTACCGTGGTAAAGTGGATCGGGTAACGGTCAAACGTGCTTTGCTCGTCAGCAAGGCTGTTCGCCTGTGCACAAAATAAAATCAACCACATTGCACACAGTGCTTTCCAGCAAAAAGCCTCCCCCTGCCGGAGAGATCTTGCCTTCATTTTTTCCGCGGCCTTGCATCCTGTCACTTTGCAATCACTCCCACTTTTGCCGGTTCTGCAGACGCTACACTGAGAGTGTTCAGGTAGCGTCGTAACCACCACAAGGCCAATGCTCCCAACACCAGATTGGAAATCATCGTGGCCACAAACAATCCCTGAATTCCCCACAGCCGATTGCCAAGCCAGGCAAGAGGAAGGTAGACCCCAAGAACCCTCAGGAACGAAATCAGAGTAGCCGGCAATGGATGCCCCAGGCCATTGAAGGCGGCATTGGCAGACATCACGAATCCGTAGCCAACGTAGCTGAATGGCACCAGACTCAAGTAGGCCACAGCCACGGCCGTCACTTGCGGGGAATCACTGAACAGCGAGACAACCGGAGCAGCGATCAGCCACAAAACAAGCGCGAGCCCGGTGCCAAATAGAAGGCAGAACTTTGCCAGCACTACCACGGTTTCAGACAAACGCGGATACAACCCGGCTCCGGCATTCTGCCCCATAAAAGGGCCAACTACGGAAGACAGGGCATAAAACACAATCAATGCGACGGGCTCGATGCGTAACGCAACCCCCAAACCCGCCACGGCATCCACCCCGTGAGAAGCGACCAGGGCAACCACAACACCGCCAGACATAGGAATGATTACATTGGTGGCAATCGCCGGCAGCCCCACGGACAACAGAGAACCCCAGGATTCCCGCAGAGCGGGCCACTGCCAGCTGGGCCTAGTGAGGATCTGCTCCCGTTTAACCAGGACGTACAGAGCAATGGCAAAGCTCAACGCGCGAGCAATCACCGTTGCCAGTGCTGCCCCCTGTAGCTCCAGTCGCGGAAAGCCGAACAAACCAAAAATCAGCAGCGGGTCGAGTATCAGGTTGAACAGCGCTACCGCCATCAGGATCTTGCCGGTAATCGCACTGTTGCCGATTGCGCGCAGCGCCGACAGAGAGACCATAGGCACCACCGCAAACATGGCGCCCAGGTACCAGGGCACCATATATTCAGAAATAAGTGGCAGCAGGGGCGGCTCGGCACCCATTAGCCGGAATAACGGCTCAATGGTCAGAAGTCCCGCCACGCTGACAGCCAGGGCGATCAATAACGCAAGAAAAGTGGCATCGCTCACCAGCTGGCGTACCCGAGCCATGTCTCCAGCGCCATATGCTCTCGCCACCGCCGACGAAGTGCCCGCACCCAGACCGATCGCCAGCGCATTGATCACCATGACCACCGGGAAGGTAAAGCTCATTGCCGCGAGGGGCGCATCACCCAGCTGGGCGACAAAATAGGTATCCACTACGTTGAAGGACATGGTGGCGAGGATGCCCCACACCATAGGCAATGCGAGACGCTGCAGGTGCGCCGCGACCGGGCCTTCGAGCAGGGACGGATGGGAACGTTTGGGAGACATGGTCAATCCGGAATTTTGCTTGGGGGACTTACAAGGAGCTTTGGCACGGTACTCTGGCACTTTGGCTTGACACTATGGCTTGGCACTGGAGCCTGTCACTGCGCCACAAGCACTTCCCCGAGAGGTACCGCTACAATACCAGACTCATCAACAAGGCGTCTTCCCGACTACCGTCCGGTTTGGGGTAATAGTTTTTTCGACGCCCGTCTTCGGAAAAACCAAGCTTGTGATACAGGGCGCGGGCCGGGCGATTGGAAGCACGCACTTCCAGCAACACACGCGCAATATCTTCCGGCAGCTCGGAAAAGATTCTCTGCAACAAGTACCCACCTACGCCCTGACGGCGCCACTGCGGGGCCACTGCGACATCCAGAATTTCTATTTCATCAAACAAGCGGCTGACCACACAGCAAGCAGCAATTTCCCCTCTACCCTGCTCTGTCTCATCGGCGGTGCGCAATATCCAGCAGGTGTGCCCCGAAGCCAGGCTATCCCGGTACTGCTTCGCACTCCAGGGGTGACTATGGGCACTTCGGGCCAATGCGGCCAGCGCATCACAATCCGACGGGTTGGCCTGTGCCAGACACATCGGCGTGCCAGAAAAAAAGGTTTCGAGTACTGTATCGGGAGGAGGATTCACTGGGGCGACTTCCGTGGCCGGCTATCTGTCCGTATTGACAGGGGTTCAGTTAGAAAAAAACACTGTTTCAGCGCCGGGTCTGATCGGGATACACCTTGCGTAGCAGGTTCCACACTTCCCGCTTGCGTGCAGGCTCCTGCAGCAATTCGGTCAGACTTGGCATCGATACCACACGCACACCTTGCCAGTCACTCAAGGATTCTGTCTCAGCGCCCTGCGATACAGGATTACAGAATTCCCTCGCTTGCTGCCCCATGAGCCAGATAGTCTTTACCGGATTGCGCAGGTACGCCGCTTCCAGCCAGCTGCTACAGGTATCCCTGGCATCATCCGCCCCTGCTGCAGCCGCAAACGGGTTTTCGGCCAGTGGCCAGCGGAGTTTGTTGCGCTCGGACTCCAGCTTATGCCAGCCAAGTGCGCGCGCAATATTTCCGAACAGGGCCTCAACCGGCAGTGCAGTACCCGGTTCACGGCTGTCGACTGCCAGAACTTCCTCACCCAGCCGCCAGTAACTCAACACAAAAGGCGCCACCTTCCGTTGCGGAGGAGCAACGGTCGTTGGTTGGGCTACCGCGGCAGAAACACGGCTCTCTGCGGTAATACTGCCAATGACCCGCCCCATATCTGGCGAGGACTTGGCTGGATTGGCCTCGAGGTCCGACGGCTTATGCGCATCGCTCTTCAGGCCAGACGGCTCGCCAGCAACGCCAACGGCCGCCATAACAGCTGCCGCCGGCGGCGCGGGCTTGCGTTGCTCCTCAACCGGTGGTGGCAATGGTGCCTGCAGGGGCTCCGGGGCCAGCGGCAGACGAAAGCGCGGCATATAACTGGTCACACCCAGTGCCGTGAGATATTCCGTCCGCTGCAGTTCGTTCACATTAAATCCCGGTTTGGTTGGCGATCAAACGCCTTGGGGCTTGGCGCTTTTGCTGGCCAGCAAGTTTAACGCATCCAGATACGCTTTTGCGGATGCCACCAGAATATCTGTATCCGCACCAACACCGTTAACCAACTTGCCATCCCGCTCCAGTCGAACGGTCACGCTGCCTTGGGAGTCAGTTCCCTGGGTAACCGCATTGACAGAGTAAAGCTTCAGGTCAGCATTACTACCCACAACCGATTCGATTGCTTTGAAGGTGGCATCCACTGGGCCACTGCCGTCTGCGCTGCAAGCTTTCTTTTCACCATCGATGAGCAGCTCGAGACGTGCCTGGGGGTTGCTACCGCTTTTGCTGCGGACTTCAAGGTCCGCCAGCTGATAATGCTCAATCGGGTCGGCGGCGCCAGAGATCAGGGACTGCAGGTCTTCATCAAATATTTCATGCTTCTTGTCCGCGAGGTCCTTGAAGCGCTGAAACAACACGTTGAACTCCGCAGGGTCCGCAAAGGTCACGCCCAACTCTTCGTAGCGCGCTTTTACCGCTGCGCGGCCGGAGTGCTTACCGAGGACCAGTCGATTCTGCCCCCAACCTACATCTTCCGCGCGCATGATTTCATAGGTTTCGCGGTGCTTGAGCACGCCGTCCTGGTGTATACCGGACTCGTGGGCAAACGCATTGGCGCCCACAATCGCCTTGTTAGGCTGTACCGGGAAACCCGTGATCGACGAAACAAGCCGCGACGTAGGCACAATGTGAGTAGTGTCGATCCTCGTCTCCACAGGGAAGAGATCCTGACGGGTACGCACGGCCATCACGATTTCCTCCAGTGAAGCGTTACCCGCACGCTCGCCCAGGCCATTGATGGTGCACTCCACCTGACGGACCCCATTCATCACTGCCGAGAGGGAATTTGCCACCGCCAGCCCGAGATCGTTATGGCAGTGGGTAGAGAAAATGGCCTTGTCGGAATTGGGGACATTTTCAATGACCCGTCGGAACATGGCACCGTACTCCCCTGGCTCGCCGTAGCCGACGGTATCCGGGATATTGATGGTGCCCGCGCCGGCCTTGATCACCGCTTCGATGATTCGATACATGAACTCTGGCTCGGAGCGACTGCCGTCTTCGAGAGAAAACTCCACATCATCAGTATGCTGGCGCGCAAGCTTGACCGCCTCTACCGCCTGACGCAGCACATCCTCGGGATCCATCTGCAGCTTGTACTTCATGTGGATCGGCGAAGTGGCAATAAAGGTGTGGATTCGAGAGGAATTTGCCTTCTTCAGGGATTCGGCCGCACGGAGAATATCTGGTTTGACGGCTCGCGCGAGGCTACAGATTGTCGAGTCTTTTACCGTTTCTGCTACTGCCTGCACCGCTTCGAAGTCGCCCTGGCTGGCAATCGCAAAACCGGCTTCGATCACATCCACACGCATGCGTTCCAGCATGGTGGCGATGCGAACCTTTTCATCTTTGGTCATGGATGCGCCGGGGCTCTGCTCACCGTCGCGCAAGGTCGTATCGAAAATGACTAATTTATCTTTTTTAGTGTTCATCAGGGCTCATCTCCTAGTCTGGCCCGAGGCTAAACAGCGGTGACGCCGCTGTCTATGCACTGCTCGAATTAAGTACGGAATTCTGTAGAGAGATAGGGGAATAAAATTATATGCCGCAGTACGGCAGTCGTAGCAGGCTTGCTAGTCGCAGGAGGGCATCAGCAGACTGGGCACGGAGAAACACCGCGGGAGAAAAAGAGCAAATCACGTAGGGTTTGGAGGCTCGAGGCCTCACGACCGACGGTGCTGGGTCGACAGGGACTTTGGATTTCATGGCTGCTGTTTTCAGTGTACTGAGTGTTGTACGACGAATTTAACTGCCTTTTGAGCAGTTGTCTGACTTAACGACGGGGCGTCATCCCGCTGACAAGCGGGTATTGGCCCCCTGTCAGCAGAGTGAACTATAAGTCGGCAGGGTAGCAAACATCAAGACCCATCCTAATATAAGAGAAAAAATCAGGACTTATGAGATAAACTATTCAATAGATCGTCAAACACAAGACATCCATCCTATTTTGAGGGTGGGGATTGGAGATGATCCAGTAGAAACCAAAGCTCCTTCCGCAAATCTGCAAGCCGGTGTTGCGGCACGGCCAGCGACTCCAATGCGCTGCTTCTCCAGGAACTGGCCCGTGCCCGCAGCGACCTCCCACTGTCCGTAAGTTGAACAAGCGTTACCCGCTCATCGAGAATTCCCCGCCGACGGGACACATGTCCCTGCTGCTCCATTCGCTTCAGTAGCGGCGTCAGTGTCCCTGAATCCAGCATCAACTGTTCTCCCAGGGCACTCACGCTGCAAAGGTCACAATCTCTTTGCTCGCTATCCCATTGCCACAACACCAATAGCACCAAATATTGCGGATAGGTGATGCCCAGCGTGCGCAGCATAGGCTGGTACGCTTTCGTCATGGCGCGTGAAGTCGCGTAAAGAGCAAAGCAGAGTTGTCGGTCCAGATTCAACGTCGTGTCACCTGAATCCGGACCATGTGCTGACGTTTGACTCAAAGCAGTTTCTCTATATCTGCCGCCAGGTCTTGCGGCTTGTCCTTCGGTGCGTACCGGTTAACGACCTCCCCATCGCGGTTGACCAGAAACTTGGTGAAGTTCCATTTGATCCCTTCCGTTCCCAAAATTCCCGGTGCAGCCTGCTTCAGGTGGGAAAATAGAGGATGTGCGCTGGATCCGTTGACATCGAGCTTGGCGTACACCGGGAAGCTCACACCATAGTTCAAGGTGCAGAACTCCTGAATCTCGCTGTCATTTCCTGGCTCCTGCTGACCAAACTGGTTGCAGGGGAAGCCGAGAACAACCAACCCGCGATCTTTGTAGTTTCTATGCAGTTCTTCCAGCCCCTTGTATTGGGGAGTGAAACCGCACTTACTCGCGGTATTAACGATCAGTAAAACCTTTCCCTTGTAATCCTCGAGCGTGGTCTGCTTCCCATCGCTGGCTTGAACCGGGATCGAATACAGGTCTGTCATAGTGGGCCTCTCCATTTATTTAGCTTGTGGACAACTAAGTTGTGCACAATCTAACTCGTCTGTGCAAAAATTTCCACCTGTGTACATCCACGACCTTGAGTAACTTTCTGTGGGCGCCAGCCCAGGCCATTACCCGAAAAATAGCAGGGTTACTTGTGGATTGATTTTGAAACAGTTTTTAAAATTATTCACAGGTACGTTACTCACAGAAACGCTGGATAGAACTGTGGATAAGTGCAAGATATCAGGTGTGAGTGGCGTAAATATTGAGCCCGGCGAACTGTCTAAAAAAACGACGCCCCCGCAAGAAAGCCCGGGAGTCTATAGAAATATCATATCGTGACGAATTAAATTCGCCACTAGCAAATACTGCGAGTACCCGGCTTCAGCTGGACTTCCCTACTACCAAGAGCGTTTAAAGCTTCAAGCTGCTCCTTGAGACAACATGGCAAAGAAATAGACATTTCTCCAAACAGTTGTGCAATACGGAACCGCCAGTCGTGGCGCCGAAGGACTTGGAATTGATTTTCAAGCTGAATAGATTTTAATCGATCCCTGTCAGCCAGTAATTCCACCAAGGCGTCTGGAGCATCATTAGGGTCTACAGGCAACTCAACGGTACTATTTTCCCACCCCATCAACTTGTCCGCTGACCGACATTTGGGTCGACTTCCCACCACTAAATTGCCAGCTGCCCACGCCTCAAACCACCGATAAAGCACCGGTGACCGATTTAAAAACCGCGGAGTGCGACTTGATTCGAAGCACAGATTTATACTACTTGATGACATCAGCTTCCAATGCAGCTGGCGATGCTCACGCATGTCATGAATCGAGGCTGATTCGAACGTTGAATGGACGTATGTATAGGGGCTAGAAAAGCTACCGAAAACACGCTGGATCTGATTATGAAACTGCTGGTCGATTCGACCATAGCCAAACACATCAATAAGGTTCTTATTCGGTGTCCGCGCATAGGTTAGTGCATCAATCCCAAAAGGCAAGAAGTATGAGCGCTCAACCCCATGGTGCACCTTTAAGTCATCAGCTATTTCCTCTATTCCTGAAAAAACCCTGTCAACACCTTTAAGAATACTCGCCCCAAAACCATTCAAAGTGCATGAGTCAAAACTGTCGGTAAAATAGACTGAGATACTTGAGAAGCGATTAACGTTTTTCCCCAAGCTAGCCAACGACCTCAAAAAATGAGGACCGCTGCAAATTACAAGCAGCTGACTTCCAATATCACACACTCTCTCCACATCCGGAATACAATATGGATTTCGAAACCGATTTATCGCATTACTTTTTTCTTCAGGAGGATACCTATGTGCAACGTCTAGCACAGGAATACCCCAACTCAGAAATAATCCATGGAGATCATAGATTAATGAATAACCAACATGCTTGTTATGTAGGGGATACTCAGAAAGTACAACCAATTTATTTTCCGGGGTCATTTTTTATCCCCTATTATTCGAAGGCTATGTGAACTCGCGAACATCAATTTAGCACACATTCAACTTATGACGATGCGATTACGTGACTCTCCTTCTGTTTGTTTTAAACTGAAAAAAATTTGATCCTGACGGCACCGCAATTTATCGACCAATCGTCCGGGAGGAAGAGTGACATCGTCGTAAGTCAGAACGGTATCCTTAGGTATATCGCGCTTCAGGACACAACCTTCTGCCAAACCCATTGGAAGCAGTTTCTCTTCATATACCGTATCGGAGTTTTCCGCTTGTCCATATGTCATGTACCAGCCGATACCGTCCAGTACCTGCCCCACTTTGAGATCTATCTTGGCTGTAGCAACAACGTCAACCATCGGGCCTGCTAACGGTGTGACTGCTGCATCCTGGAATAGCGCAGCCCTGGCGACAGTATTGGCAACCTCAAGGTGACACAGGTGATAAGGATTGTAAAAACAATACAATGGACCGCGCCCGACCTTGTATAGATTGAGATAATGCTGCTGTTTCGGATCATCATGCATGCCAAGCACGAACACACCTCCATTCGGCGACGGCCCGACAACATAATCAACAATACCAGGACCTTCTTCCAAGTATTCCAGCGGGTATATCTCCGTCGTTTTTTCCAGTGGAGTTCCCGGTGGAAGTTCGGGTCCGAGCATTCCTCGCCGGGCAACCCGCATACCAGTTGCGTTCGCGACTATGGACTGCTCAAAAGATATTTTAGTACCGTCAGCAAATGACGCCACCATATGGGGTTTTTGACCCCACTTTTCGGCAAACGCCTTTTGCGTTGTCGGATTACGATACGGGTCCTGTAGTCCTTTAACATTTCCGCACAACACCGGACGAACCCCCAAACCTCGCACGAACCGGTATAGATTGAGGATAACTCCGGGCTGATCCCCATCCACATTGGTGTAAATTACGCCAGCGTTATCTGCTTCGATTTTTAGAATTGGCCCAATGGTACTATCCAGCTCAGCATTCATCAGGAGCAGGTGCTTACCGTTACGTATCGCCTCAAGGGCGATTTTAGCGCCGTATTCTATTGCTCCGGTCACCTCAAGAATGACATCGACGTTTTCGGCCTGGCACACGGCGATGGCATCTTCGGTAATTGCCGGACGTCCATTTGAAATAGCCCTCTCCAGTTCAATGCGAGAATCAGCACAAACGACATCCTCAACCCCGGCCTCCAAATATGCCGTTTCTGCACCCGAGATATTCCGGTTGGCTATCGCTACCAATTCGATCCCCGGAGTGGAGTTAACGATGTTCAGTGCAACCCCTCGCCCCATGAAGCCAGCCCCAATCATTCCCAGCCGGATGGGCTCCCCGCAATCTGCTCGCCGCTGTAACGCACTATCAATTATCAACATACATTTTACTCGCTGTAGTCTGGCCAGTTTGCGTCTTTATCCGATATCACATCCGGAATAAGGGGCCAATCGATCGCAAAACGAGGATCGCTCCAGCGAATGCCCCGCTCCGAGCCTGGCTGGTAGCGTTCACTCACCAAATAATAGGCTTCAGTGTTGTCACTAAGGGTGACAAACCCGTGCGCGAACCCCCTTGGCACAAATAACGCCCGCCGGTTGGACGCACTTAGTTCGACACCATAGGATTGCCCGAAAGTCGAAGAGTCCTTTCGCAGGTCAATAATCACATCGTAAAGAGCGCCTTGCGTACAACGAACGAGCTTGGTCTCCTGATAGGGCTCGACCTGGTAGTGCATACCTCGCAGCGTCCCCGCTTTAGGATTCCAGGATAAATTTGCCTGCAAAACCTTCCCTTCAATTCCCAATTCCTCGAATTCATCGATACAGAAAGCGCGGGAAAAAAAGCCTCGATCATCTGAAATTGGATCGATATCAACAATATATGCTCCGCTTAGAGGCGTCTCAACAAATTTCATATCGCCTCCGGTTCACGAAATCCAGTTTAAATCGCTATCTATGCGATTATTTTCCATGTGACTGCTTAACACATTTAACCGTATGTATTCGGAGTTCCGAAAGTTACTGTCATTAAAACCTATGTTAAGAAGCCCATTCTTCAATCCTTCAACAGCCCCCTTCAGTGAAACCCTTGGCTGATGATCAGGGGCCAGTTCCCTGAAAAGGTCAAAGTTCACCTTATATGACCGCTTGTCAGGTACTGCCTTGGTATTCAGGGTAATTTTTGTATCCGGCACGACCTGCTGAACCGCCTTTGCCAAATCGCTTATCTGGTAGTTCCACTCATCACTGCCAGCATTCACCGCGAGAAAAGCGCCTCCCAGATCGGCGGGGCGAATTAGCGCCCACTCAATAGCACGCGCCATATCCTCCACGTGAATAAGGGGACGCCAGGGTGTCCCGTCGCTCAAGATATTTATCTCACCGGTGGACACGGCACCAGCCACAAAGTCGTTCAATACCAGATCAAGACGAGTACGATCAGTAAAACCGCAAGCAGTCGCAAACCTCAAGCAGGTCACCACGAAGTGATCATCAGCGAGATTACGCACGCCGTCTTCCGTGCCAATTTTCGACTTTGCATACGCCGTCAACGGGTTAAGCGCGTCGTTCTCGCGTTTTGCTCCGTCGCCGCCAGCCCCATAGACACTACAACTTGATGCAAAAACAAAATTTCGTACACCGGCCTCTTTTGCCATGGCCGCTATGGAAATACTCGACTCACAATTTATTTCATGAGTAACTTTTTCAAATGTTTTCCCCATTGGGTCATTGCTTATTGCTGCCAAATGGACAACTGCATCGAAGCCTTCCAGGTGGTGGGGCTGCAGGCTTCGAACGTCTGCAAACCATTGCTGGTTAAGCTTTACCTCGGGGAAAACACTCGGCCCACTAAGACATTGAGCAAAATATCCCTGATCCAAACCTACCAAGTATAAATTCGGTTTAACTTCACGTAGATGCCGCGTCAATGTTGGACCTATATAGCCCAGATTTCCTGTAATTAGTACTTTCATAGTCTGCCTGTTACGTTTTATATTTGAGAACCTATGATTTTATTATCAACATCTAGTGCGCCGTACAAACCGAGCGCCAAAGATACCTCTTCGGCAATTGCCAGGCACGAAGTCAATCCTGGCGACTCAATACCGTGCAGCGAAATATAATTTCTAATCCCGTGTGACCGTTCATTTTCAATCCTGAAGTCACCAGCCGCCTCCCCCGGTCCAGTAACTTTTGGCCGAATACCCGTATACGCAGGAGTCAATTCCCCGTCCCTTAGCCCCGGAAAATAACTGCGGATTGCCTGGCAAAAGGATTCGGCACGTTTAGCGTCGATTTGATAGTCTAAATTTTCGATCCACTGGGTATCCGGGCCAAACCTGGAATAACCGGCCAAATCGAGCGTCAAGTGAATACCAAGTCCCTCGTCACCGGGAACCGGATAGATAAGGTGGGAAAATGGAAGTTTTCGAGAAACAGAAAAGTAAGTACCTTTCGAGTAGTACGCCGGTGGAATCTTGTCGGATAGGTTTCCGAGTAGTTTCTGGCTAATAACTCGTGCATTGTGCCCCGCACAATTTACCAATATTCCACAGCTGACGGTTGTTGGGTCTTTTCCGCCAACACCTACCTTAAATCGACCTTTCTCGGGGCTTGAAAGGGCGACGACAGGGCTGTTACAGCAAAGCATTCCGCCATTTGCCTCCAGCTCTCCCTGAAGTGATAAAATCAGACCGTGAACATCAATGATACCGGTTGAAGGGGAATACAAGCCTCCGAGCACATCCAGTTCGGGTTCCATTTCAGAGATGCTGCACAAATCGACTGCCCGGAGGTCATCTACTCCGTTTTTTCTTCCCTGAGCGAGTATTTTTTCCAGGGTATGAAGCTGCGTGGGTTCTGTTGCAACAATCAACTTGCCCGTTTTTTGATACGTTACTTGATTTTTTGCGCAATACGCGTAAAGAAGTTCACGTCCCTTTACGCAAAGTTTTGCTTTCAGACTCCCGGTCGGGTAATAGATCCCAGCGTGAATCACTTCACTGTTGCGCGCGCTGGTCTCGGTTCCGGGCAGTGCATGCTGCTCCAGCACCAGTACCGATTTATTCGCTTTGGCAATTTGCCTCGCAACCGCGAGCCCAACTACCCCGGCGCCCACTACAATAGCGTCATAGTCCATGAGGTAAACAACACTTGGAGGCCATACGAAGAGAAATTAACCGGTCACCCGTTATTTCGGGGGCTGCCTTGCTCACCAAACCATCCACGGAGCATCTTTGGAAGTAACGAGACTTTCCAGATAATGCTTATCTCGCAATGTATCCATTGGGTGCCAGAAACCTCGATGCTTGAATGCATTTAGCTGGTTTTCTCTGGCAAGAGTTTTCAACGGGTCTGCTTCCCAGGTGGTTTCATCTCCTTCAATAAGATCAAACACCCTCGGCTCCAGTACGAAATAACCACCATTTATCCAAGCCCCGTCTCCGTCGGGCTTTTCGTGGAACCGACTTATTTTTGTTTCATTCTCTCCCAGTGCTATGGCGCCGAAGCGTCCTGGTGGTTGAACTGCAGTGAGAGTCGCCATGAGGCCCTCTCGCTTGTGGAATTGAATCAGTTCGGAAATATTTATATTGCTAACACCGTCACCATAGGTAAAGCAGAATGTCTCGTCACCGACAAATTCACGTACCCGTTTCAGGCGTCCACCAGTCAATGTACTTTCACCGGTTTCCACCAGAGTTACTCGCCAAGGTTCGGATATCTGGTTATGAACTTCTAGGGAGTTGTTCACCATGTCGACGGTGATACTTGCCGTTTTTACAAGATAGTTTGCAAAAAAATCTTTTATCACGTGGCCTTTATAACCACAGCAGACAATAAAGTCATTTACGCCGTAATGAGAATAAGTCTTCATGATATGCCAGAGGATCGGCATACCACCAATTTCGACCATAGGCTTGGGTTTTACTGTGGTCTCCTCGCTGAGCCTGGTCCCCAGGCCCCCGGCAAGAATAACGGCTTTCATGGCCACTCCTTAGCGCTTTGTAGTCACCCAGCCACATGAGACGTGACCAAATATCGGTGAAGTAATCGAAATAGATACCAGCTACAACCGGGCAATTCCTTGCCTTTTATTTGAGCAACTCCCTTCCCCATACTCTATCGCTACATAACCCAAAGGAGCTAAACCCTTCCTCTAGCAGTTATTGATGAGTAGTAGAAGATCGAAAATTTGAACTCAGCCACATTTTTACCCCATCTTTTCCAGTTATTAAAGTTAAGGGCAGTTAAATGAGCGACATTTTGGCGCCGAAATTCACGACTATGACGTGAAAAACGTGTTTCGGGGGGGAATTGGGCTCTATGCTGGAATTATGCAACGAAAAAAGCCCTGACCGCGTTAGCGATCGGGGCTTTTTGGTATTTCGTTTGGTGTTTCGTTCGCTGCTTGAGTGCGCTGGAAATTTGCAGACCTACACTGGGTGTCGAGCTGCGCTCGCCATCGCGTTGCGACGCCTTCGGCGCCCGTGCCTCTGCTCCATTGGAGCTGCCGGGGTCGCGCACGACCGCTCACATGGCAGCGCGGTGCGCTGCGTGGTTGCGTGGTTGCGTGGTAGTGGCAGTAATTCACCGTATCCTAAATAAAAAAAGGGCCACCCAAATGGGTGGCCCTTTCTTTTATTTAGAAGCCTGACGATGACCTACTCTCACATGGCGAAACACCACACTAC
>NZ_JAIVKJ010000004.1 GCF_020524885.1 Microbulbifer elongatus | reverse complement strand
GCCGCAGACGAGCCCCCAGGGATGGGTTTACGGCGTGTCCCGCGAGAGAGTATCGGTAGCAGCGACGCCCGAGACCCAGCCTACGAAGCGCCCAAACGGACTACGCGACAAGCCCTCCGGCTGATAAACTTCCCCGCCAAACCAATAATCGTCGAACTCCATGTCGCAACTGGTCACCCGCTGCCCCCACTGCAGCACCTCGTTTCACGTCAGCGAACAACAGCTGCGCGCCGCCCGTGGTGCCGTGCGCTGCGGCTCGTGCCTGCAAGTATTTCGCGCCGACGAGAACATCGTCTTCAACCAAGGTGACCCCACCCCCGCCGACACTAAGAAGGCTATCGACGAACTCCTCGAAGACGACGATTTTCTCATCCACGATGACATCGAACTGGACGGCGACGACAGCGACGACGAGGACACACTGCCCAGGACAAAACCCAAAAGTGGCAAGCCTGACTCAGGAGCGGCAAAAGAAAACACCGGCAAACCGGAAGAAACCAACCGCGAGAACCCGCTGATCGACGACGCCTTCGGCGAACACCAGTGGCAGAACCTCGACGAACAGGAAGACACCCAGCAGGATCTCGACCTCGGCAGCAGCCTCGACGACGACCTCGACGACTTGAGCCGGGCCAGCGATAACCCCTGGGCCGAGGAAATCGCCCGCGAAGAATCCAGCGGTATCGCACCCGCCAAGCGCCGCGACGATGACTTCGAACAGCCGGATCTCGACGACGAAACCCTGTACAGCGACGACCAGATACTGCCCGACGCCAGCCGCCGCCCCGGAAAGCAGCAACATGGTGACTATGCAGATGAGCCTCTATCCGCCAGCACCGACGACCATATTGACGCCAGTCAACGCGACCAGGCCCCGCTTCTGCCGCGCGACCAACTGATCTCCGCCATTGGCCCCGCGCCCATCGAAGTCAACTGGCAACCCAAACGGCACAACCGGGTCCCCGGATGGGCGTGGACACTGGGCGTTGTGATACTAATGCTGGCACTGGCCGCCCAGACCGCCTACTTCCGTTTCGACACACTCAGCAAACGCGAGCCCTGGCGTGCCATCTACGCCCAGATCTGCCCGCTCCTGGGCTGCAAGCTCCCGGCGCAGGTGGACATCAACGCGATGCATACTTCCAACCTGGTAGTGCGCAGCCACCCGCAGATCCCCGGCGCCCTCGCCGTGGAAGCAGTCATTCTCAATCGAGCGCCGTTTGATCAGCCATTCCCGACGCTGCAACTGCGCTTCACCGACCTGAAGAATGCACCGGTGGCCAGCCGTCGCTTCACCCCTCAGGACTACCTCAAAGGTGAGCTGTCGGGACGAAAGTTGATGCCCGTCGGCAACCCCGTGCATATCGCTCTGGATATCGTTGATCCGGGCCCTGAGGCAGTAAATTACGAGCTGCGAATCGCGCCACAGTAATTCCTAAAGAGGCCCTCACCCGCCAGGGTATGGCGCAAATTGCTACAAATTGTTGCACAAAGTTCGCCCTAAACGGCCAGCCATCGAACAATTTGCGCGCTTTTTCGCTTTTCCACCGGGCGGGCAGCCGCTATCATAGGCGGCTCTTTGACACCCACTGAGACCAGACCCGCGGGAGGGCGAGTTGCCCACGGAATTACCAAGCAGCTTCGCCATCGGCCCCTATAACATCGGCGCACCAGTCATCCTGGCGCCCATGGCCGGCGTTACTGATCGTCCCTTCCGCACGCTGTGCCGAGAGCTCGGCGCCGGTCTCGTGGTATCAGAAATGGTCACCTCCGACACCAGCTTGTGGAACAGCCGCAAATCGCGGATGCGCCTCGATCACGCCGGTGAAGCGGGACCTATTTCGGTACAGATTGCCGGCGGCGACCCCGAGATGATGGCCGATGCGGCCCGGGCAAACGCCGAGCGTGGCGCCCAGATCATCGATATCAACATGGGCTGCCCGGCAAAAAAGGTGTGTAAAAAAGCGGCGGGCTCCGCCCTGCTGCGCGACGAAAAACTGGTCGCCGACATTCTGGAAGCGGTGGTTTCATCCGTCTCAGTCCCAGTGACGCTGAAAATTCGCACTGGCTGGTGTCCGGATAGCCGCAACGGCGTGACGGTGGCCAAAATGGCCGAGGATCTCGGAATTTCTGCCCTGGCAGTTCATGGACGCACCCGCGCCTGTGGCTACCATGGTCAGGCCGAATTCGATACCATTGCCGAGATTGTGTCCGCGGTGAAGATACCTGTCTTTGCCAACGGCGACATTACCGGCGCGGAAAAGGCCCGCAAGGTGTTGGACTACACCGGCGCCAAGGCGGTCATGATTGGCCGCGCGGCTCAGGGACGTCCATGGATTTTTCGGGAGATTGCCCACTACCTGGCAACAGGGGAGCAGCTGCCGGAGCCCTCACTGGAAGAAGTTAGGGATATATTAATCACTCACCTGAGTGAACTGCACCGTTTCTACGGTGAGGTTATGGGGGTACGTATTGCCCGCAAACATGTGGGTTGGTACGTGAGAACACTCGCGGACAGCGAGGACTTTCGTAAGACCTTTAACCGATTGGATAGCGCAGAAGCACAACATGCCAGCGTTCGTGAGTGGTTTGAACGCCGAATAACTAGAGGGGCAAAAGCGGCATGACTAACGAAGCACTGATTCCGGATACCAGCGATGTGGTATCCACTGGGGGCCAGACTCAACTACAACAACCGCAGGCATTGCGCGATGCGGTTGAACAGGCGATGGAAAACTACTTCCGTCACCTGGACGGTCAGATGGTGACCGATGTGTACGATATGGTGCTGTCCGAGATTGAAGCGCCGATGCTGGAAGTGGTGATGAAGCACACCCGCCACAACCAGACCCGCGCGGCACAGCTGCTGGGCCTCAATCGGGGTACCCTGCGCAAGAAGCTCAAGCGCTACGGCCTGCTGTAAGGCGGCCAACCGCTACCGGCAGACACAGGCCGGAGCGGTAAAAATTCGACGAGGGGGGATGGGCCAGGCTCATCCCCCCTCGCTATTTTCTGTTGTACCAGTTCTTTTCTAAATCAAGTGGACGATGCGATATGACTGACAAGGTGGCCGTTCGCCGCGCGCTGATCAGCGTTTCTGACAAAACCGGCATTGTGGAATTTGCCCGCGAGCTATCTGAAATGGGCGTGGAGATCCTCTCCACCGGCGGCACCTACCGCCAGCTTGGCGAAGCCGGTATTCCGGTAGTGGAAGTTTCCGACTACACCGGTTTCCCGGAAATGATGGACGGCCGCGTCAAAACCCTGCACCCGAAAGTGCACGGCGGCATCCTCGGCCGTCGCGGCAAGGACGACGCGGTAATGGATGAACACGGCATCAAGCCCATCGACATGGTCGTGGTCAACCTCTACCCCTTCAAGGCCACCGTCGCCGATCCTAACTGCGACCTGCCCACCGCCATTGAAAACATCGACATCGGCGGCCCCACCATGGTCCGCTCCGCCGCCAAGAATCACAAAGATGTCGCCATCGTGGTCAATGCCCACAGCTACGACACCGTGATCGAAGAAATGAAAGCCAACGAAGGTCAGCTGGGCTACGAAACCCGCTACGACCTGATGGTGCAGGCTTTTGAGCACACCGCTCAGTACGATGGCATGATCGCCAACCACTTCGGCGCGCGTAACACCAAAAACGAAGCCCGCGAGTTCCCCAACACCTTCAACGTGCAGTTCGAAAAAGCCCAGGACATGCGCTACGGCGAAAACCCGCACCAGAAAGCTGCTTTCTATGTGGAAGCCGACGCGGAAGAGGCCTCCGTCTCCACCGCCAACCAGCTGCAGGGTAAGGAACTCTCCTTCAACAACGTCGCCGACACCGACGCCGCCCTGGAAACCGTCAAACTGTTCGACGAGCCGGCCTGCGTCATCGTCAAGCACGCGAACCCCTGTGGTGTGGCCGTGGCCGGTGATATCAAGACCGCCTACGAACTGGCCTTCGCCACCGATCCGGAGTCTGCCTTCGGTGGCATCATCGCCTTCAACCGAGAACTGGACGCCGAGACCGCCCAGCTGATCGTCGACAAGCAGTTCTCCGAAGTGATCATCGCACCTAAGGTCAGCGCCGAAGCCGCCCACGCCGTCTCCGCCAAGAAGAACGTGCGCCTGCTGGAGTGCGGTGAATGGACTACCGAGCGTCCAACCGCCTTCGACTTCAAGCGCGTCACCGGTGGCCTGCTGGTACAGGAAAAAGACAACGGCATGGTTGCCAAGGAAGACCTCAAGGTGGTTACCAAGGTACAGCCCTCTGACGAACAACTGGACGAGCTGCTGTTCGCCTGGAAAGTCGCCAAGATGGTCAAGTCTAACGCCATCATCTACGCCAAAGACGGCCGCACCATCGGCGTCGGCGCCGGCCAGATGAGCCGCGTCAACTCCGCCCGTATCGCCGCCATCAAGGCCGAACACGCTGGCCTCGAAGTGAAGGGCGCTGTCATGGCCTCCGACGCCTTCTTCCCCTTCCGCGACGGCATCGATAACGCCGCCAAGGTAGGTATCAGCGCCGTAATCCAGCCCGGCGGCTCCATGCGCGACGACGAAGTCATCGCCGCTGCTGACGAGCACGGTATGGCAATGGTGTTTACCGGTATGCGTCACTTCCGCCACTAAGCGCGGAATCGGGCGACGACTATCGCCCACCGGCACTTGCCGAAATAGGTACGTAATATTCCCGCGCTATACGGGAAGGTTCTGGGGCTGGTGCCCCTTTCCGAGACCGTCTGCGGCCAGGGCCGCAGGCGCCGTGAATGCTTGGAGCGGCCGGACCGGCCGCAGCCGAGCCCCCAAGGATGGGTTTACGGCGTATCTCGGAAAGGGGCACCAGCTCCAGGACCGCCACAGGACTGGCAACGAAGCACTCTTAAATACCTCCCGACTCCCAGTCCCTACCCGGCAACCCAGCGCACAATGCTAAACTAGCCCACCTAAAACACAGGCACGGGGAAACTCAAGAATGAACATCCTGGTAATCGGCTCTGGTGGCCGCGAACATGCACTGGCCTGGAAGGCCGCCCAAAACCCCGCCGTAGACACCGTCTTCGTCGCCCCCGGTAACGCCGGCACTGCCCGCGAACCCAAACTCCAGAACGTCAACATCGGCGTCGACAACTTCTCCGCCCTGTCTGACCTCGTCGAAGAAAAAGGTATCCACCTCACCATCGTCGGCCCCGAAGTTCCCCTCGTCGAAGGCATCGTCGACTTCTTCAACAGCCGCGGCCACAACATCTTCGGCCCGGAAAAAGCGGCCGCCCAGCTCGAAGGCTCCAAAGCTTTCACCAAGGACTTTTTAGAGCGTCACGCCATCCCCACCGCCGCCTACAAGAACTTCACCGAAGTCGAACCGGCCGTGACCTACGTGCGTGAACAGGGCGCCCCGATCGTCGTCAAAGCCGACGGCCTCGCCGCGGGTAAAGGCGTCATCGTCGCTGAGACCGTCGAGCAGGCCGAACTGGCCGTGCGCGACATGTTGAGCGGCAACGCCTTCGGCGACGCCGGCTGCCGTGTCGTGATTGAAGAGTTCCTCACCGGTGAAGAAGCCAGCTTCATCGTTATGGTCGATGGCGAGAACATTCTGCCCATGGCTACCAGCCAGGATCACAAACGCGTCGGCGACGGCGACACCGGCCCCAACACCGGCGGTATGGGCGCCTACTCCCCGGCACCAGTGGTCACCCCGGAAGTTCACGACCGGGTGATGAAAGAAGTCATCGAGCCCACCGTCAAAGGCCTCGCCAGCGAAGGTATGCCCTACACCGGATTCCTTTATGCCGGCCTGATGATCAGCGCCGAAGGCGCACCCAAGGTTATCGAATACAACTGCCGATTCGGCGACCCGGAAACCCAGCCGATCATGATGCGCCTCAAATCCGACCTGGTTGAGCTGTGCATGGCGGCGCTTGAAAAGCGCCTCAATGAAGTCACCGTCGAGTGGGACCCCCGCCCGGCGCTGGGCGTGGTACTGGCCGCCCACGGCTACCCCGGCAGCTACCGCAAGGGTGACGCCATCTCCGGCCTCGACAAGGCCGACAGTGAAAACGCCAAAGTCTTCCAGGCCGGTACCGCGCTGGACGGCGAACGTGTCGTCACCAGCGGCGGCCGCGTACTCTGCGCCACCGCACTGGGTGACACCGTCGCGGAAGCCCAGGCCAACGCCTACGAGTGCGCACGCAAGATCTACTGGGAAGGTTCCTTCTACCGCAAGGATATCGGCTACCGCGCGGTAGAGCGGGAAGAAGCCGAGAAAGCGTAACCATTGCCAAGGAGCTTTCAGTGAGCAGCCAACGCCAACTGACCGGTCTCGACCGCCTGCTGCTGCAGGCGGATCGCGCCCTGCGCACCCTGAGCCCCGGCTCCCCGTGTCACGAGCGCCCGTCGCCATCGAAGTCCGTGGATGAAGCGGAACTGTCCGATAGCGAACGCCGCCATGCCGCGGGGCTGATGCGGGTCAACCACAGCGGCGAAGTCTGCGCCCAGGCCCTTTACCAGGGCCAGGCACTCACCGCCAAACTGCCGCAGGTACGCGCGGAAATGGAGCACGCCGCAGACGAGGAAATCGATCACCTCGCCTGGTGCGAGCAGCGTCTGGACGAACTCGGCAGCCGCCCCAGTGTGCTCAATCCGCTGTGGTACGGCCTTTCGTTCGGCATCGGCGCCGCTGCCGGTAAGATCAGCGATAAGGTCAGCCTCGGCTTTGTTGCCGCAACGGAAGAGCAGGTGTGCAAGCACCTTGAGAGCCATCTGCAGGAACTGCCAGCCCAGGACGAGAAAAGCCGCGCTGTTGTCGAACAGATGCTGGTGGATGAAGCCAAACACCAGCATGCGGCGCTCGACGCCGGTGGAGCACGCTTTCCCGGCCCGGTGAAAGGACTAATGACGCTGGTTTCGAAAGCGATGACCTCCGTCAGCTACCGGACCTGACTTCTCAGTACCCAATAAAAAACCCCGAGCCTCTCGCGAGCCTCGGGGTTTTTATTTGCCACCGGAAAAGTGGGATCAGGCCTCTTCAATCCGGTAAGTGTGCACAATCTCCACGCCGGCCTTGCCCAGCATGATCGATGCCGAGCAGTACTTCTCCGCGGACAACTCGACGGCCTTGGCCACGTGCTTTTCTTTGATGTCCCGCCCGCGCACCACAAACTCCATTTCGATCTTCTCGAAAGGCGCCGGTACCGCATCCGGGCGATGCCCCTTCAGCTCGACGTGACAGCTGACCACATCCTGACGGGTCTTCTCGAGAATGCCCACCACATCGTAGGAAGCGCAGCCGCCCACACCCAGCAGGATCATCTCCATGGGGCGGATGCCGTTGTTCTTCTGCCCACCTTCCATCACCACAGAATTGCCACTGCCGGATTCACCGACAAACGTGACGCCATTTACCCAGGTCACCTGACCCTGCATAACACCACCCGCCATGGGATAGACTCCTTACTCAATTGATGGGGCGGGGAGCTTATCACACTGGGCCCAGCGACCTTCCATCACTAAGCTGGAGCTACCTTGCCGGTCAAAATGTGATCAACATCACCCGCCGGCAATCGAATAGTAAGTCATCACTCACGGCGGTTGTATCGACCTCGCACAACCGTTATAAACAACATCACATTCTGCGCGCCTCAGGTCACCACAGCGAAAGTCGTAAACAGTGGCCCAGATCACATTGCGGACGATTGCCGGTCACTGCCCCTGTCAGCCCCGTGTAATTAACGGGATAATCCTCCGCTTACCGGGATCAGGCACAAAAATTCTAGAAAAGGAGTAGATCCGTGACGGTTGCTACCGAAGAAACCTTGTCTACTGGCAATATTGAAGATTTTCTCGCTCATTGCCATCGCCGCCGCTACCCGGCCAAGAGCACTATTATTTACGCTGGCGACCGCTGCGAGTCCCTGTACTTCATCATGCGCGGCTCCGTGACCGTCCTGATCGAAGATGACGAAGGTCGCGAGATGATCGTTGCCTACCTGAACGACGGCGACTTCTTCGGCGAAATGGGCCTGTTCGACCAGGACACCCGCAGCGCGTGGGTGCGCACCAAGACCGAATGTGAAGTAGCGGAAATCTCCTACAGCAAATTCCAGGAACTGACCCGTCAGCACCCGGAGTTCCTGTTCAACCTCGCGACCCAGATGGCCGTGCGCCTGCGCAACACCACCCGCAAGGTAGGTGATCTGGCGTTCCTGGACGTGACCGGCCGTGTGGCGCGCACCCTGCTCGACCTGTGCAATGAGCCGGACGCCATGACCCACCCGGAAGGCATGCAGATCAAGATCACCCGCCAGGAAATCGGCCGTATCGTCGGCTGCTCCCGTGAGATGGTGGGCCGGGTTCTGAAAACCCTGGAGGAACAAGGGCTGGTCTCCGTGAAAGGTAAAACCATGGTGGTTTACGGGACGCGCTGAACACACCCGCAATCACCCACAAAAAAGCCGGGCAAAAGCCCGGCTTTTTTGTGGGTGATTGCGCCTCAAAAGGGGTGCCACGTCTGAGATTCACCAGGCTCTGGCTGAGCTGGATGGGGAGCGAGGAGCGCTCTTCGTTTCCCGGCAACCTGCATGCTAGTATCACAATCCTCAACGCTGCCCCATGTGCCAAAAAAATAATCACAGGCCGCCCATGTCGAACAGTATCTTCTCCAGACTCAGCCTCTCTCGATTGACTTCGAATCTGATCCGGCGAGAACCGGATGCCGAACAGCAACTCAATCAGCTTTACCAGGAAACTCGCGAGCAGCTGCTCTCCAGTCTTCGCCGTATGCTGGAATCCGCTCAGGCCGAAGATGTTCTGCAGGAGGCCTACCTGAAGCTGTTTATCGCGCTGAAGGAAAAAAAGGCTCCAGAGCCACGGGCATTTTTGTTTCGTGTTGCCCGTAATATTGCCATCAGTCGACTCAGGCATCAGAAGGTAGTAGAGCAGCATGGCATTCGCGTGCAACTCTGCGCAACTTCCGCCACCTGCGAAGAGGCTCTTGAGAGCCGGGTGAGCCGAGAGCAGGAGCAGGCTGCGCTGCTGGCGGCAATCAATGCGCTTCCGCCGAAGTGCCGGCAAGTGTTTGTGATGCGCAAGATCGACGGCCAAACCCACGAAGAAATTGCCCAAGCTCTAGGCATCTCCAACAAAACCGTTGAAAACCACCTGGCCCGCGGCATGCGGCTGTGCCGTGCGCACCTGGTTGCCGGTATTACCGCTCAGCCCACCGGCAACAACGAGGCTGACCAGCAGGAGGGCACCCGACTTGCAGTTGGATGAATGGCTTTGCATCGGTATTCCTGACGACATCATGGAGCAAGCATCAGCTTGGCTCGCGCGTCTGGATGCCGACCATGTCAGCCTTGCTGAACGGCGGCAGCTCGCGGTGTGGCTGGACGAAGATCCCCTGCACCGCTGGGCCTTCGACGAGTTGTCGCAACTTAATGCCCGGGTAGCATCACTGTCCCATGTGCGAGGCCAAATCCATGCACCCAAGGTAATGCTGTTCCCGCAGGCCGTTACCCCGCAATATCAACCCGCTATTGAAACTGGTACCGCTTCCAGGACGCAAAACCGCTGGCAGTCTCTGGCCACCCTGCTGCTGATTGCGGTTGGCATCGGTCTCGCGCTGAATGCACCGACCAAGGCCCCCGGCGATACCCACCAATTTGAACACAGCCCGGCTGCTGAATACTTCCTGATCAACGGCGAATAAAGTTTTTGCCACCGTAGGGGATTTCTCTACCTCACGCGTTGAGATTGTTAGAAGTAAAACGGTAAACCCGACTCTAACAATAAAACCGCTCATAAAACGAGCAAATATGCGATAAGGGAGAGATCCATGAAGCGATCCATGATCATGCTGTCCAGCATGCTGTTAAGTCCGCTGGCGCTGGCGATTCAGGAACAGACTACTGCCGCTCCGGCAGATACCACCAAACAGGAATCCATCGAACAGGTGACCGTGGTCGGCACCCAGATCAAGGGTGCTGATATCAGTGAGGCCCTCGCCGTATCGGTCCTGAACGCGGAAACCATCGAGAGCATGGGCGTGGACTCCGGGGATGAGCTGATGGCCCTGATCCCGGAAAATGGCCAGAACTATTTCAACGAGGGCGGCACCATCAGCGGCGGTGTCAACGCGGCGCGCGGTGACGTGGGTGCGTTCAACCTGCGCAACCTGGGCACCGGCAACACACTGGTGCTGCTGAACGGACGCCGGGTCGTCAACTCTTCCACCTTTCAGACTGAGATCGTCGGCGGCAGCTTTGTGCCGGTGGTGACCGTGAACTCCAATGTGCTGCCCACCGCAGGTCTCGACCGGGTAGAAGTCCTGCGGGACGGCGCCTCGGCGATTTACGGTGCCGACGCGGTCGCCGGTGTGGTGAACAATGTACTGAAAACGGATTACGACGGTTTCAGCATTTCCGTGAAGCACAAGGAATTCGACAACTTCGACCGCGATGATCAGACACTGACCATCGAGTGGGGGGAAACCTTCAACGGCGGCCGCACCAATGTGAGCGCCTTCTTCAGCCACTACCAGCGCGATCGCCTGCCGGCCTCTGCAGACCCCCGCTGGGCAACGTCCGACCATTCTGAATTGCTGCCGGAAGACTCCCCCTGGTATGGCGACAGTGCCTTCCGTGGCGACAGCGCCAACTCCCTGTACCCGCAGCTGGATATGGTCTCTGGCAACCTGCAGGATGAAGGACTGACCGACAGCCGCGGTGAAATGGAGATTTACCCGTTTGGTGACGACCGTTGTACCTTCGCCATCAACCAGTATGTGTGCGGCGCTCCCGACGGCCAGGGCACCGAACGCTACAACCTGAACGAGTGGCGCGACGTCAGCTCCGAGCTGGACCGCAGCAACCTGTTCGTGTTCATCAACCACGAGCTGGCCAATGGCATGGAGAGCTTCTCCGAACTCGGCCTGTACCGCTCCACCACTACCGCGCGGCGCCACCCGTCCGCGTCTTTCTCGTCTTCCGAGCTGATCTTCTCCGCGGACAACCCCTACAACCCCTGGGGTGTGGATATGACGCTGGACAACTATCGCTTTGCGGAAGTGCCGCGGATCGTGGATAACGACGGCGAGAACTTCCGCCTGCTGCAGGGCCTGCGCGGCGACCTCGGCGACTGGAGCTGGGACGGTGCGCTGATCTGGTCCAAAGACAAGCGCGAGGACGTAACCCGCAACCGGGTCTCCAACATCCTGATGCAGGAAGCGCTGAACGACACCACCCTGGACGCCTACAACCCGCTGAGCGGCGGCGTGGACAGCAATATCGAGCGCGCCCTGATCGATGTGCGCCGGGATACCGAGAGCGAGCTGAAGAGCTTCGATATAAAGTTCTCCAACAACGGTATATTTGATCTGCCGGCCGGTCCGGTGGCAGCCCTGGCGGGCTTCGAGTACCGTGAGGAATCCTTTGTCGACGACCGCGATGACCGTCTCGACGGCACCATCCAGTTCACCGACGCCGATGGCGATACCTATCCCTTCGTTTCCGACGTGGTGAACTCCAGCCCGACTCCGGACAACCGCGGCGATCGCTCGGTGACCTCCCTGTTCGGCGAACTGCAGGTGCCAGTGTTCGACAACTTCGACATGCAGCTGGCGCTGCGCTACGAAGACTTTTCCGACTTTGGCGACACCACCGTGGGTAAAGTGGCCTTCGGCTACCGTCCGATCGACCAGCTGCTGCTGCGCGGCTCCTGGTCCGAGGCGTTCCGCGCGCCGAACATGGTTACTATCAACGAAGAAGTTGTCGCGCGCACCGGCAACAACATCGACTGGGTCTGTGAGTACGCCAATGACAACGGTCTGGCGCCCGGCCAGGAGCCCATCGACTGCGAATACTCCATGCAGCGTATTGCCCAGGGCAGCGAGGAACTGGAGGCTGAAGAATCTACCAATACCTCACTGGGACTGGTATTCACTCCCCTCGACGGCCTGACCGTGACACTGGACTACTGGACCATCGAGAAGGAAAACACGATCGGTCTGCTGGGTGAGGAAAACCACTCACTGCTGGACCTCTACTACCGCCTGCAGAACGGCACCGGCAACTGCGCCAGCGTGGGTAACAGTGCAGTGGTCCGCGACGAGGCCGATGCAGAGGCGGCAGCTATCTATGAGGCCGCAGGTATTTGTGCCGCTGGCGAAATCGCCTATGTGGATGATCGCTACACCAACCTCGACACTCGTACCCTGGCCGGCCACGACGTGGGCGTTTACTACGACCTGCCCACGGGAATTGGTGAGTTCAGCCTGCGTTACAACGGCTCCTTCACCACCAAGTTCGAGCAGGAAGCCGGTGGTCGTGCCGCATTGCTGGTGGAGGCACAGGAGAACGGTGACATCCCGGCCAACTACCCGGTGGAAGGCTTTGCCGACCTGATCCAGCGCGACGGCAACCAGAAGGAGCGCCATTCCATGACCGTGAGCTGGCGTTACGACCAGTTCGGCGCGTCTCTTGGGGGTTACAGCATCGGCAGTTTCTACCAGGATGAGCTCACCCTGGAAGACGGCCGCCGTTACGTGATTCCGTCCATGACCACCTACGACGCGACCGTCGATTACCGTTTCAACTACGCGGGCGCAGACAATCGCGTGCGTCTGGGTGTCAAGAACCTGACCGATGAGCGCGCACCGCTGGCCGCGGAAACCTACGGTTACTTCAACGATGCGCACAGCGACCTTGGGCGCTACTTCTACCTGAGCCTGAAGTCCAGCTTCTAAGATCTCGCCACTGGCTGGTCGGCATCCTGTAGTGCAATACTGCGGGCTGCCGACCCTGCCAGCCTCCCCAAATTCCGAGGCCTGCGCATATTAGAGGTAAGATAAATGAGCAATTCTCACAACCTGGCAGACGTCCCGACCGCAACGGTCAAGGAAGTTTCCAGTCCCGGGTATCAGACCATTGGCCTGCTCCTTGGTCCCGCGCTATTCGCGGTGATGATGGCGTTTGTCGACATCCAGACCACCATGAATCCGGTGGCCTGGAAAGTTGCCGCTATCGGCCTGTGGATGGCCGCCTGGTGGGCGACCGAAGCTGTACCCGTGCCGGTCACCGCACTGTTGCCGATCGCCACCTTCGAGCTGGTGGGCATCACCGACATGAAAGCGGCCACCGCGCCCTATGCCAACCCCATCATCTATCTGTTTATGGGGGCCTTCGTGCTCGCACTGGCGGTGGAGCGCTGGAACCTGCACAAGCGCATTGCGCTGTTGATCCTGAGCCGCACCGGTACCGATGGCCGCCGCATGATCGGTGGATTCATGCTGGTGTCGGCCCTGCTGTCCATGTGGATGACCAATACATCCACCACCATGATGCTGTTCCCCATTGCCATCTCGGTAACGGCGATCATCCTGGACAATGTTCAGGGCCTGTCGGAGCGCGCCAAGTCGCACTTCCAGATTGCCATGCTGCTGGCTCTCGCCTACGCCGCCACCATCGGCGGCCTCGCCACACTGGTGGGCACACCGACGAACGCCCTGCTGGCCGCCTTTATGGCGGAAAATTACGGCATCGAGATCGGCTTCGCGCGCTGGATGCTAGTGGGCGTTCCGGTCGCTCTGCTGCTGTTACCGGTCGGCTGGCTGTTACTCACTCGCTGGGTCTATAAAGTCGAGATCCCGGAAAGCGAGGAAGTGAAAACGCACCTGCAGCAACTCAAAGACGACCTCGGCCCGATGAGCAAGCCGGAAAGCCGGGTGGCCATCATCTTCGCGCTGGTGGTGCTGGCGTGGATGCTGCGCCGACCGGTTTCATCCGCACTAGGACTGGAAGGATTGTCCGATGCGGGTATCGCCATGGCTGCCGCACTGTTGCTGTTCCTGGTCCCCAGTGGAGACAACAAGCAGGAACAGCTGATGAGCTGGCACGATGTCGGCCGCCTGCCCTGGGGCGTACTGATCCTGTTCGGCGGCGGCCTTAGCCTGGCCGCGCAGGTCTCCGCCTCCGGTCTCGCCGACTGGCTCGGTCAGAGTCTGTCTCTGCTGACCGCGATCGGCGTGGTCGCCCTCGTCATTGCCGCAACGGCACTGGTGATTTTCCTCACCGAACTCACCAGTAACCTGGCCACCACCGCCACCTTCCTGCCGGCGGTCGCGGCGATCGCGGTACAGGCGGATATCTCGCCGCTGCTGCTGTGTGTCCCCGTCGCCCTTGCTGCCAGCTGCGCCTTTATGCTGCCGGTGGCGACCCCGCCGAATGCGATCGTCTATGCCTCGGGCATGCTGACGATCCCGCAGATGGTCCGGGCCGGTGTGGCACTGAACCTGTTCGGCCTGATCGTGCTGGCCGTCGTCGCCATCGTCTGGGTGCCGAGAGTTCTCGGCCAGTAGTGTCGAGTTGCGTTGCCGGGCCAGTCCAAACAGCGACTGGTCCGGTAAACCCTCAGCGCGACCCGCAACGTGCAAACACAGAGAACACACTTCACCATGTCAGCCATTCGTAAACTCGTCGCTACCACCATTCTGCTCTGCTTCAGTGGTACCTCCGCCCTCGCCAGTTCCAGCGATCCCGTACCGGCAATGAGCGCTATTTTCTCGCCGGAAAATGAAACCCAGAAGGTGCTCGATATCGAGGCCGCACTGGCGTCGGCACAGGCCGACCTGGGCATCATCCCCCGCTGGGCCGCCAGCGAGCTGAAGGCCAAGGCCAGCACACAGTATGTTTCCCAGGAAGATCTTGCCGCGGAATACAGCGTGGTCCGCCATCGCATGGTCGCGCTGTTAAATGTCTGGCAGCGCTCGCTAAAACCCGAAGCCGCCGAGTACATGCACTTCGGCGCGACCACAGTGGATATCTACGATACCGCGCTGGCCCTGCAACTGGCGGAGTCTTCCCACGCACTGATCATCCAGTTGCGCGCGCTGGAAGCGATCATGATACGGCTGGCGAACGAGCACAAAGGCACCGTGATGGTCGGCCGCACGCTGGGACAACATGCGCTGCCCATCACCTTCGGCAAGAAAGTAAGCACCTGGCTGGGAGAAAACCGCCGCAATATCGAACGGCTCAAAGAGGTGCGGGGACGGATTCTGCGCTCGGCCATCCTCAAAGGTGCCGTAGGCAGTTACGTGGGCCTCGGTGATAACGGCATCGAGCTAGAGCGCGCTTTCGCCAAGCATTTAGGGCTGCAGACTCCCTACCCCGACGACTGGCATGGAGCACGGGATGTGTTCGCCGAGTATGCCTACACCCTGGGGCTGATCAGCAAGTCCTACGGTCGTATCGGCAATGAGCTGTTCTTGTTGCAGATGACAGACATCGGCGAAACGGAAGAGGTACGCAGCCGGACTGCCGTGGGCAGCAGCACCATGCCACACAAGAAAAATCCCAGTAAATCCGAAGCGTTGATTTTTTATTCGCGCAGCATTCCCAGAACCGCCGAAATTATTGCCGATGACATGATCAATGTGTTCGAGCGGGACAACACCTCACGGACCAACCGGTTATTCGCAGACATCTCGATTGAAGCGGAAGACATGCTCAGGGACGCAGCAGGACTACTCGACAACCTCCAGGTCAACGCGGCCGCGATGAGCGACAACCTGGGAAAGACCCGCGGCATGATTCTTTCCCAGCGCGTCACTTTTGCGCTGGCAGACAAGATTGGCAAAACAACAGCAAACAGTCGAATGCATGATCTGGCAGTGGAGGCAACAGCAGAGGGCATCAGTCTTCGGCAGGCTATCGAACGCTCCGCCGAACTCGCGCAGTATTTCAGTGGCCGCGAGCTGAATGCGCTGTTTGACAGTTCAACCTATATTGGTCTTGCGCGGGAGCAGGTAGAAGCGGTCATTGCTTACTGCCAAAGTGCGCGCAAACACGACCTGCCCGTTAAACAGGATTAGCCATCGACACATCCGTTCTGGCTAAAGCCATGGTAGTTTACGGAACGCGAAAGCCTTCTCTTAAAACCGTCGAAGAAAACCGGGCAAGACGCCCGGTTTTTTTATGCCCATGCAAAATAACGAGACGGCCGTCCGATATTTTTCACTAGCCCCGCCTCATTTCGGTGCTTCAAACGCACAAAAATCAGCATCTCGCACCAAATAGGCTCAGCACCACAAAATTATCCGCTGCTTTGTCACGGTTTTTAGCGACATATTCTTCTCTTCACTGGTACGTTGGTTGCAGTCATCTCAACATAACCAAAACCAGTCTTAGGGAGAACACATGAGAGACAACAACAAGCACTATCGCAAACTCAAGAAATCCCACCTGGCTCTCGCCATTTCCTGCGCTGCACTGCCGCTACCGCAACTTGCCGCTGCTCAGGATGCGGAGACAAAGAACAAACCTGCATTTGAAGAAGTTGTGGTTACCGGCTCCCGCCGCGAAGAAAACGTGATGGACATCCCCATCAACATTTCTGCTGTGGGTGGTGAACAGATCGAGGACCTGCGTCTCGACAGTATCGCCAAGATTGCCTACTACACTCCGGGCCTGACCGTGGTGGACCGCGGCCCCCGAGATGAGGTTCCAGATATTATGGTGCGCGGCCTCAATACTGGCGGCCTGGGCCCGGGTTTCAGCAGCAGTACCGTTGCCATGTACCTTGGCGATATTCCGCTGCAGGTAGACCTGAAGCCCATCGACCTTGAGCGTGTGGAGGTCCTCATCGGCCCCCAGGGCACTCTTTATGGTCAGGGCACCATGGGCGGCGCCATTCGCTATATCCCCGCCAAAGCGGACCCATCTGGCTATAGCGCCACCTTCCGTGGCAGCGCCAGCAGCAACAGCGAAAGCTCCAGCCTCGGCCAGGAGTACGGCGCGACCCTGAACTTCGCGCTGACCGACACCCTGGCCGTGCGCGTCAACGCCGACAGCGTGCAGGACCCGGGCTTTATCGATTACAACTACGTGGTGCGCGAGTCCGGCGTATCCAACCCGGATCCCGACTTCAGCAACCCCGATGACGTGGCGGCAAACCTGCGCCGGGTGAAAGACGCCAACGGCGAAGACACCACGTCCGCTCGTATCAATGTGCGCTGGCTCGCCAATGACTGGCTCGAAGCCAACCTCTGGCACTACTACCAGGACACCAAAGCGGAAGGCCGCCAGCTGGCTCACCAGCTCTCGTTCGGCACCGGGCCCTACGAGTCAGGCATGCGCTACGAGGAACCCAACCACTACACCAACAAGCTCACCAGTATTGAGCTGATCGGTGATCTTGGCTTTGCGCAGGCCACCATGGTGTACGGCCAATCCGAGTACGAAGAACTTGGCCAGCGCGACCAGACCGACCTGCTGCTGGACCTGGACTACGGCTACGACTCTTTCCCCTCTTTCTCCGCCTACACGCGCGAAGAGGTAAAAGATAAGTCCGATACCTTTGAGTTGCGCATGTCGTCCCAGCACGAAGGGCCATTCAAGTGGGTCGCCGGCTACTTCCAGAACGAGTACGTTTCCGATGCCATCAGTGAAGAGTTCACGCCCTACTTCGACCAGTTTGTTGTGGATAACTGGGGCGGAGTACAACTGCGACCCGACAATCTGGAATATATCCAGCTCACGGATATCGACGAGAAAGAATCCGCGTTTTACGGTGAGCTGACCTACAACCTGACGGATACTCTTGCGGTTACCGGTGGCTACCGACGCTACAAGTTCGAGACCGATATCACCGGCGGCTTTGGTCTGCCGCTGTTTGAAACGGTGTTTCTCGGCGAGCCACAGGACGCCATCAATGTAGACCTGGGCCGCAACCAGGGCGAGGATGAAGGTGACCTGTTCAAATTCAACGTCGCCTGGGATGCTACCGAATCCGGCATGGTGTATTTCACCTACTCCCAGGGCTACCGCAACGGTGGTGTCAACTCGGTACCGGAATGTACCCCAGAGCAAATTGCCAGTGATAACCAGCAGTTGTGTGCACTGGCGAGTGAAGTGTTGATCGATCCAGATAAAATCGACAACTACGAGATCGGCTACAAGGGCCTTGTGGGCGATAGCGTGAGCATCAGTACTGCGCTGTACTACATCGACTGGACCGATCTTCAGGTAGCCACGACCACCACAAATGGCTCGCTGCCGATCACCGGTAACGGTAGCGCCGCGACCAGCCAGGGCGTCGAGTTGCAGGGTCGCTGGCTGATCACTGACAGCCTGGATCTGGCGTTCACCTATGCGTATACCGACGCGGAGCTGACCGATGACGCTCCAGGGCTGGTTGGACCCTTCGATGTTTACGCCGGCGCCCGCCTGCCGGGACATGCGGAGCATCAGGGCTCCCTGAACCTGAATTACGCGACTACGGTAATGGGCACTTACGATCTGGATCTGAACTACGGACTCGTATTCGCCAGTGATGTGTACAACATGGTTGGCGGCCCGGAAGACCCGCTTTATATGGTCGAGGAAGATGGCAGTATCACCGCCGGTGATCGCGGTGGTGAAGCCATACCGGGCTATGCGGTACACCATCTGTCCGCAACCCTGACCATGGAAAACTGGACGGTGCAGGCGTTTGCCGACAACCTGTGGGATAAGTACTACATCACCGGTACTCGCACCAGCCGTCGCAATCTGCAGGACGAAAACAACGGCCCGGGTATCGAGTGGGGCAATGGCTTCACCCAGCGCTCCTACGGTCAGTACGTAGGTACTCCGCGCACCATCGGCGCCCGCTTCACCTACAGCTTCTGATTTTTAGCTCGCTATAGAAGCTTCATATCAAGCCGGCCTGGGATACACTGTCCCGGCCGGCTTTTCTATTTGTTGACCCTTTCGTTGTTACCGATGCAGACACCTTCCATTTCGCAATTGCACAGTGCCGCAGAGCAGGCTCTCAACAGGGGGGACATGCGCGCGCTGCACCACTATTGCCGACAGATACTGCAAGTCGAGCCGGAGTACAGTGATGCCTGGTTTCTTGTAAGTATCGCCGCCGCAGCCGCCGGGCAAATGCACAAGGCCGTGCAGATGGTGGAACACGCATTGGAGGGTCATCCGAACAATGCAGAGTATTTAACACAGAAGGCGCGCTACTGCGCCCAGCTCAACCTCTACCCCGCGGCCATGCAGGCCGCAGAGGCGGCCATCGCACTAACGCCACAGTCGGCCCTTATTCTCGACACACTGGGCGTCGTCTACGCCAAGTTCGACGAGCATGAGAAAGCAATCAAGCCACTGCGCCTGGCCACTTCCAAGACGCCGGACAACGCCCAGTTCCAGTTCAACCTCGCCTCCACCGAGCAGTTTCTCGGCAATGTGAGTTCAGCGCGCGAGGCTTATAAAAAAGCCATAGCACTTCAGCCGCATTTTGCCCGTGCGCGCTGGGCTCTATCGGAACTTGGAAAAAACGACGAGGACGTTGTTAGTTCTGAAGAACTAAAACTGCAGCTGCAGCGACCAGGGCTAAACACCGAAGATCAGCTGTACTTGAGCCACGCGCTCGCGCGTGACTATGAGCGCGAGGGCGATTATACAAAGGCATTCGAATGCCTTGATGAAGCTAAACGCCGGCACCGGAAGAAAATCGGCTATTCCTTTGAGCAAGATGCAGAACTGTTCAACACCCTGAAATCCGCTTTCCGTGCCGACTCACAGGGCTGCGCGACAGATCTCGGCGAGGAATCCCTGTTTATTGTGGGAATGCCACGTTCTGGCACTACGCTGGTAGAACGTATCCTCGCCAGTCATTCTCAGGCCGAGTCGCTGGGAGAGCTGCACGAGTTCCCACTGGCCATTAAACGCCACTCCAAAACCGCGTCCTCGCGAACGCTGGATCCGCAGGTTATTACCGAAGCGCTCAAAGCGGCTCCGGAAATCATCGGGCAGGATTATGAGACCCACTGTCGCGCGCGCGGTAAGCATGCCAGGTACCTGATCGACAAGCTGCCGATGAATTTTCTTTATCTTGGATTCATTCTGCGCAGCCTGCCGAAGGCAAAAATCGTAGTGCTCGACCGGCACCCGCTAGATGTATGCCTGAGCAACTACCGCCAGCTTTTTTCCTTTAACTTCCGCTACTACCACTATCACTACAGTCTCGAAGATACCGCGCGCTATATCTGTGCCTATCGGGATTTGATGGATTACTGGAAAACACTCTTCGGAGACCGGATCCATACGGTAAATTACGAAAAGCTCACCGAAAATTCGCAGCAGGAAGCCCGCGACCTGGTGGACTATGTGGGATTACCCTGGGAAGAAGGGTGCCTTGAGTTCTACCGAACCGATGCGGTAGTTTCCACTGCAAGCAGCGTACAGGTGCGCCAGCCGATTTATCGGGACGCGGTACAGCGGTGGAAAAAGTATGAAAGGGAATTAACACCGGCCATCGAGATATTTCACGAGGCCGGAGTTATTTAACCGTAAACAGACAGTCCGCACGTCACCGCGCGAACCATCCATTGATTGGCTTGGTTATTCGCCGGCAACCGGCTGCAGGCCGCGACGGATAAGCAGCGCATCGGTGGTCGGCTCCTTGCCGCGGAACTTTACATAAGACTCCATGGGGGCGCGGGAGTTACCTACCTCCAGGATATTCTTTCGGTACAGGTCACCATTCTTGCGGGTCAGGCCGCCGCGTTCGCGCAGATAAGCAAACGCGTCTGCCGCCAGAATTTCACTCCACATATAGGCGTAGTAGCCGGCGGAATAACCACCACCGATGGAGTGGGCAAAGTAGGTGGACTTGTAGCGCGGCGGTACCGCAGCCAGGTCAACACCGTGCTTGGCCAGCGCCTCAGCTTCAAACTTCTGTACGTCCTGTTGTTCCGCATCCGCGGGCAGGGAGTGCCACTCCATATCCAGCAATGCGGCAGACATATACTCCAGAGTGTCGAAGCCCATGTTAAAGTTTTTTGCCTTCAGCACTTTTGCCAAAAGCTCTTCGGGAATGGCTTCACCAGTTTTGTAGTGGTAGGCGTAGTTTGCCAGCACTTCCGGATGGCTCGCCCAGTCCTCTTCAAAGGTGGACGGGAATTCCACGAAGTCGCGGGAAACCGCCGTGCCCGCCAGGCTCGGGTAGTGCACACTGGAGAGCATGCCGTGCAGACCGTGGCCCAGTTCGTGGAACATGGTAGTAACGTGGTCGAAGCTAACCAGAGTCGCTTCACCTTCCGGCCCTTTCGGGATGTTCATGACATTCACCACGACCGGCTTTTGCTCCAGCAGCCCGGACTGGCCAACAAAGGAACTCATCCAGGCACCGCCGCGCTTGCCTTCACGGGCAAAATAATCCGCGTAGAAAATGGCCAGGCTTTCGCCGTCGTGATCGAACAGCTCGAACGCCTGAACGTCCGGATGGTACACGGGCAGGTCCGGGCGCGGCTTGAAGGTGATGCCGTACAGACGGTTCATGGTGTAAAAGAGGCCGTCTTTCAGCACACGATTGAACTCGAAGTACTCACGCACTTCGCTCTCATCCAGCTCGTATTTTGCCTGACGCACTTTTTCCGCGTAGTAAGCCCAGTCCCAGGGCTGCACTTCGAAGTCGCCACCTTCAGCCTCAATCATGGCCTGGATATCGGCCTGCTCCGCCTTGGTGTTGTTTACCACCGCCGGCACCATGGAACTCAGCATGCTGAACACGTTTTCCGGCTTTTCCGCCATGGTGCTGGTGAGCTGATATTCTGCCCAGTTGCCGTAACCCAAGAGGTCGGCCTTCTGTGCGCGGATCTGTACCAGGCGTTTTACCAGGGGGCGGTTATCCAGCTCACCGGAGGTACCGCGGTTCGCGGAAGCTTCCCAGATACGCTGGCGCAGCTCGCGGTTTTTCAGGGAGGTCAGCACCGGCTGGCGGGTGGTATTGGTGATACTGATCAGATACTTGCCTTCGTGACCGGCAGCAGTGGCGGCCTCAGCAGCGGCCTTGATCTGGTTTTCCGTCAGGCCGTCCAGCTCGCTCTTCTCGTCCACCACAACGGCAATGTCCTTACTGAGCTTCAGCAAGTTCTGGCTGAACTGGGTGGTGAGGGTGGAGTGCTCTTCGTTCAGGGCACGCAGAGTAACTTTCTGCTCTTCCGACAGCTTGGCGCCGGCCTTGACGAACTTCTCGTAGGTGTTTTCCAGCAAACGCGCAGACTCCGCGTCCAGTTCCTTTTCAACGCGCTGGTTGTACAGCTGTTCCACACGGGCAAACAGGTCGCCGTTCAGGTAGATGCTGTCGGAGTGGGCCGCCAGTTTGGGGGCCAGCTTGCTCTGTAGGGCGCGACGCGCTTCGTTGCTGTCGCTGCCCACCAGGTTGAAGAAAATACGGGATACGCGGGTCAGCAGCTCGCCGGATTGCTCCATCGCCACGATGGTGTTGTTGAAGCTGGCGGGCTCCGGGTTGTTTGCGATGGCCTGAATTTCCTTCAGGTGCTCATGCATGCCCTGCTCAAACGCCGGCTCAAAGTGGACGTCCTTGATCTGGCTGAAGTCCGGCGCCTGGTATTGCAGACTGCTGGGCTTCAGCAGCGGATTGTCCTGCGCATTTGGGGTGGCCAGATCAGCCACTGACTGGGTCTTCCCCACATCCGCTGACTGTGCGGTCTTGTTCTCGTTGGGTGCCTCGGAACAGGCGGCAACCGCCACGATGGCTACGGCGAGCAGGGATTTGCGCATTTCGATCTCCGATAGATGTTCCAGGCCCGGATACCTCGCGGGTATCGGGCCAACAAAGATGTCTAACGCGCCAATATATCATCTTGTGCCTGACTGGGAATTCAGCGAAATGCCGCTTATCTTGCGAGCGTAACCAGTCATCCCAATTGGCTGCCAAGCGATCCCCAAATACGAAAAAACCGGGACATGCCCGGTTTCAGAGTCACCTTCGCCCCAATGGAGACGCTAGTTAAACAGCTCTATCAGACGGCGGCCCGGCTCTTCCTCGCGCATAAAGGCTTCACCCACCAGGAAGGTATCCACGTTGTGGCCGCGCATGGCCGCCACATCATCGGTGGTGTGAATGCCGCTTTCGGTGACCACGATGCGATCTTCGGGAATCAGGTCGAGGAGAGCGAAGGTGGTCTCCAGCTGTACCTCAAAGTTGTGCAGATTACGATTGTTGATTCCGATCAGGCGGTTTGGCAGTTTCAGCGCGCGCTCCAGCTCCTCGCGATCGTGCACTTCTACCAGGACGTCCAGCCCCAGCTCTATGGCCAGGTCATTCAGACTGGTGAGCTGTGCATCGTCCAGGCAGGCGGCAATCAGCAGGATACAGTCGGCACCGATGGCACGGGCTTCGTACACCTGGTAGGGATCGACAATAAAGTCCTTGCGGATCACCGGCAGGCGCACTGCATTACGGGCCTGCTGCAGGTACTCATCGGCGCCCTGGAAAAAGTCCACATCGGTGAGCACCGACAGGCAGGCGGCACCACCCTTCTCATAGCTGGTAGCAATTTCTGCAGGAATAAAATCCTCGCGGATAACGCCTTTGCTCGGGGAGGCTTTCTTGATTTCGGCAATGACCGCCGCTTCACCGGCGTTACGCTTGGCTTCGATGGCATTCACAAAACCGCGACAGGGTGGCTGCTGCAGGGCCCGCTGTTGCATTTCATCCTGACTGACCAGCTTCTTGCGCTCGGCCACTTCTTCCCATTTGCGCTCGACGATGGTTTTCAGAATTGTTGGCGTACTCATTACTTCACTCTCTGAATGCGCTGGTAAAGGCGGCCAGCTCGTTGATCTTCTCTCCGGCGAGGCCGCTGTAGATGGCGTCCTGCGCCATGCTTACCCCTTCCGCCCGGCTCGCGGCCACCCCGCTTACGTAGATGGCCAAGCCGGCATTCATGGCAATGATATCAGCTGCCTTGTCCCCTGCGGCGGTTTCGCGCTTGCCGAGGGCATCGCGTATCAGCGCCAGGGATTCTTCAGAACCCTCTACACACAATCCGTCCAGACTCTGCCGCTCAATACCGAAATCTTCCGGCGCAATGGTGACCTTTTTCAGCTCACCATTCTTCAGTTCCCAGCCGCGGGTATCCGCTGCCAGGCTCACTTCGTCCAGGCCGTCATCACTGTGCAGCACCAGTACATGTTCGGAACCAAGGGTCTGCAGCACCTCTGCCAGCATGCGGCAGTAGTGTGGGTCGAACACCCCGATGACCTGACGCTTTACCCCGGCGGGGTTGGTCAACGGCCCCAGCAGATTAAAAATCGTGCGCAGCCCCAGGGCCTTGCGCGGGCCAATGGCGTGGCGCATGGCGCTGTGATAACTGGGCGCAAACATAAAGCCCACCCCCACGCCGTCGATACAGCGGGCGACCTGCTCGGGTGTAAGGGGAAGATAGATACCGGCTTTTTCCAGCAGGTCTGCCGCACCGGAGGATGAGGACACGGAACGGTTGCCATGCTTGGCCACCCGCGCACCTGCAGCGGCGGCGACAAAACTGGAAGCACTGGACACGTTGAAGAGATTGGCACCATCACCGCCGGTACCAACGATATCCACCGCGTTGGTGTGGTCGATCTCAACCTTGGTGGCCAGCTCGCGCATTACCTCCACGGCACCGGTGATTTCCTCCACGGATTCACCAGCCATACGCAGGGCCACCAGAAACGCACCTATCTGCGCATCTTCCGCCTCCCCACGCATAATCTGGCCCATGGCCCCGCGCATTTCCTTGCGGGTGAGATGCTCACCCTCGACCAGTTTTCCGATGGCCTGCTGGATATTCATTATTCTTGCTCCCCCAAGACTGTTTCCTTGGTCTTTCGGTGGCTTTAAACAGGTTCCTTGGCGGCCCTGCTGCCGGTGACTGTTTGCGAGACACGCCGTAAACCCATCCCTGGGGGCTCTTCCGCGAGGTCCCTCTCGCGGAAGGTCTCGCAAACAGTCCCCGGCATCAGCGCCTTCGCATCAGGTATTCGAGCGCTGTTCCAGTTCAGCTCTCCAGAAAGTTTCTCAGCATATCGTGCCCGTGCTGAGTCAAAATCGACTCAGGGTGGAACTGCACCCCTTCGATCGGCAACTCGCGGTGGCGAATTCCCATAATCTCATCGATCTCGCCATCTTCCGTTTCGGTCCAGGCAGTAACTTCCAGGCAATCCGGCAGGCTGCCCTTCTCCACCACCAGGGAGTGGTAGCGGGTCGCCTCGAACGGATTGGACAGACCGTTAAACACGCCGAGATTGTTGTGGATGATCGGCGAGGTCTTGCCGTGCATCACCTCGCCGGCGCGTACCACGCGACCGCCAAATACCTGACCGATACTCTGGTGACCAAGGCAGATTCCAAGAATAGGCAGTTTGCCCGCATAAGCACGAATGGTATCCATGGAGATACCCGCTTCGTTCGGCGTGCACGGCCCCGGAGAGATCACGATCTTTTCCGGATTCAGCTTCTCAATATCCGCAACGGTAATTTCGTCATTGCGCTTGACCACAACCTCCGCGCCCAACTCCGCCAGGTACTGCACGATGTTGAAGGTGAAGGAGTCGTAGTTGTCGATCATCAGGATCATGATTCGCTTCCTTTCTCATCTCCCATGTCTCCAAGGCGCTTCTGCAAGCGTGCCAGGGATTCCTGAGTTGCGCGGAGTTCGCGCAGAATTTCGGTCTGGCTGGGCGGCATTGCCAGCTCATCCAGGCGGCGCAGTTTGGCCTCTTCCAGGTTGTTCAACACCACCCCGATAAACAGGTTGATCATCACAAACGCGCCCATGACCACAAAGCTGAGGAAATAAATCCAGCTATAGGGCATAGACTCCATCGCGGTGTACATAATGTCCGTCCAGTCCTCGAAGGTGACGATACGGAACAGGCTCAACAGTGCGATGGGCAGACTGCGCCAGTGGGTGGGATCGATCTCGTGGAACAGGAAGTAACCGGCCACCCCGTAAATGTAAAAAATAATCCCCATCAGCAGACTGATATGGAACATGCTGGGCAGGCTGCGCAGCAGTGTGTCCACCAGCAGGCGCAGCTCCGGGAATGCCGATACCAGGCGCAGAACCCGCAGTACGCGAACCAGGCGCGCCAACGTGGCCATCGGCCCCGCCGCCGGGATCAGGCTCAGCACAATGATGGAGAAGTCAAAGCAGTTCCAGCCGTTGGCGAAGTAACGCCAGGGGCGGTTGCCATGCGCTGCAATCTTGATCGCGGCCTCAACCATAAACGCCAGCAGGATCAGTTGGTTGATACCGTGCAGGGTACTGCTGAAACGCTCCAGCACCCAGGTGGAGGTCTCGAGTCCCACCACCACGGCATTCACCGAAATCAAGGCGATAATCACCTGGTTGAACACCGGTGCATCCACCAGGCGGCGACACTGCTCTGCGAAACCACGCTTTTGTGTTACTGAAATTTCACTCATCGGTCTTACTGCTTCCAATGGATCAAAATAATTTGGTTATTGCCCGGTAGCGATGGCCACAGCGCGGAACAGAGCCCGCGCCTTGTTCATGGTCTCGTCCCACTCGGATTGCGGATCGGAATCCGCTACCAGGCCGGCACCGGCCTGCACGTATACTTTCTCGTCCTTGATCACCGCGGTGCGAATTGCGATGGCGGTATCCATGTTGCCGTTCCACGCCAGATAACCCACAGCACCGCCGTAGACACCGCGCTTTTCCGGCTCCAGTTCATCAATAATTTCCATAGCGCGGATCTTTGGCGCTCCGGACAAGGTGCCCGCGGGGTGTGCCGCGCGCAGTGCATCGATGGCGTGCAGCTCCGGCTTAATCTTGCCGGTCACGTTTGAGACGATGTGCATCACGTGGGAGTAACGCTCAACCACCATCTTTTCCGTGACCTGTACGGTACCGGTCTGCGCTACACGGCCAACATCATTGCGACCGAGGTCGATCAGCATCAGGTGCTCGGCAATTTCCTTGGGATCCGCCAGCAGGTCTTTTTCCAGCGCCTGGTCCTGTTCTTCGGTGGCGCCGCGGCGACGGGTACCGGCGATCGGGCGTACGGTCATATCGCCATCTTCCAGATGTACCAGGATCTCGGGGCTGGAGCCCACTACCTGGTGGTCGCCCAGGTCAAGGAAGTACATATATGGCGACGGATTCAGACTGCGCAAGGCGCGGTACAAATTCAGAGGCGGCACGGTAAAGGGCGCGGACAGGCGCTGGGACGGCACCACCTGCATGACGTCGCCGGCCAGGATGTAGTCTTTGACTTTGTGCACGCCCTGCTTGAAGGCCTCTTCGCCAAAGTGCGAAGTGAAAGCTTCCTCTGCGGTGTGCTCACCGTCGATGCCCAGCGGCTCAACGCTGGCCAGCGGTTGAGACAACTGGCCCACCAGTTCATCGAGGCGGCGCTGGGCAGATTCAAAGGCGCTTGCCTGCTGCGGATCCGCGTGCACGATAAACAGCACCGCGCCGGCCAGATTGTCGAACACCACCAGCTCGTCGCTGACCATCAGCAGTATATCGGGGTTGCCCAGGGTATCCGGCGGGCAGCTATCGGCCAGTTTGGGCTCGATATAGCGCACCACGTCATAGCCGAAGTAGCCGACGAGGCCACCGTTGAAGCGAGGCAGTCCATCGATTTCCGGCACCTTGTAGCGGCTTCTAAATTGCTCAACAAATTCCAGCGGGTCTTCGACCGTCTTCTGCTCGACGATTTTGCCATCGCGCTCGACCACTACGTCATGACCGGTCACCTTCAGTACGGTGCGCGCAGGCAGCCCGATAATGGAATAGCGCCCCCACTTCTCCCCACCCTGTACCGATTCCAGCAGGTAGCTGTAGCGGCCGCCGTCGCGGGCTGCAAGCTTCATGTAGGTGGTAAGCGGGGTTTCAATGTCGGCCAGTACACGGCGGACAAGAGGTATGCGGTTGTATCCTGCAGACGCAAGCTGGGCGTATTCGCTGGGGGTCATGGCGACTCCGGTCTGTGCAATGCTTCGTTTTTTTGTTCGGGCCTGGATTGCGCATCGTTTGAGGAATCCTACCCGCGGGAAAGGCGCCCGTCGGACCTCATTTGTGGGTCTTCAGGCTTCAGCGGTTCAGTGGCGCCATCGCCAGCTGTTCATGTGGGGGGCAGTGCAGTTCAATTTCAGAATCTCGCAGCGTCGAGTTGCTTCCCTGTATTCCGGCGAGCAAGTGTACAAATCTCTGGTAGAGGCGGCAAGCGCCGGCATGCCAGCGCCTGCCTCCACGGTCATACGCTTCAGGCCTGCGCTAACTCCGCACGCATCACCTTGATAACTTCCGCATAGTCATCCGCATTGAAGATTGCGGAACCCGCGACGAAGCTGTCGGCACCGGCCTGGGCGATTTCACGGATGTTGTCTTTGGTTACACCGCCGTCGATCTCCAGGCGGATATCGAGGCCGGAATCGTCGATGAGTTTGCGGGCTTCCTTGAGTTTACCAAGGGTGGCGGGGATAAATTTCTGGCCGCCGAAGCCGGGGTTAACGGACATGAGGAGGATCATGTCGAGCTTATCCAGTACGTATTGGGCGGCATCGAGGCTGGAGGCGGGGTTAAAAACCAGGCCAGCTTTACAGCCGAGGGACTGGATCAGCTGCAGGGAGCGATCGACGTGTTTGCTGGCTTCCGGGTGGAAGGTGATGTAGGTAGCACCGGCGTCGGCAAACATGCGGATCATGTCATCGACGGGTTCGACCATAAGGTGAACGTCGATGGGCGCTGTTACACCGTGGTTGCGCAGAGCCTTGCAGACCATGGGTCCGATAGTGAGGTTGGGAACGTAATGATTATCCATTACGTCGAAGTGCACCCAGTCGGCGCCAGCGGCGAGGACGTTGTCGACTTCTTCCCCCAGGCGGGCGAAGTTGGCAGAGAGGATGGAGGGTGCAATTTTGTAATCCGGCATTTTCTCTTCTCGGTACTTGGAGGTTTTTGCCCTGGAGCATTATTTTCGCTCGGTGGAGGCCAGTCACCGGGCGGGGCCCGGCCTTCTATTTGGGCTGTTTTTGCTTCGCGCTTAGATGGATAAGCAAATTAATTCGTTGTTAATCTCTCTTCCAGCTTCTTCAGTCGCTCTGGCGTTCCCACATCACACCAGCCACCTCGGTAAACTTCCGCCTGCATGATGTCCTCATTGTGCGCGAAAACTTCCCCAAGTCCGTAGCGTTCACGAGCATTCGGGTAGCCGGTGAGGATCTGAGGGCGCAGGTAGCTGATACCGGCAAAGGTGTATCGCGGTTTGGCACTTCCGGATAGCAGGCCCTTGTCGATACCCCCCTCTATACCAAAGTCCCCCTCCGGGTTGTGCGGGGGATTGGGGACCATAAGTAGTCGGCCGGGGCAGCTTTCTGGTAGCGGGTTTTCTATCCAGGCGGTGAAATCGAAATCGCACCAGACATCGCTGTTCACGACGAGGAAAGGCTCACTTCCCAACAGCGGCAGAGCTTTGGTGATGCCACCCGCCGTTTCCAAAGGTTCGCTTTCTACCGAGTATTGAATGCTTAAGCCAAATCTTTCGCCACTGCCCAGACGCGCACGGATCTGCTCGCCGAGGTAGGCGGTATTGATAACCACCTGTTTGACGCCTGCTGCCGCCAGACGCTCGAGGGTGTATTCAATCAAAGGTTTTTCCAGCACCGGGACCAGCGGTTTGGGCATGCTGTCCGTAAGCGGGCGCATACGTTTGCCGAATCCGGCGGCAAGAACCATGGCAACGGGAGCGGGATTCTGTCTGGATGTCATCTTCGCGCTTATTCGGGGATATCGGTTTCTGTGGCCTGGCGCTCGCCTGCGGTGTGGTAGTCGCGGTACCAGTCTTGCTTTTCGACCAGCGGCAATATCTCTTTACGGAACCAGTCCGCAAAGGGCTGCAACTCCGGATATTTGTCACAGACCTCAAGAGTGTAACGGATCACCAGCGGCAGGTCCGGAAGGTAGCCGTGTTTTCCATCCCGCAGATACAGGCGAGGGAACAGACCGAGCACTTTGAAGTGGCGCTGCAGGCCAATCCAGTCAAACCAGCGCAAGAAGGTCTCCGGCTCGACTTCGGGGATGACACCCGCGTCCACGGCGATGGCGGCATAGGCCAGCGCCCAGTTTTCCACCTGCTCGCGGGGCCAACGGATGTAGCAGTCGCGCAGTAGCGATGCGAGGTCATAGGTGACCGGGCCCCACACAGCGTCCTGGAAGTCGACCACGCCAGGGCGCTCGCCCTCGAGGATCATCAGGTTGCGGCTGTGGTAGTCCCGGTGCACCAGCACTTGTGGTTGGCTGCTCGCGCTGTCCAGCAGATGGGCGAAGGTGCGCTCGATTAACTGGTTTTCTTCCTCGCTGACTTCCCGCTGCAGCAGTTTGCCAATCAGCCACTCCGGCAAGAGGCGCATTTCCATGTGCAGCAGCGCCCGATCGTAAGGCGGAAACATGCCTTCCGGTCGACTGATCTGTTGCAGGCACAGAAGTTCATTCATGACTTCGGCGTAAAGGCCGGACACGCTGTCGGAATTCAGCTCACGCAGTAGCTGCGTATCGCCCAGGTCTTCCAGCAACATAAAACCCTGCTCTATGTCGGCGGCAATCACCAGAGGAGTGTGAATGCCATTGCGGCGCAGGTAGTCGGCCAGGGCGACAAAGCGATTGACGTTGGTTTTGCTGGGGGGGGAATCCACGGCAATCAGTGCCGGGCTGGTGTCAGTGCGAAAGTAGCGACGGAAACCGGCGTCACCGGACAGGGGCAGTAGACCCAGCGTGCTCGCCAGGGGCGGCACCTGCAGCTCGTCGTGGCCAGACTCGAGGGCGCGGGCGGCCCACAGGCGCAGCTGTTCGCGTCGCTCGTCAGGGACCTGGGTTACACATTCGTTCATCCGCCACCTGTTTACATCGTCACATCATTAAGCAGACCCGGAGCCCGCCCGGCGCTCCGGGCGCCTAAAAACTGCGCATTGTAACTGCGCCAGCGCCCCGGTTCACCCGCTATTGTTTCCAAGGGTGCAGCCATTCAAGTAGAATCGACCGCTGATTTTTGCGCATCCGACTTTGCCTGCAGCCTGGCTCGCAGCTTAGTCCGCAGCCATTGATTTTGCGGACTTGGCCGCAAATTCTGTCAAACTGGCTGCAGATTGCCTCAAAACCGGGCTGCGCGCTGCGATCTGATCGCACATTCTCGCCAACGGAACAGACTCTAAAGATAGCTGGAACCATTCACTCGATGCTGGAAGCTTCCCGCTGGCGCCGCCTTGCGCTGGCTATTGGACAATTATCACGCCCGCGCTCTCTCGCTTTCGGCCTGCTCGCTGCTCAGCCACTTTGGGTTAGCGCGGCCGAGACCGATGCGCCCGAGGCAGCCGCTACAACGCACAGCTCCGTCTCGGGTAACCCCTACCTGTACCTGGACTGGTTCCCAAAAGCCCAGCTGGATCCTGCCTACAGGCACACATTGGCGCCGGTTTGTGGCGGCGCTTTCATTGAGCCGCCGCGGCTGTACCCCAACTCGGATCTGCTACCGGAGCAGGCGCCACTGCGCGCCACCGCTGACAGCTCCAACTGGCTGGAAGATGGCACGGCGCAATTGCGCGGCAATGTGCACATCACCCAGGGCTCTCGCCAGCTGTTTGCCGACCAGGTCGATGTGAACCGCGAAGAAAGCACCGCCTACCTGAGCGGCGCCATCGAGATGCGCGAGCCGAGCCTGCTGGTGCGTGGCAAGGCCGCCGAAGTGCACACCGACAGCAAGGCGGCCTCGATCGAAGACGCTACCTACGTGGTGCACGATGAGTTTGTACACGGCTCAGCGCGCTTTGCCTCCCGCGAGGCGAGCGGGGAGCTGATTCTGACGGAAGGCAACTACACCCGCTGTGAACCGGACGACGTTTTTTGGCGAATGAGTGGCGGCGAGATCGCTATCGACAACGTGGAACGTCAGGGAACCGCCCGCAATGTACGCCTCGAGATCGCCGATATACCGGTGTTCTACTTCCCCTATTTACGTTTTCCGGTGGGCGACGACCGCATGTCCGGCCTGCTATTTCCCAGTATCAGCAATAGCGACGAAAACGGCTGGGATATTGCTATTCCTTACTACTGGAATATCGCTCCCCAGCTGGACGCCACCATAGTGCCGCGCTACATACAGTACCGCGGCACCGGTCTGGAATTGGAAACCCGCCACCTGAGCAGATCATTCAGCACCGAAGCACGCGTTGCCGGGCTGCCCAATGACAAAGGTGGCGATGATGAAGACGCCCGCCGCCTTATTAACGACGGCTTCCCTGAAGATCTGGTACTCCCCGCCAAGGGTGAGGACCGCTGGTACCTAAACCTGGACCAGGTGGGGGGCAACGGGGGTGTCTGGCGCACTCGTATCGACTACTCCAAGGTCAGCGACCCGGACTACTTCCGCGACCTGGACAACGCCGAGCTCAAGGTTCCGCAAAACGTCAGCGCGCGTGCGCTCACCGACCTCAACCAGGCCGCGGAAGCGAGCCTGACCACGGAGCACTGGCGCGCCAGCATTCGCGCCCAGGAATACCAGCAACTGGCCAAGGACCGCTTCGACACCTACAGCCAGCTGCCCCGTCTGAACGTGGTTGGCAATTACAAATGGGGCGACTGGCAGCTGCTGATGAGCCACGAGGTAACCAGCTTCGACCACTCAGACACCCAGACCATCCGCTTTATTGCCGATGTGGACAACCCCAACAGCGTCACCACGAGCACCCGGAATTTTGTCAACGCCGAGCGTTCCCGTGTGGACTACAGCTTCGGCTGGGACAAGCAGTGGCTGTGGGGCTTTTTCAACCCGGAGATCCGCGGCATCTATCTGGGCTACGAGCTGGCGGACACCTTTCTGGCCGACACCGCCACGGATACCCCGGAGGCCTCCGCGGGCCAGCTCACCATCGACAGCGGCCTGGCTTTCGAGCGCTACGGAAACCTGTTCAACTACGAGTATGTGCAGACTCTGGAGCCGCGCCTGTTCCTGATGGCCAGCAGCGATGCAGACCAGACAGATTTCCTCAATGTGAGCACCAGTAACAGAGACGGTGGCAACGACCTGCTCTACGATACCTCGCTGTTTACGTTTAGCTACGACCAGCTGTTCCGCGACAGCCGCTTCAATGGCAACGACCGTATCGACGATGCCGACCGCGCCGCGCTCGGCCTCACCACGCGCTTCGTGGATCCGCGCAGCGGGCGGGATATTTTTTCCGCCAGTGTCGGACAGATTTTCTATTCCGAGGCCAGCCGTATCGAACTGGCGGAATTTATTCAGGACGTGCCAAGGTCCGAGTTTGCCGCGCGCCTGGAGAGCCGCCCGACGGACTCCCTGCGCATCAGCAGCGAGCTGATCTACCACGACACCGACAACACCATCAATCGCGGGAACTTTACCGTGCGCTACCTGGATGATGATTTCCGGCTGTTCAATGTCGGCTATCGGTACCTGCGCAAGGAAGAGGTCTTCGACGCCACCGATACCTATCTGATCCAGGGACCGGTGCGCCAGGCCGATATCTCCACCGCGTGGCCCATCAATGACCGGCTTTCCATCCTCGCCCGGGCCAACTACGATTTCACCTTCGACAGGGAACTGGAGTACCTTGCTGGACTCGAATATGACACTTGCTGCTACCGCACTCGCGTGCTGTGGCGGCGCGAGCTGGATAACGACCTGGCGGATGTAGTACCCCCGGAAGAGCTGGAGTTCGATGAAGGTATCTATATTGAACTGCAACTGAAGGGCCTGGCTGGCCTCGGCGGTTCGGTTACCCGTATCCTGAGCCAGGGCATTGCCAACTTTGAACAAAGAGAAGTACTGAAAAAGTGATGACAATAATGCAGATGTTCACCCCTTTGCGCCGCGGCCTGCTCGCTTGCGCGGCCCTGTGCGCGATTTGCGCCGTTACCCTTCCCGCCAGCGCGCAAGTACAGAAACTCGACCGGGTGGTGGCGGTTGTCGACGACGACGTGGTAATGGCCAGTGAGCTGCACCAGCGCATGAACACCATCACCCAGCAGATTGCCGCGCAGAATGTGCAGGCGCCCCCCGTAGATATCCTCCGCCGCCAGGTCCTTGAGCAGCTGATCGTCGAGCGCCTGCAACTGCAGATGGGCGCCCGTGCCGGTGTCACCGTTTCCGAGGAAGAACTGGACCAGGCTATCGCGCGGGTTCAGCAGAACATGGGCGCCTCCCCGGAGCAATTTCAGCAGAAACTGGAGGCGGACGGCATATCCAACAACGCCTTTCGCCAGCAGATCCGCCAGGAGCTGATTATCCGCCGGGTCGAGCAGGGCAGCGTCGGCCGCCGCATCCAGATCACCGACCAGGACATCAATAACTTCCTGCGCTCCAAAGAGGGCGAGTTCTGGAAGTCTCCCCAGTACCAGCTGGGTCATATCCTGATCCCGGTCAGCTCCAGCGCCCCTGCGGAAGAAGTGACCCAGGCTCGCGAAAAAGCAGAGTCCATCTATGAAAAGTCCAGTAATGGTGAGGACTTCCGCGCACTGGCGATCTCCAACTCCGCCGGCCAGAACGCCCTGCAGGGCGGCGACCTGGGTTGGCGCAAAACCGTAGAGCTTCCCACCCTGTTTGCCGATGCACTGGAAGGCCTGAGCGTGGGTGATACCACCAAGCCGTTCCGAAGCGACGCGGGCTTCCACCTGCTCAAGATCCACGAACAGCGCGGCGCCACCGAACAGGTGGTGGAGCAAACCAAGGTTCGCCACATTCTGGTGAAAACTTCCGCCATCCGCGACGATGATGCCGCCTACAAACTGCTGACCGAACTGCGCGAGAAAATCGCCTCCGGGGAACTCAAGTTTGAAGACGCCGCACGGGACAACTCCGAAGATATCGGCACCATGCTGCAGGGTGGCGACCTGGGCTGGTCCAACCCGGGCCAGTTCGTGCCGGAATTCACCCAGGCCATGAACAACACGCCAGTGGGTGAGATCACCATGCCGTTCCGCAGCCAGTTCGGCTGGCATATTTTGCAGGTGGAAGGCCGTCGCCAGCAGGACATGACCGATCAGTACATCCGCAATCAGGCCGCCAACCTGCTGCGCAACCGTCGCTACGAGGAAGAGCTACAGAACTGGCGTCAGGAAATCCGCGACCAGGCCTATGTGGAAATCAAACTGCCGGAACTGAAAGACCCGTCTGCGAACTCTCCTGAAAACACTGAGAGCGAGAGCGAAAGCCAGTAAACGGATGACTCCACGCATTGCTTTCACCCCCGGCGAGCCCGCCGGGATAGGCCCGGAACTGGCAGTGAAACTGGCCTGCTCCGGGCGCTCACCGGATATCGCCCGGGCGCAAATTGTCGCCATCGCCGATCCCGAACTTTTGCAACAGGAAGCTGCCCGGCAGGGAAAACAGTTGCAACTGCTGCCGTTTGACCCGGCACAACCTGCCGAAGCCACCCCAACCGGGGCACTGCACCTGCTGCCGGTTTCCCTGACCGCCCCTGCCACTCCCGGCCAGCTCAATACCGCTAACGGCGCCTATGTGCTGGAAACCCTGCAACGAGCGGCCGACGGCTGCAGAGACCGCACCTTCGACGCGTTAGTGACTGGACCGGTCCACAAGGGGGTGATTAACCAATCCGGCGTGCCGTTCAGCGGCCACACGGAATTCTTTGCCGAACAGGCAGGCGTGGAAAAAGTGGTGATGATGCTCGCCGCCGACGACCTGCGTGTGGCGCTCGCGACTACCCATATCCCACTCAAGGAAGTGAGCAGTGCCATTTCTGCGGAGTCCCTACAGCAGATACTGACCATCCTGTACCGCAGCCTGCAAACCCAGTTCCGCATCGAGAATCCCCGCATCGGTGTCTGCGGCCTCAATCCCCACGCCGGAGAGGGTGGCCACCTTGGGCGGGAAGAGATCGAGGTGATCGAACCTGCGCTCGATACTCTGCGTGCCCTCGGCATGCATCTGATTGGCCCCCTGCCCGCAGATACCCTGTTTACGCCGCCGCAACTGGCACGCTGTGACGCCGTTTTGGCCATGTACCACGACCAGGGCCTGCCGGTGTTAAAATTCAAGGGATTCGGGCGCGCGATCAATATCACCCTCGGGCTGCCGTTTATCCGCACATCCGTGGATCACGGCACCGCGCTCAACATTGCCGGCCAGGGCATAGCCGATACCGGCAGCCTGATCGCCGCCATGCACCAAGCCATCGAACTGGTTCAGCTGCGTCACTGTTAACTGAACCAATGGTAACTGCGCCAAATTTAACTGAACGTGGCGCGCGCTAATCCAATTCAAACGAACATATTCATGGACAATTTTTTCCAACACAAAGCGCGCAAGCGTTTCGGCCAGAACTTTCTTGTCGACGAAAATATTATCGAGCGCATCGTACGTGCGATTGGCCCTAAAGATACCGATAAGCTGGTAGAGATCGGCCCTGGCCAAGGAGCGATTACCGCCCTGCTGCTGGACAAGTGCCCCTCACTCACTGCGGTAGAGCTGGACCGCGATTTGATCCCCATGCTGGAATTCAAATTCCGTAGCTACCCCGATTTCACCATCATCGAAAAAGACGCACTGAAGTTCGATTTTGGCAGTCTGGCAGGTGACGGCGAACAGCTACGCATCGTCGGCAACCTTCCGTATAACATCTCCACGCCACTGCTTTTTCACCTGCTGAGCTTTCGCGGCAAAATTCAGGACATGCACTTTATGCTGCAGAAAGAAGTGGTGGACCGCCTGAGCGCGGTGCCCGGAGTCAAATCTTTTGGCCGGTTGAGTGTAATGGCTCAGTACTTTTGCCGCGTACAAGGGTTGTTCCCGGTACCGCCGCAGTCCTTCCGTCCGGCCCCGAAAGTTGACTCCGCCATCGTGCGTTTGGTGCCTCACCAGACGCTGCCGTATCCGGCAGAGGACGAACACCTGCTGGAGCGTATTGTTAGCGTTGCCTTCCAACAGCGCCGCAAGACCCTGCGCAACGCACTGAAACCCCTGTTCCCGGATCTCGATCCTGAGCAGTTACCGGTAGACACCAGTCGTCGCCCGGAAACTCTGAGCGTCAAAGAGTATGTGGAACTCGCCAATTTCTGCAGCACACTTGCGCCGCAGCAACAAAAGTCGCAGTAAACGGGGAACGCTTTGGCCACCTACGCAATCGGCGATATCCAGGGCTGTCTGGAACCACTGCAAAAATTGCTGGAGAAAGTCCGCTTCAAATCGGACAAGGACAAACTGTGGCTGGCGGGTGACATGGTGCACCGCGGCCCCGACAGCCTCGGAACCCTGCGCTTTCTCTACGAGCACCGCAGCCAGGTGACCGCCGTACTCGGCAACCACGACCTGCACCTGCTGGCCATCGCCCACGGCGCCAAACGCCTGACCGACAAGGAATATGACCTCGCCGAAGTACTGCGCGCAAAAGATGCCGACAAACTACTCAGCTGGCTGCAAAAACAGCCACTGATGGTGCACAAAAAGGTAAACAACAAATACTTTTCCATGGTGCATGCGGGCATCCCCCCAATTTGGAGCATGAGCAAGGCACTGGAGCTGGCGGGAGAGGTCCACCACGCCCTCCAAGACCCGTCTATGGCGGAGGCGTATTTCTTCGGCATGTACGGCAACGAACCGCACAAGTGGAGCGATCATCTGATTGGCGTAGAGCGACTGCGCTCCATCACCAACTATTTCACACGCATGCGCTTCTGCAAGGAGGACGGCACCCTCGATCTCGTCACCAAGCAGGGACCGCTGGCCGCACACCACGATTACAAACCCTGGTTCAGTTACAAAAGCCGCAAGACAAAAGATGACCGGATTATCTTCGGGCATTGGGCAGCACTGGAAGGAGAGGCGAACACCAAAAACGTGTACGCGCTGGATACGGGCTGTGTGTGGGGTGGTTACCTCACCGCGATGAAACTCGAGGACGAATCTTTTTATTGCACAGACTGCACGCTATAAACTCGAATGCCTGCGCGGTTCACGCGCAGGTTAATGAACCCTGCCAACCGATTGCCGCAAAATAGCTCGGCCGGCCAATCTGTCTATCGACCAATATCGCCCCATATCGGTAGCGTATCGCGCCCTCCTCCCCCGACTACTCCCCTTTACTTTTTTCTCCTCCCCCAGTGGGTGGGATGCTGTTTGTCAGCCCCTGACCTCTAATCAAGACTCCGTTTTTGTACATGCACTAAGCCACCCGTCGGTTTGAGGGGGGCGCATGTAACGATGGTGATCCAGCCCGCTACAAATCAAAAAACGGGCTGATAGAGAATCGATAATAGAAACAATAAGGTCTTCGAGCATGCAAGCATCCTCTCATACGCGGGAGCACGCCGGCCGTGCCCGCCGCGCTCAAATCACTTCGTTTTTGGCGCTGGCCATCGCCGCCGCTACCCACAGCGCCGCTCACGCAAGTACTAACTCCGAGCTTTCCATGGCCAATATTCCCGGCACCATCCAGCCTGCAATCGGTTGCGGTGGAGAATGGGATCCAGCCTGCGAAGCGTCACAACTGACCTATGACGCCAACGATGATCTCTGGCAGGGTTCCTACACGCTGCCCGCGGGCGACTACGAATATAAAGTCGCGATCAACGGTAACTGGGATGAGAACTATGGCGCATATGCAGACGCAAATGGCGGCAACATTTCACTGAATGTAGCCGCCGAGCAAGTGGTTAAGTTTATTTACGACCACGAATCTAACTGGATTGCAGATAACTTACGGCACACCATCGTTACCGCAGCGGGAGATTTCCAGAGCGAACTGGGGTGTCCAGGTGACTGGCAGCCGGACTGCCTGCAAAGCTGGCTGCAAGATGTGGACGGCGATGGTGTCTACACCTTTATCACCAGTGAAATCCCGGCTGGCACCTATCAAATGAAAGCCGCACTGAATGAGGGGTGGGACGAAAGCTACGGTCAAAACGGCAACAATATCGAGTTCACTGTTGAAGCAGGTAAAGATGTTTACTTTGCGTTTGACAGCAATTCCAAAAGTGTTGTGGTCAGCACCGATGGCGTGCCGCGCGGCGACCTGAGCACCGACAAGGCGCACTGGGTGGATGGCAGCACCATTTTATGGCCGGTTTCCCTGCCTGAAGGTGGCAGCGCAAAACTGGTAGCGAGCGAAAGCGCCGCGCTCACCCTTGGGCCAGAGGGAGTAGGCGGCGATGTTGAAGTAGCGCTGACGCTAAACGCAAGTGGCGCCTCCGCAGCCACCCTCGGCAAATTTCCACACCTGGCCAATGCCACCGCATTTACTGTACCTGCAAGCGCGGACATAGCCGCCCTGGTGAAAGGCCAGCTGGCGATTGCCATTTTTGATGCCGAAGGTGCAATCGTCGACGCCACCGGTATTCAGATGCCTGGCCTGCTGGATGCGGCTTTCGCATACGACGGCACCCTCGGCGCAACTGTTGCCGAAGATGCCATCGAATTTGCGCTGTGGGCGCCGACCGCCAAATCAGTCAAGGTGCACCTGTTCAACACTGGCGACCAGTACGAACCCACCACACACGTGGAGATGACCGAAGACAACGGCGTCTGGACCGCCTCCACCAGCATCGACTGGGATCGCAAGTTCTATATGTACGAGGTGGAGGTCTACTCTTATGCAACGCGGGAGATCGAGAACAACTGGGTTTCTGACCCCTACTCTCTCAGCCTTTCTACCAATTCCTACAAGAGTCAAATCGTAGACCTGAATGATGAGGACCTGAAGCCAGAGGGCTGGGACTCGGTAACGAAACCATCGCTGTCGGCCGCCGAAGACATCTCCATTTACGAGCTGCACGTGCGCGACTTCAGCATTGCGGATGATATGGTCAGTGAAGCGGCGCGTGGCACTTTCGCGGCGTTTGCCGAAGACGGTCGCGGCAGCCTGCACCTCGCAGAGCTAGCGGCAGCCGGCCTCACCCATGTACACCTGTTACCGGCGTTCGACTTCGCCACCGTGAATGAGGATCGCTCCGCACTCAAAACTACCGAAGACATCAGCGTCTACGCTGCGGACAGCACCGAGCAGCAGGCCGCGGTAAATGCGATCCGGGATGAGGATGGTTTCAACTGGGGTTATGACCCACTGCACTTCACCGTACCGGAAGGCAGCTACTCCACCGACCCGAACGGTGTGCAGCGGATTATCGAATTCCGCGAAATGGTTCAGTCTCTCAGCGATATGGGACTGCGGGTGGTGATGGATGTGGTGTACAACCACACCAGCTCTTTTGCCCAGTACGACAACTCCATTCTCGACAAGATTGTTCCCGGCTATTACCACCGCCGCAATGGCGAGGGCGCAGTGGAAATGAGCAGCTGCTGTGCGAACACCGCCAGCGAGCACACCATGATGGAAAAGCTGATGCGCGATTCCATGAAGACCTGGGCCACGGCCTACAAAGTCGACGGCTTCCGCTTTGACCTGATGGGGCATCACAGCAAGGAAAACATCCTGAATGTTGCCGCAGACCTTGAGGCCCTCACCACCGAGACGGATGGCGTGGATGGCTCTTCCATCTACCTGTACGGCGAAGGCTGGAATTTTGGCGAAGTCGAGAACGATGCACGCTTTATTCAGGCTCGCCAGGCAAACATGGCCGATACCGGCGTGGGAACCTTTAACGACCGCCTGCGCGATTCCGTGCGCGGCGGCAATCCGTTTGGCGGCTTCGAGGAACAGGGCTTCGGTACCGGACTGTTCACAGACAGCAACGGCAAATTCGGCGGCGACGACGAACGCGCTACGCTGCTGACACTGGCAGACAAGGTACGCATCAGTCTTGCGGGCAACCTTGCGGACTACGTGCTTGAGACATCCGATGGCACCGAACTGACCGGCGCGGAGCTGCTGTACAACGGCCAGCCCACTGGATACACCGGGGACCCGCAGGAGTCGATCAACTATGTTGCCGCGCACGACAACGAGACCCTGCTCGATGGCATCCAGATCAAGGCCAATAGCACCACCAGCCTGGCTGACCGCGTGCGCCTGCAAAACTTCAGCAACTCGCTGGTGATGCTCGCCCAGGGTGTACCGTTTATCCATGCCGGCCAGGAAATCCTGCGCTCCAAATCCATGGATCGGGACAGCTACAACTCCGGTGACTGGTTCAATGCCCTCGACTTCTCACTCGAAACCGACAACTGGGCCGCTGGCCTGCCGATTGCGGACAAGAATGAGGATAAGTGGGCCCTGATGGCACCGCTGCTAGCAAATCCGGACATTGCCCCGCAGAAATCCGATCGCGAGTTTGCTCTGGCGGTATTCAAAGAGTGGTTGCAGATTCGCGCCAGCAGCGGCTTGTTCCGCCTGCCCACCAAGGAGGCGGTACAGTCAGTCGTTTCGTTTGCCAACACCGGTCCGGAGCAGATCCCCGGCCTGATTGTTATGCATCTGAATGATCCGGTCGGCGATTACGATGAGGACACCTCACAGATCCTGGTACTGTTCAATGGCAGTGCTGAAGTCCAGGCGTTCTCTCTGGAGTCGGCCGCAGATCTGCCATTTGCGCTGCATGCGGTACAGCAGGAGTCAGCGGATGCGGCTCTGGCCGAGGCTTCTGTAGAGGCAGGTGTGTTCACCATTCCCGCGCGAACGACTGCAGTCTTCACTCTTTCGCGAGCGGACGACAGCTCTATCACGGTTGAAGAGGAAGACGAGGGAGAAGACCAGGAGGATGAAGACAACGGATCCAACGGGGGTGCCACCGGCTTTGCACTACTGGTCCTGCTCGCCGCTGCATTGTTGCGTCGCCGTCGCTTCTAATCTTTAAGCCATCTTTCAGGCAATAAAAAACCCGGCTTCTGCCGGGTTTTTTATTGCTGTATTTTTTGGCATTCACCAGGGTTATTTTTCTGCGTAACCCTGTGGATTCTGCGACTGCCAGCGCCAGGTATCCTCTACCATGCGCTTGAGATCAAATTCCGCCGTCCAGCCCAGCTGGCTTTCCGCATACGCTGGGTCGGCGTAGCACTCGGCGATATCGCCCGGACGACGAGGGACAATCTTGTAGGGGATCTCCCTGTCTGCCGCTTCGGCAAAAGCCCGCACGATTTCAAGAACCGAACTGCCGCGGCCAGTGCCCAGATTGTAGGTGTAACACCCGGCTTCAGTATCCGCATTGCCGAGCTTGTTCAGTGCCGCCAGATGACCGCGAGCCAAATCCACTACGTGGATATAGTCACGTACGCCGGTACCGTCGGGCGTATCGTAGTCATCTCCAAATACCTGCAACTCAGGCAAACGCCCTACTGCCACCTGGGCCACATAGGGCAGCAGGTTGTTGGGGATACCGGCGGGGTCTTCGCCAATGGTGCCGCTCTCGTGAGCGCCGATAGGGTTGAAGTAGCGCAGCAGGCTGACCTTCAGTTGATTACCCGGCGCCTTGCACACGTCGTGCAGGATATCTTCCACCATCAGCTTGCTGGCACCGTAAGGATTGGTGGCGCCAGTGGGGAAATCTTCCTGAATCGGAACCGTTTCCGGGTCACCGTATACGGTGGCGGAGGAACTGAAGATTAGCTGGTGTACGCCGAACTCCTCCATCACTTCACACAGGGTCAGGGTGCCCGCAACATTATTCTGGTAATACCGCAGCGGTTGGGAAACAGATTCGCCAACAGCCTTAAGCCCGGCAAAATGAATCACTGCAGAAATATCGTACTGACGGAATACTTCCCGCAGACCAGCCGCATCCTGAATGTCCACCAGATGGAACGGAATGGATTTTCCACTGATGGCTTCAACGCGACGCAGCGCCTCCTCGCTGCTATTGCAGAGGTTATCCACCACTATGGGCTCAAAGCCCGCCGCCAACAGTTCCACACAAGTGTGGCTGCCGATATAGCCGGCCCCGCCGGTTACCAAAACTTTCATAATCTTCCTGTTTTGTTGTATTCACTGCCGCTTATGGTGAAAAAGTAGCCACACGGCACTGCGATCATCGCCCACGCGGGCCGGCCACCGCTTTGTGGGACGCATTCTACGCCGTAAACCGGCTTCGCAAAACTGACAGCCTTTTCAACCCATCTTGAACCTATCTTCCATTGAAGCCCGTAGCGCTGACTATCCTGAAAGTGCGGGACCTGATAGCAGGCCCCCTGTTGCGACAGCAGCATCGTCGCGCAATCAATAGGTATAAAGAGAGCGTTCTCGCGCGTCAGCGCTTTTCAGCATTCGTTGCGAGATGTATTCGCGATCATCACACGCTGCAGCGCAGTAGGTACTCCAAGGCAGGAGGCCAGCTACTGACGCGGTACGCTACAGGGAGTCGTAAACCATGTCGATATTCAATCACTATCTGGAGCGCTATGAGTCGATCCAGGAGGAAGAGCTCACTATCCAGGAATACCTGGAACTGTGTAAAAACGATCGCAGTGCCTATGCCTCACCCGCAGAGCGTATGCTGATGGCCATCGGTGAGGCCGAATTGATTGACACCTCCCGCGATCCACGACTCTCGCGCATTTTTTCCAACAAAGTGATCAAGCGCTACAAGGCGTTTAGCGAATTCTACGGCATGGAGGAGGCCATCGAGCAGATCGTTTCCTTCTTCCGCCACGCTGCGCAGGGTTTGGAAGAGAAGAAGCAGATCCTGTATCTCCTTGGACCGGTAGGTGGCGGTAAATCCTCCCTCGCAGAACGCCTCAAGGCACTGATGGAGCAGGTGCCCATTTATGCCATCAAAGGTTCGCCTGTATTTGAATCTCCCCTTGCCCTTTTCTCGCCCTCTGAAGATGGCCAGATACTCGAAGAGGACTACGGCATACCCCGCCGCTACGTGAACACCATCATGTCGCCCTGGGCGGTAAAACGCCTTCATGAGTACAACGGCGATATTACAAAGTTTAAGGTTGTAAAAGTCCGTCCATCCATCCTCGACCAGACTGCCATCGCCAAAACGGAACCCGGTGATGAAAACAATCAGGATATTTCCTCCCTGGTGGGCAAGGTGGACATTCGCAAGCTGGAAGATTTCCCGCAGAATGATCCCGACGCCTACAGTTTCTCCGGCAGCCTGTGCCGCTCCAACCAGGGGTTGATGGAGTTTGTGGAGATGTTCAAAGCGCCGATCAAGGTGCTGCACCCACTATTGACCGCCACCCAGGAGGGTAACTACAACAGTACCGAGGGGCTGGGCGCGATTCCTTTCAACGGTGTGATCCTTGCGCACTCCAATGAATCCGAGTGGCAATCATTCCGCAATAACCGCAACAACGAGGCATTCCTTGATCGTATCTACATCGTCAAGGTGCCCTATTGCCTGCGGGTAAAAGAAGAGATCAAGATTTACGACAAACTCCTGGAGCACAGTTCGCTTTCCAGAGCTCCCTGCGCGCCCGACACCCTGCGCATGCTGGCCCAGTTCTCGGTACTTTCGCGTATCAAGAATCCGGAAAACTCCAGCGTGTTTTCCAAGATGCGTGTGTACGACGGTGAAAACCTGAAGGACACCGACCCCAAAGCGAAGACGATTCAGGAGTATCGCGACAACGCCGGTGTGGACGAGGGCATGAATGGCCTCTCGACCCGTTTCGCATTCAAGATCCTATCCAAGGTGTTCAACTTCGACGCGACGGAGGTGGCGGCCAACCCGGTTCACCTGCTTTACGTGCTCGAACAGCAGATCGAACAGGAGCAGTTCCCACCGGAAGTTCAGGAGAATTACCTGGGCTTTATCAAGGAATATCTGGCTCCGCGCTATGTAGAGTTTATTGGCAAGGAAATCCAGACCGCTTATCTGGAATCATACGCAGAGTACGGCCAGAACCTTTTCGATCGCTACGTGACCTACGCGGATTTCTGGATTCAGGACCAGGAATACCGCGATCCGGAAACTGGCGAGATTCTCGACCGCGCAGCCCTGAACGAGGAACTGGAAAAAACCGAGAAACCAGCGGGCATTTCCAACCCCAAAGATTTTCGCAACGAGATCGTCAATTTTGTTCTGCGCGCCCGTGCCGGCAACCAGGGCAAGAACCCGGACTGGAGATCCTACGAGAAGCTGCGCTCGGTTATTGAGAAGAAAATGTTCTCCAACACCGAGGACCTGCTGCCGGTTATTTCCTTTAACACCAAGGCCTCAGCCGATGACCAGAAGAAACACGCCGACTTTGTCGCACGCATGGTCGAGCGGGGGTACACCGAGAAGCAGGTACGCCTCCTTTCCGAGTGGTATCTGCGAGTAAGGAAATCCCAGTAATCGTCAGGGATTTGTGTCTCGAAGTCTTGCGGTGGTGGCCCTGCCACCGGTGGAGCTCTTCGAGACACGCCGTAAACCCATCCCTGGGGGCTTGTCCGTCGGCCCCCCCCGACGGACAGTCTCGAAGAGCTCCACCGGTGGCAGGGCCTTCAGACAACCCTTCCAGCCCTGTGGATATTCAGGCTGGAATAGATTGCCGAACATGTCGGATTCTCTGATTGGCATGGCAAAGCAATATAAGGCAGTACTATGAGTTACATCGTCGACCGTCGCCTGAACGGCAAAAAGAAAAGCACCGTCAATCGTCAGCGTTTTTTGCGGCGCTACAAGTCTCACATCAAGAAAGCCGTCGGCGAAGCCATGAATAGCCGCTCCATCACCGATATGGGCAACGGCGAAAAGATCAGCATTCCCACCCGAGATCTCAATGAACCCATTTTCTCCAATGGCCGCGGCGGCCATATGGAACAGGTTCTGCCTGGCAACAAAGAATTTGTTACCGGCGACCGCATTCCCCGACCTGGGCAGGGCCAAGGACAGGGTAGCGGCGGCAGTGGTGCCAGCGACAGCGGCGAGGGAATGGACGAATTCGTATTCCAGATTTCCCAGGAAGAATTTCTCGACTTCATGTTCGAGGGACTCGAATTGCCGAATATGGTCAAACGCAAACTGGCAGGCAATGATTCCTTCCAGGTCGTCCGCGCCGGCTTCTGCAATGAGGGGTCACCCGGGAGGCTCAATGTAGTGCGCTCGATGCGCGCAGCCAACGCACGCCGGATTGCGCTCAGCGGCGGCAAACGTCGCAATTTGAAACTGCTAGAGAAAGAGCTGGAACAAGAGGAAACCAAGGATCCCGCCCTGCGCGATCAACGCAAGGTTGACCAGCTGCGCCTGCAAGTGGAAGACCTGAGAAGTCGCATCAAGCGCATTCCCTTCCTAGATGACTTCGACCTCAAGTACAACCTGCTGGTGAAGCAGCCACGTCCCAGCTCCAAAGCGGTCATGTTCTGCCTGATGGACGTATCAGGCTCCATGAACCAGGCCACCAAGGATATGGCCAAGCGGTTCTTCCTTTTGTTGTACCTGTTTCTGCAGCGAAGTTATGAATACACGGAAGTAGTATTCATCCGCCATCACACCAGCGCCAAGGAAGTGGACGAGCAGGAGTTTTTCTATTCGCGCGAAACCGGTGGCACCATAGTATCCAGCGCACTGAAAATGATGCGCGACATCATGCGCGAGCGGTACCCGGCCAGTGAATGGAATATTTACGGTGCTCAGGCGTCAGACGGCGACAACTGGAACGACGACTCCAGCACCTGCCATAAAATTCTGATCGACGACATCATGCCCCATGTACAGTACTACTCCTATGTGGAAATCACCCCAAGAGACCACCAGGCGCTGTGGGATGAATACCGCAGTGTGGAACAGGTGTTCCCGGAGCACTTTGCCATGGAGCAGATTGTCGATGTAGGGGATATCTACCCGGTATTCCGCCAGTTATTTACCCAAAAGGTTGCAGCCTGATGCTCGATACAGCGATCAACACAAAGCAGCCCATCTCCACCACTTCCGAGTGGACTTTCGAACTCATCCAGGAGTACGACCGGGAAATCGCGCTGCTGGCCAAGGAATTTGGCCTGGACACCTACCCCAATCAGATAGAAGTCATCAGCTCCGAACAGATGATGGATGCCTACTCATCGGTGGGCATGCCGGTAGGCTATAACCACTGGTCCTTCGGCAAGCAGTTCATCAGCGTGGAAAATAATTACCAGCGCGGGCTCATGGGGTTGGCATATGAAATTGTGATCAACTCCAACCCCTGCATTGCCTACCTGATGGAAGAAAACACCATGACCATGCAGGCGCTGGTCATTGCCCACGCCAGTTACGGGCACAATTCATTTTTCAAAGGTAATTACCTTTTCCGCACCTGGACCGATGCCAGCAGTATCATCGACTATCTGTTATTTGCGAAAAACTATATCGCGCGTTGCGAAGAGCGACACGGTGTCGACGAAGTGGAGGCGTTACTGGACAGCTGCCACGCACTAATGAACTACGGGGTGGACCGCTATAAGCGCCCCTACCCTATTTCCGCACACGAGGAAGAGCGCCGCCAAAAAGAGCGCGAAGAGTACCGCCAGCGGCAATTGAACGACCTGTGGCGAACCATTCCCAAAATGGGCGACGCCGAGGAGCAGGCGCAGCAGCACCGGTTCCCGGAAGAGCCACAGGAGAACATCCTTTATTTCATTGAAAAGAATGCGCCGCTGCTGGAAAACTGGCAGCGGGAGCTGGTGCGCATTGTGCGTAAACTGGCACAGTACTTTTACCCGCAACGCCAGACTCAGGTAATGAACGAGGGCTGGGCCACATTCTGGCACTACACCTTGCTCAACGAATTGCACGCCCGTGGCAAAGTGACCGATGGTTTTATCCTGGAGTTTTTGCAGAGCCACACCAGCGTCATCTATCAGCCGCCCTACGACAGCCCGTACTACAACGGTATCAATCCCTACGCACTTGGCTTCAGTATTTTCACCGACCTGCGCAGGATCTGTGAAAACCCGACGGAGGAAGATCGGGCCTGGTTCCCGGACATCGCCGGCAGCAACTGGAAAGAGACCCTGCAATTCGCGATGCGGGATTTCAAGGATGAGAGTTTCATTCTGCAGTTTCTGTCACCCAAGGTGATGCGGGATATGAAGCTTTTCTGTATTTCCGATGACGATCGGGAAAAAGAGATTGAGGTGGGAGCCATTCACAACGAGGAAGGCTATCGGGAGCTCCGGGCCAAGCTGGCGGGGCAATATAATCTGGGTAATCGAGAGCCAAATATTCAGGTCTACTCCGTCGACACCCGCGGCGACCGCTCCATCACGCTGCACCATACCCAGCACCAACGCAGGCCACTGGGCAAGGACACCAGCGAAGTGCTGCGACACCTGCATCGCCTGTGGGGCTTTGACGTGCACCTTCACAGCCTGAATGGCGACGAGATCACCGCGAGTTTCCACTGCCCGGAGCTGGGTAGGGATCGATCGGAAGATGAAGAGTCCATGCTGGTACCCAAGCCGATCTGAGATCGGCCTGTGGCCCCAGCCTGGTGATCAGGCGCCTCGAACAGACACCCTGTCAGTAACCGGAATTTGAACGGATCAGGCGTCCAACAGTAAGTTGATACGACCTACCAGTTCATTGCGGTCACAATTGGCGGCAACCACGGCATCTGCCCCGGCGTCGAGCCAGCGCTGCTGGTTCACCTCACCACTCGGCGCGATCACCAGCACCCCCAGGGATGCAAACTCACTGCGGGAGCGCAGGGTATCCAGAACCTGGAAACCATTGACGCCTTCCAAGTTGGTATCCAGCACCAACATCGCCGGCTTGCTGGTAACCAGCATCGCTCCGGCACTGAAGCTGTCTCCGGCAATATCCACTTCCACCCCAGCCTGCTGCAACAGCGGACGACTGGCGGCAAGTTCGGGAGAATCCGCCATCAGCAGCACCTTGCGCGTGGCACTGCCCAGCTCCGCAGGCACCGGCATGGCGTTATCACGCAGGAAAGCAACAAAGTCCTCCACACAGATGCGGTGGTCACCGCGCCCGGGAAGTTTGTACGCCTTCAGCTGACCGCGTTCAATCCAACGGATTACAGTACGAAAATTCACTCCGCAATACCGGGCGGCTTCCCCGGTAGTGAGCACATGCACTTCGCTCATTTTATTACTATCCCCCACGAATCGCGCATTTCGTTATTAATTATGCTGAATTAAACCAAATAAACAGGCGTTAATTCCATGCCTATATATGTTTAACGAACCAACTGGCACATCCCTCAATAAAAGTTTGATTGCCACGGTTGACAGCTAAGTCAGGTTAAATACAATGGGATTTATGTTGCGATAGGTCATTTAACCATCTGTAACAAGCGCTATCTGCCCTGACTCTGTAGCCTTTTGTAACCAACTACAGATATATGGGGCATCCAGGCGCATACGAGCTTGTTGGGATTCTCTCTTCACGAATACCCTAAGACCCTGGGCCCCCTTGTATTTTCGGGGCCTTTTTTTTATCTTCCCGCCACTTAAATTTCCTACTATTTACCTGATCCTTCGCCATTTTTGGCGGAACCGACTCAGGTTCAGCAGCTCTTATGGCCACACCCGCCTCCATACCCTTCGCCGTCACGACCATATCGTGCCTGGGATTAAGGCCATGAAATGCTACCTGGTGGGCGGCGCCGTCCGCGATCAGCTGCTTCAGCGCCCCGTGCATGAGCGCGACTGGGTCGTAGTCGGCGCCACGGAAGACGAGATGCTGACCAATGGCTTCCGTCCCGTGGGCAAAGACTTCCCCGTGTTTCTGCACCCCGACAGCGGCGAGGAGTACGCTCTCGCCCGCACCGAGCGCAAAAGTGGTCACGGCTACGGTGGTTTTACCGTTTACGCCAGTCCCGACGTCACCCTCGAACAGGACCTTCAGCGCCGCGACCTTACCGTCAATGCCATGGCGGAGACCGAAGACGGCAACATCGTCGACCCCTATGGCGGCCGGGCGGATCTGGAAGCCCGCAAGCTCCGTCACGTCTCTCCCGCTTTCAGTGAAGATCCCCTGCGTATTCTGCGCGTGGCGCGGTTTGCTGCCCGCTATGCGCCGCTGGAGTTTTCCGTAGCGGATGAAACCATGACGCTGATGCGGGGCATGGTGGATGCAGGGGAGGTAGAACACCTGGTCCCCGAGCGGGTATGGAAGGAGGTCAGCCGAGCGCTGACCGAGCCGCGACCCGATGTTTTTATTGAGGTCCTGCGGGAATGTGGCGCCCTCAAAGTATTGCTGCCGGAGGTAGACCGCCTCTTCGGTGTGCCCCAGCCGGAGCTGCACCATCCGGAAATTGATACCGGTGACCATGTGCTGCGCGCCTTGCGCCAGGCCCCGGCCGAACTACCAGTGCGCTTCGCGGTATTGGTACACGACCTCGGCAAAGGTATTACTCCGGATGACGTATTACCCAGCCACCGCGGCCATGAGTCCGCCGGCTTGCCGCTGGTGAAGGATGTGTGCCGACGGCTGCGTGTACCTAACCCCATCACTGCATTGTCGCTCGGCGTGTGTGAATACCATCTGCACTGCCACAAGGCCTTAGAGCTGCGCCCCAATACCCTGCTGAAAATGCTGCGCACCCTCGATGCCCTGCGCAGGCCGGAACGATTTGAACAGTTCCTACAAAGTTGTGAGGCGGATGCCCGCGGCCGCCTTGGCCTGGAAGATCGGGAATACCCACAGGCAGACTACCTGCGCGCTGTTCGCGAAGCCGCCGCCAATGTGGATCCGCAGGCGCTGATTGCACAAGGGTTCGAGGGGGCTGAACTGGGAAAGGCGCTCGACCGGGCACGCCTGAATGCCATCACCGAACTGAAAAACACCTACGGCAAGCCCATTTAACACTGACAACACCGTCGCCCTGAACATCCCCACTCACACTGACCGGATCATCAAAATGGCCACCGCCCTGATTACCGGCGCCGCCGCCCGCCTGGGCCGAGCGATCGCCGAAGAACTGCATCGCGACCACAATATTGTGGTGCACTACCGCCACTCGCAGCAGGCCGCCGAAGCACTGGTCCAGGAACTTAATAGCCGACGCGCCGAATCCGCGCAGGCGGTGCAAAGCGACCTGGACGGCGTCGACAATTGCCGGCAACTGGCAGAGACGGCCCTCGCCTGCTTTGATGAAATTACACTACTGGTCAACAACGCCTCCGCCTTTTACCCCACCCCCATTGGCGGCGCTGACGAGCAACAGTGGGTAGAACTGATGGGCAGCAACCTTAAGGCGCCCTTCTTTCTCAGCCAGGCGCTGGTGCCGGCCCTGAAAAGTCGACAGGGCTGTATCATCAACCTCGCCGATATCCACGCAGAAAAGCCTATGCCCGCGCATACCGTATATAGCGCCGCCAAGGCGGGCCTGGTGATGATGACCAAAAGCCTGGCGCTAGAGCTGGCACCGGATGTAAGGGTCAATGCCGTGGCACCCGGTGCGATTCTGTGGCCGGAACAGGAGAGTGAAGGCTATAACAAGGAACAGATACTGGGGCGCATCCCAATGCAGCGCAGCGGTGACCCGTCAGACATCGCACGCACGGTGCGCTTCCTGGCTACAGACGCCCCCTATATCACCGGTCAGGTTATCGCCGTAGATGGCGGTCGCAGCCTGAACATTTGAAACTGAACCGCCATTCGAAGCTCGAGGTAATGCAGTGAGCGAAAAACAGTTTATTTCCGCCCAGTCCCTGCTGGACGACTCCTACTCCCTGGCCCTGAAGGTGGTCGAAAGCGGCTTTCGCCCGGACTACATAGTCGGCGTATGGCGCGGCGGTGCCCCCATCGGTATTGCGGTGCAGGAGATGTTCGACTTCCTCGGTTTCCACGCCGACCACATCGCAATTCGCACGTCGTCCTACTACGGTGTCGACCAGCGCCAGAAGGATGTGAAGGTGCACGGACTGACCTACCTGATCAAACAGGTGGAGTCCCATGAAAAAATGCTGATCGTGGACGATGTGTACGATACGGGATTGAGCATTCAGCAGGCCATCAAGGATATGCAGAAGGCGTGCAAGAAAAACACCCCGGAAATCCGCATCGCCTGCCCCTATTTCAAACCCAGCCGCAACCAGACGGATATGGAACCGCACTACTACCTGCACGAAACCGACCAGTGGCTGGTGTTTCCCCACGAGCTGAAAGGGCTGAGTGAGGAAGAAATCCTGGAAAACAAACCGGAACTGCGCAAACACGAGGTGCTGCTGCGCACGCTTAAAAACGGCGACTGACCACCCCAGAGCTCCCCCAGTAGGAGCCTGCTTGCAGGCGAACGATCAAGCACTCCGAACTGTTCGCTTGCAAGCAAGCTCCTACAACAACACCTTCTCCCACTACCTTTCCCCCGAGACCGAAAATATCAATCCCCTTTACGCCTAAGATAATCCCCTGACCATTGGGTACGCGTTAAAGTGCTCCGCCTGAATAGCCATTATTTAAGTGCAACATCAAACCGGAGCCATCAATGACCCACTCCCTGGACAGCCTGCTGCGCCCGTTCGAGCACAAATCCCTGAAACTGCGCAACCGCGTGGCCATGGCCCCCATGACCCGAACTGCCTCCCCGGGCTATGTGCCCAATGATCAGGTGGCAGGCTACTATCGCCGCCGCGCCGAAGGTGACGTGGGCCTGATCATTACCGAAGGCACTTTTGTTGGGCACCCCGCCGCCAACGGCTACGAGAAGGTTCCGGCCATCTACGGCGACGAAGCCATGGCCGGCTGGAAGAAGGTCGTGAACGAGGTGCACCAAGCCGGCGGCCAGATCATTCCACAGCTATGGCACGTGGGCGCGGTGCGCAAAGAAGGAACCGGCCCGGACAAGTCCTACCCGGCCCACTCCCCCTCTGGCCTGTTCAAACCCGGCAAGCCCAACGGGCACACCATGACCAAACAGGATATCCGCGACACGGTCAAAGCCTTTGCCGATTCCTCGCGCGCGGCCAAACAAGCCGGCTTCGACGGGGTGGAAATTCACGGTGCCCACGGTTACCTGGTGGACCAGTTTTTCTGGGAAGGCACCAATGTGCGCGACGACGAGTACGGCGGCTCGCTGGAGAATCGCACACGCTTTGCGGTGGAAATTGTGGAAGCGGTGCGCGATGCGGTCGGCGAAGACTTCGCCATTGTGCTGCGCTACTCCCAGTGGAAACAGCAGGATTACGAAGCCCGGCTGGCACACAACCCGGCTGAACTGGAGCGCTTCCTGAAGCCGCTGGTCGACGCCGGTGTGGATATCTTCCACGCGTCCACACGCCGCTTCTGGGTGCCGGAATTCGAAGGCTCTGATATGAACCTGGCGGGCTGGACCAAGGAGCTCACGGGCAAGCCGGTTATTTCCGTGGGCAGCGTTGGCCTGGATGACGACTTTATTGGCGGCAACAACCAGGGCATGGGTGGCACCGCCAACCCCACAGGTATCGATGAACTGCTGCGTCGCATGGAGCGCAACGAGTTCGACATGATCGCCGTGGGCCGCGCGCTGCTGCAGGATCCGAACTGGCTGCGGAAAATGATGCAAGGCCGCGAAGAAGAGATTGTGCCGTTTACCAAGGAGGCACTGGCAAGTCTGAGCTGATAAATATCCAGACCGAAATTCAGCTTCGGCATATTTCACTTCAAATTCACCGGCAGCTTGTCACAATGTCCACTTACTCGGATATGTGGACAGGCGGCTGCCGGTGAACCGACTCAAAATTCTTCTTGTAGAAGACAATCCTACGCTCGCGCGCCAGACCGGTGAGTTCCTGGAGGGCCACGGCTGGCAAGTGGATTTCGCCAATTGTGGACAACTCGGCCTGCAACTGGCCCTGTCAGAAATCTACGATCTGATTCTGCTGGACCTGAATCTGCCGGATATCGACGGCATCGAGGTTTGCCGCGAGCTGCGCCAGCAGTCACCCGTCGCCACCCCGATACTGATGCTTACCGCCCGCGATGCCTTTGCCGACAAGGCGCAAGGCTTTCACTCGGGTGCAGACGATTATCTTTGCAAGCCATTTGACCCGCGCGAACTCGCCCTGCGCTGCGAAGCGCTTGCACGCCGCCGGGAACTCCATCGCAATGATGAGATTAGTATCGGCGCCTTGCGCATTTCCGGGCGTCGTCGCGAGGCGACTCGAAGCGGAGAACCGCTAAAGCTCACCACGATCACATTCAATATTCTGTGGGAGCTCGCCTGCGCCTACCCGGAGCCACTCAGTCGCAGTGAACTGAGCCATCGCATTTGGGGCGACAACCCACCGGACAGCGATGCCCTCAAATCGCATATCTACAGTCTACGACGCCAACTGGATCGCCCGTTTCCCGAACCCATGCTGCGCACCATCAGCAGTATCGGCTTCCAGCTGGAGCAACCAAATGCGCACTGAATCACCCCGTAGCAACCTGCAACGTAAAGTGTTCACCCTGTTCGGTGGCTTTACCCTGCTGCTGTGCCTGATTTATTCCGGTATAGGGCTGGTCACGGCCTATGTCATCGAAGACCAGCTGCTCGAAAACCTGATCAATGAAGAGGCGCGCTACATCGAGCAGTCATTTCGCGATCACGGCACCCTGCCCAGCCCGCGGCTCCCAATGTTTACCCTCTATTCATCGCCCACCGAAACCCCGCAAGATTTCCTCACCGCATTAGCTGGAGAACAACGCAGAGCCGAATACTTTGTTGACGGCCACCAACATTTTCATTTGCATGAACTCTCAGCCGGCACCAATGCAATACTTGCCGCTGAAGTTGGCAACCTGCTCACCGTTTCCAGCCAGTCAGACCATCTGATCTGGCTGCCATTATCCGCCTTTCTGCTCACCACTTTCCTTGCATTGTGGCTTGCCTACCGGCTTGTAACGACCGCCATTCGCCCCATCCTCAACCTTGCGCGAGAGGTTGAGTCACAGGCAAAGAGCCAATCACAGCTAGCGCTGAGCACCAGTAGCCGCCACGATGAGATCGGCTTTCTCGCGCGCACCCTGCAACGCAACGTGCACGAACTCAAACAAGCGCGACAGAGAGAAGCCGAGTTCACTCACGATGTCAGTCACGAACTGCGCACAAACCTCGCCATCGCCAGCAATACCCTGGCCCTTGCGCGCGATCAAGGATTGGGCATGGAAGAATCTCGCGAGCTTGGCAACATTTTGGCGACAATGAACAGAACGGTCAGCACGCTGTTAGCGCTGGCGCGATCCGAGTCCTTCGAACAGTCAAGCTTCGACCTGCGCCCACTTGTGGAAGAACGCCTGCTCGCGCGTCGCGAGATCACCATGCGTCCAGATTTCCAACTGGACGTAAGGCTACCGGACACTTTACCGGTACTGGGACATCCACACCTTGCGGCATCACTGCTTGATATTCTCTTCGACAATACCACCCAGCATGCATCGCATCCCGCGTTAGAGATTCGCCACGAGGATGGCGTACTTATTTTCGAAAACCCTGTAATGAAGGACTTCAGCACTGATTCGCTGTTTAATACCGGCGCGCGGGGACCGGACAGCGAGGGCTTTGGGCAGGGCCTTTACCTGGCCAGCAGAATATTTACCGCTCTGGGCTGGCGCTTTTCTTGTACTTGCGAGAACGGCAAATTTTCGCTTTCGATATTTCCTGTGTCGGGCAACAACGGTAAGTAACGCCTCGTTTAATCAAGTTAGGCCCATTATTTCACCCGCCCTTCACCTCATGTCAGACAAGATCTCCTCACCATACAAAGGAGATCCACCATGCTCAAAAAGATACTGGCAACCACTCTTTGCACCGCAGCAATTTTGTTCGGCACCGTCTTCTGGCTAAAAAGCCTTATACCACCGGCACCCGATCACGAAGCGCTGGCACGGACTACCATCGCAGACGTCCCCTATCTTGCTCAGATTCCCGAAGAAAAACCACGCGGACGTATACTCGTAGTTGTTAGCAGCGCTTCCGAACTCGGCGACACCGGCAAAAAAACCGGCTATGAATTCACCGAACTTGTGCGCCCCTACTACGTCTTTAGTGCCAATGGCTTTGCCGTGGATATCGCCAGTCCACTGGGAGGAGAACCGCCTGCGGTGATGGACAATGATGATATGGGGCCGTTCGAATACGCCTTTCTCAACGATGACGCAGCAATGGAAAAGCTGCGCAACAGCATTCCACTGAACAGCGTAATCGCGGATCACTATGCAGGCATCTTCTTCGTTGGAGGCAAAGGCGCCATGTTTGATTTCCCGGGTAACCCAGCCATTCGGGACCTGGTTGTTGCACTGCATGAGAACGACGGGGTGATTGGTGCAGTCTGCCACGGCCCGGCCGCGCTGGTGGATATCACTCTCGATTCCGGTTCTTCTTTTCTCGACGGGCGTCGCATCAGCAGTTTCACCAATGACGAAGAGCTGTTCCTGATACCGGATGCCGAACAGGTATTCCCTTTCTTGCTGGAAACCCGCTTGCGCGATAATGGCGCAGTGTTCGATAAAGGCCCACTCTACCTCAACCAGGTCAGCGTCGATAACCACCTGATCACCGGACAAAACCCCTGGTCGTCATGGCACGTCACCGAGGCCATGGTACGCGCGCTGGGCTATGCACCCGCACCACGTACAATCACGGAAACCGAAAAAACCGTGGAAATACTCCTGACCTATGAGAGTAAAGGCCACGGCGCAGCCAATGAAGCGCTGCAGGTTTTTTTGCAGAATACAGAAGGTGATGAGGAAGCGATTGACCGACGTCTACTGGCCATGCACGCTATTGTAGCGACCATGATGGGAGAGCCGAAGAAAGCACTGGACCTCGTGCGACTTCTTGCCAGCGCGAAACCCAGTGCGACCGACGCTAGCCTTACGGCCAGCTGAAAGGCACGGGTCAGAGTTTCCGGAACGCTTTTGGGTAGCCCTTTCAGGGCCACTGACAGGCTTGCTTCGCAACTGGATATGCGGCTTGTGGGGCAGGCTCCGAGAATGGCAGCTACACAAGGGCGTTCTTGAGGATATTTCCGCTCGGCACAAAGTCGACCTGAAATCCTTGCGATTTTCACCTGGATTTCACCAACCACCTTGTAGAGTACCTCCATCAATTAGGAGGTATTCGTTATGAACAAAAAATTTTCTAAACCCGCTAAAGCATGTGCACTTTCAGGGCTAGCTTTGTGCACACTCACCTTACTCTGGTATGTCTTTTTTGCATTAAAAGAGCAGCCGATACCACAGCAAGAAATTTTGGATTCCTACAGGTTCCAAGCGCCGGAAGATATTGAAATGACCTTAAAAGACATTGGCGAAGGTCAGTTCTCTTTCTCCTACCGGAGTTTTGACGGTGCCGTGGTCAACGGAAGAATCAGCTACCCAGCGGTAGAGCAGGAAAGCTACCCGGTATTGATCGGCATCTCTGGAATGGGCAGGAGCTACCTGCGCTGGTGGACGGACGCATTCAAGGGGCGCCCTACAATAACCCGGGTCAACGAGATTGCCCGCGCCGCCACTGATAAAGGCTATGTAGTGGTAGCCATCGACGCTCGCTACCACGGCACCAGAAAGGACCCTAACAAGCCACTCGCCTCAATCATGCGAGACCTCCATTTTTTTGGCGACAAAACCGACTATGAAGCGATGATTCGGGATACCGTCCTGGATTACCGTGTTCTTATCGACTGGATTCGCGCCCAGGACAATCTGGACGATAACAACCTCAACCTGGTGGGGTATAGCATGGGCGCGCAGATCGCTCTGCTGACCGGAGGGCTCGACGTACAGATAAACAGAATCATCGCGGTGGTCCCCCCTCACCTGGATGACAAAACGGCGTCCGTCGCGCCAAAGAATCTTGCCTCACGTATTGCGGAACCCTCAGTGCTTCTGATTACCGCGAGCGATGATGAATTTGCGTCGCCGGAAGAGAACCAACGCCTCTACAGTGCGATAGCAAGCAGGGAGAAGGAGCACCTGATTTTTGCAGGAGGTCACATCCTTCCAGCCGATTACATCAACTCACTGGTTAATCGACTGTAGGCGCCCACAGCTTGTTTTAGGCGGCGGGCCAATCAAACTCCACCGGCCACAATTTCTGTGAATCCTGATCGTACTCATCCCACAGTTGCAGGTATGTTTTACCTGTGACGGGATGTAGAGTTTCCGGCGCGAGCTCAGACATCGGCAATAGCACAAAAGCATTCTTGAGGATCTCACCACGCGGCAGTTTTACACCGTCGACTTCACCGCTGAGATCGTCATAGGTCAGGATATCAATGTCCAGGGTACGCGCGCTGAACTTGGGACCGCTGCGCAAGCGACCATTTTCGTCCTCGATATCTCGCAGCTTTAGCGCCAATTCACCAACGGGCAGGTCGGTTTCGATAGCAGCCACCAGGTTATAGAAATTGTCGCCGTCGAAGCCCACGGCTTCACTTTCGTACACCTGCGACATTTTCAGGTCCCCAAACGCCTCTACCAGCGCGTCCAAGCCAGCACTAAGGTGTTTGTTGCGATCAATGTTGCTGCCGAGACTCAGGTAAACGGTTGCCATGGCTCAGACCTCCGATGCCTGTTTTTTGCCGCGTTCAATGATTACGCCTACATCCCGCGCACCGCGCACCGCGCCGGGTTTGGACAAGCGCAAGCGCAACCAGCTTACATTGAACTCCGTGCGCACTATGTCCGCGGCCTGTTCCGCCATGGTTTCCACCAGCAGAAATTCACTGCCCTCGATAAACCCGATCAGGCGCTTGGCTACCGCCTTGTAGTTGAGGGTATGCTCGATATTGTCGGTGCGCGCCGCTTCGCGGATATCAAACGCCATTTCCAGATCCAGACTGACGGTCTGGCGCACTTCCCGCTCCCAGTCGTAGATGCCGATAATGGTGTCGACCTTGAGATCGCGGATGTAAACGATATCCAAAACCCGTCTCCTTTATTTTGTGTTTAGGCGGCGCTTATTTAGTGCCCAGGGCGCCAGTCAGCTCGGTCAACGGCCAGCGGGGGCGCACATCAATGTCCAGGTCCGCACGCTGCCCGGCCTTGAGCCTCAGGCAACCGGCATAGGCGATCATGGCACCGTTGTCAGTACAGAACTCCTGGCGCGGGTAATACACGCTGCAGCCATCATCTGCCAGGCGGGCTTCCAGCCGCTGGCGCAGCAGTTTATTGGCGGACACGCCGCCGGCAATCACCAGGGTTTTACGCCCTGCCTGCTTTAACGCGCGACGGCATTTGATCACCAGAGTATCGACCACTGCTTCCTGAAAGGCCGCGGCGATATCCGCGCAGGTCTGCTCGTCCGGCAGGCCGTCTTCCAGCGCGTGTTTCTGTACCGTGGTCAGGGTAAACGTTTTGAGGCCGGAGAAGCTGAAGTCGAGACCGGGGCGATCGGTCATGGGGCGCGGGAAGGTAAAGCGCAGGGGGTCGCCCTGCTCGGCCAGGGCCGCGAGACGCGGACCACCGGGGTAATCCAGGTCCAGCATCTTAGCGGCCTTGTCGAAGGCCTCGCCGGCGGCATCGTCGAGAGACTCTCCCAGTAGCTCGTACTGTCCCAGGCCCCGCACATCCACAAGCTGGGTGTGGCCGCCGGAGACCAGCAAGGCCACGAATGGAAACGCCGGTGGATTTTTCTCCAGCATAGGCGCCAGCAGATGCCCTTCCATATGGTGCACACCGATCGCGGGCACTCCCCAACCATAGGCCATGGCACGGCCAGCACAGGCCCCCACCATGAGAGCGCCGATCAGCCCAGGGCCGGCAGTGTATGCCACACCATCGATATCGTCGGGGGTGGAATTGCTCTGGGACAGAACTTCGCGAACCAAAGGCAGTAATTTGCGCACATGGTCGCGACTGGCCAGTTCCGGCACCACGCCACCGTAGTCCGCATGCAGCTTTACCTGACTGTAAAGGGTGTGCGCCAGCAGCCCCTGTTCACTGTCGTAAAGGGCAACACCGGTTTCATCACAGGAGGTTTCTATTCCGAGTACTCGCACGGGCTTCAAGGATCCTCAGCATAAGCGTCCGGCAGAATACAAATAACGGACAAATGACCGCTTCTGACCGGGTTTCAGGGGCGCTATCATACTCTGTGGAGCCATCTCCTTCTAAGGAGATTTACCCCGGAGCTCTACCCGGGCACAGCCCAGAGCGGTGACCGTCAAAGCGACTATAGTTACCAGCCGGCGCTATAGCCCGGTTCCAGCGCCGGAAAAGCCCGCAAGGTGCAAAAACGAATGCACCGGCAGGCTTGCGAAGGCCAGTTCATCTGTATAGAATTTGCGCCCTCGCTGTGAACCGGCCTCCGGATTGCATCTGCGAGAAGAGCAATTTGCCGGAAAGGCCGCCAGGATCCAGACCCGCCTCAAGCGCAGGCATCTGGCCGAGAGAAACGAATTTTACAGGTAATCTAATGCCATCAGTACGCATCAAAGACAACGAACCTTTTGACATCGCACTGCGTCGCTTCAAGCGCTCCTGCGAAAAAGCCGGTGTACTCTCCGAAGTACGTCGCCGCGAGTTTTACGAAAAGCCCACCGCTGTTCGCAAGCGCAAGGCTGCCGCTGCTGTTAAGCGTCACGCCAAGAAAATGCAGCGCGAAAACCGCAAGTTCCAGCGTCTCTACTGAGCTCTAGGCTCAAGCGGAGCCTTCTCTCTCGCTCACAGCACGCTGGCGCGAATACGGTTCGCAGCCTGAAACGGCGCCCGAGTTTACTCGCGCGCCGTTTTTTATTGCCCGCATTCGCAGTGCAAGCCTCGCACTTATATGTTGAATTTGGGCTCCGTTCCTCCAATATTGACCCCCTGACCGTCAACCACCCAATCGCCAATTAACCCGGAACACTCGCAATGAGCACACTCAAGGAAACCCTCGCCACCGCCACCAAAGACGCCATGAAAGCCCGCGAAAAGGCCCGACTGGCAACCCTGCGACTGATCAATGCTGAGATCAAACGAGTAGAAGTGGACGAGCGTATTGAGCTCGACGACGCACGCATCCTCGCCCTGCTGGACAAAATGACCAAGCAGCGCCGCGACTCCATCGCCCAGTACGAGAAAGCTGGCCGCCCGGAACTGGCAGAAGTCGAGCAACAGGAAATCGACGTCATCCAGGAGTTCCTGCCTGAGCAGCTGTCCGAAGCGGAGATCCAGGAGATCGTCGCCGCCGCGGTTAAAGAAACCGGCGCCAGCAGCATGGCGGATATGGGCAAAGTGATGGCACTGGTTAAACCCCAGGTGCAGGGGCGCGCCGATATGGGCGCAGTCAGCAAGCTCGTTAAGGCTTCATTCTAAAAGCCCGCGATAGCAGGCTGAAGGCTCCTTATGGCAGGAAAGATTCCGCAGTATTTTATCGACGACCTGTTGGCCCGCGCCGACATCGTTCCGGTCGTCGATAGCCGGGTCAAACTGCGCAAGACCGGGAAAAACTATTCCGCCTGCTGCCCGTTTCACGACGAAAAAACACCCTCTTTTACCGTAAGCCCAGACAAGCAGTTCTACTATTGCTTCGGCTGCGGTGCCAGCGGTAATGCGGTCGGTTTCCTGATGGAATACGACCGCCTGCCCTTCCCGGAAGCCGTTGAAAAACTCGCCGCCAGCCTCGGCCTGGAAGTACCCCGCGAGCAACTGGCACCGGCACAGATCAAGCGCCAGCAGGAGAGCCAGTCCCTCTACCAGCTGACCGATAAAGCCGCCGAGTTCTACCGGGAAAAGCTGAGAGACCACAAGGTCTCCACCCCCGCTATTACCTACCTGAAAAACCGCGGACTCTCCGGTGCGGTGTGCAAGGAATTTGGTATAGGTTTAGCGCCACCCGGTTGGGACAACCTGCTCAATCACCTGGGCACCAGCGCGGAAAAAGCGGAACAGCTGGAACTGGCCGGCCTCACCATCCGCCGCCAGGACAGCGATGGCAAGCCGGGGAAAGTCGAGCCCGGCAAGCGCCACCACTACGATCGCTTCCGCAACCGCATCATGTTCCCCATCCGCGACCAGCGCGGGCGCACCATTGCGTTCGGCGGCCGGGTACTGGGGGACGACAAGCCCAAATACCTGAACTCCCCGGAAACCCCGATCTTCCACAAGGGCCGCGAACTTTACGGCCTGTGGGAGGCGCGCCAGGCCAACCGTGAGCTCAAGCGCCTCATCGTGGTTGAAGGCTATATGGACGTGGTGGCCCTGGCCCAGTTCGATATCCGCTGCGCCGTTGCGACCCTTGGCACCGCGTGCGGAGAAGATCATATCCAGCTCGCCTTCCGCCACACCCAGGAGCTGGTGTTCTGCTTCGACGGCGACCAGGCAGGCCGCACTGCCGCCCGCCGCGCACTGGAAGCCGCGCTGCCGCACATGCAAGACGGCCGCAGCCTCCGTTTCCTGTTGCTGCCGGAAGGCGAAGACCCGGACACACTGGTGCGCCAGATCGGTGGCGAGCGCTTCGATCAGCTGATCGACGAGCAGGGCCGGCCGCTGGAAGATTTCCTGTTCGATCTGCTCAGCGAGGGCATCAACATCCAGACCATGGACGGCCGCGCACGCCTGTCCAAGGCGGCGGCCCCCCTGCTCGACCTGCTCCCCGCCGGCGTTTACCGGCAGCTAATGTTCCAACAGCTGGCCCGCCGCACCGGTCTTGAGCAGGACATGCTCGAAGAGATCATCGCCGCGGAAAAAGCGCGCAGCGCCGAACTCGCCCGTCAGGCCCGCCCACCGGCGCCACCGCAGCCAAAACCCGCGGCAAATATCCCGGCAGCAAGCGGTCCATCTACCGAGCCTTCAGGTGAGTACTCGCACACTCCGGAGGAGCCGGGGTTTGAAGGCCCGCCACCGGATTACGATGAAAGCGAATTCCCGCCGGACTACCTTCAAACCGCCGGAGCGCCAGAATCGGGGTTCGACGACACCAATCAATATCGGGAGGCGCCTCGCCGACGCAGCGGCCAGTACCGCCTGCCGGCCGAACGCATGCTGATCGCCCTGCTGCTGCACCACCCGAAACTCGCGGAACTGATCGATGACAGCGCGCGATTCCGCGACAGCAGCGATGCCGATTTGCAGCTATTCGGCGACGTTTTGCAGGTCTTGCACAAGAACCCCGGCCTAAACAGCAACCAGCTGTTCGGTCGTCTGCTAAACCTGGAAAGCAAAGAGGCCCGTGAGCTTCTCCCCCGCCTCGCCATGAGCCACCCCATCGTCGGTGCCGCTGGGCAGGGCATGGACTATGATCCTCAGACCGAATTCAGCGACTGCCTGCGCACCCTGGACCTCGCCGCCGAACGTCAGCGCAAGCGGGGGCTGGTGGATCAACTCAAGAACAACGGTAATCAGCTGAGTGAAGAGCAACTAGCGCTGTTGGCGCAGTTTCGCCGCAAACAAGACTGAAGCCGAAGTGAAGGCGCTGATGCCCCCTTGAATTCTCAGGCATCAGCACCATATACAGAAACCCGCCCCAAACCCGGCGGGAAACCGTTAGACAAGCGCGCCCGGACACCTTGAACCACGCCTCCTGCCTTGACAGTCACAGTGGTTATTGCTATCGCATATACGCTATAATCCCGCGTCTTTGTCCAAAGAAAAGCCCAGACAAAAGTCCCGACTATCAATCCCCAGAATTCAGGGTTGTGCATGACCGACAAAACCCAGCAGCAAAAGACCACTTCCCGCATCAGAGAGCTGATCGCCCGCGGTAAAGAGCAGGGCTACCTCACCTATGCGGAAGTGAACGATCACCTGCCAGAAGATATCTCCGATCCCGATCAGGTCGAAGACATCATCGGCATGATCAACGACATGGGCATCAAGGTGTTTGAACAAGCACCGGATGCCGAAGAACTGTTGATGGCCGAAGGCGACAGTTCCGCCGACGAAATCGCCGCCGCCGAAGCCGCCGCCGCGCTCGCCGCCGTAGAATCCGATGTGGGCCGCACCACCGACCCAGTGCGCATGTACATGCGTGAAATGGGCACCGTGGAGCTGCTGACCCGCGAGGGCGAGATCGCCATCGCCAAGCGCATCGAAGAAGGCCTGCGCGAGCTGATGGCCGCCCTCGCCTACTGGCCGGGTGCCGTACAGCATGTGATCGACGAGTACGCGCTGATTGAAAAAGAAGAGCGCCGCATTCCCGATGTGATCGCTGGCTGGCTTGACCCCGCCGACGAAGTGCCCCCGGGTGCCCAGGCCGGTCAGGCCGCTGAAGCGAACAAATCCGACAACAAGGACGATGGCGAAGAGTCCGACGGTGACGATGAAGACGATGACGATTCCTCGGAAGAGGAAGAAAACGTCGGCGGTATCGACCCGGAAGAGCTTGCCGAGCGCATGAATGCGCTGATCGCCGCGCAGAAGAAGGCCGACGCCGCAATCAGCAAGCACGGCCGCGACTCCAAAGAAGCCGGCGAAGCCATGGAAGCCGTGGGCGAAGTGTTCCGCTTCTTCAAACTGGCTCCGCGTCAATTCGACCCGCTGTACAACCAAGTACGCAGCATCCTCGACGATGTGCGCGCGCAAGAGCGCCTGGTGATGAACCTGTGCATCAAGCGTGCCCGTATGCCGCGCAAGACCTTTATCAAGGAATTCCCTGGCAACGAAACCAACGTCGAATGGATCCCCGCGATCATCAAGAAAAAGCGCGACTACTCCGACGCCCTGCGCCAGGTAGCCGACGAAATCCAGCGCGCCCAGCGCAAACTGCAGCAGGCCCAGGATAAGGCCCAGCTGGACGTCGGCCAGATCAAAGAGATCAACCGCCGCATGTCCATCGGTGAAGCCCGTTCCCGCCGCGCCAAGAAAGAAATGGTCGAGGCCAACCTGCGTCTGGTTATTTCTATCGCCAAGAAGTACACCAACCGCGGCCTGCAGTTCCTGGACCTGATCCAGGAGGGCAACATCGGCCTGATGAAGGCGGTGGACAAGTTCGAATACCGTCGCGGCTACAAGTTCTCCACCTATGCCACCTGGTGGATTCGCCAGGCGATTACCCGCTCCATTGCAGACCAGGCGCGCACCATCCGTATTCCGGTGCACATGATTGAGACCATCAACAAGCTCAATCGCATCAGCCGCCAGATGCTGCAGGAAATGGGTCGCGAGCCGACTCCTGAAGAGCTGGGCGAGCGCATGGAAATGCCGGAAGACAAGGTACGCAAGGTCCTGAAGATCGCGAAAGAACCGATCTCCATGGAGACACCGATTGGCGACGATGAAGACTCCCATCTGGGTGACTTTATCGAAGACCAGAACCAGTCTTCCCCGATCGACACGGCGACCTCCACCGGCCTGCACGACGCCACCCGCTCCGTGCTGTCCGGCCTGACCGCACGGGAAGCCAAGGTCCTGCGTATGCGTTTCGGTATCGACATGAACACCGACCACACCCTCGAGGAAGTGGGCAAACAGTTCGACGTTACCCGTGAGCGTATCCGTCAGATCGAAGCCAAGGCGTTGCGCAAACTGCGCCACCCTTCGCGCTCCGAACACCTGCGCAGCTTCCTAGACGAGTAATTCCCTATTGCGGAAATGTCGTTCATACTGAAAAAGCCCGGCTCGCCGGGCTTTTTTTTGGATATCAGAATTGTTACAAACCGATGAAACCACGTGAATCTCACGTAAACCCAGGGGAATTTTCAGAGAGCAATGGAAGACCAGTTTGTGAATAAGCCCGGAAAAACCGGAATATCCCGCCTTATCGACGCCACCGAATACTCACGCCAGGGCTTGCTTGCCACCTGGCGCAACGAGGCCGCCTTTCGCCAGGAAGTTTCCCTCGCGATCTTTCTGATTCCCGCCGCGATCTGGCTGGGCGAGACTGGTGTTGAGCGCGCCCTGCTGATCGGCGTGACCTTGCTGGTCATGATTGTCGAGCTGCTAAACAGCGCTGTGGAAGCCGTGGTTGATCGTGTGGGCCCGGAAAAACACCCCCTGTCCAAAATCGCCAAGGATACCGGCTCCGCCGCCGTGTCCATTTCGTTACTGCTGTGGGTCTCCACCTGGGCCTGCATTCTGTTACCGCGCTGGATCAGCTGACCTGTTGTTCAGGCGAGATTGCCTGTCAAAATTTGTGACCGCCGGACGCAAAGTCCGGCAAGCCGCACCCGCTCAACTAAAATTCCCGAACCAAAGTACTACCCCCAACCAAAGTATTCACTGGTGCACGCAACGGATCTGCGTGCGAATGGCTTGCCGCATCGCCCAGTCGAGCCACCCAAAAGAAACGTACCAGGGACGGAATCATGTGGTATCCCCGCGCGGGTCGTGCGCTTTACGCCGGCGCAGTTAGGTTTTTCTCACTGACACTGCCGGCAACCCTGATCCCATTGGGGCCCACCGGCGCTGTCGCCCAAGTCGTTCTGGGGAGTGGTGACGACCACTACATCCTCAACCAGAACAGCCTGAGCTCCAGTCCGCTAAACCGCAGCCTGAACGACACCTTCGACGGCGGTAGCGGTCACGACACCCTCATCATTCAGGGGCTCTCTCTGGATAACCCTTCGCGTTTTCGCCGCTGGGAAACCATCTCCCTGGAGCAGGGCACCTACCTCACCCTGAACAACAACCTGATGTTCGGAGACGCAGAGCATCGCCCCGGGCACTTTGAGATCAGTAGTGACAGCGCCCTGCTCCTCCCACACTACAGCGCGGGTCTGCTGACCAGCGGAGGCCAGGCGTTGACCGCGATCAATCAAGGCCTCATCGATATGCGCGGGAGAACCGCGAACCAACTGCTAATCCGGGGCAACTATACCGGTGGTGCCAACAGCGCTATCCGTATGGATCTGGTGGCCGGCGGCGACGACAGTCTCTCGGACCGCCTGATCATCGACGGCGGCCACGCCAGCGGCAACACCCAACTCACATTCAATCGCCTCGCCGGCAGCGGCGCGAATACCACCGACGGGATTCTGGTAGTCGAAACCCGCAACGGCGCCACCACCGCCCCGGACGCCTTTTACATGCCCCAGTCAGTGTCCGCGGGACCATATGAGTACCAACTGTTTCGCGGCAATGGCGATCCTCAGGACGACGATAACTGGTATCTGCGCTCCACGCTGCCACAGCAAGGAGACAGCGAGCCAGTACCCGTTTACCGCCCCGAGATCCCCCTCTACGCCCAGGCGAAGTCCCTCGCCCGCCTCACTTCCCTGCAGGAAATCGGCAGCTATCACAAGCGAAGGGGAGAACAACGCAGCTGGTTCGATGGCATCAACGACGACTGGCTGCGCGTGCACCACATGAGCGCCGACTACAACTGGAGCGGCGATATCAACAACCGCTTCGACGGCAACATTACCGGCTTCCAGGTGGGTACCAACCTCTGGTCCGGCCCCACCTGCACGGGGGGCGCACGTGAGATGGGCGTCTTTGTCGGCAGCACACGCGCCAGTGGTGACGTGACCGGATTCGCCCGTGGCCTTAGCGATTACAGCTCAGGGCGGAACCAGCTCACCACCTACCATGCGGGCTACTACTTCAACGACTACCGCCCGGATATGGGCTATTTCGACATTACCGCCAAAGTGGCCTATCTGGGGCTTCAAAGCATATCCTCCCGCGGTATCGGCGATACCGTTACCGGCCCCCAGCTCACCGTCTCCGTGGAGAAAGGCTTCACCTGGCAGGCGTCCGAGCAGATCAATTTGGAACCTCAAGTGCAGGCGGTGGTGAACTACAGCAACCTGAGCGCCTACTACGATGACATTTCCTGGGTGGAACCCGACATGACGCCCGAGGCCAATTTCCGCGCTGGCCTGCGCGCCTACAACGTCGACAGTCAGTGGCTGGATGGCCACCTGCGCCTGTATCTGTTCGGAAACCTGTGGCACACACTTGGGGGAAACGACCAGCTGCTGTTCGACCTGAAGCTGCAAACAAGTTTGGAACGACAGGCAACCTGGGGAGAGTTCGGCGGCGGGGTAGTAATACTGGAAAGCAAATTCGGCAGCGCGTTTTTCAACCTGGGCTACCAGCGCTCCCTCGACAGCCTCAATTGGTCCGGCGGCAACGCCAGTCTTGGCTTTAACTGGGCCTGGTAAAGCGCGTGCAGCAGATGGCAAAGCGTTGATTTGGCAGTAAAAATCGAGTACTTTGCCAACCCGCTTGCAGATCACTGCGAGCCCCGGTGGGGGCCCTTAGCTCAGTTGGTTAGAGCATCCGACTCATAATCGGCAGGTCCTGGGTTCAAGTCCCGGAGGGCCCACCATTACTTCATTCCATAAAGTTCCATATACCCCCACAACCCCTACCATAGTTAGCTTTCCACTCTAAACTACTATTGCATACGTACCATACGTACCCCTAAAGACCAGGGTATAGAGGGGTATATGCGGGGGTACTTCGCCCGACACTACGTTCAGGTACCCCCAAAGCGACTGCAGGCCCTGCCACCACTGAGGTAGCGTTATGGCACTGACAGAACTTCAAGTAAAACAAGCAAAGCCCCGAGAGAAGGATTACAAGCTCAGCGACGGGAAGGGCATGTTCTTGCTTGTGGCCAAAAATGGCAGCCGGTACTGGCGACTTAAGTACCGCCACCCAGTAACCAAAAAAGAGCGCCTGCTCGCTCTCGGTGTCTACCCCGAGGTCAGCCTCAAGAAGGCCCGGCAGAAGCGCGATGAAGCCCGGCAACTCCTATCAGATGGTATCGACCCCAGTGATCACCGAAAGGCCCAGAAGGCGGATAGTTTTGCAGCCGCAGCAAACACATTCGAAGCCCTAGCACGAGGCTGGTTCGCCACACGCATGGGCGACAAATCGGTAAGTCACCGCACGAGGACTCTGCGCCTTCTGGAGCGTGACCTCTTCCCCTACCTAGGGTCGCGACCTATAGCGGATATCACCCCACCGGAAGTCCTTGCGGTACTCAAACGAATCGAGGCCCGCGGCGCCATTGAGACCGCAAAGCGCGCGAAGCAAACCGCCAGCATGGTATTCCGCTTTGCCATCGCCGGCGGCTATGCCAGCAATGATCCCGCTGCCGTTGTCGGCGACCAGCTTCAGCCGACTCAAACTCAGCACTTTCCAACGATTACTGACCCAACGGACGTAGGAAAACTACTAATTGCGATTGACGCTTATCACGGCACCCCGACCGTGCGTGCCGCACTCAAACTATCGCCGATACTGTTCTGCAGACCGGGCGAGCTTCGGGCCCTGGAGTGGGCAGAGATCAACTGGGAAAACCAACGTATCGAGCTCCCCGCCGAAAAAATGAAAACCCGGCATCCACATATTATTCCCCTGCCAAGGCAAGCAGTGGAGATTCTCAGAGAGCTACAACCGCTCACCGGACGGTCCCGCTACGTATTTCCATCCCCAAAAGGCGCCAGCCGATGCATGTCGGAGAATGCCGTAAGAACAGCCCTGAGGAACATGGGGTATGGCAACGAAGTCATTACACCGCACGGCTTCCGAGCGATGGCTCGTACTCTTCTCGATGAGGTCCTCAATGAGCGTGTTGAGCATATCGAGCATCAACTAGCCCACACCGTGAAAGACGCCAATGGTAGAGCCTACAACCGAACTAAACACCTGGACCAGAGAGTAAAGATGATGCAGCGATGGGCTGACTATTTGGACGAACTTCGACAACAGGCCAATAAGGAAAACGTCGTAACAGTCAATTTCAACTCCAGGTAAAAGGCGAGCTTCTTTCCGGCTTTAGCTGATTGTGTAGGAATCAACTACATGGAGTGACTACAACTCTGATTTGGATTTGCGCGGACGCCGCCCATGAAAAACTGGCTGACAAGTCTAATCTCGATCAAAAAAGCGATAAAGCAGCATCCAGACATGGCTATCCAACAGATTTTCAGCGAGATTGCCTCTGGATCTCTGGTTCCCTACTACCTGATCCCACCGCACCGGTATGCGAGCGAACGCCCGGTTGAAACATACCGACTGGTCACCGATGAAGACTACGGTACATCGCTAACTGTCTGGGCTGGAGGTCACGATATCTCAGGTCCCTGCCCGCTACCGATAAAGAACAGCGCTCAGCTTATTGAAGACGCGCTGTATAAGTTCGTCACCGACGGCGGTCCCACCAGTCTAAAAACGAGCATCGACCGGCGCCGCATCGAACTCAAAGACGGAGAAAGGGTTTTGATACCCGCCCGATGGCCCCTCATTCCTGCAGCACTTGGCGAAGAGCGTATCTCTCACCAAACCCTGGATGAAATGTTCACGAGGCAGTATCCCGACGCCGAGCAGCCTTTTATATATCGCGAAGTCGACAATACCCAAATCACAGCCGGTGATCTTATGATACCAGTGGAATTCGTGGCGTCAGCTTCCGGTACACCTTCAGAAATAGACCAAGTACCGACCAGTGAGGGAGGTATTGCGCCGAGGGAACGCGACAGTTTTCTGAACATTATCTGGGTTTTCCTACAACTTACTATCGAGAAAAGCCAGAACCCCAATGCTAACCAGACAATGATCCGTGAAGAGCTAATCGAATTACAGGAAAAGTTCGGCAGTATGCGAGGAGTCTCGCGCGCCAAGCTGGACGAAATATTTGCGGAAGCAAATAAGCTCAACAAACATCGAAAGCGGTAATCCAAAGAACACTAAACTAGCAGGCATCCGCAAAACCCTAGGTAGAGTTCCCCGCATACTACCTAGTATTCACTGATATTCCCTTCCCCCCATTTGCCCCATACATTACGCCTCGAATCCCAACGTAATTTAAAGGGCCGATAGATGAGACCGATTAATCAGAAGCAACCGATCAACCCCCAATTCCTGTACCGTGCATCAGAGTGCGCTCGCCTATTTGGGGTTAGCCTAACTACCTGGTGGCGATGGAGCAGTTCGGGTAAAACCAAGCGAGGAGTTCGCCTAGCGCCGAGAATTATCGTCTGGGAGGGGGAGTACCTACTGGAGTTAAAGCACAAACTGATTACATGTGAAGAAGATTGCTAACCATGAAAGATGAAAAAACCGGCCCGAGACAGGGGCGCTCCAAAATGGCAAAACAACCGAGCAGCGACACGGAAAATAGCGTGGCACAAGGCAGCGCCGAGGAAGAGACTAGTCGTACTACCGATGAATTAGAGTTAAAGCGTCTAGCAGCTTTAAACAAGCTCGATTATGGACGCCAGAGAAAAGACGCCGCCACCAAGCTCGGTGTAACTGTGAACATTCTCGACAGATTGGTAAATGACAGGCGAGCCAGCCAAGTCCGCGAGCCGAACGCCGAAAGCTGGGAAGTTAGCGACGGCATACGTCCGTGGCATAGATCAGTGGAGGGGCACACTATCGCTACGGAAATCCAGCAGCAATTTGATCGCTTTTGCATTCTTCCCGACAGCGGAAGCATCGCATTAACTCTATGGACAATCGGCACCTACTGCTATGACGGCTTCAGCATCTTTCCAAAGCTCCTGCTGTCATCGCCGGTAAAACGGTGTGGAAAATCTACCGTTATGGAGCTTCTTTCAAGCATGGCGCATCGAGCGCTACCCACATCTAATGTTTCTGCAGCGGCGATTTTTCGCATGATCCAGGAGTGGTCCCCCGCACTACTAATTGATGAAGCGGATACATTCCTGAATAAGAAGGATAATAGCGATATGGTAGGGATCATCAATTCAGGCCACCGAAAGAGCATGGCATTTGTAATCCGGGTTGGTGGCGATGACTACAAGCCTCAGCGGTTTAGTACATGGTCACCCATGGCCATTGCCATGATTAGTGAGCCCCCAGACACCATCAGAGACCGATCCATAACCATAACGCTACGGCGTAAGCTGACCACCGAAAAAGTCCAAAAGGTTCCAGTGAGTATTAATCGTAATAACCACTCCCTACGGCAGCAATGTCAGCGCTGGGCCCGTGATCATCAACGCAAGCTCAGTATGGCGGAGCCGGATGTTCCCGCGGTTGGTAACGACAGGGCTGAAGACAATTGGATCCCTCTCCTAGCCATCGCTGACACTATTGGTGGTGATTGGCCAAACCTGGCTCGCCTGGCCATGAGTAGGCTCGAAGACTCTCCGCGGGAAAACCAAGACTACAGCACCATGCTGCTAACCGACTTACGCTCGATTTTCTTGAGCACAAGCCGAGACAACCTATGGACAACAGAGTTACTCGGCGCGCTGATTGCAATGGAAGATCGGCCGTGGGGGGAATGGCGCAATGGCAGGCCTATCAGCCCTCATGCTCTCGCCAAGCTGCTACATCCCTTTGGTGTAAAAAGCCAACAACTCAAGAAGGGCTATGAGAACCGTCGAGGATTCTCGCGCGGGGCCTTCCAAGATGCATTTCTTCGGTATCTCCCCGAAGAGGATCTAGGCAGTGCTACTCCGCTACCAACCACGAATAGCAAGGGGACTGAGGTAGCAGAACCTTAAGTTGAACCAATCCATTAATAACTATCCGCTACCAGGAAAACAAGCAATGACACCTCAGGTAGCGATATAGCGTTTAATAACCGGGAGCATCATTGGTTCCCGGTAAGTTAACATCAACTAAGGAACCTTCCCTATGCCACGTCCGACAATTTTCACAAATGAAATGACATCCCAGATTTGTAGTCGAATCGCCAACGGAGAGTCTTTGCACTATATCTGCGCCGACAGGGATATGCCGTCACGCACGACGGTCCTCCTATGGCTTAGATCAGGAGAACACCCTGAGTTTTTGAACCAATATCTGGCAGCCAAGGATGCGAAGGCGGACTATCTCGCCGACCAAGTACTGGAGATCGCCGACAATTGTGAGGGCGCCGAGCTCACTACTGAAATTCAGGCCGCCAAGCTCAGGATTGGTGCCCGACAATGGTACGCAAAGGTCACGGCTCCTAAGAAGTACAGTGACCGACTGGCAGTGGATCAGAGGACTGAGTATCGACCCAACAAAGAAATGACTCCTGAGCAAGCGCGAGCGATCCTACTTGAGCATGGAATTGATCCCGACAAGGTATAGCTCCACGCTGAGTTCAGCCTTGGTAGGGGTAAAACCTGATAATTACTATCAAGCTTACCCACTAACTATTAGATGTGGAATGATGTCAGAGGCACATAGCATAGAAAAATCGCTGATCTAAATGACATCAGGGCTCGGCCAAAGTATTCCCGTGTAAGCCATCACGAATGCGTGAATTCTATCCGTTGAGGCAGCTCCAGAGGATGAGGTGGCCACCACTTTCAGAAACTTGTTATTAAAGACTGTTAGGAAGAGGTGGTGACTTATCTCTCCATCATCAGAAGAAAAATCTAATCTCCTACCCAAAAAATTATTACTACCCGAAACCGATCCCATAGGCACAATTTCTGAAACTTTACCATTATCACCATCCCCTGCCCTAAGGTTATCATTGGCTTCAGATATGAGGCTCTTCAACTCGATTAAAGCTTGTTCAGATCCGGATCCATCAGGAAGGTACTGATATCCTATATCGTATATCGCTAAGGTTATTTTAATACCGGGGCTTGAGTAAGGCAGCCTGGTTACGCGAGCACGCCCTGATGATCCGATGTCGACAGGCGATCCTGACGAAAAACCACCTAGTGAAAGTGGCGCAGGAACCCCTTGAATTTTCCTCTCACGGCCACCCCCAGCAACAGCCTTCGAACACCCATGCTCTGCTCCATCAGATTCCGCCCTTAGAACAAGCGTTTCTTCAGATAACTCTAATATGTCGTAAGTTTCGGCTAAATCATCTGGATCAAGGGAGTCAATATCCATGTATATATCTTTCTGGCTCCAACTACTAGCAGGATACATTTCGAAAGCGTCTTTGACCTGTGTTAACCGACCGCCTTTTACAGACCATCGGAGGCTTTGCTTGAATTTGAGATCAAATGGAATAGGTGATTCTGATTGATACATCACATTTCCAGTTGAATCTGCGCGACCACCTGCGAAATACTCAGCACTTTCAGTAGCACGAACGCGAGCCCCATCCTCGTCGGAATAATATTCACAGAACCACTTTCCGATTATTTTCGCCTCATAAACTACATCCTCACTGATGGGTATTGCCTCACGATTGCCACTGCGAACCTCATAACTTCCCTTTCCTGAGGACACATCTTCCTCGGGAGCCTTATCTATTGGAGAACACCATTGCCTTCTTTTTTCTTGATTACCACTTCCTAATAGAGAACTTGCGAGCGCACACTTCACTATAAGAGGATCCTCCCATATAAAGAATACCAAGCGCCCCAAAGGAATTAATAACGCCGCGATAGCCAGCCCTAAAAATATGCTATAAAGCTTATTAAATGAGCCCTTGATCCCTCTTTCTTTTTGACCACTTCTGAAAAGTATCGCTTGGAAGGACGTGGAAGATTTTCCTTTCTTACTATGGGCCCGAATATCACGTTCAAACCACTTGAGCTCTTCTTCAGAAAAATCTGTCCGGTTGCGCAGAATCTCCTCCAGTGCGCGTGTAGCTTCCGTGGGAAGCCCACCACGGGCATAGAGGTACATAAGCTCATCCGTAGTCGCACGCGAATACCGCCGCTTCCAATCACTGTAATTCATCACACGTCCCTCGCAATGGCGCTTTATTTATAAATTCTTACGAGCAGTATCCCTTCGCCTTTAGACCTGCTCGCCTCCGCTACCCTGCCCATCCCTCTGACAATACTTCTGCCTGCTTCAGCACCAGATCCACAGCTTCGTCCTGCTGGTCCGGAGGGTACTTATATTTCTTGAGTATCCGTTTTACTAACAGGCGCAACTTCGCTCGCACAGATTCCCGCACCTGCCAGTCAACGGTGGTGCTATTCCGGAGCCGCAGCGTTAACTCCACGGCAATGGTACGCAACACTTCCTCCCCGAGTTTCCGCACCGAGGCTTCGTTCATCTCCAATGCCTCGTAGAAGGCAAGCTCGTCTTCACTCAGGCGCAGTTGCTCACCGCGGTTGGCTGCCGCTTTGAATTCTTTGGCCATGGCGATCAGCTCCTCGATCACCTGTGCGGTCTGGATCGAGCGATTCTGATATTTCACCAGCGTGTCTTTGAGGCGGTCGGAGTACTTCTTGGCCTGCACCACATTCTTGGCACTACGGGTCTTGATCTCGTCCGCCAGCAAACGCTCCAGGATTTCCACCGCCAGGTTACGGTGTTTCATCCCCGCAACTTCCTGCATGAATTCCTCAGAGAGAATAGAGATATTCGGCTTATCGAGCCCCACTGCCTCAAAGATATCCACCACCCGATCGGAGACAATCGCGCTGCTCAAGACCTGGCGCATCCGTGCCTGCTTTTCAGCGTCGGTCAGCTTTTTATCCGATTGCTCCCGCTTGATCAGCGCTGCCCTTATCGCCTGCAGGAAAGCAATCTCTTCCTTCAGCGCTGCTGCGTCGTCCAGAGTCCCACACAGGGCGTACGCTTTGCTGATAGCCAGCACCGTATCGCAGTAGCGCGCCTTTCCATCTTCCTGGCCGAGCACGAAGTCCATCACCGGTGCCATCAGTTCCAACGGCTTTGCAGCAAAGTCGGAATAGTCGCAACCGTGGAGCAACGCTCGCACCACCTCTAACTTCTCCAACAACACCGCTAGCGCCTCGTGAGCATCGACGGTGGGTTTGCCGCGGCCATGGCTCGCGGTATATGTCTTCAGTGCCTCCTTCAATTCGGTAGCAATACCGATGTAGTCCACCACCAGTCCACCGGGCTTGTCACCAAACACCCGGTTCACCCGCGCGATAGCCTGCATCAGATTGTGGCCCTTCATGGGCTTATCGATGTACAGGGTATGCAGACAGGGGGCGTCGAAGCCGGTCAGCCACATGTCGCGAACGATCACCAACTGCAACGGGTCTGCCGGGTCCTTAACCCGCTGCTCAAAACGTTTCAGTGTTTCCTTAGGGTGGATATGTGGGCGGTAGTGGGCTGGGTCCGCAGCAGAGCCGGTCATCACCACCTTGATGGCACCTTTCTCGGGATCGGTGTCATGCCACTCCGGGTGCATAGCGGTAATCGCGTTGTACATATCCACGCAGATGGCACGGCTCATGCAGACGATCATGCCCTTGCCGGGAATCGCTGACTGCCGTGTGGCGAAGTGCTGGACAATATCGCCGGCCACCTGCTTGATGCGGGGCTCGGCCCCTACCACCGCCGCCAACGCAGCCCAGCGTCCCTTGAAGCGCTCTCCAGCCTCTTCTTCGTCTGCCTCGGTCAATTCATCTACCTCGGCGTCGATCAACGGCAACTGGTCTTCCTTCAGTTCGATCTTGGCCAGGCGTGATTCGTAGTGGATGGGCACTGTAGCCCCGTCCTTCACAGCCTGCTCTACGTCATAAACATGGATGTAGTCGCCAAATACTGCCCGGGTATCTTTATCCTCCAACTCAATGGGAGTGCCAGTGAATCCGACGAAGGTGGCGTGGGGAAGGGCATCGCGTAGGTGCTTGGCATACCCGTACTGGTACTTACCGGACTCGGTGAGCCGGGCCTTTAGGCCGTACTGGCTGCGGTGCGCCTCATCGCTGATCACCAGCACATTGTTACGCTCACTCAACTGAGGATGATGGTTCTCCCCGTCGAGGAGGGCAAATTTCTGGATCGTGGTAAAGATAATGCCCCCGGAAGCCTGTGCCGACAGCAGCCGCCGCAGCTCATCACGACTGTCCGCCTGCACCGGTGTCTGCCGCAACAGCTGTCGTGCCGCACTGAAAGTCTGGAACAACTGCCCATCCAGATCATTGCGGTCAGTGACGATGACCAGGGTCGGATTACCCAGCTCTGCACTGCCCGCCAACTTGGCAGCAAAACAACACATGGAAATGCTCTTACCGGAACCCTGGGTATGCCATACCACACCCCCACGGTTACTCCCCTCCTGATGGGCTTCAATGGCGGTCTCGGTCGCCGCACGCACGGCAAAGAACTGGTGGTAACCGGCGATTTTTTTGATCACCTTGCCGCGGTCCTCTTCAAAGATGATGAAGTGACGCAGGTAATCGAGCCAGCGCTCCGGGGCAAAGAGCCCTCGCACCAGTACCTCCAGCTCGAGCTTACCGATATCTTCATCCCGCTCCCCTGTGATGCTGCGCCAGGGTAAATAACGCTCCTGATTGGCCGTGAGGGACCCCAGCCGCGCCTGCTGACCATCCGAAATCACCAACGCCGTATTCGGCATGAACAGATCCGGGATCTGCTCCTTGTAGGTATCGATCTGGTTGTAGGCAGACCAGATATCGGTCTTCTCGTCGGCGGGGTTCTTCAGCTCGATCACCGCCAACGGCAGGCCGTTGAGGAACACCACCATGTCCGGGCGGCGTTTGCGGTGACCGACGACGGTGAACTGGCGTACCACCAGCCAATCGTTGTTCTGTGGGTGCTCGAAGTCGATCAAGCGCACAAACACACCCTCGGTGATCTCTTTGCCCGCTACATCGACGTTGACGCCATCCACCAGTAACCGGTGAAAGCCGCGGTTGGCCTGTGCCAGTACCGGCGCCTCCTGATTGGTAACCACGTGGAAGGCCTCCTCACACGCCACCTCCGGCAGGTAACGGTTGAGCCGCTCGATGGCAGCTTTTAGACGTGGGCGCAGGATCACCTGCTGCCAGTCATCGCGCTCGGCACCGGGGGCTTCAGGCGCAATCGTCTCCCCCTGGATCACCTGGTAACCGGTGTCTTCAAACCAGGTCTGGCAGAGGTCTTCGAGTTGGTCTTCGGTAATCATGCTGGTTCCGCTTGCTCCTCTACATCAGAGGCAAGGCAAAGCCTGTCAGCTCTGAATTGGGAAATTTCGCCTGGCCCGGTGACTTTGGCCAAGTGAAGTACTTCTTCCCCTTCAGTCACCAGTCGATACCCGGGGAACGCGCCGCTGGGCGAACTCGCCAAATCGAAGCCGGTCAGTGAACCCAGCAAGCTTTTGACATCAAAGTTCAGGAGCGCCTCGAACCATTGCTTGGAACCCTCATCACCGCTGGCATACACAATGGATGATGCCGTTTCTCTGGCCATCTGGTCTTCACGGATTCTTTGTGCAATGTACAACCAGCAGGCGTTCTCCCAGCGAACGACAGCCTTTTCCTCAAGCTGGGCGGAAAGCGGCAACCTGGCACGCAGCCTGATCCCGCTGGCATAGGCCAACCAGGTCATAACACCCATGAATCGGGACCACTCCTGTGTGCTGAAGACCGAATCCTCCCGAGCTGCACTAAAGAATTCATCGTTGTCGCGCAGGAAGTTTTTACACAGTTCAGTGAGCAAGTCCCGACATGCAGTAGGCGATATCCAGTCCTCTCCCTTGGCCTGAATCACCCGTTGCATAAACATGGCCAAACCGAGCGCAGAGGGGAGGCCACGCTTTGTTTCCCCATCCAATCCTTTTTTCAGCTTGACGATAGCGCGGTCAAACCGCTTTACGCAGTTCAGCCTGGTCTCTTCACTTCCCAGTAAATCGACCGGAACCATAGCGTCATCGGCATCCACGGCTTCTTCTTCGGAGCGCCCGAACTTATCTTCGATCGAACTGCGCTCGGCAAAAACGCTCACCTCGTCACAGGTTCTAATAAGTGCATCCAAAATGAGATCGACATCACCGGCAACGTTCAGTCGACTCCTGATCTGCCCCGTACAGCCACCGGAACCACCCAGATCGGTCAACAGAGATCCGGGAGCCTCGACGCTGCCCGCTGCCTCAACCCGCACTCTCCGGGCCAGTGTTGCCACAGGGTTACCCCCTCGGCTTTCCTTTTCCTCAAGCTTACTAATGCAATCGAAAATCAGCGCCAGATCAATAGCATCGGTATCGATCGAGCCCAGCGCTTGCCGCACCTTTCGCTCAAGCCCTGTATGACTCAGGCGTTCAATTTCCCGTACATGATGGAGCAAAATCGTCGCGACTAATTCTTCCTCAACTCTGACTTGCACCAGAGACTGTCCAAGAACCCGTTCTGCCGGCACTAGGATGGCGTCGGCACTCAGCTTGAAATCAAGCGGCTGCCAAATTTCGTTGTTGTCAAAGAAGCCGAGACTCAAGCGGTCGCCCCACTCAGGGGCCCGGGGGATAGAGATATCCTCTCCTCCCTTAACAGGCAGCACACATATAACCGCGCTGGCATCCTGGCTTTCGCTCTCCTGCTCCACCGGATAATCCAGAGAATCTACTGTTGGCGCATCTGCTAGCTGGGGCAAACCGAGAGACTGTGCGACATCGTCAACATCCTGATCCCGCCTAACCAGAACGGCCTCGGCATTGCTATTCACCCCTGATCTCAGCCAGGCTGGCGCCGAAAGGTTGGCGCTTCCAGTGATCAGGCAGCTACGCTCGCTACCACGCAAATACAGCAGCTTGGCATGGGAGTACCGGTTCTGCTCATCATCTGAAAGGAGCGCGGGGCTAGCTTCAACTACCTGCGCCGAGTCAGTATTTAACAGCTCTGCTGGTGCTTTGACGAATCGCTGTTGAATCCCCAGATGGAAGGAAAGGGGCTGCAAGGCGGCTAGCGCATCTACAAACCCTAGTTTCTTATCGAAAAACGCCGAGACCCCGTATATCCGCAAACTCTCATTGGGTAGGTCACTGGCAACCTGACTCCAGAGGCTCGGGGTACTTGCACTGGACCAAATCAGTTGTGTGTCTGGCGTCCCTCCTGCCGAATCGGGCTTAAGCCAGCTGGCCAGCTTAGACACCTTATTAGTCGATGCAGCAATCTCCCCTGGCAGGGCAGAACCGTAGTCTTCCAACCAGGTTAAAAATGCGCGCAAGGCGGTGTTAAATAAGGGCAGCGCACTCTCGTTTTCACCTCTTTTGAAGCGCACTACGTTGGTGATTTCCAGGTTTCTGCCGAAGCCGGATAACGTGACGTTATGACTACCGACAGCAAGGAGACCTTTGTCTTTACCCACCAATAACAGCAGCTTCGGGTGAAAAGCGCCACCGCAGTTCATCGGCGCGAGGCTGTAGGTTATACCCGCAGCATGGGGCGTATAGTTTGCCAACGCCTGATGGAGCATCCCCTGATCAACAAACAGCGCCTGATGGTCGATACCGGCGCTGCGCATCTTGGGCAGGAGTACGTTTTCATAGAAACTCAAATCCACGTTAAAGCTAGAGAGCAGGCAGGAGCTATAGCCACCTTTCTTGATTTCTTCGAAAAGTGAGATGCATTCAGCCATTAACCTGCTCCTCGAACTGTCTACCACGGGCAGTGGTGCGTACCAGACCGTTAACCTTCTGCAATAAGCCCAAGTCTGTGAGTATTCTCACCGCCTGCGTGAAACGGGGACTGGTATTGGGAGCAGCGGGCACCTTCCGGACCGTAATCCCCATCTCTCCGGGAATGAAGCGAAAGGTATTCTGACCCTGCTGGCGCAGCTTACGCATCGCCACACGGAGGTGTGCATCGAGGCAGAAGCGCCGGCACAGCTGGGCAAAGCCCGCTTCCGGTGATTGTGCAGCCAACTCACTGCGCCAGACGGCAGGCAACGTATTGAGATTGACGGGATAACCTTGCAGATAACCAGGCGGGAAGGCGAATTCCCCATATCCACTTTGGTTCTCTGGCCGCAATATCAGAGCGGCCAGGATAGTCATCGCCCCTCTGAGCACTTCGAGCGTGTCATCGGGTGTCCCGTCCTCTTTACCCGCCAAACCTCCCACTCGACGCATTAGCTCAATTTCGTGGTCCTCTTCCTGCCAGTGGGCGAGGTGGGGCAAGTGGCTATGCATTTCTTCCAGAACCTCTGCTGCCGTGCGTGCCTGAAAGTTCGACAGTAGCTCGTGGCCCAGGGACTCCCGCCAAAACCAGTCAGAGAAAGCCCGAGTGTTATCCAGGCGCACACCGCTCAGCTCCAGTGCTTTAACCTGTACATGCAGAAGCCCCTGCAGAGCGACCGCGAGTAGTTCATTGCGCTGGTATACCTGCCAGATAACAGCAGATGCCTGTATGGCTTCCGGCGCTTGCAGTATTTCACCAGCGGGGTTACAGCCGGTATAGATCATGCCGCGGAAGGTGTGGGCCTCAAACGTGACACCGGCCTCAGCGGCCCGATCCGCCAAATTACAAAGAAGCGACAAGCTCCGCGCTCGGGCTGTTGTAGCGGCTTCCTCTTCCAGAGACGGAGCATACTCCGGGTGCAAGGCCGTCAGCCCATTGGCAAACACACCGATCAGTTGCTCTGCTTCTTCCGAGGCGCGCTTCAGATTGCAAAAGCAGAAGGCACTCAGCGCCCGCAGCCGTTCCGCATCAATGAGGTCACCTTCCAGCGTGCGGATGAATTCCTCTCCGGGTACATGTTTGGATACCGCCCGCGCGAGGGCTTTCCCGGTCTCTTTGATGACTCGCAGGCTTTTGACCGACTCCCCCCGGAGCAGGCCCAACTCCTCCAGCACGCCGAAATAATACTGCCCCAGCCCTCCGTGCGGGTTTTTGAAGTAGCGAGTACCCGCCTCCGCATCCTGGTGGGCAAAATTTGAGAGTCTGACCGAAGCACCGGCGGCAACCTGTGCGGCAGCCTTATCGAGCGTGTTACTGCCCACCATCGCATCGCCGTGCTCTTCATCATCGTCGACGGTGTGGCCATGGAAGTGCGCAATCATGGTAAGCAGACATTCCGCTCGCCGCAGCCGGGGCGCCCACTCCGACTCAGCACGCCAGCCGTTGCGATCGAACTCCGTGAATAACCAGGGGTAAAAGCTGTAGTACCGGGCTCTGTCGGTGACATTAGTGATCCCGGGCAACAATTGACTGTAAATCTTTATGCAGGGTGCTTGTGCCCCCAGGTGGTCAAGCCCGCCGATCTGCTTGGGCGGTTGTACCCACCCCGTTTGCACAGCAGATTCCATTCTCCATTTCCCCCATTTTTTATTGTCTTTTTTCCTGTCGAGGTCGTAGAGCCTTTATCCCGACGTGAATTCAATCCCAATTTTTCGCAATTCCGGCCCGGCAGCGTCCACAAACTGCTGCAAGGTTTCCACCAGCCACTCATTGATGGCCGGCCAGTTGTCTTCATCAAAGGCAGCTACACGATAGCCCGCCACCAACCGCTGTGCCTTGCCCGGAGTCGGCTCCTCCCGTAGCTCCATCGGCATCGCAGCGAGAAAGGCATCGCGGTCGAACTGCTGGTAGTTCAGCAGCCCTTTCTTACGGTGGAAGATCAGCTTCACCCGCACTTCTGACTGGGTAAACTGCAAGGCGATGCGCACCCCTTCGCCGGGCACATCCACCTTGCGTACCGGGTAAATACTCGGCGCCACATTGGCAAACAGGTCGATACCCGACTCCTCCAGAAGAGGAAACAGCTGGGACCAGAACTGCTTGCGTACCCGTTGGCGGTTGGGGATTCCACGCCGTTCCTGTCGCTCGGCATCGGCCTTTTCATTGACACTGATCTGGTACTCTTCCGCCTCCTTCACCGGGATAATCTGCTCCAAGTTGAGGAACAGCTGATCCCCCAAGGCATAAGGCACGGCCTTGATGCACTGGATACGAATGCGATGCTCCATCAGCCATAGCGCGGTGGAGGTGACTTCGCGGCGAAAGTTGGCGGCGACAAAGAGGATGCGCTGGTCGGAACCGGGGTTGAGGGTCAGCTCGTCGAACTCGGCATCGTCGAAGAACTCGCTGAGGCGCTGCTGGGCGCTACTACCACCTTCGTACTTGTCCAGGTACTGCTGATAGATGGCAACGATCTGGCTCTTGGTCAAACCCGCGCAATAGGAAGCATACTTGAGCGCCTGCCACACGACGTCGCGACCGGAATCGTCCAGCTTGTTCTCGATGATAACTAGATGGCCCTGCTTATCTAGCGCCAGCAGATCCAGGCGCTCGCGGGTCTCATCGAAGCCGTCGAACTCCTTTTGGATAATCATTAGCTCCTCGCCCAGCACCTCCGGATTGGCTGCCAGCCACTCCTGCAGGTGCTCGCGCTCGCGAAAACCAAGCTCAGAGAACCTTTTTTCCTGCAGGGGGAGGATACGGTTGGCGCCCTTGTCGATCTGATACATTAGCTAGCCTCGGCGACGAATTCGGAGTTGAGCTGGATCTCACCCGACACCAACTTAGGAAGCAACGCCTCCCGCAACTTAGCCAAGCATGAATTCTCTGGAGAAAACTTTTTCGCATATACATTTTTTGCAATCTGCGAAAACGACCCAAGAACACCCTCTGCAGGTATTACAACCGGTTCCGTCTCCAGAAAATACTTAGTCTGGAAATTGCTAATTCCAGTGCTCTGATTCTGGTATGACCACATTTTACCGGCGTCATAAATACAGCTTAAATGTACGGCGAGATAGGCACCCAGTTCTTTGCTCTTAGGACGGAAAAGTCTACAAAAACTTGCAGGTTCTACAGGGGAATCGAACCGGCGAAGTAAATCCGCAGTAATATATAAAGATCTACCTGTGGACTGATCCTTGCTACCACCTGAAACCTCTATAGCGATATCTCCGTCTTCCAAAGCTCGCTTCGCTAACTTTTTCTTTTCCACCACTCTACCTGGAACAGACTCAACTTCTCCATTGAGGATCTTTGGAATGTCGGTCCCACGGATGATCCTCACCGATTCCGTGTGTTTCTCATCCGCTTCTTCCTTGCCCCAATCACCACCGATCTGACTCTGGAGGAGGTCGCCAAAAGGCCGAAAGCTCCAGCCCGACGGAATTACGCCATATTCATCCTCATCAAAGCTGGCAGGAAACTCCGCAGCAAGCGATCGAAGCTCTGCTCGCTGCTCCCCCTCCATCTCTGCAAGCTTAACTTCCAACATTGCCCGGGTGCCGTCGATATCGGAGGGGTCGAAGCTGAGGCCAGCGATGGTTGCGGCTGCGGCGATGTTCTGGGACTCCTCCATGTCCGCCGATGTCGGCAGCGATGTGCCCTGCTCGACGGCGCACTGCTCGAAGTACTCGCGTACCGCTACCTTCGCGCGCACCGGGTCGAAGTCCACGAACCAGCTTTTGAATAATGTATGGGCTATCTGCTCGAGGGTTTGGTTTATTTGCCGATTTAGTATCTCTTTCTCAACAATGCTTCCAGCTATTCCGGCAATCGCCCTCTGTGCTTCGATCGAAATTTTAGGTATATCGAACTTCTTAATGTCTCTAGCGGGAAGCTGCGGAACAGCAGAGCCAGATGTCAGGCTAGCAATCTGATTTTGTATATAGCTAGAGGTGAACAAAAAATATAAAAACTTCGAATCCCACTCATTTGGATTCGCGCGGACAATTATCATCCCTGAGTTAATACGAACGTGTTCAAAATCCACGGCATCATCAAAAAGCGCAACGTTACCGATTGTGCCGCGCGTCGTGACCACAATGTCACCGCGCTGGAGCTTGCCAGCCCTCAGTAAATTATCCCGCTCTTCGTTAATGAAAATTTTCTCGGAAAATTCGAACCCAGACCTTGTCACATTCTTCGCCGACAGAAATAGGCAATGTCCTTCAGGCTTAAAATCTTTCTGCTTTGGATAATTTTTGCCACGATCTCCGTCAACGAGCTTTATGTTCGCACTTTCGAGTTTTACTGTATCAAAATTCAAAGCCTAGCCCTCCTAGCTGGGCCTTTATCGCTGACTCTAATTCATGCCCCCTCTTAAACTGAGTGGTTAACTGCCCAGTTAGCCCAGCGATCTTCGCGGCAAAAGGCACCCCGTCATCGTCTTCATCCGCAGCACCCACGTAGCGCCCCGGCGTCAGTACATGCTCGTGACCGCGGATTTCTTCCAACGCCGCGCTCTTTACGAAGCCTGGCTCGTCATGATATTTCGCGTCGCCGTTTCGCCACTGATGGTAGACGTCGACGATTGCAGTGATGTCCTCGCTGGAAAATTCCTTCAGCACTCGGCTGGCCATCTCGCCCTTGATTCGGGCATCGATAAAAAGAATCTCTCCCTGGCGCGGCTTGTTGCGAGCCAGAAACCAGATACATGCGGGGATCTGAGTATTGGTGAACAGCTGCCCTGGGAGAGCCACCATACACTCCACCAGGTCCGCCTCCACCAGCGCCTTGCGGATGGCGCCCTCGTTGTTAGTGTTGGAACTCATGGAGCCATTGGCCAATACAATACCTGCACGGCCATTCGGCGCCAGGTGGTGCAGCATGTGCTGGACCCAGGCGAAGTTGGCGTTACCCGCCGGCGGGGTACCGAACTGCCAGCGCTTGTCAGCCTCCAGTGCATCACCACCCCAGTCGGAGATATTGAACGGCGGGTTGGCCATCACGTAGTCGGCCTTGAGGTCCGGGTGCTGGTCGTTGTGGAAGCTGTCCGCCGGTTCCTTGCCGAAATTGAAGTCCATACCACGGATCGCCATGTTCATCGCCGCCAACCGCCAGGTGGTGGGATTGGACTCCTGACCGTAGATGGAGATATCACCCAGCTTGCCGCCGTGGGACTCAATGAATTTCTCCGAAGAAACGAAGAAGCCACCGGACCCCATGGCTGGGTCATACACGCGCCCCTTGTAGGGCTCCAGCATCTCAACAATCAAGCTGACGATGGACTTGGGCGTATAGAACTGGCCGCCTTTCTTGCCCTCTGCACTGGCGAACTGACCGAGGAAGTATTCATACACGTGGCCGAGAACATCCTTGGCACGGTGCTCGGTGTCGTTGAAACCGATGGTGGCGATCAGGTCAATCAGCTCCCCCAGGCGCACCTGTTTCATGCGCTCGCGGCCGTACTCGCGGTTGAGGATACCCTTGAGGCGCGGGTTCTCCTTCTCGATCGCCGCCATGGCGTTGTCGATGGTGCGGCCGATATCCGCTTCCCGCGCCTTGGCCTGGATACTGCCCCAGCGGGCCTCTGCCGGTACCCAGAAGATATTGGCGGCCAGGTAGTGGTCGCGGTCCTCCAGTTCACCGGCGATATCCTCATCGGTGGCATCCTCCCAGTACAGTTCGTCCTCCGGGTCCTGAATGCGGGCGGTGAGCTGGCTGCGGAACTCATCGAAGCTGTCAGAGATGTACTTGAGGAAGATCAGGCCCAGTACCACATGCTTGTATTCCGCGGCATCCATATTGGAACGCAGCTTGTCGGCGGCGGCCCAGAGGGTCTTTTCGATGTTGGCCAGGCTACTGGTCTGTTTCGCCGCTTTCTTTTTGTCCATTTCGAATAATTTTCCTACTTCTACCAGCAATAATGTTCGCAAATGTAATCGAGTGTACCGGTGCTTCCCACGTAGAAAAAGGAGAAATACGTCACGCCAACCTAAGTGACACTACGTGTTCACTTATCGCCTTTCGTCTGGCTAAATGCGGAAACCGTGGATGGGGCAATTAAACATAAGGGAAATATGACCACTACATTAGTCACTGCCGACCTGGGTATTTCAGAGTGGTTGACTGCAGCTGGTATGGCGGCCGACCAAACAATAGTCAATGCACTAGGGGATTACCTACTTGAGGATCCGGATGAGTTCTTGCCAAGCGCAGAGGTAGAAAATATACGAGACCATTTTTTGTTCGGCGGCTACAGTTTCGACTGGTACGATCTACTGTCCGGAAACGCCTATTCCACGGTTGAACTGAATATCGATGAAATCGCAGACGCCTGCCAAGCAGGAACGATAATGACAGCTGATGAGCTGGGACCGTTCGTACTCAGTTTTGTCGGCGAATGGGGCTGGGCGGTGGAGCAAGCTTTTCGAAAGGCGTTGAAGGAGAGCGTAGAGTAAACCCCGCACGAGATGACTCAATGATTCGCCGGCTTAGAGGTCTGCTTTTATAAGGGCGCGCTTGCCGGGGATAATACCACCTAAGGCTTATCAACGGGGGTACATCTGGGGGTATGACAGATACAACAACCCATAAAAAACCATAACAATCAACAGCTTAACAATCATCTTCAATTGACGGAGGGCCCACCATTTTTCCCATCTATTCCGGCTTGCGCCCGTTCAATTCCATTTTCACGATCACCCCCATCTTCGCCGCTCTATTACTGCCCCAGGGTGATAGAGCAAAATTTACTGGAGCGGCACCCTACGAAAGCAGAAACAGCAAAAGAAATCTTTTCAGTGTAATTCCATGCGAATTGACGTTCCGGGAAGTATCTGAATTCAGGCCGCAGGCACCGCAAATACAGTGATAAATCCGAGCGCGGCAGCAATCGAACCGAAGAAACACCGCTGACGGACTGAACGGCTGACACTGGTTGCGACCAGGCATTGCAACAGATAGTAGAAAGCAAAAGCGCGGGACGCGAGCGCGACAATCTGTAATGTGTCCGCGGTCCAGGTAAGCCCGATGGCGCCGCCGCCCACCAGCACAGTGGCAAAACGGGGTTTCAGCTGGTGATGTGTCACCTCCTCCAGGTTACCGGTGGCGGCGAGGGTGTCGGCCACCGCAGCAGAGAACTGGCTCATGGCTGCGGCGATTACCAGCGGTACCACCAGCAGAGCAGATGCCGCAGCGGCGAGGTGGATCAGGCTGTTGTCGCCATAGTTGCCGTTCAGGGTATGCACCAGTGGTAGCGCTACACCGATAAATATCAGGTATACCCCACTCGAGATCAGTTGCGACAGCCGCGAGGCACGGATGCGGGTTCCGGCATCAAATGAGTCGCCCAGGTAACGGGTGGTTTCGAAACCCTGCACCACGATCAGGGTACCGGCGACAATGGTCAGGATTTCCCACAGACTGTGGGGGTTGGCCTTGAAAAACTGCAGCCCCGCAGGAGACTGCCAGGTATGCAGGTCATAAAGTGCAAAGCCGCCGATCAATAGCACGATGATCAGCAGGGTCACAGCCAGTGCCAGCCCTTCCATCGCCGCAAGGCCATTCAGCCCCCGGGTTATGCCAATAATAACGATAAATACGATGACGATGGTGGTCAGCAGATCTTCATTGAATGGGGTATCCAGGTGCAGGCTACCGAGCACAAACGCCGACAGGATATGCAGGTACAGGGCTACCGAGATGACATAGGCCAGCACCAGCGCAAGGTCAGAACTCCGTTCAAATGTGAGCGTGGACTCCGGCGGGTCCTTCTCCAGCACAGGTTCGGCAAAGCGTATATTGAAGCGGATAACGGCTCCGACGCAGAAGGCCAGCCCGCACACCAGTGCCATCGCCAGCACCGCGTAAGTACCCACAGCGCCAGCAAGGATCGGCACAATGACCAGGAAGCCGCTGCCGAAGATGGATGCCAGCGGCGTACAGGTTGCCCGCACAAGCGCGCGCGGGTTGCCGCGGTGGTGTATGGCGGGTTTGCGCTGCATCGACTCCCCTGGTTGGACCGGCAATCTCTCAGCCTAGAGCATAGCGGGGACAGGAAGCATTGCACGGCGCTACGGCGGGCGTTAGAGGCAGTACAAAAAAAGCCCGGCACAGGCCGGGCTTTTGGGGCTTGCAGGTGACGGGCCGAAAGCGGCGCGATCAGGCTTCCAGTCGGCGCAGTGCGCAGATTTTGTTACCGGAAGGATCGCGCAGGTAAGCCAGGTACAACTTCATGTCGCCGCCCTCGCGGACCCCGGGCGGATCCTCACAGGCAACGCCGCCATTGGCGATGCCAGCTGCGTGCCAGGCGTCGCCCTGCTCCTCGCTCTGCACGGTGAAGCCGATGGTGCTGCCATTGCCGCAGCTTGCCGCTTCACCATCGATCGGTTTGGTCAGTGCAAAAACACCGGTATCGGTGAAATAAAAGCAGCGCCCTTTCGGGTCGATAACACCGGGCTTATAGCCCAGCACGCCAAGGATCGCATCGTAGAAATTCTTGGATTCCTCAATATCGTTGGCGCCGAGCATAACGTGACTGAACATCGAATTTCCTTGTTTATCGGAACAGGTTTAGGGTTTGAATCGACGCCGAGCATAGAGGAAAAATGGCGGTAATAAAACACACTCGATGGTGCACAAATACTCGCCACCGATCAAGCCGCAGTGCGTGCCGGCTTCGCTCTGAACTGCAATACCGCTAACGCCACGACGGTGATCGCCAGCGGCAAAAATGAAACCCATAGCACGGTGTTCCAGCCGAATGCGCTCAGGATACCGCCCGAAGCAAAAGAACCGAGTGCCATCAAGCCAAACACAATGAAGTCATTGACGGACTGCACCCGCGTTTTCTCTACCTCTGTATGACACTCCAGCACCAACGCCGAGGCGCCGAGAAATCCGAAGTTCCACCCGACGCCCAAAAGAATAAGCGTCCACCAGAAATGGGCCACATCCATACCGCCGAGTCCGACTGCCGCGGAAATCCCGATTAGCAGCAAACCCACCATCATCACCCGCTCGGCGCTGAAGCGCGCGATCAATTTGCCGGTGAAAAAGCTGGGGCCGAACATGGCAATCACATGCCACTGCAGGCCGAGATTGGACGACTCGGTGGAATGCCCATGGGTGTGCATGGCCAATGGCGCTGCGGTCATCAGGAAATTCATCAGCGTGTAGGAGATGGCGCCACAGGTGGCAGCGGCAACAAAGCGCGGTTGCCGCAGTATGACCTTCAGTGGCCGCCCCCCGCTTTGCGCGTAGGCACTGGGCTTTGGCAGACGAACACCCAGGAGGATCGCGGCAGAGAGGGCAGCCACAGCGGCCTGCGCATAAAAGGTGGCAACGAACATCGGCTCTGGCAACAGGTGCATGGTCGCGGTCACCAGTTGCGGACCGACTACGCCCGCCGCCACCCCACCGGCCATGACCAGTGACAGCGCCTGCGCCTTGCGCGCCGGCGCCACGGCATCTGCCGCCGCAAAGCGGAAAGACAACACTACCGCTGCGTAGGCGCCACCAAAGAAAGCGGACAGGCAGAATAGCCAGAATCCGCTGACTCCCCCGAGATAAACGGCAGCCACTGCAATCAATCCGGCGATGATGCCCGCCGCGGCGCCACCGAGAAAAGCCACGCGGCGGCCATAGCGGCCAGCGATCGCGCCGGCGGGCAGAGTGCACAGCGCCATACCCACCACGAAAATGGTCAGCGGTAGCGTCGCCAGTACTGGCGAGGGGGCCAGCGCATTGCCGACAATCGCACCAGTGGCATAGACCACCACCGAGTTGGCACCTGCAAGTGCCTGGGCAATGGCGAGCCGCCAGATATTGCTGCGCTGTACTTTTTCACTGGGCAGTACAGCGGCGTCAGCTGCCGGGGAACTTGCGGAATCCATTTAGCGGTACTCTTTAATGACGCTCTCTAGCGGTCGTCTTTAGCGATATTTTTCACGCACCAAAGTGCTGAGGCGGTCACGCGGGATGGTCAGGGTCACTTCGCCCATAGAATAAGGCCCGAGAGTATACACGCCGTAAAGCAGCTCTATGCCTTGATCCGTCAGCCGGAAGTCATCACTGTGCGTGAACGGCCAGTTCTTACGAAACTCGCCGTCGACACCCTGTGAGTCCAGCCACTGTTGGTGCGAAGCTTCCGCGAGCTTCCAGAAAGCCTGCGCCTGTCCCGGTGCCAGCACATCGGTCAGTGCAACTGGCTGCTCCTTCGCAAGATCCCAGTTCAGCCAGTGGCTGACCGGCATGCCGTGGGCGCCACCGGTGTACAGGTAACTATTGACCACAATAGTGAGCAGATCCCCGCGCCGCGCCAGTTGCTTGGCGTCACCATTCAGCTCCCAGCGCGCGGCTGAGATTTCGCTAACGGCGCCGGCGTCGTCGATAAACTGCTGTGCAACTTTATCCAGAGAGTCGGCCGCCGCCTCTTCGGAATCTCCACTGCCCTGCAACTGCTGCAACAACTGCGCGTATATTGCGTCGTTCAGCGCGGGGCGATCGACAAAAACCTCGCGGCGAATGGTTACCGATGTACATTCTTCGGGAGAAGTGCAGTCGGGCGCGAGCATTTCCAGCGTTTCCACCTTTGATTCCAACGCAGCGGGTTTGCGGCTTGCCTCATTTTCGCAACCTGTTAACCCGAGCGCGACAGTAAGGCCAATGGCAAAAGTAGTGAAAGCGTGCCGCCTCTGTGACAAAGATCGCATGAAAAATTCTCCGTGCAGATGCGAAATACCTGAGACCAATAAACGATCGGGAAATGGGTACCATCGTACCCCAAGTTAAATTGCCCCGTCATAAGACGCTTGTTAATCTAGCCTGCGCTCAATGGACTGAACGACTCAAAGGAAAGGATTTCACGCATGGGCAATATGCACCTACCCCAGCCATCCAACGCCCTAAAGGCTTGGGGCACCAGCGGCCAGGGCCGTGCAATTTTCGCCAAGGGCTCTCATCGCCAGATTCTGGACAACTTCACCCAACTCAGCCAGCAACAGTGTAGTGAAGGCTATCACGCGCAAGCACTTGTAAAGGCAGTAAATAGCCTGCGCGGCGATGCCAGCCCGGTCAATAGCATGCTCAAACCCAATAATCCTACTCGGCGATTGCTGGTAGCGGGCGCGTTTGAGATTGAGTATGAGCTGAACAGTTACTATGGCGATTGTCAGACGGATGTGGAGATTGTGGATATTCGGTTGGTGACGAGGGAAGCAGAAAACTTCAGGCGACCGGCCCTATGGCGGATAGAAAAGAATGAAAGAGGAGCGCTTGATTTCCCGCCGAAACCCAGTTCGCGGCTAACCCCAACAAGAAAATTGCCAGGTAGCGCGAAGACTCCAATGAAAATAGGTGTGAATGGGCAATTAGGCGCGACAAATGACGTTCTAACGCTGATGACAAGTCATATTAGTCACGGAGATAAAGCAAAGCGCAGAGCATTGCGAGAATCTGGATTTCAGTTACTGTACGTCCCCCCAGAGAGCAGCGCGTGGGCGGCGGGCTGGCGCACTCTCAAGTCCCTCGGTAATCAGGGGTCGGAACAACAGCGTCAGGCGGCGCGAATTCTGGCGCAACACATGCTTGAAGCACATGATCAAAGTCTACATGTCGAGTGGACCAGTCAGGGCGAGGGGGCCTGGGTTCTGATCGAAGCTATGCAGCACTTACAGAGAAAGCAAATAAATTTACAGCAGCGGCAGAAGATCTTTCTCAGTGACCACACCCGCAGTCGATTCAGCGCTGATCGCGCGCGCCGCGAATTGAATATGAATCTCGAGGATGACAAATGGCACAACGCCGCCCCGGGACTAACCCAAACCGTCGGCGGCGAGCAATTCGGCCTGGCACCGCTGCTGAGCGCGGGACACGAGTTGCTACGCCACACACCAAAGGAGGAGCGGCTAGGCAAGTCGGTAAATCTAACGTACCAGACTGGCGAGTATTTATTTAAGAAATGGGGTGCCGCCGGTGTTGCCGGTGGTCTTGCGGCATCTACCGGCGGCTCCGCTTCACTGGCCGTGGCGGTGGTAAAGTCCCTGCACAACCTGGCTCCAACCCTAATTTCATCGCTGCCTGGCGCGAGAAGTTACTACTTCAAGAGCACCGGCGATCAGCTACAAAACCTGATCAACAATCGCCACAAAAGCTAACTCTCTTCGAAAACCGGATATCTCTATGTGGTTTGGTAGCGAACAAAACCCCAAAGGGCCGAACTGGCACAAGGCGCGGCCTGTCATCAAGAACCTGTCAGGCACCCGCATAGCTCTGCATGCTCCACCCTTACAATCCAATGCATACATGCCTTTTGCGTTCGACGATGAGCCGGATTCCTTTGATCTGGACTCGCCAGACACACTTGAGGCTATTGACTACCGCAGCCCGAAGCCGTCCGGCAGCGAGCGTTCAGATCGCCGCACAACCATCTGGAGCAGTGGTTGGAACTTTACCGGCCGTCCACTACTGGACGGGGCCAGTATCGGAGATTTGCAAGTCGAACTGGTACTGGAAGAGATCGACGAGCTGCCGATAAATTGCAGCTTGTTTCGGCGAGAAGATTTAATTCGCTACGCAAAAGGTTATTTTAGCGAGGGCTGGCTGGGTAACTTTCACCACGGCTTTGGTGAACCACACGAGCGCAATGTTTACGATCTCTCACCCCCACGGTGGTCCAATTATTTAGCCCCATTGAATAACCAGTGGCTAGTACTCAATGGCCAAGACTGGCTTTACTTTGAAGTACAACCTCTACGCGAAAGTACCGATGACTTTTACTGGCTATGTCCCATCGGCCACCGCCGCTGTCTGCGAGCAACCTATTCCGTCTCACGCCACCTGTCGAATGCAGGCAACTCCTACCGCAGAGAACGCTCTCCTATAGAAAATTACCGGGACCTGATGGAAAAAATCATGTCCACCATCATCGTGGAACTATCCGAAACAGCGAGACAGCAACAACGTTCGGTAGAAAACCCTGAAGCTCAATACCCACTTTTTCACTGCACCGCCGCGCAGGTGGAAGAAGCCAAGCACGTGATGTATATGCGCAGTGATATCTGCTACCGGGACAAACTTAAACCCGAAGACGCCGATCACCGCGCCCCCAAAGAAGAGGTGGCCGCGTTTATAGACCAGCGCATCCAGCCTCGTCCCCTGCCCGGCTGTCTCGCCATAGGCCCAGCCTTTGAGCAAGCCGATCCCACACCGTCATCACATAAAGACAGAGCCAACCTGAAGCTAGCTCAAAACAAGTAGCCCTACCCCGGGCCTCGCGAATCTCTGCTGCGTCGCCCTCCCGTCTCAACATGGATACTAACGATAATAGTTGGCATGACACCGCCCCAGGTCCGGCTCAGATCACTGGCGGTATGCACTTTGGCGCTGCACCTTTACTGTGTCTCGTGAATGAGCTTCGCAACAGAACGTCTTCAGATGAAGCATTAGGAAAGGGTGGCGACCTGGCCTGGCAAGCGGGCACCAAGGGGTTAGCCGTCTCAGGAGTGGCCTCTGCACTGATATCCGCGGCAGGCATCCCCGGAAGTCTAGCGCTACTGGGCGCAGGTATACTCATAGCTTCCCTACCCGGTGCCCGAGATAAGTATTACAAAAATCCAGGTCAGCAGCTGGGCAATTGGCTAAACCGCCTGCGTAAACCCGGCCGATAAGGAAGATCACATGTTATTTAGCAGTGAACAAAACCCCAAGGGTCCCGGCTGGCGACGACTACGCAAAGTGGAGAAAGACCTGTCAGGTACACGGGTAAATTTTATGGCACCGCCCCTACGCCAGCCGATTCCCTGTGGATTCGAAGCAGAATCGCAGCCCAACAGCTTCGATCTGAACGATCCCAGTATCTATTCGCTATTCGGTGATTTCGATTCAGAAAAGCAGATATATGATGCCCTTATCTGGCGCAGTGGGTGGAATTATACCGGCCGTCCAATCCTTGACGGAGAGACGCTGGGACACCTGATAATGGCCCTATGCGTACAAGAGCTGCGTGATTTTCCTGTAAACCACAGCCTTTTTCAGCGATCGGAAATGATTGAGCTGGCCAAACGTTTGCACGATGTAACGGACCTCGGCCAACACCATGACGGACACTCAGAAGACCGGGACCCTTTTGATCTAACCCGGTACCGCTGGCCCAACCATTTGTCCCCCATCAACTGCCAGTGGCTAGACAGAAACGGCCGCGAGTGGCTTTATTTTGAGACTCAGCCCCTCTGGGATGGCCCAACAGAGTTTTACTGGCTGACACCCATAAGCCACCAGCGCTACATAATGGCGCACTTCCATGTGAACCGCTGGCTGCATAACGCAGGCAATCCATTTCGTGAGCAACGCTCCCCAATAGACAACTATCGCGAACTAATGGAAAACATCATGAACACCATGGTGGTAGACCTTTCACCCTCGGCGAAAAATGAACAACAGATCGTGGATACCCTAGCGCAAGATTTCCCTCTCTATCACTGCAATGAACAGCTTGTGGATCAGGCTAAACACACCCTGTATATGTGGAGCGCTAAAGGCTATCGGAACAAATCCAAACCTAAAGACGCCGATCACCGCGCCCCAAAAGAAGAGGTGGCCGCGTTTATAGACCAGCGAATCCAGCCTCGCCCCCTGCCCGGCTGTCTCGCCATAGGCCCAGCCTTTGAGCAAGCCGATCTCGCACCTTCATCACATGAAGGCCGACCCAACCTGAAGCTCGCTGAAAACAAGTAGCCCTACCCCGGGCCTCGCGCCCCTCTGCTGCGTCGCCCTCCCGTGCTAAAGTGTAAGGTTCGCAACCAAGCTGCACCTGAAAATACCTGCGCGGGAGCCGTTTTGATCACCTTTACCCTCAACAGCGTTCACCGAATGGCCGATGAGCACAGTTTTGTCCGCGGTGAGGACTACTTTGCCCGCGGGCGGGTGATGGAGGCGTATTACGACGAGGAAACGGCCACCTATCACGGGCGGGTGAAAGGTTCGGCACGGTATATCTACCGGGTAGAGCTGGACGTGGAGCGCGGCAGACTGGTGGGGCTCTGTTCCTGCCCGGTGGGGCTGAACTGCAAGCACGCGGTGGCAACGGCACTGGCCCTACTGCACGAGGAGGCCGAGCCCGCTGAGCCGCACCCTGCGGATTCCCCCGCCACGCAACCGCCAGAATCTGCCTGGCAGCGCTGGCTGGCCGAACTGCCGCCGGCACCCGGCATGGAGCCGGCGCCACTGGAGCACGGCAAACTTTACCTGCTGTATATTCTTGAACTGGACGATCAGCGGCGTCTGCGCCTCGCCACGAAAAAGGCCTACCTGAAAAAAGACGGCAGCTGGAGCCAGCTCAAGCACTTCGCGCCGGATAGCGCCACCTTCGGCTGGAACCGACCCAGTTACCTGCTGGATGAAGATGCCACCATCCTGCAGCTGTTACCACGCACCAATGCATCCGGCCGCCTGGGCCTGATCGGTGAACAGGGACGACGCGCGCTGACGCTACTCCTCGACAGCGGCCGCTTCTATTTTGAGGATTCTGCGCTGCAACGCGCCACGGGCAAACGCCTCAGCTGGCAGTGGCAAACCGAAGGAAGCGATAAGCGCAGACTCAACGCCGTGCTGGAGGGGGTCCCCGACCGCGGCCAGTGGCATCTGATTCCGGTACAACCCCCGTGCTACCTGGATACTGAAAACACCACCATCGGCGACATCACCACCAACCTTCCCGTGGGCCAGCTGCAACACTTGCTGGAGATGCCCGCAGTCTCTGACCGAGAACTGGGATTGATGGCGGTAGAGCTGCGGCAGAGAATTCCCGCCACCCAGTTGCCACTGCCGGTGGAACCCAAGCTGGAAACCGTCACCACATTTACGCCGCATATCACTCTGGTGAGCTGTGATATGGAGCACCTCAAACTCCCCGCCATGAAGCTGCAGTTCACGTATGCGGGGTTTCCCTTTGCGCCGCCCTACAGCCGCCATTATGAGGGCCCCGAGGCTACCCGGGAGCGTGAGGGCACCTACTATCATATCCAGCGCGACACGGGCGAGGAGCGCCGCCGCTGCGACGATATTTACCAGCGGGGTCTGTACCTGATACCGGAAACCCTCGGCGGACAGGAAGAAATTTGGTTACCGGACTCGTCGGGCCCCCAGGATATTCCACAGCGCTGGCGTGCACTGCTCAAGGACACCCTGCCCGAACTGGAACAACAGGGTTGGGTCATCAATGCCGACCCGAGTTATCAGTTCGACGTTGCGCGCACGGATATCGCCATCGAGCTCAAGGACAGCGACAACCACTGGTTTGAGTTTGGCCTGGATCTGACACTCGCCGACGGCCGCACTTTCCCCATCGCCGAACTGGTAGAACACTGGCTAGAAAAGGATGCACCGGATGAGCTGACGATCAGCCTCGATGGGGAGTGGGTCAGCGTGAATACCAAACCCCTACAGAGCATCCGCGGCCTGTTACTGGACCTGCTGAAGGAGAAGAAACTCGGCGGTACCGTGCGCCTGCCGGCGTTCCAGGCGGCGCAGTTCGCCGCGCTCGCTGAGCTGGATGAACGCAAAGCCCCGGCCACCCGCAAAATGATCCGGCAACTGCAGGACTTTAGCGGACTGGAAAATATTCCCGTTCCCAAACACCTCAATGCCACACTGCGGCCCTACCAGCAGGAAGGCCTCAACTGGCTGGCATTCCTGCAGCGCTTCGGTTTCGGCGGTATTCTCGCGGATGACATGGGTCTGGGCAAAACGCTACAGACACTGGCGCTGGCCCAGCACATGAAAGAGTGCGGCCAACTGGAGAAGCCCGCACTGATCGTCACCCCCACCAGTCTGACCGGTAACTGGCAGCACGAGGCAGCGCAATTCACGCCGCAGTTAACAGTGACCACCATCCACGGCCCGGAGCGCGCAGCCGCTTTTGCTGCGATCGAATCCAGCGATCTCGTGCTCACCACCTACCCCCTGCTGGTGCGCGACTGGGAGCGCTACAGTGAACGTGCGTTTAGTCTGGTGATCTTGGACGAGGCCCAGGCTATCAAGAACCCGGCAACCAAAATTGCCGAGTGCGTGCGCAAACTCAAGAGCGATACCCGCCTGTGCCTGTCCGGCACCCCACTGGAGAATCACCTGGGAGAACTCTGGTCACTGATGGATTTTGCCCTGCCGGGCCTGCTGGGCGGGCGCAAGACTTTCAACGAGGCCTACCGCACCCCCATCGAAAACCGTGGCGAACATGATCGGCAACAGGAGCTTGCACGCAAGGTGCGGCCGTTCATGCTACGACGCACCAAGTCGCAAGTGGTTGCGGAACTGCCACCAAAGACCGAAACCATTCAATATGTGGAACTGGGGCGCAAACAGCGGGCGCTGTATGAAAGCGTGCGCATCAGTATGGAAAAACGCATTCGCGAACTGGTCGCCCGCCAGGGTATCGCGAAAAGCCATATCGAGTTTCTCGACGCGCTGCTGAAGCTGCGCCAGGCGTGTATCGACCCGCGGCTGGTCAAGCTCGACAAGGCGAAAGGCATCCAGGAGAGCGCCAAACTGAGCTGGCTGGCAGAAACCCTGCCGCGAATGCTGGAGGAAGGACGCAGTGTGCTGATTTTTTCCCAGTTCACCGAAGTGCTGAACCTGGTAGAGGCGCAACTGCAGGACCAGAGAATCGACTACACGAAACTCACCGGCCAGACGCGCAAGCGCCAGCAGGTCATCGACCGCTTCCAGAGCGGCGATGTGCGCGTATTCCTGATCAGTCTCAAGGCCGGCGGCGCCGGGCTCAATCTCACCGCCGCCGATGTGGTCATCCATATGGACCCCTGGTGGAACCCGGCGGTGGAAAATCAGGCTACCGACCGCGCCCACCGCATCGGCCAGGAGAAGCCCATATTCGTGTACAAACTGGTGGCGGCGGAGACAATCGAAGAACGTATTCACCAGATGCAGCAGCAGAAGCAGGCACTGGCAGATTCACTGTTTGACGCAACCAGCTCTGCCGGATTACCAACAGACAAGGAGGAGCTGTTGACACTGCTGCAGTAGACCAGCGGTCAAGCACAGCGCACTTTTATAAGGAAGAGTTAGAAAAATTTAGAAAGAATTAGAAAGAAACCGAGAGCCCAATCCCCGAGAAAGTCGCATTCTCGTACTGCCCGACAAATTCTTGCGATCGGCGCGCGTGATACACGCTGAGCTGATAGCGCCCAACCGCAAAAGCGCCACCAAAGCGCCACTCGTTTACCCGCGGCTCTTTCTCCACGCTATGGCTGGGCTTGCTGCTGTTACCGTCGAGGAAAATATCCCGGCTGACAAACCGAGTCTGCCAATCCGAAAATAGAAACCAGCTGCCCGCTGCAGATGTCGCACCGAAATCCGGCGCAACCGTCGCCGGCTGCAACGCACTGACACCGGCACTGGTGTAGAGATTTTTGCCCACCCGCACACCCAACCCGAGCGCGGCCTGGGTCGACACATTGCCTGCACTGCCGCCAAGTGTGCCGGAGAATTCCACGCCGGTGCCGTTATCCGAAACAGGGTGGATACGCGCCCACTTGCGCACATAGCTCACCACAAATCCGGGCTCATCCTTCAGCTGATGATCCCAACCGTAGACATCGTAGGCGCGCAGTACCTGATGCGTCGTGCGTTGTGCCTGCTCGGCGCCGGAAGACGGACCAACAATACCCGCCTGCACATCCAGCCGCTCGGCAATCAGCCATCCGTTCTGGGGCAAAACATAGTGGGATTTGAGAGTGCCACCGAGATATAACCAACCTGCATAGGGGCGGTCGTCACGAATGAGGTCCGACCGGGCCACCTCATAGGGAGTATAAATTGCCTGGCCGACCGAAAACTGAGATTGAATTACTCGGTTATCGTAACTTGAGGGTAAAAGATTTTTCGGCCAGTTGACCGGGGCATCCGGTGCGTAGGTGAGTTGAAGCCCCTGCGTATAGTAGGCGTCGCTGGCACCATCAAAGGAATCGTTTTCCAGCTGCAAACTCAAGGAGCCCGCCACTGCCGGCGCGGAGGATGCGACCAACCAGAGTGTGCTTGTCCATAGCACGCGGGTGGGCCACAGAAACGAATTTCCATTTCGCTTTGCATATTTCACCCATAAATTTTAGGAGAGCCCGAGCGAGCCTCCAGAAACCTGCGTGAAGATATACGTCTGGTAAATTTATGAATTAAGGGTCATTTCACAGACCCGTGCGCTAGATCAAAACCGGAGCCGATTCTGGTGCCGGCTTTTCCTCTTCCGGTGGCTGAGCTTTGCGCTCTTCAAGTTTGCGCTGCAGCGACTCATCCATATCTTCGAGTGCTCTCTGCAATTCCTGCGAAAACACGTCGAGGGCCTCCGACGCCTGCTCGCTCATTTCTTTGCCGGTGCTTTCCAGCTCCTCGAGCATCTGGTCCATCTGCACACCGGCTTCGTCCGCCGAGCGCTCAAACTCTTTTGACAGGTCTTTGCTGAATAGGTCGAATTTGTTCAGCAGTTCTCCAAACGCACCACCGTTGATACTCATCGCCGTGCGCTTGTAGTCCACCAGCCATTGTCCATCGCGCTGAACCAGATAGGTGGTGAAGGAGCGAATGCGCCCTGTTTCCCGGTTGGCTAGTTTGGACACCACGCTGGCCTCATCGCCATCGATGATCACTCGCCCCCACTGGGGCTGGTAACCGTCCCACTCTCCGGAAAAAGCGTCGAAACCCTCGGCGCCGGTCGGCGTCGAATAACGGGCGGCGCTAACAGCGTCGTCGTCAATGGCGGCATCCCAAAACGCCTCGGTCACCTGCTGTGGAGTTTCCGGTCCGGAGCACGCCGAAAAAAGCACGGCGAGGCCGATGATCACGGATGCAAGGCTGCGGCGCAGAATCAAAGGTAACTTCATAGTCGTTAAGCAATAGTCGTTCAGCGTTAGGCATTTAGCAGGTCAGTTGCAGATATAGGCGCCCGTAGTACTGGTCTCCCAGCACAAGCGGATTTGGGCAATTTAACACACTGCAGGCGTGACTGACCGGCCAGCGCAAAGCTGGACACGACGGTAAAGGCGTATTAATCAGCCACACTCGCGGGCGCGTGACTGCAAGACTTCTGCAATCTGAAAATCCAGCCAACCAGTGTACCGATCAGGGTTCCGAAGACGGTGCCAAGAAAATGACTGGATACTGCCACCTTGGCCTCGATTATGCTCGCGGTGACAGCACTTGGGCCGACAGCCAGTTCCCAGCCGACTTTTGCAAAGCACCCGATCAGTAATAGCCCTCCGGACCAGCGACGCTGGAACAGCTCACTGACGGCCGCGAAACAGAAGAGTCCATGTAAGGCACCAGAGAGGCCATAGTAGATCTCTACTTCCGGAAACCAGATCCACAGACCGGTGCTGATTAGCACAGAGAGAAGCGCGACCACGCCTAGATAGGCCACAATCCGGTGACGCCGGCCAAGCAAGTGGCTCTGCCCAAACACAAACCAAAGCACAACCACCGCGGCGCCATTCATTAGCAGGTGTGCGGTATTGGTATGTACCAGGTGCCCGGTCAACAAGCGCCACAACTGCCCCTCGGCCAGCAATGTGCGGTCGTACATAAACCAGTCCGGGTGTAAGGACTGGATAAACTGCAGCAGGATGCAAAGCAAAAGCAGTATCAGCGGGCCACCGATACTGCCGAACAGTTTGTTTCTTTCCATACCAGGCATGATCGAAGTGCGTGTAAGCCATCTGCGAGGTTAAAAATTTCGATGCTGCACTATGGTAGAAAAGTAGCTACTTGGCAATTTCCGTGCACTTCAGTTGGGGCCCGGGGGGGTTCAGCCTGGCACTTCGGCTTCGCAACTGTGGGCCTCCAGGCGCTTCAGCAATACACGAGTTACCAATGCGGTTACGACCTTTTCAGCACACATACCTGGTCACCGTAGTAGTTGTTGCCGTAGTTACATGAATAGCTACATGAATAGTTGCATGAAGAGTTATGTTCAATTACCGGCGTTTTCTTGCTAACTGACTTTTGCATGTTTGTTCTCCTTTACATTGTGAGCCTGCTTCGAGTTACATCTACACAATACGCCCGAAACACTCATTGCGGAAATCAAATAAAGCTTTCGCGCCAATAGTTTTTAGTGATGGAGAACGGAGCCACAACACACAGGAGATGGTTCTGCAGATCCCGATAAAGCACACACCGAGGAGGCGCCCGGATGATCTATTCCCCTCATGGGATTTAGAAAGCTTGTACTGCGTCTCAAAGCCGTTGGGATTCACGCGCAATCTAAGGCAGGTGCGGCTGATTCAGCGAGTTTTACACTACAGTTAATTGGTAGCTGTGACGCACCCAAAACTCTTTTCCGGGCCCCGCCACGCTACTACGCCCTAGCCACACTAGAGCAGCATGGAATTGAGCAGCAGCGTATAAAGAAGTAGAGGTTGTCGTCATGAATACGCCATTACCGGTAAATGCCCGGAGCTCGCAAAAGCCCGCCATACTGGCCGCGCAAAAGAAAGCCGGCCCAGACCCGCAGAACTCTCACACCAAGACCGGTAAAAGCTACCCCAATCTGAGCCTTCGATACCCAAAGGACCTGGAACACTGTTTTGTACTTGGCAATAACTGAGCAACATCATGCCTTCCGAGACGCTCAAGATACTCGCCATCTCCGGCAGTCTGCGCCAAGACTCCTTTAATAGCGCAGCGCTCAAAACCGCTGCGGATCTTGCCGGTGACAGTGCCGAATTTACCTTTGCCAGCCTTGCCGACATCCCGCTGTATGATCAGGACCTGCGAGATAAGGGCGTGCCCGATGCGGTGGAAACCCTGCAACAACAGGTGCTGAAGGCCGATGCCATTCTCTTCTCCACTCCGGAATACAACTACTCCGTTTCCGGTGTATTGAAGAATGCCATCGACTGGCTGTCTCGCGTTGACCCGCAGCCATTTGCCGACAAGCCGGTAGCGGTGATGAGCGCGAGCATGAGTGCATTCGGTGGCGCGCGGGCACAGTACGACCTGCGTCGAATCCTGATTTACCTGGATGCGCACTTTGTAAATAAGCCGGAAGTGATGATCAGCTTCGCGCACAAGAAGTTCGATGACAACGGCGCGCTGAAAGATGAAGACACCAGGAAGTTTATTGGCGACCTGGTAGAGGCTCTGGGGAAATGGCAGCGGCGCCTAAGCGCCGGCAAGCCATCCTGAGAAAGCGGGTCCAGTTACCATCGGCGGAATTTCCGGGAGACGTGAACGGCCCTGATCGATCAGGCAGGTACCTGGATATCTTCGGGCTCCGCTTGCGGACCTTTGCTGCGGTTCCACCACTTCTCATGGAAGTAAAAGGCCACGGTATTGCAGGCCGGCTCCACCAGCGCCAGGGCACTACCCACCCATACATCACCGGTCAATGCAAAGCCCACCGCAAATGCGACTGCCATATGCACAACGGCAAAGCTACAAGTTTTGGTCATGGCCTGCTGCTTCATGGAATCACCCTCTCAAACTATCTGGTGATCGGCGCATCCATTAGAGACACGCAACTGATCAAAAAACCACCAGAACACTATGCATATTATCGAGAATGATTCCCATTTGTTAAAGGCAACCGGGTTAACCACCGTGATAGAACCGACCAATAGGTCAGGAAAACCCTGCTCCCCTCTCTAAATCGTTAACGCTGGTAATAGCCGACACTATCCGCGTATTCGATCAACTCACTACCGTAGTCACCGCCCCACTCGTAGCCATAGCGGCGCTCGGCATCGATGGCCATGATGTCGTATTGCTTGATACCAGAGCGGTCGGCGAAGAACCCGGTATCGTCACCAACGTTGTAAAAGCGATACCACATGGTACTGCCGGCCCTACTCTGGATTGGGTTATAGGTGTCGTCGCTGCTACCGCTGGCGCGTTTTACGTAAGCGGTATCCGCCTCCTGCACTGCCGGGCTTCGATACCAGTCGAGGGCGGAACGAACGGCTTCCTCCACTTCAGCGGTCTGCGGCTGCGACATCAGGAAGGCCGTTACCAGCATGGATTCCTTGCCACTTTTGGATTCCAACTCGTAGGCGCGCGCCGCGCGGGGCTCGTAGGTAACCGGATCGTGCTGGGCACACCACACAGTCCTGGCGCCGGCCTGCACTATTTGCGCCTTGAGAATAAAATCGACGCCCCCTGCGATTGCCGATTCCATACGCGTGCGCTGGTCTTCGGTAAACAGGTCGCCATTCAACGGCGCTTCCTCGCGCAAGGCGTGATCGAGCAGGATCAATACCCGGGCCATGGCACCGTCATTGAAGGTGACATGATTGGAGTAAGTGGTTCCGGCACGCGCCGGGTAGACCTGGGGCCAGCCGCCACTTTCGTACTGCATGGTCAACAGAAATTCGAGCGCGTCGCGCGCGGCGTCGCGGTACTTGGTATCGTTGCTGCGCTGGTAAACGTCGGCGAGAAACATCAGCTCGGTAACGGTGGCATCGTTGTCGATGGTACCCAGTTCCACACCACCCGAGCCGGTCCAACCGGAGCGCGCATCACTGCCATTCCAAGGTGCGTCGTAGGTGGACCCGTCATTTTTATAAAAACCACCGTGGTCCATCTGCCAGGTGATCATATTGTCAGCGCGAGTCCGATCCGCTGCGAGGCTGCTGCCCAGCCAGGACTTGTAGTTGTCCAACTCGCCGTAAATTGGGTTGCCGGCCTGTGCCAACATTGGCGCTTCACCACCCGACGAAGATGAGCTGGACCCACCGGAGGATGAAGAGCTGCTGGAAGAGCTGGAGCTACCGCCAGATGAACTCGACGAACTGCTGGACGAGCTGCTTGAAGAACTTGAGCTGGAAGAGCTTCCGCCATTCGCCGGAGGAATGGTTTCGCTGGAGCCTCCACCACCGCAGGCAACCAGCATTACAGACAGCACCACTGTAGCCAGCGGCGTAAACGGATTATTGAACATAAGTGCACCTAGATACTCGGTTACTAATTTTTTGGAGCAACAGCCAGCGCTGGTGAATGTTGTTTTTCGACAGCCAGAGCCAAAAAAGCCCCGCAAGCGGGGCAAGAATGGCAAATTACCAATGAGGGTTAGAAGTCGACAGTCAGGCCAAACTGCACTGCGGGGCCATAGGCTTCGACGTTGTAAAGGATGCGACCGCCGGAATCGGCGTTACCGGCAAAGTACTGCTGGTCAGCATTGTCGGAAAGGTTGACCGCATCGAAGTAGGCTCGTACACCATCCGCAACGCGGTAGGTCGCTTTCACGTCAAAGGTCAGCGAGTCATCCTGGTACATATCCGCCCACACGCGGCAGTTGCCGGCGTAACCCAACTCCAGGTCCGCAGCCTTGTCCGCCTCGGTACAGGCTCCGATACGCTTCAGGATTTCACTGGTGTAGTTGGCAATAAAGCGGATGGAGAAATCATCGTTCTCCCAACCAACCGTGATATTCGCAGCGGTGTCCGCGGTTTCCGGCAGCTGAATGGAATCCGCACGCACCGAGTCACCTACGTTGCCGTCACTGCTCTGCAGGGTCAGGTTGGATTGCACAAAGATATTATCGAGGTAGCGACCGATATTGTGCTCTTCCCACTGACCGTCAAAGTAGTGGCTGAAGCTGAGCTCCATACCGTAGACCTTGGCGGATTCACCGTTGAGGTAGGTGTTTACGTTCGTCAGCTCCAGATCCGCCGGGATAGTAAACAGGTCTACTTGATCGATCGGCAGCGCGAACGGGGTATCCGCAATATTCATGCGGATGCCGTTGGCGTCGACAATAAAGTCGGTGATGTCTTTATAGAAAAGCGCGCCTTCGAGGAAGGTGCTCTCACCGTAGTAGCTCAGTGACAGGTCCAGGTTGGTGGCGCGCATCGGATCCAGCGCCGGGTTACCAATACGCACGGTATTGTCACCGGACATCTCGAAGAACTCTTTCTGATACTCGACATCTCCACGGGCAGAACCAATATCATTCGGGTCCTCGTTACACTGACCTACGAACTCGGAGTCCGGGTCGGTGTTACAGAACACCACGCGGTCGGTAACTTCGAAAAATGCGCGGCTCTTACCGAAATCCGGACGGGAGAAGCTGGTCCAGATGGATGCGCGGCCGAGGAGGTTGTCACTCAGTTCATGGCGGTAATGCAGTGCTGGCAAAAACACACCGTAGTCATTACCGGTTTTCTCCAGCGGCAGCGCGATATCCAGAGAGGTCAGTCCCTCACTGTCTTCATTGCGGTCGTTGCGTAACGCCAGATAACCAGTGGAAGTGAAATCCGTATACGCGTAGCGCGCGCCGGCAATCAGGGTCGCTTCCGGCAACACCTGCATCTCTGCCATCATGTAGGCCGCTGCGGTATCTTCGGTCAGCTCGTAGTCAAGTTTGGTAGAGTCCAGCTCTTTCTGCTCGACGTCGTAGTTATCACCAATCGCGCGAGTCGCGTTGATCAGCCGCTCCGCTTCGGCGCGGGTGATTACCGCATTATCGAAGGCGGGATTGTCCGGAATATAGGTGGCGAAATCACCCAGGCGCGAACCGGCCAGAGCGATACACTCAAAATCATCGCCACAACCGGCCACAGCACGATCATTTGGCACGATGCTCGAGCGGTTCTTGTCATTGCTGCGCTCGCGCTGATTGACCTTTACACCCGCCTTAACGTAGTTCACTAGGCCGGCGTCCCAGTCGTGCCGCAGGTTCAGAGAGAACTGGTCCACCGCGTCTTCACGGATGGAATCTTCCAGGAACAGGTTGTCATAGTTCAGGTTCGGCTGGACAGCGCTGCCGTACTGGTAACCACCATTCGGGTTGGAAATCGCACCGCTGGAAATTTTGCCGGTCGAGATCAGTTCATCAAGCTGCGGACCGGAAACCAGCTGACCGTTCAATGAATAGTCGCTGTAGCTGCCGATCGCGTTCAACTCGCGCAGACGGAACTGTACGCGGCGGCCGTCAGGCTTCGAGTTTTCACTGCGCGAGGAGACTACTTCGTAATCTACTTCCCAGCCGTCACCAAAGCGATTCTCACCACCGAGCGCGATGGTGTTGGTCTCTACCTCAGACTCCTGAATAAAGAACTGCTGTTGCAGATCGACGCTGCTACCGCCGAATACCTGTGCATCTCTGTCAATAAACTGCAGGTCTTCGTCGCCGTTCTCCCAGTTGAAGCGGTAATACTCCCGCAGAGCAATATCGTTATCCGAGTAGCTGGTGTGATTCAACTTCACGTGGTAGCGGCTGTTGTCGTTTGGCTGGTACTCGACATTCAGCAGACCGGCGATACGTTCACGCTCGGCGTTTTCTTCATAGGTGGTGAACTCCCAAGGGATAATCATTTGTTCACCACCCAGCTCTACATACTGCGGCAAGGTGGAGCTGTGGTGTCGAGTCTGTGCGCCCTGGGTATTACGCTTTTCCCAAGAACCGGTGTAGGCGACACCAACGGTGTCATTGAGGAACAGATTGGTACCCTGCAGAGTAACCTTGGGCGAATTCTCTTCCGCCTGCTCCTGATAGTAGTTCTGCACGCGCAGCTTGTAGGTTTCTTTACCGCGATCCAGTGCCGACAGCGTCTTCACGTTAATGGAACCACCGATCGCATCCAGCTCCATATCTGGCGTCAGTGATTTGTTCACCTCGATCGATTGCAGTACATCGGATGGCAGGCTATCCAGGGAAAACGCGCGGTCTTCGAGGGTCTCGTCGGTACCGCCACCAGCATTTGCCATGGCACCGCCATCCATGCGCACGCTTACCATGCCCGCACCCAGGCCGCGCAGGTTTACAAACTTGCCTTCGCCCTCGCTCTTTTGCAGGGTTATACCCGGCATACGCTGCAGCAATTCGGCTACGTTCTGGTCGGAGAAGTTACCGGCATCATCCTGGGTAACAATGGAGCTGAAGTTATCCTTGCCCCGCTCCGCGGCGCGTGCATTGACGTCGGCGCTACGCACACCTTCTACATAGACTTCTTCCAGAGAGGCGCCGGAAGCTTCCTCTTGCTGTTCCTGCTCCACTTCCTGGGCTACCAGGCTAGCGGATGTAGCCATGGCGATTGCCATAGCGAGAATCTGTTTTTTATAAGTCATTTTGACTCTCCCATCGGTTTTTCCGTGCCCCGTTCCGTTGGGGCCGCTTCGATGTTTTTTTGATGGCCGCCGGCTCTGGATTTCAACCGGCGTCATCTCTGCGTATTAACGAAAGACAATTACTGATAAGTGATCTTGAAGTCGTCAATCACTACGGGCATACCCTCCGTGCCGCTGTCACAGCGAACCTGCAGGAATGAGTTGGCTGTGCCCAAGTCACTTTCGATGGTGACGGTTCCCGTGGGTTGATCGCCGTCAGCCAGCTGGGACGCAAACTTCTCAATCAGCTTGGAGTCACCACCGTGCATGGATTTGCTGGAGCTGGAAGTGTTGTTGTCAACGTAGACCTGACACTTGCCCGATTCCACAGAAGTATTCGGGTTTTCGACGACTTCGAAGGAAATAACATAGGGCTTGCTGAGGTCCAGGTCGCCGCGACCAGCAGTGTCAGTATCCGCGGTATCGGTGCCGTGCATCGCATCACCGATGGAGAAACGCGCGTTGTTCAACGCTAGAGTGCCACCGGCAACCGTGATACGGGAGCTACCACTGGTTACGTTGAACATCGGCTTGGTCGCATCGCCGGACTGGCCGCGGTAATCCGCAGTGAAGAAGTTGGTGTCTTCTGTTTCCGAGTCTTCCACCAGACCAATGCCATTGAAGTTTTCCTCAAAGGCAGAACTCGCGTCTGCGCCTGCATATACGCCCAGTTCACCGATATCTGCCGGCAGCTCACCGACTAGCTGCTCCGCAGTCAAGCCAGCGGCAGTGGCGTTGTCGGTCCATACCAGCCAGTCCACGTCTGCATAGAATGGGCTGCTAGAACCCTCACCAATGCGCATCCGGCTACCGGAAGAGCCACCATCGCGGCCATTACCGGTAAAGCTGCCGACTTCGACACCATCGCGATAAACCTTGGCGGTGATGTATTCATTTCCGGCGGTAGCGGGGTCATTGACGGTGAAGCTGACCTGATAGATGTGATAGCCATCGGTCATATCCATATCCACTTCCGCGGTGCTGTCGTCGGAGAGGAATTTGTCCAGCTGGATCTTGTTGCCGTCCGGGCGCAGGATCGTCTTGATCCGGGCCGGACCTCGCGCATCTACACCGCCGTCACCCAGATGCGTCTCGATCTCAAAACCGCGCACACTATCCAGCGTGGTGGCAAATGAAGTATCGATGCGCGCAATAAAGGTGAAGTGCTTGGGATAAGTCGCCGCGTCGCCGGCGATTACGCCATCCAGATCACCCACTGGTTTGGTATTCTCGTCACCATCACGAGTATCCAGATTCATGACGCCGAGGGGGCTCACTTCGAACCACGGCAATTCTTCTTCAGAAAACGCGAAATTGCTTGCCTCGCTACCATTAATTACGACAGCGCCAAGGTCACCGGGATGTGAACAGCCGTCGTACACGTTCCACTGGATCATGTTGGTTGCAGACGGGTCCACCGATGTGGTCGGTACGCAGTTGTCACCAACCGGTGCTACGGGAGTCGCCGTGGTGGCTTCACTCCATGCGCCAGCGCCAACGTTGTTCACCGCGCGCACCCAAACACTGTACTCGCTGCCATTTTCCAACTCGGTCAGGGTAGTGCTCGTCTCGGTCAGCCCTTCTACAACATCGGCAGCGTTCACGTCTGTGCCAGTGCTGTAGGCCACGTCATAGGAAGTGGCGCCGATGGAAGAGGTCCAGCTGACGGCGACCTGTGCATCACTCGCAAACAGGCTCGGCGCTTCCGGCGCCTCCGGCGCAGTAGCCGGCTGGAATACATTACACGCAGGCAGCTCGGACTGGCCATCGTCTTCCTGGCGCTCTACCAGCAGGTCATCAAAGATTACGGAACTGCCGCCTTCGACGCGGAACTGCAGGAAGGAGCTGGTGCTGCCGACCTGTGCCTGGCGAACGTCTTTTACCTCGCCACCCTGTTCATAGGTGATATCGCCCGGTACGTTGATCTGTACACGCTTGCCCGGGATCAGGTCACCGGCGGGGATATTGAAGATACGCGAGCCAGTGCCGCCGCCACCCCAGGTGGAGTTGGCTTCGCCGGAGGTGTTGTTGTCCACATACACCTGCATGTTGCGGGTACCGGAAGCGTCTTTCACACAGAAAGAGATACGGTACGGTTCGCTCAGATCCAGCTCACCCCAGGTGGTCACGTCGTCGGAGGTGGTGGTGTCCTTCTTCGGGTCCGCGTCGTCGATATCCGGGCGGGTCTGACCGACACTGAAACGGCCGGTATTCAATAACATCGCCGGGTTGCCGCTGTCGCTCACAATACCCATTTGATCCAGTGAAACCTCGACGCCGTCGGCCGGGTTATCGTTCAGGAAGAAACAGCAGGTGGGGTAGTAAAAAGACGGCCAAGCATCGGCGGCATTGCTCGCATCCAGCGCTTTGTAGTCCTGACTGAAGAAAAACTGGGTATCTGCCTCGTCAAAGTTGACGAACAGGTCGTCTCCAAAGTTCTCAGAAAGAATTGGGCCTTCGGCGCCGCCGCCCGATGAACCACCGCTGGAGGAACCACCGCTGGAAGAACCGCCAGATGAACTGCTGGACGACTGCGGGGGAGGAGTGACAACCACGTCCCCCTCGTTGTTCTCATTGGCACCACCGCCGCCACAGGCGGTCAGTGTCCCCATAATGCACAGCGCGAGTGCGGACTTTGCCCAAGGTAAAGGTTTCATGCTCACCCCTTCTCTCATTGTCGATCGTTATTTTTATGAGCCTGGATACGTCTCCTGGATGTCGCACATTGCGTGCTCGGTAACCATCCAGGCCCAGTCTTAATACTTATTGGTTTGGCAATGAAACCAGATTGGTTAGGCATATACAACCATTTGTACCAATTGGTAATAAAGATATTGATGACTCGGGTCAGACAGGCGGGTTTTTGTCTTTTTTCGCACAATTACTGGGCAAGAAAGGCGAAACCTGTAGCTTAACTACAGATAAATCGACGGCAGAGCATAAAAAAGCACCGCGTTAAGCGGTGCTTTTATGAACAAAAGCGGCCAGACCACTGCTGAAAAGTGCTGACCAGAGTGCGCTTTCAGGGGGTGTATTCAATCAGAATGTCATCTACTGCAACGGTAGCGCTACTCTCGGTTCGCAGGGTCACAAATGAATTCGCGCTGGCGGTCAGGCCGGGAGCCGTATAAGTCTGCCCTTCGACCAGATCACTGAGCAGCACCTGGTGGAACTTTGAGGCGCTCCCCCAGATGGAGTTGCCACTGGACGCCGTGTTGTTATCCACATACAGCTGAAAGTATTTGCTGGTATCACCGCTCACGCCGACCACCTTAAAGGTGATCTGCCAGGGCATACTCAAGTCAAACACGCCGGTATTACCGTCGCCGCTGGTGGTGCTGACAGTTGGTGTCGTGTTGCCGATAGATACCCGGCTGCCCGTCAGGCTCAGTGCCCCACTCTGGATCTCTGCAGTTCCGGTTACCCGGTGGTATATGGGAGTGCCTTCACCCGACGCGCCACTGAGGTCACGGTAGCTATTGCTAAAGAAGGTCGCGGTATCGGTGGCAAAGTTTTCTGCATACGGCAGCGCCACATCTTCAATGGTGGGTTCTTCTTCCACCGGCAACTCATCTTCCGGTGTCACCGGCTCGGGAATTTCCAGGCCGGACTGATCCAGCTTGCCGCGGCCAGCATTGGCAATCACGTAATCCTTGAGACCATCGGTCGAGTCCAGTGTGTACTCGTATGGCACACTGTAGGTCGAGGTGGACTCACCATCTTGCGCGGTAATATCTGTGCCGCTGCCACTGCTCCAGGTCACACCGGTTCCGAACAGGTTGCCGCTCAGGTTCCAGTAACCGATCACATCGGAATAGAACGACACCACCGGGTTCTGGGTATTTTCGAACACATTATTTTCGATCAGCATCTCGGCACCGGCGCGAGAGTTGATCGCCGTCGAGCGGATGTTGTTGTAGTAGTTGTTGTACACATGCCCTTTACCGTGACGGTAAAGGGGAACTCGGCTTTCCAGGTTTTCGAATCGGTTGTGGTGGAAAGTCACCAGGCGGTCGGTATCCGGATTGCTGTCATTTTCCGTGTGTCCGTGCAGAGTGGTCTTCCAGGCATCGTGCAAATAGTTGTACGACAGGGTGATATAGCGCGCGCCGCTTTTGGAATCGATCAGGCCATCGTAATAATCCTTGCCAACGTCGAGGGAGTTGTACAACTCGCAGTGGTCAATCCAGATATGACTGGTAGTGGAGCCATCGTCGTCACCTTCGATACTGATATTGTCCCTCTCCTGCCCGGGCCAGGCTTCATGGAACAGCAGGTTCTGCACGATAATGTTGTTGGCACGGCGGATGGATAGACCGATGCCATCAAATTCGCCATTTTCTCCAACACCGATCAGCGACACATTGTCCATGTCCTTGATCTGGATATCGGTGCCGGTACCGGTGTTGAAGTCGGTGATGGTGCCATCGATATAGATGGTGACTGGCTGACTGGTGTCCTTGGCTTCATCCAGTTTTTCCTGCAGGTCGGCACCGTTGTTGACCGTGTAAACCAGGCCGCCGGCACCACCGGTGAGGTTGTACTGGTAACCCGCAAATCCGCCATCCGGACTTGCGCCCGATGAACCGGAGCCCGAGCTGCTGGACGAGCCGGAAGATGAACTGCTTGACGAGCCACTTGAAGAGCCACTTGAAGAGCTACTGGAAGAGCTACTTGAAGAACCGGAGGACGATCCGGAAGACGAGCTGGATGACGAGCTGCTGGAACTACCGGACGAACTGCCGGAAGAACCCGAGGAACTGCCACCGTCGCTGCCACCACCCCCACAGGCGGTAAGGCTGGCACAGAGCACCAAAGCCAGTAATGAACGCAATGATTGTTGCATAAATCACATCCTGAATATGGACCCCGCGTTATACGCGGGGCACTGATTAAAAGGATTAATTCCGGTGTTTCTTATTGTGTGAGCTGGATATCTTCAAAAGTGAAAGCCTGGTCGTCGTTATAGGGCGCAGCGAAGAGGCCCACTTTCAGTGAGTCGGGCAAACCGGTGAAGCTATCGGCACCCAGCTCGATATAGCTGGCACCGCCATCCGTAGAAACGGAGGCGTAATACGCTTGGCCTTGGCGCTCCAGCTTGAGGTAGAGACTGTCACCGACAGTGACCGCGCTTCCGCTGGATTTGCCCCAGCCTCCAGCGGCCTCCTTGATGTGGCCATATTGAGTGACCCAATCGGCACCGGACATATGCACACCTACGTGGGCCAGCGGTGAAGTGGTGCCCGAAGTCACGTCGCATTCACACATCATCAAACCCACCGGAAACTGATTGGCCGCATAGTTGCTACCGGCACTTTTCAGTTTTGCGGTCAGTACAAAATCGCCTTCCACCTGCTGGGATACCAGGTAGAAAGACTGCGCCATGGTTTCGAATTTGCCGTCACTGGCAGCGAAGCTGACGCTGTTGTCAGACTGTTCGCTGATGCTGCCGGTGGCCACGGTCGCGGAAGACTGGCTGCTGTCGCCAACCAGAAGGCCGTTACCGCTCCAGGTTTCACTGGGACCAGCGGCAAGGACACAGCCGTCGTCACTGGTATCTTCTGGATAGGGATCCCAACCTTCGCCGCTGTTCCAGCTGGCAAAAATCTGTGCGCGGGAACAGAAGCGTGTGGCGACGTCCTCCTCGCTGAGCTGGTAACAGCTGCCGGTACCCCCACAGCGCTGACTCATATCCAGCGGACTGCCGGCAAGATCGGTGCTGCCATATTCGCGCCATCCGGCGTCCGCTGTAGCGACAACCGGGTTGGGCGCGGGCTGGCCATTGACGCCTTCGGTGGCCCAGCCGGCCGCGGCTACATGGGAGTCCATGCCGGTATTGATAAAGGTGACATTGTCGTAGTCACCGCTGTTGCCACCACTGCGGGCCAGATAGGTGGTACCCGTTTCAATGGTGACTCCAGTGGGACCTGCCGCACTGGTGAGCTTCGAGTTCAGGAATACAAAACCGGGGGCGGTTTCACTGGGGGTACGCGCCTGCAGTACATAACCGCCGCTGCTGGTCGCCTCCGTGCTTTTGGAATCACCCAGGGAGCGGATTTCCGAATCCTCAAACACCGTGGCGGTGCTGTAGCCCCAGATAAAGTCCACGTTACCGGCCACCAAGGTGTTGTAGAACCAGTTGTATCCCTTCAGTAACAGTGTGTCCTGCTCGGATATAAAGCCCGCGTTGCGCGCAATCAGACGCCCACCACTGTTGAAGTAAATGGTCTCAGCCTGATCACCACCACCGGTGCGCCGGTGGGTATTCTCGATGGTGAGATCTTCGATGGTGAGCATGTCACCGCCCTTCACCAGAAACAGGCCGCGGCCTTCGGTACCACCATTCAATGCCTCGTAATTGGCGTAGTGAATACGGGTCTGGTCTGCGCCGGCCCCCTTGATGGTGAGATTATTCTTGCCAGAGAGAAACAGCAGTTCACGATAGTCACCAGCCGCGATCGTAATGCTCGAAGTATCATCCACGCCGACGTTTTCCATCACATGGTTGAGTGCGCCCTGTACAGTGCGGAAATCCGCGGCGCCGTCGTCATCGACAGTGACGTCCGCGCCCATGGGCAACGCTGCGCGGGTGGTGAATGTCCAGCCCGCGTCTTTACCGATACCGACAAAATCACTGCCGTTCAGCTTGGCGCCCTGCACCAGGTCGGTGCTGATAGCGACGAAGTATTCCACACCGGCTTCCAACACATCGGTGTGCGGTGCAATAGTCAGGGTATTGCCATCGATTTGGAACGGCGTGGTGTTCAGGATACGGGGCTGCGCCTGGCCGCTGTAACCAAGCACATCCATTTCACCCCCCGCACGAATCGCGTCCACTTCGGTGTTGTCATCGGCGCGGAAAATACGCACGGAACCGACAGTGGTATTCAAGGTGGGGACGTTATCGAAGGTAATACTCAGGCGTGTGTCTTCATACTCGCCAGTAGCACCGGGCAGCGGCGTAACCAGGGCGCTGATGTCACCATAGGTAGCGGTGGGCATGGCAAATGCCTTCGCAATTTCCACACTGATAGTGCGCTGCAAGCTGCTGTCAGAACCGCTGATAAAGGTGATGTCTGCACTGCCCTCTGCAAGGGGAATCACCTTGACCTGGTTATCGACGACCTCCACGGAAGCTACCGCACTATCGCTGGATACCACATCAAAGCTATCTGCGGTGACGCCATCGCTTTGCACTGCGGTGACATTGATCTCCAGTGCTGGATCACCGGCAGTAGCGGTCCAAGTGGGCTCCGCATAATCGATGGTCAGCTGCACCGGTTTTACAGACGGATCGCCGACTTTTACGTAGTCCACTTCAAAGGACCGGTTATAAGTAAAAAAGCCAATGCGGCCGGCGGTGGTGTACTTGTTTTCGGTGTCTGAATAGGTACCCAGTTCTTCGCCATCCAAATATACGGTCACGTCGCTGCCAACCATGTCATAGCGCACGGTATACCAACTGCCGTCGGTGCCACCCTGTTCGCCCAGTAACAGCGGCTTTTTCGCCTGCACTTCGCGGTTCACGGCACTACCATCAGCGTAGCCCGCCTCTACCTGGGTGGACTCGCTGCTGTTCTGCATATTCAGTCCGCCGAAGTACCACTGCAGCGGCCCCTGGTAGCGGCCTACGCTGTACAGGTATTTGTTGCCGGTGTTGCCGTTGGCGCGTGGTCGGATGCGGTATTCCACAAAGTAGTCCGCGGGCACACTGCCGAATGCCGCTTGCTTCACCAGAATCAATTCGCCTTCACTCAGGTTTTCACCGCGGGTACCGGCAGTAAAGCGGAGGGACTTGCTCTCGCCCTCGTCGAGAATATCGAACACACCGGGATCACTGAGACCGTAGCCGTCAATCAGGGCATCCCAGGTACTGGCGAATTCGCCATCTTCAAAGTCGTCACAAAAGTACAAGCCTGTTTCTGGACAGGTAAAGACGATGGGCTCTGGTTCTGGTTCGGGCTCCGGCTCCGGCTCCGGCTCGGGCTCTGGTTCGGGCTCCGGTTCAGGCTCTGGTTCGGCAACGACGATGTTATTCAATTCAGCCAGTTCCTTCTTTTCGCCGTCGTCACTACAGCCAGCCAACAGGCTGCCGAGTAGCGCGGCCATGGACGTGGCCAACAGGGTGCTTGGTACTCTCATAGAATACTCCTGAGTTGCGATTTTATTGTTATTACCCGGCGGTGTTCCTACCTCCGGTACTCTTCCACTGCCCTGCCGCCTGAAACTCCCCCTTTAGAGATACGGCAAGACAAATGAACCTCATGAAAATTTCTTTTCTGCACAAAAAAAACCATCCGCCCTAAAGCGGATGGGTTGCGACTTAATGCCAAATCACTCCAATTGGCGTATTCACTGGCAGCTGGCGCCGCCAAGGCCAATCACGTAGTTCTGGTCATAGCCCAGCGGTGAGTTAAATGGAATTTCTCCACCATTACCCGCCGTAGCGATCACGTAGTCCGCCAATGCCTGACCGGCAGGGCGACGCTCGCTCGCAATCACATCGCGTGAGTACTGTGAGTAGTTCAGCGAGAGGTCGGCCACGGAGCCGGAGCTGTCGGTAATGGTGTAATCCATCGAAGAGTCCAGATTACAGGCGCCATCGGACAACCAGACGAGACTGCCGTCGCTGCGGAAATTGCCATCGGCTACATCGCGGGCCAACTGCGATCCGCGCTCTACCAGCCATGCATTAATGTCATCCTTTTCCTGATGAATCGCATTGATCATGAAGGTGTTGTCTTCCCACAAGACCGTTGCGCCGACGCGAACACTCAGTACGTCTTTGCGATAGTTCATAAAGAAGTTATCGAACATATGCGACGTACCGCGACGGATGAGCGGTATACGACGCAGGGTATTACCCAGGGAGTCGTAATGATCGTCCGTGGTGACAAATGCATTGTGGTGCATTGTGGTAGTGATCTGCTCGTTGATGGTTCGACTGTCACTGGAACCGTGCAGTGCAGCGCGCTTCACATTGATCAACTTATTGAACGAAATAGTGATGTCGTAGGCACCCACCTTCACATCAAACGCTGCGTCACCAGTAGTGTCGAAGGTATTTTTGTGAATCCAGATATCGTGAGACGCACCGGTGTTGCGGATCATGTCCGGATCCAGGCCGTGGTCTTCGGTGTGGCCAGCACCACGGAAGTCCAGGTGGGTTAGGATCACGCTCTCGGCAGTCTGTGTCGGCTGACCGCTACTGTCTGCACCAATGGCAAAACCATTGAAGCGGAAGTAACCGTTGCTCAGTCGACCATCCAGGGTTTTGTGGGAGCCAATCTTGGTATTTCGAATCGGCAGGGCGCTATCGTTCAGACGGTTGTTGAAGAACTCCACCTGACAGGCATCACCCGAGTAGCCGTTATCGGCGCACCACTGGCGGTAGTCGATACACTGGGCTTCTGTGCCTCCAATCGCCGCCTGCACGGTACTGTCTGCGCAGTGGTTGCGGTGCATGGAGATCTCCGTTTCGCTCGCGAAATCGAACTTGTCGAACACAATCCAGTTGTGGCTATCACCGGTTACCGCATCCAGAAGCTGCTGCTCGACGCTGCGACCTTGCGGGTCATTCTTAGTGATCACCGTCAGCTGGCTGTTACCGTTCGGGTCGTAACCACCCATGGCGTTTTCACCGTAGCCGACCGCACGGCCAAGGGTGACCGATAGACACTCGACAATTTCCTGATCCGTGGTCAGCTCCGCAGAGTCACGCCAGTTAACGTTTGGATCGGTAGCCAGAATGTAACAGGCATTGCTCACTTCCGGAGACGGGAAGGCTCCCCCGGAAGAAGAGGTACCACCGCTTGAAGAAGAGCTCGAACTGCTGGTACCGCCAGAGGAGGATGAGCTGCTGGTACCACCGGAGGAAGAGCTGCTGCTGGAACTGCTGGTGCCACCAGAAGAACTGGAGCTACTCGAAGAGCTACCGCCGGAAGAGGAACCGCTTCCACCGGCGCAATCCCCCGCCACCGGAGCCGCACCAGTAACAGACAGGCTGTCGATGTTCGCGAGGCCGCTGCTGCCGGTAGCTTCCAGGCGAATCTCGTTATACCCGGCGTTCAGCCACACAGTTATGGCACCGCTGTCGGCATAGTTACCCCAGGCTCCGGTACCGCCCATGCTGACGCTGGTCTGGGTACCGGTGTTCACCAGCACGTTTGCCGGGCGATCACTGCCACCGTTGGCGTAGCGCCACTGCAAGGTGTAATTGCCGGCGCTCGGCACAACCACGGACCAGTCAACACCCATGCCGCTGTCATTGTCGGTATTGGCGTAGCCGCTGCCGGTATAACCGCTGTGTTCCGATTCAAGCGCACCATCCACGGAACAGAAACCCGCTTCGCTCTCCTGCAACACCAGAGTAATCGGCGCTGTGTTGATGACGGCATCATCACCATTGGAGTTGTAAACGACCAGATCCTGATCGGTGATTTTTACCCAGTAGTAGTAGGTACCATCCGCCAGACCTGTGTCGGTATAACTGTTGCCGAGAACACTGCTGGCAATTCGCAAACGACCGCTGGGATCAGGATCTGTATCGCGATAAATCTCCTGGGTGCGCACATCGATGTTGCTTACATTCCAGTTCAGGTTTGCATTGCTTCCGTTTACGGAAACACTCAGGGTGACACTGCCCGCGCCGGAAGATGAGGAGCCGCCCGAGGACGAAGAACTGGAGGAGGACGAGGAACTGCCACCGGAAGAAGAACCACTGCCGGTCGCATTGTAGATTTCGAACTCAGCAATCTGCGGATCACTGCTGGCACTATCAATCATCAGATTGATCTTGCTCATGCTCACGTCACCGAGGTAAACCTGCAGCGCGGAACCGATACCATTACCCGAGGCGAGCTCTGCACCGTTATCATTGTTGACCAGCCGCCACGCCTGCGCATTGTTGCCGATTTCACGAATGATGACGGTGTTGAAATTGTCACCGAAGTTCTTCGCAGAAATGCGCTCGCCACTTGTGGAACTCGGTTGCCAGTAGCTGGCCAGGTCACCATCCACCGCATTACCGTAGCTGGAACCGCCGCCCTTACTGGACCCATCGGCATCACCGCTTAGCGCCAGGTTGGGACCCAGCTCACCGCCGCCTGAACCACTGCCGCCCGAGCTGCTTGAGGATGAACTCGAAGAAGAACTGGAAGAAGAGCTGCTCGAGGAACTTCCACCTGACGAGCTGGAGCTACTGCCACCGGAGGAACTGGAGCTACTGGAAGAGCCTCCGGAGCAGCTGGCATCTGCCACCTGCATGCCGGTGTTGGCGCCGGCAGTGGCTGCGACAATCTGGGGGACCAGGTTAGCGTCACACAGTTGATAGCTGTAGGGAATACTGATGGAGGTGGTGGACACCGGATTGGGTCCGGCGGGATGGTTGTCGTCGCTATCTGCAGTCCAGGTAATGTTGGACCAGATGTTGCCACTTACCTCCCAGTAGCCCATGTCATCGGTATAGAAAGTGCCGAGCGGATCCTGCGAGTTCTCGAAGTAGTTGTTCTCGGCTTTCATTTCCCCGCCGATACGCGGGTTCATACCGGATTTGGTGATACCCGTGTAATGGTTATTGAACGCGTGCGCGGTTGCATGGCGCAACAGCGGTGTACGGGAATCGATATTTTCATACAGGTTGTGGTGGAAAGTGACCGGACCATTATTGCTGTCGCTGTCACTGGAACCCACAAGACCACCGCGGCCGGAGTTGCGAAGAATACTGTAGGAAAGGGTTACGTACTTGGTCTCCGCTTTCATGTCGAAGAGCGCATCGTAGCCCTCACTCTCTCCACCGGAAGCCTCCAGAGTGAGGTGGTCCGCCCACACGTTGTAGACGTTGCTCTCCATACCAATGGCATCGCCACCGTTGGAAGTCGGTGAACCGGACTTTTTCACATTCCGCACGTGCAGGTTCTGCAAAATAATGTTGGACGCACTGCGCAGATGGATTCCCAGCTCATCGAACAGCGCACCGCTGCCGACCCCGATGATGGAAACGTTGCTGACGTCCTTGATTTCGATCTTGTCTTCGGCGGTATTACAGCTGTCACCGGATACCTTGGTGGTATTGCCGTGGTTGATGGTGCCTTCGACGTGAATGATGATCGGCGTATCACTGGAGGCGCGATTACACAGCGCCGCGTGTATTTCGGTACCGGTAGTGGCATACACCACATTGCCGCCGGCACCGCCGGTGGTACCGCCGTTTTGGGTGGCAAACCCCGTGGCCTGTGCGGAGACTTCCGCGGCCGCGAAGCAGCCCAGCAATGCACTTAGCATCGCTGCTCTCTTCAGCTTGATTTGCATGTGACCTTCCGTTTTTATTTTTGGCTTCGATCAAGACGATCGGTCACGGAGCAGGACCCGAGGAACAGCTTGCAGGGAGGTACGGACCAATCATCATCGCTGTGGGCGGCAGATACTGCGGGGTCCGCCCGATATTTGGCCAAACTGGCCTGTAAAGCCAACACTCTATATTTTTATTAATTGGCAATACCAAATATCGAACCGAAGGTTAACCACCTTGTGCGCACGTGTAAAGCCTGTTTCACGTCGTGTTAAGCCAATTCCACTGAAATGTGGGTTCGCGCCAATGCATGGCGTGGCAATGGCCGCCAATTGCCCTTAAAAGACACGCAAAAAAAAGCCGGGCTAAAAAGCCCGGCAATGCCATCCTGATGATGATGCGAGGAAATCAGTGAAAGGTATTCAATACAACTGGCGCGCTTTAATTCTTTTGAATAATTAGGGAAGCGCCCACGGATAGTTACTCAATCAAGCCCAGCGCGCGCGGCAGAAACTCGCTGATTGCCGGCACCAGGGTGACCAGCGCCAGCACCACAAACATCATGAGGTACATGGGCAACAGCGGGCGAATCAACGCCGTGATTGATGTTTTGGAAATACTGGCCCCCACGAACAACACACTGCCCACGGGCGGCGTGCACAGGCCGATACACAGGTTCAGGATCATCACGATACCGAACTGGAGGGGCGACATCCCCAGCTCCACCACGACCGGCAGGAAGATCGGGGTAAAGATCAGCACTGCCGGGGTCATGTCCATAAAGGCACCCACCGCCAGCAGAATCAGGTTGATGGTGAGCAGGATCAGCAGCGGGTTGTCGCTCAGGGTGATCAGCGCCTGACTGATGGTCTGCGGAATATTCTGGTAAGACATGATCCAGGACATCGCGGAAGACGCGGCTATCAGGAACATCACAATCGCCGTGGTCTCGACCGACTTGGTCAGCAGCGCCGGCAATTGATTCAGCTTCACTTCCTTGTACACCACACAGGACAGCAGCAGTGAGTAGAGCACCGCAATCGCACTGGCCTCGGTGGCGGTGAAGAAGCCGCTGATGATGCCGCCGATCACGATAAAGATCAGGAACAGGCTGGGTACGGCATCGATGGTTTTTTCGAAGGCTTCCTTCAGGGTGGGTTTCTCACCCACCGGGTAGCCTTTGGCTTTTGCCCACAGCCCGCACACCATCATCAGACCCAGCGCCAGCAGCAGGCCCGGCAGGTAACCGGCAATAAACAGTGCAGCGATGGATACGCCACCGGAGGCCAGGGAGAATACGATGAGAATATTGCTCGGCGGAATCAACAGACCGGTGGTGGAGGAAGCCACGGTAACCGCGGTGTTGAAGTTCTTGTCGTAACCCGCCTTGGTCATGGACGGAATCATAAAGCCGCCGATGGCCGAGGTGGCGGCTACCGCAGAACCGGAAATGGAACCGAACAGGGTACAGCTGATGATATTCACGAACGCCAGGCCGCCGGGGAGCATACCGACTAACACCTTGGCGAAGTCGATAATGCGTCGGGCGATACCGCCGCTGCCCATCAACATACCGGAGAAGATAAAGAACGGTATCGCGAGCAGCGCAAAGCTGTCGATACCGCTGGCCATACGCTGAGCCATGGTGATCATGGCCGGGTCAAAATCAATGGTGCACAGCATGGTGAGCACGGTGGCGGCACCAATACTGACGGAAATGGGAACATTCAGGGCGAGAAGGATCAGAAAACTGACCAGCAATACCAGAACTGCAACTTCCACGATGTTTCTCCTCGCTTAGGCTTCGACGGCAGCTTCGGGCTGCTTTTGTTTTTCTTTCTGCACCGGGGCGCCCTGCACTTCTGCGTCGTCGCTATACGGGTGCACGTCCGAATCAAACTCGGTGGGCAGCTCTTCTTTCGCGTTCACCAGTTCAATCAGATGGTCGATGGAGAAGAGACAGATCAGCAGACCGGATATCGGCAACACGCTGTACACATAACCCATAGGCAGGTTCAGTGCCGCGGAAGTCTGCTCCAACTCAAACGTGAGCAGCATCAGCTTGGCACCGCCGTAAACCATGGCAGAGGCGGCAAAGGCGAAGCACACCAGCACCACGAAAATCTGCAGCGCACGGCGCTTAGCGCCGTGCAGGGCGTTGCTCAGCAGGTCGATTCCCAGGTGAGACCGTTTGCGGTAGGCGTAGGCACCGCCGAGCAGCCCGATCCAAACCAGCAGGTAGCGCGCCACCTCTTCGGTGTAGGAGCTTGGCTGCATGGGCAGGAAGCGGGTAAGGATCTGCCAGGTCACGTCCAGCACCATCAGTGCCAGCAGCGCACCCAGCACAAGGCCCAGGGCCTTTTCAATTTTCTGCATCATCTTTGCCTTCCACTGTTATTTTTCTAGTGGGCTTTTATTCTGAACAATTAGTTAATGGCTTTGATCTGGTCCAGCAGCTCACCGACTTCGGTGCCCTGGTAGCTGTCGTGCAGCGGCTTCACCGCATCGATAAATGGCTGCTTGTCCGGGTAGATCACTTCCACACCGGCCGCCTTGACTGCGGCCAGGGACTCCTCGGTGGACTCCTGCCACAAGGTGCGCTGGTAGGCCACCGCCTCATCGACCGCCTGGTTCAGCCAGGCCTGCTGTTGCGGCTCCAGCTTGTTCCAAACCTCGGTGCTGATCAGCAGCAGGTCCGGTACATAGGTGTGCTCGTCCAGGGTGTAGTACTTGGACACTTCGTAGTGTTTGGAGAGGTAGAAACTCGGCGGGTTGTTCTCGGCACCGTTGACCACGCCCTGCTGCAGCGCGGTGTACAGCTCACCCCAGCTTACCGGCGTCGCGGCGCCGCCGAGGGTATTCACCATCTTGATCGCGGTCTGGCTGTTCTGCACGCGGATCTTCTGGCCGTTCAGGTCTGCCGGGCTATGCACTGCAATGTCGTTCATGTAGAAGCTGCGGCTGCCGGCATCCAGATAGCCCAGGCCGCGCAGGCGGGCGCGCTCGCAGGCCACCAGCAGCTGTTTGCCGATGGGGCTCTGCAGTACATTCCAGAAGTGTTCGGAATCGCGGAATACGTAGGGAAGATTGAACACCTTCATCTCCGGCACGAAGCCCTCCATGGGGCTGGCGGAGACTTTGGTCATGGCCAGGCTGCCGATCTGCAGCAGTTCAATCAATTCGCGCTCGCTGCCCAGCTGGCCACCGGAATAGATATCGATGCGCATGGAATCACCGGACAGTTCCCGCAGCCGCTCATCCATAAACACCATGGCGCGGTGTACGGAGTGCTGCTGATCCAGGGTATGCGCGAGCTTCAAGGCAACCTGGTCTTCCTGGAAACCACAGCTGGCGAGAAATAGCGTAGCGCCAGCCAAGGCCGCAGTGCGGAACTGCCGCCAAAATCTTCTCATTATCATCATTGTGACCTGCGATTTATTTCTTATCGGGTACAGGTTTTCTGATTTGCCGCTTCAACGAGCACGATCACCCGGCGGCAGACCAGATTGGTCATACCATCGTAACAACTTGCGCACTGCCTGTGCAATCTTGAATTTGCTGGGCCGTCATATAGTCAGCGCGCGGAATGATCGCGCCGCGGTGGCCGATCACCCGGGCGGCGCAGCGGTTGCCGGCAGCGATTGACTGCTCCGGGCTTGCGCCTTGCAGGCGTGCCGCCAAGTAACCGGCATTGAACGAGTCCCCGGCGCCGGTGGTGTCCACCACACTGCTGACCGGCGGCACATCGATGGCGGTAAGCGCCCCGTCGACCTGCAGCAACACAGGCTCGGCACCGCGCTTGATCACCAGCTCCGTTACGCCGAAGCCGGAATTGCGCTTCACGCAGCTCCCCGGGCGCTTGTCACCCCACAGGGCCTGCTCGTCTTCGAAGGTCAGCAACGCCATGTCTGCCTGCTGCAGGAACTGCGCAACCACTTCCCGCGCGGCATCCGCGGACGCCCACAGGCGCGGGCGATAGTTGCTGTCGAAGGCAACCCAACCGCCCTGGGCGCGATACGCCGCCAGGAAGGCCAGCAGCTCGGCGCGAGCTTCGGCACTCATGATGGCAAGGGTGATACCGGACAGGTACAGGCAGTCCATCTGCAACAGATGATTTTTGAGCGCCTCGCGCCGCGTGGGGTCGGCAAACAGCTCCCGCGCAGGGGCCTCGCCGCGCCAGTAGGTAAAGTAGCGCTCACCATCGGGGGTGTTCTGGATCATGTAGAGGCCGGGACAGCGGCCGGGCAGGCGGGCGATGGCCGAGGTATCAATGCCCTCGGCAGCAAGGCGTGTGAGCACTTCCTCACTGTACGGGTCATCGCCGAGTAGCGTTACGTAGCTCACACTGACGCCACCGCGGGCGATGTACACCGCGGTGTTATAGGTATCGCCAGCGTACGATTGCGCCAGCAGCGGCCTGCCGCCATCGGCCTGTCCCTGAACCGACGCCTGCGGCGCCAGTTCCACCATTACTTCTCCCAGTGCTGCCAGTTTCACGGCGCCCACCTCTGTTGTATTTATCATCGATAGCCCTGTAATTACAAATGAAAGGCCTTACCAATATTTCATAAAGGTATAACCAATCATACTCTATAAGGCAATCGAAACGAACACCCATGATGGAACCCGCTATGAGACCCTGGTTGAAGCGGCAAGCTCGATTCGGCGCGAACAAGTTGAAGCTATATGGCTAAACCGAGCAGAAACCACAGTAGCGTTCAGGCTAGCCAAAATTGGAAACTCAGAATCAAAATCGGCCGAGACTATTCAATGTATGAATAACACCGCGCAATTCCGCGAGCCCCTTGAGCCTACCGACATAGGAGTACCCTGGCTTGGAAGAGCCATCTTTCAGCTCATCCGCCAGAAGGTGTCCGTGGTCCGGACGCATGGGGATTTCCTCGCCGTCTCCAGTTTTACGTCGACGTGACTCCTCTTCCAACAATGCCTGTATCAGGCCAACCATATCGTTGTCGCCCGCCAGGTGATCGGATTCGTAGAAGGAACCGTCCGCTTCACGGATAACATTGCGCAAATGTACAAAGTAGATTCGGTCCGCAAACTCACGACACATGGCCACCAGGTCATTATCTCCGCGGGCGCCAAATGAACCGGCACACATGGTGAGGCCGTTGGAGGGGCTGGGGCAGGCGGCCAGCATCGCGCGGGCATCGTCCGCGGTGGAAACCACGCGCGGCAATCCGAACAGCGAGAAAGGCGGATCGTCGGGATGGACGCACAGCTTTACGCCGACCGATTCCGCCGCGGGGACGACTTCCCGCAAAAAAAGAAACAGGTTTTCACGCAGGCGATCGGTCCCGAGCTCATTGAATAACTGGATAGTCTTGCGAATACCGCCCCGATCATGGGAACCCTCGCCGCCGGGCAGCCCAGCAATGATATTGCGCTCCAACTGCAGGATCTGTTCGTCATCCAGGCTTTTGATGCGGGCATTGGCCTTGTCCAGCAACTCCTGTGAATAGTCGCCTTCGGCGCCGGGGCGATTCAATACATGAATATCGTAGGCCGCGAAATCGGCCATCTCGAAGCGCAAAGCCTGCCCACCATTAGGAAGCGAATAATTAAGATTCGTGCGCGTCCAGTCCACTACTGGCATAAAGTTGTAGCAGATGGTTTTAATACCTACGTTGCCGGCATTAATCACCGACTGGCGATAATTTTCGATCATGCGTGCGTAATCGCCACTGCGCGCCTTGATATCATTATGCACCGGAATGCTCTCGATCACTGACCAGGTAAGCCCTTCGGAATCGATGAGATCTTTTTGGCGACGAATATCCTGCTCCGACCAAAGCTCTCCGGCTGGAATTTCGTGCAACGCACTGACAATTCCAGACGCACCAGCCTGTGCGATATGTTTCAGTGAAATACTGTCGGTGGGCCCAAACCAACGCCACGTCTCTTGCATCGGAGTATTCCTAATAATCGATAGTATGCCTTCCATTGAAGGCTTGAATGTTTTCTTTCGGGAGGAAGAACCAGGCGCCCGACGCGATCACGCGAGACGCCTGGCCCAAACGGGCTATTTATTTCACAGGCAATTAGAAGTTAGCGCGGAAACCAAGCTGGAAGGTTCGACCATAATCCTGGACGCTCTCAAACATACGCGGTGCGTTGTTTCCATTGCGGAATACACGCACATCTTTGGCCTCATTTAGATTGATGGCATCGAAGTAAATACTCATAGTTTCCGACAGGTAATAGCGGGCTCCGAAGTCCATGGAGAAGCGAGCTTCACGAATTTCATCCGCTGCCGGATCAGAAGCAATCGTCTCCAGTTTTTCACCCACGTAGTTACCGGACAAACGCAGCGAAATCAGCTCGTTTTCGTAGCCTAGTGACAGGTTACCCACGGACTTTGGCTGGTCCGGAAGGCGGAAGGTCTCGCCAGGACGAATCTGCTCGACGCGGCTGGTACTATCCGCAAAGGTCACGTTACCGTCAACGAAGACTCCCGGGATGGCAGCGAAGGACTGGAAGTAGTTGAGCTCGACACCCTGTACTTTAGCCGTTTCCCCATTAAAGAAAGTGGTAACAACATCGTAGCCACCGTTCTGGGTACCATCGCCAACGCCAAACCCGGCCTGAGTTACCGTGCTCCCTTCCAGCGTACCCTGAACGATAAAGTCCGTGATGTCCTTGTAGAACAAGCCACCGGAAAGTGCGAGATTTTCGCTGGGGTACCAGCTAACCAGGAAATCCACCTGATCGGCGTGCAAGGTTTCGAGGTTCGGATTACCGCCGACATAGGCGCGAGAGTAACTGCCGTCCTCCTGCTCTTCGGTAATAACGGCGATATTCGGACGGTTCTCGTTGAATGCTGGGCGCTTGACCGCTGTAGTCAGTGCCAGACGCATCACCAGCTCATCACTGGGCTCATAACGGAAGTGCACGCTGGGCAATACATCCGAATAGCTTTGCGATTCAACAAGGTCCTCACCCAATATCTGGGTCGTGGTGTACATAGCGCATTCGGCGTCATCGCAAGTGCGGAGGCTTTCGGTGATATTGCCAGCAGATTCCAGCTTTGTCTGTTCAACTCGCGCACCCGCAATAACGCTCCACTCTTCACTGAAGTCATACTGCCCCATGACATAGGCAGCATTGATCTTTTCGTCAATGGTGAAATCGTCATTCGGATTGCTGGTATTGAATCCATTTGGCACCATCAGGTCGCGCGCCTGGAAGAAGAGATCCTTAGCGGCATCCAGGTCCGGAATCAATACGAAGTTATCCAGGTTGGTGTCTTTCGGATTGAAGTAACCGATGTCAGCCATGGTTACGTCAAACCCGAAATCACCCGGGCTCATGTCCAGCTGCTCTTTGTCCTGCAGCTTACTGCGATCGCGAACCTTGATACCTGCTTTGATGTACCCGGTGTTACCACCAAAATCGAAGTTCCACTTGCCGTCCACCCGCGCGGAGCTGATCTCATCCTCGGACCGCACATCGTCGATGAGAATATTGTCGAATGCAAAATTGGCAGGATCGCTAATATCGACACCACTCTTGTTTCGGCTGTAATCATCGGTATCCGGCGTCGCGTCGATCATAACGCTGTCGTTGGTCACGGTATATTTGATCAGCTCATCACGTTCGCGAAAACGACCACGGGTACCCAGCGGGTTGTCATAGCTGCTTTCCGAACGATCCACCTGATAGCTCAGCTCAAACTGGTCGAACAGATGTTCGCCGCCAAGGCTAACAGAGAAATTCTTGCTGGTAGTGTCTTTGTAGAAAATCTGTTTTTCCAAATCTACATCGTCGAGGACGCCGCTATTCGGGCCGATAACCTTGATCTCACTGCCAGAAGCACGGCGGGTTTCCCATTCCTGCTGCACGCGGACATCTTCGTCGCGCAACTTTGACGCTGTCAGGTTGAGATACAGCTCGTTATTTTCGTCCGGGCGAAATGCAATATTGGCGGTTGCGCCGGTGCGGGTACGGGTGCCGATTTCCAGGCGCTGGTCGATTTCCTGCGGCTGGTAGAAGGTGCCTTCGGCCGTTTCCCGCGCAATCAGGTCGGTGCCGTCGGAGCGGGCCACCCGGAAGTCGTCGAGACGGATATCCCGCTCAAAGCCGCTGCCAGTCAGGGCAATACCCAGCGTATCTTCACCGAAGGCGGTATCGAAGAGCTTGGTGAAGCTGCCAGAAACCTTAGGTGACATTTTGCCGGAACGCTCGTTATAGCTGCTCTCGGTACGCACCGCGAATGAGTCACCCTTGCGATCGAAGGCGGTCAGTGTCTTCAGGTTGACGGTACCGGCAATGGCGTCACCATCCATATCCGGGGTAGAGGCTTTGGACACCTCAATGCCATTGAGAAGGTCGGATGGAACAGTGTCGAGCGAAACGATATTGTCGCGCGACTCCTCTCCGGTGCCCCCCATGCGCACACCATTGATGGTGACATTATTGAACGCAGGCGAGAGACCGCGAACGATCACATTACGACCTTCGCCTTCATCGCGACTAATGGAAAGGCCGGGAAGACGCTGTAGTGATTCGGCAACATTCTGGTCCGGGAAGTTACCGATGTCATCTGCAGCAACCACGTTCTTCCAAACGTCGGACTGGCGCTCCAGGTCACGCGCACGCTGGAGGCTAGCCTGGGTACCAACAACGGAAACCTCCTCAACGAGCTGATCATCAATTTTTGATTCTGTACCGGCTTCCTGCGCCTGCGCATGCACGGCGGAGGCAATAGAAATTGCCAGCAGAGTTCGGGCGGGAGTCGAATTTATTAGCTTGAATTTAGGAAACATGGAGCCTCCCCGAGGCGATCTATTGATAATTATTATTAAGCTTTGCGCCAATTAACGACGCTTCATCACCGTACCACAACATACATCAGTCATCATACGACTGATGTATGTTGATAGCATATTACATACAGCCGATCAAACCCGTTTTGAAAATTTTGGGAAATTCCGGCCACAATGAATGCGAGCGCGCCGATCAAACAGTGAGCAGCCCCCCTTCCTAATACACCGCCTCCAACATACGCCATCTCAGACTGTCCGGCTGAGCGAGAACAATAACAAAATTACGCGCCAGAAAAAGTGGTGTGAACTTTTACATGAGAGCATGAAAGCGAAGTTGAGACAGCCACCCGTCACTGATGGTTAGAAGCGGAAAAAGAACTGAAGATCCGACGCCGCTGGCTTATCCAGGTACAGAGCAACATCCGGGTGGACACGCAAAATGGATGCGGGACACGTTCGCCCAATTTCCCCCTCAAGGGCAGCCTGCACAGCCTTGGCCTTACGCGCATCCGGGACGGTACAAATAATCGATTTCGCCTTCAGAATCTGGCGTAGGCTCATGGATATCGCGGTTTTCGGAACCTCATCGATATGTTCGAACCAACCCTCATTAACCTGCTGCTGGCGCGATACCTCGTCGAGGGTAACCAGTATATAGGGGGAGGTCGCATGAAAATCTGCCGGGGGCTCATTGAACGCCAAGTGCCCGTTCTCTCCGATACCGATAAATGCCACATCAACCGGCGCCCGCTCTATCGCACTGCCGAGACGGATGAGCTCGGCATCAAGGTCTTCCGCGTCCGCGTCAATCCAGGTAAAAGACTTCAACCCCGCAACGCGGTCGGTAAAGCGCTCCCTCATATAACGACGAAAACTAACTGGGTGTTCACGGTCGATGCCACAATATTCATCAAGATGAAAAGCCGTCACTCGCGACCAGTCGATCGCTTCCCGGGTCAGGACCTCCAGCATTTCCAGCTGACTTGCGCCGGTTGCCAGCACAATGGTTGCCTCCCCCCGGTCGCGAATAGCCGCACGAATAGCCGCCGCGCCGTCACGAGCGGCACATACCGCCATCTCGCTTGCGGTATCAAGAATTTGCACACGCACAGATATCTTCCTCACGCATTATTGTTATCACTATGCCGGCGGCGGACTGATCACTTTTTATCCGCACAGGTTCCGATGTCGTCAGAATATCCAACGGTTCGCCGATAAACAGATCACTCCAACGACAAGTGCTGTTATAGTACATCATACATCTGTAGTTGGCGATCAGCCGACAGAGAGACATCAGTTCCAGGCTTGATAACATATGAAAATAAAAGGAAGCAGCATGACACCGATATTTGAAAGGCGGCCCCGCTCACGCATTGCGATGGCCCTGAGCGGCCTGTTGACGGTGGGCGCCACGGGCGCACTGGCAGCAACGTCCAGCAGTCCGCTCGCTCACTTGCTCGCACATGACGCCACCCTGACTTTCGATGCAGGCACTCCGCAACGGCAAACTGCTGACAGCCTGCTCCTGGAAACCAACAGCCGTTACACGCCACAGCAAGGCTACGGCTGGCTGCCAGGCAAGAATGAGCCCACTTTACTCGTGCGCGATGAGCTCGCACGCAGTCGCGACGACCTGACTATCGACAGCCTGGGCGCAAAGGAACTGCGCTTTCGCGTGGACCTGCCCAGAGGCGAATGGCGACTAAACCTGTGGATGGAAGCCGGACTGGAGTTTGTGAATACTGCCAGGGTGACAGCCAATGGCCGTCCACTGGATCTCAACTGGCACAAATTTGAGCGACCCGCGGAGCCGGTAACCAGCCTGCGACCGGAATACCGCCTTTGGCAGGGGCAAGTGTCCGTGACGGAAGATGCGCTCGAATTGGTCTTCAAGGGCGGCGAAGACGACATTCGTGTAAACGGACTGCAATTTGTCCGTGCCGGGCATGAGTCCACCCCCACTCAGGACATCAGCCTGGCAAATGCACAGGACATGCTGAGATTAAAAGCGGCCGGGCGATTCAACAGCAACGTCTCTCTCGACGCCCTCGCCAATCGCTTCAAGACGCGCCTGTCTGCGGATGGGACCGACCGCTTCGCAGCTTACTGGCTACCCCAGGTCGAAGCACTCGCCAAGGCGGAGGAATATTTCGAAGGCCTGCGCGGCTGGGAGTGGGCGCGCCAACAAACCGGCCTGAGTATGTTCGGACGCTATAACCAGGCCATCATGCTCATTGATGGACTCCTGGCGACTGCTGACGAAACGCATCCACTCTACGAGCGCGCGCGCTACCAACGCGGCCGCCTGCTGTACTGGATCGACAGGGAAGCCCACGGCAAGCATTATGATGGCTGGATCGCACCCGACCTCGCCTACCTCGCGGCGAAGTACCCGAGCCATAATCTGCTGAAAATGTACGTCGGCGGCAAAGTCGAAGAGTCCGATGCCTGCGACAAACTGTCCACAGCGAAGATGTCTCCAGCCTGGAGTATTGGCCAGAGCGAAATGCTGTGCCGCACCCGCATGCTGAGCAACTGGTGGGTGCAGGAACGGCAGGATGACAACGGTGAACTCGGCGGCAAGTACGGTGATGACGTCGAAATGCTGCGCTGGTGGGCCCTGCCGCTGCTGGCCGGCGATCCGGTGACCGCGGAAGGCTGGCAGAAACTGGCCACCGGCGTGTGGCACAGCGACCGACTGGAAGACGGCTACTTCAAGAAACCAAAAGACGTAGAACACGCCTCCGAGCCGATCTCTGACACTGCGCCCCTACTCAGCTACCTTGGCGACCCGCTCTATGTAGAGCGGCTTTCTCACTCTGCACGCCACTTCCTGGAGCGCTGGACCAAGGAAGAGGACGGCACGCGCCTGTTCAAATCAGCCTGGTTCGGCGCCCATACCATCGACGAGCGCCCGCCTCGCAACCGCGATGTACCTATGAATGGTCGCGCCGCGAAGGCCGTCGTCTATTACGCTTGGGCGAGCGGCGATACGGCGGTGATTGACGGCCTGCACCAGTGGGCGAAAGGCTGGCACAAGGCGGCGATGAGCACCGCCAAGGGTAAACCCGCCGGCCTGATTCCGGCCTCGATTCGCGCAGAAGACGGTGTAATCAATGGCGATGAACCCAATTGGTACCACGCCAATATGTTCTGGGAATATTTCAACTGGGACCACGAATCCGGCCAGCAGATTTACGACCTGCTCCTTTTTGTCTCCCAGCTCACCGGCGACGAGGAGCTGCTTGAGCCACTGTATACCAGTGCCGATCTGGTGGCCGCGCACCTGGCATCCAACCCCAAGAGCGCTGAGGCCTATAAGAAAGGTTCCCGCGATTGGGCCGCGGCGACGCTCGCCTCCAAGGGCGGCTTCTGGAGCGTGCTCGAACAGTGGCGTCTGCTTAGCGATGACAGCCGCTACGATGCATTGCTGATGCAACACGGCGGCGCCTATACCAAATTCCGTCTGAGCGGCGACGAACGCTACCTCGCGGATGCCGCAACCCCGATACTCGACAACATTCGCTACAACTTCCCGATGCGCACCAGCGAAGCCCTGTTTACCGACCGTGTATACATCAGCAAGACAGACGCCATACCGGCAAACCTGGGCATGCTTACGGGCGGCGTGCGCACCTCAGCACCCTATGCCGCAGTCACCTGGCAGGATGCGCCCGAAGGTTTTTCCGCCCTGGTGCGGGACAGCGGAAAAGATCGACTGAAGGTGGAGTTGTTCATCAACAGCGACGAGGAACAGGCCCCCATTAATCTGCGCTTATGGCAACTTGCCGCTGGAGATTACCGCCTGACCCTGAAGGGAGGTGACACGGATATCCGCGGCGAACAATTTGCCGTAGAAGGCCCCGGCAAACCCTTCGAGCTCCAGGTGCCCACACGCAAGCGCGTCACCTTGGAAATTGCCCGACACTGAGCTGGGACACGCCCCCAAAACAGAAAAGGCCGCGAGTTTTGCTCGCGGCCTTTTCTGCTTATGCACATTTCTTTACGCCTCGGCTTACCAGCGTAGCGATTACCCGCAGTCAGCCGAGCAGCACTCGCTGCCAGCGGTCCCGAACCGCAGCCAGCCCATCTTCCGGCGCCAGCAATCCTTCACTGGCAAAAGCACGCACCAGCGATTTTTCTGCCTCACAATTGAGATACTCAACCGGGGATTTGCCATCTACTCGTGCCAGCATCATCGCGTAAAGCAGGCTGACCGCACGCCGCTCCAGTTCTGCCACCGGTTCCCAGCACACCGATTCCGCATAACTGTCACGGAAAACCGTAAACGCATCCAGGAAGTCATCGCGGGCTACCGGGCACCACAAACACTTGAGCAGCAGGTGGTTCAGGCAAAACGCGAGGTCAAACGCGGGATCACCATACCAGGCGGTTTCCGCGTCAACGATAAAGGGGCCGCTGGGGCCCACCAGAATATTCTTCGGGCTCAGGTCCCCGTGTACCAGCGCCAGCTTGGTCTGCATCAGGCGATCTACCAATTCGTGCAGCACCGGTGCAAGCTTGGGATTACGCTTGGCGGCAGTCAGGAAATAGGGATCCGGTCGCAGCGACATGAACATATCATCGGTGGCGAAAGTACACGCAATACGGGAATCCCCCGCGGTCTGTGCGTGAATGGCTGCAATGGCCGAGGCGATTTCCCGGGCAACCTCGCGGTCCACCCGACCTCCCGCAAGCAATTGTTTCCAGCTCGAATAATCCTCGGCAGGCAGGTACTCCATTGCGAAGCTGCCACTTTGGCGATCCTCGCCCACAATTTCTAAGATGTTCTGTGGCCGTATGGAGAAGGCCTCCTTGAGCCACAGAATCTCAAAGTGTCCGCGCTCCACGGGTGCCTGCCAATCAGCGGCGACCTTTAACTGGGCCAAGGCTCGCTTGATGCAAAAGCTACGCGTACCTTCAGCACCAATAAGATCCACCTTCCAGATATCCGACGAGACACCACCGGTTAATGAACGGGCCTCGATGCGCTCGCCTTCGCTCAGCAAGCGCATATTTTTCAGCCCCACCTGAACGAACTCTGGAACCTGTTGCAACATCATTTACCGGCCCACTCGCAGTGGCGCCGCGCCGGCGTAGACCGCCCTGCCACCCAGGGCTTCTTCCAGCCGGATCATGCTGTTCCATTTAGCCATGCGCTCCGAACGGGAAAAGGAGCCCACCTTGAATTGCCCGGCGCCCCAGCCATAGGCGAGATCTACGATCGTCGTATCTTCGGTCTCGCCGGAGCGGGCCGACACGATCACATTCCAACCGTGCCGGTGGGCGCAATCCAGTGCCTGTTTTGCTTCGGTAAGCGTCCCGGCCTGATTGGGTTTACACAGCAGGGTATTGCAGGCGCCGGCTTCCGCTGCGGCATTTACTCGTTCCGCACTGGTCACCAGCAGGTCGTCTCCAATAACCTGAACACGCTTACCGACTTCTGCGGTAAATGCCGCGTGACTCACAAGATCGGACTCGATGAACGGGTCCTCAATGGACACAACCGGGTAATTCCGCACCCACCGCAGCATCATTTCGTACCACTCTTCATCGCAGAGATGGCGCTGCTCCGCCTTGAGAAAGTATCCCCGTCCGTCGTGCACCTGATTGGCAGCAATGTCGAGGGAAATACCGACCTGTGTCGCCGGGTCATACCCCGCGCGCTCAACGGCTTCGACCAGGGTCCGGATGGCCTCTTCGTTGTCGTCGAACAGCGGCCAGTAACCCCCCTCGTCGGCGACACCGGCACATTTGCCGCGCCGGTCCATAATCCGCCCGGCGGCCAGGTAGACTTCGGCAACCCACTCCAGGCCCTGGGCGAAACTGTCAGCACCAAATGGCACCACCATAAAATCCTGCAGGTCCATCGAGCCGCGGGCGTGCGCGCCACCACCAAAGATCTGGATCTCAGGCAGTGGAATATGGTGTACCCGTTCTCCGGCGAGGTACTGCCACAGTGGCATACCAGCACCGGAGGCCGCTGCATGGGCAACCGCCATCGACACGGCAACCATCGCATTGCCGCCCAGCCGGCTGCGCGTTCGCGTGCCATCCAGCTCGATCATGGTGTGATCAATCAGCGCCTGCTCACTGGACTCCAGCCCCACGAGCGCTGGCGCAATGACATTGTTGATGGCTGCCACTGCGGAATTGACCCCGTAACCGCCCAGACGGCGGCCGCCATCGCGCAGGTCCAGCGCCTCACCGCCACCGGTGGATGCACCAGCTGGCGCAATGGCGCGACCAAAGCCACCGCCGGCAAGCCGCACTTCTGCCTCGACTGTGGGGCGACCACGACTATCCCAAACCTGACGCCCGACCAAAGAACGGATTTTCAGTTCCGACACGCTGTGCTCCGTCACGCTTCTTCGATAACTTGCTGCGTCTGCACGCCAAGTTTTTCGATACCGAGGCGCATGTGATCACCCGCCTTCAACCAACGCGGATTTTTCATGCCCGCTGCCACCCCGGGCGGAGTGCCCGTAGAAATAATGTCGCCAGGCTGCAGGGACATGAACTGGCTGATGTAAGACACTACCTCTGCCACCGGGAAAATCATCTGATCGGTGTAGCTCTCTTGCGCCATTTCACCGTTGAGTTCGAGCCAGATTCGCAGGTTTTGCGGATCACCCACCTCATCCATGGTCACCAGCCAAGGGCCAACCGGACCAAAGGTGTCGCAACTCTTGCCCTTTACCCACTGGCCACCTCGCTCCAACTGGAAAGCGCGCTCGGACAGGTCGTTCACCACACATAGTCCAGCGACAGACTCCAGCGCATTTTCCACGGCAACATGCTTGGTGTGTTTGCCGATGATAACACCCAGCTCGACTTCCCAATCCGCCTTGCTGTGCCCCTTGGGCAGCATCACCGGATCGTCGGCACCCTGTACCGCAGAAGTCGCCTTCATAAACAGGATCGGCTCTTCCGGCGTCGGCAGCCCAGCTTCCTTCGCGTGATCCGCGTAGTTCAGACCGACGCAGATAAACTTGCCGACATGCGACACCGGCACGCCCATACGGCATGAGCCCTCGACCAGAGGAAACTGGGCCAGGTCCATTGCTGCCAGCTCAGCAAAAGCGTCACTGGCCAGAAAGGCGGGTGTAATATCATCGGTGTAAGTTGACAGGTCCCGCAGCGCGCCCGCGGCGTCAATGATTCCGGGTTTTTCCTGTCCACACTCTCCAAAACGTACCAGTTTCATATAAATTTCCCCTTACAAACTGAATCCACCGTCGATGACGATGTCCGACCCCGACATAAAATTAGCCTCACCTGAGGCCAGCATCAGCGCCACCGCGGCGATCTCCTCGGGCTGCCCGAGCCGCCCCATCGGCTGACGCGCGACAAAATCGCGCAGCGCCTGCTCGCTGTCGCCGGAGGACGCGATCCGCCCCTCGAGTGACGGCGTGAAGATGGTGCCGGGACTGATACTGTTACAGCGAATACCTTGCTTGATGTAATCAATGGCTACCGATTTAGTGAGGGCGACGACCGCGCCCTTGCTGGTCGCATAGGCAAAGCGATTGATCGCACTTTTGGACGCTGCGGCCGCAGAAGCGATATTGATGATCAGGCCGTCTTGTTTCGCGAGCATATGCGGGAGACACACGCGGATGGTGTGGTACATCGACTCCACATTGATATGGTAGGCCTCCCGAAAATCCTCTGCGGGACAATCAAGCAAGGTCCCGTGATGCACAACGCCCACGCAGTTGACGAGAATGTCCACGTCCGGGTGCGCTGAGCCGCACGCATCAATCATTACCGTATCACTGACATCGAGCCAGTATGGCGTGATGCCATCAACCTGAGAAATCCCACCCAGGCTCTCTTCATTAATATCCGCCGCGACAACCTGAGCGCCCTGCCCCGCATAGGCCAAAGCAATTGCCCTGCCGATTCCCTGACCAGCACCCGTAACCAGTGCCTTTTTGCCGGCAAGCTTGTTATTTGTCCCCATATCCTACGGCCTATTTTTTTATTGCTGTTATTCATTGCACTGTTTGTAACGCAGTACTCCCCACAATTACTGCAGGCAAAGGTAATATTGCCGATCTAAAGGAAGTCCTGGATCATGCGGTGATGGCCGCTCGTCAGACCGCCATCTACGACCAGGCTGCTGCCATTGATAAACGCCGCCTCTTCCGAGGCGAGAAACGCTACCGCAGCTGCGACATCCTCTGGGCGCCCAACAGCTCCACCCGGATACCACGCGTTCATTTTTTCCATCACCCCCGGATTTTTTTCGATGCGATCGTCCCAGGCCGATGTACGAATGGTGCCCGGCAACACGGCGTTGGCTCGCAGTCCCCGAGAGGCATATTCGGTGGCAAAGCTGCGGGTTAACGCAAGCATCCCCGCTTTCGCCGCGCTATATGCGGGAACACCGATCGTCATCAATGCATTGACCGATGACACATTCACGATCGCAGAGCGCTTATTGGTAAGCAGTTGAGGCAGCACCGCCCTGGATACGCTAAATGCGCCATTGAGGTTGACGTCTACATTCCAGCGCCAGGTTTCATCGTTGGTCTCTTCCAGGCTCTCACCGCGCACAGCGCCGGCGCAATTTACCAACACCTGCAGGCCGCCGAGGGCGCCAACCAGATCTGCTGCCGCCGCTTTGACCGCACCGGGATCGGTGATATCAGCCGCAGCAAAAAATACCGGCTTGCCCTCGGACGCGCACGCCTGCGCATAGGCTTGCCCGGCGGCGACATCCGCATCCATGATGCCTACGCGCGCGCCTTCTCTCAGGAAACGCTCTGCAATCGCACTGCCAATGCCCTTGGAGGCACCAGTAACCACTACAGCCATGTCAGCAAATCGCCTCATACTCCAGCCCCCGGCTGAAATTCAGTACATAGTCAGACATCATACAAGTAACCGAGTGATGAAAGAAAGTGTTTTCTACCCCGCCCGGCTCGTGTCGCCCGGCGGGGTGAAGGGGTCCATCCCGCGCTAGTTAATTGAGTATCTGATAGCGGTTCTTGTGCGCTGCCACCTGGTTTTCCGGCAGGTTGAACGAAAACTTCATATCACCACCGTGACGCACCAGTTTGACCATCAGGTAGTTTTTGCCCGCCTGCAGCGGCAGGCGGATGGTGTCCTCGTCGATCACCAGCGGCCGCTCGCCATCGTGGCGGTATACGCTTTCACCGTTCACGAACACCTCAATCGAACCCGTAGAGCCCACCGTTGCCTTGGCCAGACGCTCGTCGGGACTGGTAAGCTCGGCAAATTCGTAGATTACTGTCTCTTCAGGAACGCTGGGGTTCAGGCTGAGCAAATCCACCGCATCGGAAGCATTCGCCAGCACCCGGTGCCAGCGGTACTTATGTCCGCCCGAGACAATCGTATTGGTTACCTTCGGTCGAGCTGCGGCTTCGCCACCGCTTTCAGCCAGGTAATCGAAATCCAGCGCAGATGCGGTGTCCTCGACCGGGAACGCATCCAGCTCCAGCCAGCCCATAAAATACTGCCCCGATAGTGGCTCAATCGACAGGCGCACGTTCGCAGGCGCCTCTATTGCACGCCCCATATCCAGGTCGCGCAGACTCACCTTGACCCGCGCATGGGCATCGGACCAGTTATCGATGTGGTCTTGATAGCGGTCGAGCACGTGATCCAGCGAATAGCTGTGATTTTCCCTCAGCCATAGACTTTCGTAACGGTCGTGCAACTGGCGCCAGCCGCCGGACACCTCGCTCAGCAAATCGAGAGAGGCGAGCAGGTGTCGCCGCGCCAGAACCGGGTCGCGGAACTGGTTGCGCGACGCCAGGCTGTAATTGGCCGCTGCATCCAGCGCATTGAGACGTGTCTTCGCCAGGGTCGCGAAAAGCGCGGCGGAAAACTCGTATACCTCGGCATCTTCGTTGTAGATCGGCAGATCCGCCGCAGCCATCAGTACCTGCGCCCGCTCGGCCCGCTCGAGTACTTCGGCCCAACCTTCCGCATCGATACGCCCGGTTTCACCACGGGACGGGATGGCGTTCCGCCACAGAATGCGATCCTTGAAGCCCCGGGTGGGTTTGAGGCCGTCGAGCTCGAACAGCACATCCAGTGCGGCCGTGAATGTACTATCTTTCGCGCCATAGACACCGGCGAGCAGGCGGCGCTCGAAACCCTCTTTATCAATGGTTTCCGTGTTTTGCCAGCTCTGGTCCGCGGCATAGGCGAGTCCGTACCAATCGTGATTGAACAGCGCCATGCCGCCGTCGTCCCACACGGTGGTCCAGGCTCCAAGCACTCCGGTCTCCACGGCAGCACCAATAAAATTACGCAGGTTCTGTCGCGCCTCGTCGAAATTGGGAATGATGCGGTAGCTATTCAGGATCCCGGCCGTAGCAATGACGTCGTAGCCCGCCTCCGCGAGAGGCTTGATCATACCGACGAAATCACCGGTGGCACTGTAATCCCAAGGCATCATGATGGTGTCCTTGGGAATGCGGTGCGCGATTTCCGGGTGTTTGGCCACAATATCCGCCCACAGCATCATGCGCACACCGTGACGGCCGGTCTGCTTGTGGAGCCAGTTGATATGGTCGGCGTAAACCTCTCCGATACCCCGGCTGTCCACAGCGACCTTGGAGTAACCCTGCCCGAGGTCGAAAGTCTCGTCGCTGTTGATACAGAAATAAGGTGCATCAAAAGCAGGGATAATCTCATCGAGCATGTCCGTCAGGAATGCGCGACTCTCCGGCAACACCGGCGAGATCATACGATCCTTTTCCCCTAGCGCGCGCACCGCAGGGTGCGCGAGAGATTTCTCGAAGTGGCCAAAAGACTGGTAATTACCCACCAGCATGATATGACGGTCACGCGCATAGGCCGCAAGGGCCTGCCACTCGGGTATCGAGATCGAACCCGTCGCGGGCGCGACTTCCGGGTGACTCCCGGTCTGAATGATGTGTTCCGAGTAATAAGACAGGCGGTTGAATTTTAGCTCCGATAGCCGGTCGATCTGGTGTCGGATATAGTCGACCGAAGGCACCGGTCCACGACTGATATCGTCGAGCACGCCGCGGAATTTCAGGTCCGGCCAGTCCCGGATCGACTGCACCGGAATCGCCCCAGAAGCGGCATGTGCGCGCAACAACTGTCGCAAGCTCTGCACCCCGTAGAAAATCCCCGCCTCCGTTGCGGCCCGCACCGAAATACGGCGCTTTTCCACTCGCAGGCGATAGGATTCATCGTTGGCATCGCCGCCGCTGGAGAGTTCGAGGTGCACACTGGCACCCGCCTCGGCATCATCAGCCACCACCCTGGCGCCCGCGCGGGCCAGCTCCTGCCGAAGTTGGTCGAGTTCCAGCGTAAAATCGACCGAACCATTCTCAACAGTTAGCGCGATCGGTTCGCCCGCGATCGCGAATCCGCCCCTGCCAAAGCTGACCTCCTGTGGCGCCGGCACGATAACGGTTTCCGCCGCGAGTACCGGGACGGCCCCCATGCAGGCCAGCATTGACAGGCAGCCAAAGGCCAATGCGCGAACGTTATTGTTATTTTTCATGATCACCTCTGTATTTTCTATCCGCCAATCTGCGCCAGGCCGATACCCAGGAGGATAAGCCCCCCCACCAGCAGCCAGGCAAGCGCGAACCCCACCACGTCGATGCGGTAGCGTTTGAACGTGAATTTCCTCGGCAATGACAACAGGTCCACCAGCAGCAAGCTGTACCCGCGCTCCAGCATGGGCCCTTTGGCGGGATCCGCCTGCTTGATATTGTCACCCTCGAGCATGATGTCCACGCCCGCCGCTTTCAGCTTGTCCTCTTCTCCCACCGGCGTTTTGAGCAGTGCATAGAATTGATCCAGCTGGCGCTCATTCTCCGGCCTGGTGATCAGGCTGGCGATTATAAATGTAACAATACCCGCCGGCAGATACAGCGCAATCTGGTATTCAATATCCCAGTCCAGACCAAAACTCGTAATGTCACTGGTGACGAGTACGCAGGCTATCATGACGATAACACTGGTAAAGACGCCGTAGCGGTTTGCCCGGCGCCATACCAGCGCCATCCAGAAAGCCACGCCGAAAAACGCGGTAAATTTCCACAACAGCAATACACCCTGAATCACGGTGTCCAGCCAGTAGGCATAAGCAACGCCGCCGACGACCACCACCAGCGACCCCAACCGGGCCACGCGCAAATAGTGCTGTTCACTGGCATTGGGCTTGAAATACTTGGCATAGAAGTTACGCGTAAACAGCGCCGACCCGCCCACCATAAAGCTGTCGCAGCTGGACATGACCGCTGCCGCCATAGAGGCCAGCATCAGGCCGATCAGGCCCGCCGGCAGCAGGTGATTAACCGCCATGCCAAACGCTTCCTCGCGGTGCTCATTACCCAGCTCAGGAAACAGGAACGCCGCGAACACCCCCACAAAGGCCCACCCGAGTGTCATCAGCCGTTTGACGAAGTTGCCGTAGGTCCAGCCCATGCGACAGGAAAATTCGTCCTTCCCCGCACCGCCTACCGCCATGTGGTGGGGCTGCACCACGATACTGACCAGGCCATTGATAATGACCATCACGATAAAGAAGAGGGTGATCCCCTCCGGGGCAATAAAGCTGAACATATAGTCAGGCAGGCCGCTGTGAATTTCCGAGATACCGCCGGCGGCGTTCAACGCAAAGGGAATCAGCAAAAAAGACAGAACTAGGATAAACAGCCCCTGAATGAAATCGGTGATCACAGCAGCCACCAAGCCGCCGATCATGCTGTAGGTGACGAACAACACCGTCATAATGATCACCGCGTAATCGCTCGGAACCTGACCGCCGGTAACCACATCTACGGTTGTAGCGGTCCCCTTCAGCATCAAGCCACAGTTGGTGGTGAAATACAGCAGCCCCATAGCCGCATACCAAGCACCGAGCGTCTTGCCGTAGCGCTTTTCGAAAAAGTCGCCGGTTGTGACGTAACGCAGACGCCGATAGACCGGCGACAGCAGCCAGTAGAACGGCGTACTGAACATCCACATCCACTGATACCAGATACCAGCCAGCCCGTACTGGTAACAGGCGCCAGCCACGGCTACTGGCTGATCGGTGTGGGTGCCGGTTCCCATCGCGTGACCGACCATCAAGAATTTATTGAAGCGGCGCCCACCCATAAAGTAGTCGCCGGTATTCTTGATCGAGGAATAGGTTGAAACACCAATCCAAGTAAGACCGGCAAAATAGGCAAAAATTACCGCAAGGTCGAGATAAGACAGGCCAAACATACCGCGCCCCCTAGGCTTCACTGCCAAATACGAAGGGCACCGACCAGCGCTCCTTCAAGCGGAAGGCGGCGAGCTTCGGTTCACGCGTGCGGGTGAACACGCCCTTCAGATTCAGAATCACGCGGCGATGATTTTGCGCGGTGCGAAAATCCGCGAAGTTCCACACATGCGTACCGATGGCATTGGGATGGTTTTCAATAACATCGCAATAGGTTTCCAGGAAGCGGGCCTGATACTCCTCGGTAAACAACTGGTCGGTTGTACTGTGGGCGCCGGCGATGGTATCTGCACCGAACTCCAGCACCAGGATCGGCTTGTCGTGCTCTGCAGCAATATCATCGAGCTCCTTCTGCAGGCGCACTGCGGCACGGTCGAGCTGGCCCGGCATGTCATACCAGCCGTAATAACGATTGATAGAGACAATATCGACGTAATGAAAGGAGGGATCGTTGGTGCTGATGCGGCCGACGTTTGCCACCGTAACCGGGCGGCTTGCATCCAGCTCCCGGGTGTAGTCGCAGAGATTTTTCCAGTAGTGGTGGCTCGCCTCTCCTTGGTACTCCTCTTCACCGAGATAGCCGGGCTCGTTCGCCACCGACCACATAATCACGCTGGGATGGTTCTTGTCGCGCGCTATCTGCCGCTCCAGTGTGCGGCGGTGATTGCGCAAGGTTTCCTCGTCAGCGATACGGAAATCGAGATTTACCGATGCCAGCTCGGAAATGACCAGCACACCTTTGCGGTCCGCGTAATCCAGGATTTCTTCGGCGTAGGGGTAGTGGGAGGTGCGGAAAGAGTTGGCACCGATCCAATGCATCAGCCCAAAGTCTTTCACCATTAACGGCAGATTGAGGCCCCGACCGTGAACCGGGAAATCCTCGTGCTTGCCGAAACCGCGCAGAAATACTTTCTCACCATTCAGATATAGGCGACGACCGCGCACCGTAATCTCCCGCACACCGGCGTGCAGTGCATAACTATCTACGGTCGTGCCATCCACTTCGAGCTCAAGGCTCACATCGTAAAGGTAAGGGTCCCGCAGCGACCAGAAGCGGCAGTCCTCAATACGAAACTGGGCTACGGCATTGCCTTCGACAATCGGCAGGGTCTCTACCTGACCATCAGATACAGCAACCTTCAATTGCCCCCCATCAGGAGCGTTTACCTGTGCGCGCACGGTAAGCAATCCAATGCTGCCGTCGATATGCGTATCCAGGGTCACATCGGCGATATGAACCCGCGGAATCGCGCACAGCAGCACCGGCCGCTGAATACCGCCATAGGGAAAGAAATCCGGTCGCGTTGCCGGAAATTGCTCGTCGCGAATACGCTGCTCGCGGATGTAGTCATCGATCGCCACTCCGGGCGTAATCGACTGATAGCGCTGCTCATTATTGACCCAGATCACGATCCTGGCCTTTTCGCCAGGAGTGATATAGCCATCCAGCGCACCGTCGTATGGCAGGCACAGCAGATCATTCTCGGCAATCAATTGGCCATTAACCCAGAGCTTGCTTTCAAAATCCGCCGAGCCGACCCGCAGGAAGACCTGCTTGCCATCAAAGTGATGGGGGATGTGGACCTCGCGCTGGTACCAGGCGCCGCCCACGTAGTTCATCAGGTCAAATTCCTGCAGCTGCTCGTTCCAGCTCCCCGGGACTGCGCACTCGTGGGTGGACTCAAAGCCGTCACCCCATCCATCCTTCAGGCCGAGCCCTTCCGGATCGGGGCGGAAATCCCACACCCCCGAACAATCGACAATATCCCTGTGGGCATTTGATTTGGGAAACAGCACAGCACCCCCTAATTCTTCAGTGACTTTATTCTTATTTATCGGCTCGCAGCATCGCCTGCGGTGCGGATTTTAACGGCCAAACAAACCGCTTGTAGGATGACATACAAGGAAACCGCACGCGACGGAATATATCTTGTCAGATATATGATGACAAGATAAGCTGAATTGAACTTATCGATGGCGCGCCAGGCGCTACCCGCTGGACGCCCACTGTTTACGGCGTATGGAAGGGATAAAAAGAGGCCAATAACCGATGCATAAAAATGTAACTCCCTGGTCAAAACATATTCTGATGACCTGTACCGCGCTTGGATTCAGCCTGCAGGTTGCCGCGACACCCCAATCCTCAGTGACGATTCCGGATCCTGCCAAAGTGGTCCAGACAGTGGCGGACCGCCTGATTGCCGACACCACCTTTGCCCTGAAGCCCGCACTACCAAGGGCGCTCGATGAGGGTTATAGCTACATCGACTTTTATGACTCGCTGGCAGAATCCAGCGGGGGAATCTATTTTGCTCGCGCCCAGGTTCACGTGAACACCAGCGAACCGTCCCATGTGCTCCCGCACGATGCGCTGTCAACCGCCCGCTTCGGCATCTCCCATTCCGCGGGAACCGTGCGTGTCCTTCTCGATGGCGAAGTCATTTACCAGCGCACCACTGAGAGCGACCACAAGCCTCGCGGCACAGATTACGACCGTTACAATGCCAAGAGCTATGTGAAAGTCGACCTGCCACCCGGCAGCGAACATGAACTCATCGTTAAAATGAAGCCCGCCGGGAGCGAAGCGCGGGTGTGGCTGGGCTTCTTTGGCGCGAGCGGCGCCTCGCTGGGCCACAGGGTCTCCCTGAACCCACCCGGACTGGAAGAGGCACCCGAATACCTACACTATCTGGTCGCCGGCCCCGTTGATGGCGAGCAGCACAAATTTGCCGATCGCCACCCGTTTGAAGCGGATACCATCGACTACACCCGCCCCCAGATCGGCGCAACGGGTGAACAACTACTCTGGGACCTGCCGCGAGTACACCTGCACCGCAAGCACAGCGACAAACTTGAGTTTGCAGACTGGCGCTATTTCTCCGGCACCATTCTCGACTCCCTATATACAGTGAGCGACACCTTCGACAGCCTCGACTATGGCGACTACATCAACCGCCATATGAACTTCTTTCTGCAAAACCGGGACTCGGTCGCCCGCGAACGGGATGCCCACGGCCTGCTGCACAGCCCATTTGGGCACTATTTCCGCTACGCACTGCTCGATGACACCGGAGTCACTTCACTGCCCTTCGCCGAGCGCTATATCCGCACCTACGGTGCCGGCAGCGGCAAAGGACTCGACAGCACTGATTTCCGCATTGCCAAGCGCGCCGCCGAGCACATCGTGAACGATATCCCCCGGCTCGACGACGGCACCATCGGTCGCGTAAATCCGGTGCCATTGACCATCTGGGCCGACGACATGTACATGGGTGCGGGCATTTTGATGCGCATGGCGCAAGCGGAGGGCAACACCGCGTACCGGGACGAAGCCATCAAGCAGATCTTGCGCATCGACAACCACCTCCGCGACAAGGAAACCGGCGTATACTGGCACGGTTTTTTTGGCGACAATCAGCAACATTCCTCTAGTAAATGGGGGCGCGCCAATGGCTGGACCATCATGGCCAAGACCGATGCACTGCTGGCCCTGGATGATGAACATCCCTCACGTCCGGCACTGCTCGACGCCTACCGCAAACAGGCGGCCGGCCTGCTGAAGCTGCAAAGTGCGGAGGGTCGCTGGCACCAGGTACTCGACAACCCCACCACTTATCTGGAAACTTCCGCCAGCAGCATGTTTGTCCGCGCCTTTGCCGAGGGCATTCGAAACGGCTGGCTGGAGCGGGATATCTACCTGGACGCGACAATCAAGGGCTGGAAGGCAGTATCCGCCCAGGTCGACGCGAACGGCCGGGTCCAGGGCATCGTCAAGGGAACACCCATCCTGTTTAATGACGAGCAATACAACCAACAGCCTATCCGGCTGAATGACCCGCGCGGGCTCGGCGCATTCCTTTATATGGCGAGCTCGGTGGAGAAACTACTAGAAGCCGAGAAACCGGCTTTACATGCGCGACTGAAACGCTAAATACGGCGATCTCCGCGAATGCAATAAACGGCAGATTTTTCGATATGGCCCATGAAATGATCAAACCCCTGAACAAGCGCAAGTCCCTGACGGCGGAGTTAATTGAACAACTTCGCTCGCAGATCCTGAGCGGCAAATTAGCCCCCGGAGACCGTCTGCCCACCGAACAGACACTGGTGACCAGTGCGGACGTCAGCCGCACCGTGGTAAGGGAAGCGGTGGCCGCCCTTAAAGCTGATGGTCTGGTGATTACGCGCCAGGGGGTTGGCGCCTTCGTTGCGGAGAATGCCGGGAAGGACACTTTCCGGATACGTCCCGGTGAACTGGCGACGCTCGAGGAAATCATCAATGTGCTTGAGCTCCGCATGGCCGTGGAGATCGAAATGGCCGGTGCCGCTGCCGAGCGCCGCAACCAGAGTGATATCGACGCCATGCACACCGCCCTGAAAGCGATTGACGACTGTATCGCAAGTGATGTAGATGCATCCGCGGCGGATTTTGAGCTACACAACGCCATTGCCGCTGCGGCCAATAACCCACAATTCGTGCGCTTCCTCAGCTTCCTGGGAACTCACCTGATCCCGCCTCACGACCTGCTAATGAAGTACGATCTCGATCAGGCGGGAACCAGCGAGAGCGACCGTCAGGCCAGCCTTCTCCAAGAAACGCAGCAAGAACACAAGGACCTGGTGAGGGCGATCGAAGCACGCGATCCACAGGCTGCGCGGGAGGCATCCCGTCGCCACCTGGCGAACAGCATCAATCGCCATCGCAAAGCTTTCCACATGCGCCAGGAACTGGCCGCATCCTGAACCTCCTCCGGCTCCACTCACCCCCGCTCCGGGGGTGCGGTCCGGGCCGCCCCCATCAATTTTCACGAATTTCCACTGGTAGTCCCCGCGAATCCCAATTTTTCAAGACCGCACTTGTCACATGTCTGACATCGCAGTAACTTGGGAGCAATTCAAATAATAATGAGGGGATCGCCGTGAGTAACGAAAATCTAACTACAACCAACGAGGGAGTGGCAACCGCCGGCCACATGCTCGCCAAAAACTCCCTGTGGAAAAAGATCGCTCTGTTCCTGTCCACCATCGGCCCGGGCCTGTTCCTGGTGGGCTACAACATCGGTACCGGCAGTATCACAACCATGGCATCGGCAGGCGCCTCCCATGGCATGATCCTGTCATGGGCGGTGCTGCTGTCCTGTATTTTCACCTACTTCCTGATTGTCTATTTCGGACGCTACACGCTGCTTACCGGCGAGAGTGCACTGCAGGCATTTCGCAAGCATTTCGGGCGCAAGGTGGCGCTGTTTGTGCTGTCGGTACTGGTATTCACGGAAATGGTATCCAGTATCGGCGTCATGGCCATTGTTACCGATGTGGTCAACGAGTGGTCCAAACCCCTCACCGCCGATGGCGAGGGTATCAGCACCATTTTGCTCGCGATCCTGTTTGGCGGCATGCTGGTATTCCTGCTCATCAACAACCGCTACGGTTTTATCGAAAAACTGCTGGCACTGTTCGTTGCCCTGATGGGCATATCGTTTCTGATGACCGCGACCATGGTCATCCCGGACGCCTCGGTGGTGATTGCCGGGCTGGTGCCCAGCATTCCCGACACCGCTAATGCGGGCTTGATCGTCGCCGGCATGATCGGTACCACCATGGGCGGGGTACTCTATGTTGCCCGCTCCATCACGGTAAAAGAAAAGCAGTGGAAAGCATCCGACCTCAAGCTGGAAAAGCGCGATGCCTTCATTTCTTCTTTCCTGATGTTTTTCCTCAGTCTCTCCATCATGGCAGCGGCCGCAGGCACCCTGCACCCGCAGGGACTGCATGTGGAAAATGCCATCGACATGATTCAGCTGCTGGAGCCACTGGCAGGCCGTTTCGCAATTTCCATTTTCGTCGTGGGTATCGTCTGTGCGGGCCTTTCCTCACTGTTTCCGCACTACATGCTGGTACCACTGCTGCTGGCAGACTATCGCAACAAGCCGATGGACCTTTCCTCTAAAACCAACAAAACCATCATCATTTTTTACGCAGCGCTGGGCCTGGTCGTACCCATTTTCGGTGGCCGGCCGGTACTGGTGATGATTATCACCCAGGTATTTGCACTCTTGATCACCCCGATCATCCTGATCCTGATGACGATACTGCAGAACCGCAAGTCGGTGATGGGCGATCAAACGGTATCCCCGATTTCCACCTTGATGCTTGTGGCCATGACCCTGTTCACCATTTTTATGGCCGTGGTCGGTGTCATCGGCATTATCGAAGCGATTTAAATAATTAGGATTTAGTTATGTACCATGACCGCATTGTCTGCGCCTACCTGTACAGTATTACCAAGTACGGCTACCCACCGAAGGCGGAGCTGACGGAAACTTACCTCGAAGAAATGCACTCCCTTGGCTTTTCCTCTGTGGAACTGGAAGGGATCCGAGAAGAGCACCTGATGACGGTTTACGAATATCGTCATCGGATTGCCGACAAAATCAGGGAGCTGAACCTCTCTGTCCCTTATTTCTGCGTGGTATTGCCCGGCCTGTCTTCACTCGATGAGCGCGAACGGGAAAAGCAACTGGCCCTGTTCGAGCGGGGCTGTGAAATTGCGCAGCTCTTCGGCGCCAAAGGCGTGCTGGATAATGCCCCCCTGCCCCCTTACCAGTTTCCAGCAGATATTCCGGTGGTGCGGCACTACAATGAAGAAGTCCTGGCGTCGGCGTTTCTGCCACAGAAGGTGCGCTGGGAAAATTTCTGGGCGACGCTGGTCGAAACCTACGGGCACGCATGCGATATCGCGGCGAAATACGGCCTGACTTTCCATATGCATCCGGCGGAAGGGTTACTCGCCTCCAGTACCGATGCCTACCTGCACTTCCACGACGCAGTCAAACGCGACAACTTGCGCTTCACTTTGGATACCGCCAATCAGTTTGTCATCCGCGACAATCTGGCGCTGTCGATGATGCGACTCAAGGATCACGTGGACTACATCCACATCTCCGACAACGGCGGCAAAAAAGTGGAACATCTGGCGATCGGTGATGGCCGTATCCGCTGGGACATTTTCTTCGACACACTGAATCGGGTGGGCTTCGAAGGCCACCTGGGACTGGATATCGGCGGCGATGAATCTGCCGTGCCCGATCTCGACCAGGCGTATAAATTCGCCGCGGAGTGGCTGCAGAGGGAATACCTGGACGGTTAACACGCCAGTGCCGGTGCCCATCACAATGGGCACCGGCTATTGAGCAAACGGCGCAGTGAGACGATTAGCTCGGGGGGCAAATCTCGCTCAGCATCTTCACAAGCTCCGCGGTCACCAGGGTAAAAATTTTCTCACCCTTCTCCGCCGTGGCGTAACTCGGCGCACCGTACACGCCGGTACCGGCGGTCAGCTCTGACATGGAGCGCTGGTGCGCACCACGGCTGCCGGTCAGCAGATCGGCATCCGCCCAGGCGTAAGTGGATTGCAGCGGGGTATCTTTAATCGTACCGGTATCAATCAATTCCGGCGCGACATGCATAATCATCGAGGTTTCAAATTCGCAGGCATGTCCCACACCACCGAATTCACTTTCCTGCAGCGCCCTCAGTGCATCTGGAGCCAACTTCCACCAAGTGAGCATAAAGAAATCCACTTCCGGGTGACGGTGCCCCAACTTTTCAATGATGACCTGACCAATGGCGAGATTACCGCCGTGACTGTTGAACAGCACGATATTGGTAAAGCCGTGTGCAACCACTGACTGCAAGACATCACATACATAGGCCAGCATGGTCTCGTGAGTGACCGTCAGACTACCCGGGAAACTCATATGATGCTCACTGCAGCAGACCGCCACTTGCGGCAGTATAAGCACCTGGTCACCGAGCGCTTGGTCCGCCAGCTCGAGAAAGTGACGACCAATCAATGCATCGGTCACCAGTGGCAGGTGTGGCCCGTGTTGCTCGATGGCACCTACATTCAGGATGACGGGAGTACTGCGATCAAATTCATCCAGCGCGGGGCTGGTCAGGTTCTCCCACTTCATCGTTTTGCCGCCCACATTTCAAGTTCCACCAGAAGTCCCGGCAACAGTCCAGCCTGAATGGCAGTGCGTGCCGGATAGGGTTCACGCATATAATCCACATAAATTTCGTTAAAGCGGCCCCAGTCAGAGAGATCCGGCAGGTAGACATTCACCTTGAACACATCACTCAGGTCACAGCCACCATTGGCGAGCTGTCGCGCACAGTTTTCCAGGGTGTAGCGCACCTGCTCTTCGAAGGATTCACCAACGATATTGCCCGCCATATCGATGGCACACTGGCCGGAGATGACCACCAGTTCTTCGGCGCGCACGTTCAGCACCGGCGAATAGGGACCCGCGGTTACATGCTGCTGCGCGGGCGGAGCCGTGATTGACGCGGCACCATCTTTCCCCATGACTGACGGTAGAAAACCGACGAAAGAGGCAATTTTCCAGCAGCCGTCGACCTTGCGCATTACATAGAGTGTCTGCCAGTCGAGAAGGTCCTTGCTGCCATCCTTTTTCGGCACCGCGCCTTTAATTTCTTTGTGTGCGATAGCGTGACCGCCATTGACATCGATACTCTTCAGGCGCGAGGCCGCGTAAAGCGGCTCACGTACAGTCTCCCGTTCGGACTCCGCGGCCGAAGCCTGCGCCGACTGCAACCACACGTCGCGATAGGAAGCGAGGTCTGGAAAAGTCATGACCCAGTGATCCGGATTGTCTTTATTCTGGCCATCGATACCAAAAAAGCCCTCTTCGACAAAGTCGTGTTTTATCGCATCCCAGTCTGCGGCAAGGAAGGCCTCAAGATCCCGACGAACAAGGATCTCCCAGATTTCGCCGCGATCCGCGTCACCTGTAAACGGGTTATCAAATACACTCATTCGCTATCTCTCACTCTACCGTCGTCGTCGATACGCGATGTTCAGCGATCGCCTCTTCATCCAGCTCGATACCGAGACCGGGCCCCTCATCGGGTACAAACGCATAGGGCGGATCAAAGCGAATAGGGGATTTAAGCAGACAGTGAGACCGCAGCATGCGCCCAAAGATATCCCCCGGCCACACGCAGCTTTTTGCAGCGATGGATTGGTGCAAATACATGGACTCAAGGATACCCAAGTCAGCCTCCGAACCGTGCCAGCAATTTTTGCGCGCGGCGGAAGCAATCGCATCCAGCTGGCGGAACTTTGCCAGTCCCGCATTAAAGTTGAAACCGTCCACCGCATTATGCTCGATTACACTGATGGCATCGTGCACCCTTTGCCCCTGGTATACGTAGGGCAAGGAAACGTGTTGCACGATCGGGATGGTGGTGAAATTGCGCAGTTCGGCGTAGTCGCGCAGCATCCATTTACAGATCGGGTCCTCCAGCAGCAGCACGTTGCCAACCGCCTCCAACCCCCTCAGGCGACGGCGCGCCTCACCGGAATTTTCCCAGCGTTGGTTCGGATCAAAAATCACTTTCATGCCCGGGGCGTGGTGCTTGATCTGTTCGCACCAGCCAACCACGTCGTCCTCCAGGTCGCACTTGAACTTGATGCAATCGTAGCCCTGTTCCGCGTAATTCTTTGCCACCAGGCCAGCTTCCTCGACCGTGCGATGGCTGGACCAGGCGCCCACATACACCCGGTCGCGCACAACGCCGCCAAGCAACATGTACAGCGGCACACCGAGCGACTTGGCGTAAGCATCCCAGATGGCGCATTCAAAACCATCGTATTCGCGACAAAGTGGGATCGGCAGATCCTGCAGGCAAATGGTGCGGATATCCCGTCCCAGCAGGCTTTCCGCCACCTCACTAACCAATGTCCAGTTGTGGTCACGGTAGAATTCACCGTACCCCACGGTGCCGTCAGAAAGTTCCAGCTTGAGAATTAGCTTAGGCAGTTCGTCGAACTGCATGCTCCACTCACGCTTGCCGCCAACCGGCAGCATATGCAGCGGCTTGCGCATCCCCGCGGAATCGATTACACCCGGCTTGGCCGGAACCACCACTTCGTCAAAATGAAATCGTTTTATTGTTATCTTTTTAGTCATGCTTTACCTACCTGATTCCGGGCAACCAGCGAATCTTCGCCGGGCCAGCGCCCGATCGCACACCGAGGTACCGCTTGCTGCCGCCCAATAATCCACGGCGCAGCACCTAGTTTGCACTACTGAAGAACACATGCATCCGGCACTGTGCAACATCGATACATTCGGGATAAAAGTACAACCTTGCCGGGCACCGGAAACGTGAGATGAATCTTGCTTATTCTTACTCTTGCATTGTCGCGCACCACCAAGGGAAAGATGCGCGAGATCATTCAATCCATGCTATCCATGGCCCTATTCCATGTCCAGATTTATCGCCTCTAAAATGGGGATTTTCTCGGGTAATTGCCGATCAATCTTCAGCCTGATAGAAACATCTACTACTCAATTACCATGTAACACCACGCATTCCAAAACTTGTCGTCATCCGGAATAACAACAACCAGGTGATTCACTCACACCCGTCAATTCCCCCCCAGGCTTGCCATAATCAGGTGACGCTGATAATTTTCTACGCAGGGATGTGCAGTGATAATAACAAGCCGTTCAGAGCAACCCGCCCCTTGTTTTCACCTCGCCATCGGCGGCATTCAACATTAAGAATATTTAACAGTTAGAATAATTTTCTAATTCTGAATGTCATTTTTGCTCAAACGCTACCAACGTGCCAATGAGCGCTGCCCGATTACTGAGCCAGGACGTCCAATTGCGGAATACCTGCGCACCCCGACTGATTATCGCGACCGCCACCAGCGAAAACCGTCGCAAAATTTTGGATGCGTCTACTAAAAAGAGAAAAAACCATGACCCGTTCCAGCAAATATTCATCCCATTCGATCCACGGCCTCGGCGCGATTGCCGGTGCACTGCTGCTCGCCGGCTGCGGCCACGAAGCTTCCACAACCGCCAACGAAACGAAGAGCGCGATCGCCACGTTTTCCGCGAGCAACCCTTCGCAATTTGCTCGCCACGATGCCCGGGTCACCTGGCCCCTGTCCGAGCTCGGCCTGACTCCAGAAAAAGCCAAAAATCTGGTGGCGAGATCCGGAGATGCGCTGCTGAGCGGACAGCTCATCGACAGTAACGGAGACGCCACTGCGGACAGCTTTTCGGCCGTCATCAACCTTGACATACTGGAAACGCGAAAAATTGAACTGCTCGACGATGCGAGCCTGGCCTCAGAGATTGAAGAGCACGCACCACGTACGCGCGCGGAGATTTCGATAAAAGAGGGTGGACAGTGGAATGGTAAGCGCTACGAAGGTGGCGAGTTTGTCAATGTGGAAACAGTAACGCTGCCCGCGCAGTACACCGACCACAGCGAGTGGATTCGCTACGAGGGCCCGGGGATTGAATCCGATCGCGTGGCCTACCGCATTTATCTCGACTGGCGTAATGGGTTCGATATTTTCGGCAAGAAACAACCGGGGTTAAAACTGCGAGATATCGGCCTCGACGGCTACGATAGCTATCACGAAATGTCCGATTGGGGCGCCGACATTCTGAAAGTAGGCGATAGTCTCGGAATGGGCGGGTTCGGCTTCTGGGATGGCGAACAGGTAATCCGTGTCGAGCAAACCGATGGCCGCGGAGCAACCGTTAACAGCAGCGGGCAGATCCTGTCCTCTCTAGCCATTGACTACAGTGGCTGGGCCCTACCCGACCTCAAGACCGACCTGGATGCAAACCTTTCCATGAGCGCAGGCAGCCCGCTGGTGCACGTGACGCTATATACCAGTGAAACGCTACCGAATATGGCAATCGGCCTCGGTAAGCACGACGCCGCGGAGTTAATAACCGGCGACCTTGGTGACGATAGCGGCTGGGCTTTCCTCGCCACTTTTGGCCAGCAGACCTTGTTCGACGACGAGCTCGGCAAATTCATTCTCTATCGCAAGAGCGATGCGCGACAGCTGGTCGAAGATCCACACAACCACGCGATCGTCATGAAGGATACCGACGGCGGACTCGAATATTTCTTTGGCGCAGTGTGGTCCGGCGAAGCGCAGGGCATCAGCGACCGCGGCACCTTTGAAAAATTCCTTGCGCAAGAAATCGAGAAGCTTGCGCAGCCGGTTGTACTGGTGCGCAACACCGAAAATTAACCCGAGTCGCGGGCAGTGCCCGCTTTACCCCGCCCAATAACGAATATATAACCCGAAGAACCTTGTGATGACTGTAGAATTTGAAGTTCGCCATGCCGTCCACCCCCAGGACTACACCACCTATACCAATAAACGCCTACGCGAAAATTTTCACGTCGGCAGCCTGTTTGTCGCAGACCAACTGAAGCTCGTCTACACACAGATCGACCGCTTTATCGTCGGCGGTGCCATGCCGCTTAACGGCGATATCGCCCTGGAAACCATCGACCCGCTCAAAGCACCCTATTTTCTCGAGCGCCGCGAACTCGGCGTCATCAATGTGGGCGGGCCCGGCCGGGTAACGGTCGACGGTGAGACCTACGAGCTGGACTACAAAGACGCACTTTATGTGGGAGCCGGAAACCGGGAAGTGACGTTTGCCAGCGACGACATCAACCGGCCTGCGAAGTTTTATCTCAATTCCGCCGGCGCCCACAAAGCCTGCCCAACCAAAAAACTGTCGCTCGCAGACGCGGTCAAGGTCGAACTTGGAGCCATGGAAACCTCCAACCACCGGGTCATCAACAAACTGATGGTCAACCAGGTGGTGGAAACCTGCCAATTGCAGATGGGCATGACCGAGCTCAAGCCCGGTAGCGTCTGGAACACCATGCCGGCACACACTCACAGCCGTCGCATGGAAACCTACTTTTATTTCGAGGTGCCCGAGGACCAGGCGGTTTGCCACTACATGGGCCCACGGGAGGAGACCCGACACCTGTGGATGGCCAACGAGCAGGCTGTTATTTCTCCAACCTGGTCGATCCACTCCGGCGCGGGCACCTCGAACTACACATTTATCTGGGGAATGGCCGGCGAAAACATGGATTACGACGATATGGACAAGATTTTTCCGGCAGACCTGGCCAGTGGGGAACCCGCATGATGGACCTATCAGCGTTCGACCTGAGCGGCAAAGTCGCGCTGGTAACCGGGGCCACCCACGGACTCGGCATGGCGATGGCAAAAGGACTGGGGCGCGCGGGCGCAATCCTGGTCATCAGCGGCCATTCCAGCGATGAGAAAATCGCGCACGCGGTCGAAGCCTACCGCGCGGAAGATATCGAGGCGTACGGCTATCGCTTTAACGTCACCGACGAGGCGGCGGTAGAGGCCGCCGTTACCAGGATCGAGGCAGAGGTCGGCCCCATCGACATCTTGGTAAATAATGCCGGCATCATCAAACGAATCCCACTGCTCGAGATGGACGTAAGCGAGTGGGAGGAAGTGATCAATACCGACCTGACCGGCGTCTTTATCATGAGCAAGGCGGTGGTACCGGGGATGATCCAGCGCGGTGGCGGCAAGGTCATCAATATCTGCTCGATGATGTCGGAACTCGGTCGCAACAGTGTTGGCGCCTACGCAGCCGCCAAGGGCGGACTGAAGATGCTGACCCGCAACATGGCCACCGAATGGGCGCGTCATAACGTACAGGTAAACGGCATAGGTCCGGGCTATTTTGCCACCAGCCAGACAGAACCCATTCGCGTCGATGGCCACCCATTCAACGAGTTCATCATCAACCGCACGCCGGCAGGTAAATGGGGTGACCCCGACGACCTACAGGGCACTGCGGTGTTTCTAGCTTCGAACGCCAGCAATTTTGTAACCGGGCAGGTGGTCTATGTTGACGGCGGCATCCTGGCCACCATCGGCAAGCCCCTCGGCGAAAGTTGATGTACGCGGCCGCCGGCGCTCTGCGCAGCGGCCGCCTGGATAAAGTCGCTAAAAAAGCACATGACGGGATTGAGGGGGAGATACCAGTAATGCAGGTCACCGGGCTGGATTGGACAATAATCGCCATAACACTGGGCACCATTCTGCTTGTGGGCAGCCTGGTTGCACGGCGCGCATCCAAGGACAGCGCATCCTATTTTCTCGGCGGGCGACGCATGCCCTGGTGGCTGCTCGGTACCAGTATGGTCGCCACCACTTTCGCCGCCGACACCCCCAATCTGGTCAGCGACCTGGTGCGCTCAGGGGGCGTTTCCGCAAACTGGAGCTGGTGGTGCTTCCTGCTGACCGGCATGCTGACGGCTTTCGTGTACGCCAAGTTGTGGCGTCGCCTGGGTGTGACCACCGACAATGAGTTCTACGAGCGCCGCTACACCGGCAGGCCCGCGGCCTTCCTGCGCGGCTTCCGCGCCATTTACCTGGGGGTATTTTTCAATGTCCTGATCATGGGCAGCGTGACCCTCGCGGCGATCAAGTTTGGCGCCGTGCTTTTCGACTTACCACCGGAAGTGGTGGTGCTGGTCGCCGGCGGAATTACCGTTATCTTTTCTGTAGCGGGTGGCCTGCTGGGTGTACTGATTACCGACCTGATTTTGTTTGTCATCGCCATGACCGGTGCGATATTCGCGGCCTACTTTGCTCTGGAACACCCGGCGGTTGGCGGCCTCCATGCGCTTACCCAGCACGCTGATGTCATTCCGAAGATGGCCATGCTGCCGGATTTCTCCGATATGGATGCGCTGGTCACGCTGCTGATCGTGCCCCTTGCGGTACAGTGGTGGGCGAGCTGGTATCCTGGTGCCGAGCCCGGCGGTGGCGGTTTTGTTGCCCAGCGCATGCTTGCTGCCAGAAATGAGCGTCACGCTGTCGCGGCGACGGTATTTTTCAATTTTGCCCACTATGCCCTGCGCCCGTGGCCGTGGATTTTGGTGGCGCTGGCATCGCTCATTGTATTCCCCGATCTCGCCAGCCTGCAGCAGGCGCTGCCGAATGTGGACCCGGCAATCGTCAGAAACGATCTCGCCTACCCGGCAATGCTGACCTTCCTGCCGGCGGGTATTCTCGGCCTGGTGCTGGCGTCGATTGTCGCCGCCTACGTATCCACAATATCCACCAGCCTCAATTGGGGTGCTTCCTATCTGGTAAACGATGTCTTTGTCCGGTTTGTGGCCCCAGACGCATCGCAGCGCGCCCAGGTCATGGCCGGGCGGGTCATAACCGTACTACTAATGGTGCTCGCGGCGCTGCTGGCACTGCAGCTGGAAAGCGCGACCCAGGGCTTCAACCTGCTGCTGTCGGTAGGTGCCGGCACCGGCCTGCTGTTCCTGTTGCGCTGGTTCTGGCACCGCATCAATGCATGGTCCGAGATCTCGGCCATGGCCATATCCTTTAGCGTTAGCTGTGCACTGGCCTTCACTGAACTGGGCCTCGCGCAGTGGCAGGTATTCGCTCTGTCGGTGGCGATTACCACGGTGGGCTGGGTAGGCGTAACACTGCTGACACCGAAAACCGATGCGGCCACCCTGGCGGAGTTTGACCGCGTCAATCGCGAATACCTTGCCGGCGAGAGTGTGCGCACAGGGATAACCGCCATGCTGTGGGCGGTGCTCGCCGTCTACTCGCTGCTGTTCGGTACGGGTCATGCGCTGTACGGCAATACAGACTACGCCCTGGGCTTTGCGCTGGCTGCGCTCATCGGTACCTGGAAAACCGTGCGCAATATCCTCGCGATCAGCGAAACCGACGCAGCAGGCGGCGCACTTACGGCGTCGACATCGGCACCGCTCGGGACGGCATAGCCCCAGTGGGCGCTGTTGTAGCACCGCTCGAAGGAATAACTGGCCTTACCATAATCGTCATGGCGGGTTGCGGTATTTACCGGAAATACGGCGGGGTGATTCAAATGAACATACGTGCCGGCCTTATTTTGGAAGAGCCCGCGGAAATTTAAAGAGAAAGGGCCTTACCACAAGCATTGACCGGCAAGGCCAATTTTTGGCAACATGACGACAACCAGTGCCGGTCTCGATTCCGAGCCGGCTCTGCGGTTTTCTCCATCGCCTGGCGCATCGGGCGCATGAGGCTGGCTTGGGCCCGAGCACCCGTCTTTCGCGCATGCCGCCGGCTTCCGCCACAGCCATTCGCTGGGCGGCGAGCCGGGCTTTTTCTGTGCGTGCGCTCGTGACGATGACAGGAATACACAACAATAAACCCGGCCGACCGGAACCCGTCGGCGCGGCTAATGGCAACCCCAAATACTGGAAGTATCCAACATGACACGCCCTCTGATCCTGCACCCCGACCGTCTGTTTCCGGCCGATAAAGTGAGCCGGGATATCGCCCGCAAGCTTTACGAGAGCGTAAAAGACCTGCCGATCATCAGCCCGCACGGGCACACCGACCCGTCCTGGTTTGCCGAGAACCGGCCCTTCGGCAACCCGGCAGACCTGCTGATTCGCCCGGACCACTACGTATTCCGCATGCTCTATTCCCAGGGCATCCCGTTGGAAAGTCTGGGCATTCGCACCCAGGACGGTACTCCGGTAGAGCAGGATCCACGCAAGATCTGGCAACTGCTTGCCGACAATTACCACCTGTTCCGCGGCACCCCGTCGCGCACCTGGCTGGATACGGTATTCCACGATGTGTTCGAGCTGGACGTGCAGCTGAGCTCAGAGACCGCGGATCTCTATTACGAGCGTATCGACAGCTACCTGCGCCAGCCGGAGTTTCTGCCGCGCGCACTGTTCGAGCGTTTCAATATCGAGGTGATCGCGACCACCGAATCCCCGCTGGATGACTTGCGTCACCACCAGAAGATTCTGGACAGTGGCTGGAAAGGCCGCGTGATTACGGCCTTCCGCCCGGACCCGGTACTGGATCCGGACTTCGAGGGCTTTACCGATAACCTGGCGCAGCTGGCGGAAATCACCGGTGAAGATACTTCCACCTGGTCCGGTTACCTAGCGGCGCTGCGCAACCGTCGCGAGTTCTTCAAGCAGATGGGCGCGACGTCGACCGACCACGGTCACCCCACCGCCACGACGGCCAACCTGTCCCCGGCGGAAGCGGAAGCGCTGTTCCTGAAGGTGAGCACGGGTAACGGCAGCGCGGAAGATGCGGAGCTGTTCCGCGGTCAGATGCTGACCGAGATGGCGCGCATGAGTATTGAAGACGGCCTGGTGATGCAGATTCACCCGGGCTCTTTCCGTAACCACAACAAGGTGGTATTCGAGCGCTTCGGTCGCGACAAGGGTTGCGATATTCCTTCGCAGACGGATTACGTACACGCGCTGCAGCCGCTGCTGGAAGCGGTGGGCAACGAGCCGAACCTGAGCATTATTCTGTTCACGCTGGATGAGACCAGCTACAGCCGCGAACTGGCACCGCTGGCCGGTCACTACCCGGCACTGAAGCTGGGTCCGTCCTGGTGGTTCCACGACAGTCCGGAAGGCATGCGTCGCTTCCGCGAGCAGGTGACCGAGACTGCCGGTTTCTACAATACCGTCGGCTTCAATGACGATACCCGCGCATTCCTGTCCATCCCCGCCCGTCACGATGTGGCGCGTCGTATGGACTGCGTATGGCTGGCACAGCTGGTCTCCGACCATCGCCTGCAGGAAGACGAAGCCTTCGAACTGGCCGAAGATCTCGCCTACAACCTGGCGAAAAAAGCGTACAAGCTCTAATAGGTAGAAGAAAATGAGCCAGCAAAGACTCAACAACACTATTCTCGAAAGCCTCCCCGTGGAAGTGATCAAGCCCGCTTACGACCGCAGTGAAGTTACCACCGGTATCGTGCACCTGGGCATCGGTGCTTTCCATCGCGCGCACCAGGCGTGGTACACGGAAAACCGTATTGCCGCCGGTGAAACGGACTGGGGCATTGTGGGCGCAAGCCTGCGCTCCGCCGGTGTACGCGACCAGCTGGTGCCGCAAGATGGCCTCTACTCCGTGGTAGAAAAATCCAACGCGGGCACCAAGGTGCAGATCGTCGGCGCCGTCAGCGATGTACTGGTGGGGCCGGAAAGCCCGCAGCAATTACTGGAACTGCTGGCGCAGGAGAACGTGCGCATCGTTTCTCTAACTATCACTGAGAAAGGCTATTGCCACGATCCCGCGAGTGGCGACCTCAACCCGCAACACCCGGACGTAATCCACGATCTGGCCAATCCGCAGAATCCAAAATCTGCGCTGGGATATATCGTTGGTGCGCTGGCGCTGCGCAAAGAGCGCGGCCTGCCGGGCTTTACCGTGCTGTCCTGCGACAACCTGCCCTCCAACGGCAAGCTACTGGGCAAGGTGTTAGGCCAGTATGCAGAGAAAGTGGATAGCGAGCTGGCGGTGTGGATTGCCAACAACACCACCACCCCGGCCACCATGGTCGACCGCATTGTGCCGGCCACGACCGACGCGGATCGCGCGGAGCTGGAAGACCTTCTGGGCTGCCGCGACGAGGCGGCCGTGATGGCGGAACCTTTCGCGCAGTGGGTTGTGGAAGACAACTTCCTGCGCGGTCGCCCGGAGTGGGACAAGGCCGGTGCGACTTTCGTGGACGATGTGGAAGTCTACGAGCTGATCAAGCTGCGCCTGCTGAATGGCAGCCACTCTATACTGGCGTACAGCGGCTACCTGGCTGGTTGCGAAACGGTAGCAGATGTAATGGCTGTACCGGCGTTCAACAAGTTGGCCCTGCACTTTATGCGATCCGAAGCCACCACTTCCATTGATGTGCCTGCCCAGTTTGATATTGCCGCTTACCAGGCAGAACTGATCGAGCGCTTTGAGAACCGTGCACTGCGCCACCGCACCTGGCAGATTGCCATGGACGGTTCGCAGAAGATTCCGCAGCGCTGGCTGGGCACCCTGCGCCACCAGCTCGATAATGACGGTCCTATCGAAATTGTGGCCTTTGCGCTTGCGAACTGGATTCGCTACGTGTCGGCCGTGGATGAGAAAGGTGAGACTATCGAGGTTTCCGACCCGCTGGCGGCAGAGCTGAAAGCGCTGAGCGATCAGTACAAGCCGCAGGGTAGCGAAGCACTGGCTTCCGCATTCCTCGGGTACTCACCGGTATTCGGCGATGACCTGCGTAACAGCGAGCGCCTGCAGGCAGCTCTGTCAGGTTGGCTGGAAAAGCTCGAGGGCGAAGGCACCCTGGCCTGCGTGCAGAAATATTTTACTGCATAGCGCTAACCGTAACGGCACCAATATGCTATTCACCTGATTCAGGCATGTTTTTTGTCACGATTTATTTTTAGTTTTCTCGCTAGTTTCCATCCCTCATCTGAGGGTTTCTCTTGGAGGCAACCTTTTCATCCCGCGATTTCTATCGCGGGATTTTTTTACCCCGTCATAACAGAAACCTCACTCATCAGTTCTGCTCAGGTTCGGGGACTTGTTCATCCTTCTTCCTATCCAGATCGAGCGGATTATCTTCACCGAAGCGACTGGCATCGTGGGCGGGATTATCCGGGCCCCAAGCGTCCTCGTTCTGCATATTTGGCAGGTGATGCGCGATACCACGGTGACAGTCGATACAGGTCGCATTACCGGTCGCGAGCTGGGTCGAGTGCAGCTTGCGTGCACGCGCGCTCTGCACACTGAAATCCATAAATTCGAAGTCATGGCAATTTCGGCATTCCAGAGAATCATTCGCCTTCAGCCGGGCCCACTCGTGGCGCGCCAACTCCAGACGCTTGTCGAGAAATTTATCCCGCGTATTGATCGTGCCGAAAACCTTGCCCCACACCTCTTTAGAGGCCTGCATCTTGCGCGCTATCTTGTGCGTCCACTCATGGGGAACGTGACAGTCCGGGCAAGTAGCACGTACACCAGAGCGATTGGTCCAGTGGATGGTTCCCTTTAGTTCTTCGTAAACGTTATCGCGCATTTCGTGGCAACTGATACAGAACTTTTCCGTATTGGTTGCTTCGAGCGCAGTATTAAAGCCACCCCAGAAAATAATGCCGGCTATGAACCCGCTCAGCACCAGAAAGCCGAGGCTGAATGCCGTTGCCGGGCGGCTGAGGGTCTGCCAATAGCCTTTAATCCAGTTAATCATCGCTCAGGTTCCGGATCCGTTACTGGGAAGGTTGCTGCTTCTCGTTCCGCAGCAAGATATCCACATCCTTGAAGGTATTACCAACAGATGATTTGGCATTCGTCTGTGGGACATGGCACTGCAGGCAGAAATAGCGGCGCGGTGCTACATCCGCAAGCGCCTGGAAATCACGGTCCATAAAGTGCGTAATACTGATCATCGGTGCGCCACTAACACCGGTTTGGATCCGGTTGTGACATTCCAGACAGCGGTTTACATTCTTGTTGATCTGATAATCGCGAATGGTGTGGGGGATGGTCGGCGGCTGTTCCGGATAAGCGCGTACGCGCCTCCCTTCCGCATTGACCGGATCAGCGAGTTCCGGGGCCGGCTTTTCTTCAAACAGGGTGCCGCCTTTGCGAATACCGTCCGGCCCGGGTGTCACCGGGAACTGCTCCGCAATGGCCGCCAGGCCGAAAACAAAGACGACAAGGGCGATGGCGGTGGAAAAAACCTGCTTTCTGCTCATGATCGCTACTCAGCTATAAGTTTGGCGCCGGATGGGCCGGCTTTAGGCCAGCGACACTAGCTCCAGCTTAACGGCACATTTCTTGAAGTCTGTCTGCTTGGAAATCGGATCCGTCGCATCGAGTGTGACTTTATTGATTAGGCGCTGGGCGTCGAAGAACGGAACATACACCAGGCCCTTTGGTGGACGTGCGCGACCACGGGTTTCCACCCGACCGATCATTTCACCGCGCCGACTCACCACCTTGATATCACTGCCGCGACGAAATCCCTGCGCCTGGGCATCGTCCGGATGCATGTACACCACCGCATAGGGAACCGCGCTGAATAGTTCCGGTACGCGCTGGGTCATGGAACCGGTATGCCAGTGTTCGAGCACCCGCCCCGTACACAGCCAGAAGGGGTATTCTTTGTCCGGAGATTCTGCTGGAGGCTCGTAGGGAAGAGCAAAGATGCGCGCGCGACCATCTTTATTACCGTAGAACTCCACCCCGGCGCCTTTTTTCACGTAGGGGTCATACCCCTCTCGGAAGCGCCAGCGGGTTTCCTTGCCATTCACCACCGGCCAGCGCAGACCGCGCACCTTGTGGTAAACATCAAAGGGCGCCAGATCGTGGCCATGTCCGCGACCGAATTCCGCATACTCTTCAAACAGGCCCTTCTGGATATAAAAGCCGAAGGCATCCGACTCGTCGTTGGCAAAATTTTTGTCCCGTTGCTCGTTCGGGAAACGATTGGCATGGCCGTTAGCAAACAATACCTCGTAGAGGGTTTTCCCCTTGTAGCCGCGCGCCTTGCTCAGCGCTTCCGGCCATACTTCATCTGTGGTGAAGCGCTTGGAAAACTCCACCAGTTGCCACAGGTCTGACTTGCTTTCGCCCGGTGCTTTTACCTGCTGATGCCAGAACTGGGTACGTCGCTCCGCGTTGCCATAGGCCCCCTCTTTTTCCACCCACATGGCGGTAGGCAGAATCAGGTCGGCGGCCTGAGCCGATGTGGTGGGGTAGACATCGGAGACAATCACAAACGCATCCGGGTTACGCCAGCCAGGCAACAGTTCCTGCATGAGGTTGGGGCCGGCCTGCGCATTGTTGGAAGCCTGGGTCCAGTAGACCCTGAGCTTGCCATCTTTTAATGCCCGACTTTGGGCGACCGCGTGAAAGCCGGGTTTTGGCGGAATGGTGCCCTTCGGCAATCGCCAGATTTTTTCTGCGGTTTCCCGGTGCTTGGGATTGGTCACCACCAGGTCTGCGGGTAGCCGATGCGAAAAGGTACCAACCTCACGGGCGGTTCCGCACGCCGACGGTTGACCGGTCAGGGAAAAAGGACTGTTGCCAGGGCTGGAAATCTTGCCGGTCAGCAGGTGTATGTTGTAGACCATATTGTTCGCCCAGACACCTCGTGTGTGCTGGTTAAAGCCCATGGTCCACAGGGACATCACTTTCGTTTTCGGGTCCGCATAGAGCTCGGCCAGCTCCTTTAGGCGCGCCTTGGGAACACCAGTTTCTTTTGCGGTGCGCTCCAGTGTGTAGGGCTTCAGAAATTCAGCGTATTCCTCAAAGGTCATATCCTCCCAGGTATTCGCTTTTTTTCGTCCACTGGCCTTCATTTCCCGCGGGTCATCATCCCGCAAACCGTAACCGATATTGGTTTCCCCGCGCACGAATCGGGTGTGATTTTTGACAAACTCCTGATTCACTTTGCCATTTTCAATTATGTAGTTGGCAATAAAATTCAGAATATGCAGATCCGCGTGGGGGTTAAATACAATGGGAATGTCAGCGAGTTCAAAGCTACGGTGTTCATAGGTGGATAAAACCGCTACTTTGCAGCCAGGATGCGACAGTCGGCGGTCGGTGATACGTGACCACAAAATGGGGTGCATCTCCGCCATATTGGAGCCCCAGAGCACAAACGCATCGGCGTTTTCGAAGTCGTCGTAACACCCCATGGGCTCGTCGATACCGAAAGTGCGCATGAACCCCATCACGGCAGACGCCATGCAGTGACGAGCGTTTGGGTCGATATTATTGGACCGGAACCCGGCCTTCATCAGCTTACTGGCCGCATAGCCTTCCCACACGGTCCACTGCCCTGAGCCAAACATGCCAATGGACTCAGGCCCGTAATTCTTGATCGCCTCTTTGTACTTTTGCTCCATGATGTCAAAGGCCTGATCCCACGACACCTCAGCAAAGTCTCCCGATTTGTCATACTTGCCATTTTTCATTCGTAGTAATGGCTTCATCAGGCGATCACTTCCGTACATAATTTTCGACAGGAAATAACCTTTTACACAGTTGAGCCCACGATTGACTTCAGCCTTGATATCACCATGGGTAGCGACAACACGGTTATCTTTTGTAGCGACCATTACGCTACAGCCAGTACCGCAAAATCGGCATGCAGCCTTGTTCCACTTCAGTTCATTTGCGCCGGCTTTACTCACCAGATTCTGTGTTTTTGCCGGTACCGACAGCCCAGCCGCTGCCGCTGCCGCCACGACAGCGCTGGCTTTGCTAAATTCACGCCGGGTGATTCCCATGTCACAGTTCTCCTGGAATTTTTACCGGTTGCGCGGCATCGAGTTCGTTTTGTGACCCGCGGCGCCCCGCTTCTTCCGCAAGCTCGTCATATAGATCTGCCAGCGCGAGTTCCTCGTGATAGACCATCGCCACATTCAGCACACCGGTTTGATCCTTGATGGATTCAATCAACGGATTGATCTGATGGTGATCCCGGGTTTCCACAATGACTACCAGCTTGCCGGCATCATCGGACAGGTGGATCTCCAGCTCGGATTGTGTGTTAAACCATTCGCTAACCACCCCCAGGTTTTCCGGTCGTACGTGTACCAGTAGACTGGCGATATGTAAGCTTTCAGGCTTTCCCTGGCTGCTGCACTGACCGGATTTCGCGTCTTTCATCTGCTTTCTCATTCATTCAATGTCTTGGACTCGCACCGTCACACTTCCCGCTCATGGAGCGGCAACCTCTCTGGCATTCATGCGGGAGGCCCGGGTGGCCCGAAAATCATTTGCAGTATCCATACGGCAAATCCATAGCCACCGACAATGGCAATCGCCAGGATCGGAAACAGGAATACAAGAATAAACAGCACCAATCGCCCTTCCCGTTTGCGCTGCTCAGTTGTCGTCGCGGGTTTCAGATCAGCCAAGGGAGCCCCCTGTTCATTAAGAAAGGAAATTAGCGATGGGCCTTATATATGGAAATACCGCTTTCGCGGCACGATCACATCGCATCGGAGCGAGATTGATGGGCGCGCAAAGTGTTGCGCCAACTCAGGCCACCTACCTTGAGTCTAGAAAGGGCGTGCGTTCCGGCAAGAAATTCCGCGGATATCAGAAAATTTCTACGTCGAAATCAGGAGGGAAGCGTAAATTGATCTTAGCCAAAAAAAATGCCGGGCAGAGCCCGGCACCAAATGCGAATATCTATCGAAAACTTAAGGAGGAGATGAGCCAATACTCATCGTCGTGACGTGAATTTTAACAAGCCAGTTATTCGTTGGCGGGTTTACCAATGGTGGCGAGGATTCCGCCATCCACATAGACCACCTGACCGTTGACAAAATTACTCGCATCACTGGACAGAAATACCGCGGCACCCTGGAGGTCTTCCGGATTTCCCCAGCGGCCAGCTGGTGTTCGACCGACAATGAAGTCGTTGAACGGATGGCCGTCCACGCGAATCGGCGCGGTCTGGCTGGTAGCGAAGTAACCCGGGCCAATACCATTAACCTGAATATTGTGGCGCGCCCACTCGGTGGCCATATTCTGGGTCAGCATTTTCAGGCCGCCTTTGGAGGCCGCATAAGCGGAAACACTATCGCGCCCCAGCTCGCTCATCATCGAGCAGATATTAATGATCTTGCCGGCACCACGCTCGATCATGCGCTTCACTACCGGGCGAGTCATTACCATCACACCGGTGAGGTTTGTTTCCAACACCTTGTTCCACTCGGACAGCTCCATTTCCAACAGCGGCACACGACGGATGATACCGGCGTTATTCACCAGTACATCGATGGGTCCCTGCTCCTGCTCGATCACCGGCACCATCTCGTTTACTTGATCTTCGTTGGTGACATTGAACAGGTAACCGTGGGCGTCGTAGCCCTTTTCGCGCAATTCGGAAACAGCCTTGTCGAGTTTCTCCTGAGAGGAGTGGCCGGTGATGACCAGTTTGGCGCCGGCATTGCCAAGGCCTTCTGCCATGGCCATACCGAGGCCATGTGTGGCTCCGGTAATCAGTGCGAGCTTTCCGGTTAAGTCAAACAGTGACTTTGACATTTTCTAACTCCAATTTTTCGCGATCTTTCTGGATCAGCGCAACTCGGTAGGCTGCACTTTATCCATATCATCGTAATCGTGGTTTTCGCCCGCCATCCCCCATATAAAGGTGTAGTTACTGGTACCGACACCGGAGTGCAGGGACCAGGTCGGGGAAATTACGGCTTGTTCGTTGTGCATCCAGATAGTCCGCGTTTTCTGGGGTGGCCCCATAAAGTGGCACACGGCCTGGTCTTCCGGCAGGTTGAAGTACATATAGACTTCCATGCGACGACTGTGTGTGTGACACGGCATGGTGTTCCAGCAGCTCCCCTGGGCCAGCTCGGTCATGCCCATCTGCAGCTGGCAGGTTTGCAGTACATCTTTTACCAGTAGTTTGCGCAGGGTGCGCTTGTTACAGGTTTCCGCCGCCCCAAGCTCGATTACCTGAGCATCACCCTGCCCCACTTTGGTGGTCGGGAATTCACGGTGTGCCGGAGTGGATAGTATGTAAAACTTCGCGGGAGCAGATTTCACATTGCTGGAAAACTTCACATTTTCGGAACCGCGGCTGACATACAGCGCTTCCTTTGTGCCAATCTCATAGACGGTGCCATCGACTTCCACACAGCCCGGCGCACCGATGTTAATAATGCCGAGTTCACGGCGTTCGAGAAAATAGTCGGACTTCAGCGCGTCCACAGTTTCCAGTTTTACTTCCGCTTCGACGGGCATCACACCACCCACGATCACCCGATCGACGTGGGTATAGGTAAGGTTAACGGTGTCGGCGGTGAAAAGCTTCGGCACTAGATACTCGTCGCGCAGACGGTCGGTGTCATACTTCTCATAGTCTGCCGGGTGGCTGGCATAACGCTCTTCAAATACGGTTGTCATAACTCTATCCAGAAAATTCGGTAACAGCTCAGGATTCGGATTTCAGCAGCTTGTACATCTCAACACCGGAAGTGATAAACGGCGCGGTGCCTTTGGGGTCGTCATCGTAGATCGGCTCGCTCATGTAGTAGTCGTAGCTGCCGTCGCGGCCATAGCCCAGCCCTGCAACCTGACACATATCGGTGATACTGATGGTGCCATCGGCGTGTACCTGAACGAATTCATCCAGCAGCCCCTGATACGCTTTTTTCGCAGTATCCAGGTACTGGTCCTTAGGTAAGTAACCCTGATTCAACGCCTTGGCATAGAAGTAGGTGAACATGGTACTGGCAGTGGATTCCAGGTAATTCGCGCGCTTACCGGGCTTGTCGATGATCTGCCACCAGGTGCCGGTTGCGGGGTCCTGGTATTTCGCGATTACCGGTGCGATTTCGCTAATCATGCCCAACAGGTACTGACGCTCTTCGACATTTTCCTCGGGGATAAAGTCCAGTACATCCACCAGCGCCATGGCCAGCCAGCCCATGCCGCGCGCCCAATGGTATTGCGACAGGCCGCTTTCCTTGTCTGCCCATACCTGCTCTCTCTTCTCATCCCAGGCGTGATAGAACAGACCGGTTTCCGGGTCTTTGAGGATTTCATTGACCACTTTGAATTCCGCCAGCACTTCCTGAACGTCGGGCTCTTCATGCATCAGCTGCTCGTAGTGGGCGAGGAACGGAATCCCCATGTAAACACCATCCAGCCACACCTGGTAGGGGTAGCGCTTCTTGTGCCAGAAGGCGCCCTGGGAAGTGCGGGGGTGGTGTTCCAGCTGTTCGAATAGGGTATCGACAGCTTTCTTGAAGGCAGGATTCTGGTTGCGCTCATACATGCGTAGCAGCATGGTGCCGGCGCGGATACTGTCAATGTTGTACTTTTCCTGCATGTAGCCGTTGATGCTGCCATCTTCGTTAACGAAGGAGCCCATCACCGTTTGCACGGCATCGGCATAGCGCGCTTCCGGCGCAACCTGGTTCAGTTCGTCATATGCCTGCAGCACCATGCCGGTGGTGTATTCAAAATAAGACGGGCGCTTGCGGATATGGTCGAAACCGCCGAAGCGGTAATCGAGGGTTTTGCGCTCCAGTTCGGAGTCCGCGAGCTTTTTGCTCCACTCCAATGCAATCTCAGCGGTGAGCGGCTGGTCGGTTTGCGCAATACTCGCGGCAGTGGTCAGCCGCTGGCGCAGGGGCATAGTCAGTTTTTCCGCTTCCTGTTGCAGATAGGTTTCAAACTCGGCTTTGCTGGTAATGGGGCCATGCTCGCTTTCCACTTCGTTGCCCCAGGCGGCGACAAAGTAGTACTGAACCTCGTTGCCTGCGGGCTTCAGAATCGCAACCTGGTTGTGTTCATCGGTCGCCGTTTCCTTGATGGCCTTGCGCTTGGCGATCACCGCCATACCCAGGTTAGCGCCATCAAGGCTCTGAGGACCGTAAGTACCGACGTAGGTGTAAGCATGGCCGGTGATATCCATATTGCCGACAATCAGCTCGGTGCCTTCGTGGTTGACGATACCCGCAACCAGGTTATCCAGTTCTTCGCTGGTTTTCGCATTCACTTCCACCAGGCGGCTGCCCGCGTGCATGGACAGTACGGCGGTCAGGTCCGTCTGCTGGTCGGCCGTGGGCTTCCAACCCTGGTACTGCATTTTGAAGGCAGAGTAGAGATCGCCATTTTCGGTGATGTCGACTTTCCAGTCCTGTACGTCACTTACACGCACAACTTTCTCGCCATCCCAGTAACCGTAGCCACCGACACCCAGGGAGCTGCCCACTTTCAGGATATCCATGCCCCAGTCGGCCGGTTCGTGGTAGGAATCAAAGCCATCCTGCCCCACACCTTGCAACACAGGCGCCGTGGTGGATTTGCCGAAGATATCGAAACCATTGCGCCAATCGAGGTATACACGGTACCCGACCAGGTCGGACTCGATACCCGGGCCTTCATAACGGATAAAATAGGAGTGATCGGTGTGCTCTTGCGGCACATCGAGTGAGCTTACGTTCTGGAAGCTGCCGCCCTTGTATTCGCGTTCAACCCACTCACCGCCCACCTTATGGGAGATTTCTGCCTGGGTCCGCTTTACAGCAGCCTCTGCGTTGGCATCGGCTTCGGCAATGCGCAGTTTTAGGGTTTCGTCCACCGCCACATCCACCGTGAAGAGGATGCCATCTTTTTTTCCATCGGCATCTTTATCGATGGCCTGTACCGGGATTTGTTCCGCCTGGTTCCACACCGCAATCGGCGATGCAAATCCGGCGCTGAGCCCGAGTTCGTAGTAGCTTAAGTAAACTGCTTCGTCCAAACGCGGAAAGTCTGAGGGGTTGGCCAGTTCGATGGTTGCGATGGCGCCGGGCTTTTCCGCTGCCGCCGCGGGCGCGGAAGATTCTTCCGGGGACTGAGACACTTTTTCGCCACATGCGGTGAGCGTCGCCGCCGTAAGAGCAAACGCAAGGGCATTCAGGCCCAGTTTGTTTTTGGACTGGTCAAACAGTTTCACAGAGGTCTCCACGAAGTCGGGTTTTATTCTGTTTTTTTCAGGCAATCAATTTATTTTGATCACCGATAAATTGAAAACGGCCGGGTGCGAATTCGAATCTGTGCGCCGGTGTTTCCACCGGCAGATCCCTGCACCCGGCCGTTAGCTTCAGCTCTTAATCATCCTGCGAGATTAGAACTTGTACTGAGCACCTAGGTAGAACTGACGACCAGTAGTGTGGTCGACCACGATGCGGTCGAAGTCCACTACCTGCACATTGGCCTGGTTGGTCAGGTTGATACCTTCAAAGCTCAGGGTGGTATTGTCGTTCAGGTTGTAGCTCGCTACGAAGTCGACGTTGGTGGTGCCCAGGGTACCTTCGTAGTTCTGGCCGTTGCGGGTAGACGCCGGGGAGCGGGTCATGTAATCGCTACGCTCAGACAGGGAGATACGCGCACTGAAGAGGTCATTTTCGTAGTAAACGGTACCGTTGTAGGTATTTTTTGACATACCGGTCAGCGGCGCGTAGAGCGGCTCGTCGGAATCGCCGTAGTTCATCTCGGAATCTACGTAGGTGTAGTTCAGGATGACGCCGAAGTTTTCCATAATCGGCTGCTGGTACTGCACCTCGAAACCACTCAGCTCACCGCCTTCACCGTTGATTTTTTTGTTGACGTTCCAGGGGCTGCCAACTCCGAAGGTACCGCCGGCGCCTTCGAGAGCAGAAGCATCCAGGCCAGTCTGCGCCCAGGAAACACCGTCTTCAGAAGCACTGGTGATAAAGGAGTTTACGTCCTTGTAGAAGTAAGCCAGCGCTACGACTGCGTCGTCAGCAAAGTACCACTCATAAGACAGGTCGTAGGCACGTGCTCGGAAAGGATCCAGTTTCGGGTTGCCGAAGCTCACCTCACCGTTGTAGGGGTCGATGCTGCCGTAGGGTGTCAGGTCACCCAAGGATGGGCGAGCCATAACGTCGGCAACAGAGAAGCGCACAACCATATCTTCGTGCACGTCCAGAGCCATGTTCAAAGACGGCAGGGTATCGGTGTATTCGTTGGACGCGGCGACCGGAATGATTTCGCTACCGTCAGCAGTGGCACGCTTGGTCCAGCCGTTGGACTCTGTTTCGGTTTTCACGTGCCTTACGCCGAAGTTACCGCGGAATGGCAGGCCTGCAATCTCGCTGTTCCAACCCAACTGCGCATAGACGCCGGTGCTGTCTTCAGCAACAGAACGGTTGTCCTGTGGACGAGTTTCCTGAGGGTTGTCACCGATAGCGGCGTTGATGTCGCCCTCTGCCCAGTCGAAAATCTCGCTGACACTGGGGGACCACCAGGAAGTACCATTGATTGAGGCTACGCTGCCTCCGAAGTCTGCGGCAGAAACGTCAGTGAATTTCGGCTCACCACGGTATTCTTGCACATCAAACTCGAAGCTCTTGGTGGAAACACCGGCTTTGGCACTCCAGGTGTCGTTGAAATCGAATTCGACGTTGAACGCTGCAGTCTGGAAGCTGTTTTCAACGCTGTTCGGACGATGACGAACCTGGATCAGATTAAATTCGCTGGCGTCCGCAGTGTCGATTCCGCCGAAGCTCAGGTCGCCATCCGCGGTATAAGTGAAGTCACCGTCAATGCCGTAGGCGTCAATGATCGCGGTGGTCTGCATCGGGTTGGTGAAGTCGGACTGGGAAGTACCGAACACACCATCGATACGGAGTCGGTCGCTGATGTCGTGCGAGCCACGAATTGAGAGCTGGTCGAACTTGGTTTCCAGGACATCGAAACGATTTTCGATGCGAACACCGTAGTTGTTCATGGTCATGGAAGTCAGGGTGCCGTTGGCATCCTTGGTGAAGTCGGTTACGTCGACTACCGGGTAGTTGAATCCCTCTTTGATGCCAACAGAGACAAACTCTTCCTGACGGGTCGCATCGAAACTTGAAGTGAGGTAATCCACCAAAATTTCGGTGTCATCGGTCGGGCGGAATTGCAGGGTACCGGTAAAGCCTTGGCGCTCCTGCTCGTGTGTGAAATTACCGTAACGCGGAATTCGCGGGAAGAAACCTTCGTTCAGATCGGCCAGTTCAGCGTCGCTGGAGCAGGCGGAACAGGTGACGAAATCCTCGGAGTTGCTCCAGCGCACAGTGGAGAAGCCTTGCTCCAGAATATTGCGCTTGGAGTATGAGTAGGAAGCCAGCCAGCCGAAGGTGTCAGCATCATTCTTGCCGGCAACCAGGAAGGACGTACGGGGATCCATTTCTTCAGACTGGGTGTTGTAACCCATCTGGCCATTGGCCGCGAAGGTCAGGCTCTGATCCATATCCAGCGGCTTACCGGTGTTTAAATCTACGGTAGCGCCGAGTGAGCCTTCGTCTAGATCGGCAGAAGAGGTCTTATGCACGGTCAGGTTGGAGAAAAGCTCGGAAGCAAAGGTATTGAAGTCGAAAGAACGGCCGCGGTTGGCACCGCCGGAAGAGTCCGCACCACCGGTGGTGGACACGGCTTCCAGGCCATTGATGCGCACGCGGGTGAATTGTGCACCCAGGCCACGTACCGAAATATTCCGACCTTCGCCGGCGTCACGGGTAATGGCTACACCCGGAATACGCTGCAGAGACTCTGCCAGGTTGAGGTCGGGAAAATCGGCAATGTCTTCCGCCAGAATGGCGTCTTTGCTGCCCACGGCGTCGCGCTTCTGGTCCAGAGCCTTGGACAGGCTGTCACGGTAACTGGCGGTTACAGTGATCTCTTCCAGAGTTGCATCGTCGAGATTGGAATTGGACTCTTGCGCAAAAGCCGGTACCGCAACAATGGCCATCGCAAGCGTAAGTGGTTTCAGCTCGAAGGTCTTCATGACTCTCATCTCCGCTTATCGTATTTATTTTGGTAAAACCTGTTTTTGGTAATACCGCTTATTATCAAAGCAAACCGATATTCGCACACGGATTACCAACTGGCAACTTTTGGCAGACCAATTCGGCATGAAACCGGCTATTTTATTATCAATATGAAGAATATCGCGCCAACGCCCCCGCGGCCAGTGAAGATTCACAGGCACTGGCCTTCTTTTCGGGAGCGTTGAATGGGCGCATTAATGCGGGTGAATCAGCCGGGCTGGAAGGCCTGACCATTGATCGTGACATTGTCCACGGTCAGGCCAGTAACTTCTTCGATGACACCGAGGGAACCGGCCTGGTCAATACGGCTGTCGGAAATTTGCAGACCACGAATAGGGGCACGCTCGAACCCGCGGATATGGAAGGCGCGGCTGGCCTCTTTACACACCAGGTTCTCGACCTGAATGTTGTAAACATTGGGATCGAAGTCGCCCTTGTCGCCTTCCTCGTAGAAGAAGTTGATAACAATGACATCCTTCACCTGACCGATGGTCAGGTTGCGCACGTAGATATCGTGGATATTGCCCCCGCGCATGGCGTTGGTCTTGATCCGCAGGCCACGCTCCAGGTGCGGGCTGCTCATCACGCAGTCTTCCAGGAATACATTGCGCACGCCGCCAGAGATTTCACTGCCGAGCACCAGGCCACCATGACCATCCCGCATCTGGCAGTTTCGCACCACCACATTCTCGGTGGGCACATTGACCCGGCGGCCGTCGGCGTTGCGCCCCGACTTGATGGCGATACAGTCGTCACCATTGTCGAACAGGCAGTCTTCTATCAGTACGTTTTTGCAGGATTCGGGATCGCAGCCGTCGGAATTGGGTCCGTGGCTTCTTGTCGTAACGCCACGTACGGTCACACCCTCACAGAGCACCGGGTGAATCACCCAGAACGGTGAATTTTCCAGGGTGACACCTTCGATCAGCACGTTATTGCACTCGTAGAACTGCACCAGCGGCGGGCGCAGGAAGGAACCCTCGGCATAGCGACGCTCGGCCACCGGCACACCGGCTTCCATTTCCTCCATCAATTTCGCGCGCGCGGAGTGCTGGGTATCCCCTTCATTGGAGCTGTTGTCGCACTTGGTGTTTTGGCCTTTCCACGGCCACCAGGTGTCGCAGTCGGCACCGCCATCGATCAGCCCCTTACCGGTGAGCGCCACGTTTTCACATTTGTGGGCGTAGATCAGCGGGGAGTAGCCCATCATTTCCATGCCTTCCCAACGGGTTTTCACCGCCGGCAGATAACGCTGGGGCTCGGGGATAAAGTGCACCTCCGCCCCTTCCTCGACGTGCAGCTCGGTATTGGAAACCAGGTGAATTGGACCCGTGCGATATGTGCCCGGCGGCACAACGATGCGCCCACCACCGGCCTGACGACAGGCCTCTAAAGCGGCAGCAAAGAATTCGGTCGCGTCCTCGCCCTCTCCTTTAGCCCCCAATGCCTTCAGGTTGAAGTCTCGCGCGGGTATCTCGGGCAATTTGATGGAGGACAAGATTTTCGGCACGCGGGCCCAGGGGCCATTGTACTGAGACCGCGGCGGGCGGCTCATGGCGATTGCCTGCGGCAGAACCCCGGGGATGGCTGGCACCGCCGCGGCGGCCAACAGAGATTGCAGGAATACTCGGCGGTTAAATCCAGTCATAAATACCTCCCGGCTTATTCTTGTACTGACTAGTTGTGGTGCTGGCTAGATCGCTTTGGCGACTGTCCTGGCAACTACTGAGGCAGCTATCGCGCTTACTATGAGCACTCATCATCGCATAGACGCTGCCTGCACTTCTGGCAAGACCAGTCGAAAAATCCAGCCAATACTGTCATACCAATTTTGGAAGGGCAACAACCAGCCTGTCGCAATACGTCTTGAGTTGGCAGCCGCGTTCATCGCATTACCGGAAACTAACAACTCGCCGGAGGGATCACACAGGGGCAAAACAGGAGCGGGAATTTACGCGAGACACAAAAAAGCCGGCGCTGTGGCCGGCCTCGAATTCATGCAGGAATAAACGACTCAGGGCAGCGCAAATCGCTGGCGCGCCGCACTCATCTCGCGACGCGCCTGCTCCAGGGCTTCCGCCTCGGTAGCGTCCAGCAGCTGCTGTACCACACGCTGGAGGTGGTCACGCATGGCATTGCGGGCGGCTTCCGGGTCGCGGTTCTGGATCGCCTCAAGAATACGGCGATGCTCTTCAATACGGGGCTTGGAGCCGGCCTGGCGCACCTTCTCCAGGATGCGGGCCGATACAGAAGAGTTGTTGCGCAGTTTCCACAGGTGCTCGCACACGGAGACAACGGCGTCGTTGTGGGTGCACTGAGCGATATGCAGGTGGAACTTTTCATCGGCCACTTCGGCGGAGGATTCGGTGGCATTCTCCGCCACCATTTCATCGAGAATGTCCGCCAGCTGGGCAATTTCGGAATCGCTCATCTCGCGTGCGGCCAGGCCAGCGGCCTCACCCTCAAACATCATGCGCGCCTGCAGGATCTCGAAAGCGCCGATATCACTCTCGCCGGCAGAAAATGCACTGGCTTCGGTATCGGTGACATACACACCGGAACCGCCCTTCACCTCGACGCAGCCCGCAAGCTCCAGGGCAATAATGGCCTCGCGCACGGTGGGACGGCTAACCTCGAAGCGCTCGGCAAGCTTGCGCTCAGCGGGCAAACGCGTACCGGCCGGGTAGTCACCGGCGGCAATCGCGGCAGCCAGTTTTTCGGCTACCTGTTGATAAAGTCTGGCACCCTGCATCGAGCCACTCTCCTGCAATTAAATCTGCATCAGTTCTTTTTTGTATATACCGGCGGGAGTCTTCGATCACACGCCTTATGCAATTAGGCAGACCAGTCGCGCTACAGACCTGAAGCCACGAACCTGCCTTACCTTTTTAAAACCCATCCAACCTGACCAGTCGTCCCGGCCGGCTGTGAAAAGCCCATCATGGCGCCATCTCCCACATGGATATGGGGCAATAATGGCGATCCTGCAGTTTAACAGAACGGGTTTAACCACCACAACACGCATATTGACATTACAGTCTTACCAAATGCTACTATCCTTTCGATTGCGGCCTTACCAATATAGTGTTAGATTGCAACCAATCATAACGACAACTGACCGCGAGTCCGAATTAGCGGAGTCAGGAAAAGATGGATCTCATTCATATACATACCGACGATAACGTCGCCGTCAGCAAGGTTCCCCTGCCCGCGGGCACGCTGGTGAACTGGGCGGGTAGCATGATGCCGCTGGTTACCGATGTACCGGCGATGCACAAAGTCTGCGTGCGCACGATCCGCTCTGGTGAAGCCGTTATCAAGTACGGCCAGGTCATCGGCTTTGCGCGGGAGGATATTGCTCCCGGCACCCACGTACACGAATTCAACATGGAAGCGGGCAACCACGAGGTTGCGCACGAATTTTGCCGCGACTATGTCCCCACCGAGCTGGTGGCGCCGGAAGACCGCGCCACCTTTATGGGTTACCGCCGCCCGAGTGGCAAGGCTGGCACCCGCAACTACCTCGCAGTAGTTTCCACGGTTAATTGTTCGGTTACCGTTTCCCGCGCGATTGCCTCTCACTTCCGCGATAGCGGCAAGCTGCGTGATTTTCCGAATATCGATGGCATTGTGGCACTTGGGCACGACAGCGGTTGCGGCATGTCCACTTCCGGCGAGGGCTACCAGACGTTGCTGCGCACTCTGCACGGCTATATTGCCCACCCGAACTTCGCCGGTGTTCTGCTGATCGGCCTCGGTTGCGAAGCAATGCAGATCACCAGCCTGATGCGCGAAACCGGCCTGCAGGAAGGCGACAGCTTCCAGGTGATGACCATCCAACAGCAAGGCGGCACCCGCGCTGCCATCGAAGCTGGTATTGAACGCCTGACCGAAATGCTCCCCGCCGCGAATGCCTGTGAACGCGAACCGGTTCCCGCATCTGAACTCACACTGGCTGTCCAGTGTGGCGGCAGCGATGCCTACTCCGGCATTACTGCGAACGCAGGCCTGGGTGCAGCAGCCGATATTCTGGTGCGGCAGGGCGGCACGGTTATTTATTCGGAGACGCCCGAAATTTACGGTGCGGAACATTTGCTGACTCGCCGCGCCTGCTCTCCCGAAGTGGCACAAAAGCTGGTTGATCGTATCAAGTGGTGGGAGCACTACACTCAAATCAACGGTGTTGAGCTGAACAACAACCCATCGCCGGGCAACAAGGCTGGCGGCCTCACCACCATCGCGGAAAAATCGCTCGGCGCGCAAGCCAAGGGTGGCACTACGGCGCTGCAGGATGTTTACCTGTACGCAGAGCAAGTGCGCAGGAAAGGCCTGGTATTTATGGATAGCCCGGGCTTTGATCCGGTTTCTGTTACCGGCCAGGTGGCGAGCGGTGCGAACGTGGTTTGCTTTACCACCGGCCGCGGCTCTGCCTTCGGCGGCAAACCGGTTCCGAGCATCAAGCTGGCGAGCAATTCAAACCTGTTCGAGCGTATGCGTGAGGATATGGATATTGATTGCGGTGGCATCCTCGACAAGCGCTATTCCGTAGCGGAATGCGGCGAGATGATTTTCCAGCATGTGCTCGCGATTGCTTCCGGCGAGAAGAGTGCCAGTGAAAAGCTGGATTACGGGGATAACGAGTTTGCGCCCTGGCATATTGGGGCGGTGGTTTAAAGCCCGCTCTTAAATGTAAAAAACCGGCCTTGTGCCGGTTTTTTTGTTTTGAGGAACTACGTATCCCGATTACTTCGGAATTAATCGTGTAATTTGGCTGGAGCCTTGCTGAGCAACACGAGAACCAATGTCGCCAGCGGGCCAAATATCAAGCTCAAAACCCACCAGATCAAGCCACTACGATTTTTCCCCTGCGCCAGACCTGCATTAATCAGAGAGAGGGTTCCCCACCCGACCAGCCATTCCCGCGACTGGATCATCACTTGATACTCTTCCATAGCCTTTTTCCAATTAATCTAATAAACCGCCAAGCTCCGAATCGAAGGCAGAGTGACGGGGATCTGTTTTCAAAAGCGTCGGCGACAGGGGCCGAAGGCACCGCGCTGAAGCGGCCGGGCCACGTCGCCGCCGCAGCGCCCATGGATGGGTTTACAGTGGTCCTGAAAACCCTCCCCCGGTGCTCCGCCGCCACCAAACTACTAAGTGGTTTTCACAAAACCTTGCGCAGCCAATCAGTTATCCAACAGGAACCGAGCAATGGTACGGAACCCGTGCCCCTTGGCTCCCTGTGCCCACTGATCATTCGGACCAGGCAGGTAAGAACCGGAAAGATCCATATGCACCCAGCCGCGACCTTCATCCCGCACAAACTTGGCCAGGAATGCCGCTGCAGTTGAAGCACCAGGCGTGCCATCCATACCCACGTTGGCGATCTCCGCGAAGCCCGAAGGGATCTGCTCCAGATGGAATTTTTCCAGCGGCAAACGCCAGGCTTTTTCGTTTTCAGATTTTGCCGCGCTCAAAACCTTTTCAGCCATCTCGTCTTCGAGACTCAACACCGAATTGTAATCGCGACCCACTGCCATTTTCGCCGCACCGGTTAAGGTTGCCGCATCGAGAATAATACGAGGGTTCTGTTCGCTGGCTTCGATGAGACCATCCGCCAGCACCAGTCGCCCTTCCGCATCCGTGTTCAGAATTTCCGCGGTCACGCCATTTTTATAGCGGATAACGTCACCGAGCTTGAAGGCATGGCCGGAAATCAGGTTTTCGGCGCAGCAGAGATAGAGTTTCACACGCTTTTTCAGCCCGCGTGCAATGGCCAGCGCAAGACCGCCGGAGACCATCGCCGCACCGCCCATATCGGATTTCATATGAGCCATACCTGCAGAGGGCTTGATGCTGTAACCACCGGAATCAAAGGTAATGCCCTTGCCCACCAGGCAGATGTCCACCTCGGCATCCGCATTGCCCGTGGGGTTGTAGTCGAGCTGCAGCATGGCACCGCCGCGCACGCTGCCACGACCGACGTTGTAGATTCCCATATAGCCTTCGTCGAGCAACTCGTCACCGTGCACGATACGGTAGCTCACCGCATCGGGCGCCAGCTTTTGCAACATGTCGGCGGCGCTTTCGGCCAGCGCCCGGGGGAAGACGTTTTCCGGTGAGCCATTGGTAATTTCCCGCACCCACAGGCTGGCGGCCTTGCGCGCATCCAGCTCTTTACGTTCCTCACCATCACCGATGCCCCAGTCCAGGGTGCTCTTGCGGTTCGGGTTGTAATAACCGGCCCAGAAGCTCCAGCGGCTCTCCAGGTCCCAGCGATCACCGGTGAGAACAATGTCCGCCACCCCCATGCCATCCAGACGACGCGCAGCGCGCTGTACGGCTACCAGGGTACCACCGGTAGCCTCGGTGGCGTGAATACAGGCATCACTTTCGCTGAAACTCAACAGAGCATTCTTACCCCAGTGTTCCGCCGCCTCGGTATTGTCCAGCCGTACCTGCATCGCAGTTGTCATTTATACACCTTGTCAGATTTTGTCGATTTTTGAGATATAGAACACACAATATTGGGGTCATTCTAGCAGGCTGCAAGTGTGGGTTTACGCCGCCGGGGGAGGCGGTTTGCGCCACTGGTAAAAGTGCCGATACACTCTGCTGGCTAAAAACAACGACAAGGACGCTTGGGGATAACAGTATGGGAACAAACTGCCACTACCACTCCGGAGCAGGTGCCATCTGGCAATGCACCGGCTGCAGCAAAGACTATTGCAGTAACTGCGTCCCTGGCTCGCTGGACAACTACTTCAAGTCCACTCCCAAGTGCATCCTGTGCAATAACCGGCTGGAAAACATCGCCGCGAGCAACAAGGCGAAACCTTTCTGGCAGATGGCACCCTTCTACTTCCGCTACGCCCTTACCGCCGGGCCACTGACAGTTTCAGCCATCTGTGCGGTGGCAGCGCTGGCCATGACAGGGTTGGGCCTGCTGTCGATTTTCGTGTTTGTGGCAACGCTCGCGGTAGTGATGCGCTACAACCTGCTGGTGATCGAAAAGCTCGCCAGCGGGCAAATGAATGCGCCGACGTTCGGCGACGCCCAGGATGGGCGCAGCGCAGCGATCTTCGCAAAAGTCATTGGCATGATTCTCGTGGCTGGTGGTGTGGGCATGTTGTTTGCCGGGATGGGAGAGAGCGCGGTGCAGGTGTATTCAATCGCCCTGTCACTGCTGGCACCCGCCGCCATGATCGTGCTGGCACTGGAGCACAGCATGCGCGCGGCGGTAAATCCACTGAAGTTGCTGCAGTTCACCCTGATTATCGGCTGGCCATACTGGCTGCTGTGGCTCTCCACCAGCGCGGTATCCGCTGCACCCGCCTATCTGCTACCGGTGGTGATGGAGAAAATTCCCGCGTGGATGCTGTTACCGCTACTGGCGTTTATCACCAGTTACTTCTCCATCGTCACCAGTGCCATGATGGGTTACATCTGCCTGACCCGGCAACGCAAACTGGGTGTTATTGCGCAGGTGGAAACTGAAGAGTTTCTCGAAGAGCGGGAATTCGATCGCCTTAAGGCACTGGCGGACACCGGGATCCTGTTGCGCGAGGGCCGCCACGATGAAGCGCGCAAGACGCTGGTGAAAGTGCTGCGCGAGCAACCGGACAATATTGCACTCAATGAGCGCTATGTGCGCCTACTGCTGGCAACCGACGACAAAAAGGCGCTGCGGGAACTGGGGCCCCACCTACTCGAGCGCCTGGTTAAACTGAATCATGCACACAAGGCCGCGGAAATGTATCTGGCCATTGCCAGCAGTCAGGGCGCCCCGGCAATCGACAAATCGCTCTTGCGACATCAGCTAGCGGAGGCGCTGTACCAACAACGCCAGTTCAAGCCTGCACTGGCATTGATCAACAACCTGCACAAGGAAGACCCGGACTACACGCGGCTGGACCGAGCCTACCTGTTACTGGCGAAAATCTATATGGATGGTTTCAACCGCACGGATAACAGCCGCAAGTTGCTGGCGTTTGTACAGAAGAAATTTCCAAACAGCAGTGTATTGGGTGAGGTGAAGCAACTGCAGGCAATCCTGTCTGCAGAAAAACGCGCACAACCAGCTTAAATCGCTGAGGGCTGCAAGGTGCGGGCTATTTGCAGTGCCTTGCGCGCGCGCTCTTCGTCACCGCTGCGGCGGTAATGTTCCACCAGGCCATTGGCCAGGCGCGCCATTAACGGATGGCGCTGCTCGGTCTGCTGCAGCCGCTGCAGCAGACGCTCCACCAGCACCCAGTGTTTCTCTTTCGCCGCCCGCTGCGCCAGCAGCAGGCACACGCGCGCGTTCAGTGCACGCGGTTCGCCGGCGCGCTGCAGATACTCCTCCAGACCGCGGGCGACCGGTGCAAAGTCCTGCTCAGGAATTCGAGCGAGAGCAAACAGGGCCAACCAGGCCCGGTGGTGCGCTTCGCTCTGCGGCGCCAGCGCGCTCAGCTCAATGGATTTGTGAATCAAGGGAAGGGATTGTGGATGCTGGCGCCGTGCACTGGCGGCCGCCTGCCCTGCCTCCACTAGTTTGCCACTGTTCTGCAGGGATTCGATACGCGCAAGCGCCATCTGCTCCGGTGAGGGGGGCAAGTCCTCTTCGACGTGGATCTCGCGGCTGGGGCGCAGTCGGATCAGAGCCATCGTGCACACAAAACCGGCTACCAGTCCACCAAAGTGCGCCCAGTAAGCAATATTGTCGCTGCCGAAGAAATACCCGAAAACCTCCTTGCCCAACCACAGCGGCAATACCAGTAGGGCGGGAGCGGTGAATTCCCCGAAGGCAAAACCGAGGGTGTAAAAGAAGCGCAGACGGCGCACGCCGTAAACCGCCACAAACATACCCATTACCGCAGAGACCGCACCGGAGGCGCCGATCACCGGCATCATACTCCCGGCTTCCACGCCCATATGCAGGCCGGCAGCGGCGAGGCCGCCGAGCAGGTACAGGCCGATAAACCAGGTGGCTCCCAACGCCAACTCGACCGACAACCCGAACAGGAGCAGAAAAATCATATTGCCCAGTAAGTGCTCCCAGCTACCGTGCAAGAACATATGCCCAAACAGCCCTTGCAGCGTTGGCTCCGCAGGAGTAAGCCCATAGGCAAAACTGGACAGGCGATCCCGCAGCGCACTGAACTGGTGGCGCTGATCGAGCCACAGCTGCTCACCCTCGGCGGCCAACTGAGGCATCAACCAGTCGTGGAACTCGTGGCTCCACAACAGCTGCTCGTAGATGAACTCTTCCCCCGCGCCCTGGGCCAGGGTACGCCACTCGGGTTTTTCCGCATCCACAAACTCGTAGAACAGCTGCTCCTCGAGCACCGGAAGGCCACTGGAGAAGTAATACTCCTCAGCCACCTGCCAGCGGGCCTCATCGCCACTCTGATAGAGCACGAAGACCAGAAGATTGACCAGAATCAGCGCAAAACAAACCAGAGGCGGGCGACGCCAGTCAGGCTTGTTCTGGATGGGGATAATCAGCAAGGGCGGACCTGCGACTCAGTTGCGATTTGGAGTGATCAACACCGGTGATCCATTCGAGCCACTCAGAATACAGCGGCTGGAGATTATGAACAGCCCCGCTGGCGGTATTTTGGGCAAAAAGGTGGCCGAACGCGTCAGTGGCTGGGGGAACCGCCGTCATCACCTCCACCGCCTGCCCCGTCAGCGCCGCCCTCTCCGTCGGCGGCATCTTCGCCGCCGGCGCCCGGCCAGTCTTCGGCGCCCGCTGAGCCCCGGCGTTCTGCGGCCTGACTGTCCGCCGGCTGCGAACTCGCCAGCCCCACGGCCGCCGCCGCGGGAACAGATTCACCCCAACTGCGCACGTGAAGATCCCGCTGGGGAAAGGGAATCTCGATATCCCGCTCATTGAATTCCCGCAACAGTTCGATGTTATACAGCGCAGTGAGATCACCCAGGGATGACACCGCATTACTGTTGACCCAAACCACCAGCTTGAAGTCCAGCGAGCTATCGCCGAAACCGGCAAGCCAAACCTCGGTCTTGCGCTGCCAGTTGGTGAACGTCACTGGCACCCGCTCCGCCGCTGCCATCGCCGCTTCGCGCACTACTTCCGGGTCGGTGCCGTAGGCAACACCAAACATGACATGAATGCGCCGCACCGGGTCTTCCAGGGTATGGTTGGTGACGCGACCAGTGACAAATTCTGAATTGGGGACAAGGATATCCACGTTGTCGCGGGTCGTAATACGCGTGGAGCGCACATTGATATCGCGGATACGCCCGAAGACCCCAGATTCCAGTTCGACCAGATCTCCCACCCGCAGTGGCTGCTCAAACAGCAAAATGATGCCGGAGATAAAGTTGGAGAAAATCGCCTGCATGCCAAAGCCAATACCCACGGAAAGCGCGCCAGCGATCAACGTCAGCTTCGAGGTGTCCAGCCCCACCATAGCGAGCAGGATAATGAAGGTGATAAGGACAATACAGTAATTGAGGATACGCCACAGGGTGTAAGCCCCCTGCTCACTGGTGCGGTTTTTATGCACCATCCGCCGCAGCACCCAATTCAATATCCGCGAACAGGCCCAGGCGGCAAGAATCACCAGAATCATCTTGGCGATGTCTTTCAGGGTGATCGGCTGCTCGCTAATGGCAAACAGCTCGTAATTGGCGAGATTGCGCCAGCCCGTGCGCACTTCCTGAAGCTGCAGCAGGAGGCGATTGCCCATGGTGCTCCACCAGCCCTGCTGGCGCTGGTACACAAACAGTTGTGCGGCCTCGTAGCGCTTCACATCCTCGGTAAGGTCACGCACGCGACCGAGACCACTGGCAACTTTCTCAAACTGCCGCCACCATTTGCGCATGGCTTGGGAATCTTCTCCTACCCAAGCGACAATCTGGCGCTGGCGCACGTTCAACTGCCGCACCAGGTTTTCACGTATGGTTACCGCGTTGTTCACCAGGTCTTTACTGACTGAGAGTTTTTCATCGGAGCCGTCAGCGTCCAGCACACTGTTCATTGCCAATAGCAGCTCCTGCTTGCGCAGCTGCAGGCGATTCTCCAGTGCCTCAACGTTGTAGATCATCATCTGGATCTGCTGTGCCATGGTGACGGCAGCATCAGCGCTTTCAAAAATCAGATCGCGAGAGTCACTGCGCTCCCGCGTCAGTTCTTCGAGATTCGACTTTTCCTCGGTACGTGCCGCCGCCAGCTTCTCTGCCGCTTCACTGCTGAACTGCAACTCCTTCAGCATCCGGGTCAACTCCCCGTCGGCGTACTTCAATTCATCGCCCCAGGCCGTCAGCTGCTCCATCAGCATGCTCTGCTCTTCCAGCACCAGCAGATGATTTATCTGGGCCTGAAATAAATTCACTGTGGCCTTAGCAAAGCCCGGGTTCGAACGATGCTTATCCCGCAGCGCACCGGCTGTTTCCCGCAGGCGGTTGAGCGACAGATCAACGCTCTCGTCCATCTGCGACTTTTCAAGCTTAAGGCCGTCATACCGTTGCTTGCCGCGAATAACGCCCGCGTCCGACTCTGCCCACTGCAATACCGTCGGATTCGGAGGGAAGGCGATTTCCGGCAGGACACCGACCTTTTTCAGCCCCTCGCGTTTCGCCCAGATTTTGCGGATACCTTCGAGCCGCTGATTGACGGTCGCAATATCATCGGCAAGCTCCCCCTCTTCCGGCAATGTCGCGCTCCACTCCTTCCAGGCCTTGTCCACTTCAGCCAACCATTGATCGCGCTGCTCGAGGGTGGCATCCGGCCACTGTGTCCACCAGTCGGCTGCAAGGCTATTGAAGTCAGGTATTACCGGGGAAAATTCTTTCGGCTTGGTGGTGGGAAGTTGCGCGCCGGCAAAAGAAGGAACCAGCAGGCAAAACAGACACAGACAAACGGATAAGGCACGTACGATGAGGGCGCAACTGCGGAGGAAACACGGAAAAAGGGCGGCGTTGAAAACTCCCATGAATGAGACTATCCCTGTACCTCTTTGCCTGTAACCCTATGCACTGCAACCCCATCCCTGTGGGGAAATTACATCTGAATCAGTTTAGATGAGAAATCCCAGCGTTCAGCGTCGTTTCTCGTAGCGCTGGATACAGTCGCGATATTCCCGCTTGTAGAGTCGCAGCCGCTGGTCTTCCAGGCTGCTACCCCGGCGCGCCGCATCGAACGCGTCCTGGCGGCAGGCGGCTTCCAACAGGGCGCGGTTGTCGTTGCGCTCTCCACTGAGGTCGTAGGGTGGGCGCACATTGGCGTAGGGCCTGGGAGCGCGGCGGCGCCGGTCACGATATCCATCGGCCTCGAATAGCGGGACTCCATCGTTATCCTGTTCGTCTGGGGATAGGGCGTCCGGCGGATAGGCGCGGGGGATGCCCGAGCGATCGCGCAAGTCATCCAGATCTTCGTCGGGGTAACCGTACAGGCGATCCTCATAGGCACCCGCAATGCTTGTGTTGCCCTCAAGCGCGCGACGCCATGCGTACGGCGGCATGGTCACGATATAGCTGCGACGCCGCGGCTCGTAACGGTAAAAGGTGCCCGTGCCGCTGAGAAAAAAACTACGCCCCTCAATCTCAAACCCCCGACTGCCGTAAGGGACGAAGGTAAGTTCCGCCCCCAGTGGCGGCTCTACCCGCAGGTAACCATCGTCTTCTTTTTTGTAAAAGTAGCCGCCCTGGTAGTAGTAGATGTTGCCGCTCAGGGTCAGCCGGGTAGCACCCGCAGATAGCTCGCGCTGACGATTGGGGTCGCGCTGGTAATCCTCCTCGGACTCACCACTGGAACTCCCTACGGTCTGCGCGGTGACCAAACAGGATCCCGCAAGTAGTGCAACGGAAAGGCACCAGAGCAGCAAACGGGAAGAAGAAATCAGCGGGGGATGTCGCATGTGTCACCTCACAACTGCACAACACTGGCTGTCACCGAAATGACAAACCACGACCCCTACCCGATTTCGGTTATGAAAAAATGAAGAGAATAAAAAGAGCTGCGCCCGGCCCCCGCCCGCCGCGAAAGGCGAAGCGCACAGAGGCCGGGCGCGCTGGTAGCCGGAGGCGCCGCTCCACAATGTGACCGGCGAAGTCAACAGAGCGCACAGACCATTACGATCTCGCACTTTTGCTGCACGGCCGACTACAACTTTCATTGTAGATTGGCACTTTCCGTAACCCAACTGCATCCCGATTTTTCGGCGCTCGCTTTGCCCTCACGCAAAGCGAGCGCCGACGGGGCTTATGCCAGGCTGGAAATCACCTCACGCAGCTTGCTGACGATCTCATCGATCTGGTGCATCTCGATAATCAGCGGCGGCGACATACACAGGGCATCGCCAATACCGCGCGCCATTACACCCGCCTCCCAGGCCAATGCGGACGCCTTGCCGCCAAACTTGCCTTTCAGGTTCTCCGGCGCGCGCAGCTCGATGGCACCGACCAGACCGTAATTGCGCACATCAATCACATTGTCCAGATCCGCCAGCGAGTGCAGGGCATTTTCCCAGTACTTGCCGATATCTCCGGATGCGCGGGTCAACAACCCCTCACGGTCGTAAATATCCAGCGTCGCCATGCCCGCCGCACACGCCACTGGATGCGCGGAATAGGTGTAACCGTGGAACAACTCCACCATCCCCTCGGCCGCCGCATCCGTGACCGTGTTGTAAATCTTGTCACTGACAAAGACCGCACCGAGAGGCACTGCCGCGTTGGTAATACCCTTGGCCGAAGTAATCATGTCCGGCGTCACACCGAACTCCTGTGACGCGAACGGCGAACCGGTGCGCCCCCAACCGGAGATCACCTCATCAAAAATCAGCAGCAGGTCGTGCTGATCGCAGATCTCGCGGATACGCTTCAGGTAGCCCTTGGGCGGCAACACCACACCACCGGCACCGGAGAAAGGCTCAATGATTACCGCCGCGATCTGATCCGCACCGTGGAATGCCACCAGACGCTCAAGATCCTCCGCCAGCTCCACACCATGCTCCGGCAAACCTTTGGAGAATGCATTGCGCTCAATATCCAGGGTGTGACGCATGTGGTTCGCTTTAACCGGCTGACCAAAGCTCTGGTAATTGGGCGCAATACCACCCACAGAAATGCCGCCGAAGTTCACCCCGTGGTAACCCTTCTCACGACCGATAAACATGGTACGCGAACCCTTGCCGCGGGCACGCTGGTACTGCAGCGCAATCTTCAGCGCCGACTCTACTGCTTCGGAACCGGAGTTGCCGAAGAACACATGATTCAGCGGCTCCGGTGTGTACTGCACCAAGCGCTCCGCGTATTCAAAACTCAACTCGTGGCCGAAGTTGAAAATGGAACTGTAATCCAGCTTCATCGCCTGCTGATGAATCGCCTCGGCAATCTCACTGCGGCAATGGCCCGCGTTGGAACACCACAGACCTGCGGTGGCATCGATGATCTGACGACCGGATTTTTCAAAAAGATAAATCCCCTCCGCGCGCTCAACAATGCGCGGCGCCGCCTTGAAAGTGCGGTTGGGGGTAAAGGGCATCCAGAATGCGTCGGTTTTCAGTTCGGACATGGTTCTCTCCGATGTTATTTCGTACGTATCTCTAACGTAGTAAAAAAATTGATGCGAAGGCAAAGCACCGGGTGCGGGTTTTCAGGAGCGTCGCAAACAGGAAGTTTGCGCCGCAGCGCCCAGGGATGGGTTCACAGCGATCCTGAAAACCCGCACCCGGTGCTTTGCCGCCCAAAAAATCATTTAGAAGGATCAAATGCAGCGAAGACGCTTAAACGCCGTAGCAGCAGTACTTCGTCTCATAAAACTCGGCCATACCTTCAACACCGCCCTCGCGGCCGATGCCGGATTCCTTGCAGCCGCCAAACGGCGCTACCGTGGTCGAGAAGACGCCCGCATTACAGGCCACCATTCCATACTCCAGCGCCTCAACCACCCGATTCGCTCGACGAATGTTTTCACTCATCACGTAAGCCGCCAACCCGAATGGCGTATCATTGGCGCGACGGACAACGTCATCTTCGTCACGGAACTTCTGCACCACCGCCAGCGGCCCAAAAATCTCCTCCTGGGCAATCCGCATCTCATCGTGCACATCCGTCAGCAAAGTTGGCGCATAATAGTTCTCGCCATTCGGCAGGAAATCCCCACCCAAGATCAGGCGCGCCCCATTGGCCACCGCCTCTTCCACCAGACCGTGCACCCGATCCACCGCGCGGCGGAAAATCAACGGACCAAAGGTCGTTCCCTCTTCCAGCCCATGCCCCGGCTGCAGCTTCTCCATCTGTACACGCAACTTTTCCACAAACTCGTCATGCACCGCCTCGTGCACATAAATACGGTTGGTAGACACGCATGTCTGACCCGCATTGCGCATCTTGGTCGCAATACAGGCGGTCACCGCCACATCGATATCGGCATCGTCGAACACGATAAACGGCGCGTTGCCACCGAGCTCCATGGACATCTTCTTGATCGTGCTCGCGCACTGGGCCATCAACAGCTTGCCCACCGGCGTGGAACCGGTGAAGGTGAACTTCGCGACACGGGGATCCTGGGTGAGCACCTTGCCGATGGCAGCGGAGTCAGTGCCCACCACCACATTCAGGGTGCCGGCCGGCAGCCCAGCCTCTTCTGCCAGCGCGCAAAGCGCCAGCGCCGACAAGGGTGTTTCCGATGCGGGCTTGATCACCACCGTGCAGCCCGCGGCGAGCGCCGGTGCCGCCTTGCGGGTGATCATGGCATTTGGGAAGTTCCATGGGGTGATACAGGTCACCACACCCACCGGCTGGCGGATAGTGTGCAGTCGCATTGCCGGGTTGTGGGTTGGGATGGTCTGACCGTAGGCACGGCGACATTCCTCTGCATACCACTCGATGTACGAAGCGCCGTAATCGATCTCGCCCATGGACTCCGCCAGGGGCTTGCCCTGTTCCAGGGTCAGCAGGCGCGCCAGGTCTTCGCGGTTTTCCGCGATCAGCTGGTACCAGCGCTTTAGCACTGCCGCGCGCTCACTGGCGGTTTTGCGGCTCCACTCGGGGAAGGCGGCATGGGCGGCGGCCACTGCCTGCTCAGCATCGGCGGCGGTGCCATCGGCAATTTCTGCCAGCAGTTCGCCACTGGCTGGGTCAGTAACCGCTAGCTTACCAGTACCTTCTTTGCCGGCACTATCGCGCCACTGGCCGTCGATAAAGTTCTGGGTCTTCAGTAACTGGTTATTGTTCAGATTCATCGAACACTCCCTGATTATCGTGTATATGGGCTTTTCAGGGATTCTGGACCGGGAGTCTGACCGCGAATAGTAAGATCTTTGCAACTAAAGTTCAGATCCATCAAACTTTACTCAATCAACCCCAACTTCATGCGAGCAGACCATGGCCAAGAGCACACAATCCCTAACTGGGCGCCTGAGCGATATGGACCTGCGCCTTCTGCGGGTCTTCCGAGAAGTCGTGCAGGCCGGCGGACTGGCTCCGGCGGAGGTGGCGCTCAACATCAGTCGCTCCACCATCAGTGTGCACCTGTCGGACCTGGAAACCCGCCTCGGCATGCAGTTATGTATCCGTTCCCGCGGACGAGCCGACTTCAAGCTCACCCGTGAGGGCGAGGCCCTTTACCAGGCCATCGAGGAGCTCGACGGTCACCTCGCCAGCTTCCGCAGCCAGGTGAACGCCATTCAGTCGCAGCTCACCGGCCAGCTGCGCATCGTGCTGCCGGACGACATGCTCGCCATGCCTCACCTGGATATGCCGGCCACCATTGCGCGATTGCGCGAGCGCGCTCCCCAGCTGCAACTGGAGATAAAACTGGCAGCCCCTCACGAGCTGGAACTGGAGATCCTCGGCGGCCGCGCCGATGTGGGCATAAACCCCCTGCACTCCCGTCGCCCGGGGCTCAGCTACCAGCCCCTGTTCAGCCACCAGTCCCTGCTCTACGGTGCCGCACACCACCCGTGCGCCAGTGCAGGGGAAACCGATGAGGAATTAGTCACCCAGCAGGAACTTGCCGCCCCCGATCACGCCGTCCTATCGGGCGCGGCACACCTGTACAGGCTTTTTCCGCAGAAAAGTATCGCCAACCACATGGCGGCACGGCTGGCGATGATCCTGTCGGGGAAGTTCATCGGGTTTTTACCGCAGTACCTGGCGGCGGAGTATGTGGCACAGGGGAAACTAGTCGCCTTGTTTCCCGACCGGTTCCGCTACCAGATCCAGAATGCTCTGACATTCAAAAGTAGTGCTGCAGAACAGCCCGCGGTGCGGTTGTTTCTGGAGGTCTTGGTAGTGAACGGGTAGAGTTGAGCAATGCAAACTTTTCGATACAACGTCTTCGGCCGGGAGCTCCTGATAGAGAAAACCAACCGCGGCTGGTCGACCTTCTATCCAGGGCCGGAGGGCAAGCGCAGAAGTGCCGACATACATATTCCGGACAAGATAGACGAAGCGGAGCTAACCCAGTTTCTCGACGACCTGTGTCACGAGTGGGCATCAGAAAAGTATCCCGGAGTAATCCGCATAAGTCACAACGCACAACCATAAGAATTTCGTGATGGAACAGAAGATACGCTTTTATACCGAGCAAACGCTAAAAAGCTGGGACCAGGCCGCCGAAGTGCATGAGCGCCGTAACCCCGAGTTGATCAACCGGGTGTCCGAGAATACATACAATGGCCTCGAGCCAGACTTCAACCGGCTCATGGACAGCCAGGACATCACTGGCAAGTCCGTTGTGCAGGTTTGCTGCAATAATGGCAAAGACCTGATTTCCATAAAGAACAAGGGCGCCGGCTACTGTCTCGGGATCGATGGCTCCCGCAAATTCGTTGAACAGGCCCGAGCGCTCGCCAACGCCAGCCCCCATTCCGACCTGCAGTTCGAGCATCACAACATCTATGCCCTTCCAGACAGCTATAACAATACCTTCGACTTTGCCGTAGTGACCGTGGGCGTGCTTGCGTGGATGCCGAGGGTTAAAGAGTTCTTTTCCATCGTTTCTGCCCTGCTGAAGCCCGGTGGCATACTCCTGATGGAAGAGATCCATCCTGTACTGAATATGTACGAGGAAGGGACTCCATCCAGCCTGGCATACTCCTACTTCGACAGAAGCGCGCAGCGGGAAGAGGGTGGACTGGATTATTTTGCGGGTGAAAAGTACGAGTCCGCCGAGAACTACTGCTTCCAACACACATTCAGCGACATCCTGATGGCCGCCATTTCCGCTGACTTCTCACTCCAGTATATCGAAGAGCTCCCCGCCAACGTCGGCAACTATTGTGCCGACCTGGAAGAGACTCCAGCAAATCCGCCTCTGGCATTTATCGCAAAATGGAAAAAAGCCCATGAATAAAGAATCCTTCATGAAGGAAGTTGAACGCCGCTTTATTCAACTATTCAAGGTTTCCAAGAGCGGGCATCCGATACCCCCTGTGGAACGCCACCGGCTTCAGGGTTTTATGCAGGCGGGTGTATTTATGGAGCTGTGCAATCGCAGTGAGCTCAACGAAGTCATGGAGCGCACGCATCTCGAGATCTTCCGCAAGACGATTGAACAGCGCAAGGTGGATGCGCCGATTTCATGGATTTATGAAGAGACTGACTATAGTCCCTATGAAACTCCCGCCTATGAAAGGCGGACATAGCTAGGGCCGCGCTTGCCGGGCGGAAACCAGACCACGCCGTTGCTCTCGGCAGCGCGCAAGCGCTTCTGGGGATGGGCTAACCTTTTCGACACCCTCTGCTCGCAAAGGCGAACTCATGATTAAAGACGCGCAAGGCAATCCCCTGACTGGAGCCACGACGACTGCCGCCGACCTGTATGACAAAGGAAGGCGAGCATTCAACCTGTACAGTGAAGACCCCTTTCCGAATATGGAACAGGCTGTCATCGAGGCGCCTGAATTCGTTATGGGCCACCTGCTACAGGCGTATATGTACGCCACAGCCACTGAACCGGAGGCGACCCGGGTGGCGCAAAGGATACTCAAAACGGCCCGTAAACTTCCCATGAGCGAACGGGAGGCCTCACATGTTTTTGCTCTCGAGCAGTTGATCGCTGGCAACTGGCACGCTGCTGCAGAGCAGCTCGACTTCCACAATGCGCACTATCCTCACGACCTGGTCGGCATCCAGTGCGGTCACCTGATGGACTTTTACCGTACCAACAGTCGCAACTTGCGGGATCGGATCGCCCGAGTATTACCGCACTGGTCGGCGGAGATCCCCGGTTATTCTCTGCTCCTCGGTATGTACGCATTCGGACTCGAGGAATGCGGCGAATATGACCGCGCGGAAGAATACGGCCGCCGCGCCCTCGACCTGGAACCTTTCGATTGCTGGGCCCATCACGCAGTAACTCACGTGCTGGAAATGCAGGGGCGCGCACAAGAGGGTATCGAGTGGATGAAAAACCGGGAACCCTTCTGGGCGGACAAGGAAAATTTCTTCAAAGTGCACAACTGGTGGCATCGCGCCCTGTTTCACCTGGACCTGGAGGAAATTGACGAAGCAACAAGGCTCTACGATAACGCCGTGCGTGCCGAGACCAGCTCCATGGCACTGGACCTGGTGGATGCCTCTGCACTGCTGTGGCGCCTTTGGATGCTGGGTGTTGACGTAGCGTCGCGCAGCGAAGAAGTAGCCGATTGCTGGCTGCCGCTTGCGGATGGACATTCCTACCCGTTCAACGACTGGCATGCCGTAATGGCCTACTTGGTGGCCGGACACACGGAACGCGTGAATGTGTTGCACAAGAAATTGCGCGAGCAAGGGAATGCCACGAACGACGTGATGCGCTGGGCCAGCCAGACTGGTCTGCCACTGGTTGAAGGATTTATCGCATTCGCACGCGGTAACTACGCGGAGGCCATGCAGCAGCTGCATGGCGCTCGCTATATTTTCCAGCAATTCGGCGGTAGCCACGCGCAGCGCGATATCATCGACTGGACTCTCGCAGAAGCGGCTATTCGCAGTGGCGAGCGCGCCCTCGCGGAAGCATTCGCCAACGAGCGGCTGGCGCAAAAGCCCGAGAGTCCGATGCAAATGGCAACGCTGATGCGCGCTACGCAGTTATCCAGCTAGCACATCGTGAAGGTGCTGCCAGCGAGCGGCCACTGTCGAATTCTGGGCACGGTGGTCACTGGAAAATTACGAAGGCTGATACCAATCGACGTTTCCAGGCAATAAAAAGGGGAGCAAAGCTCCCCTTGAATAGTCTGTCAATTTGGCAAAGAAGCCTGCGAGTAATCAGGGCGTTGCCTTGCTGGAGCCCCCAGCCGCCGTATTGTTTTTCTTGTCTTTTACCGAAGCGTTGCCCTGGGTTATCGATTGACCCACCGCTTTGGGCTTCAGTTCCGCCAGCATATTTTTCATCTGGTTGTACTCGGCTTCATCGGTCAGCTCCAGCATCAGCGGCTGTGCCACCTCGGCGAAGTAGTCCGCATCTTTGCGTTCGTACAGCTCCTGAGCCATCCACTGGGCGATGTGCAGTTCGCGGGGGGCGCGCAGGTAGGCCTGCTCAAGCATTTCCACATACTGCTTTTTCGGGTAGCCCAGCATCTGCATGCTGATGGCGAGGCCGTACCAGTTCATCGCCTCACCGGACTGGTTATTCACCAGCTTCACAAATTTGTCCCGCGCACCTTTCAACGCTTCGTTGCTGCGGTCGCCACCCATGGAGCCGATCTCGCGATTCAGCCACAACCAGGCCTGGGCCTTCTGGTACCAGAAATTACTCCGGTCGGAAGGCGCCACCTGGGCCAGCAGGCGTGCTGCCTGGTCGAAGTCACCTTCACGGGTTGCCGCATCGGCGCGCACTGCGGTCAATTCCGGGGCGTACAGGTTTTCGCGCTCCGCGAATTCCACCAGCTCGTGGATACCGTGAGTGTTGTAGCCGGATTTCACCAGGAAGCGCGCCAGCTCCACTACGGTTTCCTCACCGCTCAATACTTTCAGCTTCGGGCGCTCGGATTTAAAGGTCGCAGGTACCTTGCCGCGCGCCAGCTGGAAGCGGCCTTCACGGAACTGCTCGTTGTAGACCTTCTCGATCTCATCGATGGACATACCCAGGTTTTTCGACAGCGCCTTCACCGGGTCGGCACCGTTGTTGTAGTCCTTGACGAACTGCTTGAACTCCTCGGTCTTGCCACTCTTCATCACGATCCAGTGGGCCAGCATCCAGCCGCTGGCGTACACGCGGCCCTTCTCTTCATCCGGCGTGTTGTACACGGTAGCGCGCAACAGTTCCTTCAGGGGCAGCGGAGAGGTGTAGAGCAGCGTCATGGCGCGCTCGCCGGGGATAGCGCCGATATCGTAGGTATTGCCCCGGCCAAAGGTCATGGTGGACATGAACTCGGCAAAGCCCTCGCTGTACCAGTACGGATAATGGGTAGTGGTGCCGTTGTAGCTCAGGAAGTGGGTGTACTCGTGAAACAGGAACTCCCGCGCTTCCAGCTGGCGCTCACCGGTGCGGCCGTCCAGGTTCACCAGGGCATAGCTGCCCTCGGCGGTGGTGTCGAACAGGCCGTTGGTCAGCTCGGAAAGATCCTCGCCCACCAGACCGGCATAGCTCTCGCGGTCCGCAGCGGCGTAGATGGTCAGCTTGGCACCGTCATCTTTTGCGCCCAGCAGACTCAATGCCACCGCGCGGTAGCGCTCCAGATCTTCCGCAAGGCGACGCACCGAACTGGGTTCACCATTGGTGATGATCTGAAAGTTAGCGCTGTCAATTTCGTACCAGGTGTCTTTCGCCAGATTGTCCGCCATCACATCGCTGGTAAACAGCCATGAGCCGGAAAAAACGACTAAGTACGCGAGCATTCTTGAAAACATATTCTGACCACCCGGATTTTCGCTAGATCTTCTCGACGGAAGCAACTGATCACTTTCTGAACAATGTTGCGCGAGAAGCCACAATACAGGTTTTGACTGGTTAAAAAAAGAACAATCTTAAACGGGAACCTGTAATTCACCCTGAGCATAAGCCGGTCACAGACCGGCTGGTCGCAAGTAGTCACAAACTGACCGAAAAGTTCTGCGTATAGCCGTACGCCACTGACCGATAACCAGTTCTCAGTCAAATAAAAGACAACTTCTTTCCCCGCACCATCTCCCTAGACTCAACTTCCGGCCACTCAATGCAATCGGCCAACGCGATGACGCTGTAATAAAAGAAATAAATACAGAGAAAACACCATGAAAACACTTGCCCTGCCGGCGCTGCTGGCCAGCGCCCTGTGCGCCACGTTCACCCCCAGCTCCCAGGCCGCACCCACGTTTATTGCCGATGTGGTTATCACCACCTTTGACGGCACCGGGATCGACGCCAATCTGTTTGTCCCCGATACCCCGGCACCTGCCGGCGGCTACCCCACGGTGCTGTTCACCAACAACTGGATGCTCGACAAGAACCAGTACCTTCTGCAGGCAAAAGAGCTCGCCAAAAATGGTTACTTGGTAATGAGCTACTCCACCCGTGGCTTTGGGGCCTCCGGGGGGCTGGTGGATGTCGCCGGCAACAACTCCATCGCCGACGCCAGCGTGCTGATCGACTGGCTGGAAGACAATTACGCGGTAGGCAAGCTGGGATTGGCCGGCATTTCCTACGGCGCCGGGATCTCGCTGGTCACCGCGGCACAGGATCCCCGTGTGGATGCCGTCGCGGCACTTTCCGGCTGGCCCGACGTTATCGAGGGGCTCTACCCGGGCAATACCGTCAACCTGGTGTGGGGCACTATCCTCACTACCACCGCGTTCAACCTCGACCCGGAAGTGGATACCATCTGGGCCAACCTGCGCGCTGCCGAGAACATCCAGGGCGTACAGGCGTTCGCCGCGCCCCGCTCCGCACTCTCCTATGTGCCCGAACTGAACAGCAACGGCACTGCCGTACTCATGTCCAACAACTTCGCCGACTACCTGTTCAAGCCCAACAGCATGACCCAGCTCTACAGCCTGCTGGACGGCCCCAAAAAACTGCTCCTCAACCCCGGCACCCACGCCGTCACCGAAACCCTCGGCGGCAATAACGGCCACATCTGGGCCACCACCTTCCGCTGGTTCGATCGTTACCTGAAAGACCAGCCCAACGGCATCGACAGCGAACCCAAGGTCGACATGACCGTGCGCATCAGCAACAAGCTTGAACAGTTCGACGACTTCCCGGTAACAGACAAGACCACCCGGTACCACCTGCACCCGAGGTTCAGCTACTTCAACAACGGCAGCATGAAAACCAGCCCCTACAGCGGCTGGGGCTGGAGTAATGAGTTCCACGGCGGCGCTGATACCAAAGCAGGCACCGGCATCCCAGTCATCTCCGACGCCCTCGAAGGCTTCGGCATCCCCGTGTACACCAACATGACCGGCATCAACGGCTACTACGCCATCGAATACAACTCACCAGTACACTGGAGTACCTTCAAAATCCGCGGCACACCAAGCCTCGAAATGTGGATAAAACCCAGCAAGCCCGAAGTGCAGCTCCAGGTACACCTATACGACACCGGCCCACTCGGCCTCGGCCGCCTCATCACCCACGCCCCCTTAACCCTGCGCAACGCACAGGTGGGCCAGGCACAAAAAATTTCCATGGAACTCTTCACCACCTCCTACGACGTACCGCCGGGACATGTGGTGACACTGGCGATCGATACCGAGGGAACGATTTATCAGAGGCTTGAAGACAGGAATTATGAAATTGTGGTGCCCTATCGCAGCAGCAGGCAGTCTGTGCTGACGATTCCGCATTTGTAGTCCGTCGCGACAAAAGCACTGCAGTAACAAGCAAAGGTCGGGTGCCGGGGATTGGTTTTCAAAAGCGTCGGCGACAGGACGTCGCCGCCGCAACGCCCATGGATGGGTTCATAGGGGGGCGCCTAGCTTGGTTTTGAAAACCAATCCCCGGCACCTGGCCGCCACGGTACCCGCTACAAAGCACCACTTAAAAAGCCACCGAGCTGACACGAGGCTCATCCTATCCCGATGCCCCTGCAAACCATCCCACCCAACCCGCTACAATGGGAGAGACCGCGAACCAACCATTCCAAAGCAAAGATTTACCATGCGAATTGTTACCCTTCCGACGCTACTTGCCGGACTGATACTCCTCTCCGCCTGCGGAACCGAAAACAAAACCACCACAGACAAACCCGCAGCGGAACCCGCCGCCAAGGAACAGGCGGCCACCACTGAAACCACTGCCAAAGCGCCCGAACCGAGCGTCGCAGAACAGCCACCCGCCGGCAAACTCCCCGACGGCGTCCGCCCAAGCGCCTACCGCCTCGACCTCACCCTCGATCCTCGTGAAGACACCTTTCACGGCCAGGTAGAAATCGACATCGATATCGACAAGGCGACCGACCACATCTGGATGCACGGCAACAACATCGATGTCGCCGAAGCCAAGGCCATAGTCCCCGCCGAAAACAACAAAGAGGTACCCGCCCACTACCGCCAGATGCTCGATAGCGGCGTGGTGCGCGTTGACTTCGCCGGTGGTGTACCGGCCGGCAAAATCACCCTGCACATCAAATACAGCGCCCCGTTCGATAAAAACCTCGCCGGCCTGTTCAAGGTCGAAGAAAAAGGCGATGCCTACGCCCTGGCCAAATCCGAATCCATCCAGGCACGCCGCTTCCTGCCCGGGTTCGATGAACCCGGTCTCAAGGCGACCTACGACATCAGCCTCACCATTCCCGAGGGTTACAAAGCCATCAGCAACGGCCCAGAGACCGAGCGCGTGGATGCCGGCAACGGCATGGAGAAGGTCACCTTTGCCCAGACCCGCCCCATGCCCACCTATCTGCTGTCCCTCGCCGTGGGCCCGTTCGACGTGGTAGAGCGCCCGGCAATCCCCGCCAACAAGTACCGCAAGGAACCACTGCCCTTACGCGGCTTTGCGCGCAAAGGTCGCGGCAAGGATATGAAATACGTGCTGGATAAAACCCCGGAAATGCTGCGCATTTTTGAAGAGCAGCTCCAGCGCCCATATCCCTTCCGCAAGCTGGATATTATTGCCGCACCCCAATGGCCCAGCGGCGCTACCGAGCTCTCCGCCGCCATTACCTATCGCGAGCAGCGTATTTTGGTGGAAGGGGATGAACCCGCCCCCGGCCTGCGCCTCGCCCTGCTTGGCGTACACGCTCATGAAATCGCCCATATGTGGTTCGGCAACCTGGTCACTCCGCCCTGGTGGGACGACCTGTGGCTGAAGGAAGGCTTCGCCACCTGGGGCACGCCGCTGGCGCTCACCATCATGGAGCCGGACGGTGGCCACGACTTGAACGCCGCAGTGCGCGCCATCAGCGCCATGAAGCTGGACTCCCTCGCCAGCACCCGCGCCATTCGCGAACCGATTACCGACAATAACAATATTCGCAACGCCTACGATGCCATCACTTACTCCAAGAGCCTCGGCGTTATCCACATGGTGGATGAATATTTTGGAGCCAACACCTTCCGCCCGGCTCTCGGCCGATATATCGAACAGTTTGCCGACGGCGTGGCTGATTCACCGGACTTCTACAAAGTCATCGGCGATGAAACCAACAGCCCGCAGCTGACCGAAACCTTCCGGACATTTGTGGAACAGAAAGGTGTGCCCCTGTTGTCGGTCACCCTGGACTGTAATACCGAAGGCGCGGCCAAGGTACGCATCAGCCAGCAGCGGTACAAACCGCTGGGATCACCGATTGCCGACAGCGGCCAACAGTGGAGTATTCCATTCTGCATCCGTGGCGATGGCGGTTTGCAACAGTGCGAATTCCTCACCGGCAGCCAGCAGGCTATCGACCTCAAGGGTGGAGCTTGTCCCAATTGGGTAATGCCCAATGTAAACGGCAGTGGCTACTACCGCTTCACGATGGATGAAAAAAACTGGCTGGCGCTGCTGGAACAGTTTGACAACCTTACTCCCACCGAGCGCCTGTCATTGATCGACAGTGCCTTCGCCGCCTTCGAGGCCGGTACGCTCAAACCGGGCACCCTGCTGGAGGTGATCCGCCTTTCTGCCACCTCCGACAAGCGCCAGGTAGTGGAAGCAACTCTGGGTTATCTCGCCAAATACGGTGACCACTACGTGGATGATGCCAATGCGGCCAACTGGCAGGCATTCCTGAAAAAGCACTACGGACAAAAAGTGCAGCAACTCGCACAAAAGAAGGACTCGGAAAGCAAACTGCTGAACAGCCGATTGCTCGGCTTCCTCGCCCTGGAAGGCAAGGACAAGGACATCCGCAAGCAACTTCAAAAGCAGGCCGAGCAATTTACCGGCTTTGGCACAGAACGGGACTCCAACGCCCTCGATTCAGACCTGTATGAGAGCGCGCTTACCGTGGCGATACAGGATTCCGGCAAGGAATTTCTCGAGCACCTGATCAAGATGCGCGGCGAACTGGACGATCCACTGTTCGAAAATGCCAGCGCCAATGCCATCGGCCGTGTTACTGACCCGTCGCAGCTGGACATCGTCCATAACCTCGCACTGAGCGATGACATGGGCGCGCGGGAAGCCTTTGGGCTTATCCAGAATGCGATGGTGGAGCCTGAGCTGCAGGCCAAGAACTGGCAGTGGCTGCAGGATAATTTCACCGCGGTGGTCGAAAAAATTCCCGAGCAGTGGCGACGCAACACCCCGCGCTTCGCCGCCAACTTCTGTGATCAGCAGTCTCTGGAGCAGGTACAGATGCTGTTTACCCAACAGCAAAAGCTGGTGCCCGGGTACCAGCGGGCTCTGGATCAGACGGAGGAAGGAATCAAGCTTTGCATGGCGCTGAAGGAAAAAGGGCAAGTGCTGATGGGCAGCTTGAAATAGCAAGCTTTCCTCATCATATAGAAATGGCAGCCTCGGCTGCCATTTTTATTTTCTTGCTTAAATTTGCACACCGCCGCGTTCAAGGACTTCCTGAAGTGGCCTCAACTGCCGGTGGTAATTCTTCCACTTCCCTATCGATGAGGCGTAGATTGGCTGGCGAACCTGAGTAGCACTGGCCGTGGTCGATGCCTGCCGGCTATCATGAAAGGCAAGACATTGCGCCTGCCACTCCAATCCACAATAGTCCAGCACTCCGCGTACACTGCCCTCGGTATCTGCCACCAAATCCTCATAGCGCACCTGACAGATCCGCCCCTTAGGCAACACGGACTCCCAGTGTTCCATTAAGTGACGATAGGCAAGATAATACTGCCCGAGCTCATTCAAATCATAGGAAAATGGATAAGCACTCTGGAACAACTGCTTGTAGATGGCATAACAGGTGTCCATGGGGTCACGGTGCACATGAACAATCCGGGCATTGGGCAGCGCCGCATGTATTAGCCCAATATACAAGTAGTTGAACGGCAATTTATCGATGAAATGCTTATTCGTACCAGTTAGCATTCTCGTACTGGCAATGTAGCTTTCTCCCAATACCCGAAAATCGACTTGGCGGCTGGACTCGATCAGCGATAGCTTATTCCGCCCCACATTAGTTCCCGCACTCTGAACCAGACGAATCATCTCGCGGGCAAAATTGTTTAGCTCGCCGGCGGATTGGACCCCAGTATGAGATTCGAGAATTCGTTCAAGTAAAGTACTACCCGTGCGGGGCATTCCGAGAATGAAAATGGGTTCGTTGGACTCGCAACTTTCTCTTTTGACTGCGAAGAAATTTGAATCGAAATTATTTTGCAATGACTGCATTACCGCCAGATCGCCCTGAAGGTCGTAGCGCATATGCTCTCGCCGCAAGCCGGCGCCAACCTGAAGGTTGGAGAACGCCTCTTCCCAGTTCCCCAGGTCCTCAAGCTCCTTGGCAAGCGCGTAGTGCAGGTTGACACGATCCCGCACAGAGACCCCGCTGCGGGTAAGTGATACCTGCAAAGAGGTCAAATGGTTATTTTCCTCTGTCTGTCGGCGCAACCCTGAACGCAACAGATGCGCGTCACTATCCGCGGGATTGAGCTCAATCGCCCGACTAGCCGTCTGCTCGGCCTCTCCTATCTCGCCGAGAAAACGCTGTGCAGTGGCCAGGTTGTAATAAAATCCTGACTCATTGCTGCTCAGTTCTACGGCACGCTGATACTGATGTTTTGCTTTTTGATGTTGATCAATGGCTGTGAAGAGTCTGCCAAGCTCATTTAACTGATAAGCGCTCAAGCGCGGCATTCCAGCCAAACGATTTAGATACAGGCTTATTTGTTCTGCTCGATCACCCAATGCATGTGCACAGCGACAGAACTGAAGCAGAACCTCCGAATTCTCCGCTCCCAGACTTATCGCTTTTTCAGAGGCCATCACTGCGGCCTGGAAGTTTCCTGTCGCCGCCTGGATTTCACTTAACACCAGCCAACCATCAGTGCTCTCGGGCCGAGCCTCCAGCAAGACTTTAATGCAAGCCATGGATTCACGCAGCTTACCTTGCGCAAGCAGCGCACGCGCCTCCAGACAATGCTGATCCACTGTAGTCATTGATTCCCGCTTCGCGCTGAACGATTTCTCCATACTGTACCAGTACCCAATCGAAACTATCCAGTTGCACAAATAAAAAAGGCCGGGGATTGCCCGGCCGTTGAAGCAACAATGCGATAATGATTAGAAGGTATAGCTTGCGCTAAGGCCAAGGGTTCTCGGCGTTGTGATGTACTGACGCTGGTTGTTGCCGTAGTAGTTTTCAAATACTCCGGTGTCAGTGCTCATGTAGGCACTCGGGTAGCTACCGGTTACACCTTCGTTGTTGAACAGGTTTTTTGCATACAGCGACAACACCCAGGTATCGGTAAGGAGCGATGCCGAAGCATTCCAGAGACTGAAAGCGTCGTGCTCATCCTGGATACTGGTATCCTGTACCGAGTTGATCGTCTTGGACTGGTAGTAACCACCGATACGACTCGCCAACTCGATACCCTCTGTCACGAAGTAGCGGTGGGAGAGCGCTACCGTGGCAACATTTTCGGGGATGCCAGGCAGCTGGTGGCCATCTTCCGCAATCAGGCTGCCGGTCTGCACCTGCAGTAGATCTGCGGTCAGCTCCGCTTTGGTATAGGTGTAACCGGTCTGCAGGCTCAAATTTTCCGAAAGCGCAAATTCCGCTTCCAGCTCCAAGCCACTGGTCGCAGCAGAGTCCCCGTTTTGTGCCATAAAGAAAGCATACCAAGCTGTAGCTGTATTAAGCTGCGGCTCCTGCCAATCTACGTAGAAAACGTTCGCAGAGTAACGCGCCCGATCGGTTTCACCCTTCAGGCCAACCTCATAGTTTTGGGCGGTGTCTTTCCCGAAGGTATTGGCGGCCTCACAATTAGGCTCGGCGAAAAATCCATCACATGGGACAGCATTGGAACCGCCGCGACGGAAACCCTCCGAGTAAGTCGCGTATACCATTAGGCCTTCATTGAGGTCCCAGGAAGCATTCAGTTTGAACTGGACATCGTCCTCTTCCTGATTTGGATATTCCTCGAAGGCCACACTGTCGCCCTCAATAAGCGGGTAACCCAGTGCGGTGCTATTAGTCAGGGTGTTACTGAACCAACGCATTCCGCCGGTCAGGTGGAAGTTATCGGTAAGGTGATACGTAACTTCGCCGTATATCGCCACGTCCTCAAAGGTTTCCTCGCGGACGTAATCGAAGTCGGTCTCCTGCAGTGGCAGCCCGACCCACCAATCTCCATCAGCAGCACAAGCCGCACCCACTTCCACACACGCCTGTCCGTACTCGTCCAGGCCAAGCAAGTAGCTCAGATTGTAAGTCTCTCGCTCCTGGTCCATGTAATAGGCGCCTGCAACCCAGTCAATATTGCCGTCGGTATTGGAAACCAGACGGAATTCCTGTACCAGTGCCTTTTCGCTATAGCCCGCATCTACATGGGCTACCGGACGTGGGTTTCCGGTATACCATGCATTAAACCAGTCATTAGTAAAGGCATTACGATCGGTTACCCACAGGCTGGTATTGTCGCGCCAGCCGTTACCGGTGTGCTCGTACTGAGAGGTAGTGGAAGTCAGTGTGGCAAAGCCCAGGTCCGCCTCGACTTCGAGGCTGAACAGGTCAACTTCGCGCTCGGACGGCTCCAGCATGGTGGATCCGTTATCGTAGTCACCAAAAGTGTCTCCCAGCAGGTTTCCACCGAGCGTCACAGCGCGACGCGCACCGATTTCGTCACTCTGCATTTGATAAGTAGCGGTAGCGCTGACTTTATCAGTCATATCCACACGCAATGCCGCACGCGCATGCATGATTTCTACCGTATCGGCATCTTTTTCTGACGTATAGCAAGAACCATTGAACGCGAGCTCATCAGCACTCAGGGAAGAGCTGTTTACACTTTGGCAGGAACCATCATCGGCCATGACAACTGGCTTGCCATCAGCCAGTTCATAGAGGTTCACGTAGTCGATCACACCGGCATTATCTATAGTGCCGCCCGAGAAACGGAATGCAGCCTTTTCACCCAGTGGCAGGTTCAAAGTCACGTCGGCGCTGTAGTTGGTACCGCTCGACCCATCGGTCTGACTGAGACTGGTGGACGCCTTCACCAAGGTCTCTTCGAGGTTCGGCTTGTTCATGATATAGCGCACGGTACCGCCCATGGCACCCGATCCATACAGGGTTCCCTGTGGTCCACGCAGCACTTCCACACGTTCGACATCCTTCAAAATGAAGTTCGCAAATATCGGCGTGGAATCGACATAGGTAGAAACAGGAGAAACCGCAGATAGGCCGACATCACCATTTGCGCCGTTATCCACGTTCAGGCCGCGGATAATCATATTATTTGCCATACCGGAATTGCGGTACCCCCGATCAAGTACCGCCACGCCAGATACACTGCGCAACAGCTCTGTCGCGTCAACAATATTCTGCTCAGCGATGTCTTCACCATTGACGGCAGAAATGTTGTAAGGGATATCCTGGACGTTTTGCGCTCTTGCAGTCGCGGTCACTATTACCTCTTCAATCAGTGACTCTTGCGCAATCGTGGCTTGTGGGATGGCGAACAGTGACCCTGCGGATACCGCCGCAACGGCACTGGCCAGTGTAGATTTGCTAAACCCCTGCTTGATTGGTTGTTTCATGATGCCCTCTGCTAGGTTTGGATCTCTTATCGTGAGTTATCTCTGCTGGCCAAACTGCGCCGGCTTTTGTTTTGATTCGTTTGTATATCCGGACCCTGGTCCATACCTAGTGCCAGTTAGTCTACAACGACTGATCCAGTTGTGAGTTTTTAAAAAATCATCCTGCGAAAAATGAATTCTTTCCGAACCGCCGTTACTCCGGGATTTTCAGCTCGCCGAGCTGCTCCAGTGCGGGCGATACGGCGCCGGCCTCATATTGCGGATAGCGCACCTTGCCATCGCGGAAACTCTTTAGAGTCTGGCCGAGACCCTTCATACCGCGCTCGCGTACATCAACAACTTTTTCTACATCTAGATAGAGAGCGATTATTTCCTCCTCTACCGATGCCTCATGCAGGGTCTCCCCTTCGGGCCCAACCACGATTGAACGGCCGTTGCCCTGTGCACCGGCACTGTTCACATCAACGATGTAACACTGGTTCATTACCGCACTGGAGCGCACCATCGAAAGCTCATCGATGCGATCAATGGTGTCGGTCTTGGTGGGGTGGATAATGACCTCTGCCCCCATCCAGGCGAGAGCGCGCGTAGTTTCGGGGAACCACATGTCGTAGCAGATGGATACGCCGAAGCGACCCACCTCGGGCACATCGAACACCACGAACTGGTCACCGGCGGTAACGCCCTTTTCGTAGGGCAGGAAAGGATAGATCTTGCGGTAGCGAGTAATCACTTCCCCAGCGGGGTTGATTACCGGTGTGGTGTTGAATACGGCACTGCCACACTTTTCATACATGGAACCAGGGATCAGCCAGATACCCAGCTCCCGCGCGGTGCGACAGAAGGCTTCTTCCTCTGCAGAAGGCAACTCCCTTGCATGCTGGGCGCCCACACCACGCAGTGCCAGCTCGCTCAGTACGATCATCTTTACCCAGGGATAGCGCAATTTGGTGCGCTGGATCTTATGCAGCAGTAACTCGAGGTTGTCAGTCTCCTCAAGTTTCAATTGCAGCGCTGCGATTCCGAAAGACCTGCGGTTGCTACTCATCACACCGGTTCCTGGCTCTGAATTTTGATTTTTCGTTCTTGTCCGGGTTGCCCGTTATTGTCTGGAATAAAACTGACCAGATCAGGGTTGGCTGGATCAATACTGGCCCAAAGCAAGATCCGGCTATAGGGCCAGATGAGGAAAGCGCATGAGTCCAACGGGCTTTGAGCGCCCGACAGACGGCAAGTGGACCCACCGACAGTACCCATCTGGCACTATCGCGCAGGCTGTAATAAGTTAGCTTTGGTCCGGCAAGGCAACCGGCTGCACCAGATTCCACTGGGCATCGGTTCTTTCAAGAACAAGACCAGTATCAAATCGCCGTAATCTCCGGAGCCTCCATGGAAAACCCAGCCCGAGCCGCAGCAACAGACGCCCCTGATTCAGGCTATTCCGGAAGCAGCCTTCCACAGGGCGCCAGCAACGGCCTATTGGTCAGCGATGGCTGGATCGCGAGCATCTTCCTCGCCTTCCTTTCTTCCGCCGGCCTCTACTATGTGAATATTTTTCCGGTGATTGTGGACGCGCTGATGGCCGGTGCCGGGCTCAGCGCCGAGCAGGCGGGAGAGATAACCTTTGCCAACACCATTGGTGCAGTGATCGGGGCGTTTACGGTTTCCTGGCTGATCCGGCATATTCCACGCTGGAAGCGCGCCGCCGCCGTTCTACTGTGCTGCTCGATCGGTATGGATGTGCTGACCATTCAACTGGCGAATCTGGACCTGTTGATTCCCCTGCGGTTGGTCCATGGAATACTCGGCGGCGCGCTGGTGGGGCTTGGGTTCGCGGTAATTGCCCGCAGTGGTATCGCCGGACGCAGTTACAGCATGGTACTGCTCGTGCAATACACCGGTGGCGCTATCGGCGTGGGTTTTTTGCCTGCACTGGTGGCTGAACACGGCACCTATGTACCGTTTTACGCACTGATCACCTTCAGCACCATTACCCTATTGATGCTGCCGTTGATCGCCGACTACCCCCTACCCACGGCAGAGGAAGTGCGTGTTCAAGCAGAGAACCGGGTACCGCTTCCCATGCTGCCCATCGCTGTGACGCTGCTGGCCCTGTTCTGCTTCCAGTTCGCCAATATGGCCCTGTTCGCGTTTATTTTTGATCTCGGGAGGTCTTTCGATCTGCCGCTGGGCTTTATCAGCCAGACGCTGTTCTGGGCAAACCTGATTGCCATCGGCGGGGCAGCGCTGGCGGCGGTGACCGGGCAAAAATTCCCGCTCGCCAAACCATTGGCCATTGCACTGCTGATCACCCTTGTCGGGCTGCTGATGTTCGCATTCAGCGATATTCGCCCGGTGTTCATAATCGCCAATGTGGTGACGGGCATGACCTGGGCGCTCTGCGTACCCTACTTTCTGACCATGGCATCGCGCTTTGACAGCGCCGGGCAGATGGGGGCGTTCGGCGGGTTTGCCTCCAAGCTGGGACTCGCTTGCGGCCCCTTGGTGGCTGGGTACTTCATTACCGGCGGCGGCAGTTATACACAGCTGATCATTCTCGCGACCGCGGTGCTGGCAATTTGCCTGGCCGCGGTACCCGCTGCAGCCAGACTCGACCGCTAACCGGTCAGCTCATGCGGAAGAAGTGTTCCCGGTAGTGCTTTAGCTCGTTGATGGAGTCGTGTATATCGTCCAGCGCGAGATGCGAGGAGGTTTTCTTGACTCCATCCAGCACATCCGGGCGCCAGCGTCGTGCCAGCTCCTTGACCGAGCTGACATCGAGATTGCGGTAGTGGAAGTAGCGCTCCAGTAGCGGCATGTATTTGACCAGGAAACGGCGGTCCTGGCCGATGGAGTTGCCGCACATGGGCGAGGCGCCCTCGGGCACCCACTGCTGCAGAAACTCGATAGTCTCCCGCTCGGCCTGGTGCTCACTGATCTGTGACTCCTTTACCCGCGCCACCAGCCCGGACCCCCCGTGCTGCTCCGTGTTCCAGTCATCCATCGCGTTCAACAGCGCATCGCTCTGGTGGATCGCCATTACCGGCCCTTCCGCCAGCACATTCAGCCGCGAATCCGTCACCACCGTGGCAATTTCAATGATGCGCTCTTTCTCGGGATCCAGGCCGGTCATTTCCAGATCGATCCAGATCAGATTATTCTGATCCACAATAGTCTCCTTAACAGCCTCTGACGGCGCAGTAAAAACGAGGATAGCGGGCAAGGTACCGCAACCACCCATCGATGCAAGTTATAATCCGGCGCTTTCCGCAAACCGAGCCCTCATGAGTAAACGCAAACTCAATCGCCGCCAGCAGTGGCGCATCGCCAAAATCCAGCAGGAACGGGAGGCCCGCGCGCGCAAGCGTGACGAGAGTTTCGAGCACGCCGAGGAAGAGGGCGACTTGGGGCAAGAGCAGACCGGCCTGGTGATCGCCAACTACGGCAGCCAGGTGCTGGTGGAAAGCGACACGGACAGCGAACTACGACAGCGCTGCCATATCCGTGCCAATATCGACACCCTGGTCACTGGCGATAAAGTCGCCTGGAACCCCGCCACCGGTGATGCCACTGGTGGACTCGGCGTCGTGGGCGCGCGCCTGCCACGCCACTCGGAGCTTCAGCGCCCGGACCGCTATGGGGATATGAAGACCGTCGCCGCTAATATCGACCGAATCCTGATCGTCATCGCCCCCTACCCCGAGCCCTTCGCCAACGCCATCGACCGCTACCTTGTGGCCGCAGAAACCACGGGGATTCAGCCGCTATTACTGCTGAACAAGATAGACCTGATTAACGACGACAATCGCGACAGCCTCGAAGAATTGCTCGCGCCCTACCCAGAGCTGGGCTACGAGGTACTGAAGTTATCCACAAAGACCGGCGAAGGTTTGGACGGACTACTGAAAACCCTCGCCGAAGGTACCAGCGTGTTTGTCGGCCAGTCCGGTGTAGGCAAGTCGTCCCTGATCAACGGGTTACTCCCCAGTGCCGACGCACGCACCGGCGCACTTTCTGAAGCTACCGGCAAAGGCACCCACACCACCACCGCCGCGGAACTGTTTCATCTGCCCAGCGGCGGTGATCTGATAGACTCCCCGGGCATCCGCGAGTTTGGCATCTGGCACATGAGCGAAAAGGCGTTGCTGGAAGGCTACGTAGAATTCCGCCCCTTTATCGGCTACTGCCGCTTCCGTGACTGCCGCCACCAGAGCGAACCCGGCTGTGCAATTCAGGAAGCACTGGAGCGCGGCGATATCAGCCAGCGACGCATGGATAGCTTCCTGCACCTGCGCAACAGCCTGGAAAATGAGTGAGCCCCAACACAAGGCCAGAGCGCAAGACCAAACCAATAAGGAATCCCACGAGGAAAACCAAGTGAGTGAAGTACCCCTGATCCTGGAACCGGAGCAGCTGGCCCCGCTGCTCGAGCACGAGGAGATTCGTGTAATCGACCTGAGCGCTCCCGCCAACTATCACGCGGGCCATATTCCCGGCGCCCTTGGCCTTCCCTTCCAGGCACTCATGGCCGGCACCCCACCCGCACCCGGCAAGCTCCCGTCGATTGAGCGTCTTACCGAAGTCATGCGCGCCATCGGCCTCACCCCCGACACCCACATCGTCGCCTGCGACGACGAAGGCGGCGGCTGGGCCGGACGCCTGCTGTGGACGCTCGAAGTCATCGGCCACAAGAAATACAGCTATCTGAACGGCGGTATGGTCGCCTGGAAAAACGCGGGCCTGCCCCTGTCCACCGAAGACGTCGCCGTCACCCCCAGTGACATCGACATCAATGTCTCTGACAACGCGCCGATGATAGACGCGGAACAAATTCAGCAGCGCCTTGATCAAAACGATCTGCAAATCTGGGATGCACGCTCGCCGGCGGAATATACCGGTGAACGTATTGTTGCCATGCGCGGCGGACATATTCCCGGTGCGATAAACTGCGAATGGACGCAACTGATGGATCCGCAGCGGGACTTGCGCATTCGCTCTGATGCGAAAGAGTTTCTCGCAGCGCTTGGGATTAATGGCGAAAAAGAAATTGCGACCCACTGCCAGAGCCACCATCGCTCAGCATTTACCTGGTTGGTGGGAAAATCTCTTGGCTTACCGATCAAGGCTTACCCGGGGTCGTGGAGTGAGTGGGGCAACCTGGCAGACACACCAATAGAGAACTAACGGATAGCCATGCTCGTTTTCGCTAACGAAGCAAGGAAGTTCGAATCGAAGGGCAGGTGCCGGGTACGGGTTTTCAGGAGCGTCGGCGGCATGGACGCCGCCGACGCAGCGTACAGGGACGTATTCACAGCGGTCCTGAAAACCCGTACCCGGTGCCTGACCGCCATACTACTTAAACCGAGCTCGAATAGAGCACGGCACCAGACACAAACCAACGGGACCAACAAACCTTCATGCACCCGAAATTGTTTATCTTCCTGCAATACATTACCCCCCAACACTTGCTCTCCAGAGCGGCTGGCTGGTTAGCCGAAACCCGCATCGGCGGTATTAAGAACCCGTTTACCAAATGGTTTGTGGAAAAGTACCAGGTTGATATGAGCGAAGCCCTCGAAGAGGACTACACCGCCTACACCTGCTTTAACGACTTTTTCACCCGCGCCCTCAAAGAAGGCGCCCGCCCCATCGTCGAGGGTGAAGGCACCATTGCCGGCTGTGCCGACGGCGCCATCAGCCAGTTGGGTGAAATTCACAACGGCAGAATCTTTCAGGCTAAAGGCCAAGACTACAGCCTGCTCGAACTGGTAGGTGGCGATCCCGAAGTTGCCTCACAATTTACCGGCGGAAAATTTGCAACTGTCTACCTCTCACCAAAAGATTATCACCGCGTTCATATGCCGCTCGATGGCGTGCTTCAGCGTATGATCTATGTCCCAGGTGAACTCTTCTCGGTAAATACCACCACCGCGGAGAATGTTCCCCGCCTGTTTGCCCGCAACGAACGCCTCGTATGTATCTTCGATACCGCCGCCGGTCCCATGGCAATGATTCTTGTGGGCGCCATGATTGTTGCCGCCATCGAAACCGTCTGGGCTGGACAGGTTGCGCCCATCAAGCGCCAGATTCGCACCACCCGCTACGACGAGCAAAAACCCATCGCACTGAAAAAAGGTGACGAAATGGGTCGCTTCAAGCTCGGCTCTACCGTGGTGCTGTTGTTCGGTGCTGACAAGGTGAACTGGCTCGAAGAGCTGGCCGCGGAGACACCGGTAAAAATGGGCGAGCACTTCGGGGATTTGATTTAACTCAAAGCTGATTCACCTCATCGCACATTCGCAGCTCGAAATTCCGAGCTAAGGTGGCGATACCGGGTACTTGTTGGCGAGACCTTCCGCGAGAGGGACCTCGCGGAAGAGCCCCCATGGATGGGTTAAGGGGGAGCGCCTAGCTCGTGTCTCGCCAACAAGTACCCGGTAGCGGGACCGCCACAGGATTTACATTCAAACGATCCACCGAACCCGCCGAATCTACCATGCCTGCAATTCCATCCTTCATCCGCAGCAATCCCAAACTCGCGTTTTTCGCGCTGCTCGCCGTCGCCGCCTCCGGTTTTGGCCAGACATTTTTTATTGCCATTTTCGGCGGCGCACTACGGGAGGAATTCAACCTGAGCAATAGCTGGTACGGCGCCAGCTACAGTGGCGCAACACTGCTATCAGCATTCGTATTACTAAGTGCGGGAACTCTGGTAGACCGATGGCCGCTGAGACGGGTAGCGACTCTGGGAGTCTTGATGTTGTGCGGCGGCTGCCTGGTTCTCGCTTTCGCACAATCTGCTTGGATGCTGCTGCCAGGGTTCTTCCTGCTGCGCTTTGCCGGCCAGGGTTTTATGACCCATATGGGAATGACCACTGCCGGGCGCTACTTCACCGCAAACCGGGGCAGAGTAATTGCACTCGCGGCGCTGGGCTTCCCCATCGCCGAGGCACTGCTGCCCACCGGTGGCTCACTGATGATTGATACCAACGGTTGGCGCAGTGTATGGGTGATTGCAGCAGCGGTTTTGTTTACTGCGGTGTTACCCGCGCTGATCTGGCTCGCCGGTGATACCGGCAACAGGACCACAGAAAGCGGTGACGGGAGCGACCAGGAATCTAGCGATTACACGCGCTCGCAGGTTTTGAGGGATCGCGGGTTTTACTGCCTGCTACCTGCAGCGCCAATGACTCCCTTTGTGGTTACTGCAATCCTGTTTCACCAGACCGCGATTGCCGATGAGCGCGGCTGGTCCATGGCCGTGCTTGCCGGTGCATTTGGCAGCTACGCTGCCGGACATTTGCTCGCGCTGTTTTTTGCCGGCGGGCTGGTGGATCGGTTCGGGGCCCAGCGCAGTCTGCCGCTTGCTTTGTGCCCAATGATTGCAGCTCTTGCTCTGCTGGCGCTGTGCCACAGCACTTGGGTGCCGTATTTGTACCTCGCGCTAATCGGTATTGCGCAGGCGGGTACAGGCACCGCAGGCAGCGCCCTGTGGCCGGAACGATATGGCAGTACACATCTGGGCGCCATACGCTCGGTCTCCCAGGCGAGCATGGTGTTTTCCACCGCAGCCTCACCACTTCTGCTGGGTTTCCTGCTCGATCGGGGCTGGGATGTTCAGGCACTGGGGTTGCTGTTAGCGGGGCTGATACTCGCCGCCAGCCTGCTTACCCTGCTGGCGCCAATGACCACAAAACAGAAGCCGCTAACGGTCACTGCCTGAAGAGAAGGGCGGATAAAATTTATCGGCTGGGAATTAAGCGCGCGATAAAGGCGGGAAGGCGCTGCTCGTACAAGTACTGGTCGCGCACTTTGGCCACATCAATTTGAGGGTAGCGGCTTGGGTCCAGGTCCTGAGTGATGGTGATCAGGCCCACTTCTGCCAGGGATTTCTTACCCTTGTTGACGATCGCCTGCTTGCGATCATCATCGGCGGCCATATCGAACAGCCGCGGCTTTTCCAGCAGCTTTTTATTTCCGTCGGTCACCAGCATGACTCTCGGTTTCAGTCTGCGTTTATGGCTCTGCTCCACCACTACAGCAATCTCACCAGTTGAGAGCTCGACCTGAGTACCGGTGGGGTACAGCCCCATGGACTGGATAAACTCCACCACCAGCTGTTCCTGAAAAGCACTATTGCGGAGATCGTACAGCTGACTCACAGCCCTCGACGGCGGCAGTGGAAATTCTGCACCGCGGGGATTTGTCGCTTCGTCGTAGAAGGTGACGATACCGCACATCCGGGCCAATACCGGAATCTGTCCACCGCGCAGGCCGCGTGGGTAACCGCAGCCATCGTACTGCTCCCTGTGACACTGCACGATGGTGAGCACCTGCGGATCGATATTCGCATCGGAGGAAAGCAGCTTCACGCTGTAATCCACAAACTTGCGATACTCCAGCTCTTCCCGCGGCTCCCGTTTCTTAGCTTTCAGGATTTCTTCAGGGAGGTAAAGCTTGCCAACATCTTTCAACAGAGTGGCAATCGCCAGCTGTACCAACTCCTGGCGCCGCAGACCGATATGGCGGCCAAACACTACGGACCATACACTCGCGCGCACCGAGTGACTGTACGTGTGCTCGTCTTTTTCGCGTACCCGCGCCAGCCAAGAAAATGCATCCGGGCTTCGCAGCACGCTGTCTACCATCTGCGTGACGGTCTGGTTGACCTGCGCGGTGGGCAGCGGGCGGTCCGCATTCAACTGAACCATGACCTCATGCATGCCCTGGATAATACGATCGTGCAGCTGCCGGGCCTTGGCCGCTTCTTTGCGAGCCGGCTCAGGGGGAGCGTAGCTGTCGTGCTTTACCTGTACCGGCTTGCAGTTGATAGCAACGGGAACGCGCCGCTGGGTACCTTTGGCGGGAGACGAGCCAGATCCGGCTTCGCTGGCGGCGCTGGTCAGCTTGCGAAGCTTGACGCCCACGTCGCCCACGGTCTTGACTACATCTACATAGACATAGCGGCAGTATTTCTGCAGCTGTCGAACTTCTTCGAGATCGCGGATATAGAAGCCCTGAAGGGCAAAAGGAGTGCGCGTCCACGGGCGATCCAGACGGGACACAAACATGCCCCGTTGCAGGTCTTCAACGAATACCTTCGCCTGTTGGATTGCCACTTGATAGTTGCCGCGTGTTTTTGTTTTGTTCTGGTGTTCTGTATTAATTCTGGGAGCCGCCGATACCAGCCGGTAACGGCATGACTGGTACACACTAATGCCCCGCTTTGGGGCATACCCAAAGCGGGGCAAATTGTCACACAAGTCTACACGCTAGTAGACACTATATTTGTGATACGCGTCACACATGGGTGGTCAGTGATTACTCACCCCCACAATTCATTCCGATTCACTGGTGGTATTGAGGAGACAATTCCACCACTGCATCAAACATAGCGCCCGCGTGGGCCGGATCTACCTTCGGAGTAACCCCGTGGCCGAGATTGAAGATATGCCCGCCGCCCTTACCGTAGGCGGCGAGAATGGTCTTCACTTCTTCGCGTATCCGCTCTGGATTTGCCAGCAGGATGGACGGATCCATATTGCCCTGTAGAGCCACCTTGTCGCCAACTCGGGCGCGCGCCTGAGCGATATCCGTAGTCCAGTCCAGGCCCAGGGCAGTAGCACCGGTATCCGCCATCGCCTCCAGCCACTGCCCACCACCCTTGGTGAACAGAATTACCGGGACCTGACGGCCATCCTGTTCCTTGATCAACCCCTGCACAATACGGGCCATATAATTCAGGGAAAATTCCTTATAGGCACTGTGGCTCAGCGCCCCACCCCAGGTATCGAAAATCTGTACCGCCTGGGCCCCAGCACGGATCTGGGCGTTCAGGTAGTCAATCACCGAATCCGCCAGCACGCTGAGCAGCTGGTGCATATCCTGCGGGCGGTTGTAGAGCATTTCCTTGGCGCGGGCGAAATCCCGGCTGGAGCCACCTTCAATCATGTAGGTTGCCAGGGTCCAGGGACTGCCGGAGAACCCTATCAGCGGCACGCGACCGTTCAGCTCGCGGCGGATGGTGGTGACGGCATCGGTGACGTAACTCAGGTCGTTAGCGGTATTGACCACTTCAAGAGCAGCGATATCGGCGCTGGTGCGCACTGGTTTCTTGAATTTGGGGCCTTCACCTTCCTCAAAATACAGCCCGAGGCCCATGGCGTCGGGAATGGTGAGGATGTCAGAAAACAGGATGGCGGCATCGAGGGGATAGCGCTCCAGCGGTTGCAGAGTCACTTCGCAGGCCAGTTCGGTGTTGCGACACAGATCCATAAAGGTGCCGGCCTTGGCGCGGGTGGCGCGGTATTCGGGCAGGTAGCGACCGGCCTGGCGCATCATCCACATGGGCGTACGGTCGACGGGTTGGCGCAGCAGGGCACGGAGGAATCGGTCGTTTTGGAGGGGGGCGAACTGGGTATCAGACATGATCACAAGGACTGGGTAAATGGCCGGCCATTGTACTCTCGAGGTCTCTTTTAGGACAGAGACTCGCCTGACTCAGGATTTATGTGGGTGATTGGGGCGAGCTACGGATCTTTATTTTGGCCCCAGATTTGGGCGTCGGTGGTACGTATTCGGGCAGGACGGTAGCGGCTTTGCTACCGGGTGGCTTTATGCGGGACACGCCGTGAACCCATCCCTGGGGGCTCGGCTGCGGCCGTCCTGGCCGCAGACGGTCCCGCATAAAGCCACCCGGCATCAAAGCCTTCGCATCGGGCTCATGAGAAGTCCGGAACTTCGGAGAAACCCGTCTGTGATTCAGGCTCAGCGCTGAAATTCGATGAAAAGGTGCTGATGCCGGTAAACGTTTGCCAGACCTTCTAAAACAGGGACGTTTTAGAAGAGCCCCATGGATGGGTTCACGGCGTGTCTGGCAAACGTTTACCGGCAGCAGTACCGCCACAGAACCAGCTAGCGGTACAACATAGGCAAATACAGAGGAAAAACTAAACCTCGAGGAAATCGAGAATACCCTCAGCAGCCTGGCGCCCTTCCCAGATAGCAGTAACAACGAGGTCAGAGCCGCGAACCATATCGCCACCAGCAAAGACTTTTTCATTGCTGGTCTGGAATTTGTATTCCTGCTTCTCAGGCGCAACAACACCACCCCAGTCGGCGACTTCGATATTGTGGTCACCGAACCACTCCGCCGGGCTCGGACGGAAGCCGAAGGCTACCAGTACGATGTCCGCCGGGATGATCTCTTCGGACCCGGGTACCACTTCCGGACGGCGGCGGCCGTTTTCGTCGGGCTCGCCGAGCTTGGTGGTTACCACCTTTACGCCTTCTACCTTGCCGTCACCGACAATCTCAACCGGCTGGCGGTTGAACAGGAAGCGTACGCCCTCTTCCTTCGCATTCGCCACCTCGCGGCGGGAACCCGGCATGTTTTCCTCATCACGGCGATAGGCACAGGTCACCCGCTTGGCGCCCTGGCGAATAGACGTACGGTTACAGTCCATCGCAGTGTCACCACCACCCAGAACCACAACGCGCTTGTCCTCTACCGAGATGAAATCTTCCGGTTTCTTCTCAAAGCCCAGGTTGCGATTCACATTGGCCACCAGGAACGGCAGTGCATCGTACACACCAGGCAGGTCTTCACCGGGAAAACCGCCCTTCATGTAGTTGTAGGTACCCATCGCCAGGAATACCGCATCGTAATCGGCCATCAGCTGGTCGAAGGTGATGTCCTTGCCGATTTCCGTTTCCAGGCAGAACTCCACGCCCATTTCGGTGAAGATCGCGCGACGCTGCTGCATCACGGATTTTTCGAGCTTGAATTCGGGGATACCGAAGGTCAGCAGGCCGCCGATTTCCGGGTACTTATCGAAGACGACTGGCTGCACACCGTTGCGCACCAGCACGTCCGCACAAGCGAGACCCGCGGGACCGGCGCCTACAACGGCGACACGCTTGTCGGTCTTCTTCACCGCGCTCAGGTCCGGACGCCAGCCCAGGGCAAAGGCAGTATCGGTAATGTACTTCTCGGCATTGCCGATGGTCACCGCACCGAAGCCGTCGTTCAGGGTGCAGGCCCCCTCACACAGGCGGTCCTGCGGACATACGCGGCCACACACTTCCGGCAGGGAGTTGGTCTGATGACTCAGCTCCGCCGCTTCCATGATGTTGCCTTCGCTGATCAGGCGCAGCCAGTTCGGAATATAGTTGTGTACCGGGCACTTCCACTCGCAATAGGGGTTGCCGCAGTCTAGACAGCGGTGCGCCTGGCTGGCTACCTGACGCTGGGTAAACGGCTGGTAAATCTCCACGAACTGGTTGGTGCGCGTGATGATGTCTTTCTTGGCGGGGTCCACTCGGCCCACGTCGACAAACTGGAAATCGTTGTTAAGACGCTGTGACATAAGTAAATATCCCCCTTATTCGCCGCGCTTGCGTACATCGGACAGCAGTCCGGCGAGGCTGGCGGCCTTCGGCTTCACCAACCAGAATTTATTGAGGTAATCGTCGAAGTTGTCCAACAACTCCTCACCCCAGGCACTACCGGTCTCGGCAACGAACTCCTCAATCACTTCGCGCAGGTGACTCTGGTATTCCTCCAGGCTCTCACTGCTGATGCGGCGCAGCTCGATCAGCTCGTGGTTGCACTTATCGAAGAAGTCGCGATCCATATCCAGCACATAGGCGAAGCCGCCGGTCATACCGGCACCGAAGTTGACCCCGGTCTTGCCAAGCACCGCGACCATACCGCCGGTCATGTATTCGCAGCAGTGATCACCTGCGCCTTCAACCACCGCGAAGGCGCCGGAATTACGCACGCCGAAGCGTTCACCGGCACAGCCAGAGGCAAACAGCTTGCCGCCGGTGGCACCGTAAAGACAGGTATTGCCGACGATGCTGGTTTCCTGAGATGCGAATTCGCTGCCCTGGGGCGGACGGATGACCAGCTTGCCGCCGGCCATACCTTTACCCACATAGTCGTTGGCGTCGCCTTCCAGGTACATCTCCAGGCCGCCGGCGTTCCACACACCGAAGGACTGACCGGCAACGCCGGTGAGACGCAGTTTGATCGGTGCATCCACCATGCCCTGGTTGCCGTGGCGCTTGGCAATCTCACCGGAAAGACGCGCGCCGATAGAGCGGTCGCAGTTGGTGAGCTTGAAGCTGAACTCGCCGCCGGCCAGGTTTTCGATCGCCGGCAGAGTTTCTTCCACCATGCGCTCGGCCAACAGGCCCTTGTCCCAGGGCTCGTTCTTGGCCTGCTGGCAGGTCTGCGGCTTGCTGTCGAGCAGTGCATCGGTGTGCAATAGCGGCGACAGGTCGAGTGTCTTCTGCTTGGCAGTGCGGCCTTCCAGGGTCTCCAGCAGGTCCACGCGGCCCACCAGCTCGTCCATGGTGCGCACACCCAGGCTCGCCATCCACTCGCGGGTTTCCTCGGCCACGAACTTGAAGAAGTTCATCGCCATTTCCACGGTGCCGATGTAGTGCTCGTCGCGCAGGTCCTTGTTCTGGGTGGCGACGCCAGTGGCACAGTTGTTCAGGTGACAGATACGCAGGTACTTACAGCCCAGCGCCACCATCGGCGCGGTGCCGAAGCCGAAGCTCTCGGCACCCAGCATGGCCGCTTTGACCACGTCGAGACCCGACTTCAGACCGCCATCGGTCTGTACCCGCACATTGCCACGCAAGTCGTTAGCGCGCAGGGTCTGGTGGGTTTCCGCCAGCCCCAGCTCCCAGGGGGAACCGGCGTAGCGGATGGAGGTGATCGGGCTCGCGGCGGTACCGCCGTCGTAACCGGAAATGGTGATCAGGTCCGCGTAGGCCTTGGCCACACCTGCGGCGATGGTGCCGACGCCGGGACGGGATACCAGCTTCACCGAGACCAGCGCGTCCGGGTTGACCTGCTTGAGGTCGTAAATCAGCTGCGCCAGATCCTCAATGGAGTAGATATCGTGATGCGGTGGCGGCGAGATGAGGGTCACACCTGGCACGGAGTAGCGCAGGCGTGCGATCAGCTCGTTTACCTTGCCGCCGGGCAGCTGGCCGCCCTCACCGGGCTTGGCACCCTGGGCGACCTTGATCTGCAGCACCTCGGCATTCACCAGGTAGTGCGGGGTAACTCCAAAACGGCCGGAGGCGATCTGCTTGATTTTGGAAACCTTGTCGGTACCGAATCGCACCGGATCCTCACCACCCTCACCGCTGTTGGAGCGGCCACCCAGGCGGTTCATAGCCTGGGCCAGCGCCTCGTGCGCTTCCGGCGACAGGGCGCCGAGGGACATTGCGGCGGAATCGAAGCGGCGCAGAATGTTTTCCGCGGGCTCCACTTCTTCCAGCGGAATCGGCTGCACGTCTTTTTTAAGCCCCAGCAGGTCACGCAGGGTAGCGACCGGTCGCTGGTTAATCAGGGTGGCGTAGTCGCGCCAGGCACCGTAGTCACCGCTGCGCACCGCTTCCTGCAGCGCCTTGACCACATCCGGGTTGAACGCATGGTATTCCTGACCGTAGACAAACTTGTGCAGACCGCCGGGGGAGACCTTCTTGCGCGGTTTCCATGCCAGTTGCGCGCGCGCGCGCATGTCATCTTCCAGCTCATTGAAACCGGCACCCAATACGCGGGCAGGAGCTTCCGGGAAGCACAGGTCAATGACGTCCTGGGACAGGCCCACCAGCTCAAACAGCAACGCACCACGGTAGGACGCAATGGTAGAAATACCCATCTTCGACAGGATTTTCAGCAGGCCCTTGATAATGCCGTTGCGATAGTTTTTCTGTGCGGTCGCCGCGTCCAGCAGCAGCTCACCGGTTTCGATCAGGTGATTGATGATGCTGTAGGAGAAGTACGGGTGCACCGCGGTCGCCCCCACGCCGATCAAACACGCCAACTGGTGTGAGTCACGCGCGGTGGCGGTGTCCACCACAATGTTGGAGTCGCAGCGCAGGCCGTTGTGCACCAGGTGGTGGTGTACTGCACCGGTGGCCATCAGCGCATCGATGGGCAGCTTGCCCTCTTTGATATCGCGATCCGACAGAACCACAATGGCCGTGCCGTCCTTGCGCACAGAGTCCGCAACAGCACTACACAGTTTTTCGATGGCGCTCTTCAGGTCCAGCTGCGCAGGATCGTAATTGAGGTCGAAAACTTTTGCCCTGAACTCTTCTCGACCGAGATCGAGCAACGCCGTGTATTTCATGTGCGAGAGCACTGGCGAAGACAGAATCACACGGTCCGCGTGTTCCTGGGTCTGCTCGAAGACAGATTTCTCACGGCCCAGGCAGGTCTCCAGAGACATGACGATGGTTTCGCGCAGCGGGTCGATGGGCGGGTTGGTGACCTGCGCAAACTGCTGACGGAAATAATCGTACAGGCAGCGGTTGCCTTCGGACAGTACCGCCATCGGCGTATCGTCGCCCATGGAGCCCACGGCTTCCTGCCCCGCTTCCGCCAGCGGGCGGATAACCTGATCGCGCTCTTCCAGGGAAGAACTGAATAGCTTCTGGTAAACCTTGAACTGGTCGAAGGAGAAGTTGTTGTCTACCGGCGCGGTCACCAGGGTGGAACGGATGCGACGAGCCTTTTCCTTCAGCCATTTTTTATAAGGCTGCGCATTTTTCAGCTCACCATCCACATCGGCGGTATGGCGCAGCTCGCCCTTCAAAGTATCCACAGACAGAATCTGACCGGGACCCAGGCGGCCTTTTGCGACGACGTCGGCCGGGTCGTAATGGTAGGTACCCACTTCGGACGCAACGGTAATGAAGTCGTCCTTGGTAATCACCCAGCGGGACGGACGCAGGCCATTACGGTCCAGGGTACACACGGCGTGACGGCCATCGGTCAGTACCAGGCCGGCGGGGCCATCCCATGGCTCCATATGCATGGAGTTGTATTCGTAGAAAGCGCGCAGGTCCGAGTCCATGGTGTCCACGTTCTGCCATGCTGGCGGAACCAGCATGCGGATGGCGCGGTGCATATCGATGCCACCCACGGTGAGCAGCTCCAGCATATTGTCCAGGCTGGAGGAATCGGAACCCACACGGTTTACCAGCGGCTGCAGCTCGGACAGCTCTGGCACCAGCTTGGTAATGAATTTGTTGGTACGCGCCACGGACCAGTTGCGGTTACCGGTGATGGTGTTGATCTCACCATTGTGGGCAAGCATGCGGAACGGCTGTGCAAGCGGCCAGCGCGGCATGGTGTTGGTAGAGAAACGCTGGTGGAAAACGCAGATGGCCGTTTCCAGGCGCGGATCCGCCAGGTCCGGGAAGAACGCCGGCAGGTCCGCCGGCATCATCAAGCCTTTATAGGAGAGCACCGATGTGGACAGGCTGCCGATATAGGTGACATCAGTCAGCTGCTGCTCCGCCTTGCGGCGGGCAACGAACAGGCGCGCGTTAAACTGCTGCTGCTCCAGCGGTGATTGCGCGTTGTTGATCAGCAGGTGCTCAAATCGCGGCAGGCTTTCCCTGGCGATAGGACCCAGACAGTCCTCATTGGTCGGCACGACGCGCCAGCCGGCCACCTGCAGGCCCTGCGCTTGCACAGCGCTCTCAAGAATGGCGCGTGCGCTGGCGGCCTCGGCCTCGTCCAGCGGCAACATGATCGAGCCGACCGCATACAGATCGCTCAGGTCCCGGCCAAATTGCTCTTTGGCTACGGCACGCAGGAAACCATCGGGTTTTTGCAGTAACAGGCCACAGCCGTCACCGGTTTTACCATCGGCGGCAATACCGCCGCGGTGAGTCATGCAGGTCAGCGATTCAATCGCCGTCTGCAGTAACTTATGGCTGGTTTTGCCCTTCAGGTGGGCGATCAGTCCAAAGCCACAGTTATCTTTGAACTCATCCAATCGATACAGACCGCTACCCATAGAATTCCTCAAAGTGTTATCGCTACCCCTATACCATGACGGCGCACCGAACCGGCCATCATTCACCGGCGGTGGCAATCAGGTCACAGTCAATAGACTGTCCCTGGGGGTATATTTATCTAGTCTTGAGCCAAAGGTGCCGCAGATTTCACTGAGTTTTCTGTACTCCAGTGACAAAAAAAGCCCGCGTAAGGGGCTTGGTGGTGCTCGCTCGGTGCGAGCCTGCGTTTGTTATTATCGGCTCCTAACCCCGGCTTTCACCGAGGGGGCGCGCAATATTACTCGTGCCCCCCTGCAATTGCAAGATTCGCCAGTTTTTTCCGCTGTTTGCGGGCTACTTAACCGATTTATCTTCTTTTACCGTACGGAGTTGTCAAAGAATCCTCAGACGGGTAATAAAACTACAAAACTGTCACTTCGCTCCACAAGCGCGCAAGGCATCCACCAACTGATCTCTGGGCGTATCATCGATAATCTGGGCATCACCCAGCGCGCGCAGTAACACTAGACGCAATTTGCCATCCTTCACTTTTTTATCGACAGACATTGCACGCAAATAATCGTCCACATGCATATCGGCGGGGGATCGTTGCGGCAAATTCGCCTGGCTTAGCAGCGCTTTCAGTCTTTCTACATCGCGCTCCGGGATCCAGCCGCGCAAATGAGAGAGCTCGGCCGCCATAACCATGCCCGCCGCAACCGCCTCTCCGTGTAGCCAGTTGCCGTACCCCTGAACCGCTTCAATGGCGTGACCAAAGGTGTGCCCGAAATTAAGGATGGCACGGCGCCCCGACTCGCGCTCGTCTTCCGCAACCACCGCTGCTTTGTCCGTACAGCTCCGCTCGATCGCGTAGGCGAGCGCGTCCGGCTCACGCGCCAGTAGCGCGCCCATATTAACTTCGAGCCACTCAAAAAACGGGGCGTCACAGATCATGCCGTATTTGATGACCTCGGCAATTCCGGCGGAAAGCTCTCTATCCGGCAAGGTCATCAATGTATCGATATCGATCAGAACCAGTTGCGGCTGGTAGAAGGCGCCAACCATGTTTTTACCGAGCGGGTGGTTTACGCCGGTCTTGCCGCCCACCGATGAATCGACTTGAGACAGCAGTGTTGTCGGCACCTGCACAAAGTCGACACCACGCTGATAGCAGGCCGCGGCGAATCCACTCATATCGCCGACCACACCACCACCGAGCGCAACAATTGTGGTGCTGCGATCGTGCCGCTTTTCAAGAAGTGTATCGAAGACGCGATTGACCGTATCCAACGTTTTGAATGCTTCACCATCCGGGAGCTGAACGGTGTCGACTTTGGAAAAGCCTTTTAGCGCTGTGAGAACAGTTTCGAGATACAGGGGCGCAATGGTCTCGTTGGTAACAACGAGAACCTGTTTACCGCGAATAGCTTGCTCAAAATATTCCGGGGCCTTCAGCAGTCCGGATCCAATCAGAATCGGGTAACTACGATCACCCAGGTCGACTTGAAGGCTGTGCATGGCAACTCCCTTTAGCGCACTTTTAGCGGAATATACTTGAAAACGCGGCCACTCTAGCACAAGTGGTTGCATATGCTCATGCGGAGAACGGTTAAATAGCGATCGCCAAATCAGTGATCAACGAGCGTGGCGCCGGTCAGCCATCCACACCAGACAGCAACCGATCTGAAACCAGAATGGACGCCTGCTTGGGTGTGCAGTCGTTGGTATCACATACAAGGTCAGCCACTTCGCTATAGAGCGGCTCCCGCTGCAGAAGGATTTCACGCAGCTTGCCCTTGGGGTCTGCAACTTGAAGCAGAGGGCGGTTGTTGTTCTTTGACGTACGCTCTACGAGCTGATCGAGACTAGCCCGCAAATACACGACAAACCCGTGCGCCTTGAGCAGCGCGCGGTTTTCTGGCGCCAGCACGATACCACCGCCAGTGGCGATCACCTGGGGCTCACCGGTGCAGAGGTCTTTTAAAACCTCACTTTCTCGTCGGCGAAAACCAGCCTCCCCTTCCACATCAAAGATCCAGGGAATATCGGCACCAGTACGGTCTTCGAGAACTTTATCGGAATCGGCAAAAGGCAGCCCCAGTTGGGCTGCCAGTAACTTGCCTATAGTGGACTTGCCGGCCCCCATGGGGCCGACAAGAAAGATGGGCTGGGTAATCACTTGCTGAAGGACATGAACTCGTCTTGCATGATGCGCGGAGTGATGAAGATCAACAGCTCGCGCTTGTCTTCCTGCTTGGTAGTAGTTTTGAACAAGTGACCAAGGAACGGAATATCGCCAAGTACCGGCACCTTCACCTCACCCTCAATGGCCTGAGCTTCAAAGATACCGCCCAGCACGATGGTTTCACCGTTGGCCACCAGCACCTTGGTCTGCAGGGAGTTCACGTTAATCGCCGGAATCTGTGCCCCGGTAATCACGTTAGTGAACAACTCACCCACACTGTTCTGGTCAATATTGAGGTTCATGATGATGTTGTCATCCGGCGTAATCTGCGGGGTGACATTCAGCAACAGCACTGCTTCCTTAAAGGTTACCGAGGCAGCACCGGAGGAAGTGGCTTCGAGATAGGGAATTTCCACACCGGAGCGAATACTCGCTTCCTGCTTGTCACCGGTCACAACTTTGGGCTGGGAAACAATCTCTGCCTTACCCACGTCTTCCAGGGCGGACAGCTCAAGTCCCAGCAGGAAGTCTTCTTTCAGAATGGCGTAGGCTACGCTGCCCGCGGGATTGGCAATACCCAGGTCCACCAACATAGGATCATGCAGGGTTTGAGGCGCAGAGAGGTCCGGACCATTACCGTCGCCATCGGAGAGACCCGGAATAAGCGAGCCGGAACCAATACCAATGGAATCATCACTCATATTGTGATCTTCCAGGTAGCTCCAGCGTACCCCCAGGCTCTTCTCGAAGTCGGTATTCGCGGTGACGATGCGCGCTTCGATCATCACCTGACGAATGGGAATATCGATTGCACTGATCAGGTCGCGGAACTGGGCAATTTTATCTTCGGTATCGGTCAGAATGATGGTATTGGTGCGCTCATCCACAATGGCACTGCCGCGGGCAGAAAGAATACTGCGACCGTCCTGATCTTCGCGACCACCGGCAAAGTTGCCCTGCCCTAAGCCTCCACCCTGGCCACCACCCTGCTGCCCGGCAAATAGGGTAAACAGCTCGCGGGCATCGGCGTAGCGAATCTGGACATATTCGGTGCGCAACGGCGCCAGCTCTTCCAGCTGTTTGCGGGTTTCCAGCTCGCGGCGCTCACGCTCGGCGATTTCTGCCGCCGGCGCCACCATGATCACATTGCCTTCCTGGCGTTTGTCGAGGCCCTTGGCCTTCAGAATAAGCTCCAGCGCCTGGTCCCAGGGCACCCCGTCAAGGCGCAGGGTAATGCGCCCCTGCACGGTATCACTGGCGACCAGGTTCAGGTCGGTGAAGTCCGCGATCAACTGCAGTACAGAGCGCACTTCGATATCCTGGAAGTTCAGCGACAGCTTTTCGCCGGTGAACTGGAACTCTTTCTGCTTTTCACGCACCTGTGCCACAGTCAGCGGTTTTACACTCAAGACGTACTCGGTATCCGCCTGGTAGGCCAGGTAATCGTATTCGCCATCGTGGGGATCCACTGAAATAACCGTATTGCGGCCATCGTAGTCGACACTGATGGAATTCACCGGGGTGGCGAAGTCGGTAACGTCCAGACGCTGGCGAAGCTCCGGAGGCAGTTCAGCACCGAGGAAAGTGAGAACAATCTTGCCGCGGGTACGCTCCACATCGATATTCACCGCGGGATCGGTCAGGCTGACAATGACCTTGCCCTCACCGCTTTCACCGCGACGGAAATCGACATTACTGATGCCCACATTACCCGCAGGCTTGAACTGGGCATTACCGCCGATATTAGTGCTCGTGTGCACCGGCGCAGCAGCAACCGCCGCGGTGGTGGCTGCATCGGCACCAACTTCCAGCACTACCTGGTTACCAACGCGCTCGCTGGTGTACACCGGCAACTCGTCAAGATTCAGAATCAGGCGCGTACGGTCTTCACTGGAAACGATCACCGCGCTGCGGGCAGAACCGATATCCAGGGAATATTTTTTTTCGGGCAGAGCGCTTTCGACACCGGCAAAGTCCATGACGATGCGCGCTGGCTGCTCAATGGTGTAACCGGTGGGTTCCGGTGGAACGTCACTAAACGTCAGGCGCAGCTGCAAGCGGCTGCCGGGCAGTTCGGAGAACTGGATATCGTTTAATTGGCTTGCCAAGGACGGCGCCGCCAATGGCAGTAACAGCAGGCCCAATAGCGGTGCTTTCGCGCGCAGCACTACGTTGGCGACCCGCGCCAATACTCTGGCGAGTTGCTTGGTGATCATTTTTAGTTGTCCTTATCTTCCAAAGTCAGAGCCCGTGGCCGTTCGATCCAGCCACCGGTGCCATCCGGCACAATTTCCAGTACATCAAGCTGCGATGATGATGCGTTGACTACACGCCCGTGGTTTTTACCCATGTAGTTGCCAATGGTGATGCGATGGATCCCCCCGTCGCCATCATTCACCAACGCCCACAACTGACCGCCGCGGGATAAGGTGCCCACCATGGAAAGGGCATCAAATGGGAAACGTTCCAGCAACTCTTTCTGTCGATTCTGATCTGGAGCCACGTCAAGCTTGCGGCCTACCAGTCGCTGATCCGCGTCCAGTACCGGGCGAACAAACGGGCTGCGCATGGCGGCGGCACTGTATACGTATGGACTGTACGGAGTGAAGGTGGGAATCGGCTCAATCTGCCCCTTGGGCTTGTGTTTTACCGCTGCCATTTTCTGGCGCAGATCACTGTGGCTGCCGTCCAGGCTACAACCTGCCAGCGCCAGCAGCGCAGCACTCAGAGCGAAGTATTTTTTCATCCTTCTTCTCCCTGATCTTTGTAGCGGTAGGTTTTCGCGTTCACCACCATATTCAGTAGTGCTGCACCGTCTTTGCTTGTTTGAATTTCAAAGTCATGCAAGGTAACGATACGGGGCATACCGGCGATACCACTAATAAAGGCTCCGAATTCGTGATAACCACCCTGCACTTCGATGCGGATAGGCAGCTCGACATAAAACTCTCCGACCTGCTCGCCTTCCAGCGCGACCTTCTGAATTGTCAGGCCACTGCCGCGACCAAATTCATCGATATCTTCTAGCAGGCCTGGGACTTCGGTGTCTTTCGGCAGCTGTTTCAGCAGCGCACCAAAGGTCTCTTCCATTTCCGCCAGCTGCTCGCGATAGGCTTCCAGGTTGGCGGCCTCGAAAGATTTGCGCTCGAACTGAGTAAACAGTTCGCGCTCTTTTTTGGCGGCGAACTCCAGTTGTGTGTAGCGATCTTTGATCGCAAAGAAATAACCACCACCAACGAGCACGGCGGCAATTACGATCAGGAGCGCCACGCGTCCGGCAAGCGGCCAGACACCGACACGGGAAAAATCGATATCGTTGATATCCAGCTGATTGAGCTGTTTTAGAGTATCTTCAAGCGCCACGGTTACGCTCCACTATTGGCGCCATCAGCGCTGTCTTCTTCTTTTTTTCGGCCGCTGACGTTAACCGTCATCTCAAACGCACTGGCCTGCTCGCCGAACTCGGGCTTGGCGGTAACGCCAGTCAGGTTCGGAGACTGAAACCACTCAGACTGATCCAGGCTACGCATAAATGAGGAAACCCGGTTGTTGGATTCAGCCACCCCGGATATCTGCAGTGTTTTCCCGGAGCGCTTGAGATTGGTCAGCCACAAACCTTCCGGTGCCGCCCTTACCATGTCATCGAAGTAGCGCACCGCCAGTGGACGGTTGCCCTGCAGTTCCTGAATGACGCGCATGCGGTCAATCAGTTCCTGACGGCGCTTCTTCAGATCCTTGATCTCGCGCACCTGTTTGTTGAGTGCGGTGATCTCTGTATTCAGTATCTGGTTGCGCTCGTTCTGGTTGGCAATCTGCGAGTCGACCGTCTTCATCCACATAAATACAGAAAAGCCGGCCGCAATGACCACCAGCGCTGCGACCTGCTGAAACTCTTTCTGTTTTTGCGCCCGGTATTCCTGGCGCCAGGGTAATAGGTTAATTTTTGCCATGTCTTAGAACTCCCGCTCGCGCATGGCGAGGCCGGCGGCAATCATCAGCGACGGTGCCTCGCTGGCAAGCGCCTGGCGATTGACGCGGGATGCAACACTCATATCCCGGAAAGGGTTGGCCACCATGGTGGGCTTATTCAGCTTCTGGCCTACCAGTTCGGCAAGACCGTCCATCGCGGCAACACCGCCGCCGAGAAGGATGTAATCCACATCGCTGTAGGAGGTGGAGGAGTAAAAGAACTGCAGCGAGCGAGTCACCTGCTGCACCACCGCATCGCGGAAAGGTTCCAGCACTTCCGGGTAGTAGTCGTCGGGAAGACCGCTACCGCCCTGACGCTTGGCCAGCGTGGCCTCTTCGGAGGACAGGCCGTAGCGGCGCTGGATCTCATCGGTTAGCTGGCGACCGCCAAACAGCTGCTCACGGGTGTATACGGTACGCCCGTCGACCATCACCGACAGCGCACTCATGGTGGCGCCGATATCAATCACCGCAACCACCAACTGCTCCTGGGCTGGGAACTGATTGTCCATCAAGGTGTAGGCCCTCTCGATGGCATAGGCTTCTACATCCACCACGCCGGGCTGTAGATCGGCTTCACCGAGGGCAGAAACACGCTGCTCGACATTCTCACTGCGGCAGGCTGCCAGCAGCACCTCGACCTGCCCCTCACCCTTTTCGGAGGGCCCCTGGACCTCAAAGTCCAGATTCACCTCATCGAGTGGATAGGGAATGTACTGGTCCGCCTCCAGCGCTATCTGGGCTTCCAGAGCATCATCGGACAGGTCCGCAGGCATATCCAGGGTCTTGGTAATGACCGCAGAGCCCGAAACAGCCACTGCCGCCTGACGCAGGCGGGTCTTGGAGCGACGCACCACTTGGCGAATAGCTTCCGCGATCGCAGTCACGTCATTGATGTTTTTATCCACTACCGCATTCGGTGGCAGGGGCTCGGTTGCATAGCTTTCTACGCGGTATTTGTCGCCACTGCGACTCAGTTCGAGCAACTTTACCGAGGTAGAGCTAATATCGAGCCCAAGCATTGCTTTCGGACCCTTATTGAAGAAAGGGAGCATCCCCATTTTTCTTATCTTTTCCGTGGGTTATGGAAGTTTGATGGTATAGCACTTTAAATTACCGCCGCAACCGCCTTTTGCATAGGTAACAGCGCACATTCTTCGTATAATTGTCGAACAGTGCCGATAAATTGACCAAGACGTACACAGAAGCATTTCCATGACCGAAAAAGCCCGCAACCGACTGTTATCCCTGCTGTGGCTGATTCTGGCCGGGGCCGCCGCTGGCGCCATGGCATTTTCCAGCATTTATCTCTACCTGAAACCGGGCCTGCCCTCGGTCGAGAGCCTGCGCGATATCCGCCTGCAGACCCCCCTTCGCATCTACTCACGGGATATGAAGCTCATTGGCGAGTTTGGCGAAAAGCGCCGCAGCCCCATCACCATCGAGCAGACCCCGGATATGTTCATCAAGGCGATCCTGGCGGCAGAGGACGATGGCTTTTACTCCCACAGCGGCGTTTCCATCAAGGGCCTGATGCGGGCTGTCCGCCAGCTGGTGGCCAGCGGCTCCATCCAGTCCGGGGGCAGCACCCTGACCATGCAGGTGGCGCGCAATTTCTTCTTGAGCCGCGAACAGCGGTTTATCCGCAAGTTCAACGAGATTCTTCTGTCCTTGCAAATCGAGCAGGAACTCTCCAAGGACGAAATTCTCGCCCTCTACATCAACAAGATCTTCCTTGGCAACCGCGCTTATGGCTTCCAGGCGGCGGCACAGGTGTATTACGGGCAGGATATCAACAACCTCAACCTGGCCCAGTGGGCAATGATGGCCGGCCTGCCAAAGGCACCGTCCACTTACAACCCCATCGCCAACCCGTCGCGGGCGCTGGTGCGCCGCAACTGGATTCTCAAACGCATGCTCGATCTGGGGTACATCGACCAGGATGAGTACAAGAACTCCATCACTGCGCCCGTTACCGCCCGTTTCCACGGCCGCGACCTGGATCTGAGCGCACCCTATGTGGCTGAAATGGCGCGCAAGGAAGCCGTTGACCTGTTCGGCGATGCGGCCTACACCGATGGTTACCAGGTAATTACTACCGTCGACAGCCGCCTGCAGGATGCCGCTCGCAACGCCCTGCAGCACGGCCTGGAGACCTACGACGGCCGCCACGGGTATCGCGGCCCGGAGCAACGTCTCGATATTGAGCTGCTGGCCGACAATGACCAGCTGGTGGATCTTCTGAAGGAAATCCCGGTGCTCGGGGATTTAGAGCCTGCCGTCGTCACTGCGGTTGCTCCGCAGAGCCTCAGCGTGCAGCTCCGTGACCGTCGCGTCATCGAGATCCCATGGGAGCATGGCCTCAGCGACATCCGACCGTATATTTCCGAAAATGCCCGCGGCGCCCGCCTGACCTCTGCGGAAGAAATGTTTGCGCCGGGTGATGTAATCCGCCTGCGGCGCGTGGTCATTTCCGCCGAGGAGGTTGCCCGCGAGCAACAGGATGCACAGGCTGAAGCACGGGAATCCGCCGCCGAAGCACTGGCAGATACCGATATCACCGATGACCCCTTTGCAACCCCGGAAGGTCTGGAACGGGAAACTGAGGAAGACCTGCCCCAGGCCCGCGAAGAATGGCACCTGACCCAGATCCCGGCAGCCCAAGGTGCACTGGTTTCACTAGAGCCGGAAGATGGCGCCATCCGCGCCCTGGTAGGCGGATACGATTTCCGCCAGAGCCATTTTAACCGTGTGACCCAGGCGGCTCGCCAGCCGGGATCCAGCTTCAAGCCGTTCATATACTCGGCAGCACTGGAAAACGGCTATACCGCCGCCAGCATCATCAACGATGCGCCGATCATTTTTGAACAGGCCAACCTGGAAGACGTATGGCGCCCGGAAAACGACGGCGGCGACTTCCTTGGCCCGACCCGCCTGCGCAAGGCGCTGTATTTGTCTCGCAACATGGTATCCATTCGCCTCCTGCAGGCGCTGGGCCTCGACCGCGCGCTGACCTTTGCCGAGGGCTTTGGCTTCGAGCGCAGCAAACTCGCGCGCAACCTGTCCATTGCTCTCGGCAGCTCGGCGCTGACGCCGCTCGAAATGGTGCGCGGCTATGCGGCATTTGCCAATGGCGGCTACCGGGTAGAGCCCTACCTCGTGGACCAGGTTCTGGATGTACACGGCGATGCCGTGTATCAGGCTCTGCCGCTGACGGTTTGTCATGACTGCCCGGCAGAGGGGGAGTTAGCCGGCGAAGAGCGCGAGCCGGGAGCCGAACCCATTGACCTGCTCGCGGTGCAACAGGGTTCCGACCTGGAATCGGAAGAAAGTGAGCCACTTGAATTGCGCACCCTTCCGGTGGCACCACTGCACGCCGACGAGCAGGCCCGCCCGCGGGCACCCCGCGCCATGTCTGCGGAAACCGCGTACATCATGGATTCGATGCTGAAAGACGTCATCAAGCGCGGCACCGGTCGCAAGGCGCTGGTGATGAAGCGCGGTGATATCGCCGGCAAAACGGGTACGACCAACGGCCCCCGGGATGCTTGGTTCTCCGGTTACAGCCCTTACCTGGCAACCAGCACCTGGGTAGGATTTGACGACAACACGCCCATTGGCCGCAATGAATACGGTGGCTCGGCAGCACTGCCGATCTGGATCGACTTTATGTCGGCTGCACTCGACGGACTGCCAGAACGCCACCTGGCACAGCCGGACGACATCGTCACCATGCGCATCAACCCGCGCACTGGCCTGCGCACCTCCCGCGGTGGAATCTTTGAGATATTCCGCGCCGATCGGGTACCCGGGCGCGAGACCTATGGTAACTACCCATCGATCTATTCCAACGATGGCCCCGGCACGTCATCAAACAGCAGTAGTGAGCAAGACCAGGAAGCACTGCCGGAAGAGCTGTTCTGATCCTCGAAAGGACAACAAAGCAGACAGCAAGACACAAAAAAGCCGCTCAATGAGCGGCTTTTTTGTGTCTGTATTCTGCAACGTAAGTTAGCGACGACTGCGATACGCCAGGCAGGCCTCTTCCAGTTCGGACAGGTTCGGGATGACCGCTTCCTCACCGGAGAGCGCCACATGCATCAACTCGCCCATCGCACAGTCACCCTCGCGCCCCGCCAGTTCCGCCGGGGTAACCCGCACCAGTCTCGGCGTACCCTGAAGTACCACCGCGAAGAATGGCAGGTCGCCTTCGCTGTTACCGCTGCTCAGCACCGCGATTCGACAGTTACTCCGCAGCACCGGCATCGGATTGCCTCGCATCACTTCAAAAGAGATCAGCGGCAGGCGGAGTTCCCGCCAGTGCAGCTCACCCATATACCAGTCCGGCGCATCGAATGCGGACACCGGACTCTGCAGCGCGATGATCTCCGACAGGGTATCTACCGGCACCAGTAACTGACCATCAGCCAGCGGCAACAGCAGGCTGCTGAGCTCCTGGGGCATCTCTGTTGTGGACATGGCGCCTACATCGGTTCCGCTCATGCTCTGATCTCTCCACAGCCCTGTAGGGCTTCAATACATTCTCTGGTTGCTGCGCGGGGCATCAAGCATCCGCCTCTACTTCGGTAAAGTCGTGGATGGCGCTCAACAGCACTTCTTCCTGATAGGGCTTACCGAGGTAATGGTTTACGCCAAGCGACAGCGCGTGATCGCGGTGCTTCTTACCGGTACGGGAGGTGATCATAATGATGGGAATATCCCGCAGGCGACTGCTGGAGCGGATATTACGCGCTACCTCGAAGCCATCCATACGCGGCATTTCAATATCAAGCAGCATCACATCCGGAATCACATCCTGTAGCTGGATGATCGCGTCCTGACCGTCTTTGGCGGTGATCACCCGGAAGCCTTCCCGCTCGAGGAAGCGCGTGGTCACTTTACGCACGGTTACCGAGTCATCGACCACCATCACCAGCTTCTGGGTAACCGGCTCTTCGCGGCCACTGGCCTTGGGCAGATCTTCCAGCAACGGCGCTTCGGGGCGCGCCAACAGTGCAGAGTGCTTACGCAACAGCGCGTGGGCATCGAGAATCACTACCACGGTACCATCACCCGTCACCGTTGCACCGGAAACGCCCTGCACACTGGCAAACTGCGGGCCCAGGCTTTTCACCACGATCTCGCGGCTACCCATGATGGCGTCCACCTGCAGTGCCATGGCGGTATTTTCCGAACGCACCAGCAGTACCGGCATCTGCATATCTTCTACCGCCAGGCGCGGCTGCGCGCTGGACTGCAGCAGACTGCCGAAATAGTTCACCTGATAGGGCTCACCCGCGTATTCAAACCGGGCATCTGGCGTGCGGTAGTAGTGCTCAAGCTCAAACGGGCTCAAGCGCACGATACCCTCAATGGTATTCAGCGGCAGGGCAAACACATCGTCCCCCACCTTCACCATAAGCGCGCGGTTCACCGATACGGTGAACGGCAGGCGCACCACGAATTCAGTACCCTGGCCGAGCTGCGAACCAATGGTGACACTGCCACCAATCTGTTTGATCTCGGCTGACACTACGTCCATGCCGACACCGCGACCGGAAATCTGGGTGACCTTGTCAGCGGTGCTGAAACCCGCCTGCAGAATAAACTGCATAATCTCGTTGTTGGACAGCTCCGCGTCGGGACGCATCAGGCCGCTTTCGATCGCTTTCTCACGCACACGCATCAAATTGATACCGGCACCGTCGTCGCTGATGGTAATCACCACCTCACTGCCCTCACGGGCCAGTGCGACTGAAATGCGGCCGCGCTCGGCCTTGCCGGATTCGCGTCGCTTCGCCGGGGACTCGATACCGTGGTCCACCGCGTTGCGCAGCATATGCTCCAGCGGTGCAACCATACGCTCGAGCATGGAGCGGTCCAGTTCACCCTCAACGTTGGAGAACACCAGGTCCACCTGCTTGCTGAGCTCCGCACTGACCTGACGCACGATGCGGCGCAGGCGCGGTACCAGACGGGAGAAGGGCACCATGCGGCTGCGCATCAGGCCTTCCTGCAGCTCGGTATTTACCCGCGACTGCTGCAGCAATAGGGTTTCGGTATCCCGCGCTTTATGTCCAAGGGTCTGTTTCAGCTCCAGCAAGTCGGACGTGGATTCCAGCAGTGACCTGGACAGCTGCTGAATGGACGAGTAGCGGTCCATTTCCAGTGGGTCGAAATCACCGTCCTGCTCCGCCAGCTGTTCCTGGCGAAACAAAATCTGGGCTTCGGTTTCCTTATCGAGGCGGCGCAGCTGTTCATTCAATCGCGACAGGGTGGAGTCCATCTCGTCCAGGGCGAGACCGAATTCACCCACCTGCTCTTCCAGTCGGCCCCGCGAAATTGAGGTCTCACCAGCGAGGTTTACCAGCTCCTCGAGCAGTTCAGAGGCAACCCGCACCATTTCCTGGGGCTGGTTACGCGGCTGACCACCATCGCGGTCGCCGACACCTTTTGACTTGCGCACAAATGGCAGCACATTGCTGGCAGCGGCCGGCACCTGGGGCTGCAGGGCGGTGCCCTTTTCGATGACCTCGACTTCGGGAGTCGGCACTGGCGGCACAGCGGAGCTGTTATCATCGCTGGACGTTTCGGCAGCATCCGCTGCAGACGTATCGGTGGGGTCGATAACTGGCGTCTGCTCAGCAGCAACCGGCAGAACCTCTTCAGACTCCATGCCGTAATCCACCGGACTCGCATCTTCGGCAACCTGCTCATCGGCCCAGCGGGTCTCCAGCAGCGCGCAGAAAGATTCAAGCTCCTCACCGCCCATCCAGGCACGCACGGTTTCCACACCCGCCGCCAGGCGGTCGTAGATGCTATGGGCATCAGCAAAGAATTCGGCCGATGGCGAGCTGCCGCTCTGCATGTTTTCGATTACGGTTTCGAAGCGGTGGGCTACTTCACCAAGTCCCATCAGGGCAGCCATACGTGCACCACCTTTGAAGGTATGCAGCACCCGCTTCAGGGCTTCTGGCGGCTCTCTATCGTCCGGGGACTGTTCCCAGTTCTGGATCAACTCTTCGAGTTCATCCATGAGGTCGCCGGCTTCCTCCAGGAAGACTTCGACCACGTCTGGGTCGATATCCGCCAGCAATCCACGCTGGGCATCGGTAATACCCCCGCTGGAATCGGCGGCAGCCGCGGCTGCTGTCTCAACGTCGGTGCCCGACGACGGCACGACCGTTTCCACCGGCTCGGCTTTCTCTGCCCCCAAGTGTTCTGCGCTTGCGACAGCGTCTTCCAGCCAACGGGTATCAGCGAGCTCCTCAGAGAACCCTTCAGGCTCGAGTTCGGCTGGCGCCTCTTCCACAGTGATTTGGATTTCGGTGTCGCTTGCAGAATCGATAGAGTGCTCGCCAAGAGACTCTTCTGCCGGCAACTCTGCCGACAACTCGGATTCGAGCCATTCAACAGTAAGTTCGGGCTCTGAGGCTTCCACGTCAGGCGTCGCACCATCAACTTGGTCGTCGCCCGCACTTGCGGCAGTTTCTTCTGCGACAAGGTCATCGAAGCTGAAGGCTTCTTCATCATGGTCAGACGAAGCTTCATCCGCTTTTACATCGACGGCACTGGTGTAACCATCGCCAAAGCTGAATTCACTGCTATCGATACCGTACTCGGAAAGATCGATCTCTTCTTCGGCTTCGCCGTCATCCCCTTGTGCCAGGTAGCGCAGGGCTTCGCCAACGGCTTCGCTCACCGGCGGCAGATCGGTGGAAGCGGCTACCGCATCGACCAGATCCAGCAATTCGTTGTGCCCCTGCTCCAGCGCCGCCCACAGCGCCGGCTCTTCCTCCAGATGTCCATCGATAACCTGGCGGTAAACCGCCAGTAGCAATTGGGCCAGCTCCTGCAACGTCGGCAACTGTGCCTGACCTGCAGCCTGCTGCAGCACATCCAGTTCCTCTGCCACCGGCAACAGGATGGACTTGTCACCCGGGTGCAGACGCCAATGGTTTAGCATCTGGTCGGCGTCGAGCAGAACCTTCATGCCGTCGGCCATGATCACCGCCAGCAGTTGCGGATCGACAGCCTTGGGTTCGTTCGCTTCACGCTCGCGGATCAAATGACCTACAGCGCGCTCCTGTAGTTCGGCGACTCGCGCCAGGAACTGCTCGCTGCGTTCAACACGCAGTGGCTCACCGTTGTAAATCTGTTGCAGTACCGCCTTCACATAGCGGCGCGCATCGCTGATCAGTTCGAAAATATCGCTGTCGATGGGAACCTGATAGGTGCGCAACTCTTTGGCGAAGCGCTCCAGGGGCGCCATAAGCTCAGCCACCTGGGTGACTTCCGCCATATGCGCGGAGCCTTTAAGGGTATGCAGCGCACGGTGCAGCGGGTCGGAGGGCACACCGTACAGTGGCGCGGCGCGCTCCATCTCGCTAAGGAATTCAGCCACGGTCGCGAGGTGGGTTTCTGCTTCCTGGGCAAAAATTTCCCACAGCTGTGCGTTGTCATCCACCTCGGCCAGGTTTTCGACTGGCTCTACGTGCGGTTCAGACTCCGCCGCAACCTGCGCGTCGCCACTGGCAGCCTGTAACAGTGCTTCCGGGACTTCACCGTGTGAAAGCTGTTTGGCCCAGCTCTCCAGCTGTGCAGTGCGTGCGGGGTCAGGATCGCCGGTGCGGGTGCGGAAGCCATCGACCATAGAAGGTAACTTGGCCACTACCTGCTCGATCAGCAAAACATGGCCACGGCCCGGCGCCACAGTCTCGTCGAGCACCCGGTTCAGCATATTCTCGACGGCCCAGGCCAGTTCGCCCACTTCCAGGGCCTCGACCATGCGGCCGGATCCTTTCAGGGTGTGGAAGCCCCGGCGGAATTCCACCAGTGCGTCGCGGTTTTCGAAGTTTGCCGCCCACAGGGGGAAGTAATGCTCGATGGTCTCCAGTACTTCACCGGCTTCCTCAAGGAAAATCTCAACGATTTCGTCATCGATGATGCTGGTATCGTCGTCTTCCAGAACCGGCGCAGGCTGTTCGGGCTGTGCGCGCTCGGACTCCACTTCGGCATCGGTCGCAGGCTCCGCAGCAGAGGACACGTCCGCTTCACTGTCGCCGGCGAACCAGCTCTCTTCGATCAGGGACGGCTCTTCTGTAGATTCCACTTGTGGCTCTGTGGCCGGCTCTTCGATCACCGCACTGGACAGGCCGGCCAGAGGGTCTTCAGTGAGCGGGGCAGACTCTTCTGCAGCGGGCTCAGCGCTGACTTCATCCAGATCGAGGGTGAAATCAAAACTGTCGAGGGCATTCTGCTCTTCAGCATCTTCGGAAACAGTCACATCAGCGACCGGTTGTTCCTGCGGCACATCTGCAAAGGGCTGAGTCTCTACCTCTGTGACTACGTCATCGCTGTCAGCGACTGCATAGCCCAGGGTGGCCACACTGTCTTCCGCCAGCGCCAGCAGCATATCCGCATCTTCAATACCATCGGCGCGGCGCTCGAGGTAGTACTCGACACTGGTCACGGCGTCCGCGAGGGTATCCAGCAGTTTCCAGTCCGGCTGGTCGCCTGCATTGATCAGACGCTCTTCGATGTAGCTCTTACAGGCACCGACAATTTCTGCAGCGCGGCGGTATCCCACCATATCCAGTCCACCGCAGACTTCCTGCAGGCGCTTGGGCACCTGGGACAGCTGGCCCGCATCCCAGTGGCTGGCAATATATTCGACCACCGCCTCTTTGACGGTCTCCAGGCCAATACGCGCTTCGCGCAGCACCTGTTCAGTGGCCTCGCCCATCAATGGCGATTCACTGTCGATGCGCTTGTCGCGCTCGGCCGCAGCTGCCAGACCCGAATCCAGCTGTACCAGCTCCGATGCCGCCTGCATTAACAGGTCGTCGGGGGCCTGGCTGCGCGACGCGTCGCGCAGGTATTCGTATATGCTGCGCGCACGAGTGCGCTGGTTTTCCAACCCCAGGACACCGAGCGTATCGGCAAGGCGCTTGGCAACCACCGCGGTATCGGCGAGCGGTGGGCGCTCGCTGTTGGCAATGCTAGGGTCCAGGGCCTCGCGCACACTGGCCAGCTCTTCGCGCAGGGCGGCAACGGCAGTGCCCATGGCTTCGGGGCCCATGGCCAGCGCATCTTCGGTATCCGGGCGTGGAGTGCCGGGGACAGCGCGATCGAGGGCAAATTTCTGATACAGAGCCTGTGTGCGCGGGCCATTTGGGCCGCACAGATAGACGTAAAACAACAGGTTGCGGGTCAGATCCCGATCCGGGCGCAAGTCCAGGACGCGTGCGCCCTGCCCCTGCAACAGGCGGAATTCCACGTCGATTCGACGCAGTAACTGGCGCAATGCCGGCAGTACGTTAACCCGGTGATCGGCGATGCCCTCAAGCAGGCCCTGCAGGATTTCCCACAGATGCTGGCGCTGGCTGCCACTATAAAGCAGCAGCATTTTTTCGCTGACTTTGTTCAGGTAGGCAAGGCTTTCGCCACTATTTACATCACGGATCAGGGAAGCGGCAGCCACGTGGTACATCTTGCGTAGCTTGACCACCAGCTCCTGCAGCTTGTCTGCGTTAGAAAGCAGTGGCTGGCGTGCACCAGCAGCCTGATCCAGCGCGCTAAGGTCCGGCGCAAACAGGGCACCCTCGGTGATCAGGCGCTCGCGACGCACTGCCCGCAGGTCATTCAATAAGGGAAGTAGCAGCACCGCATTGTCGCGGCGCTGGAAGGCAATTTTCTCAAGGTACAGCGGCAATTCCAGCAGTGCACGCATGAGAAATTCACGGGTTTCATCGCTGTTTTCGACTTCACCGCTGGCCAGGGCATGCACCAGCTGCTCCATTTCCTCGGCGAGCATCGCAGCACCGGTCAGCTCTGCCATATGCAGACTGCCGTGTACCTGGTGAATTAGATCGAGACAACTTTTCAGCAGGCCGGAGGAGTCGCCCGCCCCACTAACAGAAGAAGAGTCCGAGGAAGAAGAGTCCGCAGAAGCGGAGTCCGAGGCAAAAGTCTCCAATTGCTGGCGCGCTTGCGCCAACGTTTCGTTGATTTCGCCGATCAGCCAATCCAGGGCTACAAAATTGGGATTGTCGCGACTCACGCCAAGTCCTCGGTAATTCAGGTTGCTCGCTGACAGGCGGCCGTCAACCGCCGACGCCACTCATCTGCTGCTCTACACCGCGGGGCCGCGAGCCCCGCTGGTGTCCGCTTAATTGTCGTTTTCGGTTGCGGAGATTCAGGCCATGGCCCGCTCATCACGCTCTTCGGAGGAGAGCGCTGCGAGACCATCTTCTTCGGCAGATACACCGTCAATGGAATCGTCGTCGAGCATCGGGAACTCTTCAGACAGCTCGGCCAGATCGCCATCGTAGAGATCGCTCTCGCCATCCACTTCTTCGTCGCTCGGCAGCTTGAAGCCGGCAACGGAATCGCGCAGGGCGGAGGCAGTCTGGGCCAGGTTACCAATGGACTGTGCGGTAGCCTGAGTACCGGCAGAAGTCTGTGAGGTAATTTCCTGAATGACGTTCATCGTGTTGGAAATGTGACCCGCGGACGAGGCCTGCTGGCGAGCCGCGTTGGAGATGTTCTGAATCAAGGATGCGAGGTTGGTCGATACCGTTTCGATCTCTTCCAGCGCAACACCCGCGTCCTGCGCCAGGCGTGCACCGCGCACCACCTCGGTAGTGGTGGATTCCATCGATACTACCGCTTCGTTGGTGTCCGACTGAATCGCTTTTACCAGGCCTTCAATCTGCTTGGTCGCGGCAGCGGAACGTTCTGCGAGGCGCTGTACCTCGTCCGCAACCACCGCGAAGCCTCGGCCTGCGTCACCAGCCATAGAGGCCTGGATCGCGGCGTTAAGTGCCAGAATGTTGGTCTGGTCAGCAATGTCGTTAATCAGGCTTACGATGTCACCAATCTCCTGGGAAGATTCACCCAGTCGCTTGATTCGCTTGGAGGTGTCCTGAATCTGTTCACGGATCGTGTCCATGCCCTTGATGGTGTTCTGTACCACCTTGGCGCCATTGCTCGCGATCTGTACCGAGCGTTCCGCTACCTGGGCAGATTCGGCGGCGTTGGCAGATACCTGGTCAATGGTCACGGCCATTTCGTTCACGGCCGCGGATGCACCAGCAATTTCCTGGGCCTGGTGTTCAGAGGCCTCGGCCAGGTGCAGTGCGGTCTGCTGGGTTTCCTGGGACAGGGAGGATACTTCCTGTGCCGCACCGTTGATTCGAGATACCAGTACCCGCAGCTGGTCGATGGTGTAGTTGATGGAGTCCGCGATCGCACCGGTGAAGGCCTCGGTTACCGTCGCAGTGGTGGTCAAGTCACCGTCTGCGAGGTCGGCCAGTTCGTCCAGCAGCTGCATAATCGCCTGCTGGTTACGCTCGTTGGTCTCGGTCTCTTCTTTCAGGGTTCGGCGAGTACCGGAGAATGCGGTAATCATCATGCCGAAAATCAACAGTACGAACACACCCGCAATAATCGCGATGGTCTGGTTGTTCGGCTGGCGCTCGCCGGACAGGCTCACAATGCGGTCGTTCAGGGTGGACAGCGCTTCCAGCAGCTGCGGCGATGAGGTCGCGATACCATCGGCTGCCTGACGGGTGGCAAACAGCGCTGGGGTGGCTTCGAAGATCTCGCGTACAGAGGAGCTCACGAATTCGAACAGCTCGGTAATCTCTTCCAGAGACTCGCGGGCTTCGGTGTCGGTTACGCGGGAGATACCCATCACCACGTCACCGCCTTTCATGCCCTCTACCACCTTACCGAACAGGCTGGCGTCGGTATTGAACTGGTCAGCGGAAGACTCCGCGTCGTCGCCACCCTGGAGCATCTTGTCGATATTTCGACCGATACGCTCGGCGCGCCATACCTGCAGCTGGGCCTGCTCTACCTGGTTGGCCGGGGCGTTGTTGGCCAGCAGGATTTCCACGATGTTGTTGTGCTCTGCCTGCAGTTCCGGCAGTGAGTCGTTCAGGGTACTCGCCACATCGTTCAGGAAGATGATCGAGTCCTTGTTACCAAGAATGGTATCGGCCTGCTCGCGCAGCGTACGCCAGATCTGGCCATAGCTGGCCAGCTCTTCGTTCAGGGCACTTTTACTGCCGCTGTCCATGGCCTGCAGTTCGCTCCAGGTCGCTGCCATTTGGTTAATGGTGCGCTCCAGGTCGGCAAATGCCTGCTCATCGCCGGCGGTCGCCGCCGGTGCGTAGGACACAACCTGATAAGACAGAGCGCGCAGTTCTGCCACGTCTTCGAGATACTCCTGATCCCGGTCGGCGTGGGTCTGCACCAAATAGATGCTGACAATCAGCCCCGCCAGTGTGGCGAGTACCAGCAAACCCATAAACAGCGCGGCAGGGTTACTGCGCAACGCGGAAAATGAACTCTGGGAGCCTGTTTTCATAATTTACTCCTGGCGGACCTGCATATACCTCAGGCCAATTCTTGTTATTACCACTAGTCTGAAGCCTTTTGGCTTCTCATCCCGTACTACCCAACCAAGTGGGCATCCCCAATACAACCGGCTACTGCCGACAACGGTTTGCTGCAGCCGTGAATATTCGCAACTGCAAAGGTTTAACGCACAGCGGGCGCTTCACCTCAGTCGCCACCCCGTTGGTGGTGGCGTGCCCGAATCAACGGACACCAGAAAACAGAAAGCCGCGGCTCAGTGAGCCGCGGCGTCTGCAAACTGAAAATCATTCAAAAGCGCGTGGAGATCGAACACCAGCCAGCGATCCTGCTGCAACTGGAACTGGCCGTTCACCATGGGCGCAAACGGCTCCACCAGATCGGAAGGCGGAAGCTTTCCGTACTCCAGCGCGAGGTGTTGCATCCCGTGAAGCTCGTCGACGACCAGGCCGGCGTAGATCTTGTCATGCTCCAGTACCAGCACGCGGCGGCGCTGGCGTGGACTGGTCAGGTGACCACCAAAAAAGGCGGCCATATCAAATAGCGGCAGCAGGCGGCCACGCACATTGGCCACACCGCGCACCCAGGGCTGGGCCCCGGGAATAAACGTGTACTGCGGGACCTCCAGCAGTTCCACCACATCTTCCATGGCGGCGACGAAGCGGTGTCCCAGCAGAGAAAATCCAATGCCCGTCCAATAAGGTTTGACTTCCTGGCGGGCAGGCAGCCCCTGCGCCTGCGCTTTAGCGCGATTGGCAATATCAACCAGCGCGAGATAAGGGGTTAGTGTTGACTGCACGGAGATTCAACGTCGGCCTCAGGCCAACACCTCCTCGATAGTACCCAGCAACTTGCCCTCGTCCACCGGCTTGGTCAGGTAGGCGCGCGCACCCTGGCGCATGCCCCAGACGCGGTCGGTGTCCTGGTCTTTGGTGGTCACGATCACAACGGGAATGCCGCTGGTCTGATCACCCTTGCTGAGCTGACGGGTAGCCTGGAAACCATTCAGGCCCGGCATCACGATATCCATCAAGATCACGTCGGGACGCTGTTCGCGCGCCACATCCACACCGTTTTCACCATTGGTGGCAGTAAGCACGGCGTGACCATTCTTTTCCAGAATAGTGGTCAGCTTGTGAGTTTCGGTTGGCGAGTCATCGACGATAAGCACTCTGGCCATCTTTTCCCCCGAGATAATGTTTCCATCCTGGCCTTCGGTCACAGCCAGGCGGCTTGTTGTTGGTACCGGCCGCACCACCATTCGAGGTATACGGCCACACGCTTTGTTATTTGGTGCTGACTTTCGTGAAATTCGCGCACTTCAGTGGACACATACCGGGTGAGCGCCAGCAAGACGCCATAGTCTACGCGATTTATGCCAAATGTTTCACGCTTTCAGCGAGAACCTTTCCTCAAGCAGCGTGGTGCGGCTTGGCATGAGCAGAAATTGCGCCCAGCAATTCACTTTTGCTGAACGGCTTGGTGAGATACTGATCGCAACCCACGACTCGACCTTTGGCCTTGTCGAACAGGCCATCCTTACTGGACAGCATCACTACCGGTGTACTGCGGAATTCGCTGTTGTTCTTGATCAATGCACAGGTCTGATAACCATCGAGACGCGGCATCATGATGTCGACAAAAATAATATCCGGACGCGAATCGGCAATTTTCGCCAACGCATCGAAACCGTCAGTGGCGGTAACCACCGCACAACCCGCTTTCTGCAACAGCGTTTCCGCGGTGCGGCGAATGGTTTTACTGTCGTCAATCACCATTACGGTGAGACTTTCCCAGTTGAGCTCCATAGTGTGTTCCCAAATCCCCTTTTACTTATTTTCGAGCGCCGTTGGATATTGTTGTGTAACCGCGGCAGCGCCCTTATGTGCAACCTCATTACGGGGTCTGATCGTCGCCACTGCTAACTATGAAGAGGCCACCGGCCAGCAGACGCAGATCAGGAGGAAACTTTTATCACAGATACCAGAGTGAATCTAGCGACGACCGGGGCCGCGGTCGAGGGATGATCATATTGTGAGCAATGCCGCATTTCTGGCGCATCTGCGACCAGAAATGCGGCTTGCACACAAGGCCCGCTACTCTTACCTTACCCGGATTGACGGTCGCGCCCCGGCCACGAATGCCGCCGCCCCGGCGAACCGCCGTCACCCCGCCCATTATTCAGAAATACGGATACCGGTATGAGCCACACGCTCGGCGTGGTCATGGACCCAATCGCCAACATCTCTTACAAGAAAGACACCACCCTGGCGCTACTGCTGGCGGCCCAGCGCGCGGGCTTTGAGCTGCACTATTTTCTGCAGTCGGACCTGTATCTCGACGGCGGCACCCCCATGGGCAACGGCTCACAGCTGGAAGTGTTTGAAGATCCGCAGAACTGGTTTTCCCTTGGCGAGCGCAAGCCCATGCACCTGGGCGATCTCGATGTGCTGCTAATGCGTGTGGACCCGCCTTTCGACAACGAGTACATCTACTCCACCTATATCCTGGAGGCAGCCGAGCGCACCGGCACCCTGGTTGCCAACAAGCCCCAGTCCCTGCGCGACTGCAATGAGAAAATTTTCGCCACCCATTTTGACGGTTGCTGCCCGCCGCTGATTGTCAGCCGCGATATGGCGCAACTGCGCGCTTTCCACGGTGAACACAAAGACGTGATCTTCAAGCCCCTGGACGGCATGGGCGGCACCGGGATCTTTCACGTCAAACCCGATGGCAGCAACATCGGCGCCATCCTGGAAACCCTCACCGACAATGGCAAACGCCAAATCATGGGCCAGCGCTACATTCCCGAAATCAAGGATGGCGACAAGCGCATCCTGATGGTGGATGGCGAGCCGGTACCCTACTGCCTGGCACGCATCCCCCAAGCTGGGGAAACCCGCGGCAACCTCGCCGCCGGCGGCCGCGGTGAAGCGCGCCCACTGTCTGAGCGCGACCTGTGGATCGCCAAACAGGTGGGCCCGACGCTGAAAGAAAAAGGCCTGCTGTTCGTCGGCCTGGACGTGATCGGCGACTACCTCACCGAAGTAAACGTCACCAGCCCCACCTGCGTGCGTGAAATCGACACCGCCTTCGGCACCGACATCGGCGGACTATTGATGCGCGCGATCACAGACCGCCTGGCGCAAAAAGGGTAAACTGTTCCGCTCCTGCCGGAGCCACAAGCAAACGGAGCCTACTCCGTTGCGGGCACCGGCAGTTTCACGGCAGAAGTATCGGCAAGAAGTAAAAGCAATAACCACAATGACCGCAGCAGCCAGTCAATCCCGTGCAGAGTCCAGCGCTCAGGCCCAGCCCCTGAACACCGCATCGTCCGCCTCCCAGGGGGACCGCTTTACCTTTGCCCTGTTCCTGGCCTGCGCCCTGCACGCACTTCTGATATTCGGTGTGGCATTTACCGCACCCGAAGCCAAGGAAGCGCCGCCCACCCTGGAAGTGACCCTGGCACAGCACCGCTCCCTGGACGCCCCCGAAGATGCCGATTACCTGGCCCAGCACAACCAGCACGCCAGCGGCACTGCGGAAACGCCGAAAGAACTCTCCACCGACCGCCACGCAGAGATAGCCGACACCAACATCCGGCAGGTCAATCCACTGCCCCAGCAACAGGCTGCACGCCCTGCAGACCAATTGCGCCAGCTAATCACCACCATCGGCGACAGCCCGCAGCAGGCCCCGGAGCTGCCGGCCGAAGACAAGCGCTCGGAAGAGAAACGCGGTGACGCCCCCTCTGACCTGCCGCCTACCAACCCGGAGATCGCCAGCCTGCAGGCGCGACTCGACAAGATCCGCCAGACCATCGCGCAGCGTCCGCGGGTACGCCGCCTCACCTCTGTTGCCACCAAGGCCTCCTCGGACGCAGCCTACCTGCACGACTGGCGTCAGAAAGTGGAGGCCATCGGCAACGACAACTTCCCCGAAGAGGCCCTGGCCCGCCAGATCACCGGCGACCTGCGCATGATGGTGCGACTGCTGCCCACCGGTGCGGTGGAAGAAGTGGTGATTCTCGAATCCTCCGGCGAGCGCGTTCTCGACGACGCCGCCCAGCAGATTGTGCGCCTGGCCTCGCCCTTCGCCCCCTTCCCCGCGGAAATCCGCAAAGAGGCCGATCGACTGGAGATCATTCGCACCTGGCGCTTTGAAATGACCGGCTTTTCCACCGCCGCGAGCAAATCACCAAGCCGCGGCTGAGCGCGTATCGGGGCAGGAGCCACTAGACTTAACGTTCGCTTCTCTATATCCGCGCCCGTGCCCGCGCCAAACCATTTTCCGTAACCCAGTGCCGTGAGTCCCATGCAGCCATCCAATATCGACAGCGACCTCACCCACAGCAGCCTACGCGGCCAGTTCTTGATCGCCATGCCCGGCATGCAGGACCCACGCTTTCACCAGGCCGTGGCCTTTATCTGCGAGCACGGTGCCGAGGGCACCATGGGTATCGTCGTCAACGCCCCAAGCAAGGTGACCTGGAAAGAGGTGTTCGAACAGCTGTCACTGGAGGACGCCAGCCTGCGCGGCGATGAGCCGGTCTTGGTGGGCGGCCCCGTGGCACAAGAGCAGGGCTTCGTTCTGCACGGGCGCGGCATGCAGTTCGCCTCCACCGCGGAAGTGTCTGACGAGATCAGCCTCACCGCCTCCAAGGACATCATCGAGTCACTCGCCTGCGGCCGTGGCCCGGACGATGTTTTGCTGGCACTCGGCTACGCCGGCTGGGGACCGGGACAACTGGAACAGGAGATCGCGGAAAACGCCTGGCTGACCCTGCCCGCGGTGCCGGAAATTCTGTTCGCCACCCCCTGGGACAAGCGTTGGCAGACGGCCGCCGCCCGCCATGGCATCGATCTTTCAGGTATCGGCACCCAGTCCGGACACGCGTGAGCAGACCATGAGCAAACCTCTCACCGCCCTTGCCTTCGACTTCGGCACCCGCTCCATCGGTCTCGCCTACGGCCAAAGCCTGACCGGCAGCGCCCGCGAGCTGGAGCCGCTGCCCGCCAAAGACGGCAAGCCCGATTGGGATCAGGTACAGCGCATCGTGAAAGAATGGCAACCACAGGTATTACTGGTAGGCCTGCCGTTGAATATGGACGGCAGCGAGAGCGAGTTTGGCGCACGCGCGCGCAAATTCGGCCAGCGGCTGCACGGCCGCCTCGGCCTGCCGGTGGAATACGCCGATGAACGCCTCAGCACTCGTGCTGCCAAGGACGAAGCCCGCGAGCGCGGCCACCGCGGTGACTACGCCAACCAGCCGGTTGATTCCATCGCCGCACGCATCTTCCTCGAGGACTGGCTGCGCCAGCAGTCCGACTAGCTAGAGAAGGACTAGAGAGCAGCTAGCCCATTCCCACCAGCAAACTGTTAGACTTGCGCGCAAATTTCCAACAGACCTGATTTGCGCACATGTCCGATTCCACTGCCTCCCCCATCAAGACTATCCGCATTGCCACCCGCGAGAGCGCTCTCGCCCTGTGGCAGGCCAATTACGTCAAACAGCAGCTGGAACTACACCACCCCGACCTCAATGTGGAGCTGCTGCCACTGACCAGCCGCGGCGACCAGTTGTTGGATATTCCGCTGAGCAAAGTGGGCGGCAAGGGCCTGTTCGTAAAAGAGCTGGAAAAAGCCATGCTGGAAGGCCGCGCGGATATCGCCGTGCACTCCATGAAGGACGTGCCCATGGAGTTTCCCGAAGGCCTGCACCTGCCAGTGATTTGCGAGCGCGAAGATCCGCGCGACGCCTTTGTAAGTAATCACTACGCTTCTCTCGAAGCGCTCCCCAAAGGAGCGGTGGTGGGCACCTCCAGCCTGCGTCGCCAGTGCCAGGTACTGGCGGTGCGTCCGGACTTGGAAGTGAAATTCCTGCGCGGCAACGTAAATACCCGGCTGGCCAAGCTGGATGCGGGCGACTACGACGCGATCATTCTCGCTGCCGCCGGCCTGCTGCGCCTGGAGATGCGCGAGCGCATCGCCGCGTTTATCGAGCCGGAAGTCCTGCTTCCCGCCGGCGGCCAGGGCGCCGTGGGTATCGAGTCCCGCCGCGACCCCGCTTTGGAGGCTCTGCTCGCCCCCTTGCACCACGCCGACACCAGCCACCACCTGGTCGCCGAGCGCGCCATGGTGCGCCGCCTCAACGGCAGCTGTCAGGTACCCATTGGCTGTTACGCAATTTTTGACGACAGCAGCAAGAGCACGCTGTACGTCCGCGGCCTCGTGGGCAGCCCCGATGGCGCCACCATGCTGAGCGATGAAGTGCGCGGCGACGTGGCAGACGCAGAAGCGCTCGGTACCCGTCTCGCCGAGCAGTTGCTGGAAGCGGGTGCCGACAAGATCCTCGCCGCCATCTAAATTCGCGACTGGCCTCAGAGCACAACTATCCAGAGCACGACGATGGACCTCGCCGGAAAACGTATCCTGGTCACCCGCCCCGCTCACCAGAGCGCAGGGTGGAGCGCGCTACTGCAGTCTGAAGGTGCGGTGGCCGACTGCATACCACTACTGGATATCGAACCGATCGTGCAGGGGGACGGCGCCCAAGCCATCAAAAACCTGATCCTGGATTTCGACCAGTTCGATCACGCCATATTTGTCTCCCAGAACGCCGTGCAATACGGCTTCGACTGGCTCGACAACTACTGGCCGCAGTTGCCCGAGGGTCCTCGCTATTACGCCATTGGTGCCGCCACTGCCCGCGCCATCCGCACGCGCGGCGCAATGCCCGAGACGGGTAACACCGGCGAGCTAGATGACAGCCCGAGCAGCACCATGGACTCGGAAGCGCTGCTGGCCCTGCCGTCACTGCAGCATCCACAGGGCGAGCGTGTGATTCTGTTCCGCGGCCAGGGCGGCCGCACCCTGATTGGGAGCACCCTGGAAGAGCGCGGCGCACGACTGGATTACTGCGAGCTTTACCGACGCACGTTGCCAGCCGAGGCCACCGAGCAGGTACGCAACTACCAACACACCCCCGACGCAATCACCGTGCACAGCGGCGAAACCCTGGACAACCTGCACCGGGTGATCGAATCCACCGGACGCCCGGCCCTGCGCCATGCAGTGCTTATTTGCCCCAGTGATCGGGTCGCCGCCAATGCCCGCGCGCTCGGCTTCCCATACGTGCACGCCGCCATCAACGCTGGCGACACCGGCATGCTGGCCGCACTGAAAGATGCTCTGGCCGCCGACCATTCCTGATTTCACGCCATAGTCGGTAAAAAATTTCATTTCCGCGCCATAGTCCGTATAAAGAACGGCTGCAGTCGCTATAATTTGGCGACAAAATTTCTTTCAACGTTTGCGGCAATCTCCGCCGCGCTTTTACCAAAGCGGCACATGCGGTTCTGCAACCGTTGGAAACGCAGGTGCCAAGCGCACCCCGGCATCCATTCTGAGCAAGCGAGTTCATGAGCGATAAAAAAGCCCCACCGTCCTCCAACCCGGAAAACAGTGGCGATAACAAAGCCGCGGACAAGAAACTACCCCAGGATGTGCCGGTGGTGACCGAAAAAGCAGAACCCAAAAGCAACTTCGCCAAGGCGGCACAATCGACCGGCAAAGACACTGGTAAAGACAAAGGCAAGGGCACAGACAAGCCCGCGAGTAAATCCGCGTCCGGGTCAGCCAAGAAACCACCCCAGGCGCGCACCGCCCAAAAAGGCCGTGGCTGGACCTGGTTCTGGCTACTGATACTGTTCTTGATCGCCGTCGCCGTTGCTGCCTGGTACCTGCTACCCGGCGTACGCCAGCAGGTGGGGCAGCACCTGCAATCACTGCCAGTAATCGGTGAGTATTTCTCCTCCCGCGACCCGATCACCGTGACGGCGCCTGCGCAAAGCACCGCAACTGGCTCCGCTGCGCAGAGCGTTACCGGTAACGACACCCAATCGCCAGCCGACACCGCCACGGATTCTCAGTCCGGAGCCGCAAGCGCAACCCAGCAGCCCCCGGTTCCCGAACAACCCATGCTGCAGCCGGGGGAATCGCGCCCCACACCAGATGACGCGAATTCGTCGCCAGCAACACCCATGGGCACATCACCGGTTCCGCCGCAGCACCAGAACGCACAAATGATCAGTGAGTTGCGTCAGCAACTTTCCCAGCAAAACCAGCAGCTTTCGCAACAGAGTCAGACCATCCAGCAGCTGCAACAGCAGCTTGCGGGTCTGCAGCGCAATGTAACTGCCCAGGGTGCCCGCCTCAGCCAGTTGGGCAACGCCAGCCGCGAAGACTGGCAACTGGCCGAAGCCGATTACCTGCTGCGCCTCGCCAACCAGCGCCTGATGCTGGAGCAGGACAGCCGCGCCGCCCTAGGTCTGCTCAAGGAAGTGGACACCATCGTGCGCCAGGTAGATCTGCCGGATCTCTATGGCGTGCGCCAGCAGCTGGCGCGGGACATTACCGCGCTCAAACTGGTGGAGAACGTGGACCGCGAGGGAATCTACCTGCGCCTGCGCGCGCTGGAAGAACAGATGGTGAAGCTCAATATCCAGCCCCAGTTCGATCTTGCCAAACGGGATGCAGCCGCTGCCCAGACCCAGGCAGACAATACCGAGGTAGGTGAGGACCACTTCCGCTCCAGTTGGGACAATTTCGTAAATTTCCTCAGAGGCTCGGTGCGCATACGCGACGGTGAAGTGGACCCGGTACTGCTCTCCCCCCAGAGCGAAACCCGCTTCCGTCAGAGCCTGCGCCTAAACATGGAACAGGCAGAACTGGCGGTGCTACGCGCCGACGAGACCGTGTTCAAGGATTCCATCTCCCACGCCCGGCAGCTGCTGCTCGACTACGGCGTGGACAACCCCCAACGCCAGGTGATCCTGCGCGAGCTGGAAGAACTCAGCCAGGAAAAAATCAGAACAGAACTGCCCAACCTCAGCGCCTCGCAAAGTGCCCTGCGCAATTACATCGAGCGGATGCACAAGGTCTCCTCGGGGCAGTCCGACGACAGCGGTAACGGAGGCAGCTTCCAGTGAAACGCTTCCTTTTCTTTACCCTGCTATTGCTGCTCGGCGGTGCATTCCTGGCGGAGGCCATGCGCTCATACCCGGGGTACTTACTGCTGACCGTGGGTGGCGACGCAGGCAAACGCATCGAGATGAACCTGTGGGTGGCCATCGGCGGGCTGGTGCTGGGTATCCTGGCGCTGTTCCTCGCCATCTGGCTGCTGCGCAGTCTCGCCCGCGCCATCGAGGGCAGCGTCAGCCGTATCCGCTTCGGTCGCAGCCGGATGGCTCGCCGCCGCCTTACCAACGGCCTGGTGGAGTACATGGAAGGCAACTGGGCGCGCGCCCGCCGCCTGCTGCTGAAAAGCGCCGCACGCTCGGATGCACCCATCATCAACTACCTGGCCGCCGCACGCAGCGCGTTTGAACTGGGCTACCGGGATGAGGCCAACGAACTGCTGGCAAAAGCCGAAGCCACCGGTGACGACACCCAACTCGCCGTCGCTATCAGCCAGGCACGTATGCAACTGCTCGACAAACATTACGAGCAATGCATCGCCAGCCTTCAGCGCGCCATGCAGGAGGAACCCAACCATCCCGCACTGCTGCAATTGCTGCGGCAGGCCTACTACCACATCGGTGAATGGAACGGATTGCGAGAGCTGTTACCGCGCCTGGAAAAGCACGGCACCATGCCGGAGTCCCAGCTCCAGCAACTGGAGCTCGAGGTCTACCAGAACCTGCTGCGCGAAGCGGCCAATCGCAAAGACCGGGAAAAGCTTCGGGAAGTCTGGCAGAGCCTAAACGGCCGCTGGCAGCGCAACATCGAGCTGCGCAACCTCTACGGCGAGATGCTGCACAAAGTGGGTGACGACACCGAAGCGGAAAAACACCTGCGCTGGATTCTGAACCGGGAGTGGCGCGGTGACACTGTGCGGCTCTATGGGCACCTCACCGGCGCCGACGCCAACCAGCAGCTGTCCGTGGCCGATGGCTGGCAAAAAGAATACGGGGAAAATGCGGACTTGCTGACCTGCCTCGGCCGCCTGTGCCTACGCAACGAAATCTGGGGCAAAGCGCGGCAGTATTTTGAAAAAAGCCTGCTGCTGCGCTCCGACCCAGTTACCTCTGCGGAACTCGCCAGGCTCCTGTACGCACTAGGGGAAAAGGAGCAGGCCGCGCGCCTTTACGAACAAGGTCTTTTGCAGGCAGTTTCCGACCTGCCCCAACTGCCGCTGCCGGACCAGGGCACTGGCATGCTCAGCACCAAAGCATCCTGAAGCGCAGCTCAGCCACCCCCCGTTACGGCTGCCCGGCGCAAACCTTGTAAACGAACAATGGCTAGCGGTAAAACACCGCCAGCCATACCTTTGTGTTCCATCGGTCCATCCAGCTCAAATGGCGTCGCTGCTCAGCCACGGATATTCAGGTAGTATCCCACATGCAGCGCCACGTCCTCCTCAGCGAAACAAGGTAACCATATGAAGCTCGGGTGTTGGGTTATTTCATTAAATGAACAGGACCCTCAAACGCAAGAACTACTTTCATCTCTGAAATCTCACGGACTAGACCCCAAGCTTTCTCCAGCTGTGGATGGGCGCAAAATGATGCCTAGCTTACAAGGTGATGAATTTCTCGATGAAAGCGAAGCTAAGATCCGTCATAAGCGTTCACTCACCTCGTCCGAGCTTGGCTGCTATCTGTCCCATTACCGAACAATCAAGCTGGCTTACGATCACGGATACGACCGGGCTTGCATCATGGAAGATGACGTGCTTTTGGAGCCCGACTTTGGCACGTGCCTAAAAAAATTGCTCGATCTGCCCGATGAGTATGAAATGATTCGCCTGATGGCGCTGAAGATACGCAAGCGTAAAATTGTGGCCCCACTGTTTGAGGACCGTCAGCATTTGCATGAAATTGTTCGACCCGAACGCGGCTGGTGTGGCACTCAAGGATATGTGCTCTCTCGCCCCGGCATGAAGAAGATTTTGGACTTTGCTTCTAATATCTATGAACCCATAGATAAATTATACGACCATTTCTTTGAGTTTGACCTGCGACTATTTGGTATAGAACCGCACCTAATTTATGAGCGCATCTGTAGCTCCACTATTTCGAGGACACCAAAAAAATTACCGAAAATGAGGCTCCATGAAAAAATCAAATTTCAAATTTACAAAGCGTATCGAAGTCACATCCGACACTCCTACCTGAAAAAACATGCACAAGAATTCTATCCATGCGGGCTACCAGAGACTCGCACCGGCAACACCATACGAATGAAGTGAGATAGAGGAAAGTAAAAGGCTAGGCTAGTTAAGGTGTAGCAAGTCATACACACAATTTCATTGCCGGCGACAGCGTCCGGCAATGAAATAAGCATGATTTTTCAGTCTCAATTTTGAGCGGTCACAAGGCACTCAGCCGCCGCGGCCACCCGGCCCCATGAAATACCAAATGATCAGGCCGATTATCGGGAACACCAGTACAAGTAATACCCACACCAGCTTCTTGAGACCGCTCGCAGAACTCTGCACAATCTTGATGATGGCGTAGATATCCGCGATCAGAATCAGTAAACCTAACAATCCCTCCATAGGACGAGCCTCCCGCTACGTTTGAATTGGAAAACGACAGTATAGTTACCAGCCAGGTCAATCCACCCGCTTCCAGACTTCAAATTCAACCCGCTCGCCATCATCCCAACGGGCATTGCGCCAGTACTCGCCATCCAGTTCAGCACTAAATGAAAACTGCGCACCGGGCTTCTCACCAAAAGAATTGAACTTCAGCTCTTCCACATAGCGGCCTTCGTTAAAGCTATAGGTGCCAGAACCCGAGGCCCAAAAGTCATCACCTTTCATTGACGTAAAACTGAAATGCGAGCCAGAGATGATCTTTAGAGACCTCAAGCCGATTTCATCGTAAGCGATCATTTCGCCGTGCTCGTTTTTGTACTCGCCGCTGACGAGTTCCCACACACCCTCGACATCAGTAGAGTGAGCGCTGACTGAAAAAAAACATACACCAAAAAAGATGTGAATAAAAAACTTCATGCTGACACCAAGCAAATTTAAAGAACGATAGAAAACAAAAAATAAGATCATTGAAAATGAAGACTAATATCGACATCCACTCTGGAAACTCCAGCCAAACATCACCGGCGAACTTGACCAAGTAACGGGGGCCATAACCCAACCTCCCAACCACTCATACACACGCTTCAATTTTTGACTTTAATAAGCCTGATGCGTCGCTACATTAGCGAACAAAATGCTCACAGATATTTAAATAATACTGAAGCCAAGCGACAAAAACTGGATCGACTAACAATATTTCGTCGGCTCAAATTACGCTCATGCAATTTTGCATTGTCCGAGTTTAAGAATTCCTAAAAATCCCACTAAGCCAAAGACCAACTCAAATATTTATTTCCCACGCTGTAATTAGCATAAAATTTATGGTGGTCACACAAGTGGCGTTAACGATAAGAACAACATCGCATAGGCTATGCTAAGCACAGAAGATAACTTCCGAATATAGTAATTTACTTTCTAAAAAGACCTAATCTCTTAGCTAGACACAGGTACCAGTGGTGTCACCCCACACCAATTCTCAAGGCGTACCCAGCAAAGAATATACCTCATCAAGCTGCGCTCTTAGGATTGCTCGTAATCGTACACCGAACTCCATTAAGTGTATTTCGGCTACGACTAACCCAGCAGGTTGCTGAATTAATTCTGGATGCGCAGCTGATTTAACTGGACACATAGACAGAACAACACAGCTTGGAGGCTTCGTCCGACATATTACTTACTTAATCGAGTTTCTTGCTGACGGCGCAGAGTGAAATTCACGCACTTATGCCATCTTAGACGCTGGATTTATCTGCAGTCGAAAACTTGTTGCATTCTTAATTGAGGTATTTTTCATAGCCCGCCTGCACCAGCGCCTCAACAACCTCGCCATAGTTGACAATATGCTCACGGGGATCTTTGGAAAGGATCTTTTTTTGCGATGACGATACCTTGATATCCTCCACCCCTAAAAACTCGAACAGATCAGAATGCGTCTTCTCCAAAGTTTCAGCGTTTAGGAGATACTCTTCGTAGTCCACTGCTGCCACCCTCGCTACTGGAATACCCTCGACAATTTTGTCTCCCGCTTCCTCCTCTTCTCTGTAGCATTTTATGCTCGTCAGAAGATCCTGAACATCAATCGTGTATTTATTGCTCTCCAAAGGTAGGCTTTCGGCTTTAACCACACCAGATTTTTGCATATTCAATAGTGAAAGGTACCTACTGAAGTGATTTCTGCGAGTTAGATAGATAACCTTGATATCGTCCCTTGTATGCAAATAATTTCCCAATCCACGTTTATCAAGTAGAAAAACGAAATCTTTCATCCCAAGACTTTTGATAGAGGGTTTTCTTTTGAAGTTTATCTCACTCCCTCGCCTAAAATGGCTGATCGCAGATACCGCCTGAGCCGAATAAAACAACGCGTCACTTGAATACAGCGTATCCAGAAAATCCGCCAAACTTCTCCCTGTCTTTTGGTACAGAGAAAATAGACGATATGCCAGAGTCCAATCCCCCAACACCTCCCCCAAATTAACCAGCGAAGGGTGTTTATTCAGTGTGTTCGCTAAAAAATTACTGCCACTTCTTCCATGAGTAAGGATGAAATGTTTATCCATATCAAGCTCTCCATTTTTCAATCACTAACTGTAGATTCACATTGAACCTCAGCCTCTTGAAAATCCACTAAACCAATGCCTTTGAAACTGCCAAATCGCAGAGACGATTTCCCTCACCGTCACTTATTTTCAAAAGACTCGGCAACAATACCAAAGACGCCAATGCTAACAAGTTTAGAGGCTAGAACGCTTACGCTGATAACCTCCACATTCCCTAGCCATAATATTGTACTGAATCTCTCCGCCGGAAACGTAAAAAAATATGCGGCCTGTCAATCTAGACACCCGAAGTCAGTTAAAATAAGAGTCACCAACCTCCACCTCTGATTACCACACATTCTTGATTAGACGATCGAATTCAGAGTTAAATGTTAAGGAATCGCTTATAATTTCGGCAAGAACCCATTTCTTGCCAGCACGCCATTATAAAAAGAACACAAATATCAATAGCTGAAATTTCATTTTCTGAGTGTTACGTTTTATATCTAGCTCTATTTTCTGATGAATATGATTACCGTGAAAAGTCTGAAGCATGCGCACGCGATGGAAAGTAATTTGGGTGGCATTCTCGAAATTCGGGTAAATATCGATGAGTAGAGCCCCTTAAAATGTGATTGACATGGCGCTTAGGGCAACATTTATCTGATAAATCTTCTTACAGCTCGCCGAATGAACGTCTTGAAACTGCACCCAAATCACACAACAATTATACTATTTGGAAAAATATATAGTACAGACTCATAAAACTAATTCGGTACACTCGAAACGAGCTCACTTCCCGGTTGATGAGTTAAATAAATTAGACCTAAGGCTTTATCAGACTACTTTTCCGGTAAAAGCTTAAACACTATAAGCGAATATGTGATTTAAATTTAGCGTACATCCGTACCGGCAGACTCGACTGATCAGCTTGGGGCCATACTCTTATTGTCGTTGGCGGTAGAGGGAAGACTTACCCACGTTTAGTAGACACCCTGTATAGTTAGGTTTCGGCCTAGCACGGAGGTGTATTATGATTATGAGTAAGAAAAGAGCTCAGGCGTATACGGAAGAGTTTCGCAGGGAGGCTGTCAAGCGGGCCGACAAGCCCGGTGCTACAACTGCCTCAGTAGCTCGAGAGCTGGGTGTGAGCGCTCAGCAAATCTACAACTGGCGACGACAGTTCAATCGGCTCTCTGAAAAGCAATTCAATAGCCTGGATGGGGCTGATTACTCCAAGCAGGAGAGTGCTGAAGTACGCAAGCTGAAGAGAGAGCTGCATGAGGCTCGCCAGGAGGTCGAGTTTCTAAAAACGGCAGCTGCGTCTTTGCGAACCACCAAGAGTAAAGTACGCACTGATACGTGAGCATGTAGGGTTTTTCCCAGTCAGCTTGATGTGTCGGTGTTTAGAAGTATCTGCTTCAGGGTATTGAGCGGAGAGCCCGCGGCCTATCCGTAAGAGGTATGTTGCCGAGAAAGTAAGGGACACCTTCAAAGCCTTCAAGGCACGTTATGGTGCCCCCCGGATCACTCAGGAGCTGGTTGAGGCAGGGATACCCTGCTCAACCAACTATATCGCCGGAATCATGCATAGGGATCATATCCGAGCGAGGAGCGGCAAAGGATTTCGCTATAGCCGGCCGGTCAAGAGCAGGATCAACGTTTCCGCCAACCTGTTGAAACGGTGCTTTCAGGTTGATCGGCCAAATCGACGCTGGACCAGCGACATCACTTACATCTGGGCCCGGGACCGGTGGTTGTATCTGGCGGTGGTCATGGACCTGTACTCACGTCGAATAGTGGGTTGGGCACAGGACTCGCAAATGACAGAATTGCTCACGCAGAGAGCCCTGAAGATGGCGCTGGGGCAGAGAGAGTCGAGGCCTGGGCTGATTGTGCATTCGGATCGAGGGGTGCAGTATCATGCTCAGTGCTACCAGGACATGCTCCTGGCCAACCATTGCCGTCCGAGCATGAGCCGTCAGGCCAACTGCTGGGACAATGCTGCGATGGAGTCGTTCTTCATTCGTCTGAAGGTTGAGCTGGTGTATGCGATGAACTTTGAGAGTATCAGTCAGGCGAAGTCTTAGGTGTTCGAATACATCGAAGTTTTCTATAACAGAGTACGTAGGCACTCTACACTGGGCTACGTAAGTCCAGCAGAGTATGAGCGCAGGTGCACGTAATTATGGTGTCTACTGTTTGTGGGTAAGACCAAGGGCTAACAATACAAATTTGGAGCCGATATCTAGCGATGCCAACCTCAGGAATAAATCAACCTCATTCCGTAATAATCTTAATCGATCAGCCTCCGACGATCATGCGATTGCCACTACCACGTTCAGTCATGGCGCGTTTTAAAACTGACATTTGGCAATTGCGCTCCATCGACCGCCCATTTTTTTAGATCTCAATGCGGAACCAGACCTCGTCATTGGATATTTTGACTAATCTCCATCGGCGCTTGTGCACCAGAGGCTTCCGTTCGGGATTTTCGGCTGTTAGGCTTGCTGTTGCACCACTGTGATTTCCTCTGAGGTGTATACACTACTTTCACAATTCGATTCGCCCTCCTTGGCGTTTTTCGTCGGGCTATTTACAGCCCCAGGTCACTCCAGAATTCATCAATTTTCTTCGTCACTTCCGGATCTTTTACGATCGGGCGTCCCCACTCCCTTGTGGTTTCACCTTCCCATTTATTGGTCGCGTCGAAACCGATTTTGGAGCCGAGGCCGGAGACCGGGGAGGCGAAATCCAGGTAATCAATCGGGGTGTTTTCCACCATGACGGTGTCACGTGCAGGATCCATGCGGGTGGTCATCGCCCATATCACATCGTTCCAGTCGCGAGCATTGACGTCTTCGTCGGTGACGATGACGAACTTGGTGTACATGAATTGCCGCAGGAAAGACCACACGCCCATCATCACCCGCTTGGCGTGGCCCGGGTATTGCTTTTTCATGGTGACCACGGCGAGGCGGTACGAGCAGCCTTCCGGGGGCAAATAGAAGTCCACAATTTCCGGGAACTGCTTGCGCAGAATTGGTACGAATACTTCGTTCAGCGCCTCTCCCAGCACTGCGGGCTCATCCGGTGGACGGCCGGTGTAGGTGCTGTGATAGATCGGGTCTTTGCGGTGGGTAATCTTCTCGACCGTGAATACGGGGAAGCTATCGACTTCGTTGTAGTAGCCAGTATGGTCGCCGTAGGGGCCTTCATCGGCCATATCGTCCGGGTAAATATAGCCCTCCAGTACGTATTCCGCGCTGGCCGGCACCTGCAGATCACTGAGCTTCGCTTCCGCCACTTCGGTTTTGCCACCACGCAGCAGGCCGGCGAAGGCGTATTCGGAGAGGGTATCCGGCACCGGGGTGACCGCGCCGAGGATTGTGGCCGGGTCGGCACCGAGGGCCACAGCGACCGGGAAGGGTTCGCCTGGGAACTTTTGCTGCCATTCGCGGAAGTCGAGAGCGCCGCCGCGGTGGGAGAGCCAGCGCATGATCAGGCGGTTCCTGCCGATCAGCTGCATGCGGTAGATGCCGAGGTTCTGGCGCTTCTTTTCCGGCCCCCTGGTAATGACCAGCGGCCAGGTGACCAGCGGTGCAGCGTCGCCAGGCCAACAGGTCTGGATTGGCAGCTTGGTGAGGTCGATGTCCGCGGTATCGATTTCATACTGCTGACAATCGGCCTTGCTGACAACCTTCGGGCCCATGTTCATCACTTGTTTGAAGATGGGCAGCTTTTCCCACGCATCGCGCAGGCCTTCCGGCGGTTGCGGCTCCTTCAGGAAGGCGAGCAGTTCGCCCACTTGCCGCAGTTCGCTGACGGACTCGCGCCCCATGCCCAGCGCAACCCGCTCGGGGGTGCCAAACAGGTTGGCAAGTACCGGGGTGTCGTAGCCGGTAGGGTTTTCAAACAGCAGTGCAGGGCCACCGGCGCGCAGCACGCGGTCGGCAATTTCTGTCATTTCCAAATAGGGGCTGACGGGGTGTTTGATGCGTTTTAGCAGGCCGCGCTTTTCCAGTAGACGGATGAAGTCGCGCAGGTCTTTGTATTTCATGTTTTACCGGTCGACGAGAATTTCGACGGCCAGTGTAAAACAGTCACGACAAAATAGGGAATTGCACCGCGCCGGGAGGCGTGATGTTGTAGCGGGAGAGAGTTTTGAACAACCCGCAGCAGTTGAGGCGCTGCGGGCTGCCGTGCTTCTAGACGGTAAAACGTGTCTTAGAAGCGTGGGCGACGCGGACGGTCACCACGGTCTTCGCGCGGTTTGGCTTCGTTAACACGGATGTTACGGCCAGACAGCGGCTGGTCATTCATTTCTTCGATTGCCTTACGCGCTTCGTCGTCGTTCGGCATTTCTACGAAACCAAAACCTTTAGAACGGCCAGTTTCCCGGTCAGTGATTACAGTAGCCCGGGAGATTTCACCGAACGCACCAAATGCTTCGTGCAGTTCGTCAGAGGTTACGCCGTAGGCCAGATTTCCGATATAGATATTCACAAAAAAGTCTCACTAGAGTCAGTGGGCTGTCGAGCAATACACAAATGGCAACCAGCTCCACCGAGTTCACCATTTGAGACTGATCCTGAATCGCTCGACTTCCCAGCCGCGCGGGACCAATTCGGGACAGTGTTGAAATACTGTTCAACACATCAATGTTGGCCTTTATATGCCTATCGCAATGCCTTTTCAACTGAATTCGGCGTAATTTCGCGCCTGATTCGTCGCATTGCAAAAATTGTCCTCAAGATGCAAAAAAGGCCTGCATCTTGCGCAGGCCCTTATTGTGTATCGGAATTATTTCCGTTTCATGGACAGGAAGAATTCGTCGTTGGTCTTGAAGTCCTTCAGCTTGTCGATGAGGAATTCGGTGGCAGCGAGGTCTTCCATATCGTGCAGCAGTTTGCGCAGGATCCACACTCTCTGCAGCTCGCCCTCCGGCATCAGCAGCTCTTCGCGACGGGTACCGGAGCGGCGCACATTAATGGCCGGGTAAACGCGCTTCTCGGCGATCTTGCGGTCCAGTTGCAGCTCCATGTTACCGGTGCCCTTGAACTCTTCGAAAATCACTTCGTCCATCTTCGAGCCGGTGTCTACCAGCGCGGTGGCGATGATGGAGAGGCTGCCGCCCTCTTCGATGTTCCGCGCAGCACCAAAGAAGCGCTTCGGGCGCTCCAGAGCGTGTGCATCCACACCACCGGTGAGCACCTTGCCGGAGCTTGGTACGGTGGTGTTGTAGGCGCGTGCCAGACGGGTGATGGAATCCAGCAGGATCACCACGTCTTTCTTGTGTTCTACCAGGCGCTTGGCCTTTTCGATCACCATCTCTGCCACCTGAACGTGACGGGCCGGCGGCTCGTCGAAGGTGGAGGCAACCACTTCGCCGCGCACGGAGCGCTGCATCTCGGTCACTTCTTCCGGGCGCTCGTCGATCAGCAGTACGATCAGGTGGCACTCCGGGTTGTTGCGGGTGATGGCCTGGGCCATGTTCTGCAACATGATGGTTTTACCCGCTTTGGGCGGTGCAACAATCAAACCGCGCTGGCCTTTGCCAATTGGCGCCACCAGGTCGATGATGCGGCCGATCAGATCCTCGGAGGAGCCATTGCCGCACTCGAGACCAAGGCGGTCATTCGGGAACAGCGGCGTGAGGTTCTCAAACAGGATCTTGTTGCGCGCATTTTCCGGCTTGTCGAAGTTGATCTCGCTGACCTTCAGCAGTGCGAAGTAGCGCTCACCTTCTTTGGGGGGACGGATCTTGCCGGAAATGGAGTCGCCGGTGCGGAGGTTGAAGCGGCGGATCTGACTGGGAGAAACGTAGATATCATCGGGGCCTGCGAGGTAGGAAGAGTCGGCAGACCGCAAAAAGCCAAACCCGTCCTGAAGAATCTCCAACACCCCTTCGCCGTAGATATCTTCGCCGCTTTTGGCGTGGCGCTTGAGGATATTGAATATGATGTCCTGTTTGCGCGAGCGGGCGAGGTTTTCGAGCCCCATGCCCTTGGCAATTTCAATCAGCTCTTCAATAGGTTTGGTTTTTAATTCAGAAAGGTTCATACCAATTGCTTTATTTAGGTTTCTTCTGTCATTTGGCGCGGACGCACCGGAATTTTTTGCGGGGGGATTTGAAAGTTCGATGTTGATAATGCCCGTATCGACTGGTCGCCGGATAAGCTGACCGCACGCTACTCACTAAATCACAAGCAAAAACACACGCTTGAATACAACTTGAACACAGATAACCGCTCACATTGGCACACTAGGCTTGGCAAAAAGTGCCAGAGGGGAAATCGTTCAACTTGAGGAGTTTGCGCCGGAGAGGCTGTGACGACAGCGGGGTTGGCGACTTGGCTCAGGTCTGGACTGAACAGTTACTTTGATTACTAGGCAGTATAACGGCACTTCGGCATCCTGCAAGGCCTATTTTTTGGGCAGATTAAGCCACCATTGCAGTTGCCGGAAACGACACGGGGCGCCCCCCGGTTGATAGGGGGCGCCCCGCGGGAGCCAGATTAGATCTGGCTGTCGATAAACTCGGTCAGCTGGGCGCGGGACAGAGCGCCTACCTTGGTGCCTTCCACGTTGCCGCCCTTGAACAGCAGCAGGGTCGGGATACCGCGCACGTTGTATTTGGCCGCGGCCTCCTTGTTGGCATCCACGTCCACTTTGACGATTTTCAGCTTCTCGCCGTAGTGGCCGGCCAGATCTTCCAGGACCGGGGCGATCATCTTGCACGGGCCGCACCATTGGGCCCAGAAGTCCACCAGTACCGGGCCGTCGGCCTTCAGTACTTCGCCTTCAAATTCTGCGTCGGTGACGTTGACGATGTTCGCGCTCATAGTGCTTTCCTGTGGTTCTGTTTCTTTGGGCCTAGCGGCTGCGCGGGCACACATGAAGCGGCTGCGCCGGCAAACATAATAAGTACCGCCCGCAGGCCCCGCAAGGCAAATGGTCTCGCCACCGTTGACCTTTACAGGCAACCGTTGGCATTTGGGCGTATATGAGGGCCCGGGGGCGCTTTTCAAGGGGTGGATTTGGCCGTCAGGCCCAATCTGCTCAGCCTGCCCCAAGAAACCGCTGCAGAATCTCGTCTACATAGTCATAGCCAAAGGCTGTGGTAGCGATATTTGGACCCAGGGGCTCCACCAGCTCCATTGCCTGCAGCCGCGGCCATTCGCGCTCGAGGACCGATAGCGGAAGCCCGGTGTAGGCGGTGAAACTCGCCGCGGGCACCCCGGCTTCCAGCCGCAGGGTGTTCATCAGGAACTCCAGCGGGCGCTCAGCCGCAGCCACATCGTTTACTTTGGGCAGCGGGAACTCCACGCCGCCTTCCCCCAGCGCACAACCCAGCGCAAGGTAGTCTTTGGGCGTGCGTGTGCGCTGGGTGCGGATGATGCGGTCGCTTTCCGGCAGGGTAAATTTGCCGTGGGCACCGGCGCCGATGCCAATGTAATCCGCGAACGACCAGTAATTGAGGTTGTGACGGGAGGCCAGCCCGGCGCGGGCGTAGGCCGAAACCTCGTAGCGGCCATAGACCTCACCCGCCAGATAGGCGCGGCCAGCGCGCTGAATAGCCGCAATCTGCTCGGACCCGGGCGTCACCGGCGGTGCGGAGTAGAACGCCGTGTTCGGTTCAATGGTGAGCTGGTACCAGGAAATATGCTCGGCACCCAGCTCCACGGCGCGCTTAAGATCCTGCAACGCATCGGCTTCGCCCTGCCCCGGCAGGCCGTGCATCAGGTCGATATTGATATTGTCGAATCCCGCCGCGCGCGCCTGGGTCGCGGCTGTCTCGGCCTCCGGACCGGAGTGAATGCGCCCCAGGTTCTGGAGCTGCAGCGGATCGAAGCTCTGCACACCAATCGACAGGCGATTGACCCCGGCGCTGTGGTAGCCGGCAAACTTCGCCTGCTCGAAGGTGCCCGGATTGGCCTCCAGCGTGATTTCGATATCCGGCTCAAAGCCCACCAGGGATTCCGCCAGATTCAGGATCCGCTCAATTGCCAGTGGCGAAAAAAGGCTTGGCGTGCCGCCGCCAAAGAAGATTGAGCCCAGCTTGCGCTCCTGTACCCAGCCAAGCTGGCTGCGCAGGTCCCGCTCAAGCTGGTCGACATACTCTGCCTCGGGTAACTGGCTCTCAGCGGTCGCGCTCTGTGCACTGATATGCGAGACAACATGCGAATTAAAATCGCAGTAGGGGCATTTGCGCACACACCAGGGAATGTGCACGTAGAGGCTTAGTGGGGGCAGTCGCAGAGGGAGGGTATCGGTGTTCAAAGGCATCGGCTCAAATCACCTTCTTGCCGCTATCCGCATGGCGCTGCTTCTCTGGTAGCACCATTTCCTCGTGCCACAGCTGTTCAAACTTTTTCACCGCCTGCGCGCGGTGGCTGAGGCGGTTTTTCACCTCTCGCGGCAGCTGGGCCGAGGTGAGCTTTTCCGAGGGCACATAAAACAAGGGGTCGTAGCCAAACCCCTGGTCGCCGGCTGGCCGGGTGAGAATTTGCCCGGACCAGTGTGCGGTACAAACCAGAGGCACCGGGTCATCTGCGCTGCGTACAAAGGCGAGCGCACAGTGGAAGGCAGCGCTGCGCTCTTTCGCGGGCACATCCTCGAGTGCCTCGAGCAACTTGCGATTGTTGTCCTCGTCACTGGCACCAGCGCCCGCATAACGGGCCGAGTAGATACCGGGAGCACCACCGAGCGCATCCACCGCAAGGCCGGAATCGTCCGCAAGCGCAGGCAGGCCGCTGGCGCGGCTGGCGTGACGCGCTTTTATCAGGGCATTCTCGATAAAACTGAGGCCGGTTTCATCGGCCTCCTGCTCGAGGAAATCCGATTGCGGCAACACGGCGATTTGCCAGCCGGAAAACAGTTGGGAAAATTCCTTGAGTTTGCCGGCATTACCGCTGGCAAGAACGATTTTGTCCATGACCTGAATCCAATAAAGTCACAAGAAAGAAGCGGGAATGTTCTGCGTCCAAAACAAAAACAGCGGGCTCACGCGGCCCGCTGTAACGCATTGCGAAGATGGCTAATCAGTTCTTGTGCAGCTGCCGACGGAAGGTGAGCTGCTGGGTGCTGCCGTCCGGCAGAACCAGGTCGATATTGAACGTCAGGTTTTCTTCATTCTCGAACCGGAACGGTGCCAGGTAGTAAACCGCCTTGTTGTCGCGAATCTCCTGAAAATCGAGGTTGCGCGACTGCTGGATCAGGTTGGTGGCATTGCCGGATACACCGGCACTCGTACCCATGGTATCTCCCGCCTTACTCACGGAGATATTGACGAAGGCACGGTCCCCTGCACGTACCAGGTTGTACTGGCGTGCGATTTCCGGAGAGATAAAATCACTGTTGAACACCGAGTAGGTTACCCGGTAGTCGCCAAAAGTCTGGTGATTCTCAATGATCTTTGCCCCTTGGGCCGCAGTCGCCGCTGCCCAGAACAACAGCGCAATTGAGATAAATGCAGCAAACAGACGTTTCACAGCGTTCTCCTTAAAGTTCTGAAACCGGCCCCCTCCCTGAGAGGCGGCGCGTTCAACAACCATCTACCCTTATATTAGCGAGTTAGATGGTAAATCGCCGTTTCTCCGAAAAGATTCGGCAAAAAATCCTTCAAAACCCCGGAAACCGGGGACTCAGAGACTACTTGCCGGTGCAGGATTTTCCAGCTGTGTTCACGGCAAAGCACCTCAAAGTCTTTGAAAGTACAAAAGTGAATATTGGGCGTGTCGTACCATTCGTACGGCAATAAGTCGGAAACCGGCATGCGACCCGAAACTGCCAGGTGCCAGCGCGCCTTCCACTGACCAAAGTTGGGAAAGGTAATAATGCACTCGCGCCCCACTCGCAGCATTTCTTCTACCACCAGGTGCGGGAAGCGCAGGGTCTGCAACGCCTGGGTCATCACTACGGTATCGAAACTCTGGTCAGCGAAGTTCTTCAGGCCGTTGTCGAGGTTTTGCTCGACCACGTTCACCCCGCGCTCGACACACTTCTGGATCTCTTCCGGATCAATTTCCAGGCCGTAGCCACCGACCTGTTTTTCTTTTCCCAGTCGCTCCAGTAACGCGCCATCACCACAACCAAGATCAAGCACCCTCGTTGAAGGCGCAATCCAGTTATGGATGATGTCGAGGTCTTTACGCATCATGCCGGCACCTCACTTTTCTTCCCAGCGCTCTGTACACCGTTCTCTTCACGGGCAACGTTGTTCATGTAGGCCGCAAACAGGTTTTCGTAACGTGCATTCGGTAACAGGAACGCATCGTGCCCCATGGGCGATTCCACTTCGGCGTAACTCACAGGAATATTTGCGTGCATCAGCGCGTCGGCAATTTCCCGCGAGCGCTCCGGCGCAAAGCGCCAGTCGGAGGTAAACGACACCAGGAAGAATTTGCAGCGGGCATTGGAAAACGCCTTTACCGGATCGTCCTCGTACTCGCGTGCCAGATCAAAATAATCCAGTGCGCGGGTCATCAGGATGTAGGTATTCGGATCAAAGCTGCTGGAAAAGGTATCGCCCTGATAGCGCAGGTAACTCTGCACCTGGAATTCCACCAGTTCTTCCACACCTTGCTCAAACGTACCCGAGCGCAGTTCGCGGCCAAATTTTTTGCCCAGGCCATCATCGGAAAGATAGGTGATATGCCCGATCATCCGCGCCACTGCCAGGCCGTGGCGAGGCAGGGTTTCCTGTTCCAGATAGCGGCCATCGCGAAAATCCGGGTCGGATGTGATGGCCTGGCGCGCAGTTTCGTTGAACGCGATATTTTGTGCGGACAGTTTCATTGCTGAGGCAATGACCACGCAGTGGCGCAGCCGCTCTGGATATTCCAGCGCCCAGCGCATTGCCTGCATACCGCCGAGGCTGCCGCCGACCACTGCAGCCCACTGCTGAATACCGAGGTGATCCGCCAACTGCGCCTGACTGTGCACCCAGTCCCGCGCGCGCAGCGGCGGAAAATCCGGACCCCAGGGCTTGCCGGTCTCGGGGTTGATCGAGGTGGGTCCGGTAGAACCGTGGCAGCCACCGAGATTATTCAGCGCCACCACAAAAAACTTGTCGGTATCGATGGGTTTGCCGGGACCGATGTAGTGATCCCACCAACCCGGGCGCTTGTCGTTTTCGCTGTGATAGCCGGCGGCGTGATGATGCCCGGAAAGCGCGTGACAGATGAGTACGCCATTGCTTTTGTCGGCGTTCAGGGTGCCGTAGGTTTCATACACCAGTGTGTATTCATCCAGTACCCGGCCACAGGCCAGCTTGAATGGGCCGGGAAAGGTGTGGCTTTGCGGCTCGACGATGCCGACAGAATTGGCGGGCAGCCCTGTCGGCTTTCCTTTTTGAGGAGGTTGCGCTTCCGTGGTCAAAATCTTTCGCATGTCGTTGCTGGGCGGGGCGCCAAGTTTACGAAAGGTGGGGGCGGGAGTACACCGTCCCGGCCCCCTTTCACAGCCACTGGAAGAATCAGGGAGTAGCCGGCGCCTTTAGCGGGGTTACGTTATTAGCGACCTCGGCCACCGGTGCAGGAGCAAGCGGCTGCGGGGCGCCCTGGGTCTGCTTGAGCAGGTCTTCCAGTCCACCCAGTGCACTGTGATTGCGCACCAGCTCTTCCTCCAGCGCGCGCAGGTCGGTGCGCTTGCTCTGGGTTTTCTGCTTCAGCTCGGTGAGCTTGATCAGGTGGCGGTTGAGCAGGTGCTTCTGGTACTGCACATGTTGTTTCAGCGGCTCCAGTACGCCATCCAGCCAACCATCAACCGTGGATATCATCTGGCTGTACATGCGCCCTACTTCATTCGCGAGCGTCGCCACAAAGCGCTCGGTAAGGCGGTTGCGGCGGGCGAGCAGGAGCTGGGGCGAGCGGCGCAACTGTGCTGCCTGGCGGTGCAGGCCGCGCAGCGCAGCGCGGAATCCGGCGATATCCAGGTGTTGCTCTGCAGAAATGATGTTGTTCAGGGTGGAGCGGTCGTAGATGGCATCGACAAGACGATTGGCCTGGTCCACTTCGCGCTCAAGGTTGGATAGCTGATGCTCGACACCGCCCATAAACCCGTCGATGGCGCGCGCCAGGCCGAGGGGTGACCAGCGTTCGTTCAGTGCGCTGCGGGTTTCATCGATCAACTGTTGCAGCTGCTGGCTGGAAACCGGGGCCAGCAGGGAGGCGCGCTGACGGGCGAGCATACGCTGGCTGGATTTCAGGGTGAGCAGTTCCTGATGGCAGAACTTGTGCTGCTCCTTGGCGGTGGCATGCAGCTGTTTCAGCTCTTCGATCTGCTCCGGGCTGGTGGCACCGTGACGCTTGAGGTGCTCCAGGGTTGCGCGACCGCTGTTGAGGCGACGCTTGAGCAGATCGCGGGTGTCGGCCATCAGGGTCAATGCCTGATGCAGGGAGCGGTGGTTGGCGACTTTGTCGCGGTGCTCCATCAGGCGCTGTACCAGCAGCCTTTCGAAGTCGCCGAAGCAGCTCTGCTTCAGCAGAATCGGATCGCGCTCGGCGCGGGCCAGCAGCGCCTTTTTCGCAGAGACGCCCACCACATTTTCCTGCGGCAGATCCAGCAGCTTGCTCACCTCAGCGCGCATCTTGCGCAGCATCTGCTCGGCATCTTCGTCCGGGTCATCCCACAGCACGTCGATCTTGTTCAGCAGCGCCATCACCGCGGTACCGCGATGTTCCTTCAGTGGTACCAGGTGGGTTTCCCACATATTCAGGTCGGTGCCGCTGACACCGGCGTCGGCGGACAGCAGGAATGCAACGGCCTGGGCGCTGGGGAGCGTAGACAGCGTCAGCTCGGGCTCATTGCCGAGTGCGTTGAGCCCCGGGGTATCGATAATGCGCAGTCCCTGGGCGAGCAGCGGGTGTGGCAGGGAGATCAGCGCGTAGCGCCATGCCGGGATCTGTACCAGGTTGCCATTGCCATCGAGGTGGCGGCGATCGAAACCGTAGCGCGCAGCCTCTTCTGGCGTCACCGCCTTGCTGGCAGCAACCCTCATCAAAGCCTTGCGGGTAGCGTCGGCATCGTCTGGATCGAAATCAAAATTGACCCACTTCTGCGGAATGCGACGGAAGCTTTCCAGACTGGTGTTGGTGGCGAGAGTCTCGATCGGCAGCAGGCGCACGGAAGCCTGTGCGCTGCCGTCACTGAATATTTCTGTGGGGCACATGGTGGTGCGGCCCGGGCGCGAGGGCAGCAGGCGCTTGCCATAGGTGTGCGACAACAGCGCATTGATCAGCTCGGTCTTGCCGCGGGAAAACTCGCCTACCAGTGCTACGGTGAACTGGTCTTCCACCAGCAGCTGGCGCGCCTGTTGCACGACCTGGCGAGCACCGGCGGAGTTGGGGAAATGCTCCTCCAACCAGTCATTGAAATAATTTAGCTGGCCATCGAGCCCCTTTTTCCAACGGTCGTAGTCGGCAATATGCTGGCGCAAGGTCACATCTTCCATGTTTAGGTGTTCTTATTGTTACTGCTAAGGGTATTTACGGATTTTCGTGCCATTTTCCTGCATGCAGCCGGCAAGTGAAAGCCTGTTGGCGGACTTTCGCGAACTGTGTAGAGGAATGGGGGTACGACGGAGGGTGACTGACAGTTAAGTCAGTTCGGGAGCCGGCGAGCGCGACTCCCGGAACAGCATTAAAAGGGGATATGCCAGAACAGGTTGTATACGAGCTGTGGCATTTGCGCGCTTTGCGCAAAGCCCACCAGCAGCTTGTCGGCGACCGTGAGCAGAATAAATACAAAGATCGGGCTGATATCGATCACTCCCAGTGGCGGGATAATCTTGCGCACCGGCGCATAAACGGGCTCCAGCACCTGACGCAACAGCATCAGCGCCGGATGGGTGCTCTGCGGTGCAACCCAGCTGACCACGATTGAAACCAGCATACCCACGAACAGAATAGCAATCAGTGTCATCAGTACACCGAGCAGCGCCCACAGCAGTGCGCTCAGGGGGTTCAGCATCCCGGCACCGGCGAGAAAGCCGGCCCCCATGATCATTACCCATCCCACCAGCATGGCGAGCACAAGTGATGCCATATCAATGCCAAACAGGCCCGGTACGATTTTGCGTAGTGGGCGCAGGAAGGGGTTGGTTACCTTGACGATGCCCTGGGAAATAGGATTGTAGAAATCCGCCCGCCCCACCTGCAGCATAAACCGCAGCAGTACCGCGAACAGAAACAGAATGCCGATAGTGGCGAGAATGAAAACGCCGATGTTACTGAAGGTGTTGACCATCAGAAGTCCTTTTTCCCAATCGATTATTTGTCGAGTTCTTTTGCCATTTCGGCCGCGCGCGCGGCGCAGTCACTCATCGCCTGCTCTACCAGTTGTGGCAGGCCGCCCTCCTGAAAGCGCTTGACCGCCCGCTCGGTGGTGCCGTTGGGGGACATGACATTGCGTTTCAGTTGCGCCACATCCACGTCCGCGGCCACCGCAAGTTTCGCCGCGCCCAGTGCGGTTTGCAAGGTAAGTCGCTCGGCATCCGCGCGATCCATTCCGGCCTTCTCCGCCGCATCGATCATGGATTCCATAAACTGAAAGTAGTAGGCCGGACCGGAGCCGGATACCGCGATCACCTGGTCGATGCCCGATTCCTGCTCCACCCAAAGGGCGATACCCACCGCATCGGCCATCTGGGTCGCGACGGATTTGTGCTCATCGGTTACACCTTCGCCCGCGTACAGGCCGGTAACCCCGGTGCCCACCAGCGCCGGGGTATTCGGCATGGCGCGCACGATCGGCACCCCGGCACCCAGCCAGCGCTGGTATGCGGTTAGCGGAATACCAGCCGCCAAAGTGATCACCAGGGGTTTGCGAGCGCTTACATCCTCGGCAATCGTCTCGCACAATTCCTTCATTACCTGCGGCTTGACTGACAGCACGATCACATCCGCGTCTTTTATCGCTGCCAGATTATCGGTACTGCCATGCACCCCGGTGCGGCGGCAAAAAGCCTTCAGCTTCTGCTCATCGCGGCCGGTGGCGACAATGTTTTCGGCCGGGTAGCCACTGGCCACCATTCCGCCAATCACTGCGCCCGCCATATTGCCGGCGCCGCCGATAAAGACCATTTTTTGATCAGACATTTAATCTCCTAACAGTTTGATAGCACTGCCGGCTGTCATCAGGAGCCCGCGCAGTAGCTTTGCTGTAGTTCTATTTGCGGGCACCGAAGATATCCGTGCCTATTCGCACAATGGTCGAGCCACTGAAGATGGCCGCCTCCATATCCCCGGACATGCCCATAGAAAGCGTATCCAGCGGCTGATCCGGCAGCTGTGACTTCAGCTCGTCCAGCAATCGGGAAAGCTGTATAAAAGGTGTGCGCTGATCCTCAGTTTCCCCGCGAGGTGCCGGAATCGCCATCAGCCCTCTCAGCCTCAAATTCGGCAGCGCCGCCACTGCCGCTGCGAGCGCCGGCAGTTTTTCCGGGCTGACACCAGACTTGCTGTCCTCGTTGTCGATGTTCACCTGCAGGCACACATTCAGCGGCGGCAGGTCAGCGGGACGCTGCTCAGACAGACGCCGTGCAATTTTTAAGCGCTCCAGGGAATGCATCCAGTGAAAGTGCTCCGCTACATCGCGGGTCTTGTTGGATTGCAGGGGGCCGATGAAGTGCCAGATGATGTCGCAGTCCTTCAGTTCCGCCTGCTTTTCCAGCGCCTCCTGCAGGTAATTCTCGCCAAAGTGGCGCTGGCCGGCATCATAGGCCACCCGCAGGTCCGCCGCCGGGCGAGTTTTGGAAACCGCCAACAGGGTGACGGAGTCGGCCTGCCGGTCACAACTACGACAGGCTGTGACGATCCGCTCAGTGACGGAATTGAGGTTTTCGGGGATAGACCCTTTGCGCATATACTGGGACCCAACTTTTGCTCGGCGGGCATTCTATGCGCTCATTGCCGCCGCGTCATATAAGAGAAGAATAAAGGGTAGCAGTATGGACATTACAGAACTCCTCGCCTTTAGCGCCAAACAGAACGCCTCCGACTTGCACCTCTCTGCGGGCCTGCCGCCGATGATCCGGGTCGACGGCGACGTGCGCCGTATCAACCTGCCGCCAATGGAGCACAAGCAGGTGCACGGCCTGATCTACGAGATCATGAACGACAAGCAGCGCAAGGACTACGAAGAGTTCCTCGAGACGGACTTCTCTTTCGAAGTCCCCGGTGTAGCCCGCTTCCGTGTGAACGCCTTCAACCACAACCGCGGTGCTGGCGCCGTATTCCGGACCATTCCCTCCAAGGTACTCACCATGGAAGACCTGGGCATGGGCCAGGTGTTCAAGCAGATCTCCGATACGCCCAGAGGTCTGGTTCTGGTTACCGGCCCGACCGGTTCCGGTAAGTCCACCTCGCTCGCTGCGATGATTGACTACATCAACGACAACAAATACGAGCACATCCTCACCGTCGAAGACCCGATCGAATTCGTGCACGAATCCAAAAAATGCCTGGTGAACCAGCGGGAAGTGCACCGCGATACCCACGGCTTCTCCGAAGCACTGCGCTCGGCACTGCGTGAAGACCCCGACATCATCCTCGTGGGCGAGATGCGAGACCTCGAAACTATTCGCCTCGCACTGACTGCCGCGGAAACCGGCCACCTGGTATTCGGCACCCTGCACACCACCTCCGCCGCCAAGACCATCGACCGTGTTGTCGACGTATTCCCGGCGGAAGAAAAAGCCATGGTGCGCTCCATGCTTTCGGAATCCCTGCAGGCGGTAATTTCCCAGACCCTGCTGAAGCGCAACGGCGGTGGTCGTGTTGCCGCCCACGAGATCATGCGCGGTACCCCTGCGATCCGTAACCTGATCCGCGAAGACAAGATTGCGCAGATGTACTCCGCCATCCAGACCGGCGCCAACGTGGGCATGCAGACCATGGACCAGTGCCTGCAGGATCTTGTGGAAAAACGCATCATCAGCCGCGAAACCGCGCGCGAAAAAGCGAAAATGCCGGAGAATTTCTAAGATGGAAATCGAACGACTGTTACAACTGGTCACCGAGAAAGGCGCGTCCGACCTGTTCATCACCGCCGGCGTGCCCGCCTCCATCAAGCTGCACGGTAAAATCGTCCCCGTTACCACCAGCCCACTGACGCCGGAAAAAGCCCGCGAGATGGTGGTCGGCATCATGAACGAGCGCCAGAAAAAAGAGTTTGCGGAGACCAAAGAGCTCAACTTCGCCATTTCTGTACGCAATGTTGGCCGTTTCCGGGTATCTGCTTTCTTCCAGCGCAACCTGGTCGGCATGGTGCTGCGTCGTATCGAAACCAAGATCCCGACCATCGATGGGCTTGGCCTGCCGGAGCAGCTCAAAGAATTGGCGATGACCAAGCGCGGCCTCATCATCTTTGTGGGTGCAACCGGTACCGGTAAATCCACCTCGCTGGCCTCCATGATCGGCCACAGGAATGAAAACTCGAAGGGTCACATCATCTCCATTGAAGACCCCATCGAATTTATCCATCAGCACCGCGGTTGTATCGTCACCCAGCGCGAAGTGGGACTGGATACCGACTCGTTTGAGACCGCACTGAAAAACACTCTACGTCAGGCACCCGACGTCATCCTCATTGGTGAGGTGCGCTCCCGCGAGACCATGGACCACGCCATCGCTTTCGCCGAAACCGGGCACCTGTGCCTGTGTACCCTGCACGCCAACAACGCCAACCAGGCGCTGGATCGGATCATCCACTTCTTCCCGGCGGATCGTCACCAGCAGTTGTGGATGGACCTGTCGCTGAACCTGCAGGCCATGGTCGCCCAGCAGCTGGTACCGACCCCGGACGGCGACGGCCGTCGCGCCTGTCTCGAGATCATGATCAATACCCCGCTGATGTCGGACCTGATCCGCAAGGGCGAGGTGCACAAAATGAAGGAGCTGATGAAGCGCTCCACCGAGCAGGGCATGCAGACCTTCGACCAGGCGCTGTACGAACTCTACGACCGCGGCGAAATCACCTACGAAGACGCCCTCGCCCACGCTGACTCCGCGAACGACCTGCGCTTGATGATCAAGCTCAAGTCCGAGTCCGACGCCGAGTACCTCAACAGCGCCGCCGACGAGCTGAGCCTCGCCAGCGATTCCGATAGCGGTAACGGTCCGCAGATTTACTGATTAGGTCTGCCGAGAGGGTGCGGTTTTGACACTAGTAAGTGCCGTCGCCCTTTTCGGCGCGATGATCGTTCTGGCCGCGATCCCCGGTCCCGGCATTTTCGCAGTAATGGCGCGTGCCGCCAGCGGCGGCATGCTGCACGGCCTGATCACATCGATAGGTATCGTGTTCGGCGATTATGTGTTTATCGCCCTGTGCCTTTCCGGCCTCGCTTATATCGCGGATGTAATGGGTAGCGCATTCATTGCGATTAAATACCTGGGGGCCGCCTATCTGATCTGGCTGGGCTATAGCCTGTTACGGGCGCACGGGGCGAAAGCGGAGATCGAAACCACCTCGAAGAAATCCCTTGCCTCAAGCCTGCTGCTGGGTTTGACCACCACCCTCAGCAACCCCAAGGCCATACTCTTTTACCTGAGCTTCTTCCCCGCATTCCTTCCCCTGAGCAGCATCACGGTAGTAGATGCACTGATTATTTTCGCAATCGCGACCTTCGCGGTTGGTGGCGTCATGCTGATTTATGCATGGGCGACAGTACGCGCTCGGTCACTCCTAAAAAATCGCTCGGAAAGCAGAGTGTTTAATTTAGTCGGTGGAAGCCTGTTAATTGGCAGCGGACTCTGGATGGCCGCACGCAGTGCCTGACTGCAGGGCAGTTATATGAAGTTTTGTCTCCGAATTTTATTTCCACTCTCATTGTGTGCTTTTTTCGCAGGATGCGATTCTGACGCGGATACAAACAGTCACCCTCCGGATCGCATTTTCGTAAACGGCAACATCCTCACGCTGGATACTGAAAACAGCGCCGCAAAAGCGATCGCAGTTTCCGATGGGAAAATTCTGGCGATAGGCGAGGTCGCCGATATACGAGCACTTGCTAGCAGTGGCACAGAAGTCGTCGAGCTCAACGGAAAAACGTTACTTCCCGGTTTTGTTGCCGCCCACGAACACCCGGCCATCAGTGCGGTGTTCCGTAACTTCCTGGACATGAGTGGTTTTACCCACAGCACCGCCACCGAGGCCTGGCGCGCACTTGAAGCGGCTGTTGCAGTAACACCGGCTGGCAACTGGATCTATGCAAAGGGACTGGACCCGGTCTTGCTGAAGGGACTCGAAACACCCACCCGCAATCAGCTCGATCAAATTGCACCGGAACACCCGGTATTTATTCTCGCCCAGAGTATGCACACCGCCTGGGTAAACTCCGCCGCGCTGGCGGCCATGGGTATCGATGAAAGCTCACCTGCGCCCGGTGAAGGCTCTTACTATGGACGCGATGGAGGTGGACGCCTCAACGGCATGCTGGTGGAGAAGGCGGCGCTGGAGCCATTTATCGCTCCACATAAAAACCCGTTGAAGGTCACCTCCGCTTACGAGGCGGAGCTGACTGACTTGCGAAAAGCGGGTTACACCACTGTGGCGTCGCTGGGATTCAATGTGCCAGCCTGGCTGGCGAAGTGGGCATCCAGCGATAATTTCAAGCCGCGTATTCGCCAGTTTTTTTATTATCGCGGGGAAAACCTGGACAAGCTGAACGGCCACCCGAAAGTCGACAGCGATTACTTCCGCATACTGGGCGCCAAGTTCTGGTACGACGGCTCGCCCTATAGTGGCAGCATGGTTATAGAAGAGCCGTATGCTGAAAGTCCGCTCAGCGAACAGCTCGGCATTGCTCACGGCAGTCATGGGGCGCCGGTCGTCGGCGCGTCGGAACTTCAGGCGCAACTGCATGACTTCGATGGGCGCGACTGGCAGACCGCCACCCATGTACAGGGCGATCGGGCCGCGCAGGAATTTCTGCAAATTCTCCAGCGGGAATTCGATTCCTTATCCGATGCGGAACAACAGGCGTTTATCCACAGACGCCACCGTCTTGAACACGGGCTGATGCTGAATGATGCTGTGTTGCCTCCACTGGCCAAACTGGGCATCACCCCCAGCTTCCATATCAATCACCTTTACTACTACGGCGATGCTTTGAAAGATCAGCTAATCGGGCCAGAGCGCGCGGAAAATCTTTTGCCTTTGCGCACTGCATTTGCCCTCGGCATGCGCCCGACGTTACACGCGGACAGCCCCATGTTCCCGGCAGATCCTTTCAGCCTGATGCAGACCGCCACCACTCGCCAGTCGCGTGCGGGCACTGTACTCGGCACCGATGAAGCCATCACTCCAATTCAGGCACTGCGTGCCATGACCATCAATGGTGCATGGCAGCTGGGTATAGAGCAGGAGGTCGGCTCGCTGGAAGTGGGGAAGTACGCGGACCTGGTCATTGTGGATAAAAACCCGCTGACCACCCCGGTGCAACAATGGCGGGACATTCGCGTAATGGAAACGTGGATCGCCGGAAGACAGTAGGCGTTTTCAGGCCATCTCTGAAAGCAGGGATTTAATACTGGTCAGCAGACGTCGCGATACCGGCGGTGTATGCGCGCAGCCGCCCATGGTTACCCGGTAGCCATCGCAGGTTTTTTGCAGCCCAGTAATGTATTTCCGCGCCACAATCGCACTGCGGTGCACCCGCACAAAGCGGCCGCCGAATTCCGCCTCCAGCTCTTTCAAAGCTTCATCCAGTATGGTTTCACCGCCACTGTGGTGGGCAACAACGTATTTGTCTTCGGCGATAAAACAGCGGATATCGTCTACATCAATCAACTGCACGCCGCGGCGGCTCACCGCTTTTATCTGGCGGCGGCCGCTGCTGCTGGGCAGTGAATTTGTGGGTTCGGCTTGCAGTAGTTGCGGTTTGCTCAGTCTTCGCGCCTGGGCAATCGCCTGTGCCAGTTGTTCCACATTGACGGGCTTGAGCAGGTAACCCGATGGAGCAACCGCAAAGGCAGGGAGCGCAAACTCGTCGTGGGCGGTGCAGAATATGATCGCAGGCGGGTTGGGTCGGTTGGTGATTTGGGTGGCGAGTTGGAGCCCGTTTTCTCCGGGCATTTCGATATCCAGTAACAACAGGTCCGGGTCGAGTGAATCCAGCTGTTGTAACGCGCTTTCCCCATCGGCAGCTTCTCCCAGCAGTTGGCAACCATGAATAGTCTGCAACTGTCGGGCCAACCTGGCCCGTGCCAGTGGCTCGTCATCGACGATCAGCACACCCAGTGGACGTTCGGTAGCACTCATTTGGCCACCTCACCGGAGGGCACTGCTACTGGCTCAGTTGTTCTGGTTTCCGCACTTGCACTTAACGGCAGCCGAATTTCGACGCGGTACTCTTGTTCGCTCTCTGCACCGCACTCTTTATCGTGCGTTCCCGCGGTAAAGCGGAAGCGGTCGCCGTAAAACGCACCAAGACGCTGGCGAATATTTTCCATCGCCATACCGTTGCCCACATGGACATTGCGGTAAGTTTTCGTCCCGGTTTTTGCTTCAGATTCTGCAACAGGATTATGAATCGACAATAGCAGTTCGCGCGTCTCACTGCCAATGACATTTTGACGACGAATGACGTTTTCCCGAATCGAAATTTCAATGGTGCCGCCGCGGCGCAAGCGCGCCACACCGTGCAATACGGCGTTCTCCAGCAGCGGTTGCAGCAGCATGGAAGGCAGTTGTACCGGGCCGGAAAAATTATCCACATGCCAGGACTGTTGCAGACGATCGCCAAGGCGCAAGGACTCTATTTCCAGATAGTGTTTTGCCAGAGCAACTTCCTGCTCCAGCGGCACCATTTTAGAGTCCGCCAGTGATGCGCGAAACAGTGCAGAGAGGTCCTCCACCAATTTTTCCGCGCGTTCCGCGTCCACCGCAATCAGGCTGGCAAGACTGTTCATACTGTTGAACAGAAAATGCGGGCGGATGCGCGACTGCAACGCCTCGATACGCGCGCCCAGCTCCGCCTGCTGCTGGTTATGTAATTGCTGCTGTACATAGGCGTAGCGCAGCACCACCCCCGCACAGATGGCACCCACCAGCAGATTCGCCAGCAGGGCCCAGTAATCAATACCAGCACCTGCCATATCCGCCAGCCACCACTGCTGGGCCAGCAGCACTGCCAGCAGCACTGCAAGCACGGTGGAGTAACTCAGAGCGGCAGCCGTTTTATGGGAAAGGCGAGCCAGACGCGGGCGCAGTCGGCACAGAATGGCAGCGGACGGCAGAATGGCCCACTGCACTGTAAGAGACACAAGCCCCAGGCGCTGCCAGTTGAAGGGGTTCAAACCCTCACCGGCCAGTACAAGCACCAGCGCCAGTAGCTCGCCCATCAGCACCAGGGCGGCCACACCGGTCACATTACACAGGTCGGGAAGGAACGGGGCCGGGTCAGATGAGGAAGCCGAATCGGGACTCCCAGAGCCTTGGCGCGCAGAATCTTTGCCATCAGGGGCAATTTCGCGAATTTGCTGCGCTATAATGCCCGCCGCTTGCGCGGGCCGGGAAGATGCCATACTGCGTTATCTTTTATTCTGGACTCGCTCTCGAGACAGTGAAGATACCGCCATCCCGGATCGACTTCCATATCCCGACTCACAAACCCAATTTGCAAACCCAGTTCACATTCGACCAGAGGCAGCATGAGCAACGATAACTCCTCCACAAATAATGCACAGAACCCGGCAGCCAAGCTGTGGGGCGGCCGCTTCAGTGAAGCCACCGATGCGTTCGTGGAGCGCTTTACCGCCTCGGTCATGTTCGACCAGCGCATGGCTCTGGAAGATATCCAGGGCTCCCTGGCTCACGCGCAGATGCTGTCGGAAGTGGGCGTGCTGACGGAAGACGAATTCAAGCAGATCGAGGGTGGTCTCAAGGACATCGCCGAGGAGATCAAGGCCGGGGAGTTCCCCTGGTCTGTAGCGCTCGAAGATGTGCACATGAACATCGAGGCACGCCTGACCGACCGCATCGGCGCCACCGGCAAGAAGCTGCATACTGGTCGCTCGCGCAACGACCAGGTGGCCACTGACATTCGCCTGTGGCTGCGCAACCGCATCGACCAGATTGCCGCCGAGCTCACCCGCCTGCAGACCGGCCTGGTGGATCTCGCGGAGAAGGAAGCAGACACCATCATGCCGGGCTTTACCCATCTGCAGAGTGCACAGCCCGTCACCTTCGGCCATCACCTGCTCGCCTGGAACGAGATGCTGACCCGTGACTTTGACCGCCTGATGGACTGCCGCAAGCGCGTCAACCGCTCGCCGCTGGGTGCGGCCGCGCTGGCCGGCACCAGCTACCCGATCAACCGCGCGCGCACCGCCGAGCTGCTGGGCTTTGACGCGCCCACCGAGAATTCCCTGGATTCCGTCAGCGACCGCGACTTCGCCATTGAATTCTGTGCTTTCAGCGCCCTGCTGCTGACTCACCTCAGCCGTGCCAGCGAAGAACTGGTGCTGTGGACCTCCAGCCAGTTCGACTTTATCGACCTGCCGGACCGTTTCTGCACCGGCTCCTCGATCATGCCGCAAAAGAAGAACCCGGACGTACCGGAACTGGTGCGCGGCAAGACCGGCCGCGTCAACGGCCACCTGATTGCCCTGCTCACCCTGATGAAGAGCCAGCCGCTGGCCTACAACAAGGACAATCAGGAAGACAAGGAGCCGCTGTTCGACGCCGCCGATACCGCGCTCGACTGCCTGCGCGCCTTCGCCGATATGGCCCCCGCACTGAAACCGAAGAAAGAAAACATGCTCGCCGCTGCCGGCAAGGGTTTCTCCACCGCCACCGACCTGGCGGACTATCTGGTGCGCAAGGGTGTGGCCTTCCGCGATGCCCACGAAATCGTCGGCCAATCAGTGGCTTTTGCTATCGAAAAAGATTGCGACCTGGCGGATCTGAGCCTGGCGGAATTGCAGAAGTTTTCTGAAGTGATTAGCGATGATGTGTTCGACGTGCTGACGCTGGAAGGTTCTGTCGCCGCCCGTGACCATATCGGTGGTACAGCGCCGAACCAGGTACGCGCGGCCTGTGAGCGCGCGCGCAGGTTGATTGCCTCGCGCTAATCAGAATCCAGTCGATAGCGTCCCGCGAATATCACCCTGCAAGGCAGCACCCTGCAGGGTGGGCTTGCTTAGAGACCCAGGGAAACGGAACTCCCCTGCTGTTCGGTCAACACCCGATCCAGCAATGTAGGCAAATCTTCCCCGGTGGTGGAGCACTTCCATCCCGGGTTCTGGAAGCTGAGGTGATACCCCCCCGAGCGCGCCGCCACCCACAACTCCTGTACCGCACTCTGGCGTGACAGAATTACCTGGGTGCCATTGTCCTCCAGCGTGATTGTCATCACCGAATCCGCGCGCTCGTAATCCATATCCACATCGCACTCGTCGAGGGCATCCTCGACCGCAATCAGGGTTTCTTCGATGGCGGCATTGTAGGCAGCGTTGGAGGCCGTCTGGGTCATATTCGGTTACTTTTGTTACTGTGTTGCTGAAGGAAGAGGGTCGCTATACTAGCAGGCTTTTCCAGTCTTCTCGTCCCGCGTGATCGCGGTAGGCAGATAATGGCTGGCAGCTAATAGATAGAATCGGGTAAAACTCAAATGCGCACCCCACTGTGTTTACTGGTCGCCTTCACCGCCGTCACCCTGACGCTCAGTGCGTGTGGCCAGAAAGGCCCGCTTTACCTGCCCCAGGACCCCGCTGCGCCAGCCGCGACCGGCGCGACCGCTGTCCAGGGCCAGCCCGCGGGCAACCAGCAGGACAAAGAACAGAAGCCGTCACAAGAACAACAAACCGAGCAACACACGGAAGCAGAAGCAGTCACCAAATGAACGAATTTTCCTACCAGCAGGGAAGCCTTTGGGCCGAGGGCGTGAGCCTGGAACAGATTGCCGAACAATTCGGCACCCCGACTTACGTCTACAGCCGCGCCCACTATGAAGCGCAGTACCGATCCTACGCCGACGCACTGGGCGATCACCCCGGCCTGATCTGCTACGCCATCAAGGCCAATAGCAATATCGGCATCCTGTCGGTACTGGCTCAGCTAGGTGCGGGATTCGATATCGTCTCCGCCGGTGAGCTGGAGCGCGTACTGCTCGCCGGTGGCGACCCCGCCAAAGTGGTGTTTTCCGGCGTGGGCAAGACCGCAGCGGAAATGCGCCGCGCGCTGGAAGTCGGTGTGCACTGCTTTAATGTGGAATCTGAATCCGAACTGGATCGGCTGGAAGCCGTTGCGGCGGAGATGGGAGTGGCCGCACCGGTGTCCCTGCGGGTAAACCCGGACGTAGATGCCAAGACCCACCCGTATATTTCCACCGGACTGAAAGAAAACAAGTTCGGTATCGATATCGAGCGGGCCCGTGACGTATATGCGCGCATCGCCGACTCCCAGAGCCTCAACGCAGTCGGCGTGGACTGCCACATCGGCTCCCAGCTTACCGAGATCAACCCGTTCCTCGACGCGCTGGACCGCCTGCTGGTGCTTATCGACCAGCTCGCCGAAGACGGCACGACATTGGAGCACCTGGACCTGGGTGGCGGCCTCGGCGTGCGCTACCGCGGCGAAGAGCCGCCGGAAGTCAGCGACTACCTCGGCGCGGTGAAAGAAAAACTCGCCGGCCGCGACCTGGCGCTGGTGCTGGAGCCGGGCCGCTCCATTGCCGCCAACGGCGGCGCCCTGCTGACCCGGGTGGAATACCTCAAGCGCACGGATGAGCACAATTTCGCCATCGTCGATGCCGCCATGAACGACAACCTGCGCCCGGCGCTGTACCAGGCGTGGCAGGACATCGTGGCGGTCACACCGTCCAACGGCAAAACGGAAAGCTGGGATATCGTTGGCCCGGTGTGCGAGACCGGCGACTTTCTCGGCAAACACCGCCCACTGGCGCTGGAACAGGGACAGCTGCTGGCCATGCTGTCCGCAGGTGCCTACGGCTTTACCATGAGCTCCAATTACAACTCCCGCACCCGCGCCGCGGAAGTGCTGGTGGACGGTGACAAGACCTATCTCGTGCGCGCGCGCGAGACGCTGGAAGACCTGGTGCGCGGCGAGACAACGGTACCGGCCAAGGACTGACGGGAAAGGACTGACAAAAATCATGCGGCTTAAATTCACCAAAATGCACGGCCTCGGCAATGACTTTGTGATGGTCGATGGCATCACCCAGCGGGTGAAGCTGTCGCCGGAGAAGGTCCGCCAGATCGCCGACCGCCACACCGGTATCGGCTGTGACCAGCTGCTGCTGGTGGAAGCGCCGCGCGACCCCGATGTGGATTTTCGCTACCGCATCTACAACGCCGACGGCAGTGAGGTGGAGAACTGCGGCAACGGCGCGCGCTGCTTTGCGCGCTTCGTGCGCGACCGCCGCCTCACCAGCAAGGAACAGATCCTTGTGGAGACCGCCGCCGGCATTCTCGAACTGAAGGTCCGCGAGAAGGACCAGGTCAGTGTCGACATGGGCGCGCCGATCCTGGAACCGTCGCAGATTCCATTCCAGGCGGATATCCAGGCGGAAACCTACCCGCTGGAAGTCGACGGCGAAATTTACAACGTGGGCGCCGTATCCATGGGCAACCCCCATGCGGTACTTCTGGTGGAAGACGTCACCAAGGCGCCCGTGGAAACCCTCGGTGCGGCCATCGAATGCCACCCGCGCTTTCCCGCGCGGGTAAACGTGGGTTTTCTGCAGATTGAAGATCGCGGCAAGGCCCGCCTCCGCGTGTTCGAGCGCGGCGTGGGCGAGACCCGCGCTTGCGGTACCGGCGCCTGTGCCGCGATGGTCTCCGCACGCCTGCGCGGACTGGTGGACGAGGAAGTCCACATCACCCTGCCCGGTGGCACCCTGACGATCCACTGGTCGGGACCCGGCGAGCCGGTTACCATGACCGGGCCCACAGCGGCGGTATATCACGGACAGATCGTGCTCTGAGGACACGCGTTACAACCGCGCCCTGAGCACAACCCCGAAAAACCAAATAACGACCCGGACCATGACCGATCACAGCGATGCCCCCCTGCTCGACAGCGAAGTTGAGGCCAACCTGGACCGCCAGGTAGCCGCCGACAGCGAAAACCAACGCAACAAGAAACTGCTTTCGCGGCAGGTGGCCCGCTACCTGATCCAGAATCCCACGTTTTTTGCTGAGCATATGGAGCTGCTGGAAACCATCCAGCTGCCCAAGGAATCCGGCAAGACGGTGTCGCTGATGACACACCAGACCAACCTGCTGCGCGAGCGCAATATCGAAATGCGCCAGCGCCTCGACCAGCTGCTGCAGAGCGCGCGAGAAAACGACCAGCTGTTTTTGCACAGCCGTCGCCTGGTACTGGCGCTGCTAGAAGCGCGCACTGTGGCGGAAGCCGGCAATGCCCTGCTGAAAAGTTTCAAGGAAGATTTCAAGGTAGAGGTGACCGCGCTGACCCTGTTCGGGCCCCTGCCCGGCTCCGGCAAACACCTGGGCGATGTGCGCAGCAGCGCCCGCACCAGTGCCGAGACGGCCATTGGCTCAATCCTGCGCAATGGGCGCATCGTGTGCGGCACCCTGCGCCCGGCAGAAACCGCCTACCTGTTCGGCAAAGCCGCAGACCGGGTTGCCTCCGCCGCCGTAGTGCCACTGGCCGACCAGCTGGGGATCCTCGCCGTCGGCTCCAGCGACCCGAACCACTACCGTTCAAGCCTCGACACCCTGTTCCTGTCGTATATCGGCGAAATTCTCGAGCGACTGCTGCCCGATCTGCTGGCGCGGAGCTGAACCCCATGCAGCTCGCAGCAGCGACGGATGCCTTCCTGCTGCACCTGCAGCAGAAAAACCTCTCACCAAACACCCTCGCCGCCTACCGCCGCGATCTGGACAAACTCCAGCAGCTAGCCGACGCCGAGGGCTTAACCGATATTCAGAAGCTCGACGAAATGCGCCTGCGCAGCTGGCTGGCCCAGCTGCACCGCGGCGGACTTTCCCCCAAGAGCCTGCAACGCTGGTTATCTGCCGTGCGCACCCTGCTGCGTTTCTGCGTGCGCGAAGGCTGGCTGAAAGCCAATGTCGCGGAAGGCCTGCGCGCGCCCAAGGCCGCCAAAAAACTGCCCAGGCTGCTCGATGTGGATGCCGCCGCGCAGTTCGTGGAGAGCCCCCTCGATGTCACTACCAACAACAGCGATGAAAGGCTCACCCTGCGCGACGTCGCGATACTCGAACTCTTCTACAGCAGCGGACTGCGCCTGTCCGAACTGACCGGGCTGAACTGGAGCGACCTGGATTTGGCAGGCGGCGAAGTCCGGGTTACCGGTAAAGGCAACAAGACCCGCCTGTTACCCGTGGGCCAGCACGCCCGTCGCGCACTGGAGGAGTGGCGTCGCTGTGCGCCCGCTGCCGTGGCTGACGAGCGCGGTGCAGAGCCGGTGTTTACCAGTGCCAAAGGTCGCCGACTCGGCAACCGCGCCGTGCAGCAGCGCCTCGCGCACTGGGCCCGCGCCGGCGGCGCGGACCAGCGCGTGCACCCGCATATGCTGCGACACTCGTTTGCCAGCCATATGCTCGAATCCAGCGGCGACCTGCGCGCGGTGCAGGAGCTGCTTGGACATGCGGACATCAGTACCACGCAGATTTACACTCATCTCGACTTCCAGCACCTGGCGCGGGTCTACGACAAGGCACACCCTCGAGCGCACAAATCCGATGACGATTGAGGGAGAAAAAATGAAATGAAACGAAGAGTGGGTATAGTACTTGAAGTGAGAAACTGGACCCCGGCCTGAGCCGGGGTGACGTCAATTCTGTCGTCGTACCGGACAGCGCCGGTATCCAGTATTTGCTGCCGCCAGAAACCTCAGATTGGCCGACTGCCGTACTTCGGTTGCGGCTTGCGCGGCGGGTCTGCAGTAACATCCGGTGCCACCTCATCGATCGCACCACCGCGGGCGAGGAAGGCCTCGACCTCGGCACTCAACTGGCTGCGAGCCCGGTGACGGGAGGAAAGTGTGCGCTCTTCGCCGAATTCCTCATTGTCTTTCGAACGAGCGCTGGACTGATCATCTTTCATGTCAATTTACCCTGTAACTTGATACCCCTTGTTACAGAGGGATTACCCCTGCTGCCGCAGAGAAGTTCCGGAATACTCCGTTCCGGCTGTGCAGATTTGCTTCGTAAACTCGTTTCGGCACTCGGTTCAGCAAAAGTGCCAATCCAAAACTGCAAAATAAATCCGCCGGCCGGAAACTTTCCTGCGGCGAAATATTTATAGGCAGTGTCCAGACAGCCCGCCAGAAAAGGTTCCCGAATTTGGTAGAGTTTTTTTGTGCGATTTTTACCCGATTTATTGCGCTTGGTTATGCAATTTTCTGCGCCGCAACTTTGATGGCGTTAACGTCATCGAAAGTATTTACCCGCCACTCGAAAAATCGCCTCACACTGCCCAAATTTCAGACACAAAAAAGCCCCGCTACGCGGGGCTCATAAAACACTGTGTCGGATTCTTTGATCAGACCGCTTCGCTGCCGGTTTCACCGGTACGGATGCGGATGACTTCTTCGAGCGCAGTGATAAAGATTTTGCCGTCACCGATTTTGCCGGTCTGAGCGGCTTTGGTGATGGCTTCAACGGCGCTGTCGACCATGCTGTCGTCCACCGCCAGTTCCAGTTTTACCTTGGGCAGAAAATCCACCACGTATTCGGCGCCACGGTACAGCTCGGTATGACCTTTCTGACGACCGAAGCCTTTTACTTCAGTCACGGTCATGCCCTGTACGCCAACCTCGGACAGCGCAGTGCGCACGTCGTCCAGCTTAAATGGCTTAACCACAGCCGTAATCAATTTCATTCGCTTATCCCCTGATTATGTTTCTTGCGGGCACCGGCCCGAAAACCGGTGCCGGAAGATTCTTTTGCCGCCGGTGGGGAGTGGTCCCGGTCACCGGCGGCCATCTTATGAGCACTTATTTGCTCATAAATTCCGGATAAGCTTCCATTCCGCACTCGGCCAAGTCAACACCTTGCTGCTCTTCTTCTTCGGTAACACGGATACCGGTGATGAGCTTGAGGGCCAACCAGACGGCGAAGGAAGTCGCGAATACCCAGCCAAAGATGGTGGCAGCGCCGATCAGCTGGCCGCTGAAGGAGGAGCCGTCGTTGGTAACCGGTACCAGCAACAGACCCAGCAGACCAACCACACCGTGCACAGAGATCGCGCCAACGGGATCGTCGATGCGCAGTTTGTCCAGGGTGATGATAGAGAAGACCACCAGGATACCACCCAGGGCGCCGAACAGGGTTGCCTGCAGGGCAGTCGGGGTAGAAGGCTCAGCGGTGATCGCTACCAGACCGGCCAGAGCGCCGTTCAGCAGCATGGTCAGGTCGGCCTTGCCGAACAGGATGCGACCGGTGATCAGCGCGGCAATGGCGCCACCAGCAGCAGCGGTGTTGGTGTTCAGGAATACCATGGCCACGGAGTGTGCGTTGGCAGCATCGCCCAGTTTCAGTACGGAACCGCCGTTGAAGCCGAACCAGCCCATCCACAGGATGAAGGTACCCAGAGTCGCCAGCGGCAGGTTGGCACCGGGGATGGCGTAGATTTCGCCGTTCGGACCGTATTTGCCTTTACGTGCGCCCAGCAGCAGTACGCCAGCCAGAGCAGCGGCAGCACCCGCCATGTGCACGATGCCAGAACCGGCGAAGTCGGAGAAGCCCAGGTCGCCCAGGTTATACAGGCCGAATACTTCAGCACCGCCCCAGGTCCAGGCGCCTTCCATCGGGTAGATGAAACCGGTCAGCACAACCGCGAACACAAGGAAGCTCCACAGCTTCATGCGCTCGGCAACCGCACCGGAAACGATGGACATGGCAGTCGCCACGAATACCACCTGGAAGAAGAAGTCGGACGCACCGGAGTAAACGGAGTCACCTTCGAACCCGTTTTCTGCGGAAGCGGTGAGTACTTCATCCATGCTGAAGGCTTCAATACCGCTCAGCAGCCATCCGCCGTCGTACATGATGGCGTAACCGCTAACCAGGTACATGGTGCACGCAATCGCGAACAGCGCTACGTTTTTGGTAAGAATCTCGGTGGTGTTTTTAGAACGCACCAGGCCTGCTTCCAGCATGGCAAAGCCCGCTGCCATCCACATCACCAGTGCACCACACACGAGGAAATAAAATGTATCAATTGCGTACTGCAATTGAAAAATTTGATTTTCCATTTTTCGCTCCGTTTAACCCAAACTTGCCCGAGTTGCCCCGGAAGTTATTGTCTATTGATCAAAGAATCGTTCTGGCAATCTGTTCTGATATTTAGATCGCATCCGCGCCGGTTTCACCGGTACGAATGCGGATTGCCTGCTCAAGGTTTGCAACAAAGATCTTGCCGTCGCCGATCTTTCCGCTTTGTGCTGCAGTACCAATGGCTTCCAGCACGGCGTCAACCTGGCTGTCGTCAACGGCGATCTGCAACATGGTTTTGGGCAGAAAATCCACCACATACTCAGCTCCACGATAGAGTTCGGTATGCCCTTTCTGCCGCCCAAAACCTTTGACTTCACTCACGGTAATGCCACTTACACCGGCTTCTGCCAGCGCATCGCGCACTGCGTCGAGCTTGAAAGGTTTGATGATTGCGGTTACCAGTTTCATGGTTTCCCCCTAATATGAGAGCCCACTCATGGAGCGGGCTCAGTGCGTTGTGGTCTGTTACCAGCTGTAAGAAGCACCAGCGAGTACAGTCGGCTCACACCAATCAGTGTAGAAGCACTCCTGATCGCTCACATCGGTTCCGACCAGTGAGGCGCTCAGGGCCAGGCCACCAAACTCTTTACCCACGGATACGGAGTAATCGATGTAAGAATCGGAACCGTCGAGGAAAATTTCTTCGTCAAACAGGTTCAGACCGGCGCTCAGGTCCAGAGAAATATCGTTGGCCAGGCCGAAGGAATAGCCAGCGCTCAGGTAGTAGAAAGCACCACTCTGCAGCCAGTAGTCGTCGGAGTAGGCGAAGCCCACAGACGCGTCGCCGAAGCTCAGGCTGCCGTAGACTTCCTGGTAATCTTCGTCCCAGTCACTACCGTGGTAGGCGTAATAGATGTAGCCCACGTCGTAGCCAACACCGCCGGCAGTCTCACCGGCGTAACCGCCGTAGAAGTCCTGCTCGAATTTGGTTTCGTCCATGCCGTAGGCGAAATCTACCTGGGAGGCCCAGGTACCGAGGTACACGCCGTTGCCCAGATCCAGATCCACACCACCCTGAACCGCAGGACCGGTATCGGTCTGGGAAATGCCGCGGAAGCGGTAGTCGCTTACCACGCCAATGTTCGCGCTCAGGCTGGGACCTTCGGCGGCAGTTGCTGCACTGCTGATGGCCACGGCCAGAATGCTTCCGGATACGAGGGCGGCAACTTTGTTATTGAATTTGATTCCCACTGTTTGGTTCTCCTTGATCTCTGTGTGAAATGCTCGTCGTACTTTTTTTATTTCAGCGGCATCGACTTCGCCGGGGAAACGGCACTCGCCGCTCTCGCCCAGGCACTTCACTGAAGACCTATCCCCTGTCTCCATTACCAGGGCGATTTGCATAGGGGTACTTGCAGAGTTAGTGCCAACTTTAAAAACTCATCACAAAATCAGCGTGTTACGGTCGTTTTCAGGGGAAAATCCGGCATCGAGAACGGGGCAGTCAGAAGATTTGCGCAAAAATAGTGCGCACCAAAATGGAACCCGCACCACCAGCGAGCATTGCGAGAGTGCACAGGAAGCGGCGTGAACCAATGCGGCGCAACACAATCGTTGCTTGGTGGTAAAACCCCGCTGCGGTACTATTTCGCTTCGTTTTGTAGCGGTTTCTTAGTGGAGAATTGCGCGTGGCACGGGATAAATTGCAACAGTTGTTAAGTGAACTGCAACAACAGGGGGCAGTAATCAGCAGCGATCTGCGTGATGCACTGGAAGTGGCAATGGGAAAACTGCCACTGGTCAGTCAGCGCGAATTTGATACCCAGGCAGCCAAACTGGCGCGTGCAGAGGAAAAGCTCGCGCACCTGGAAGCGCAAATCCGGGAGCTGGAAAGCCGGCTGGACCACTGATCATCTCTGCATCCCGCGGCACTAGCCCGGAGTAACAATTTCCAAGGCAGACCTTTTTTCAAGGAAGAAAAATGAGCCTATCCATTACCTACGCCCGTGCACAGCTGGGCATACAGGCGCCACTGGTGACGGTGGAGACCCACCTGGCCAACGGACTCCCCGCATTCAATATTGTCGGACTGCCCGAGGCGGCCGTGCGCGAGAGCCGCGACCGGGTCCGCAGTGCCATCATCAACAGCCATTTCGAGTTCCCCCAGCGGCGGATAACCGTCAACCTGGCGCCCGCAGACCTGCCCAAAGCGGGCGGGCGTTATGACCTCGCCATCGCCCTTGGCATCCTCGCAGCCTCCGCTCAGATTCCGGGGGAGACGCTGGAACAGTTTGAATTTATCGGCGAGCTGGCGCTGTCCGGCAGCCTGAGGTCCATCCCCGGAGCACTGCCTGCCGCCATGGCCTGCCGCGATACCGGGCGAACCCTGGTCACCGATACTGGCTCGGCCAGTGAAGCCGCACTGATTGCCACTCCCATCAAGGCTGCGTCTACGCTGCTACAGGTCTGCGCGCAACTGCACGGCCGCGAACCACTGCCGGATGCCACGCAAGATACGAATGTGGTACCGGTAGTTTGCGCAGACCTGGCGGATGTACGCGGGCAGCTCAAGGCCCGTCGCGCGCTGGAGGTGGCCGCTGCCGGCTCGCACAACCTGCTTTTTTACGGGCCGCCAGGCACTGGAAAGACAATGCTGGCCAGCCGCCTGCCTGGGATCTTGCCCCCGCTTGCCGAACACGAACTGATCGAAGTCGCCGCGCTCTACTCCAGTGCCGGGCTCGAGCGTGTGCGCCAGCGCCCCTTCCGCGCACCGCACCACTCCGCTTCTCCCACCGCGCTGGTGGGTGGTGGCAGCAGCCCCCGCCCCGGCGAGATCAGCCTGGCCCACCGCGGAGTCCTGTTCCTCGATGAAATGCCGGAATTCCCCCGCTCCGCACTGGAGATTCTGCGCGAACCGTTGGAAAACGGTGAGGTGCGCATTTCCCGCGCCCGCGCGCAGGTCACATTTCCCGCACACTTTCAGCTGGTGGCGGCGATGAATCCATGTCCCTGTGGATACCTCGGCGAACCCCGCTGCCGCTGCACCCCGGACCAGATCGACCGCTACCGCAATAAACTCTCCGGCCCGCTGCTGGACCGCATCGATATGCAGGTGGAAGTGGCGAGTATGAGTGCCAGCCAGCTGCAGGACTCGCCGCGCGGTGAGAGTTCCGCAGCAGTGCGCGAACGGGTACGGATTGCCCGGGAAATTCAGCTGCAGCGACAGGGGAAGATTAATGGTGAACTGAGCGGTGCCGAGCTGGATGAGTTCTGCCGGCTCGGGCAAGCGGAGAGTGCGCTGCTGCGCGCTTCGGTGGAAAAGCTCGGCCTGTCTGCGCGCAGCTATCACCGGGTATTGAAAGTGGCGCGCACCCTGGCCGATCTGGCCGGGCAGGATGCCATCGGTACCGCGCAGATTGCCGAGGCGCTGGCGTACCGCAATCTGGATAGGAAAACCGTTATCCCCGCATAACAAGAAACCACGCTGTAGGAGCCTGCCTGCAGGCAGGCTCCTACATGGTATTTTTCAGGAAATAGAAAACATGCTCCTGTAGCGGATGTCCCGGCGGTAACCCGGGGTGCAGGAAGTTGTCGCCCCGGGTCATACCCAGCTTTTCCATCACCGCGCGAGAGCGAAGATTTTCCGGTACGGTAAACGAAACGATTTCGCTCAGCCCCAGCTGTTCAAATCCAACTTGCAAGCTCGCCCGTGCCGCCTCCGTGGCATAGCCCATCCCCCAGGCGTCTGCAGACAAGCGCCAGCCGATTTCTACCGCTGGCGCAAACGGCATATCGTCGGAGACATGCTTAATCCCGACAAATCCGACAAACCGGTTGTCCGCGAGCGTCTCCACTGCCCAAAAGCCGAAACCATAATTTTCGATATGTGCAATCTGGCGATCGATTCCGGCATCGCTTTCAGCTGGTGACAGTAGAGCCGGGAAATACTCCATCACCGCGGCGTCGGCATTCATCGCGGCAAAAAGTACCCGGTCACTGTCACGCCACTGGCGCAACTGCAGGCGTGAAGTTTTTGGCTCGATCAAATTAACCACTCGCAGCTCCCGGGTATTCAGGATTCATTCAAGCTCACTGGAGCCACCATGTAGTGGCAGATCTCCAAACCCTCCTCTGGCTCAGGGTATGCGCTTATACGGAACCCCAACTTTTCATAAAGGGCCAGCGCCAGGGGATTGCTCTTTAGTACAAACAGCGAGGCGCGTTGAAGCTTTAATTCTCCGCTGCCATAGGAAACAAGCTTTGCTACCAGTTGCTTCCCAATACCTGCCCCTCGAGATTTCGGTGACACAATCAGCCGCGCAAGATGGCAGCAGTCCAGGCGGTTGTAATACTGTCCAAAAGCCAATAACTGACCGTTGTCATCTTGCAATACGTAGGTCGGTAAATCCTGCCAACGGCAGTCGCGAGAAAAGCTTTGCCGATTAAAAGGGTATTCGAACCAAGAGCCAGCCCACAGCCGGCAGGCCTGTTCACTGTCAACCCAGGACATGATCTCCGGAATGAAGTCCTCGTCAAAGGGGATCAGATTTGTTGTCATCGACATATCAAGCTGCACTACCTCTTTCTCCCCTGCACCAGCCATCGATCCAGCTGATCTGCAAACGCTTTGCGCTCCTGCTGGCCCAGCGGCGGCGGACCGCCGGTGTGGACGCCGCTGGAGCGCAGGGTTTCCATAAAATCGCGCATATTCAGGCGCGCGCGGATATTGGCTTTGGAATATTTTTCGCCGCGGGGGTTGAGAGCGGTGGCCCCCTTGTCGATGACCTCTGACGCCAGGGGGATATCCGCAGTGATGATCAGGTCACCCTCACTGCAACGCTGCACGATTTCATTGTCGGCGACGTCGAAGCCGGAGGTGACCTGCAGTGCGCGGATATATTTTGACGGAGGCACGCGCACGTGCTGGTTGGCCACCAGGGTAAGCTCCGTCTCCGTGCGCTCGGCGGCGCGGAACAGAATCTCCTTGATGACAGTAGGGCAGGCGTCGGCATCGACCCAGATTTTCGGCATTAATCGGTTTCTCGCGGTAGTTTATCCGGCTGCTGATCCGGTTGGTGATCCGGTTGGTAATCCAGGGGAGCTCCCTCATCGCATTTCTTGCACTCGAGCTCGACACCCAGCATGTGCAACCTGCCCTCATGTGTGGTGACCCAGGGGCGATTCTGCCACGGTGGGTCGTGGCGCACATGCTGGTTGTGGCCGCAGGCCAGTTGCGCCACCCAGTGATCTTCCGCGTCGCGGTGGTAACCGCAGATAGGTTGTAACATGTGTGACTGTCGCATAAAGAAGGCACCTCGTTGAGGTGCCTTTATAGACAAATAATCGCGGGAGGTAAAAATCAATCTCCCGCTGAGGTCACCTGTGAGGGTCGTTCGGAGGGGTCCGCCTTTTTCTGCCAGTACGGCAGATCGCCGTTGATAAAGACGAGCAGGAACACCGCTGCGCCCAGTGCTGTCCACACATCGAACATGGCGAGCATAAAACCGATCACCAGTGCACAGACCAACTCCAGTGGCTTTTTCACCAGCGGCGCGGCCACCATGATGCAGGCGAAGGCAGTGAGCGCCAGGGTGAGCATCAGCGCGATGGCCATGATGGGTTTGATCAGACTGATCCAGGGCCAACACAGATAGATCAGCGGCAGACCAAAGCCGTAATAGGAGCCGATACCGCTGTGCAGGTCACGCATCTTGTCCCGGCCACGGCGCCAGGTCTGGATCACCACGGCGTGTACCCCGGTCCACAGCACGCCCTGGTAGGGAAACAGCGGCGCAAATACTGCGGAAACCGCGTTGCGCAGCGCGACCGCGATTTCACTGCGCTCGAAGTTGGTGTCGATGGGATCATCTTCCCGCGCAGCCTGTGCGCTATGGATCATCTCCGTACCGGTGACAAAGTCACCGAACAGTATTACGTAGGCCACAAACGCCAGCGGCAACACGTCCAGGTACATGGACGCCGGCGGCCAGCCGATACTCAGCGGCGACACCTTGGCGAGGGTCTCGGTCACCGGAGGCAAGAACAATCCCCAGCGGATGTCGAACTGGATTTCTCCAGCGATCACCCCCACGAGTGCGGCGGCAACGAACCCGGGCAACAGGCCCAGGCAACAGATGCTATCCAGCCATTTGTAGCGCGCACGCATGTGCTGGACCGGTGCGGAGAAGGTAAAAAGCAGTGATACGAGCAAAGCGGTAACGGCGCTGACGGGATGACTCTCGAACAGTGCCACGTCTTTGATAAACACCCGGTCGAGGGCGGATATCGCCGCACCAAAGATGATCCCCGCCTTCAGCGCCACCGGCAGTGCGCTCATCATCCGTCGCGACAGCCCCGACAGGCTGAACACCAGCGCAATACCCGCGAGGCTCAAAGACAGCGCGGTCATCACCTGGAACCGCTCCGGCCCCTCGGGATAACCGCTGACGATAAATGTGAGTACCAGCGGGAATGCAGGAGTCAGCATGCCCGGAGCGAAGGGTTCCCCAAAAATGATGAACGAGGCGCAGAGCACCGTGTTGGCCAACATCAGCAGCGCCAGCGCCTCTTCAAACGACAGGCCGAAGTAGCCGATCATCACCGGAGCCATTATCAGGCTGGTACCGCTGGCCACCACCAGCCCCTGCACAAGCTGGGATGGCACCAGACGGAGATGCAACAAGGGTACGCGGAACGTGAAGGGCCCCCAGCGCCAGCCGCCGGGTTTAACAGCGCCGGATTTCCGGGGAATGGTGTCCGCCGGGCTGCCGGTGGAAGTGGTCTGGTCCATCGCCTTGCGCTCGTTATTGTTTTTACGCCTTCGAGCTTAGGTGTGGCCAGACCGGGCCGCCATTATTTGCCAGGTAATCTGGTTTCAGGAATTACCTGGACGGCCGACCTCCCCGGAACCCTGCAATGGGCGATAAAGCAGCGGGTGATCTTCCGGCACTGCGGCAAGCTCTGCGTCACTGACGACTCGCTGGCGATCGTCACGGTAGATACGGCCAATCAGCAGGCGCGGGTGCACCAGCTGCGAGGTGGACGACAGGGTATCGTTATACACGGTGAGGTTTACCACGCCTTCGTCCGTTTTCAGCGCCAGCGGATAGTCGCTGGTATGGATCAGGCGCCTCCCCAGCTGCTGCCAGTTTTCGGGTAACGCGCCCGCCGCTTCCAGCCGCTCGAGCACGTCCCAACCCATCGGGTTGTCGCTCTGCAGGGTCTCCATGGTGAGGTACAGGGCCAGGCCGCAGGACAGAGCCAAACCGTTGTGCAGTTGCGGACGCAGGCCCATGGGATTCATCACCAGTTCGTACATATTCGGTTCTTCCAGCAGCACTGGATCAACCCTGGGCAGGAAAAACGCCAGCCAGGCCCGGTTCACCGAAATCACGCGGCCAAAGTTATCCAGCGCGAACGCCGGTTCCGGCTCGGCGCGCGCCAGCGCATTGAGCAGCGATTTGTTCATCCACACCGCCAGTTCCGGGGTCTCGAATACCGACTGGTCGGCGGAGAAGCCCGCCGCGGTGAGCAGATAGGCGCGGTCCCGCGCGCTCAGGCCAAAGCAGTCCGCCAGCGCGGCGGCTACCAAACGCGAGGGTTGCGAGCGCCCGGTCTCGAGGAAGCTGATATGTCGGGTGGATACACCCAGATCCTCGGACAGTTGCTCCTGGGACAAGCCGAGCGTCTTGCGCCAAAAATGCATCAGCCGCCCGAAGGCACTCTCGCTGCGGGATTGCTCCACCAGGGTGAGCGGTGTGTTGGTCTTCATGGTGCGGCCCCGTGTTATCGATTGTTCTTTGCCGCCTCCTCTGAACGGGAGGATTCTCGTCGTCGCACTGGTCAATATAAATCCAACGCCGGACGCAGCCAACCCGGATCGCGGCTGGTAGAATCGCGCCCTGTATCGACCCGATCTAATGTCGGGGCCAGTGGCCCCCAGCAGTACCCGACCCAGTTTCCACTATGACCAAGCTCAATCCCCGCCAGGCGGAAGCCGTGAAATACATCGACGGGCCCTGTCTGGTGCTGGCCGGTGCCGGCTCCGGCAAGACCAGTGTAATCACGCGTAAAATCGCCTATCTGATCGAAGAATGCGGCTATCAGGCGCGAAATATTGCAGCGCTGACGTTTACCAACAAGGCCGCGCGGGAGATGAAAGAGCGGGTCGGCAAGCTGATCACTGGCCCCGATGGCAAGAAGTCCAAGGCCTCCCACGGCCTTACCGTGTCCACCTTTCACAACCTGGGCCTGAACATACTGCGCAAGGAGTATCGCGCCGCCGGCTTCAAGCCCGGCTTCTCCATTTTTGACTCGGAAGACGCCCGCGGTCTGATCAAGGAGCTGATGTTGCGCGACGGCGACCTGGATACCGACCTGCTGGATAGGGTGCAGAACCAGATCTCCAACTGGAAAAACGACATGCTGTCCCCGCGCAAGGCGCTCGAAATGGCCCAGAGCCCGGGGGAACAGGCCATGGCGGTGGCCTACGGGCGTTACTGCGACGCCCTCAAGGCCTACAACTCCGTCGACTTCGACGACCTGATCATGATCCCGGTGCAGCTGTTCGACACCGACCCCGAGCTACTGCAGCGCTGGCGCCGTAAAATTCGCTACCTGCTGGTGGATGAATACCAGGACACCAACAGCTCCCAGTACCTGCTGGTGAAAATGCTGGTAGGTAGCGGCGGCGGCCTCACCGTGGTGGGCGACGACGACCAGTCGATCTACGCCTGGCGCGGTGCGCGCCCGGAAAACATGAGCCAGCTGAAGCAGGACTACCCCAACCTGCGCCTGATCAAGCTGGAGCAGAACTACCGCTCCACCAGTCGCATCCTCAAGGTGGCCAACCACCTGATCGCGCACAACCCGCACGAGTTCGACAAGGCGCTGTGGTCCGACAAGGGCCTGGGTGACGAGATCCGGGTGCTCAAGGTCACCAACGAGAACGAGGAAGCCGAGCGCGTCGCCAACGAGATCTTCCTGCAGAAGGCCCGCCGTGGCGCCAAGTTCATGGACTTCGCGGTGCTGTACCGGGGCAACCACCAGGCGCGACTGATCGAGATGAAGCTGCAGGAAAACCAGATTCCGTACCAGCTCTCCGGCGGCACCAGCTTCTTCGCCCGCGCCGAAATCAAGGACGTCATGTCCTACCTGCGCCTGCTGGTAAACCCGGACGACGACAACGCCTTCCTGCGCATCATCAACACCCCGCGCCGGCAGATCGGCACCAGCAGCCTGGAGGCTCTGGGCAACTATGCCAAGGGTCGCGAGATCTCGATGCTCAGTGCCTGCTCGGAAATCGGCTTCAAGGAGCACATTACCGAGGCGGGCTACGAGCGCCTCAACCGCTTCGCGCACTGGCTCGACGGCGTCGCGCGCAACTGCCGCGACAACAGCCCGGAGTCCGCGTTGCGGGAAATGCTCGACGATATTGACTACGCAGGCTGGCTGTCGCAGAACGCCAGCAGCGAGAAGGTCGCCGAGAAGCGCATGGAGAACGTCTACTGGCTGCTCGACAGCTTGATGAAAACCATGGAAGGCACCGACGACGAGCTGGAGCAGGATGTCCGGCTCGAGCAGGCCATCTCCAAACTGATCCTGCGCGACATGCTCGACCGCCAGGAAGAAGAGGAAGCCACCGATAAGGTCAGCCTGATGACTCTGCACGCCTCCAAGGGTCTTGAATACCCCCATGTATTCATGATCGGCATGGAAGAAAACCTGTTGCCGCATCGCAACAGCATTGAGGACGACAATATCGAGGAAGAGCGCCGGCTGACCTATGTGGGCATCACCCGCGCTCAGAAAACCCTGACCATGACCCTGGCGGGCAAGCGCAAGATGTTCGGTGAAAACCAGGACACCACCCCCAGCCGCTTCCTTGAGGAGCTACCGGAGGAGGATTGTGTGTTTGAAGGGTTCGGCAAGGCCTCGCCGGAGCAGAATCAGGCCAAGGGTGCGGAAACTCTGGGATCGCTACTCAGTATGTTCGATTGACGCAGTGCATCGAAGCAGACTTAGCCCTGCATAGAGATACAAAAAAGGCCGCTCCCAGAGCGGCCTTTTTTATGCGTGCATTGTGAGTGCTTACTTACTTGCTGCCTTCCACCATATGGTCAACAGCGGCTTTCACCTCATCATCGGAACAGGTCATACACAGACCTTTCGCCGGCATCGCGTTGAAGCCGTTGATAGCGTGAGTGTAGAGCGTATCCATACCCTGGGCTACACGCGGGCCCCAGGCGCCAGCATCGCCCATTTTCGGAGCACCGGCCGCGCCAGTCGCGTGACAGGCCGCACAGTGCGCACCATACACGTCGCTGCCGCTGCGGGTACCGCCAGAAGAAGCGCTGGCCGCGGGCGCCGCCGCCGCACACTCATCGCCCTTCATGCAGGTCTTGCCTGCCGGCGCGATGCGCTCCGAGATCTCTTCATCCACAGACTGGGCCACAGCCATTGCCGCACCCGCCGCTACGGCCAGCGCCGCTACAAAATTCATTACAACTTTCATCCAATCCCCCAAAAGGCCCCAAACGGCCTGTAGATTCCGGCGCGTTGCCACATACCTCTACAATTCAGCCGCGCATTATAAGCATAGCGCCGCCTGCTGCGAAGGGCTGCGCACCAACACGGCCCAATCCGGGCCATTAAACCTCCAATATCCTTTGCCCCGCCACGGCCCTTCTGTATAATCCGCCTCCGCGCCAAGATTGTGTAACCCATTGATTTGGCGCAGATTCGACCAACAAGGTCAGAGTTCACCGCCCGTAGCTCAGCTGGATAGAGCGTCGCCCTCCGGAGGCAACAGTCACCGGAAACTAGGGCGCAAAGGGCAACTGTCGTACAATACGGCAACCTAAATTGACCACCCGTAGCTCAGCTGGATAGAGCGCCGCCCTCCGGAGGCGGAGGCCAGAGGTTCGAATCCTCTCGGGTGGGCCATTTCACTTCCTGTCTAAATTTGACCGCCCCTCTGATCTTGGCACACCCTCTCAAAATTCGTCTGTGCCCATATTGTGCCCGTTCTGTGCCCAACTGCATTCGCCCCCAAAACCGGGGAATGCAAATTTGACCGCTGCCCCCTTTTCGTCGACTCCCCGTACCAAACCAGCCCCCTTATGATCGGTAATTTCCCACCTCTGAAATTTACCAGCTCCACATAAAGCATTGTGGCGCGATTGGACAAGGTTAAATTGTCGCTATTTCAATTCATCGGGAGCGCATGCTCTTCTGCGTAAGCAGGTCCTAAGGTTTCCACTTTCTTTGGGTAACTCGGACTGCTAACGAGGCTGTAGAAAAACGAATTTTAATTAAATCGTTTTTAGACCCAACCTCCCGATTGAATTAATGACCACAATTTAAGCACAGACTTTTCACCTAATCACTCAATGCGCGCAATT
>NZ_JAIVKJ010000003.1:107500-578101 GCF_020524885.1 Microbulbifer elongatus | reverse complement strand
AGGTGATCTGTTGGTACTTCATTGGGGTTTCTCACTTCTTGGCGGGAGAGAAAAACCCCTTGTACCACAGGTCACCTTCCTATTTGAGCTCGGTGTCGCACTTCGGATTTGAATTCGGCTCTGTCAGGCGACCATTGTAGTGCGCACCGAAAACCTGGCCACCCTCGCGACTTTTGGTTTGGCCAAGGCCGCTGCCGATCTGATTTTGCGCGGGGTCGTAGGCAAAGCTGTGGTATTCACCATTCTCCTCGTTGTTGATCGCCGTGAAATCGATTGCGTGGTCGTCATTGATAAACCAGTCCAGTTTGACCAACCAGCGGTCTTCTTCGCGGGTGCGATCGTAGTAACTGCTGCCACTGGCCCAGGTATCATCGGTTTTTCTCGGGCTATAGAGTGCATAGAAGAAGGCCTTGTCCTGGACAATCGGCCCGCTTGCCCAAACCTGGGCTTCCTGGAAATCCATACTGCTCTGGCGGGTATTGATCGTGTATTCACCAGCAGCGTTGGTCACCGAATCATGCTGGCTGCGCAGGGAATCCGGGTCCATCCGCAATTGCGAGCCAAAGTTGAACTCGTTATTACCGGATTTAGAGACCGCATTGATGATGCCGCCGAGCGCCCCGCCAAACTCCGGGTCGATTGCACCGGTTTTTACCTGTGTCTGGCTGATGGCTTCCCACGGGAGCGAAATAGAGCCCAAGCCGGTTTTGATATTGGATACGTTCAGGCCGTTCAGGTAGTAGCCATTCTCCGCGGATGAGGCACCACCGAAGCTCGAGGCACCATTGAAGTTGCTGCCTCCGGCCACGACGACTCCGGGTGCGAGCTGGGCCATCGCTTCGAAGCCGGTGTTCACCGGTAACAGCTCAAGCTTTTCCTGGGTAATTACCACACCGGCAGTGGACGAACCCGTATCTACCGGGCGGCGCATGGTGCCGGTTACCTCTACCACCTCCAGTACCTCTCCCGGTACCGCCAGGGTTCCGTCATACACAACGGCCTGCCCTACCCGCACCAGAACCTCGGGTGCAGTGGATGGGCTATAGCCATCCTTCTCAAAACTCACGGTGTACTCGCCAACCGGGAGATTGCGCAAGTTGTATTCCCCTTTGGCATTACTGGTTACCGTACGGGTAAACCCCTTGCCGATATGGGTAACAGTAATCTCAGCACCCGCCAGCGTTTCCCCACTGGCACTGATCACCTGCCCTTTCAAGGTACCACCTGACGTATCTGCCGCTATGGCGCTGGTACTCGCTAATGTTGCACTGACCGCAAGCGCGAGCAGCTTCTTCTTGATTTCCATGGTTTCTTAAACCCTCTTTCCTGATGTCTTTATTATTTCACGCCAAATCACTTTGCACGCAATATCAACTTAATCATATGTTGTGTACAATGACAACATATGCAAGCCGCTCAAATACGAACCAGATAACAAGACGAGGGAAGGCATGACGCAGATATCAACACCGATTAACGAAACCGCTGGGGATACATCAGGGCGACACCAATCAGGTAACTGTGAAACAACGGTCCAGCAGAAGCCGGAATACTTTCCATCGAGTTTCTACGTCGCGAACGTGATGGAGATATTCGAGCGGCTGGCCTGGTATGGTTTTTTTACCCTGTCATCCCTGTATATGACCAACAGTGTGGGCCAGGGAGGACTTGGGCTTTCAGATGCAGAGCGCGGCACGATTCAGGGGGTAGTCCCATTCCTGCTGTACCTGCTCCCGGTATTTACCGGTGCGCTGGGAGATCGCTACGGATACAAGCGCATGTTCTTTTTAGCTTTCGCGATCATGACGCCAGGCTATTACCTGCTCGGCCAGGTTTCGGGTTTCTGGCCATTTTTTGCCATTCTGCTTTTGGTGGCAGTGGGGGCGGCAATCTTCAAACCCCTTGTTGTGGCCACCGTCAGCCGTACAACCAACAACCAGAATCGCGCCCTGGGCTTTGGAATTTTCTACACCATGATCAACGTGGGTGGCTTTGTGGGGCCGGTTGTGGCGGGAATCGTGAAAGGCATTAGCTGGGATTGGGTGTTTTCCGTCGCCGCCTGCTGGATTGCGGTCAATTTCTTATTGCTCGTTTTCTATCGCGAGCCTTCAGTATCCTCTGGTGCAACCTCTCAGTCTGTACCGGCCGACCGGCAAAGCATCTTACGGGATATCACCAAGGTACTGCAGAACCGGCAATTCGTTCTCTACCTGCTGATCATGTCGGGGTTCTGGGCCTGCTACAACCAATTGTTTTTGACCCTGCCGCTTTACATCCGGGATTTTGTCGACACCTCGCCCCTGCTGGAACAGATCGAGAGCTTAAGCCCGTCCATAGCCAATACCATCAGCGAAGGAACCCCCGGGCAAATTAGTCCCGAATTCATCACCGCGTTTAACTTCGGCAGCATTCTGCTTTTGCAGGTCGCTATTAGCCAGTTCAGCAAACGCTTTGCCTCGCTCCACGTTCTGATATCTGGAACCTGTGTAATGGCCGCGAGTTTTTTGTGGATGGGGTTCGGGCCAGTGCTGGGCGGTATCGGAATTGTGTTCGCAGTAATCGCGTTTTCGTTAGGTGAGATGCTGACCTCACCCAAGAGCCAGGAATACGTCGCAGAATCCATGCCCTCTTCCCAGGCTGCGCTCTTTATGGGCTATTACTTCCTCTCAATGGCGATTGGCTTTCTCGTGGCGGGACTTCTCTCTGGCTGGGGCTATGGCTACCTCGCCAAATCCCTCGGCAGGCCAGACTGGATGTGGGGCGGCTTTGCCGCATTGTCTGTGTGTTGCGCCACCGCCCTGCTCTGGTACCACATTCGAGTACTCGGCAACCGCCGATGAAATAACCTCAATAATAAGATTTCAGGTATACCATGACCCGGTTACATAACCTTCAGAAACAATTCTTCCGGCTCGGCATCAACGGCATGCTGATTACCAGTATGCCAAGCATCCGCTATCTTTCTGGCTTTGCCAGCGATGAGCAGGGTGTCGCCAGCCTGCTGGTGTCTGGTGAACAGGCATTTTTGATTACCGACTACCGATTTGGTGAACAGGCGCAGGAACAGTGCGCCGGAGGCGGGATTGAAGTGGTCGTGCGAGATCGCGCCCGCGAAAGCCTTGGCGAGACCATTCGCCGGCTCACACACGACAGTGCCGTCCGGCGCCTGGGCTTTGAGCGCGATCACATTAGCTATAGCCAGTGGCAAGCCATTGCTGTTGATCTCGCCTTCGACCCAGAGTATTTCAAACCGCTCAGTGGTGTGGTGGAGATGTTGCGCCGCAAAAAAGACACGAGCGAACTCGCCCATATGGCCAGGGCCGGCGAAATCGCGGATAGAGCTCTGGAAATGCTCCTCAGTAAAGTCCGACCGGGGATGTCTGAGCGCGAAGCGTCGGTAGATCTCGAGCACAATTTGATGGCCCTGGGATCGGAAGGCACCGCGTTTCCGACTATTTTCGCCTCCGGCCCGCGCAGTTCGCGCCCCCACGGCATGCCTTCAGACCGGGTTCTGCAGAAAGGCGACCTGGTCACCATTGATTTTGGTGCGGTGATCCAGGGTTATCGCTCGGATATGACCCGCACCTTTGTTCTGGGCAAGGCCAGCGAGCAGCAGCGGGAAGTTTACGCCCTGGTACAGGAAGCGCAGAAGCTGGGGGTGGATAGCATCCTACCGGGTATTCCCTGTGCTGAACCGGCAACCATTGTCGCGAACTTCCTGCGCAACACCCCTTACGCCCGCTTTGCCGGCGATGGCCTGGGCCACGCCATTGGCCTGGAAACCCATGAAAGGCCCTATTTCACGGAAAATGATGACACCATCATCGAGGCGGGTTTTGTAATGACCGTAGAGCCCGGTATCTATATTCCGGGCTGGGGCGGCGTGCGCATTGAAGACGATATCCTCGTGGGTGATCAGTGCGTGGAAAGTTTCACAAACTTCCCCCGGGACCTTATTGAAATCGCTTGATGGAAAATGGGGAAAGGTCGACTTCCGTGGCCTTTCCTTCCATCTGGTCCGCAAGTAATTCAGCAGTGATTGCAGCCTGGGTTAAACCCAGGTGCTGGTGGCCAAACGCAAAGCTTATACGCGGGTCATCGTGTGCAGCCCCCAGTACCGGCAAAGAATCCGGTAGCGACGGCCTGAAGCCCATCCAGCGCTCGGCCCCGTCGTTCCGGATTCCCGGCAACAGTGCCCTCGCGTGGTCATACAGGATATCGGCGCGCTCGTAATTGGGTTTCGCCTGCAGGCCGCCGAGCTCCACCGTGCCAGCCAGGCGCAGCCCCTCTTCCATTGGCGTCATCACAAATGAGCGCTCAAAAGACACCAGTGGCCGGTTAAGCTCACAACCGGGCGCGGGAAGCATCAAATGATAGCCGCGTTCGGTATCCAGTGGCACGCGATAGCCCAGCTGTGCTGCCAGTGTCTTTGACCAGGCACCCGTTGCAAGGATTACACGCTGGGACCCGATTTCCTGGCCGCTGGCAAGCCGGATATTCACCGACGCATCCGTCCGCCCAAGACCGACCACCTCCCCGCACAGTACCTCGCCGCCAGCCAGCTTGAATTTTCTGGTGAGGGCAGCGACCAATCGATAGGGGTTAACAGTGTGGGCAGTGCGCGGGAAGTAAAGGCCACCCGCCACACCGTCGCCCAGTGCTGGCTCCAGCGCCCGCAGCTGCTCTGCGGAAAGCGCTTCTATCTCCACGCCAAAGCCACGCAAAAGGTCAACGGTGGACTGGTTTTTGTGCGCGGATTCCGGCCGCTCGTAGACGGTCAGTGCGCCACGCTTGGTCATCAATTCGCTCAAACCGGTACGCTCAAGAAGGCGGTCATAACTCTCGATGGATCGACCATTCAGCGCGCGCAAATGCCGGCAGGATTTCTCGACATTGGCCGGCAGTGCCGCAATCCCGAATCGCATCAGCCATGGCAAAATTTTAGGCAGGTAGCCCCAGCGAATGGACAATGGGCCCAGTGGATTCATTAGTAGCTTGGGCACCGACATCAGGGTTTTCATATTCGCCAGAGGTAAAACCACATCCGTGGCGAAATGCCCAGCGTTGCCATAGGAGCATCCGCGCCCCGGCGAGTCCCGGTCGATCAAGGTCACCTTGTGCCCCCGATGCTGCAGCTGCTCTGCCACCGCAGCACCTACGATACCCGCACCGATAACGACGATTGAGCGCTGCTCGCACTGCGAACTATCCACTGGCATGCCCCCGCCCCTTAATCTGTAGTTTCCAGACTACCCAATTTCAACGACTCACCACCGACCTCAGCCGACAGTGCGGAGAAGGCGTCCCTGGACTGGTTTTCGATCTGATCGCCATGCACCAGAAGGCAATCCTCAACGCGCACACCGCCGTATTTTCTGAAGGCATCAATCCTATCCCAGTTGACCTTGAAGCTGTGTTTATTTCTCGACAGTTCAGCGAGCAACATATCCATAAAATAAATACCCGGCTCAATGGTCAATGCCTGGCCCGCTTCGATATTTCGCGCATTGCGCAGATACGGCGCGCGCGGGTCGCGCAGGCGCGGACGCTCCCTGGGCGCCATAAGATAGCCACCCACATCATGCACCTGCAAACCAATGAAATGCCCTAACCCACAAGGGAAAAACATACTGGTTATGCCCTCGCTCACCATATCTTTCGGCGACATCATCACGAAATCAAAATCCCGCAGGATACAGGCAATCAGGTAATGCGCGCGCCAGTGCAAATCAACAAAGCTCTGTCCCACAGCCACTTCGGCGACAAGTGTTTGTTGCGCGGTATCCAGGGCGTTTAACAGATCTTGGTACTCTCCACTGCGGAAGGCATAGCTGCGGGTAATATCACTGGCATATCCGAGATAGTCCGCGCCAGCATCGATGACCAGTGAGTGGATCTCGGAAGGCGACATCGCCTCCCGATCTGCCCCATGGTAATGCAGCACCGAACTGTGGGCGTTTACCGCCACGATATTGCCGTAGGGCAACTCGGCCTCCAGCACACCCGCCCCGGCCAGGTAGGCGTGATGGATCTCCAACTCGGTTTTTCCAGCAATAAAGGCAGCCTCTGCTGCCAGGTGGCCTTTCGCACTGCGGCGGTTGGCGCGCCGCAGGCACTCCGCCTCGTATTCTGTTTTGACGGCGCGGTGATAGTGGAGCTCATTGATCAACGCAGAGGGGTTTAACTGCGACCTGGGCAGCTCCGGAAGACAGGAAGCATCCTCGCCGATCAGCGCACAGCGGTCTGTGTTGCCAGCCAGTGCAGTGACCACATCATCAAAGGACGTCGTCAGTACGATCTCAAAACTCTCCGTCCAGTAGCCCTCCGGGTCGGCAGGCGGCTTATGCCAGTAATCTTCTGGCTGGAAATAGATCAAGCGCGGTTTTTCACCCACCCGGAAATCCACAGCACACTGGGCATGCTCCAGCAGCGGCACCCAGTGTTTGAAATGGGGGTTCACCTTGAAGGTGTAGTGGTTGTCATCGAGGAACGGCAACTTGGGTGCACCAGAATAGATTACCACCCGGTCAAACCCGTGAAATGACATGGCGCGGGTGTGGCGCCGAACAATCTCTTCGATATGCAGCTTATACAGGTTGGTCAGTGACATCCGGTTTCTCCCTTGAGCTCATTGTTATATGTGCACCGCTGATCCCCGTGAACCCCGTGAACCCCGCCATTTCTTCGGCGAAAAACAAAATTACGGTTGACAGCCTTTTAAAACTTTATTTATTGTACACAATAACAACTAAACGCAAAGGGCTTTTTCAACAAATCATGTTGGCTACCCATTTGCACTTTAAGACCATGATGAGGAAGTCACATGCAAATCGATTGGAGCGGCGTATTCCCCGCAGCAACCACCCAGTTCAATGCCGATGAGTCCCTGAACATTGCCGCCACTCTCAAGCACCTCGATGTGATGTTGGAAGCAGGTATCAACGGGCTGGTAATGCTCGGTACCGTGGGGGAAAACTGCTCACTCAGCCAGGAAGAGAAAATTGAAGTGCTGTCGGCGACGGTCAAGCACGTAGGCGGCCGGGTTCCGGTATTGACCGGTGTATCTGAATACACTACCTCGCAGGCCTGCAACTTCGCCCGAGCCGCGAAAGAAGCGGGTGTCGACGGGCTAATGGTATTACCGCCCATGTCTTACAAGGCGGATGCCGATGAAATCGTCACGCACATCCGCGGTGTCGCCGCGGCAACCGATCTACCCGTAATGGTTTACAACAACCCCGCCTGTTACGGCGTGGATGTATCTGCAGAAGCAGTCGCCGAGCTCAGCCGTGTGAGCAATATCGTCGCGGTCAAGGAAGCTTCCGATGATCCGCGCCGCCTGACGGACATCGCAAACCTGGTCAGCGACGATTTCGTTCTCTTTTGCGGCGTTGACGACCTCGCCCTTGAAAGCATTGCCCTTGGTGCCCATGGCTGGATTTCCGGCCTGGTGAACGCCTTTCCCCAGGAAAACCGCCTGATGTGGGATCTGGCTACCAGTGGCAATTATGACGAGGCGCGCAAGGTGTACCGCTGGTACACCCCCCTGCTCCACCTGGATACCAAACCCAAGCTGGTCCAGTACATCAAACTGGCGGTGCAGGAGTGTGGTCTCGGCAGTGAGCAGTGCCGCAACCCACGCCTGTCACTGACCGGGGCGGAGCGAGAATCCGTGCTGAATATCATCCACACCGCCATCGCCACCCGCCCGGTGATCAAGTAACGCCATGAGTGGAGAATTCGCCATGTACACAGCCCCCGTGCTTATTGCGGGTGAGTGGCGACAAGCGGCCGAATGCGGCCGCTTTCAGCCCACCAATCCATCGACTGCCAATACCATTGACCGCACCTATCCGGTTTCGAACTGGAGCGATTGCGATTCTGCGTTAGATGCCGCCGGCGCAGCAGCGAACACGTTAAAAAAGGTACCTGCGGAGTCCAGATCCCGCTTTCTGGAGTTGTACGCCGATGCCATCGAAGCCTCGGCAGACGAACTCTGCGCGCTAGCCCACGAAGAAACAGGCCTGCCTCTGGAGCCCCGCCTTCGCAGTGTGGAATTGCCGCGAACCACTGGCCAGCTGCGTGCCGCTGCCCAGGCGGCGCGAGACCATTCATGGACGCGAGCGACCCTTGATACGACGGCAAATATCCGCAGTATGCACGCCCCCATTGGACCGGTAATGATTTTTGGGCCGAACAACTTTCCCTTCGCCTTCAACGGCGTGGCAGGTGGTGATTTTGCGGCCGCGATTGCCGCGGGGAACCCGGTCATCGCCAAAGCGCATAACGCGCACCCCGGCACCTGCCTCAAGCTGGCGAAACTGGCATTTCAGGCACTCATGGATGCGGATCTCCCTTTAGCCACGGTGCAACTGCTCTTCGGTATCGGCCGCGAAGATGGCTGCCGGATGATGGCTGACAAGCGCCTAGGCGCAGGTACATTCACCGGTTCCCGGCGAGCGGGCCTGGCCCTCAAGCAGGCAGCAGACAAGGTCGGCACCCCGTTTTACGCAGAGCTTTCGAGCATCAATCCCGTGGTGATGTTGCCCGGGGCCCTGCGCGAACACGGCGAGGCCCTCGCCGGCGAATTCGCCCTCAGCTGCCTGATGGGCACTGGCCAGTTTTGCACCAACCCCGGTCTGGTTGTTGTTCCCGCCAATAATGACGGTGAGCTGTTTATTGCCCGCTGTGGAGAGTTATTTGACAGCACTGAGCCGGGCACATTGTTAAGCGCCGGCACGCAGCAGGGCCTGCAGCGGGCGATCGCCCAATTGCGCGAGGCGGGGGCAACTCTCGCCACCAATAGCACACCGGTGAATGAACCCCGTTTCTGTATACCGAACACACTGCTGACCGTGCGCGGTAGCGAGTTTCTCAGCAGCCCGGAAGCCTTCCAGACCGAAGCCTTCGGCAATGCAGCGTTAATGGTGATCAGTGAATCTACCGAGCAGACCGCCGACATCCTGCGTTCATTGGAAGGCAACCTCACAGGGTGTATCTATTCCGCCTCCGATGGCACAGACGATCAGCGCTACGAGATCATTGAGCCCATTCTGCGCGGCAAGGTCGGCCGACTGTTGAATGACAAAATGCCAACAGGTGTCGCGGTCTCCCCGGCCATGAACCATGGGGGGCCCTTCCCCGCTTCAGGACACCCCGGGTTTACTGCGGTGGGGGTACCGGCGTCCGTGGTGCGTTTCAGCAAACTCGATTGCTACGACAACGTGCGTCCGCACCGCCTGCCACCGTTGCTACAGGATGAAAACCCGCTGAACGCCTGGCGATCAGTGGACGGCAACTGGACCAGAGAGCCGATCTGATGATCGGCCACAGCAGAATATGTGCGCGGGTAGGAAATGCCCGTACACTAGAAAAAGAAGCTGGAGAGTAAACGTGAACGGCTATCAGGATCACACAATTCAGGTCGTGGACTCACATACCGGGGGCGAGCCCACCCGGGTTGTCATCGCCGGTGGACCAGACCTAGGCACCGGCAGCATGGCCACGCGCATGACCGTGTTTCAGGAAGAATTTGACCACCTGCGTACTGCCCTGATCTGCGAACCGCGCGGTTCTGATGTATTGGTGGGCGCCCTGCTGTGCCCGCCAGAAAATCCCGCTAACACAGCTGGAGTAATTTTTTTCAACAACGTCGGTTATCTCGGTATGTGCGGCCACGGCACCATTGGCCTCGCCGCGACCCTGGCACGGCGGGGACTCATTTCGCCCGGGGCCCACACCCTCGAAACGCCGGTTGGCGATGTCACTTTCGTGCTGCATAACAACCATCGGGTGAGTGTCGAGAATGTGCCCAGTTATCGCTACCGAAAAGGCGTGCCGGTATACGTGGATGGCATTGGCGGTTTCAGCGGCGATATCGCCTGGGGCGGCAACTGGTTCTTCCTGATTACCAATCATGGTCAGCACATCAGCCACGATAATACCGACCAGCTTACCGACTTCTGCTGGCAGGTGCGGCAGGCGCTGCGCGAACAGGGCATATGTGGCAAGAACGGTGAAGAAATCGATCATATTGAGCTGTTCTCGCCGCCCAGCGACCCGGGTCACGCAGATAGCAAAAACTTTGTGCTCTGCCCGGGCAAGGCCTACGACCGCTCACCCTGTGGTACCGGTACCAGCGCAAAACTGGCATGTCTTTACGATGACGGCCTTATAGAAGCGGGCCAGGTTTGGCGACAGGAAAGTATTATCGGAAGTGTGTTCGAGGCTAAGCTTCAACCGGCCGCGACCGCCCGAGATGGCTGTGCTCGTATCATTCCCACAATCACCGGCAGCGCGTATATCAGTGCGGAATCCACAATCATTCTCGATCCAGAAGATCCATTTGCCCACGGCTTCTGATGGAAAAAAGGCTTGCCGGGAGTGGCAAGCCTTTTTCGTGCTGCGAGTAGTTGCCCAGATTTTGCGGGGCAATTACGCCGGTTTTTTCTGATTCAGGTATTCAATCATTCGCGACACCGCATCACGCTGATCCCTGATATGTGTACTCAGCGCCTTACGCGCGCCCTTCCAGTCCTTGGCCAGTAAGCACTCCACAATCTCGCAGTGCTCACGCGCCATTTCCCTTTTCACTTTCTCGTCGATCACCGCGTAGTTAAACAGTGCGTTGTAGAAAGGGCTGTAGCGCTTGAAGAACTCTGAAATGTACCGGTTGCCGCAGCGTTCTATCCAGTAATCATGCAGATCAAAATCCAACTCGGACTTTGCACTGCCCCTTCCCGGCTTGTTCGCTTTTAGCAGTTTCTGCAGTTCGTCATCCGTAAAGTGGCCGCGGGCCAGGTCCAGCGCTTTCAGTTCCAGCATCTCGCGGATATCCAGGTAGTCGTGCATATCCTGCTCGCTAAACGGATGCACCCGCCAACCGCAACGGGGTACATGCTCGATCAGCCCCGCGCCGGCCAAGCGGGAAAATATCTGCCGGACCACAGTGCGCCCGGCACCGTACTCCTCCGCCGTCGCCTGTTCACGAAGGTACTCGGTATCCTGGTTCAAACTGCGCGCAATCACATCCTGGCGAATAATGTCGTACAGTTTCTTTTCAGTGGCGTCCTCTTTTGGCGGCTCCAGCTTGACGCCTTTCAGGACCTCCGGCTTTGCCTCCAGCCGTCCGTTATCCTTCCGGTGGATTACCCCCTCGTCGACCAGCTCATCCACCGCATGCCTGACCGGCGTCAGGCTGACCTTGTAATGCTCAGACATGGCCCCCAAAGTCAGTTTGTACGGCAAGCGGCCCTCGGCCTGAAGGACAGCTTTTACATCGGATTTGATAAATTCAGTAATGGTCATTTAGCCAGCGCTTGCTATTATTTTCGGTCCGCCTCGCCACAAACGGGCATCGGCGGCGCAGTATTCAAGTAAAAATTTTACACAAGACAGGCAGTATCGCCCATGTTGGAAAAGTTGAGCAAGCTCCTCGATGTCGAGCAACTGGACACAAATCTGTTCCGTAGCCGGGAGCATGTCGAGAATTACCGCAAAGTGCTCTTTGGTGGACAGGTTCTCGGGCAGGCACTGATGGCTGCCGCCCGCACGGTGGAAGACCGCCTTCCTCACTCACTACACGCCTACTTTCTCCGCCCGGGAAGTAGCGAAAAGCCCGTCATCTATGATGTAGACCCGATCCGGGACGGCGGAAGCTTCACTACCCGGCGTGTGGTCGCCCGTCAGAATGGCAAAGCTATCTTTAATATGTCGGCATCCTTCCAGATCGAAGAGCCGGGATTTGACCACCAGGCAGAAATGCCGACGGAAGGCCTGGTTGAACCGGAAGACCTCAAAAACACCCAGCAGCTGGCAGAAGAAGCGGGTATGCAAGGTGCCGCACAGAACCAGCGCCGCTACATGGTCGATTTTCGTCCAGTGGACCCAATGAGCTACTTCGACAGCGCTGTGCGCGAACCCCGCTGCATGTTCTGGTTCAAAGTGGATGGCGAGCTGTCCGATAGCCCCATCGAACACCGTAGCGCCCTCTGCTACGCCTCCGACATGGCCCTGCTGGGTACCGCCCTGCAACCGCACCCAATCAGCCTGTTCGACCCGCACCTGATGCCGGCAAGCCTGGACCACGCCATGTGGTTCCACCGCCCCTTCCGCGCGGACGAATGGCTGCTTTACGTGACCGATAGTCCATCCGCCAGTGGCGCGCGCGGCTACTGCCGGGGGCAGATTTTTACCCGCGATGGCAGACTGGTCGCCTCCACCACACAGGAAGGTTTGATCCGTCAGATCAAGAACTGATCGACAAAAAGCCCCTGCGGAGCCCAACTGCTAAATTTAATGAAATCAGTGGTTTACAGAGGCGGAGCGGCTGTTATAATGCCGCCCGCTTCACAAGGAAGCCCAAGCAAATTCCGCAATGGAATTAACGCTGGATAAGTCGGTGAGTAGCGCAGCCTGGTAGCGCACTTCGTTCGGGACGAAGGGGTCGGAGGTTCGAATCCTCTCTCACCGACCATTTCTTAATCTAAGCTCATCCCCAAAAGCCCTACACCCCTCTAATTTCCTAGCTTTCGCCGTCGTTTTCCTCTCGTTTAGTCTAACCTTTACATTGCCAGCTATAGGCATTTGGGGGCTGACGTGGGGGCCGATGAAAAATCAGCTAAAAATCAGCCCCCAGTTACGCCGCAGCCCCCGGGATTATTGAGGATACGGGATGCCGCTAACAGAAATTCAAATCAGACAAGCCAAGCCACGAGACAAGGACTACAAGCTCACCGATGCAAAGGGCATGTATCTGCTGGTAACAAAAGCCGGTGGTAAGCATTGGAAACTCAAATATCGCCACCCTGTCACCAAGAAAGAGCGGAAACTGCCGCTCGGAGCGTATCCAGAAATCAGCCTCAAAAGGGCACGCCAGAAATGCGATGAAGCTCGGCGACTGTTAGAGGAAGGCGTTGATCCAATCGACCAGCGCAAAGCCCGGCTCGCCGATAGCCAGGAAGCCGCTGCTAACACTTTTCAGGCCGTCGCCGACGATTGGTTCAAAACCAAAATGGGCGGTAAATCAGAGAGCTACCGCGTCAGGACAAAGCGGATGCTGGAACGCGAACTCTACCCTTACATAGGTAGCCGCCCCATTGCCGAAATCACCTCACCCGAGCTGCTGGCCGTTCTGAAGAAGATCGAAGGGCGTGGAGTGCTGGAAACTGCCAAGCGGGCCAAGCAGGCTGCCAGCCTTGTATTCCGCTTTGGAATTGCCGGGGGCAAGTGCACAAGCGATCCCGCTGCCGTGGTGGGTGACCAATTGAAGCCGGGGCGCAAGCGGCACTTCGCGGCAATCACTGACCCGGTCGGTGCGGGCAAACTCCTGGCAGCTATCGACTTGTACGAAGGCACCCCGACGGTAAAGGTCGCATTGAAGCTGGCCCCGCTACTGTTCTGCCGCCCGGGTGAATTGCGCGCGCTGGAATGGTCGGAGGTCAACTGGGCCGAGCAACGGATAGAGATACCGGCGGAAAAAATGAAAATGCGCGAACCGCACATTATCCCGCTCTGTCAGCAGGCACTAGAAATAATCCGTGAGCTCCAACCGCTTACCGGACGCTACCGCTACTTGTTCCCTTCACCGCGAGGTGGAAGCCGCTGTATGTCAGAGAATGCCGTGCGTGTAGCCTTGCGCAATATGGGTTACAGCAATGAGCAGATGACAGGCCACGGCTTCCGCGCGATGGCCCGTACTCTTTTGGACGAACAGCTTAACGAGAGGGTGGAGCATATCGAGCACCAGCTGGCGCACTCCGTGAAGGACGCCAATGGCGCCGCATACAACCGCACCCGGCACCTGCCGCAGCGCACGGCAATGATGCAACGCTGGGCTGACTATCTCGACCACCTGAAGGCTCAAGCCACCGGCAAGAACGTGGTTCCCCTGTCCGCGAGAAAATCAGTAGAATCCGAGTTTGTCTAAGGAAATCTACTACCCCCAGCCCGGCGTCCTGCACTGGGGGCGCCACTGGGGGATTGGATGCCCGATACCACAACCGACTATTCCGCCGTCGCGCACTTCCTGCGCATGGATCACTGGCCGCCGGAAGATGCGGCGCTCCTGCTGCTCGGGCTTGATCCTCGATACACGCACATACCAACCTCGGAAGATGACGGGAAACTCTACTGGCTCGATGACCGCCCAACCCGCGATTGCCTTTATGCCGATGAGCCGGAAATGCTCCGTTACATCATGAAGCGCAATGACATTCTCGATGTATGGGAAAACACTACCCACTCAGACGATGCTATGCGAGACGGCAAGATGCGGGTGCCCTACTTCCTTCGTTGGGCCGAATCTAAGGGTTTCACACCGCCGTGGCGGCAGTGGGCCCTTGACCACGAACTATGGCCTGCCGAACCAGAGACTCCAGCGCCCCCCATCACTGCACCCGATGTTCCGGAAAGGGAACGGCACAGTATCCTCAACATAATTTGGGCGCTCAAAGAGGAGTTGCTTGACTGCACAGGGGGAAATCAAGAGGGACTGATACCCGAGCTAATTGAAAAATACGGTCACCTCACCGGCGTCAAGGACACCAAACTCAGGAAAATTTTTGGTGAAGCCAACACAGCGGCCAAGAAAAAAGTTTAGGTAAACTATTTAGCAGTTTACCTAAACTGACAGCCCCGCCCCCAAACCATATCTTTCGAGTCGCCCAATTACATCCGAGGACGACTCGAAAAAAGATGCGTACCAGATGGAATAGGTAGCCCCCGACTACCTTGGGCCTACCCTTTGCCGTCACCCTCCTCGCGCGCATATTTTTCCTGTCGTTCAAAGAAACCAAGGACGACCACAATGCCCACCACAGATACAGCCCCCTTCCCCACCGACCCCGACCAGTTTGTTCGCGCAAAGGAAGCCGCCCGCTATTTGGGCGTTGGACTCAGCTCGTTTTGGAAATTGGTTGCAGACGGCCGGATCGAGCGCCCGATTAAGCTGGCACCCAAAACTTCGGTCTGGCGCGTCTCTACTATCCGGCAGTTCCAGCAACAACTGATCGACAGCTCTGAGAATAAATGACCCGCGCCGGAGTCCGGGGCGGGTCACAGAATGATGCTCTGCACTGGGGGTGCAAGCATATTTTACCACCTACCGCTCCACTATACCGGTGCGCACGAAATGGAAAATGTGCGCATGAATTCACCCACTGAAGATTTTCGGCAGGCGATGCTCGCCGCTGGACTAGAGCCGCCCGACCACATCGACGCCGACGGCGAGCTTCACAGGTTCGGCATGAACGGCGATACAGACACGCCGTGCTGGTACTTGCTGCACCTAGACGATAACCCGGCTGGTGCCTTCGGTTGTCACAAGCGCGACATCGACGAGAGGTGGAGCTGTCGCAACCTCGAGGAGCTGCCCCGTGCAGAGCGCCGGAGGCTTAGCAAGCTGGCAGAGAAAGCCAAACAGCAAACCGCAACTGAGCGCCGCAAGAAGCAAGCACAGGCAGCCCAGAAGGCAGATAAATTCTGGCGAGAATCCAGCCCTGCCGATCCCGATCACCCCTACCTCAAGCGCAAAGGTATCCAGATCCACGTCGCACGGCAGATATACGATAACTTGCTTTTACCGCTGGTCGACGTGGACGACAGGCTTTGGAATATCCAATGGACCACCCCGGACGGCACAAAACGCTACCTACCCGGCGCGGCAAAACAAGGCTATTTCTGCCCGCTGGGGAATATCGATCCTGATGGCCGTGTGCTACTCGTCGAGGGCTTCGCCACTGGCGCCACAGTGCGGGAGGCCACCAACATAACAGTGATAGTTGCGTTTGATGCGGGGAACCTTCTTCTGGTAGCGCGAGCGCTGCGAGCCAAATATCCCAACCTTAGAATCGACGTCGCTGCCGATAACGACCACCAGCGACGTGACGGGAATATCGGCATAAAGAAAGCTGTCGAGGCCGCCCGTGCCGTTGGGGGTGCCGTGTTCTGGCCAGATTTTGCTGTCGATGACCCAGGTAGTGATTACAACGATATCCACTGTGCCCACGGTCTAGATGCCGTACGCCAGCAACTCGAATGTCCGCGCGCTAATACCCAGATTTGCGAAGTTCTCGGAATCCGAGCAATTGACACTGGCGGAAATGGCGGATTGGCGGATTCCCAGCAACCCCGCGGGCTTGAGGCGGCGGATGAGGTGGCGGACGAATGGCGGACTAGTCCCGAGCCTTTGATGGAAAGGCCGCGAGTGCCCGATTTTCCGACTGACTCACTAGGGCCAATACTAGGACCAGCCGCGCAAAGTATCGCCTATTTCGTGCAGGCTCCTCTAGCTATGTGCGGTGCGTCAGTACTGGCTGCTGCCGCACTATCTGTGCAGCAGTATATCAACGTGCGCCGTGGGGGTGTTGGCACAGGGCCGGTGAGCTTATTTGTCCTGACCGTCGCCGCGAGTGGCGACCGGAAAACTTCTGTCGATAAGCTCGCGCTCCGAGGTGTACGCGAAGTCGAAGCCGAGCGGATCGAGGCTCACAGGCAGGCGCAGTCGGATTACCGCGCCCAGCTCACCGCATGGCAGACGCGCCGGGATTCTATAGCGGCGACAGGCAAGGGCAAGATTCTGTCGCAGGACGCGCAGACACAGTTAGAGCAAGATTTAGAGGCTCACGAAGTCCAGCGACCGGAGCCACCCCAGCGCCCAAATCTCACATTTTCTGAGCCCACACCCGAAGGCATTTATCGGCATTTTGAGAACGGCAACCCGAGTGCGGGGCTGTTTTCCGATGAGGGAATAGGATTTTTCGGCGGCCACGGCATGACGCCGGAATCGCGGGGCCGGATGCTGGCCACATTATCCAGTTGCTGGGACGGCTCGCCGCTTACACGCACTCGCTCAACTGAGGGGCAATCCGGCATCCTCGCTAATCGCCGCCTGTCATGCCACTTGATGTGCCAGCCTGTTGTCGCCGCCCAAGTGCTTGCCGATCCGGTGATGGTCGGTCAGGGATTTTTGCCGAGATTCTTAATCACTCGCGTCGATAGTCTGGCGGGAAGCCGCTTTATTCAGCCGCGACCAATCGACGAAAATCCCGAGTACGACCCGAATTTGCAAAAAGTCTGGAGACGACAAAAAGCGCTAATCAGCGGCACACCCGAGGTGGACGACAACGGCGGGCTGAAGCTCAAGACGCTGGAAATTAAAGGTGAGGCACTGGCAACATGGCGAGCGCTCCACGACGGCATAGAGAGCGAGATGGGCGAGGACGGCGCATACCGCGATATTCGTTCCTTCGCATCCAAGGCTGCCGAAAACGCCGCCCGCATCGCTGCTGTACTCGCTTATTTCGAGCACGACCCGGAAAGCGGACACAACCCGGAAATTTCCGCTGCGCACGTTGAGCGCGCCGGGAAACTGATTGCCTACTACCTTGCCGTGATTTCCGTGCGCGAGCAGGAGGCCGAGCAGGACGCACAGGAAATCGCCTGCAGTGATTTACTGACGTGGATCAGGGATCACGGCGGCGAGTTGGCGTCAGTGGATTTCAAAAAGCTGCCTCGCGGTTTTCGCATGGCCCGGCAGTGCCGCCCTCTTCTCGGGATTCTGGTTGAGCGCGGCTATCTGAAAATCACCCAGACCAGCGACAACGATCATCCGCAAAAATGGCAGGTGATCGAAAATGCTTGATCTGATTTACCGAGGCCGAGATCTGGCGGATTCACTGTGGGTGAAAGGCTATCCGCCACCTATCCGCCAGCCGTCCGCCAGCCGTCCGCCAGCGCAGCCCCGCATGAGCCATCACTTTCCGCCAATCCGCCAAATCCGCCACCACCTGAGCCGGCATTCCGGATTTGGCAGATTATTTTACCTGATGGGCGGCAGGTGCGAATGACATGCCAGTCCTGTGACTATGTCGAGGCGTTGACAGCCGCCCGCTTTCACTGGCCGGGTGCAACGGTCGAACCTTACCAACCGGGCAAGGACGCCCGTGGTGTTTAAACAGCGCATGGAGGCGCACAAAAGTGAAAAAACCACTCAGCAAAGAGGCAAAACTTCACCTGGCACACCAGCACTATCAGCTAAAGGAAAACTTAACGATACGTGCCGACACATTGATGCAGGAATGGGCTGCGCTAAGAGCTTGCTACACAGATCACTCCCTTGCCGATCTGGAATATGGCGTGGAGGGTGCAATGGCGCTACTGAGAGCGGCAGGGGCCGATCTATGCGCACTGTCGGAAACCCTACTCGCCATGATCCCGGTAGATGAGTCTGAGCGCTACGCCCAGGACGACGTCCGCAATCTTTCCGTTCCTCGCCCCATATCCAGCGCCCTCTACCGTGGAGGGTTACGCACGCTCTCAGCGCTATTTGCGGCAACGGATAAGCGAATCTCAGCCTGCCCTGATATAGGGCCGCACCGCCTCAAAGTTATCAATGACGCCATCAGGAGCTACAAGGATGCCTGCTAAGATTATCCGCTTACCGATCAAGGCAGTGGTGGCGCTGGATTGTTATCTGGAGGACGGGGGAGCGCGAGGTCGAGTGCCGCTCAGGGCACGGGTTCACCAGTGTCGAGAATCGGTATGGAAGCGCTATCAGAAAGCCCGGACAAAAAGAACTGACGACAGGTTTTTACTCGCGCTGGATTTAGCCGCCAGCTTATGTAAACACTCAACCTGATGGCGTAGTGGTTGCTGTTAATTCTGCGAGGACTGGCGGCTTAATGTCGAATTTTACGAAGACGTAAACGCTGGCGCTCAAAAAAACCTCGAAAAGCTTTTCGCCGCCGGGGTAGAACGGCCTAAGAAAGAATTTTTGGGCGACAAATGAGTGTGGCGTATTTTTATGATTTTGGGGTTGGGATCGGACCTGTATCGAAATAAATACAGGCCAAAACCTGATGCCTCAGGATGCCCGTATAGCCGTGTAAATAGTGTTGCGACTCACACCATACTCTTTGGCTAGCCCTGCCACAGGCTCGCCCTCAGCGTGACGCTGGCGCAATTCTTCGACCTGCTCATCGGTCAGCTTTGCCTTCCTGCCGAACTGAACCCCGCGCTCTTGAGCAGCCTTAATACCATCGGCCTGACGTTCAGCACGAATGGACAGCTCGAATTCAGCAACACTCGCGAGAAGGCCAAAGGTGAGCTTTCCGGCTGCGGTCGAGGTGTCCAGGTTCAAGGCGAGAATCTTCAGCTCTACGCCCCGCTTTTCTAGTTGATCCCGAATCTCACACAAATGCGCTACAGAGCGCGCCAGTCTATCCAGACGGGTAACAACAAGGGTATCCCCCTTGCGGACGTGCCTCAGGCACTCAGCCAGAATAGGACGGGCCTTATCCGCACCGCTGCGCTTTTCCGTAAATAGATGATCTTCCGTTACTCCTGCCGCTTTCAGCTGGTCGATCTGGCTGTTCAGGTTCTGGCCGACAGATGAAACTCTGCAATATCCAACCAACATAACTATTCCCCCAAATGTTCAACAAAGTCTAAGACGTTAGATTAAAGGCATTGTTGAACACTTTTTAGGACAAGGCAATACGTGCGCCAGCATATTGCTCAAAAAAGTATACGTTGCAGAACACGCACAGCGAGTGCTCTCGTGGGTGTTCCTTACTCGCAAGTAGGTGGAACAGTTGACTTTGAGGCGGAATCTTGTACGAAACAATAGTGATAATAGAGAAGCAGGGATGTCGCAAACCGAAACGACAGCGCACATTAATGTTACGGTCAGGCTGGGAGTGGTGATGCTGAGATCGATACATTTCTAAATATCAGGTGGGTGGTCAAATAGCATCAAAAGGTTTGAGTGCATTGGTGGAAGGCCCCCGGCCTACCTTGAACTTGGCGGCTTTTGATCAGACCGAATCGATACGCACCTATGGCACCCCAAAAGTTTGGCACATCACTCTACAATATCGATCGCACTACAAGTGGTTAATAAACAAGCTTCCGGTAGCTTTCTGAGCACCGTTTGTCATGAATGCCTATCGAGCCCTCACCAAATGCTGACGAATCCTGACCAGGTACTAACCTGCGTTTCGCTCATGCCGACTACTATTTCGACAATAGCACCGCAGACATAAGAAAATGAATAAATTTCAATAAATTACTGGGGCGTTCTGAAATCGAGATAGTGGTCGCAGTGATCAGTTTGTAGTTCAATACGGGATGGAGATGACCAAGTTAAGTCAATAATCTGTATTGGAACCTCTATGTTTGAGCACTAAAAGGCTGTATGAATAGTATCCATAGAATAGTGCTGTTTAAGACTACGATTAAAATGTTATGCGTCAGAGGAATAGATGGATAGAACTGTTTTTAAATTACCCTTCACGAGAGGCGCAGCAACAAGATATCAATGCCCTTCATGCTCAAAAGGAGGACTTGTTATTGTTGAAGACTCGTTTAGCAGTAAGGAAACTAAAGCCTCTCGAGATATGCATGATCATCCAGCATGGGGCCCGGAATATTATGGTTCCATCTACAGTGGAATTTTGGAATGCTCAAATGCTGCGTGCAAAGAGGTTGTTTCTAGTTCTGGTTATGGCTGGGACGAGGAGGAACATTTTTATGATGAGGATGGTAATCCTGACTGCGATTATGTCTCCTATTTTCGGCCAGTAGTATTTCATCCGCACCTTAGGCCGTTCCCGCTTCCAAAAGGATTACCTGAGGATGTTGAGAAAGAAATAAATAAATCTTTCTCTCTCATATTTACTGATCCACCATCCTCCGCCAATCACATTCGTATAGCCTTAGAGCACCTATTGACCTACTTAAAGGTCAAGCGCTTTACTACAAATAATGGGAAAAGATACTATTTATCCTTGCATAAAAGAATTGATATTCTGCCGGCCAAGTACGACGGCATAAAGGATATATTTTTAGCTGTCAAATGGCTTGGCAATGCCGGAAGTCACAGTAATCACAATGTCACGCTAGATGACGTGCTTGATTCTTATGAGCTAACAATCGAACTTCTAGATGAAATTTTTTCGAAAAAGAGAAAGCAAGCCCAATCATTGGCGAAAAAAATAAACAAGAGAAAAGGACCAAAATAAATGCATAACAAGCGCAGCAAAGGAACGGCTTACTTTGCGCACTCTATATGCAGTCGCTTCGTTCCATGTGTGCACATTAAGTACGCAAAGTATGCCGCTCCTGAGCACGACGCTAAGTTACCGAGTTACCGAGTTACCGAGTTACCGAGTTACCGAGTTACCGAGTTACCGAGTTACCCACAGAGAATAGAGTATATATAAATGCCCTTTCATGATTTACTGATCGATATAGTGAGCGTATTAAAGAAAAACGGGGACGTAATTCCTAGCGTCAAGTCAAGCGTCCAAAAGAATAGAATATTTATTCAAAGATCCGATATCTTAATTGAAGCCGGTGACCTGATTCAGCGAAAAATGAGCAACGGCGCGGAAGAGACGTTTAGAGTAATAGACCCAGGCTTCCATGAAGCATTTCATGGTATTCCAGCTGGTTACCAAATGGATGTCACTAAACTCGGTGTATCTGAGGCAAAAGCGGAAATCCCGCATATCACATACAACATTTCTGGGACTAACAACCGAATTAATCAAAACTCAACGGATAATTCAGTTAATATCGCGAATGCAAATCCAGAGATCCAAGAACACATTGATTCTCTCCGGCGTGAAATTGATAGATTAAAACTTCCCAAAGAAGATACGGATGCATCATATGAAGTTATTGATGCAGTTGAAACTCAATTTGAAGCTGAAAAGCCAAGTAAAGCTGTTGTTAAGGCTCTTTTATCTAGCTTACCTCATGCGGGAAATATTGCCTCAATTGGTTCGCTTATTGTCTCTTTGTTGGTGTAAATAATGAAACTAGATGATTTTGTATCAGAAACACTAAAACAAATTATTAAGGGAGTGGTTGCCGCTCAAAAGTACGGCAATACCCAGGATGCAAAAGTAAACCCCATCACGGCGAGATTCAATAGCAACACGGAAGGTCATGCTTTCTGTCAAGAGACAGGTGTCCCGTTACAAAAAGTAGAGTTCAATGTGGCAGTTACTGTAACTGAAGAGCAGTCTTCTATGTCTGACGGAGGTTCTGTAGGCTCCATATCTGTGTCTCCCGCTAACACAAATGCCTCCCAAAATTCATCGGTCAGTAGAATCCAGTTTGAGGTTCCCGTGCTACTCCCAACAACCGGGAACCAAGTGGATTAGTAACCTAGCCAAGCGCAGAAGGCAAACAAACTTGTGCGCTTTATTCACGATAATGAGAGCGCATAAAGCTGACAAAAGGCACATATTTGTCCACGGGTGAGCGCGGTGTTAGCCATAATATACAGAGAAATAAATAATGGAAGAGATTGTAAAGAACATCAGCTCTATATCGTGGTGGTTTGGAGTGGTTTTCGTTGGAGTCGTCGTTAGCCTGATAGCGGGCTATTTGAAACCACGAATAGATAACTGGCTTGCAAATTATTCAAAATCAAGAAAAAACAGGAATGAGAAAGAAAAGCAAGAGTGGGCGAGTGAAGTTTCTAGGCTGCAATTAGACGATAACTATAGACCCCTCTTTGCCTCCAGAATCACTCACTTACATGGTAGGTCAAACTTTTTCATGCTTGCCGGAATGTCAATGTTCTTAATAAGTAGCGTATTCTCTCTGCTCTTTCAATTCCCTAATATGGGAGACCCAAAAGTCGCGAAGGAAATCGCCACCTTCATCTCCAGTCTCCCAGAAGACAAAATATTATTTTTCATAAGACTGCTCACTTCATTGATTGGATCTATCAGTTTATTGATCGGAATTAGCTATTTTAAAAGTTCCGAAAAGCTACAAAAGCAATTCGAGGACGCTGTAGAGGAAGTGGCTACTAGGTAAATGCAGGTTGACGCACAAATGCGCCACTGTTTTAGGCCTCAGCCAACGAATTCATTTTGATTGAATGTTGATTTAATCGGAGGTTATTAGTTGAGTCATATTGAGTGTTGGGATTGGCGGTACCGAATCGCCTTCGAGCAGACCCTTAGGTCGAAAGTAGACGTTGCCTCAAAAACAACCCGGCATAGTCTACCAAGCCGTATTATGGAAGAATTATTTGATTTTTTCGTAAACCATTTATCAGTTGGCCAGATGATTTCGTACTGTTGCGATGAAGCGGGCGATACTGATTCAGCCATAAATGCAGCCATTGACGTCGAGCCACTTTATACACCTGAATTTCTGGCGAGAAAATATTACTCAAGAGTAAGCAAAGCAAAAAGACTGAAATCTCAGCAAAAAGACGCACTGAATTCGATTATAAAAAAGTCCACCGAAACGAATTTCATCAACCATCATAGAGAAATCTTCGAACCGATATTTGGCGCAGACCTTGACAGATTACTTCGACATTCACAAGCAACGTTAAAACCACAAATTTCTGACAAAAGTATTTTAGATCGAAATCTACTAGAGCTGACGGAAGAAATAATTGATGAGCTGCTTAATACCACTCCAGCCCCGCTGCGTGGACTACCAGAAATTATACCGGACTTTGAAATAGTAATCGCGAAAGACCCAGGTTTTGCAGAATATTGGCCCAGATCGCTCACTGGCAATGATATGGACCAGCTAATTGTTTATGACAATCCGAATCAAATCGGCTATCAAAACCTCCGCGCAACAATTGGTCACGAGGTCTTGGGCCATGGTTTCTTTTACAACCTGATCGAGAGGATCAGACCTGAATTTTTTGATCATGGCGCCTTTGCCCTAGTGGAAGGCTGGGCAACTTGGTGCGAGTGGGCGACATGCGATGCTGATTTAAGAGACCACCTTAGAAGCGCCAAATGTCAAAGCCTCAAACTATTCGACTGCGTAAACCCAGACGAAATACAGGACCAGATTAAAGCGCGAACCTCAGGGTCTGGATATACGAAAGATGTATCTGAATCTAGCATTGAGAACTTTTTCCAATATCCCGGAATGGGTCTTTCTTATACATTAGGCGCCCTTTGGTTCGAAGATAGATTTAAGAGTTCTTCACCACGTGTTTTTTTTGAAGCCATGAGGCAAAGAGAATGGGGAGATTTTTTTTCGGCATGGTAAGAATTGAGCCCGGCTATTATTTTTGTCACACCTTTGACTTAGGAAATAGCCTAATGTCACTCGCAGATTGGAGCAAACGAGCCACACTTCCTCACGCACCAAAAAATCTTCGTTACAAAGAGTTCCAGATCGAATGCGGTACATTATTCGTAAATCAGATGGGATTTTGCGTTGTGCTTCAGAGAATTAATGGCGCCACTAGCCACCGCGAAGCGGTACGACACTACCAGCATAAATTCGATTTTCCGTACGCCAAGGTGGTGAATGAACTGCGGAAGCGCTTTGGGAGCCAACCAATCGGGGACACGTCTTTCCTCGTTAATGTTGGAAACCATGATATTAAGTTAGACTGGAAGGTTTCTCATATCCCTTCAACTTCAATTGCCATCTCGATATTGGTGGAGGCTCTCTTTATAGATGAGCTTTGCCGCGTTCTGGAAAGAAAAAGCGATACTTTGCTAGGCGGCTCGTCTCTAGCCAGTGATCTCTTGGTTGCAGAATATGCCGACAGCTTGTTTCCCCTCGGGCATCCTGCCGGTTTTCTGGTTGCAAGTGAAGAGATAACTCAAATGGAGAATTACTATGAAACTTGGCGCCTGGAAACCCGCGTGGCAACACTTCATCAGCGATTCACCGAAGCAATAATGAATCGTTCTCTCTATCAAGGTCATCTTGAACGGAATCGCCAAAACATCCTAAATGTTCTCTTGGCTACGATTGCCTTCCTATCACTTTCGCAGTCGAGCGAGCCTATCTCGAAAGCACTCTCAGTGATAAATATTTCCATCAGCGAAACTTCGCTAAGTTTTGCTTTTATAAATGCAGCTATCGTTTTTTTGGTATTTGGAAGCTGGAAAAGCCTGATCAAACCCTGGGTCGGGATGAAAATTAAAAACTCAAAAAGATATCGGATGACTAAAGTGATCTATGAGGCGAAAAGTGAAAATCGTCGAGAGAGACGGGAAATAAGTAAATACGGATAGAAACAAATTAACATCCACACCGCTAACAACACCAGCCACTGGGGCCGCCAAATTTTTGCTTCGCTCCGGCTTCGCGGCGCGTGCTGTCGGCGTTATGTGCCATAGAGCCCATGAGTTTGGATTTTTGTCCGGTTTGTAAAAGCAATGCTTACATTCGACCCCAAGAATGGAGTGGCGGTAGAATGCCCAAAGTGTGGAAACTTCAAAACTTCTCCCGAACTATATGCTGAGCTTCTTCCCTTATCTAAAACTGATCCTAAGATTGAACGGCTCTGCCTAGAGCTTTCGCAATCCGTTGAACCTCGAATGATTTGGAAGCCATCTAACACCATCCGAGAATTTGCGACCATCGGTGCTGACAAACCTACGAAACTTGAAAAGGGTTTTCTAAGAGCCAAGGCCGAAAGGAGAACTATAAATGTCGGAACTATCTTTCATCTGGGCGACGCGGACAATGAGTCCGACACATAGCCACGCTGCGCAAGGGAAACTAGGTTGCATAGGAGGCTCCCATTGTATGTCGACACTAGCGGCGATCGCCCCGACGAAATAGACCGATAAGCCACGTACCCCCACAGCTGACAGCAAACAGTTACAGGGACCGGCTAAACCTGAGCCTACGGTGATTAATTTCAGGTGACCGGACCAAATGGTTAATACGGATCAATGTCGATGGGCGAGCCCCCCCGGGCGCGTTATTAACTTCGGCAGGGCTGCGAGCCGATCGGCCCCCTCGCACAAATTCCCTCAAAACTTTGGGCCCCTATCTCGCTCATAAATGCGCCACATACAGGGATCATGGCGTATAATCGCGCGGGAGAGGAATCGTACCTCAGCCGGACGCAGGCAATCGGGGGCCGATTTGGGGGCCTATTAGTGCCGTGCATTGAGAGAGACTCAGGAAAAGCGGTGGTTTCAGAGGGGTATTCGAACTCTCTCTCACCATTTTCTTTCTAATCTATTTCAAATCCCCGCTGCCCAAGCACCCCTCCTTTTAAACACTACCGAGCAGGCTCCACCTACAAGTCCGTCAGCGCCCCCACTCTCATCTGCGCATGCTGGAATTCCATCATTGCGCCCAAAAACAATTATTGACATTGTCGGCAAAAGTAATATTTGCAGGCTGCACGGGACCGCAATGGAAGTAGATGCCCCACTAACCCCCCATTTACCGACGGAACTTACCGAGGGATGGACCAGCATCGATGCTATCGACATGCATACCGGCGGCGAGCCCCTGCGGATCATTTTGAATGGATTTCCTGCGCTGACCGCGTCAACGGTGCTTGGCTTTCTGTGCTAATACATCCATAAGTAAGAACAACCCTATGAATTTCATCTCCGCCGAAATTGTTCGCAAAACCATCCAGTACCCGCAATTAATTGCCGCGCTACGAAAGGCGTTTCGCAACCAGATGATTCAGGTACCCCGGCGCCACCACCATCACTACCAATACACACAAACGCACCACAATGAAAATACCCTGCTACTGATGCCGGCCTGGGAGGCAGACGGGTTTCTGGGTGTAAAGACCGTTGTCGTAGCCCCGGATAATCGGGAGCAGCCCTCCATACAGGGACAGTACACGTTGTTTGATGGGAGCACCGGGACACCACGGGCAATCATGGACGCCGCAAGTATTACGGCAATGCGCACGGCGGCAGCTTCGGCCCTGGCAGCGGACTACCTCGCACCCGCAAATGCACATACGCTACTGATGGTTGGCACAGGGACGCTCGCGCCGGAACTGATCCGAGCGCATTCGAGTGTACGCCCAATAAAGGAAGTGCTTGTATGGGGCCGCTCCACTCAAAAGGCCCAGCGCGTGATCGACAAGATTGCCGACCTGCCCTGCTCGGCCTCAATATGTAGCGACATTCAACAGGGTATGGCACGCGCTGACATTGTGAGTTGCGCCACACTCAGTAAAAACCCCCTACTCCATGGTAAATGGCTAAGACCAGAACAGCACATCGATCTGGTAGGAGCCTACCGACCGGACATGCGGGAAGCGGATGACCAGCTGATCAAACGGGTGGCACTGTTCACTGACGTTTTACCCCATGCACTTACGGAGACCGGCGACCTTCACATTCCCATTCAAAACGGCGTGATCAGGGAAGCCTCGGTACTGGGTGACTTGCCATCCCATTGCCAAGGACAAACGCCGATACACAGAAGTGGTGTGACCTGCTTCAAATCCGTTGGGCACGCCTTGGAAGATCTGGTGGCGGCCAGGCTGGTTTATTCCCAGCTCAAGCGGGCCTCAGAGGCAAAAACCGAGCCCTGCAACGCCTGAACCGAGAATATCCGCAAAGATTGCGCAGGCCAGGGTCGCCCCCCGGCCTGTTGGAGAGTACCCTCTGGCACTGTTACCGTTTTCCGCTGTCATACTGACAAGCGCAATTCACAAACCGGACTAGAAGCTATCCATGCATTATTTTTGGAAAGTCGAATTCTCCAGAATCTCCCTCCCCCACTGCGTGACCTCTGTCACAGTTGCCCTGCTGTTGAGCCTGTGCAGCGTCTTCGTATATGCGACGGAAGACTCGACCTACGACATCCGCTACCAGGTCGCCCTCGCCCCAGGCAATGACCTCGCAAAGGTTCAAATAGCGCTTGCCGGGGATTCCCTGCCAAACCAGCTGACTCTGCACCTGAACCCAGAGCGCCACCTGAAATTGAGTGGTAAAAACCTGACTCTGGAAGGCGATCGCGCGATCTGGACGCCCAGAGGCAAGTCAGCCCAAATCGAATACGAGTTCAAAATCGACGAGAAAAAATCATCCGGTCGTTACGATTCACTAATGACGGACAAGTGGACGATTCTCCGTACGGACAAACTGATTCCTCCGATTTCGGCACGAGCCCCAAAATCGCTCCAGTCTTCCGCTACTCTGCGGGTTGAGGTACCTGATGACTGGAACACTCTGGCACCCTACCTAAAAGACAATGACGGGGTCTTCCAATTGAAAGACCCCGGCCGCCGTTTTATCCGTCCCAAGGGCTGGATGATTGCAGGCCGCATTGGCAGTCGGCAGGACGTTATCGACGGGACCGACACGGTGATCGCAGCACCCCTTGGCAAAGGCGTACGCCGCCAGGACACACTGGCGTTCCTGAGCTGGACGCTTCCGGAGCTTAAAAAAGTATTCCCGGAATTCCCACAAAAGCTGTTGATCGTGATGGCCGGCGACCCCATGTGGCGCGGCGGGCTATCCGGGACACGCTCCCTGTTTATGCACGCGGACCGACCGCTGATTTCTGGCAATCGCACCAGCAGTATGCTGCACGAGCTGGTTCACGTGGGCACAGGCATCCGTGGCGATAAAGAAAGCGACTGGATTGTTGAGGGTATCGCCGAGTACTACTCACTGCAGACACTGCTAAGGACCGGAGGTATCAGCGAACGTCGTTATAACCAGGCGCTTGAGGATCTTGCCAAGTGGGGTAAAGAGTCGCCGAACCTGCTGGTAAAACGCTCTTCAGGACCGATTACCGCGCGAGCTACTGTTGTGCTGCACCAGATAGACCAGGCCATCCAGACATCCAGCAATGGTAAACGCAGCCTTGATGACGTGGTAGCCGCGTTGGCCGCTGAACGCGGCGAGGTGACACTGAAAAAGTTTCGCGGACTGGTTGAAGATGCAGCCGGCACTAGTGTGCCGCAACTGGAAAGGACATTTCTTACGGGCAAAAAAAAGCCCTGACGACGGGGGGGGGAGAGCGTCAGGGCCAAGACCATTAGGAGTGAAACTTGGAGGATTTCATCCTTACAACACACTGGGCACCCGTATGGAGGAAGGCGCCCGGCCGGCACTACTAAACAACACTTGGGGGGGGAGATGTGTGCTAGCCAGCTACTCTCAGTATTGGTCACCACCGGTGGATTACCAGCTTGATTCGCAAAAAGTTTAGAACAATTGGCAATACTAAAAGCTGTTCCATCTCCTCCAGTTATTAAGCGACGCGCAATCTAGCCAAAGATCACTATTTGACCAACTTGCGAGTCTTGGACAAATAGCCTTGACTAATCTCAGACAAACCATAGAATAGCGCCCTCTTACACGCCCTGCGGCACGTAAGTATCAGAAAACACTGGGATTTTTTGCGTTATTCCGCTAAAATCCGCGACGTTTTCAACACCTATGGCTAGGTGGCAGAGTGGTCATGCAGCGGACTGCAACTCCGTGTACGCCGGTTCGATTCCGACCCTAGCCTCCATTTTCTCCCTCCAGTCTCAGCATGAGGTTGGTCCAGTCGGCGGATAATCTACACACCCGTCGATCGCCCTATCCGCCCGGATGGTGGAATTGGTAGACACAGGAGACTTAAAATCTCCCGTCCTTTGGGACGTGCCGGTTCAAGTCCGGCTCTGGGCACCACTATCCTCACTCCCTACCCCCACTCCTCCAGACCTTTAGCCCCCTAACTCATGCGCTATAGCGGCACCAGGACACCCCCGGCATAAGCTTGGCTTGCTGGCTCCAGACAAGGCTACCATTTAGACAGGCACCAACAAGGCCTGGATATGGACAAGCAAGGTAACGGAAGCCCGACAAGTACCCTCGTCTCAATTCGGGAGACATCGGCCAGGCACGCCTTTCTATACGCGGATGTAGCGCGGAAATGAATGCGCCAATGCCCTTTCTGGTTCTGATTGCGCTACTGGGCTTGCTGATTGCGACAGCAACTTACCTGAAGCGCTGCGGCACGCTGAGAACCATGCTAAAGATGAGCGCCAAGCTTGCCTGCTCCGCGCACCATATTTCTGGGTTCTCACCTCGACGCATACATCGCGACCTGCGAAATTACTCGCCACTTTTCCGCCTGGTAACCATCCATCAGGACAGCAATGGGACCTCAGCAACCCTGGCAAATCTGGTTACTGTCCGCGCCTGTTACAACCCAGTGCTCGAAGACGGTTTCCCAGGTCAACACAAAAACGCAGGCTCCCCAACTCTACACGGGGTAGATTTGGCACCCGCGAAAAATACACTCCCTCACCGCCATCGAAAGCTCACCTCCCATCCGCTACAGGCCCTGCTCAAGGATCAGATGACACGGGACAACGCATTGGGGCTCGACACACGCGCTCTTGTGGTAATCCGGGGGAAAGATGTCCTCGGAGAAGCCTACGGTGCGGGTATCGTCGCCGATACGCGACTGCTGGGCTGGTCCATGACCAAAAGCCTACTGGCAATGCTGTACGGGCGTATGGAAGCCCTGGGACTTGCGGAGTCAACAGCCTCCGATCTTTTCCCCGAATGGTCCGCTGATGACCGCAGCGAGATCCAACTGCAAAACCTGCTGCAAATGTGTGATGGCCTTGCATTCGATGAAAGCTACCGCCCAGGGAGTGATGCGACAAAAATGTTGTTCGGTGAGCTATCGCCTTCGCGGTACGCCCTGCAGCGAGCCCTGCTGAACAAGCCCGGTACTCACTTTTCCTATTCCTCGGGCAGCACGAATTTGCTGGCCCGCTGGATACATCGCCGATTGGGTGGCACCGAGCCGACACTGACCTTCTGGCAGCGAGAGTTCTTGCGGCCCCTTGGCTTGACCAACACAGTGATGGAAGTGGATGACGATGGGGTATTCGTAGGCAGCTCATACGGCTACGCCACCGCGCGGGACTGGGCTCGACTGGGCAGCGTCTTTTTGAGTGGTGGGTCGATTTCAGCTATGGGCCGGTCAGCCACCTTACTGGAGAGGGATTGGATTGCGCGGGCAACGAAACCCAATAACAGTAAAAATGATCCTCGCTACGGCTACCAGCTCTGGCTGAACTACGGCGGTGAAATGGCACCGCCCTACCCGCGGCTGCCTGCGGACAGTTTCTTTATGCTTGGAAACCGTGAGCAGAAATTAATGGTAGCTCCTTCCCACAACGCCGTGATTGCCCGCCTCGGATGGTCCGCCTCACCCTACCCGATTGAAGAAAGATTTAGCGAAATCCTGGACACATTGGTGCAGTAACTACAGCGAGCACTGCACTCCCGACGCATCACGCACATTACCCTAACCTAGCCACGATGCGTGTCCAGCATTGCCAGAAATATCTGTGACTCGGATTCGCTGGTCTGCAATCCATATTTCTCCGCAATCGCCATGAAACGCCGCAAGTAGTATTGGCGTACCGGACCATAAGGCGGCATCCACTGGTCTGGACCTCGGTGCCCCTTGCTCTGGTTGCGACCATCATCCACCAGCCACAGATTCTCCGGGTCCTCGGCGAACAGCCGCTTTTTCTCGCGACTCCAGTTTGCGGCACCGTGGTCGTGCGCCCACTTGAGGGGGACTATGTGCTCCACATCGAGATCGGACGCTTTTTCAAAAAATTCGCCGGTGTAGGGATCCAACCACAAGCCGAAGGCGACTTTGCAGTTATCCCGAGTGGTGAAGACAACAGGCGCCAGGGAATAGCGAATCAACAGCTCGTGACGGGTATCCTGGCAGTCCCTGTCAGCGTCGGACCAGCGGGGCAACCACTCGCGCCGCTCATAGTCTTGCGCGTGGCACGCGGAAGATAAAATCGCAAAGAGAACTGCAAAGATTGAACCGAGGGAAAGCTTAAAAAAAGAACAGGTTGATGCAAGACCAGACTGCTGCACAGGTCGCTCCATTGTCGTGTTATTACTTCAATGGAACGATCGTACACAATTGGAGGCGGCGCGAAAATCGCCCTCAGCGCGAAATGCGAACCTGTCCTAGGGAGCGGCTTCTCGCCTTATTACGTTAGCCCTTACCGGTCGCGTCACCAGTAAGCGCAGGCCAGGCAGCGCGGAGGTAAACCACCATGGTGTAAAGGGTGAGCGCGGCGGCAATGTAAAGCAGGATGTAGCCAATAGTCTCCATCACCGGAAACTCTCGCACATCAAAAGCCAATAACACAATAATGGCCGCCATCTGGGCAGTTGTTTTGACCTTGCCGATAAAACTGACCGCAACGCTACTGCGCAAACCCAGCTCCGCCATCCACTCCCTGAGTGCGGAGACGGCAATCTCGCGACCAATAATGACCGCGGCGGCGATGGTGAAGAAGATATAGTTGTGGAGGTCCACCAAGAGCACAAGTGCCGTGGCAACCATAAGTTTATCGGCGACAGGATCGAGGAAAGCGCCAAATGGCGTGCTTTGATCCAGCTTGCGGGCAATATAGCCGTCGAGCCAATCGGTAGCCGCGGCAATGGAAAAAATGAGAGCAGATGCGATGTAGCTCCACTTGTAGGGGAGGTAAAACACCAGCACCAGAACAGGTATCAGCGCCACGCGCAGCAGGGTCAATTGATTGGCGAGATTCATGCTGGTCCTTCTACTTTCGCTGAACACACATCGTCGGCAGTGCGTAACTTAGCAATCTGAGGCAAAAAAATAAACGCCAGAGGCGCAATAAGGCAACTACGCTCTACTCATTGTGCAGGGTCGAGTATATATCCTGCGCGAGCTTGCGGCTCACACCTTCGACACTGGCAAGTTCGTTTACCGATGCGCGCAATATTTCCTGAAGTCCGCCGAAATGGCGCAGCAGTGCACGGCGCCTTGCGGGCCCAACGCCTGGAATACCTTCGAGCGGTGACTCCCTGCGCTTCTTATCCCGCCGCTGGCGGTGCCCGGTAATGGCGAAACGGTGAGCCTCATCCCTTATCTGCTGGATGAGATGCAACGCAGGCGAGTCTGATTCCAGCACCAGCTCTCGTCCCTCGGCGACGATATGCAGGGTCTCAAAACCCGCTTTACGCGTAGTACCCTTGGCCACACCGATGATCTGGACACCGGTCACTCCCAGCTCGTTGAGAGTGTCAACTGCCTGGGTCACCTGCCCCTTACCGCCGTCAATCAGCAGAATATTGGGGAAACGCCCCTCACCGTTGGACAACCGCGTATACCGGCGCTTAAGCGCCTGGCCCATCGCCGCGTAATCATCACCAGCGGTAATTCCCTCGATATTGAAGCGACGATAATCGGATTTAACCGGGCCACCGGTATCAAACACCACACAGGAGGCTACGGTTGCCTCCCCGCTGGAATGACTGATATCGAAACACTCAAGCCGCTCAGGCAGATCGCCGAGCCGGAGTACCTCCTGCAGGTTCTCGAAGCGGTCCTGCAGTTTTTGCTGTGAGGCGGTACGGCTCTGTAAGTTCTGGGCGGCGGCCTGCTGTGCCATCTCAACCCAGGTGGCGCGATTGCCCCGCAGACGGTTTGCGACTTGTATGTCTTTACCGGCCTGCTCTGTCAGCGCCTGCTGCAACGCTTCAAGGTCTTCTAGCGGCTCGGACACCAGTATCTGGCGGGGAAGCTCCCGGCTGGTGCCGAGGTAGAATTGCGGAATGAAAGCAGACAGCAGCGCGGCATCGTCCAGGCCGAGTTTTTCACTGGGGTAATAGCTGCGACTACCCAGAATTCTTCCCTGGCGGATAAACAGCACGTGCACGCAACAAAGGCCTCCAGCGGTGGCAACTCCCAGTACATCCACATCGGCGCCACCACTCTCGGCGACCTGATCAGACTGCAGCCTGCGCAAGGCTACGATCTGGTCCCGCAGGCGAGCCGCCCTCTCAAACTCCAGTGCAACCGATGCTTTTTCCATCTCGTCGGCGAGTTCGCGAATAATGCTGTCACTTTTCCCAGCCAGAAACATCTGCGCGTGGCGCACATCTGCCTGGTAATCCTCCGGGCTGATGAAATCCACACAGGGCGCTGTACAGCGCTCAATCTGGTACTGAAGGCAGGGTCGCGAGCGGTTGGCGAACACACTGTCTTCACATGATCGGATGCGGAAAGTTTTCTGTAGAAAATTGAGACTATCTCTTACCGAAGAGGCGTTGGGGAATGGACCGAAGTAGTCCCCCTTCTTTCTTTTGGCACCACGGTGGAATGCAATACGGGGGAAGATGTCTTTGCTGGAAAGGAAGATATAGGGGTAGCCCTTGTCGTCTTTCAGCATGACATTGTAGGGCGGCCGCTGTGACTTGATCAGGCTCTGCTCAAGCACGAGGGCTTCTGTTTCGCTGCGGGTAACGGTGACTTCGATATCGGCGATTTTCTCAACCAGCGCCATGGTTTTTGCAGTCAGCCCACTGGCACGAAAATAACTAGCCAGTCGGTTGCGCAGGTTCTTGGCTTTACCGACATACAATACCTTCCCATCGGCATCAAACATCTGGTAAACGCCCGGCTTGCGGGTGACCGTGGTGAGAAAGCGTTTGCTGTCGAACATTGCCTTTTACTAGTACCAGCAACAAAACAGGGGCCATATGGCCCCTGCTTCAAAAATCAATTCAGAACATTTATAGAGGATTGTGGAATTCTACACCTTCCTCCAACCAAACGGGTCAGACAGCCTCTTCCGGGTCCAGTATATTGTGCTTTACCGCAAGCAAAGTCAGCTCCACATCCGAGTGCAAACCCAGCTTTTCGAAAATTCGATATCGGTAGGTATTGACGGTTTTGGGGCTGACCGAAAGCGCGTTCGCGATTTCCGATACCTTGCTCCCGTTCACAATCATTACTGCGGTCTGGAGCTCGCGTTCGGAAAGGTCTTCGAACGGCGATGAACCACCACTGACACTGCGCAGTGCGAGTTTGGTAGCCATTGAGCTGCTGATGTAAGTTTCGCCAGCTACAACCGAGCGAATCGCACGCACCATTTCCTCGAGGTCCGCCCCTTTGGTGACGTAACCCGATGCACCAGCCTGGATCAGCCGGCTGGGGAAAAGGTCATCATCCAGTGCACTAACCGCAATTACTTTGGCCTGCGGGAAGCGAGGAATGAGCTTACGAGTCGCCTCAAGCCCACCCATGCCTGGCATCCTTACATCCATAAGAATGACGTCTACTTCTGACTCTCGAACGAAGGCAATGGCGTCTTCGCCACTTTTGGCTTCGCCAACTACCTCGATGTCGTCGACATCACCCAACATGCGCGAAATACCCATTCGCACCAGGTCGTGATCGTCTACCACTAAGACTTTTATCAATTTAGCCCCAACCACGGATTTCCAGACAGCCTTGAGCAAGAATTTCCTATTAAACCTCCCCTGCGCAAAACTGTGTTTTTTGTTATTGCTCAGCGGGATATTCCCGCAAAGATCCATCCACAGAGCCCTTGAAGAACATACCAGACTAGCGTCTTGGTGCAAAGCTCGTTTGCATCAAGTAACGGAAGATAAATGACAATTATTTTACGGCATTCACAGACTGTTGTAGCGCAAAGGGGTCACAAACTGGTGATTCATCCCGCCCATAAAAATCCCTTCACAACAAAAGGATTTATCCTGGGAAGTTCAAGCGTATACAGAAGCGTAAGCAGCGCATTAACTGAATAGGTATCGTTATCATTTTATCCCGCCCACTGGGAAATAGTCCCACGGGGCTAATGCGGGACAAGCCACTAAGCTACCGCTTACGGATAAAAGCGCGGCTCCGGCTCCAGCGTTACACCGAACTTGCGCTTTACATCACTGGCAATGTCCCGTGCCAGGTTTACCACCTCGCTACCGCAGCGGTGCCCGGGATTGACCAGCACCAGGGCCTGACGGTCGTGCACCCCTACCCCATTATTGCGAAAACCCTTCCAGCCCGCCTGGTCGATCAACCAGCCTGCGGCGAGCTTCCAGCCCTCGCCTGCCTCGAACGCAACGAGCTCGGGGTGAGCCTCCTTGAGGGTTTGATACTGGTCGTCCGCGACAACCGGATTTTTGAAAAAACTACCCGCGTTGGGAATTTCTACCGGGTTGGGCAGTTTGCTGTTGCGGATATCAATAACGGCATTGGCAATCTTGGCGGGCGTCAATAATTCTCGCGCAAGTCCGTGCTGTGCGAAGTATTGCTCCAGTGCGGGGTAAGAGATCCGTGGTGCCCAGGTGCTCGATAACTTCAGCACCACCTCACAGATCAAATAGCGATCTTTCGCCGGGCCCTTAAAAATACTGTCGCGATAGCCGAACTGACACGCCTCCGCATCGAAGGTAATCAGCTCACCACTCGAAATTTCCATCGCGGTGAGCTGCTCAAAAGCATCTTTCAGTTCAACCCCATAGGCCCCAATATTCTGAATCGGCGCCGCGCCGATATTGCCCGGGATCAGCGCGAGGTTTTCCAGCCCGCCGTACCCCTGCTCGACACTGCGCATTACCAGCTGGTGCCAGTTCTCCCCTGCCGCCGCGCGGATCCTGACACCATCATCAAGCGCCTCAAATTCAAGGCCACGCATACCGAGATGCAGTGCCAGCCCGGGGAAATCCCCGGTAAGCACAATATTGCTACCGCCGCCAAGAGGCAGAATGGGTAACTGCTGCGCACGTGCAAAGCGCAGGGCCTCGCGTACCTCCTGCAGAGTAGTAGCAGTACAAAAGTGCTTGGCCCGCGCCGCGATCGTCATGGTGTTATAGGGCTGCAGGTCTACGTCAGACTGAATCATGCAATATCGGTCTCAAGGCCACCGCCCGATAGAGCTACCGGCCTACCCATAAGGTCAAAGTTATGCGAAATACGCGCGCATCCGTTCAAGATCCTGCGCCGTGTCCACCCCACCCGGCACCTCTTCGCAGGCGTCCGCTACATGAATGGCATGTCCGTTGTACAGGAATCGAAGTTGCTCAAGCGCCTCGAACTGCTCGATCGGAGCCATCGGCCAGCTGACAAACAGGTTCAGCAGGCCCGCCCGGTAAGCATAGATGCCAATATGGCGCCGGGGATTGAGCCCGGCAGGCAATGACTGCTGGTCCAGGGCAAAAGCGTCTCGCGGCCAGGGAATCGGGGCGCGGGAGAAATAGCGAGCCAGACCGGACTCTTCTGCTACCAGTTTGACGATATTGGGATTCAGGAAGTCTTCCGCTGAGACAATGGGCTCTGCCAGGGTAGCCACCCCGGCAGCCGTATTTTCCGCCAGATTATGTGCCACCTGATTGATCACCGCTGGCGGGATCAGCGGTTCGTCTCCCTGCACATTGACCAGGATGCGGTCTTCGGCCACACCGAGATTAACCGCCACCTCCTGCAAACGGTCAGTGCCCGACGCGTGATCCGGGCTGGTCATACACACCTCACCACCGAAACCCTGCACCACTTGCGCCACGCGCATGTCGTCGGTCGCCACGATCACCCTTTGCGCGGCACTTTCGCGGGCGCGCTCAAACACCCGCTGCACCATCGGCTTGCCGGCGATCTCCGCCAGGGGCTTGCCCGGCAGACGACTGGAGGCATAACGGGCGGGAATGATTACGTCAAATGCGCAGTTGCTGGTATCGCTCATGCCGGCTGGAAACTCTCGAGGTGTTGATGGATACGCTGGTAAAAAATGTCCGGGAGTTGCGCCTGGACCTCCATGGCCCACCAGTGGCTCTGCCAGAAGTCGCGACACTTGACCGCGTCTTTCATGGTCATGATTACCGGTGTCTCACCGTCGAGTTGCAATTCGTGCTGAGTGAACTGGTGATGATCGGGAAACGGCATCTCCATCACGGTGTAGCCGAGATTTCGGAGGGCATTAAAAAAACGCTGGGGATTGCCAATGGCTGCAACCGCGTGACAGGGACCGGCCTCTGGGCCGGACTCCAGTTTCAGTGTCGAGGTCTGATCCAGGTTGAACTGATGCCAGAGAGACGGCGCCAGCTCCATGACAAAGTCAGCCTGATCGCCACACTGACTCTCTACCAGAGCGTTCGGTTCGCCATTCACAACCACCATATCAACGCTGCCCAGACGTTCCGGGGATTCACGCAGTGGGCCCCGAGGCAACAGGTGCTCATTTCCCAATCCCCGCTGCCCATCGACCACGCAGATTTCCATACTGCGCCACAGCCCGTAATGCTGGAGCCCGTCGTCTGAAATAATGACGTCGCAACCGTGCTCGGCAATTAGAGCCTCGGCGGCTTCAGCGCGCTTGGGCGACACCATTACCGGTAAACCGGTCATCAGGTGCAGCATGAGCGGTTCATCGCCGGACTCCAGGGGGTGTGACTGCGCGGATACGCTGTATGGGTAGTGCTTGGCGCGACCGCCATAACCGCGACTGATTATGCCCGGCTTGCGCCCTCGCTCCTGAAGCCACCGGCCAAGCTCCGCAACCAGGGGCGTCTTGCCGGCTCCGCCCACGGTAATATTGCCCACCACAATAACCGGCACGGGCAGTGGTTCAGGCGAATTGCGCAGCTTGCGCAGACGGCTGCCCTGCCGGAAAGCCAATTCCAGCGGAGCCAACAATGGCAATGGCATACTGGAATCGATTCCGCCCTCGGCGGCCGGATACCAGCGTTTGTTTAACCAGTCTTCAAGCGACATTGCGCGATGCGCTCCTATCCCTGTTATCAAATGTTCTCGTTAACTGAGTGTTCCACCAGCCTGCTGCTGGAGCAGCAGCGCATAGCGCCCACCCATCGCCAGCAGTTCGCTGTGGGTACCACTTTCCGCGATACGCCCCTGGTCCATCACCAGAATGCAATCGGCGTTCTCGATTGTGCTGAGACGGTGTGCAATGACAAAAGTAGTGCGATTCTTCATTACTTCGGCCAACGCGGCCTGGATGTGGCGCTCGGACTCGTTGTCCAGCGCCGAAGTGGCCTCGTCGAGAATCAGCAGCGGAGAATCTTTTAGCAGAGCCCGCGCAATTGCCAGGCGCTGGCGCTGACCGCCGGAAAGTATCTGCGCGTTGTCTCCCAGTACCGTGTTCAGGCCATCCGGCAGCTCGTCGATAAAATGACGGGCGTGGGCCAGATCCACTGCACGCTGAACCTCCGCTTCCGATTTACTCTCAAGCTCTCCGTAAGCGATATTGCGATACACGGTATCGTTGAACAGCACGATATTCTGGGAAACCAGACTGATCTGCTCACGTAGCTCCGCAACCGGTACCTCGGTGATATCCACCCCATCCAGCAGAATACGCCCGGATGTGGGCTCGTAAAACCGCGACAGCAGACTGACCAGCGTGCTCTTACCAGAACCTGAGGCTCCCACCAATGCCACCGTCTGTCCTGCTTTGACGTCAAAGTCGATATCGCTCAGCACGTTCGGACCATCTTCACTGTAACGAAAGCCGAGATGATCAAAGGTTACCGCGCCGGTCACCGGGCTCGGTAGCGCCAGCGTGCCACCGGTAGGCTCTTTGGGCGAATCGAATACCTCGAAGATACTCTCCGCCGCGGCAATCCCTTTCTGGATCTCGGCGTAGACTTCGGACAGATTGCGGATTGGTTTTGCCAGCGATGCCGCGGCACCAATGTAGGAGGCAAACACGCCTGCGGTCATGGATTCGACCATTCCCGGGGCCAGGGCGAACCAGACAAGCACTGCAGTAGCCAGGCCCACCAGGGTCTGTATCACCGACACGCTGGCATTGTCTGCGACGACCAGCTTCATAAACTGCTGCCGATTCGCATTGCTTGCCGCCTGGAAGCGTGCATTCTCGTATTTTCGCCCACCGTACATCCGCACCACCTCATAGCCATTGATGGCTTCCTGAGTTACGTGGGTCACGTCCCCCATGGTGTTCTGGATTCGATGACTAAGCTTGCGAAAACGGCGGCCAACAATGCCGACAATAATCGCGATGATCGGCACAAACAGGAAGAAGGTCAGGGTCAGCTTCCAGTTCACCAGCAACAGGTAGGTCAGCAGACCGATCGCGGTAAACGAAGAGCGGATCATGGTCCGCAAGGCCTTGGTGATGGAATTGGTGACCTGCTCCACGTTGTAGGCGACCTTGGAGATCAGGAAGGCCCCGGTGTAGCGGTCAAAGTAGCTGCTGGGCAGCTGCCCGATATGCGCGAACAGTTCCGAGCGCAATTGATGAATCACCGCACGCGCTACGTAGGCAAGCCCGTAGCTGCCGACAAAGTTGCCGATAGCACGCAGTATGATAATAACCAGCATCGCTGCCGGCACCAGCCAGCGCGCGGTTTCCTGGGGCATGATGCCACCGGGGAAAAAGCCAGCCACATACTGGGACAGGAAACCCCTGCCCTGCTCAATACCCGCCCCAACCGCATCCAGCAGCAACTCGGTGACCGCAATGAGCACGACTTCCATACTGGAAAACAGGAGGAAACCGAGCACGGCGACAACAAACAGCGGCCACTGGGGAACCGCGTAAGAAAGGAGACGGCGGTAGGTCTTGGCACCGTGACGGGGCTTAAGCACCGGCTGGGAGGATTTATCCATAACTATCTTGGCAGCGTGTTGTCCGCGAAATGCAGCTTCCAGGGGACTCGTTGCCCCCGGAAGCACGGCACAGATGCGGCATCGGCCACACCCGGCGGCTAAACACTTTATAGATTACTGTTCGTCCGGCTGCCGGGTGGTGATGCTGAGATGTACAAATCCCAGCTGCCCCGCGGCATCCATGGCACGAACCACCGCCTGGTGTTGTGCGGTGGCATCTGCGGTAATGATCAGCGGGCGATTGTACTCGCCGCCGGACACTTCCGACAGTGCAGATTTCAGAGTGACCAGTTTCTTGTTGATCAGCGCCCGGCCATCCACGGAATAGGAGCCGTCGGCGTTGATCAGCACTTCGATGGTCGAGGGCGGACTGTCAGCCTGCGGGCCGGCGGCCTCCGGCAGGTTCAGCTTGAGATGGCTCTCTTTGGTGAAGGTGGTAGACACCATAAAAAAGATCAGCAGCAGAAACACCACGTCAATCAGTGGCGTGAGGTTTACCCCATCCTGCTCGGTATTCTGGCGACGAAATTGCATTGCGCGCTCCTGAGTCTGTGGTTGCGCGCTCAGGCTGCAGCTTCAATACGGCGGTCGCTGTGCAGGGCATCCACCAGTTTGACGGCCTCCTGCTCCATGGTCACCACGATGGAATCCACTCGGCGCTGGAAGTAACGATGCGCCATCAACGCCGGGATAGCTACGCTAAGACCTGCAGCAGTGGTAATCAGCGCCTGGGAGATGCCGCCCGCCAGAACACCGGCGTTGCCGGTACCTTCCAGCATGATGGCGGTAAATACCTGGATCATGCCCACCACAGTACCCAGAAGGCCAATCAGCGGCGCAACAGCGGCGATGGTGCCGAGCACATTCAGAAAGCGCTCCAGCTCGTGAACCACCTGGCTGGCAGCCTCTTCGATACTGTCTTTCATCACTTCGCGGCCGTGCTTGGAGTTGGCCAGGCCCGCGGCAAAGATACGGCCCAACGGACTGGAATCACGCAGTTCCTTGATCTTCTCGGTGGTCAACTGATTGCCCTTCAAACTGGACCAGACCTGCCCCAGCAGGGCGCGGGGTGCGATCTTGCGCTCATTCAGCGTCCACAGGCGCTCGATGAAAATGGCAATAACAGCTACGGAACAGAGCAGGATTGGCAGCATCAGCCAGCCGCCGGACTTGATTATTTCTAACACTTTTTATTGGCCCCAGACTGCGGAAGGGTTTTGTTATTGGGTCGCGTCGTTTGTATCGACTTCAAATTAAGTCAGAGACTCTATCACAGCTCATCGGGTTGGCTAAGTCCTTGAGTGGTATGAATTTTATCTCTGTGACCAAAGTTACATACGAATTCAGGCGAGACCTGTCGCGGGTATTCCCACGAGCCCGGATCAGGGAGTCACGGTGATCCGCCCCCATTTTGCGCCTCCAAAAACGGAAACAGCCACCAGATGGTGGCTGTCGCACAATGCATACAACGGGGCGGAGGCTTGGCACCCGCCGCCGCTTATCGTCCCGGGCGCTCAGGGCGCTGGGGCTTCTCCGGACGCTCGGGCTTTTCCGGACGTTCCGCTTTCATTGGACGCTCGGGTCGATCAAGCTTGGCAACCTTTTCCGGCTTGCCCGCCTTGTCCATGCGCTCAGCACGGGATGCTGCACGCTCTTCCTTACGCACCAGCTTTTCAGTCATATCAGGGCGGTTTGAACGGATACCGCTCATTACCTCACCGAGATTAACACCGAGGCTACGGGCAATTTGGCCCCAGCCCATGCCATCTTCCTGGCGCATACGCAGAATTTCGTTCAGGGACTCATTGGCGGTCATGCCCTCTTCCCCTTCAAGAGCTTCCGCCTGGGAAATCCCAGCCAGCTGCTCGGCGAGCGCCATGCTGATGACCACGTTACCCCAACCCATACCGGCGGCGGAATCAGCGCCGTCTTCTACTTCTTCCGGGTCATCCACGGAGGTATGGGAGTCGGTGTCACCGTGGGTTGTATCCGTCTCAGCTTCCGTCTCTGTGTCAGTCCCTGCGTCCTCTACCGGTGCAACGTACTGGATACTGCCATCGCGCAGGCCTGCAGCAACGGTCTCGGTGTCTTCACCAAAGAACTCACTGAAATAACCAATGATGCGGTCACTGGGAACAGTGTTTGCTACTTCCACCACTTCAGTGTCGGCAGTATCGGTCTCCGGCATATCGTCATCTGCCCAGGCCAGCGGCAGAGCGGCCATAGCAGCAACCGCCGCGGCCAATGCAGTGGATTTAAATGGAATTCGCATCACTTATGTCTCCTGTTTAACATTCTTGTCACGCAGTCTGGATAATCACCCTGTGATCACACCTTACCCGCTAATCGCTCCGTACTGCCCGTCAGTCCATCGGGCGGTAACTGATCTGAAAGCCAAAGCCCTGGTCCGGGCTACCATCGGCCAAGCCGAGATAGCCATAGACCATGCCCGTCCATTGCGCGCTGAGTCTGTGACTGTAATAACCGAATAGCTCCGTCTGCCGATCGCTTTGAGACGTCGCGGCCTGCTGGTAATCCAGAGACGCGCCGACACTCGCCACCTCGCTCAACTTATAACCACTGCCGATGGAGGTGTACCAGACATCCCGCAGTTCCGTTTCGGGAAGATCGCCCTTGAACTTCCTGGCGACGGTCACAAACGGCGTATAATTATCGATCACCGTAAACATCTCGGCCTGCAGCGTGTAGTCCACTTCACCGGTGCCGAGGCCTTTGTCTTCATCCCCCACCGGTAACTTGTACTTGGCGGAGAGGTCAAAAAAGTACTGTTCGGCGATCGGTTGCAGGCTGTATGTACCGGTCAACCACAGGTCTCCCAGACCTGACTCCTCAGTTAACACGATTTCATCGCCGGTTTGGTTCCCACCATTTCCATTTCCGCGTCCGTTACCCGGACCAACAACGATTCCGCCATCGCCGCCGGGAATGACCCCGCCGGGACCTTCAATACTGGTCCATGGCATTGAGGCCTTGAACGTCCAGCTTGCGTTGGGGGAATAACTGACGGTAAAGGGCGTGGCGACGATCTCGGTTTCTTCGGTGTCCCCGTATTTACCGCTGCTGATATCGGTACCGATGGAGTACTTCCACTCGTCGGCTGCAGTCGCGCCGCAGAATGACAGGCCGGCAACCATCAGGATGGCGCCGGATATGTGATTCTTTTTCATACAATGCAAAACATCTAGCTGCTGAAATTGTGCGTGACAGTACCACTTAGGCAGTCCCATATACTTGAACCACTTCGCACCTCCCATGTGTTTTCCCCGCCGGCCTATGAATGTGAACACCCTCGCGCCGCGAACGTGCTCGACTCGCCCGATGGTGGCTATCGCGCCCTCACATTCAATCGCACTCAGCTAAAGGCCCGGTTGTCCGCCAGAACTTGCCGGTTTCGCGGCCACAATACACATGGGGCGACATTGCGCCTGGCAACCAGTTGAAGCGCACCGCACCGGTGTCCGCGGTGTTAAACAGGGCCACTCCCTGACTCGATAGCCTTTGCACAACGGACGGATGCGGGTGCCCGAAGTGATGGCGATAGCCCGCACTGAAGGCAACACGCTCCGGCGCCGCCCACTGAATCAAAGCCATGGAAGTTGAAGTACGCGAGCCGTGATGCGGCGCAATCAGCAGGTCGACAGAGGAGAAATCCGGGTTTTCAGCAGCGAGCTGATACTCAACGTCGGCGGAAATGTCGCCGGTCAGCAGCACGCGCACACCCCGCCACTGCAGTAGGGCCACACAGCTGTGGTCATTTTCCTCGCCACTGATCGTGTCCGAGCGCGGCCACAGCCATTCCACCGACAGTTCACCCAGATCAATATGCTGTCCGGCCATACAGCGGCTGGTCGCGTGTATGGGTTCCTCCCCTCTGAACCGTTCCACAAACCGCCCCGGAGCCGCGATCGCAGCGACTTCAAGCTCCGCCAGTACACCCTCGGCACCGCCCGAGTGGTCGAGATCTCCATGACTGATTGCCAGTAGATCCAGATGTTGCCCGGAGCTGTTCAGTACATACGGGGAGACAATGCTCACCCCCGAGCTCCAGCCACTGGCGCTGCTCGGACCGGTATCGAACACCATCGTATGGGTTTCCGTGGAAGCGACCACCGCCAGCCCCTGCCCTACATCCAGAACCGTGAGCTCAAAACCCGGCTCCCGCGCGCGCTGCCAGGGCAAAGCCGCACTTAGCAAGGCAGGCAGCAGACACCAGCCCAGAGCCCTTCCCGGCACCCCGCTCGGCAACAGCAACACCGCACCACAAATACAGACGGCGAGAATCATCAGACCCGAGCGGACTGCGGGAAGCGGCTGCCACCCGGGTACATAGGAGTCTGCAGTCGCGAGGAACGTGAGCAACCAATCGAGATTCACGTCCGCCACACTCAACAGGATTCCTCCAATAGGTTCGGGAGCTACCGCCCCCAACGAAATCGAAGGCAAAATCACCAGTCCTACCCAGGGGATAGCAACCAGGTTCAGGAACAGCCCGCTAAGACTTATACCGGCAAATAGCAGAGTGGATGGCAGTAACAGTGCGATCAAAATTGCCCACTGCCCCTGAATCGCCGTACGCAAGCTTTCCGCCATACGTCCGGGCATTCCCGATATACCGGCAGCGTTCAACGATTGGCTCGTGGGCGCGCTTTGGACATGCCGCCCCTGGAAGCGGATGAGTAACGCCCCAACGGCAATAAATGAAAGCCAAAAGCCCGCGCTCAGTACAGCCAGTGGTTGCCATAGCAGCACCCCACAGAGTGCCGCGGCAAATGCCAGCTGACCGCCTACCCGGCGCCTGAATAACAGCGCGCAGATTCCGATTCCCGTCATGAATAGTGCGCGCTGAGCCGACAGCGGTGCACCACTGACGAGGGTATAAGCCGCCGCACCAAGTAGCGCTGTCAGTCCCGCTAAGAACAGAGGATGGCCGCGAGCCCCCATCCGCAACAGGCGTGCAGCGCTGCCTACCCACGCACTGGCCCGGAGCGCACCGATGGTCCGAGAAAGAACGCTGCCGATCAGGAAAAAGAAGCCCGCAATCATCCCCACATGCAGCCCGGAGATCGCCAGCAGATGGGCTGTGCCGGTGCGCTGCAGCAACAACCGAGTGTCCCCATCGACGCCGCCGCGGTCCCCCAGCAGCAGCGCGCGAAACAGGCCCGAATGCCGGTATGCCTCCCCACCGCCCCCTGCAGTCGACATGGAACCCAGCCGATCCCTGATTCGCTCTCTCAGCGCGGAAAGGCCGCGCCCCGGCGCAATAAATTCAGGCGGCCTGTCTCTTTCCCGGACATAACCCGTGGCAAATATCCCCTGCTCCAGCAGCCATGCTTCGTAATCAAACGTGTATGGATTAACGCTGCCCCTTGGTTGTTTCAGGCGCACTCGCATTTGCCAGCGACTTCCTGCCCGCAGACGCGCCGCGTCCCTGTGCGCCATACGGTACCAGCCGAGCTCCAGGTCGCGGTGCAGGAAACGGGGGTCTGACGCATCTACTACCCGCGCGCGAAACTTGGCGTCCAGGTATCCGGAAGAAGATGAAGACGAACGACCGAAATAGGAGACCGCCGGGCCACTCTGAGGCAGGGAAACCACTTGCAGGGTCACATCGTGATCGGTCCCGTGGAGATCCGCAGGCAGTCGCTGCTCCAGTGATTGATGGTTGAACGTCAAGGCCCAGCAGCTACCCAGCGCAAATGGGAGCAGCAAACGAATCAGCAGTGGCCGCCAATGCCGAACTGTACTGGCCCCTCCTCCAGCCAACACCGCTAACAGCGACAGGGCCAGCAACACCCACAGGGCAACACTGGCGAGATCAGCGCTGCCAGGCAGCCGCGGCCACCAGGCAACTTGCCCAATACCCAGCGCGCAGGCCCACAGACTGACGGTCCAACGACAAGATCCAGTCGGACCGAGAGGGGCCCCATATCCCGCAACCCCCGTCATTCCTGACCTTCCATACCAATACGTTCGAAATCCATTCCGAAACCTTCTTCTGATACGCCTCTGTCATGCGCTCCTTTAGTGCGTTCTCTAATGCACCTTCGCACACCCCATTTCCACCAGTCGTGACTATCCTCCCGCCTTTTCGTCACAAAAGATTCAAATAATTTTCATGTTTCACATGTTTGTAACATTCCTGCAGCAAACTGCGCCGCAACTTGATAACACACAGCGTTTTTCCGAAATCAACACATCTTTACGAGACCACCGATGAAAAAGACTGCTATGACTCTGGCGCTGGCCGCGGCTCTTCCCACCTTTGCCAATGCAGAAGAAGTGTTCAACTTCTACGGTAAAGCGAATGCCTCTTTCCAGTCCAATGACGAGGGCGACGGCGCGACCACCGATGTACAGAGCAACGCTTCTCGCCTGGGTGTCAAAGGGGAGCTGCCGCTGGATAACGGCATCAAAGGCATCTACAAGATGGAATACCAGGTGAACATGGATGGCGAAGGCGATACTTTCAGCCAGCGCAACATCTATGCGGGCCTGGAAGGTGGCTTCGGTCAGGTGATCGGTGGCAAGTTCGACACCCCGCTCAAGGTCGCGCAGAAAAAAGTAGACCTGTTCAATGACCTCGAGGGCGATATCAAGAGCCTGGTCACCAAGAGCGACAACCGCGAATCCAATAACCTGCAGTACACCACCCCGTCCTTCGCCGGTTTCAAAGTGGCTGCAGCTTACATCAGCAACAAAGAAGAAGCCCTGTTTGACGACGAGGGCAATGAGATTGACACCCGCGACAACGGCACCTCAATCTCCTTCGCCTACGACCAGAACGGTGCCTACATTGCTTACGCTTACGACATGGGCGTAGAAGCAAATGACTGGAATGTATCCCGAGTAGTTGGCCAGTACAACTTCGGCAACCTGCAGGTCGGTGCCCTGTTCGAAGAACAGGAAAAAGCAGACAAAAGCAAGCAGGACGGCTGGATGACTTCTGTCGCGTACAAGATCAACAACTGGACCGCCAAAGCCCAGTACGGCAAGTCCGACATCGTAAAAACCGACGGCGAAACCTTCAGCCTCGGCCTGGATTACAAACTGTCCAAAGCCGCCAAGTTATTCACCTTCTACACCGATGAAACTGCGGCGGACGATTACGACCGCAGCTACTTTGGCGTAGGCACTGAATTCAAGTTCTAAGTTTTAGAACTCGAATACATAAAAGCTCGAACACATAGAAAAGGGGCGCAACATTCGTTGTGCCCCTTTTTTATTTGTGTTGTTTGGCCATGGCGTTGTAACGCACGCCAAGTGAACCCTGCCGGTCAGACGACCGCACCGCGCAGCGACAGCTGTGCTAGCATCGGAGGTTCCGACCAATAACAATGAAGGTCTACCGCCACATGCTTCGCAACAAGATCGCACTGGTTTTTGTCTCTGCACTTCTGTTTGCCTGCAGCAAGGGTTCAGAACAGGCACCCACCGACTCCTCCCCTGACGCACCCATCGATACCAGCAGCACATCCAGCAACCTCCCACAGGGTGTCACGCTGGTTGAAACCTTTGATGGCAATGGGGCCGAAATCGCCATTCCCTACAGCAAATACAAGCTTGCCAACGGCCTGACGGTTGTCCTGCACGAGGATGATTCCGATCCTCTGGTACACGTGGACGTTACTTATCATGTGGGCTCAAATCGTGAAGATCCGGGCCGCTCTGGCTTCGCTCACTTCTTCGAGCACATGATGTTCCAGGGTTCGGTCAATGTGGCGGATGAAGAGCACTTCCGCATTATTACCGAAGCCGGTGGCACCATGAACGGTACCACCAATACCGACCGTACCAACTATTACCAGACGGTGCCGGCAAACCAGCTGGAAACCGTTCTGTGGTTGGAAGCCGACCGCATGGGGGTGTTCCTGGACGCTGTGACCCAGGAAAAATTCGAGGTCCAGCGTGAAACCGTCAAAAACGAACGCGGGCAGCGCGTTGACAACCGCCCTTACGGCCGCGCCTTGGAAACCATGCTTGCGTCGACCTACCCCGACGGGCACCCCTACTCCTGGCCTACTATCGGCTGGCTCGAAGATCTGGATCGCGCCGACCTGAACGACCTGAAGCGTTTCTTCCTGCGCTGGTACGGCCCCAATAATGCGGTTATCAGCATCGGTGGTGACATCGACAAGGCCAAGACCCTCGAATGGGTGACCAAGTATTTCGGCCCGATTCCCGCGGGCCCCGAAGTCCAGAACCTGCCCAAGCAGCCAGCCAAGCTGGAAAAAGACCGCTATGTCACGCTGGAGGACAATATCCACCTGCCCGCCCTGGCGATGATGGTACCCACAGTCTATTACAACCATCCGGATGAACCCGCGCTGGACGCCGCCGCGGAGATTCTCGGGCAGGGTCAGGACTCCATGCTCTATCAGCGCCTGGTGCAAACAGGACGCGCGGTTTCAGCGAGCGTATCCCACTCGTGCAAGGAACTCGCCTGTGAAATGTGGTTTATCGTGATCCAGAATCCCGCCTCTGGTGAAACACTGGCAGAGATGGAACTGGCGGTGCGCGATACCCTGAGCGAATTTGCCAAGCGCGGTGTTACCGAAGATGACCTGGTGAAATTCAAGGCTGGCTATGAGTCCGGTCGTGTATTTGGGCTGCAGTCTGTTTCCGGCAAGGTTTCTACTCTCGCCGCATTTGAGACCTTCACCGGCAGTCCCAAAGGCATCGACCACGAGATCAATGCATACCTTTCGGTAAAAACCGACGACGTAACGCGCGTGTTTGACCAGTACATCGCCGCCAAACCCGCGTTACTGCTGAGTGTGGTTCCCAATAGCAAGCCAGAACTGGCCGCGGCGGAACAGAACTATGAATGGAAACGCACCATTCCAGATAGCTACGGCGATGACGACGAAGCACTGGCACTGCGCCCGGTAACAGATAACTTCGACCGCAGTGTGCAGCCCACACCCGGGGTAAACCCGCAGGTTGAACTGCCGAGTATCGAGGACGGCAAACTGAAAAATGGCGTGCGCCTGCTGGCCGTGCAGAACGACGAGACCCCCACGGTTACCGTGCAGGCCGTATTCGGCGTGGGCCAACGGGATGAGCCGCGCGGCAAAGCCGGACTGACCTCACTGATGACCTCACTGATGACCGAGGCCACCAGCAAGCGCAGCGCTGCAGAATTTGCCGAGGAACTCAAACGACTGGGCGCATCCATCAGTGTCAGCGCTGGTGACTACGACACCACGGTAACGCTCAATGTGCTGGCCAAGCACCTGGATAAAGCCGTACCCCTAATGATGGAGCGCATCCTGGAGCCGGCCTTCAGTGAGGAAGACTTCGCGCGCATCAAGCAACAAACGATTGAAGGCCTTCAGCAGGCCCGCAAAACGCCACAAGGCCTCGCGAGCCGCGCGGTCGGTGCCGTGATGCGTGGACCCGAGCACCCGCTGAGTTTCCCCAATGGCGGCCTGCCAGATACCGTTGCCAATATCACCTTGGAAGACGTCAAAGCGTATTACAACGCGCACTTTCCGGCGCACTTCGGTGGTGTCACGGTCAGCACCAGTGTGCCGCATGAGAAAATCGTCAAGGCGCTGGACGGCCTCGCGAAGCTGAAAGTCTCCCAGCCCGCGCGCCCCGCCATCGCGCTGCAACAACCGGAAATCAAGGGCCGCACCGTATACCTGGTGAACAAGGAAGGTGCTGCGCAGTCGAGCCTGCGGGTAAGCCAGCACGCCCTGCCCTACGATGCCCTGGGCGACTACTACCTGGCCTACCTTGGCAACTTTCCACTCGGTGGCAACTTCAACAGCCGCATCAACCTGAACCTGCGCGAAGACAAGGGCTACACCTACGGCGCCCGCACTTACCTGATGGGCGAACCGCAGTATGGCAGCTATATGATGAGCTCAGAGGTGAAGAAAGAAGCTACCGCAGACGCGCTCAACGAAGTGCTGACCGAGCTGGCGACGTTCGACAAGGAAGGCATGACCGAAAGCGAGTTCAATTACCTGCGCTCCGCCATCGGCCAACAGGAAGCCCGCAGCTACGAAACCCCCTCCGCCAAGCTGGGCCTGCTCAATCGGATCCTGCGCTACGACCTGCCGCTGGATTACCGCTCCCAGCAGGGCACTCTCCTGCAGGAGACCGATCGCAAGACCCTCAACAAGGCAATTACCGGCCTGCTTGAGCCAGACAATATGGCAATTGTGGTGGTTGGAGATTCCGCATCCATCCGCGAGGATATCGAAGCACTGGGAATGCCGATCGTCGAGCTGGATGAAGACGGGTACGTTATCGAGACAGAAGACGCACCGGCAGCACCGGAGTCCGCCAGCCGCTGATTCCCCAGGGTACCAGCGATTTAAAAGCCCACCTTTTGGTGGGCTTTTTGTTTTAGTCGCCGAAGGTCAGGACACTGCCAAAATAAACGCCATCAGGCATAATAAAGGCCGTATTTTTGGCGGTAGCTAAGGCGAATGCAGGTAAATATTGAGTATGTGGGTGCCGAGCGCACCCCGGCAGTGATCATTGATGACCTGTTTCCAAGCCCTGAGGAATTACTCAGGGCAGCAGAGCAGAGTCAATGGATTCGGGAAAACCCGAATTACCCGGGCATCCGCGCACAGGTTCCCGCGGATTACCTGAACCGCACACTGCAGCTCGCTGCCGGACCACTGCGACAAGCCTTTTCACTGGATACAGGTAAGGGGCTCTCCAGCGACGTCATACACAATGCCTTCTGCTGCTTTTCCATGGTCACCAGACCACCCGAAACGCTGAAGCCAATCCAGTCCCTACCCCATTTCGACGCCGTAAGCGGCCGGCAATTGGCGATGCTGCACTACCTGTGCGATACGCCCTTTCGCGGTACGCGATTCTTCAGGCACATAGAGAGCGGATACGAGAACGTTCTACAAGACCGGGTTTCCACCTACCAGGAACAGGCCGGCAAACTGGTGAAAGCGGTGCAACCGGGTTATGCGAGTCAATGTACCCCGTGGTACGAGGCCATAGGCGAGGTAGTGGCAAAGTTTAATCGAGTCGCATTCTACCCCGCCAGCCTGCTCCATTCCGGCATCGTTGAAAGCGGCGAAACGCTTTCGGACAATGCCCGCGAAGGCAGATTGACGATTACCGGCTTCATCGATATCACCTCTAAGCTCAGCTGGTAAACGCAAGGCAAAAGTAAGCGCCAGAAAACATTAATCATACATTGCGCAAGTGACGCCTCAGAAAACGCAGCACCCGGCACCCGTCCTACACTTATTCCTACAGGATGTGTTTTTCGAACGAGCTTCGCAGTATGAAACTACCTTCGATGATGCAGTATGTAGCACTGAGCTGCGCACTGTTGGTTTCAACGTCCGCCAGCAGCAATGGGCTCCCCCGCTGGCAAACACCCTGGCTACTGCCTTTCGATATCAATCATCCCGCCTACCCTGCAGATCCGGACAACTACCAAACCCCGCCCGTAAGTCAGCAGGATACCTACGACTTTGCCTGGCAATCATTTATTGCGCTGAACTGGCCCTGGGAAGAGGGTGGACCCGGAGGAAAACCGGACGCGCAAGCAGTGCTCGCCGGTATCGCAAACACCACCGAGCCACACCCCATCGTCGTCTGGGAATCTTATATGGATCCCCAGACCGCGTTTACACCGCCCCAGTATTGGCCAGTGGACTGGGGAAATCCGGAGTTTACCGAGCTCGAACGCCAGCCATCACCGCCCTGCTATTCCAACAGTTACGTATATGGGCGCCCGTTTGCTCCAGGTATTAATCAGCCATACACAAATTCGAATGTGCCAACCGGCCCACTGGTGGATCAGAACAAAGAGTATGTTCGTGTTGAAGTCACGCTAAGCCAGCCGTATTTTCGGTATATCAAAGAGTTCAAATACTACGATGCCGATAATCAGGTGATTGCGGTAAACAATTTTATCGACCACGCCAACCAGCACGGTACCGCCCCGAAGCCCGCACAGGCGCCGTATGAAGACAGCAGCAAGTTCCAGCCTCTTCCCACCGGACTGGAATATTACTTACGCGACCTGCCGCACTATGCACGCCAGGGCATTACAGAAGTCAAAGCCGCATGGAAAGTTTTGAAAACAGAGGGGCCGGACGCTGATATTCCGGGACGCTACTTCCGGCGAATTCTTCAGTTCCCGCAACCTGACGGCAGCCTGAGTGCACCGACCCTGATGGGCCTGGTCGGCTTTCACATCCACCGGGTGACGCCCTTTGGACACTTGCCATCAACTTTTGAGCACGTGGACAATGTACGCCTGCAAAAGCGCTTTAACGACCCACTACCGCTCCCCGCCCACCCCGCGCTAAACCCCGGAAATGACGGCGGCTACACGTCGGGCGGTGCGCCCAGCTACCCCAACGGCTACGAAGTGGGTGGCAAGTCCGGCGAAGCCGGTCTCATTCCCGCCACGTTTAAACTCGGCGACGCACTGCCGCCAAAAACAGATATCGATTCGGTAAACGTTTCTCGAGTGACGCCAATACCCCTGGATGTGCAGCTCACCAACAGAAAGTACCAGTGGCTATTGCGGGATTCGGTCTGGTCTTACTACCAGTTGATCGGCACCCAGAACAAGAATCTGGTGGAGCCCAATCCTCATCTCGGGCCGGGCATCCCGGGCGCACAGCATTCGAGCGTACAGAACCTCGTCAATACCACGCTGGAAACCTACACACAAAAGGGGTTCAGCTGCGCCCGGTGTCACCTCAATGCCTTCCCGCACGGAGTCACATCCTATCCTCCATACGAGAAGCGGTTTGAACCTCTGCATGTCATGAGCTTTTTGTTACTCAATGCGAAATCTGGGCAGGAAGAAAACCCACAAATGGGATGTTCAATGCCCTGAGCAAGAGCCGTGTCAGGTGTTCCGGGCACACGCAGCCCGGGCCGCGTGCAGTTTCTTGTAGCTCTCGATCAACCGCAGATGCTTGTCCAGTCCCTCCAGCTGCATATTCGTCGGCGTCAGCCCGGCAAAACGCACGGAACCATCCACTGAGCCCACGACAGCATCCATCACTGCATCGCCATACATGCGGCGAAGGTTGAAAACAAAGTCTTCCAGTGCCAGGTCGTCGTCCAGTTCGATCTCCAGCACGGCCTGCACGGCGCGGTAGAAGAGCCCGCGCTCTACGGTGTTGTCGTTGTACTGCAGGAAGGCCTCCACCAGCTCCAACGCCTCGTCGTGGCGCTGTAGTGCGAGGTAAATCAAGATCTTCAATTCCAGCACCGTCAACTGCCCCCAAACCGTATTCTCATCGAACTCGACACCGATCAGGGTGATGATGGTTTCATAATTGTCGATCTGGCTTTCTTCAAGGCGCTCCACCAGGTCTTCCAGTTGCCCGTCCTCCAGACGGTGCAGGTTGAGAATATCCTCGCGGTAATCGAGCGCCTTGTTGGTGTTATCCCAGATCAGATCCTCGACCGGGTACACTTCGGAATACCCCGGCACCAGAATCCGGCAGGCCGGCGCGCCCAGTTCATCGTAGGTCGCCATGTAAGCCTCTTTACCCATCTCCTCGAGAATACGGAACAGGCGGTCGGTTTCGGTCTCGTTGGTATCGTGATGGTTTCCGGAGAAATCCCATTCGACAAATTCGTAGTCGGACTTCGCGCTGAAGAAACGCCAGGAGACTACGCCTGTAGAGTCGATGAAATGCTCGACAAAATTATTGGGCTCGGACACTTCCAGGCTGTTGAATGTGGGCGGCGGCACATCATTCAGGCCCTCGAAGCTGCGCCCCTGCATCAATTCCGTGAGGCTTCGCTCCAGCGCCACGTGGAAGCTTGGGTGTGCACCAAACGATGCGAAAACACCGCCATTGCGCGGATTCATCAGCGTCACGCACATAACCGGGAACTGGCCTCCGAGGGAAGCGTCTTTCACCAGAATCGGGAACCCCTGCTTCTCAAGCTCCTCGATTCCCTCAACAATATCCGGATACTTTGCCAGCACCTCTTTCGGCACATCCGGCAGTGCGATTTCCTGCTCAAGGATCTCTTTTTTAACTGCGCGCTCAAAGATTTCCGACAGGCATTGGACTTGGGCTTCCGGCAGCGTATTGCCCGCGCTCATGCCGTTGCTGAGAAACAGGTTCTCGATCAGGTTGGAAGGAAAGTACACCACCTCACCATCCGACTTGCGCACAAACGGCAGCGAGCAGATGCCGCGATCAGCGCGACCGGAATTGGTGTCGATCAGATTTGAGCCGCCCAACTCGCCCTCGGGGTTATAGATCGCCCGTGTGTGATCATCGAGAATCCCTGTCGGTAGCGAGTCATCCTCTTCCAGTTCAAACCACTTTTCATTGGGGTAATGCACGAACGGCGCGGTGGCGATCTCTTCACCAAAGTACTGATCGTTGTAGAAGAAATTGCAATTGAGGCGCTCGATGAATTCACCCAGCGCCGAACACAGGGCACTCTCTTTGGTCGCGCCCTTGCCATTGGTGAAGCACATGGGAGATGCCGCGTCGCGAATATGCAGCGACCACACGTGGGGCACGATGTTGCGCCAGGAAGAGATCTCAATCTTCATCCCCAGATCCGCGAGGATTTTGGTCATATTGGCAATGGTCTGCTCCAGCGGCAGATCCTTGCCTTCAATCATGGTACGGTGCTCCGCATCCGGCTCGACCATCAGAAGCGCCTGGGCGTCTTCCGCGAGATTCTCCACCGTCTCGATCTGGAAGTCCGGACCGGTCTGGATCACTTTCTTCACGGTGCAGCGGTCAATAGAACGCAGGATACCGGCGCGATCCTTTTCCGAAATATCCTCCGGCAGCTCCACCTGGATCTTGAAGATCTGGTTGTAACGGTCCTCTGGGTCAACGATGTTGTTCTGCGACAGGCGGATATTGTCCGTCGGTATATCCCGCGCCAGGCAATAGACCCGCACAAAATACGCGGCACACAACGCCGACGATGCCAAGAAGTAATCAAACGGACTCGGCGCCGAGCCATCGCCCTTGTAGCGGATCGGCTGGTCAGTAATGACCGTAAAGTCGTCAAACTTGGCTTCAAGTCGCAGGTTATCGAGGAAGTTGACGTTGATTTCCATGGAAACTACCGGATTAGGAGAATGTGTGGCGGCCTGCCATCTGGGTCAGGCGACGGCGCGGCATTATGCAGAATTTAGGGTAGCTCGTCTGCCGCTAACGCGATCATCTGTGCTCGCGGGCGTGTTTTCACGACACCGCCCTTCGTCGCACCGAATGTCCCTGTGGTGAAGATCTGTTATAGGATATCGCCAGTCGCGGTATAACGATAAACATCACCCGGAGCTGCCATGAAGCCTCATATTGCCTTCCTTGCTTTGACCATCTTTGCCACAGGCTGCGGCAAACCAGCCGACGAGAATAACCCCACCTCGCCAGACAGCAGCGCACTGGCGCCTAAAGTGGCCCCTCCCGTGGCCAAGAAAGTCCCGCACAAGATGGAAATACACGGCCACGAGCGCATCGACCCCTATTACTGGATGCGTGACGATTCCCGTAGCGACCCTGAAATGCTCGCGCACCTGGAGGCAGAGAACCACTATGTCGACCAGATCATGGCTCACACTAAGTCGCTGCAGGATGCCTTGTACGAAGAAATGGTCGGGCGGCTGGAGAAAGATAAAGCTTCGGTCCCGGTAAAAGTACGTGGCTACTGGTATTACACACGCTACGAGTCCGATGGTGAGTACCCGATTCATGCGCGTAAAAAAGGTAACCTTGAGGCAGCAGAAGAAGTCTTACTGGATGTCAATGCGCTCGCAGAAGACCACGCCTACTACAATGTGGCACGTACTGCGGTGTCACCGGACAACAAGCTACTCGCTTATCCCGAGGACAAAATTGGGCGCCGAATTTACAGTATTCGCTTCAAGGATCTGAGCACTGGAGAGCTGCTGCAGGACACACTGGAGAATGCCGAGGGCACTGTGGTCTGGGCGAATGATAACCAGACGGTGTTCTACATCAACAAGGACCCGCAAACCCTGCTCGGCTTTCAGGTGATGCGACACAAACTGGGCACTCCGCAAAGCGAGGACCAGATTGTCTACGAAGAAAAAGACAGTAGCTTTTACACCTTTATCTCCAAGTCACGTGATGATGCGATGATCTACATCCATCATTACTCGACGTTGGTGAAAGGTGTTTCCGTACTGAACGCCGATACGCCGAATGGTGAATTCCAGCCACTGCATGCACTCGAGCCCAAGCATGAGTATTTTGTGCAAAAACTCAACGATGAATATTTCATCCAGACAAACTGGCAGGCGGAGAACTTCCGCCTGATGAAGGCAAGTGCTGACGCGGTCAACGACAAATCCCAGTGGCAGGAAGTCATTCCACATCGGGAAGACGTATTGCTGGAAGACTTCGTGACATTCGATGACCGACTGGCGGTTGTCGAACGGGCCAATGGCCAGTCCGCGCTGCGGATCATCGGACTGGCAAACGAAGATGATTTCGAAGTCGGCTTCAACGACCCGGTCTACCAGCTGTCCCTCAGTAATAATCCAGACGTATCGTCCGGTGCCGTCCGAATTTCCTACTCCAGTCTGACCACGCCAAACACCATCTATGACGCGGACCTGCGCTCTGGCGATCTCAAATTGATGAAGCAGGACAAGGTCCTGGGGGATTTCGACCGCACCCGCTACAAGGCTGAGGGCATTCGTGTTACCGCCCGAGACGGCAAGCAAATCCCAGTGTCACTGGTTTACCGTCAAGACCTGTTCAAGAAGGACGGCTCCCATCCGCTCTTGCAATACGGCTATGGATCTTACGGCAATACCATCGACCCGGTGTTTATTCCCAGTGTCTTTTCACTTCTGGACAGGGGCTTCGTGTTCGCCATTGCCCACATTCGCGGTGGTCAGAAACTGGGGCGGGCCTGGTATGAAGACGGAAAGATGTTCAATAAGAAGAACACCTTTACTGACTTTATCGATGTAACTAAGGGACTGGTCAAGCACAACTACGCCGCGCCCGACAAGGTTTTCGCTTCCGGCGGCAGCGCGGGAGGCCTGTTGATGGGTGCCGTGATAAACATGGAACCGGATCTTTACCGCGGCATTACCGCCAAAGTTCCTTTCGTGGATGTGGTCACAACCATGCTGGATGAATCCATTCCGCTGACCGTGAACGAGTACGACGAGTGGGGTAATCCCAACAACAAGGATAGCTATGACTACATGCTTTCCTACTCTCCTTACGATCAGGTAAAAGCGCAGGACTACCCGAGTATTCTTGTGACCACCGGACTTCACGACTCGCAGGTACAGTATTTCGAGCCGATGAAATGGGTGGCAAAACTGCGCGAACTCAAAACCGACCAGAACCAACTTCTGTTCCACACCAATATGGAGGCGGGTCATGGAGGAGCCTCCGGTCGCTTCCGCCGGAATAAAGAGCGGGCCCTGGAATACGCCTTCTACCTCGATCTACTCGGCAAGGGGCATTTGGAAAATACCAATCAGTGAACGCACTGACTTGGCAGACAAACTCTTAAATTTGCGAAGAGACGTTGGCATCGGGCACCACCCGGATGCCAGCGGATGAGATACAGACTCCATAAATACGGGCGCAAAACCTGCGCCCTTTGACACTTTCTTCCAACTGTGACCTAGCGCAAAGCACCGCATACACGCCTATCTATACTCGCCCCTCGTCCTGATTCACTGAGAGGTACCCATGAAGAAGCTGTCTACAAAACTCAACAAGTTTGCCCTCGCCGTACTGGTCGCCGCATGCAGCGCGCCGACACTCGCCAAAAGTAACAACGGCGTGGGTCTCGGCCTTGCCTACGATCTGGGTGTCGGCGTAACCGCCCAGTTTCGCGGCACCTCGGTGTTCGTCAACAGCGATGCACTGGCCGTGGATATGCGAATTCAGAACTTCAGCAACGACCTGGGAACCATGCACGCATATATCGACGCGGGCGGCTTTTATGAAGATGGCGGCAACAACAGCGACAACGACAAGGCGGGTGTGCGCCTGCCGGTAGGCCTTACCTTCGGCATCGCCCCGAGTCTTCAGGCCTACATCCAGGCAGTGCCCAATTTTGCCTTCAGTGACAACGAGAACGAGGAAGGCTTTGGCGTAGATGGCGCCCTCGGTGTTCGCCTGCGCTTCTGAAGCGCAGGGCAAACCTTCCCCTGAAATGAATGGCGATAGCGGAACCCTCACTGTCGCCGTTTAAGTCAGGGTCTCCTTCCTGCTCATTTCAATCCCCGTACCCGGTCATCTCCAGGTACCCCTCTCCGGTGTGGCTCCCGCTCACCTCGACGGGGCCCTCCCAGTAGCGCAGCGCACCGGGGTTCCAGTAGTCCCCGGGCCAGGATCGGACCTGCACGTTTATGTCGGCCAATGGCACACTTAGCTGCCAGGTGGTTGGCACACTGCCAAATCGGCTGTTGCGAAATTCGAGTGGCGTCAGCGTGAATTCACGATCCGTGAGGGTACGTGCTTTGCCGGACTTGCCCACCACCGTTGCAGAATAAAAATCGTCAGCACCGCGCACGCGGAACAGCATCAGGTGACGACCATCATCCAGGTGCAGGGCCATCCAGTCCCAGCCCACCTGATCGGATTTCAGGTACTGGCTACTCCATTCCCGATCGAACCACCCCTGCCCGCTTACGGCGAATTTCTCACCTCCAACCTCTAGCTCACCATCGATTATTCGCAATGGATAGCTGAAATACATTGAGCCACCGCCGGCAGCGGATTTGGCGCTGAAGCCGCGATCGCCGTTCAGCACCGCAGGCTGTTGCGGCTGGATTTTCAGGCGATAACGAAAGTCCTCGCCTTCCACCGAGATTTCCCAGGTGCTGGCATCCAGGCTCCTCAGCTCCCAGTGATCGATCCAGGCCTTGAATGGCTGCTCCATGACCCCGGCCTGGCCCGTGCCACCGCGGGCAGCGCGGTCGGCAAAGTGGTGCTCGTCGGGGCGACTCAGGGCCGCATGGGCAAGCCAGATTTCATCGCGCTGCCATCCTGGCTCAACACTGGTAAACGGTCCCGGCCTGACACCATTGCGAAACAAGGTCCACTGGACGCCAAATCGTTTGCCATCGGCACTTTTCAGATTGGCGGTGAGGTACCACCACTCCAGTCGGTATTCGGGGTGCGCTCCCATATCCTCCGGCAAATTGACCCTCATACCCGGTGCCGCCTGACGAAAGCCCGCAGGAGGGTCGGTCAAGGCCCCAACAGAGGAATCCCGACCGACCTCTTCCGTACAGCCAGCGAGCATAGCGACAAGGAGGGCCAAAAGTATCCAGCCCGCCCTACTCATTCTTTAATGTCCCCAGTCGTACCGGGTTGCCCACCAGTAACGCCACAAGCGCACCGATCAGCAGACAGGCGGCCCATACCAGCAGCCAGAAGCCGGGATACAGGTGCAAGGGCAGCGCCCAACCAAACGCCACAGGGTTGACCCGTGCCACCAGCACCCAGCCCAGGAAAACGCCCAGCGGTATCGCCAGCAAGCCGAGCAAGCCGGTTACCAGCATGCTGTGGGCAATGAGACGCCGGCGCAGGTTGCGCCTCTGTACGCCGTACACGTGCAGCAAGGTATAACTGCCCTGGCGCATGCGGAATATCACCAGCCCCATCAGCGCCAGCGCCGTTCCCGCCAGCACCAGGGTGAGAGTGTTCAGCCTTCGGGTCATCTGAAAGGTTCGATCAAACGCCGCATTGGCCGCCTGCTTCAGTCCCGCCTGATCACGCAGGCGGCTTTCGGCCAGCCAGTGAAACTGTTCGGGCCATTCCCGCCAGCCAGACTCACCCAGGGAAGTAACGCCCAGTACAAACGCAGCGTAACTGCCGGGCAAGGCATCGGTGACCGCCGAGATTGGCAACATCATCTCTCCGTCTGGCCTGCCGTAATCTGCGTAGATGCCAACCACGCTGCGCGACTGCACCTGGCCGCCTACCTGGACCTTGACCGCATCACTGACATCGAGAGATCGCCTGCGCGCAAGCTGCTCGTTGATCAGCACCCCACCTGTTACGAGGGCTGACCAATGGTCGGGCACCGCCACCAGAAAAGGCCATTCCTGCAGCAATGGCGACGCCGGGTCCACGGCAAAAACATCCACGGGCACCCCGTCAAGCAACCCGCGACCACGCACCATGGGCAACACGCTGGTTACCCCCGGCAGGCGCTGTAAACGTTTCTCCCACTCTACGGCATCGACTTGCCGGCCGGGATCCAGATAGAGGTCACCTTGCAGGCGCTGGTCGAGCCAGCGGCCGAAGGTGGTTTCAAATCCCGTCACCATGGCATGCACACCAATCGCAGTGGCAATGGCAAACGCCAGTGCGGTGAGGGGTAACTGCAACAGGCTGCACAAGACCCGCATCTCAGAGAATGACCATTCCAGAAGCGGTTGCCGACAATACCGTTCGGCAAGGGCAAAAAGCCGGTTAAGCAATTCAGGGAGCAGCAGCCCTGCCCCGATCAGGCAGCCGAGCGCCGAAAGAAACACCAACCAGAGCTTGTCGGTTATCAGCAAAACGGCCAAAGACACCGCAACCAACACGGGGGCCGCAAGCCACCGCCAGGTTTTTACCTCTGCCCTTCCCTGCTTTTCCACGCGCAGCAGCAGTAAATCCGCACAGGCCCAGGCAACTACGACCGCTAATATGAGCACCATACCCAGCCAGGTTTCGAGTGTGGGGCCGGCCATGGTCAGGCTATCGACATTGAACATTCCCCGCAGCGTTCCCTCGAACCCTTCTGCCATTGCCGACGCCAGCTGCCCCCCGAGCCACATCCCCAAAGTGCCACCGACCAGCGCCACCAGTACTACCTCTGCAATCAGCGCAAGCCGCAAATGCGTATTCGGAACACCGAGGCGCAGGAGAATTTCGAGACTTCGACGGCGCTGCTCCAGCGCAAAGCGATAGACACTGCGCACCAGCAGTGCGGCAACCAGCAGCGCCAGGGCGCCGAGCGCGTCCAGGCTTAACAGAAAGGCATTCACCAGCGGGTCAGGCTCCACGCCGTAGTCCTGTATCTGGCTGCGGTAACCCACAGGAAGCGGCAGTCGGTCCAGTTCCGTCGCCGGTAAAAAAATTTGCAGCCGACTGCGGCCATCCGCTGACAGCTCGGCGGCTACGGATATATCGGCAAGCAACTCACCGCTGGATAATCCCTCTACTGCCTCCCACTGAATTGACGCGGAGTGCGGCAGAGACAATTGCTTCCAGCGCAGCAGGTCTTTCGCACTCCCCATTAACAGTGGTCGATCAAATTGGGTAACCAGCTTGCCCACGAGCGCAGCACTTTCGCCCTCTTGCTGCTGCTCGCGGTACTGCCGCAAACACCCAGCACTGAAAGGATCGATACCGATGATCGCCGGAGCAGCCGACTGGGAAAATGTCACCGTCATTCGCGGTGACGCACACAATCCCGCACGACGCAGTCGCACAAAATCCTGGATGTCGAGCGCGGCACCATCTTCCCGCACAATACTGAGTAACGGTTCAAGAGCCGCCTGTGAACGGGCCACGGCATTCTCTGCAGAACCAGTGAGCGAGCGAACCCCACTCCACAACATCGCAGCACACAGCAGAATCAGCACCAGCCCAGCCAACTGGCCGGGATGCCGCTGGTAATGACTCAGGAAGACATGGCCGAGTCCCATGGATGTAGGGCTCCTTCCCGCAGTTCAAGGACCCGGTCGCAGCGTTTGGCCAATTCCGGATTATGGGTAACGATCAATGCGCCTACGCCGCGCTCTCGAATAGCATCAAAGAAGAGCGGCGCCACCTTTTGTGCGGTGGCATAGTCGAGGCTTCCCGTGGGTTCATCGGCGAGTATTACCTGCGGCTGCATTACAAAAGCGCAGGTCAGCGCTGCGCGCTGCCGCTGGCCTCCGGAGAGTTGGTCAGGATAGCGATTGGCCGTATCGGCGATATCGAGCTGCGCAAGCAACGCCTCTCCATCGTGCTCATGCAATCCCGCAAGTCCGGCGCGGAACGCAACATTGCGCGCCACGGTGAGGGTCGGAATCAGGTTGCCATCCTGGAACAGCGTGGCAATACGCATGCGGCGCAATTCTGCCCAATCCTTTTCAGTCAGCTCAGAACTAGGCACACCAAAAACGTTCAGCGCACCGCCATCGGGTATTAGCAGACCATTGAGCAGGTTGAGCAATGTGCTTTTCCCGGAACCCGACGGCCCAACGATTGCGACCGCCTCACCGCTTTGCAGCGTGAAGGATAGTCCGCTCAGCACATTGATATGTTCGCGACCATTGTCGTAAGACTTGCGGAGCGCGCTCGCTGTTATCAGGGGTATACCCATATTCCTCAGCAGTTCATTGCAACTAGTCTGGTTCGCAGAGCGTAAAACGCCTACGACTTAGGGATGTAATACGAAGGTATCAGGGTAAAGAAGATTAGCAAGATTATAATGGCGCCGCCGATAGTGAGAGTATTCACGTGCCTCAAAAAGGGAAGCGAGATGGTAATACAGCAACTCTGAAGCACACCAATCCCAAGCAATTGTCATCTATAAGGGAGTATGACATGAGATTGCCGGCCGCGTTATGCCTTACCATAGTCCTTCTGAGTTCACCGTTTCACCAAACCACCGCTACCGAAGCGGAAACAGCGTCCAACCTTACCCTACCACTACCTACAACCAACGTTTCACAACTCGCCAGCAGACAATTACTGGTGAAGTTTCGCGAAGGTTCCACCTACAACCTATGGAACCAGCTATTACAGCCGTATACCTTTACATCGATGCAGACGCTGTATTCTCCAGCCAACTATTTGCAATCCTTTAGCCAGCAACTTGCACCGTGGCAACTCGTCACCTTTAACAATGCCACGAGCGCGGGCGAGAGTTTCGAAGCTCTCAGAAAATCACCAGAGGTGGAATACGTAGCACCCAACTGGAAATTCCAACTTCAAACACTGCCCAATGATCTCGCGCCCGAATTATGGGGGCTGCGCAACGACGGGAGCGAAAGCGGAACTGCTGGTGCCGACATCGATGCAGAGCTTGGCTGGTCAATTCGCACCGCCACGGATGATGTGGTCGTCGCAGTGATCGATAGCGGCATCGACTACACACACCCGGATCTCGCGGAAAACATGTGGGTCAACCCCGGAGAAATACCAGGCAACAACATCGACGACGATGGTAATGGCTTTATCGACGATGTACACGGCTATGATTTCGCCGATAAAGACGGCGACACGATGGATACCAATAGCCATGGCACCCATGTAGCCGGGATCATCGGTGCCGTCGGCGACAACAATACAGGAATTACCGGTGTTGCCTGGAACACAAAATTGATGGCCATCAAGGTGTTTGCCGATGAGTCTAATTTTGCTTACACGTCCGATATCGTTAAGGGCATACTTTACGCGGCCGACATGGGCGCGAGGGTTTCCAACAACTCTTATGGCGCCGTGTTTACCGATGCCGTAGCTGAGGGAATTTTTAATCGTCCAATAGCCGACGCGATTGGTTATGCCAACGAGGCAGGCATGCTATTTGTCGCGGCTGCCGGCAACGATCGCATCAACGCTGATACCTCGATGAACGTCACCTCCCCCGCAACCATCGACCATCCGAATGTGATTTCGGTGGCAGCCAGCACCCGCAGTGACAAACGCGCCTCCTTTTCCAACCATGGAGAAACCGGTGCGGATATCGCTGCTCCCGGTTCGGATATCCTTTCCACAATACCCGGTGGCGGCTATGACAGTTATAGCGGCACCTCCATGGCCTCTCCATTTGTTGCCGGTGCCGCAGCGTTGGTCGCTGCCGAACACCCCGACATCACGGTTGAAGAGCTACGCGCGGTGCTGATCGAAAGCGCTGAACCGGTAACCGATCTCGCCGGAGTGACACTCAATGGCGGAAGACTCAACCTGTACCGGGCTTTGACCCATATACCATCCGGCGACTGCCCGAGCTTCTCGGCTACACCAATGAACCATTACCTGGCAGGGCGCGCGGGCTATTGTTCAGGAAGCTATGTGAATTTTTGTGCCCTTGGCAGTAACGAATTTATCGGCACCAACTACGTGACCCAGCAAATTGTGCTGTTCAATTCGGACCCCGGGTTTTACAGCACGGCGAACAATTGCCCGGCCTCCAACACCCCACCCACCATTACCAGCGAAACCTCACAGCAAGTTTACCTGCGCAAAGGTGAGACCACCCTGCTGCCGATGCTGTCAGCGAATGACCGCCAGGATGGCGACATCTCACAAACTCTGGCAGACAGTGGCGCCCCAAGCACACAGCAAGCCGGCCATTATCTGCGTCATTTTTCAGTCACCGATAGCGGCAATATGAGTGCCGTATCATGGGTGCAAAAAATCACCGTGCTTGAGAGCGATGAACCACCGCGGCTCGCACTGCTCGGCCCCGCGTGTAACTTTTGGTGGTGCGATGCATTTCTGCACCCCTTGGCTCAGCCCTGGCAAGATCCGGGATACGTAGGCTGGGATGTATTGGATGGGGACATTACCGACGATGTCACCTATACCCCCGTCGATGTGAACACACCCGGAATTCAGGGCATTTACTACCGTGTAGAGGATAGCGTGGGCAACCAATCACAAAGTGATGTATTTCGCCTGGTTGGGGTCGTAGGTCCTGAATTGCCCGTCATTGAATTTGAGGGCAGCCCCAATGGCAATTACCTGCACACCTCAACCTCCGCTGAGCGCCGCAGCATACGCACTTACCGCCGTGATGACTGGATCTTCAATCCAAGCGCTTACGTGCTGGATATGAAAGATGGTTTCCAGTACCTGCCGCAAGAGAACTTCACGCACAATGTGGATGCGTCTCAAGACGGTCAGTATCTTGTTACTGCAACCTTTACCGATAGCGACGGCAATACCGTAACCGGCGTACAGCAGGTCGAAATTGTAACGGACACGCTAGCACCTACACTGACCCTCACAGGACCAACTGCGCTCCAGATCGAGATTGGCGACAACTTCATCGAAACAGGATATCAAGTGGAAGATGACCTGGATCACCACCCCTGGGTAAGACGCGGCGCGGACCCGGACACCTATACAGAAGGCTCCTATGTAAAAACCTACCAGGCATTCGATGGCAGCAACAACGCCAGCCCCATTCTGTCGCGCAACATTGAGGTCGTTCGAAGTCACTGGAATCACCCACCCAGCAGACGTACGAGTGGCTGGAGTCGGATAGAGCCAAACATTGCGCAGATCAACGCGAAGTTCTTTGACATTGATGACGACATTGCGACGATCGAGGTCGAATATAACGGGAGCAACACACTAGAGCCCGATGGCCCCATCGCATTCGACCCCGAGAGCCATACCTTCGCTGCCACGTTCACGCTAACCGGCGCTCCGGGAGAATACACTTTCTTCGCACGGGCCCGGGATGCGAACGGCAATGAAGCGACCTCCAGGCCCTTTAGCGTCTTCCTGCTTCCGGCATCCGAGCCTCCGATGATCGACACACTCGAACTTGCGGTTTCAGGCTATGAAGTGCTGGTCTCCGGCAATATCAGCGATAGTGACGGTGACGCGGCAGAAATCCGGGTTGATTCTGAACTGAACTTCACTTGCACGGGCATTGAGACGTTTGAGTGTGTAGCAAGCGCACCAGGTGCGGGCACCTACGAAATAAAGGTTCAGGCATTGGATGAGGCCGGCAATGCCAGTGCGCTCAGGATTCTTGAAGCGCAGGTAAGCGCAGCATGTGAAACAGCGACGAACACGGCACATATCAGCGCGGGCCGCGCAGTGGAATGTGGAACCTTGTTCAGCGCAACAGCCTGTGCCGTGGGGTCGGGTGACGCGCTTGGGTCAAGCTCACTGTGGTTCCCTGCATCCAGCACCCTGCTGGAAACAGGTCCTGGCTACTGGGAAAAAGTGAGCATTTGTCCATAGACAGCTATTTTGTTGCTTTCAAATTAAGCGGTGGCCCACCCAGGGCCACCGCTTAATGTTTAATGGTCAACCTCTACTCACACACCCACTATCCGCGCACGAAATTTCCTGCCCTTGATCTTGCCATCGGCAAGCTTCTTCAGGGCTTTCTTGGCAACCGGGCGTTCCACCGCAACAAAGGTGGAGAAATCGAACAGCTGGATCTTGCCGATCTGTTTGCCATCGATACCGCCGTCACCGGTTAACGCTCCCACCACGTCGCCGGCGCGAACTTTCTGCTTCTTGCCGCCATCAATCTGAAGGGTGGACATTACCGGCCTTGTGGGTGTGAACGCTCGCGGCAGCTCCGGCACGTCCTGGAGGGTGATTTCCTGCTGCATGAGTTCTTCCAGCCGCTCGAGCTTGTAGATCTCTTTCTTGCTCACCATCGACAGTGCCACGCCCTTCTGCCCTGCCCGCCCGGTACGACCAACACGGTGTACATGTACTTCCGGGTCACGGGAGAGATGGTAGTTCACCACCACCGGCAGCTCTTCGATATCCAGCCCGCGTGCGGCCACATCGGTCGCCACCAGAATCGAGGCACTGCCGTTGGCAAATAGCGCCAGGGTGCGATCCCGGTCCTTTTGCTCCATATCGCCATGAAGAGCAAGCGCGGCAAAGCCGGACTGCTTCAGGGCCTGCGCCGCCTCCTCGGTTTCTTTCTTGGTATTGCAGAACACCAGCGCCGAAGTTGGGTCTAAGTTGGCGAGCAGCTGATACAGCGCGCCGGGACGCGCCTCATTGTTTTCTACCCGGTAGTAATTCTGCTCGATGGTACTCTTGGTGTGTGCAGCAGCCACTTCGACCTTCACCGGGTCGCGCAGCACACGCGCAGCGAGGGCGTCGATGGTCTTGGGGTAAGTAGCGGAGAACAGCAGGGTCTGGCGATCCTTCGGCAGCTCGGCCAGGATCTGGTCCAGTACCGCCTGGAAGCCCATATCCAGCATACGATCGGCTTCATCCAGCACCAGTGTATCGACATGGCTCAGGTCGAGGTTGCCTTTGCGCAGGTGGTCTTCGATACGCCCGGGTGTCCCAACCACGATGTGGGCACCATGCTTGAGCGATCCGATCTGCGGCCCAAACGGCATGCCGCCGCACAGGGTCAGGATCTTGATATTGTGGACGGCCCGCGCCAGCTTGCGCAGCTCCCGCGCCACCTGATCCGCCAGCTCACGGGTGGGACACAGCACCAGCGACTGCACCCGGAAACGCTCTACCCTAAGCTTATGCAACAGGCCCAAACCAAACGCCACCGTCTTGCCGGAGCCGGTCTTGGCCTGGCCGATGACATCCCTGCCCTCCACAATCGCCGGCAGCGCAGCAGCCTGGATCTCTGTCAGGCGGGAATAGCCGAGGTCCTCCAGGTTCTTCAAGAGGGCCTTTTGCAGTGGCAGGGACTGGAAATCGCGGGGGTGAATGGTATCAGCGGTGGTCACAACAGAGACTCGGTTAGGGAAATAGCCGCTTATTGTAGGGAAGCCGGGAGCGGTTTCCTATTGGAAACGATATCAACCAATACTAAACCGCTTAGCCGGAAGCGCCATAAGACTGGCGGCCGCTACAGTGTACGACACATTATATCGACGACCTCACCGTGGTATTCGCAAGACCGGATGGTCTTCCAGCCAAGGCGCTCGTAGTACTGCCTTGTCTCCGGGGTAAATAAATACAGGCTGGGGATGGCATTCGCGTCGCAGTGCGCTAACAGAGCATCTATCAGCCGCTTCCCCACGCCAGCCTCCCGGTAACTGGGCATGACATAAAAGTTGGCCAGCCATGGCCCCCAGGGTTCCTCGATCTCCATATCCCTCGGCAACACGCTGATGGAGCCGATGGGTGTTGTATCGATTAATGCGACGAACGTAGTCGGTACCGCCTGTTCTCCCAAACAGCCTGTGAGATCAGATTCAAAATCCTGCAGCGACTGCTCCGGATAAAGATTACTCCACTCGTCAAAATGCCAGGCTGCGAGCACACCGACTGCATCCGGTCTTTCGGTTAAGTCTACTACTTCCAAAGCATTCAGCTGTTTAGCCAAGGGCACTACATCGCGCATAAAAATAAGACTTTTACTTAACCCTGCTTTGTCTGCAGTTCAATCATTTTTTCAAAGGGACGTAAAATTTCCTGGAATTCTATTCCTGGCTCCAGGCCCTGCATCGCCATCGCGATGCTTTCAATCGTCGACAGGCTATTCTCCAGTGAAGAGTGCCGTACCTGGTAGTTGGAGTGCAACTCACCTTCGAAGCTGACTCGAGGCAATTGCTGTAGTGCTGGGTGCAGATGGAGTATTTTCTTGGACTTCCGCCACGTCGCGTCGACAACTACCAGCTGCTGTATCGCCTCCGCCTGCGGCGTCCCGGGCTCCACCAAATCCACTTGCGGAAGCCAGCTCAGGGACGGATAAAGTAACGCTGACCGGGGTTGCAGCAGCACGCCCAGCGATTCATCCGACAGACTCTCCGCCACAACCAACTCACTATTATCCAGGCACAGGTGCGCCATGCGCCCGGTATTGAACGGGTGCTTCTGCTCCAGGGGGTGCTGTATGATAAGCACCCTAATCCGATTGGGTATATGAACCAGCGCGCTGCAGTAACATACGTTGAGCGGGCGTTGGCAGGTTGGGCAGGTTTCGCGCGGCATAGATGAAAATGGATCCGGACTTTTCAGCAGACTCTTGTTCGGCACAGTGGCTCTCCGATACGGAGATGCCACTCGCTAACAAATTCTACCGCACCTACAAATTTCGCGGTAAAGCGCGCCGGCATGAGCCCTGCGCGGTGGTCAGAGACCGGCAGAATAGCATCATTGCCTGTGGCTGCCTGCGCAAGTTGACCGACAGCCAGCTACTCGTAGGAGTGGCGGTGGCGCCAGACTACCAAGGCAAGGGCGTCGCCCGGCGGTTACTGGCCTTTATGCAGGAAGCATTTGACGATCAGACTTTCACCTTCCCATACCACGAACTGATGCCGTTTTATGAATCCCTGGGGTTCGCAGAGGTCAGTCTCGAAGGACTGCCATCCGCCATCACAGATCGCTTTCTTACCTACCAAAAACAAGGCCGGGATATCGCCATACAGCGCTATGTTGGCCCTCGATAGCGCACCTGAAACAGCCATTTACCTAGAAGAAGCTGGGATACGGATTTCACGGGAGATTTCTATGGTACTCTCCCAGTGTCGCTTTCAGCGCCAACTACTAAAGAAAAACAAGATATAAAGGAATCGCCTTATGGAAAGCAATCCATACGAAGCCCCAAGTTCCGATCTGGCTGTCGCCACCAACGATCAAATTTCCAGCAACTTTGACCGCTTTAGCGCCTGGTGGGTGTTCCTGCTGACCATTTTTACCTTCGGGATTTATCCGGTGTACTGGGTCTATACCCGCGCGCAGACCGTAAACCGTATTCAGGATAACCAGATCGCTCCGGCCTGGATTTACCTCACCGTAATCTTTTTTGCATTGACAATCGTTGTAGAGTTTATCGCCCCGGAAAAAGTCGAACTCGCCATCATTGTTAACATCGCCTACTTCGTTGCCCTTCTAACGACCCTGTTCAAAATCAAGAACCGCCTGCAAAAGATGATGAGTGAAACCACCGGCAGCAACTATACCCTGGGCCCGGTTTTGACCTTTTTCTTCCATTCCATCTACCTGCAGTACAAAATCAATGAATTCATTGATAACAGTAAACTCGCTTCTGACAGCGAGACCGCTACCGCCGGATAACTTCCGTATGCCGCAGGGGGGCGCCCGCCCCTCTGCCTCTTTCTCGCCCACTTTCTCGCCACTCTCTCTCGCAAGTACTGCGCTGATCCGCACGATATAGTAACCCCCTATATCTTCTTATCAGTGGTCGCGCAGATTCGCCTAGTCTATTCTGCGTCATTCAAAATCCATGACTAAAGGAGGTTGTGTGGAAGCCTTTCCCCACGAATACAAAGTCGCCGCCAGTGCAGCGAGTGAAGGCGAGATTACCCTGACCGCCGACGGGCTCACCGCCATCACTTCGGCGCCTCCCGTCCAGTTTGACGGCCCCGGCGACCGCTGGTCACCGGAAGACCTGCTGGTCGCTTCGGTTGCTGACTGCTTTATCCTTACTTTCCGTGCCATTGCCAAACACTCGAAGCTCGAATGGACATCGCTGGAGTGCGACGCCAGCGGCACACTGGATAAGGATGGCCGCACCACCTGCTTCACCGCCATTGCCATTACCGCCAAGCTTGTGGTGCCGGAAGGCACCGATACGGAAAAGGCACACAAGTTATTGGAAAAGTCTGAGCAAAACTGCCTGGTGACGAACTCCCTCAAGTCGGAAGTCACGCTAAGCGCGGAAGTGACGGTCGAGTAACCCTATTTCCCCGAGCCCTCGCAAGGGGGCTTTCTAACGCCGCCAACATCCCCACACAAGCACAGGGCTGTCGCTCGACAACACCCTTGGCAGCGTATCCACTTGTGCGGTCGCAGGATGATCTAGACTTGCACTGGCCATTATTCGGGCCGATCTCACCGTCGCAGGGGCCCTTTATGACTACCAGCACAGCGAGCCGGGCACGATGGGCTTTCGCAGCCATGGTGCTCGCGGGCGTCGTCGCAGGTGTAATCTGGCACTACCAGACATCCGGTCGCTTCACTACCTACCAAATCCTCACCGAAGATTCCGTGTCGGGTCTTATTGCCGGTGCACCGGTGGAGTTCCATGGCGTAGACGTGGGCATGGTCACCGAAGTAGAACTCACTGGGCCCAGTTCTGTACGCATCCTGCTGGATGTTGAAAAGGACGCGCCGGTATCCAGCGCGACCGTTGCCACCATTACCGCGCGTGGACTCGCTACCCGCGGGTTCACCGGCTATGTGTACGTGCTGCTGGAGAATACCGGTAGCAAGCAGGGCCCTCTCACTGCTGCCCCCGGCGCCCGCTATCCACGTATACCAAACGCCCCGTCCCGCTCGGTCAATCTGGACACCGCCATCAGCCAGGTAAACGAGAACGTACAATCGCTGACCGAACTTCTGCGTACCATGCTGGATAAAGACACCATCGCTGCCTTTCAGCAGGCGGTAGGCAACCTGCAGCAAGTCACCCAGATGCTTGCGGATAATCAGCAGAGGCTCAGCGCAATCATCGCCAATACCGAACACGCCAGTGGCCGGCTGGGGCCGCTGCTGGATTCAAGCGGCGATACTGTTCACGCGCTGCGGCAGGTCAGCCAGATGCTCGCGGGGAATCAGGAGCGGCTCAATACGATTATCACCAATACCGAACAGGCGAGCGGCCAACTGGGCCCGCTACTGGATGCGAGCAGCCAGTCCGTTCATGCACTCCAGCTGCAGGTACTGCCCGAGGCCTACCGGACCATGGCCACCCTGAATCAGCTGACCAATTCCATGACCCGCCTGACAGACAAGATCAACCGCAACCCGTCCGTTCTCCTGCGCGGCAGCACGCCCCCGCCCCTTGGCCCAGGCGAAACCGAATGAGTGAACGGGGATATGGGTGCTCGCTGCCTCATACCAGAACAGTCGCCCGGTTTGTGGTGGCGGCTATCGCACTATTGATTTCCGGATGCACCCTGTTCTCCCCGGTGGAAAACGAAATGCGGATCGCCGTCATCGACCAGATTCCCCGGGAAACTCCCCAGCGACAAACCAATCCGGTAACGCTGTTGATACTGCCTCCCAATATCAACCCCGTTTACGGCACCGTCCGTATGGCCTATCGCACGAAGCCACATCAGGTGGGCTACTTCAGCCGACACGCATGGGGGGCAACCCCGGCGCAGATGCTTCTTCCCCTGCTGGCGCAGACGCTGGAAAACACCCGCTATTTTGAAGCGGTCGCAACCCCGCCCTACTTTGGGCCTCACCACTACGCGCTGCACACGGAGATCCTGGAACTCGTGCAAGACTTTACCGCCACCCCAGCGACACTACACCTGTCCCTGAGGGTGCAGCTGATTGAGGGCGCCTCAAACCGGATTATTGCGAGCAGAGTGATTTCCCTGAACAACCCCATGCAGCAGGAGACACCAGCAGCAGGCATAGTCGCGGCCAACGATGCGGTCGAAAACGCTTTGCAGCTGACGGCCCAGTTTGTGCTGGAACAGATGCCATAAGCCGCATATTAGAGATGGGAACCGGGCAGGATTTTCCTGAGGGTGTTATCCCGGGAAATGAAGTGGTGCTGCAAGGCGGCACCGGCGTGCAGCAGGATAAAGCCAATCAAGGCATACCCCAGCCACTTGTGTACCTCGATCAGTAGCTGAAAGCGATACTCATTGTGCGGAATCAAATCCGGCAGCTGGATGCCAAAGACATAGACGGGAATGCTCGCGGCAGATGACATCAACCATCCACTAACCGGCAAGGCAAACATCAACGCGTAGAAGCACAGGTGTACAAAACGTGCCACCACCTTCTGCCAGTCAGGCAGCTCACGGACCAGAGCGGGCAATACGTTACCCACGCGCCATGCCAGTCGCACCATCGCCAACCCCAGCGCCAATATGCCGCACTCTTTGTGATACACAATGAGCGTAATCTTTTCCTTGTCGAATCCGACATCCGGGAGCGCACTCATGTACACGCCGAGCACAGTGAGCCCTATAAGTAGTGCCGCCATAAACCAGTGGAGTAATATGGCGACGGCGCCATAATGCCGATTCGTGTTGGTCAGCCCAGTCATTCGTCGCGACAGCCAGTCAGACATTGTTCACACATAATAGTGCGCCCCACGGGCTTACATCCTCGGCAATCATATCCCCATGGTCGCAGCGAAGATGCCAGCGGCCATAATCACGGTCAGCGGGAGCAGGTACTGGCCAAAGCCAAGCGCGTACAGGCACGGCTATTAAGGCTATTGCTCAGGGGTAGGTCTGGGCCTAACATGTCTCCAACGCAGTATCCCTGTGACAACAATAGATTTCTTATAATCAACAGCTGCAGAGAATGCTTATGGCCTCCTACCTCAATATCGAAGCTCTGGCCGGCGCTGAAGTAAAAGAGAAGCCGTTTCCCTACTTCGTACTAGATAATATTATTAGTCCCAACCGCGTCAAGGCGGTGCTAGAGGGTTTTCCCGATATTCAGGCCGGGGGAAGCTTTACCCTGGAGGGGTTAGAGTGTGGCGAGGAATTCACGGCGCTGATTGATGAGCTCAACGGCCCGGATTTTCGCCGCCTGACCTCCGATAAGCTGGGCATGGATCTCAACACCCTGCCGATGATCGTTACCCTGAGGGGCGTGTCCCGCCCCAAAGACGGCCGCGTGCACACCGATTCCAAGTCCAAAATTGCCACCATCCTGATTTATTTCAACGAGGAGTGGACGGCGGAGACAGGCAAGTTGCGCATCCTCAACAGCGACAACATGGAAGATATGGCCGATGAGGTAACACCCAACGCCGGCGCACTGCTGGGCTTCCGCGTTACCGACAACTGCTGGCACGGCTACCCCGCTTTTGACGGCGTGCGTCGCTCCATCCAGATCAATTTTGTGGCGGACGAGAAGGCGGTGCGGAAGCACCACAATCGCCATGGTTTCACCGCCAAAATCAAAAAGTGGTTTGGCGGTAAATAAGGTGGTAGGTAAGTCGGGAGATACAACCTGACCAGCAGTGCGGCCAGAAGGTCTTAGACCGGCATGGGCTGGCCCGAAGAGGCGGCCACTCTATCACAGCCCGTGGCCGCGACAGATGACGATACTGATGAAGCCGGGGGATTGTGATGTATTACAGAAATACCTTCGGACTAAACATGCCGTGGAAGCCCTGGGGAATATGGAAGTCGAGCTTGATGGTGGCAAGTGGTTCCGCGAAGTGCCTGCTGTCAATTACAACCACTTCTGATTTGTCGCTGTTGCCATTGTAGACGTAGCACAGGCAGTAGAAATCGTCCTCGGCATCGGACTCCGGCCTGGCCACCATAAGCGGCTCACCATTGAACCGGTAACTGCCGAAATCATGCACCTCTACCTTTCCGGTTTTGCGGTCAATCTTCTGTATGGCGTTGAAGTAGGTCCTGGGGCCACCACCGGTATAGCCGGTAGCGATCGCATAACGGTTTTCTGAGGTGGTACGGGTCCAGTCCCATTGTGGAAACTCGCCCTCCAGCGCATCGTCAATGAATTCACTCTGGAATCGCCGACGCTTCAAGTCGACGACACAGCGTTTGTAGCGGGCAGCGCCGGAGCGGAAATTCACATCTTCCGAGAACAGGTCCAGTGGCTCGATCTTGTGGTCCGGGGTACCGAAACCGCCCTCCTTCGTTTCCATCAGGTCGAAGTGAATTTCCCCACTCTTCTCGTAGGCATTGCCAAAATGCAGGCAGGCGATGGGATCGATCTCGATGGTATCAACCAAATTCAGGTTGTGTAGGTCAATAATGATGACCTTGTTAGTGAGCTCCTTGTCATACAGCATCAAGTCTGCAAAGGAGCCATTCTTCAGCATGGTCATCAACAGGTTGCCCTGCATGGATACCGACGACTGGATAAAAATCGCGTAGTTTTCGGTCATCGCGAAATCGTGCAGCAGGGGCATATGGTCCAGGGCAAACCTGGCGCGGCCCACCATGTGCCCGCTCGGGTCAATTTTGTACAGCTCAAAACCCGGTTTTATGCCACCCCAGCCGACATCGAAACACAGACCAAAATTGTAGTAGTAACCGGTCTTTGGATTGATCTTACCGTGTGCACTGAACACATTCGTCTTGGTGAGGCTATCGTCGTAGGTAAATTCCCCGTAGGTGTCGAGGGTTGCCGGGTCAACAGAATACGGCCGCCCTCCTTCATTTAATGCCAGAAACTTGCCACCGTGGAGAATCAGGCCGGTATTTGCCGGGTTGGCCGGCGGTGCGAAGCGCTTGAAAAAATTGCCCTTAGGCGCACCGCCAAAGCCCCGGTACAGGAATTTACCGGCTGCGGTTTCATCCACGTATTTGGGTGTGCGGATGAACTTATTGGAAAAGTGAACCTTGCCACGGGTGAACGTGGTGCGCGCGATCATGCCATCGCCATCGAACCAATGCCCGACCACCTCTCCCCCTAGCTTCAGCCGGCCGGGGCCGTTGCGGAAGAAGGAACCAGTGAGGTCGTCGGGCACCTTACCTTCGATGTCGGTCACCCAGTAATCGTATTCATTTTCCTGCGCCTCAAAGTTTCCCTTGATCGTTGGCGCCTTCAGATTTTCTTGGGTGACTTCTGCGACGGTCATAACACTCTCCATTTTCACCGCGTACTCTATGCAAAACCTAGTTGAAGCTGCGACGCAGGGTAAGTCCGTAGGTAGACCGTGGAGCGACGACACCGGCATAGCCGCCGATGGTGGGGATGTCGATACCCATCAGGAAATACTCCTCTTCCAGCAGGTTTTTACCCCAAGCCACTACCTCCCAGCTGCGATCAAAGTTGCTCAAGGTCAGACGGAGATTGACCAGGTTTACCGAGTCATTAAACAGCGCCTGGTCCAGGTCCTGGTCGAGATAGTGGCTATCTACGAAATTGTGCTCGAGACGGGCGATCACCTGAAGGCCCGAAGACAGCGGCTGCTCGTACTGGGCAAAGGAGCTATAGGTCCACTCCGGGGCATTGTCCAGCGTTTTGCCCGCTAGGTCAGCCACACAGGGCGCAGTGGGATTAGCCAGTGACCAGAACAGGGAGTCCATCGCGGTACACTGACCATTGTCGAACTCCTTGTACTCGGCCTTGTTGTAGCCAATCGCGGTACCCAGGGTGAGGTTCTCACTGGCAACGAACAGAAGGTCCATTTCCGAACCATAGCTTTCCAGTGCACCGGCATTGGTAACGGTGGTGCTTGCACCATCGAAGGCCTGTGCCTGGAAGTTATCGTAATCGACGAAATAGAAAGCGCCGTTAAAGATAAGACGGTCATTCAGCAAGGTGCTTTTCCAACCGAGTTCATAACTGGTTGCTTCCTCTTCACCGAACTCACCGGCACTATCATTGCCGCCATTGATTCTTCCGTAAACCTCCACCGGCACGCGGCGCTGGTCGAAGCCTCCGGACTTGAACCCTTTACTCACGCTGGCATAGGCCATCACGTCTTCCATGACGAAATAGCGCAGGTTAAACGACGGGGAGATATCGCTATCACTGCGTTTCTGGTCAAAGTCGACGTCCGCCCCGGCAATCGGTGCCAGGTCAAACGGCAAGTACTGGAACGGTGGTAAAGACTCGGCCGGCAGGCCCGGGAGTGGCGTGCGCAGGGTGCGCTGGGAGCCGGTGCGCTCTTTTCTTTCCTGGGTCACACGCAAACCGAAGGTCGCGCTCAGCTCGTCACTGAGATTCCAGGCAAGCTGGCCAAAGATCGCCAGGGCACTGGTGGAATACTCGTTGACATCAATGTTCTGCGAGCGACTACCTAGGATCGCGGAGAGCGGCGGCAACCCCGTTTGCAACGGCGGCGAATTGAGCAGAATGGTCTCGTTCATGCCCAGGCTGCCTTCGGTTTCGAAATTGGAGTAGTAACCGTACAGACCTACCTGATAATCCAGGGTATTGTCGCCCAGCGAAGCGACACGAAGTTCTGAGGAAAACTGCTTCATGTCCTCCTCTGTTGTTGCCGGCGATGCCGCATCGTAGGCCGTGAAATCGCCATCGTAACTGCTGCTGGAGGTATAGGTTCTGACTGCATTGATAAAGGTGACGCTTTGGGAATTCGGAGCCTCGTAATTCCACTCTGCAGAGAGCCCCCCTACTTCCACGTTGTTACTCAGCTGGTCATTGAACCAGTAATCATCACCAAATGGGTCCGCCTGTGGAGGTGCACCAATGCTGCCTGGCGCAGTTTCCAGAGCGGTGTACGGCAGCCCTGGTAGCATGGCCGAGGGGTTGTTGGTCATCGGTGTGCCGATCATGATCGGAGATACACCGTTGTAGTCGATCACCGCCAGTGCGCAGCAGTCGGTGTTTTCCTTCGAGTAATCCGCGTTAAGCAGTAGCTCGCTGTCATCAAAGTTGAACAGGAAGCGGGTTTTTAGCCCCCACTTGTCCGCATCGTTCACGCCTTCACCGGTATAGGTATTGGTAAACAGGTGGTCGCCGTTAACCGCGAACGCGCTCATGCGCATCGCGTTACCGGACTCGCCGAGCGGCACGTTCACCATCGAACGCACTTCTTTGCGGTTATTGTTGGCGAAGACAAGATCGCCTTCCGCAGCAAACTCCGCAGAGGGCTTGGCAGTAATCACGTTAATGGCACCGGCCGCGGTGTTCTTGCCGTACAGTGTGCCCTGCGGGCCTCTGAGCACCTCAACACGCTCGATATCCACCAACTCATTGATGTTCATACCCGCGCGACTCTGGTACACCCCATCGATAAAAACCCCCACACTGGGGTCAATACCGGCATTGGAGCCTGCGGAACCGATTCCACGTATGCGCAGGGATGTGGTCCTGGAATCTGGCCCGGACTGGATTTTCAGGCCCGGGGTGTATTGCTCCAGCGCGTTAAAATTCGTCTCGCCGGAATTCCTGAAGAAATTCTTGTCGAAGGCCGCCACGGATATCGGCACCTCCTGGATGCTCTCTTCCCGCTTGGTGGCGGTAACGGTGATGTGCTCAATGCTCCTCTCGGCATCAAACTGGCTTTCTTGTGCAATTGCGGAGGCTATCGGGTTGGCGAGCAGGACACAGCTGATCGATGCAACGTATCGCTTCATTATTGTCATTCCTTCGAGGCAAGTAGCTATTTATCGTTATTGCGGGTAAGTCCCTAACCCCGCTTACTCTCATCAGGTGCCGGAATGCGATCGCATTCACCGCCTTACCATAACAAAGACCAAGAACACTAACAAACAGTTCTGACTGTTTTTTATCTCATTGAAACACAACATTACTGGCGCGCAAACCCTCCACCAAGCAGGCCTGCGCGCGATAAGGCTCAGCTAAACTTGTCACTCACCACAGGTATCAGGTCAGCGCAACGGAAGGGAAATAACCGCCAAGCTCCGACTTCCCTGCCAGGCTCAGGAGGAGAGATGCATTTTTGGAACAAGCTAACCACGTTAGCTTTAACGCTCCTCCTCGCCGTGCCTAATCTGGCCTGGTCACAGGCCATCCGGCTGCAGGACCTACATCCACTTGCGGAGCAGTCATCGCAAACCGTGATCTACACGGCCCGTGAATTCATCACAATGGATCCGAAGAAGCCCAAAGCCGAGGCAATCGCGGTGCGCGACGGCAAGTTCGTGGCGGTCGGCACCCGGGAGGAAGTAAACGCGGTGGTCGGCAACAATGCACGCCTCGACAAGTCACTTAATGACAAGGTTGTGATGCCCGGCTTCGTCGAGCAACATGTTCACCCGGTGTTGGCAGCACTGGCGATGAACGTGGAAGTCATTTCAATCGAGGATTGGGACACCATCGATGGGCTCTCCCCCGCCGTGCGCGATGAACAGGGTTACCGGGAACGACTAAAGAAAGCGCTCAGCGGGCACAAAGACAAGCGCAAGCCGTTTATCACCTGGGGTTATCACCACTACTTTCACGGTGAGATGTCCCGCGACCTGCTCGACGAACTGGCAACGGATTTTCCAGTGATCGTATGGCACCGGTCGCAGCACGAGTTTTACCTGAACTCGGCCGCACTCAAGCTCACGGGTATCGACGACGCCTATATATCCGGGCTCGGGTCTAGCGCCAAGTCGATGAGCGACTTGCCCAAGGGGCATTTCTATGAGCAGGGAGTACTCGGTATCCTCCCGAAACTCACGCCTTACCTCGCCTCTGCCGAGCAGTTTCAGCGCGGCCTCGAATACACCGAAACCTATTACCATCGCAATGGCATCACCCTCGCCTGCGAGCCAGGCGGATTCCTCTCGAAAAAATTGCAGGACGCGGTCAATGCCGTGTACTCGGACGATGCCACGCCGTTCAACCACTGCTTTATCGGAGACGGCAAAAGCTTCTATGCGATAAAGCCCAATGACGCTAAAAGCCTGATCGCTGAAACACGCAAGGTTGAGGACTGGGGCAATGGCCGCACCTGGTACCTGCCCGGGCAGGTGAAGCTTTTCACCGATGGCGCCATCTACAGCCAGCTTATGCAGATGAAAGATGGCTACACAGACGGCCACCATGGTGCGTGGATCATCGACCCCCCGGCGTTCGGGTTTATGTTCCAGACATACTGGGATGCGGACTACCAGATCCACGTACACAATAATGGCGATGCCGGTCTCGATGTATTACTGGGTGAGCTTGAGAAGGCGGTGGCGCGCAAGCCGCGCAAAGACCATCGCACGGTGCTCGTGCATTTTGGCTTTGCGCAACCCGAGCAGGTCAAACGCTGGATCGAACTCGGCGGTATCGTAAGTTCAAACCCCTACTACGTAACGGCCCTCGCCGGGCGCTACGCGAAGCTTGGTATCGGGCCAGAGCGCGCAGCGAACATGGTGCCTCACCAGGACGTACTGAAAAACGGCGGCTCGCTGTCCTTCCACTCCGACATGCCGATGGCACCGGCCAAGCCGTTGCAACTCGTGTGGGCGGCGGTTAATCGCAATACCGCGGAAGGCCCGGTAGCGGGGCCACAGCACCGCGTTCCGCTTGACGACGCCCTCAAAGCAATCACCATCGAGGCGGCTTACTCGATCCAGATGGAGAATCAGGTCGGCTCAATCGAAGTGGGCAAAGACGCGAACCTGACCGTTCTGATGCAGAGTCCCTACGAAGTTGCGCCGGAGAAACTGAAAGATATTGAGGTATGGGGCACGATGCTCGAAGGCCGATTGCAGCCCGTCGGCCCTGCCCCGCGCTCAGCGGGTTCGAAGTCCAGATCGATCATGGCGAACGATGCCGACGATGAAGCGATTCAGCGCGCGACTCTCGATAGAATCAAGAGAGCGATGCAGCATGGGCATGGCGACTGATATCAATTTGTCGCTGATGCCCAGCGCGACTGATGCACCAGTGCATAATCACATGCTGCGACCGCCGTCGTAGACCTGGACTTCAGGCATTGAATACGAACCATCCAGCACCGACTTTCCCGGGCGATATATCCGAAACAAGAAATTCCATCCATCACTGGTGTCGACACGGTTAGAAACTTTCCCACAGGCTTTTTCAGGCCCAAAATATGCCGTGAAAGTACCATCGTCATTCAGTTTGGTGTTTGCTTCATTTAAAACGTTGTTTTCGCTTTTCATGAATCCGTCTTTACCGTAAACGGTAATGGACCAAAATCCCTCGTTATCGGGCACTTGATAGTTAGCTGTATAACACTTATCGGCACTCGCAGTGGCTGGCTGATAGTTCATGTATATCGCTTCGGATTCCGGGAAAAGGCCCCAGGCTGCAGCAGCCGCGAAGTGCCGGGTATCCTCATTCACTTCTCCGCGCTTGCCCATCATACCGGCCCAGCTATCGAACTTTTTACTGCCCTCTTCATACTCGCTGCGTTGCGAATCGAGCGACTTCCGATCCCATTTAAACCCGGGAAATTCACCACCGGTTTTGGAGGTCACCTTGAACTGGTCTTGCAGACTGTTCACCAAGGCAACGTCTTGCTCACTTGCGGGATCTTTTAATTGAATCCGGATGATGACGTACAGAAATCGGGTATCACCCTTCACCGTATGCATCCCGGGCTCATGGATAATGTCCACTACATAGTGATCATTATCGATAATGTAGACGGAGGCATACCGATCGTCCGGAAGCTGCGGGAAATTGATGGTGACACCATCCTTGGCATCGAATACACCACCAGAATAGAGCACATCGCGGTTCATACGCACCACTGTCTGTTTATCGAGCGGTGTAGGCTCACGAAAATGAAAAAACGTGTTAGTCCCACCGGCGTTCTCAATCATCGCCGCATACATATTGTCCGTTTCCGCTCGGATAAAGGTCTCCGGTGTTACTGCTTTGGTATCTCCCGCCTGCGCCAGTGGCACAGCTAGAGCCAACAACCAAAAGCCAGCAATCGTCAGATTCTTCAAACTCATTGAATGCTCCCTCAGGGGGATGAAAACTCAGCTAAAAGTCTAGTGATACGCTCATGATTAAGATGCCAGTTTCTTATAACCATTTCGGCGGATAGCTATCTTTCATAGAACTTACTCCCATAGAACTTGCTCCTATAGAAAGAAGCGAGCAAAACAGATGACTCACGAATGCGAGCCCACGCCACCCCTAACCGGGGCCGCCCGGCTTACATCCGCGGCAACCACATCCCCAAGGTAGCGGTAACGATGCCAACAGCCATGAACGCGGTCAGTGGCACCAGGGTGCTAATAAAGGCGAGTTGAGCGCGTTGCCCGGCTGCAGGCTTCAGACAATGGAAGTACCACTCCAGCATGGCCAGTGGCAGCAGGTACTGGCCCACACCAAGGGCGTACAGAAACGGCCCGGTAAAGGACGACCAATCAATACCCCAGCCACCGGTCAGCGTCGCCCAGCCCATTAGCGCCACGCGGAAGAACCAGACCGCACTGGCGGCCATGAACAGGCGCAGCGCCCAGCGCCGGTGTTCAGCGATCCGGCCGGCCAGTGCAGTACGCATTGCCAGGAACGCAAACACCAGAATCAACACCCCATCGATGGAGATGGTGATCTGGGACACCAGATTGCCAAGACTATGACGGGTCCAGGTCATGTAAAGGCCGCCAACGGCGCTTATCACGGCAGCCAAAAGGTAGCTGCGGCCAAGCCAGCGGTGGAAGCCGGGCGCGTGTCGTCGCACAGCCGGAATCAGCTGCAGGGGACCGCCACCGATCACAATCGCGGCCAGCAGAACATGTGCCACTGCTGCGAGGTTGCCCAGGGTATCGCCCTCGCGAAAGCCCGCTGGCAGGTGCAAGCCCTGCAGGCCATGGAGTCCGGACTGCGTAATCGGCGGGTAAAACACGGCGAGAATGTAAACAAAGAAGATCCCGTGGCCGATCGCCGCGATGCCAAACCAGGTCTTCACCGCGAGATTGACGGCCCGCCGAGTGTCGATTACGCGCGGCAGTGTTGTGCTGAGTACAGCGTCGTTCATGGTTGTTTTCCTGCTGAATTTGCCTGGCGAGCATGGTCGGCGTTTTCAGAGCCCAGAACATCGGCCAAAGGCAGGTATCGGCTCTCCCCCAAAAGGGGGAGATGGTGCCCCCATCACCTCCCCCGCAGGGCTCATGACAGCCGGCCAGGCCTGGTTTAGCATGCGGAAATGAAATCGCCGTCCCCCATCCAGCGGGCATCCAGTGCGCCCGATCCCAGTCCCGATTTGCCCAAGCTACCGGTCTGGCAGCCATTGCGCGGTCCATTCGAGCGCTGGCCACATCTGACCGACCTGCTTATTGCCACCCTCGCCTTGTTGCTAACGCTGCTGATGTGGTCGCGCCAACAAGGAAACGATGTGCTGGCCCTGCAAAGCCTGTGGGACATCGCCGCGTTTCAGTGTGGCTTCGTTGGCTGCTTCGCCCTGCTTTGGCGCCGCACCCACCCCTGGCAGGTACACGCCATTATTCTGGGTGCCAGCCTGTTGTTGGAGATGGGCCTGCCGGCCAATGGCATCGTTGCCCTGGCGTTTTCGCTCTACAGCCTTGGCCGCTACGAGCCCAACGCCCGCGCCAGCTTGATCGCGGTACTGGCGACGCTGGTTTATGTGGCAGTAGATATGCGGGTCCTGACGCAGCCAACCGCCGGTGGCACCGTGGCAGTCGTGCTGGCGTGGGCTCTGTGGCACATTGGCCGCAGGCTGCGCTTTCGCGGCGAATACCTGCGTCTGCTGGAAGAGCGCGCCGAGTTTCTGGAGCGCGAGCGCAATGCCGAATCCGAGCGCGCTGTCGCCGCCGAGCGCACACGCATCGCTCGGGAAATGCACGATGTAGTGGCTCATCAGGTGAGCCTAATGACGGTTCAGGCCGGCGCCGCCAGAACCATCTGCCGCAACAATCCCGAGGCGGCCAGCGAGGCCATGGCTACCGTGGAGGCTGCGGGCCGCCACGCCCTGTCGGAAATGCGGCATTTGCTGGGCGTGCTGCGCCCGACCAGTGATGAGGCGCAACTTGCACCCCAGCCAGACCTGAATGACATCCCGGCCCTGATCGAAAAGGTGCGGCAGGTCGTAGCCCGGGTCGATTATGCAACCCACGGCGAGTTCGACGGCGTACCAGCGCGCGTCGCCCTCGCCGCCTACCGCATCATTCAGGAATCATTGACCAACGTCATCAAACACGTCGGCGCCGAAGCCAGCGTGCGCGTGAAGGTAAGCGTTGCGCCGGATCATGTTGCCATCTCGGTGAAAGATGATGGACGCGATGCCGGTGAGCAGCCTGCTGGTGAACAGCTAAGCGATAAACAACACGGTGGTGGCCTCGGCATTGCGGGCATGCGCGAACGGGCGGAACTGCTCGGTGGCCACCTGCGCGTCGGTGTGACCGAAGATGGTGGCTTTGAGGTAATCGCACAGCTGCCCACGACCGAAGAGGGAACCAGATGATACGAGTGATGGTGGTGGATGATCAGGCACTGGTACGACGAGGTTTTGCCCTGGTGCTGGACAACGAGCGCGATATAGAAGTGGTGGCCGAGGCCGGCACCGGTGTCGAGGCTATCGAGGCTGCACGGGCGCACCAGCCGGACATCATCTTGATGGATATCCGAATGCCGGAGATGGATGGGCTGGAAGCCACCGCGCGCATTCTCCAACCCGAGGAAAACGCAGAGGCCGACGCCACCACAAGCCGCGTGATCATCCTCACCACTTTCGATCCCGACGAATACGTATTCCGCGCCCTGCAGGCTGGTGCCAGTGGCTTTGTGCTCAAGGATATTCCACCCGAAGCACTGGTGGAGGCAGTGCGCACCGTTGCCGATGGCGGTGCCATGCTCTCACCCGGTATCACCCAACGTCTGATCAGCCAGTTCGCGCAAAAGCTGGGAACCGGCCGCAACCTGACCGAACGTCTGGAGCGCCTGACCACGCGGGAGCGCGAAGTGCTGGCAGCGATTGCCGCTGGCAAGAGCAACGCGGAAATCGCCGACGCGCTGTTTATTGGCCCGGCTACGGTAAAAACCCACGTTTCCAGTGTGCTGTCCAAGCTGGGGTTGCGCGATCGCGCCCAGGCCGTGGTATTCGCTTACGAATGTGGACTAGCTACCGCCGGGGGGCGCGATGTCGGCTTCTAGTTCTACAGAGGGTGTACAGCGAAACACCCTTTACAATCTTGCCGCAGTCGGCGCGTTGCTTCTTGGTGCCCTGCTCACCCTCGGTGCCTATGGCCACTTCATCGCCGTGTGGTCGCAGATAACGAGCCAGGATAACGACTTTATCCGACGCTTGCTGCTGATACTGCCCGGCGCGATGCTCACCGGCACCGCCGTATTGAATATCCTGCTCAGCAAGCCGCTATGGCAAGCGCGAGGCTACGCGCTCAGCATTACCCTAGCCAGCAATCTGCTCGCCACTCTCTATTTGATTTACCTGATGATACAGGGTGTGCCCGACCACCCTATTGGTGTTTTCCTTGCGCTGGAAATGTCGCTGGTGATCCTGCTCGTGGCAATACGAGTCGGCCTCAAATGGCCAGCGGCTGGCGATACATCTACTAAGGCACACACGGAATAAAGCCGAAAGCGAGTTCAGCATTTCCGCGACTACGGCGGCGCCAACAAGCTTGCCATTTTCCCGGCCGGGAAAGCAGCGTTAGCTAGGCTATACAGGAAACAGCAATTCGCTGTTTGTGTATGGCCTATTTAACACGCATCGGGGAATACCCATGAACATCACGCCATTGCTAATGATCGCTGTCGCACTCGCCATTGCCCTTCCCGCGACCGCGCAACAGGATAACGGCAAGCCCGGTTCGCCCAGCGCAACCACCACCATCCCCGGTGATCAGTTACCGGCGCCACCACCGAAATTTGGCGGCGTAATCAAGGAAGGGGCTCTCCAGTCTACGCCCTGGTGGCCACCGCGGGTGGTACCACCAGAGGGGGCGCCCAATATCCTGCTGATCATGACCGATGATGCCGGGTTTGCGGTAAACAGTGTGTTTGGAGGCGTCATCCCGACACCAACGATGGAGCGCATCGCCGAAAGCGGGCTCCGCTACAACCGCATCATGTCCACCGCACTGTGCTCTCCAACACGCGCCGCACTGATCACCGGCCGCAATCACCACTCCGTAGGCTTCGGTGTTATTTCCGAGCAAGCCACGGGCTATCCCGGCTACAACAGCATCATCGGGTTGGACAATGCGACCATCGGTCGCATCCTGCGGGATAACGGCTACGCGACAAGCTGGTTCGGCAAGAACCACAACACGCCGACCTACCAGGCCAGTCAAGCAGGCCCATTCACTCAGTGGCCAACCGGGTTGGGATTTGATTACTTCTATGGTTTCGTCGGCGGCGATGCCAATCAGTGGCGGCCCGATCTGTTTCGCAACACGACCCAGATCTTCCCTTGGAAGGGGCATGAGGGCACCCTGAAGATGGATCGCTCCGATCCCAACGCAAAGGTGTGGCCCGTTACCGGCGAGGAGCCTTCATGGAACCTGATCACGGCGATGGCTGACGACGCCATCGACTGGATGACCCGGATTCACCAGACCGACCCCAGCCAGCCGATATTCTTGCATTACGTGCCCGGCGCAACCCATGCACCACATCACCCCACCAGAGAATGGGTCGAAAAAATTAGCGCGATGCACCTGTTTGACGATGGCTATGAAAAACTGCGCGAACGTATCTTCGAGAACCAAAAGAAACTCGGCGTGATCCCTCCAGACCAGAAACTCACACCCTGGCCCAAAGACATACTGCCGCCCTGGGATACGCTCAGTGAAGATGCCAAAAAACTCTACATCCGGCAGGCCGAGGTATTTGCGGCATACGTTGCCTACAACGACCATGAAATCGGTCGGGTAATTCAGGCGTTCGAGGATCTGGGCAAGCTCGACAACACCATCGTCATTTACATCAATGGCGACAATGGTACCAGCGCCGAAGGCGGACCGGAGGGCACCTTCAACGAGGTGGCCGTATTCAATGATGTCACGCCACCGGTCGATGTGCAGATGAAGTACTACGATGCCTGGGGCACCGAGTTTGCCTATAACCATATGTCCGCGGGCTGGTCCTGGGCCTTCGACACTCCTTTTGACTGGTTCAAGCAAAATGCGTCCAGGCTCGGCGGTATCAACCAGAACATGGTCATCTCGTGGCCGAAGCGCATCAAGGACAAGGGCGGCTTGCGCGAGCAGTTTATGCACGTGATTGACGTCACTCCGACCTTGCTGGAGGTGATCGGCATTCCCGCGCCCGAGTATGTAGACGGCATCAAACAAAAGCCAATCGAAGGCACTAGCTTTGCGTACACCTTTGACGCAAAGAATGCCAAGGCTCCATCGCGCCACAAGACCCAGTACTTCGAGATGATGGGCCAGTGGGGGCTCTATCACGAGGGATGGCTGCTGAGCACCAAGGTCAACCGCGCGCCATGGGAAATGTCAGGCGCCGCTAATGCTGACCCACTGAACAACCAGGAATTTCAGCTATACAACCTAAACGAGAGCTGGAATCAATTCGAGGATATAGCAGCCAAACACCCGGACAAGGTCAAACAAATGCGGCAGATGTTCGTTGAGGAAGCCAAAAAACATCAGGTATTCCCCATGAACGCCTCGGTAGCGGCAAGGATGGCAGCTCCGCGCCCAAGCCTGACCGCAGGCCGCAACGAGCTGGTCTACACACGGCCGATGACGGGAACCCCTCAAGGGGATGCGCCTTTCCTACTCAACACGTCTTACACCATCACTGCTGACATCACGGTGCCGGAGGGCGGCGCGGAGGGCATGATCGCGACGTCCGGTGGGCGCTTCGCGGGCTGGGGCTTTTACTTACTGAAGGGCAAACCCGTATTCAACTGGAACATGGTCAACCTAGAATGGGTGAAATGGCAGGCCCCGCAGGCACTCACCCCCGGACGGCACACCATCGAATTCGACTTCAAGTACGACGGATTGGGCTTGGGCACCATCAAGTACAACAGCTTCGCCGGCGTTGGCAAGGGTGGAACCGGCACGCTCAAGGTGGACGGCAAAGTAGTCGCAACGAAGAAGATGGAGAAAACCATCCCCATCATTCTTCAGTGGGACGAGAGCTTTGATATCGGCTCAGACACGATCACGGGCATCGACGATAGCGACTACCTGCCTCCGTTCCCCCTGACGGCGAAGCTCAACAAGCTGACGATCAAGATCGATCGCCCGCAGCTATCGCCGGAAGACATCAAGAAACTCGAAGCCGGAATGAAGAAAGCAGCCATGGGAATTCAATAGCACCCCAGGCCAGCGGATAGTCGATGACCGCCCACACCGCGACGACCTGCGCTCTATTGCGCGGATCGTCGCAGTGACACCTGGCCAATCATCGCCCTACTCTTCCCAGGCCGGCGCCATGCGCTCGGCCTGCTCTTCGCGAACATCGTCGATGACGGCCATCAGGTCCGCGACGTCGACACTCGTTGCGTCCTGCTCGAATACCCCGGTAAGGGTAATTTCCGGGTGCAGCTCACCCGCTTCATACAGCGCCCAGATTTCCCGGCCGTAATCGGTCGTCAATAGTTCCGGGGCGAAGCGCCCGAAATACGCGCGCATGTTGTCGACATCGCGCTGCAGCATCATGGCGGCGTTGTTGTTGCCGGCCGCATCCACCGCCTGGGGCAAATCGATGATCACCGGGCCGTCGCGGTCCAGCAGCACGTTGAACTCGGAAAGGTCGCCGTGTACCAGGCCCGCACACAACATGCGCACCACATCAGCCATTACCTGGCCGTGATACTCGCGGGCCTGCTCCGCAGTCAGCGTGACGTCATCCAACCGCGGGGCCGCATAGCCCTCGTCATCGGCCACCAGTTCCATCAGCAATACACCGTCGACAAAGCCGTATGGCTCGGGGACGCGCACGCCGGCCGAAGCCAGCCGATACAGCGCGTCGACCTCGGCACTCAGCCAAGCCTGTTCCTGCTCTCTCTGACCGTAGCGGGTCTTTTTCGACATCGCCCGCGCGCGGCGGCTGTTGCGCATCTTGCGGCCTTCCTGGTACTGCACCGCCTGCTTGAAGCTGCGCTTGCTGGCCTCCTTGAAGACCTTGGCACAGCGCAAGCTGACGCCGCAGCGCACCACATAAACCTGTGCTTCCTTACCGCTCATCAACTGCGCCATGACCTCGTCGATCATGCCGTCATCGACCAGCGGTTGTAATCTCTTGGGTACTTTCATAGATCTTCTTTTGATCGTCCGTAGAGGCGACCTCCCGGTCGCCCCGCCGATTTCTTGTGCCTGTTAGCCGTGCGCCAGCGCGTAATCGATCGCCGCACACACGGCAACCGCCTGCGCGGTATTGCACTGTTCGGGCGTGGCGCGGTGGCTGTCGGGATAGACCTCGGTGGTGGTCTTGTAGGTTGCGTTGGTGACGCTGGCGCAGAGGCCCAGCTGCTTGAGCGGATACTCGATAACACCGCGGGCAACCACCGGCGAGCCAATAATCTCGTTGTTGTCATCGGCCGGGGCGATATGGGTGACCTTCTCTACTGCCGCGATGACGGCCTGCTGGAATTCCGGCTGCGGGTTCTCGCTGTCGTCCACCAGATAGAAGCCGTCGGGAATGCCACCCGGCGTGAACGGCTTGCCGTCGCGGGCGGCCAGTGCGGGGCGGAACTCGGTTTCGTCGGTATCGGTGGTCTCGTGCAGGTCGATATGCATCACCACGCGATCAACCACCGGCGCTACCAGTCGCATCAGTGCCGCCGACTCTTCCGCCGGGCTGTTGTCATAGAAGGAGCGGTTCGGGTCAATGGCGTTCGGGTTCCAGCGGTGGATGCGCTCGTAACCCCAGGGGCTGATACAGGGCGCCACCAGCAGGTTGACGCGACCGGCGTAGTCCGCGGCATGCTGATCCACGAACTGCAGCGCGCCGTGTACGCCGCTGGTTTCGTAACCGTGCACCCCGCCCGTGACCAGTACCACCGGGAGGTCGTCATTCCAGTTGCGGCTGCGGATCGCCAGCAGCGGGAAGCTCTCGTCGCCATATTCCAGGCGGCCGTACTCTTCCACATCGAACCGGTCTCTCAGACGCTCGATCATGCTTACCACCTCAGACTCGTAGCTGCGGTGTCGGGTCTGGCGAGACAGCCACTGGTTGCGCTCCGCCTCGCCCCAGGGCGTGCCGGGGGTACCGATTGGGTAGAATGCGGGGGTGGTGTTCATATCAATTGTTCTCCAGTGAAGTGCCAGACAGGCCGGCATTCTAACACTCGTACCGGGGCGCCCTGTCAGGGCTTTTGATAAGACTTCTCTGCCTCCCTGGCCTCGCGTACGATCTGAATACCGCCACGCACAACAAGCGCAGAAATGATCATGCCGATCAACAAGTCCGGATATCTACTGCCAGTTATCGCAACCAGGCAACCGGACAGGATAACCCCCAAATTAGCGAGGACATCATTGACGGAGAAAATCCAGGAAGCGCGCATGTGTACACCACCACCACGATGCTTTGAGATAAGTGCAACACACGCAACATTGGCCAGCAGTGCAACGATGCCCACCCCAATAATCAAAGTGCTTTGCGGCTCACTGCCAAACGCCAAGCGCCTGAGCACCTCGAACAGCACTCCTACGCCTAGCAGAATCTGCAGATAGCCACTGACTCTCGCTGCAGTAGCCTTTTTCGCCACCGCCTTGCCAACCGCGTAGAGCGACAACCCGTAAACGAACGCATCCGCCAGCATATCCAGAGAGTCCGCGAGCAAACCGGTCGATTGAGCGATCAAGCCCAACGCCAGTTCAAGCAAAAACATAAATCCATTGATGGATAAAAGCGCAATAAGGGTGTTCCTTTCCATACGCTTGTCCTCCATCACTCAGCACCTCCAAACAGCCCCAACTGGCCATCCACCAGGCTGTCAAAATCCAGATCGATAAAGGGCAATATGGCATCGGCCACGGGCTTTAGCTGCTTGTCGATATAGTGCTGGTAATCGATCGGTGTCTGGAGGTAATCCACGGGCTCCGGGCCGTTGAGGGTAATCACGTAGCGAATCCAGCCCTTGTTCTGATATTTGGGTTCCAGCCCCTGCTGGCGGCGGTGTTCATCGGCCAGTCGAGCCGCGCGCACTTGGGGCGGTATGTTTTTTACGTATTGCTCCAGCTTGCGCCGGAGCCGCTTGCGGTACACCAACTGCTCGTCCATCTCCCCTGCCCGGGTTTTCTCTACCGTCTCGCGGATATAGTCGGACGGGTCTTCACCCTTAAACACCATTCCGTAGAGCTGGGTCTGAAACTGCTTGGCCAGGGCAGTCCAGTCGCTGCGCACTGTTTCCAGGCCCTTGAATACCAGCTTTTCCTCACCCCCGGTTACCACCAGGCCCGCATAGCGCTTCTTGGAGCCGGCCTCCGAACCGCGAATGGTGGGCATCAAAAAGCGCTGGTAGTGGGTTTCAAATTCCAGCTCCAGTTCGCACGCCAACGCCAGCTCGTCTTTGAGTTTGTTCTGCCAGCGCGTGTTGATCTCACTGGCGAGATTCTTGCCGATCGCATCAGCCTCTTCCGGGCTGGGCTTGCCGCTCAACCAGACAAAGGTGGAATCGGTATCGCCGTAGATGACCTGATGCCCGAGCTCTTCAATCCAGCGGGCCGTCTGCTGCATGATCTCGTGACCACGCAGGGTGATGGAGCTAGCCAGACGCGTGTCGTAAAAACGGCAGCCCCCACTTCCGAGTACCCCGTAGAAGGAATTCATGATGATCTTGATGGCCTGGGAGCGGGCGGCATCCTGCTCCTGCTTGGCGATGTCGCGCTGGGCCCAGAGGTTGGTAATGATGTCCGGCAGGAAGTGCTTGTCACGGGAAAAGCGCGCACCGCGAAAACCGGGGATGCTGTTGTCATCCGCATCGCCCTCTTCCGTTCCATCTGCTGATCCCTCGGCCAATCCTTCAATCAACCCCATAGGGTCGATCTTGAAGGTGCGGATAATGCTCGGATACAGGCTCTTGAAATCCAGCACCAGCACGTTGTCGTACAGGCCCGGCCGGGAATCCATTACATAACCGCCCGGGCTAGCCAGGCCGCCGTCGGCCGGCAGGTTGGGCGCCACATAGCGGCTGCGGTGGAGCCTGGGCAAGTAGAGGTTGGTAAAGGCCGCCACTGAACCGCCGCTGCGGTCGAGCTCCAGGCCCGTGAGTTGGGCCCGCAGGCGCAGGTAATCCAGCAAGCGGGTGTGCTGATAAATATCCCAGACCAGGCGGCAGTCTTCCAGATTGTAGGCGGCGAGTTTGGGCTTGTTATGGCGGAAGTCGTACTCAATCGCCGCCAGGCGGTTGTCCACGTCCTCGGTATCCTTGCCCCTGCCTAGCAGGGTCTGGGACACGAACTCCAGGCTGAAGCTTTCAAAGTTGTAGGTGGCACTCTTCAGTCCGTCGATGCCGTCGAGTACAACCCGGCCCGGCAGCGTCACGAAGCCCTGGTTGCCTTCGCGGCCATCTCGCCAGCGGGCCTCTGTACCACCGCGCCCTAGCTTCAGGCGCAGGCCGTGGCGCCCAGCCCGTTTCAGCAGCAGTCGAAAATCAAAGTCCACCACGGCCCAGCCAATGATGACATCGGGATCCAGAGATTGGATCCTGGCCTCCAGAGCCTGAAGCAGGGCCCGTTCGTCACCCACCCAGTGGATGGTGGTATCGGCAGTCTCCGGCTTGCCAACCATCAACACCTCTTCCACACCATGACCGTAGAGACCAACGGAATAAAGCTCACCCTGCCCGGAGCACTCCACGTCCAGGGAAACCACCTTGAATTCCGGCTGCACCTCGGCGCCCTTAAGGCGCACCTGCCGGTATTCCGTATAGCCGTCTCTGGCCCGGGCCACGCCTTCAAAGTAGAGGCCACCGCGGGCGAAGCGCTCCATCAGGTAACGGTCGTGGAGACGAAAATCTGCTTCAAACATCTCGATGCCACGAGTTAGCAACAGGGTCTGGGCCCGGCGGTGGGCGTCGATGGTGGGGAAATACAGCATGGCCGCTTCCTCGCGGCCAAAGGTCTGGAAACCCAGCTGCTGCCAATCGTAAGGCACGTCAGCCAGCGCCTCCGTCACCGTCACCGGGGTACGGTCCGCCACCTTCACCATAAATACCGGGCGCTCGCCCTCAATAACCAGCTTGACCGGGCCCTCGGGCGTGGCCAGCCAGTAGTGGATGCAGGTGCTGCCGCGCTGATCAAAGCTGTGGCGAGTGAGAAGGAAACCTTGAGGCAAGAGACTAATCTGGGTTGAGGCTTGGGTTGGTGATGGGCGCCATTTTACTGGATAAATGCACAGGCGTCAGTAAACGCCAAAACTGGACGAGCAGAATCTAGATGAGCCCCCGAAACAGAGGGGAGAGGGAGACGCCCCCTCTTAACCTAACGCCATGACATTGAGCCAACCCCATTTTTAGACTGACCTAATCGATCCGACGCTGTACTTCTCTGGATTTACGAGAATGTGGCTCACGCTCCTGGCGCACCTGCTTGCGCTTATCGGTTTTCTCTTTGGAATTCTTTTCCTTCTCCCTTCTCTGTTCCTTTTTCTTAGGCTGCTCGCTCTTTGGTTGCTTGTGCTCCTGGCGTGGAGCTGGCTTCGCGGCCGTATTGAGCCGATAATTTAGCGCTTTGCGCTGGGGCTGAGCGCGCTGGCTTTGCGGCTTGAGCCTATCGTGTACCGTGCGGCGATCGACTGCTGGACGATCTACTGCAGGAATAACTCGTGGGCCGCGAGTGCCGGTGGGCTTGTCCGCAAGTTTAACTACCCGCTCGTCCCGATTGGGATTCCGACTTGGAACCCGACGCGGCTCCGGGCGTTCATTACGGCGATCCGCGCTGCGGTTATCCATCTGAGACGCCCGCCGTTTTTGCTCGGCTATGCCCGCAATCCCATGTTTACCGCCTAGACCACGATTCAGATCTTTCTCACGACGGTCCCGAACCTTCTCACGACGATCCTGAACTATCTCGCGACGATCCCGAACCTTCTCACGGCGGTCCAGAACCATCTCGCGACGATCCAGAACCTTCTCACGTTGATCCTGGCCCCTCTCACGACGATCCCAGTCCTTCTCACGATGATCCTGGCCCTTCTCACGGCGATCATGTCGATACGCGTTGCTGTCATGCCAGTCCCGCCGATTGTAGTCGTCGTCATGACCGTGCCGGCGCGGCGGTCTGTAGTGGTGTCCTCCAGCATAGTTGTGGCCGTGGCGGCGCAAGCGCGAATACCAGCGATCATTGAAGTTTACCGAGATATAGAAGTTGGGGGCCGGATACCAACGGCCATTCCAGTGACTGGCACTGATCCAGTGGTCCTGATACCAACGGTAGTAACGCCCCTCTCGATAGAAAACGTCGCTGCGGTCATAGAACACGTAAACGCCGAGGGCATCGTCGTAATAGCGATAGCCGGGATCGGTGATCACGGAATAGGAGTAAACCGGAGGAGCCGTGCGGACATAAGTGCTCCCGCCGATCACCGGCGGGGCTGATGGGTAGGTGACACAGCCACCGAGCGTCAATGTGATGGTGAGAGCGGCGAGTAATCGGTATGGGATCTGGCGCATGGTGCGTTTTCCTTGGATTCACACCTGCTTTTTAACCCGGCGCAACTGAATCGTCGCTGAATTTACCCGCAAATGAACAGAAAACAACCAATACCGGGAAATGAGCGCAACCCCATAAAATCAGCTACCTTCCAGAAAGCTCAATTTTTATACGCTCATCTTCATTAGTAATAAATGGCAACATGCGGCTCGCCGTCATCCATGCCACACCAAATGCCATCAATCCTGTCGCTTCGACATAGTACGTCAGCCGCTGAGTAATACCGCTAAAATCTACCCCCAAAATATCGAGCAACTGCACGGTCATAGCGCCAACCATATCAACTGCGCAGATTCTATAAATCCGCCCCCTAACCTTCGCCTCTTTAGAATCTTTATCTCTAGCTCTCAGGTAAAACAGCCAACAAAAAATTGCGAGGATAATGAACATTGATATTGCAGAGGACGTATGGACAACCCCGGTCATCGTGGGTTCTCTAGCTGCTCCGTCATCAAACCGACCTGTGAAGCAATCGCATGGAAAGAATGCCACTGCTGCGACAGCGACTGCCGCGACTTTACTCAAGACAGCTTGAAATAGCGAGTAGCCATTATACGACCAGAGAAAAGCCGAGATAACGCAGAGAGAACCAACAAATACATTTCGGGCATTATCCGTTAAATGATATGACAGACTAATAGAGCTGATACTGACCCCAGGCGTCAGCAAGTCCGTAAAAATCGCGAGTGACAAAGCAATAACGCCCACGATAAATTTCGTAGTGTGGTGATCGATTTCTGTATCTAGTGGTTTCCCATCCATGGACCCAACCTCATACGCTCGGAGTTACCAGCAGGCAGATGATATTGGGGTTAGAGTAACATTTTGACAGTTGAGCTCACAGCGGCATAGGAAGCCAATATTTTATCGGGCCCCAAGATATTCACACTCTGGCACGGTTTATTTTGGTTGAATATGCCACCGGAACCTTACAGAATTGCCTCTCCAAAAACCAAAAGGAGTTGGTAATGGCAGACACTGCATCAACCATTCAGAATCACAAAAACACCATTCAGACCATAAGTGGTACTATTGCCTCAATTGGCCTAGAGCAGACCGGCAAAAAAGTCGCCGGGGCCCTTGTTACCCCCGCTACCTGGGCAGTCAATTATGCTGCAGAAGGCACGAAACCCGGCGCTGTCGATGTTGGCATATGGGCTACAGGTTTCCTTTCTGCGCCGGCAGCAATTTTTACTGGGCTGACAAAAGCTGTGGTTGACGATGACACCCAGCGAAAGCTTGAACAAGTTAAAACAAAAGAGCCGGCAAAGTACGCACAGTTTATCCGCCCTTGTAGTAATTACGGATTTTCATCACCCGAAATTAACGCAATGACAATTGCAACCAGAGGCGGAACAGCTTGGATTAGTAATATAGGACTCTGGGTGTACATTACGGATGCCAACGAGAATCTGGTTGCAGATTATCAACCAGAAAATTTCCTTAAAATATACCGCCCCAAAAAACCCTACCAAGCAGGAACTAACGGCGGCTTTCACTGGGAGACCATAGCGAAAAAATGAATATTAAATACGTAATATCGCTCCTTGCCCTAGCATTAGTCAGCGCTTGTGGCACAAAGAACTCTCAAATATCAGGCGCTGATATCAACGATTTCGATAAACTTTGCACCAAATTAATTGAGTTATCAAAAAACTCGGAATTTCCTGACCTATCTCCAGAAGAACGTGCAAAACGCTTGGATAGTTCACTATCTGAAGAAATCAGCACTTCCAGTGATGCTTACATTGCCTGGTCAGCTATTCGTAATGCGGCTCCATCACAACGGGCCAGCTTGTACAAAGATGCCGCGGCCAGTACAGGAAACGAAGAGTGGGAATGCCCGGTAATAGATAAGCTAGGTGATCAAGTTGGGTCAAATTAGAGCCAGGCAGCGGGCGTATGGCAGATTTCAGCTGTACGCTTCTCCAGAATTTGAGTTGACGCCATCAATTCTTTGAGTGTTTCCTGCAGAGTCTCACCATCTTCTGGCAGTATAAAATCTATCACAACTCCCCCATCACCCACTTTATCAACAAGCCAATGCCAGCGCTGATAGCCACTATTCTCTGACGAATAAGCCACTTTAACTAGGCATTTTTTTAGATCTGCGAACTCTTCACATTGGTAGCTAGAGCTAACAGTTTTATTTTGAGCTTCAAGTGACTTGAGAATATTCAATAGATAAGTTGGAATATCTACATTCCTCTTACCCAAGCAGTTGGGCCGAGCCTCAACACGCTGTTCCCCGCCCATCTCATATACCAAATATTCATGGCCGGTAGGGAGTTGATTTTTACTCCACCCATCTAAAGCCTTCATTTTCAAACCGACAGATCCGAACTCAAATGATCGTTCTCGATTATCACCCGTTCCAACCCAAGGCACTTCTACATCGCCTGCATAGAATCCACCTTTTTCCGCCAGCCATTCTTTGATAGAAATATCAAAGATGTAGGTTCCGGATAGGAAAACCACAAAAAGAGCGCATAAGCTCCCGGTCTTCGCCAAATGACTTCGCTTATTCCACGGAGAAAGAGACAAACCTACTGTCACCAGGACAGCGATTAGACTTGGAACAAACTGCCCCCAGCCATCCACTTGAAAAACTCGATTCCAGTAATAAATATACTGTAAAAAAACGAAGTAAAATATCCCCACGATGGCGAATACATTTGCCCGATAGAGTTTATCTTCGGACAATTGCTTGCGATTCAGGACAATAAAAACGAGTAGAAGTGGGATTAGAGCATCCATGGCACTGTCCGATTATATTTCTGGGTAATCGATTCAAGCGCTACTTTAGCATGCTGGAAAAAAAACATCGCGAAATTGGCGGAACTTCGGGGCAGAGCAATATTTAGACAAAAAAATTAAGCCTACCCCTCTATGCGTGGCCGCCCTACTCTTTCGGGCGTTACTCTTCTCTGACACTGGGCCTCGATCTCCGCCTTAAAACGGTCATTACCCAATGCCAGCCCCTTATCGGTGAGAGTGGATATTTTATCCATGAACTCTGGGTCCAGCGCACTGGCAAACAATGCCCGATACCGCTCCCTGCGCTGCCTCGGGTATCGACCCAGCTTTAGGTATTCAGGATGGGGCGTCAATAGCGACGAAGGCACTCCCAGTGCATTGGACGAATAACTGGACCAGTGATACTCCCCTGGATTCGAAACCATCGCCGCACGGACGGGATTCAACTCAATATATCGGTAACAGTGCAACAGATACTCCTCTGACTGCACTAGACAGGATTTAAAGCGACCTTCCCAGAGGGTGCCGGAGCGACGGCATTCTCGATTAAAATATCGCACATACAACCTACCAAGGGCCTGCATCATCCTGGATATTGCCTGATCAGCCAGAGGCGTCAAAAGCAGGTGGACATGATTTGTCATAAAGACCCAGCCGTGAACCTGCACCTGGTACTGTGCGGCACACTCCCTCAACCAACCTGCATAGGCAGTGAAATCTTCATCGCTACAGAAGCAAACCTGCCGATTGTTACCCCGCTGGACAACATGTTGAGGAATACCAATCGGAGCAACCTTGGGAAGCCGAGCCATAATACCTCCTGAAAAAATGGAGGTAACATCATAGTCCCGAAATAAATAGTCCCGTTGAATACAGCGGAAAAATTTTACTCTGACCCCAATATTTATGGATACGAGTGTATTAGACAAAATAACATCTCAAGTCCACGACCATAAAGACTATAAGAAGCTTCGCTTTGTCGTGCGTCTAATTAGCGCAGAAAGCTACATGGCATTCGGAGGACAGTCCAAAGATACATCTGTAATTCTTACTGGTTCTGGCGAAGCTTTACAGGATGCCGTCGCCGGAAAGGTGGATGCATCTCTTGCATATGCCGAGCACGAAAATACTGAGTTCAACCAAATGTTGTCAGCCGCCGGCCAGTCTGTTCCAGTGGGAATGGTTCTTTATGAAATATCAAGAGATCACGGCTGCAAAGCTAACAACGACCCGCAGTAATTCCTCGCAAAACACAAACAATACTCATGGTGCACCGTAATAACGGTGCACCATAGAACCCAGAAAAAGAGGATAAACCATGCCTCCTTCTAGCCTAAGCGCCACCTGGTCTCCCAGAGTTTACAAAATTGACCGCACCCAACCAAAAGCCCCAATTACAATTAGCAACCTGTTTCTCACAATTGGCAGAGGAACTGTTACCGGACCATGCCCTTCTATGTCATCAACCGCTGGGTCGAAAACGGTAAATTTATGGTTCGCGCAAGCACTAAAAGCGTCGCCACAAGCTACCGGACTTGTAACAGCTGGGTGCCTGGATCCAAAGGGTGCTCAGGCTGTCATTGCGGCAGTCTCCACAAAGAATGCTCAAGTGGTTGGGCTCGCCTACCACACTCTGGGAGCTCTCAATTCGACAGCAAATGCGTTAGTTAGCGACATGAAATCTGCTGGAGTGAACTCCGCGGACATTATTTCAGTAGTTGCAGTAACCGGACAACCTAGTGATGAAATGTACACAGTGATGGATTCAATGTCGCGCCTTACTGGAGATAATCCTGAGTGTGTGATTGGCTTAAGCAATTTCCAGCTCCCCACCGGCTTCCAAAAATTTGGAATTGGATTTAAAGGTGAGATCGGGGACGCCGGCGTGGAAAGCAGATAAGGCTGGTTAGAGTGAGCCCCTTATAGATTCTTAAGGGGCTCGCTCAAAACAAAGTGAATGAGGGAAAATCAATTTCATTAAAAAAAAGTAGCATTCACAGAAAAATCATGCGCGGGCGCCCCAGCGGCATTTCAGTCACTCTACGGGCAAATTGCTTCTCGACTTGCGCTTTGAATCGACCACTACCCAGTGCTAACCCCCTATTCAAGGCCCCACGGATCTTATCGAGAGCAGGCGCATCTAGTGCATGCCGAAACAACGCGCGATAGCGCTCCTGACGCAGCGCCGGGGAGACTCCCAGTGCGAGATACTGCATATGAGGTGTGAGCAGGCTGGATGCCCTCCCCAGCCCGTTGCAGCCATAGCTCGACCAGAAATATTCCCCCGGATCCGACACCATGCCCGCACGCACCGGGTTTAGTTCGATATACCGGTAACACTGTAAAAGATAATTCTCAGATTGGACCAGACAGGATTTGTAGCGCCCCTCCCACAGGGTCCCTGAACGCCGATACTCCCGATTGAAGTAACGCACATAAATACGCCCAAGGGCCTGCATCAGTTTGCTAACACCCTGCTCAGACTCCGGGGTTACCAGTAGGTGGACGTGGTTGGTCATCAACACCCAGGCATGCACCTGAATATTGAATTCCTTTGCGTACTGTTTTAACCAGCCGGTGTAGGCGATCATATCCTGCTCTGAACAGAAGCAAGCTTGCCGGTTATTACCCCGCTGAATGACATGCTGCGGTATACCCGCAGGACCGAGGCGCGGCAATCTGGCCATAGCAAATCCCTTTTTCTGATGGCCATAGACTAATGGATGTAAAAACTTAGCGGGTGCTAATAGGTGTCATAATGTTGATCTGACCCCGTTTATTCTCAGTGCTTGCTTCGTCAGTTTCGACTTTGAATGAAAATGAAATCCAGGCTTGTTCATTATCAAGAGGTGACTCAGGTTCCCGGTTTAGCTCTGAATACACCGACGTCACGAAGTTTTTGACCAAATTCCCCATGGTTTGCATAGAGACGGCATCAACCGCTTTCTCATGATTTGACTGAAGCTCGCTCGCTGTTCCTTGTAACCTCGAATACGAAATCAAGAACTTCAGCATCGCTTCCATTCGCTGGAAAGTCAGGACGTTCCTGCCGATCTTCTTCAACGTTTCATCAAGGGCGGATTGATTCTGGATCTTGGTCATTTATTACGTATTTCACCCATCGGATCGTTCGGCAACTTGTTGCAAGAGAAACGAGGCAAATCATACTTTTGGTTTCAAACACATCTAATTGGTTTAGCGCCATAATATTGATCTGACCCTATTTATTGCTCCCGCAACCTCTTAACCCGAGCTAAAACTTATCAAAAAGCATCATCGCAGGCCGGCTGTGAGATATTACCGTACCTGAAATATGCTGTATGCCGCGCATTACCGCTATACCACCGACCATTCTATCCAGCCGCAGATCAAATACGCTTTTCTGGTACGAGCAATGACGTTTCCCAATCGATTTTCCAATTAGTGGGTGTCCTTTTTATTTGAGTGGGTGATAATAGGTGTCATAATGTTGATCTGACCCCGTTTATTAGAAGGGTTGGTGTTTGATAAAGATTTAGCGAACGCTGATTGGAAATGAATAATAAATGGGTTCAGATCAACCTGTTTTAGCCAACCGGCGAAGACGATCAAGTCCTGCTCTGAAAAGAAGCAAACCTGCCGGTTGTTGCCCCGCTGTATGACATGCTGCGAAATCCCTGCAGGACCGAGGCGCAGCAATCCGGCCATCAAGTTTCCCCTCCCTTTTTGCTATGGCCATAGACTAATGGATGGGAAAATCAGTGGGTGCTAATGGGTGTCATAATGTTGATCTAACCCAATTTATTTTAATATTTCAATAGATGCGAACTTCCGAGCAGCCTAATTGACGCGATCACAAGAAACTTCTTAGGCTTGTTGGTATTCATTGACGTAGATAGGGTTAATATATTTTTTATTGACCACATAATCCTCAAATGTGGATATAAATTGCTCGACAACCAACTGAATCTCTTGAGACTTAACACGCAACATATCTGATCGGTGCCTCTCACCAACTGAAACCGGCGTTTCCCTTCCATGCGCGACAGCATTTCTCTTATCTACCACCTCATCAATAGTTAACCGCACGCGTGGCTCAATGTTGATCGGCTCTGCTCCAAAGCTTCGAATCGACTCTTGAATTGTCTTATACCAAATATTTTGAAGATTCTCAGAAAAAATAGTATTGCTTAGATCAAAACGCTCTTCAGATCCTAGACTCTCGAAAACTTCTATTGACTTCGAAAAATAATTTTTGTTACTGCAGTGTTTAAAAGCCTGCATTTTTGAGTTCAGAGATATTACATTAAAGGTGTTTTCATAGTGCTTATTCTTCACAGCATCCTGCTTCACTAGCAATATCGTCTGTTCAATTGTTTCATTAACTGCTTTTTCCAAAGCGGAGTACAAATGAACGTAGAACAATCCTCTTTGTATCTTAACCTCAACTGAGGACGCTCCATCCTCTTCGCCTTTTTCTATGGATGCCAGATTTATAAAAACCTCATTAAAGCGCTCTCTTGAATTTGAACGGACAATATTAAACAGCATTCAATAGAGCATCCCTTACAATCGCGACTCTTTTTTCCAGCATTTTCTTACTATTAGTAGCACCAGTCGTATATTTTTTTAGATCAGCATCATTTAATAATTCCGGCAGTTGAGACAAGTCACATGGCTCACCACTATTTAGAGCTTTTGCACACCCGACAGATATTGCCTCATACAAAACAATTGGGGTTATATTCTTCCTTGCCCCACGAACTATCCCATCCGGCAAACTCTCCTTCAAAGCCTTGAAAGTTTTCAAAAACAAATCACGAAGCTGCTTTTTATTATTAAAATTTTTCGTCTTTTTCTCCATGTATTCATTTAGAAACTCTTTCACACTATGCACGAATAATTCTTGATCTTCGTAATAGGCAAAAAACCTTAAAACCAGCTCCTCATAACTCCCCAAACGCTCAGCTCTCTCTGTCATTTTCACAACTGAACGAAAATCTACATTCCCTGATAACTCTTTAATGAAATCATTGAACTCGCCAATATAGACGCAGTTTCTTATTTCTTGCTCATGAAGCGTGACTCCACCGGTGTTTAGTCGTTCAAACAAGTCATACCTGACGTTGAAATCACTACGATCATTTAATACCGTTATCCTTAACGGTCTTGTCTGCAGCATAAACTGCATTGACTTAGGTAAGTCTTCATAATACAGCCCATTCATAGAGTCTAATTTCTCGAGACCAGACAACTTGAGCTTTTTATGTTTGATCCCTAACTCTTCCAACTCTTCGCGCTCACCTATAAAGTTTAATATTGTTGTAAGCCGTTGCAGCCCATCAATTACTTCCCATGATGCGTCCCGATTAGTCGCCATGAATAGACTTGGAATTGGTATTCCAAGAAACAGTGACTCAATTAACGCTGACTGCCGTGCATTGTCCCACACGAAGTGACGCTGGTATTCCGGGGCTATATCAACCATTCCCTCCAATACCATATCGTACAGTTGCTTCAAGGTAATATCGTAGCTATCAAATGCAACAGATCTTCTGTTTGTATCTAGCTGATCCTGTATCTTAATAAAATTCAATTTCCACCCTCTCAATTCGTAATATCGGGACCAGGCTTGCTCGGCTCCTAACGCCGCACTAAGTATCTGCTTATTTTGCGCGCACAAATAGCAGCGAAGCGACTAAGTATAAAGCATGACATCCTATTGCAGCGCATTACTATGCAGTTTCTTTAGCTGAACGCTCTTGAGCTTGCTTGTATCTATATTTTAAAAGCTTCAAATCATCGGCATAGCGACCATTAACGTTGAATTCCTCCAACATTGAAACAAGCTCTGAAAATGAATCAGTTACAGATTCATCAGCCTCCAAAAGTTGCTTATTCAATTTGGGCAGGCATTTTTCATTAATTCGTCGTAACGCACGTCTCAGATTACCTTCTCGTCCTGCCTTAATATGCTCAACGGAGGCTCTAGTAAAACTAAAGAATGCCGCATAATAGCTTCCACTTTCTAGGTTCATATTACCTTGAATATGGAAGTTTCCTCCAACTGCAACAGCAACTTCTTTTTCAAGCTTCCCCTCTAGCTCCTCGAATTTTCTTTCGTATTCACCTTCTTTCACCTCATATTCGCGCTTAATTTTAGATATTTGAACATCCAACTCTAAGTCAAGTTCGCGCCTTAAAGACTCTTTAATTTCATTATGCTCTAGCTTGAATATGCGTTTTTGATAAGCAGAGACCAATATCGGCATAATAACCCCGGCAAAGGCAAGAAGAGCCACCGTTATTACTACTAACTGGTTGAAGGATTGTGAATAAAATTGATTTACTGACTCTAAAATTTTTAATGTGTTTTCCATGCTTTTCTAACTTGTATTTCAGTCACACAAGAGACACGTCTATATAGCTAGACTCTCGCTAGCTGGGGACGGATTAACAAATGGTTTTAGAATACCCCGAAACATAAACAGCATGACTAATCTTCGAATGTATCCTTAATAGTTGGTCTAATTTGCGTCTTTATTATTCTGGATGGATCTACAATCGATGGTATTTGAATCACGTTTTAAGTCAATGACTTAGCCTCGCACCAATGGATCAAATGACGAGGACTGCTTAAAAGAGCTCCCAGACTGTGTAACTTTCGTACGGCTCATAGTACACCCCAAAAAAAACGAGCCCCTTGGGGCCCGCCTTGTTAGTCACCTAGAGCCGGCGTCAGGAATCCCCGTTGGTACGCGGGCCCGACCCGAAGTACCTAGAAGCCGTCACCGGGCACTCTCACCCACCCTTCCATCAAAACCCGCGCACTGCGACTCATAATGGCCTTAGTAGCAGTCCACTGCCCATTCACGACTTCCGCTTCCGCACCGACCCGCAAGGTACCGGACGGATGGCCAAAGGTAACCGCATTGCGCTCCCCGCCTCCCGCTGCCAGATTGACCAAAGTACCGGGAATCGCAGCGGCGGTGCCGATGGCCACCGCAGCGGTGCCCATCATGGCATGGTGCAGTTTGCCCATGGACAGGGCGCGCACCAGCAGGTCGATATCATCTGCGGCCACTTGTTTGCCACTGGAGGCCGCATAGCCCTTCGGTTCCGCGACAAACGCGACCTTGGGGGTATGCTGGCGAGCGGTTGCCTCTTCCACCGTCGCGATCAGGCCCATGGCCTTCGCGCCATATGCCCGAATACTCTCGAACATGGCGAGGGCCTTGTCGTCACCATTGATGGCTTCCTGCAATTCGGTGCCGGTGTAACCGATATCCGCGGCGTTGACGAAGATGGTCGGGATGCCGGCGTTGATCATGGTGGCCTTTAAGGTACCGACGCCCGGCACTTCCAGGTCGTCCACCAGGTTGCCGGTGGGGAACATCGCCCCTTCACCATCCGCCGGGTCCATGAATTCAATCTGCACTTCTGCCGCCGGGAAGGTGACGCCGTCCAGTTCGAAATCACCGGTCTCCTGCACTTCCCCGTTGGTGATGGGTACGTGGGCGATGATGGTTTTCTTGATGTTGGCCTGCCAGATGCGCACGGTGCAGATGCCATTCTCTGGAACGCGCGCCGCATCGACAAAACCGCTGTTGATGGCGAAGGCACCGACGGCGGCGGTGAGGTTGCCGCAGTTGCCGGACCAGTCCACGAACGGCTTGTCGATGGAGACCTGTCCGAACAGGTAATCCACGTCGTGCTCCGGCTGCTCGCTCTTCGACAGGATGACGGTTTTGCTGGTGCTGGAGGTAGCTCCGCCCATGCCGTCGGTCTGCTTGCCGTAGGGATCGGGGCTGCCGATCACCCGCAGCAGCAGCTTGTCGCGCGCGGCGCCCGGAACCTGTGCGGATTGCGGGAGGTCCTGCAGGCGGAAGAATACGCCCTTGCTGGTGCCGCCACGCATATAGGTGGCGGGCACTTTGATTTGGGGAGCAAAAGCGGTCATTGCGCGGCACCCTCGGCTTCGAGGAAGTCGTTGGCGAAGCGCTGCAGTACACCGCCGGCATCGTAAATGGACACCTCTTCGGCGGTATCCAGACGGCATTTCACCGGTACTTCTACGGTCTCACCGTCTTTCCGGTGGATCAGCAGGGTGAGGGTTGCGCCTGGGGTGCGGTCGCCGAGTACGTCGAAGGTCTCGGTACCGTCGATGCCCAGGGTCTCGCGGGTAGTACCCGGCTGGAATTCCAGCGGCAGTACGCCCATGCCGATCAGGTTGGTGCGGTGAATGCGCTCGAAGCCTTCTGCCACAATCGCTTCCACACCGGCGAGGCGCACGCCTTTGGCAGCCCAGTCGCGGGAGGAGCCCTGGCCGTAGTCGGCGCCGGCGATAATAATCAGCGGCTGCTTGCGGTCCATGTAGGTTTCGATGGCTTCCCACATGCGGGTGACCTTGCCTTCCGGCTCGATACGGGCGAGAGAGCCCTGCTTCACTGCACCGCTTTCATCGCGCACCATTTCGTTCAACAGTTTCGGGTTGGCGAAGGTGGCGCGCTGGGCGGTGAGGTGATCGCCGCGGTGCGTCGCGTAAGAGTTGAAGTCCTCTTCCGGCAGGCCCATTTTCGCCAGGTATTCACCGGCGGCACTGCTGGCGAGGATCGCGTTGGACGGCGACAGGTGGTCGGTGGTGATGTTGTCACCCAGCACGGCCAGCGGACGCATGCCTTTGAGGCTGCGCTCGCCTGCAAGCGCACCTTCCCAGTACGGCGGGCGGCGGATGTAGGTGCTCTGCGGGCGCCAGTGGTACAGCGGCTCGCCCTTCTCTGCTTCCGCTTTATTGAGGTCAAACATCGGGATGTAGACCTCGCGGAACTGCTCGGGCTTCACGCTCTGTTTGACGATCGCGTCGATCTCTTCGTCGCTCGGCCAGATATCTTTCAGGGTCACCGGGTTGCCGTCTTTGTCGTGGCCCAGTACATCTTTTTCGATATCGAAGCGGATGGTGCCCGCAATCGCGTAGGCAACGACCAATGGCGGTGAAGCCAGGAAGGCCTGCTTGGCGTACGGGTGGATACGGCCATCGAAGTTGCGGTTGCCGGACAGTACGGCGGTGGCGTACAGGTCGCGGTCGATCACTTCTTTCTGGATTTTCGGGTCCAGTGCGCCGCTCATGCCGTTACAGGTGGTGCAGGCAAAGGCGACCACGTCGAAGCCCTGCTGCTGCAGTTCCGGCAGCAGGTTGGCTTCTTCCAGGTACATTTTTACGGTTTTGGAACCCGGTGCCAGGGAGGTTTTCACCCAGGGCTTGCGGGTTAGGCCGAGCTTGTTGGCGTTGCGCGCGATCAGGCCTGCGGCAATCATGTTGCGCGGGTTGCTGGTGTTGGTACAGCTGGTGATCGCGGCGATGATCACGGCACCGTCCGGCATTTCACCTTCTTTCTCTTCCCACTCTTTCGCGATGCCACGGTTAGCCAGTTCGGATACCGGCAGCAGTGCGTGCGGGTTGGACGGGCCGGCCAGGTTGCGGCCAACGGAAGAGAGGTCGAACTTGAGTACGCGCTCGTATTCGGCGTTCTTGAGGCTGTCTGCCCAGAGGCCGGTTTCTTTCGCGAACTTCTCTACCAGGGCTACCTGCTCGTCGTCGCGGCCGGTGAGTTTCAGGTAGTCGATGGTCTGTTCGTCGATGGCGAACATGCCGGCGGTGGCGCCGTATTCGGGCGTCATGTTGGCGATGGTGGCGCGGTCGCCCAGGCTCAGGCTGGAAGCACCTTCGCCGAAGAATTCGAGATACGCACCCACCACGCGCTCGCGGCGCAGGAATTCGGTCAGCGCCAGTACCATGTCGGTACCGGTGATGCCGGGCTGCAGTTTGCCGGTCAGCTCGACGCCGACGATGTCGGGCAGGCGCATGTAGGAGGCGCGGCCGAGCATGACGCTTTCGGCTTCAAGGCCGCCCACGCCTACGGAGATTACGCCGAGCGCATCCACCATCGGGGTGTGGCTGTCGGTGCCGACGCAGGTATCCGGGAAGGCCACGCCGTCTTTCACCTGCACCACCGGAGACATTTTCTCCAGGTTGATCTGGTGCATGATGCCGTTGCCGGGCGGGATTACGTCGACGTTTTCAAACGCGGTTTTGGTCCAGTTGATGAAGTGGAAGCGGTCTTCGTTGCGGCGCTCTTCCACAGCGCGGTTCTTTTCGAACGCGTCTTTTTCAAAACCGGGGTGTTCGACGGCCAGGGAGTGGTCGACGATCAGCTGGGTGGGCACGACCGGGTTTACTTTGGCGGGGTCACCGCCCTTTTCGGCGATGGCGTCGCGCAGGCCGGCGAGGTCCACGAGTGCGGTCTGGCCGAGAATATCGTGGCAGACGACGCGCGCGGGGAACCAGGGGAAGTCGAGGTCGCGCTTGCGTTCGATGATCTGCTTGAGGGCGTCGGTGAGTTTTTCCGGCTCACAACGGCGCACGAGGTTTTCCGCCAGGATACGGGAGGTATACGGCAGTTTTTCATAGCTACACGGCTGGATGTTTTCGACTGCTTCTCTTGTGTCGAAATAATCCAGGTCTGTGCCGGGGAGTTTTTTTCTGAATTCGGTATTCATTGGGGATCACGCAATCGGGTGGTTGAGTGGCGGCACTGCTACCGGGATCCCTTTTGCAGGACACGCCGTGAACCCATCCATGGGGGCTTGGCTGCGAGATCCCTCTCGCAGACAGTCCTGCAAAAGGGACCCCGGCATCAGTGCCTTCGCATCACGTTCTGCGGTTTCGATCGTGTTAGCGATCCGCGATCGGGGTCACTTTGCGCAGTTCCGGGCCGGTGTACTCGGCGCTCGGGCGGATGATGCGGTTGTCGGCGCGCTGTTCGAATACGTGGGCGGCCCAGCCGGTTACGCGGGACATGACGAAGATCGGCGTAAACAGCTTGGTGGGAATGCCCATAAAGTGGTACGCAGAAGCGTGGAAGAAGTCGGCATTACAGAACAGCTTCTTCTCGCGCCACATGACTTCTTCACAGCGTACGGATACAGGGTACAGCACGTCGTCGCCAACGTCGGCGGCCAGTTTTTCGGACCACTGCTTGATGATGGCGTTGCGCGGGTCGGATTCGGTGTAGACCGCGTGGCCGAAGCCCATGATTTTTTCCTTGCGCTCGAGCATGCCCATCAGTTCTTTTTCTGCTTCGTCGGCAGAGGAGAAACGCTCGATCAGTTCCATGGCGGCTTCGTTGGCGCCGCCGTGCAGCGGGCCGCGCAGGGAGCCGATGGCGCCGGTGATGCAGCTGAACAGGTCAGACAGTGTGGAGGCACAAACGCGCGCGGTGAAGGTGGAGGCGTTGAACTCGTGCTCTGCGTACAGGATCAGGGATACGTTCATTACCTGTGCGTGCAGGTCGTTCGGCTTTTCGCCGCGCAGCATGTGCAGGAAGTGGCCGCCGATGGAGTCGTCGTCGGTTTCGGTTTCGATGCGCACACCGTCGTGGGTGAAGCGGTACCAGTAGCAGATGATGGACGGGAACGCGGCCAGCAGGCGGTTGGCGCGGTCCTGTTGCTGGTCGAAGGACTCTTCGCCTTCCAGGTTGCCCAGCATGGAGCAGCCGGTGCGCATTACGTCCATCGGGTGTGCATCGGCGGGGATGCGCTCGAGCACTTCGCGCAGGGCCTGCGGCAGGCCGCGCATGGTTTTGAGGATGCCTTTGTAATCCGCCAGCTGGGCTGCGGTGGGCAGTTCGCCGTTGAAAATCAGGTAGGCGACTTCTTCGAACTCGCAGTTTTCTGCCAGGTCTTTTACGTCGTAGCCGCAGTAGGTCAGGCCGGAGCCGGATACGCCTACGGTGGAAAGTGCGGTTTTACCAGCTACCTGGCCACGCAGGCCTGCTCCGCCAACTTTTTTCTCTGCCATCTCTATTTCCCCTACTTTTTTGCTTTGTGTTCGGTTGATCTTGGTGAAGTTCGATTACTTTTTGAAAAGCGCGTCGAGCTTGTCTTCAAACTCGTGGTAGTTCAGGTAGTCGTACAGTTCCGCGCGGGTCTGCATGGTGTCGACAACTGCCTGCTGGTCGCCGTTGGCGAGGATGCTGCTGTACACATTCTCCGCGGCCTTGTTCATGGCGCGGAAGGCGGACAGCGGGTACAGCACCATATCGGCACCGGATTCACCCAGCTCCGCCTTGTTGTACAGCTTGGTTTTACCGAACTCGGTGATGTTGGCGAGGATCGGTACATTCAACGCATCTTTGAACGCGCGGTAGTGTTCCAGTTCAGTCACGGCTTCGGCGAAGATGCCGTCGGCGCCAGCTTCGATACACGCCTGGGCGCGGTCGATGGCGGCCTCAAGGCCTTCCTGCGCAAAGGAATCGGTACGGGCCATGATGAAGAAGTCATCATCATCGCGCGCGTCTACTGCGGCCTTGATGCGGTCGACCATTTCCTCTTTGGAAACAATCTCTTTGTTCGGGCGGTGGCCGCAGCGCTTCTGCGCTACCTGGTCTTCGATGTGAACCGCAGCGGCACCGGCGCGAATCATTTCTTTAATGGTGCGCGCGATATTGAAAGCACCACCCCAACCGGTGTCGATATCGACCAGCAGTGGCAGATCGGTAGCGGCGGTAATACGGCGCACGTCTTCCAGCACGTTATCCAGGCTGGTCATGCCCAGATCCGGCAGGCCATAAGAGGCATTGGCGACGCCGGCGCCAGACAGGTAAATCGCCTGGTGGCCGATGCGTTCGGCCATGATGGCGGTGTAGGCATTGATGGTGCCGACTACCTGCAGCGGCTGGTTGTCTTTCAGGGCCTGGCGGAAACGCGCGCCGGCGGATTCTGGTCTGCTCATGAATAACCCCTTCTTCTCTCGTTAATTCTGCTTGGAAAGCTTGTTTTCGATATTGCTGCGCGACGCGCGGATATGGCGACGCATCAGGATCTCGGCCAGTTCACCATCGCCGGCTTCGATGGCTTCGATGATGTGGCTGTGTTCGCGGAAGGCGCGGTGCGCGCGCGGGCTGGCCATGCCCAGCTGATAGCGGTACATGCGCACTCGGTAATAGAGTTTGTTGCACAGGGTGTCGATCAGCAGATCGTTGTGGGAGGCCTGCACGATGCGGAAGTGGAAGTCGAAGTCCCCTTCCGGCTGGAAGTAGGCGGTGCCCTTCTGCAGTTCTTCCTGCTGCTCGTGGCGGTGGAGCATCTGGCGGAGTTCTCCCAGGTCTTCTTCGGAGCGGTTTTGTGCGGCCAGGCGGCAGGCCATGCCTTCGAGGGCCTCGCGCACGTCGTAGATTTCCAGCAAGCCACGCTCGGTCAGGTCCACTACCCGTGCACCGACATTTACCTTGCGCTCAATCAGGCTGAGGGATTCCAGACGCATCAGGGCTTCACGCAGGCTGCCGCGGCTGGCATCGAAGCGGCGCGCCAGCTCCGGTTCGCTGATCTTGCTGCCGGCGGCGATGCGCCCTTCGACAATCTCGCTGCGCAGGGTCAGGAACAGACGGTCGGCCAGGCTCTGTGAGCCGCGCGCGCCCTTTCCGCCTTCGGCGCTAGCGGTGCCCGCCTTGGCTTCTACGGCAGATGTTTTGCTGATCTGGCCTTCCATTCCCACTAGCCTCACAAAAATGGCGGCAATTGCCGGATTCCGGTATCGACTTCAGATTGTCGACACTTTATAGGGTTACGCAGCTTAAATATCCATTTTTTCTGCGTCAACCGTATTTTTTGTCAACACATTGACATTTTTTGGCTGACCACCTGGTCATCAGGGGAAGGAAGTGACATACGAGCTATGTGGCCGGGCGGTAATAGGATTCCGGCGCTAACGGCGGCGAACACGATGGGAAAGGAGCGGCATTAAGGCACGCCGGTAAAACCGAGGCGGCAAGAATGGTAGTCTTGAAAAAGTGATATGGGCATAATAGCGCCCGAGCTGACTGTCGCGGCCTTTATTGATCGCCACACTAAGATCGCCACAAGAATGCCCCACCACCCTATTCTTTAAGGGTAGCCACGGGGCCTACGGTCAGATTTCGGAACATCCAGTCGAGAGTATCGAGCAGAATTGAATCATGCCTAAGAGTGTTATCAGGCGCTGGCTGCCAACTCCCGAACAAGTGCGTGCGAATAGCGGCCTGAAGATCCTCGGCACCCTGCTGCACGACCCCAACCTGTTTCACCTCAACCGCCACTCGGTTTCCGTTGCCTTTGCGGTGGGTGTCTTTACCAGCTTCCTCCCCCTGCCCGGCCAGATGCTGATTGCCGCGCTGCTGGCGCTGTGGTTTCGCTGCAACCTGCCGCTTTCGATGGCGCTGGTGTGGATCAGCAACCCGGTCACCATGCCGGCAATCTTTTACAGCACCTACAAGCTGGGCGCCTGGCTGCTGGGCACGCCGCCCATGCCCTTCAAAATCGAATTATCCTGGGAATGGCTGACGGAAGAAGTGGGAAGAATCTGGCTGCCGCTGTTTTCCGGCTCGCTGATCTGCGGGATTTTCTTCGCCACTATCGCCTACTTTACGATGCAGGCGATCTGGCGCTGGCAGGTAGTAAAACGCTGGAAAACCCGACTGGCACAGCGCAAGGCGCAGATCGAACAGGGCAGCTGAATCGCTACCCCGGAAAGAGAGATTTGCCGTGTCCCGCCGGACCACACCCGGCACGAGCCGCTTTAGAAGTCCTGTTTTTAGAAGTCCTGGCGCAGTGCCGCCGCCGGTTGTACGCGACTGGCCTGAAAGGCCGGGTATAAAGTGGCAATCAGGCTCAGCAGGAAGCCCGCACCAACAACCAGCGCCACATCCCCCCATTGCAGTTCCGACGGCAGGTAATCCACCGGATACACATCGGACTTAAGGAACTGGATCCCAAACAGGGACTCGAGCCCCGCCACCGCATCGGTCACCAGCAACGAGCCAAGCACACCAAGTGCCCCACCCACCAGTACACCGACTAGCCCCACCAGCGCACCCTGGCTGACAAACGTGAGCAAAATTTCACGGGTGCTGGCGCCCATGGTGCGGAGAATGGCGATGTCACCGTGCTTGTCGATAACCACCATAACCAGGGTGGAAACCACATTGAACGCGGCAATGGCGATGATCAGGAACACCAGCAGGCTCACCAGGTTGCGCGACATCTGAATGGCCTGATACAGGTTGCCGTGGGTACCGGTCCAGTCATTACCGTAGTAGCCCTCCGCGGGCAGTTGGCGCAGCAGTTGCTGGAACACCGCGAAGGAGCCCAGCATATTGTCGACACGCATTTGCACGCCGGCACCGCCGGCGCCACCGGCAAGTTCTCGGGCCTGGCTCCAGTCGACGATGGCCAGTGAGTGATCGAGCGCCGTGCCCGAGTGGAATACGTCTACCACACGGAAACCCGCGAGCTGCGCCGCAGTCCGGCCGCCGTTTTCAGACGTGCCGCTCTGTGGCACGATCACCGAAAGCTGCTCGCCCTCAACAATACCCAGCTTGTCGGCAATACCCTTGCCGAGAATGATGCCTGGCTCTGCGGGGTCACTGGTCAGCGCCGCGAAACTGTCGACCTGCAAAAAATCGCCGATGGTCGACACATTGACGATGGTTTCCGGGTTAACCCCTTGCACCAGCATGGGCGTGACCTCAAGCCCGTTGCGTGCCAATCCGTTTACCTGCCACACCTCTGCAGCGGCGGTAATACCCGGCGCTGCGGCAACCTGGTCGCGCACTTCCGTCCAGTTGATCTCTGGGCTGGCGTTATACACGGTGGCGTGGGGCATGATGCCGAGAATGCGCTCGCGCAGTTCGCGGTCGAAGCCATTCATCACCGACATCACCACGATCATCAGTGCCACACCAAGAATGAGGCCGATCATGGAGAGTCCGGAAATAAACGATACCAGCCCCGCGGAATCTTCATCGCTGCGCTGGGCGCCCGCGTAGCGCAGGCCGATAAATGCGGGTAAGGGTCTAAACATGCTTTACCTTATTCACCATCTTTAATCGCAGCGTTAAACACTGTCGCCCTGATGCCAGCCTTCAACCAGCTGACCGTCCACCAAGTGCAGGCAGCGGTCGAGGGCACCGGCAAGATCCGGGTCGTGGGTGACGATGACGAAACTGACACCCGTCTCACGATTGAGACGATCCATCAGCTTGTGAATTTCTTTTGCGGTGGCGCGATCCAGGTTGCCGGTGGGTTCGTCCATCAATACACACGCGGGACGCGCCACCAGCGCACGGGCGATGGCCACACGCTGGCGCTCACCGCCGGACAATTGTGCCGGCTTGTGCGTCAGGCGCTGACCGAGGCCGACCGCCTCCAGCATTTCCTGCGCAGCCGCGCGCGCATCCGCGACCGACTGTTTGCCAATCAGCAATGGCATGGCCACGTTTTCGAGCGCGGTGAACTCATTCAACAGGTGGTGGAACTGGTAAACAAAACCGAGGCTACTGTTGCGCAACCAGCCGCGCTCGTTGGCATTCAGCGCTGCCAGATTTTTACCACCGACCCACACCTCACCGGAGGTGGGTGTGTCCAGCCCGCCCAACAAATTCAACAGCGTTGATTTACCGGAGCCGGAAGCACCGACGATGGCAAGGCGCTCGCCTTTTGGCACCTCAAGTTCGATACCGCGCAGCACGTCCAATTGATTGCCGCCCTGCCGGTAGGTTTTGGTGAGTTGATGGCAGGCCAACACCACGTCGACGGGCGCCTGCGGGCGGGACTCTTCCGGGTGAATTTCCACTTGGCTGTTCATCTTATGATTCGCTTACCTTTTGGCAGGCAGTCAAATCACTGCCCGCCGGGTTTATCTTGGTTTATTCGTAGCGGAGCGCTTCTGCGGGCTCAATCTGCGCCGCACGCCAGGCCGGGAACAGGGTCGCCAGCAAACTCATGATGACCGCGGCACTGAGCACCATGATGGCATCACCCGCGCGAAACTCCGACGGCAGGAAGCTGACGAAAAACACGCGCGGGTCGAAGATTTGCGCACCTACGACATGCTCGATCCAGGACACCAGGTCGGTCAGGTTCAACGCGATCAGGGTGCCGAGCAGGCCGCCGATCAGCGCGCCGATGATTCCGATGGCGCTACCCTGCACCACGAACACCGCCATGATCTGGCGGGAGGTGAGACCGAGTGTACGCAGCACGGCAATGTCTGAACGCTTGTCCGCCACCATTAACACCAGCGCGGAAACAATGTTGAATGCGGCCACCGCGACGATAATCATCAGCATTAAAGTGACAACGGTTTTTTCCATCTTCACTGCCTGGAACAGGCTGCCCTGGGAGTGGCTCCAGTCTTCACCGGTGAAGCCCTCGCCGAGCGACTGCGCGTAGCCTTCCACGCGCCCGAGGGCGTTGTTCATGTCGTCGAATTTGAGCTGCAGACCCTGCACCTTGCCCGGCATACGCAGCAGGCGTGCGGCGTCATCGAGATGCATCAGCGCCATGTTCTGGTCTACCTGGGCGCCAACGGAAAAAACGCCGGCAACGGTAAAGCGCTTGGTGCGGGGGAAGATACCGGCGGGCGTGATCACCACTTCCGGCAGGGTAATAATGACACTGTCACCGGGGATGACCCCCAGCTGGCGGGCGAGAATACGCCCGAGCACGATTTTGTAGCTGCGGGATTCCAGCACATCCAGGCTGCCCATCAACATATGTTCGCCGACCGCGGAAACTTCGCGCAGCGCGACTGGATCGATGCCCTGGAACTCAACACCCTGAGACTGGTTATTGGCGCCCAGTAGCGCAAAACCGCGCACGAAGGGGCTGGCGGCAACCACATGCGGCTGCTGTCGAAGCGTATCCGCCGTGGCGGACCAGTCTTCAAGACCACCCCGTTGCTCTACAAATCCGTGCGGCACTACCGACAGGATGCGAGTTTTCAGCTCCCGGTCGAAGCCGTTCATCACCGAGGTCACCACAATCAGCGCCAGCACGCCGAGCGCCATGCCCAGCAGCGAGAAGCCATTGATAAAGGAGATAAACTGCTGCCGGCGGCGGGCGGCCACGTAGCGGAGGCCGATATAGAGAGGAACTGGTTTTATCATGAAGTTGATTTAAGCGGAAAAACGCCAAGAAATCCAAGTATTTACGCACATTACCCGACACCGTCCGACAACTTGGACAGCACCGCTCAACGTGGATTCCACTGCGACAGATTTTCTTTCAGCTGCTTCAGCTTCTGCGCATCCCACCCCTCTGGCTCGGTGAGGTGGTACCAGGCGTCTACGTAGTCCTCTGGTGCATAGCTGTGGCCGAACCCCATGGGCGCAATCCCCGCGTGCATATCCATCGCCAGCTGCAGCATGGTGACAATGGGATACCACTCGAGATCCGGTGACACATCGCGGGCCCTGGGCTTACGCATCCAGGCCGGCTGGCGATAGGCGGCCTGGGGCTCAAAGAATACGATGGGGTCACTGCCGTGCTGCAGATAGGCGATACGAAAACGCCCCCAGGGTACCTTGCCCTTGTCGTAACCGCCGAAATGGTTGCCAAACCGCACCATGGCACCGCCACGGAACTGCGGCAGCCAGGCCGGTGAGCCCTCGTCGCGCTCGGCCGTCACCTCGCGCCAGGTATCACTGCGAAACGGCGGGCCTGTCCACAGGGCGCCGTGAAACGGATCGTCGACGATATCGAAAAAATCAAACGAGCGGTCGGAATTGAGGGCCCCCAGGCTCAATCCAAACAGGTAGAGCTTCGGTCGTGTTTGTTTTGGCAGCTCGCGCCAGTAGCCGTAAATACTGCGGAACAGCGCCGCCGCGGTTTCCCGCCCGTAGGCATCCTGGGTCATCAGTGCGATTGGGCTGGGCAGGTAGGAGTACTGTGCCGCGACACTGGCGATATCCCCGCCAAACAGGTATTCCACCGAGTTGATTGCGCCGGGATCCACCCAGCCGGTACCCGTGGGGGTAATCAGGATGAGTACCGAACGATCAAAGCCCCCCACCCTTTTGAGCTCTTCCAGTGCCAGCCGTGCGCGCTCCTCAGGAGCGTCTGCGGCATTGAGCCCGGCATAGACGCGTATAGGATCCTTGGCGGTGCCCGTGACCTTGGCGATGTCTTTGGCCTTGGGCCCTAACGCCAGATACCGCCGCCCCTGATGCCCCATCTGGTTCCAGTGCAGCAAGGACCCCGGTCCCCCGGCCTTGTCGGTGGCCGTGGGTGGTTTCATATCCGGCACAATGTTGGCGTCGAGCCGCTGATAGATGCCGTCAACGCGGTGCAGCAAGGTACTGACCAGAACCCCATCGATCGCCGCCCAGAACAGCCAGAATACGGCAAGCAAACCCAGAATTGCCGATATGCGGCGCGGGGCGCGGTTTTCGAGCTTTCCGTAAAAGAAATAAAACAGTTTGCGAAACAGCTTTCCCAGCAGCAGGAATATTAGGAACACCAGTGCCGCCACCAGTGCCACGGTCAGCGGCCGGACGCCCGGCACCTCCTCCAGCCCCATCAGTTGCCGCACGGAGTTTTGCCAGTTGGTCGCCTGCCAGAGAAACCCTAGGGCGATCAACACGCATATCACGCCGGCGACTCTGGCCAGCAACCGGCTGACCCGCTCACTTGCGACAGGCAGCTCCAGGAAACGCCACAGCGAAACGATAAGAACACCCACGCCGTAGCCGGCGGCAAGGGCGACGCCAGAGATAACACCCTGGACCAACCCTTCCCTGGGAATCAGGGAGGGCGTCAGGGAGGCAGCAAAGAAAAGCATCCCAACCAAAAGGCCGGCGGTAGAAAAGAAGTGTCTTAATCCCATCCTTGGTAGCTCGAGATATCGGGCCCGAATTCAACATAGCATAGCCGCTCTGTGAGGCTCCCATGGGATAAGCCGGGCCACAGTGGTCGTTCCATGGCCCGTTTCGAGCAGGCGGGATACAGCGGTATATCGTTGAAAAACGTGAAGAAATCCGCGTGTTTCGGCACAATATCTGCTTTAATGCTGAACAACTCGAATAATCAATCTGGAGAGCCCTATGTTCTCAACTCGCCAAGCGATTTCCTCCCTGCGCAGCCTGTCCCTTGCCGGCCTGCTCGGCGCTGCATTTTTAGCCAGCGCCGCGACTTATGCCGACACTGTGGAAGTACCTGTGGGTAGCCAGGGTGTAGCCGCTGATGCCGCTCATCTGCGCGGCAAAAAACAGGAAGTCGTCACTTCAGAACTGGGCGAACCCCTGAATATTCAGGGACCGGTTGGTGAGCCCGCCATCACGCGCTGGGAATATGCCGACTTCTACGTATATTTCGAATACGACCGCGTACTGCACACGGTGAAGAAGCATCAAGGGTAACCGGGCCCAGGGCGACAGCGTAACCACACTGTCGCCCGTACCTCAGTAAAGAAAGGTCGCGGTACCGGTAGCAATCAACTCGCCGCTATCGTTGTGCAACTCCATCCTGGTGACCACCAGTTTATTGCCCACGCGAAGAACCGACCCGCCACACACGAAGTGTTGACCCCGACCGGGCTTCAGGTAGTCCACCCGCATATCTACTGTACCCAACCGGGTCAGACGCTGAACTTTTTCCTGCCAGTCGATCGCACCACCCATCCGGTGGTAGGCAGCTACCATGGCAGTTAGCCCGCCCACGGTATCCAGTGCAGTGGCAATAACACCGCCATGCAGAATGTTCTGAAAATGGTTGCCTATCAGCTGTGGCTTTAAATCAAAAGCCGCAGACAGGGTTTGGCTTTCCAGATCAAACTCATGCAGCCTGAGCCCAATTTCCCGCACGAAGGGGATATCACCAAATATCCCCTCTACCAGCGAGCGAAACTCGGCGGGAGACGGCTCGCTCATAACCGCGTGATCCGGTTGAGCCCGTCCAGTGCGGCACTGCGATAAGCCTCCGCCATAGTCGGGTAGTTGAAAGTGGTGTTCACAAAGAAGTCGATGGAATTGTTCGGTGCCGGCTGCTTCATGATTGCCTGGCCGATGTGAACAATCTCCGCGGCCTCCGCACCAAAGCAGTGGATACCGAGGATTTCACGGGTTTCGATGTGGAACAGAATCTTGAGCATGCCCACACGCTCACCGGAAATCTGTGCGCGCGCGGTGTGCTTGAACAATGCACGCCCTACTTCGTACGGCACCTTGGCATTGGTCAGTTCGGTTTCTGTTTTACCTACGGAAGAAATTTCCGGAAGGGTGTAAATCCCGGTGGGCGCATCTTCGATCACCCGGTGGCCGCGACCAACGATGGCCGCCGCAACTGCCCTGCCCTGGTCGTAGGATGCACTGGCAAGGCTCGGCCAGCCGATCACGTCACCCACGGCAAACACATTCTCCGCAGCGGTGCAGTAGTGTTCATCCACTGCCAGCTGTCCGCGATGGTTAGCCTCGAGTCCGATTTTATCCAGCCCGAGTGAGCCGGTGTTGCCGGAACGGCCGTTACACCACAGCAGCGCATCGGCAGAAATACGCTTGCCGGACTGCATTTCCATGGTGACACCGCGGTCGCTACCAATGACCTTGGCATACTCCTCGCGGTGACGTACGGTCACGCCCATGTCACGCAGGTGGTAGCTCAGGGCATCGGATATCTCGTCGTCGAGAAATTCCAGCAGGTGGTTACGACTGTTGATCAGGTCCACCTTCATGCCCAGCGCGGCAAAAATCGAGGCGTATTCACAGCCAATAACACCGGCACCGTAAATGATGATGGCCTGGGGCGTGTGCTCCATATCCAGGATGGTATCGCTGTCGTACACCCGCGGGTGATTGAAATCGACATCTGCCGGACGATACGGGCGCGAACCGGTGGCAACCACAAATTTGTCCGCGACGATAATTTCTTTTGCACCGTCCGCCAGCTGTACTTCCACGCTGTTGGCATCGCGGAAAGCCGCCTCACCAACAATCAGGTCAACACGGTTGCGCGCGTAGAAGCTGGTGTGCATTTCCACTTGATAGGAAATGACCTTGTTTACTGTCTGCATGACCTGCGGAAAGGTCAGGCGGCGCGGCTCACCCAACGCACGGAATACACTGTGCGTGTTGTAGCGCATCAATTGCTTTACAGAGTGACGCAAGGCTTTTGAAGGGATAGTTCCCTTGTGGGTACAGTTGCCGCCCACCGATGCACTGCGCTCGATAACCGCCGCGCGCAGCCCTTTTTTTGCTGCGCTCATGGCCGCGGCTTCCCCTGCCGGGCCGGAACCAATTACTACCAGATCGTATTTGGAATCTGCCATTGATTTACTATCTTTGCTTTTTTAATTGAATCAGGTTTGGTCGAATCAGGACTGCTTGTCTTGCTTTTGGGTTGCGTCGTAGGCGAGATCGGATCCCGCCGCGGCTTCCGCCAATGCCGCCTGACGCTGACGCTCCTGCTCTTTCTCGCACTCGTCGTCGTCACCACCGCAAATGTCACAGTCTTTTTTCATACCGATCTTGTTCAGGCCGCCACAGGAACCTTTCAGTGGCTTGTTCTGAACAATCGCACCGATCGCCATACCGGCGACAACCAGCAGCATAATAATGAACGCCAAAATATAAATAGTCACGGTTACCTCCCCTGACTTTCAAGATAGGGCTGGAAGGCGCTGCTTGCGCGCTCTTCAAACCCGGATTCGGTTTTTACCAGCAGGAAAACCGCAAGATTCTGCTCTTCTGCCAATTTTAACGCTGCATCTGCGCCGATCACATTCAGTGCCGTCGCGTAGCCATCGGCCTCTGCGCAGGTTTCCGCAATCACGGTGACCGAAGCCAGGCGATGCTCCACTGGGCGTCCGCTGCGCGGATCAATGGTATGCGCATAGCGCTTGCCGTCGCGCTCGTAGTAATTGCGGTAGTCACCGGAGGTGGCCACGGCTTTACCACTGACCTCGATCGGCTTCTGCACTACCTGGCCACCGGAAGGACGCTCAACGCCAATGCGCCACGACTTTCCTTTCGGGTTGACCCCGGCAGTACGCAGCTCGCCACCCACTTCGACCAGGTAATTCGCAATACCTTTGGTCTCGAGCAATTCGGCCACCCGATCGACGCCGTGCCCCTTGGCGATGGCAGAGAGATCAATCTCAACCGGACGCTTTTTGGACAATCTGGCGCCTTGCAGGTTCAGCGCGTCAGACCCGACTACCGCCTGCAACGCCGCAATTTCAGCATCGCCGGGGATAGTTTCAGGTTCCGGATTCGGACCAAAACCCCACAGGTTAACCAGCGGGCCGACGGTAACGTCGAAGGCACCATCGCTGTTGCGATAGATTTCCAGGGCCCGCTCTACAACGGTGGCAAGATGCGGTGACACCTCAACCTCTTCACCCACCGGCGCGCGGTTAAAACGCATCAGCTCGGAATCGGGAATGTAGGTGGACATTTCCTGGTTGACCGCCACCAGTTCCGCATCGATTGCGGATTGCAATTCTGCCTTGCGAAGGCTGGCTGGCACATCCACCACCGTGATGTGGTAGCTGGTACCCATGGTGGGGCCGGTAAGCTTCCAGGTCTCACTACCCGGTGTGCAGGCGGCAAGGCTGAGCACTGCCAGCAACAAAACGGCAACGCGCGCAAACAGCGCACGCAATGAAAAGCGGTTCTGCACAAACAAAAACAGGGCCGAATTGATCGGCCCTGTTTTTGTGGATGTGTTGTCACGTCCAATCATCGATGATCAGCCACCGAAGTCGTCGAGCAGGATGTTTTCATCCTCAACGCCCAGGTTCTTCAGCATATTGATCACCGCCGCGTTCATCATGGGCGGCCCACACATGTAGTACTCACAATCTTCCGGCGCCGGGTGGTCCTTCAGATAGTTTTCGTACACCACGTTGTGGATGAAACCGGTGTAGCCTTCCCAGTTGTCTTCCGGCTGCGGATCCGACAGTGCGATGTGCCACTTGAAGTTGTCGAACTCTTCCTGCAGACCGTTGTAGTCGTCCTCGTAGAACATCTCACGCAGGGAGCGTGCACCGTACCAGAAGCTGATCTTGCGCTTGGAGTGCAGACGCTTCAGCTGGTCGAAGATGTGCGAACGCATCGGCGCCATACCGGCACCACCACCGATGAAGACCATCTCGTTGTCGGTGTCCTTGGCGAAGAACTCACCGAAGGGACCGTAAACGCGCATCTTGTCGCCCGGCTTCAGATTGAAGACGTAGGAAGACATTTGGCCCGGCGGAATACCTTCGGTACGCGGCGGCGGCGTTGCGATACGGATGTTGAACTTAACAACGCCCTTCTCTTCCGGGTAGTTCGCCATGGAGTAGGCGCGTACCACCGGCTCGGTAACCTTGGACTCCAGCTTGAAGAAGCCGAAGTGCTCCCAGTCGCCACGGTACTCTTCTTCGATGTCGAAATCGGAGAATTTCACATGGTGGGGCGGCGCTTCCAGCTGAACGTAACCACCCGCACGGAAGTCGACGTTTTCGCCTTCCGGCAGTTTCAGGGTCAGTTCTTTAATGAAGGTGGCCACGTTCGGGTTGGATTCCACAGTGCATTCCCACTGCTTCACACCAAACACCTCTTCCGGCACTTCGATCTTCATGTCCTGCTTTACAGCAACCTGACAGGACAGACGCTTGCCTTCTTTGGCTTCACGCGGGGTGAAGTGGGCAGCTTCGGTCGGCAGCATATCGCCACCGCCCTCTTCAACCACACACACGCACTGTGCACAGGAGCCGCCGCCACCACAGGCAGAGGCCAGGAACAGGTTGTTCGCAGCCAGAGTCTGCAGCAGCTTGCCGCCGGCCGGCACGGTGAGGGTCTTCTCACCGTTGACCACGATGTTGACGTCACCGGTGTTCACCAGACGCGAGCGGGCAACCAGAATGATGGCCACCAGCGCGATCACGATCACGGTGAACATGCCGACGCCAAAATAAATCGATGTTAATTCCATGTTATTCAACCTCCCCGCTTAGATATCGATGCCGCCGAAGGACATAAAGCCCAGCGACATGAGACCAACGGTGATGAAGGTGATGCCCAGGCCTTTCAGGCCGTTCGGCACGTCGCTGTACTTGAGCTTTTCGCGAATACCCGCCAGAGCGGCAATCGCCAGAGCCCAGCCGAGACCGGCGCCGAAGCCATAAGCAACAGATTCACCAAAATTGTATTCCCGCTCCACCATGAACAGAGAGGCACCCATGATGGCGCAGTTCACGGTAATCAGGGGCAGGAATACACCCAGGGCGTTGTAGAGCGCCGGTACGTATTTATCCAGGAACATCTCCAGGATCTGTACCAGTGCCGCGATCACGCCGATGTAAGACAGCAGGCCGAGGAAGCTCAGGTCCACGTCCGGATAGCCGGCCCAGGCCAGCGCGCCGTCTTTCAGCAGGTAGGTGTAAATCAGGTTGTTAACCGGAACGGTGATGGTCAGTACTACGATTACCGCAACACCGAGGCCAATCGCCGCTTCGACCTTCTTGGATACCGCGAGGAAGGTACACATCCCGAGGAAGAAGGCCAGCGCCATGTTTTCTACGAAAACGGCGCGGATGATCAGAGAAATAAAATGTTCCATCTATCAGGCCTCCTGTTGCGCCAGCGGCACTTTAGAGTTGGACGTGATTTTGAACTCGTCCTCTTCCACCTGCGCCGGCTTCCAGGTACGGATTGCCCAGATGAACAGACCGATCAGGAAGAATGCGCTCGGCGGCAGCAGCAGCATACCGTTGGGTACGTACCAGCCACCGTTATTCACGGTTTGCAGGATTTCGATACCCATCAGTTTGCCAGCGCCGAAGAGTTCGCGAACGACCGCGAGGCCAATCAGGATGACACTGTAACCCAGACCATTACCGATACCGTCGAAGAAGCTGTCCTTGGGACCGTGCTTCATGGCAAAGGCTTCCGCGCGACCCATCACGATACAGTTGGTAATAATCAGACCAACGAATACGGAGAGCTGCTTGGAGGTGTCGTAGGCATACGCCTTGAGGATCTGGTCAACCAGAATTACCAAAGAGGCAATCACGGTCATCTGCACGATGATCCGGATGCTGTTTGGAATCTGCTTGCGGATCAGGGACACCGCGGTGTTGGAAAACGCCACCACGGTTGTCAGTGCCACACACATTACCAGTGTCACTTGCAGTGAGCTGGTCACCGCCAGCGCGGAACAGATACCGAGGATCTGCAACGCGATGGGGTTATTGTTGAAAATCGGCTCCAGCAGAGTGTCTTTCAGTTTCATGCTCATGCTCACGCCTCCCCTGCTTTCAGGTTTTTCAGGAAGGGACCGTAACCCTGGCTGCCCAGCCAGAAGTTAATCAGGTTGTCGACGCCCTTGCTGGTCAGAGTGGCACCGGACAGGCCGTCTACCTTGTGCTCAGCATTCGGTGTATTGGCGTCAACACTGCCCTTGATCACAGAAAGTTCTACGTCGCCATCAGCACCGTACACTTCCTTGCCTTCCCACTGCGCTTTCCAGCGCGGGTTGTCGACTTCGCCACCCAGTCCGGGGGTTTCCTTGTGCTCGTAGAATCCCAGACCCGCAACGGTGTTGAGGTCCTTTTCCAGAGCGAGGAAGCCATACAGCTGGCCCCACAGACCGTAGCCGCGAACTGGCAGGATGATGCGCTGCATCTCACCATTCTCTTCCACCAAGTACACCTCTTTGGTGTTCTCACGGCGGATGATCTTGGCGGTGTCCTGATCCGCAGGCAGTTTTTCACTGGCACTTGCGATCTTGGCCGCGGCGCGACCGGTGCCGCCAGCAGGCGCCTCATCGGTGAACTTGCCGGTGCTCAGGTCAACGTACTTGATGGTGACGTTACCAAACGCTTCTTCGATCGCCTTGCGGTTGGTCTGATCAGGAGCGATCAGACCACCCGCCAGCAGGACGTTTTTCTTCATGTCCAGCTCGGCATTCGATTCCTGCGTGGGCTTCAGCATGACCGCTGCGGTGGAGACCACCACGGAGCAGACGATACACAGCACTAGCGCAACAATCAGCGTACCTTTTACGGAATCTTTATTAGCCACGTGCCAACCTCCGTTTGATATGAGACTGCACCACAAAGTGGTCAAACAGCGGCGCGAACAGGTTAGCGAACAGGATCGCCAGCATGATGCCTTCCGGGAAGGCCGGGTTCACGACACGGATAAGAACGGTCATCACCCCGATAAGGATGCCGTACCACCAGCGACCGGTGTTGGTCATAGCAGCGGATACCGGATCGGTAGTCATGAAGATCAGACCGAAAGCGAAACCGCCAACCACCAGGTGCCAGTACCAAGGCACATTGAAGAAGGCATTGGTCTCGGAGCCGACCATATTGAACATCAGCGAGGTCGCCATCATGCCCAGCATGGTGCCGGCAACGATGCGCCAGCTGGCGATCTTCATGCCCATCAGGATGACACCGGCAATCAGGATCACAAAGGTGGAAGTTTCACCGATGGAGCCATGCATATTGCCGAAGAACGCGTCCCACCAGGTCAGCGAGCCGGAGGCGGCGTTGATCACGCCATTCTGAACACCTTCGCTGGCCAGCACGGACAGTGCGGTGGCACCGGTGTAGCCATCGACCGCGGTCCACACCGCATCACCGGACATGGAAGCCGGATAAGCAAAGTACAGGAAGGCACGGCCGGTCAGTGCGGGGTTGAGGAAGTTTTTACCGGTACCACCGAAGACTTCCTTACCAATCACCACACCGAAGCTGATGCCCATACCCACCATCCACAGCGGCAGGTCTGGCGGACAGCTCAGGGCAAACAGGATGGAGGTTACGAAGAAGCCTTCGTTCACCTCGTGACCACGCACCGCGGCAAACAGCACTTCCCAGATACCGCCCACAATAAAGGTGCACAGGTAAATCGGCAGGAAGTACATCGCCCCGTAGACGAAGTTGTCCCAGATGCTCGCCGCGTTGTAGCTGGTCAGCGCGCCGATGATCGCGTGGCGCCAGCCTTCAAACTCGGTGGTGCCCATATTGGCAATGATCGAGTTGGACTGGTAACCAATGTTCCACATGCCGAAGAAGGCTGCCAGCATGGCACAGGCCCAAACGGTGATCATGATGCGCTTCAGATCGATACCGTCGCGCACGTGCGCGGTGGTTTTGGTGCGATCTGCAGGCTGGAACAGGCCAGTATCCAAGGCCTCGTACAGCGCGTAGAACTTTTCATATTTGCCGCCCTTGTGAAAGTGCGGCTCGATGGAGTCTAAGAATTTACGCAACATCCCTTAACCCTCCTTCTCAATACGGGTCAGGTTGTCCCGCAAAATGGGGCCATATTCATACTTGCCAGGGCACACGAAGGTACACAGGGCGAGATCCTCTTCGTCCAGCTCGAGGGCACCCAGCTGCTGGGCAACCTGCGTGTCACCCACGATCAACGCGCGCAGGAGCTGAGTCGGCAGGATGTTTAACGGCATCACGCGCTCGTAGGCACCGACCGGGACCATGGCACGCTCGGAGCCATTGGTGCTGGTGGTGAAGCTGAACAGCTTGCTCTTGAGCAGGCGGGACAGGTAGATCGGCATCGCCGAGAAACGATTTGTACCCGGGGTGAAGTAATGCAGCATCGGGCGCTCACGGCCTTCCTGCAGCACAGTCACCTGGTTGTGGTAACGACCGAGGTACGCCAGCGGACCGCTGGCAGTGCGACCGCCAAATACGGAGCCGGAAACCACTCGATTGTCGTCACCGGTGATTTCGCCAGCAGTCAGCGCTGTCAGGTCGGCACCGAGACGGGTGCGGAGCAGACGCGGCTTGGTCACCTGCGGGCCACCCAGGGCAACCACACGGTCAGTGAACAGCTTGCCGGTTTCAAACAGCTTGCCGACAGCAATCACGTCCTGGTAACCGATGGTCCAAACCTGACGGCCCGCTTTAACCGGGTGCAGGAAATGGATATGGGTACCGGAGAGACCAGCCGGGTGCGGGCCGGCAAACGCTTCGCGCTGCACGGTAGCAACACCCGGGACCGGGATGTCCGCGTCGGGCGCGGTGCACACGAAGGTCTTTTCGGCGAGCTTGGAGAGGATTTCAACGCCCTGGGCGAACGCATCGCGCTGCTCGGCGATGACCACAACCGGGTCAGCGGCCAGCGGATTGGTGTCCATGGCATTGATGAAGAGAGCAGACGGCTGGGCGTCGAGCGCCGGAACCTTGCTGAACGGACGGGTACGCAGAGCAGTCCACAGACCAGACTCCACCAGGTTCACACGAACCTGCTCATCGGTCAGATCTGCGAGCTTGTCAGCGCTGTAGCTGGCAAACTGCTCCGCTTCATCGCCTTCCACCTCGATAACCACCGACTGCAGTACCCGGCGGGCACCACGGTTGATGGCTACCACACGGCCAGCGGCCGGAGCGGTGTAGCGAACCCCTTCTGTTTTTTTATCGCTGAACAGCAGCTGTCCGAGTTTGACGCTATCCCCTTCCGCAACCGCCATGGTGGGCTTCATCCCGTTGTAATCGGGACCAATCACCGCAACAGTCTTGGCAGCAGGGCCATCATAGATGACCTGCTCGGGCGCGCCGGATATGGGTAAATCCAATCCCCGACGGATCTTTCTCATACGCCTATGCCTAAGTTCTAAGTTGATAGATTTAGTAGGTTAAAAAGTTTCTAGGTTTAAAAACGCTAAAAATAGAGGAACCCATGGCGGGGGCTTAGGCCGTGGCGAGCCGGTTCAGCCTGAAAGTACGCCTACACGTCGTAGACACTACAGGATGGCACCACGGAGGTAGAAGATATCGCTCAGCGGCCGGGGGGCAGATACCCGCAATTGCCTCGGCAATCTGCAGTCTCTACGTAAAAATATCCCGGCACACGGCAGCCCCGCAAAATCGCGCGCATTATAAAGATGGGAGATGGGGTTTACCAGAGCAGATAGAGCCAAATCGGCCCAAGATGAGGAAATTTTTGCTGAAAAAACAACGACTTTAGTTGGAGGCGCCACCCCGGCAATGATCTGCGCAAGGGGGAGGCGACTTGGCGCCGGATTGATCTGCCTGACCAATCGGTGGCGCCACGGAACCAGCGAGGGAGAGGACTGCACCCCTCCCCCACTCGAGCGCTCGAATCAGTCCTTCTTCGGGAACAGCTCGTAACGCACGCCAGCCATGTCTTCGAGGCAGCGAACTACCTGACAGCTATAGCCGAACTCGTTGTCGTACCAGCAGTAAAGGACCGCATTGTCGCCATCAACGATGGTGGCTATGGAGTCAAATACGCAGGCGCGGCGGGAGCCAACGAAGTCGCTGGAGACCACTTCCGGTGAATTGGTAAAGTCGATCTGCTGGCGCAGCGGCGAGTGCAGCGCCACATCGCGCATGTACTCGTTCAACTCTTCCTTGTTGGTCTCCTGACCCAGGCGCAGGTTCAGGATGGCCATGGATACGTTCGGGGTCGGAACACGGATCGCGTTACCGGTGAGCTTACCCTTCAGCTCCGGCAGAGCCTTGGAAACAGCCTTGGCAGCACCGGTCTCGGTCAACACCATGTTCAGGGCGGCAGAGCGACCGCGACGCTCACCCTTGTGGTAGTTATCGATCAGGTTCTGGTCATTGGTATAGGCGTGTACGGTCTCCACGTGGCCGTGCTGCACACCGTACTTGTCCATCATCGCTTTCAGTACCGGCACAATGGCGTTGGTGGTACAGGACGCGGCAGACAGGATCTTGTCTTCCGGCGTGATGTCACCGTTATTGATACCGTAAACAATGTTCTTCAGGTCGCCCTTGCCCGGCGCGGTCAGCAGCACCTTGGCGGCACCTTTGCTCTCCAGGTGCTGAGACAGACCCTCTTCATCGCGCCAAACGCCGGTGCTGTCGACGATCAGGGCGTTGTTGATGCCGTGCTGGGTGTAATCCACTTCCTGCGGGGAGTTGGCGTAGATCACCTTCACTTCGTTACCGTTGCAGATAAGGGTGCTGGTCTCTTCGTCCACACGAATGGTGCCGTTGAAGGCGCCGTGGACAGAGTCGCGGCGCAGCAGCGAGGCGCGCTTGACCAGATCATTGTCCGCTTTGCCCTTGCGCAGCACGATGGCGCGCAGGCGCAGCACGTCACCACTACCAGCTTTTTCGATCAGCAGGCGGGCTACCAGGCGTCCGATACGACCGAAACCGTAGATCACTACATCCTGGGGCTGGGGCAGCGGAGTGCCCGCGCCGCCGGCGTCAGACAGCTCTTCGCGAACGAACTCCTCGATGGAGAGGCCGCGCTCGTCGCGCATGTATTTGTTGGTCAAGGTGCCCAGGTCGATGTGCACCGGACCCAGGTCCAGCTTGCAGATAGCCTCGAGAACTGGATAGGTTTCAAACTCGGACAGCTCGTTCTCTTCCACCTGGCGCACAAAGCGGTGGGCTTTCATGATGCTGAGAACGGAGCGGTTAACCAGGTTTTGGCCGTACATATAAATGCCGACATTGCTTTCCCGGTTGAGCTTGCCAATCATCGGAATCATGGATTCCGCCAGCGCTTCACGCGCCTTCCAGTCCTTGAAAAAGTCAGCGGGCTTCGGTCGCTTCTGAGTCACAGTCAGACACCTCTGCAAAGGGTAAATTAGGGTCGTGCCTTATCGGTCCAGATGTTAAGAATGGCTCAAAAAAACAGCCTCTGGCCGGAAGGCGGGCGAATTATGTGTATTCCCCTGAGGCCGCGCAACCGCGTAAAAAATGGCCTGAAAACTGTAGTTAAACTACATTTCTCCAATACAAACATCGTCCGAAAAACGACACTGGCCAACACGACCTGATCGTCAGATTCAGCCCCGCACAGACCCCAAACCTGCACCGGTCACGTTTCGCCGTTACAATAGCTGCCCCCCGGGCCGCCAGCGGTCAGAAAGCACGGAATTATAAGGAAACATGAGTCATTCCCCCCCCTTGTCCCCACCCGCTTTTCGCACACCCACGGACCGCCAGTTCTGGGGCCAGCTGCACGGCGCCAGCGCCGCGCTGGCAATCCTGAACGCAGCCAAAAGCACCAGCGCACCAACGCTGCTCATCGCGCGCAACAGCCAGGAAGCGCACCAGCTTGAGCTGCAGCTGAAATTTTTTAACAAACCCATCCGAGATGGCGAGCAAGACGATGGCGTAGGCAGGCAGGCGGGCGAACTGGAAATTTTCCAGTTTCCGGACTGGGAAATCCTGCCCTATGACACCTTCTCACCACACCAGGACATCATCTCGGACCGACTGGCCACCCTCTACCGGTTGCCGCAGATGGACCGCGGTATTGTCATTGCACCGGTAAGCACCCTGCTGCACCGGCTGGCCCCAAAGGACTATGTCGCCGGCAATGCGCTGATCCTCAGCGAAGGCCAGAAGTTCGATCTGGACAACCAGCGGCGGCTACTGGAGCAGGCGGGTTACCACTGTGTCGACACCGTCTACGAACATGGCGAATTCGCAGTACGCGGGTCGCTGATGGATATTTTCCCCATGGGCAGCAACCTGCCCTACCGTATCGACCTGTTCGATGACGAGATTGAATCACTACGCACGTTCGACCCAGAAGACCAGCGCACCGTAGACAAGGTCGAACAGGTACACCTGCTGCCCGCACGGGAATTCCCGATGCACAAGCCCGGGCTGGCAAAATTCCTTGAACGCTGGCACGAGCAGTTCGACGTGGACCCGGGCCCGGTTTCCATCTACCAGGACATCAGCGCAGGCATTGCCCCCGCGGGTATCGAATATTACCTGCCGCTGTTTTTCGAAAAGTGCGCGAGCCTGTTTGATTACCTGCCCGCTGGCAGCCAGGTATTTGTACAGGGCAACCTGCAACAGCCGGTGGAGTCCTTCTGGCGCGAGACCGACAACCGCTACCAGAGCCGCCGCGGCGACCTCACCCGCCCTATTCTGGAGCCGCGCCACGTACTGCTGGATATCGATGAATTCTTCGGCGCACTGAAATCTCTGCCCCGCGCCTTCTTCTCCGCGGAAACACTTCCCGAAGCGGCAGGCAACTATAACTTTGCCTGCGCCGCGCCCCCCAGCCTGCCGGTCGACGGCAAGTCCGAGCAACCGCTGAAAGCACTCGAAGCCTACCTGATGGAATATGAAGGCCGGGTGCTCTTCTGCGCGGAGAGCGGTGGACGCCGCGAGGCCCTTTTAGAGCTGCTCGGTGGCATTCGCCTTTCACCCAAGACTTTCGACAGCTGGCAGACCTTCGTTGCCAGCAAAGAGCAATACGGCATCACCGTAGCCCCGATTGATACCGGGCTGCTGTTACAGGAGCCGCGGCTGAACCTGATCGCGGAACCACAGCTGTTCGGTGACCGGGTGCTGCAACAGCGGCGTCGCAGGAAGGCCAAGGAAGATGCCGACAACGCCGTCAAAAACCTGGCAGAGCTGCGTATCGGTGCGCCGGTGGTGCATATCGATCACGGTGTCGGCCGCTATAAAGGCCTGCAGAGCCTGGATATCGACGGGCAGCAGGCCGAGTTCCTAACCCTCGAATACGGTGACGGCGCAAAGCTATATGTCCCCGTTGCCAGCCTGCATCTGATCAGCCGCTACTCCGGTGCCGACGAAGAGCTCGCACCACTGCACAAGCTGGGCAGCGAAACCTGGCAGAAAGCCAAGCGCAAAGCCGCGGAAAAAGTCCGCGATGCCGCCGCTGAGCTATTGGACATCTACGCCCGCCGCGAAGCACGCGTCGGCCACGCCTTCGGCGACCCAGGTATAGCTTACCGCGAATTCACCGCCGGTTTTCCCTTTGAGGAAACCCCGGATCAGCAGCTCGCCATCGAGTCCGTGGTGGGCGACATGCTCTCGGATAAACCCATGGATCGCCTGGTATGTGGCGACGTGGGCTTCGGTAAAACAGAAGTGGCCATGCGCGCTGCCTTTGTCGCCGCTCACGGCGGCAAGCAGGTAGCCATGCTGGTACCGACTATCCTGCTCGCCCAGCAGCACTTCCAGTCCCTGCAAGACCGCTTCGCCGACTGGCCAATTAGCATCGAGGTGATTTCCCGCTTCCGCAGTAATAAAGAAGTGGAGGCTATTAAGGAACGGGTGACGGAAGGCAAGGTCGACATTCTTGTCGGCACGCACAAGTTGCTGCAAAGCGATCTCAAATTCAAAAATCTCGGCCTGCTGATCATCGATGAGGAACATCGCTTTGGCGTGCGCCAGAAAGAGAAGCTCAAGAGCCTCCGCTCGGAAGTGGACATTCTCAACCTCACGGCCACGCCGATCCCCCGCACCCTGAACATGGCCATGGCCGGCATTCGCGATCTCTCCGTCATCGCCACGCCGCCGGCACGACGACTGTCGGTGAAGACCTTTGTGCGCGAGCGGGACGACGCCCTGATCAAGGAAGCAATCCTGCGGGAAATCCTGCGTGGCGGTCAGGTGTACTTCCTGCACAACGAGGTGAAAAGCATCGAGCGCATCGCGCGGGAAATCCAGGAACTGGTTCCAGAGGCGCGCATCGGCATTGGCCACGGCCAGATGCGCGAGCGCGAACTGGAACAGGTGATGAGCGACTTCTACCACAAGCGCTTCAACGTTCTGGTATGTACCACCATCATCGAAACCGGTATCGACATACCCACTGCAAACACCATTCTGATCGAGCGCGCTGACAAGTTTGGCCTAGCCCAGTTACACCAGCTGCGTGGTCGCGTAGGCCGCTCCCACCACCAGGCCTACGCTTACCTGCTCACGCCAAACAAGCGTGCCATGACCGCCGATGCGGTAAAGCGTCTCGAGGCTATCAGCGAAGCCCAGGATCTGGGCGCGGGCTTTACCCTGGCGACCCACGACCTGGAAATCCGCGGCGCCGGCGAGCTGCTGGGCGAAGAACAAAGCGGCCAGATTCAGAGCGTGGGCTTCAACCTCTATATGGAGATGTTGGACCACGCCGTCAAAGCCATCCGCGAGGGGCGCACCCCGAACATCGATGAGCCTCTGGATTCACCGGCAGTGGATGTAAACCTGCGGGTGCCTGCACTGATCCCCGAAGACTACCTGCCGGACGTGCACAGCCGCCTGATCATGTACAAGCGCATTGCCAATGCGGAAGACAAAACCGCTCTCAAGGAGCTGCAAGTAGAGATGATTGACCGCTTCGGGCTGTTGCCCGAGCCGGTAAAGCACCTGTTCCGCATCACCGAAATCAAGCTCAATGCAAACCAGATGGGCATTCGCAAGCTGGAGGCCTCAGCCACCGGTGGGCGCATCGAGTTCGCCGATAATGCCAAAGTGGACCCGTTAACCCTGGTAAAACTGGTGCAGACACGCCCGACCACCTACCGGCTTCAGGGCGCCAACCAGCTGAATTTCACCCTCGATGAAAGTGGCCCGGAACATCGATTACAGCAGGTAAGCGAGGTTTTGCAGCAACTGTCCCAATGACGTCCGGATGTGCTCACGGGTCGCGGAACAGTCCACACATCCGGCGCTGAATCAGTGCTAAGATGGGCCGAACGCCACACAGTTGGGCCAGATATTCACATAGGCATAGAGAATAAGCGGTATCAGAATGACCCCGATCAACAAGCAGGTCACTGCTCGCCTGAAACAGCTCATCGGTGCAGCCCTGCTCGCGCTCTGCGCGGCTGGCGCCGAGGCAGCCAGTTACGCAGGCACCCAGTTTGAAATTGAAATGGTCGTATTCAGCCGTGAGAGCGGCATGAGCCAGTCCCGTGAAACATGGCCGGCCGCCCCCCGCCTGGCCTACGACAGCCACTGGGTAGACTTTGACACCCCGTCCAAGTCCGACCCGATGACCCCTGCCCTGCAGCCGGCGCCAAACCAGCTCGACAACAAGGTGGCCGCGCTGAAGCGCTCATCCGGGTACCAGGTGTTGTTCCACAAAACCTGGCGGCAGGTGCTGCAGACCGAACGTAATGCCCCGGCAATACTGGTTACCGGCGGCGCTATGGATGGGAACCACCACCAGCTCGAAGGCAGCGTTACCCTGAGCGTATCCCGCTACCTGCACCTGAGCACCGACCTGTGGCTGAGCGAGTGGCTGCCCGAGACACTCGGCACACCAGCTTTCAACAACACCGGCCTCAATAACTCTGACCTCAATAACAGGGAAGCTACCGTTCCCCAGGGTATTGCGGTGCCTACCCGCCCCCGGGCTGCTGTTACATCCAACGATTCATCCCTGACCGGTGATGAACCCATGGGCCTCGGTGCGCCCGCAGCACAAGGGTCCAACTCCGGTTACAGTGCGACCAGCGGTTACAGCACAGCAGCTGATTCCGCGGTATTCCACGGTGAAGGAGCACTCGGAGAGGCAGCAACAAAAGAACCGGCCCAGAAAATTGCCGCGCGCGTAGCCGTACTCAATGAAGAACGCCGTCTCCGCAGTGGCGAATTGCACTATATTGACCACCCCAAGCTGGGCGTACTGATCGAGGTGCGTACTGTTGAAGCGACTGAAGCGAGCGACGAACAGGAAGAAGCTGTAGAATTCGCTCCCTGAACGGCATTGAACGCGATGTAACAACGGCCCTCACGGGCCGTTTTTCGTTTGCGATCGAAAAGAACAATAAGCAAACTTTCTATTTCCTCCCTGCTTTTTTGGCGGGAGCTCATAACAACAGGCAATTCCAACCATGATTACCAACGACGCCATCATTCTCGGCATGCTCGCCGCCATACTTGGTTTCGTGTTTTATACCGCTAGCAGCGAAACGCGATTCTGGAAGCGTTTTTACCGCTTCGTGCCCGCACTGCTTCTCTGCTACTTTTTACCGTCGCTGCTCACCACCTTCCACATCATCGACGCACACAATTCCAACCTGTACTTTGTGGCGTCGCGCTACCTGCTGCCCGCCAGCCTGGTGTTGCTGACACTGAGCATCGACCTGAAAGGTATCGTCAACCTGGGGCCGAAAGCGCTGATTATGTTTCTGACGGGTACCGCGGGCATTGTCATCGGTGGGCCACTAGCACTTCTGATCATGTCCGCCATTGACCCGGGCATGCTGAATGGAAATGGCCCGGATGCGATCTGGCGGGGCATGACCACCGTGGCCGGCAGCTGGATTGGCGGGGGCGCCAACCAGGCGGCAATGAAAGAGATATTTAATGTCGGCGGCAATGTGTTTTCCGCGATGGTTGCGGTCGATGTCATCGTCGCCAACCTTTGGATGGCCGTACTGCTAATTATGGCCGGCAATGCCAAGCAACTGGATGCCCGCCGGGGTGCTGACACCTCGGCCATCGATACACTGCGCGAGCGCGTAGAGACCATGCAACGGAAGCATTCGCGCATCCCTGCACTGCAGGACCTGATGCTGATTGCGGCCGTCGGCTTTGGCGTTACCGCCATCGCCCATGCCTGCGCAGACTTTCTCGCCCCCTGGTTCCAGAGCAATGCGCCGCAGTTGGCGAGATTCAGCTTAACCAGCCAGTTCTTCTGGTTGATTGTCATTGCTACCACCCTGGGTATTGCGATGGCATTTACCCCGGCGAAAAAACTGGAGGGCGCAGGTGCAGCCAAAGTGGGCTCGGTATTTATCTATTTTCTGGTTGCCACGATCGGCACCCACATGGATATCACCGCCCTGAAAAACAGCCCGGAGCTGTTCGTGCTGGGTCTGATCTGGATGGCGATACACGCGGGACTGATGCTTCTGGTTGCGAAACTGATCAAGGCACCGACCTTCTTTATGGCGGTGGGCAGTCAGGCCAACGTCGGTGGCGCAGCTTCGGCCCCAGTTGTCGCCGCAGCTTTCCACCCCTCATTGGCACCGGTGGGCGTTCTGCTCGCGGTAATGGGCTATGCACTCGGCACCTACGCGGCGTGGTTCTGCGGGCAGCTGTTGAGAGTTGTGGGCGCCGGCTGACGGCGCCCCTGCATTTCACCTGATTGGCAAAAATAACAAAAGAACAAAAAAAAGCCCGGGACGCTGCGGATACCCTCCACAGCCCCCGGGCTTTTTTATACCGGTTTTTAAGGCCGGCAATTACATTCACGCGATGTATAAAACTGCAGCAAAAAAGACCCTGCTCGGCTGGCCATCTCGGCCACCGTACAGTCTTATTGCACAGCCGCCGCTCAGTTCGAGCAGACGTACTGTGTGCAGAATTGAGCGTGCGCTATATGCGATTTACTCGCAGGGCACTACATCTTCCGCGAGCAGGCCTTTGTCGCCCTGCTGCATTTCAAATTCTACAGCCTGCCCTTCATTGAGGGTTTTGTAGCCTTCGCCGCGAATGCTGCGGTAATGAACGAAGATATCCTCGGAACCTTCTGCACAGGTGATAAATCCATAACCCCGAGCATTGTTAAACCACTTCACGGTACCCGTAACGCGATCACTCATTAAGCCAACCTCATTTATTGTTATTGCGCTCGCCTCGGTTGCGGGCAATGCGCCTACCCCAATTGCCGCGGCCTACGCCCTCTAATGGGGTGGTCCACAGTCTCGAAGCGCCTGTTCGGTCATCCGTACAGGTCGTTACTGATTCTTAGATAAAACTGCGCCACTGTCTAGGTTTCTGCGTGAAATTAATGTTACTTCCCACAAACAATGCGCAACAAATCACCAATTTTGCAATAAAAGCGTCACGGATTTTGACAATTCATGCGGATAGGCAATACATCCTTTAACTGTCATTCCGCGATCTCATCCTTCAACTACCTAAAGACTTTTCCCGTTCACCGGCAATTGCCAGCTCGGGCAGGTCGGCAATATGGAGTGTCGAGGTCGGGAAGGCACAGGATGCACCGTGCTGTTCGATAATCTTAAGAATCTTCAGCAGCACGTCTTGCTTGATTTCGTGGTAGCGCACCCACTCGGTGGTTCTGGTAAAGGTATAGATAAAGAAATCCAGCGACGACGGCGCAAAGGAATTGAAGTTCACGATCAACGTCTGGTTGGTATCAATCTCTGGATGTTGCTCCAGCATAGCCTTTACACCTTTTACGATAGGCGCCATCAAATGCGCATCGTCATAGCGAATACCGACGGTTTCGTATATCCGCCGGTTTAACATACGCGAGGGATTCTCTACAGAGATCTGGGTAAATATCCCGTTAGGAATGTAGAGTGGGCGCTTGTCAAAGGTGCGGATACGAGTCAGGCGCCAGCCGATATCCTCGACGGTACCCTCGATCTCTTTATCGGGAGAACGCACCCAATCCCCTACTTTGAAGGGGCGGTCCAGATAGATCATCAGGCCACCAAAGAAGTTGGCGAGCAGGTCTTTTGCCGCGAAACCGATCGCCAGGCCACCAATACCACCGAATGCCAGTACACCGCTGATGCTATAGCCAAAGTGCTGCATGATCACCATGGCGGCAGTGACAATGATCGAGGCCCTGATCAACTTGCCAATGGCGCGCACGGTGGTGGCATCCATCGGCTTACCCATAAACCGGGGATCGGCAAGATTCGTTTCCACGGCTTTGGCGAAGCGCAGTGCAAACCAGGTGATGAGTACGATAAAGCCGATCTCTCGTACGTTGTTGGCGTAACTAAAGATTTCCGCTTCCGTCGCCCTGCCCGCACGGCCTGCCGCAAGTGAAAGGCCCACCAACCAAACCAATATAGAGCCAGGTGGATTGATCGCCCCGCAGAGCGCATCATCCCAGGGATTGACGGTCCGCTCTGCCCTCGCCTGCAACCGCGCCACGAACAGCGCAAGTATCCAGGCCGCGAACGCGGTGATCAGTACAATGAGAAAAACTTCCGCAATCCAGAAACGGTCTTCCCCCACCAGGGAGCGCAGAAACGCCTTAGCCTGCTCCACAAGTAACTCCATATGATGTGTTCGGTTTATAGGGTGCCTGCCGAATGGCTGTTATCCGGCAGAATAGAAATTCGGTCGTGTATTGTGCTTATTTACATCCAGGATGCCAGCCACTCACGCGTGGCCTGCCAGCGGGAATTGGATTCAAGCGCGTCCCAGCTCTTTATTACCGGCCGCCCCCGCATGCGCTCCAGCCGCTTGCCGGATTGCGGGTCTGGCTCATAACCTTCGAGCGCCTCAAGCACCTCCAGTGCACCTTCGCGCTTGTTACACACTACCCCCATATCACAACCCGCCGCCATAGCCGCCCGTATACGCTCGGCATAACCGCCTGCAGCACCGGCCCCCTCCATGGTGAGGTCATCACTAAAGATCACACCGTCAAATCCCAAGCGCTTGCGCAGGATTTCCTGCAACCAGAACCGGGAGAAGCCCACCGGGTTTTCATCAACTTTGGCGAAACGGATGTGCGCTGGCATAACCGCTTCCAGCTCGCCGGCAGCGATACATTCTGCAAACGGTACGGCGTCCGACGCGAGCACCTCATCCAGCGTGCGATGGTCTACCGGTAGCTCTTCGTGGCTATCTTCTCGAACCTGGCCGTGACCGGGAAAATGCTTGCCAGTGGTCGCCATTCCAGCCTCGTGCATTCCCGCCATAAACGGTCTCGCCTTGGCCGACAGCTGTAGCGGATCGCAGGCTAAGCTTCGATCGCCCACGATGCGACAAAAATCATCATCTGCATCCAGTACAGGCGCAAAGCTAAAATCCACACCCACCGCCAGCAGCTCGGCAGCCAACAGCCAGCCCACGTCTTTCAGCTGCTGCGCGTCGGCCTGAGCGGCGAGCGCCTGCATAGATGGAATACGTGTGAAAGTATCACGGAAGCGCTGTACACGGCCGCCTTCCTGATCCACGGCCAGGAGTATTTCCGGGCGCACCGCGCGGATGTCCTGGATCAACGATTCGAGCTGGGAACGATCGCGAAAGTTTCGCGCAAAAAAAATAAGACCACCGACCTGAGGGTGGCGCAGAAGCTCGCGGTCTTCCGCTGTGAGCTCGGTGCCCTCGACATCAACCATTACCGGACCAATCTTCACAGCCATGTAATACCGCTCCTGCTATCCGCCATTCACTTGTATCAGATTTTGGTTCATCGACGCCTGTCGAAACGAGCCTCGGCGCCCCACCTGCCCTGGAACATCCCGACAGGACAGCGAGTGCGCCCACGCGAAGGCTAAGACTCTTTCGGCACGGGTGCCGTCAGCATTGCTGCGGCGGCTGGTGCCAGGCGAGCCAAGGTTTCCTCCAGGCTGCTCTCGGCACCAAAATCTTCCCTCAGGATAGCTTCGATCGCATCAAAGCTCGATAGGGAAAATATTGTTGCTCCCAACATAAAGTAAAGGCGCCAGTAAAATGTCACCGGGTCTACCTGCGGCAACGCATTGGCGAGCTGGCCGGCAAAGCGCCGATAGCTCGCGCCGTAGCGGGAAACGATAAAGCGACGCAGGTGCCCTTGGGACTGGGTGTAGGCCAACCCCAGCAGGCCCATAAAACGCTTGGGATCCCGCCCCTCTTTCGCTAGTCCCGCAAGCGCAACTCGGTAGAGACTCTGTAACAGGTCATCTACCTGTAACTGCTCTTCCGGAGACTGCTCAAGCTGTGCCTGACGGCGGGTCAGCTCCTTGTCCAGATTCGCCGTAAATGGCGTAAGGAACCGCTCAAATACCGCCTGAATCAGCTCTTTTTTCGATCCGAAATGGTAGTTCACCGCCGCCAGGTTGACCCCCGCGGTGCTGGTGATCGTTCTCAGTGAGGTCTCTGTAAAACCCCTTTCGGCAAAAAGCACCTCGGCGGCATCCAGTATACGGTTGACGGTATCCAACTGGCTCATACCCTGCTCACACTAATTCAAACCAACAATTAAAACGCTTGTTTAAGTGCTGAGACTAGCACAGTGCCCCGCTCCCGGCACCCAATGCAACGCCCGTCCCGCCAATGATGCAAATAGTACCCGACTCCCCTCGCACAACAGATTCCGCTCACAGATACGTATGGCCAGGTGAAACCCGGCGACGATTGCGACCTACCGGTTACCAAGAATCCCCGGCCCACACTAGATTGAGAACATAGGGCTCTCTGTTTTCCAATGAGAAAACCATTAGAACGAGCCTGCAGTCGACAAACACAGGAGGGCTGCATCATGGCAAGAATTGCTCCTGAGATTGGCAGTTGGTTTGAGAATTTTGGCAGCGGCGAACTGTTCGAAGTCGTTGCTGTGGATCACCCTTCCCGCACCATTGAGATTCAGTATCTCGACGGTTCGCTGGACGAAATTGATTTTCAAAGCTGGCCGCGGCTACCGGTCATTGGCGCTGCAGAACCGGAAGATGCGAACGCCGGGTACGGTACTTTTGCTGAAGAAATGCAGGACGAAGAGGACGCGGGCTTCAGGAGCCCGATACTGTCTCCCGCGCAAAGCGCCATCGACAGACTGGAGGGCGAATCCTTCAAGGGTACCGACGAAGGCTACTGATCAGCCTGCGCACTCCCGGATATATTCGATTATGATTTGCGCGGCCTCTTCGACGGTATCCACCAGAGTAAACAACTGCAGATCCGCCGCATCGATACACCCTCGCTCGAGCACCGTATCCTTCATCCAGTCAACCAGCCCGGACCAATAGCGTTTTCCCACCAGTACGATGGGGAAACGCCGCACTTTCTGGGTCTGCACCAACGTCAAGGCTTCAAACAGTTCGTCCATAGTGCCGTAGCCGCCGGGCATCGCGATAAATCCCACCGCGTGCTTGACGAACATAAATTTGCGGACAAAAAAGTAACGAAAGTTAAGATTGATATCCTGGTAGGGATTGGGAACCTGCTCGAAAGGCAGCTCGATACTTAACCCGATAGAAGCTCCAGAATGGGTAAAAGCGCCGCGGTTGCAGGCCTCCATAATACCGGGGCCGCCACCGGTAATGACAGGCACACCCTCCCGCGCGAGCAGCTCGCCGAGAAGCATACCCTCCTGGTACTCTGCCGCATCTTCCGGAAACCTGGCGCTCCCGAAAACGGTCACCGCGCCCTTGAGGGTAATTAGCCGCTCTATTCCATCAACAAGCTCTGATTGAATGCGCAGCACACGCCACGCTTCCGGCATTTTTGCATCCAGCATATGCCTTCTCCATATCGCAGTGTCTTTCTTATTCAGGCTTATTCTGACCTGCGGATCATATCGCCGACATAAAAATCCACAGGTCACTCCAAGTCTAGCAGTTATCAATATTCGCCTGATGATTGCGCGCCCGCCAAATCTGTATATAATCCCAGCAACTGTATAAAAATACAGACATCGGGAAACGCGGGATCAATACTCTGATTCTGAACAACAGGAAGCAGCCCATGACTAACCTCACCGCCCGCCAGGCTCAGGTACTGGAGTTGATCAAGACCTATCTGGACGATACCGGTTATCCGCCCACCCGTGCGGAGATCGCCCAGGAACTTGGCTTCCGCTCCCCCAATGCTGCCGAAGAACACCTGAAGGCGCTGGCGCGTAAAGGCGCTATCGAGATGGTCGCCGGTGCTTCGCGCGGTATCCGCATTCCCGATCACCAGACTGGCCTGCCGATTGTTGGGCGGGTGGCCGCAGGTAATCCGGTGCTGGCCGAAGAAAATATTGAGGAATACTGCGAGATCCCCGCAGAGTTTTTCCACCCACCGGCGGATTACCTGTTGCGAGTCCACGGCATGAGTATGAAAGATGCCGGTATTCTCGATGGCGATCTGCTGGCAGTGCAGCGCACCGACAATATCCGCAACGGACAGATTGTGGTGGCGCGGATCGAAGATGAAGTGACAGTGAAACGTTTCAAGCGTCGCGGCAATCAGGCAACGGTTCAACTCCTGCCTGAGAATGAAGACTTCAACGTTATCGAGGTAGACATGCGCGACAGAAACTTCGCTATTGAAGGTCTGGCCGTCGGTGTGATTCGGCAAAATCCGATCTGATTTACTCGCTGGCGAGTTTATCCAGACATAAAAAAACAGGGCCTTGGCCCTGTTTTTTTATGTCTGGGATTTGACGCTCGAAAGCGGTCAACCCTCGATATCAGTGGATCGTGTGCTCGGTCAGATCCACATCTTCCTCTTCAAAGGGTTCCGGTTCCAGAGCGTTGATTTCCTGCACGGCTTCAATACCAGCCTCTAACATAGCGCGCGCGATCGCCACCTTGTGTTCGCGGAGAAAATCGAGGCTTTCGGCGGAAAAGTGGATACGCACCAACGGATCATCCTTGTGACCAGCGCGTCGAAGCGCCACATCACCATTGGACAACTCGATGATTTCGTAGGTCTCAGAAGGCATTCATTTCTCCACTTACTTCCCGGAAAACGCATTCAAGGCACCAAAAGCCGCCCAAGCGTGATTGGGGCCAGTGTAACACAGGGAGAAACGATTAATCAGCGGCCATCGAAGGTTCGCGGGAATGGACTTACCACTCCTGTGCGTGGGCCCGCTGCCGTTGTACCAGCTCATTCAGAGCACGGAGCCAGCCTGTCAGTGCCTGGCGGCTGAGGGGCTCGGGTTGTCTGCAGTCAAGCTGCTGCACAGGAATCAGGCTTTGCACCTCGGCGGATGCGACTTCAGAGGCCTGAGCTCCGGCACCGGCCGGTAACCACAGCGCCTGCCAGGCTGCTGCCATTCCCTGAAACCAGCTGTCCGGGTTCTCCGCAAGGCTGACTAGCTCGTTAACCTCGGCGCTGAATTTCCCCCGCGCAGAAACTAATGCGGCTAACGCCGCGGCAGTCTCTGGCTCACCACCGGGACGAAATCCCAGCTGGAGCTGATGCCCCTGCTCCGCCAGAAATGCCTTGTAGGCGCGCCACAGCTGCAGCAAGGCCGCTTCCTGCAACGAAGTCTCCTGTAGCGCCTGCGGAGTCCCCGCCTCCCCGGATGACTCCGGGGAGTGCAGGATCAGCTGTGCTTTGCGAAGGGCCGACGCCACAGCACCGGTATAGGGGTTGCTCATGGGGCGACCTACTTCGCGGGCGCTTTTTTAGCCGGGGCTTTTTTAGCAGCCGCCTTCTTTTTCGCAGGCGCTTTCTTTTTGGCTGCGGCCTTTTTCTTCGCCGCAGGCGCTTTCTTCGCTGCGGGCACTTCTGCCTGCCACTTGCCATCCCGGTAGAAGGCTTTCCAGCCGGTAGCCTTGCCGTCTTCCTCGGACTGCACGTACTGCTCCTGGGTCTTGCGACTGAAGCGCACTACAGTATCCCGCCCCTCGTTGTCTTCCGCGGGAGCGGAGAACAGGAAGCTGTATTTGGGATCAATCTCGTCCTTGTGCGGCAGCAGTTCCTTGATCAGAGGTGCGCGTGTCTCCCGGTTTTTCGGAAACTGACTCGCCGCCAGAAACAGTCCAGAGGCACCGTCGCGAAGAATGTAGGTATCGTCCACCTTCTCACAGGCCAGTTCCGGCATGGGAACCGGATCCATTTTGGGCGGTGCCGGCTGGCCGCTTTTCAGCAGCTTACGGGTGTTCTTGCAGGTCTCGCTGGTACAACCAAAGTACTTGCCGAAGCGGCCGGACTTCAATTGCATGTCCGCGCCACACTTGTCGCACTCGATCACCGGGCCGTCGTAACCCTTGATCTTGAAGGTGCCTTTCTCCACCTCGAATCCGGGGCAGTCGGGGTTGTTACCGCAAATGTGCAGCTTGCGCTGCTCATCAACAAGGTAACTGTCCATTGCCGTGCCGCACTTGCCACAGCGACGCTTTTCGCGCAGCTGGCGGGTTTCTGCATCTTCGTCTTTGTCTGCGTCTACCGCCTCTTCACCAGACACCAGGTTCATGGTGTTGGTGCAGCGCTCCTTGGGCGGCAAAGCGTAGCCGGAACAGCCAAGGAACACGCCGGTAGAACCGGTTCGGATCTGCATGTGGCGGCCGCATTGGCTGCACTCGATATCCGTATCCGTGGGTGTGTTGCGGCGCATGCCGCCTTCTTTGTCCTGTGCCACTTCAAGGCGCTTGCTGAAGTCGGAATAAAACTCGTCCAGCAGGTCTTTCCAGCCTTTTTTGCCTTCCGCCACCGTATCCAGGGACTCTTCCAGGCTGGCGGTAAAACCGTAATCCATCAGGTCGGTAAAGCTTTCGCTCAGGCGGTCCGTAACGATGTCACCCATTTTTTCCGCGTAAAAACGGCGGTTTTCCAGGCGAACATAACCACGATCCTGAATCGTGGAAATGATCGACGCGTAGGTGGAAGGACGGCCGATACCGCGCTTTTCGAGCTCTTTTACCAGTGCGGCTTCACTGAAGCGCGCCGGCGGCTTGGTGAAGTGCTGCTTCGGATCCAGCTTTTTCAGGTTCAGCTTTTCGCCGACCTTGATATCCGGCAGAACCAGATCTTCGTCTTTCTTGCTTTGTGATGGGGCGACCTTGAGGAAACCGTCAAAACGGATAACACGGCCGCGGGTACGGAGCTCGAAGTCACCCGCGGTAACCACCACCGAGGTGGAAGTGAATTGCGCCGGCGTCATCTGACAGGCTACAAACTGCTGCCAGATAAGCGTGTACAACCGCTCGGCATCCCGCTCCATACCAGAGAGCATGTTCGGTTTTACCCGAACGTCAGAGGGACGGATTGCCTCGTGCGCTTCCTGGGCACCCTCTTTGCTGCTGTAGCGATTGGGGTTTTCCGGCAGGTACTTGTCGCCGTAATTCTCACCAATGAATTCGCGCACAGAGGACACCGCCTCGGCACTCAGGTTGGTGGAATCGGTACGCATGTAAGTGATGTAACCCGCTTCATACAAGCGCTGAGCCATCATCATGGTTTTCTTCACGCTGAAGCTGAGGCGGTTGCTGGCCGCCTGCTGCAGGGTGGAGGTAATATAAGGCGCACTGGGCTTGGAGCTGGTGGGCTTGTCGTCCCGGGCACTGACAGTAAAGTCGCTCGCCTGCAGCGCTTTTAGCGCCGCCATGGCCTGCTCTTCATTGGTAGGCTTGAAGGCCTCACCCGCTTGCTTCTTCACCTCAAGACGCAGGGCGTCCGACTTGGCCGTTTGCGTGTCGGCAAACAACGTCCAGTATTCCTCGGGGATAAACGCGCGAATTTCACGCTCGCGTTCCACCACAAGCTTCACCGCCACGGACTGTACGCGACCGGCGGACAAACCGCGGGCCACCTTCTCCCACAGCAGCGGCGACACCATGTAACCCACAATACGGTCAAGGAAACGACGCGCTTGCTGTGCATTCACGCGGTCGATATCCAGCGGGCCCGGATCTTCAAAGGCTTCCTGGATCGCGGACTTGGTGATCTCGTTAAACACGACGCGGCGGTAGCGCTGATCGTCACCACCAATGGCTTCCCGCAGGTGCCAGGCAATGGCTTCCCCTTCGCGGTCCAAGTCCGTTGCGAGATAGACGTGGTCGGCATTGGCGGCCAGTTTGCGCAGCTCGTCGACCACCTTTTCCTTACCAGGAAGGATCTCGTAATGTGCTTCCCAGTTGTGATCCGGGTCAATTCCCATGCGCTTGATCAGCTGCTCGCGGCTTTTCTTGCGCTTGTAGATCTCTTTCTGTTCTGGAGAAAGCTTGCGGGTTTCCGCCGCGCGGCGGGCGCGCTCCTTGGCATCCACCGGCTGTTTGTTGGAACCGCCGGTAGGAAGATCCCGGATATGACCAATACTGGACTTCACCACAAAGTCCTTTCCGAGATACTTGTTGATTGTTTTCGCCTTCGCCGGTGACTCGACGATGACCAGTGATTTACCCATAAGCTTTTGATTTTTAATAAGAAATTTACTGCTTTCGCACCCTCGGCAGCAGCCGATTTCAACGGTGCGCTGCGCGAATATATATGCTCCGCCCCCAGTGTGGTCAAGCAAGCATCACAAATTGGTGACCAGATTGTGCACTCTGTAACCGTTTGGGACCGACTAACTGACTATTGGTTCAGCCCTCTGGCAGTACCATATTTGTCCGACCAGCAGCTCGTGACAAACCACAAAGTGCGGCCGCTAAAAAAGTAGACCACTTCGACGCTGTGAGCGGTCAGTGACGCTGATCGCCCTGATCAGTTCCCGCATCAGCCCGCTCTTCCTGCCGCGAAGGCTGGCGAATTGCTTCCTCTATTACCGGCCGCATCGTAGACAGTGCTTCCTGCAGGCGAGCCAGCCCGGGATCGCCGCTTCGCTCGCGCCACTGCACCCCGAGACCGCTGTCATTGGCGTATACCGCCGTCGCATCCGCAGGGAGCATCCCCACGAGTTCTTTTAATGGCGCCATCGCGGCTTCCACCGCCGGTCGATCATTGCGCCAATCCCACACACCGTCAAAATTCACGTCATGCGCCATGCGTTGCAGCTCAAGCGCCCAACCAGTCTGCAAGCGACGGGGGTTTCTCCACTGGGAGAAATAGACGGCAGCATTACCGGTACCCTGCGATGCGGGTAGCGGCTGAATCTGAACCTTGAGACCAGAGGTCGCAGCCCGCTGACGTAGTTCGGCGAGCTTTCGATCCCGGCTGCTGGGCTTTAGCCAGAAAACCGGGCCGATAACCAGTGCAACAGCAAAAACGATGATGACGATGGGTAGCCAGCTGGCCATGTTCAGGTTCTTCCCTGTCGATTAATGACGATTAGTGATTGTGCGGCACCACTAAATAGCAGACTTTGTGCTCCACACGGATAACAGATCAGTGTGCGAGCCACAAATTGGGCGCGCATTGTTCTCCGCAAGCGGGTGGTTGTGTCAAGTCTGTTTTTTTAAAGTAGACTCACAAGTGTGCTGTAACGAACGATAGTGCCGGTTTGATGGTTTTTTCCGGTCTGAGACTTAAATCTACCCACACAGCGGGGGCTAAATGTCGGGCTATAACAATATTCTGGTTGGACTGGACCTTTCTGAGGAGTCGTCACAGGTACTGGATCGCGCCGCCCAGATCGCAGCGGACGGTAACGCAACAATGAGCCTCGCGCACATTATCGAACCCCTTACCTTCGCCTATGGCGGTGACGTCCCGATGGACCTCTCCGAGGTGCAGGAGCAACTGCAAAACCAGGCCAAGGAACAACTAGGCAAAGCGGCCGCCAGCCTCAACATTCCCGCCGACCGGCAACATGTCGTGCTGGGCCAGCCTGCCACGGAAATTCATCGTATTGCGGAAGAATCCGGTTGCGACCTGATCGTGATCGGAAGCCACGGCCGCCACGGCCTCGCCCTGCTTCTGGGCTCCACCGCGAATGGTGTACTGCATGGCGCAGGGTGCGATGTCCTTGCCGTGCGGGTGCATTCGTCCGCGGAATAAACTCAGGCGATACAAGCCAGAGAAGTGGCCGGATGAAAAACGGGGGCCCGCGGCCCCCGTTTCTCGGTATCACATGCTGTCCAGTTCGGCCCACCTCTCGAACGCTTCCTCCAGCGCTGCCTGCAGGTCCGCCAGAGCTTGTAGCCTGGCCTGTACGGTCTCGCTGTCCTGCTGGTAAAAGTTCGGCGCCGCCACCTCTTCTTCAAATGCCGCTATCTCGTTTTCCAGTGACTCGATTTTTGCCGGCAGTGCATCCAGTTCTCGCTGCAACTTATAACTGAGCTTTTTCGCCTTTTGTGGCGGCTGTGCCTCAGGCTTTTCTTTGGGCTCTGCAGCGGCGTTCTCACCGTCTTCTATGGTATCGACCGCTTTGCGGGCTTTGAGCTGCTCCTCGGCGCTGATAAAGCGCCCGCCCTGACGCACAAAGTCCTGGTAGCCGCCCACGTACTCCCTGACAACACCATTGCCTTCAAATGCAAGACAGCTCTCCACCACATTGTCGAGGAAGGCGCGGTCATGGCTTACCAGCAGTACCGTGCCGGAGAAGTCCATCAACAACTGCTCGAGCAATTCGAGGGTCTCAACGTCGAGGTCGTTGGTCGGTTCGTCCAGCACCAGGATATTGGCGGGCTGACTGAACAGCTTCGCCAACAGCGCACGATTGCGCTCACCACCACTCAATGCACCGACTTTGGTGCGCGCCTTGACGCCGGTAAACAGGAAGTCGCTGAGGTAGCCCATTACGTGCTTGGTGCTGCCACCCACCTGGATGTTCTCGCGACCCTCGGCGATGTTGTCCACCACCGTCTGATCCGGATCCAGGGTGTCCCGACGCTGGTCAAAATAGGCGACCTGTTGCTTGGTGCCCAGCCGGATATGGCCACTCTGGGGTTGCAGATCACCCAGTAACAGGCGAATCAGAGTACTTTTACCCGCCCCGTTGGGGCCAATCAGACCGACCTTGTCCCCGCGCATCAAGGTAAAGTCGAGGTCGCGGATCAACGGTGCCGCATCTCCCTCAAAGCCAAAAGTGACGCCTTTCAATTCCGCCACCAGCTTGCCGGAGCGCTCGCCGGCATCCAAAGACATCTTCGCGACACCCTGCCGCTCGCGGCGTGCCTTGCGCTCATTGCGCAAAGACTGCAGCGCGCGTACCCGGCCTTCATTGCGGGTACGGCGGGCCTTGATGCCCTGGCGTATCCAGGACTCTTCCTGGGCGAGCTTTTTATCGAATAACGCGTCGTTGCGGGCTTCCTCTTCCAGCTGCTTTTCTTTTTCCTGCTGGTAGCGGTCGAACGGGCAGTTGAACACGCGCAGAATGCCGCGATCCAGATCCCATACCGATGTCGCGAGCCGTTGCGCCAATGCCCGGTCGTGACTGACAAACAAAAGTGCACCGCGGTAGGTGGCAAGGAAATCTTCCAACCACTCTACCGCTGCGATATCCAGGTGGTTGGTGGGCTCATCCAGGATAAGCAGATCCGGCTCGGTAACCAGCGCCCGCGCCAGCGCGGCGCGCCGCTGCCAGCCACCGGACAGATCCATCACCCGCGCACTTTCGTCCAGGTCGAGCCTGTCCAACACCGCATCGATATTGGCCAGCAGTTCCCAGCCGTGGGCGTTTTCGATTTTCGCCTGCAGATCGGGATCCTGATGATCACGGTACTCCGACAACCAGATGCCAACATCGCCCAGCCCCGCAGCCACGTAGCGATACACCGTATCGGTACAGTCTTCCGGCAGTGCCTGTTCGAGAGTGGCGAGAACCATGCCACTTTGGCGGACAATCTCACCCTCATCCGGGTCGCCTTTGCCGCCAATCAGGCTCAGCAAGCTGGACTTCCCTTCTCCGTTACGCCCAACCAGGCAAATACGATCTCCACGCTCAATCTTGGCATCTACATGATCCGCCAACACCTGAACGCCATAGCGCAAACACACGCCATCCAACTGAAGCAACATAATTAACAACTACAATAGATTTGGGTGAAAAAGGACATTTTACGCTTTATTCTTCGACCTTCGAATAAGCGATTTCTCAATCGGGTTTTCAGTATGTCGATTGGCAGCACAGGATTCGCCATTTTCTCCGCAGTACTGCTGGTGACCAGCCTTTCTGGTGCCAATCCGGTGCAGGCGCAGCAGGCTAACAAAACCAGCCCATCCGCAGCTACGGGGGGCGCCGCGCGCAAGGCAGAGAGCAAAGACACAAAAGCAGCCAAGGCGGCGGTTGCACAGCGCGAAAAACTCCAGGAAGCCAGACAGGCCATTGCCCGTAATGACCAGCGCCGGTTAAACCAGCTGAAAAAGGAGCTGAAGGATTACCCGCTGCTGCCCTACATCGAGTATTGGGCGATCGGTAAAAACCTCTCTCGACTCCCCTACGACGACATCGATGCTTTTCTGGAGAAGTACGATGGTACTGCCATTGGCGACTGGATGCGCGTGCGCGTCCTGCGCGAACTAGGGGGCCGGGATCGCTTCAAGGCCTACCTCAAGTACTACGATCCGGAAAAAATCCGCCGCACCCAACTGCGCTGTTACTACGTGGACGCGCTCTCCCGCCACGGCGACAAACAGCAGGCCTACGCGCTGATCGAGGAACTCTGGACCGTGGGTGCCTCGCAACCCAAAGAGTGCGACCCGGCCTTCGACCGCTGGATACGCGATGGCGGCCTTACCGAGGATCGTGCCTGGAAACGCCACACCCTTTCCGTGCGCGCTGGCAACCTCGACCTGGCCAGCTATATCGCCCGCCAGCTGGATAAAGATCGCGCAAAACGTGCGGATCTGATGCGCTCCGTCTACCGCAAGCCGGAGCTGATTCTGGACTACGACCGCTTTATCCAGGAAAACCAGGACTACCGCGATATTGTCACCATCGGGCTACGCCGCCTCTCATCCCAGGATCCAGAAAAATCCAGCCAGGCCTGGAAGCGCTATAGCGCCAGCTACTTGTTCAGCGAGGATGAGCGCGACGAATTCCTGCGCTATCTGGCCCTGCAGTTTGCGCGCAAGGATGATCAGCAAGGCCTGGAAGCTCTGATCAAAACCAGCCCAGGATTTTTTGACCTGCGCACGTCAGAGTGGCTTATCCGTCAATCTCTGCGTGAAATGGACTGGGCCCAGGTGGAATTCTGGATCGACCAGCTGCCCGATACAGACCGCAACTGGGACCGCTGGCTGTACTGGAAGGCACGCGCGATCAATGAGCAGTTAGCGGCCAGCAAAAAGAACAATGCCGAGCGCTCTGCGCTGGCCCGTGAGCTCTACCAGAAAGCCGCCAATGAGCGCAGCTATTATGGCTTTCTTGCATCCGACACTCTGGGCAAGGACTACAGCTTTGTTGACCGCCCGGCGCCGATAACACCGGAGCTGGTAGACAAGGTCGCTGCGCTTCCCGGTATGCAGAGAGCCGAAGAATTGCAGGCCATCGGCGAGTTTTACCACGCGCGCCGAGAATGGGATTACGCCACAGAGAAAATGACCACGGAAGAATTGATGACCGCGGGCAAGGTGGCGAGCGCCTGGGGCTGGTACCACAAATCCATCCAGTCGATCCTCGCGGCGGATTATCTCGACGACCTGGAACTGCGCTTCCCCCTCGCATTCTCCGACATCGTCACCGATGTTGCCGGGCGCATGGGCAAAAAAACCGCACTCGACACTTATCTGGTGCTCGCTGTCGCGCGCCAGGAAAGCCACTTCAGCCACGACGCCAAGTCCCACGCCGGTGCCATGGGTCTGATGCAACTGTTGCCGTCTACAGCACGCGCCACCGCCCGCAAGGCGGGAGTGCCTTACCGACGGAGCTGGGATCTGCTGAACCCCAACACCAACATCAGCCTGGGGTCCTACTATCTGAATTCACTGCTAAAACGATTTGACAACAACCGCTTCCTCGCCGCGGCAGCCTACAACGCCGGCCCCACTCGTGTTTCGCGCTGGCTGAAAGATACGGACAAAAAGCTGCCTTTCGACGTATGGATCGAAACCATTCCCTACAGCGAAACCCGCAAGTACGTGCAAAACGTGCTGTCTTATTCGGTAATTTACGCCTACCGCAGTGGAGACAAGGCGCCGCTACTCAGAAAGAACGAGGCGGAAGCCAAACTCTGACCTGAGCGTGAAAGGTTTAAAGTGTTAGGAAGGTGCGGATGAAAGGCGAGCCCGAAGCCACTCTTCGAGCTCGTGCGCGGTAAATGGCCAGCACAGCACATCACTGGTATCACCGAGGCCGACAACCGGTATGCTCCAGCCAAACAGCCGCGTCAACTGCTCATCATCGGCAATATCCACCGACTGCAGCTGCAACTGAAATTGCTCCAGCTGCGGCCAGATTTCCACCTTGGCTTTTTCACACAGGCTGCACCCGAGTGTGGTGTAGAGAATCAGGTTTTGCGCAGACATTGAATTCTCGGTGGTCAAACCAGCCCCTGCCCCTGTGCCCAGAAATAACCGGCAACCGCTGCGCCCGCCACCAGCAAGCCTACCCAGATCCACCCACTGCTACCGGCCGCGGCGGAATCCCCGCTGTAGCTCTGTGAAGGCGCCGCCCCGGCAGAGGATGAGACCTTGCCGCCATCCCGCACCCGGTCGCGCTGCATGGCCTGGTCCAGCGCCGCGCTCTGGCGCGCCGCTTCGGGAAGGTTGACGGCTTGGCGCACAGTGGTCTTGTCGATATCGTCCGCCGGACCAACAACACTAAAGCTGAGACTGTCAAAACGCAGCTCGTCGCCGCGACGCACCCGACACTCTGTCACACGTTGGTTGTTGAGAAAGGTACCATTGGCGGAGCCAAGGTCGACCACAAATAACAGCCCTTCACGTACTTCCAGCCGCGCGTGGCGCCGTGACAGGTGGGACATGGAAAAGGTCAAATCACACTCATCAGAGCGCCCAACAATACTGGTTTCGCGCACCGGGAAGACGCGGCCGACAATTGCTGGATGGTTGGCACGCAGTGCCCAGGCCACGTTGGCACTGGCACCAGCGCCTTTGAGGCGGGTGATTTTAGGATCCACCACCGCAAGATTACGATCGCCCAGTTGCACACGGTCATTGCGTTTCAACTTGCAGCTGCTTGCAACCGCCTTGCCATTTACAGCAACCTGGCCGCCTCCTGCCAGGTTACGCAGCTCCAACTCCTCGCCATCCACCAGGATTTCGGCGTGGAGCTTGGCAATGGACGCGTCAGCCAGCGTGAGATCACACTGACTACCGCGCCCGATGGTCACTTTGGGGGCCACCAGCCACACGCTCTGGGTGGCATCTTTTACGTCACAAAGTTTCAGCATTGTCCGACTTCCTCGAAAGCACGCAAAAGTGTACAATTTTTAATCGATTTTTTGAGCGCCAAGTGTTTAGCGGCCAAAGACTATTGTCGGGAAGTTTATCACGGCCAATTTCATTGGCCTGTGATTCCGTTTGCAGCTTACAATGCCTGTAGGCTCTAGTATGTGAGTGTTGAGACCCGCATGGAACTGCACGGTTTGGCGCTTTCGACAATAACGACAGGTAACAGGTCAGGTAACAGGTAGTTGCATACCAGTGAGTGAAGCCAAAGTACGGGAACGCCCCAGTGGTGTGAGCCAGCCCGCCGTCAGCGCAGCGAAGCGTAGCGCCGGGGCAACCCACACCGGATACCGACGCGAACAGAACGAAGATGCATTCTGGGGTGACGAGACCCGGGGCATCTGGGTCGTGGCAGATGGCCTCGGTGGCCATCAGGCCGGCGAGATCGCCAGCCAGACCGTTGTCGAAGAAATTCAACGCTCCTCCGCCACCGACCGCCACTACGAACAAGCCCTGCGCCGTGCCCACGCGCTACTGATCGGCGAAGAAAACACCACCACTGCCATGGGCACCACTGCGGTCGTAGTCGCCGAAGACGGCGGTTATTTCCATATCTTCTGGGTTGGTGACAGTCGCGCTTACCTCTGGACCCCACCGGCCGCTGATCAAGACAACACGCATTTTCCACATGGCACCCTCAAGCAGCTCACTGTAGACCACTCCTACGTGCAGATGCTGGTGGACTCCGGGGCCATCAACCAGGAAGAAGCAGCCAGCCACCCGAACCGCCACGTGATCACCCGCTGTATCGGAGGTTCCACCAACCCCAGCCTGGAAATAGACCGCGCGTCGTTTTCATGGAGCGCTGGGCAAAGACTGGTCCTGTGCAGTGACGGTCTCAGTAATGAGGTGAGCGAAGCGGAGATCTGCCAGGTACTTGCTGGCAATGCCGATAATCAGCGCGCCAGCGAGTTGCTGATCGCCGCTGCACTGGATGCTGGTGGGCGCGACAACATTACCGTACAGGTGATCAACTCTCCGGAAGATGTCACACCAGATTCCGAAAACCGGAACTCCCGCACACCAATGCAGGCAACTGAGTCTCGCCAATTTTTCCCCGCTCGAGTCACACTCCCGCTCAGAGTCGCTACACTTGCGATTATTTTTTCACTGAGTGCTTACGCGGCCTGGCAGCTGCTAAACGGATAATTAGAGGCTCGAATGGAAGTTGTCAGCAGCGGTGCCGCTTCGCTGGAAATTCCCGGCTATCAGATCCTGAAGAAAATCAATCAGGGCGGCATGTCGACCGTGTACTTGGCCACCCAGCGTAGTATGGGCCGCCAGGTCGCTTTGAAAGTCATGTCCCCGGTGTTGAACGCAGACCCGATTTTCAGCGAGCGCTTCCAGCGGGAAGCAAATATCGTAGGCCAGCTCTCCCACCCCAATATTGTTGCCATCCACGATATCGGCCGCTATCGCAGCCTGAATTACATCGCCATGGATTACCTGCCCGGTGGTTCGGTGGCGGATTCGCTTACCAAGGGTGCGATTGAGCCTCTCGAGGCACTGCACATAACCCGCCAGATCGCCATGGCGCTGGACCACGCCAGCAACAAAGGCTATGTACACAGGGATCTCAAGCCGGAAAATATCCTCTTCCGTGAAGATGGCTCGGCTGTTCTGACGGACTTTGGCGTTGCCCGCGCTGTGGCGCGCACCACACGCATGACCAACACCGGCATGGTGGTTGGCACCCCGCACTACATGAGCCCGGAGCAGGCACGAGGCGCCGCCGTCGATGGCCGCGCAGACCTCTACAGCCTGGGGGTGGTATTTTACGAAATGCTCACCAGTGCGGTGCCCTTCCAGGCGGAAGAAGCGGTGGCCATTGCCATCAAACACTTGACCGACCCGATCCCACGGCTCCCGGCGCGTCACTCCCTGTACCAGGGGTTGATAGACCGCTTCCTCGCGAAAGACCCCGATCAACGCTTCCAGCGCGGGCTCGATGTAGTCGACGCCATCGACCAGTTGCTGGCGGCACTGGACGGCAAAACGCCCGCCCCCACCACCAAGATGAACAACACCTCGGTGAGGGTTTCCAGCCTTCTGCGCGCCCTGGTCATGACACTCTACGGCACACTCAGTGATCGCCTCAGCGCAAGCTGGGCACGCTGGCGGGACAAGCCACTACACCAGCAGAATCCTCGTGCCGAACAGCAGACCATCATGCGTATCCAGCAGGTTATGCTGCAAGCTGCCCCGGTAAAACGACGCTCCTGGCTGTTCGGCGGCACCCTCGCTGTGAGCCTTGCCTTTATATGGGTGTTGTTCAGCCTGTTTAGCAACAAGTTCCAGTGGCAGAGCGAATCCGGACTGGTGAATGACGCGGTCGGTATTACTTCGCAGATACTGCTGCCCGAAACAGCGATTGAAAACACGAGCACTCAGCCCGAACCCATACCGCAAACCCTGCCGCAAGTCCTGCCGGGGCCGGTCACCGCAGCCGACGCCAACCAGGCCAATCAAGTGCGCCCCGTTCTCCGCAGTGGCCTCGCCCAACAGACACCCGCACCTTCGGTTATTGCGCAGCCTGAGGAAGTGGAGCCCGAGCAACCATCCCCTGCGGACAACACAACTGAGGCTGTTGCAAAAGAGACCGCATCGCCGGAGCTACCGGAAGAACCCGTGGTCGAAGAGATCCCCCCGACTTATGCCTTGAACGTATCGGCCAAGCCCAGGGATGCCCGCATCCGCATCATGAATATCGTTCCGCGCTATACGCCGGGGATTTCCCTGGAGCCTGGGAGGTACGATGTAGAAGTCAGCAAAGCGGGATACAGTACGGTGCGCCGCTGGATCGAAATCGATACCGCTGACGTGAACCTCGCGGTGCAGCTGGAACGCAAATTTTTCCCCGGCAGAAGTTTCAAGTCACCTCTGAAGTCTGGCGGCCGGGGCCCGGAAATGGCAGTGGTGGCACCTGGTGAATTTACCATGGGTAACAACCGTCGCCCGTTCACGAGCCCGGAACACAAGATTGCCATCACTCGTCCCTACGCGATTGGTACCCACGAGGTCACCTTTGAAGATTTTGACCGCTACGCCAAGGCAAGCGGTCGCGCCCTACCCTCCGATGAAGGTTGGGGGCGCGGCACGCGCCCAGCAATCAACGTCAGCTGGCAGGATGCACAGCGCTACGCGAAATGGCTGAGTAAAGAGACCGGGCAGAAATACCGATTGGCCAGCGAGGCAGAGTGGGAATTTGCCGCTCGTGCAGGCACGGCAACTCCGTTCTGGTGGGGCGATGGTAGCGCGCGAGGCAAGGCGAACTGTCGCCGCGGCTGCGCCAGCGAGTTCAATTCGCTGTTCAGTATTTCCAGTGCGCCGGTGGGCAATTACAAGGCCAATCCCTATGGCCTCTACGATACTTCCGGCAATGTTGGCGAATGGGTGCAGGACTGCTTTCTCGGCGACTTCACCAACCACCGCAATGACGCGCGCCCGGTACAGCTCAAAAACTGTGAATTGCGGGTAATTCGCGGCGGCTCCATGCGCGAACCCCTGCGCAACATCTCCTCCGATTACCGCACGGGTCTTAGTGAAAAGGCAGCCTCAAAAGAAGTGGGTTTCCGACTGGTGATGGAACTCTGAATCTGAGAACGGAGCTTGTAGAAAGCTCCGTAAACATCACGCCTAGATTCAAGTACCGATTCCCAGCGCCGAAAAGACCAGCCTGTCACCCTGCTTCAAAAAAACCAACTTATTGTGTTTAACGCGCTTTGATTTCCCAGACATTATGGATTTTCGGATTGCGCTGAAAATCCTTGTCCAACAGTTTTGAGGACAGGTTTTCTACAGAAAACGCCTCTTTAATTTCCCCATCCATTTTGAAGCTGCGCAGGTTGTTCGAAAACAACAGGGTTCCACCCGGGCTCAGCAGAACCATGCACTGGCGAATCAGCTCCGCATGATCTCGCTGGATATCCAGCACGCCGCGCATTTTTGCCGAGTTAGAGAAGGTCGGCGGGTCCAGGAATATCACGTCGTAGTGTCCGCGACGATTTTGCTGCGCCGCCTGCAACCACTGCAGGCAGTCCGCTTCGATCAACTGGTGGCGGTACGGATCCAGGTTATTCTGGCGAAAATTCCGCTGTGCCCACGCCTGGTAGGTTTTCGACAAATCGACACTGGTGCTTTCCGTGCAGCCACCGAGTGCTGCCTGTACCGTTGCCGTAGCGGTGTAGCAAAACAGATTGAGCAGCCTCTTCCCTTTGGAAATCTGCTTTAGATATTGCCGCACCGGCCGATGATCCAGAAACAGCCCGGTATCCAGATAGTCCCACAGATTGATTTCCAGCTGGGCGCCGTACTCTTCGACCCAGAATGCCTGGGTGCTCTCCAGCGCACCCTGTCCCCGCTTCTGATACTGGCTGCCACTATCTTTGTGCGAGTGTCGGCGCCGCTCCTTTATCGAAACATTGCGACTAGGAAGATCCAGTACATGGCGTGTGGCCCGTACCAGTTCGCTTAGGCGTGCGCGCGCCTTCTGTTCGGGAATGGTCGCAGGGGCACGGTACTCCTGGATATGCGCGTATATCTGTCCTTCAGTGGACTTGTATACATCGATTGCCGCGGAGAATTCCGGCAGATCGGCATCGTACAGCCGGTAATTTTCGATCCCGTTCTTACTCGCCCACTTGCCCGTATTGCGCAGGTTTTTCTGCAGGCGGTTAGCCACCATCTGCGCCTCTTCGGAAAGACGCGGCTGGCTGCGCTCTCCCGAGCCGCCATCTTCCCCGGTGCGCTGCTGGTGAATATCAAACAGCAGCAACTGACTGGGGATACTGCCATTGAACAGTTTGTACTGCTTGTGGGAACGCAGGCCGGTGGAATGGCAAAGCTCCGGGTTGCCAGTAAAGATGGCCGCCTTCCAGCCACCAAACTCCTGCTTCAACTGGCGGCCCAGCTCTGCATAGGTTTCCCGCAATTCTTCCTGTTCACCGAGCCGCTCGCCGTAGGGCGGATTGGTAATCACCAGGCCGGGGTTTACTTGCCGATGACTCGGCACCTTGAATGCGGCTACCGGACGACAGCTGACGCGCACGTGCTTGTCCAGGCCGGCGCGTGCAATGTTGGATTCCGCAGCGAACAGCACTTTTGCATCCGCATCGTATCCGCGAATTTCCGGCAGTGAGTTCTGCAGCCCCTGCGAGCGTCGCTCAATAGCCTCTTCGCGCAACGGAAGCCACAAGTCGTTCTGGTGATTGAGCCAGCGTTCAAAACCGAAACTCTCGCGCAGCAAACCCGGCGCGATATCCGCAACCATCAGGGCGCCTTCAACCAGAAAAGTCCCTGAACCACACATGGGGTCGAGCAGGGCGCCGCCCTCCTCCGCAATCGCGGGCCACCGAGCCCGCATCAATAGTGCGGCGGCCAGGTTTTCCTTCAATGGCGCTGCGCCGATATGGGTGCGGTAACCGCGGCGGTGCAGACTGTCACCGCACAGATCAATGGCGATTTCCAGATTGTCCCGGTGCAGGCGCAGCATCACCGAAAGATCCGGGTCGCGCTTGTCGACATCGGGACGCGCGCCGGTGGCTTTGCGCAGCCGGTCCACAATCGCATCCTTGGCCTTCTGGGCCCCAAACTGGCTGTTGCGGATTTCCCTGTTGGTACCTGAAAACTGTACCCAGAGTACGCCGGTAGGGCTGATGTGTTCTTCCCAGGGGACATCAACCACCGCGCTGTAGAGGGCCTCGGCATTTTCAACCTTTGCCTGCCCCAGGTTGAGCAGCACCCGGTTGGCTACACGGCTCCACAGACATACTCGGTACGCCATGGCCAAATCGCCGGTAAAGCGCACCGCAGCGGGCTGCTCTCGTTCGACCGAAGCGTCTAACGCGCGCAGCTCATCGGCAAGTACGTTTTCCAGGCCCTTGGGGCAGGTCGCGGTAAAAGAATACTGGGCAGTCAATGGGTCTTTCTCTGTCTGAAATTTGGGGATCTGGCAACATCAAACCGGGCAATCTAGCCAGGCGGAGGCGGTCCAAATGATGCCTGTGTTGGCGCGAGGGGTGCAAAAGCGCGGCAAGGATACCGGAAAGCAGCACAGCATTCTTCCATTCCGGCCCACTTGGTAACGCCATCTGCCAAGCTAGACCAATTCTTCCTAAACACTAAGGTTCTCAGAAAGAAATGTTCATTTAGCCGCCACCCACAATCTGCTTTACTAATACTCTTCTCGCTAAACCACTCTCACAATAAGCTGGTTTGTGCGAAGGGGGGAAAATTGTTGGCGCTGCTTGACCCCGTTTAACAGCGTCGTTGAACAAACAGCCCATGAAGAAGATGTTCGAGGTACCCTATCTATGAAACGCCAAAAACGTAATCCCAACGATAGAGCTTTCCACAAAGGTTACGTTGCAGCGGTCGAAGGCCGAAATCACGACAGCTGCCCCCACGACAATGGATCACTACATCAGGAATGGGTAAACGGCTGGCGCCAGGGACGACAAGATTACTGGAGCGGTTTTGGTCGCGCAGCACTGGCACAGCGAATGGCCAATATGTAATAGAACTAAGCAGCTGAAAAATCCCGGGCACTGTTATTGGTACAGCCCGGGATTTTTACGTTATAGAACGGTCAAACTTTATTTGCTGACCACCCTACCCTTATGTAGTTCGGCGATTGCCGCAGCGGCCTCGCGAATGACCTCGGGACCGCGATAGATAAAGCCAGAATAAATCTGTACAGCGGTAGCGCCCGCGCGAATCTTGTCCGCTGCAGACTCACCGTCAAAAATACCGCCAACACCGATAATCGGGATCTCCCCTTTCAGTGCTTCTGACAGTTGGCGAATGACTTCCGTAGACCGCTTAGCCAATGGACGGCCACTCAAGCCGCCCTCTTCACTGCCGTGCTCCAGGTGCTTTACGGATGACTTGTCAATGGTGGTATTGGTGGCAATCACCCCGTCAATATCGTGATCACGCAGCGTCTTTGCCACCTGCTGTATGGCCTCTTCATCCATATCCGGCGCAATTTTGACCGCCAGGGGAACATAGCGATCGTGCTCGGCAGCCAGTGAGTTCTGCTTTTCTTTCAGCGCTTCCAGCAACTGGCTCAAGCTGTCACCAAACTGCAGATCCCGCAGCCCCTTGGTGTTTGGGGAGGAGACATTGGCGGTGATGTAATCCGCGTGGGCATAGACTTTTTCCATGCACAGGCAGTAGTCGTCCGCCGCATTTTCCACGGGGGTATCAAAGTTCTTGCCGACATTGATGCCGAGTACACCAGAGTAGCGACGGCGCTTTACCCGCTCCAGCAGATAATCCACGCCCTCGTTGTTGAAGCCCATGCGATTGATGATGGCCTCAGCCTCCGGTAAACGGAACAGACGCGGATGCGGATTCCCCGGCTGTGGACGCGGGGTAACAGTGCCCACTTCCACAAAGCCAAAGCCCAGTGCGCCCAGGCCGTTGAATGCCTGAGCGTTCTTGTCCAGCCCCGCGGCCAACCCCACCGGATTGGGCAACGTCAGCCCCATCAGCTCCACCGGATCATCGGGGATCTGGCTGGTGAACAGAGACATCAATCCGAGGCGCTCAGCCGCGCCGATGGCATCCATTGAAAGGTGGTGGGACCGCTCCGGGTCCAGCGCAAACATGAACTTGCGCAAATGCTGATACATAGGGTTCCTTTGGGGCTGTTCTTTGCTCTTCGAGCAGGCGCTGCTATTGTACGGAAATCTTTGCGAAAATCCGCACGGATTTCTGTGCGGATTTCCTCCATACCATGCTGCGACAGCTTAGCTGGCGAGCGTCTCGTGGTCCGCCGTGGCATTCGCCAGGTACATCAACTCGCGCAGCGCCACCGTAAACATGGCGAAATCGCCCTGAGGTGCTGACTTGAGCTCCTTGACCAGGTTTTCCCAGCGCTGAATCGGCTGTGCCATTACCGCCACCCAGCGGTCCACCGCGGTTTCCACATCCAAACCATCGTCACCGGCGAGGCGCAGGATATGGATCGACAGACGGGCCAGCTGGCTGTCCAGATCGTCCATGCTCGTTTCCCGAGCCTGAGACTGCCAGAAGGTCTCTGCAGGAAGCTCAATAATCTGATTACCAAACCAGTAGAGCCCAAGCCGGTCCGCCAGAGCGAAGTACACCTTGGCGACCTCCTCCACCGGGCGGTCACTGATGCGCGCAGAGTCCGAGATACCCAGTGCCGAGAACAGGTAGGTAGGCGACGCGGCCAACAGCGCCAGCTGTTCGGGTACCTTGGCCTCCAGCAAATACTCCTGCCGTGACGTCCACTCCCGCAGCGGTTCCCCGCTTAACACTTCCGGCAATGCACGGATCACCCGCTGCACCGACTCCCGGAACAACTCACACTCCTGCGCCGGATCCAGGTCACCGCGGCGGTTACGAATAAACCAGCGGGTAGCGCGGCGCACACGACCGATCATCGAATTCATCAGCTGCAGCTGTAGTTCTGCAGGCACCTGATAGTCCAACTCGGCGACCCCGTCCTGGAACTGGGGCATCAGGTACACGTCTCGCGCACTGACATAGGCCGCTGCAATGGTGTCGATATCGGCCCCGGTCGCGCCGCTGATGCGATTGTAAAAGGTGATCCCCATGCTGTTGACCATTTCATTGGCCACCTGCGTAGAGACGATTTCACGGCGCAGCTGGTGGTCGTAGACCAATCCCTTGTAACGGGCGACCAACGCAGGCGGAAACGCAGACTCCACCGACGACTGCACGTAGTCGTTGTCGATAATCTCTGCGTTTAACAGTTCCTCTTTAAGCTTCACCTTTACATAGGAGATCAGCACAGAAAGCTCTGGCCGCGTCAGATACTGCTGCTTGTTCTGACGCTCAATCAGGGTTTCGTTATCCGGGATAAATTCCAGTGCCCGGCGCAGTCGGCCTTCGGACTCCAGTGCATTGATGGTACGGCGATACTCATCAAAACGGTCGCTGACCTGGTGGGCGGCAACACTCAGTGCCTGGGTCTGGTTGTAGTTGTTGTCCAGCACCAGCTCTGCCACGGACTCCGTCATTTCCTCCAGCAGCTGGTTGCGCTGCTTGTCGGTCAGGTCGCCATTGGCCACTACCTTGTCCAGCAGGATCTTGATATTTACCTCGTGGTCAGAACAGTCCACACCACCGGCGTTATCGATAAAGTCCGTGTTGCAGCGGCCGCCGTTCAGGGAGAACTCAATACGGCCGCGCTGGGTCATGCCCAGGTTACCGCCCTCGCCAAACACCTTGCAGCGCAGCTGGTTGCCGTTGACTCGCAGATTGTCGTTGGACTTGTCACCGACCTGAGCGTGACTTTCGCCGCTACCCTTAACATAGGTGCCGATACCGCCATTCCAGATCAGGTCCACCGGGGCTTTCAGCATCGCACTGATCAGCTCGTTAGGCGTCAGCTGATCCTCGGCAATTCCGAAGGCCTCCTTCATTTCCGGTGAAATTTTGACCGACTTGGCACGGCGCTCGAAGATGCCGCCGCCCTTGGAAATCAGGCTGGGGTTATAGTCTGTCCAGCTGGATCGCGGCATCTCGAACAGACGCTTGCGTTCGACAAAGCTCGACGACGCATCCGGATTCGGATCGACAAAAATATGCAGGTGGTTGAAGGCCCCTTTCAGGCAGATATGTTCGGACAACAACATGCCGTTGCCGAATACGTCGCCGGCCATATCGCCGACACCGATCACCGAGAAATTCTCGGCCTGCACGTTAATGCCCATTTCACGGAAATGGCGCTGCACGGAAACCCAGGCACCGCGCGCGGTGATACCCATTTTCTTATGGTCGTAGCCGTTACTGCCACCAGACGCGAAAGCATCCCCCAGCCAGAAATCGTAGTCGGCAGCGATGCCATTGGCGATATCTGAAAAGGTAGCGGTGCCCTTATCCGCAGCCACAACAAGATAAGGATCGTCGCCATCTCGGCGAATCACACGCTCGGGCGGGATCACCTCGCCGTCTTTCAGGTTGTCGGTGATATCCAAGAGACCCTGGATAAACGTCTTGTAGCAGCTGATACCGGACTCGATAAAGGCTTCGCGGCTGTTGTCCACCGGCGGCTTGCGCACCACAAAGCCACCCTTGGCCCCGCTGGGCACAATCACCGCATTCTTTACATTTTGCGCTTTTACCAGACCCAGAACTTCGGTGCGGAAGTCCTCCAGGCGATCGGACCAGCGCAGGCCACCGCGCGCCACCTTGCCGCCGCGCAGATGCACGCCTTCCACCTGCGGTGAATACACGAAGATCTCGAATTCGGGGCGCGGCTCGGGAATGTTCGGGATATCCCGCGGGCTGAACTTGATGGAGATATAGTCTTTCGGTTGATCCTGTGCATCCAGCTGGAAGAAGTTGGTGCGCAGGGTGCCGCGGATCAGGTCGAGATAGCGGCGAATCACCTGGTCTTCGTTCAGGTTGTCGACAGCGTCGAGGCCGTCGTGAATTTTCTTAATCAGACGCTCCACACGCGACTGATCCTGACGGTCAGCGGAGTTGATTCGCGGATCAAACATGGCGCGGAACAGCGCCACCAGGTTACGGGTAATTTCGACGTGGTTCGCCAGGGTGGTCGCGATATAAGACTGGCTGGCACTGAACTTGGTCTGCTTCAGGTAGCGGGCATAGGCGCGCAGCATGGTAACTTCACGCCAGTTGAGTCGCGCCGCCAGCACAAGGCGGTTGAAGGCATCGCTCTCCGCCACACCATCCCAGATCGCCGCGAAGGCATCCTGGAACAGGGAGCGGGATGCCTGGGCATCGATACGCGTGGGCAGGCCAAATTCCAGGTGGAACTCGTGCATCCATACATCCTGGCGCCCCTTGGGGCGGATGGTGTACGGAAACTCCCCCATCACCCGTAGCCCCAGGTGCTCAAGTACTGGAATCACGTCCGACAGAGTCAACCCTGAGCCCAGGTTGAACACCTTGAAGCGCAGGCTACCTGGCTCGGCGCCCACCGGCTGATAAAAGCTCATGGCGACGCGGTTTTGCTCGCTGAGCTCCTGAATCGCGCTCACATCCTGCACCGCGATACGGGGCTCAAAATCCTCCCGGTAACCGGCGGGGAAGGCTTGCCCGAACGTACTGATCAGGCGGCTGCCGACTTCCTCACCGTGGGTTTCGATGAGGGATCTTTGGAAAACGTCTTCCCAGCTGCGAGTAATGTCCACGAGTTGCGCCTCCAGTCGCGCTACGTCAAATTCCACCGGCTCACTGGGGTCAACACGGAACACCAGATGTACTCGGGCGAGAATCGATTCGGAAAAATACGTCGTAAAGTCTGAGTCCAGCGCGTGTATGGTGCGCGAAATACGCTCACTGATACGCTCGCGAATCTCACTGTTGAACTGGTCCCGCGGCACATAGACCATGGCGCTCACAAATTTGCCGAACGGGTCTTTGCGCATAAAGAGGCGCAACCGCGCGCGCTCGTTCATCGCCAGCACACCGAGGGTGGTTTCATGCAGCTCTGAAGTGCTGCTCTGAAACAGCTCGTCGCGGGGGAAGGTATCCAGTATGCGCTTCAGCGCCTTGCCATCGTGGCTGGTGGGTGCGAGGCCACTTTGCTCAATCACCGACGCCAGCTTGCGACGGATAATGGGGATTTTGGAGGGGCTTTCGGTATACACCGGCGAGGTGTACAGGCCCATAAAGGCAGATTCGCCAATCACTTCGCCATTGGCGTCGTAGCGCTTGATGCTCACATAGTCGGAATACGCTGCCCGGTGCACACGGGACTTGACCGAAGATTTGGCGAAGGTGAGAAAATTGGGCCCCTGGTAGAACCTCTGCTTGCCTTCATTAAAGGCGTATTCGGGCGTTGGCTCGGCGTGCTGCTGAAGGTTCTTGAAAATGCCCAGGCGGCGGTTTTCCACCTCGCAAAGCACCTTCTTGTCTCCCTGCTGGCAGAATTCGTATTCGCGGTACCCGAGGAAGGTGAAGTTACCGTCGCGCATCCACTGCAGGAAGGCGCTCGCCTCCTCCAGGTTGGCGGCGTTGTCAGCCACGCCCGTGTGCAGCTGATCTTCCATAGCCGCGCAGGTATCCAGCATCGGCACATAGTCGTCGACCACCAGCTCCACATCACTGAGGATCTCCCGCAGTGAGCGTCCAAGTTCGGACGCGTGGGACGCGGAGGTATCCAGGTTGATTTCCAGGTAGATCAGCGCCTCGCTGGTGGCACTGGGACCGCCGTCGGGATTATCGTCGTCGTTGTGGCCGGGCGGCAGCAGTTGCTGCAAGCGTCCCTTGTCACCACGCTGCAACTGCATCACGGTACTTTTGATGGAGTGGATCACGGTGTTGCGGCGGTTAATCTCCATTCGTACGGAGTCCACCAGGAAAGGCATGTCCCGCTGCAGTACACAAACAACCGTGTGGGAACACTCCCAGCCATGCTCTTCCAACCGCGGGTTGAACACCCGGATCTTCGGCTCACCAGCGGTCCGCTGCTGGATGAAATCCCAGCAGGTGTAGATACACCCGTACACATCCGCCAAACGCCGCCCCGCCAGGTCTTCCAGCGGGTACTGATTCAGAAACTTTGCGGCAAAGGCCGCTACCGGGCCAGCCTTGTCGCCCAGCTTTTTCCCTATAAGCTCACTGACCTGTGTCAGCAGCTCTTCCCGGCTATCGGTGATGACCGTCGCCATATTCACGTGCTTCCTCCCATCAACGCGCAACCGCCATTGCGCGCAAGAATGCTACATTTGCTGAATCAAGGTAGAACAAAACGTCAGAATAATTGTCTACTCTGCCGCCTTTAGGTGGCCAGACTCGGGCCAGCGGTTGCCTCTCAGCGCATCGCCGCTAAAATCAACCTGCCCGCGAAAATCGGACAAGTGGCTATATATAAAGATGATAGATAGCCACCCGCCCCGGGCAGCGTATTGAAACAGGAAATTGGCAAAAGAAGTGACGATATGGACACACGCCCACAGATAAAAATTCTGGGTGATTGGCTGGAACAGCAGATTATTGGCCAGGAGATTCTGGTCAATCGAATACTGATAGGACTGCTGGCCGACGGACACCTTCTGGTAGAGGGTGCACCGGGTCTCGCCAAGACCAAAGCCATCAAAACCCTGGCCGATGCCATCGAGGGCGACTTTCACCGGGTGCAGTTTACCCCGGACCTGCTGCCCTCGGATATTACCGGCACGGATATCTACCGGCCGGAAACCGGTGAATTCCATTTTCAGCCCGGGCCCGTGTTCCACAACCTGATTCTCGCCGATGAAATCAACCGCGCCCCGGCCAAGGTACAGTCCGCTCTGCTGGAAGCCATGGCGGAACGCCAGATCAGCGTCGGCCGCAAGACTTACTCCCTGCCCGACCTGTTCCTGGTAATGGCGACCCAGAACCCGATCGAACAGGAAGGTACCTATCCGCTCCCGGAAGCCCAGCTCGACCGCTTCCTGATGCAGGTCAACCTGAACTACCCAAATGCCGAGGCGGAAACCAAGATCCTCAAGCTGGCGCGCGCTGAGGCGAGCCACGGTGAAGGCCATCCACAAAGCATCATCAGCCAGGAAACTATCTTTGCCGCGCGCCAGGAGATTCTTGACCTGACCATGGTCGAAGCGGTGGAGACTTATATCGTGCAGTTGGTCATCGCCACCCGCGAACCCCACCGCTACGATGACGAACTGGCCTCCTGGCTGGACTTCGGCGCCAGTCCCCGCGCCACCATCGCCCTGGACCGCTGCGCGCGGGCATACGCGTGGCTGGCCGGGCGCGACTACGTTACCCCGGACGATGTGATGGCGATTGCGCCGGACGTGCTGCGCCACCGCCTGTTGCTGAGCTTCGAGGCCGAAGCCGCCGGCGCCAGTGCCGATCAGGTGATCCACCGCCTGCTGCAGCAGGTTCCGGCCATTTAATTACTAGGCGTTGAAAGTAGCAGCAGAGAATTTCGAGCAGACGTGCAGAAGACGATCAACCACAACGACCTGAACATCCGCGGCGCCTACCCTACGGTGGCACCGCTGGTGCGCCTGCGCCATATTGCCCGCCAGCTGCGCCTGTTCAAACCGCGGGTCAATCGCAGTGACCAGGCCGGCAACCTGCTCACCCGCTACCGCGGGCGCGGGATGAACTTTGAGGAAGTGCGCTACTACCAGCCCGGTGACGATGTACGCTCCATCGACTGGCGTGTGACCGCGCGCACCGGCAAAACCCACACCAAACTCTTCCAGGAAGAACGCGAGCGTCCGGTGGTGATTTTGCTCGACCTGCGCTCGCCCATGTTCTTCGGCAGCCAGAACGCCTTCAAATCCGTCGCCGCCTGCAGCATTGCCGCCGCCTTGAGCTGGGCTGGCCTGCAACACGGGGACCGCATTGGCGCGCTACTGTTTTCCGACCACGGCGTGGATACGGTGCGCCCGCGCCGCAGTCACCACGCGGTTCTCGCCGCCATTCACGGCATGGTGGAAACAGCCAACGCTCTGGAAAGTCCGATCGCCAGCAATGGCAGCCAGCCTCTAAGCCTGTTACTGGAGGAAGCGCGGCGCATTGCTCGCCCCGGCAGCGCGCTGTTCCTGATCAGCGACTGCCACGATCTCGACGAAAGTTGCGAACAGCCCCTGTACCTGCTCACCCGACACGCGGACCTGCAGGTACTGCGCATCACCGACCCACTGGAACAACAACTGCCAGATCAGCCGCTGACCATCAGCGACGGCAAACAGAGGACGTTTCTCGGCAAGTCCAGCAAGCTATTGCGCCAACAGTTTGCCAACCAGCAGTACCGCGTACGCGAACAGACCGCCCAACTGTGCCGACGCTTGCGACTGCCGTTGGTGGACTTCGACAACACCCGCCCGGTGGTACCGCTACTGCTGAGCACCTACGGTGAGCGCCAGCCATCGCCCAGCCGGAGGCCGGCGTGATGTCCGTTTTGTCACCGCCGAAACAGGCCGCACCGCCGCAGACTCCTGCCGCACCTACTCCGATGACACCGGAGATGCAGAGCCTGCTGGAGCAACTGAAAGACATTCACGAACCCGCGCCCATCGGCTGGTGGCCGCTGGCACCTGGCTGGTGGATTCTGGCCGGACTATTTATTGTCCTGCTGTTTGCCGCGGGCTGGCTTTTTTTTCGCCTGCGTGAAAAACGGCGCCGCAATCTCTACCGCGCCGAAGGGGTTCGGCTGCTGAAAGCGCTGGATCTGGGTACGCCAAGAGTTATCGAGGAAATCAACCTTCTGCTAAAGCGCGTAGCCGTGGCAACCTTTGGGCGCGATACCTGCGGCCCCCTCACCGGTCAACACTGGATCCGGTTTCTCGAGTCCACCACCGAAGAGCCCATGCCGGAATCCGCCCGCCGCGTCCTACTGGAAAGCTTGTACAGCAGCACAAGCGCTTCCCGAGGCGATCTCGAGGTCCTGCGCGAGTTCGCCATTGTGTGGACACGCAAGCACCAGCCCTTCGCTGAAGACACCGCCAAGTCCGCCCCACAGACGAATCCAGTGGAGGCCAAACATGTTTGAATTTGGCCTGCCCTGGGTTTTCATTTTGCTGCCATTGCCAATACTCGCCCGCCTGCTGCTGCCCAAGAGCGAACCATTAAGCAGTGCACTCAAGGTGCCTTATTACCGCAGCCTTTCCCGTAAGGGCGGCAGTGCTGCGGGGAATAACCTCAACCTATTACTGCTGTGGCTCCTGTGGGGGCTGCTGGTAACCGCGGCTGCGCGGCCGCAGTGGTATGGCGAACCAATCTCACAAACCAGCAGCGCACGGGACCTGCTGATCGCCGTGGATATTTCCGGGAGTATGGAAACACCGGATATGATTCTGAACGGCAACCCAGCAATGCGAATCACCGCGGTGAAAAAAGTCGTCGGAGAGTTCGTGCTGCGCCGTAAGGGAGACCGCCTCGGTCTGGTGCTGTTCGGCACCCGCGCTTACCTGCAGGCGCCCCTGACGTTTGACCGCGAAACCGTCGCCACCCTGTTGACGGAAGCACAAATCGGCTTTGCCGGCCAGGGCACCGCCATCGGCGATGCCATCGGCCTGTCAGTAAAACGTCTTACACAACGCCCCGCAGATCAACGGGTGCTGATCCTCTTGACCGACGGTGCCAACACCGCCGGCGAAGTTGCGCCGCTGAAAGCCGCGGAACTCGCCAAACAGGCCGGGGTAAAGGTATACACGATCGGTGTGGGTGCCGAAGAAATGGTACAACCGGGCCTGCTTGGTTCGCGCTTCGGCGCACGCCGGGTCAACCCATCGCGCGACCTCGATAGCGAAACCCTGCAGGCCATCGCCGACAAGACCGGCGGTCAGTACTTCCGCGCCCACAACCCGCAGGAGTTGGAAGGCATCTATGCCGAACTCGATAGGCTGGAGCCGGTCGAGCAGGAAGCGGAAACTTACCGCCCGCTGAAATCCCTCTACACCTGGCCGCTGGGCATCGCGCTATTACTTTCCTTCCTGTGGGCAGCCATCCCGCTACTTGCGGCATGGGGCGTAGAACGCCAGCAGCGTAAAAATAGAACCGGCGCCGATAAAGCCGCAACGAATGGAGGTCAGACCGCATGAACTTTCTGACCGATATCGGCCAGTTCCACTTCCTGCGACCAACCTTATTGTGGCTGATCATTCCCGCCGCACTCGCCTGCTGGGCATTGGCGCGCACCGTCTTCGCCAGTGGCGGCCTGCAAAAACTGATCGACCCGGACCTGCTGCCGCACCTGCTGCTGCGCGGCGGCGAGAAACGCCCCTGGCTGTTCACGCTGATTTTTACCCTGCTGACCGCCGCGATCATCGCCCTCGCCGGTCCTACATGGCGCAAACTGCCAACGCCGGTGTACTCCAACCAGGATGCCCTGGTAATCCTGCTGGACCTGTCACCGTCGATGATGGCCACCGACCTGGCACCCAACCGGCTCACCCGCGCGCGCCTGAAGATTCTCGATATTCTCAAACAGCGCAAAGACGGCCTCACCGCGCTGGTGGCCTATGCCGGCGAGGCGCACGTCGTCACCCCGCTCACCGACGACACCGCCACCATTGCCAACCTGGTCCCCTCTCTCTCACCAAGGATCATGCCCGTCCCCGGCAGTAATATTGAAATGGCCGTGCAGGAGGGATTGCGTCTGATTCGAGACGGCGCCAACGGTGCCGGCAGGCTGCTCGCGGTTACCGACGATATTGCCAAAGCAGCGGTTAGCAGCATCAAGAGCGAGGTCAACAAAAGCGACGCCACCCTTTCCATACTCGCCGTAGGCAGTGGCGAAGGCAGCCCCATTCCGAAAACCACCGGCAGCGGTTTTATCACCGATGACAGTGGCTCCATAATCATCGCCAACTTCGACCGCCGCGAGCTTTCCCGTCTGGCACAAAGTACCGGTGGCCAGTTTGCGAAGATCACCGTCGACGATAGCGATATCGCCAAAGTGCTGCCGACCAATGCCATGCCGGAACAGGCAGAACTGACCGAGCGGGAGTTTGACCAGTGGCACGAGGAAGGTCCGTGGCTGGTATTGATGCTGCTGCCGTTCGCCCTGCTGCTGTTCCGCAAGGGTACCCTCGCCTGCGCGCTGCCCTTAACAACTGCACTGGCGCTTTCGACCCTGATCTTGTCCAGCGACAATGCCCGCGCCGCCGAAGCAGCCGACAACAGCAGTCTCTGGCAAACGCCAAACCAGCAAGGACGAGACCTGCTCCAGGAAGGCAATGCCCAGGGGGCCGCCCAGTTGTTTGAGAACTCCCAGTGGCGAGGCACCGCCCAGTACCGCGCCGGCGAGTACGACGCCGCCGCGGAAAACTTCGCTCAGAGCGAAAGCCCACAAGGACTCTACAATCTGGGCAACAGCCTCACCCAGCAGGGGCGCTTTGACGAGGCCATCAAAGCCTATGACGAAGCCCTGAAACAGAACCCCGAGCTGGCCGACGCACAACACAACCGCGAAATCGCGCAAAAGCTGAAAGAACTGCAGGAGCAGCAGCAACAGCAGAGCCAGCAGCAACAGAGCGATCAGCAACAGGACCAGCAGCAAGACCAGGACAGCGAGCAAAACGCCCAGCAAGATCAGCAACAGCAGGATCAGGGCGACCAGTCCCAACAACAAAACGCCCAGCAGGACTCCCAGAACCAGCAAGATTCGCAGCAAAACGCGCAGAATCAGCAGGACCAGAGCGAATCCCAACAGGACCAGCAGAAGCAGGAAGAACAGCAGGCACAGGACGAGCAAGGGCAAAAAGAGGGCGAGGAGCAGGAACAACAAGCCAACACCCAGCCCCAGGAATCCGACAGCCCCCTGGACCCCGAAACCCAACAGGCCCTGGACCAGTGGCTGCGCCAGATCCCCGACGATCCCGCCGGCCTGATGCGCGAAAAATTCAAATACGAAAGCCTGCAACGCCGCCGCGCCTACCGCGCCGGCGAATGGCAGCCCCCGGAAAACGGAGCCACACAAAGATGGTAACCCCAGTGGAACCCACAACGACTACCTTACCCAACTGTAGGAGCCTGCCTGCAGGCGAACCGGTATCACCACCACCCCGTAGGAGCCTGCTTGCAGGCGAACCCCTCGCATGTGTCGCAAAAGCAGTAATCACCCTACTCCTACTAGCGCTTTCCCTAACTACCAACGCCCAGGAACTAACGGCATCCGTAGACCGCAACGAACTCGCCATTAATGAAACCTTCACCCTGACCCTGCGCTACAGCGGCAGCCAGCGAGGCGGCCAGCCCGACTTCGACCTGCTGGAACAGGACTTCGAAGTCCTCTCCCGCCAGCAATCAAACCAATACCGGGTGATCAATGGCCACGCAGAAAGCTTCGTCGAGTGGACCGTCATTCTCGCCCCACTAAAGGAAGGCAAAGTCTTCGTTCCCTCCCTGCACCTGCACGGACAGATCTCCGATGCGATCCCTATTACCGTCAACAAAGCCGGCCAGACACCCAGCGGCGACAACCGCCAGGCGTTCCTTGAAGTCGAGCTGGATAAGGACAAGCTCCACGTACAGGAACAACTCCTGGTAAAAGTCCGCCTCTACACCACCGTAGGCCTCCACGATATCGCCACTGACCCATTACAGATCCGTGGAGCCCATGTGGAAAAAGTGGATGAACAACGATACGAACGCAGAATCAAAGGCGTAGGCCACGCCGTCTACGAGCTAACCTACGCGGTGTTCCCGGAAAGCTCGGGCGAACTGCAGATCCCGGCACTCAACTACGTCGCTGTCACCGGCCGCAGAGACCCCTTTTCCCTCTTCAACCGCAACGCGCAGCGCATCCGCCTGCGTTCGGAAGCCAAATCCATCCAGGTAGAACCTAAACCAGACAGCTACAGCGGCAGCCACTGGCTTCCCGCTGCAAGCCTCGGTCTGGTGCAGAGCTGGAGCAAGGACCCGGAAGAGTTCAAAGTTGGTGAACCTATCACCCGCATCATCACCCTGCGGGCAGAAGGTCTGCGTGCGGCGCAACTACCGCCCCTGCCAAAGCTAAATATGGAAGGACTGAAAACCTACCCGGACCAGCCGCAACAGGAAGACCAACCTGGAATGAATGGTATTACCGGGAGTCGGATTGAAACTACGGCGATAGTTGCTACCAAGCCGGGGAGCTATCAGCTACCGGCGATTACGATTACGTGGTGGGATACGAAGAATGGGCGGCAGCGTGCGACGCAGTTGCCGGCATTCAGATTCAACGTTTCCGGTGCTCCAGTAGTAAATAGTGCTGCGCCCGGCGCCGCAAACTTGCCCAGCGCCCAGACGCCAATTACTAAAAAAGTGGAACCAGGCTTCTGGCAAAAAATCGCGATTGCAGCGATCGCATCGCATCTTTTTTGGATTTTCTACTTTTTTTATATCCAAAAGCGAACAGGTAAAGCTCCGCGCACACGAACGAAACTCAAAACAAAAATGGTGGACAAAGACCGCTTACTCGACATTATCAGGGAAGGAAGCCCGCAAGAGATCCAACTTGATATGCGGAATTGGATCGGCGAACGCTGGCCCGAAGTCGGCTCATTGAGTATAAACGATGCGGCACAGCAGCTTAACATCAGCGAACTGAAACAGATCTCGCAACTGCTTCATGACACTATATACAAAGAACCGCCAAAGCCACTAAATCGTCATCAGTTGCGGATACTTACTGAGCGGTTGGTAAATGTAGAGAACCATTTTTCATCAGAACCGAATCAACTACCGAGCCTGTTTAATGGATAAGCTAAAATAATTCAAGGTATATCTGACTCATGTTTTACTTGGATTAGTGCGGATAAACAATCACAGGCTTCAAGCGTCGGCCCCTTCCTCAAGATCCTTCAGAACCTTAATATCGGATGTTTCGTACTCCAGCAAACCTCCTTCACCAGCCGCCCCACCCCAACGTCCTTCAGCACCTGAGCGCTCTGGGGTTCGTATAGCGTGATTTCATCATTGTTCGCGCTTGGAACGACTTCAGTGTACGCGGGAGAACTAGGATTCGCTATCTGCTCATTATACGGACCACATGCAATGACTAAGAACTTGCCAACCGCTCAAATAAGAGAAGCATTATAAATTTCTAGTGTCTTTTTTATAATAATACTGTTTGACATCTCAGCCTCAACAAGGGAGCGACCATTCGCCCCATACGATTCGAAAAGGTGTGGCTGTTCGGCAAACAATAATAGAGCTCGCTCTAGCTCCAAAGCGCAATTTGGCTGGATCAAAACACCATTAAAATCATCAAAGACAACATCCCTACAACCGGGAATATCTGTAGCCACTAATGCTCGGCCACACGCAGCGCCCTCGATCAAAATCCGTGGAATTCCTTCGCCGTAAGTCGTAGGAAGACAAACTATGTGGCAGCGCCCTATAATTGACGACATATCACTGATATGGCCGTGCCAAACCACAAAGGGTTTATCACACAAGCTTTCAACCTCTGATTCAGTTAACCCTTCGGGATGAACCTCATCAAGGATCCCCGCCACATGCAACTCGAAACATTGCTTGCGCTCATTTAATGCCTTAACCGCTGTCACCAACTCACTCAGGCCCTTGTTCCGTAAGAGTCTCGCAGCAAACAAGACTTTTATCGTTTTTAGCTCCGGTAACCCAACGGGCCTAAATAGACTAGTGTCAACACCAGCACCTTTTACTACATCAACACTAAAAAACTTAAACCCAGCGGAACATAAAAGCTCAAGATCGCGTTCATTCTCAAAAATCACCTTCACATTATTCGATGATAGACCGCGGGCGCAGATTGCCCTTACTGCGAACCAGAACGTTCGCCCCAGGATCGAATCATACTTTGGAAGCGATCCTAGTCCGGGAAAACTACATATAAGGCGCAGTTTTTTTTGCCTGCAAATGAAAGAAGAATAAAAAATAGGTTTAATAGTAACAGCATGCAGAATAAGCGGATCAATCTTTATAACCGCTTTCAGAGCACAGTATAAAGCGAAAACTTCCCGAAACGGGTTTACACTATGTCTAGAGATTGGAAGATCTACAACCGAAAAACCAAAAGATTCAATTTTAGATTTGTGTTCGGCCTTCGTAATCTTAGTTAATACCCAAACCTCAAAACCGCTATCTCTTGCTGCAAGCGCCCGATCGCACCAATGAAGAAGAAAGTACCAATCGACGTTAATTAAAAATACCAATCGTCGGTTAGCAGGAGCACTCACTCGCGGCCGCCTCAAAAAATTAGACACCAATACAAGACCCTGAAAAAGTAAATCAAGAAAGCCTCTTTCACAAAGGCTCAGGCACCATAAAACGCGAATTCACAAAACAGCTTAAATAGTACAACAAAATCCATAACTCACCAAAGTTGATTGACGCAAAATAATCTCAGCCTAAAAACGCGCTGTATTCCGCAGGGGTACCGCAAAAAATTACAGAATCTCTGTCAATGAGGTTATAGTGAATTTTTTTACCAGCGGAAATCAAGTAATTATAAATAGGCGCGATATATAATTCACCGCGTACCCATTTATCTGGCCCTAAAGATTCATAACGCTCAAATGCCATTAAAAAGTCATCCACACTGCTAAAGTGATACAGACCTGTGCTGCATAAGTTCGATATAGGGTCCTTCTCAGTAGCCTCCGAAATCAAGGTGCTATCGCTATTAATAGGTCTGACAAACGACCAATTGCTCCCGCTCCCTTTAAAAACCTCCAAATAACCATCATCCATCAGCTTCAAATCCGGGTGTATAAAATTTGGTCGAAAGGTATCGATATTGAAAATGGTCAAACTTTGACCGCTATAGTTACCGGAAAAGAGAGCTAGCGCAACAGTTTCAGCCTGCCCGCGAGTCGCCTCCTCCAAGACAAAAACACTAAAATACTTAATACCTAGATAATCCGCCTGAGCGTTCACAAAATTTTCAGTATCATAAATATCGCGGACCACAAACAAAAAGTATTCACTAGAAAAATACTTCTGAAAGCTTCTAACCGAATGAGCAAACAACGTCTCATTGTGTGCCTCAAGCATATACTTAGGCTTTGTATATCCAGCGTTGAAAAAACGCGAACTCAAACCGGCCATTGGGATTACAATCATTCTTCGCCTCGCCCCAGTAACCCAAACAATCGAAACGCGTTTGCAAAAAGACCTGCCTGACGAGTAGGATCATCAGAATGCAATGGCAACATCGACAAAAACAGTTGTATTTGCATCGCAAATAAACACTCCCGACTTAATCCGTAAAATTTTTCAACCATATTGCAAAAATTATTTTGAATGGATTCCTGGATTTCACGGCCATTAATTTCAAACTCTATTTCTCCAGCATTCCAATCTATATGGGTCGTATGATAACCGGCTACAATATAGTCATACATACCCAATATTGAGTGCGAAAGCTTTGCTATATCATAACGAACATCACCGTAAATAGTCGTCTCACCTGAAAGGGTCATCCCTCTAGGGTCAATAACTTTGATTCGATCGGTCCTAAAATCATACAAAATATTACTAAAGCAAAAATCTCCATGCATCAACGTTGGCGAACGATCAGGTAAAACAATTTTTTGCTGACTCGCCAACATGAGTTCATTAATTGAGGACTTCACGGATCCATTGAAATTCCATTTCTTATCTGGATCCAAATCCTTCAAAGAGCAAAATCTAGCCACTCGCTCCCTAGTTTTCAGGAACAATAAATCATTGATATCTTGAGAAACCGAATGCGGGGGAGACTTATAAATTAAACAGTCATTTAAAAACTCGAAACAGCGATCCAGTATCCTGTCCCAAACAAAAGGGGGAACTTCAGAAAAAACAAAGAGCTCACTAAGTGAAATATTATACAAGTATTCCAGACTATAGCTGTAAGAAGCCGAGCCACACTCGCTGCCGCCCAAGTAGAGTGGAGTATAAAGCCTCATTGAGGCAGGCAGTGAAGAAAACCAATTACCTTCGGCCTTGATTTTTCCAACATTCTCACTAGATTTCTCAATGAAGCTACGCGTAATTTTTAGTTCATTAAAAGATCTTTGTGTTGTGAAAGACGCTTTAGACTGATAATAAGTATTTATATGTCCAAAGTCATACCAACCTTTAGCCTCCACTTCAGACAGCCCTACTTCTTTCCTGTATCGCTCTACTCCTGAAATAAAATCCCATTTCTCCTTGGTGAGACATGCGAGTAACGTCTTTGGACTACTAAAGCAAAAATACCCGCAGACGACACCATTGGCGTCAAATTCACCAGACTCCCAATAAATTCCAGCGCTGTTTACTTTCGACCAGCGGTAATTATCTCGAGTTTTAGCAGAAGCGATAACATCCATCCCTTCTGGCAACTTTTCAAGCAACGTATCTCCGAAAAGCAGTCTACAAGATGAATGAGTAGGCTCATCAATAAGACTTAGACATGACACCAAGCCTTCACCAAGGGTCAAAGCTGGATCTGTCCGAAGTATTGATACTTTATTATCGCGCAGCCATTTAATGTCTGAATCTGAAATACTGTAGTCATCAGGGATAGATATGTAAGCAGCCTCACCTTTTGGCACCAAATTCAATTGATGTCGAAATAGCCTCCGATTCCCAAGTGGTAAAAAACTAGGTGGTATCCTGCCAAACTCTGCATTTAACTCTTGCAATATATAAGAGCCAGACATAATCAGGAACATACCTTATCCTTTTCGATAAGCTCAGAAAGCTCCTGATAGGTCATAGAACAGAACTCTGAAGGCCGAATAGCACGGTCATCAATGTAAAAACCTTCGAATCCGCACCAAGGCTTACCAACGAGAATTTCATCGTACGGAACGTTATGATTATCGAGCCACTCAATGATAACTGGTAGTGTATGCACGTTAATTTTTCCCACACTACCTTCATAAGTCCTCATGTTTCTGGCAGTAGAAATCACGATGGAAAATCCACCCTGCTCTTTATAGTCTCGCAATTTTTCGATTAATGGAATATTTGGCAGAACCTCACGATAATTTGAAGTATTGGCTAAGGTGATAGTACCATCTAGATCTACGATTAACTTTCTCATATTTCCAATTCTAACTTCCGTGAATACTCTTCAAGTTTTTTCTTGATAAAAGGACCACCTGGGCGAATGGACAATGCAATTTTCATCAATTTAAATGCACTATCAAGGTCTACATTTTCTAGCTCCAATGCAAAATCTCTATACTTATCGGCTATGTCGCCCGTGACGTCATGAACATCACGCACATCGAAATCAGAACACAGAGAAGCGATATCACGTCGTTCAAAGCAGTCGATTATGTATTGCGCTTTAACGTATCCTTGAAATTTTTTTGTCTGAAATAAACGTTTCAAATTACGGTCGAGCTTTTCCCCTCTAAGGCGCTCAGGAATAAAGTCAATAATGGCGCTTTCGGATGTAAGCTTTAATACTTCTATATTACTTAAAAAACTATCGAGAACGTATTTACCACGATCTTTACTAAAATCATTGCACTCGATTAATGATAGGTCGCCTTTAATTAGGCTATAGAATCTATCCTTATGCAGACCTTCATCCTGCTGCTTTCGCTGCACAAAACTATAGAAGGATGCCCTCTCCTCACTAGACCAATCTGGATTAACTTCAGAATTATTCGAACAATGCGCAAGCAGATCGTCGATAAAGGCATTATCGCCTTTTATATCCTCATAGGATAATAGCTTCCCCCTTTCGATACCATTGGACTGAATGAGCTCCGCTTGCCTTTCACTCAAGCCAACATCCGCTAGATGCCGAGCTAACTCTTTATGAATTCCATGCCAGCTCGGCATGGCTACCTTATAAAACAACGAGCAGTAATCATCCATTGCCTTTGAAGCACCATAGGCAAGCACATCGTTCGTAATCCCATCTCGTGTATTCGCGCTCGGGACAAAAACCTCGTCAATTTTTGGCAACTTAAACTTAGATCTCTGCAGATGCTCTAAGTTTACATGTAACAGTAAGTCAGGCCTTGTGACGACTACGACATCGAACTTCTCACCGTAATTTCTTTCGACCTTTTTCTTGATCTCATTGCACCTCCATCTTTTATAAAGCATTCTTATTGAATTTTTATCGAACTTAGGAGTGTCAAATTCAAGATCAAGATTGTTTTCCTCGACATCAACAATAGCATCGGGAAATAAACCCTCAATTTCGCCTGCAACAGGCCTTGAGCTCTCTTTTAAAAGACGCATTTTTGTCTTCGGAAAATTCCCCCAGAATTGATCTCCGTAATAAGAAACAGGGATCAGCTCAGCCATTCTTGGCTCAAAAATTCTACTCACCTGGGAAAACCAAAAGGCGCCATCCAGTTTAATAGAGGACTTGTCCCAGACACTAAAAATTACGGTAACCTCTGCGAACTCGAGGAGTGCCGAAATCTGATCCTTAAGTGTAAGCAAAGATTTCGATTCACCTCGAACCTGCCCACTTATACAAAAGCAAATTTTCATTAAATCACCACAAGCTACCGACAGTCATGAAACAGGATAAAATTGAATACACCCAATGTAGCTCTCGAAATCTACCAAATTAAGACTAAACACCGCTCACACTGCAACAAACCAAACCAAGCAGATTTAGGTTCACGAGCAAAATATTTATATACGAAATACTGCACGCAACCCTGAGATAACAGAAGGCGAGTTAGAATACGCTCTTCTGCGTATCAAAAATCGCTTATAAACCGTCGCAAGCTTCAGCACCAGACTAAAAATCAATCTCCGAAGCCGCGACAAGTCGGCGCGACGCTTATAGCCTTCCACCCACTGAATGTCTTTTATTTTCGCGACTAGATATTGTCTATTCTTTTTAAAAAAAACTGCTTTCAATATATCAGAGTAAGTTACTACTGTTGATTTATCGACTACAGCACCAACCCCAAAATCCTCATTGTGATACAAAGAAAAGTATGACTTTGCAATTTCTGGATGAGGGGATTCAATTATTGAGTGCCAACTATTGAATGCCGATTCTCTAAGAATTACAGGATTGATTAAAATTTTCCGCTCTAGACGAGAAATTGTTTTGACCGCCTTTTCGACCCCATCCTGGTACTTCGCGGTAAACTCCTCAAAGACTTTATTTTCCTTTTGATCGATTTTCTTGACCGCACGAATGTCGCCCTCATCCTCCTTGAACCCAACAACAGAGCCATTTTTAGAATTACAGAGCATTTCAAGCGGTGCAACAGCATTTAACAGTGACTCCCCCCTAAAATCGAAATTTAAGTCGGGACCATAAGCAATTTTTGTTGCATTTTTTGGCTGATCATTCAAAAAAACTTGGAGACCTAAATAGTAACCAGTAAATTCAACTTCCGGGAACAAATAGCAAATATTATCTTGAATTGTACCGCGCCAACCTATATCAACAATTGCAACTCTTCCACAATCATTTGAAAGCCCACGCGTATAAAAATATTTGAAGATAGATTCTCGAAGGTACTCTTGCCTCTCACTCAGATGCTTAAGAAACCCGAAGTCAGAAAATAATTTTTTGACCCTTTCATCTTGCCATGGGTATTCTATTATTTGATCAAGCTCAATTTGATATTTATCAAAATACTCGATATAAGTATCAGGAACCAGCCCCAAAGACTTAAATAGAGACCTCACTGACTGACAGCTATAAAGGTTCCAAAGCCTCATTAACTCCTTTAATGAGATTTCCCTTAATGACGGAAAAAAGGTAGCAACTCGACTAACTTCAAGAAGTTCCGACTGCGGACCTTTCCTCCAGCTAGGAAGGCTTTCATTTATGCAATCGTATAATCTCTTAAAAAACTCCCCTTCCCGTGTAAAGAAAAGCACTTTTTCAAGTCGCTTCGCATTCGCATCTCGTATAATGAAATCGATGAATCCGTAAAATAGCTTTGCGTGCTCTACTCCAATTGCTTCAAATTCATCAAGATCCAAAAGTTCTGCTTTATATTCATTTTCAATCAGCTCGGAAGTTCTCTCCCTAGAAAAGTATACCTTTTCCTTCATAAGCCTAAGCTTATGCTCTTCTGGCGGCAAAAAGTGAATAGAATTAATAGATTTAGATTCTGGATTTTTTTTATCTGACCACTCATTATCACCGATATGAATATGAGAAGACTCAGCCAGCTCGACCTTGTACTCATTTAAAAACCAGTCAAATAACCTACCACTTCTTTTATTCAAGCCAACATCGCAACTGGAAATGCCGCCGTCAAGAAAATTGACACCATTCTTCTCAAGCAAACTAGAGAGATATTCAGCACCCATGTAAAAATCACTGATGAAATAACACTTTGAAGGTGAAAGACTTTTGATCAAAGAAGTGATTTCAGGATCCACATAGGTTACGTCAAGCTCTAATTCGAATTCGAACTTTAAGGCCGCATCCACTAATTTAGCGTTGGCAGCTGACCCGGTAACCTTCTCCACCAATAGGGTAAGAACGTCCTTTATCTCGTATTCATCGTCCAGGCCCTGAGACTGCGCCTGCAGCCCGATCTCGAGCTCTACGGAACGACGCCACGATAGTATTTCATCTGGTGAGCGAAACTTAGATGGCAATGCCTCTCCCAAAAGAGATATAAGATAGCGAGCGGCCTCCATCTTAATCGCATCCGGGTGGCAACGCCGACGCAACAAGGTATCCCAAACGTCAACAGTCACAAAATTCATGAGGCCAAAGCTCCCTTCAAGTGTCGGTAAGTCTTTCTTGCCAACCATTGCAATGGCGAAGGAAGCCGCTCTACCAAGCGCCCTTTCCAATTAAGTATTTTGGGCGACTTTCCTTGTGAAATTGAAAATTTAAAATGATCATCAACGACCGGGGCACCACCGTATGAGATTCCACGACGAAATCTAGGCTCACAGTCTCCTGCTATCGCTCTTTCCACAATTTCCAGGAATTGCCTCAAACCAAACTCAATATTGCGCCCAGCCATATAAATCTGACAGGCGTTCGAGATTTCATGTCGGCGTTCAGGGTTCGAAATAAGTTGAATGATACCTTTCGCTAATGACTCTGGAGTTGGGTCCGCCAGGACCGCGGTGTCGCTTTCAAAATCATATAGGTTATTCTCTCTCCAGAGCTCCACAACCGGTAGCCCTGCCGCCATCATTTCGAATGGTACTCGAGAGGGGTTTGAGGAAGATATACATAAACCGACACTACAGCGATTGTAAAGTTCATTGCACTTTTCTAAATTTAGCAAACCCAAGTTTTCATGGTCGAACGGAAGATCGCTTTTGGCACTTGATCCAAACAAGTAAATTTTCACTTCTGGGATGTAGTGCTTAACAATTGCTAACGCCTCTAAGCCGATAACAGTACACCTCCTCGGCTTCTCCGGCTGATAAACGAAACAAATAGAATTGCTTTCTCGTTCAACCTTATTCAATGGCCGATAAACCTCTAAATCAGCACAAAAATCAAACGCTGATGCTTGGCAATTGAACGAAGACTCAAGTTTATTTGATAGCCAGTTTCCAATTGTTATTACTTTCAAACCATAACGGTAAGAATTCTCAGCCTGCAAATAGGAATCACCCATCGGGTTAAAAAGTGCTTCGTAATCTTGGACAAAATAAAATTTTTCAGACTTTATTGGAATGTCCCGAACCACTTTGGCGGAATACCAAATAGTAGCAAAATATGCATCGGCGGCAACGAATGTCTCCCAGCCGACCCTAACATCGGGGAAGGAATATCCGAAAAGTCGCTCAATTAAAGCAGACGGCGATTCACGAAAACTTTCTGTCGCAGCTTCAAGATAAAGAACGACTTCCCATCCTGACTGCTGCATAAAATCAGCGTGCTGAAGAATAGTCCGATGACCTCCTGAACCCTCAATCAAATCGGGCACTAACCAAACAGCCTTCTTCACAAATTCTCCTCCAGCTTCAATTTAGCGATCTCTTCATCACGGATGCGAATTTCTTCTGACATTTCTTCAATCACGGCAAGTCGCTGCAACGCCAAAGACTCAGCGGCCGCTATTCGCTCGTCTCGAACAGAGATTTCGGCACTCATTTTTTTTATTGTTTCATAGCGATTCAATGCCAGTGACTCCGCAGCTATCAGTCTATTATCTCGGTCGGAGATTTCGGCCCCTAACTTTTCGATAACGTCAAGGCGATCCAATGCCAGGGACTCGGCAGCCGAAAGTCTATTGTCTCGCTCGGAAATTTCGCCCCCTAACTTTTCGATAATATCAAGGCGATCTATTGAAAGTGACTCAGCAAATTCTAGCTTCTCTTCGAGACTAGAAATTGTAGACAAGCGTTCACCTGCAAGATTTTTAGCTGCAGAATAAGCGCCTTCGAATCTATTCAATATCTTTGACATGTGATTTTCTTCCACATCAAAATTATCACCGACACTATTTTTATCCGCATTCTCAAGCAAGCAGGTTATAAATGAGTTTTCAGGATCAAAATCAATAAACTTGACGCGTAAATTTAGGAAAGTCGCCAAATAGTGATATGTAGAAAAATCGGGAAAGAATAGATGCCCAGGGTATACAAAGCGTTCTAGAGGCAATGGAGTCTGAATCGCCATTACGCCACCGTCGGACAAGGATCGCGCGGCGCTTCGCAAAACATCCAATGGCTTATCTAGATGCTCCAGAACATGCCACATCACCAGGATGTCATATTTCTTTTTACTTTTAGAGAAAAAATTACCGGCTGTGTCGCAAACCAAGCGACTTCCCAAATCAAACACTGACCGAGCTTGATCTGCGAGCTTGTTAGACGGTTCGACACCTAAAATATCATTACCAAGCTCAAAAAATGTCGCAGTTAAAAGCCCCCTACCTGCTCCAATTTCAAGTATTGCAGGGTCACTTTTATCAATCTGACCTAGCAGCCAGTTGGCCAAAGTCAACAGCTCTTTTTGTTCTCTGCGCCACTCGTCGGGTTCCTCTTCCACCCATGTGCGCTCATGCAAATCAAGCTGTGCCAATAAGTTATTTTTATCATCCCATTTGGTTGTAAAATCTGGAACGTAACAATTGCACGTACCACAGACAAAAAGTGAGATTCGCCCACCGTTCGCGTCGCTCACGAGGCCAGCTTTTTTTAGCCCACTACTTCCACATAGTTTACATACATTCATTGCGAACCCCACTGCACTCAGTCAAACTCTACGGCGTATCGGTTCTTTAATCTTTTATTTGGATCCTTGAAGACAGATTGCAGCAAAGACTTATCCTTTTCAGTCAAATAATGCTCAGCTGCACTGGCCCGAGGAAGCCTCTTACCCAACTTAACTAAATCTTTAAGGATCTCTGAACGCTCCACTTCGTTCATACTCTGAACGACATTTAAGCAGGTGCTTGCAAGCCAAGGATGAATGCTTTCATTGGATCTTTTCGATAAACCCAGTTCTAAGCCATCCAACTTTATTGCATTCAAAAAATCAGAAACGATACTGCCACCCACAAACTCAGATGGCTTATAGTTTCGAACTATCATTCTCTCCCGCCCAAATTCTTTTTCCCACTTCGCCAACCTATCAACGAAATATGCGATCCTTAAATTCATTTTCGCAGTTAAATAATCAACAAACGGCAAATCAACCTCGCCGACACGAAGGCGGTGACCATAGAGAGACAAGAGAAAATCGATCGGATTTCTAACGTAAGCAACAATAAATACTTTATAACCAGAAAGCCTTTCTCTTAAATATTTCATACCTTCTGGCTGGCTCTCGAGAAAGGTTAGATCTTCACTAGAAAGAATCAGTTTATTGGCCTGCTGCCTTTCAAACTCACCGAGGATATTGTCGTAAATTTCATCTGGCGAATTGTCCAATACCATCCATGGTTTAGGGTTTTTAATAAGTGACCATGAAATTTCCTGCTGGGCAGGAAATCCAAGTATTGACTTCGGATACCATGCTCCATTTTTCAGTAACTTTGACCTATTTTTATTCAAACATTCCTGAAGGGAGGATGTTCCGGTTTTATGGTAGCCGATGTGTAAGTATATTTCTTTCATGACAAAAACAGTCTAGCCGCGAGATCCTAAATAGTTGAAAATATATAAAGCTAAATAAGCTTTCCGTACACTTATAATTCAATAACCCTATCGCAAACTCTTTCTATTTGTTGCTGAGAGTGTGAAACCAAAACTACTGTTTGGCTTGATTGTATTTTATTCATCATTTGAGACTCAGCCTTCATTTTGAAGTCCTTATCTCCAACACTTAGTATTTCATCCAATAGTAGAACATCGGGAGCCATGTACATGGCTACCGAAAAGCCCAATCTAGCGCGCATACCCGTTGAATAGGTTTTCACTGGCCTGTCAAAAAAATCCCCCAACTCAGAGAATTCAGCAATTTCCGCTAGCTTCGATACAACCTGTTTCCGTGAGTACCCTAAAAGCATTCCACTAAATATAGCGTTATCAACTCCAGTTAACTCTAAGTCAAAACCTGCCTGTAACGCCAAGAGGGAAACCGTCACTCCGCGGTTTATAACTCGGCCACTGTCAGGCTGAATTATTCCAGCGATAAGTCTAAGTAGAGTAGACTTGCCCGCCCCGTTTGGCCCAACAACCCCTAAGGTCTCTCCGCGAAAAAGGTCAAATGAGATACTTTTTAGAGCAGTATGTGAATCAGCCTTTCTTAAAAAGCTGCCGCTAGATTGGTAGCATACTCCAACATCAACCAACGAAATTATTGCTTCCAGGTTATTCACTATCGCTACACCAATACTCTGGGCAATTTAGGCCCAAGCTTTTCGTATAAAAGTACAACTAAAATCGCTGACACGAATAGTGCAGCCACCAAAATTCCAAGCATCGACCAATCGGGCCATTCTTGATTGATCAAGATCCTCCGATACTGAAATAAAATATTTGCCACTGGATTTACAAAGAAGGTGGCATGCCACTCCTGTGGAATTTTTTCTACAGAATAAAAAACCCCACTCAAAAACATCGTAAACTGAATTCCAGTGGTGACAAGGTATGACAAGTCACGGACAAAAGGTATCAAGATCGCGACAGCCGCCCCCACCACAAATAGGAGTAAAAGTTGAGTCATCATTACAGGAACTAATCCAAACCAATAAACATTAGGTGGCAAATCAAAAAAAAATAAGAATATAACCAGCATAATGAAAACGAGCATTTGTTTACCAAATACTTGCAGAATCGCAACAAGAGGAAAAAACAAAGGGTAAATTTTTACCTTATGAATTATCCCTCGCCCAGCAACAATGGAATTCGAAGCTTGCTGTACAGATTTTGCAAACCACTGAAATGGAATCAACCCCGTCAATAAAAAAGGAATAAATCCCTCACCGCCTCTCTGCAGTAACACACCAAAGATCAAGTAAAAAACTGACATATACATAAGGGGCTCAAGTATCCACCAGGCCTGCTTCAAGTGGTTCTTACTTGCCTCCGCCTTAAGGTTTAATTTTGCTTTAACCCAAACTAAGTCAAAAAATCCAACCCAGCTTTTTGCTGTTCCATTGATTTTATAACCTGAGTTAATCTCAAAATGGGGAGTCTTTTTACATCCCGGCTTTTCAGGATACTTTAGTTCCATAATTCTGCCATTAGCACTTTAATCAAACGGGTCAACTCTCTAACGCAACTACGCTACACGTGACAGCTAGATTACTATTCAGCCCAACCTAACTTTGACCTACAGGTTTCGTAAAAATTGTGTCCGATTGGGTGAATCAGAGTTAGTCTATGAGGTTTTTTATGGATGCGAATTACATCCCCCGGCTCCGTAATTACCTGGTCGTGTCCGTCACAGGTCACGTACGAATGAGCTATATTTTGCTCGCCAACAATAATTTTAAATTCGCTACTTCCCTCAACAACAATCGGTCGACTACTGAGCGTATGCGGGTTTAGCGGGACAACAACAATGGCATCCAACTTTGGATGCATGATGGGCCCCCCACCAGATAGCGCGTATGCGGTTGACCCGGTCGGTGTTGAAACAATCAATCCATCCGAACGCTGCGTATAGACAAACTGCCCATCAATAAACAGGTCAAACTCAATCATGCGAATATATTCACCAGGATGAATAACCACATCATTCAGCGATGATCCTTTACCTATTGGTTTGCCGTCGCGGGTGACCGACATGTCGAGAAGAAAGCGGCTTTCGGCCATATACTTACCGGAAAGGACTTCACCTACTTTCTGCTCGATTTCATCAGGCGTAATGTCAGTCAGGAAACCGAGGCGACCACGGTTGATACCCAGGAGGGGAACACTGAATTTGGCAAGGGCACGTGCTGCCGCAAGAAGACTACCGTCACCGCCGACTACAATCACGAGATCGCAGAGTTCGCCCAGCTTGTCTTTGCTGGAGACGCGGGCGTTGTGGTTGACCACATCGTTGGCGGTATTCTTTTCGAGAACGACGGAGTAACCCTCTCGCTCAAGGAACGCCATCAGGCGCTTTAACGAGAGGACTGCGCTGTCACTTTCGGTGCGGCCGATAAGGCCGATATTTTGAAATTCCGACACCGCTCCCCCAAGGTGCCCGAATCAGGGCTAGTGCAGTTTTGTTGGTATCCGTTAGGGCGGCAATATTGATCAAATATCAATCAAAACCGCACAAATTGACAGGTAATTATGCCTGAGCAAAGAGTATGAGTCGAATTGATGACAGCCCAAAGGTGCCTTTCCGGTCGCCCTTTAAACTGGTCATTTTCCAATCAAACCAACCCTAATCCCTTACTACTCGCCAATCCCCTGGCCCCCTGAAGCCCGCCGGTATGAAGCAATAACACCCGAGGAGTATCGCCTATCTCATCTTTCTGTCGATTGTGTGAGCAGGTTCTCACTATCGAATATGTGGCTTTGGCCGTATACACATGATCAAGGTTCAAACCAGCCTGCTGAGCGGCTACATTCTGAAAATCCTCCAGGGCGCCACTCGTTTTCCCGTACCCTCCGAAGTGACCGTCAGTAATGAGTATTGGCGGCTGGAGCGCTACTTTTGACCCACCCCACTCGGCGGCGGCTGTAGCTATGCTTTTGTCCGCTTTCAGCACCGCAACGCCAACGAGCTCGATACTTGCAGGGAGGCTGGCTGCTAGCGCTCCAAGTGTCAGCCCTGTGCCGCAGGGGACCCAACACTGGTCAAACGGAACCGGGCATGTCTCACCAATCACGTTCCCCAGCAACATGACACCTTTCGCTCCCTGTTGGTTCGCCCCGCCCTCAGGGACAAACCAGCTGCGGGCCATATCCACCCCAATGCTTTCGGGGAAGCCAGGTTCGTGCCGCCTTCGATATTCCGATCGGGATACGAACCGCAATTCCATCCCAAACCGCTCCGCATCCTGCAACATCGCACTCAGTGCCGGCGGATGTTCCCCACGAATGATCCCTACAGTCTTAAAACCAAAACGCTGCCCCGCGGCAGCGGTAGCATGTATATGATTTGACCAAGCGCCGCCACAGGTGACGATGGTGTCTTTGCCCTGCTCTCTCGCCTCGATCAGGTTGTAGAGTAATTTGTAGGCTTTGTTGCCTGAAATGATTGGATCGATCAGATCATCACGGCGCACCCACAGATCGATTCCGGGAAACAGGTCAGACTCGATCTGCTGGTACGGCACGTTTCTGGCGGCCTCAACAAAAGCATCCAGGGTGAGTTCGGTCAGGTATCGGATCACTTCATTTAACCCTGAAACTTGAACCTTAGGCGGGCTGTGGTAGCTGGCCAGATGATAGGAATGCTTTTCCATCGAAGGACATAGACTGGACACTGTTACCAGACTTCACCAGAAAGGTGACGCCCTCAGGAGTGGACTCGGCGGTGACTTCTGCCTCGATCGTTGGCGGGCGACGCAACAGGGCTTGTGGGTCGAATAAGGCTACATTGATTCCCGCACTACCGATCGCGGGAAGTTCAGCCATACCAGCGCTAAGGGCACGGGCAGACGGTGCCTCAATACCCTGCACGCCAACTTCGCGTAACTGTTTGCCCAGTTCCTGGCAGAAGCGGTATTCACTGGGGTGGGACAGCTGTGGCCAGTGTTGCTGCCAGTTTTCGCTCTGAAGTCGCACGCCAGGATCAGCGCAGTATTTCGCGGAAAACACCTGGTGGTAACTGGTGACGGGCCTGTCGGGTGTCAACTCCATGTCACTCAGAAACAGCAGGCGATAGTAGGCAGCTTCTGCGAGGACGGTATCAACGGTTTTACTGCCGTAAAAAATACCGCTTTCTGCAGTACCGCCAAAGCGGGAGCCCCATGGGAGTGGTGGGTAGCGAAACGGGGTAGCCAACAGGTAGTGAAGGTGTTCGCTCCCGGGCAGCCTTGCTGGTTTGCTTTGCTCAAGCAGGTTTTCCAACACTTCCTGTTTTTGCAGGCTGTCCACCAGACTTCTGGTGGCGACCTCTTCCTGAGATTCGATGATGCGGTACAGGCGGCCAATCAAGCGTGTGGAGGTTGCGCGAATTTTATCCCGCAGGTCGATCACACCTTGCCCCGCATCGCATCCAGGTAGGTGACGATCCGCACCAGCCCATCGATGCGGTGCGCAAGTTCTTTGGGGATGCCATTCAGGGCACGGTTGGCGGTGGCGAACCAGGTTTTGGCTCCCTCCTCTCCGCCCATAAGTACGAAGGCGGAGCGGTAGGCTCGGACCAGCAACAGAGCCAGTTGGCCTTCAGCGCTTTGGGGGGCCAGGCCACTACGGCGGCGCAGGGTGCGGTCATCCAGATGGATGATCTCGCTGAGCTCTTTCTTTTTCAGGCCCAGGTGATTAGCGGTGTTGAGGGTTGCCTCCAGGAGGACCTGATCTTCTGTAGGTTGTGGGGTATGGGCTGGGTTGGCCATTTTGCCTCCTAGCTTGGGGTAGAGGACATTTGACCTAAATATATTAATCTCTCGGACAAATGGCAAGCCTAGTGGCACCTATCGATGGAGTAAGTGCCACACCCGGACGGGACTGATTCGCGGCTGCGCCGCTCACCCTGCGGGCGCCCGTTGGGCGTCCTAAATCGCTTTGCGATTTGGTCGAACAGGGGTTCTCACCCAGCGGTCCGCCATATACGCAAAAGGCCCTGTTCTTTCGAACAGGGCCTTTTGCGTATATGGCGGACCGGACGGGACTCGAACCCGCGACCTCCGGCGTGACAGGCCGGCATTCTAACCAACTGAACTACCGGTCCGCGGTAGTGCCTGATTTGTTCCGCCTTTGGCGGTTCGCCTGCAAGCAGGCTCCTACATTCAGGACTTGGTGGGTGGTACAGGGGTCGAACCTGTGACCTACGCCTTGTAAGGGCGCCGCTCTACCAACTGAGCTAACCACCCAATTCGGTAACTTCTTATCGAAGGTTTCCGTTTTGCTCTGGGCTTGTCCCCCGAGAGCGAGGCGCATCTTACCGGACTGTAGTTTTGTGTCAACAAAAATGACGCCAAAAATTACAAATTATTTTCGGCGGCTTCCGGATCCTCGACGGATACTGGTGTGGGCAGAATTTCTTCCTCCTCCGATTTCGACTCCTGTGCGATTTCACTGGGGAGTTGCCGATAATCTGCGCTTACCGAGTGCCCGGCGATGATAACGTCACCACCGTGCTGGAAGAGGCGATCTCTTGGCCGCCCCACATCCGGCGCATTGTAGTTGCACACGCCTTCCGGAAAGATGCGACGCAGATCCTCTAAGCGCTCGACAATAGCGGCAGTGGCCGCACCGTAGGTATCCTTGGCCAATGCGCGCTCTATCGGCTGTAGCGCGCACTTGAATACATCGCCAGTAATCGGTGCCCCGGCCATTTGACGAGGTGTGCTGTAGATCGGGTACTGCTGCATACAGGCACCAGCAGATTTGCGATTCCAGTCGCCATCCCATACGCCCGGGCCAGCGGCAAGTACATTGCCATTTTCATCAAAGCAGCGATCGGTAGCTTCCACAGGCTTGTTACCGGCCACTCCCAGCTCTGGATGCTCGATGATTTTTTGCATCCAGTGGTCGATGATGTCCAATGCTTCGTCAATAGGGTCATAGCGCTTGTGGCTCACCCAGATCAACTGGTTGTCCGCATGTCCTCTGGCGCGGCGAATGCGCTCCCTGCTGGAGAATGAAGCGAGGCTGTGATGCATATCCAGCTCGCCTTCCAGGTAGTGCCGCAAATCGACAATCGGTATTTCAACATCGCCAAGAAAGACATGGCCGGAACGATAGATACCCTGGATGGCTTCGATGCTGGCAACACTTCGCGGTGCCGGGTTATCCAGGCTGCCAAGGTTCATGTTGTGCTCACTCCACACGGAGAGATCCATCGGAAACACATCACCGTTCATGAACCAGAGCTTTTCTCCGCCCTGCTCTGTCGGATCTTTCCAGCCGCCGATGGTGGCGTTCAGGCGCAGGAACTCGTCCACGCTGAGATGACCCTGTTTGAGCGCTTTCAGTCCGTACTGAACGCCCTGGTTATCCCAAGCACTGTTGGCGTAGCCATTCTCACCTGCGCCGTAAAAGTCGCGCAAATCCTCCCAGTGTGTCCAGTGGGTATTTTGGGCGACCGGGTCCGCGTAGCTATTACCGAAATGAATGAAATTGGGATTGTTCACCAGTGGGACCAGCCCCCGCCAGCCCTGAACACATTCAGAGGCGCCGTTGGCGGTGGTGCGGTAGCGCCCATCGAACAACGCCGCGGCGTTCTCGAGAATCTTAAAGCGATGGTCAAACTCCTCCCGCGTGGCCAAACCGATGACGGCTTCACGCTCGGACACATCGCGCCAACGTGGATCGTCTGCCGCGACCACATCGAAAAAGTATTCAAGTGGTTCGCAGTCAAACACATAGATGGTCTGACTTACCATGTCGGGATATGAATACAATGGCAGCGCCGCGTCCAGTACACCTGGTGCATTCTGTGCAAACAGGTACTGCTGGATTGCCCCACCAGATCCGCCGATGCCGACCGTATACAGCGGCTCAGCGTAGAGGGCAGCAAACTGTTTTTTCAGGCGGCGGGCGGTGTCTTCGGCCAACCAAATGTTGTAGTGGTTGCTCGTCTGGTTCGCAGTGGAGTAAACCACAGCGTAGCCGCGAGCAATCTGATCTGCGCGGCGTTCAATAATCGATTTTCGCGACATATTCCCCTGTCGCCGTCCGACACCAACACCGCCACGAAACTGGTATATCAGCCGCTTGTTCCAGTTACTGGTCGTTGGCGCGGCTGCCGTTTCGCCCTCCCCTCGCAGCACGGCAATGGAATAAAAGAAGCGGTTGATCGTTCCAGTCTCCAGGCGCACCACAAAGTCTGTAGTCTTGCCGTTGACCGTTACCTGATCAATATCGTCCTGTGCGTTTTCCAGTGGGTAAAATTGGCCATCGAGTTTGCTTCGGTAGTAGTAAGATACTGCCGTGCTGTGACTGCAGTCCCGACTGTACCCAATCACCTCGTCCGTTACTTGACCGTTCTCATCGAGAGAAAACACCGGAACACCTTCGCCATTGTGGTTGTCCACCAGGGGTTGCGCGCCGGTTACCTTGTTTTCTCCACATAAAAACGGATAGGTGGACGGCCCGGCAAACAGGGTCTCTACCGGGCCGGTTTCGCCAATAGCAATAGGAAAAGGAAAATACTCCGCAGGGCGCCCACTTTTGCGCGGGTGGTCTCCGGCGTAAGCCGGCTGTGGCGTATGGTTCAGCGCGCCATCTGGCACGCCAACCACTGGCGCTTTCGGCACGCCGGGGATTCTTGGCAGTTTTTCGTAGACATACCACCCCCCCAAGCCAAACAGAATGAAAAATGAAGCTGCCACTCCCTTCACTATCCGCCGTGTACTGAACCGGGCAAACAGATTCCGCGCGCTCCAAGCCATAGTCGCCTCCGTACGCTTTTATATTCCCTGTGCCGCGCTGCGGTTAAACGCGTCAAACCAAGCAGGCACAGCAACAGTATATGTGGCGCCGGGAAAAGCGTTGGGGACTTGGCGGGGGAGTTAACTTGAAGAAAATGCGGGGTTAAATGACCGGCCGAAATGCAAGGTTGCAGAGTCCCGGAAATGGGGAACAGATGTATCGCATCTGGAAACAGGCGACGATATTTTTGCGAGTATTTCGAGGCGGGAGATGACGTTCGGCTAACAAGCCGGCACTAGAAGCTGGATGAGACTCTGTAAGAGCCTGCCTTGCAGGCGAACCTCGAGGTTATACCGGGTTCGCCTGCAAGACAGGCTCCTACAGATGAGTACGGCGACGGTTAGACGATGATGCCGCGCTCTTGCAAGGCACTGATCACCGCTTCCACCTCGTCCTCCAGGGTCATCTGGTCGGTGCGCAGGTGCAGCTCGGGATTTGCCGGAGCTTCATAGGGGTCATCAATACCGGTGAAACCACGGATTTCGCCAGCACGAGCCTTTTTGTACAGCCCCTTGGGGTCGCGCTCTTCTGCAGCTTCGAGGGAGCAGTCAATAAAGACCTCCATAAACGGAAGATCACCTTCTTCGTGCATCTTGCGCACCTGGTCACGGTCTTCCGCATACGGGCTGATAAAGCTGCTCAGTACCACTACCCCGGTGTCGGCAAACAGCTTGGAGATCTCACCTACACGGCGGATGTTTTCCTGACGATCCTCTGCGGAAAAACCCAGGTTGGAGTTAATACCCAGGCGAATGTTATCGCCATCCAGCCGATAGCTCAGCACGCCACGCGCTGCCAGCGCCTTTTCCACCGCAACGGCTACAGTGCTTTTGCCAGAACCGGAAAGACCGGTGAACCACAGGGTTACACCCTTATGACCCAGCATTGCGGCACGGTCAGCACGATTAACGTCACCATCGTGCCAATGAACATTGGTTGCCTTTCGCTCGACTACTTCAGTCACTATTTCCCCCTAAGCCTTCTAAAAGTATCAAATGGTTATTTCCGGGCAGATCTGAGCCCGGAAGAGAAATGAAAAGATGAGAACTGGCGCGCATTATCCTTGATCACCCCAGCGAAGGTAAAGGCAACCGATAGAACAATGCCGCTCCAAAACCAAAAAACCCGGCATATAGCCGGGTTTGCGGGACCAACAGGTCAAATATGGGGTGGCCGACGGGGATCGAACCCGCGACCTCAGGAGCCACAATCCTGTGCTCTACCAACTGAGCTACGGCCACCATTGTAGAGTTTCACGTTGTGTCTTGTGGCAACACAACAAATCGCCTACCTCGCACAAAGCCCGGCAGGGTCAAAATCGCTGCTTGCAAAGCACCGCTTTGCGGCGATTTTGACGCCCATCAGCTACGCTGATGGGCCGGAATAGTCCTGCGACTTTAAGCTCACTCCGGACTATCACAGGTCTGCCGAGCTCTCAGCCACCATAAGGAATATGGCACGCCCGGCAGGACTCGAACCTGCGACCATCCGCTTAGAAGGCGGATGCTCTATCCAGCTGAGCTACGGGCGCAAGAAAACCCGGCATCTGGTCGGGGCAGAGGGATTCGAACCCCCGACATCCTGCTCCCAAAGCAGGCGCGCTACCAGACTGCGCTATGCCCCGATGTTCCTTCGCGGGGGTAGCCCCCGTTCGAGAGCGCGCATATTACTTCCGCCCCCCGGGGGTGTCAACGCCGCTAAGCCATTCTTTTTTAAAGTAGTTTAGCCTTTCGCCAACATTCGAACGCTATTCGAACACTCTCCGTGACTGAATAGGGAAAATGTTCGCCGCTTGTGCGAAAATGCCGCGCCTAAATTAAGCTTCTAGCTCCAACTATCACGAGCGCCGGCCCAATCCCGTGGTGCGCTCCCTGTTCAGGTTGAGAAATCCCTATGTCTGCACTGGTTCTGGACGGCAAGGCCCTTGCCCAGAAAACCGAAGAAGAACTGTCTGCCCGCGTTGCGGCCATGAAGGAAAAGAGCGGCGGGCAAACGCCCATCCTCGCCACCATCCTCGTCGGCGACGACCCCGCTTCTGCGACTTACGTAAAGATGAAGGGCAATGCCTGCCGCCGCATCGGCATGGACTCCCTGCAGGTCGAACTACCCTCCTCTACCACCACTGAGGAGCTACTGGCGAAAATCGAGGAGCTGAACAGCAACCCCAATGTTCACGGCATTCTGCTTCAGCATCCGGTACCCGAGCAGATTGACGAACGCGCCTGCTTCGACGCCATCGCGCTCGAGAAAGACGTAGACGGCGTAACCTGCCTGGGCTTCGGTCGTATGGCGATGGGTGAAGAAGCCTACGGCTGTGCCACTCCGAAAGGCATTATGCGACTGCTGGAAGCCTACGAGGTTGAACTGTCCGGCAAGCATGCCGTGGTGGTGGGCCGCAGCCCGATTCTCGGCAAGCCCATGGCCGCCATGCTGCTGAATGCAAATTCCACCGTTACCATCTGCCACTCCCGCACTCAGGATCTCGCCGAGCATATCAAGCGCGCCGATATTGTGGTGGGCGCCGTTGGTCGCCCGGAATTTATCAAGGCAGAGTGGATCAAGGATGGCGCCGTCGTTGTCGATGCCGGTTACCATCCGGGCGGCGTGGGCGATATCGAGCTAGAGCCGCTGAAAGAGCGCGCCGCAGCCTACACTCCGGTACCTGGTGGCGTTGGCCCAATGACCATCAACACCCTGATCTATCAGTCCGTAGATTCCGGTGAGAAAAAACTTGGCTGACAGTAAACCCATTCGACTCGACAAGGCTATCAGCCAGGTCACCGACCTCTCCAGGGCCGAAGTAAAGCGCGCAGCTAAACAGGAGCGGATCACCGTCAATGGTGTGGCGGTGTCCGACCCATCCAGCAAAATATATGAGTCTGACGAACTCTGTCTGGACGGTGAGCTGCTGGGAGAAGCCGGCCCGCGCTACTTTATGCTTAACAAGCCCCTCGGCTATGTATGTGCCACCAAAGATGGCGAGCACCCGACGGTGCTCGATCTGCTGGACGAGCCGAACAAGCACAAACTGCATATCGCCGGGCGCCTGGATATCGACACCACAGGGCTGGTACTGGTGACCGATGATGGCCAGTGGTCCCACCGCATCACCTCCCCACGCCACCATTGCGATAAAACCTATTACGCACAACTGGCTGACCCGATCGACGACAGCGCCATCGACAAGTTCGAAAAGGGAATTTGGCTGAACAATGAGAAGACCCGGACCAAGCCTGCGAAACTGGAAATCCTTTACCGCAACGAGGTGCGTGTCACCATCAGCGAAGGTCGTTACCATCAGGTAAAACGGATGTTCGCTGCGCTGGGAAACCGCGTGCTCGAGCTGCACAGGGAACGTATCGGGCAGATAGACCTGGACGAAGACCTGGCCGAGGGGGATTACCGGCCATTGACCGAAGATGAAATCATCAGCGTCGGCAACGAATCAACCTGACGCCTGATAACTGAAACGTCGCCATTTAAATATCACCAGCCAATGCAGACCCTGCTTTCACAACTACTGCGCGACAGCGACGAGAACACCCTGTGGATCGCCGACGAAAACAGCAAATCATTGCTGGATGCGAGGCTTTCACTCCCCGGCGTGCTGCTCAGCAACCGCTGGGATATTGCTCAGGCGGCCGTAGCCCAGGGGATATGTGCCCACTTTTGCGATTTCGACCTGACAATCGCCGGACAGAAGTACTCCCGTATCGTCTACCCGGTATCCAAGGAAAAGGCCGCAGTTCATCACGTCATCAATCACGCTCCCGACGTCTTGGGGTCCGAAGGAGAACTGGTGTTGCTGGGCAATAAAAGCAGCGGCATCAAGACCTACGCCCAAAAAACCGCGGCACGGTTTGGCTGTGTCAAACACTTGCAAAAACGCGGCAATGACTACCTCAGCGTCAGCAAAATTGACAGTGAAGCTTCCGGTGCGGCACTGGATGACAGCGATTACACGCAGCTCAGGCAACTCGACGCCCTCGACGGTCTCTATTCGAAACCCGGACTGTTCGGCTGGAATAAAGTGGACATCGGTAGCGCGCTACTGGCCGGGTATTTCGAGAGCCATTTACCCGAAGGGAATTGCCGGGCCGTCGACCTGGGTTGCGGCTACGGGTACCTCAGCGCACGGCTTGCCGGGGATGCTACCGCTAACCGGAAGCTGCATATTGAGGCTACCGACAACAACGCGGCCGCGTTGCTGGCATGCGAAAAGAATTTTGTGACGCGAGGAATTGCCGGCCGGGTTATCGCAGGTGATGCGGGGTCGGAGATCGACAGTAACAGCGCAGACCTCCTGGTCTGCAATCCCCCTTTTCATCAGGGTTTTTCGGTAGAGGGGGACCTGACCGACCGATTTCTGACACAGGCCGCACGCATACTGCACAAGGGCGGCACAGCCCTGTTTGTGGTCAACGAATTTATACCGCTCGGAAGAAAGGCCCAGGGCCTTTTCCAGCAGGTAGAGCTGCTGAACAAAGAAAAAGGCTTCTGCATTTACCGGCTGGTCAAGTAACCAAACCCGAAATCATAACCGGCGCTTCAACCGGAAGCACCGCAGAAGATTAATTAATAGTCCCGCAAGTTAAATAGATTGATCGATAGCGTGTGCTCTTCCAGCTGCTCCAGCTCCAGCAATCGCTCCAGCGCATGTTTCGCCGACGGCGTATCCGCTATCATCACTAGATCTCGATACTGGTCGGCGAGATACATCTCGATATCCATGGCCACTTTGCCAATGGCATCCGGATCGGTGATGTCGATATTGCGCAACTTCTGCAACAATTCTGGCTCCCTGCCCTCCGGTGCAAACTGCACCCAGGTGTGCAGCGCCCCTTCGCCGATGTCGTCGCGAAAGTTGTCCAGCGTGTAAGTCATCGAGACTTCGCGCCGCTTGAGCTGGTCAAGCAACAATCGCGCTCGATCATTTGCCGAGAGCAGTTCGAACTCTTCGTACTGCCGGCTCAACTTCAGGTGAAACTCCCTCCCCTCCTGAATCACATCTTCCAAGGTCTTGTACCGCATCAACTCATCCCGGGAAAATAACCGTCTAAATCCAGTATAGACACAAGGATCATTGGCGCGCCAACCGGATTTTTGGACAATATTCAGGTGAGGCTCTGGGGGAGGATGTCAACGGAGACGACTCAGATGGGCAGCGAGCTTGCGCTTGGGGTTTGCGGGGTTGATGGCAGCGGGCGCCTGCTCGGTCAAGGCGGCAGAATACAGAGGGTTGCGACTGAAGATACCAATACTGTTCTCATACTCCGGTAAATCTGCACTCCAGGCACCCTGAAGCTGCTCACGCAGTCCAGCACCGCGCCACCCGCTGCGCAGCAGCTCGAGCCTGCTGCCGAAGTTGCTGACCACCACACCGTCAGGGACAAGCAGCTTCAGAAGACGCTCGCACCAGGACCGGTCAGACTCAAAAGCACGCTCGGCAACACCGTCACAGTGGCCAAACAGGTCGTCGACAATCAGGTCAAACGTGCAGGTTCTTTTGCCCGTGACAGCGCCCTGCTCCGAGACATAAGCCCGTGCATCGGCACAAACCAGCTCCGCGCCACGCACACCAAAGTACCGGCGCGCAACCGTCAGGTGATGGCGATCGATATCCACACCGACGATCTCTTCAGGAGACAGATACCTCTGCAGTAGCCGGATCAGCGCACCACCACCCACACCGAGAATCAGTACCCGGCGCACCTGCTGAACAGGGCGGAAAAATACCGGCAGAAACAACAGCTCCCAAAGTGAGCCCTTGAGGGGGTCATTGGGGTTCCACTGGGAGTGAAAGACGCCATTACTGTACAGCCGGACGGTGGCCCCGTGGCTGCGCACCTCGTAGCGGTTATTTCCTACTCGCTTTTCCCAGACCAGCGCCATCCCTGCGGTTCACCCTTTTAGTCGAAATACTACGGAAGGTCGGAATGCGCCAGCAGCGCTTTCGCAAAGGCTTCCACACCCGCAAGGTCCTGTTCGGTAAACCGGGCAATCTGTGGACTGTCGATATCCAGCACGCCGATGCACTTATCACCGTTGTACAGTGGCACCACAACTTCCGATGCAGACACCGCATCACAGGCGATGTGTCCGGGGAACTGATGTACATCTTCGACGAGCTGGGACTGACCAGTCTTCACGGCGGTACCGCACACCCCTGCTCCCACCGGAATCCGGGTGCAGGCAGGCTTGCCCTGAAAAGGCCCGAGGCGAAGCTCGTCACCGTGCAGGAAATAAAACCCCGCCCAGTTGATGTCTTCGAGCTCAAGGAACAGCAGTGCGCTGGCATTGGCGGTATTCGCCAACCAGTCGCGCTCATCGGTTAGCAGACCAGACAACTGCGCGCAGAGGGATTCGTAAAAAGCGGTTACATTCATGGCTGGAAGTATCTATACCAGTGAGACTTACTACCAGTAATTTATACTGGTGACTGAAAACCAGAAGCCCGCTGGAAAGCGGGCTTCGAGTCAACATTTCAATAAAACTGACCTGCCAGGCATTTACTGGTAGGGGTCCGACACCGGCACTTCTTCGCCACCAGCTTCCACCTCGTAGGCTTCAGCATCTACTGTGGGCTTGGACCACTCGCCGTCATCGCCGGGCTCTTCGCGCCCGCGAATGGCCGGTGCCGCGGATGTCACATCCCCCGCGACCAGGCCGCGACGCTTATCTTGCGCCGGTGCAGGCTTGGAAATGGGCGCCGCCGGTTCATTTTTCAAGACCCGACTCGCGATAGCGTTCAGATTCGGACGCCGGCGTTCTGCCAACTTGACCGTCTCGAGTTCCGCATTGAGCCGATTGATCTCGGCCTGCATATCGCCCACCTTGGCCTGCAAGTCGGTAATCTGGGACAGTACCCCTTTTACCTTACGGCTTTCCTGTTCATACAACACCGCGGCTCCACCAAAGGCCACCGCAAAGACCAGCAAAATCGAAAATTGACGCATTAAAGCCTCCCCTGCTCAAGCGTTATGTTTTTATTACAACTCAGCGTGGTTTGTCGGCAAATAGTACCGGAATTGGACATATGTTCCATGAACTGGCGCGTAAAACGCAAGTTTAAATAGTGACCGGTTCTTCCAGCATATCCAGGAACTCCAGACTCGCCTGCTGGCGAATGGTCCGGCGGTGGTTGGCCCAGAGCTTGGCAATTCTCTCCTGATTGCAAACTTTGCGGTCAACATAGACCCGGGTATTCAGCTCTCCAACTGGCTTCGGACTCGGGCATTTACTGAACACGAACTGATTCGAGATCAGGTCCATAAAAGGCCCGGACTTGCTGCTGGGCATAATAAACAGCAACTGCAATCCAAGGGTCTCCGTCAAGTAACGGATAACCTCGCGGGACCGGGATTCGTCCATCTTGGAGAAGGCCTCATCCACCAGCACCATTTTCAGGTGACTGTTGCCGTCGTTGAAACGGAATGCGGACGTCACCGCTGCCGAGCGGATAATATAGGCCGGTGTTTCCAGCTGTCCACCGGAGCCGGTACCGTACTGACTGAGCGCGATGGGCTCCTTGCCCTGCGGCTCCTTATATATCTCGTAATTGCGGTAGTTGCGGTAATCACTGATACGGTCGAGCTCACGGCGGGCGAGTTGCTCGTCATCGCTGAGCAGCATATTCAAAAGCTTGTCGCGCACCTGCTGATGCTTGGGCTCCAGATCCGCATCAAACAGGCTCTGCTCTTCGCCGAGACTTGGAAGCTCGATGACCGCCTTGAAGAAATTCCAGTACTCCTTGAATTCCGGCACCCAGCGGTAATCGAAGCGGAAGCGCTCACGATCCGCGCCAAAGCGGTGGTGCTCCAGCTCGCCATTCAGGTCATCCAGCACACGCTTGCCATCATTGATGGACTGGTAAATCGCGTGGCACAGATGGGTTACGAAGGTTGTGTTGAAGGACTTTTTCAGCCCCTGTAACTGTTCGTGACGATCCACCAGCAGGTTGTTCTTGAGGCGGTTGCGCAGTGCGGTCACCTGCTCCACCAGCTGGCACACCAGCTTGAACTGGGCCTCATTGTGGCCGCCGGCAAAATCCGGATCGAAAGAGAGCGTGTCGCCGGCACTGCAACTGCTGTTGTAGTCCATCACCGCTTTCAGCAGGTGGTGGCTGTACTTCTGCAGCAGTCCGCGCCACTCGGCCACGTCCTGGGAGAAATCAAAACTGTCATCCGCTTTTGCGGCCTGCTCATCTGCCTGATGCAGCACGGACTCCACATCGAAGTCCGGCGTGATCTGCGCAATTCGCTGAACCGCCGCTTCGCTGTCTGTCAGCGCTTCGTCGAGCTGATCCAGCTGCGCGGACAATGCCTGCAGCTGCTTGCCGATATTGTCGAGGTTACTCTCCAGTTTGCCGGCGAGCTTTTGCAGCGCGGCACCTTGCTGACGCTCGCTCTCGAGCTTTTCGTGCAAGGCATTGGCCTGTTGCTCCAGCTCCAGGCCATCGTCCAGGTCAAGGTTTGCCAGCGCCTGCTCGGCATTGCGCCCTTGCCGCTGGGCGTCCAGCGCGGTATCCACTGCATCGAGGAGCTTTAACGACGTGAGGCTCCGCACCGCCTGCGCCAGGTTGCGCAACTGTTGCTGCTGGTCGTGCACCTGTCCAGCCTCTTTCAGCAACTGCTGCAATGCGCGCTCCTGCGCCGCCAGCGCCCGCGCACGCGCCCCCTGCCCGAATACCAGCTCGCTGTCATCGATGTCGCAACGCCACATACTGTAGTTGCCACTGGCCAGACCCTCCGGGGTCAGCCCGCGACGGGTGCCACGCAACTCCTGCGCGTCTCGCACCTGCAACACGGTGCCGTAGGAGGCCCGCAGATAGTATTCCGCGGTCTTGTGGTTAAAGGTCATCAAATCGACGATCGACTTCTTCGGCGACTCCAGTCGCTCTGCGTCGCGCCGGGCCTTGTCGCCCTGGATGACGCGCGCGCGGTTACTGCGGCCGGGCATGGCACGCACGATGGCAATGGCCTCGGCCTCGTAAGCCGGGTCGACAATAATCGAAAAACGGGCACCGCCAAGATAGCCTTCCACCGCCATCTGCCAGCGCTCGTCGAGCACCTCGACGAAATCACACAGCACCTGTGGTTCCGCCTGCGGGCACTGCTCGCGAATAGCCGCCAATGCCTGGTCAACATAATGCGGATAGCGCACACGGTTGGACTGTAAGTGCTGAATACGGGATTCCTGGGTGTGCAGCTGCTTCTGTAGCTGCTGAACCTTCAGCTCACCGCGGGACACCAGATCATTGACCTGATCGCGCAGGGTAATTTCACCGGGTTCGGCTTCCGTCATCTGGCGCACCAGGCGGTTTTGCGCGGTCTCGGCGATCGCCGCCTGATCGCGCAGGGACTCCTGCGCGGCGAGGTCAATCCAGTCCTTGGCGAGCAATCCGTCCAGCTTCGGCAGCGCATCGCTGCGGCCCACCGCCTTCAGGGATTTCACCAGCCCGCCATCGGCAAACGCCGGTATTTCCAGTGACACCGATGTAGTGCTGAGCAGGGACAACAGCTCACCAACTGCCGCCTGGTTGGCAGTAAACAACTGCTGCTGCGCTGCTAGTGGCGCCGCTAGCGAAGATAGCGTCCGGTTGGCCTCGGCAATTTTTCGATCCAGTTCGTCTTTGGTGCGCAGCGCAGATATGCCCTGGCGCTGGGCTTGAATCGCGACCAGTTGCTCGCTCAGGTGACGAGTGCGACTCTCGGACTGCTGGATCTCCTGCCCCGTGCGCTCCAGTTCAGCGCGCGTTTCCTTCTGGCGATTTTTGCCTTCAACATAGGTTTTCTGCACGCGAAGCTGCTGGTGCTTGGCCTGCAGATACTCCTGTACACGCAGTTGCAGCCATTGCTCGGTGTAGAGATCCGCAGACTCGGCAATGCGCTGCAGGGCACCGACCCGCTCGACGATTTCCCGCGCTTCCAGCTCCATCCCGTGGATGGTTTTCATCAACTCGGAAACTGATCGGATGGCCTCACCGAGGTCGCGCTTTTCCAAAACTTCCTGAGCGACAAAATCGTTGATGCTCTTGACCGGCTTATAGGCCATGAAATTGGCAAAGGTACGCGCCGCGTGGGTCGCTTCCCGATCGGGTACCGCATCTTTGCGGCCGCGCAGCGCACCATAGAGGCGGCGCAGATACGCTTTCTTTTTGTCGTATTGCTCCACCCGCTCAAACTGCTTGCTGACAACGCCGTAAAACTTGTCCAGCGGCAGCAGGTGTTTGCCGTCTTTGTACTCTTTGATGAAGTCATTCATCGCCAGCTGCTCGCCGGGAATGACGAAAAACTTCAGACTATCCTGACGGGCCTGGCTCGGCTTGGTGCTGGTGTCCAGATGCGCACGGATGCCCATGATGGCGGTAAAGGGTTCGCCGTCTTCGCCTTCGGTCGGATAGAAATTACCGACGATATAGCAGTCGGTGGGCTTGAGGCGTGCATAGCTGCCGTCATCACACCCAAGCACATAAGACGCAAGGGTACGCACCTGCTTACCACCGCGCCCACGCTGGGTGGTTTCATCCTGCCCCGGGTTGAAGGTAAACAGGGTATCGTGGGCGGCGGTCATCAGGGTCTGGATGGCATCGGCCGCTGTGGTTTTACCGGAGCCATTGCCACCGGAAAACAGGTTGATTGGGCCGAAGTCGTATTCCAGCTGGGGGATATTGCCCCAGTTAATCAGAATGAGTTTTTTCAGAAACATACGTTTCGTATTCTCAACTTATTGTTAGTGCGATTCGGCAAAGAGGCTGTGATCTTCGCTGGTCGGCGTGATGCGCTCAACTTCGGATTGCTCCTGCGGCGAATCGTCGGACTGCGCCTGCGGCACGTCTGTTTCCAGTAACTGGGCCAGCGCAGATTCACTGACAAACTGGGCAATGGTGGGTCTCACCCGCAGCAGGATCTCGGCCGCGGTTTCACTATCGTCACCGTTAAACTGAATAAGGCGCAGCTGTCGCAATTTTTTCAGCAATAGCTTGCGCTCTGCCAGCTTGTCCGGAAGGGACATCTTCAGCAGGTTGCGCAGCCCCAGCTCCAGCGCTTCCAGGGTCAACGCCACGCAGCCGTGATCATCGACCTGCCCTTCGCGCAGTGATTTATCGTACTCCACCCGCAACACCAGAATCGCCGCCACCTCCTGCTGCGACAAGCGCGCGCGGAAGCCGCCGTGGTGGGGTTCTTCCTGGTCGGGCATTCCCGGCACTTCCGAGCCCGGCGGATAAACGCGGATAAACTGGAAGCGACTGTCGTGCTGCAAACGCAGACCCAGTGGCGCAATCCATTCACGGACTATCTGCTCGCAGCGCTGAAAACGGTCGTAGAGAACCGTTTCGATATTACTTTCATCCCGGCAGATAACGCCGTAATCCAGCAGCCGCACCAGCAGCTCGGAAAACTCACTGCGGGTCAGTTTGGACTGGGCCAGAGCCTCTTCCAGTGCCTGTTCAATCACGTTTGTTCAACTCGGTTTTCAATTCAAGCGTGTATTCATCAAATTGCTGAAAGTAATCATTACTGGCGACTTCGCCGGTAAAGTCCACTTCCATAAACGGACCACTGCCGTCCTGCGACACCGCTGCGGCCTCCAGTGCGTGGCTCATAGCCAGCAGGTCGCGGGCATCTTTCAACGGCAGATCGCGGCTGTTTACCTTCTGCCCGCTGCCGAGGGCACTGGAAAGGTAATTGCGCAAGTCACTGCTGTTGAAATTGAACGCCTGATCCAGCAATTGCTGCAGCAGTATGTCGCGCTGGCTGTCGTCACTGATCGGCGCCTCGTCTTCCACCAGCGTATTGACCGGCTGACGGCGGCTGCGCTGCCACAACTGAGTTTGTTTGGGATCGTATAACCGCAGCTGAAAGGCCGCCAGTTGATCGCCAAGTTGCGACAAAACTTCGTCGCGATTGCCGGCTTTTCCCAGGTCCTGACACAGATCGGTAAATGCACCTTCGGTATTGCTCTGCAAATAACTGAGCTGGCGAATGATGATCTCCGCGCGCTTGGTAAACCCCTGCAGGGCCTGGCGCAGCGCAGGCAGCTTTACTTCACAAGCGCGGCGCATCCGGTCTTCGATGGTATCGAGCATCAGCCAGAGTACCGACTGCCCATCCGAGTGCAATTCCGGCAGCTGCTGCCTTAGACGGCGCTCCCACTCGGCTTTGTTCGCGTTGTCTTTGCGGCGAATCTGGGCGATGACACGGCCAATACTGTCGCGGTGTTTCTCGACGCTGTCCGCAGAGAGGCGAATGGCAAGGTCAGGCTGGAAGCGACTCTCCATAAACGAAAAGAATTCGTCGGTAGCCTGCTGAACCAGGATCTGCGCCTCCACTTCCCGCACCAGCTCGCGTTTGCGCTCTTCCAGCTCCGCAATCATGTCCGTGAAGTCGGCAACAATGCGCTCTGAATATTCCCAGGCATCGATGAGGTCATAGACTTCGCCGCGACTGGCGAAGGCCTCGAGTGCGTTGAGTGTATTGCGGGTATTACGGTGGCGGGTCCGCACGCGGGTGCTGTTAAGCTCCACAAGCGGCTGGGTAAACAAGCGGCCGCGACGGCTGAAAGGATAGGAAACCGTCAGGGTGGCGCTGTCGACGAGCTTTTCCAACCAGCCAAATTCCACCAGGCTGTTCAACACCCATACGGATTGCTCGCGAAGGCCGCGAAAGCGCCCTTCCGGTTCTGCAGCACCATCACTATCGAGCTGCGGTGCGCGAGTCAACGCTTCAGCAAAGGTTTCCAGTATCTGTTCGCGCGTCAGAGACTCGCCGTAGTCCGCCTTGGCGGTGTACAGGCGCTCATACAATAAACGCAGGCACTCAACCACCTGCTCCCGGTATTTACCGGTGAGCGGGCGAAAAAAATGCTGGTAGGAGTCTGCAAAAAACAACGGGCAGGCTTCCGTAACGTTGGGCGATTACTGGTCTTCGGGCTTCTGGTTCAGCACGCAGAATTTGGTGTAGTCACCGGCGTCGTTGAAACTCCACTCGCCCTTCGGGGTCTCATCCATCTTCTTGCACCAAGCTTCGGAGCCACGTTTGGGTTCACAGGCAGTGAGCAGGAAAGCAGCGGCGAGGATGGCGGCGATGGTCAGTGTGTTTTTCATGGTCCGTTTCTCTTTTTTGTTCTGTCTTTTTGTTTTGCAGTCGAAGGAGCCTGCCTTGCAGGCTCCTACATAGTGGCTTTTTAATGCCTTGGGGTTACTCCCGACGCCACTTGGTGCCTTCGCGGCTATCTTCCAATACGACGCCCCTTGCCTTCAGTTCCTCACGGATTTCATCGGCGCGGGCAAAGTTTTTGTCTTTCTTGCTCTGCTGACGCTCGGCGATCAGGGCTTCGATTTCATCTTCGCTGATTTCATCACCACCGCGGGACTGCTTGAACCAGGCCTCGGGGTCCAGTTGCAGAATGCCGAGCATTTCCCCAGCAGCCAGTAGCCCGCCTTTCAATGCGGGCTTATCGGCATCCGCCGCTTTGTTCAGCTCTCGCGCCAGCTGGTGCAACTCGCTGATGGCAATCGGCGTATTCAGGTCATCGTGTAGCGCCGCGATAAACGCGGACTCGGCCAGGTCGACCTCTGCAGCTTCGACATCCTGAGTATCACGCAGTGCGCCGTAGAGCCCATCCAAGGTGCGCCAGGCCTGATCCAGCAGGTCGGCACTGAAGTTGAGTTCGGAACGGTAGTGCGCAGACAGCAGTGCGAAACGCAGCACCTCGCCGGGGTACTGCTTCAGCAGATCATTGACCATGCGGAAGTTGCCCAGGGACTTGGACATCTTCTCGCCATCAATATTGACGTAGCCGTTGTGCATCCAGTAGCGCACAAAGTCCACACCATTGGCGCAGCAGCTTTGGGCGCGCTCGTTCTCGTGGTGCGGGAAGGTGAGATCGCGGCCACCGCCGTGGATATCGATGGTATCGCCGAGGTGCTTTTTGATCATCGCCGAGCACTCCAGGTGCCAGCCCGGACGACCGCGGCCCCAGGGGCTGTCCCAACCCGGCTCGTCCTCGGAAGATGGCTTCCACAATACGAAGTCACCGGCATACTTTTTGTACGGCGCCACTTCAACCCGCGCACCGGCGAGCATATCGTCCAGGGAGCGCTTGGAAAGCTTGCCGTAGTCGTCCATGGTCTGCACGGCAAACAATACATGGCCCTCTGCCGCGTAGGCATTACCCTTCTCTACCAACCTTTCGATCATCGCGATCATTTCCGGCAGATGCTCGGTGGCGTAGGGAGTAACGTCTGGCTGCAGCGTGTTTAGCGCCTGCATATCTTCAAAGTAGGCCTGGGCGAAACGCGCACTCAGGACACCGATTTCTTCACCGTTATCACGGGCGGCCTTCATGATCTTGTCGTCGATATCGGTGATATTGCGCGCGTAGACCACGTCGCTGTACAGGCTCTTCAGTACGCGGTACAGGGTATCGAACACCACCGCGGGGCGCGCATTGCCGATATGCACACGGTTGTATACGGTCGGACCGCACACGTACATGCGCACGCGGTCTTCCTGAATCGGCTTGAATACTTCCTTTTCACCAGAGAAGGTGTTGTAAAGCTTGAGAGACATCTCTTCTCGCTATTTTTTACAGATTACTTGTTTTGTTCTTTCGCCCAGGAGTCCCGCAAACCAATGGTGCGGTTGAACACAGGCTTTTCCACGCTGCCGTATTTGCTGTCGCGACAGAAATAACCGTTGCGCTCAAACTGATAGCCCTGCTCCGGTTGTGCGTGGGCGAGGCCGATTTCCGCCTTGCACCCGCTCAGCACTTTCAGGTTGTCCGGGTTAACGGACTCGAGAAAGTTCTTGTCGCCCACGTCCGGGGATTCTTCATTGAACAGGCGATCGTACAGGCGCACTTCGCAGTCCACATTGTTGTCTGCAGATACCCAGTGGATCACGCCTTTCGGTTTTACGCCGTCTGCCGGGTCTTTGCCCAGGGTATCCAGATCGACAGAACACAACACCTCGATTATCTCGCCGGCATCGTTTTTGACAACTTCATCCGCCTGAATCACGTAGGCATTGCGCAGGCGGACTTTCTTGCCCAGCACCAGGCGCTTGTACTTCTTGTTGGCTTCCTCGCGGAAGTCTTCCTGCTCGATGTACACGGTCTTGGTAAAGGGGAGCTCACGTGCTGGCAGGTCGTCACGCACCGGGTGGCCGGGAGCACTCAGCATCTCCTGCTGTCCTTCCGGGTAATTTGTGAGGGTCACTTTCAGCGGCTCCATCACGCACATAGCGCGCGGCGCGTTTTTATCCAGGTCGTCACGAATGGCGTATTCCAGCATGCCCACATCTACAGTGGAGTCGGAACGGGTTACGCCGATCATTTCACAGAACTGGCGGATGGATGCCGGCGTCACACCGCGACGGCGGAGCCCGGAGATAGTCGGCATGCGCGGGTCGTCCCAGCCGTCCACGAAACCCTCATCCACCAGCTGCTTGAGTTTGCGCTTGGACACCACGGTGTAGTTCAGGTGCAGGCGGGCAAACTCGTACTGACGCGGACGCGCCGGCACGGGCAGGTGTTCGATAAACCAGTCGTACAGGGGTTTGTGATCTTCAAACTCCAGGGTGCAGATGGAATGGCTGATACCTTCCAGTGCATCGGACTGGCCGTGGGCAAAGTCGTAGCTGGGGTAGATGCACCATTTGTCACCAGTCTGGTGATGGGCCATTTTCTTGATGCGATAAATTATCGGATCGCGCAGGTTGATATTTGGCGCCGCCATGTCGATCTTGGCGCGTAGGCTGCAGCTGCCCTCATCGAACTCACCGGCCGCCATGCGCGCAAACAGGTCCAGGTTTTCTTCCACGGAGCGATCGCGGAACGGACTGTTCTTGCCAGGTGCTTTCAGGGTACCGCGGTATTCACGGGCCTGTTCCGGCGACAGGTCGCAGACGTAAGCCTTACCTTCCTTGATCAGGTGGATCGCCCACTGGTGCAGCTGGTCGAAGTAGTCCGAGGTGTATTTCGCCTCCCCAGCCCACTCGAAGCCCAGCCAGGATACATCGCGCTTGATCGCATCGACGTATTCCTCTTCTTCTTTCGCCGGATTGGTATCGTCGAAGCGCAGGTTGCACTGGCCGCCGAACTCTTTCGCCAGGCCAAAATTCAGACAGATGGATTTGGCGTGACCGATATGCAGGTAGCCGTTAGGCTCCGGCGGAAAACGGGTGGTCAGCTGATCAACCCGGCCTTCGGCCAGGTCTTCACGAATGATGTTCTGAAGGAAGTGAGCGGGCTTGCTCTCGGATGTCATGGCTATCTCTAAATCAACTACTCGAAGTAAGCGGCGGATTATAACGCAGATGACCGCCACCGCATGGGGTTTTCACTGCTTGCAGACCACCGGCCAGCGCGGCTTGCGTCGGTCTGTGAACAGAGTATCATGCCGCCCCAAACCGACCCCGGACAGGACATTTTATGATCACTCTGCACACTACTCACGGCGACATCGCTATCGAACTGGATTTTGACAAGGCGCCCAAGACCGCTGCCAACTTCCTGCAGTACTGCCGTGACGATTTTTACACCGGCACCATCTTTCACCGAGTGATCAATAATTTCATGATCCAGGGCGGCGGCATGACCCCGAACATGGATCAGAAGCCTACCCGCGACACGATCGAAAACGAAGCCGACAACGGCCTGAAGAACGACACCGGCACCCTGGCCATGGCACGCACCATGGACCCGCACTCTGCCACTGCTCAGTTTTTCATCAACGTGAACGACAACGACTTCCTGAACTTCCGCGCCAAAGATGCTCAGGGCTGGGGCTACTGCGTGTTCGGCAAGGTCGTCGACGGCATGGACGTGGTCAACAAGATTAAAGAAGTTGCGACCGGCAGCAACGGTTTCCACCAGGACGTTCCGACCGAAACCATCGAGATCACTGGCGTAACCGTCTCCGACGCCTACGCTGACAGGTAATCTCGACCTCTCCGATATTTAAGGGCGGACTTCTCCAGTGGCAACTTTCCTGATCTCAGACCTGCACCTGGACGAGTCCCGCCCAGCCATCACCCGCGCCTTCTTCAATTTTCTTGAAGGCCCCGCCGCTGGCGCGGACGCGCTATATATCCTCGGCGACTTTTTCGAAGTATGGATCGGCGACGACGATGATGCCCCCCTCGCAGAAGAAGTCGCACGCCAACTGAAGAGCTACAGCGACAAGGGCACCGCCCTGTATCTGATGCACGGCAACCGCGACTTCCTGCTGGGCGAGGACTACGCACGGCGCTGCGGTGCCACCCTGCTCCCCGACCCCTCTCTGGTCATCTTGGCAGACCAACCCGTCTTACTGATGCACGGCGACAGCCTGTGTACCCTGGACCAGGAATATATGGCCTTTCGCCAGCAGGCGCGCAACCCCGAGTGGCAGCAGGCATTGCTCGCCAAACCTTTACAAGAGCGCCGCCAGATCGCCGCACAGATCCGCTCCGTATCCAAGTCCATGAACAGCCGCAAGGCAGAAGACATCATGGATGTCACTGCGGACGAGGTGGAGAAGGTGATGCGCGACCACCAGGTACACACACTGATTCACGGCCACACCCATCGCCCGGCCCGGCACCAGCTGACCATTGATGGTAAGCCCGCGGAGCGCATTGTGCTGGGAGACTGGGGAGAGCTGGGCTGGTGTATCAAAGCACAAGACTGCGCCGAGAAATCGGAGGACGCCGATGGCCAGGACGTCAGCGCTGCCACCAATTCCACCAAACATTCGTTGAACACGGGACTTGAACTCATCCACTGGGCCACGGCAGACTAGACATTCACGCTAATTGCGCGCGCCGCTATCGATAACCGGATTATGGAAAGCCGGAATCAGGAGTCTGTCAGTTGTCTTCCACAAAAAATTTGCGCAAACGGGTATTGATTCTCGGCGGCTACGGCACTTTTGGCAGCCGTATCGCGGAAATGCTCGGCAGCGAATCTAATCTCCACGTTATCGTCGCCGGACACGACCTGTTCAAGGCCGAACTCCTCGCCGACCGCTTGCAACAGCAACATAGCGAGACCGACACCAAATCCCGCTGTACGTTTGAGGGGCTTCGACTCGACCATGAGTCTGCGAGCCTCACGGTCCAGCTGAAGGACCTGGATCTCGACCTGCTGATTCATTGCGCGGGCCCCTTCCAGCAGCAGGACTATCACGTCCCCGATGCCTGTATCGCAAACAGTATCCACTATCTGGACATTGCCGATGCTGCCAGCTTTGTCAGTGAAATCGAAACCCTGAACCAGAGCGCGGAAGATGCCGGATGTACCGTGATCAGTGGCGCGAGCAGCCTGCCAGCATTGAGCTCAGCAGTCATCCAGGTTCTCGGCAAGCCCTTTCACAAGATTGACGACATCGAGATCAATATCGCGCCCGCCCACCGTATCAGTCGCGGGCTAGCGACTGTACGCGCCGGCTTTGAGTCTCTGGGCACGGAGCTCACGCTGTTACGCGATGGCCAGCCTGTCCCCAGCTACTCCGGTGGCGAACTGCGCAAAATCACCCTTGGCCACCCGGTGGGCGAGCGCCAGGTGTGCAATTTCGATGTACCGGACCTGCGATTAATTCCCAAACTGATACCAGAGGTGAAAAATCTGCGTTTTGGCACCGGCGTGCAGCCAACGCTGTTGCAGTGGGGACTCGCCCTGAGCGCCCGCCTGGCCCGCATCCACAGGCCGTCGACAATTCCCGACCCGCTGCCGTATCTCGCCCGGCTCGGACACTGGCTCGCCGCCCGCTGGCCCGGAGGCAGCGACCACGGCGGCATGCAGGTCGAAATTACGGGAATTGCCGGAGGTGCAGGCCAGCGGGCCCGCTGGCAGATTCTCGGACTCAATGGTGACGGCCCGTGGATCCCGGCCGCCCCAGCCGCCGCGATGGCGCGAAAGCTTGTTCGCGGTGAATACAGCAATCACGGTGCTCGCCCCTGCTGGCAGCTGCTGTCACTGGAGGAAATCCTGCGGGAGCTGGAAGCCTACTCTGTTGTGACTTCTGTCGAAGCCCCCGGCGCTTGATACGCACTGCCCCACCGTCAATGCCCCACCGTCAACGCCCGACGCAATCAAAGCCGAAATGAAACACATAAAAAAGCCCGCAGAAGGATGCCCGACGATTGACATCGGACACCTCGCTGCGGGCTTTTGCCGGTCACGGGTTTACTGATCAGACCGCCCGCGCCGAAAGATGGCCATCACACTCGCCACTCAGCAGGTTTTCGGCCGCACGCAGTGCGTCGCCAAGGGTCTTGTAGCTACCCTGCGCTGGCACACGGCCGTTCAACCTCTTGAGCACACCTTCGACTTCTTCGTTCATGCCAGTCAGGAACAGCTGCTTGCCACTATCCTTGGCATCCGACGCGATGGTTTCCACCGCAAGTGCTGCAGAAACATCCAGGAAAGGCACCGATGAGAAATTCAGGATCAGAACCCGGGACTGGGCACTACTCTGCTCACGCACATGATGGCCGAGGTCTGCGGCAGCACCGAAACTCAGCGGGCCACTGAATTCAAACAGGGCAATGCGGTCGCGGTTGCGCTCCAGAATTGCTTTCTCTTCGTCGCTATCCAAGTGCTCCGGCAGGTTTCGCAGGTGCTCGATCTGCAGGCTGGCAACCTGTTTCACATAGGCGAGCGCTGCCAGTACTACACCGACACCTACCGCAGTAATCAGGTCCACAAACACGGTCAACCCTAATACCAGAACCATCAGCAGCAGATCCCAACGGGGGCCCTGATGCGCGCGCTTCAGGTATTTCCAGTCGATGATATCCAGACCGACTTTCACCAGAATCCCCGCCAGCACCGCCTGCGGAATATTTTCAGCCAGCGGACCCAGTCCAAGGGCCACTGCCAGCAATACCAGTGAGTGCACCATGCCGGAAATACGGGTCTGGCCACCGGAACGGATATTGACCACAGTACGCATAGTGGCACCGGCGCCGGCGATGCCGCCAATAAAGCCCGCCGCAGTGTTACCAATGCCCTGCCCGATCAGCTCCTTGTTACTGTGGTGACGGGTGCGGGTCATATTGTCCGCAACCAGTGAGGTCAGGAGACTGTCCAGCGCACCGAGGATCGCGAGAATAATTGCCGCCTCAACCACCAGCACCATGTTGTCGCCACCCAGCACCGGCATTTGCAACTCCGGCAAGCCAGTGGGAATGCTACCCAGAATCGGTACATCCAGCAGGAAGTACGCGAGTACGGTACCTATCACAAGCGCCGCGAGCGGGCTCGGCACATATTTGCCCCATTTCGCGGGCCACATGTACACCATCACCAGCGTGCCCAGGCCCAGCAGCAGGTTCGCAGGATGCACGGCAGAGAGCGCCTCGGGCACATTGCCGAGCGCCCCCAGCGTACCGCCCGGCGATGCGTGGCCGAGTAACGGGTTCAGCTGGAGAATGATGATGATCACACCGATTCCGGTCATGAAACCGGAGATTACCGGGTATGGCACCAGCCGGATGTAGTGGCCAACCCCCAAAATCCCGAAGACCACCTGAAGTAAACCCGCGAGAATTACCGCGGTAAAGATCAGTGATGCATCCCCGGAAAGGCTGGCGAACAGACCCGCGAGCACCACCACCATCGGTCCGGTAGGGCCAGAGATCTGCGGACCGGTGCCGCCAAACAGCGCGGCGAAAAAGCCCACCGCAATGGCACCGTAGATACCTGCCATGGGGCCAAGCCCCGAGGCCACGCCGAGCGCCAGGGCCAGGGGCAGCGCAACTACACCTGCAGTAATGCCACCAGTGATATCGCCGCGCAGATTGCTTAAATCAAACTTCATTCCCGCTTTACCTCTTTTACTTCAATACCTTCCCTGCTTGCCTTGCGGCGGGCTCAGCTACAGCCAGAGCCGTCAGCTACAACAAGAGCCCTCAGCTACAACAAGAGCCTTCAGCTACAAGAGAAGCCTTCAGCCACAGCAAGAGCCACCAGCTGCCGCCTCCGGGAGGTCGCCGAACATTGCGCGGTAACGCTCGTCCATAGGCTTGAACTCGCGGGTTGACTCGTCAAAGCACAGCACCTCACCACTGCCGATGTTGTACACCCAGCCATGCAGGGTCACACGACCACTGGCCAACCCGGTAGCAACCGCAGGGTGAGTTCGCAGGTGCTGCATCTGCTGAATGACATTCTCGGCAGTCACTTCGTCCAGGTTTTCGGTGCTCAGGGATCCATTGCGGTCGCGCACCACTTCGGTCGCAGAGCGGCAATGGCTCAGCCATTCTTTGACGTGCGGGAGGCTATCCAGTTTTTCTGGTTCAATCGCGCCCTTCATCGCACCGCAATCGGTATGACCACAGATAACGATGTGAGATACGCCCAGTGCCGCCACCGCGAATTCAATGGAAGCCGTCATACCGCCGGTCTGATTGCTGTGGGGCGGGACGATATTGCCCGCGTTGCGACAGATGAACAGCTCACCGGGCTCGGTCTGGGTAACCAGGTTGGGATCGATGCGGGAATCCGCGCAGGTGATGAAAAGCACTTCGGGGCTCTGCCCCTCCGCCAGTTCGGAAAAACGGGCCTTTTTGGTAGGAAATACTTCTTTCTGAAACTTCGCTACGCCGGAAATCACATGATCCATAACAACTCCTTACTGATGAAGAGGACTAGGCAATCGAGTTGAAGCATTATTTTTTGATAGCTCAATAAGTTAATATACTATTCGCTGATAACCATTAATTATCAAAGATTACCTGGAGCCCCAGTGCCAACTCAGCCACAGACGCCGACATTTCGCCAGATTGAATACTTTGTGGCCATTGCGTCACGCTGCAGCTACCGGCGCGCGGCGGAAGAATTGGGGGTCAGCCAACCGGCACTAACCACCCAGATCCGCTCCCTGGAGGCACTCCTGGGCCTCTCCCTGTTTGAACGCTCCAGATCGGGCACGCTGCTCACTCCTGAGGGCAGAGAGCTGCTTGAACAGGCGAGGAAGATGCTGCTGGCAATGCGGGAATTTCGGGAGAGTGCAGAGACCATCTCGCAAGGACTGCAAACCACCTACAAACTTGGTGTCCCCCCAACTCTTGGCCCCTACCTTCTTCCCCGCGTACTCCCTGCACTGCATGCGCAACACCATCGCTTGAAACTCTATGTACGTGAGGGGACGCCGCGGAACCTGCTCAGGGGGCTTAGCGAGGGCTCCTACGATATTGCGATCGTACCGCTGCCCGTAGACCGAGAGGACCTCTCGGTTGAGCCGCTTTTTACCGAGCCATTGAAATTCGTGATCCCTGCCGACCACCGCCTCGCAGGCAAGAAAACCGTCAGCCCCTCCCAATTGCGCGGTGAGAAGGTATTGACCCTCGAAGGACAGCATCACTTCCATCATCAGGTGCAAGAAATCTGCCAAGACCTGGGTGCCGACCTGCAACGCGACTATGAAGGCACCAGTCTCGACACTCTGCGACAAATGGTGGTCATGGGGCTTGGCGTCGCCTTTTTACCCGGCCTCTATGTCCATTCCGAAATGCACAACCCGGAAGCGCTACATGTCAGCGAAATCAAGTCCAAGCCTATTCGTCGCCAGCACGGGCTTGTCTGGCGTGCCAGTGCGCCTAGCCGCCGTTTATATCGAGAGCTTGCTGCGCAAATTCGTGAAATCGTGTCAGAACGACTCGGAGATGTGGTGGAGGTGAATCAGGGAATAACTTGAAGATGGGGCAAACCGAATCAGCGCCAGAGGGCGATAAACATTATCAGATGACAGGCAATAACCAGATAGGAAACATGGGTTCGCGTCTTGAAGTAACTTGCGAGACGCGAAGAGTTGGGCTTTAGAAATGCCTCTGCACGCTCGACAAACAAAAATGCCAGCGCCAGTACAGGCAGCGCGTATGGCGTCCGGTAGAACAGCAGTGCCAGCCAGCCGATCAGGGCAATTGCATTGCTCAGGAGAGCCAACAAGACGCGATGCTTGTGGCGGTCGTGATTAAGCGCCCCACCCCACCAGATACCACACAAAAAACTGAGAATCACGCAGCTATAGGCCGTGAACCAAAGCCGACCGTCGATGGAAGCGATAGAGTAACCCGTGACCTCCATAGCAATACCAATGACAAATGGCGCCACACCCAGGTAGGCTAACCAATTGAACAGGACGATATTGACGGCGCCTCGCGCCTCGTTGGAAACCACCATGTAATCTAAGCTGGATAACCAATTAAGAAAAAGTGAGAGCATCGCCCTGCCCGCGAGCGCAGGAGGACTCACAAGCCTCTAAGCTTAGCTCAAACGATAACGGGAACGCACATGGAGCACGAATACAAAATCGACGTCAAACAGGCATTGCGGGTATTCGACAAGATCACCAGAGAAGGCGAGAAAACCGCGGAAGGGTGGCGCTACCGTGGACTCACAGCCAGCACAGACTTTGATGGCTACACCGTGTTCTTGCGCTCACCAACCGTCGAGCTCACGGTATTTTTTCACAACAAATTTACCATCGACTGCAAGCGCCCCACGGACCTCGAAGATTTCGTCGAATTGATCAAAAAGATCGATCACAGCTGAAGACCAACATCCGGACCTCAGGCCAAACCGGGAACACCACTGTGGAACCGGAACTCCCCATCCCCGCCTTCCACCAGTTCACGCTCCACCTCCAGCAGCGCACGCACACGAGGACCGATGTCATCTTCGCTGGCATTCTGTGCAAGTGTCAGGTAATCGCGGAAGTGGCGCGCCTCAGACTTCAGCAGTGAGAAATAAAACTTCTGCAGTTCTTCATCGAGGTGCGGCGCAATTCGGGCAAAACGCTCACAGGAGCGTGCCTCAATGATTGCACCGCAGATCAGGGTATCGATCAGCCTTCCCGGCTCCGCACTGCGCACCTCGCCGCGAAGCCCCGCCGCGTAGCGAGAAGCAGTCAGGTGCGGATAGGCAATGCCACGCTTCTGCATGATCCCGATAACCTGCTCGAAGTGCCGCAACTCTTCCCGCGCAAGGCGCGACATCTTGTTGAGCAGATCGAAATTGTCCAGATAGCGGAACATCAGATTCAACGCCGTCCCCGCCGCCTTCTTTTCGCAGTTGGCATGATCCACCAGCATCAGCTCCGGCTCCGCAAGCGCGGCATCAATCCAGGCGTCGGGAGTGCGACACAGCAAAAATTCGTGAATAGCGGAAAGGTCTGGTACTTCGAGTGACATGGCGGCCTGGCATTTTCTACAGATGGGTCGGGGCGGGCAAAGCGCATGCTGCGCAGACACCCGCGGGGCGGGAATTATACCGCCTCCCTCCTCCTTGGCTAACTCTTGCTCGAATTTACTCAAAATGGCGCTACGGAGCGCGGCTCGACTATCGTTTCCAGATTTGATAACGATTTATTAAGTGGGTAGAATTTTAAGTAGTGAAACAGGAGAGCACCAGATTGCCACCATCCAAAGGCCACAAGCTGCCTGAAATAGCCCGCGAGATTTCACGGGCCTTAATAGAGATGCACCACAGGGCGATGGACCTGAGATCCGCGCTTGAAGATCTGGAGCAAGGGTCCCGCAGCTGGGACAGCTACCTGCTGCGCCCCGGGTTTGCGATTGACGCCGCCGCACAGCTGAATAGCGATTTTGACCATCCCCACAAACTGGCCGCCGCGCTGTTTGCACAGCTGGACTACACAGACGACCCTGTGGCTGCAGACGCGCGGCACACCCTGCAGATCCCCGGGTTGCTCGCGGTTCCACAAAAAATCATTGCTATTGCGCAAGAGCTCAACAGCGCCAAGCACGCGGTTCAGCAGCTCACCGCAGAGTTCAAAGTCGCCCTTGCCGACCGCCCTGTTCTGGAACGCAACGAGCGATTGCGCGACGTCCTGGGGGATTCGGGTTACCCCCGCACCCACTTGCGCCAGTGTTATAGACAGATACTGCTTTGTGCAGATACCCCGGATGCCATTGCCCTGAGCTGGGTCAAGGCACGCAAGTCCATTCGCAAGGTGACCTTACAGTGGTGCGAGAAAAAACTGATCCAGCTGGATCCGCTGGGAGAGGACACTGGTATTCAATATCAACGGCAGCTACTCGCCGGCCTCCACCCGAGTCAACACAGCCGCTTGCGCCAGGTTCAGGTTCAAAGCCGTCCGAACTTGCAGGTGGCGGAGATTTTTTACGAGGATGGCGCCTTCCGCGGCAATACTACGGAGCACGGCGGCAGCAGCAGTGAAGGCGAAGTTTATCGACAGGTCGGCTATTCAGCGATGCCGGTACTGGTTAGGTGTGACGACGGCCGCCTGCCTGAATTTACCCGGGTCGAGGATAATCCGCCGGCGAGCAGGAGAAGACAACGTCGCGATCTGAAAATTGCCCCAGAGCCCTTCTTGCCGGCACTGCGGGTGCACCTTCACGGCGCCCCCTAGGCCTTAAACAGACTTAAAATCTAGGCACCTGCCGGTGTGCGCCCTGATCCACACGCGCCGGCCCGCCCCTGAAAGCGGGAGCTCAGGGCTCGCCGATGAACGTCTTCAGCTTGTCCTGCGCATCACGCACAGACTGACGACAGTCAGCCAGCAAACGCGCAGATTCACCTTCCAGGATGTTGAGCTCGTCACTTTGCACAAACGCCCACAGCGCCCGCTCTGCTTCCAGGCGATGTGAAATAACGCCAGCAACCTGACTTTCTGCAAACAGGGTCTCAAGGCGCTGCTGTAACTGTTCTGCGGCTTCCTTGTCCGGGTCGGGCTCGCGCGGCAATTCACCCTCGGCACGAATCTCCCGCTCCAGCTGCTCCGCGAGCCGCAACCGCTCCGCAGCCAATGCTTTACACAGTGCGCTCGCACCGGGCTCCTGCAAAAAACCTGCAGTGGATTCGTAGAGATCAGCACTTTCCCGCATGGCCAAGTGAAGGTCATTGAGCGCCACCTGGCGATCACTGCGCATCAAGCTCATAAAGTCATTTCCGTTTCAGCTTTCCGTTTCAGTAAAGGGGAGTCTTTCGGAACCACCAGTTCAAGTGCAGCAGACTTTACCGAAAATTTCGCGGGTGTTCTGGTGACGGGCTCACCATCCGCATGGATTTCCATCCCCGCGGGCTGCGTCTCAACATACAGGTCGTGCGCGGATGCGGAAAAGGTTCGCCTGGCCAGATCGTGTCGCCCGCCTCTCAGCAACGGCGCCAGAGAGAGCAATTCCCAAACCGTCTGTGGCCGCAAGCTGTAAACATGCAACAGGTCGTCATCGATACTGGCACGCTGATCGACAAGGTTACCGCCGCCGTAAAAGCGACCATTACCCACCGCCAGCTGGATCGAGCGCATCGTGTGATCCTTACCATCCACCCGTAGCTTGAGCCGAAACTGGCGATGCCGGGAAAGCGCAGAGGCGAAAGCCTTGAGGTAGCTAAACACTCCCCAGCGCTTCTTGACTTCGGGCGTCAACTCTTCTGTAACCACCACGCCCAAACCAAGGTTTGCTACATTAAAAAAATAGTGGTCGTTGACTACGCCGAGATCCACCGGCGTGCTGCCCCCCTCACACAGGGCGTCAAACGCCTGCTCCAGCATCTCGATACCCAGTGACCGCGCCAAGTCATTGGCGGTCCCCAAAGGGAGTATGGCAACAGGTAATTTGCTGTCGAGGAGTGCTGGGATGCAGGAGCTGACGGTCCCATCGCCACCGCCAATAATTGCCAGGTCGACGTCACTAGACCGCCCGCGGATTTCCTCACAGGATTGCTCGGGTGACTCAGACTCCACTCGCACCAGTTCAATACCCGCGGCCTCGAGACGCTCCATGCCGGCATCGAGGTCAACACTGCCGCCCTGCCGGCTCCCCGGATTCAGGATCAGTAAAGCGCGGCGTTTTCGCTCAGAAGACTGCGGACCTGAATGTGTAGTAATAATGCAACTCCCTGTATCGGTGGCTAAATCCTATTCGCCTGTCAGGCTGACCGCAGCCCGGGCGCCACAAACCGTTGATAGTAGGCCACGGACAACGCAAAGAAATCCTCGTCAATTCGCCGGCGCAACTCCACCAGAGACACGCCGCGCGCAACCGCAGTGGCACGCAGGCCATATAGCGATAGGTCCGAAATCTGGCTTGCGCCAGCACGAAGAAGCTCGAACACCCAGCAGTAGGGGCTCTGATCCTCATTGAAGCGGATTTGCTGGTGGCGCATCTGGGTCAGCAACAGATTTTGATCAACAATCTCCAGCTGACTTCGCACGGCATTTGCAAGGTAACCGTCCCGGCGCTCGGCGATGGTCCGGCGCTGCTCTTCGGAGTAGGCATTCCAATCAATCACTTCATGGGCAAAGCGCTTGCAGCCGCGACAGACGTTGTCGCCAATTCCGGTGGAGCAGATACCGATACAGGGCGTGCGTACTTTCTTATAGATCGCCATGGAGCGAAAACACCTCGTCGTCCGAACGGGCCAATAAAACGTGTGAAATGAGGCGGCAGAGAATAGCATTTTTGCCTGGCGTATTCGTCCCCCAAATTCAGTGACTCGATCACGCACAAGATCGATTTCGACCCTAATAAATGCGATCAATTCTCATCAACCCACAATGAGGATGATACTCATTTGCATGAATGGGTGTCAGCGATACAACCTTAAATGAGAAGAGCTTAAACGTCCCCCACCCTGCGCGCTCACTTGGCAGACAACACACATATTTGACTATCAATAATCTCCCAAACACCACTTAAGCAAGCCAATAAAACCCAGAACAAAAATTGGCGGGAATATCCTCATATAGCAATCCACTAACTTGCTTTTTAATTAGCCATTCGCTTTAAATGATCAACTAAGGAATTAGACGCCCACTCGTCAACAGCCCCCCTTGACCGAAAAGTGACTGAAGACAAAACAACTCCTCCCCTGGCACGCTAAAAACCTCAGGATTGGACGCCCCAAACAGGCAAAAATTTACGCAGGACGCGAAATTATGCTAGCCCACTTATTCCCACATCCGGTTACCGAGAGCGTCAAAAACCTCTTACAAGTCGACCAATATCCGCAATTCTCGCTGCTTTCGTAAACGCCGGAATAAAGCCCTGACAATATGGATCATTGGAGTGCCCGCACTAACGAACAAATCTTCTGTTTTAGTTTTCACAAATCAACCAATCAAACTTGAATTAGCGCATACCGGAGAAATACATCATGCATAGTAGCATTGCGGACTATCTACCACTTGACACACTAGATACCATTGCCGAACAAGAGAGTGAAAACTACAAAAACGCACAGCCTTTTTCACACGGGGTCTACGACAATATTTTTTCCCAAGAACTTCTGGACCTAGTACTCGAAGAATTCAACAAAGGGAAAAAGTATTGGCGAGAATTCGATAGCCCATATGAAAAGAAGTTCCAAATGAACTCCGACATCAGCATGGGACCCGCAACACGCACGCTTGTTTACCACCTCAACTCAGCTCCTTTCCTTAACTTCTTGGAAAAACTGACCGGGATTAGCGGGCTCATCCCCGACCCCTATTTACATGGTGCTGGCCTACACAAAATCCCCCCGGGTGGGAAACTAGGTGTACATGTTGACTTTAATGGTCACAAACGTATGAACGTATACCGCCGCATTAATGTGCTTATCTACCTCAACAAGGATTGGGATATCGCCTGGGGAGGGGACTTTCAACTTTGGTGTGCCAAAGATAAAAAATGCAAAAAATCTGTCCCCCCCCTATTCAACCGGATGGCTATCTTCTCTACTACCAATACAAGCTTTCACGGCCACCCCGAACCTTTGCAATGCCCGAAAGACCGAGAGCGAGTATCTCTTGCCATGTACTACTACACAGCAAACGATAGAGGGAACCAAAATAAGAAATTGCACAGCACCCTCTTCTTGAACAAAGAGGGAAAAATTGACGAACTCGGCAAAAAAAACCCTATCGCCAATTTTGCTGCACGAGTCATGCGGAAACTTAGCCCAACCAGTTAAAGCTACCAGCCAACCTTCTGCGGCCTCAAAGATTCGAGGCCGCCCATTTACTTCAGATCCTTAAGGCCAAAATGTCGGGCTCTACAAAACGCTGAAAATAGGCTTCGGAAAGCACATAAAAGCCTTCATCATTACGCCGTCTAACCTCCACCATCAGAACATCGCGGGAAATCGCAGTTCTATCTATGCCATAAGAGGCAAGCGCAGCAATTTACCCTCGCCGCGAGCAAATACTCAAATAATCGACAGATAACGCCTTAATCTTCATTGAAGCGGATCTACAAGTGGAGCATCTGGGTCAGCAGCAGATTTTGATCAACAACTTCCAACTGACTTCTCACGGCTTTTGCACGCTAATCGTCCCGGCGCTCGGCGATGATCCGGCGCTGCTCTTCGGAGTAGGCATTCCAATCAATCACTTCATGGGCAAAGCGCTTGCAGCCGCGACAGACGTTGTCGCCAATTCCGGTGGAGCAGACACCGATACAGGGCGTGCGTACTTTCTTATAGATCGCCATGAAGTGAAAACACCTCGTCGTCCGAACGGGCCAATAAAACGTGTGAAATGAGGCGGCAGAGAATAGCATTTTTGCCTAGCGTATTCGTCACCCAAATTGCGGCGGCGGATCATTCACAAGATGGATATTAGACGCGACAAACGCGATTGATTCGCACTTATTGAATGATTAAAGCGCGACCTTTATTCACCCTATGAATGGCCATGATTCGCGTAAGTTATTGATTTTTCAGCGAACTTAACAGGGATATCCGTTTCATTGTAGAATTCGCCACCCGCCTCCAGCGGCCATCGATTAAATTCGGAGTTCGAGTGGCGAAATACTCGCTTCCGGATTCCAGGAAAGCTGTTGGTTTTACCCAAACACAAGAGGGAATTATCCGTGCTTGAAGCCTATCGCAAACACGTCGCCGAGCGCGCCGAACAAGATATCCCACCCAAGCCCTTGAACGCTGAGCAGGTTGCCGGCCTGGTGGAACTGCTGAAGAACCCACCCGCAGGTGAAGAGCAGGAACTGCTGGACCTCATCACCAACCGCGTACCGCCGGGTGTGGACGAGGCCGCCTACGTAAAAGCCGGTTTCCTCACCGCCATCGTCAAGGGCGAGGCCGAGTCCCCGCTGATCGACAAGGAACACGCCACCAAACTGCTGGGCATGATGCTGGGCGGCTATAACATAGCCACCCTGGTTGACCTGCTGGACGACAAGGACCTGGCCGAACTGGCCGGCGAGCAGCTGAAAGGCACCCTGCTGATGTTCGACGCCTTCCACGACGTGGAAGAGAAAGCCAAAGCCGGCAATGAAGTGGCCAAGGCCGTAATTCAGTCCTGGGCTGACGGCGAATGGTTCACCAAGCGGAACAAAGTTGCCGAGAGCATCAAGGTTGCCGTATTCAAGGTGACCGGCGAAACCAACACCGACGACCTGTCCCCCGCTCCGGACGCATGGTCCCGCCCGGACATCCCCCTGCACGCGCGCGCCATGTACAAAATGACCCGCGACGGCCTGGAGCCGGAAGAGCACGGCGTAACCGGCCCGATGAAGCAGATCGAAGAAATCCAGGCCAAGGGCCTGCCGGTTGCTTTTGTCGGTGACGTAGTAGGTACCGGTTCTTCCCGTAAGTCCGCCACCAACTCCGTATTGTGGTTCTTCGGCGACGAATTGCCGGGCGTGCCGAACAAGAAAGGCGGCGGTATCTGTATCGGCGGTAAAGTGGCCCCGATCTTCTACAACACCATGGAAGATGCTGGCGCACTGGTATTCGAAGCGCCGGTTGACGACCTGAACATGGGCGACGTGATCGAGATTCGTCCGTACGAAGGCAAGATCCTGTCCGAAGACGGCAAGGTTCTGTCCGAATTCGAACTGAAGTCCGACGTACTGCTGGACGAAGTTCAGGCTGGTGGCCGAATTAACCTGATCGTTGGTCGCGGCCTGACCACTAAAGCCCGCGAATCCCTGGGCCTGGGCGCTTCCGACCTGTTCCGCCTACCAGAGCAGCCGAACGACACCGGCAAGGGTTACACCCTGGCGCAAAAAATGGTTGGTAAAGCCTGCGGCATGGAAGGCGTCCGCCCGGGCACCTACTGCGAGCCGAAGATGACCACCGTTGGCTCCCAGGACACCACTGGCCCGATGACTCGCGACGAGCTTAAAGATCTGGCGTGCCTCGGCTTCCAGGCCGACCTCACCATGCAGTCTTTCTGTCACACCGCGGCCTACCCCAAGCCTGTTGATATCGACACCCAGCACACCCTGCCGGACTTCATCATGAACCGCGGCGGTGTTTCCCTGCGCCCGGGTGACGGTATCATTCACAGCTGGCTGAACCGTATGCTGCTGCCGGACACCGTTGGTACCGGTGGTGACTCCCACACCCGCTTCCCGATGGGCATCTCCTTCCCGGCCGGTTCCGGTCTGGTCGCGTTTGCCGCAGCCACCGGCGTAATGCCGCTGGATATGCCGGAATCCGTGCTGGTGCGCTTCAAGGGCGAGATGCAGCCAGGCATCACCCTGCGTGACCTGGTACATGCGATCCCTTACTACGCCATCCAGGAAGGTCTGCTGACCGTCGAGAAGAAAGGCAAGAAGAACATCTTCTCTGGCCGCATCCTCGAGATCGAAGGCCTGGACAACCTGACCGTAGAACAGGCGTTCGAGCTGTCCGACGCCTCTGCCGAGCGCTCCGCTGCCGGCTGTACCATCAAGCTGCCGGAAGACTCCATCTCCGAATACCTGCGTTCCAACATCACCCTGCTGCGCTGGATGATCGCGGAAGGCTACGGTGACAAGCGCACCCTGGAGCGTCGCGCGCGCGCCATGGAGGCCTGGCTGGAAAACCCGGAACTGATGAGCGCCGACGCCGACGCGGAATACGCGGCTGTGATCGAAATCGACCTGGCGGAAGTAAAAGAGCCGATCGTGTGCTGCCCGAACGACCCGGACGATGCCAGGCTGCTGTCCGACGTAGCCGGCGACAAGGTTGACGAAGTATTCATCGGCTCCTGCATGACCAACATCGGCCACTTCCGCGCCGCAGGTAAACTGCTGCAGCAGCACAAAGGTGGTATTTCCACCCGCATGTGGATCTCTCCTCCGACCAAGATGGACGAGCACCAGCTGATGGAAGAAGGCTACTACAACATCTACGGCTCCGCCGGTGCACGCACCGAGATGCCGGGATGCTCCCTGTGCATGGGTAACCAGGCACGTGTAGCCCCGAACAGCACCGTGCTGTCCACCTCCACCCGAAACTTCCCGAACCGCCTGGGCGACGGTGCCAACGTGTACCTCACGTCTGCGGAGCTGGCCTCTGTGGGTGCGATCCTGGGCAAACTGCCGACTCCAGACGAGTACCAGAAGTACGCGGCCAACCTGAACTCCATGTCCGCGGAAATCTACCGCTACCTAAACTTCGACCAGATTGAGGACTTCCAAAAATCTGCCGAAGAAGGCAAGCGCATTGCTGCGACAGAGATTCAGGAAGTTTCTATCTAAGGAAATGACCGGATTTTGAAACATGAAAGCCCCGCTTGTGAGAGCGGGGCTTTTTTGCACTCATATTTGGCACTGGCGTCACCGGTGTCCGCTTATCGACACGAAGCCCCCTGAAGGCGCTGATATATCGACAACCATTTTACTGCCAACCTTCTCATCGATCATGATAGTATCCTAGGAATAATTCCGATCCTGCTTGCAGGAATACGTCAAATTGCACGGATCGCAAGACAAAGCCTCACATGCGCTCTGCATACCCAACCCAGAAATGTTGAGCTGCGCGCCAAATAGAAGATTCGGAGCCCCTTTACGGAAAGAATAGAATGCCTAAAAAATTTCAGTGGATTGATTCTTTTAGGGGTATCGCTGCATTAGTAGTTGTCATCTTTCATTACCATCACTTCTACCTTTCTGACAACAGGAAAAGAGGTGAAATCCCTTCTGTAGAGACTTTTCCATTCGCGCAGATACTTGAACCCGTATACATCTATGGACACTGGGCTGTTGAGCTATTCTGGGCAATATCAGGGTTTGTCTTTTACCACGTTTACCTGAAAAGAAAAGCAGGGATACTTGAGTTTGTTTCTTTCCGGGTCGCACGACTGTATCCACTACACGTAGCAACACTAGTATTTGTAGCTCTTCTGCAATACGTAAGTATGCAAACTGTCGGGCATTGGCAGGTTTACGGGAACAATGATTCGTTCCATTTTGTACTACAACTCTTGCTTGCCACAAACTGGTCATCTGTTTCACACGGATTAAGTTACAACGGTCCCATATGGTCAGTCTCCTTGGAAGTTGCCGCTTATGCCATGTTCTTTATTTCGCTAACGGCCATCAGACACTCCCCTATTCTCATTAGTGTGGCTCTTGTGTTTGCAACCTGGATATTGGCAGCTGGCTACCCGAGCGGAACCTTCTACTTGTCTGCCTCCATTTTCCAATGTGCCTGCTACTTTTTTTGCGGAGGCCTAACCTACTGCCTCTCAGCAATCACCTACAATAGGCCTGCTCGCTTCGACGGACTTTCAGTCACTCTACTGATTCTCCTTGCACTTATTGCAGTCATAAACATAGAGGGGATCGCCGGTTACTTAGCCTGCATGGGGATCGTGTATTTTGCAGCCTTGCTCGAGAAACATTTCAAACACTGCCCCAAATCGCTTTTACAGTTAGGGGACTTGAGCTTCAGCGTGTATCTGGTTCACGTTCCGCTTCAGATTACTCTCTTGCTAATTATGGATTTGGCATTTAATGGAGATAGAAGCTTTGCGAATTCAATCTTCACGCTTCCGATTTATATAACCGTAACCATTTTGGCGGCATCGGCAACCTACAAATATTACGAGCTACCCGCACGAAAACTTGTGCGCAATGCTTTTGACAAGTTTTCTTTCCCCCTGCTCAATGCTTCAGATTCGAAACAGTCCTGACGCCGCCTCAACATCATTGGCGGCAGCTCCAATGGTGGAGACTCAAACAGTGACGGCCCATCGCCAGCGAAAGCAGCTTAACAATTGGAGTTTGAAGAAATTGATGTCAGCCGGGCCGAATCCGGAGAACCACTACCTGTCGGGGGTCCACCACTTGAAGGAACAGTGGTATCTGTAAATGAATAGACATGTAGCAAAAAGTTTAAATGCAATACACAGGCCAAATCACTCATGAGAGCGCATTCCAGGAATCGAAATGAACCTTAATTGGGCGATCGAAAAAAGGGAAGCAACCACTGCAGCTATTATGGTTAGTAACGGAGAACACGTGGTCCATCGCTGCAGTGTTGAATATTACTCGGATCAAGATGCTGAAATCGCGATTAATGCTTGCATTGACAAAACGTGCGGTCTACTGGATAGCAACATCCAATACCACTCCCGCTACCTGCTCTTCGGCTGGGACACCACCAGTTCCACCTTGACCATTGTCGTCACCGACGATGAGAAACAACGGGACTCTCGCGATGTGGTGCAATGCCAGTTTGTCGCAACTGACAAGCCGCTGGATCCAGAAGACATTCAGTTCTGGATCAAGGACTACCTGACCACCTGTGCAGCGTTCTTGCGCTATTCCCTGATCGCGGCATTCCATCGGGAATCCAGAGCAAACTGCACACTACTGTGAAAGAATTGGATTATCTTGGGTCGCCCCAACCATCCCTTATCCTCTACCTCCCCCATCGCCCGGAGGGCCTGGGCCAACTGGTGAAGACACCCGATGCCGGGCTGCTGATGGAAAACAATTCCAACCACTGGCGTAAAATTGTGACGCTGCTGGCCAAGGTGGCCAGCCCGCAACAGGAGTGGCGCGGCTTCAGGGACAATGCACTATTTGAACATACTGCGCTGTGCTTCAGCGCGCGCCTGCGGGAAATGCCGGGGTGGCACTGGATAGGAGGCAAGGACAATTTGCAGCGATTCAACATCGAGGGCCTGAATGCTAAACCTCTGAAAGAAGCGCCAGAAGTTGCCCTGGATACTGAAAAACACATATTGCTGACCCCCTATCCCGACTACCGCCAGCTCAGTAATGCGACGGTAGACGAGATACGCAAAGCGCTGGGCCGCGTGGGCTTCTATACAGGAAACTAGGGGCTACTCGAAACAGCGGCCCCGGAGCAGCGCACAATGCGAACCTTCACTGCGCGCATGCTTTTGCTCAGCGGCGGGAGAGAGTAGAACCGCGGGCATCCAGGCCGGCCAGGATGGCCTTCATCTCGTCGGCCTCTTCTTGAGCCTTTCTGGCTTTCGCAGCCGCTATACGCGCTTTTTCAGCTTCGATACCCGCCTTGATCGCCCGCTCTTTCGCAGCGCTGCCAGTGCGACCGGTTGCCAGCTTTTCTTTTACCGGCTTTGCGGTTTTCGGTTTCGCCGTAGTGGTGGCAGCAGGTTTTACGCGGGTAACACGTGTCTTTGGCTTCGGCGCCAGCGCAGACTTGGTGGTACCGGGCTTTACCGTCTTGATACCGACCAGACTTTTGGCATTCAGGGAATCGAGTGCTTCCTCGACCATCTCCTGCAATTCCAGACGATCTTCCGCCACCGCAAACAGGCTCGGGGTGAAGGCGCTTGCACCGAATTTTTTTAGCTCATCAAAGAAGGGATGATCGATGCCCAATGATACTGCGGCCTGAATCTGCTTAAAGCGGGCCTCCGGGGTCATACCCTCGCGCGCGGTGCCCACCCATACTTGATCCGTATCTTCATTGGTCAGGGTAAATACGATCATAGAAACTCAGTCAACCTCTTCAAACTCAGACGCACGGGTCGGTGACACATCACCTGTTCACCAAAATCTGACCCGCGAAAAGGTCGCGCATTCTAATGATTTAAAATTAAAAGTGCAGACTTGACTTGAGCATCGAGCGCATTACATTTGCGCGGGAGTATTTATCACTGCAAAACCATGAATCTCCCCTATTTCCTCGGCTGCCCTCAATGGCAACACCCGGCATGGAACGCCCGCTTGCCAGCGGGTTCGACTCCTCTCGAACGCTACAGTCAGGTGCTGAATTGTGTCGAGGGTAATACAACGTTCTACGCTACCCCTACGCAAGCGCAATGTGCACAGTGGCGGAGACAAGTTCCCGATAACTTTCGCTTCTTACTCAAATTCCCACGCAGTATCAGTCACGACAAGCTCCTCGCCACCTCAGGTAAAGAAGTCGGTGAATTTCTGGAAATCGTTTCCCCGCTGAACGATGTCCTGGGCCCATTCTTAGTGCAGTTGCCGGCGAGCTTCGGCCCACAACACCTCGACAACTTGTGGCACTTTTTTGACCTGCTCCCCGCTCACCTGACCTGCACGGTAGAAGTCCGACACCCCGCATTCTTTGAAAAGCGCGATCCAGAGCGCGCTCTGAACCGGGGGTTGCGCGAGCGACAGTGCGCCCGCGTTTGTCTCGACAGTCGCGCCCTGTTCTCAGCGAAAGCCGATAGCGCGTCGATAGTTGACGCCCAACGCAAAAAGCCCAATGTGCCCGTTCATCTGCTTCCGGTAGATGCGGCGCCGGTAATCCGCTATATCGGCCACCCCGACCTTGAGAGTAACCGGGAATATTTGGAACCCTGGGTCGAGCGCGTTGCCAACTGGATCGAGCAAGGCGTTCGACCATTCGTATTTATCCATATGCCGGACAATGGCGATGCCCTGAACCTTGTCTCTCTCTGGACTGCGCTTCTGAATAAGCGCCTACCCGATGCGCCGACCGTAAACTTCAACGAAAAACAGCCCCAGATGGGGCTGTTCTAAGACCTCTAACGCCGCAAGATCAGAAGGTATAGGTAATCGCGGCAAACCCCTTGAGCACATAGTCGTCGTCCACAATGGGGCTATCCGAGATATCGTCACCCAGATACTCTGCGCTCACGTCAATCACGAATCGCCAGTGCTCGGTTATCTCCAGCATGCCACCAATTCCTCCTTCCGCGGTCACGGTACTGCCCACGTCGTAGGGTGGTCGACCGGGGATCGCAGCCCAGGACGGCACACCAAAATCGTAGTTGGCCATGTCGCTGCTCAGCCAGTTGACCCCGATCGATGGCCCCCAGCTGACATTCCCGGTCTGGAACCCTTTGGACAGCCGCAACTCCGCAGTGCCCCCGCCAAACCGGTCGAGCACGTCGTGCTGATAGCGGAAGTCCACATCAATCTGGTTGGGGCCGTCATACACCAGTCCAACGCCCGCCATCAGGGTGCTGTCCCTGTCCCCCAGCCCGACCAGAATGGGACTGTCGTCCTCTTCATAGGCGCCCACGCGGTATGTGGCATTGACCGCAAACCGGAAAGTATCGCTACCCCAAAGTCCGTAACGCAGGCTCGGCCCCACCCACTGCAGGCGCTCGCCGAAATAGGTAATTGCGGGTATCACTTGTGTGACTGCGGAATCGGAGCCTACATAGGGGCTGCTGCGGCCGATAACACCGAGGCCGACGCCCCACTGACCTGAGTCGCCCAAGACCTGATACATATCGATATCGACGGTCTTGGCCTCAGTGGCCGCCAGAGAGAAACTTGCGCGCTGGAAGCTGGGCGGCCCCTTTGGACGATAGCCATTGGACAAGCCTATGGGCTCCTTGGGAATACCGATAAAGGTTCTGTCCAGAGCCTGATTGCCGTTAATGTCGGCGTACACCAGCAGAGCCACGGCTCCCGAAGGTACTCCTTTGAGGCGGTACCGCCCGTCGGGGCTAACCGCCAGCCGGGCCTCCCAGCTTGGGCTGCGAAAATCGCCAAAGGCGTCAGGGTTGTCATAGACCTGAAATACCAAAGTGCCTTCCGGAGGCGAGTTCGATACGCGAACGTCCAATTCTGACCCGGAGGCAACAGAAGCGAAAAGCAGGGCGAATAGGGAGAAGAATCTGACAGTGTTTTTTTTCATTTAGGATTTCACGTCCTGTCCAGGTTTCAGTGGGCTGGTACGCAACCACAACGTCAATGGATCATCACCCCCAACACAACAACAGGCGGCCCCGGGGCCGCCTGTCTTTCAACAATAGCCTGTAGCATGCCATAAGCTACTTTCTGGAAATTTCGCGTACAAGCCAACTCAATCGAAACGATCCAGGTTCATCACTTTCGCCCAGGCATTAACAAAATCGTTGACGAACGCCTGATCGGAGTCTCCCATGGCGTAGTACTCTGCCACTGCGCGCAACTCGGAGTTTGAGCCAAAAATAAGGTCAACCGGTGTGGCAGTCCACTTCACCTGGCCAGTCTTGCGGTCCTTGCCTTCGTATATGCCCTCGCCTTTGGAGGATTTCGACCACTCGGAATCCATGCTGAGCAGGTTCACGAAGAAGTCATTGGTGAGGGTTCCCGGCTTATCCGTCAACACCCCATGCTTGGAATTACCGGCGTTTGCCCCCAGAGCCCGCATACCACCGACGAGCACCGTCATTTCGGGTACGGTCAAGGTGAGCTGGTCTGCCCGATCCACCAACATTCTGGTCGGGGACACGGAGTTACCCTTCCCGTAATAGTTGCGGAAGCCGTCGGCCATGGGTTCCAGCCAGCTGAAAGACTCAACATCGGTCATTTCCACTGTTGCATCGGTGCGCCCGGGCTTAAAGGGCACATGTACATTGTGCCCTGCCTTTTTGGCTGCCTCTTCAACCGCCGCATTGCCTGCCAATACGATGGTGTCAGCGAGTGAGACTTGTTTGCCGCCGGAGAGCGACTTGTTGAATCCTTGCTGGATGGATTCCAACTTTCCGAGCACTTTGCCCAGCTCCTGCGGATCGTTTACCGGCCAATCTTTCTGTGGCGCCAGTCGAATGCGCGCGCCATTCGCACCGCCGCGCATATCGGAGCCACGGAAAGTGGAGGCTGAGGCCCAGGCGGTCCGCACCAGTTCGGGAATCGACAGTCCGGAAGCCAGTATTTCCTTTTTCAGCTTGAGCACATCCCCTTCAGCCAGTGGCTGGTAATCGGCGGTGGGCAGCGGGTCCTGCCAGAGGAGATCCTCTTTTGGCACTTCCGCTCCCAGATAGCGCGCTTTCGGTCCCAAATCGCGGTGTGTCAGCTTGAACCAGGCACGGGCGAAGGCGTCCTCCAACTCTTTCGGGTTCTTGTGGAATCGCTCGGAAATCTTCCGGTAGGCGGGATCTTCCTTCAGGCTCAGATCCGTTGTGAGCATGACGGGCGGGTGGCGCTTATCTTTCAGGTGCGCATCCGGCACCATGTTGGCGGCATTCGGGTCTGTGGGAATCCAGACTGTGCCACCCCCAGGTGATTTGGTTTTCTTCCACTCAAACTTGTACAGGTTATCCAGGTAGTTGTGACTCCATTGCGCCGGGGTAATTGTCCAGGCGCCCTCCAGCCCGCTGGTTCCAGTGTCTTCGGCATTGCCCTTGCCGCACTTGTTTTTCCAGCCAAATCCTTGCTCTTCAATCGGCGCCGCTGCAGGCTCTTTACCTATGCAGTCCGCTTTGACCGCGCCGTGGTTTTTACCAAAGGCGTGGCCACCGGCAATCAGCGCTACCGTTTCCTCGTCGTTCATGGCCATACGGCCGAATGACAGGCGAATTCTTTCCGCCGCCGATTTCGGATCAAGATTGCTGCCGGGGCCTTCCGGGTTCACGTAAATCAGCCCCATGACGGTGGCCGCCAGCTCGCGATTAACCAGCTTTTTTCCCTTGAAACGCTTCTCATAATCGAGCATCTGGGTCTCAGGCCCCCAGTAAACTGTCTCCGGCTCCCAGTCGTCTTGGCGGCCACCGGCGAAGCCAAACGTCTTGAAGCCCATGGACTCCAGCGCCACGTTGCCAGTAAGGATCATCAGGTCGGCCCAGGACAGCGACTTGCCGTATTTCTGTTTTACCGGCCACAGCAATCGCCGGGCCTTGTCCAGGTTGGCGTTATCCGGCCAGCTGTTAAGGGGGTCAAAGCGCTGTTGACCGCCTCCTGCGCCGCCTCGCCCATCACCCACCCGATAGGTGCCCGCCGAATGCCACGCCATCCGGATCATTAACGGGCCATAGTGACCGTAATCCGCGGGCCACCAGTCCTGGGATGTGGTGAGCACCTTCTGGATATCCTGCTTCACCGCATTCAGGTCCAGGCTGTTGAACGCCTTGGCGTAATCGAAGTCATCGTCCATGGGGCTGGACGATTTGCTGTGATCGCGCAGCGGCGAGAGATCCAGCTGGTCTGGCCACCAGAAGCTATTGGGTTTTGGCTCGCCCGGCATTGGCTTTTCTTGCGCATGGATCGACACGCTGGCGGAGAGTGTCGCTATGGTGATGGCCATGGCGGTACATAGGGGTATCGTTTTTTTGATCATTGGTGTGCCTCCTGAGGGACAGCGAGCGGAATCTGGAACCGTTTGGTTCTGAATATAGGCACTGGCGCAAGCCTTGTTGACGCAAGATGAACACTCCCGCGCCAATGGAGGTATCAATTACGAAAAACTTGAACGGGGTTGAGCCCCATTGGCTATGCGCCCCCGCCATCGATAAAAGATGCAAATCAGGTTCATTGCTTTTACTTATCCGGCCGTATTCCCACAGCCCCGATTGCGCCCTATCAGCTCAGCCCGCGGGGTGATTACTACACTAGCGAGATAGCCCTAACGAACTTCCTCAATGCACTCGTCCAGCGTCTTCACTTTTACCATCCCGGTGTCGCTCAAATTGCTGCTGTCGCTGCTGACGGCCGTCATTGCTGCAACATCCGCCGATGCAGATGAAGATTCTCCCGAAGCGGCGCCAATTACCGTGGAAGCGGTGGTTGTACAACGGCAACCCCTGATCGAAGAAGTACCGGTTACCGGCACAATCACCCCTCTCCGGCAGGCGCTGCTTTCGGCGGAAGTTGCCGGGCTGATTCAGGCTATTCATGCGGATATCGGCGACCGGGTAAAAAAAGGCGATCCGCTGCTTAGCCTGGACCCGGAACTCAGCAGTATCCGTCGCGATGCGGCGCTCGCCGAAGTGGCTCGAGTAAGGGAGACGGTGGCAGACAGCCGCCGGCGGCTGGCAGAGCTCCAGCGGCTGTTGGGCGACGATCATGTGGCGGAAACCGAGGTTGAGAGCCTCGGCTCGGAAGTACGTGAGCGCAGCGCCGAGCTGGAGGCCGCCCAGGTGGAAACCGCGCGCCTGAATGCCCTGCTCCGCCGGCACCAGGTCGAAGCGCCATTTTCCGGTACGGTCAGCTTGCGTGAGGTAGATCTGGGGGAGTGGGTGGAGCCCGGCACTGCGTTATTCGAGCTGGTCGATACGGATTCCCTGCGCGCGGACTTTCGGGTGCCGCAACGCTACTACGCGCATATTCGGCCACAAACCGAAATTCGGGTAAAGCTGGACAATGGCGAATCGTTTACTTCACGGGTGGAGCACAAGGTTCCGGTAAGCCGCAGTGGTAGCCGCACGTTTCTCCTGCGCACCATATTGGATTCAACAAAGGGTGCACACGGCCAGGGCCCACAACTAATTCCCGGTATGTCGGCTTCGGCGGTACTTCAGCTGAAACGCGACCAACAAGGGATCGCTGTGCCACGGGATGCCGTGCTGCGTTATCCCGATGGACGCATCACCGTGTGGGCAGCCGCGCCCGGCAGCCGGTGGGATAAGGTGACCGCGGTTAATGAACAGCCAGTAACCACCGGGCTCAGCTTCAACGGTATGATCGAAATCAAAAGCGGGGTTGAGGCGGGCCAGCGGGTGATCGTGCGCGGCAATGAGAGTCTTCAGGCCGGGCAGAAGGTCATTCTCAAGCGCGCAATGACAGCGAACCCCGGCGCAGAAGTCCGCTGATGTTCGAACAGATCATCAAGAACGGCATTCTGGTCACCGTCACGGTGCTAATTGTTGCGATTCTCGGACTGGTGGCAGCCTTCCGAATTCCCGTACAGATGATTCCCGATCTGGAGGTGCGCACCATCTCCATCCGCACCAGCTGGCCCGGCGCCACACCGCAGGACATTGAAAAAGAGATCCTGATCGAGCAGGAGGAGTACCTGCGCAACATTCCCTATTTGCTGGAGCTACAGTCCTCCGCCGATCTGGGCTCTGCGGACATAGAACTGGAGTTTCCCTTTGGCGTAGACATCCTCGAAACCCAGATCCGAGTCAACAACGCACTTACCCAGGTCCCCTCTTACCCGGAGAATGTGGATGAGCCCCGGGTCTACGCTACCTCCTTTTCCTCCAACGCCTTTATGTATTTCCGCGTGTCCCCCCTGCCGGGCAACCCGCGCGGGCTGGATATGGACATGCTTCGGGACTACGTAGAAGACAATGTGCGGCCCCGCATGTCCAGTGTTCCCGGCGTGGCCCAGGTAGGCGTAGGCGGCGGTGCAGAGCGACAGATTCAGATACGCCTGCAACCCGAGCGACTGACAGAGCGGAACCTGACGCTCACCGATGTTCGTGAAGCAATCCGCACCCGCAACCGGGACATCTCCGGAGGCGAGGTGGAAAGTGGCAAGCGCCGCTATTTGTTGCGCACCCTGGGGCGGTTCAAAGACCTGCAGGAGCTGCGCGCCCTGATCCTGCGCCGTGATGGCGACAGTATCGTGCGCCTCAGTGACGTGGCGGACATCAAGCTGGACCATTTCAAGGTTCGCAGCAGCGCGTTCGTCAACGGCCAACCGGCTATCTTCCTGTCGGTCCGCCGCGAGAGTGGCTCCAATGTGATCGACATCAAGCGCGCGATGATAAAAGAAGTTGAACGTATCAATCGGGAGCTTCTGGAACCCCAGGGCATGAACATGGTGCTGACCGCCGACGATGTGGGTTACGTGGAGGCATCGGTGTTCAATGTGTGGAAAAACCTGGCGCTGGGCGCCCTGCTCGCCACTGCCATCATGTATGGTTTTTTACGCTCCATCCGCACAACCGCACTGGGCGTGGTGGGCATCCCCATCTGTACTATCGCCGCCTTTATCGGACTGTTGATTGCCGGGCGCACCATCAATGTTATCTCACTCGCCGGTGTGGCCTTCTCCATCGGCATGACGCTGGATAACAGCATTGTGGTACTGGAAAGTATCGAGCTGGAACGCCGCCGCGGGCTGGATCGATTACAAGCAGCCATCAGTGGTGTGAAGAAGGTGTGGCCGGCGGTACTCGCCTCCACGCTCACCACCGTCATGGTCTTCCTGCCGGTGGTTTTCATCGCAGAAGAAGCTGGGCAACTGTATTCGGACATAGCTATCGCCATTTCCGCATCGATTCTGGTGTCCATGCTGGTGGCCATCACAGTGATCCCCACTGCGAGCGCGCGGCTGAAATTTGATGGCACTGTTAGAAAACCTGGAGCGGATAGCCGGGAGCACAGCAGAATGCGCCGCGGGGTAGTGAGCAAAGTTCACTGGTTGCTCACCTCGCCCTCAAGGCGCATTTACTGCATCGGTATCACCATTGCCACCAGTCTGGCCATCGTCCTACTACTGACACCCCCAGCTGAATACCTGCCGGAAGGCGAAGAAGCCAAAACCTTCGCTTACTTGAACGCGCCCCCCGGCTACAACCTCGCCACCATGAAGGAAATTGGACTAGAGATACAGGACTACTTCATGCCGTTTGTGGAACCGGAAACACACGACACTGAGCGAGGTGAGCCGGCCAAAATACCGCTAATGAAGTATTTCATCCTCAGCGTGTCCCCCCAAAATCTGCGCATCATTGCGGAGACGAAAGACCCGCGTGACATCGATGAGCTGATGACCGCCATCGTACACAAGTACGAGCAATATCCCGGCATGCGTGCCTTTGCCACCCGCGGTTCGATTATCAGCAGCAACGATGGCGGCACCCGCAGTGTGAACCTGAATATTTCCGGCGCCAATCTAGCCGATATTTATGAGGTCGCCCGCACCGCCTACGATCGCGCCAAGGCAATCTTTGACAACCCCAACATCCAGACCCAACCGTCCAGCCTATCGCTCGCGCAACCACTGCTGGAAGTAAAGCCCAGGTGGGAGCGCGCGGAGGAAGTGGGTATGAGTGCGGAAGATATCGGTTTCGCGGTAGCCGCGCTTACAGACGGTGCTTTCGTCAATGAATTCTTTCTCAACGACGACAAGATCGATATCTACCTGTACAACCAACATGGCCCCGAGGCCACCGTGGAGACCCTGGAGCAGATCTTCATCTACACCCCAGAAGGTGCCGTGCTGCCACTTTCTGAACTGGCCCACATTGAGGAAACCGTCGACACCGCGACCGTGCGTCGGCTCGACGGACGCCGCACGGTGACCCTGAATATCATTCCACCGCGCTCCGTTGCCCTGGAAACTGGTGTGGAAGCTGTGCGCACCGAACTCGTGCAGTACATGCGCGAAAACGGACAGGTACCGCTCGGGGTTTCTATGGACATCTCCGGTGCCGCCGATCAGCTGGATGCCACCCGCGCTTCCCTCGGCAGTAATTATCTGGTGGCACTTGCCATCATCTACCTGCTGATGGTGGCCATCTTCAGCCACTGGGGTTACCCGCTGCTGATCATGACCACTATCCCACTGGGGATTGCCGGTGGCATTGCCGGGCTGGCCCTGCTGAACGTGGTGGGCGCCACCCTGCGTAGCATGGGGTTTGAAGGTGTGCACCAGCCCTTCGACATGATCTCCATGCTTGGCTTCCTGATCCTGATGGGCACCGTGGTCAACAATCCCATCCTGGTCGTGCACAGGGCCATTAGCAATGTAAAGGAAGACGGTATGGGCGCGGTGCAGGCGGTGCAGGAGGCCGTAGACTCCCGTCTGCGCCCTATTGCCATATCCACGCTGACGACGATTTTCGGCCTGGCACCACTGGTATTTTTGCCCGGAGCGGGCACCGAGCTCTATCGGGGCGTTGGAGTTATTGTCATGGCTGGAATTATCGGCGCCATGGCGGTGACCTTGACGGCCTTGCCGGCATTGACCGTGATTGCGCTCAAATGGCACGAACGGCTCTCACAAAAGCCTCACCCACGCAAGCGTGGCCAAAAGCATGGTGAGGCTTAATGCAGGAACACATCAGAAACTTGAGCCAGCTGCTCATTCATCTTGAGCGACTGGCGAGCAAACACGACCCGGTAACCCTGGGCCAGGTACTAGAGGCGTTGGGGCAGCGCTCGTTCGCGCCGCTACTCCTGGTAGCTGGGCTGATACTGTTTTCGCCGCTTTCGGGGATTCCCGGCGTACCCACGCTGATGGGGCTTACGATATTGCTCACATCGGTGCAAATGCTTTTGCTAAGACGCCACCTGTGGCTGCCTCAATGGCTGCTCAGAAAGTCAATCTCCAGGGCCAAATTCCTTCGAGTCGTGCAGTGGCTGTATCGACCAGCCGCTACGATAGACCGCTGGCTACAACCCCGCTTGTCATTACTGGTGCACCGCGGTGGAAGTTATCTAATTGCACTGGTGAGCACCGCCATCGGAATGGCGCTGCCCGCTATGGAAATACTGCCCTTCTCCGCCACCATTGCCGGACTTGCACTCACCCTTTTTGGGCTCGCCCTGGTGGCTCAGGATGGCCTTACCGCGCTGATCGCGGTGGGCGTCACCGGAATGATCGCTGGACTCTCATTGTGGTTGTGGATGTAACGAGGCGCCCTTTTCCGGGACACTGACCAGCCGCACATCCCGCTGCGGGAATGGAATCTCGATATTGTGTTCCTGAAGTGTCTCGAGAATTGCCAGCAACAGGTCACCACCAACCCGGTTGCGACCGTCATCGATCCCCTCCATCCAGAACTCGACAAACATATTCACCCCGTTGTCACCAAAGCTGTCAATTTCACAATCGGGGCGCTCTTCGATGGGAAGTTCGGGTCCACTCAGCACCTGCGGATGCCTGGCAACCGTCTCCTTTATGATTTCAACCAGCTCGCGAACATTGGTTCCGTAGCCCACGCCAAAATCTACCCGGTAGCGTTGCTTTTTATTCTTGTGGGTCCAGTTGATAAATGAATTGGATACAAACTTTTCATTCGGCACCACGATATCTTTTCCGTCAAAGGTCTCTAGCGTCGTCGAGCGCATGTTGAGCTCGGTCACCCGTCCCTTGCGGCCATCTTCCATCTCAATGTAATCGCCAACGGATACCGATCGATCAAGAATAATAATGATGCCGGAGATGAAGTTTGAGGCGATGGTTTGCAGTCCAAAACCGATACCGACGCCCACCGCACCACCGAACACCGCCAGCGCCGTCAGATTGATGCCCATCAGCTGCAACAGCAGGAGGGCAATAACCACAAACAAGCCGATTTCAAACAGCTTGGCGGCGACTTCTCGCGTCCGAAAATCCAGAGTTTCCTGCTTGCGGATAATGGTCTGCCCGGTCGAGTTGGAAATCCGCCCGAGCCAGAACAACAGCGAACCGAAGATTGCTGTGCGCACAATTCCGTATGCGGTCAGACGAATATTACCAATCTGGACCGCCATGGAATCCAGCACCCCCACCACATCACCGAGGGCGCCAAGCACATACAGAAACAGTATCGGCATCCCCACCCACAGAAACATCTTCGCGACCGTCGCATTACCAATCACCGTGCGCACAAATGAGTGGAACAGCAGGACAAGCGCAACCGCCAGGGCAAACTGCAACAGCCAATTGCTACCGCTGACCAGCGGAAAGAATGCGGCAGACACTTTTAGCAGCACAATCGCCAGCAGTGGAAACAACAGCTTCCCACAGCGAAAGAGAAGCAAACGCAGAGGCTGGTGCTCGGGAATCTCTGGAGGACCGGACAAAACCGGAAGAAGCGTTACCACACGCTGTGACGCCACCCATGCCAGCGCGTACACGAGGAGCAGGATGGCGGCCTGACTGAATGCATCTGCGGAAAACAGAGAAGCCTGCCAGTCGCCCCATTGGTTGAGGATTTGAAATTCTGTATCCATTGCCCAGGTCCAGATAAATGTCCAGATAACTCGTTTAGGCCTACTCCACGGCCTCCACGCTTGCCGCGGTAGTCGCATCCTCGGGGAGATTACCAATGTCCGGCTGGCGCCGGCGGCGGGTTTTCGCAGGAACCATGCCACGCATGGCTTCGAGCTTGCCAAAACAGAGCAGTTTGTCGTTCGGCTCCAGCACACGGTCGTGGCGCGGGTTCGGGATAATCTTGGAGCCGCGGTACAGGGTCAATACGTTGATATCGTGCTCATCCAGCCGTGTGCCGGCAATGGTCTTGCCGACAAACTTGGAGCCTTCCGGAATATAGATTTCACTCACGCCATAGCCCCGGCTCACCGTGAGCCGCTGGCGCACATCTATCTCCGGGAAGTCCACCTGCGCGGCAATATATTCGATCACTGCCCCTGCAACATCGAGGCCAGTGCAGGTCTCGATACCCTCGAGCCCCGGCGAGGAGTTCACCTCCATAATCTGCGGGCCACTGCTGCTCTCCAGCATATCGACACCGGCCACCTGTAAACCCATGATCTGGGTCGCCCGCACCGCCGTTTCGATATACTCCTGCGGCAGGTCCACGGGCTCCGCAATGCCACCGCGGTGTACGTTGCTGCGGAATTCCTGCCCTTGGGCCACGCGGCGCATCGCCGCTACCACACGGTCACCCACCACGAACGCACGGATATCCTTGCCCTTGCTCTCAGCAACAAATTTCTGGATCAGGACATTCTGCTTTTGGGCCTGCAACAGCTCAATGATCGCTTCCGCCTGCTTGACCGTGTCTGCCAGCAACACGCCGACACCCTGGGTTCCCTCGATTAACTTAATCACCACCGGTGCACCACCCACACGCTCGATCGCCGGCAGCACGTCTTTCTTGTTGTGCACAAAGGTCGTACGCGGGATACCGATCTGATGCCGACTGAGCAACTGCAAGCTCCGCAGCTTGTCGCGCGAGTTATTGATGCCGTGCGCGGTGTTTGCACAGAAAACGTCCATTTCCTGAAACTGACGGACGACCGCTGTGCCGTAATAGGTGATCGAGGCACCAATCCGTGGCAGTACCGCATCGAAATCGGCAATGTGTTTTTGCCGGTAGTAGAGGTCCGGAGCGCCGCGCTCCAGGTCAATGGCGAATTTGAGGGTGTCCAGCACACTGACATCATGCCCGCGGTTCACTGCAGCTTCCTGAAGGCGCAGTGTGCTATAGCATTTGGGGCCACGGGAAAGGATCGCAAGTTTCATATTGTCTTCCTTTGCGGAATGGGGACTAGTGAGGTTCGAATTCCCTGCCAGCGCTTACAGGCCAGAGCCTCCCGGCAGGGTCACAAGACAGTACGGTACACATCGCATTGGTGGATGAGTCCCATAACTTATCATTTTTATGGCAGCCCGTTCTGTAACAAAGCTCAACTAGACAGCCTAGACCACAACCGCGAATACACAAAGCACGGAAGCTATCCAAAAACCTCACTCAATAAAGAAAAACAATCAGAGGCATTTAAATCGATTATTTTTATTAAACCAAGCAAGCCAATAGTATTTCACCCGTACCCACTAACCCACGCCCTAAACGACGGGGCAAAATTCTCTCAGGAGATAAGGAAATACCATGGCTAACTACATCAACAGCGAAATCAAACCGTTCAACGCCAAGGCTTACCAGTCTGGTGACTTCTTCGATGTGTCGGACGCGGACCTGAAAGGCAAGTGGTCCGTGGTCTTCTTCTACCCGGCGGACTTCACCTTCGTATGCCCGACCGAGCTGGGTGACCTGGCGGACAACTACGCCGAATTCCAGAAACTGGGTGTTGAGATCTACTCCGTATCTACCGATACCCACTTCACTCACAAGGCGTGGCACGACACTTCCGACACCATCGGCAAGATCCAATTCCCGATGATCGGCGACCCCACCGGCACCATCACCCGCAACTTCGGTGTGATGATTGAGGAAGAAGGCATCGCAGACCGCGGTACTTTCGTGATCGACCCGGAAGGCAAGATCCAGATCGTTGAGATCAACGCTGGCGGTATCGGCCGCGACGCCCAGGACCTGCTGCGCAAGATCAAGGCCGCCCAGTACGTTGCCGCCCACCCGGGTGAAGTGTGCCCGGCCAAGTGGAAAGAAGGTGAAGAAACCCTCGCTCCTTCCCTGGACCTCGTAGGCAAGATCTAACGAGCAGTTGCGGGCTCCGGCCCGCAAAAGATCTGAGCTCTGAATAGAGCTCAGTGGCGCCGCCGCTACCGGGTGCTCTCTTGTGAGACACGCCGTAAACCCATCCCTGGGGGCTCTTCCGCGAGGTCCCTCTCGCGGAAGGTCTCACAAGAGAGCACCCGGCATCGGCGCCTTCACAGCTACTTCTGATAAATACCCAAATTTCAGGACACACCGATGTTGGACGCAAACGTAAAGAAACAACTGGACACCTATCTGCAGAATATCGTCACTCCGATCGAGATCAGTGTGTCCGCCGACAGCAGCCCCAAGGCTGTTGAACTGAACAACCTCGCCAGCGAAATCGCCGGACTCTCCAGCAAGATTGAATTGAAGGAGGAGACCCGCAAGCGCACTCCGAGCATGGCCATCGCCCCCGCCGGAGAAAGCCCGCGCGTCAGCTTCGCCGGTATCCCTATGGGACACGAATTCACCTCCCTGGTGCTTGCCCTGCTGCAGGCCGGCGGCCACCCATCCAAGGCGGATCCGGAGTTGCAGGAACAGATCCGCAACATCCAGGGTGAGTTCCACTTTGAAACCTACATCTCGCTGTCCTGCCAGAACTGCCCGGACGTGGTGCAGGCGCTGAACCTGATGGCGAACCTGAACCCGAACATTACCCACGAGATGATCGACGGAGCCCTGTTCCAGCAAGAAGTCGATGAGCGTCAGATCATGGCGGTGCCCGCGGTCTACCTGAACGGAGAGCACTTCGGCCAGGGCCGTATGGGCCTGGAAGAAATCGTGGCCAAGATCGATACCGGCGCCGAGGCGCGCAAGGCGGAAGCGCTAAACGAGCGCGAGCCATACGACGTACTGGTACTGGGCGGTGGCCCGGCCGGTGCCGCAGCGGCTATTTATGCCGCGCGCAAAGGCATCCGCACCGGCCTGGTGGCCGAGCGTTTCGGTGGTCAGGTGATGGATACCGTGGGTATCGAGAACTTTATCTCGGTCCCCTACACCGAGGGGCCGAAACTGGCTGCAAGCTTGGAGCAGCACGTGAAAGAGTACGGTGTCGATATCATCACCGGGCAGCGTGCTGCTGACCTGAGGCGGAAACAAATGATCGAGCTGGAACTGGAAAGTGGCGCCACCCTCGCAAGTAAATCTGTGGTGCTTGCCACCGGTGCCCGCTGGCGCGAACTGGGCGTGCCCGGTGAAGCTGAATACCGCACCAAAGGTGTGGCCTATTGCCCGCACTGTGACGGGCCCTTCTTCAAGGGCAAGCACGTGGCGGTGATTGGCGGCGGAAACTCCGGTATCGAGGCGGCCATCGATCTGGCCGGTATCGTCAAACACGTTACCGTTCTGGAGTTCGCAGACACATTGCGAGCCGACGAAGTCCTGGTACGCAAGGCCCGCTCCATGCCGAACGTAGACATCATCACCAATGCACAGACGACGGAAGTACTGGGCGACGGCAGCAAGGTGAATGGCCTGCAGTATACCGACCGCGTGAGTGGCGAAAGCAAGAAGCTAGAGCTAGCGGGTGTGTTCGTGCAAATTGGCCTGGTGCCAAACACCGAGTTCCTGAAGGACAGCGGCGTAGAGATGAACCGCATGGGCGAGATCGAAATCGACAGCCGCGGTGCCACCTCCATCCCCGGTGTGTTTGCCGCGGGCGATGCCACAACTGTGCCCTACAAGCAGATTGTGATCTCTATGGGCGCTGGCGCTACTGCCGCACTTGGCGCCTTTGATCACCTGATCCGCTCATCCGTCACCGATGAAGATACGAATGCGCAGGAGGAGGCACTGTCACTGGCCAGTTGATTCCCCGCGGTTCCGTTCTCAAATCCGGGTGCTGGCCTCCCAGCGGTATCCGGCTCCCCCTGCGGGCACCCCGCCCGCACATACTGGGAACCATCCCCAATGTTTACAGCCGGCACCAGCCGGCTTTTTTTGCTTGTGCGAAGAGCAAATCATCGAATTCTTTACGCCGGTAAAGCGTTTCCCTTACAGTGGCTTCTCAGTAAATCAATGATGATCGCAGAATGCCCTTCGCAAAAAATAATAATTACCGCATTTACTATGAAAGCCAGGGATCAGGCCCCGCCATAGTGCTACTGCATAGTTTTCTATGCGACGGTGAAATGTGGTCACCACAGATAAATGCCCTCTCTGGTCATTACCGGGTAATCAATGTCGACCTTCGCGGCCACGGACAGTCGGGTGTCGCCGACGCGCCCCTGGACATTTACGACCTGGTGGCTGACGTGGTTGCGGTAATGGATCAGGAAGGCGTGCAAAATGCCATTTGGGGCGGGCTTTCCATTGGCGGCATGATCGCGCTGCGGGCGGCGATTACCGTACCGGACCGGGTAAGCCACCTCATTTTGCTGGATACCCACGCGGGCACCGAAACCCGGTTCAAAATTGCCAAGTACAAAACCCTGGTGCTGCTGGCAAAACTGTTGGGGATTCGACCAATGCTGAACATTGTGGCCAAGCTGATGTTCGGTCAACACACCCTGCGTGAACAACCGGAGCTGGTAACACACTGGAAAAACAAGTTTGCCTCGATGTCACTTGTTTCTATTCAACATGTGGTGAACGCCCTCTGTGCAAGGGATTCCCTGAAAAAACACCTGGCAGGAATATCGCAACCTGCCGTAGTGATCGTCGGAGAGGAGGATATCTCCTTACCGCCGCCCTGCTCTATTGCGCTGGCCAAGCGGCTCGCCGACGCGCGGCTCACGATTGTCGAGCACGCTGGACACCTCTCGACGCTGGAGCAACCGGAAGCGGTCAATCAGGCCATACTGGATTTTCTCTCGACACAATTACCAGCTGCGACTCGCGCTTCTCGGCCGGAGAATTAATAAACGGTTCAGGTAGCCGGATATAGAATCGGTGACACAGTTACACTAACTGACAACAAAGCCCATGGAGTGCCCGGAAATAGACATTAACCTACCTTCGGTTTCACTCCGGTGAATTCACGCCCGAGTATGAATATCATCGGCTTTTAACAATCCTTTACTGGCCAGGGAGACGCTCGACTGGTAGTTTCCATTATCAGCACCAAGTAGCCTCAACTAGTCACGAAATGTGTTGGCACCCCCCCACAATCCAAACAGGAGATTTATCCCATGCGTTTAATGCCTCTCGCGCTGGCCGCCCTACTGGCACTACCCGTCTCTACACTCGCTGACTGGCAACTGGCTGGAGACGAATCCAGCGTGCACTTCGTTTCCGTAAAGAAAGGGAACATCGCCGAGAAGCACTACTTCAAGAGTATGAGTGGCAGCATCTCCGACGATGGCCAGGCAGAACTGACCATTGATCTTGCGAGTGTCGAGACCAACATTCCGATTCGCAACGAACGCATGCAAGCAATGCTGTTTGAAACGGCGAAATTTGCCCAAGCCACCATCAGCAGTAACGTGGATGTCGCCAAGCTGAAGTCGCTTAAATCAGGCCAGACCATAACGGTAGAGGCGGATATGACGATGCAAGTGCACGGCGAACAAAAAACCGAGACAGTTCCCCTGCGGGTCACCGCGCTCGAAGGTGGCAAACTGATGGTTTCAACCGGTGCGCCGATTATCGTGAGCGCCGGGGACTTTAAGTTACTTGAAGGTATCGACAAACTCCGTGAAGTCGCAGGCCTCAAAAGTATCAGCCCCATAGTTCCAGTGACTGCGACTCTGGTGTTCACCACCAAGTAAATTTTACGATTGAATAAGTAAACGAGTTTCCCGGGGCGCGGGTACCCGTCGGCATTGAATTTCCAGCCCCGCCCCGGTTCCAAATCACCCTTACATTGCAGTGAAGCTGCGTTGAAGCATGGGAGAGAAGTAGCAGCCCACTGATCGAGAACAGTAAAATGCACAATATCCAGAGCCCAGGTGTTTCAGCCCCCTCTCCCGCACCATCTCCCGCACCATTGCCAGCTGCGCGCACGCTGCGCTATACGTTCGCCTACCTGCTGCCCATTATCGTTACCGCCTGCTTACTGATGGGTGGTTTCTGGCTGATACTCCCCGTTGTTTACCTGTACGGGTTACTTCCCCTGGTGGAGTGGCTATTGCCTCAATCCGACCGGAATCTCACGAGCGCGCAGGAAAAGAAGGTCGAGAAGGACTGGCGCTACGACCTGTTGCTTTATCTGGCACTACCTGTCCAATACGGGGTACTTATCCTGTTCTTTTCACTTGCCGGTGATTACTCGCTGCCTGAACTTATCGGCGGCGCTCTCAGTGTGGGCCTGATGTGTGGTGTTTTCGGCATAAACGTGGGCCATGAATTGGGCCATAGACCGGAGCATTTTGCGCAGAGGGTCGCGCAGGGGTTGCTACTGAGCTCGCTGTATACGCACTTTTTTATTGAGCATAATCGCGGCCACCATCGTCGGGTCGCCACACCGGAAGACCCCGCCAGCGCCCAATACAATGAATCTCTTTACCGTTTCTGGTGGCGCTCGATCAAGATGGGATACGCATCAGCCTGGACACTCGAAGCCCAGCGCCTGCAAAAACTGTCTCTCAACTCCCTTGGCATTCATAACCAGATGCTGCAATTTCAACTGCTCCAGCTGGCTCTGCTGGTCTGCATACTGGTGATATTCGACCCCGCAGCCCTGGTGGGGTTCGTCATGGCCGCCACGGTTGGCATCCTGATGCTGGAGACTGTCAATTACATCGAGCACTACGGCCTTAGCAGAAAGCGCCTGGATCAGCATACGGACGGCGACCTGGTAGGCGAAGGGGAAAAGGTGCGGTATGAACGGGTGCAGCCACAGCACTCCTGGAACTCCAATCACTGGCTGGGGCGACTCTCGCTGTTCGAGCTGACTCGTCATTCAGACCACCACTTCAGAGCCAGCCGGCACTACCAGATACTGCGCCACCACGAGGAAAGCCCGCAGTTGCCCGCGGGCTACCCGGCGATGATGCTGCTCGCCTGCATGCCGCCGGCATGGTTTCGAGTCATGAACCCGCGCGTGCAGGCGATTCGCGGAATGCCATCACCTTGACCCCGGCAGCCGAGTGTTAACTGCTTTTCTCTTGGCCGGTCGACTGCGATAGAATTGCCATATCCAATTTGAAGATATAGTGAAGGCGCGCACCCCACACAGTGAGTACCGCTCGCCTACCACCTGACAGGAATAGACAACCGGGTACACCGAACCATGGCATCACTACAGGATCAGCTGCTCAAGGCCGGCCTCGTCGACGGCAAAAAAGCAAAGCAAATCAGCAAAGAAAAGCGCAAACAGAACAAGGTGGCCAAAAAGTCTGGCGAGGCACAGGTCGATGAAGCCAAATTGGCGGCCGAGCAGGCCCGGGCGGAGAAAGTGGCCCGCGACCGCGAGCTGAATGCCCAGCGCGAAGCGGCAGCGCAACAAAAGGCCATTGCAGCGCAAATCAAGCAGCTTATCGAGAAAAACAAGCAATCCAAGGGCCCCAAGGGCCAGGATGATATCGCCTATCATTTCACCTTTGAAAAGAAGGTGAAGAAAATCTTTGTTTCCAGCGCCGTGCAGGAGCATCTGACCGCCGGCCGCCTGCTGATTGTTGGTGAGGGCGAAACTTTTGAGCTGGTACCGCGGGTCATCGCGGACAAGATCGCCGAGCGCAACCCGGCGATGGTAGTGCAGCCTCCGGAGCAGTCGTCGACGGTAGATGAGGACGACCCCTACGCAGGCTACGAGATACCCGACGACCTTATGTGGTAAGCGGGAGGGTTAACCCATGACAGACAGTGATCCAGTCATTGCCCAGGTAGAGCAGTGGCTGAAAGACGTGGTGGTAGGGCTGAATCTTTGCCCCTTCGCCCGCAAGCCACTGCGCGCCGGGCAGATCCGTTTCGTGGTCAGTGAGGCGGCCGGTGACAAGTGCACCGAGGTACTACTGGAAGAGTTGCTGCAGGAGTTCCAGGTACTGGATCGCTGCACCGAGTCAGAAGTGGAAACCACACTGTTGATACTGCCAACCCAGCTGCGGGACTTCCACGACTACAACGCTTTCCTCGACGATGCCGAATGGTTGTTAAAACGGCAGGGCTACGAGGGTACCTACCAGATTGCCAGCTTCCACCCCCACTACCAGTTTGCCGATACGCAACCAGAGGACGCGGAGAACCTGACCAACCGTGCCCCCTACCCTATTCTGCATATCCTGCGTGAGGCGAGCCTGGAGCGCGGGCTGGAAAACTACCCGGATCCGGAGTCCATTCCCCACGACAACATTCTGAGGGTGGAGTCCCTTACGGACGAGGAGAAACAGAAGCTGTTTCCCTACTTATTCTCCCAATAGCGCGGGGGCCGTCGTTTTACCGTACGTCACACTTGCCGCCATACCGCGCTAGCATCCGTCCAGGTTTTCGCGCAGCGCGGTAAACGCCTGGTACTGGGTGAAGAATATCTTGCCCGACAGCTTTTCCAGGAAACCGCTTTTCGACAGGGAATCCATCACCGGCCCCTTGACCTCCGACAGGTGGAAGCAGACACCGGAGGCACGCAGCTGTTCGTTGATGGATTCGAGCGTTTCCAGCGCGCTCCAGTCGATCTCATTGATGGCGCTGCACATCAGAATCACGTGTTTCACCTCGGGTGTCGCGGCGATGTCGCCGTAAACCCGCTCTTCCAGGAAAGCCGCGTTGGAGAACATCAGGCTTTCATCCACGCGAATGCTCAGGATCTGCGGCAGTGTGCGCACCTGGTGGCGCTGGATATTACGGAAGTGTTCGGTGCCTTCCACCAGTCCCACCTCCGCGATGTGTGGCTTAGATGTCCGGTACAGGAACAGCACGATGGATGCCAGCACGCCACAGGACACCCCCATTTCCACTCCAAACAACAGGGTCACCACGATGGTGATCAAGACCGCGAAAAAATCGCTGGGTGAATATCGCCAGGTCTTCCTCAGAATGGAGAAATCCACCAGAGATAACACCGCGACAATAATGGTCGCCGCCAATGTGGCCTTGGGCAGGTAGTAGAGGAACGGGGTCAGGAACATGGCCGCCAGCGCAATACCAACAGCGGTAAATACACTCGCCATTTGCGTCTCTGCACCCGCATCGAAATTGACCACCGAGCGCGAGAAACCGCCGGTGACCGGAAACCCTCCGGAGAAGCCCGAGGCCATGTTCGCGGCACCCAGACCAATCAGTTCCTGGTTCATATCAATTTTCTGCCGACGCTTGGCGCCCAGGGTTTTACCGACGGAAATGGATTCCACATAACCGATAATCGAGATCATCACCGCAGGAAGCCACAGCTGCTGAATCAACTCCAGGGAAAAACTTGGCCAGGCAAAGCTCGGCAGGCCGCTGGGTATTTCCCCCACGAGCTTTACCCCTTTGGCCTCCAGGCCCAGTCCGCCAGCAAGCAGGATAGTGACAATCACCCCCACGACAGGAGCGGCCTTGACCAGTAGCGCCGCGGTGTTTTGTGACAGAGAAAACCGCTGTAGAAATCGCACCGCACCACCGCGGGACCAGATCAGGAAAATGACCACCGACGTACCCAGCATGAGCGAGTACACGTTGATATGTGCCAGGCCGGCAAACATCGACTGTATGAGTTCGGGCAGATTGTCACCGTGGGCCGAAACACCCATCAGGTGCTTTAGCTGGCTGAATGCGATCAGGATCCCCGACGCTGTAATAAAGCCGGAAATCACCGGGTGGGAGAGAAAATTGGCGAGAAAACCGAGGCGCAACACGCCCAACAAAAACAGGAACAGGCCCGACAACAAAGCCAATAGCATGGCTGCCAACAGGTAGTCCGCGGTATTTTGCGCAGCCACCTGCCCCAGGGCCGCCGCGCTCATCAGTGAGGCGACCGCTACCGGCCCCACCGACAGCGTGCGGCTACTGCCAAACAGCGCGTAAGCCACTAGCGGGGTAATACTCGCGTAGAGCCCCACTTCCGCCGGCAACCCCGCCAGCAACGCATAAGCGAGAGACTGGGGAATCAACATGATGGTGACGATGACCGCCGCCAGCAGGTCCCTATGCAAAGTCGCCAGTGAATAACCGGGCAACCATTGCGCAGCGGGAACGAAGCGACCCAGGACTTGGACCAGGCCGCCACTGAAAACATCTTTCACCGGTTCGATTCCTTTGAGGGGTAACCAATCAGATCAGTAGGTCACCAGCACGCCACTGATATCAAACCCTGCTTTTTGTGCAGTCTCGTGTAACTGCTGCTTGTCAGCCCCATTCAGGCAGCCCGCCGCGGCCCACAGGTTGCAGGAGCGATTGCCAGTGCGGCAGAAGGCGTGCACCTTTTTACCACTGCTCAGGAGCTTGGCAAATTCTTCGCTGTGCGCGGGCTGCATCTGCCCCCGGGAAAACGGAATGGCGACGAAGGCCATGCCCGCAGCCGTAACAGCCTTTTCCAGATCCGCAAAGCTGGCGTTGTCTTCCGCTTCATTTTCCGGCCGATTGCACACAACCACTTCCACACCCTGCTCGGCCAGCGCCGCAAATTCCTCCAGCGCGGGCTCTGCGGAAATACTTACCTGGGAATCCAGTGTCTTGCGTTCCATATTCGTTTCCTCAACTGACTCGAATGGTGGCTGGTTCAAAGTTTGTTGACCGGCACTTTCAGATACACGGTGCCGTTGTCTTCCGCCGGCGGCATCTGGCCCGCGCGAATATTCACCTGGATGGACGGCAGAATCAGGCGCGGCATACCCAGGGTTGCGTCGCGCTCACTGCGCATTTTTACAAACTCGTCTTCGCTCACACCTTCGTGCAGATGAATGTTGTCGCGCTTTTGTGCGCCCACAGAGGTTTCGCACTCGTGCTCACGGGTACCGTTGGGTGGGTAGTCGTGGCACATGAACATGCGGGTATCTTCCGGCAGGGATAGCAGCTTCTGCACCGACTGGTAAAGCGTGCGGGCGTCGCCGCCAGGGAAGTCGCAGCGGGCACTGCCCACGTCCGGCAGGAACAGGGTGTCGCCCACAAACAGCGCATCGCCGATCAGCCACGCCATGTCCGCCGGTGTGTGCCCGGGAACGTATATAACCCGGCCTTCGAGCTCCCCAATGTTGAAGGTGTCACCGTCATGGAACAGGTGGTCAAACTGGGAGCCATCCACCAGGAACTCTTTTTCCAGGTTGAAGACTTCTCGGAAGATGCCCTGCACTTGGCGAATATGGTCGCCGATGGCGATCTTGCCACCCAGTTGCTCACGAATAAACGGTGCCGCGGACAGGTGATCTGCGTGGGCATGGGTCTCCAGCACCCACTCCACGGTTAGATCTTTGGCGCGTACGAACTCAACTATCTTCTCGGCGCCGTCGGTACTGGTGCGCCCGGATGCCTGGTCAAAATCCAGCACTGCATCGATGACCGCAGCGCTGCCACCGTCCCGGTCGTAGATCACATAGCTCCAGGTCTCGGTATCATCGTCGAGAAACGGTTGCACAAGTGGGCGGAGATCTGTGGTAGCCATGGAATCGCCTCATATATGATTTAGGAATAACTCAATAACCATAAGAAATATATCTTCCATCAATATACTTTTCAATATATTATTTTTTCCGCAACAATTGAGTGAAGCTATCTAGAATTCATCTGGCAGCTATCGCCTGAAAGCTATCAACCAGCCTGAAGAACCACTGGAAGATCACCATGCCGGAAACCAGCGACCTCCAGCTCGACAAAATGCGCACCGCCGCCGGTGAGGCCTCGCTACTCCTGCGCTCACTGGGCAATCAGGATCGTCTGCTCCTGCTCTGCCAGCTATGCGAGGAAGAGCTTTGCGTCAGTGAATTGGAGGAACGCCTGGACATCCGCCAGCCCAGCCTGTCACAGCAACTGGGCGTTTTACGCCGGGAGGCACTGGTGGCCACCCGGAAGGAAGGCAAGCGGGTGTACTACCGCGTGGCTGACCCGAAGGTTCTGGCCCTTCTTCAGACTTTGTATCAACTGTATTGCGCGGAGTAACTCATCACCATGAGCATCGACTGGAATGCATTCACCCCTGTATCCGCCCTCGCCGGCGGTGTCCTGATCGGACTGGCCAGCGCCTGGCTGATCCTAATGAATGGTCGTATCGCGGGAATCTCCGGGATTCTCGGTGGACTGTTCAACAGTGAGCGCGACGCTCAAAACAAGAGCAATCGCGGTTGGCAGTTGGCGTTTATTCTCGGCTTGCTGGCGGGCCCCGGGATCTGGGGACTGTTTCACGCCCTGCCCACCATCGAAATCAATGCCAGCTATCCGGTACTGATTGCCGCGGGGCTGCTGGTTGGTATCGGCACTCGCTATGCGGCCGGCTGTACCAGTGGGCACGGGGTGTGCGGACTCTCGCGGCTGTCGCCGCGCTCACTCGCCGCCACCATGACCTTTATGTTCGGCGGCTTCGCCACCGTATACATCGTTCGCCACCTGCTGGGAGCCTGATGCCATGAATAAAGCGACTCTATCCGCATTTGTCTCCGGATTAATCTTCAGCTTTGGCTTGCTGCTCTCGGGCATGGCCAACCCGGAAAAAGTACTCGGGTTTCTCGACCTGTTCGGCGCCTGGGACCCCTCCCTGGCTTTGGTCATGGGCGGCGCCATCGCAGTGGGACTGCCGGCGTTCGCTATCGCCAGAAAACGCGAAACGGCGTTCCTGGGTGACCCGATCAACTTGCCTGGCAAACGTACACTGGATAAGCGTCTGCTGCTCGGCAGCCTGACCTTCGGTGTGGGCTGGGGTCTGGCAGGCTTTTGCCCGGGCCCCGGAATTGTGGCATCTGGCGCCCTGGAAACCGGTGCAATGGTATTTGTGCTCGCCATGGTGTCCGGCATGCTGGTCTTCAAGCTGCTGGAAAAACGCCACGCGTAAACCGGCCTGAGCTGCGCCGCCTGGCTCAGGGGCTGTACCAGGGACTATCCTGTTGGAATCCCATGGTCTCTGGTACACACCTGCACAAGTGATACGGGCAAACCGACTCATTCCCAAGTGGCTTAGAAACTACCGCCGCCAGTGGCTCTCTTCTGACATTACCGCGGCACTGGTTTCCGGCATGCTGCTGGTGCCTCAGGGACTCGCTTATGCACTGCTGGCGGGTCTGCCACCCCATGTGGGTCTTTATGCCTCCCTGGTGCCACTTATAGCTTATGCGGTATTCGGCAGCAGCAGCGCAATGTCTGTTGGACCCGCGGCGGTCCTATCACTGATGACCGTATCGGCACTGACACCACTCGCCGCCACCGGCAGCCCTGAATATATCGGCGCAGCCATTGTGCTCACTCTCCTGAGCGGGCTTTTCCTGTTTGTCATGGGCCTGTTCAAGATGGGCACCCTTTCCAACCTGCTCAGTCACCCGGTCATCAGCGGCTTTGTTTCCGGCGCCGCGGCACTGATCATCGTCGGCCAGCTGCCATCCCTACTGGGTATCAAGGCCGAGGGAGATACCGCGTCGCTAAAGCTCTTTCATGTGATCGAACACCTGCCTGAGGCCCACCTACCCACCCTAGTTTTTGGTGTCACTACCGCCGCATTACTGATTTTCAGCCGCGTGTGGCTGCCCATGCTGCTGTTTCGCATGGGCACACCCAAACAGATGGCGCGACTGGCGGCAAAGCTAATGCCGATGCTGCTGGTTCTCTGCGCTATTGCCCTGGTGCACTGGCTCAAGCTCGGCGAAGAACTGGATACCGTAGGCGCCATTCCACCGGGGCTACCCCGAATTGCTTTGCCGGACTGGCACTGGAGCCTCGCCTATCAACTGCTACTGCCAGCACTGATCATCGCCCTGCTCACTTTCGTCGAAAGTCTTTCTATTGCTCAGGCGCTGGCTACCCGACGCGGAGAGCGACTGAATGCGGACGGCGAGTTGCTCGGGCTGGGAGCCGCTAATATCACCAGTGCCTTCTCCGGCGGCCTGCCGGTGGCCGGCAGCTTTTCACGCACCGCGGTTAATGCCGAGGCCGGCGCAGTATCGCCGCTGGCCGGGGTGCTGGCTGCGCTGTTAATGATCCCGGTACTGATATACCTCACCGGCATGTTCAGCGAGCTTCCACTGACCGTGCTGGCGGCAATCATCATCGTCGCCGCGGCCAGCCTGTTCGATTTTCCGGGCTTTGTTCACAACTGGCGCTACGATCGCACCGACGGTATCGCTATGCTGGGAACCTTCGCCGGGGTACTGCTGTTCGGTGTCGAAGTGGGCATTGCCCTCGGTATCGGACTGTCCTTCGCCACACTGATCTGGCGCAGCAGCCGGCCTCATATTGCCGTTGTGGGGCGGGTACCCGGAACCGAGCATTTCCGTAACGTGCTACGCCACGATGTGAAAACCCACAGGGACCTGCTGTTCCTGCGCATCGACGAGAGCCTGTTTTTCAGCAATATCAGCGCGATTGAAGATCGCCTTTTGAGCGAACTGAAGCGTCACCCGGATACCCGGGAACTGATACTGATTCTGTCCTCAGTCAGCCGTATCGACGGCACCGCCCTGGAACGCCTGCACCAGATCAACAAGGATCTGCAAAGCCGCAACATCCGCCTGCATCTCGCGGAAGTCAAAGGGCCGGTGCTGGACCGCCTGAGCCGCTCGCGCCTGCTGGAAAAACTCACCGGACGTATTTTCCTGTCCTCCTATATCGCCGAACTGGCCCTTCTGAACGACGACACCCCGCCCGAGGGGCAAGAGCCAGAGCAACAACCGGCATAAATTCCTGTACCCTCACCGCCCATACTGGCAATATATACAGTATTTCTCCAAGCAGTGTAGAGTTTCCATGCCAGGTGCCGAGCATCATCTCAAGGACGAGCCGAATATAGAGTCCGAGCAACCGCTCACGGAAGAGCAACAGGCTATCGCCAACCACTCCGGCGGTCACGCAAAGATCATCGCGGTCGCGGGCTCCGGCAAGACCACCGCGCTGCTTCACTACATCAAGAACCGGCTGCATGCAGGCACACCTGCCGCGCGCATGCTGATTCTGATGTACAACCGCAACGCCAAAGACGACTTTTCCCAGCGGCTTGTAAAGCTGTGTGGGAATCAGGTGCCCCGAGTAAACACCTTCCACAGTCTCGGGTTTCAGATCTACCAGCGCATGATTGCGCGCGGTCAGATCGAGCGAGTCAACCTGACACCACTACCCCAATCCCTGGTCCAGCTGCAAATCTGGAGGGCGATAGAAGCCTGTGCGCCACCGGCGGACATTGAAGAAATTCGCGCACGCAAGCAGTCTGAAACCGAAGCGGCGGAATTTTTTATCGATTACACCAAGACGGTCCTCAGCGGCGATCTAAGTGCATTCCAGCGGCTTGGGCTCGGCGATGAATACATGTATTTCCTGAAGGTGTTTCGCCACTTCGAAGACTGGCGGCGGGATCAGAGTGCCGTGACCTACGCCGATCTGATTTACGACCCGGCGATGCTGTTTAGCCAACAACCCGAAATCGCAGAGCAGTACGGGGGCCTTTACCAGGACATCCTGGTAGACGAGTATCAGGATATCAACGAGATACAACACTACCTGCTGCGGGTTCTGCACGGAAAATCCGGCAATGTGATCGCCATCGGTGACCCGGACCAGACCATCTACGAATGGCGCGGTTCGCGGCCAGAGTTTTTGCTGCGCCTGTTCGACGGCGACTTCCCACCATCCAACGTGTACCAGTTAAGCCGCACCTTCCGCTACGGACACAGCCTGTCCCTGGCCGCCAACCACTTTATTCACAACAACAGTGAACGCGCGGATATCTTCTGTGTATCGGGTAACCGCGGCGCCGAAACCGAACTGCACCAGGTACAAACCCAGAACGAAGGAAAGTGGCTGGTGGAGCACATCCGGCGATGCCAGAAACAGGGGAACGCTCTTGGGGAAATGGCAATACTGGTGCGCCTTTGGTCACTGGCCGCCCCCCTGGAACTTGCACTACTCGCAAATAATATCCCCTACCGCTCAGGCAATCGCAACACGGTACTTTCCAGGCGTGAACTGCGGCCGCTGTTCTGGAGCCTGAATATCGCCGCCGGCCGCTTTGCGGAACAGACCAGCAAACGCCGCGCGCAGGGGCTCTATGAATGGATGACGGCACCGCACATCCGCATTCCACGCGCAGTACTGGAGCCCATATGCGAACGTCTCAGCCAGCATGATAAAGGCTGGGGAAAACAACTGCTCAAGCTGATTCCCGAATCCCTCAGCCAACCCCAGTGCAAACGCCTGAGGCAGCGTGCGGAATTGCTGCAGCAGGTAGAAAAGTGGCGCGGTCACGGTGGCGAGCTGGTGCGCCGCCAACTCGGCGAACTGGATTATCTAAGCGGCATTGGCGAGGATGCCTTCAACCGCCAACAGGCCGAGGAAAAGCAGCAGACCATCCTGGCATTTTGCCAGTACCTGGATCAGCTGCGCCTCCCCCCCAAAGAAACGCTGGAGCACCTGCAACAGCTTCAGCTGCGGCATCAAAAGCAGGACCAGAGTGAAGACGAACAGGATAAGGTACCCGCAGATGCCATTCAGATCACCACCATGCACCAGGCCAAAGGGCTGGAGTGGGACCAGGTGATCATTCCCTCGCTGACGGTGCACAATATGCCGTACCAGCCGCAGCGAGATTTCTCGACACCCGCATCCACCGAGAGCGAACGCCGCTTGATGTATGTGGCGATGACCCGTGCTCGCAAGCAGCTGTACCTACTGACACCTCCAGCAGAAAGTGCGCAGAAAACTACTGCTGGTATCGACTCTGAGCAGAAGCCCTCATTATTTCTGGATGAAATGCACTTACCGCTCAGCAACCTGCTGGGCGAGAGCCTGCAGGTCCGCCCGAAAAATATCACCACCCAGGTACCGGTTACCCGCCTGGCGCTGCGCTACCTGGCAGCGTGCGACTACAACCCGGATATCAATGCACCGCGCGCCGCACTGCGAAAGCCGGAGCTGGGTGACAGCATCCGACATCAAAAACTGGGTTACGGCCGGGTGATCAAGTGGGAGGATTCAAAGGTGGAAATTCTGTTTAGCGACCGCAAGACACGTCGCTTCGAATGGGAAAAGCTTACGCAATTTCTTCTGTAAACTTATTTAAAAATCGCCGATGGAAAAGGGGGAGTTTTACTCCCCCTCGAAACCCTGCGCAAACTGCTGACTGACATTGAAAAACAGCGGATACTCCTCACCGGATTCCGGATCGCGCACCTGCATCTTGTCGTAGATACCCTGGTTGTCGTACACGATGGATTGATCCAGGACCTGCAATCCCTTGAGACGTACAAAACCGCGAAGCTCAGAGGTGCTGATCGTCAGGAAAGCGCTTTCTTGGGACTTGCCGTCCCCACTATTTTCGATGGAAGTCATCAACCCTTCCACCATGTAGCGATGCTGGTCTTCACGCTCAAATTCACCGGCCTGCCCGCTGCAAACCACACCGATCATGTGCGCTTCCAGGCTCATGTAATTGTACTTGAGGACCCGGTCGACGTTGCGCAGGCAACCGAGAAAGTCCGCGCTCTCCACCGAACTATAAGCCTCGGGTAACCCATCGAGCTTTACGCCGCCGTATGGGTTGTACTCTGGAGACTCCACATAGGCCTTGCGCAGACGATCAAAGTCCAGCGTAAAACTCAACTGATGGGCCTCATCAAGCAATTGGCGATACTCACTCTGGCTCTGCTGGCGCAACCCGGAATCGTCACCCGATTCTTTGACCGCCGGGCTGCTACAGGCTGCAAGCGCGCCCGCCAGCAGCAGGATCACTCCCCGCCGCACAGCACTAAAGAAATTGAAACCGTCGTTAAGAAGGTGAGTTGCCATTACTTGCTTCCGTTGCGGGTTTTACCCGTATACCAAAAAAACCTTTCTGCTGGGTCTGAACCAGCTGCGTCCGTGGACGCAGGAAGTCGCGTAATTTTTCCTGTTCCCACATGGCATCCTGATAACCCAGCTCTATCAATTCACTCAGGTACGGCTTTTCAAACAGGAGGTAGCTCGCTGCAGAAGCACCACCTCCCGAGGTGGTGGCCCCGGTAGAGCGGAACAGCCAGCGCACTGCTGGCGGCAGGTAGCGTACCTTGCGGCCGGCAATGCGATCCAGGCTCTGGCTTGGCTCAATCACTGCAGACTCGACCGCGCGTAAAGGCGCGAGCCCCGGCAACACCTTTTCATCTACCGAGTCCAGCAATACATTGACCCGGTCCAGGTGCTCAAGATCCCCTTCCAGACTGTCGATAAACGCGGCATTGAAAAGCTGCCCGCCAATCTGTGCAAGAGATGGGGAATGCTTTGGCACCTTACGCCGTTTGCCCCAGTGTACGGGAGAGCGATTATCCGATACCCCCACCACGAAAACCCGCGAGGCGCCCAAATGCAGTGCCGGGCTGATAGGCGCCAGTTGCCGCACCGCGCCGTCGCCGAAATAGTCGTTACCGATTTTTACCGATGGGAAAAGCGTGGGAATGGCCGCAGAAGCCATCAGGTGCTCCACCGTCAACTGCGCGCGCTCTCCACAACGGCGAAAACGCCTCCACTCCAGCAGGTCATCACTGCCTTGAAAGAAGCTAACCGACTCGCCGTCGCTGTAAGACATGGCGTTGACACTGACCGCACGCAAACGCCCTTCATCGATATTGCGTTGGATATTGGCAAAGGGAATGACTTCCGTCACCAATTCCCGCAGCGGGCTGTTATCCAGCAATGCCAGTGGGTTACGCCTGGCAACCCCCTGATTGAACAGTGACATGGAGATGGTCAGGACATTGCCCAGCAGGCTACTCCAGTTACTGCGATAGATCTGATCGACCGTCAGCCCCATCCACAGCTCATAAAGTCGCTCAGTGGCCTCTTTGAAGCTGCCCGGATGGGTCGCCAGTAGCAGCGCATTGACCGCACCGGCGGAAGTGCCACAAATAATTTTGAAGGGGTTTGGTTCCGAATCCGGGGCAAGTTCGGCCAGCGCCTTGAGAACACCGACCTGATAGGCAGCGCGAGCGCCGCCGCCAGACAGCACCAGTGCACCGGCGTCGGGAATTTGGGAAGTGGGCAGGGTGTTAACCGACAAAGCTTGCTACCAGACCAGCGAAAATGGGATAGAATTTCAATTCTGACCGAATTTTAAGCCAACCATCCCACCAAAAATTATTGTGGCAATCCCGTGACTATATATGCCTATAGACGATTGTAGGTCAGGATAGCAGGCAATTTGGTAACCCGATACCGCCAGCCGCTTGCCGTCTACCGCGGTTTGCGCGCAATTTCACATTCCAGACCAAAATTCTCTAACGGGTCATATCCACAACGTAGCGCCCTATTCCGTGCCCCCGGTGCAGTCGTGCGAGAAACTCTGGCGCCTGCTCCAGAGAGATGTCTTCGGCGATTTTTTCCAGCTGCTCTCCGATATACCAGTCGCCAGCCAGCATGCCCCAGACTTCCGACTTTTTCTGAAGTGGCAGCTCAACGCTGTCGACGCCAAGCAGGCTGATACCACGAAGAATGAACGGAAACACATTAGCCTGGAACTGGGCACCGGATGCCATGCCGCAGGCAGCGACACCGCCACCGTATTTGAGGCATTTGATCACGTTGAACAGGGTCTCCCCGCCGACGGTATCCACCGCCCACGCCCACAACGGTTTGGCGATGGCTTTATCGGCGTAAGGCGCCAGGGTTTCCCGGTCCAACACTTTCCAGGCACCCAGGCCTGTCAGAAATTCGGCAGACTCCAACTTGCCGGTTACGGCTGCAACCTTAAAGCCCAGCTTGCCCAACAGTGCCACAGCGATGGAACCGACGCCACCCGTAGCACCAGTCACTAGCACTTCGCCGTCGGCCGGCTTCGCGCCAGCCTCCAGCAGCTTCTCCACACACAGAGCCGCGGTCAGACCCGCGGTGCCGAGTATCATGGCCTCCCGGGCCGAAAGTCCGTCCGGGAGCCGAGCAACCCACCCTGCCGGCACGGCGATCCGCTCGGCGAGACCACCGGCGGTGTTCATACCTAGGTCGTAGCCGGTCACGATCACCTTGTCGCCGCTGGAAAAGGTACCACTTTCGTCGGCAAGGACCCTACCCACCGCATCGATCCCAGGAGTGTGCGGATACTCCCGGGTAACCGCACGATTGCCAAACGCAGATAGCGCATCTTTATAGTTCAGCGACGAGTGGGACACGGCAATACTGACCGGATTTGACGGCAAGTCGTCCGCCGCGCGCACAACGATCGTCTGATCGTACTTACCCGCGGCCACCTCCTCTACCAGCATTGCACGATACGTGTGGTCAGACATAAGCAATCCGTAAGCCGTTCTGATTCAATAACTAGTATTGCGAAACCAGGTACTGCAAATCAGGTCCTGTGAAATTACTGGGCCTGGTGACGCCAGGCCGCCAGCCGGGAAAACAGTCGCGCAAGCGTGCTCTCGATCCCTGACTGAGTGGCGATACCGATTTTCTTGGCGATATTCTGCCGCTCTTTGTACTCCACCTGATACAGGTCTGCATTCTGCGCCCGCGAAGTCAGGTATTCATCCGAGGTTTTCAACTCATCGACCAGCGCGAGGTCCAGCGCGCGCTGCCCAAACCACACTTCGCCGGTGGCGACCTTTGCAATATCCAGCTGCGGGCGATACTCCGAGACAAAGTGCTGGAACAGGGTGTGTATCTCTTCCAGATCACTCTGGAATTTTTCTTTTCCTTCCTCGGTGTTTTCACCGAACATGGTCACAGTGCGCTTGTATTCACCGGCAGTAAACAGCTCGAAGTCGACATCATTGCGCTGTAACAACCGATGAAAATTTGGTAATTGCGCGACAACCCCGATGGAACCCAGCATGGCGAATGGTGCCGCCAAAATTCGGTCGGCAACGCAGGCCATCATATAACCACCGCTGGCCGCCACCTTGTCGACCACAATGGTCAGCTTCACCCCCGCACTGCGCACCCGGGCCAACTGGCTTGCTGCCAGACCGTAATTGGCAACCATCCCCCCGGGGCTCTCCAGAGAGACCACCACTTCGTCCTCCTTGTCGGCGACCTGCAGAATCGCGGTAATTTCTTCCCGCAGGTTCGCCAGCGCGCTGGCCTTGATATCCCCATCAAAGTGCACGACGAACAGGCGCTTGCGCGTGTCGCTACCGGCCGGCTTTTCCGCTTCGCCGCCTGTGGGTGCAGACGATTCAGCACCCGCCTCCGAATCCGCCTCAGCTTGCTCAGCAGCTTTAACCTCGTGGGCGCCACCGGTTTCCGTACTTTTGTTTTCTTTGCGCGCCTTTGCCTGCGCTTTCAGTTCCGCCTTGCGTTTCTTGGCATGGGCCTTGGCCTCAGCCTTGCGATCCCTTTCCTGTTGCTTTTTGCGCTCTGCAAAATCCGCGTGATCCATCACGGCTTCAAGCAGCGCCTCTTTCATATCCTCGTACCGGTCATTGAGGTGCGTCACCGCAATATGCCCCGGTTGCCGATCTTTCATATGTGCCCTGTTTGCCACGATGATGCCAATCACCACCAACAGAGCCACAACCACGGTCACCACCTTGGCCAGAAACAATCCATATTCACTGAGAAATTCCACTCAACCCCCAAATTCAGGTTATCTGATTTTTTCTTGTCTGCGCGCCTGTGGCAATTACTGCCACTCGTTCAGTGCAGAACGCGCCTGCTGATTCAATGGTCGCGCCAGTAACCCGGTATGACTGATCCGCACTTCGTACACCGCGCCATCCTGCATCGGCAGGAAGGTCGCGCTTCCGTACACCGCGTCTACCATGGGTACCCGGTTATCCATATTGCGCAACATACTCCAGACATCGACCCCATGCTCACTTTCACCAAGTGCATAGACCGAACGCTCCTTGTTGCGCTCATCCTGCAATGTCAGGTACCGACCGCTGAGACGGTCCAGGCGATAGGCGGGTTCGATACCCCAGCGCGCCAGAGCACCTTTCCACTTCAGCATTCGGGCATCCAGCTGCCACTGATCACCGCGGAGTTCAAATTCCTGTGAGATACCGTCCTCGTCAGCAAACTTCACCATGAAATGCTGATCGTCCATGCGCTCAAAGCTCACCGTACCCACGCTATGTTCATCGGCGAGATTGCGGTAACTATAAACATCCAGCGCCACCAGCACGATCATCAGGGCACCGGCCAGCAACAAAAGGCCAACTGTGCCGCGCAAGAAACCCAGCAACCAGCTGCCTTTGAGTAAAACTTTACCGCCCCAGAACACCAACAACAGGGCAATAAAGGCAATCACAAACGTAATAGCTATATACATTATCTTTGCCTCTTTATTTCGCGGGTAAGCACATCACCCAGGGTTCAACCCTTATCAATAAATGTTCGAATCAGTTGCCCAGACAACGTCTCTACAGGAGGAATGGCCTCCGGTATCTCGGACCGATGAAACCACCGTGCCTCGGAAATTTCCTCCTGATCAGGCGTCAGTGCACCACCCGTTGCTTCCGCAAGGTAGCCGATCATCAGCTGGCCTGGAAACGGCCAGGACTGGCTGCCCACATAGCGCACAGCACCGGTTTCGAGTCCAACCTCTTCTCGCACCTCTCGAGCAAGCGCCTGTTCCGCATTTTCCCCCGGCTCAATAAAGCCCGCCAGTGCGGTATACAGCGCGTGACGGTGCCTGGTATGGCGGGCTAGCAGACACTGGTCACCGCGGGTGACCAGCATGATGACACAGGGAGAGATACGGGGGTACACCACCAGGGAACAGTGGCCGCAGACTCGGGCGCGGTCTCGAGGATGATACTCGGTCTGCCGACCACATCGGCCGCAGAAGCGGTGGTCGAGATCCCAGTTCACCACCTGCAAAGCGCGACCGACCAGAAAGAAGAGCGGCTCAGGGACCGAGCCCAGCAGGCTTCTCAGCCCCAGCCACTCGCATCCGGGGACCTCAACACGAATGGGGAGGTGATGCACCCCGCAAGGTTCGCCACACCACTCGCCCAGGTAATGACTGCAGGAAGCGCCCGGCTCGATAGCCCCCTGCTCAGTGAATATGTGAACAGGCAGAGAAAGATGAAGTGGTCCTTGGGAGGAGCACAATACTTCGCCACCGGAAACCAGGATATGCCGGTGAAATTCCGGGTGCGGTAATACGCACCCGGCGGGGGTGAAATCTGTCATAGCACCTTCAGGTTCACTGGAGATCGCGCCTCAAGACTGAATCATTGGGCGGTATCAGGCAACCTCCACCGGGTAACCCAGGGCTTCCAGGCTCTCGACTGCCAGATCCAGCGACTGCTTATCGGCTTGGCGGTGGAGCTTCACTTCGCCGAGGTAATACTCGAGACTGATGATCGCATCGGCAAATATTTCCAGCGACTGCTCCACCCCTGGGACGACGCTTTTCTGGTCAATCACGGCATCCACAAAGTGCGCGAGGCGCTCCACAACAGCAGCAGCGCGCCCCAGGCTCAACACCACAAGCCCACCGCGCACACTGTTGAGCGTGGTGGAGACATTGCGAATATGGCCGTGATCAAACCCGGAATCTGCATAGGAAGCCAGTGCGCGCTTGATCAGCGACAGCCCCGCCTCCGCTTCCTTCAGCACCGCCAGCTCTGCCTCGGCAAGCTGGCTGCGCTCGAGCGCGATATCCGCCTGACCGGATTCATCCAGTTCAATAGAGGAGCTCTGGCGCAATGCGCGGATAGTACTGTCTACCGCCAGAATCTGATTGGTGAGTTGCTGCAAAGCATTATCTGCTGCGCGGCCCCCAGTGTGAGCACAACTCTGGTAGGCGGTGAGGGAGCCCGCCAGGTTCTCGCCGATACGACGGAAATTGAGCAGTATCAGCGTGTTGGCAATACGGCGCAGCGTTTCTACCAGCCCGCCCTCTTCATCGAGACCGGCAACGGCGATGGTCTCGGCATCGTCCAGCATCCGGCGCACCCCGGAAAGCTCCTCGTCCAGCGCATTGGCGACGGCAGCGATGGCAGTGGCACCGGGGCCGCCCAGACTGGCACGGTCACGCTCCAGCTCGGGCTCGCGATACGGCAATGACTTGATGCCAAATACCTGCAGCAGCTTCTCCCCTTTTTCTGCTGGCCCGGCGAGCGCCAACCAATACAGACACTCCTTGATCAGCACCGGAGGTGCAGGCTGATCCAGCGCCACATCGCCCTCGCGGCAGATATTCCGCAAGCGGCGATCCAGCATACTCAACACCATTACCCGCTGGCGATTGACCAGCATCTCCCTGGATGCCATGGCACTGATAGCCGTTCCTGCTACGGTCCATAACTTACCGTTCGGCCGCCCCGCGGTAACGCTGGCGATACGCTGCAGTGCGCGAGCCATCATGGTGTAGGCGGGCCCGCGAGGCTTGCCCTTGAGCAGCGCCAGCAAACCCACCTGATACATATGCCGAAAACGACGCACAAACGTCTTCAGATCTTCAGACATGACTGCCGAGGAGACCACCCCGGGTACGGTCGCATCCAGACGGCAGCGCAGGAAATGACTTTCAGGAACCGGGGCCTGTGCCCGGACAAGTCGCAAATTATTGATATAGGGGATCAAAAGCTCAGGACGCGTGGTAGCCCGGTTCTGGACAAAATCGAGATATCGGGTCAGCACATAAAAAGCGGTACCAACGCCCTCGAGTAACTCCTCTGGAGATTGCTGGCGGTCCTGGAGCAGGTCGCCCATGGCAACCAGCATTTCCTGCGCCAGCAGTTCCGCGGCTGCCAGCTGTACCATCTGCAGCACACCAGACACCTGGCGCAGCGCCTGAATACATTTTTCCAGGGCCGCCTTGTCTGCGTGATCGACTGCAAACTGATCCAGATAGCCAGTTGCCCCCTCGATACTCGCAATCAGCTCTTCTTTAACCAGGCTGACTGAAGTCAGGTTGATTTCGCGCAATTCACTCACTGCCTACACCACTGCAATTTTCTTTCTTTTATTTCGGCCCCCGTCCACATCCTGTACCTGATGACTATCTTCCCCCTATAGACCAATCGTGGAAGTTGTCGTCATCAATAGGATTTCGAGTGGCAGAAGAGCAATTTATACCAAACCGCGCGATATTCCACCTTTCCTCCTCCAATTTCCATCGAACAATCGACAAATTAGGACGACAGTACTGGCATCCCGGAAAATCCATTGAATTTTTCGCAAGAAATGGGTAGTTTCCCCGGCGCCCGAGCCGCAGCGGGTTGCGGCCAGCGGAAAATAAAGGAAGTAGCAGTATAATGAACGCCCTCAACGACACTCGCCCCACCCCGGGCGGGAGCTTCCGCAGCGCCTTTGGTGCCAACTTTCTTGGCGAGGCGCCCGACTGGTACAAGCTGACAATTGCTGCTTTTTTAATCGCCAATCCGATTATTCTTTATGCCACTTCGCCATTCATAACCGGCTGGGTTCTTATCGGCGAGTTTATTTTCACTCTGGCAATGGCGCTGAAGTGCTACCCGCTGCAGCCCGGCGGCCTCCTCGCAATCGAGGCCGTACTGCTCGGAATGACCAGCAGCCAATCTGTGTTTCACGAAGTAAATGAAAACATTCAGGTAATTTTGCTGCTGATGTTTATGGTGGCAGGCATCTACTTCATGAAGAGCCTGCTGCTGCATGTTTTCACCAAGCTACTGATCACCGTCCGCTCAAAGACCACGCTGTCGCTATTGTTCTGCGGTGTGTCTGCGATTCTGTCCGCGTTCCTCGATGCCCTGACGGTGACTGCCGTACTGATTGCTGTTGCGGTGGGCTTTTACGCGGTGTACCACAAGGTCGCGTCCAACCGACAGACGCACCCGGAGCACGACCACTCGAAAGATGACGAGGTAGTTGAGTATCACCGCTCCGACCTGGACCAGTTCCGCGCATTTCTTCGCAGCCTGATCATGCACGGTGCGGTGGGCACCGCACTTGGTGGCGTCTGCACACTGGTGGGCGAGCCACAAAACCTTCTGATCGCGGAAAAAGCGGGTTGGGACTTTGTACAGTTTTTCGTCAACATGACCCCCGTCACCATGCCCGCGCTTGCGGCCGGCCTGATCACCTGCTTCCTGCTGGAGAAAACCGGAATCTGCGGTTATGGCGCCAAGTTACCGGAAGCGGTGCGCGAAGTACTGGCACATTTCGCCAGCGAACAGAAAGCGAAGCGCAGTAAACGCGACGTGGTTCAACTATGGGTCCAGGGTGTGGTCGCTGTCATCCTGGTGCTTTCACTCGCATTTCACGTTGCCGAGGTCGGCATTATCGGCCTGATGGTCATCGTGCTGCTGACTTCATTCAACGGCATTATCCAGGAAGCGCGTATCGGCCACGCTTTCGAGGAGGCCCTCCCCTTCACCGCTCTGCTGGTGGTCTTTTTTGCGATTGTGGCCGTCATCCATGAGCAGCACCTGTTCGAACCCGTCACCCACTTCGTACTGAGCCTGGAACCGGAACAACAGCCGGGCATGCTGTTCCTGGCGAACGGCCTACTTTCCATGATCAGTGACAACGTCTTTGTCGCCACGGTGTACATCAACGAAGTAAAAACAGCGCTGACTGCCGGAGACATCACCCGCGAGCATTTTGAAAAGCTGGCCATCGCCATCAATACCGGCACTAACCTGCCCAGCGTCGCCACTCCGAATGGCCAGGCGGCATTTCTGTTCCTGCTCACTTCGGCACTGGCGCCTTTGATTCGCCTGTCGTACGGGCGCATGGTGATCATGGCCCTGCCTTACACCGTCGTTCTCACTATTGTCGCCTTCTTCTGCGTGGTCTACGCACTCTGACAGGAGATTAATCCAGTCAGGACAAATAAAAACGGGGCCTTCAGGCCCCGTTTTTATTTCAAGCGAATGTTTTACCGGACGAAAGCAAGTTACCAATAATGTTTGCCCGCCGCCTTTTCCAGCAATGACAGGAATTCCGCGTGGGCCTGCTCCTCTTCGGCGCCCGCACGAATAACAGACAGGGGCGCACGATCAACGCTAAGACGACGAATAGAGCCGACTTCATTTTGCTCGGCCTCACCGCCCTCTCCTTCTTCCTTACTGCTGCCAGTACCAGCGAGCGCCAGGTCCGTCTGCCCGCCGGTCATCAGCAGGTAGACGTCGGCGAGAATCTCCGCATCCAGTAATGCGCCGTGTAGATCCCGCTGTGAATTATCTACGAAATACCGCTTACACAGCGCATCGAGGTTGTTTTTTTGCCCGGGGTGTTTTTCTCGCGCGAGGGTGAGCGTATCCAGAACACCACAGTGTGCGGCGACGGCCTGCCAACGAGGACTTCCCAGACGCTTGAGCTCGGCATCGATAAAGCCTACATCGAAGGGCGCATTGTGAATCACCAATTCTGCGCCATCACAGAATGTCATGAACTCATCGGCGATCTGGGAAAAGACTGGCTTGTCCGCAAGAAACTCGTTGGTGATACCGTGAACTTCGATCGCACCATCATCCACCTCACGCTCGGGGTTGATGTACTGGTGGTAATGCTTACCGGTAAGCTTGCGGTTGATCAGTTCAACGCAGCCAATTTCAATAATCCGGTGGCCCGACTTTGGGTCCAGGCCGGTCGTTTCCGTATCGAGTACGATCTGACGCATAAACTTATTCCCCCAGCTCATCAATGCCGCGATTGGCCAATGCATCCGCGCGCTCATTGCCCGGGTTGCCCGCATGCCCCTTTACCCAGTGCCACTGCACCTCATGATTGGCAATCGCAAGATCCAGGGCCTGCCAAAGATCGGCATTTTTTACCGGCTTCTTATTTGCGGTTTTCCAGCCGTTTCGTTTCCAGTTGTGAATCCAACCAGTGATTCCCTGGCGCACATACTGGGAATCGGTATGCAGATCGACATGGCAACGCTGATTGAGCGCATCAAGTGCCTTGATCGCAGCCAGCAGTTCCATACGATTGTTGGTGGTCATGGCTTCACCACCACACAGTTCTTTTTCCGCATCGCCACTCATCAGCAATGCCCCCCAGCCACCCGGACCGGGATTACCCCGGCAGGCGCCATCGGTATATATGGTTACCTGTTTCAAGTCAGACTCGTGTGTTTGATTTGGGTTCAGCCGCGCCCTGTCAGCGTAGAGATGAAACGCGGAACAGAGCCTCTCGGGCTAGCGCTTCTGCTTATGATTCTCGTGCCGCTGCTTGGCAGCCACGCGGGGGCTGCTGGGCACCGCAGTCAGGGCGGGCTTTTTATCCCCGTTCCAGTTGAGCTTGATGGTGCGCATTCGCGCCACCTCTTTGCGCGCGACTATGATGTAAAAGCCTCCACAGGGCAAGTGCCAGCGGTTGCCCATACGCTCCATCCAGGCAGTCTTGGCCAGCAGGTCAGAATGTTGCAATGGCAGCCTGAAAAAGCCGCGCTCGATCGTACCCGCCTGCAGATCCAGCAGATTCATCCAATCCGCTACCCGCGCCGCACGCAACTGGTTGCCCATCTGGTATGCACTGGAGGAGCGAAACACCCGTGACAGACCGAGCAGCGAAAAGGGATTGAAGCCAATCAATACCATGTGGCCACCGGGGATCAGCACCCGCCCCGCTTCACGCAACACTTGATGAGGATGGGGCGAGAAGTCCAGCAGATGATGAAGCACCGCCACATCAATCGACTCAGAGGGAAGCGGCAGCTGCTCAAATTCAACCAGAGCAGCTCCACCACTGTCGGCGCAGGGACTTAGTCGAAACCGGTGGTTGATCCGACTACAAGCGGCAAAGTCCACCTGGCGCGCCACGCTCGCCTGCATGAGATGGTAGCCGAATAGCCCCTCCACGAGCGGCTGGGCAAGGGCAAGCTGCTGGGTCAGGATCTCCTGGCCCAGTGCACTCTCAAACCAATCCCCCAGGCTGACACAAGATTGCGCCAGCGATGGGGTCTGCTCCTTTCCGCGGTAGAACAGGGGTTTCCGACCCGCATTTCTGCCCATCTGCAGCTCCTGGATCTTAGAGGCTTCTTTTGAGGGTTATGTTAAGGTTGCCAAAACAAAACCGGGTTCTCGACAACGGTAGATTAGCGGGGAGCAACAATGATCACAATCCGCCCGATACCTGCATTTAGCGACAACTATATCTGGCATTTGCAACAGGATCGCGAACATTGGGTGGTGGACCCCGGAGATGCCGACCCGGTCATAGAGGTTTTGGGTGGCGCCCACCTGAGTGGCATTCTTCTCACCCACCATCACTTTGACCATACCGGAGGGGTAAAGACCCTAAAGGAAAAGTATGACTGTGAGGTCTTCGGGCCCGGGTCCATTGAAGGTGTCACCCACCCGATACAGGACGGTGACCAGTTCTCCCTGATGGGCTGCGACTGGCGAGTACTCTCCGTGCCCGGACACACCCTGGATCATCTCGCGCTGATACTCGAAGCAGAGGGTGACACACATCTTTTCTGTGGTGACACCCTCTTCGCCGCTGGCTGTGGCCGACTTTTCGAAGGCACACCCGAGCAGATGTACCACTCACTCTCCCGACTGACCTCCCTGCCCAGGGACACAAAGGTGTACTGCGCCCACGAGTACACCCTGGCCAACCTTGCCTTTGCCAGTGCGGCAGAGCCAGGCAACCAGGCGATTGGCAAGCGCATCGCGGAAGCGCAAGAGACCCGTCAACAAGACCGACCGACCCTCCCCTCCACCATCGGCCTTGAACTGGAGACCAACCCCTTCCTGCGCACGCAATCCGAGGAGATCCGTACAAATGCAGTGGCGCATGGAGCCGACGTAAAAGGCAATCCTGTAGAAATATTCGCCACTTTACGCCAATGGAAGGACACTTTTTGACCAAATTGCATTGACCGGAACCAAACTCCCTCTTTAGAATCAGACAATTACAAATCAAAGCTCAAGCGTATTACTCGATAAAAGACGCGACAGGCTTGGCTATTTTTCAGCCAGCCAATTCCGTATATGAGTACGCAGATAACAAGAGCAAACAGATAACAACAGACTGCGGATACCAGAATGGTTTACAAGAAATTTGCCGTTGCGCTACTGGCAGCGGCAGTGGGGGCCTGCGCGCAAATAGACGACGCACCACAAACTGTGAGCGCCTCCCCAGTCGATTCCGGCGCTGACGGCAAAGGCAGAGAACTCAACGCCATCAGCCAGAACATTATGGATGTGCCGGAACCGGCTCTCCCTCCGAAAGATATCTGGCAACGCCTGAGGCAGGGCTTCTCCCTGGACCGGGAGACTCAACGCCCCAAGGTAAAGGACTACGTCAATTACTTCTCCTCCAACCAGGGCTATATGGCTCGGGTGACTGAGCGTTCGCGCCGCTATATCTTCCATGTGGCGGAACAGCTTGAGCAGGCCAACGTTCCAATGGAGTTTGCCCTGCTTCCTATCGTCGAAAGCGCCTACGATCCCTTTGCTTATTCCCACGCCCAGGCATCTGGAATGTGGCAGTTCATTCCGGCCACCGGACGCTCATTCGGTCTGAACCAGAACTGGTGGTATGACGGTCGCCGCGATGTGGTGGAATCCACTCGTGCCGCGAGCGAGTATTTCAATTATTTGTCGGCCAAATTCGATGGAGATTGGCTGCTAGTCCTCGCTGCCTACAACGCCGGGGAAGGCACGGTGCGTCGCGCCATGGAGCGCAACCGTCGCAGCGGTAAAGGCACCAGCTTCTGGGACTTGAAACTGCCTCGCGAAACCCAGCGCTATGTACCGCAGCTGCTGGCATTGGCTGAGGTAGTGGCGCACTCGGACCACTACCGGGTTCCGCTTCACGATGTGGGCAACACGCCCTATTACACTGCGATCAACGTGGGCAGCCAGATAGACCTGGCACAAGCCGCGGAACTCGCAGATGTTGAAATTGAAGAACTCTACCTGCTGAACCCGGGCTACAACCGCTGGGCAACCGACCCCAACGGCAGCCACCGCCTGCTCATCCCGAGCGACAAGGGAACACAGTTTATCGCAGCGCTGGAAAAACTCCCCGCCGACCAGCGGGTTAGCTGGCAGCGTTACCAGGTAGCCCGCGGCGATTCTCTTTCGGTCATCGCACGCCGCTACGAAACCACCGTGGCCGCAATCCAGCAAACCAACAAACTGCGCGGCAGCCGCATCCGTGCCGGACAGACACTACTGATCCCAAGCGCCTCCGGACCGAGCGCCCAGTATGCCTACTCGATTGACCAGCGTGTACAGCGCAAGCAATCATCAGGAAAAGGCAAGAAGTCCAACTACACCGTGCGCCCTGGCGATACCCTCTGGGGAATCGCACGATCTCTGGACGTAAAAGTGCGGGAACTTGCCAGCTGGAACAATATGGCCCCTGGCGACACCCTGCGCCCTGGCCGCAAGCTGGTCGCCTACTCTTCAGCGGGCTCCAGTAACGACCGCAACCGTACCACCCGCAAACTGTCTTATCGCGTGCGTAGCGGTGACTCGCTGTACCGCATTGCACGCAAGTTCAGTATCGACATTAGCGACATCGTGCGCTGGAACAAAATCAGCAAGAATGGCTACCTGCAACCCGGCCAGAGACTCACTCTGTTCGTGGATAGCGCATCAAATGGCTGAGCCTATTCGCGGATAAAAAGCGGAAACTGACAGGCACAAAAAAACCGGCGATTTCGCCGGTTTTTTTGTGCCTGATAGCGGTAGGAATTACTCCTCCACAGTAGACACTTCTATATCGGCCTTGCCCGCTAGGAACTTCTGCACGGCTGCGAGTTCCGAAGTGCCCTGCATGGAAGCCAGCTGCTGCATCAGTGCGTCGCGCTGCTCCTTGCTCTGACGAGAAAGATCACCGGCGCGCGCATCGCGCAACTGCACTACAACCACATCGCCAGTACCCAGGGTAAATTGCTCCAGGGTCTTGGCACCGGGTTTGGGCGCATCCATGCTAAAGACATGGTTGACTACCTCTCCACGTGCACCAAATCCACCGCGACGGGTCTTGTCACTGGTTTCAAGGGTAAGCCCCTCGGCGGCCGCAACATCAGCAAGCGCTTCACCAGACTCAACCTGAGACTGGATATTTGCGGCCTTGCTCGCCAGCTGCTCGCCAGCCTTGTTACGTTTCAGGCGCTGGGTAATCTCTTCCTTTACCTCTTCCAGAGGCTTCACACCCGCAGGCTTGTGCTCGACAACCTTGAGCACCACAGAGTGGTTTTCAGACAAGTCGAGCACGTCTGAAGTATTGCCATCTTCCATAACCTCTGGAGAGAAAGCGGCCTCAATCACCTTACCTTCTGCGGTAATACCTGCACCGCCCTGACGGGAAAACAGCGGCGATTTCTGTACAGAAAGACCCAATTCTTCCGCTGGTCCAGACAGCGTCTCGGCATTGTAGGCCAGATCACCCAGACGGCTCAGCGCACCGACGAATTCACGTTCGGCCTCCGCGTTGCGCAGGCGGGCAGCGATCGCGGCCTTGCGCTCCTCAAAACTCGGCGGCTCAGCATCGGCAACTTCAATCAGCTTGATAAAGTGCGTGCCAGCATCGGTCTTGACCGCACCGGAAACCTCGCCGACCTCCAGGCTAGCCAGAGCATCTTCGAATGCCTCGGGGAATACATCGCCACTGGTGAAGCCGACATCACCGCCATCTTCGCGAGAAACGATATCGTCGGAGTACTGTTTCGCCAGCGCCTCAAACTCGCCGCCCTCGTTCAGCTTCGCCTGAACCTCGTCGACTTTCTTCTGCGCGGCTTCGTCATCGCCCTCAATCAGAATATGAGCGGCGTGACGGCGGATACTGGCCTGGAAGTTTTTCACCTCCTGCTCGTACTGCGCGCGCAGATCCTGATCAGAGATATCAATACTTGCAGCAAACTGCTCAGGTGTAAGCTCGATGTACTCGATAGCTACCTGCTCGGGACGCTGGAAGTTTTGCTGATTTTCGTCGTAGTAGGCCTGGATTTCTTCGTCACCAACCTGCATATCCGCCAGCAGTGGGGTCGCCGAAAGCGTCAGGTAGTCGAAGTCACGCTCTTCCATCGACACCGACACTACCTCTTCCGCTTCCGCACGGGTCGCGAAGGCACTGTCAGCAACACTGCCGATGTACTGCTGCATCACCATTTCCTGCTCGAGCAGCTGGCGGAAACCCGCCGGGCTGTAGCCCATACGGCGAAGACCGTCGCGGAACATTTGCTGGTCAAACTGGCCATTTACCTGAAAACCGGGCATCTGCACGATTTCCTTGTCCACGGATGCTGCACTCATAACCATGCCGCGCTCCTGCGCCGCCTGGCGCATGACCGAGCTGTTGACCAGTTGCTGCAGTACCGGGCCGCGCAGCTGTTCATCGGTGAGCAGGTCCGCAGGTACGTTTTCACCGTACTGGCTCTCGATCATTGAACGGCGATTCTGGATCGCCCGCTGCAAATCGAGATTGGAGATTTTTTCCCCGTTGACTTCGGCCACTTGGTCGGCCGAGCCACCACTGGCACCGGTGAAGAAATCAATCCCACCGATCACCATAATAAATCCAAAGAAAGCAGCCACAATAATCGCGGCAGTTCCCTTCAAGTTGTCACGCATGGACTGAAGCATATTCAGCTCCGAATTTAACTCTATCTGTACACGCCTGGATCATTGCTTATTGTTGTTACAGTCAAGCGCCGCAATTTACTGGCAGGCCCTCGCTGAATACGGTCTAAATCCGCTGATCCAGAAAAATTCAATCTTGCAGAAACAAAAAAGGCGCATCCATGTGATACGCCTCCTTGAAGCATTGTCGCTTACAAAGCTTCTTAATTTACCGCATCTTTCAAAGCTTTACCGGCTTTGAAATTAGGGATTTTAGCAGCAGCAATTTCGATCGGGTCACCGGTGCGCGGGTTGCGGCCGGTACGCGCAGCGCGCTCTTTGACAGCGAAAGTGCCAAAGCCAACCAGGGCTACCTGATCGCCTTTTTTCAGTGCATCAGTAATGCTGTCTACCATGGCGTCCAGAGCGCGGCCAGCGGCTGCCTTAGGAATGTCGGCAGATGCGGCAATGGCTTCAATCAGTTCGGACTTATTCACGCTATATCCCTCTGTTTCTTTATCTAGGTTTCTAGGTGTGTATGTAAGGTCTGTTGCAGCCTTTTGTGACAAGGCGCATACATGCAATTTTATGCAGTTAATTTTTGATCGCCTGCGGTTCCCCGCAGCGCAACAAGCCCCGTTTTATACCAACTGCCTGTTGGTGGGTCAAGGAACCATGCGGCTTTGCGGGGAGTTGGACATTTTTGAACCAGACTTGTTCAGGCAATGCCCGCCGAGATCATTTTTTAACCTGCGGTAAAGCAGGCTGCGTACTCTACGCGACTTCCCACATTCTCTTCAACGCTTTTTTTCACGCTCTAAAACAGCCGCCCCGGGATATTCGATATCCAGGGGCGGCCAGTGTCGTAACGTTTTATGCAGTGAAGTTGCGAGCCAGAGATCAGTGAGTCTGGATAGATCTCTGGGAGCGCTCTTCCGCCTGTTTTTTCAGCGCGGAGTACTCTTCATCACTGAGTGGGCTCGGCATTTTTTCCAGAGCGTACTCCAGCACCTGATCAATCCATTTCACTGGCTTGATCACCAGATCCTGCTGAATATTATCCGGAATATCCTTCAGGTCGCGCTCATTGTCCGCCGGAATCAGAACTGTTTTGATCCCCCCACGGTGGGCTGCGAGCAGCTTCTCCTTAAGCCCACCGATGCGCAGGACTTCTCCACGGAGGGTAATCTCTCCCGTCATGGCGACATCGGAGCGCACGGGAATATTTGTGAGTACGGAAGCCAGCACCGTGCACATGGCAATACCCGCAGACGGACCATCCTTTGGTGTTGCCCCTTCCGGCACGTGAATGTGAATGTCCCGGGTCTCATGAAAGTCCGGGGCAATACCCAGGGCCTGCGCCCGGGCACGAACCACGGTCAGTGCAGCCTGAATGGACTCCTGCATCACATCACCGAGAGAGCCGGTTTTGATAACCCGCCCTTTACCGGACACTGCAGAGGACTCAATGGTAAGCAGTTCGCCCCCCACTTCTGTCCACGCCAGGCCGGTAACCTGGCCAATTTTATTTTCTTCCTCGGCGCGGCCGTAATCGAACTTGCGTACACCCAGCAGCTCTTCCAGCTGATCCGGCTTGATAACCACTTTCTTCGTGGTGGACTTACGTACGTGCTCGGTAACAACTTTACGGCATATTTTCGCCATTTCCCGGTCGAGACCACGTACGCCGGCTTCACGGGTGTAGTAGCGCACTACATCGCGTACAGTCTCATCACTCAACTCCAATTCTTCCGGCTTAAGGCCGGCAGCTTTGCGCTGTTTTGGAATCAGATAGCGCTGGGCGATGTTCAGCTTTTCATCCTCGGTATAACCGGGGATACGGATCACTTCCATACGGTCGAGCAGCGGCCCAGGAATGTTCATTGAGTTGGAGGTACATACGAACATCACATCGGAGAGGTCGTAATCCACTTCCAGGTAGTGATCGTTAAACGACTTGTTCTGCTCCGGATCCAGCACTTCCAGCAACGCAGAAGCCGGGTCGCCACGGTGGTCCATCCCCATCTTGTCGACTTCATCCAGCAGGAACAGCGGATTTTTAACACCGACCTTGGAAATTTTCTGCACCAGCTTGCCCGGCAAGGACCCGATGTAGGTACGTCGATGGCCGCGGATTTCCGCTTCATCGCGCACGCCACCAAGAGCCATGCGCACATACTTACGGTTGGTGGCACGTGCAATGGACTCGCCCAAAGACGTCTTACCAACACCGGGCGGGCCAACCAGGCAAAGAATCGGGCCTTTCACTTTCTTAACCCGCTTCTGCACCGCCAGATACTCGAGAATACGCTCCTTGACCTCTTCCAGACCGTAGTGATCCTTGTTCAGGATCTCTTCCGCCTTAATCAGGTCGTGACGCACCCGGCTGGTTTTCTTCCAGGGTACGCTGAGCATCCAATCGATATAGCTGCGTAACACCGAGGCCTCCGCAGACATGGGCGACATCATCTTCAGCTTGCCCAGCTCCGCGCGGGTTTTCTTTTCGGCCTCTGCAGACATCCCGGAGTCGGCGATTTTCTGTTCGAGCTCTTCGATCTCGTTGGGCTCTTCAGTGATTTCACCCAACTCTTTCTGAATGGCTTTCATCTGCTCATTCAGGTAGTACTCGCGCTGACTCTTTTCCATCTGCTTTTTGACGCGCCCGCGGATTCGCTTTTCCACCTGAATAAGGTCGATCTCGGAATCCATCAGGCCCAACAGGTGCTCCAGGCGCTCTTTCACGCTGACGGTTTCGAGCAATTCCTGCTTCTGCGGAAGATCCAGTGACATATGCGCGGCAATGGTATCTGCGAGGCGGCCGGGCTCGTCGATTCCAGATAAAGAGGTCATTACCTCATTCGGGACTTTCTTGCTGACACTGACATACTGTTCAAACTGCGACATTGCAGAGCGCACCAGGGCCTCAGCTTCAGCCTCCGGCAACTCCTCGGAATCCAGTGTGGAGACGGTGGCACGATAGTGTTTATCGCCCTCCTTGATCTCTTCAACCTTCACCCGATGGCCACCTTCCACCAGCACCTTCACGGTACCGTCGGGCAGCTTCAATAACTGCAGCACGCTGGCAACGGTGCCCACCCGGTAGACATCATCGGCGCCTGGGTCATCTTCCGAAGCCTGTCGCTGGGCGACCAGCAGCACCTGTTTATCGCTGCGCATGGCCTCTTCCAACGCATCGATGGACTTCTCCCGCCCCACAAACAGCGGAATCACCATATGGGGATACACCACCACATCACGCAGTGGCAATAAAGGGTATTCGTTCAAGGTCTCGGATGGCTGGTCCATAAAACTCCTCTCGGCCTTCAGGCGGCTCGCGGCCACCAATTTGGCGACTTATTCGTCAACGGTAGCACTCCTCGCGGGGTGGGTTCGGTAGCGAAAGCACCCTGAGGGTCAACCGGTGTGCGCCAGTTCAAAACCTAAGTTGGGGGCAAGGGTCAGAATAACAAGCCCGCCCAGACTGACGCAGCAAAATTAGTTTAATTCAGCGCGTTGATTGATGGTCATGGAACATGCAAATTCCGGTGCAACAACATGTATTAGCACAGAAATCTACGCTGCAAGAGTAATTCTCGATCAGTCGACAGGATGATGTTTCCAGCAGACACAAAAAAGCCCCTCTACGGGGCTTTTCGTGAACCTGCCTTCAGCGGGCGGGCCATTGGGCTTGAGCCTCCAGCTCTTACTCCTCGGGAGCTGCCTTCTGGGGTTGCTCCGCCTGCTCATAGACCAGAAGCGGCGCAGACTCACCCTTGATAACGGCCTCATCGATAACGACTTTGGCAACGTTATCCATAGAGGGGATATCGTACATGGTTTCCAGCAGCACCGACTCCATGATCGAGCGCAGGCCGCGAGCACCGGTTTTGCGCTCCATGGCCTTGGTGGCCACCGCATCCAGCGCGTCGGGACGGAAATCGAGCTCGACGCCTTCCATGTCAAACAGCTTTGCGTACTGCTTGGTCAACGCGTTGCGCGGCGCGGTCAGGATTTGCACCAGAGCAGCGCGATCCAGCTCTTCCAAGGTCGCGGTCACGGGAAGACGACCAACGAATTCTGGAATCAGGCCGTAGCGCACCAGGTCTTCCGGCTCAAGATCCAGCAGGACCTCACCGAAATTGCTGGTTGCGTCTTTGGACTTCACCTCAGCAGAGAAACCAATACCACCTTTCTCGGAGCGATCGCGAATGACCTTGTCCAATCCGGCAAAAGCACCGCCACAGATAAACAGGATGTTGGACGTATCCACCTGCAGGAATTCCTGCTGGGGATGCTTGCGGCCACCCTGAGGAGGAACCGACGCCACAGTGCCTTCGATCAGCTTCAACAGAGCCTGCTGCACACCCTCACCAGATACATCCCGGGTAATGGAGGGGTTGTCAGACTTGCGCGAAATCTTGTCGATTTCATCGATGTACACAATGCCCTGCTGAGCCTTCTCTACATCGTAATCACACTTCTGCAGAAGCTTCTGAATAATGTTTTCAACGTCTTCCCCCACATAACCGGCTTCGGTCAGCGTGGTGGCGTCAGCGATAGTAAACGGCACGTTCAGCAGACGAGCCAGAGTCTCTGCCAGCAGGGTTTTACCACTACCGGTAGGACCAACCAGCAGAATGTTGGATTTGCCCAGTTCGACGTCGTCTTTGCCTTTCACACCCTTGCTGGTGCGCAGGCGCTTGTAGTGGTTGTATACCGCTACCGCCAGCACCTTTTTGGCGCGGGCCTGGCCGATGACGTACTGGTCGAGAATTTCAGTAATTTCCTGCGGCGTCGGCAGGCGGGAATCGTCACCATCGACAGATTCCTGTACTTCTTCGCGGATGATATCTGTGCAGAGCTCGACACACTCATCGCAGATGTAAACAGATGGACCCGCGATCAGCTTGCGTACTTCCTGCTGGCTCTTGCCACAGAAGGAACAGTAAAGGAGTTTGCCGTTATCTTCTCCGCTGTTCTGATCAGTCATCTATGTACTCCGTGGTCTGGCAGCCAGCCGAAATGCGGCGGCAAATAGGGTTCATAAGCAAGATGCGGCCTTTTGGCAGGTTTTTCAAGCTTTTTTATCCGTGTCCGCGGAAGTCAGGGAGAAGCGACCCCAGATGAAGTGCTCGCAACTCCCACCCATTGAAGAACAGGGCTCCGACTTCCGCAGACGAATTTAGACAATTAATGCCCAATAAACGGTATTAAGGTATTACTTGCCCATAGCCTGGCGGCGGGCCAGCACCTCATCCACAAGGCCGTATTCCTTTGCTTCATCAGCGCTCAGGAAGCGATCCCGATCGGTATCACGCTCGATATCCGCAACGCTGCGCCCGGTGTGATGCGCCATCAACTCATTCAAACGGGAGCGAATCTTGAGAATTTCCTGGGCGTGGATATGGATATCCGATGCCTGCCCCTGGGCACCGCCGCTCGGCTGGTGGATCATTACCCGGGAATTCGGGGTTGCGTAGCGCTTGCCCTCGGCACCTGCAGTCAACAGGAAAGCACCCATGCTACAGGCCTGACCAATACACATAGTGCTGACATCGGGCTTGATGAACTGCATGGTGTCGTAAATGGACATACCTGCAGTCACTGAACCACCCGGCGAGTTGATATACAGATGGATATCCTTGTCGGGGTTTTCCGCCTCCAGGAACAACAGCTGAGCAACCACCAGGTTAGCCATGTGGTCTTCGACCGGCCCAACAAGAAAAATCACCCGCTCTTTGAGAAGACGGGAATAGATATCAAACGAACGCTCCCCTCTCGCGGTCTGTTCAACCACCATGGGTACCAGGCCGCCAGTGGCGAGAATTTCTTTGGCGTTCACAGAATTATCAATATATGCCATGGATACGATGCTTCCTTTTTCGGCGTATTAGGCGACTACAGAACGAGCGTGCTCAAAAAAGGCACAACCCTGAAACATATGGTCAGTCTGAGCTTAACTGCTCAAGGACCATAAAGCCAGTTGGGTTCTGAGGGAAAATTAAGAGACAGGAGGAGGAGAATATCGGGCAACGGCAGGCTCTTCACGCATGCGGCATACACAGAATATATTGGTCACATTCAGAAGCTTGCCAGCAAAGTAAAAACGGCCACCGGATGGTGGCCGCTTCTTGTCATCAAGCCTGTTTTTGCGGCTTGATAACGTCGTCGTAAGTGCTTTCGACTTCGCTGACCTTGGCCTTGTCCAGAACAAAGTCGACGACCTGATCTTCGAGAACAACAGACTCAACACCAGCGAGCAGCTCGCGGTTGTTGAAGTAGTATTCAACCACCTCTTCCGGCTGCTGATAGGTAGAAGCCAGTTCTTCAACTTTCGCTTTAACGCGATCGCCATCTACCGCCAGCTTGTTCTCTTTAACGATCTCACCAACTACGAGACCCAGAACAACACGGCGCTTGGCCTGGTCTTCAAACATGGTGTCCGGCAGCATCTTGGCCGCGTCTTCAGGCTTGATCTGACCACCGAACTGCTGAACCATCTGGCCACGCAGGGTCTGAACTTCACCCTGAACCAGTGCAGCTGGGATTTCTACTTCGTGCTTCTCGAACAGCTGGTCCATAACCTGGGTCTTGACCTTGTTCAGCGCAGCATTCTTCAGTTCGCGCTCCATGTTACCACGGACTTCTTCGCGGAACTTCTCTTCACCACCCTCTTCTACACCGTAAGCAGCGAAGAACTCGTCATTCAGCTCAGGCAGCTCAGGCTTCTCGGAAGCGGTTACCTTGATGGTGAATACAGCTTCAGCACCGGCCAGGTTTTCTGCCTGGTAGTCTTCCGGGAAAGTGACTTCCACTTCCTTTTCCTCACCGGGCTTCATGCCGATGATGCCATCTTCGAAACCGGGGATCATGCTACCGGAACCCAGGATCAGCTTGTGATCTTCGCCCTTGCCACCTTCAAACTCTTCACCGTCCTTGCGGCCAACGAAGTTGATGGTTACACGGTCGCCTTTCTGCGCCTTGCGCTTGGTTTCTTTCCAGCCGGACTGCTGCTTGCGCAGGACGTCGATCATATTGTCAACGTCGGCATCGGTTACTTCTGCTTTCGGGCGCTCAACGGACACTTCACCGAGATCGATCAGGGAAACTTCCGGGTAGACTTCGAAAGTCGCAACGTATTCCAGGTTCTCGCCCGGGGTTACGTTTTTCGCTTCAATGCTCGGCTGACCTGCTGGCTTAACCTGCTCTTTCTGTACCGCTTCGTAGAACGAGCGGCTCATCATCTCACCCAGGACTTCCTGACGGACACCAGCACCAAAACGCTGACGTACAACCTTCATCGGCACCTTACCTTTGCGGAAGCCGTTGATGCGCACGGTTTTGGACGCCTGCTGAAGACGCTTGTCAACTTCCTTATCGACGACTTCTGCCGGCAAATTGACCGTTAAGCGACGTTCCAGACCGGAAGTTGTTTCAATGGAAACCTGCATGATAATCCTCGTGAGACTTTTCTCTTCACAGATGCCGGGCTACGGGAAGCCCTAGCACCAGCGACTAGCGTTGCGCCGGCAATCACTGGCCGGCCGCCAAATACAAACAGCCCGCGCCGCACAACCTCCCTTCTGGAAAGAATGTGCAAAAGGGCACGGACTGCAAAAACTTGTTTGGTGGGGACGGGGAGACTTGAACTCCCACACCTTGCGGCACCAGAACCTAAATCTGGCGTGTCTACCAATTCCACCACGTCCCCGCAACCTCACCGCGCTAAACTGTTGATTTGCATGGATTTTTAAACAAAATCCAAGCAGTCCCGCAGCGAGGGGAGCAGATTGTGCCACAGTGGACACAGGGCTTCAACAAAACCGCGCCGGTATCGGCGCAGTGGGCCTGAAAAACAACGGGGCGCCCTTTCGGGCGCCCCGTTTTGATCAGGCACAGGTTGAGTAGCCGGGAGTTAAACCCGCTCAACAATGGTGGTGATACCCTGCCCCAGACCGATACACATGGTGGAGACACCCAGGTCACCGCCCTCGTTCTGCATCACAGACAGCAGCGTGCCGGTGATACGGACGCCGGAACAGCCAAACGGGTGACCCAGAGCGATGGCGCCGCCGTACAGGTTGACCTTCTCGTCCATCGCATCCAGCAGATTGAGGTCCTTGAGCACCGGCAACGCCTGTGCCGCAAAAGCCTCGTTCAACTCGACCTTGTCGATATCTTCGATGGTCAGGCCGGCACTCTTCAGAGCCTTCTGCGTGGAGGGTACAGGACCGTAACCCATGATGGACGGGTCTACGCCTGCCAGTGCCATCTCACGAACCTTCGCAATCGGCGTCAATCCGAGCGCCTGTGCACGCTCCGCGGACATCACCAACATCACCGATGCACCGTCGGTGATCTGCGAGGAGGTTCCCGCAGTCACCTGGCCGTGCTTCGGATCGAAGGCCGGTCTCAATTGAGCCAGACCTTCGACGGTGGTATCCGGACGGATGGTCTGGTCAGTCTCCACCAGCATGGGTACGCCATCGTCATCGTGGCCCTCAATGGCGATAATTTCGCGATTGAACTTCCCTTCCTTGGTGGCCTTGGCTGCGTGCTGGTGAGAACGGGCACCGAACTCATCCATCTGCTGACGCTGGATGCCGTGCATCATCGCCAGGTATTCAGCGGTCATACCCATGGACCCGGCAGCCTTCGCCATATAGCGGCCCAGCATCGGGTTGGGGCTGACATGCTCCATCATGTTCAGGTGGCCCATATGCTCTACACCACCAACCACATACACATCACCCAGACCCGCCTGAATGCTAGCAGCAGCGGTGTGCAGGGAAGACATGGAGGAACCACACAGGCGGTTAACCGTCTGTGCCGGAACAGTGTGTGGCAGGCCGGCGCGCAGCACGATCATACGGGCGACGTTAAAGCCCTGCTCGTCACGCTGCATCACGCAGCCCCAGATCACGTCGTCGATCTCTTTCGGATCCAGCTTCTCATTGCGCTGCAAAAACTTTTTCAGCAGCTCGGCAGACATATCGTCTGCGCGCACATGGCGATATACACCGTTCTTGGATCGACCCATGGCGGTACGCGCATAGTCGACGATTACGGCATCTCTAGGATTCAGACTCATGGAAACTCTCCTTACTTGTCGCCGTAGTAGGTTTTGCCGCTGGCGGCCATTTCGCGCATGCCTTCGGTGGGCTTGTACAGCTCACCCAGGTCGCTGTGCTTTTCAGCCATCTTCACGAAGTTGTCCAGACCGATGCTGTCCAGCCAGGCGAAGATACCACCGCGGAACGGCGGGAAGCCGATGCCGTAGATCAGTGCCATATCCGCTTCTGCAGGAGAGTCCACAATCCCTTCTTCCAGGCAGCGAGCCAGCTCGGTAGCCATAGGCACCATCATGCGCTCGATGATTTCGTCGTTTTCAAATTCACGGCGCTCTGCCACATGAGGCTTCAGCAGCTCATAGGCCTCTTCCGTAGCCACTTTTTTCGGACGGCCTTTCTTGTCTTCTTCGTAGACGTAGAAGCCTTTGCCGTTTTTCTGGCCGTAACGCCCAGCTTCGTACATTACGTCAGACGCGGCAGTGAACGTTTTACCCATGCGCTCCGGGAAACCTTCTGCCATTACTTTCTCGGCGTGGACGCCGGTATCGATACCAACAACATCCATCAGGTAAGCCGGGCCCATCGGCCAGCCCCAGCGCTCCATAACCTTATCGACCTGCTGGAAGTCGGCGCCGTCGCGCACCAGCATCGCAAAGCCGGCGAAGTACGGGAAGAGAACGCGGTTTACCAGGAATCCTGGGCAGTCGCGCACCACAATCGCCTTCTTGCCCATTTTGTTGGCATAGGCCACAACGCGGGCAACGGCAGTTTCAGACGTCTTCTCACCGCGGATTACTTCCACCAGCGGCATTTTGTGCACCGGGTTGAAGAAATGCATACCGAGGAAATTTTGCGGACGGGAAAGCGGCTCCGCCAGTGAGTCGATGGAGATAGTCGAAGTATTGGAAGCGATGACAGTATCGTCAGAAACCTTGGTTTCCACTTCCTTCAGCACCGCGTGCTTCACTTTCGGATTTTCCACCACTGCCTCAACGACAATGTCCACATCGTCGAAACCGTCATAACTCAAGGTCGGCTCAATACGGTTCAGGGTTTCCGCCATTTTAGCCGGAGTCATACGACCGCGATCGACCAGCTTGGTGAGAAGCTTGCCGGCTTCCTTCAGACCCAGGTCGATACCTTCCTGAGCAATATCCTTCATTTTGATCGGCGTGCCTTTATAGGCAGACTGGTAGGCGATACCGCCACCCATGATACCGGCACCCAGTACCGCGGCGCGCTCGATGTCCTTGTCAGACTTTTTCTCCCAGCCTTTCGCTACCTTGCTGACCTTCTGATCATTCAGAAACAGGCCAACCAGAGACTTGGCGGTATCCGTCTGAGCGCTGGCAATAAACTGCTCCTGCTCGATCTTCAGCGCTTCATCGCGGCCGACTTTGTAGCCCTGCTCGATTGAGGTAACCGCATTCACCGGTGACGGATAGTTGCGGCCAGCCTGCTGACCCACAAACGCCTTGGTAGTGAAAAACGCCATCAGGGCTTCGGTATCGTTCAGAGGGATCGGGGATTTCTTGATCTCGCGACGCTGCTTGTAATCCAGAGCACCGTCGATTGCACGAGTCAGCAGCTTCAGTGCAGCGTCTTTTAATTGTTCGGTAGGAACAACGGCGTCCACAGCGTGCGCAGCAAGTGCGGCATCCGGGCGCTGCTCCTTACCCGCGGCAATCCACTCAGCGGCAACATCAACACCGACTACCCGCGGCAGGCGTACGGTACCGCCCCAGCCCGGAATCAGTCCCAGCTTCACTTCTGGCAGACCAACTTTGGCCTTGTCACCCATCACACGGAAGTCACAACCCAGGCAGACCTCAAAGCCGCCGCCGAGGGCATAGCCGTTGATGGCGACCGCGGTAGGGAAAGGCAGGTCTTCCAGACGGTTGATATTTTCGTTGTTCTTGTTCATCAGTCCGGAGATACCTTCAGGTCCAGCAGAGAAAGCTCCGCCAAACTCGGTAATGTCCGCACCGACGATAAATACGCCTTTACCACTTGTCAGCAACAGGCCTTTGATGTTGCCGGCCTTTTCAATCGCGTCCAGTGCCTCGGAAAATTCCGATACCGTGAGACGATTGAATTTGTTGACGGACTCGCCTTCCAGATCGAATTTCAATTCCGCGATGCCGTTGTCCAGCATCTGCACGGATAGCGCTTTGCCACTAAATAACATTATTGACCTCATTTATTGGTGATCGCGGTGCAACTCCAGGGAATACACCGGTCCGGGGGTCGGGTTGAGCAAGACAGATTTCGGGATTGCCTTTCGCCAAGAGTAAGGCGCAGCTGTAACCAGCTGATGACGCATTCACCAAAATCGGTCAACGCCCAAGTATAGCCAGATTAAAACGCTCGTTTGAATACCATTTCCGCCATATCTACTGTCCGGTTTGATGCGCGAATGGCGGCCCGGCACTCCCGGAGTACAAATTTCAACCAAACTGTCGCAAGAAACAACAATCAAAGCGACTCAACCATGGGAGCATTTGCGGAAAGGTAAAAAGAATATAGAAACTGCTCACACACTCGGTGGGTTGTTGGCACTAACGAGCACACAATCGCAATCTCCCGGGTTGCGAAAGCGATGCGGGCGCCGGCTATTAAAATAGTAACCATCACCAGGCCCAAGCAGAGCAACCTCTCCGCCAACGGTCACCTCAAGCTCGCCGGACACCACAATGCCGCCCTCTTCGCCATCGTGGCTCAGTAACTCTGGTCCGGTGTCTTCGCCCGGGGGATAAACCTCATAGAGAATCGACATATTGCGCTGGGTATTGCCAGCACCAAGCAGCCGGTACTGGATTGGACCGGGCCCGACATTGGGCATCTCCGTCGCGCGAAAAAACACCTGAGGCTGACTGTCAAATTGAAAAGTAAAAAAGTCGGCCAGCGACATGGGGATGCCGTTCAGCACTTTCTTGAGGGAACCGACGGAGGGACTGACACGCCCCTGCTCGATCAGGGAGATAGTGGCATTGGTGACCCCCGCGCGCTTGGCCATTTCGCGCTGGGACCAGCCGTGCATCTGGCGCACGGATTTCAGCCTTGCACCAACATCATCGCCACCGGCAGCATCTGCCGTTACCGTTTTCGCTTCCTTTTCCGTCATCTGGCCCCGCCTGACTGCCTGCCCCCTGCACCTCGACAAGAGAGGCACCTAAAACAGGAAGTCTACCGGTAGATGGTGCTGCAGCACAGCACCCGGTTTGCGGTCACACCATATCAGCGAACGGATTTTCATCCGGCAGGGATACACTCCCGGCAACACCCGGCAGGGACATCTGTGCGCCATCCAGGGTAATCCCGGACTCGTCAATCAGGCCCTCACCAAAGCGATAAATCGCATCCAGGTCCCCGCGGCTGGCACGCGCATCATAGGCTGCAGATCGTTCTGCCGGCGCCTCGCTACGCTTGCGGTAAGCGCTCATGGCCTGTTCGCCGTGGCGTTTTGCCAGCATTTTTTCCGTAATATGGGGAGCCAGGACACTGGCGGTCGCATTATTGCCGCCAAAACCCTTGGAGTTCAGGAAGGCCACGTCCAGAGATTCCGGGTCGCGCTCCACATGCGCCATAGACAGGGACAGGTGCTCGTGGTGCACGTCGTCCGCAACTTTATCAATGGTCGTAATACCCGGCAGGATACCGCGGTTGAAGATGCCCAGGCTGGTAATCAATTGATCGCCGCTGGCTGCAGCGACGGTGTGGCCGAGAAACGCCTTCACCGCGCACACGGGCCAGCCCTCGATACCAAAAGCGCCGGCGAGCCGATCAAAAATCGCTGACTCGGTCACCCGGTTCTGCGGGGTACTGGAGCCGTGCGCCTGTACAAAGCTGCGATGACGAAGGCTTTCTTCACCGAGAATCGCGCGAACTTCAGACATGGCGCGCGCCACCGTCAAGTAATTGCCGGGACCGGGCGCGGAGATGGATTTCTTGGGGCCGTCGGCATTGACGAACACGTTTGCAACAGCGCCATGAATGGGCGCGCCCAATTCCAGCGCCAGTTCGTCGTCCATCAGCACAACCCACTGACTGCCCTCGCCGAGGGTGAAACCGCAGTTTTCACCAAACGGGCGACTGGCACGACGGAAATCGATCTCGTCGCCGAAAATCTTGCGTAGACCATCCAGATTCGCCAGCGCCCCCATGGTCGTGTAACCATCGACCACTTCCGGGACCAGCGGCGCTTCGGCAGCACCCACGACGGCAACCCGCGCGCGGCCACAGCGAATGTCTTCCACCGCAGCACGCAGATTGTACAGATAAGTAGCACAGGCGCCGGCAACCGCTCCGGTGGTGCCTACACTTCCCAGAACATAGGCGTTCACGAAATCCGCCGGCATGCTGGTCAACCCCAGAGCCAGCTGTTTGGAGCTAACACGGCCACCGCGCAAACGGGATTGCAGCAACCCACCATTGCCATTGGTATCCAGCTGACTCATGGCAGAACTGGCGTACACGGAAATCTTGTCGGGCCCCGCCTTCTCTGACACCAGCTCCCAGTCAATGCCCAGGGACTGCACCGCGTCAGAAGCCCCGAGGATTGCCAACTGAAGGCCGCGCGGATGAAAACGCGAATTGTATTGCTGGCCGGGCTCGAAGCCGGTGGGAAGCTGCCCCGCAGAGGCCACCGAAATCTCCCGATGGCTGTCCAGCATGACGGAAAGGCTGGCGGCGTGTACACGCACGCGACCGTTCTCAAGGGTTTCAAGCTTCCAGTCTGCCGGCAGCGGGTTCGGCAACTGACGCGCAGACATTTCAAAGCTGAACCCGTTTTCACTCTTCAGGTCCGCAGCCTGGTGGAAATGGCAATTGCGGTAATCGTAGAAGCGCGACTCCAGCTCCCGCACCAGGGTACCCTGCAGTACCTGCTGCTCCAGCTCCGGGCTCAGCGCGCCCTGCGCCGCATCGCCGGTGCGCAACCCCATCAAAGCAGCGAGGTCAGACAGTACATCCGTGCGCTCCGATGCGCCGAGATTGTCGAGCACCAGCCGCTTGTAGCCGCGATGAAATGAGCTGCGACCGGCGGGATTGAATCCCCCGAACGCGGTTATTACGGGTAGGCGCTGCATCCTGACCTCCAGCCTGATCCAGAAACGAGTCGAATTCTTGAGTAAATTCGATGGTGCGCCAGTGTATGGGCTGGCGATTCGGCCTCGTTATGGGCATACTGGCCAGCAAATTTGAGCATCTGGCCATTCCTGACCCGGTGTCCAGCTTCTCGCCGTTCGCTACGACCGATAGCGAGAGAGCAACCGCACCCCGCTGGTGCATTCGTCGAACGAAGTACGCAGAGAGTTACCCATGCCCACCGTCACCTTTATGCTCCTCGATCAGATGCTTTCCACCGGGACAGTCTTGCCACTGGAAATGCTGCGCGGAGCGGAGAGCCGCGCTCGCGTCGAGCGCAAACGAGCAATGCGGGATGTGAAGAAGCAGGATGCAGCCGGCACCGAGGTGAAAGGAGACAAAAATAACGAAGCGCTGAATCTGGTCACCGTCAGTATCGACGGCAAGCCGGTACAGTCCCGCTCGGGCTTTTCCCTGGCGCCGGACCTGGCGCTGGCCGATGCGCCAGACAGCGATATTATTTACCTCCCTGCCCTTTGGCGGAACCCCCGCCCCGCCCTGCGCCGCAGCAAACCGCTACTCAGGTGGCTTACGGAACAGGCAGAGAAAGGTGCCGCAATCAGTGCCGTGGGTACCGGCGTGTGCTTTCTCGCGGAAGCGGGCTTGCTGGATGGAAAACCGGCCACCACGCACTGGCATTACTTTGATCAGTTCGCTGCCGACTATCCGGAAGTGAAACTCAAACGCCAGTACTTTATCACCCAGGCCAACAAGCTGTTCTGTGCTGCCAGCGTCAACGCACTGGCGGATGTGACCGTACACCTGATACGGCAACTCTATGGCCCCGCCATTGCCAGCCATGTAGAGCGCAATTTCTCCCACGAAATCCGTCGACCCTTTGAGGAAATTGCCTATTCGGAGGGTGCCGTTCATCTGCACCCGGACGAAGAAATCGTGCAGGCCCAAACCTGGCTTAAGCAGCACTGCAGTGAAGACGTAAAACTCAGCGAAGTGGCCAAGTACTTTGACATGAGCGTGCGCTCGTTTAATCGTCGCTTTAAGCTGGCCACAGGCCAGACACCACTCCAGTACCTTCAGAATGTACGGGTGGACATGGCCCGCGAACTTCTGCAATCAAGCAACCTGTCGGTCAATGAGATCGCCGAGAAAGTCGGCTACCAGGATATGGGCCATTTCACGGCCCTGTTCAAAAAATTCCTCTCTACGACACCCAGTGAATATCGCACTACTGTGCGCGCGAAGCTTTTCAGGGTGAACACCTGATAAAGCGGCAACCCGACTTCATCGAATCGCGGAACGATAAACTCTCCGGCGACCGCCAGTCGAACATTTACCGGGTACGGGTCAGGAAAATCACATCGGAACCACTGAACTCGACGCTTGCGGAGAAACGCTTGGCTAGCCAGTGAAAGGTTTCGGCGCTGAAAAAGACGATGTGTGTGGGATCGCGAATATAGTGCCAATTGGCGAAACGCTGTGGAGACGCCACCATTTTGGTCATCAGCGCCAGCACACCACCAACCTCGATTCGCTGCCACAGCAAATCCAGCACCGCCATCGGGTTCGCGAGGTGCTCAATTACTTCAGTGCTGACAATAAAATCAAAACAGCCATCCAGCACAGAAGCATCCGGCTGAAAGTACAGATCGTAAACGGAAACTTGGTGCCCGTGCTCTTCAAGGATTCTGGCCAGCAGCGGCGCCGGGCCACAGCCATAATCGAGCCCGCGGGAATGAGGAGACAGGCGCGCTAACAGAGGCATTGCACAGCGCTCCAGAAAACGACGGTATCCCGCATCTTCCAGGCTGTTTTCATGTAACTCGTAATACGCCTTTTCAGCATGTGGCGAGAGGTGGAACTGAGAGGGAACAAACACCAGCGCGCACTGATCGCACTGGAAATACTCGCGGAATTTATCCCGGTGATAAAACTGTGCCGCCGAATGGCGGCACAGTGGGCAGGAGCCCGAATATCCAGGTGTCACAGACACCGATCCTGGTACAGGATCCGTTTCGGGCTCAGACGTCACGATCAGGCAGCTTGTTCATCGGCACGAGCACTTTGTGCTTGCGCACCGGACGGTTCAGACTGCCCAGCCTGAAGCAGGTTACCGCTGGATATTTCAACTTTGCGCGGCTTCATTGCTTCCGGGATTTCGCGCACCAGCTCGATATGCAACAGCCCATTCGACAACTGGGCATCGGTTACCCGCACGTGGTCAGCGAGCTGGAAGCGTCGCTCGAAATTACGCGCGGCAATACCGCGATGGAGGAAGTTGCGCTTGCCTTCTTCGGCGGGCTTTTTGCCACTGACGGTCAGGCGATTCTGTTCCACTTGAATATCCAGCTCAGACTGGTCAAAACCGGCAACGGCCATGGAAATTCGATAGGCATCTTCACCCGTCAATTCAATATTGTAAGGTGGATACGCCGGTTGATTCTGCTCACTGGTGTTCATGGTATCCAGCAGGCTGGCCAGACGATCGAAGCCGATGGCAGAACGGTATAGGGGAGAAAGATCAAGATTACGCATTGTTATATCCTCAATTCAGAGCAATATTTAAAAAATTACCTGTACACGCTGTACCAGGCGTTCACGCTCAGCGACTATCGGAAAGCCATTTGACTTTGACTGCAAATAACGGAAAGTTATTGCCAGTTATTGAAAGTCACCGAGTAGAGGGGAGGCACCTCTGTCGAGCCTACCGCCCTCACAATCAGATATAGGGGCTGCGTATCCGCCTTCAAGGGATCCAAATAAAAAAATGAAAAAAAAATTTGGCCGCGAAGAAACACTGGAGCAGTGGAGGGATGGAAGTTCCCCCGCAGAACCGGTGCGGCTCTTTGTCGGGATTGCGCCCGATGCCGCAACCCAGCGCTTTCTCGACGCCACCTGTGCGCATCTACAGGGGCTTAAAATGCCGCGAGACTGCCGCTGGATTGGAGGCAGCAATCGCCACCTGACGCTTGCGTTCCTTGGCGATACCGAACCGCGCCACCTGCAAACCATCGAAGGCGCCCTGCAGGAGATCGCCATGGAGACTCCCCCGTGTTCCGGACAGATTGTCAGCACACACCCGTTTCCCCGCGACAGGGCCAAAATGCTGGCGGCGGAATTACTACCTACGCCGGCTCTGGCAGCCCTTCACGGCAAATGCCGGGAGATGATGACCGCGATCGGCAAAACGCCAGAGCGCAAATTATTCCGCCCGCACTTTACTCTCGCCAGAAGTCGCAGCGGCTTTTCCAGGTTGCCGGCGGTTCCAGCAGATTTCATTTGCGCACTGAACAACCTCACCCTGTATCACAGCCTGCTGGCCCCCGGTGGCAGCCAGTATCAACCACTGCTGTCACTTTCTTTGGGCAGTAAACCCACTTAACGCCCACCTGACACCCACGGCCCGGGCATAAAAAAAGCCCGCGATGCGGGCTTTTTTATTAGCTTGACCGACTAGTCCAGCCTGGACAGCACATACTCGGGGTACATTACCAGTCGCGGCCGCGACAGACGTCGCGCATCGAAAATGAACACGTAGCGCACCCCATCGTCATCAGACGGGATGGTGCGACGGAAACGCCAGGAATTGATTTTGTACGTCTGGCGACCCGCACTCACCGGCGCGACTACCCGATACTGATTCTGGCCGAGGAATTCGAAGTCAATATCCTCTGCGCCGGAAGGGCGAAGGGTCAGGCTACGAAAAGTCTGCTTACCCTCTTCCCCCTCTTCCAGCTCTCCCAGAAGCTTCTCCAGACGCTCTCGTTCGCCGCGCACGTATTCCAGCAGCTCAGGGTCAATTTCACGCTCCACGGCAACCTCTGCCGCCGGCTCCGCCGCTTCCGGCTGCGGCATCGCTGGGGCCACCGGCTCCAGGGACGCAAGACTGGGCTCCGGAATCACCGGGGCACTGACCGCTGGTGCGGCTGCCACTGCTTTCTCCGCCTTCTTCTGCTCTTCCACCTTCACCAGCATGGCCTTGACCAGCTTGTCGACCAGCGCCTGCTGCTGATCGAGACGGGCCTTGCCGGTAGCGACAGAATTGCGGGATTCCTTGAGGCGGGTCTCCAGGTCACCGAACGTAGACTGAACGATTTCTACCCGGCGGTTGCGACTGTCTACGCCGCGCTCCGCCATCGCATAGGCGTGCTTCGCCTTGTGCAACGCGCGCTCCGTATCTGAGTTTGCGGCCAGCTTGTGTTCCCGCTCCGCCGCCTTGAGCGCCATCAGACTCTGTTCGTAGTTGGCTCGCGCTTTAGCAAGTGACTCCTCGGCACGCTGGAGTTTATATTCGTATGCGAGCATTTCGTTCTCAACATCTTCCAGTTCCACCATCCGGTTTTCCTGGGACTGCTCCATACGCGCAAGCCTGTTCTGCTCGGCAGTAAGAGATGATGCCCCAAGCACCAGTCCGCACCAGCCAAACACCCCCAACACGCTCGCAAAAACAAGAGCGCCACCACGGTTTACCGCCATAGTCAAAAGTCCGTTGTTTGAATTTTTACTTCAGAAATCGCATGAGGCCACAAGATCGACCGCGTGATAGTCGAAATATACCGAGTCAATCGAGACGCGGCGGGACTCTCGCGAGGCTGGCCAATGTACCCCAGACTCAAATACTCAGCAATGACCATGCCAACAAGAATCATTCACCATCAGTGACTGCGACTCAAAATTGTACTTCTGTGCGCCAAAAAAAGTTCCCCGTGAACTAGCAAATTTTTATGACATTTTATTGATCCGAGCGCTTGATTTTTTTTCTGAGAATCGCATTATGACCTACAGGGAGATACTCCTGACCCAGTTGGGAAACCGGCCCGGGCGCAAAACACACCCATTGCCACTTTGGCAAATATTGATACTGCGACCTCTGGTGATCCGATTTTCCTGCTGAGCAGAACTCCCTACAGGGCGCCCTACCTTCTTTCAGCAAACCGCACTAGCGGCCTGCATGGATCCCTTATAACCGGAGGTATGTGCCCATGAAATCTGCGCCTTACGATAACATTGTGTTCCGCGATATCGACAAATCTGCTGCACTGGCAGACACCGTATCCAGAAAACTACACAAGCTTGAACGTTATTGTGGCGATATCATACGAAGCCGTGTGGTCCTCGAAGCCCCCCACCAGCACAAGCACAAAGGCAAGCAGTACAAAGCTTCCGTAGAACTTGCCCTGAGCGGTAACCCGGTCACCATCACCAATGAAAGCGACTCAATCCATCGCGCGGTCACCGGTGCATTCAACTCCGTCGAGCGCTGCCTGAAAGAGCGCGGCGACCGCCGCAAAACGCGCCGGCACCAGGTACCGCCACTAGAAACTCCCATGGAGGCTGAATAATCCAGCCCATTGAAGGGCTTTCACCCGCCAATGCTTAACTGGGGAGACATTGAATTCATATAAAAAAGGCTGTGCCGGAACGACCGGCACAGCCTTTTTTCATCTTTTAACCGAATAAATTCGATGAGATCACTTCGACACCGGAGTGCGCATGGTGACAAATTCCTCTGCCGCCGTGGGGTGGATACCGATGGTCTGATCAAATACGGCTTTGGTGGCACCGGCCTTCATTGCCACCGCGATGCCCTGAATAATCTCTCCGGCATCGGGCCCGACCATATGAGCACCTATTACCTTGTCGTTGCTGCCATCCACGATCAGCTTCATCAATGTCCGCTCATCCCGGCCACTCACGGAGTGACGCATAGCGCGAAAATCTGACTTGTAGATGATCACCGGCACGCCCGACTGCCGCGCCTCTTCCTCGGTCAGCCCCACAGTACCAATATTGGGCTGGCAGAAAACGGCTGTGGGAATATTGTTGTAATCGATCTCCGCGGTTTTACCTGTCTGCCAGTGCTTCACCAGTGCCATCGCCTCCGCCAATGCCACCGGGGTCAGCTCCGGACCACCAGTAACATCACCCAGTGCAAAGATCGACGTCACACTACTGCGGAAATTGTCGTCAACACCGATGGTGCCATCTTTGTGCAGTACAACACCCAGCTTTTCCAGCCCGAGCCCCTGAGTGTTCGGTTTGCGTCCGGTGGCATATAGCACCGCATCCACCTCCAACTCACTACCGTCCGCAGCTTGCACCTTCAGTGCGCCGCCTGCCTGTTTTTCAATCGACTTAACCTCGTGATTGAAATGCAGATTCACCTTCTTTTTGCCCATTTCATCGCGGACAAAGCGGCGAATGTCGTTGTCGAAACCGCGCAGGAACAATTCACGACGATATGAGAGGTGCGCTTCCGCTCCCAAACCGGCGAAAATACCGGCAAATTCCACGGCGATATAGCCACCGCCAACCACCAGCACCCGCTTCGGGAAAGCTTCCAGCGAAAACACCTCATTCGAAGTGATCACATGCTCGCTGCCCGGAAAATCCGGTACAAATGGCCAGCCCCCGGTAGCGACCAAGATGCGCTCGGCAGTGTAAGTGACATCACCGACACTCACCTGCTGCCGCCCGGTCAGTCTTGCCCGGCCATCAATGATCTGAACGCCGGTGTTACCCAGCAAGTTGCGATAAATCCCGTTGAGGCGAGAGACTTCTCGCGCGTTGTTATCCCGCAGCGTCGGCCATACGAATTCCGCATCTGTCTGCCCGGCCCAGCCGTAGGCTTGCGCGTCTTCGAAAGCCTCGCCGTAGCTACTCGCGTAAACAAAGAGCTTCTTGGGGACACAACCAACATTCACACAGGTGCCCCCCATATAGCGGTCTTCTGCAACTGCCACGCGCATACCCGCGGCCGCAGCCATTCGCGCCGCACGTACGCCACCGGACCCTGCCCCAATCACAAACAGATCAAAATCAAATTCAGACAAATCTCACTCCTTGCACTGGCGCTGAGTGGTAAACCACTCGTTTTACTCCAGCTGTATTTTGCGCTGTAGCGCTCAAAAAACCTTCAACCACCAGGCCGGAATACCGGGGAAAACTCCGCCCATTACACTTAAATTAAGTGTAAAAACGCGCACTGGTTCTGCAATTAGCACAATAGTGACAAATCATACTTAAAAGCCGTTGACATAAGATTGGCGTTTCGTTATTCATGTGATGTTTATCACAAAAACAAGCCTGATAGCGAAAACAACACTAGGGCATTCAACAATGAAAACGCCACAAGCATCTAAAGCACCGTCGATTTTCCTTGCACTACCCACCGCATTTGGAAAGCGCATGCGCGACGTACTCAGGGTAACCGTTGCGACAATCCTTGCCGTCTGTGCAACCAGCGCGGCCGCCAAAACTCACCCCTCTTACCTGACCGGCAACTATTGCGACACCTTGGTGGAGCAGTTTGTAGATTCCGGTATGCGCAGCCTGGGGAAATACGTCAACGAAAATTTTAACCCCCAGTACAGGGGCGGAATCCGCAATACTATCAATTTCCTGAATCAGCGCTCGGATTGGCTTGGCGAATGTGACGCTTACTTGTCAGATACCGCCAGCACCCGGATATTTCACGACGAGGAAAATACCAAGGCCATTTTCGCCGCCATGCAGGCCCTGGCCAAGGAGCTGCAACTGGTGCGGGACGGCGTGGAGTTTCCGGATGAAACCGGCGTAAACAATCCGAAGCCCTTCATTAAGAATCGATTCGATACCCTCGCCGAGCTGGTTGACCAGCATCACACACGGATGCTGATGAAAAAGCAGTTCCAGTAATCCTAAGAGCTCAACAGCGCACGAAGTCGGGCCCGCAACTCGGGGCCCTCGCTTCAACCCTCCCGAGACCGCTTTTGCTCGGCCCCAACAGCCTCTTGGGCCCGATGCCCCCCCTCCGCGCCTTCTGGCCAAAGATTTCTATCCCGACCCAGTATGCGCTCTTTCAAACTGCTGGCAATTCGCCTGGTCAACGCACCCAATCGAGGGCGTTGCTTTTCCGAAAATGGGATCGGGCGACAGCTATGTACCGCCGCCAGGCCTATTCTTGCCATAAACAGGCTCGCCCCCATGCCCTGCCCCAGTCTTGCAGACACCGTGCTGAGCATACTGTCACCCACTAACTCCGGCCATAGCTCGCTCACGGCATACTCACTCGCGCCACTGTACGCGACTAATGCGAGAATTTTCTTGAACAAGCGCCAGCGCACCACAATGGATGGGCGCACCCCATAGATCTGCGCCACATCGTCGATCATCCGCATGGACTGGCGCAACGCCACCAGCACATCCAATGTCGTAAACGGGCTCAGCCCCACCAACGCCCCGGTGGTAGTCGCATGGCGAACAATGCGGCGCAGCGCCTCCTGATCCAGCGCCTCGAAGAAATTCAGCTCGAGGTGGCGCAGCAGTTCACTATTGTCGTAATAATCCGGGGTTTCTTCCTGCACCCGTGCCAACAGTGCCCCCTGTGGCTTGCCCTCAAATAATTCGCGCAATTGCTGGTTGAGCGGATCCACCGCATCGGTCGCGCGACTGTCACGCACCTCCGCAGCCAGCTCCTGGGTCTTCTGCAATCTTCGCAAAGGTTTTCCCGCGCGAAAGTACTCCCATACGGCGCTTGCCATGGTAAGCACCAGTGCGGAAATAATCACACCGGCCAAAAGGCCCAGGCTCCAGTGCATATCCGCGGCCCAGTAGAAGAACTGGCGCAATTCCCAGAAAACGGCGCCAAACGTCAGTGCCAGTGCCGCCAGTAACGCCGGCTTCCACAGGCGCAGACGGAACACAGGGAGACGCAGCTCGGAAAAAGAAATCTTGTCGGGCAGGGACTCACCAGTGGTTATGGAGCGCGGCAATTCTCCGGGTTCTTCAACCAGAGGCTCTACTCGCGTACTGACACGGTCATGCCGCAATGGCTCTTCCGATTCGAGGTTTTCGATACGGGTCTGCCGCCGGGGCCTGGACGCATCTGCGCGCCCAGCAGACTCGGGCTTGTTTTCAAACTGATCGTCAGAAGCAGCCATTACACCTTATCTCCCAGCAACAGATTCAACAGCGCATCCATGCGAATGTGGGGCAAATATCCTTCCTTACCGATACCCACGGGCGGGCGCAATTGCGGCGGCAGCCCGCCGGTATAGTGCTGCCACTCACCTTCCTGCGGCAGGTGCGCCATGATTTCCGCGTTTTCAAAACCCAGGTAACGGCCATCCATACCGTGGCCAACGAGCATGCGCCGGCCATCACGCACACTTTCATTGGAACAGCGGACCGCGGCGATTGCTTCGCAATAGAGCGGCAAACCCCGGTGGCGTGCGCCGGAAAAAACCTGCTGCAACTGCTGACCCAGCAACTGACGCAGGGCGTCGTGATCGGCGGCCAATACCTGATCCACCTTGGTCGCAGCGAAGAGCAGACGATCAATTCGTGGACGCCAAAGCTTTCGCAGTAGGCCGCTGCTGCCGTAGCGAAACGTATCCGCAATATGGCCGAACGCCTTGCGCATATCTTCCAGGGAGTCCTCGCCCGCAAACAAGGTACTGATCAAATCCACCAGCACAAGCTGGCGATCCAGGTGACGGAAGTGGCTCTCAACAAAAGGGGCGACCTTTTCTTCCACGTAGGCGCGGTAGCGCGCCTCCAGCACCTTATATACGCAGTCGCCGGGTAGTGACAGCAGCTCCTGTTCGGAGTGGTGACCCAGTGCTGGCAGCGGAAAGAAGCCGTACTCCTCATGATCAAGCAGTGCCCTGCCCGGCTGCAGGTAGCTCAATTTGCGCTCGCTGCGGCAGTCCCGCAAAAACTGCCGGTAGTTTTGCCACAGGCTGTCCACTCGCCCGGGATCCACCACGGACTCCGCCGACAGACCTTGCAGTTGCGCCATCAGGTCAGGGGCCAGGCTCGCGCGGGGCGCACCGTCCAGCAGATCCCGCTGATGTCGGCACCAGGTAGCAAAATCCATTTGCAGCAGGGGCAGGTCCATCAGCCATTCACCCGGATAATCGCGCAGTTCGATAATCAGTTTCTGCGGATAATCCCGACCAAAACGCCGCCCCCGAAGGTGTACGTGCAGCTCCAGAGCAGACAGGTCGCGGGTGGACTCCGGCCAGCGCGGCGGATTTGCCGTCAGGGCATCCAGACAACGCGGATATTCGAACAGAGGCAGGCCAGTATCCAGGGCAGGGTGCAGTTCGGCGCCTATGAGGCGTCCATTCAATGCGGGAGCGAAGCCCGGTAGTTGGGCCCGGTCGGGATGACTGAGCTGATAGATCAGGCTTGTGATCAGCGTCGACTTACCGGCGCCACTGAGCCCGGTAATGCCAATACAAATACGCTTGTCCAGAAGGCGCTCTGCGGCCCAGTGGGATTTTTCCCGGGCCTCCTTGCGCAAGTGCCGCCACTGCTGCCTGAGGCTGTGCAGCCGATTCTTCTTCCCTTTTACATTGTCGTCCGTGTCGGAACTGCGGCTGTCGCCGTCAGAAGCACTCATGCATTCTCCCTGCAGACTCCACACCCAGCGCGGCGTGAGTGGTGAAACCATAAAAGCGCGATTCCCCGCTGTATCAACAGGGGGATCGCGCTTTTTATATACCGTTGTTGTCTGAATACAGTCGAGCAGTTTAAGCGCGACGGTTACTCAATCAGTGCCACATCTCCAGAACCCATCACCGAAAAGGAATCATGGGCCGGGCGTTTCAGTACAATGTCGCCGGACCCCATCACGGAACCACCAGCGCTGGTCGCGCTCAGGCTGCGGCCCATAAAGTCACCAGAACCCATCACCGTGACATTCAGATTGGCGACTTTGCCACCGATGGCCATATCTCCGGAGCCCTTGATCTGCGCGGAAAAATCCTCGCCGATAAAGTTGTCCATACGGATGTCGCCAGACCCGGTAATGCCCGCAGAGCCTTGCACAGCGAGCACAGTGCCCAGAAGCAGGTCTCCGGAACCGGTCACTCCGGTAGTCAGCAACTCCGCAGCCACTTTCTCTACCCGGATCAGCCCGGAGCCAGTGACCCGGAGATCCAGCTTTTCACTCTCAAGGGTGTCTGCGGTGGCATCCCCGGAGCCAGTGACCCGGAGGGCACTAATGGTCGGCAGTGTGACATGGAAATTCACCTCTGGCTCACTGCTGACGGTCACCACTCCAAACAGGCTTTTGCGGTCAGGCTCGACGGACAGGGTCAGGGTATCGCCTTTGACTTCCGCCTTGGCGTGTACCAGGTCGGCTTCCTCACCGTGGGCAGTGACAGAGAATGTACTTCCCTGTTCCACCTTCAGGTTAGAACTTCCTTTTAGCGAAATCGCGGTAAACCCTTCCAGGGGGTAGGTCCTGCTGCCCTGCTGGGCGTGCACGGCACTGGCCACCAGAGATAGCGCCAGAGCCAGAGATGCGAAAATAGACAATCTGCGAAGCATGATTCGGTTACCTGTTCTTGTTCAATGCCACTAGGACGCCGCCTACCGCGGATCCGGATGCATCGGGGTGCAGATTTTTCTGTTATTGATGGGCAGGCAGCTTACGCCGCACTTTCCCGATAGCCGAGATCTACCAGAGCCTGGCGTAACTTGGCGGCTTCGGCGGCGAGCACTTCCGGCTCCGCCTGCTGCTGCAGAGAGAAATCCAGGTCGGCAATCTGATTGATCGGCACCAGGTGGTAGTGCGTGTGGGGCACTTCGATACCGGCAACCATGACCCCTACGCGCTTGGGGGAATACACATGCTTCTGAGCCTTGGCCACCTTGCTTGCCACCGCCATCAGGTGAGCCGAGACGTCCTCGGGAACATCATCCCAGTGATTTATCTCCTGTACCGGGATCACCAGGCAGTGGCCCGGCTTGATCGGTGCGATGGTCATGATGGCCACGGCCACCTCATCACGCCAGATAAAATGCCCGGGGAGATCGCCATTGATGATCTGGGTAAAAATACTCGCCATGGTGCTATGCCTCTATCGGTATGGGTTTACCGTCTGAATTTCTGCCAGGTCAACGCGGCCACCACGCCACTGCAAAACCAAGCCGATACATAAAAAGAGTGGCCTGAATGACAGACTGTCGATAGTTGAAACCAGCAAGTCTACCAGTGCCAGTTCTCGCAGTGCTACTTCTCGCGCCGCTGTAGTCACACCGTTACTCCCCCCAGAAGGGGTAACGACACCTCGGATGTGGCGCAAAATTCATCAAACCTCGCCATTAAAGGCCGTTTCAGCAATTCGCCAAAATGATCAAAAATGCCTTAAATAACAGCACCGGACGTTTCAAGCGCCCGGGCTTGCACCGAATTAAACCAGCCCCCCACAACCCGTGGAAGACTGTGACAATTTCATGCCAGTTGATTGGCAGTGGTATTTCCATCCCGTACTCTTGCCGCCCATATAGCGACAGACAGCCCAAAGCCCTCACCTAATGACTACAGGGAGCAAAAACCCCTCCCGGTGAACACCCAGAATTGAGGCAATCCAGGCGCCGCCGCAATAAAGCAAACAATATCGCACCGGGGGAACCACCAATGCCAAAAAGGGCAGTTGCGTTAACAACGCAGACGAAGGAAATCGCACGCCCTGCCATTGCCAGGGAAGATACACCGCTGGCGGATGAAGGCCCGCTGGCCCAGCTCGGCGGCCGTCAATTTGTACAGGACACTGTGAGTGAGTTTTACCACGCCATCGGTAAATATCTCACCGCTGACGACTGCACAGAACATGAAAAGCAGCAAAGCCGTCAGGCACAATTTCTCAGTCACGCGCTCTCCGGGCTGCCGGAGCCTATGTATTCCGCTCGCGCGAGCTTTCTCGCACGGGGCCTGAACCCCCTGCTGTTCGAAGCGCTACTCGAGTATTTCGAGGCCCGATTGCAGGAAAAGGGCTTTCCCGCAGCACTGGGTGACCAACTGGTACTCACTGCCAGCACACTCTACGACAACAGTCAGGAACCGCTGTCGATCGCCTGCTGAGCCCCACCCCCGACAGAAGCCCGCAGCCAGCGGGCTCCTCGCCTGACGCCCCCAACGCCCCTAAAGAGCCCCCGACTAACCTCAATTCTCCCCTGTCGCCCCAATCAGGCTTATAGTCTCACCTCGGTTGCGACGACCGGAGACGCCCCATACAATGCACCCCTCACACAGCCGTTATCCCCCGTTTGCTTTTCCTTCCGTAAGCGGTAAGCGCTACAACTCACTCTCAAGATACAAGAGATTGCCAATGAAAATTGCTAACCACAGTGTGGTGGAGATCAACTACACCCTGAAAGATGCCGAAGGCACCGTGATCGACTCCTCCGAAGGTAGCCAGCCGCTGAAATACCTGCAGGGTGTAGGCAACATCATTCCCGGCCTGGAAAAGGAAATGCTGGACAAGAGCGCCGGCGACAAATTCACCGTAGTGATCGCCCCGGAAGAAGGTTACGGCCCGCAGAACCCGGAACTGATCCAGACTCTGCCGAGCAGTGCCTTCGGCGGCGTAGAGAAGCTGGAAGTGGGTATGGCATTCCGTGCCCAGAGCACCGAAGGTCAGCCCATTGAAGTCGAAATCATCGATATCGACGGCGATCAGGTAACCATCAATGGCAACCACCCACTCGCGGGCGTGGAACTGCACTTCAGCATCGAAGTGGTATCCGTGCGCGAAGCGACTCCGGAAGAAGTTGACCACGGCCACGTACACTAAGTGACCGATAGGCAGGGCCGCTGTGGCCCTGCCAGCTCCCATCCCCGCCCCTCCCCGCTTACACTATACCGAGCACAGTTACCCGTCTGTCGAACACGGACCACGCACGTATTACCGGAACAAGACCATGTCTCTCAGCGACTCCTACCTGCAACGTTTTGGTGGCATTGCACGGCTCTACGGTGAATCCGCACTGGCGGTTTTACAGCGGGCACACGCGGTGGTGATTGGAATTGGTGGCGTCGGCAGCTGGACCGCAGAGGCACTGGCACGCAGCGGGGTCGGCAAGATGACCCTGATCGATCTGGACGATATCTGCATTACCAACACCAATCGCCAAATTCATGCGCATGCAGACACGGTAGGCGAAATCAAGGTCGCGGTGATGGCGGAGCGACTGCGCGGGATCAATCCGGAGATCGAGGTCCGCACCCACGAGGACTTCATTGCCAGCGATAATTTTGCCGAGCTCCTCGACCCGCAAAATGAGAGTATCGATATTGTGGTCGATGCCATCGACAATGCGCGGGTGAAGGCCGCACTGATTGCCTACTGCAAGGCGCGCAAGATTCGCCTCATCACCGTGGGCTCTGCTGGCGGCAAGAAGAATCCGGCCGACATTACCTCCGCGGACCTCGGGCGCACAGTCAGTGACCCGATGCTGGCAAAGGTGCGACAGCACCTGTACCGCTTCCACAACTTCCAGAAATCCAGTAAACGTCAGTTCGGTATCGACGCCATTTATTCCACTGAAGCGATGGTGTATCCGCAGCCCGATGGCGAGGTATGCCAGCAGAAAAGCAGTATGCAGAACGGTGTGAAGCTGGACTGCAGCGGCGGCTTCGGCGCCGCCACCATGGTGACCGGCACCTTTGGTTTCGTGGCTGCCGCAAAGGCGGTGGAGCGCCTGTTAAAGCACACAAAATAATAGCGGTTAGATACTCAGGGACTGAAGCCTCAGGCGCCCATCAACTCGAAGGCCCGCTCCAGCAATGCGCGAAACCCGTTGCTGCGGGATTCACTCAGCTGTTGCGCCAATCCCAGCTCATCAAACACTTCCTGCACCTGCTCCCTTGAAACGCTGCCGGATGGCTTGCCGTCGAGCAATGTCAGCAGAAGTGCCCCCAACCCTTTCACTACCCGGCTGTCGCTGTCGATGGCAAAACGGTGCACCCCCCGCTCGCAGCGATGCACCAGCCAGGCACTGGATTCACACCCCCGCACCAGGTTCTCCGGGGAACGGATGCCGTCCTTGCGAGAAACAAACCTGGCCCACGCCATCAGGGAACGGTAGCGGTCCTGCCAGGATTTCTTATTGCGCAGCGCTGCTACATCTAGCGACGACAGATCATCCGGAGACCAACTGCCATCAGCAACGGGGGCATGAACTTCTCTCACCGGTACCGCATCTTCCACTTCCAGATGCGCCAGAAACTCCTGCACTGCGGCAACAAACCGCTCAATATCCTCATCACTATTGTAGGCGGCAACCGACGCCCGCAGCGTGGCCGTGTGTCCGGCCGCGCGCAACAGCGGCTGAGCGCAGTGGTGCCCGACACGCACGGCTATATCGCGCCCGTCCAACCACTGCGCCAGGTCGATAGCTGCGCAGCGAGGATGGGTGAAGGTGGCAATGCCGAGGTTGTGCTCGCCCCGGCTCAATAAATTCAGCCCGGGAATTTGCCCGAGCTTCTCATGCAGCGCATGCACCAGGGACTGCTCATGCATGGCCATAGCCACGCGATCCTGCTTTTCCAGAAAATCCATACAGGCGCCGAGTCCGGCAATAGATGCCAGTGACGAAGTACCCGCTTCAAACCGGTGCGGCAGTTCTGCGTATTCACTGGCCAACAGATCGACACTGGCGATCATCTCCCCGCCCCCCTGCCAGGGTGGCAATTCCTGTAACAACTCCTCGCGACCAAATACCAGACCGATACCGGTAGGCCCGTAGAATTTGTGCGCAGAACACACGAAAAAATCACAGCCGATCGACGCCACATCCACCCGGTCGTGCGCCGCCAGTTGAGCGCCATCCAATACCCAGAACAGATCCTGGCCGGACAGAGCCGCGCGCAGCGCTGGCAAGTCCGTGCGTAACCCCAGTGCGTTGGACCCGGCGGTGACAGAGACGATTTTTGTACGTGGAGAAAGCACCTCTGCGATACGCTCAAACTGCGGTATCCCTCCCGTATGCGGGACGAAGCGCAACTGCAAGCCGCGACTGGCGGCCTGCATCTGCCAGGGCACCAGATTGGCGTGGTGCTCCGCGGTAGACAGAAGAATTTCATCCCCCGGGGAGAGCCGGCTGCACAGGCTGTGCGCCAGCAGGTTTAAACCTTCCGTGGCACCGCGAGTGAAAATGATTTCCCGCGGTGAGGCAGTGCCGAGAAATCTCGCCGCATCCCGTCGCACCTTTTCGACCATCTCCGTCGCGCGCCGTGCCAGGCGATGACTGGAGCGGTGGGTATTGGCATTGGTGTGTAAGTAAAAATCACTAATAGCCTGAATCACACAGGCGGGTTTTTGCGTGGTTGCCGCGTTATCGAGGTACACCAGATCGCGGTTTTCAGGTTGCGCGAATAGTGGGAACTGCTGTTTGAAGTTGTCAGCGAAGAATTTCATTGCGCTATTTATCCTGCCATTAATCGTACAACTCACAGAGCAAAGAGCGACCGGGCATTTTTTTCAGTTTGTGCGATCACCGCGTCCACTGACTCTCCCCGCAGTGCCGCCAGAGTCTCCGCCAGCGACGGCAGATACTCCGGACTGTTGCGCTGGCCCTGGCGTCCGGCGTGAGGCATATCCGGCGCATCCGATTCCAGTAGTAGCCTCTCGAGGGAAACACTGGCCACGGTGCCGCGCGTTTTGGCAGCACGCTCGTACGTAATGGTGCCCCCTACCCCAAGATAAAACCCGAGCTCAATGTAAGTTTCGGCAATTTCCCGACTCCCGGAAAATGCGTGAATCACGCCGCCTTTTTTTGGACGGCTATTCTTGAGCGCGCGAATTACCTCGTTGTGCGCACGCACGCAGTGCACTAATACCGGCAGGGAAACGGTATTGGCCGCGTCCAGCTGAGCCTCAAACACCGCTATCTGTTGCTCCATGGGTGTTTCGATATTTGCGTCCAGGCCGCACTCCCCCACCGCAACACAGCGATTTTCGATGCCGCTGCGCTCACGCTCAACTCGCTCCACTACCGCGCGCGACAACTGGGCCGGGGCAATGGCCAGGTCCTTGACCCACCAGGGGTGTACACCCACAGCCCCAAACCAGCCGGGCTGGGTTTTTACCAGCGCAAACAGATGTCGCCACTGGGGGATACTCACCCCCGGAATAACCAGCGTGTTGACACCCCGCGATATACAACGCTTCCAGACCTCGGCGCGGTCCGGGGCAAAGGCATCAAAGTCAAAGTGGCAGTGGCTGTCGACCAGCGGCATTGTGATTACCCGGTTGGCGAATGAGACGCCGAAACTGGTTACTGCACAGGGCTCGACGATTCGGTCGCATTGTAGGGTCTGCTCGCCATAAATTCGACAGCAAACAAGGAGGTAGAAACTGGGATAGAGGGGAAATGGAATAGCTATCCGCCGGAGTGACCCGGCGGCTAGTTCGGATGACCAGTCCTTGTGACTAGTTTCGGGGATGAACGCTAGGGATTGGCCTGCTGCGCGAGCTTTCGGCCCGCCTCCAGCTCCACGCGAAAGTTTTTCACCATCTGGCGCAAAAAGAGACCCGGAGCCAACTTGTACAGATAGGCACCCAGCAGCGACTTATCACGCGGGAACAATCGCTCTTTGCCCGAGGCTTGTGCGGCGACAATTTTCTCCGCCATCCAGTCCGCACTGCGCACCACACCAATGGTGCTCTGCGCGTGTTGCGCGCGCCCGCCGTCACCGGATAGGGCATTGGCATCGATGTTGGTAGCCACAAAACTCGGGTACACCATCAGCACGCGGATTCCCTCCTCGCGCACTTCCTCGCGGAAGGTTTCAAAGTACTGGTGCAGCGCACTTTTTGCCGCGCAGTAACCGGCGCGTCCCAGCACCGGCATCCAACCCGCCATAGAGCTGATATTAATCACGCAGCCGGCGGCAGAACGCAACGGCGCTAGCAGCCCCTGCGCAAGCTCAACCGGCGCATGGTAATCCACCGCCATCACCCGCCGGATAACCGCGTTGGACGTCTGGCAAGCGAGACTGCGGTGGGTAATACCGGCATTATTTACCAGCAGGTCGACATGGGAGTAAAGGTCGCACAACCGCTCGCATACATTCGCTATAGACACTTCGCAGGACAGATCGGCCTCAAATACATCAGCGTCGATACCTTGCCGCTCCAGTTCGCGGCCGCGAGCTGCCAGTGCCTCGCCATTCACATCGATCAGAGCAAACCGCAGCGGCGCGTTGCCCGTGTGTGACTTGATAAACGCCTGTACCAGCGCCCATCCGAGTCCACCGGCAGCACCGGTCACGACGATTATCTTTACACGGCTTTTACACTCGGACTTGTTCACGCCGGCTGCCCCTCAACTACCGTCTCATCGGCTGTATCGGGATAACTGACCTGCGCAGCATCGGCCGTTACCGGGATGCCCAGGGCCTCGCTGGCAAAATACGCGAAAGCTTCTGCGGAAGTTTTCTTTGGCTGATAACCCAGCTCGGATTTCAGACGGGTATTCAAGAGCACTGGCCGGTACTGGAGAAACATCACCTGGGCCGGTTGCACATTGCCCAGATGCAGATTGAAACTGATTCCCAGCAGAGCTTTCAGCATCCATACCGGCGGGCGTCGCACGGGCTTGCCCAGGAGGCGTGCGATTTCTGCCGGGGTCAGCGCGCCGTCACCTGCCAGATTGTAAATCCCGCTGGCGCCTTGCTTGACGCCGTACTCGATCGCACCGATGACGTCTTCATCCCAGATGAATACAAACGGGGAGTTGTGGCCGCCCGGATCGAGAATACTGGTGCCGGCAAACAGGTTGCTGATCTTGCTGTTGGTGGTGGCACCGATGATGGAACAGGGGCGGAAAATCAGCTGCTTGAGCTGCGGGTGCCGCTCGCGATATTCCGCAAGCATTTCTTCCACCAGGCGCTTGTGATCAGAGTAGGCAAACTCCGGGTTGCCGCGCAGGGGGTCACCCTCTTTCAGCCAGGCCGGGTTGTCGGCATGGTAGCCGTAGGCGGCGCCGCTGCTGGTCAGGGTCAGGTGCTCGACACCCGCTGCGACACAGGCATCGAGAACGTTGCGGGTGCCTTCCACATCAATGCGGTATTCACGCGCACGGTCACGCCCGGGGGATACCACGGAAGCGAGATGCACAACATGGGTAATATTCTCTGCACGCATCAACTCAACGAGCGCGTCGTCACAGATGTCCATGACAAACAGGGGGAATGGTGTTTCCCGCTTCTGGATATCCACCCCAACAACCGTCATTTCTTTGCTCAGAAGCGCTCCGAGCTGGCCGCCCACATAACCAGCGGCGCCGGTAATCAAGACCCTTCTTTCACTCATTTTGATACAACTCTTATTGTTCTATTGGCTTTACAATCCGCGTAAAAATCTAACTGGAATAGTCTGCGGCATCCCCGATTGCCGCCGTCGCCCTGCGGCGCTGACTGAAATTCCAGTAACCGGCAAGACTGAGCCCAGAGACGAGGTGCCACACACCCCAGAAGCCGGCGATGACCAGCATCTCCCCCGCCTGCGGATAAAATGTAAACAAGATTGCCAGAGCCAGCCCCGAGTTCTGGATGCCAACCTCCATGGTGACCGCCCGCCTGTCCCCCTGCGGCAGCCGTGCTGCGCGGCTGGACAAATCCCCGATCAAGAACGCGATCGCGTTGTGGGCGACCACAAGCACCAGCACGGATCCAGCGATCTGCAACGCTGTCTCCCAGTGCTTGCTGAAAGAAATCACCACGAAAAGGAGGAACACCAGCAGAGAAGCGCTTCGGAAGTAGCGCTCGCTGCGCTCGGCAAATTTGGGGAAATGGGCACCCACGATCATCCCCAGGATCATCGGCACCGCCAGCACCAGCACTACCATCATCACCACATTTTCCGCCGGCAGGGCAATGGCCTGAAGGGCTTCGCGGGTGTTGGGGTTGAGGCTGCCGTAGAGGGCAAAATTGAATGGTGTCATGATCACGGCGGCGAGGCTCGAGACCGCGGTCATACTGACCGACGTAGCCACATTGGCGCGCCCGATCCAGGTCATCACATTGGAGAAGGTGCCTCCGGGGCAGCAGGACACCAGGATCATGCCCAGTGCCAGGCCGGGGCTGATATCCAGCGCCCAAGTGCCCAGGCAGGTGATGGCCGGCAGCAACAGAAACTGCGCTACCAGGCCGGTAACCGGCGCCACAGGGCGACTGAGCACACGTCGGAAATCCGCGGTACGCAGGCCCAGCGATACACCAAGCATCATAAACGCTAGCACCGCATTCAGTGCCACCAGTGCCGCGGGCGACATCTGGAAGCTTTCAACGGAGGCTGTGACTATAGGATTCAATTCATTCATGGTCTAAGCGACCTCAACGGGTCGCCGGGGCCGGATTGGATGAAAAGTGTCCAGTATCCGCAACCGGTAGGTCTTTGAGCAAGTCTTTGGTGTGACCGGCCAGTGCTTTCAGGTAGGTGTCTTTGTGGACGTAATAGGCCATCCGCTCCAGCTTCAGGTAGTTCATACCGCCGTCTGCCCGGTTGCCAGCCTGTGCCAGCTTGGTCTGCCTCAACTTCTGCGCGGATCCCGCGCCGGCGGCCAGCTGCTTGATATACAGCGCAACCATTTCCGCCTGCTTGTTCCGCCCTTCCCAACCGAGACCGGCCGCTTCCACCATTCCCATCAGGAACAGGTTGTCGTATTCCGGGTGGAACACATTGAGGTACAAGCGAGGCGCATACTCGTCCCAGTTCAGGTGCGCGCGATCGATGAACGGGTAGTGCAGTTTGTATCCCGTGGCCATCAGGATCATGTCGTACTCGCCGGTGGAGCCATCGGTGAACGTCACCTTGTGGCCGTCCACTTCAGCAACGTCCTTGCGCGCCTTGATATCCCCGTGACCGATATGGTGCAGGATCAGGGAGTTGATCACCGGGTGCGACTCGAACATCTTGTAATCGGGCTTGGGCAGTCCGTACTGCTCCGGCGTACCCAGCATCAATTTGGATATCGCCGCACTGATGCGCTGCTGGATAAAGCGCGGCAATTTGATACGTCCACCCAGAGCGTCTGTGGCCTTGCCGCCGATAAATTTCGGCAGGAAGTAGTAGCCCCGGCGCAGGCTGATATCCACATTTTTCGCGCGGTGCGCCGCATCCACCGCGATATCCGCACCGCTGTTACCACAGCCCACAAGCAGCACACGCTTGTCGTCAAAAATAGCCGGATCGCGGTAATCGCAGGAATGCAGTAATTCACCGGCGAATTCCCCTGGCAGGGACGGCATATTCGGGTGGTGCAAGGTACCGTTGGCGATCAGCAGGCCACCGAACACACGGGTCTGCTCTTCGCCGTTGCGACGGGTGGTAATCTGCCAGTCTTCCCCTACCCGCTCACAGCTGACCACTTCAGTCTCAAACTCGTAGTGACGGTAGAGATCAAACTCCCGCGCATAGGCACGGAAGTACTCGCGCAACTCGCTGTGATGTGGGAACAGCGCTACATCGTCGCCCATCGGGAATTCCGCGAACTCGGTCATTTTCTTCGACGAGATCAGGTGCGCCGATTCGTACATGGTGCTGGTGCTGCTGTCGATATCCCACAGGCCACCCACATCGCTGTGGATCTCAAAGCCCACACAGGGGATTCCATGTTTGGATAGATTGCGTACACTGCACAGTCCCATGGGACCGGCGCCAATAACAGCGAAGGGCTTCATTATTTTTCTCCGGATCTTCTCGCAGATCTTCGACTTAGAGGCACCCGGACCGGCATTCCGGACGGGGCGCTCAACTCTCGTTCACACTTGTTCGACGGCATGTGCTCGACGACATGCAAATTGCCAAATTTCGTTGGCAATCAATATAACGTGACATCAGGAGGCGCCGTCGTCATAATCGGGCAGTCTCTGGTTAATTTCGGACAGGCGTTTTGAACACGACAGACAGCAGAAGCGTAACTCTTAGCTATACACGCGCAATTATCAGTGCTCTGGATCAACTTCAGCTAAAGCTCCCCAAAGAAGCTCAGGCCCTTCTGACCGCCATTAACGAGGAAGAAAGAGTCCCCATGCAGGTTCAGGAGGAGATCTGGCTGGCGGTGCAGGCCGCTCACCCGGACCCCCTGCTCGGCATCAGGCTGGGCCAGGCCATGCAGGGCAGCCAGATGGGACTGGTGGGCTACCTGCTGATGACCCAGAAAAACCTCGGCGCCGCACTCGACCAACTGCTAATCTACCATCCGCTCCTGGGCGAAGGCGGCCAGTTTGAGATGCGCCGCGGCAGCTTTTACGTGGACTTCTGCTACCGCCCCAACTACCTGCGCTGCGCCCGCCTGCGCGTGGAGACGGTACTCTCCATCTGCCTGGCCCAGGCCCGCGCCATGACCGGCCGCGAATTCCAGCCCCAGAGCATACAGTTTGCCTACCCCACACCGTCACTGGCGGTGCAACAGCAGTATCAGCAGTTGCTGCAGGCACCAGTGCAATTCAATGCGGAGTCCTCTGGGATCCGCCTGCGCCCACAAGATCTCGAGATCCCGCTTGTCGCGGCCGACAGGCAAGTGATGGCGCGCCTGAAACCGGAGGCAGACGCCCTGCTCAAGGCGCTGACCAGCAAAAGTCTGCAACTGCGCGTTGCCCACCTTTTGCAGCAGGAACCTCAACTCAGCCGCGAGCAGGTTGCCGCACGGCTATGCATCAGCCCCCGCCATCTGGGGCGCAAGCTGCTTGAAGAAAACGCCAGTTTCCGTGCCATACAAGACGAGGTGCGCAGCCACTACGCATGCCAGTGGTTGCGCCAGGGAGAGAAAACCAACGTGGATATCGCAGCGGCACTGGGCTACTGCGACGAAAGCGCATTCGGCAAGGCCTTCCGGCGATGGACCGGGCTCTCACCCAAAGCCTTCAAGGCACATGGCGCGGAGTGAACGTTAGCTGGTGAGCACACAGCAGGTCGCAAGAAATAGAGAGGTGAATCAGTGCGTGTCGGCTCTTTTTGAAAAGACGCCGGCCGCACCGTTTTTTTTGGAAAGACACTGAAAAGTGCTTAAAGCGGCTAAAGGCGCTTAACGACGCTTAACGACGCTTAACGGCGCTCAAAGATACTTGCCGAAGAATGCATCCAACTCTGCGCGCAGAGGGGCAAGAGACTTGTAGCGCGACTCATCGGGTGACATCGCGGCAACGGCCCCCCTCAAACTTGCCAGAGCGCCCGGGACGTCCAACAGATCCGAAAGCGGGTTGGTCATCACCCGAATGGAAAACACCACCGCACCGGTTTCCGGCAGACGCCGCAGGGACTGACGCTCGATACGCAGATACAACCCACCAGGAGTTTCCTTCTCCGCCTCCCCGCGCTGCAACAGTTCCGGCGAATCCACCACCGACCAATTGCCACGCCACACGGGATACGCTGGCAACAGATGATCAAAAAAACGCGCCACCTGCTCTCCCAACTTTTCACGAAATCCGGGTACTGGCTGATGAATAGTACTTAGAGGGCGGCCAATTTTTTCTTCAAGGCGCCAGTAACTGGGAGCGGCCAGGGACGCCGCCACCAGCTCGTAGCCGCGCGCGCCCGGTAACAGGATACAGAGATCATCGGCAACCCAGAGGCTGGTCGCCCAGAGCGGTTCACCACTCTCTGCGGCGGCCTCGGCGCCGGGCCAGCGAAGCTCCTGCCCCGCCCCCCGCCAACAGATATCACTGTTTGCCAGAGCGGAATAACCATCGTGATCCCGCAGAAGGTGTTTCGCCATCAATCCGGCCAGCTCGCGCTGCGCCGGCAAGGATTTTGGCAAGTGCGCAAACACCCGGTCACCCAAGCGGTGCCGAGCAGAGAGTTTGTTGTGGTGATAATGAGAAAGGCGGGAGCAGCCTTGCAGCCACTGAGTGGAAGACAGGCGATTGAGCCCCATATGCACAATATGCGGCTCCCTCAAAAACGGCAGCACCGCCGTGGGCGCGTTCAGATCCTGGGAAAAGCGGCGCGGGTTGTGCTGTGCCACAGCCCGCGCACCGGATACCAGCTCCGCCCTTAAACTCACCCGTCAGCGGGCCGCGGTTGCCTGCTGCGCCGAGCGCGCCTGGGAAAGAGCTGCCAGATCCTGCACCCAAACGATATCGGATGCGGCCACCTGCTGCCCCGTGTACTCGCCCAGTGCAGCACGCACCTGTTCCATATTGGTCATGTCGGCATTTTTATCAGCAGACAGCGCGTCCAGTGGCAGCTCGACCCAAGCCTGCCCGTTCTGATCGATGACTGGCTTGCCCTTTTCCAGCAGCTGCGCCAGCTCCTCACCCTTTTCACCGTTATCTGCAGCACTGATATGACGGTCGATGGCTGAACTGCCACCCGAAGGCAGATAAATGGTGCCATTGGTAAAGTCCACAGCGAACGCCACTACACCCGGCAGAATACCGAACAAAAGACCTGCGCCATTCAGAATGACGACGACCGGGTCGACCCGTCCACCACTCTGCCCTTTGCGCTCAGGGTACAGAAAATAACCACATGCAGTCATGTTCAGTACCAGGGTAAGCAGGCAGGAAACGGCCATGCCGCGCTTGATGGATGTCTTCATGAGATTGACTCCTATTGGATCGGATCACCGAATATTTCAGGGTGGGAAGAATACCTATTCAGCGACCGTACCGGAAGTGGCGTAAATTGAATCTTTGTGCGCCAGGTCTCAGGCATACCGAAACTTCGTCGCTATTCTGCGGATCATCAGTGCAGATATCGTCAATTCAGAACTGCATGGAATACACAACAAGCCCAACAATCCGCCCGACACGGGCAGAAATGGAGAAACCACTATGCCAGTCCATCTGAAACACGGCGGTGCACTGCTGCTAATCGCTTTCTCGCTGATTCTTAGCGCCTGCGCCGCACCCGGCCAGACACGGGACGACCAGCGGCAACACATCCAGCAAACCGAGCGCGAAGTCCTCAATGAGCTGTACCGCCTGAAGCCTGACCTGCGCACGGATGTTAAACAGGCGCCGGGATACGCGGTATTCAGCAACGTCAACGTCAACTTGTTGCTGGCAAGTGCGTCCACCGGCTATGGGGTTGCCGTCAGCAACGCGGGGGAGCGCACATACATGAAGATGGGCGAAGTCGGTGTTGGCCTGGGGTTTGGAGTCAAGGATTTTCGTGCCCTGTTCGTGTTTGACTCGCCGGAAGTCATGAATCGCTTCGTAGAACACGGCTGGTCATTTGGCGGGCATGCAGATGCCGCAGCCAAGGCACAGGACAAAGGCGTTGCCGTAGGTGGCGAAGTTGTCGCCGATGGGATGCGGGTCTACCAGCTGACCGAAAGTGGTGTCGCGCTGCAGGCTACTCTGAAAGGCACCAAGTACTGGAAAGACAGCGAGTTAAACTTTGACTAACGGACATGTTCAAACAGGCGCCCAGCAAGTCTAAGTTGCCCGGCTGTACAAAAGTTAACCGATTGCACGCCAACTTTACATTCTCCCACGGCGGCGAGATCGCAACATGCCTAAACTTTAAACAGCACCTGCTGAGGTATGTCAGGGAGCAGTACAACGTTTCTGACGATGTGGTTGTGGTTCGCACCGCGCATTGACCGGGGCAGTGAGAAGTCGTCATTGGTCTGACGCCAGAAATTTCAGGGAGCAGTAGTCTCAGCAGGTGCCGCCATGGATTGGCAGGGGCGCGGTGTTCGCAAGAGCGCCGCGCCTTTTTAATTCGGGGTCTTATTTCGGCGCCTTCATTCAGTGCCGCAAAAATTTTTCGACGCCACCGCCTCTCGATATTTTGTTCTCAAAATCTATACCCGGGCAGACATTTCCTTCAAGCTACCCAGGGCTACCCTGAATTTTGTATCCGAATCTGTATCCTGCATTATAAAGCCTTTAAACACCCTTTCCCCAAGACTACTGCGGAGCCTACGCATGCATATCAGCAGCGCCTTTGACAGCGGCAATATCAAGGTGATCGACAAGAACAGCACCCCCGTCGAACTCGCCATTCGTATCGACAACCAGTCGGACTTTTACCAGTGGTTCCACTTCCGCCTCGAGGGCGAGGTCGGTAAGGAGTACCCGCTGCGTATTTCCAACGCAGGCAAGGCCGCCTATCCAGAAGGCTGGGAAAATTACCGGGTGTGTGCTTCCTACGATCGCCAAAACTGGTTCCGTATCGACGCACAGTACGATGGCAAAGTGTTGGACTTTACCGTGGACCTGGAACAGCCCAGCATTTACCTGGCCTACTTCGCGCCCTTCTCCTGGGAGCGCCATTTGGACATGATTGCCTGGGCGCAGTCTGACGAGCGCGTGCAGGCAGAAACGCTGGGCCTGACCCTGGATGGCCGCGACATGACCCTGCTCACCATCGGCAACCCGGACACCGCTAAACGCAAGGTCTGGATGATCGCCCGTCAGCACCCCGGTGAAACTATGGCGGAATGGTTTGTGGAGGGTTTTCTGGACGCCTTGCTGGATGAGTCGAACCCGTCTGCAATGCAACTGTTGCAAGACACCGTATTTTACGTGGTGCCGAATATGAACCCGGACGGCAGTGTGCGTGGTCACCTGCGCACCAATGCGGCCGGTGCCAACTTGAACCGCGAGTGGCAATCACCCAGTATGGAGCGCAGCCCGGAAGTCTATCTGGTGCGTGAACGCATGCTTGCCACCGGTGGCGACATGTTCCTCGATATTCACGGTGACGAGGCGCTACCGTTTAACTTTGTCGCTGGCTGTGAAGGCATTCCCGGCTATGACGACAATCACGCGGCCCTGGAAACCACTTTCAAGCAAGCCTTTGAAAACGTCAGCCCGGATTTCCAGACTGCTCAGGGCTACCCACTGGACAAGCCCGGCGAGGCAAACATGACCGTGGGCACCAACTGGTGTGGCCACCAGTTCCGCACGCTGGCGCTGACCCTGGAGATGCCGTTCAAGGACAATGACAACCTGCCGGACCCGATTGAGGGCTGGTCCCCATCGCGCTGCCGTAACCTGGCGCGAGATATGCTTTTCCCAATCCGCCAAACACTGGCATTTATGGACAATAAGTGACGAACACTTTCGAATAAGCAAAACGCCGATAACCTATAAATTCGATAACCTATAAAAAAGGAACCTGTATGCATTCTCCTGATCACTGGCGGCGCCTCGCGCTGCCTCTGGCCCTTGCGGGATTCACTGCACTCGCAGCGTGCAGCAAAGACGGGACTGCGCCCAGCGCAGAACAGGCGGCTAAGCCCCAGCAAAGCGAACAAACCGAGCGCGCAGAAGGCGGTCGTGAGGTTCCACCGCCAAAAGAAATGCCGACAGTTGCGCCTGTTACCGAGCCGACCCTCAATGATGCTGAAAAAGCGGAAGTTGCTGAGATCGCCAAGGACCTGCACAAGCACATCGCCATCCTCGCGTCCGATAAGTTCGAGGGTCGCGCACCGGCAACCAAGGGCGAAGAGCTGACCATCAATTACCTTGCCGACGAATTCAAAAAGCTGGGGCTAAAACCCGGCGCCACCGACGCGGACGGAAACCCCAGCTGGTTCCAGGACGTCCCGGTAGTGGAAATGCAGATCGAAAGCACACCGCTTGCGATCAAAGGCAAGGGCTTTGAAAAGACGCTGCAGCCGCGCACCGATATGGTGGCCTTTACCCAGCGTCAAACGCCCGAAAGCCAGATAAAAGACAGCCCGCTGGTGTTTGTCGGTTACGGTATCGTTGCACCGGAAAACGACTGGAACGATTACGCCGGCCTCGACATGCAGGGCAAGACGGCAGTAATCCTGGTCAACGACCCCGGCTACGCCACCCAGGACAAAAACCTGTTCAATGGCAACGCCATGACCTATTACGGTCGCTGGAGTTACAAGTTTGAAGAAGCCGCGCGCCAGGGTGCGGACGGCGCCATCATCATCCACGAGACCGGCGCCGCCGGCTATCCCTGGGAAGTGGTAAGTGGCAGCTGGTCCGGCGCCCAGATCAGCCTGGAAGCGGAAGACAATAACGCCGACCGGGTTGCCGTGGAATCCTGGATCACCAATGACGCTGCGAAATCACTGTTCAGTGCCGCCGGCCTGGACCTGGCGCAGGAGATGGAAGCGGCCAAGCAACGGGGGTTCAAAGCAAAACCACTGAATCTTACTGCTTCCGTGGACCTCAAGAGCAAAGTGCGCACCTCCAACTCCCGCAATGTGGTGGCAAAAGTCGAGGGCTCCAAGTACCCGGATGAAGCGATCATCTACACCGCTCACTGGGATCACCTGGGTATCAACGAGCACGCGGAAGGAAGCGACCACGTTTTCAATGGCGCTGTTGACAACGCCACTGGTACCGCAGGCCTGCTGGCCATGGCCCGACAGGTCTCGCAAATGGAACAGTCGCCGGAGCGCTCTTTGCTGTTTGTGGCGGTCACTGCAGAAGAGTCCGGCCTGCTCGGATCAAAGTATTACGCTGCCAATCCCGTAGTCCCACTGGAAAAAACCGTGGCAGGTATCAACTTCGATGCCATGGGCGTACTCGGCCCAATGCGTGATGTGATCGTGGTTGGCTACGGCAACAGCGAGCTGGAAAAGATCCTGGAAAAAGTCGCCGGCACCCAGGGGCGCTATCTGGCGCCGGAAGACCATCCGGAGCGCGGCTACTTCTATCGCTCCGACCATTTCAGCCTGGCCAAAAAAGGCGTGCCGATGCTCTACTTCGACTCCGGTACCGACAGCTTTGAGCACGGCCGCGAGTGGGCACAGAAGAAGGGTGATGAGTACACCGCAGAGCACTACCACAAACCCGGCGATGAATATGATCCCGAGTGGAATATGGAAGGTGCCGCGCTGGATCTGGCACTGGGTCTCGACATCGGCCTGGCCCTAGCCAACAGCCGCGACTGGCCAAACTGGTACCAAGGCAACGAGTTCCGCGCCATTCGCGACAAGAGCGCAGAGAGCAGGAAGTAACGCCTCTCACAACGCGGAACCTACTACCGAAAGGGCGCCCTATGGCGCCCTTTTTATTTGCTATCAAGCTTAGCCGGAACGCAGCTCACTCCTCTCGCGGCTTTGGATTTGGTATACCCTGCGGGGGACAATGGGTGCCGTGAGCCGGTGCTTCTTTCTTGGCAACCAGCCAGTAAGTAACCCCCAGGGCCAGTGTCGTTACGGCAATGCCAAACACATATAAAGGCCCGGTATCTTCCAGGTCCAACACAATGACTTTCCGCGCGATGGCCATCAAGGCAGTCGCCACCACCAGCTGGATCGGGATTACGTTGGAGCCTAGATAGAGACGGATATTGATAAAGATCTCGATGGAAATCAGGGAGAGCATAACGGCCCCAAATACATCGAACAGATCGTTGTAATCCAGCAGCAAAAGGGGCTCCATCGACAGGCGCTGGTACAATACCCATACCACATCCGCCACACTCCACATAATGACCATTGCCATCAGAATGGCGAGAAAGCGGATGGAGCCGCGGATAATAATATGCAGCACCCGGATCAGGGGGTCTTCGTGCTCGGCGGGCAGCTCTTCATGGAGTATCACCGGCCGCCTAGGTTCCTGCTCCATCGCGTGTCTCCAAGTATCAGTGCACCCCTAGTTATAGCGCAACAAATCACTCCGGGCTGACTCAGACACACCAGATGAAGCGTTCGGAGCTGCAATCGCGGCGCGCTTCCACAAAAAAACCCGCTGCGAGCAGCGGGTTTTCGAGGAGTATTGTGGGACCCGGCTTCAGGCCCAGACAATCACGCGCTGGCCACTTCCTCCAGCTTCTTCATTTCTTCATCGCGCAGTTCACGACGCAGGATCTTGCCCACATTGGTCTTGGGCAAATCTTCGCGGAACTCGATATTTTTCGGCACTTTGTACGCAGTCATGTTCTCTCGACAGTAAGCCACGACTTCGTCCGCCGTCAGAGATGCATCGGCCTTCACCACGAACAGTTTCACCGCCTCACCACTGCGCTCATCAGGGATGCCCACGGCGGCAGCCTCACCCACTTTCGGGTGTGCGGCTACGATATCTTCGATTTCGTTCGGATAAACGTTGAAACCGGAAACGATGATCATGTCTTTTTTGCGGTCGACGATCTTGATGTAGCCGTCGTCCTGGATCACTGCCATATCGCCAGTTTTCAACCAGCCCTCGGAATCGATAGTGTCCGCAGTGGCTTCCGGACGCTCCCAGTAGCCTTTCATCACTTGTGGCCCACGAACACAGAGCTCACCCGGAGTATTGTTGGGCAGATCATTGCCGTTTTCATCGATGACCTTCACTTCGGTACCCGGTACCGCGGTTCCCACGGTGCCAAGCTGTACTGCATCCGCCGGATTAAACGAGACAACTGGAGAGGTCTCGGTCATTCCGTAGCCTTCAGTCACCACACAGCCGGTCATTTTTTCCCATTTCTCTGCCGTCGCACGGGTCAGCGCCATACCACCGGAACAGGTAGTGTGCAGCTTGCTGAAATCCAGGTCGACAAAATCCGGGCACCGCATCAAGCCATTGAACAGAGTGTTCAAGCCGACAAACCCGGTGAACCGCTTGCCCTTGAGGGTTTTCACGAAGCCCGGAATATCGCGCGGGTTCGGAATCAACAGAGTGTGGTTGCCGGTGGTAAACAGGCACATGCAGTGAATGGTAAACGCATAAATGTGATAAAGCGGCAAAGGTGCAACGTAGTACTCTTCCCCCTCTTTCATGGAATCGCCCAAAGCCTCGCGTACCTGCTCCATGTTCGCGACCAGGTTCCGGTTGGTCAGCATCGCGCCCTTGGCTACGCCGGTGGTGCCTCCGGTATATTGCAGTACGGCAATATCGTCAGGCGAGCGCTGCACGTCTTGATGTGGCTTGCTCGCGCCGGTAGACATGGCATCTCGAAAATCCACGCGATTGGCAAAGTTGAACTCCGGCACCATTTTCTTGATGTACTTGGCGACACTGTTAATCAAGATGCGCTTGAGCGGTGGGTGCAGGTCCGCAATCTCAGTAACAATCACCTGCTCCACACCCGTTTCCGGAATAACCTCGGACGCGGTGTCCGCGATATTCGCCAGAACCACCAGCGCCTTGGCACCAGAGTCATTTAGCTGGTGCTTGAGCTCACGCTTGGTATACAGCGGATTGGTATTGACTACGGTAAGCCCAGCACGCAGGGCGCCGAAAACCACAACCGGGTACTGAAGAACATTCGGCAGTTGCACTGCGATGCGATCACCGGGCTTGAGATTCGTCTTGTGCTGTAGGTAGGAAGCAAAGTTGGCACTGAGACGATCTATATCGCCGACCGTCAGGGTATGCCCAAGACAGGTGAAGGCCGGTCTTTCGTCGTATTTGGCCGTAGCAGTGGAAAACACGTCAAGAATACTGCGTTCGATGTCCAACTTATTTCTCCCAATATGTTGTTTTTGTGGTGCTGCCCGCGTGCTGCGGCACGCCCTCATACCCGGGGATTATCAATCAGGTTACAGACTGAAGATACCATGACGTGAAAATTAACCAACCGCCAGAATCCGGCAGCTGCCAACCTCTTTGTGGTACCCATGTCTATATAGACGAAATCTTCAGGACAGGGCCTTTGCGGACAGATAATTATTTTAAGTTTTGATAGTAATTCGGTGAATGACGCTATTCGTGGCAAATAACGCGCCTGAATTTTCAGAGCCCGCCACCTGCATGGAATTTTTCTTATCAGGGCCGCCAGAAGGCACGTCAACCGACGTCCGCTATGAATGCGCGGGAAAAAGATCCGCCAGCGCTGCTGCAAGCTCCCGGTTACCCGTGTAGCGGATATCACCGAGCAAAAATGCATGGCGGGCACTCAACTGGCCATCGGTAATATCCCTCAAGGTGTTGTAGGACATTTCCAGTTCCAAATCTGCCTCATCGGTCACACCCGAGACCTGCTCGGCTTCGATGTCACTGACCTTTCCATTGGCGGTACTCGGATTCCGGCGATCTACCCGCAGGTAAAAGTCACTGCCATCGGGCAATCGGAACTGTACCCGAGCGGTATTTGGCAGACAAGTCAGCTGCTGCAGCCGCTCAATGATTTGCGCGGGTAATTGCATCGGCACTCCGGATAATACTGTCCGCCTTTTACCGCCGTTGGCAAAAGCCGGATTCAAAAACACCGCCGATGTTTCCAGCGGCGGTGTTTTCCTTACATCAAGCTCAGAAGACGAAGTGATCCGCGTCCAGGCTCATCAGGTTGTCGGCGCCACTCTGCATAGCGGCGGCGTGCGTTGCAGTGCGCGGCAGAATCCGGTCGAAGAAGAATCGAGCGGTTGCCAGTTTCGCGCGGTAGAAGTCCTCTTCCGCGGTACCCGCAGCAATCTGCTCATTCGCCACTTTGGCGGACAGTGCCCACAGGTACGCCTGCACCGCATAACCGGAGTACATCAGGTAATCCACGGAGGCAGCACCCACTTCATCAGGGTTTTCCATCGCCTTGACGCCCACATTCATGGTGAGCTCGCCCCACTCCTTGTTGAGTTCCTGGAGCTTGGCGACGAAAGGCGCCAGAGCTTCATTGTCCACTTCCGCCTGGCAGAACTTGTGCACGATTTTGGTGAACTTGCGCAGAAGCTCGCCCTGACTCATTAGTACCTTACGACCCAACAGGTCGAGGGCCTGAATACCGGTAGTACCTTCATAGATAGTGGAGATACGGGAATCACGGACGTTCTGTTCCATGCCCCACTCGGCAATATAGCCGTGGCCACCGAAACACTGCAGGCCGAGGTTGGCAGACTCGTAGCCGGTCTCGGTCAGGAAGGCCTTGGCGATCGGCGTCAGGAACGCCAGCAGATCGTCAGCGTCTTTGCGCTCTTCCTCGGAGCCACTCTGGGAGCGATCCACCTGCTGTGCACACAGCAGCACCAGCATGCGACCACCTTCGGAGAAGGCTTTCTGAGTCAGCAGCATACGGCGCACATCGGGGTGCACAATAATCGGATCTGCCGCGCCCTGCGGGTTTTTAGGGCCGCTCAGGGAGCGCATCTGCAAACGATCCTTGGCGTACGCCAGCGATTTCTGGAAACCGGCTTCCGCGTGCGCCACGCCCTGCAAGGCAGTACCCAGACGCGCGGTGTTCATGAAGGTGAACATGCAGTTCAGGCCCTTGTTCGGCGGGCCAATCAGGAAACCTTTGGCGCCGTCAAAGTTCAGCACCGCAGTGGCGTTACCGTGAATACCCATCTTGTGCTCCAGGGAGCCACAGGTCACACCGTTGCGCTCACCGACGGAGCCGTCTTCATTCGGTAGGAATTTGGGGACGATAAACAGGGAGATACCCTTGGTGCCCGCAGGCGCATCTGGCAGGCGTGCGAGTACGATATGCACGATATTTTCTGCCATATCGTGCTCACCGGCAGAGATAAAGATCTTGGTACCGGAAATGGAGTAGGAGCCATCGGCATTGGGTTCAGCCTTGGAGCGCAGGATCCCCAGGTCGGTACCACAGTGCGGCTCGGTCAGACACATGGTGCCGGTCCAGCTGCCCTCGACCAGCTTGGTCAGGTAAGTATGTTTCTGATCATCGGTACCGTGGGCTTCCAGGGTGTTCATAGCACCGTGGGACAGGCCCGGGTACATACCCCAGGACCAGTTGGCGGTACCCACCATCTCGCTCAGAATGGTTCCCAGAGACGGCGGCAGACCCTGGCCACCGTGATCCACATTGTGTGCCAGAGACGGCCAGCCGGCTTCTACGAACTGCTGGTAGGCCTCTTTGAAGCCCTCTGGAGTTTTGACTTCACCGTCATTCCAGGTACAGCCCTGCTGGTCACCAATCTGGTTCAGCGGCGCCAACACGTTTTCACAGAACTTGGCGCCTTCTTCGAGGATGGCGTCCACTACGTCCGGACTCGCATCTTCGTAGCCCAGCGTTGCATAGTGCTGATCCCAGCCAAACAGTTCACGCATGGCAAAGCGCATGTCGCGCAGCGGAATCTTGATCTCGCTCATCCTGTGTACCCTCTTTCGATATTTGTCGTCGGTGGTCCGGGTCACTGCACCCGGGAGTCGCCTCGAATGGCGAAAATTGCCATTTTTGCGAGTGACTCAACTTTTGGTTTTATTCATATTAGTTGCAAATCGCCAAGGCTCACTATGGCGAAAAGTGCCCAAACCACTAACAAAATACGGCGGGCAAGGGAGTGAAAAATGACTGACGCGGCAGTCAGCCAAATGGCGCGAGGCACTGCGCCAGACTGGTGCAGGAAAGCGATGAGTAGCGGCTAGTAGTAAAAATCAGAGACCAGCGGAAGTGGAGCGCGGGCTTTTGCGATACTCACCGGGTGTAACTCCGGTCCACTTTTTGAATGCGCGGAAGAAGGCGCTGGCCTCATCGAACCCGAGCATTTCCGCAATCTGGGTGTTGGATAGATCCGGACAACTGAGATAGTGGAATGCCGCTTCCATACGACACTCATCTTTCAATTTCTGGTAAGACGTACTCTCTTGCTGCAACTTGCGACGCAATGTGGTCACAGACATGTTTAACCGCTCCGCCACCGCCTCTGCAGCCGGCATGGACTCGCTCACGTCGCGGTTGAGAATAGTCTTAACCTTGGTCTTGATGCTGTTGGCGCTGCCATCACTGATCACCAGATGGTAGGGCGCAGTGCGAATAAAGTCCTCTACCGTCTGCGGACTCTGCACAATCGGGTAGTCCAGATAGCGACTTTCATATTCGAGCGCATTGCCGGGCTGATCAAACAGCAGTTCACCCGCTTCACTTTGCGCGAGCGCAAGAAACTCCTCCGGACAGGGGAAAGAAAAATGCAGCTTGGCCAGCGGAATTTCGCGGCCGACCAGCCAGCAGTAGAACCGGTGCCACACCGCCAGGGTGGTACGGATCACCCCGGGGGTGGTTTCCGAGATCAGCTGATCAAATTCCCCAGGCTCCAGAGAACTGATCCCCTCAATTACCACGCGGTCTTTATCCCCCTGCGGGTAAAGCACCGGCTTTACCCGGAATCCACGACAGATTTCCATAAATTCCGCGCTGAGCGTGATTGCCTGTCGCACCGTAGCGCAGTTCACCACCGTCAGGCACAACAGGCGAAAAGACCCGGAACGTACGCGCCCACCGCTCAACATGCCAAACCACTCATCCTGGGCGAGCCACATCACGCGCTGATACAGGCGTCCGTATTTCACTGCGGAAAAAGCCGCAGTGTCTTCCAGGTCGCCCTCTGAAATCCCCACCGATGACAGGAGCTCAGCTCGGTCACAGCCGTGACTGGAAGCCTCTTCCAGCAATCGCTGCACGTAAGCGATGGGAATACGAATATCGTCGTTGGTACTTTCCATTGTTTGCACTGGCAATCCGATCCCGGTGTTTATTACTTATTGCGACGATTGCGCAACCAACTCAACAGTGCACCGAAACCGAATGCCGCAGCGACGATCACCACCAGAAAAATCAGCATCAGCACCAGATAGCTGAGCACATCGGCCACTGGCAAATCCCAGCTCCAGATGGCCGCAGCAATAAACGCAATGCAGGCGAGCACGCTGGTTATGAACGAACGACGGCGTTTTGAGGCCATAACAGAGACACTTTGGCTGGAAAATGAATGATTGGTCGACGAACTGCGACCACACTACCCTTAACAATATATAGAGGGGTTCCGACTCCGACGACCATTACAGAATCGGCGCCCGATGACCTCTCCGCAGATGTGCAGCCAAGGAGCAAGATAGAGGGGCAGATGCCGGATACGGCGCAGAATCGTGCAGCATCGACCGCACGCTGTCAACGAGGCCGGCCAACGACGCCACAAAGGAGAGAACCAGAGTATGCACAAGCGACTACTCTACCGACGCGAAGACAGGAATATTCTGCGCAGACTGGCTATCTGGGTGGAGTGCTTGACGCTGGTCATCGGCACCATGCTGCTGGGGATTCTACTACTCAGTTAATCGGTCGCAGCGACGGCCTCATCCTCTCAGGATTAACACCTTGAGCGCATCACTCTCCATCAATGATCCCGCCCTGGCTCAGGCGAGCCGGATCCAGTAGCTGTTTCAGCTCGTCCTCCCCGAGTTCCGTCATCTCTATGGCCACGTCCAGTACCGGGCGGCCGCTCGCGTATGCGGCCTTGGCAATTTCAGCCGCTTTTGTATAGCCAATCACTGGATTGAGAGCGGTTACCAGAATCGGATTTTTCGCCAGAGCCTGCTGCATCTTTGTGTCATCCACCGTAAAGCCAGCGATGGCCTTATCTGCAAGCATCCGCGTGCTGGAAGCGAGAATGCGGATACTCTCCAGCAGAGAACAAGCGATGACGGGCAACATGACATTCAACTGGAAATTACCGCTCTGCCCCGCAACCGTGATGGTCGTGTCATTTCCCATCACTTTCGCGGCCACCATGGCAACAGACTCTGCAATGACCGGGTTAACCTTGCCCGGCATAATGCTGCTGCCGGGCTGCAATGCCGGCAACGCAATTTCACCAAACCCGGCGAGCGGACCACTGTTCATCCAGCGCAGATCATTGGCGATTTTCATTAGTGCAACCGCGAGGGTTTTCAGCTGCCCGGAAATCTCCACGGCAGTATCCTGGCTGGCAATCGCGGCAAAAGGGTTAGCCGCTGGCCGCAGGGACACACCGCAATCGGCGCTCAGTCGTCGCGCGAAAAAATCAGCGAAGTCTTTGTGCGCGTTCAGTCCGGTGCCGACCGCAGTGCCCCCCTGTGCAAGCTCTTCCAACCGGGGCAGCGAGTCTTCAATGCGCGTTTTACACGCGCGAATCTGTGCTGCCCAGGCGTTCAATTCCTGCGAGAGTGTAATGGGCACCGCATCCATCAGATGAGTGCGACCGGTTTTGACGACGCCCTCGACAGAACTTGCCTTTTCTTCAATGCCCTCTATCAGGTGCAGCAACGCTGGCAATAGTTTGTTTTGCAACCCGAGCAATGCGGACAGGTGAATGGCTGTGGGAATCACATCGTTGCTGCTCTGGCACATATTGACGTGATCATTGGGGCCGACTTCTAGACCACTCTGTTCACTCGCCATGTGCGCCAGTACCTCGTTTACGTTCATGTTGGTACTGGTGCCGGAGCCCGTCTGGAAAACATCTACCGGAAACTGCTCAGCGATATCCTCTTCACTCAGCTGGTCGCAAGCGTTAACAATGGCAGCGGCCATTGGCTTATCAAGCAACCCCAGATGCTGATTGGTCTCTGCCGCCGCCTTCTTGATCGCCACCACCGCGCGTAAAAAATCCGCGGGCAACGGGATTCCGCTGACCGAAAAATTATCCACGGCGCGCTGGGTCTGTGCACCGTATCGGGCGCGCCCGGGAACACGGACTTCACCCAGGCTGTCTTTTTCGATACGGAAGTCGTTAGATGAATCTGGTGATTTTGTAGACGGGTTTTCAGGCAAGCTATCTGACATGGGGCACCCCCGGTCGATGTGAAGACTGAATAGAATAGTAGCTGTTGTCGGTCGGGAACCTGGGACTATCAGAGCAGGATAGCGTGTACACACTCAGGCCACACGCTTTCGCGGCCAGGTCACATGCTTACACGGCCTTCCTGGGTCCATTCACAGCGTACCTGCATCTCCCCACATCCTGGTTCATGGTAGAGACCTGCGGCTTCCCAGGTAAACGAGTGGGTGCCTGAGAGCTCGGTCTCAAGGTGCACCGTTGCGGACACCCAGTACATGCTTTGCAGGAGCTCTTCGAATTTCTGGATCCAGTGATTCCACTCGTATTCGACCGCCCGATAGGACGCACCGAAGTGAATGACATCGGTCTGGTACTGGGACTGCTTGACCTTGATGGTGGGTATGGAAAACATATCACGGCAAAGAAATGGCCACTCGTCAGCACTGGGCAACGCCAGGATAGACTCGCGATTGACCCGGCGACGGTCACTGCCGCCGGTCAGGCTGTTACTGTCTTTAATACAGCCGTAAACAATGGATTCCTGATCGCCCTGAATCACTCTGCGCTACCCCTACGCCGCCACTACAGCACCAACGGTACTGCCAGCAGGCCAATTCTTAAAACTAGATTGGCCAACTTTAACGGCGCGGAAGCCAGAATTCTACTGCCGCAAACCGACAAATTTGTATTCCGGTCGCATTTTCAATGTCAGCGAGTGATCAATTCCATGTGGCTGGATGGACTTCGCTTATCCACCCAGCAAATTGTGTAGAAATCGAACGGCGTTAGATCTCGATGCCCTGCTCTCGCAGCATTTCCATCAGTGCTTCTTCATCCAGAATTGGCAACTCAAGCTCCCGAGCCTTGTTCAATTTTGAACCGGCGCCGGGACCCGCCACTACGGTATGGGTATTGGCGGAGACACTGCCTGCCACCTTGGCACCCAGACGCTGCAGGTAGTCCTTGGCCTCACTGCGAGAAAGTGTTTCGAGCTTACCAGTAAGCACCCAGGTCTGCCCCGCCAACGGCTGGCTGCCCTCCTCCTGGACCTCGGCCTTCCAGTGAATCCCGGCCTGCTTCAGCGCCTCAATCTCTTCCAGGTTATGCGGCTGCTCAAAAAACTCAGCCACATAATGGGCAACCACTGGCCCCACATCTTCCACCTGCTGCAGTGCCTCGCTATCCGCCTGCATCAGATGATCCAGGTCACCGAAATGCCGCGCCAGATTGCGCGCAGTGGCCTCTCCCACTTCGCGGATACCCAGCGCATACAGAAACTTGGGCAAGGTGGTGCTTTTGCTCTTTTCCAGTGCATCCAGCAGGTTCTGAGCGGACTTCTCTCCCATCCGCTCCAGCGCCATCAGAGGCTCCAGGGACAGGTGGTAAAGTCCCGACACTGAATTGAGCAGCCCCTCATCAACCAGCTGATCCACAATCTTGTCACCCAGGCCATCGATATCCAGCGCCTTGCGCGAGGCAAAATGTTTGATCGCCTGCTTGCGCTGGGCGCTACAGATCAAGCCGCCACTACAACGCGCCACTGCCTCACCGGGGGTTGCCTCAACCGGCGAATCACACACCGGACAGTGTGCTGGAAATTCAATATCGCGGGCGTCGTCAGGACGGCGGCTCTCGACCACGGAAACCACCTGCGGAATCACATCGCCGGCGCGGCGGATTATCACCGTATCGCCCACCTTCACCCCGAGCCGCGCAATCTCGTCGCGGTTGTGCAGGGTGGCGTTGGATACGGTCACGCCACCCACAAACACCGGCTCCAGCCGTGCCACCGGCGTCACCGCCCCGGTGCGCCCAACCTGAAATTCGACATCCAGCAAGCGGGTCATTTCTTCCTGCGCGGGGAATTTGTACGCGGTAGCCCAGCGCGGCGCCCGCGCCACAAACCCAAGCCTTCTTTGCAATGGGATGCTGTTGACCTTGAAAACGATACCGTCGATATCGTAGGGCAGCTGCGCGCGTTTTTCGCCGAGGCTGCGATAATACTCGAGGCACTCACCGATATTTTTCGCCACCGCCATTTCGCTGTTGATGCGAAAACCCCAACGATTCAGCAGCTCGAGAACCGCCGAGTGACGCTCCGGCAATTCTCCGCCCTCTACTACACCGACACTGTATACGCACAATTCCAGTGGCCGCTGCGCTGTAATGCGGGAATCCAGCTGGCGCAGACTCCCAGCGGCTGCATTGCGCGGGTTTACAAAGCCCTTTTCCCCAACCTCCCGCGCTCTTTCATTCAACGCGTTAAATCCGGCCTTCGGCATATAGATTTCGCCGCGCACCTCGAGCAACGCCGGTACATCCTCCGCGAGCAGCTTGAGTGGCACGGAATAGATAGTGCGCACATTCTGGGTGATATCTTCACCGACGGTGCCGTCACCGCGGGTAGCCGCACGCTCGAGAATACCATTGCGGTACAGCAGGCTGACCGCAATTCCATCCAGCTTGGGCTCGCACGCATATTCCACTGGCTCACTGCTGTTCAGGCGGTCGCGGATTCGGCGATCGAAATCTTCCATCTCTTCATCGTTGAACGCATTATCCAGCGACAACATGGGCATTTCGTGACGAATCTGGGTAAACGCCGCCAGGGGTTCCGCTCCCACCCTTTGGGTAGGTGAATCAGAGGTAATCAGTGCGGGGTATTCGCTTTCCAGTGCCTGTAGTTCACGCAGACAGCGATCGTACTCCGCATCGGGAAGATCCGGCGTATCGAGCACGTAATATTGGTAATTGGCGTGATTGAGGATTTCGTGCAACTTTTCTGCACGCTGCTGCTTTTCCTGGGGAATGCTCTTTGTCATTTTTTATCCGCAAAAACTGGGAATTCTTGCCGGTGGGGAGTTGGCATTTTGGGCGTAAAAGCCAGCCTGCAGGCGAATAACCAAGTCCATGCAGGACTGCGATTCGCCCTAAGGCAAGCTCTTACAGGTAAATCTGCATGGATGTCAGGCTTGGGCGCGAGCCAGCGCTTTACGACGCTGGAATTCCATCACCCGTTGGCGATAGTGCTCCGCGGTCTGCGCAGTAAACACGCTGCGGTTCTCGTCTTTCAACTCGCCGCCCAGCTGTTCGGCAATATTGCGCGCGGTGGACAACAAGGTATCAAAGGCCTTGAGTGCCTCCACTTCCGCAGGTAGCGCGAGAAACAGGCTGATGCCGGGAGTGGTAAAGTCTTCCATGTCCGACATATCGAAGGTGCCAGGAACCACGATATTGGCAAGGCTGAACAGCACCGGGCCCTCGCCCACATCACCGCAGTGGTAGTGGAAGATATTCATATCCCCAAAACGCAGACCGCTGGAAAGCAATACCCGCAACAGGTCGTTGCCCTCAAAATAGTCGCCATCGGGGGCCATAATGTTGAGGATCAGCACCTCTTCCACTGCGCGCTCCTTGCGCGTATCGGCGGAGGAATTTTTGCCGCTCGCCGGCTTGCCACTGGCGCTCCCGCCATGCTCTTTGGCCGGGCGGGCCTCACGGGAAGGCGATACCGCCTTTTTGAGATCCGGGAATTTCAGGTCGGGCAATTTGATTTCGGGTGCGGACCAACCGGATTTTAGCGGTGGCGCAGTTTCTTCGCCTTCTGCGGGTATGTCGTCACCAGAAGTGGACATAGCCTGCAGGGATTCCAGGCTGACCGATTCATCCAGAGACGGCTCGCGGCGGTCGCTGGTCAGCGGCTCTTCAGACAGGCCCGACACTGCGTCTGCAGGCGGCTGGGGAGCAACATCAGCATGTGCCCCGGTTGTTTCAATAGGCGAATCCACCACCGAATCCATCAGCATCGGCACCTGCTCTTCCAGGTTCAGAGAGGTCTGCTCGGGCACAGTCGGTCGCGGCCCCGCCTCTACCGGCGCGGATTCGCCATCGCCACGCTCAGGCTTGCTGCCGGCCAGGGGTTTGCGGGAAGACTGAAAGTTCTGCTGAACCTTGCGATTCACCTGGGTTGCATCCTCCGGCTTTCGCCGCTGAACCACACGCACCGTACCCGGCAGCTCCGCCGAAATCTGGCGGCGCTTTTCTGCCTCTTCCGGGTCTATGTATTCGAGTTCGGATTCCGACGGTTCAGACACTGAGAATTTCGATTTCTCACGGCTTTGAGGTGTGCGTGCGGGACGCTGCTCGGCGTGACCAGCACCTGCGCGCTCGGCCACCTGCGTCGGGCGCGGGGCCGACAGGATATCGTCGTCGGTGGAGTCCATGTCCCTGCGCATGTTTCGGGACAGGTTGCGGGATACTTTCACGCTATCGCGGTGTTTCAGGTACGCGCGGCGCGCACCGTCCAGCACCACACCGAGTAGTACCAGCACCAGCAAATTGATCAGCCAGTTGTCCATTGCTGCTTCCCTCTCCCTAAGCCGACATCCATCGAACCTGCAGGGCCAGATTCCACATGTTGTAACCCACCGGGATCTTCCTGTCCAAACAACCCAGTTTATTTAGTACGCAGACCATTACGCAGACGCCAGCTCCGCGGCCTCTTCCACATCCACCGATACCAGGCGGGACACGCCCGGCTCATGCATGGTCACACCCAGCAGCTGATCGGCCATCTCCATGGCAATCTTGTTGTGGGTAATGTAGATGAACTGCACGTGCGCGGACATTTCTTTCACCATGCGCGCGTAGCGGCCAACGTTGGCATCATCCAGTGGCGCGTCTACCTCATCCAGCATACAGAAAGGTGCCGGGTTGAGGCGGAAAATAGAGAATACCAGCGCGATTGCCGTCAGCGCTTTTTCCCCACCTGACAGCAGGTGAATAGTGCTGTTTCGTTTGCCCGGTGGACGCGCCATGATCGCGATACCGGTATCCAGCAAGTCGTCGCCGGTCAGCTCCAGGTAGGCGTGACCGCCGCCGAACACTTTCGGGAACAACTCCTGCAGACCGCTGTTGACCTGATCAAAGGTCTCCTTGAAGCGGGTACGGGTTTCCTTGTCGATACGGCGAATCGCATTTTCCAGCGTTTCCAGCGCGTCGGTGAGATCGTCGTACTGGCGATCCAGGTAGTGCTTGCGCTCGGATTCCTGCTTGTACTCGTCGATCGCCGCCAGGTTAATCGGGCCGAGTCGGGAAATACGCGCTGCCACCAACTCAATATCCTGCTGTACGGCTTCGATTGTCAGCTCTTCCGGGAGTTCCTCTAGCAGGGCTTCCACATCGTGATCCGCTTCCCGCAACTGCTCTACCAGGCCGTTGCGCTGGGTTTCCAGTGTCTGGGCAACCAGGCGCTGCTGCTCCAGCTGGGCGCGCACGCCCTGAAGGGCCGATTCTGCCTTGTGGCGCTCCTGCTCCTGATTGCGCAGGCTGGACTCCACTTCCTCGAGTTTTTTGCGCGCTTCGCCCAGCTCGTTTTCCACGTCGATACGCTGCGCCAGTTTCTCTTCCAGCTCCGCCTGAAAATCCTGCGAGGGATCCTGGGCTTCTTCCATCTGCAGTCTCAACTGCTCGCGACGTTCCTGCAGGCGCTCGACCTGCTCGCGCAAAACTTGCAGGGTGCGCTCAAGGGAAACTTTCTGGGTGCGCACGGACTGTTCGCGCATGGCCAGCTCGTGGGCGCGGTCCTTGTCCTCACGGGCGCGCTGACGCGCTGCATCCAGGGCCTCACGCAGCTCTTCACGGCGGGCAAGCAGGGACTCGCGGCGATCGGTGTCGTCGCTCATGGCCTCTACGGCTTCCTGCAGCTCAATACGCGCTTCGGAGATGGCTTCAGACTCCATCTCCTTCTGTTCTTTGACTTCGGTGATTTCCTGTTCGATGCGACGGCGGCGCTCGTCCATCTGCTCCTGACGGGCACGCTGGGCGGAAAGCTGGCTGCGCAGATCGCCGGTGCGGCGGTTCAGCTGCTCGGCATTGTTGCGAGACTGCTCGATGCCCGATTCCAGTTCACCGGCGCGGGTGCGCAATTGTTCGCGCTGCTCGGACAGCTCCTCGATGCGCGCCTCGCACTCGGCCAGGGATTCTTCCAGGCTTTCAAGTTCCTGTTTGCGCGCAAGCACACCCGCTTCCGCATCGGCACCGCGGCTGACACGCAGCCAGTTGGGGCCAACCCAGAGGCCGTCACGGGTGACGATGGATTCACCCGCGCGCAATTGCGCCCGCTGCGCCAGCGCAGTAGTGAGGTCGTCCGCTGTGTAGATACCATCGATCAGGCCAACCAGGGACGCCGGCCCCTCGACCACCTCTGCCAGCTTGGGCAGACTGCCAGCAGCGACAGAAGCTACGTTCTGGCCGTCGACGAACACCGCCTGGCCGCCCTCGAAGCTGCCCAGGGATTCCTGCAGAGACTCAATCTGGTCGATGCACACTGCCTGCAACTGGGCGCCCAGCACGGTTTCCACCGCGGTCTCCCAACCAGACTGCGCGCTGATCTGCTCGGCCAGGCGCGGACGATTCTGCAGCGCCTGCTGCTCCAGCCAATTGGCCACGGATTTGCCCTGCCCCATGGCAGCCTGCTGTAGAGCCTCCAGGGAAGCCTGGCGGCCGCGGCTGGTCTGAAGTTGCAGCCGCTCCTTATCCAGTTCGGAACCGAGCTCGGTTTCCTTGCGGCGCAGGTCGGAGAGCTGCTCTACCTGCTCGGAGATCGACTCGCGCAGTTCCGCCAGCTGCATTTCCAGTTCAGCCAGCTCTTCATTCTGCTGTTCCAGTTCACTGTCGTCACCAGAGCCAGACAGGCTCTCGCGCTCGGTCTGCAGTTTACTGATACGGTCCTGCAATCGCTGGGTAGAGGTTTCCAGATGCTGGATACGGGATTGCTGCACTTCGGCCTTTTGCCGGGAACCGGATGCACCCTGGTTAAACTGATCCCATTCGTTCTGCCAGTCGCGCATCTGGTCTTCTGCGGTCAGCAGAGCCTGCGCAGACTCCTCTTCCGCGGCCTGCACCATCTCCAGGTCCGGCACAATGACTTCCAGCTCTGCATCAAATTCAACCGCTTTTTCCTGGTCTGCCGCCAGCAGTGATTGGGACTCACTGTATTCCTGTTCGGTGCGCGAAAAATCCGATTGCAGCTGGGTGTTGCGCTCGCGAGCGTGGGAAATGCTCTGCTCCAGGCGCGCGATATCCGCACCCACCGAGTAGAAGCGTCCCTGTACTTCGTTAAAGGCATCGGACAGGTCGTGATACGCAACACGCTGCTCTTCGATACCGGTATCGCAGCTCACTTGGCGGGTGACCAACTCTTCCACGGTGAGTTCGAGTTCGCCAATCTGCTGCTGCTTGGCCTTGGCCTGATCATCCAGGTCCTTGTATTTAAGGGCCTGCAGGTGCGCCTTGTGGGTGCGCTCTTCGTCTTTGAAGCGACTGTATTTTTCTGCCGCCGCGGACTGGCGCTCCAAACGCGCCAGCTGGCGATCCAGCTCATCACGAATATCGGTGAGGCGCTCAAGGTTTTCCTTGGTCCGGCGCATACGGTTTTCGGTGTCGCGGCGACGCTCCTTGTACTTGGAGATTCCGGCGGCTTCCTCGATAAATACCCGCAGCTCTTCCGGCTTGGCCTCGATCAACTTGGAGATCATGCCCTGTTCGATGATCGCGTAACTGCGCGGCCCCAGGCCGGTACCGAGGAACAGGTCGGTCACGTCCCGACGACGACACTTCTCACCGTTCAGGTAGTAATTGTTCTGGCCGTCGCGAGTCACCTTACGCTTTACGGAAATCTCGCTGAATGCAGCGTACTCCCCGGCCAGTTTGCCCGCGGAGTTGTCGAACACCAGTTCGATGGAGGCCTGCCCCACCGGCTTGCGGCCGCTGGAGCCATTGAAGATAACGTCGGTCATGGAGTCGCCGCGGAGGTTCTTCGCGGAGGATTCACCCATTACCCAGCGCACCGCGTCGATGGTGTTGGACTTACCACAACCATTGGGGCCGACCACGGCGCTGAGGTTGGAGGGGAAGTAGACGGTGGTCGGATCGACGAAGGACTTGAATCCGGCCAGCTTGATACACTTCAAACGCATGGTCTTGAAACTCGGTAATACCCGGCGCCCGTACGGTCACACTTGCTGCCGCCGAACGCTCTTCATTTTGATCTCAGAGGGGATCCGGCTCGGTACATAAAAAGCACAGCCAGATCGCCGATTTGTCTTTGCAAACCGCCGATTGTACATGGCTGCGGGCACGGTTTCAGCGCTATTTTTGACCGAGCCACCCGCACCGCCATGCCACACGCCCCTGGCAAGTGAGGAAGCGGCATGGGGTCGAGCGGGTGGGGATCAGATCTGCTGGTCGATCACGATATGGACGGGCTTGCCCCAGTTAGCCCGGGACAGGGTCTTAACCCCTCCCTGCCAGTCACCGGGCGCCGGACGCGCATTGCCGCCGATGGCCAGGCGCGCCACAAGCTGCACCTCGTCCACGGTTTTCAGACTGCGCCCGGGCATCATCGCGCGGGACTCATCCAGCACTACCTCCGCAGGCAAATCCGCCGCGGAAAGACGAACGATCGCCAGCGGCATGGGACTCTCCGCGGTGCGCGCGTAAATGAATACAGGGGTATCCGGGGAAGACTTGACGGCATCCGAAAGGGCAACGGTGACGGCAATACGATTGGCCGAATCCTCGACGGGGCCAGCATCTGCCACCGCTGCGGCATCCGCATTCGCGCCACTTGATGCCTCACCGGACGGGACTTGCTCGCTTTCACCCTCGCTTACCACCAGCTGACCGCCGGCCGCGGCGAGCGCCTTTTCGGCACGCGCGACCCCGGCGGCCAGAGCTTGGGCCGCATTGGAACCCGGAGTCAACTGCGCCAGGGCCTGCTGCCAGTAGGACTTCGCCGCACCAAAGTCCTCGCGGTCAAATGCCGCGATACCGGCAAGTCCAAGCGCGGTGGTGTTCCCGGGCTGGGCCTCGAGCACCTGATTGACCTCACTCAATACATCCGGAGACATCTTTGACCCGTTGGCAAAGAACAGTGCCTGGGCAAGCTCCGCGCGGATATTGGCCGCCTGTGGTTCATGAGTCACGATATAGCGGTATTCGGCCACGGCGCCCTGAATATCGTTACTCACCAGCAGGCGCTGAGCGAGCACATAGCGGCTCGACAGATCTTGGGGATGTGTCTTCGTGCGCTCGCGCAACCCCTGGGTAATCCGCGCTTCAACCACCATATTCGATTGTCCGGATTGGCTCGCAGCAAGATCCCGGTGCAGCGCGAGATCGTCATGCGCACCCCAGTAGAAATACAAACCTATAGCGGCAAAAGGCACCACAAACGCCAGCGCGAACAATAAACCGCGACCGCCATTGCGGGCAGAGGAAAACGTGTAGGCACCGCCCTCTTCCGCCAACAGCTTGCGCGCAAGTTCGGTTTTCAGCGAAGCGTACTGCGCCTCGTCCACGGCGCCGCTCGCCCGGGAAACTTCCAGCTCGGCCAGGTGCTCTCGGTAGAGCTCGGCCTGCGCACTGGTATCCACATCAGAATCCATGCGGTCATTTGCCTTACCCCTGAACCTGCCCGTGAACACAGGCCAGGCAATGAAGGCCGCCAAAGGCAACAGCAGCAGCGCCAGTATCAACCAGAGATCAATCATCGTTTTTACTTCCACCCTGTTCACCAGCACTCAGCAACTGCGCCAGCCGCTGTTGCTCTTCTACGCTCAATTCCTCGGACACCTCACTCTGCCTGCCGCCACGACCACCGCGGGAACGCGCCACAATCACAATCAGTGTCAACAATCCCAGGGCAGCAAACACGCCCGGCGCCACCCACAGCGCGACCGTATTGCGCTGCAACGGGGGGCGATAGAGCACAAAGTCTCCGTAGCGCGCCACCATGTACTCGTTAATTTCCTGATCACTGAAGCCCTCTTCCAGCAGCCTGCGGATTTCCCGGCGCAGGTCCGTAGCCACCATCGAGTCGGAACCCGCCAGATTCTGGTTCTGGCATTTGGGGCAGCGCATTTCCTCAATCAACACCTGATAGCGCGCTTGCAGTTCAGGAGTCGACAGTTGCTCCACCTCTACCGAGGCGCGAACAGCAGAAAAAGGCGTGACCACAATAAGCAGCAAGGTCAACACGGCGGCGAGCGATGATGTTTTAGCGATCTTCGGCACTGAATCTCTCCGGCGGAAACTGCGCGGATTATAGCAGTGCCACGGCCTCCCTACACGCACTGCAGAAGCGCACGGTCAGGGCCTGTATCTGGCCGCGAATCGGCTTAACCCATTGAATCTCAAAAAAATTTTCAAAAAGCGTTGACGCCCCAAAAAATATCATTACTATACGCAGCTCCTGACGCGGGGTGGTTAGCTCAGTTGGTAGAGCGGCGCCCTTACAAGGCGTAGGTCACAGGTTCGACCCCTGTACCACCCACCACTTCCTTTAGTCTGCTAGGCAGATTTTGCAAAGGAGAGTCAGGAATGCGGACCGGTAGTTCAGTTGGTTAGAATGCCGGCCTGTCACGCCGGAGGTCGCGGGTTCGAGTCCCGTCCGGTCCGCCATATACAGAAGAGGCTCTCACGAAAGTGAGAGCCTTTTTTGTTTGTCCACTCGCAATCTCCATTCCACAGAATTAACACCAGCGACCACCAGACCCTACCATTTCTCCGACAACTGACGGAGAGAGAGCGATGCCCTACATCACCGATGAGCCAGCGCGCGGTGCAATAGCCGACCTGCGGGCGCTACAACAGTCTGGCCTGCAAACCTTTAAGCGCTATATCCACGGTGAACTTCCGGTGCCACCCATCTGGCGCCTCACTGGAATGCGACCAACCGAAGTTGGCCTGGGCAAGGCAAATTTTTCCATGCCCATAACGCCCTGGCTCGCAGACGGTACCGGCATTTACTGGGGCGGTCTTTTCGCACTGTTTGCGGACTCGCCACTGGCCTCCGCTATCTGGACCACGCTACCCGCGGGAAAAGTACTGGCCACTTCCGAACTCAACATCAGCTTCCTGCGCCCGATCACCAAGCAAACCGAGACCATTATCGGCCACGCAAACACCGTGCACTCCGGCAGCCAAGTGGGCCTGTCTACCGTGCTGATCACCGATCAACAAGGACGCTCGCTCGCATTTGGCAGTTCCCGCTGCCTGATTGCCGACTTCCCGGTTGACCCAGATGCCTCTTTTCCCGAACCAGACCTCGGCCCAACCGATACCGTCGACCCCTATCTCAGAGATGTACCGGCAAGCGACTTTTGCAACCTGCAGGAATTTGGAAAATGGACACCCATTGATTTACAGCGCGCAACCATTCAAGAAAATCGCACTCACCCCATCTGGCAGTTTACTGGCTACAAGCCCACCAGAGTCGAGAGCGGATTCTTCCAGGCCACACTCCCATCCTCCCCATGGTTTTCCAATGGCAGCCTCTCAATTAATGGTGGCCTACTGGCCTGGGCTGCCGAGTTCACCATGGGCGCAAGCGTATATTCCACCCTCGCCCCTGGGGACTTGATGGCGAGCCTGGACATGCACATTCGATTTACCCGCCCTGCCAGCATAGGCACTGATCCGCTTACTCTTACAGGAAGGGTGCACCATCTGGGGCGCCAGTTACGCGTAGCATCCAGTGACATTGAAAATGCCGAGGGAAAGAGGGTCGCAATGGCGACAGGATCCGCGCTGGTAATACCGGGCGGAGCAAGAATGCTCAGTGAGGGGATGAAACCTGAAGATATCATTGCCAGCGCTACCGCTATGCAGCGGAAATAGAATCAATCCAGCTCGCAGGTTTCGATACTCTCAGCATGAAGCTGCGCCCTGAGCGCAGGCCATTGATCGAGGGGGAGCCGGACCGGAATACCCACCCGGTCCGTGTAATTCGGCTCGGCGCAACTGCCACCGCACTGCGCAACCAGAAACCGCACCCGAGACTCTTCGGCAAAGCCACAGGTCACTTGAATCGACACCAGGGGAATGAAAACCTTCAGCTCGACAGACTGCAACGCGGCCCCCACTGCGCCGCGATACGCGCGCATCAGACCGCCAACACCTAGCTTGGTGCCGCCAAAGTATCGCGTCACGATGGCACCCACATTGCCCACTTCCTGCTTAAGCAACAATTCCAGCATGGGCCTGCCAGCGCTACCGCCGGGCTCACCGTCATCGTCCGACTGCATGACCTCCGGGTTGGCCGGGTTGCCAATGACCAGCGCGGTACAGTGATGGGAAGCATCCGGGTAACGCACACGGATACGTTCAAGCTCACGCAAAAAAGCCGCCTTATCAGTGACTGGTCCCAACCAGCAGATAAAGCGGCTCTTTTTTTCTTCCGTCTCAGTTACAACGGGTGAGCAGGGAATCTGATAGCTCACCGGAGAAATCGTCCCATTCCTGATTCTGTAATCGTTGGTAGAGGGGCTGCAGCTTGGTCTGCCAAACCTTATCGTCCACTACGCCCACGTGCTTGCAGCGGATAGTGCCGCCCGCATCCACAAGAAAGGTTTCAGGCGCACCGAATACACCCAGGTCCATCGCCAGGCGCCCTTCTATGTCAGACACGGAAAACAGATAGGGGTTGTGGAATTTTTCCAGCCATTTCTGCGCGGCCGCGTTGTCGTCTTTCAGGTTGATACCCACGATCGGGACACCATCGGCGGCCAGGTCATTGAGGTAGGGATGCTCCACTCGACACGAAATACACCAGGTCGCCCATACGTTCAGCAGCATGGGCTTTTTGGGCAGATCGGTTTTTTTCCGCTCGCGGTTGGACTCCACATCCAATAGCGCAAATTCCGGTACCGGCTTGTTCACCAGTGCAGAGGGCATATCCTGCGGATTCAGAGACAGGCCACGCCAGAATAGTAGCGCCAGCGCGGCAAAAACAATCAGGGGTAGAAACAGTTTCAACCTGGCCATTCAGGTAAGCAATCCTTGTAGTTCAGTCCGACGTGAAAATTCCGAGAGCCTGGGAGCACGGGACTGGCCGGGCTCAAGCCCCGGCCAGTGAGCCCCCTGCCGATGCACCAGCGGACACCTTACTTGCGCGCTTCGCTTTGACCTTGCGATAACGCTTGTCCGCGACCGCAATGGCGCCGCCCAGCGCCATCAGCGCCGCACCCAGCCAGATCCACACGACAAAAGCCTTGTATTGCAGGCGCACAGCCCAGTCGCCACTCAGGTTTTCCTTATTCATGGGCTCTCCGAGGGCGACATACAAATCGCGGAAAATTCCGCTGTCGATTGCCGCTTCCGTCATCACATTCCCACCGGAAAAATAGCTGCGTTTCTGGGGTTTCAATTCCGCCACTACGCGGCCACTACTCCGCACCGTCAACGCGCCTTCGGACGCCCGGTAGTTGGGCCCGCGAACCTGGCGCACGCCCTCAAACGTAAACTCGTAACCCGACATTTCTGCACTCTGCCCAGGAGACATACGCAGATCTTTTTCCACGCTGTACACGGTGGTCAAAGCCACACCAAGCACGGAAATCGCGAGACCGATGTGCCCCATATGCATACCGTAGTAACTCGCGCGCTGACGCTTGAGCCCAACCCAGAGGGTATCGGCATTGCGGGACTTCGCCAGCATGTCAGCAACACTTGAGGCAATCACCCACAAGCCAGCGAACACTCCCAGCATCGCACCCCAGTGGAAATCGCCCGCCAGCAAAGTCACTACAGGTGCGGCGATGGCAGCAACCAATACCGGCAGACCCCATGCTCTCAACAACTTGCCCGTCTGGCTGTCTTTCCAGTTGGCGTGGATACCAAGTCCCAGCAACACGCTCAGCACCAGCATCAGTGGCACAAAGAACATATTAAAGAACGGCGGGCCCACACTGATCTTGCCCCAGTTCAAGGCATCTGCCAGTAGCGGATACAGGGTCCCGGTGAGCACAACCGCCATGATCAGCATCAGCACGACATTGTTGCCCAAAAGGAAGGTTTCCCGGGACTTCGCGGAAAATACACTACCGGCACTGACGGCCGGGGCACGCAACGCAAACAGCAGCAGCGATAGACCTACAACCACCGCCAGGAAAGCGAGAATAAACCCACCGCGCAGAGGATCTGTGGCAAAGGCATGCACGGAAGTCAGCACGCCGGAACGCACCAGGAAAGTGCCAAGTAGACTGAGGCTGAACGCGAAAATGGAGAGCAGGATGGTCCAGCTGCGGAACAGTCCGCGCTTTTCGGTAACCGCCAGGGAGTGCAACAACGCAGTACCCACCAGCCAGGGCATAAAAGAGGCGTTCTCAACCGGATCCCAGAACCACCAGCCGCCCCAGCCAAGTTCGTAATAGGCCCACCAGCTCCCCAGGGCGATACCAAGAGTCAGAAAGGACCAGGCCACCGCGGTCCAGGGACGGGCCCAGCGAGCCCAGGCACTGTCGAGCCGCCCTTCGAGCAAGGCCGCAATAGCAAACGCAAAGGCGACCGCAAAACCCACATACCCCATGTACAACAAGGGGGGGTGAATAATCATGCCCGGATCCTGCAGCAGCGGATTCAGGTCGCTGCCATCGCCGGGCGGGAATGGCAGGATTCGGTCAAACGGGTTGGAGGTAAGCAGGATGAAAAGAAAGAAGCCGATCAGCAACATGCCCATCACGGACAGCACCCGCGCCACCAGTACATCCGGCAGTTGCCGACTGAACAGCGCTACCGCAGCAGTCCAGCCCGCGAGCATCAACAACCACAATAGAATGGAGCCCTCGTGGCCGCCCCAAACGGCGGTGACCTTGTAGACCATTGGCAGGATGCTATTGGAGTTCTGTGCAACATAGGCGACAGAGAAATCACTATTTACAAACGCAACCACCAGGCAGGCAAACGAGAGTGCGGTAAAGGCCAACACCCCCATCGACAGGGGCCGCGCGGTATCCATCCAGAGCACACGGCCAGTGTAAGTGCCGAGCAGTGGCACCACTGACAGTGCCACGGACAACAGCAGGCCGACGATCAGGGCAAAGTGGCCCAGTTCAGGACTCATATCTTGGCGTCTCCCTTGCAGTCCGCCTTGCCGACCATGGTGTCTGCCACTTCCGGCGGTGTGTAGGATTCATCGTGCTTGGCTAGCACCTGGTCGGCACGTACATAACCGCCCTGCTGCAATTTACCGGTGACCACCGCGGCCTCCCCTTCGGCAAACAGGTCCGGCAGGATCTTGTCGAACACCACTTCCACCTCAGCCTCACCGTCGGTCAGCGCAAAGCGCACGTCGAGGGAATCATCGTCGCGAAGAATACTGCCCGGCACTACGCAACCGCCGGCGCGAATGCGTTTTTCCAAGGGGACTTCGCCCGCTACAAAGGCGCTGGGTGCATAAAAATAGTCCATGTTTGCGCGCATGGCGTAGGTGACAAAGCCTACGGCGACACTGGAAAGCGCCACCAGGAGTACCACCAGAATCAGACGTTGTTTACGAGCTGGGTGCATGGTTGACCTGTTATCAATCAAATTAAAAACGGTTGCGACGGGGATCGCCTCAGGCCGGTGTCACCGGCTCCTGTTGCACTTCGCGCTGTTTTGCAGTGCGGCGACGGGCCTCTTCCTGACGGAGCTGACGATCGAACTCCTGGCGCAATTTTTTCTGACGCAGTACAGGCACAGCAACCAGGGCAACCAGTACCAGCAGAGCCACCCCATAGGCGGCCCACACGTAAGGGCCATGCCCATTCATCGCTAGAAAGCTGGAAAAGTTTTCAAACTGAAATTCCATGGACACTCCGTTTATACCTTGGCCGCAGGCGCAGACTGCCCGAGCAGCTCACGCACCCACTGGGTACGCCACTCGCGCTGCAGTATCAGACTGCGGGTGTGCAGGGTCAGCACCCAGGCGTAGAAGAGGTAGAAACCGGCGATCATGGTAATCAGCGGATAGAACATGCTGGGATCGATAGTGCTGGCTTCGGTGAGTTTCAGGGTGGCCGGCTGGTGCAATGTGAACCACCAGTCAACAGATTTGTAGATGATTGGGATATTCACCGTGCCAACCAGAGCCAGCAATGCGCTGGCCTTGTCCCCGGATTGCTCGCGAGCGAAAGCACCCGACAGCGCCATCACACCGAGATAGAGGAAGAACAGGATCAGCATGGAGGTAATGCGGGCGTCCCACACCCAGTATGTGCCCCAGGTTGGCTTGCCCCAGACCGCGCCGGTAAATAACGCGATAAAGGTGAGCGCCGCACCGATGGGCGCCGCCGCGCGCATGACCACGAAAGACAGCTTCATCTTCCAAATCAGGCCGATGGCACCGCAAATAGCCATGATGTAGTAACCCGCAAGCGCGAGAAAGGCCGCCGGCACGTGGATATAGATGATCCGGTAGCTGTTGCCCTGCTTGAAGTCCTCAGGCGCGAAACCCAGGCCCCAGGCGATACCCACCGCGAGCAACAGAAGGCTTGCAGTACCGAGCCACGGCAGCCAGACGCTGGTTTTCTGGTAAAACCAGCGCGGCGACCCCAATCTGTGAAACCATTGCCAGGACAAAATACGTACTCCTATGCCCTTCTCTCACCCATTTCCCGTACTGCTTTTGTGAAATGCACGTAGAAGGGTCAGTTTTCGAGACTGATTCGGATGGCGCCCGCGGCCGCCAGCGGCGCCAATGCCGCAGCGGCAGCCAGAATTGCACCAAGAATCGCCATTTGTGGGCCGTAACCGTACCCATCCAATGCCGCCTGCACCGCGCCGGTGCCGAAGATTAACACGGGGACATAAAGGGGCATAATTATCAGCGCCAGCAACAGGCCCGGCCGCCGCAATGCGACCGTTAAAGCAGCCCCCACCGCGCCAATCAGACTGAGGCTTGCAGTGCCCAGTGCCAGGGATACAAACAGTGGCCAGTAGCCCGCCTCCCCCAGGTTCAACATCATTCCCAGCAGCGGAGACAACAGTGCCAGAGGCATACCCGTGACCAACCAGTGCACGACAACTTTGGCGAGCACCGGGAAATACAGCGGCTGAGGCTGCAACGCCAGCTGCTCCAGCGAGCCATCCTCGTAATCGCCGCGAAACAGTGACTCTTGAGACAGCAATGTCGCCAGCAGGGCCATCACCCAGATCAGGCCCGCAGCCATGCGCGCGAGCATTTCCGGCTCGGGGCCAATCCCCAGCGGCATCATTGCGAGCACGGTGACAAAAAACAGCAGCGGATTGACGATATCCGAGCGCCGTCGCACCGCGAGGGTAAATTCCGTGCGCAACAGGGTGTAAAAACCCGGAACCCGTGGCGGGACGGATTTCACAGACCCAGAGTCCCTTTTGGACAAATCGGGATTGGCGCGATCAAATGGCTCAACTCGCATACGCCTGCTCCAGGTTTTCTTCGGGGCAAGGCTGGAAGTCGGCCAGATTGAGCTTCTCCAGCGGCGCGACGTCCACCGGCTGATGGGACGTCAGCAGTACACTGCCACCGCGCTGGAGATGGTCGCGCATTTGGGTTTCCAAACTGGCAACACCAGCAACATCCAACGCCGCAAGAGGTTCATCGAGAATCCACAGCGGCGCAGGGTCTGGCAGGTAAAGGCGCGCCAGTGCGACCCGACGATTCTGGCCAGCGGAAAGTTGCTGACACAGCACATCCTCAAACCCATATAGCCCTACTGCATCCAGCGCCATCATCGCATCACTGCGAGAGGCTCCATACCAGGCCAGGTTTTCTAGCGGAGTCAAACCGCGGCGGACGCCCGCATTGTGACCGATATAAAGTAATGAGGTACGCAGTTCGGGGAGGGATTTCGGGAAAGGCGCTCCCTGCCAGAGGATATCGCCGGTGTAATCGGAGGCTGTGCCAATCAGGGTGCGGATCAGAGTGCTTTTACCAGCACCATTGGCGCCTACTATTTGCAGTGCAGCTCCGGTGTTCAGGGTAAACTCGAGCCCCTCAAACAAGACGCGACCATCCCGCTCACAGCTGAGCCCGCTCACACAGAGTGTGAGCTCTCGGACAGTATTTGTTGCCGTATCCGGTTGCGCAGACACTCTCGCCCACCCTAGCTGATGAAAAACTAGCCGGCATTATACCGGGAGTGACGGGTTTTGCATGGCATTACCGTGTACATCGCCAGTATCTCGATCCACGGCAGTCCCGCCCCAGCGGACGGTTGCCTCCACACGGCTGCACCCCGGCTGGTAGCTTACTTCATCGCACACCGTCTGAAGCAGGTTGAGCCCCCGCCCTGCATAAACACCTGACGGCTCCTGAATTGCAGGGAACCCCGAGCCACTGTCTTCTACCACCAGCGTCAGCGTGCCCCCGGCGTCACCCTCGCTACAGGTAAGCGAGATGCTCACCCAGCCATCCTTTAGCTGGCCACGACGTTCCGCCATCAGGTCATAGTAGCGAACAAAACCATCATCGGTCGCTTTAATGGACGAATCCAGTTCCAGAACGCCGTGCTCCAGCGCATTGCGAAACAACTCCCCGAGGGCAATGGCCAAGTCTTCCTGGAAGCGCGCAGCACCGGGCATTTGCGCCAAAACACTCAACACATGGGGCAGCGGGTCCGCCGCACGCAGCTCCTCATGGGATAACTGCAAATTGATAGACCAGTTACCCAACCTGCTGCCCCGGCGATTTTCCGAATAGTCGCCCGCCGGGCAACCACTTTTGCGAAGCGACACATGACACAGGTTCAGCTCAACCAGGGACAGGTCATCATGCTGCTCCGCAGCGTGCGCATTGACCGCTACCAGAATCTGGTCGAACGCTTGAGTGCTCTCGACACCATCTTCACGCAGTAGCTTGAGCAGACGATTCTCACCAAAATGTTCACCCTTGTTGTTGCGGGCCTCGTGGATTCCATCACTCCAAAGGTAAAGCCGATCCCCCGGCAGAATTCGGACATTGACGATAGAAGTTTCAATCTGGTCAGTCGAAAGCACCCCAAACGGCAAGTGACGAGACTCGAGCAAATGCAAATCGCCGCTGGTGCGCTTTAGGCAAGGGCTTGGCATTCCGGCATTGAGGATACGCAAGTGGTTGCGGCGCGGGTCCAGTTCCAGCATGACCAGGCAGCAGAACATCTGGCGGGGCAAAATATGGTATAGCTTGCGGTTGATTTCCCGTGCCACCCTGCTCATGGAAAACCCGCGCGGCATCATCGAATAAAAGATGGAAGTCAAGGGCACCGCACCCACTGCTGCCGCCAGTCCATGGCCCGCGAAGTCGCCCAGCATCAATACCAGTTTGCCGTCCGGGGTGCGTGTGGCCGCAAGTAGATCGCCATTCAAAACGGCTCGGGGAGAAAGGTGGTAACGAATTGCCGGGGTATCGTCCAGGCAGCTCTCATTGCCCAGATTCCCGAAAATTTCCCGCGCGCTGGCCTGCTCTTGTAGAAAATCCGCGTGATGCCGCCGCAAGCGATCTCGCTGCGCCATCAACGAACGGCTGAATTCACAAAAACGCCGGATGGAAGCGAGCTTCAGCTGTACCAGCGGATGGCTGTAGGGCTTGGTTAAAATATCGTCACAGGTGGTCGGAGGGACTGGCAGCGCGTCCTGACCGGTCAAGTCCAGCACGAAGAGAATAGGGACCGGTTCCACCCCACCACTTTGCCGCAGCTGGCGGACATCACCGGGAGAAGCAGTCGCAGCAGCAACCGGGCCGAAGATCACCAGATTGGGTAAAAACTCGCTGTAAGTCTCCTGCGCAAGTTCCGCCGACGGCACACAGTGCACGATTGCCGGTGACATGCCCCCCGAGGAATTGGTGTATTCACAACTATGGATCAGTTGCCGCAGCTCACTTACCTCGGGGGTATCGCTTTCGACAATCAGGACCCGGAAGGCATTCATCGGGAGTGGGAACCTTCAGCGTATGCTGAAAATTCGATCAAAGTTGGACACAGAGAGGATATGGGAAACGTGGGCATTGGCGTTCATCAGCTCTACCGTAGGCTGAACACCTTCAGCCCCCACTTCCACACAGTAATCTCGCAACAGCAAGAGCATTCCCAGCGCCGCGCTATCCAGGTGATCGGTTTCGGAGAGGTCAACCAGGAAAATCCTCGGAGGTGGAGACACATTTCGATACGCCCGCTGAAATTCCCGGTGCATATTGAAATCAAAATTGCCCGCAACGCGAATAACCAAAGCATCCCCGCTATCGGAGACTTCCGTGGTCACCCTGCTGTCAAACCTGTCGGAAACTACCATCTGAAGGTCCCTTTTTCCTTCCCTTTCCTGACGATTACGTACCAATATACACCCCTCAGGGGAGTGTGAAAACTGGCGTATGGCCTGGCGGGATCTGCCACGGGATTGCCTCTCAGCACTCGGGAGAGCCACAATCGAAAAAGGGTGCCCTTGGGCACCCTTTTATAGAGCCTGCCGCAGTTGCCAGAGACACAATGCTCGTGGACGTTCGCGCAGTTGTTTTAGATCATTAACCCGGAGATACCCCGGTCGGTGTTAAAAGGCCTGTAGATTCCAGTGGGCTCAGAACTCGTACTGATAATCCATCAGTTCCCTTCGTAGACGCATCTCCTCCAGCCGGTCTTCGACCATCCGGCGGGCATCTCTAGGGCTCTGTGGGGTATACAGCAGATCCTCTACCGTTGAGGAATCGCCTTCATCAAAATCCATGTCATTTTCGATAACGTTGCCGCTCATAGAAAACTCCATAATCTCGATCTGCCAGGGCAGAAACACTTTGTCTGTTTTTGTTGTGCAATCGCAGAGTAGCCAGCACTGACTTCACCGGTCAAGCACCTTTTGCACCGCGGAAACAAGTTTTTCGAGGAGGGTTACACCGCCGCAACTTGCGCAGACGACCGTCGCGAAAAGCATCTCCCCTACTGCCCACAGCTGGCGCAAAAATACCTGCAATTTATTACCAAATCGCGACAGTTTTCCTCATTTTTTTTGCGGCACAGTCACCGGGTCACTCACCGCGACAGCGGTGAATTCTGGTAACCAACTGTGCCGGAGCGTTACCCTTGGTGACAGGTGATAGTTCGAAGCGGAATTGCGTCGCACTTTGGGTGAGATAAGTGACAGTCAGCCGGGAAAACTGTCGAGGCGATACGGGCCATGACAGCCGCCGCGACAGTCGTTAAAATGAGCGCCCTTCTGACCGCCCCCGTCGGTTAACAGGATAAACCACGGACCTCCTAAGTCCGGACTGGTGGTTCGAGTCCACCCGGGGGCGCCATATTCTTGTACGTTTAGTAGGCTGGCCCGGGTTCAGCGGCTGCCAAAGATCGCAACCTCGGCCGGTTGCCCCGCCACCCTACTGGCCCGGTACATACCCTTGGTATTGAACGTCAGCGCAATGTTGCCCCTTGCGTCCAGCACGATCACACCCCCGGTACCTCCCACTGGCATCAGTACCTGTTTGATCACCTCATCAGCGGCTTGTACCACAGACTTGTTCTGGTATTCGACGCGGGTACAGATATCGGCAGCGACGTTGTAGCGGATAAAGTATTCGCCGTGGCCCGTCGCAGAAACGGCACAGGACCTGTTGTCGGCAAAGGTTCCGGCACCGATTACCGGAGAGTCGCCAATACGACCATAGCGCTTTGCGGTCATGCCACCGGTGGAAGTGCCTGCGGCCAGGTTGCCCTGCTGGTCCAACGCCACGGCGCCCACTGTGCCCATGCGGAAGGGAACCGGCAAAGCCTCTACTGCCGCTCGGTAGTCCTTGTCCTGCTTGTTTTCCCTATCGAGCTTTTCCTTTGCCCGGTCCAGTTGCTCCCGGCGCTGCTCAGTATCAAAGATCTTGTTGTCCACCATCGGCACGCCACGGCTTCTGGCAAACGCTTCGGCGCCCTCTCCGGAAAGCATTACAAATGGAGAGTCCTCCATCACCATACGCGCAAGGTTGATGGGGTTGGCAACGTGTTTCACTCCGGCCACGGCGCCCGCCTGGCGGTCCCGACCATCCATGATCGAAGCGTCCAGCTCATGGGCCCCGTCATAGGTGTACACCGCACCTCTGCCCGCATTGAACAAGGGTGAATCTTCCATCACATTGATCGCAGCCACGACCGCATCGAGGCTGGCGCCACCCTTTTCCAATACCGCGTAGCCCGCATTCAGAGCCTCCTCAAGCTTTGCCCGATAGGCCGCCTCCTTCTCCGGAGTCATTTTTGACTTTTCGATGGTGCCGGCACCACCGTGAATGGCGATAGCAAACCTTGCCGACTCGGAGGCGTGCGCAGTCGAAAACAGACATAAGAGACAAGCGGCTATCCAGATCAGTTTGTTCATTATATTTTCCGGGTGTTATGAGGCTGTTACTCAGCAAAATAAATCCGGCAACTGGTGCACGCCAGTGCCGCGTTGTCGTATCCCACTTTGCGTTAAAGCACCTGGTGACACACTCGCTCAATCATTTCCCGCATCCACAGGCTCGAGGCATCTTCCTCCGCGCTGCGATGCCAGAACAGGTGCCATCGGAGCGTTTCCATCTCGAACGGCAGTTCCTTGACCTCCAGTGGCAAAGTGTTCGCCAATACGCGCGGAACTGTCCATAGCAGATCGGTGCCCTCGGTGATGCGCGCAGCAACAAGGTAGTTCTGCACGCGCATGGTGATGTTGCGGCAAATCCCGGCATTATGCAGCGCCAGCTCCACTTGGCCCCGCCCCTTGCGCCGACTGGAAACATGCAGGTGTTCCGCAGACAGATAATCATCTAGCGAAAGATCGGAGCCTGCCAGGGGGTGATCGGGCCGCATGGCGACCACATAGGGTAGCTCCGCAAGGTATTTGTGTCCGAGTTCCCGGGCATTGAGCAAGGGCGCGTCCAGTAGCAGGTCAATCGCGCCCGTATTCAGCTCTGTGGCGGCGGTATCTCGCTCTACGTAGTAACTGGTAATGGACACTGCCGGCGCCACCGTTCTGACCTCTTCATATAGGCGAGGCAATAGCAGTGATTCCGCGAGGTCGTTCATCCCCAGTCGAAAAACTTTCTCGGAACGTGCCGGGTCAAACCGGGCAATACCACCCACACTGCGCCCAAGCAGTGCCAGCGCATCGCGCACATCCCGCACCACGCTATCTGCGACCGGGGTCGGGCTCATGCCTTCGCGGGTTTTTACAAAGAGGTGATCATCAAATGTCTGGCGCAGACGGCTCAGAGCGTTACTCACCGCAGGCTGGGTGAGGTTGAGCAACTGGGCCACCCTGGTCACGCTGCGCTCACGATAAAGCGCATCGAATACCACAAACAGGTTCAGGTCTACCTTGTCCAATCGCATTCGTTCCCCCCTCACGCATCACTTAAATCAATTCAAGCGCATAAGCTTAATAAATTGGGATGATTCCATGCATTTTTTTATAGTGCCCGAATCACCCTGTCAACGACAGTTTGACCATACCTGTCAGCCGGAGAGGCACATGTTCCAATTCAGCGACCTATCCATGACCTTGCAACACCAGTTGCAGGTTTTTTTTAAACGCCACATCTATCCCAATGAAACCCCGCACCGCGAACAGCTTGCGCGTGCTGAAAAACGCTTTGCGCCCATGCCATTGATGGACGAACTGAAGCAGCGGGCAAAAGACGCGGGGCTGTGGAATCTATTCATACCCACCGCACACGGCGAATACAGCGAGTTTGGCGGCCTTTCCAACCTCGACTATGCACCACTGGCAGAACAGATGGGGCGGGTTATCTGGTCACCGGAAGTGTTCAACTGCAATGCCCCGGACACCGGCAATATGGAAGTGTTCATGCGGTATGCGTCACCCGAACAGCGAGAAAAGTGGCTGACACCACTTCTGAATGGCGAAATACGCTCATCCTACGCAATGACCGAACCCCAGGTAGCCTCCTCCGACGCCACCAATATCGAATTGCGTATTCAGCGCGACGGCGACGAATGGGTGCTGAACGGGCGCAAATGGTTTATCACTGGCGCCCTGTACGAGCGTACGAAAATCCTGATCGTCATGGGAAAGTCTGATCCGGACAATCCAGATCGCCACAAGCAGCAAACCCAGATACTGGTGCCGAAAGACACACCAGGAATTACCCTGGTTCGTCCGCTTACCACCCTTGGCTACGACGACGCCCCTATCGGCCATGCGGAAATTCATTTCAATAATGTAAGGGTACCGCTGGAGAACGTACTACTGGGCGAAGGCCGCGGCTTCGAAATTGCCCAGGGCCGCCTTGGCCCCGGCCGTATCCACCACTGCATGCGTCTAATTGGCGCTGCACAGCGCGCGCTGGAAGAAAGCTGCAAGCGCGTCGAGAGCCGCACCACCTTCGGTCGCAAACTGAGCCAACACCAATCTGTACGCGAGGATATCGCTCGCAGCTTCGCCGAAATCCAGATGGCGCGCCTACTGGTGCTCCAGACCTGCCAGAAAATGGATGAGGTTGGCGCACGGGAATCGAGGGACATGATCGCCGCCAGCAAAATCAGCGTGCCGAAAATGGTTCAGGAGATTCTCGACCGCTGCATGCAGATGCATGGCGCTGGCGGTCTCACCGAAGACTACTTCTTCGCCGAAGCCTTCAACTACGCCCGCTGGTGCCGCCAGGCCGACGGCCCCGATCAAGTCCACCAGATGGCGTTAGGCAAGCAATTGATCGAGCTTTATGGCGAGTAGAGGTTAGAGAGAGATTTGACAAAGGGAAATGCGCACTTCCGAACGATCCACGTTGATGGTGCGATCTTTCGGTCGATCGCTTACAGGAGTGCCTCAAATAGCTTCATACGAAGTTACGCCGTTTCTTTCGCACTGGAGCAGTCAATCGTACCCTCCGCTTTTAATTGATCAATATCCTCGCCACAAACACCTATAGCGGCGAGTATTGAGCGAGTGTCCGCCCCATGCTGACGACAACCGTGCAATACCGACGAGGGCGTGCGACTAAATCGAGGTGCCGGCGCCGGCTGCAGGTAACCATCGATGGGAAGGTAGCTATCCCTTGCGCTGTTGTGCGGATGATGCGGTGCCTCGCTGGCACTCAGTACCGGTGAGACGCAAGCGTCACTGTCCTCCAGTAGGGCACACCACTCGTCGCGGGTTTTCTGGCGGAAGGTAGCAGCCAGCTCCTTCTTTAGAGCTTGCCATTGGCTGGGATCGCTCTGTGCGCTGCTGTTGAATACCGTTTTGTCCAGCCCCATCAGCTCCACAAACTTGGAGAAAAACTGGGGCTCGATGGAACCCAATGCCAGGTATTTTCCATCGGCAGTTTCGTAGGTGTCGTAAAAGAATGCCGCACCGTCCAGCAAGTTGGTCCCGCGCTCGGCCAGGTTCCACAACCCAACCGCATTGAAGCTGTGGCACATCCACATCAAATTGGCGACACCATCCACCATGGCCGCATCCACCACCTGGCCTTTGCCCGAGCGTCCGGTTTCCAGCAGTGCACCGAGGATACCCATCACCAGAAACATCGAACCACCACCAAAATCCCCTACCAGATTGAGCGGCAATACCGGCTTTTCGCCTTTCTGGCCGATGGCGTGTAGCGCACCCGTCAACGAGATGTAATTGATGTCGTGACCCGCGTTTTTTGCCAATGGGCCTTCCTGCCCCCAGCCGGTCATGCGCCCATAGATCAACTTCGGATTCACCTCGAAACAGGGCTCTGGACCTATACCCAGCTTTTCCATTACACCGGGACGAAAACCTTCGATCAGAACGTCCGCAGTGGAAACCAGCTTGAGAAGCAGCTCCCGGCCGCGATCACATTTCAGGTCCAGTACCACGGACTTCTTGCCGCGACGGCTCATATCTTTAGCGTACATGGGATCGGTTTCCACACTGCGATCCACACAGATCACTTCCGCCCCCATGTCGGCCAGTAACATACCGGCCATGGGGCATGGCCCCATACCCGCCAGCTCAATGACCCGAAAACCACTCAATACACCCATGACAGTCTCCTGTTACCCGTACCGATCAACGTGGTTGCATGCGGATACCAGCATCCATGCGAATGCACTCGCCGTTGATATAATCGTTCTCTACGATATGTGCTGACAGGGCGGCAATTTCACTGGTTTTACCCAGTCGCTGGGGAAACACTGTGGAAGCTTCCAATGACTTGTAATAGGACTCTTCCACGGCTTCGAACAATGGGGTGTGGATCAACCCCGGAACTATGGTGTTCACGCGGATACCGTAGCTGGCCAGCTCGCGCGCCATGGGAAGGGTCATGCCAACCACTGCGCCTTTGGTTGCGCTGTAGGCTACCTGACCAACCTGACCTTCATAGGCCGCAACAGAGGCAGTGTTGATGATAACGCCACGCACTCCGTCTTCGTTCACCGGCTCGTTCGCTGCCATGCGCTCGGCGGCGAGGCGTGCCATATTAAAAGTACCCACCTGATTGACCATGACCACTTTCATGTAGCTGTCCAGGGGATGCGGGCCGTTTTTTCCGTAGGTTTTGCAGGCTGAGCCAATGCCAGCGTAATTATTGAGAATATGCAGTGCCCCGAAGGTGTCGATCACCTGGGTGACAGCCTCTGCCACCGACGCTTCATCAGCGACATTCACCTTGCAAAACATGGCGCGCTCACCTAACGATTCTGCAAGTGCCAGCCCCCCATGTTCATCCAGGTCAAAAATCGCCACATTGGCACCGTCGGCAATATAACGCTCGACTGTAGCCTTGCCGAGACCAGACGCTCCGCCAGTAACAATGGCTGTTTTATTCTTGATATCCATAGAAATTTCCTCACTCAAAGTCTGTCGACAAACGGCTTGTAATCCTGCTGCAGGAACTCCCGGCTGATCAGCAGTTTCATCACTTCAGAAGTACCTGCGTAGATGCGGGTAATACGCGCATCGGTGTACATACGGGAAATTGGGTATTCGTCCATATAGCCGGAACCGCCATGTAGTTGTACCCCTTCATCCACAACACGGCACAGAAGCTCGCTGGTAACCAGTTTGGCCTTTGCTGCATCCACCGCGCTCAACTCACCAGAGTTCACCGCAGCCACACACTGGTCGATATACACCTGCTGCATATCCAGATCCGCCCGCAATTCCGCCAGCTTGAACTGGGTGTTTTGAAAGTCGGCAAGGGTACGCCCGAACATCTTGCGCTCGCGCACAAATTCCAGCGTGATATCAAATGCCTTTTGGGCTGCAGCAATAAATTCCGTGGCGGCGATAAGACGTTCTTCGGCCAGTGCTTCCATCAGGTGCGAAAAACCCTTGCTTGGATCACCGAGCACATTTTCTTTTGGTATGCGTACGTTGTTGAAAAACAGCTCGGCAGTATCCTGGGCCTTCTTGCCCATCTTTTTCAGGTTGCGGCCACGCTCGAAGCCCTGCATACCTCGCTCCACCAGAAACAAGCCGATTTGCCGAGGGTTGTTTACCGGGTCAGTCTTTGCAGCAACGATAATCAGGTCCGCATTGATACCATTTGAGATAAAGGTCTTGCTGCCATTCAGCAAAAAGTGATCCCCCTGATCGATAGCCGTTGCGCGCATACCCGCCAGATCACTCCCTGCATCCGGCTCTGTCATGGCAATGGCGAGAATGGTATCGCCACTGACGCAACCCGGCAGAAAACGCTGCAACTGTGATTCAGTACCGAAGCGCTTCAGGTAAGGGCCCACCAATCGGCTGTGCAGGGTCGTGTACCAGTCACCCGTGAGCGCATACTGGTTCTCTTCGATAATGATCTGTTCGAAACGGAAATCATCATCACCGAGGCCACCGTACTGTTCATCCGGCCATACCATAAGGAAGCCCATTTCCCCCGCCTTGCGGAACGCCTGTCGATCGACGATGCCTGCCTCGCGCCAGACCTCCATGTAAGGCAGGATTTCGTCTAGTAAAAACTTGCGGTAGGCGTCCCGGAACATCACCTGTTCTTCGGTGAAATTTCTCTTAAGCATTCCAGCGCCCTCAACGGAAGACCTGACATTTGTCCAGGGTTTCCTGAACAATGGACGGCGGCAGGAAGCGGTCGCCGTACTCCGCCGCGAGTGCGTTGGCGCGGTCGATAAATCTCTGCAGGCCGTAGGTGTTTACAAACTGAATGAAGCCGCCAGTCCACATGGGGGCGCCGATACCCAACAGTGAGCCCACATTGCCGTCTGCCACGCTGCGCAATACGCCTTCCTGCAGACATTTCAAGCTTTCAACTACCTGACGGAACAGCAGTCGGTCCTTGATGTCGTCGTTGGGCAGGGACACATCGGCGTTGAAGTACAGCTCGTAGAGTTTCGGCCAAACCTGCTTACTGCCGTCTTCTGCGTATTCGTAGTAGCCGCCGCCGTGATACCGACCACCACGGCCAAACTCGCTGATCAAGCGCTCACAAACCTCGATATTGCCGCTGTTATCCCCCTTACTGCCGAGCACACCCATCTCACGATGAGTTTCCGCGGCTTTGCGAGTCAACTCCTGACTCACTTCGTCCTGAATGGCGAGCGGGCCGACGGGCATCCCCACCTGTTTGCCCATGGCATCAATCAGTACCGGGTCTACCCCTTCCACCAGCAGGCGCGCGCCTTCATCAAGGAAGGTACTGAATACGCGGGAAGTGAAAAAGCCCAGTGAGTCATTCACCACAATCGGGGTTTTGCGAATCTGTTGGGCGTAATCAAAGGCCTTGGCCAGGGTTTCGTCGCTGGTCTGTTCACCGCAGATAATTTCAATTAGCGGCATCTTGTCCACGGGCGAAAAGAAGTGGATACCGATAAAGTTTTCCGGCTTCTTGCTCACTTCCGCCAGCTGACTGATGGGTAGCGTCGAGGTATTGGAGCCGAAGACACCGCCATTGGTGAGGAAAGGTTCCGCTTCCTGGGTGACTTTTGCTTTCAGCTCGATATTCTCAAACACCGCCTCGACAATCAGGTCGCAGCCCTTCAGGTCTTCGTAGCTATCGGTGGCCTTGATCCGGTCCAGCAGCTGCTTCTTGTCCTGCTCGGAAGCACGGCCACGATCAATTTGTTTGTCCAGCAGTTTTGCAGAGTACGCCTTGCCTTTCTCTGCCGCTTCCACGCTGATGTCTTTCAGTACCACCTCGATGCCACTGCGGGCGGAGGCATAGGCAATCCCTTGCCCCATCATGCCCGCACCAAGGATGCCGACTTTTTTCACCAGGAACTTTTCGACGTCTTTCGGGCGGCTGGCGCCACTCTTGACACTGTTCATCTGAAAGAAGCCTGTGGTGATCATATTCACCGCCTGCGGGGTGGTGATCAGATAGGCCAGCGCGCGGGACTCGTAGCGCAGAGCAGTATCGATATCCACGGTTACCGCCTGGGCGGCTACATCGAGAATTTTCTCCGGCGCCGGCAGCAAACCTCGGGTTTTCTTGAATAGCATGGCCGGGGCGCTGGAGAGAATGGCGCTGACCTTGGGGCTCCAGATATCACCGCCGGGCACCTTGTGACCTTTACAGTCCCAAGGTTGCTGGGCGGAGTCGGGATTCTCGGCAATCCATTTTTTCGCAGCACTAACCAGATCTTCGGTGACCTCGACCAGCTGATCCACCAACCCTGCTTGCAATGCGTCCTGGACTTTCATGTGCTTCCCTTCCAGCAGGATTGGCAGCGCCTTTTCTAGACCCAACATGTGAATTAAGCGCACCACACCGCCGCCGCCCGGGAGCAGCCCCAGTGTCACTTCCGGCAGTCCAATGGAAACCTTTGGGGAGTTCCACGCAATACGATGGTTGCAGGCCAAGCAGATTTCCAGGCCGCCACCAAGGGCCGCACCGTTGATTGCCGCCACTACCGGTACCGGTAGTTTTTCCAGGCGACGCAGTGGCGCCTTGACGCCGCTCTCGATCATTTCAAACTGCTCTGGTTCTCCGCCCGGCGCCACGCTGCAAAGCGCTTTCAGGTCCCCACCGGCAAAGAAGGTACTTTTGGCAGAGGCCAGCACTACACCGCTCAGGCCCTTTTCTTTCTCCAGCCGGTTCAGGGTTTCTGCCATACCCTGGCGATACTGCTCATTCATGGCATTGACCGGGCCATCCAAACCCATGGTAACCGTCACTACACCCTTGCTGTCTTTGTCGTAAATAAATCCGTGGAATTTCTCAGCCATTTTTCTCACCGTAAATATTTGTCGTTAACCGAAATGTTTTACATACGTTCGATAATGGTGGCGATGCCCTGACCACCGCCCACACAGAGCGCGACCAGGCCGCGCTTCAAGTTGCGACGCTCCAGTTCATCGAGCATGGTGCCTACCAGCATCGCGCCCGTTGCCCCCAGGGGGTGCCCCATGGCAATTGCGCCACCATTTACGTTGGTGATTTCGTGAGAGATATCCAGGTCCTTCATAAACCGCAGTGCAACCGCGGCGAAGGCTTCATTGATTTCAAACAGGTCGATATCGGCAGTGGTCATACCGGCTTTTGCCAGTGCCTTCTTTGCCGCTGGCCCCGGTCCAACCAGCATGATGGTTGGGTCAGTGGCGAGTACTGCAGTCGCCACGATACGACCGCGGGGCTTCAAGCCAAGATCCTTGCCCGCCTGTTCACTGCCGAGCAACACCGCCGAAGCGCCGTCGACGATGCCGGAGGAATTGCCGGGGGTATGTACGTGGTTAATAGCGGGCAACTGGGGGTATTTTCGCAGCATCAGGTCATCGAAACCGATACCGCCCATGGGTGCAAAAGACGGCTTCAGTTGACCGAGAACCTCCAGGGTAGTGTTCGGCTTGATGAATTCATCCCTGGCCAGAATAGTCATACCGTTCAGGTCTTTTACCGGCACCACTGACCGGTCAAAGTAACCTTCATTCTGCGCTTTGGCCGCGCGCTGCTGGGAGACGAGCGCGTAGCGGTCAACATCTGTGCGATCCCAGCCTTCGATAGTGGCGATGGTGTCGGCACCGATGCCCTGGGGTACCGCACCGTCGTGCACATTCACTTCCGGATCGTTCAGCCAGGCCCCACCGGCAACCCCCATTGGCACGCGGGACATGGATTCCACACCACCGGCAACCACCAGTTCTTCCCACCCGGAGGCTATTTTCATCGCGGCGATGTTAACGGCTTCGAGACCGGAGGCGCAGAAACGGTCGAGTTGCACGCCGGCAACGCTCTCGTGCCAGTCAGCGAACTGCACGATGGTCTTGGCTATGTCCCCGCCCTGCTCACCGACCGGGGAAACACACCCCATTACCACGTCGTCTACACGGCTCGTGTCGAGGTCGAAGCGCTGCTGCAACTCACGCAACAGGCCGGCGCCCAGTGCCACAGGTTTGACCTCGTGCAGCGAGCCATCTTTTTTTCCCTTGCCCCGCGGAGTTCGAATGGCGTCGTAAATGTAAGCGGTATGAGTCATCGCTGATTCCTATTATGTCGAATATGCCGAAGTAGCTTTTGCAACTAGAAAGATGAACCTTTTAAGCATTATCGTGCGCGCAAACATGCCCCAACAAGAACATACCGCACCTTAAATTGACATTTTGTTCCCAAGGCACACTATTGTGCGAACGCGAAAATGACCACCCAGATCAAGGGTAATTCCGTGCGGTTGGCACAAATCCCGTCGATAGCGCACACGAACCAGCAGAGCGCCCAATTCACGTGCCACACTTGCCTTAACTTAGGCATCCAATTCCACTTCGAAAAAATTTTTCGCCCTCCCTGCATCCAAATTCTTGTCCCGACCGGTCAATACCAACGTTGGCAAAGGTATTCACCGCTGAACCCACTCCTTCTGGCTCCACTCCATTGTCAGGCACTGGGGATCCGGTGTTTTATGGACACCACAAACCAACGGGACTGTTGGCGTAAAATTAAAAACAGGCAAGATCAGATCAATGAACAAGAAATATTTGAATGCGGCAGCACCGGTGCTGGTGCTCGCACTCGGGTTTGGCGCGGTACAACTCATGTCTGCCTCCAAGCCCGCACCGGAGAAGAAAGAAGAAGAGCAGCGGCTGATCTCTCTCGCCTTCACCGAGGCCAGGGAAGAGAGCGTACACCTGAGTGTCAGTACCCAGGGGGTAGTCCGCCCGCATACGGAAATTGATCTCACTCCGGAAGTTTCCGGCCGCATCGTGTCTGTCGCCCCAGGCTTCGCCGAGGGTGCCGGATTTGAGCCCAATGAAGTCCTGATCCAGCTGGACGACTCCGATTACCAGCTCGCCCTTGCGCGCGCGGAGGCCGGGGTGGCGCAGGCCGAAGTCCTGCTGCTCCAGGCACAGGCCGCAGCCACCATCAAACGACAGCAGTGGCTCGACCTGAACCCCAACAAGGAGCCCACCCCCCTTCAGGTCAACAAGCCTCAGGTCCTGGAAGCGGAGGCCAACCTGCGTTCCGCAAAGGCCGAGCTTGCGGATGCAAAACTGAACCTGGCGCGCACCAAAATCCGCCTGCCATTCCGCGGGCGTGTTGCCAGCCGGGATATCGGTGTGGGCCAGTACGTGACCTCCAGCACGGTACTCGGTCGCGTCTTTGCCACAGACCGCGTGGAGATTCGCCTCCCACTGACTGATGCCCAACTGCTGGAACTGGACTTGCCGATGGGCTTTGTCGCCAGTAAAGGAAACCCCGGCCCGTCTGTGTCGCTGTCGGCACAGATCGGTGCCGACATGCAAAACTGGAGCGGCCGTATTGTCAGAACACAGGCGGCGGTGGACCAGCAGACCCGCCTTATCTATGCGGTCGCAGAAGTTCAGGACCCCTATGGTGAAGGTGCCAGTAACGGCACGCCGCTCGCGGTAGGACTGTTTGTTACTGCAGAGGCGGAAAGCACGCAAGAGCGCACCGCTGTGGTAGTCCCTCGACAGGCGCTGCGCAGTGCCGACAAGGTCTATGTGGTGGATGAAAACGATCAGCTGGATATCCGCACCGTAGACGTGTTGTCGACCTCCTCGCACCGGGTGGTCCTCGCCGGAGGACTTGCCGATGGCGAGCGTGTTGTGACCTCCCCCGTCGCCAATGCGGTGGATGGAATGCAGGTTCAACCCGTCACTCACCTGGCAAGAAACTAACGGAGCCCAGCAAATGAACAGTTTGATTGCATGGTGGGCGCGCAATCCCGTTGCCGCCAATCTCGCCATGATTTTTATTTTCGTGGCGGGCGTGATTGGATTTAAAAGCATGGAGCGGGAGATGGACCCGCAGGTGCGCTTCCCGGGGCTTGAGATCCGGGTTTCCTGGCCCAGCGCCGCGCCACAGGAAGTGGAAGAACAGATTGTCGCCCGCATCGAGGAAGCGGTGAGCGACATGGACAACATCGAGTGGGTGCGCTCCTCCTCGTCCGAGGGCTCCGGTGAAGTCTATATCCTGGCCGAGAGCAACGTGGACTTCTCACGCTTTATGAACGACGTAAAAATCCGCGTCGACGGCATTTCTTCGTTCCCGCGAGATATCGAACCGCCACAGGTTCACCAGTGGGTAAACCGCCAGGAGTTTATCCGGGTAGCAGTGCACGGTGACCTTGGTGAGCGTGAGCTGAAGCGACTGGCAGAACAATTGCGACGCGAGGCTGCCACCCTGCCCGCAGTTTCCTTGGTAAACCTGTTCGGCACTCGTATGGAGGAAGTCTCCATTGAGGTTAGTGAAGAGGCCCTGCGACGCTACGGCATGACCTTTCAGCAGGTGGCCGATGCTATCCGCGCTAGCTCCATCAACCAGTCCGCCGGCACGGTGCGAACCGATGTCGGCGCCTACCAGCTGAAAGTCCGCAACCAGGCCGACTCAGAGCAGGAATTTGGCAATATCATCGTGCGACAGACCGCCGATGGCGGCACGATTCGCGTCGCTGATGTGGCCAATGTGGTGGACGGGTTTGAAGACAATGAAATCCTGGCGACCCTGAACGGGGAGCCGGCGGTGCTGCTGCAGGTAATGAGCACCGAGACCATGGACATTCTCACGGCCTCCGATTCTATCCGTAACTGGATCGCCAAGCGGAATGACACACTGCCTGCCGGGGCCAAGCTCACCCTGTGGACCGACAATGCCGAGGACTTCAAAGGTCGCCTCGAGACCATTGGTTCCTCAGCATTTTTGGGCCTGTTTCTGGTACTCCTGGTACTGGTATTCAGTCTCCGTCCCAAAGTCGCTTTCTGGGTTGCCTTCGGTATTGCCACAGCTTACGCGGGCGCATTTGTCCTGCTGCCTAGCGTGGGTGTATCACTCAACATGCTATCCACCTTCGCGTTTCTGCTGGTGCTCGGAATCGTGGTGGATGACGCGATTGTGGTGGGTGAAAGCATTCATTCGGAATCCCACAACCCGGAGCACGGTCTTGACGAGAAGGGCCGTCTCGGTGCGGCAGTACTCGGTACCCAGCTGGTTGCCAAGCCGGTAATCTTTGCCGTGGTCACCACCATCTTCGCGTTCCTGCCATGGATTTTCATTAGTGGCTCTACCAGCGAATTCACCCGTCATATCACCTGGGTGGTGATTCTCGCGCTGTTGTTTTCGCTGGTCGAATCCCTGTTTATCCTTCCGGCGCACCTGCGCAACCTGAAACCGCGCAACGAATCCGAAAATACTCTTGGCCGTTTTGGCCGCATCCAGAAAGGCATTGCCGACCGCATTGTCTATTTTGCCCAGAAACACTACCGCCGGATCGGCCAGTGGGCGGTGGATCGCCGCTATCTGACCCTGAGTATCTTTATCGCGGTGATGATGATTGGCTTCGGCATGTTCGGTAGCGGCTGGGTGAAAAAAGGCTTTATGCCGGAAATCGAATCCGACGAGGTAATCGTCAACGTGGTTATGCCCGAAGGCGCGCCCTACAGCCGTGCGCTGGAGGTACTGGCACAGCTTCAGGACGCGGAGAAACGTCTCGAGGAAGAAGTGAACCAGCGCACCGAGGGCAAAGGCGTACTGATCGAAAACTGGTATACCCGCTCCCGTCGCGACAGCGTGATGGCCATTGTCAAACTGGCGCCACCGGAACTGCGTGACATGTCTGCCAAGGACGCCGCGCTGCGACTGCGCGAGCTGCTCGGGGATATCCCGGACGCGAAAGAAGTATCGGTGCAGTACTCGTTCAATAATAGCGGCCCCGGTTTCGAACTTTCCATTCGCCACCCCGACCTCGACGTGCTGCGGGCAGCTACGGCGAACCTGGAAGAGAAATTGCGCTCCTACGAAAGCCTGTACGACGTACGCAACAACCTGGAGGGTGCCTCGGAGGAAATCCGTATCGAACTGAAACCCGGTGCGACAAAGCTTGGGCTTACCCTGGCCGATGTAAACCGTCAGGTGCGCCAGGCGTATTTTGGTGAAGAAGTGCAGCGGTTGCCCCGCGCAGGCCAGGACGTGAAGGTCATGGTGCGCTACCCGCTGGAGTCACGCCGCTCCATCGAAAGCCTGAAAGACTTCCGCGTTCGCACCGCCGACGGCCGCGAAGTGCCGCTGCTGGCCGTAGCGGACCTGCACTATGCCCCGGGTATCAAACGCATCCAGCGCTGGAACGGCAACCGCGCAGCACGGGTGATGGCTGACCTGAAGGACGATGTGCGCGGCGAGATCATGAAGGACCTGGATGAAAACTTCTTCCCGAACTGGGAAAAGCGCTACCCGGGTATTGTTCGCGGCGCCGTGGGCCAAGCTGAAGGTGAAAAGCGTTTTATCCAGGAAGTACTCGGTTTGTACATCATGGCCTTCTTCGGTATGTACAGTCTGCTGGCAATCGCCTTCCGCAGCTACTCACAACCGATCCTGATTCTGATCGCCATCCCCTTTGCCTTCGTCGGTGCAATCTTTGGCCACGCGGTAACGGGCATGACCATGGCGATCTTCAGCTACTTTGGCATTGCCGCAGCGGCGGGTGTGGTGGTTAACGACAACCTGGTATTGATGGATCACTGCAACCGCCTGCGGGCAAAAGGTATAGAGCCTTTGAAAGCCGTGGTCGAAGCTGGCGTTGCACGCTTCCGCCCCATCCTCCTGACCACCGTAACCACCATTGTGGGGCTGCTGCCAATGATGATGGAGCGGAGCATTCAGGCCGCATTCCTTCAGCCGATTGTCGTCGCGCTGGCTTTCGGGGTGCTGATTGCGTTTTTTGTAACCCTGCTGCTGGTTCCGGCGCTATACAGTATCGGGGTTGATATCCGTAATCTCGCTGCCCGCACAGTGTCTGGAGCGAAGAAAGGCCTTGGCAGCGAAGCTGAGCCGGTAGTGCAGCCAAGCCAGGTCAATTAACAATACCGACCCTACAAACAAACTGCGCAAACAAAAAAAGGTCCGGACTCATGTCCGGACCTTTTTTATTGAAAGGTGTTTTTCAAAAACACGAATACGTCAAAAGTTAGCAGTGGTGTTTTTGAAAACCTCACCATCTTTCATCACAAACTGGACCCGCTCCAATACGGAAATATCTTCCAAGGGATTACCTGGCACCGCCACAAGATCTGCGATCTTGCCGGGTTCAATGCTGCCCAGTTCACCCTGCTTACCCAGCAGCTGTGCTGCATTGATGGTGGATGCCTGCAATGCCTGCAGGGGCGTCATACCAAATGTCACCATGCGGGAAAATTGCCTCGCATTCTGGCCGTGGGGATAAACTGCCGCATCAGAGCCAAACACCATTTTCACACCCGCCTCGACCGCCTCGCGGAAACTTTCGCGTTGCTTGCCACCGACGCGACGCTCCTTTTCCAGGCTTTCCGGCAGAATGCCCGCCTTCTCTCCCTCGGATAGGATGTACTCGGTTACATAGATATCCATGGACAAAACGGTTCCGTGTTTTTTCGCCAGCCGAATGGTCTCTTTATCCAGAAAACTCGCATGCTCCACAGAGTCAACGCCCGCACGGATCGCGGCCTTGATCCCCTCGGTCCCGTGGGCATGGGCCGCCACAATCGCGCCGCGGTTGTGAGCCTCAGTAACCGCAGCCTGCATTTCCTCTAACGCCAGCTGCTGAGCCCCAGGTTCTGTCCCCTTGGACATAACACCACCAGTGGCACACAACTTGATCAGGTCTGCACCGTATTTGAAATTGTTGCGCACTTTGGCGCGCACTCCCCAGGGGCCATCGGCAACGCCATCCCCGGCGACTTCGTACTCCGCGGGTAACAGGTTGTTGTCGCAGTGCCCACCGGTGATCCCGATTGCGGGCCCGGAAACAAACAGCCGCGGGCCGGGGATATCCCCGTCGTTGATCGCGTCTCTCAATGCGACATCCGCGTACCCGCCCGCACCAAGGTTGCGCATGGTGGTGAAACCGGAGTCCAGGGAAATACGTGCGTTTTTCGCACCGGTCAGCGCGGAGCGGACGGTGGAAACCGCCAGTCCACGGTAGCCGTGATTATCCGCATCGCCCGTGAGATGCACATGCATATCCATCAGTCCCGGGATCAGAGTAGCCCCGGGAAGCCGGATTGCATCATCAGGGACGTCACCATTGGCTGTGACCGATGTAATCCGGTTCCCGTCTACGGCGATTACCGGTGCGTCAATCACCTTGCCCGATGCCACATCGATCATCCGATCCGCAGTGATGTGCGTGACGGCGAGGGTATGTGTTGAAATCAGGCCTAAACACAAGGCAGATCGACAGATATAAGCTTTTAAAGACATGCTTGCCCCAAGATAGGTTTATTGAAAAATAGGTTTATTGAAAGATACGTTTATTGAATGTTTGTAATTCGGGTTTTACCCCGATTTAAACGGAGTGTCACCTGTGCGGTTATAGCAACCGCTGCAATTTCCTCGCCACAAAGTTATTAGCCGACGCCAGCTATACTGTTTAGAATCCGCGCCCTTTCCACTAGCGCAGCAACCTCAAAGTGCCCTCGCTAGCCCTCCAGAATATGCGGTCACAGCGGTATCCATGACTCACCAATCCCCTGCCACGGCTTCAGCCACGTCCCCCACGCCATCAGCACTTGCCCTGCTGCCCCTACTGCTATTTCTCTCACTATTTGTAGGTGCAGGCCTTTGGTATCAGGCCCAGGGCACAGACATGGCGTTTTATCAGGTCTCCGCCCCGGTGGCGATTCTGCCGGCAATCGCGCTGGGGATCCTGCTGGCACAAGGGTCGCTGAGCCGACGTATCGACACTTTTATTCACGGTGTTGGTGACCCGACCATCATCACCATGGTGCTGATCTACCTGCTCGCCGGTGCATTCGCAAGTGTTGCCAAGGCCGTCGGCGGTGTGGATGCCACGGTGAATATCGGTTTGAGCGTAATTCCCCCGACACTTGTCCTGCCCGGGTTGTTTCTGATCACCGCATTTGTCGCCACCGCCATGGGCACGTCCATGGGTACTATCGCCGCTATCGCCCCTATCGCGGTAGGCGTCAGCGATGCGACGGAACTGTCGATGCTACTTACCATCGGCACCGTGGTGGGCGGGGCCATGTTTGGCGACAACCTGTCCATCATTTCCGATACGACCATCGCCGCCACCCGTACCCAGGGGGTAAAAATGCGGGACAAGTTCCGCATGAACCTGCTAATCGCCCTGCCCGCAGCCATGATCGCATTAATCTGGCTATATTTTGCCGGCACCACCGCACAGGTTACCGCGCCTGGTGACTACGAGATGATAAGGGTGCTGCCCTATATTCTGGTGCTGGTCCTGGCGGTCAGCGGCGTGAATGTACTGCTGGTGCTATTTATCGGGATTATTCTGGCCGGCGCGATCGGCTTGGGGTTGCAGTCAGGCTATTCCATCGCGTCCTTTTCCAAAGACATTTATGCCGGCTACACGGGCATGCAGGAGATTCTGATTTTGTCGCTGATGATCGGTGGGCTAGGTGCCTTGATGCGCGCCGGTGGCGGACTTGCCTGGCTGGGCCAAAAAATCGATCAGGTCAGCCGGTTCGGCAGCCGCGGAAAACCCGGTCGCAAAACCGGTGAGCTGGGAATCAGTACCGCCGTGGCGCTGACGAATGTCTGCACCGCGAACAATACCGTTGCTATTTTACTGACGGGCCAGCTGGCCAAAGACATGGCCGAACGTTACGGCGTCGACCCCCGTCGCAGCGCCAGCCTGCTGGATATCTACTCCTGCACGGTGCAGGGATTACTGCCTTATGGCGCGCAGGTTTTACTCGCATCGTCCCTGGCAAAAGTTTCACCACTCGCCCTGGCAGGGAGCATTCACTATTGCTGGTTACTGGGAATCAGCGCGCTCATTTCCATTGTCACCGGACTCTACAGCGGAAAACAAAGGCAGGGTAAAGCCAAACTACAGTACCGCTAATCCGCAAATGGGGCTGCTCACTGGCGCAACGCAGTGATTGGGATAGCGAAAGTGGGATGAGGCGAGAATTAGAAAAACCGGGGGCACCAGGGCCCCCGAAGCCAATTCAAACAAAGAGGAAACCAGAATTGGAATACAAGGTGAACTGCCTCCAACCGCCACGAAAGGTCCCGAAGCGGTCGAGACAATGATTCGCAGCGCAGGACACTCGCTCTCTCGAAAAAACGAATAATCACAAACTCCGCGAATAAACGGAATATATTATTCCTAAAAAGACAAATCAACCCTCTTCGGGAAAGCGTGGCAAATTTATTGGGTTCGCTATCTAACTTTGCTGCCGCAGTACTTTTACGGCCTGGCGGCTGCGTTCGAAGAGCTCGTTGGCTTGATTGTCTTTTTGCGAGATAAGAATAAACAGAAGATCCGTGATCATAAATTGTGCAGTTCGCGCGAGAATGGAGGAACTGCGTGCCTCTGACTCATTGGCAACACAGTACAGGCTGAAGGTGCTCAACTCGGTCAACGGGTTTCGGGTAAAGCGCGTCAGCGTCAATACATCGGCCCCCTGAGCCGCACCGGCCTGCGCAACCCGCACCACCTCCTGAGTAACGCCGGACTCAGAAATAGCAAATACCAGGTCTCCCGGCCCCAAAGTCGCCGCATTGGCCACCTGCACATGGGTGTCGCTCTCGATCAAAACCGATTTCCCCAGCTTCATCAGCTTGTAGGCAACGTCTCGCGCGACCAATGACGAGGCCCCTACCCCGAACAGTAAAATACGCTTGGCGTTGCGCAGTGCATCTGCTGACTGGACCAATGACTGTTCAGAGTTCGCCATTACCGTTTCGTTCAGGGCAATGTTTTTCCGGCTGATCAACTTCTGGGCGACCGTCGCCAGGTCGTCATCGGATGCAATGTCGCCATGAATCGCCTGCGGTAGCATGGCGGAACGCGCCACGGACTCACTCAGCGATAACTTGAAGTCAGAGTACCCCCGATAGCCAAGCTTCTGGCTGAACTTCACCACGCTCGACTGCGAAACGCCAACCTGCTCGGCCAGTGACTTGGAAGAGTGCGAGCGCACTATTTCCACGTTCTCCAGAAGAAAGTCGGCAATCCGCCGCTCGTGGTTTGACATCGAGTCGCGCATAGCGCGGATTTTAGCCAGGGATCCCATAACTGCGGCCTTTTTTGACGTAGCGAGTTTCAATGCGAGAAAAGTGAAAAGCGCCCTCAAACCGGGCCCATGATCGAACGCTTGGAATAGCAATCAGGTTAACACTATCGGTGCCACCGATGGAAAATGCTTTGCACCTCATAAGAATAAATGATAACAATTGTGCAGAATAACTGGAATAAATAATTATCCAGCACCGAAAGCGGCTGGGGAATCAATTGGGTGTTAACGGATGGAACTGCAGTTTACCGGCTTGGACTGGGGAATTTTCGCGCTTTACCTGGCAATTTTGGTCGTATCCGCGTGGTTCTTCAGCCAAAGCCGCTCAAAAGATAGCCGCGACTACTTTCTCGCGCATAACAGCATGCCGATGTGGATGGTCGCCATTTCCACCCTCGCCACCACCCAGTCCGCGGCCACTTTCCTCGGCGGACCCGACCTGGGATACCGCGGAGATCTCACCTATCTGTTCACTAATGTGGGCGCGATCATCGCCGCCATCATTGTTGCGCGGCTATTGATTCCCCGCTTTTACTCCAGCCGCGTAACCACCGTTTATGAATTACTGCAATCTCGCTACGGCGGAAAAGCAAAGCGTCGAGCAGGAAGTATCTATCTTCTCGGCCGTGTCTTTGCCAGTGGTGCTCGCCTGTACATGGCCGCAATCGCGGTGTCGATGATCCTGTTTAACGACATCGCCGCCGACCATGTTATCACCGCCGTGGTGCTGCTGACCGCCGCAGGTTTGCTGCAAACACTGATCGGTGGCGTGCGCTCGGTGATCCAGAGCGATGTGATCCAGTGCATGGTATATGTCAGTGCGGCCCTTGCAGTTGTGGCGGTATTACTCGCGCAGATTCCCGCCGATATGGGGCAAATTCTGTCCGCACTGAGTACACCACAAGATGGCGGCACTTCCAAACTCGCACTGGTGGATACCAGCTGGAATCTCAGCGACCCATTCAACTTGTGGGCAACACTCACAGGCTTCGTGCTGCTGAACATCGCCGCTTTCGGCCTCGATCAGGACGTGACCCAGCGTATTCTCACCTGTAAAACGGCCCGTGATGGCGCGCGTGCAGTGCTCTATTCCGTGATGATGGTGGTGCCGGTAATGGCCGTTTTTATGGGCATCGGGCTGCTGCTGCATATCTTTTACCAGAATCCGCAATTGATGGCCGGAGCCGCCGTATCCGAACCAACAGGTGGGGATATCACTGTTTTCATGCACTACGTCCTGCATGAAATGCCTGCAGGCCTCCGTGGCCTCGTCACTATCGGCGTTATCGCAGCTGCGCTTTCTACCCTGAATTCCAGCCTGAATTCCATGGCCAGTGTTCTCACCGAGGATATTTACCGGCACTGGTTGCGGGAGCGCAACATCAACAAGTCCGACGCCCACTTTGTGCGTGCAGGACGCTGGGGCATGGCGATCGTGGCCAGTGCACTGGGCGGCATGGCAATCCTGTGCTTTTTCTGGCAGCAGATCAGCGATCTGCCCTTGATTACGTTTGCACTGTCGGTAATGGTCTTCGCCTACTCCGGCTTGCTGGGTGTATTTTTCACCGCACTGTTTACCGCTCGCGGAAATGCCCGGAGTGTGGGCTGGGCCCTGGCAATGGGATTCCTCGTCACTCTGTTGCAGCAACCCTGGATGATCACCATGCTCACGGGGAACGAGCAGCCCCTGGTAATTGCATTCCCCTGGCAGCTTTGCCTCGGCACCCTGGTTTCATTCGCCGTGTGTAACCTCGGCAAGCCGATCCCCGAAGAAGCAACACAGGAACTGGCGAAAGCGAGGGCCGAAAACCCGACTGACTCCAAACAAATTCAACCCGATGCTGGCTAAGGAATAGCAAGGCAGGCAAATGATGAGTGCATATTTTCTAGGGATAGACGGTGGTGGCACCAAGACACTGGCACGGCTGGAGAGCCCGGATGGCAATGCCATCACGTTGAAATCCGGTGCCAGTTCCCTCACTCAGGATCTGGACGGTGCCATCAACAATATCGTTGGGATCACACGACAAATCCTCGCACGACGGAATATCCAGCCAAATTGTGTGCACCTGGCTTGCGGTGTGGCGGGAGCCGGGAACCCGAGCTCCGCCAAACAGCTGCAGCAGCGCCTGAGTGCGCTGGGGTTTCTGAATGTAGAGATCACCTCCGATGCCCGGACTTCGCTGCTGGGCGCAGGTGCCGGCACCCCCATAGTCATGGTCGCGATCGGTACCGGCTCCGTCGCCATGCGTCTCGGAAGAGATGGAAGGATTCGCCAATTTGGTGGCTGGGGGCTCGCAGTGGGCGACGAAGGCAGTGGTGCCGCCATCGGCAAAAGCCTGGTACGCGCACTGTTGTGGGAACTGGATAGTTACGGTCAGGCAAAGAGCGCACTGTGCCAGCAAATCATGCGCGAAGTGGGTGAGGATCGCTCTCGCATTCTTCCCTGGCTGCAGCACGCAGGATCAAGAGAGTATGCGGCACTGGCCCCGACCGTGTTTTCGCACCTTCCCAATTGCCATATTGCCCGGGAAATAATCGCGAAAACCGCCGCTGAGGTAGACCGTTTAATCGAGATGGCAAGCGATGGCGACGCCCTGCCCCTGGCGATTCTCGGAGGCCTTGCGGACAAACTGGGGCCGCATTTGCACCCCGATCACCAGCAACGACAAATACCACCGCTGGGCACCGCCCTGGATGGTGCCTGCATGCTGGCAAGGCAGTCGGCCACGCAGCCCAGCCTCTCGGAGCCTTAAAAAGCCACTCCGAGGCACCTAGCCTCTATTACCTGGCCCCTATAAGAAGTTGCATAACAAAACAACGCTATACCACATTGCGGCGAAGACACTGGAGTCCAATCAAGCCATGAACAAACAACTTATCAATGAGCTGGCCACCTTAGCCAGTGAGGCTCGCAATCCAGACACGCTGGATATCGACCTGTTATCCAGTGAAGAAATTCTGCAAAAAATAAACGCCGCAGACAGAGAAGTACCCGAAGCCGTGAGTCAGGAACTGCCACATATCGCTCGCGCGGTGGACGCTATTGCCGAGGCATTCAAAGTCGGCGCCCGCCTGATCTATATGGGCGCGGGGACCAGTGGCCGACTGGGAATTCTGGATGCCGTAGAGTGCCCGCCCACGTATGGTGTGAGTGAGGATATGGTGGTGGCGTTAATCGCCGGTGGCGAAGAAGCGGTTTACCGGGCACAAGAAGGAGCCGAAGACAGCTTTACCCTCGGCGGGGAAGACTTGCGCGGTATCAATCTCAGCAAGGATGACGTAGTCGTGGGGATTGCAGCAAGCGGACGCACACCTTATGTGATCGGCGGCCTGCGATACGCCCGCGCGCTGGGCTGCACCACCGTTGCGCTGTCGTGCAATAAAACCGCGGCCATCGCCGCTGAGGCGGAAATCGCCATCCTCCCGGAAGTCGGCCCGGAAATTCTCACCGGCTCCACCCGCATGAAAGCCGGCACCGCGCAGAAGCTGGTACTGAACATGCTGACGACCGCCAGTATGATCCGCATCGGCAAGAGCTTCTACAACCTGATGGTCGATGTGAAAGCAACCAACGAAAAACTGGTGAGCCGCACACGTCGTATTGTTATGGAGGCCACCGGAGTAGACCTTGAGGAGGCCGATCGCGTCTTAAGCAAATGCGATCACAACGCCAAGCTCGCCATTATGATGATTCTAAGTGGTCTGGAACGAGGGCCAGCCGAGACCGCCCTGTCTCAGGCCAGCGGATTCCTGCGGCGGGCCATCGAAAATGTGCGCCAGACCAAAGCCAGCCAAAGCGTCTCGAGTGTTGTGCAGACCGACGAAGAACTGGCAGTATAGTCCGGCAACCAATTTTACCGGCACGACATTCCGGTGGTCGCTTCACGAACAATAATATCCGGCAGGGAATCGCTTGATCACATTACGAAATCTCACCAGACATTACGGTGATGGCGATGTGCGCGTCACCGCGCTTGCCGGTGTGTCGCTCGATATAGAACGTAATGAGTTTGTTGCGATCATGGGCGCCTCCGGCTCGGGCAAGTCGACCCTGATGAACATTCTCGGCTGTCTCGATCAGCAGAGTAGTGGTGATTACCTGCTGGATGGACGCGCCATTGGCAGCTTCAGTGACGATGACCTATCGTCACTGCGCAATCAACATATCGGGTTTATCTTCCAGACCTTCCACCTACTACCGCGGCTCAGTGCCATGCGCAATGTGATGCTGCCCCTGCGTTACGGTCAGGTGGACGAGGTGATCGCAAAAGAGCGCGCCCGCACCATGCTGGAACGTGTTGGACTGGGACACCGCCTTGAACACAAGCCATTTGAAATGTCTGGAGGTCAGCGCCAGAGGGTTGCCATAGCCCGTGCACTGATCAATAACCCCAAGGTAATTTTCGCCGACGAGCCCACCGGCAACCTCGATAGTAAAACGTCCCTCGAAATTCTCGAGCTGCTCAAGGAACTCCACCGCGAGGGCCAGACCATCGTCATGGTCACCCACGAAGCGGAAATCGCCGAGCACGCACAGCGGGTTATCCGTATGAGCGACGGCGTCGTGGTGGAGGATTCACGATGCACCGTCTGACCCACACCCTACTCCCCTTGGCCGCCGCTTTTTGCATGGTGTCAGCGACAGTGCTAGCCAATAGCAGCCCGCTGCTTCTTTCCGGCGAAGTCCGTGCCCGCAACAGCCAACAGTTCATCGCCCCCATGACTGACAACTGGCGTGTGGAGCTACAGTGGTTGATGCCGGAGGGTCAGGTAGCAAATCCTGGCGATATCGTCGCGGTATTTGATGGCGCTGCCCTGCAGGGGCAGATCAACAGCGAGAACGTCGCGTTGATTACCGCAGAAGAGAAACTCCAGCAGGAGACCAGCAAGCATGCGCAAACGGTACTCGAGGCGGAATACGCGCTGGAGCGCGAGCAGCTGCTGCTGGAGAAAGCACAGATCGATGCAGGTATACCGCGCCAGTATCTGAGCCAGTTCGAACACGAGTCCTACCAGGTCAAGGTTATCGAGGCTAAAGCCAGCGTCGAGAAAGCCGCCGAGACACTGGCGCAGGCAAAGCTCGCGCGGGATGTCGCGCTGCGTAAACAACGTATTCAGATCGAGCGCTCCAAAGACCGAGTGTCTTTGTTGGAGCAGCGCCTCGCGGCCATGAGCCTGCAAGCAGAACGGAAAGGCCCGGTTATTTACGGCAAGCATCCCTGGAATGGTGAGCGGGTATTTGTGGGCATGACCGCGCAACCTTCGTGGGTAATCGCAGAAATTCCTTCCCTGCAGGACCTCTACATAGAATCCTGGCTACACGAGGTAGATGCGGATCGAGTGCAACCAGAGATGCGCGGACAGCTTGTTTTCGATGCGTACCAGCGACATCCACTCAAAGTTAGCCTCAGTCATATCGCCACACAGCCCCAGAAATTGCACGACTGGGGTCCGGGACTGTTCTATCAGATGGAATTCACTCTCGATCAACCCGCACCGTTTCAACTGTTACCGGGGATGGGCGCTCGTATTGAACTGGAGTCTCCAGAATGATTTCCAGCGCACATGCACTAATTCTATTCCCCTGCTCACGCCGGTTACTGCTGTCCGCAATGGTGGCATTGATTGCGGTTGGTTGCGCAGATTCCTCGCCACAGGCCACCGCTCCTGCTTCGGGGCAGCGCACCGCAGCGCTCACGATCACCGGCGAGCTTGAGGCCAGTCGCGCAGTCAAAGTGGCACCACCGTCAATTACCCGTATGTGGAATTACAACATCAAGACGATGGTCGCGGAGAACACCCATGTGGCCGAAGGTGATCTTGTGGTTGCCTTTGATGACAAACCGGTACGTGACAACCTTCGAGACAAGCAGGCAGAGCTACAGCAAGCGCGCAGCGAGCTGGAAAATGTCCAGCTGCAAGAGAGTCGCACCCAGCGGGATGATACGCTGGCGGTTGAGGAAAAACGCGCTGAGTTTGAAAAGGCACGGCGCAAGGCGGAAATCCTCGACCAGTCCATGTCACGCAATGAGCGTCGTAAAGCGCAAATTGATTTTAAAGTGGCTGAAAATGATCTTGCTCTTGCCCGCGCCTTGGCAAAACTACATCGCAAGACCGGTGCCCTGAACATTTCACTCGCCGAGCGCAAGGTGGAGCGGCTGGAGCAGGAAACTCAGGCACTGCAGGCGGAAGTCGACAAGCTCAAGGTCCACGCCAGTATCGCCGGCCTGGTGCAATACATCCCCAACTGGGAGGGAGAAAAACCCTCCGAAGGTGACTCCATTCGATTCGGCCAACCGGTGCTGGAAATATCCGATCTCAGTCAGATGCAACTACGCGCGCAAATTGACGAAGCGGACAAAACACGCTTCGCTCAAGGTGTAGCGGTCGACGTCGTCCTGGATGGCATTGCAGGCAACAGCCTTGTCGGTACCGTCGCCGAACTCGGGATCGTAGTGCGCGACCGTGCCCGCGGGGATCGCCGCAGAGTAATCGACATGCTGGTTACCGTTGAGACTGATGGAGAGACACTGAGACCAGGGATGACTGCGGCCATCAACCTCCCGGACAGTCTTGTAGCAGAGCGGGATGAAACCACGCAGAATCCGGCACTCGCGGAGGCAAGCCAGTGACTCCACGTTTAGGATCCCCGATTATTACACAACTCATGCTGGCCGCCCTTGCGATGACCGTGGGTGTTCATACCGGCTGCAGTAAACCCGCGCAGTCACAGCTGCTACACACGGTGTCGGTAAGAGAGCAGGCGGTTTTTGTGCCTGCCCATGGCGAGCTTGAAGCGACCCAGTCTACCGTCATCACTGCGCCCGTCTCCGGCCCGCCCAAATTTATCGCCTGGCTCGCGCCAGAGTTCTCCAGGGTAAAGAAGGGCGAGGTAATCGTGCGGTTTGGCGGTGAGCGTATGCAGGTAGACAAGCGCGAGGCCGAGGGTGAACTGGCATTATCACTGCAGGACCTGCGCGAGAAGAAAGGCGCACTGGATTCCGATCAGAACAAGGTGCTGCAAGATATTCAGCAAGTGGCAGCTGAAAAAGGCTTTGCCGAGCGTTTTACCGTAGATGATGAGCGCATCAAGTCTCGCCTGGAGATTCTCGACGACCAGTTGGACACCCGCTACCTCGGTGAAAAGCTGGATTTCCTCAGTTGGCAAAAAGGCCGTTTTGTGGAGACCGCCAAGGGCGAAATCGATGTGCTCTCCAGTCAGGAAAGCAAGCACCGGGAAAAACTACAGCGGCTGAACGAAGGGTTATCCGCGCTGGAAATCCAGGCCCCCCACGACGGGCTCCTGACCTACGAAGCGAACTGGCGCGGCGATAAACCCCAAGTAGGGACGCAAATCTGGCCGGGCCGCAAGGTCGGCGACCTGCCGGATATTCGCCAAATGCAGGCCCGCCTGTACGTCGCCGATCGCGAAGCCACCGGCCTGTCCGCCGGGCAACCCGCTACGCTATGGCTGGATTCGCTGCCGGAACAGCATTTCGAGGCAACCGTCGCGGAAGTGAGCCAAGCCCCCTCCACAATCGAACGCGGTAACCCACTGAAGTACTACGAGGTTTTACTGCAACTCGCTGAGCAGCAACCGGCACTCTTCAAACTTGGCCGCAGTGTCAGCGCACGTATTCAGGTGAGTTCAGCCGCGAAACGGCTCGAAATACCCGCTCAAAGCCTGTTCCAGGATCGCATCGGCAACTTCGTGCAGCGCTTTAGTGATGGTGAATTCCGCCGACAGGCAGTCACGGTAGGCACTCGCACATCGACACACGTAGAAATTACCGATGGGCTCTCCAGTGGTGATCAGATTGCACTGTTTGAGGTGAATACCACACTGGCGCCATAAACAGAGCCCGGAGCGGGCCCTAGAAAGGTGACCAGGGCCACACAGATTCCCACATCGCAACACGCGCAACATTCAATCAGCACAGCGAAAACCATGCGAACTACGACAGAACCTGCCCGCGCCATATCCTCAATGGCAGGGAAGCATCACCTCTCCGTACTGCGAAGTGATCTGCGCGCATTACTGGTCACGTTTCGCGAAGCGCTCGCCGAGCTCTCCCAGCACAAACTGCGCACGCTGTTGACCCTGCTAGGTATGATTTTTGGTGTGGGTGCCGTTATCGCCATGCTGAATATCGGCAAGGGTGCGGAGCAGGAAGCCCTGAGAATGATCGAAACCATGGGGCTGAATAACCTCATCGTCAAAAGCACAGACCTAGACAATGAGGACCTGTACGAGCAACGCAAGCAGACCAGCGGTCTCAGCCTGCGGGATGCTGAAGCCGCCCTTAGCACCCTGCCCTTCATAAAATCAGTAGCCGCACAGCGGGCCATTGATACCTACGCCGTATTCAGCGCTACCGGTAAAAGTACCGCGACTGCCACCGGGGTGACCCCGGAATATTTTCAATTGACGCCATTCCAGCTCGCCGGAGGCAGGCTGTTCGAAGATCAGGACACACAGAATCTTACTCAGGTGGCAGTACTAGGCGAAGAAGTCGCTCGACAACTATTCCCCGCGGGTAATGCCCTCGGTAACCAGATCAAAATTAACCACCTCTGGTTCGAAGTCGTCGGTGTTCTGGATTCGCCATTTGTTCAGGATTCCAATTTCGAGGGGGTGCAACTGGGCAGCGAGCGCGAGCAGATATTTATCCCCTTCGCTACAGCAACCCAGCGCTTTTCCCAAAAGAAACTGGCACCGGAAGTTACTGAACTCAAGTTCGAACTCATACCGGAAAGCGATGCACAACAGGCTGCCCGGGCCATCGCACATCTTCTCGACCGGCGGCACAATAATGTCGACGATTATGAGCTAGTCGTACCAGCAGCACTGATGGCACAGAAAATGGAAACCCAGACCATCTTCAATATCGTCATGTCTTGTGTCGCCGGCATCTCACTGCTGGTGGGCGGAATCGGCATCATGAATATCATGCTGGCAACCGTACTGGAACGCACCCGAGAGATCGGCCTGCTGCGTGCCGTAGGCGCAACGCAAAAGGACATCCGAAACCAGTACTTGGTCGAAAGTTTCACTATTGCCATTCTGGGCGGCCTGCTGGGCATTATCTTCGGCGTGATCCTGTCAGAGATCATTGCGCTTTATGCCGGCTGGGCGATTTCCTGGTCGCTGCAGGCCATACTGCTGTCATTCACTGTGTGCGCAGTGATTGGGCTTTTGTTTGGGGTTTATCCCGCGGTGAAGGCATCGCGCCTCAATCCAATTGAGGCGCTGCAAAGTGATTAGAGTGAATTCAGCTGCTCAGGATAATGTCTTACTTCCGGACAAACGGGGTTGAACCACCACCCTGGTGGAGCGTGAAATGATCTTTATCTGTGACCTCTAATACGATACCCGCGGGAGCGAACTCAAATTCACTGGCGGAACTGGCCGTCAGTGGAAACTTGCTTTGCCCAGTTGCCTGGCCAAACAACTGCCCCTCTTCAACAAAAAGCGCTATCTCCAAAGGCATATAGTCACTGCGATAAAGTCCAGAGATTTCCTCGGCAAGTGCAGCAGTTTGCTCGACGCTCGGAGCCAGTGTGAAATTCGGAATCTTAATGGGATCACCATAGGCTGCTGCCAGCAGCGCAATATTGATATCGTTATTGCTCACTCGGCTACCATTAGAGAAGACTGCAAATGCCACGTCGCCGTCGGGGAAATAACCCGCTACTGATGCATACTCGTCAATCTTGCCATTGTGCCCATAGCCCTTCCGCTCGTAATACGGAAACTCAAGGATTCCGGCGCCCAATTTCCCCTCTAGAGGCATAAGAACCTTGAGTGATGATTCGCCCAGGACATTGCCCCGCATGAGCGAGCGAAAATAGCTTGCCACTTCACTGGGTGTGGACACCATGGCTCCAGCGCCGCCAGGAACAGATGGGTCCGTGTAGGGTGCGGTTTCCCAGGCACCCTGCCAGCGGTACGAAGGAAAGAGAGAGGAATGTATTTTTCCTTGGCTTTCGCTACCTCGGTCAACGGGGTAAAACGTGAAAGCCATGTCCAGAGGTGCCGCAATGCGCTCTTGCAACATCACTGAGAACGGCTTGCCGGTAACCTCTTCGGCAATCATTCCCAGCAGCATATAGCCAGTGTTGCTGTACTTCTGTTGATCACCTGGCTCGAATTCTTTCGATAAAGATTCCAGTAACGCTAGCCGGCGCGCCTTATCCATAGACTCCGTATAATACGAAAAGTAATCTTCCCGATCGGTAAAGTTTTCCAAGCCGTTGCGATGAGTTAGCAAATACTCGATGGTAATTTTGGGAGCGTTCGCTATACCCGGGTACCAGCGATCGACCGTGTCTTGGAGAGAGATTTTGCCCTCTTCCACCAGCTGCATGACCAATGTGCTGGTGAAGGACTTGGTGATGGAACCAATATGATAAACCGGATGCTGCGGTTCACCCTGTACAGCTTCTGTTGTATCCGGTGCCTGTAGAGTACGCTGGTAAACGACTTCGCCGCCCACCATCAAAACGACAGACCCCAACCAGCGCTGATGTTGCTCGAGCGCATCGAAATAGCTGTCGAGCTGCTCGGTTTGTACATCAAGGGATGACTTTGATTCCAATGTTTCACTCAAAGTCGTCGCACTATCCGCAACGGAAACATCTGTCGAAGATTCTGAACCCGGTGGCGAGCAACCACCAAACAATAACGCGCTGGTCACCAGGAAACCGGCACTCACCGAACGTATTGACCGATGCGGTAGCCTGTTGAAAACGGATTCCCCATTCAAACTAGACATAATGTATTTCCCTGTCCTTTCATTGTCCTTTCATTGTCCCTTCAACGTCAAAACCGGAGCAGCGAACGCTACCCCGGTGTAGAAATGTACAATGATTTTATGGTAAACCGTTACTCAAAGATATGAATCCAAAGGTCATCTCCGGTGCCATTGTCATTGATCGCATACTCAAACGCGTCTTTCGGGTAGCGCTGCCCCTCCCCGGACACACTGGTGTCGTAGCTGCCCCATTTCTGCAGGTTCCAGCGTCCAAACGGGTCATTCACAGTGTAGTACTCGCCGTCGAACCCAGTCACCACCATGATGTGCCCGGGTTGGGTAAACCAGCCGTGGATAATCGTGGGGATTCCCTGTGATGCCAGACTGCGAAGTTCGGCAATAGTGCCGTTTTCCTTCCCTACATTGCGAATCGGACTACCCGCTTCTTGCGCGAGGGTATTAAACCCATTTTTCAATGCTGCCACTGTTTGCAGCACGCCATTGAAGCGCTCATAGATATAGTCCGGAGAGCGACCGTTATCGTCGGGGTCTGTAATACCAAAATAGTCGGTGATCATGGCCAGAGAAGTGACAGAGCAGGTGCCATACGGATCGTAGTTGTTATTAAGCTGATTCCAGTAGGGGATGGATACCTGTTGCGGCGGTGGCGGCGGGTCACCGGCGCCGTCTAACCGATCGGTGAGGTCGTTGTTACCAGCACTGCAATTGCCGGGCGTAAAGTTTGTGCGCGCCCAGTTCACATTTCCCCAATCGCTCCACACCGCCTGGGGTACAGAGCCGCCCGGCACACGCCAGATACTGGTGTTGGGGCCTGCGGCAGACATAAAGGCCTCGATCTGTGCCGGCGTGATCTGGTCGTATTCGGTGGAGACGATATGCCAAATGGGCTTCTGTGCCCCCAGCTGGCGATACTCGCAATCACCGACTTCAATCCAGTACGCGGGGTCTGCCATATAACTGGAGCCCCAGACCTCCACATAGGTTTGCGGCATATGGAAGTCCACGTACTGATCAATGATCCCCACATTCATACCCTGATCAGCCGGGTTGCCCCAGGTCGTCGCACCAATAGCAAAGCTGCTATCCGCGAATCCGGCCCCCTGCGCTTCTGTGCGCGCATCGGTGAATGCCTGGAACAGGTTGTGTAACGCCGTGGTGGTGTTATTGAACTCCACTTCCACATCGGAAACAAAACCCACATAACCATGCTGCGCCGCATAATAGAGCGCGTCCGCCTGCGCGGTGTAATTATTCGGATAGTTATACGCCCAGGCCCAGGGCTCTATGCCGCGGCTCTTATAGATGTTCGTGGTGGCAGACGAACAGGCATCCGCAAATAAATTACAGTTCTGGGTACCGTCAGCGATTTTGATAAAAATACGCTTTACCCCCAGCGCTGCCAATTCATCTGCCAACTGGGTATGGGTACGATTAAGCCCCTGCTCATCGATATACCACAACCAGGCACCAAACTTGTTGGTCAGCACACCGGGAGGCTGCTGATTCATCTCATCCTTTACCGAAAGGTAGAAACTGGCAGACCAGCGATTGGTAAAGCAGGCGGTGCCGCCGTTCAGGCTCTGGCATGCGCCAACTTCCGCTTGGGAGAAATTTCCATAGACATTGTTTTCTGCACCGGATACCTGCTCAAAGCAATGATTGCCATACGTTGTAGAGCGCACAGAGCCTACCGGGCAGTCAGCAGTGCCGCGCAGGTTCTGTGCAAAGGAGCGCGACCAGCGCAATACCTGAATATCGGTACCCTGCACCGGGTAGATGTAGGTATTGGTGCAGGCGCTCCCCCCACCGTAACTGACACAGCCATCCACCATCTGCCCGGTGAAAGGACCAAATACATCCACTTCATTGGCACAGAAGTCGAGTTCGGGGTCAAAACTGCTACTGTCGGGACATAACGCAGCCGCCTGCATTGACCCCAGGGCCAAGACAGGAAGCAAGAGTAATTTTCGCAAGGACATGTGATTACCTGTTAAACATTATTGTTAGACGGGGTAATGCACTCTCAAGAAATCGAATGAGGAAATCGCATCACAACTCCATAACACCGCCTGGGAATATCCCCGACCAGTTGGCTGCTATCGGTCAGGGCTATAGCGGGGTAAGAAAGTGCGAAGTTTCCGGGAACCCGGGGATGTAATGTGACGAAGTGCTCAGGAAGCCGGTAGTGCATCCGCCAGAATTTCTAGCCAATGACGCACCGGCTTTTCCGTTCCGCCTTGCAAATGAAGCTGACAACCGATATTCGCGGTGACAATGGTTTCCGGATTGCTCGCCTGCAGGTGCTGCAGTTTTTCGTTGCGCAGACGCTTGGACATACCGGGTTGCAAGATCGAGTAAGTGCCTGCGGAGCCGCAGCATAGATGACTGTCGACCACCGGCGGCAGCGTCACCCCCAGCTTGGCCAGGAGCGCTTCCACACGTCCGGGAAGCGCCTGCCCATGTTGCAGCGTACAGGGGCAATGGAATACCAGTTTTTGCGCTTGCAGCGAATTGCCAAAGTCAGGCAAAGATTCGCTAAATACTGCCTCCAGTAGCTCTACCGGGTCACGCATCAACGAGACCAGGGTCTCTGCTTTTTGTCGATACTCTACGTCGTCTGCGAGTAAGTGCGGGTAGTCTTTCAGGTGAACGCCGCACCCGGACGCCGTGGAGACAATGGCGCGCAGCGGCGCACTCTCGCCCTGCTGGCGCTCATAAAGCCGCCACCATGCATCGATATTGCTGCGCGCCAGGTCCCGCGCCTGCTCTTCGCCACTGGTATGAAAACTCGCGGCACCACAGCAGCTGGCCACAGCGCTCGTGCATACCGGTACGTCGCAGTGCCGCAATATTGTTTTCAGCGCAGCATCGGTCTCCGGCCGCAGTGAGGGCTGCACACAACCGCGCACGAGCAGCACCATGCCGGCCTGGAGGACTGAGGGTGTGCCAGTGGCAGTCAGCACGGGAGTTGATGTATGCACCGCAGGTTTTTGTGGCGGATAGTACACTCGCTTGATCCGCGCCGGCAGCAATGCAGAGAACCATCGGCCCAAGCAGATTAGGCCCGAGAAGAGTCCTCGGGTCACCAGCAGGTTGCGCAGTCCCCAGCGCACTAGTTTTTGCCCAGGACCTCGGGGAGCGAGGCGCTCACTGGTGCTGCGACCGATCGCCACCAGCTTGTGATACTCCACTCCGGACGGACAGGTGGTCTCGCAACTGAGGCAGGTCACGCAACGATCCAGGTGCATGCGCGTGGCCGCTGTCGCCGTGCCCTGCTCCAGCATCTCCTTGATCAGGTAGATGCGCCCACGGGGACTGTCCAGCTCGTTACCGCCCTGCAAATAGGTAGGGCAAGTGGCAGTACAAAATCCGCAGTGCACACAGGCATTCAGCACCTGCTCCGCACGCTGCTTTTCACGCCCTTCCAGAAGCCCTTCTATAAGATTGACCTGCATTAACGGCCCGCCCCCGTATACTCTCGTCCCGTTTCGCCTTCACTGGTGCAAAACCGCGAATGGAATAGCCCCGGATTGAACAGCCCCCGCGGATCGAGCGCGTTGCGCAGGGCGCGGTGCCAGCCGGGCGCGTCGACCTGAGATGGAACAGCTGGCCCACGCAAAACCTGCACAAACCCACCCAGGCGGGCGGCCTCACGAGAGAGAGCATGATGATCACCCTCGCGCACCCAGACCCGCGCACCTTCCCATTCAACAAGCGCCTGCCCTGCACCCACAGGTAGTTCTGCGTACCGGGGCAAATGCACACACGCGAGCCGCTCACTGCAAAAAAATGGCAGCTGCAAATTCGCCAGAGCTGACCAGTCGAAACCAGTAATGTCTCCACCCAATTGCGCGAGCAAGTCCTGCACGGCAACGGCGCGACCACTGATACGCAAGTACAGCCGCCCATCCAGATAACAGGTTCCGGAAATCAACGGGCGCAAGGAGCGCGTGCGCTGCCACCACTGCGACAATGCGCCCGCATTCACACTGAAGCTGACCGAAGCCGTGTCCTCAACACGGGGCTGCAAACGCAAGGTCACATCCAGAATCGCACCCAGGGTACCCAGTGCACCCACTTGCAGGCGTGCCAGGTCATAGCCCGCCACGTTTTTCATCACCTGCCCGCCAAAGTTAATAATTTCGCCGCGCCCATTGATCAACCGGCAGCCCAGTACGCTGTCACGCAGAGACATACCAAATGCACGCCCGGGTCCATCCCAGCCGGTGGCGATGGCGCCGCCAAGAGTGCTCTGTGTAGTAGGCTGCGGCATTTCTGCGGCAAAACTCTGATTATGCTGCGCAAGTAACACTTCCAGTTCACTCAGTGGCGTACCGGCGCGGGCGCGCAAGGTAAGCTCTTCTGGCTGGTAATCGACGACACCGCGGTGTTCGCCAAGCGCGAGGGAGAGATCAGCGGGCAACCCGAATGCAACACGGCTGCCATTGCCACCGATAGCGAGGTGTGGTTGCTCCGCACCACGGGCGGTATAGAGCTCCTGCACCCGCGCCGCGAAATGCTCGGAACAGTCGTTACCCAAAGAGGCATGATCCATAGAAAAATGTGTCACTTCAGCCACCGCTCTGCCTGAGCGCCCGATATTCCTGGCAGCGTGCGAGGGTGGGAATCTGTTTATCGGGGTTTAACAATTCGAAGGGGTCCAGGTTGCGCTTGATGGCTCGAAACTGTTCCAGTTCGGCATCACTGAACTGCACCGCCATCTGGTTGATTTTTTCAAGCCCGACACCGTGCTCGCCGGTGATGGTGCCACCCACGGCGATACAATATTCAAGGATATCCGCCGCGAGTTTCTCGGTACGCTCCAGGGCATCCGGTTCAATGCCATCGAACATGATGATCGGATGAAGGTTACCGTCACCGGCATGGAACACGTTGGCAACACGCAGGCTATATTTTTCGGCAAAGCGCGCGGTCGCTTCCAGTACCTCGCCAATCCGGTGCCTGGGAACAGTCCCATCGATACAGTAGTAGTCCGGGCTGAGGCGGCCAATGGCCGGGAACGCACTCTTGCGCCCTTTCCACCAGCGCGCCCTCTGCAGCTCATCCGCCGCACGCCGCACCTGCGCGGCACCGGATTCGCTCAGCACCTGTTCGACAACCGCCAGCTCCGCCTGAACCTCCAGTGGGTGTCCGTCAAGATCGATCAGCACAATTGCTGCGGCTTCCAGGTTATAGCCTGCGTGGCAGAACGCTTCGGTGGCGGAGATGGCGAGCTTGTCCATCATCTCCAGGGCGGCGGGAATCACCCCTGCCCGCACAATGGCGGATACCGCGTCTGCAGCTGTGCGCACACAATCAAAATCCGCCATAAGCGTGCGTGTCTGTTCCGGCACCGGCGTCAGTTTCACTGTCACTTCGGTAATGACACCCAGGCCACCTTCACTGCCGTGCACTAGCGCCAGCAAATCGTACCCTGGCTGGCTCAGGCAATCGCCACCGAGAGTCAGCACCTCGCCGATATTGTCGGCAGTGGCCGACACCAGCCGTACCGAAAGTACATTTTGCACGGTGACGCCATATTTAAGACAGTGCACACCGCCGGCGTTTTCTGCCACATTTCCGCCAATGGAGCAGGCAATCTGGGAAGATGGGTCCGGCGCGTAATACAGTCCGTGGGGGGCGGCGGCAGTGGAAATCTGCTGGTTGATCACACCGGGTTGCACCCGCGCGGTCATTGCCTGCGGATCCAGGTCGAGGATCCTGTTCATAGGGGCAGTGACCAGCAGCAAGCCACGCGCGATGGGCTTGGCGCCAGCGGAAAGACCGGTACCAGCGCCACGGGATACGAGCGGCACGCCAAACTCATGACACAGGCGGACCGCCGCGACCACATCCTGCTCGCTATGGGCAAGCGCCACCGCGAGGGGGGCTTCACAGTAGACCGGCAAGGCATCACATTCGAATGGCGCCGTGTCCTCGCGCTTGACCATGAGGCGTTCACCTGGAAACACCCTGCCAAGCGCTGAAAGAAACGCCTGACTGGAAGATTCAGAAACCTGACTCACGTCAATCACCTTCTTCGTGAAGAAATAAATGTGGCCTCAGACGGCCAATCAAACCTTCCAGATAATTCGGCGACGGTACATCTGCCACATAACCAGATAAAACACCGCCAGGCTGCTCACCGCAAATGCCAACGAGCCACCGTAGCTACCAAAGACTGGCTGGAACACAGTATGGAACAACCACCCCTTCAATGTGGTGTCTCCCACTGGCAACATAATCAGCAGTCGCCCGACCAAACCGGCCAGCATAAACAGGGCAATAGCGTTTACGCCAAATACCAGCAGCGGTGCGAGAGCACGGCGGCGTTCCCGAATATCAACCAGATAGTAAAGCCCGGCCAGTAACAGCGCAGATACACCCGCGGTCACCAGAACAAAACTCGGCGACCAGAGCGCCTTGTTGATCGGCACCAGCGGATGGAGAACCTGACCTGCGATCAACATTGCGCCCCCGCCAATCGCCCAGTTACGGCACAAACGCAGCTGTGCTTTTGGCTCCTCTCCCGAGCTTTTCCAGGCAAGGCCTGCCAACACACCCAGCAGACACGTAGAAACCGCTGAAACAGTCGTCAGTACCCCTTCAGGGTCAAACGCAAAGGGCGATGCACTGCGGTAATACAAATGATCGACACCGAGGAGCCACTGATCGAGCCACGCAGAAAAATGGTTGCCAAATACCAGTTGCCCCTGAAAGGTTTCTCCCGCGGCGTTCTGGTAGGGCACGAACAACATCAGTAGCCAGGGCACCAGACTACAAAGAATGGTCGCCACGACCAGCCCGCGCACCGGGAGCCAGCGCACCAAATAACAGCAGAGTATGTAGACCAGCGCGATGCGCTGCAGCACTCCCATCCAGCGGATTCCCTCTAAACGGTCTGCTACCCAGTTGTAGGAATCATCGCGAAAATTGTAGAAAAAAACGGCAAGAAACAGCCCCAGTGCAAAGAGCTTGAGCGCCCTGCTCCACTGCACCCAGCCAACCACTGGAAACGGCTTGTGACGACCGCAGGAAAGCACCATGGATAAACCCACCACAAACAGAAACAGCGGGAAGATAACATCGGTCGGCGTCCAGCCGTGCCACTCCGCATGGGCCATGGGCGCGTAGACATAGGACCAGCTACCGGGATTATTCACCAGGACCATCGCCGCGATGGCTAACCCACGCAGCAGGTCTACCGACATCAATCTACCGCTGGGCACCTGCTGCAGAATATCGTTGATATGACTTTGCACCATGCGCTTTCCCATCAGTCAATCCTCGCAATTAATACTCGCCGTTAATGCTCGGGGTACAGCAGGTATGGTTGCCGCTGTTCGCGGAATGTAGCCAGGTCCGTCTGCCAGGAGGAGCGTATCTCTTCGGCACTGGTCCCGGCCATGATGGCTTTACGCAGCCGATCCGTGCCCGCGAGCTTGTCGAAAAAACTGGCGCGGGAAAAAAAGGCCTCGGGCGACTCGCCGGTACGCCTGGACCAGGAAAGTAAAGGCTGCAGTGTAAAGCGCGTGTCGAGCCGCACATTGCGCAAATCATCGCCAGTTAGCGGTGTACCCTTGTGCTTCGGATTTTCACTGGCTCCGGGTACCGGCTGTGGCGTAAAGGAAAAGCGACCAGCACTATCCGCCGGGTGCCCCAGAGCCTGAAACGGGAATTCGGTTCCGCGGCCAACGCTCACCGTCGTACCCTCAAACAGCCCCAGCGACGGGTACAGTCGAATGGACAGATCGTTGGGCAAGTTCGGGGACGGACGCACCGGCAGGCTGTAGGCCATGCTCTTGCGATAATCCCCCACAGGGATGACAGTCAGCGCACATTGCGCATTGCCTTCAAGCCATCCTTCGCCGTTGATCATCTGCGCCAGCTCGCCCACGGTCATGCCGTGCACCAGGGGAATGGGGTGCATACCCACAAAGCTCTGGAATTTTTCCTCAAGCAATGGCCCGTCAACGTAATCACCGTTTGGGTTTGGACGATCCAGCACCATTAGCGGCACATCGTGATCGGCGCACGCCTGCATCAGATAGTGCAGCGAGCTGATATAGGTGTAAAAGCGCACCCCTACGTCCTGGATATCAAACACCAACCAATCCAGGTCCGCGAGATTTTCAGCGCTCGGTGAATAATTACCCCCGTAGAGGGAAACGATGGGCAGCCCGCTGGGGCCATCAATCCCATCGTCGACCTTGCCGCCGTTTTCCACATCGCCACGCACACCGTGCTCGAGTGCGAAGATTTTCTGCAGGCCCACTTGCCGCTCGCGCAAAAAGTCGATCAGGTGCGACTCGCCGACGCGGGAAGTCTGGTTCACCACCAGTCCCACATTCTGATCCCGCAGCAAGGGAAGATACTGCTCGGGCTGCTCTGCACCTGTTCGCAGCGTCGATGGGACGGGGACACCGTCTTTTACAGACGCTCTCGCCACCGGCACATTAAAATAGCTCTCCGGGTAGGGTTCCGGTTTAAAGGTATAGTGCCACCACTCCTGCGTATAATTGACAAACCCTTCTGCCGACATCGCTTCGCGCAGGCGCAGGCGATTCGCTCGAGCGGCGGCATCTTCCAGCGGATACTCCGTCGCCGAGCGCTCATCCATAAAATCAAACCCGGTGCCCATGTCCAGCGCCTCGCCACTATCCATACGGTAGAGGGTTAGATCTACGGTAGCACCGCGGCTGTGTCCGGAGCGCTCGGCTATATAGCCACGCTCGAACATCTGGGACTTTTCTTCACGGGGATAGAAATCGGCTTTGGTGCTGTGATCTTCGGGTGCGGCCGCCCAGCGAACAAAATGATTAACGGCCTGTTGCGGGCGGTAACAGTCAAACAACTCGAGGCCAAGACCGTCTTGCGCCAGGCGGCCAGCGACTTTTTCAAGTGCCCGGGCCGCCGCGGGAGCCAGCAGGCATAGATTATCCCGGTAGCCATCCAACGGTTCACCGACCAGGTTGTCCGCCGTCACATAACGCATGGCGACCTTAATGTTGGCGGGACTACTGCCATCCCCCACAGCAACAAACTTCGGCTCGAAAGAGGTTTCAGCAACGATTTCTGGTAGCTTGGTACCTTCATCCTGTGACTGCGATGCAGTGAGTGCGACACCGCCGATAACCAGAATGCCTGCCACAGCAAGCAATGCGCCCTGCTTCCACTCAAATTTCATACTACCTCCCGCGATTGTCCGACGGGCGCCGCGACAGAATCCTGCGACGGCGCGGTATTTTTCGATGTGAATAATTCCTGATATTCCGCCTTCGCCCCAGCCGCCTCACTCTCAGTCAGCACGCGCAGCGCGGGAGTACCCTCTACGCGACGCAGCCCATGCATTTCCAGATCTGTGCGCTCAGTGGTGAAGGCAATGATCGCATCCAGAATCTCGGCCGTGATTTCCTGCCCGGGCACCAGCAAGGGGATACCCGGGGGATATGGAACAACCTCGTCGCAGGCAACACGACCGAGCAACTCAGTGCGCCCCCTGCCGTCCCAGACAAGCTTTTCACCGCGGGCAAAATACGCCGTGCGCGGCAAAGCAACGATCGCGCTCAAGTCCGGCAAGTCTTGCCCGCGCACAAGTTCCTCATCACGATGAGAAGTGGTAACAGCGCGGACGCGCGCTGTACGGGCGTCGTCCGACAGCCGGCGCAGAGCTTGTTTCAGTCGCAGCACCTTGCTTTCGGTAGTGCCAATGGTGACGAGAAATGACAGGGTATTGTGGGTGTTCTTTTCTACCTGGATCCCAAAGTCCGTAAAGAGCTTCGCCTGTGCATTCGGCGCACTCACACCGGCGCATCCAACATCGATGGTGACCTTTGTCGGGTCGAGTCGAATTCCATCTTGTGCCAATTCCGGGCCACAAAGGTCCTCCGCATTCAGGCTGCGAAACACCGTATTCTCATCGACAAACTGGCGAATTTCCCCGGCAAAACCCAGTGTGCGATCGAGAACCTGGTAGCCCTCGATACTCATCTGCTTACGCGCTACATCCAGGCTCGCAATCATGCCGTACTGGGGGCTGGTGGAGGTGTGCATATTGATATCTTCACGGAATCCCGCCGCGTCGAATACCTCACTTGCCTCTCTGACCGCACTCGCCTCATCTGAGCGCGCCGACTGCCAGGAAAAATCTCCCACATGAATCATGCTCGCCTGGGAAAAGGCCGACAGTATTTTATGTGTGGACTGGGTTACAAAGTCAGCCCCGCATTCCAGTGCCGTCGGGCGCAGCTCGGGATGGAATCGGCCATGGGCATACCAGGCTTCATCAATCAGAACACACAGGCCGGCCTCGTGTGCGTAGTCGATGATGGGGCGCAAATCGTAGCGCAAACCGTCATAGGTGCATGAGGTAAGTACCAGCAAGCGGGCACCGGGATTGGCATCGATGGCGGTAAAGATTTCCCGCTGCGGCACCGGGCCATAAATACCGTAATGCTGGTTGACCGCAGACTCCAGGTAAACCGGGATGGCACCACTCATGATCATCGCGTGGTGCACCGACTTGTGGCAGTTGCGGTCCACAATCACCCGGTCGCCACTGCGTAGCAGATGTTGCAGCACGATTTTATTTGAGGTGGAAGTGCCGTTGGTAACGAAGTAACTCTGGTGCGCACCAAAGGCTTTCGCCGTAAGTTGTTGAGCCTGGCGAATCACACTGATCGGGTCCATCAGCGAATCCAGCATTTTCACGCTGACCGAGAGATCGGTATTAAAGATGTGCTCGCCCATAAAGCGATAGAAATCGGCAATCCAGGGGCTGGTGCTGAGGCTGTCGCCACTGGAGTGACCCGGTGTATGCCAGGAATCCCGAGCCGCGTACACATATTCGCGCAGCGCATCGGCAAAAGGCGTGGCGATTCGCTCCAGCAGAATACGCCGCAAAGTACGGTACACAACACCGTAGTTGGATTCGCCACGGGAGATAACGCATTCGAAGCCCTCACCTGAGGCTTCATCGGCACCAGTCAGCAATACACAGTCGATTTCAGCCCTGTGCCGGCGTACCCGCATTAGGGTTGCTACCAGTCCGTCTTCGCTGAAGCCCGCATCGTCCACCACCAGAATCTGCACCGCACCGCGCGCGAGCGCCGGCTCCAGTGCTTTTTCATTGGCGTGTGTGAACGCCAATGCGATTGGTGCATCAGTATCGTGCTCGGCGAGCGGTGTCAGCTCCTCAATCCAGCGCGCGGCAAACTCTGCGTCACTGGTGAACAGCACTATCTCACAGGGGTTGTTTTTCATTGTGGTTCCCTTAATTCCCTACCTTTAAACCCCTGCATTTTCGATTACGCATGGTCAGCCAAACGGCTTACAGCATCAGGTAGCCGAGTGCAATAAATCCAAATGCACTGACCACCCCCGCGCGCAGTGCATAGGGTATTTGCGTTCGCACATGCTCTATGTGCTCTGTGCCCGAAGCGAGAGATGACACGATTGTGGTATCGGATATGGGTGAACTGTGGTCACCAAAAATACCGCCGGAGAGCACCGCCGCTACAAACAGCGTTGGATCTGCGCCAAGAGCACTGGCAACCGGAATGGCGATCGGCAGCATGATGGAGAAGGTTCCCCAGCTGGAACCCACGGAAAAGGCAATCACTGCAGACACCAGGAAAATCACCACCGGCAGCAGGCCAATTGGAATGGCGTCGCCCACCAGCCCCGCGACATACTGCCCGGTGCCAAGGGTTTTGGAGATGGCACCGAGGGCGAGCGCCAACACCAGAATAATCGCCAGTGGCAACATGCGCCCGGCCCCCTCCATCCAGGTGTGGCTGAGTTCATCCAGTGACATACTGCGCTGCAATAAAACCATAACCGATATCGTGGTCAATGCGGTCAGCGAGGCCCAGAGTACGGAAGTAGAGCCAGAGCCCTCAAAAATCTTGCCATCACCAGTGATCCAGAGACACACAGGCATCGCCAGAATCAGTACCGCGACCGGCAAAAACATATTGATCGCGCGCGGCTTGATATGGCTCTTTTCCCCGGTGCTCTCACTGATGTCGATACCATCCAGCTCGCCGCCATTGGTGCGCGCCTGTGCCTGGGCCATGGGGCCGGGATTATAGTCACGCGCAATCGTGTAAGCTGTCAGCGCCACCGCGGCTATGGCGTAAAGATTCAACGGAATCGTCGCCAGCAGAACTTTCAATGGGTCATCGACACCAAGACCGTCCAGCAGGCCCAGATTGAATGCACCCCAGGCATTTAGCGGGATCAACATACAGATCGGCGCAGAGGTGGAATCAATAATGTACGCAAGTTTTTCTCGCGCCACCCGGAACCGGTCGAACAGGGGCCGCGAAACGGTGCCCGCCACCAGCACCGTAATATTGGACTCGATAAAGATGACAATACCCACCAGCCACGCCATCCATTGTGCGCGCTTACCATTGGTAACCCAGCGACTACGCTCCAGAAAGCGCACAAAACCACTCACAGCACCAGAGCGCTCCAGTGTAATAATGAAAGCCCCGATCACCAGGGTAAAGGTTACTACCTTCGCATCGCCCGGGTTTGCCAGCACCGCCAGCACCCCATCCAATGCCTGCGCCAATGACGGGAAAAAGCCATCGTGATTGAGCAGGAAAAAGCCTAACCATATCCCCGCGAACAGGGCCAGATAGACCTGGCGCGTCAGGAGTGCCAGGCCGATGGCAATAAATGGGGGGAGCAGCGTTAGCCAGGAGAGTTCAGTCATAAGTGAAAATACTATTCTTATATTTTTGGTTGCTTGGCTGCTAACTACAGATAACGGTTGATAGTTCCCTGCATGCTATCAGCTGGCGGCGATTGAGAAATGGTGGCAGTTATCGTTGAGACCGATAGCTGCCAAAAATCTTCCTTTATATTATCCGTGCGGTCAGGATACCACTGCGTCGCGCAACACCAGCGTACCTGCATCGCCGTCGAGTTCAGCCATCGCCCCCACAGGCACGGTGGTCTGGTCTTTCACATGACCAATCATCAGTCCACGCACCACCGGCACCCCGAGATCCGCGGTGCGTTCACGCAGCACATGCTCCATACTGAACGTGTTGCCGCTGGAATCCGCATCGGTAAATTTGCCAAAAACGATTCCGGCCACCTGCTGCAGCTTTCCCGCTAACCACAGTTGCGTCAGCATGCGGTCAACGCGATACGGTGCCTCGCTCACATCTTCCAGGAACAGGATTTTGCCGCGATAATCCGGCTCAAACGGCGTGCCCACCAGCGTTGCCATCAGGGACAGGTTGCCGCCGATCAACCGGCCGCGAGCACGGCCACCGGCAAAACGGGTAATGCGATTGCGGTTTTCCACCCGGCCGGGCGCGGTCTCAAAGGGCGGTGGAGCCCCCAGCGGAACCGGGCGCTCCCCATGCACCAACACTTTCTGGTATTCCGCCAGGGTGTAGTCGGTAAAGTTCTGTGCAGCAATGGGGCCGTGAAAAGTCACGACGCCGCTGCGATGGTAGATCGCATTCAACAACGCAGTGATGTCGCTGTAGCCCAGCAGTACTTTCGGATTATTTCTGATCAACTGGTAATCGAGCATCGGCAGAATGCGCGGCGTGCCGTAGCCACCGCGCAGACAAAAAACGGCGTCCACGTCTTTATCTGCAAACATGCGGTTAAAATCTTCTGCCCGTGCCGCATCAGGACCCGCCAGGTACTGCGTGCGACGATAAAGATGCTTACCCTCCTTTACTTTGAACCCCAGAGAGCGCACCACGTCACCGGCAAAACGGATGTCTTCATCTTCCCAGGCGTTGCTCGCGGGCGTTACCAACCCTACTGTCATGCCTTTTTCTAGCCGCTTGGGCAGCAGAAGCCCGCCCTCTTCCGCAACACCCTGCCCGCTGTATCCGGCAGTTGCAAGCGGCTGGCTAGATGCACTTGCCGCTACAGCACCAAGCAGCGGTGCAGACATCAGGGATTGAATCAGGGTACGACGATGCATGGAGGGCTCCCGGGGTGTCATTCAAAAAAGTAATTATTATTTGTCGTCAGAGGTCGTCGCGAGGTTCGCACGCACAACCGGTTCCACTACCGCCACTTTCTCAAAGCGGAGATCGTGAAAATCATAACTGAAATCGGTACCACGCGACTTTGCCTGCATGGTGAGAAACACTTTGCCGTTCTCGCTGCGATCAGCAATCAACCAGGCATCCGCATTCAAGCTTCGGTCATCCCAGTGCAGAGCCCAGACTCCATCGCTGGCAGCAGTCAACGTTCCGGTGAGACGCGGCGACTTGAGCGCGCCCCAGCGCAATGTGTCGCCCTCGAGGAATATTTCCATTTCACCAAACCAGGGATCGCGGTAGCGCCCGATCAGCGCCTGATCAGACACCTCGGTAAAGCCCACTGGCGACGCCAGCTCTTCCGGCATCACCGCCTCGGCGGGAGTCCCGTAAAGATCCTGGAAATACGCCAGCCAATCACGTTCGGGCGCTCCCAGATAGGGCTTTAGCAGCCCATAAATCAATGCCTGGCGCGCAGCACCTGCACTGCGATTCATCAACACGACCAGCGCCAGGTCTTCCTCCGGCACGACCGCCGCCCAGGCATACATGCCGGACAGGGAGCCGGTATGGTGGATGACTTTCTTACCGTGCATATCCTGAATCCGCCAGCCAAGGGCATAGGCGTAAAAGTGACCGCCATCGCGCTCGGCACGCGTACTGGAAAAAGGCATCAGGGTTTCAGGTCGCCACAGACGGTCACGGGTATCAGTACTGAACAGTGACTCACCGCTTTCCAGTGTGCCGCCGCGCAACAGCACCTGCAGCCAGCTCAGCATGTCCGCCACACTACAATGCATACCGCCAGCCGCCGCCAACACGATTGGTTCATACCCCGCCAGATTGGGCGTATCCACGACCAGTCCCGCCTCCTCCAAGCGGTGTGGATCCGCCAGATTATCCCGGGCATCGACCGGCACCGGTCCCGCATAGCAATCGTGCATGCCCATAGGTGCAAGCAATCGCTGCTCGATAAATTCTTCGTAAGACAGCCCGGAGACGGTGGCAATCAATTCGCCGGCAACGATATAGAGAAGATTGTCGTAGGCGTAGTCTGCGCGAAAGCTGCGGGTAATCGGCAAATGCGCGAGCCCATTCAATACGTCAGTACGGGTGTAGCTATTGGGCTGCGGCCACAACATCAGGTCACCTGCACCCGGCCCCAGACCGGAGCGGTGTGTGAGCAGGTCGACGACCCGGAACTCCTCACTAATCCAGGGATCTTGCAGGCGAAACTCAGGGAGGTATTCCACCACGCGCCCGTCCCAGGCCAGCTTGCCCTCTTCCACCAAAACCCCGAGCGCTGCTGTGGTGAACGCCTTGGTGGTGGATGCCAGCTTGAACAGTGTCTGGCTGTCGACCGCCCTCGGCGCCTCTACATTGGTCACCCCGAATCCGCGCATCAGCACTGGCTCACCGCGGTGCCAGATAGCAACCGCCGCACCGGGCACCTGCTCTTCTGCAAGTACACGCTCTACGTAGGTCTCGGCATCGGCACTACTGAGCGGTTGCCGCTCGCAGCCGGTCAGTGCGCCCAGGCCCAGGACGAAGCTGAGCACACAGGAAATCGGGGTAGCGGTAGCGATCGATCGACCCATGGGATTCTATTCTCCTAGTTGCCTCTTTAAGCTGCGCCAATTGAATGCGGTATCCTCAGGGCGGCTTCGGCGCAGCGAGACAGCATCGTACTTGTTACAGTCATATGCGGTCTTGACGCAGCGCACGCATCAGAATAATTTATCAACCATGGATTTTCATGTAAATAATAATTTATTCCGACGCTAATTATCTTTTGGCGTGGACAGGAATCACTCAGGAGGAACTCCGTGGCACACTTTGCGGCTCGCACACTGATCGTCGGGGCATTTTTCGCCCAAGCCCTGGCAACTACCCCTGCCCTGGCTACAGAGAGCGCACTCCAGGCCATTCAGGCAGAAGTGGACCGAGGCAACTACCAACAGGCCAAACTGGAAATCCGCGCAATGCAGCAGAAATCACCGGAAAGCCCGGAGAGTAATACACTCGCATTTGAAGCCGAACGCATGCGCCGTATTCAAATGGAGTTCACCCTAAAGCCGGAAGACTTGCTCGCATCCATACAGCGCTATATCCCTGACGCGACGGATAAAGATATCGAGCAATGGGATCAGGCCGGCCTGCTGGAATCCAAAGTCATCAATGGTGAACGCCGCTTCTTTAACAAGACCGCCTACAACCTGGTGCATATCTCCGATGCCGCTGCCGCGCGTACTGCGGACTATCGCCGCTTTACCGACAAGGCCCCACTGTATCGCCTGCACCCGCACCACGAGATGGTGGTGGACGCGCACCGGAATGATCAAGGTCCGCTGCGCCAGCGCCTTTCTATTACCTATACACTGACGGTCGATGCCGATGCCGTTCCCGCCGGTGAAACCGTACGGGCCTGGATCCCATTCCCCCATGAGCTTCCCGGGCGCCAGGAAAACGTACAGCTGATCGAAAGCCAGCCGGCCAAACACCAGCTGGCCCCGAAAACCGCACCGCAGCGCACCATTTATTTTGAGCAGACAGCACAAGCCGGTAAACCTACTGAATTTTCCGTGGAATACGCGTTTGACAGCCTGTCGCGCTATTTCGACATTGCTGCGGATAAAGTGCAGCCGGTAACCGAAGCCGCGCTGGCACCTTATCTCGCGCAGCGCGCGCCCCACATTCAGTTCACCCCCGAGCTGCAGGCACTCTCCAAGCGCATTGTCGGCGACGAAACCAATCCTTATCGCATTGCGCAGAAGCTGTTCGCGTACGTAGACCAGATCCCGTGGGCGGGCGCCCGCGAGTACTCCACCATTCGAAACATCAGCCAGTACGCCGCCCATGCGGGGCATGCCGACTGCGGACAGCAGACACTGCTGCTGGTCACCCTGATGCGCATGAACGGTATCCCCGCACGCTGGCAGTCGGGCTGGGAGTTTTCGCCGGAAAGCTTTGACACCATGCACGACTGGGGAGAATTTTACCTGGCCCCCTACGGCTGGATGCCCATGGATGTGACCCACGGCGTGCTGGAAAGTGAAGACGAAGCGCTGCGATGGTTCTACCTCGGCGGGCTCGACAGCTACCGCCTGATCTTCAATACGGATTACAGCAGCCCGTTCGAGCCCGCCAAACAGCACTTCCGCTCAGAAACCGTCGACAGCCAGCGCGGCGAAGTCGAATGGCGCGGTGGAAACCTGTATTTCGACCAGTGGGATTACGAAATGCAGTGGCAGGCGATAGCGCCATTAAAAGCACCGCTACAGAACGCCGCCAATTGATCGCGCAAAGACTTACAGCCAACAAAAAGGCCGCCTGAGGAATCTCGGCGGCCTTTTTAATGCCCTTTTCACTCGCGTTCATAAGCGAGACGCTACTAAGGAGTACTCTCCAGCAACCCGCTGACCAGCCCCTCGATCACATGTAGCTGCGCAGAACGGAACAGCAGGCGCTGCAACGCATCATCGTCTTCTGACGGCACCACGTACAGGCGAATATCCGAGTGGATGCTGGCGGCATTGTAGTTGTAGCGCGTCAAACTCAGCACTTTCACCCCGTGCTCCCGCGCACGGTTTGCTACATCGACCAGGGACTCTTCGCCACCAAAATCACACAGAATACAAAGCAGGTCTTCGTCGCGCAGGGAGTCGGCAATGCGATGCTGTAACTGCCCACCCTCGTCGAAAACGGCCCAGCACCCCAGCTCCAACAATTGATGGGTGAGATAACGGGCAACAGAAACCGAACCCGGGCAGGCGGAAATCTGGATACAACGGGCCGAGCGTATCGCATCGATCGCTGCGGTGAGCTGCTCCGACTCATTGATGCTGACGGTGTTTTCCAACACTTCCAGCTTCTTCTGCCCAAGCGCGCTCAGAGGACTATCAGAGCGCGCAAAGTGCCGCGCCTGCTCCTCGTCGCTCGCCATGCCCGCACCTGCGTAGGACTCGTACACAGCAAGCTTGAGGCTCGGATAACCCCGGTAGCCCAGCTTCTGCGAAAATTTCACCACACTGGACTGGCTGACACCCACCGCGTCAGCCAATTGCGATGAGGAGTAATCCCGCAACAACTGGGTATTTTCCAGAATAAAGTCAGCGAGCTTACGCTCGTTGACCGACATCTGGTCGCGCATCGCGCGCATTTTCAATAGACAGGTCATGGGGTGCTATACCACTCCGCTTCTCGCTGGCGATCACGCCAGCAATTGCAGGCCCTCGATTTTCTCGATACCGAGGCCCGGGGTTTCGTTCAGAATGATATCCGCATCCTTGTAGGAAGCGCCACCGACTACGGGGTCAAATTTACACAGGGACGGCACATCCAGGTCCAGCTTGGACACTACCGGCGCCTTCGCCGCCGCCATATGGGCCGCCGCAGAAACACCAATACTGGTTTCGAGCATACAGCCCACCATGCACTCCACATCGTGCAAATCTGCGATATCGGCGATCTTCAGCGCATTGGATATACCACCCGTCTTCATCAGTTTGATGTTGATGATGTCTGCCGCGCGCTGGTCGATAACCTGCATCACCTCCCGCGGGCCGAACACACTTTCATCCGCCATGATCGGTGTCCTGACGCGCTCGGCGATATAGCGCATGCCTTCCAGGTTATTCGCTTTGACCGGCTGCTCCACCAACTCCAGCAGCACACCAGCCTCTTCCAGGCCACGAATGGCCAGCACCGCCTGCTTCGGGCTCCAGCCCTGGTTGGCGTCCAGACGCAGCAGTGCACGCCCTTTTACCGCCGCGTACACCGCTTTGATCCGCTCGATATCCAGCCCAATGTCTTTACCCACTTTGAGCTTCAGAATCTCGAAGCCGCGCTCTACAGCACTCTCCGCGTCAGCTACCATTTTCTCGATGTAATCAACACTGATGGTGATATCCGTCGTCAGACTGTTTTCACCCCCACCGAGAATACGGTACAGCGGTGTTTTGTAGCTCTGCGCAAACAAGTCAAACAGTGCAATCTCCACTGCCGCCTTGGCGCTGGTATTGTTGATCATCGCCCCCTGGATCTGGCGGGTAAGGCGGTTGAGATCCGCCACGTCGCGCTCCAGAAGCAGCGGCGTAAATACAGTGCGCACGGCCTCGATTACGGAGCCGTGGGTATCACCGGTGATCACCGCGGTGGCCGGAGCGTTGCCGTAACCGATATGGCCGGTATCAGTCTCCAACATCACCACCACGTCCTCTACTGCTTCTACGGTTCTCAAAGCAGTCTTGAACGGGGTTACCAGAGGAACCCGCAGCATGCCGAGCTTTACGTCTACGATTTTCATGGCGACACCAATCAGATAATGGTTTTTATGGCATAGATGCCATCGATATAACTTTTGTCTTTACTGAGCCGCATTGGACTCAAGGGGGTAACGGAAACGCCTGACAAGGTGCCCCGATACAACGATTCGTCGCTCTGGTAGTAGCTGAGCCCTGTGACATCGTGAATCACATAGGGTTCGCCATCCACCTCGCCGATATACATCATTACGTGACCAGGAATGTAAATAAGATCGCCAACCTGCAGCGAAGCGATTGCCTCGGCGCGCGCCGCGTGATCCTCCGGTGCGAATCGCTTGGTCGGCGCAAAATCGCTTTTACCCTGCTGGCCCGAATTGCGTGGCATCAGGATACCGAATGACTTGTATACCTCACCGACAAATCCGGTGCAGTCTCGCCCGTTGTAGTCGTGCCCCCAGCCGTAACGCTCACCGAGGAACTTGAATGCCTGCTGCAACACCAGTGATGGCCGGTACTCAAGCAGTCCGGTCGTCACATCCTGCGCGCGGCCAATTAGCGTGGGCTCGAATTCCAGCTCCCCTTCGGCATTGCGCACCGGCAATGCCACGATATGGCTGGCATGTGGGTTCTGACCATTAACGTTGTGCCCCACCTCTGCGGCGCTCAGCAGAGGCAGCGACGTGCCCATATCGAGAACGACTTCGGAAGTGCGCGGATCCACCGGGTTGTAATTGGTGCGAACCTTGGCCCCGGTAACCGTCAAACGAGGTGATTGGCGGTGCCACTGATTGATTGCAGCGCGCTCGCCCATGGCCACCACCCGCTTGGGCAGCCAGGCCGCGTAGTGGTAGTTCACGGCGAACCACCATTCACCGTCGGCGCTCTCATGCAAAATGGCCAGGCGCTGGCCGGGGAATACTCCGGTTTCCTGGAAACGGTCCAGATCCATATCACCGGGATTCTTCAAAACACGCGTATCCGTGGGGTAGCTGCGCATACTTCCACGGGACACCACCAAGCCCCAGCGTACCGGGACCTGATCAGGAATTACTGAGCGCTGCACATTGGCATCCAGGACCGCGTAGTCTTCCTCGGAAAAAAGCGAACCGTCAACACGGTAGCGTGGAGAGGAGGCGGGGCGACTCACCTGGTCGACCAACTTGGTTACCTGCTGCCCGGGAAGAGTGCCAGGGAGTTGATCCAGGTTATTGAGGTTTGAGTCAATGTCGAAGCTTTTCGTATTTAAAGACTGTATTTCTTCGGTATTAAACCGAAGCGAATCGTCTACCAACCTTTGCTGCCAAAAGTTAGGACGCAACATGTGTTCGCGCAGCTGGGGGACATCAGTCTCAAACTCTATTAGAGACGCATTTTGAGGGGCGCCAACATTCGCCTCTTTAGACGCATCAAGTCGGGAGCTGTCCGACTCGGCACAGCCCGCTAGAAGCACGCAGAGCACACCCGCACTACAGGTGCGCAGAAAGATTTTGGTTTCGGCTACTCGGCCCAATTCAAGATTCATGTCAAACCAGCATCAGTTATTGTTCTTTGAACCCTTTCCATTCTAAAGCAAAAGCGACATTGATTACGAATAAATTATTCACAAAACTCAAAGGAAGCAAATTTTATATCCAAGGCGAGATCAGACAAAAAAATATTGCAGACTTAAAGAAAAAAGCCCCGGCAAAGCCGGGGCAAGTACATACGATCTAGGAGAGTTATTGGTGACCTTCTCTCACTTAGAAGTCAACAGAGGCTGATAACCGAACACTGCGGCGCGGCTGGAAAGAGGTTGGCGAAAGGAAATCATCCCTGTTAGTCGCCATGCTGGTGCGAAGAATTTCGTCTACATCCGTTACCGCCTGGCTATTGAGCACATTGAATACGTCAGCACGCAGATTCATGTTGGTATTGCCGAGATCCAGTCGATAGGCAACACCAAGGTCAAGAGAACTGACCACATCTGTCTCACCGAACTGCCCCTTATTCAGGCGCTCAAATTCACGCTCCGCGTTAGAGTCGCCGTCGATACAGTTCGCCACGCAAACATAGTTAAACTCATAGCTTTCACTATTAGTAAACGGGTTACCCTGCGCGCGAGCATTGATAGGACGACCAGAGGATGCACGGAAGGTTGCCGACACAGAGAAGTCTTCGGTAAACGCATACTCGCCCCACAGCTTGAGTGAGTGAGTACGATCATTAGGAAGACGACCATAGTTACCCAGCAGGTAGGCTACGTCATCACCCGCCTCCGTCCAGCCTGGGATATCGTTGCCGGTATCGGAGTTCACCCCACCCTCGTAGTTACCGTAGGAGCGCGACCAGGTGTAGGAGCCATTGGCACTCCACTTGTCGGCAAATTTACGGTCAATCACCAGCTCAATCGCATTGTACTTGCGTTCCACCTCTGGGCCGCCCAGCGGGTTACCATCAAGGCCCGGCATTTGATTTTCACCCAAGTCCACAGTGAACTGCCTCACCTGACCATCATCACACATCCGCGTCAGAGTCAGCTCCTGGCCGGGGTTGCCAAACACCCAATCATTAGAGTCGCCCGGTCCGAAGCGTCCAAAGCGTCCACATCCCGGGATATCAACCGCGATTTTCATATCTTCGATAGCGTTATGGAATCGACGATGAATACCTCGAACACCTACTTTCCAGTTTTCCGCGAAAAGTTTTTCGTAACCAAGAATCAGTTCATCCTGATAACTGGACTCGAGATCATTGTCCACCTCAGCTTCCGGGTTGGCCACTCCGGCATCCGGGCTGCCCACCTGGTAGATCTCCCCAATCTGATCCCCGAGGATAGGGGTAACATTTGTATAGCCCGATGCAGTCGTGCTGTATTCCAAATCTACCAACTCATGATAAGTACGGACATCCAACTGGCCACCAGCCGAACGGGCCGCCATGCCGTTGGCGAGCGGGAAGTAGTATCTGCCGAGGTTAGCAAACGCCTTGGAAGTACCATCGCCGCTGACATCCCATGCAACGCCGAAGCGAGGAGAAATCATGCCGTCCACTTTAAGGAAGCTTTTGCCACCAGAGTCTGATGTATCAAACTCGTCGTAGCGAATACCCATAGTGGCCGTCACATCGTCGGTCACGCTCCAGATATCTTCCACATAGAATGCAGAAGTATCGGTTTCAAACTCACCAACTGTGTCACGTGTCCGAGCAGTAACAAGTACATCTCCTTGCACTATACCGCCATTCTTAGAGTCACCGGGGGTAAAATCTTCAAGCGTGTAATAGACACCATTAGGTCCGGTGGTCAATCGATTCATCCGGGTTACGCGCACTTCATCGTCCATGCCGAACCGCAGCAGGTGATCACCCAGCGTATATTCCATATCCAGGCGGAAAGCGTCCCGACTATTAAAACGGCCATCATTATAGGAGCTTGTGGTACACCCAATATGAGCCTCCACGCCAGAGCGATCGTCGTACACCCGGTTACACTCGAGGCTATTAGTGTTCGAAGTAAGATATTTCCCCTCGCTTTCACCGTACATGGCTTTCACGAGGAAATTATCGGTAATTTGGCCGGTATAGCTCGCCAAAAAATTCTGACCACCGCGCTCAACGAAAGTGGTTTGATCGTACTCTCCAGCGTCAAAGTAGTCGGTTTCCGCCTCGCGCTCATCGGAAAATGCGATGAATTCCACGGAGTGATCGTCGCTGATCAACCAGTCCAGCTTACCACCCCAAAAAGCACTGTCGTCAGCAGTCTCCCAGGTTAAATCACTGAACAACGACCGGCCGTCGCTGCTGTTATCGCGCGGTTCGTAGATCGCATAGAAAAACAGCTTATCCTTGATAATCGGGCCGCTGGCGTACATGCTGGCGCTCAAGCTATCGCTGCTGCTATTTTTATTACTAGATACGAGTTCACCCTGAGCGTTATACCCGTCGGTCCCGGAGCCACGAAGTCCGTCAGGGGTAAAATAGGTATTGCCGCCAAACTTGAACTCATTGGTACCGGATTTTACGACCGCATTGGTCACACCGCCGGTGGTGCGGCCGAACTCCACAGAGTAACCGCCGGTTTTTACCTGAACCTGCTCCAGGAAAGAAAACGGCACGGCACCAGCGCCCACACCGGTCTCAACGTCACTCACGTTCAAGCCGTTAATAAAGACGGCGTTCTCTCCTACTGACGACCCCCCAAAGGAAACACCACCGAAAGCAGTGCCAGACACGGTTCCGGGAGCCAGCAGCGCAACGGAGTTCAGGCTTCGACCAACCGGAAGTACCTCGAGGTCAGCCGCGTTGAAGGTAACACCAGACTCGGAGCTGGTTGTATCAATCTGGAGCCTGCCGCGCTGACCAATCACAGTAACTTCTTCAAGCGCGCCCTGCTGGCCAACTTCGGTTGCGGTGCCAATATTGACTCGCACATCATTGGCGACCACGAGAGTCTCACCGTCCACCTCAGCAGTAATCTGGTAATTACCAATTGGCAGGCGCGAAAAACGGTAACGTCCTTCGGCGTCGACTTGCGCGGTGCGCGTCAGGCCATTCTCCTTGTTGCGGATGGTAACCTTGACACCGCTGCTCACTTCACTTTCTGCGAGCACACCAATAACTGAACCGTCGCTATTTGCGGCTATAGCCTCAGGCACGGTCAGTGAGGAAACCCCCACCACAGCCCCAACCGCGATTGCTAGCATTTGCTTGTGAAACGGGTTTAGCCCGTTCGCTTTGCGTGTACGCATGAGAGATCTCCTCGATAGTTATTTTGTTCATCCCCTGCCGGGAAACAATCTTTACGATTTCCGCTTCCCCATCAGCGCCGCCGGTGGTGCCTAGTTATTGGTTCTCTGTCGATAGCTCCTATCGGTCAAACCGATAAAATATATCTCTAGCACTCAACGCGAGGAATAAGATATTCCAAGGCCATTCTGCGAAAAAAATTCTCCATGCGCGAGAGGAAAATCATAAAAAATTCAATAAAATTTCTTCAAATGGTTAAATAGACAGCTTAGTCATGACGATTGACGTAAAACTCAACTGAAGAACGTGCAGCTCCGAGAGGCAAGTCGAGCGAAATTCGATCAGAAGGAATAAATAGAATAGATCGGGCGCAGACTGAGAGATGACCTGCGCGCCACAACTGGGGAATAAAAAGATAGCAACTGGAATAATCAGCCCGCCGCAAGGCGCTTCAGATAATCGCGGTGCGACTCGAAGCGCGCCACATTACCGCCGCAAAAAGACCGCACATCGCAAAGTAATTTTTTTGACTCAGCCTTATTGCCGGTACTCACTTCGGGAAAGCGACCCATACCGGCCAAAAGACAGTACCAGCTCGCGTGTGAATACACTCTGTCCGCCTCCGCCAATTTCAAATGTCCCGGGAAATCCTCACCGCGATCCCAACACGCCAGCAATTGCTGTAGCCGCTCGGGTACAACAATGCCCTCACGTGCTGCGCGCCAGTAATCCGTATCGTTACGTGTATTAAGCAGGTAGTGCCCGGCCACGTAGTCCAATACCCCACCGAACATCGCGTTGATCTTCTGGTTAAATGCAATGCTCTTGCTCCCGGCCCCAGCGCCGGGGTTGACGGGGTCGAACGACTGCGCGAATTGTTCAATAGTGAACTGCACCAGCATCAGTGCCGTTGCCTCCAGCGGCTCAATAAAACCCTGCGAGAGGCCCACACCAAGGCAGTTTGCAGACCAGTGCTGCTCAACCCGACCTACCCGCATCTTCAGATGCCTACATGGAATATCATCCGGAGCACCCGTGCGGGCCCGCAGCTCCTGCTCCGCTGCTTCCGGGCTGATGTATGCATCGCTATAGACATACCCGAACCCTGTGCGACTCTGTAGGGGTATATTCCACATCCAGCCGTTGGTTAATGCCTCTGAAATCGTTTCTGACTTCAACAGGCCATGCCCCTCTCCCGGCATCTGTAAAGCGACGGCAGCATTGTTGAGTAGCGTCTCTTCGTAGGATACAAATTCGTAATTCGGCAATTCAGACAGAAGACCGCTGCGAAAGCCCGTACAGTCGATGAAAAAGTCCGCAGAGAGGCATTCCCCATTCACGGTCTTCAAAGTCTCGATCACCATTTCGCCGTGCGCTCTTTCACTCAGGCCAACCTTCTCTACGGTCGCCTCGTAATATTCGACACCGGCCTTCAACGCCCTGGCTTTGAGAAACTTGCCGAGCAGACCGGCGTCGAAGTGATAGGCGTAATCCAGCTCAAAAGGCAACGGTCGCCTGGGGATCGGCGCCATGCCGGCCTGTGACAGATAGGGAGCATGAAAGAAGTCATCCGGCAGTGCCTCAGCGGGCTTCCCGCAGCGCCGCTGGTCCGCCTGCGAAAAAAACTCCGCACCGGTCTCGCGATCCAATGGGGAGAAAAAGGGATGATAGTATGACGTATACCCTTCAACCGCAGACCACCCAGGGAAGCGAATCCCACATTTATAGGTGGCATCGCAAGCTGGCATCCATTCACTTTCGGGAATATCAAGCGTGCGGAACAGGGATTTCAGATAGGGCGTGCTCCCCTCGCCCACGCCAATGGTGGCGATTTCACGGGATTCCACGAGGGATATTTTGACCGGCAGGTCCTGCCATTTGCGCGCAAGCAGATTCGCAGCCATCCATCCCGCAGTTCCACCCCCGACAATCAATACCGAAAACTTGTCATCCACGAATGCCACCAAAAAACTGCCAATACCTAAAATCCCACAATTCGCCAGCCAGTTCCCCCTCCGTGTCTTCAGTGGCAGAATAGCGTTAGCGAAAACGTTCGAATAATTTTAATAATTTCATTACAACACTGAATTGCAGTCGCGACAATCCAGTGTTTGCAGCGCTGTAGGGTATTCAGATGAAATCAATAAGAAACGTGGTGGTTGTCGGCGGCGGCACCGCCGGATGGCTCGCCGCCGCCAGTCTGGCTCGCCACCTATCTCCCCTTGAGAACCAGGAATACTCTGTAACGCTGGTGGAGTCGCCAGACACGCCTACAATTGGTGTCGGCGAAGGAACCTGGCCCACCATGCGCAACACCCTCCGCAACCTGGGGATTGATGAGTTTGAATTTATCCGCGCGTGCGACGCGTCCTTCAAACAGGGTACTCGATTCGTCAACTGGCACACAGCGGACTCCGACGGGCAGGACTCCAGTTACTTTCATTCCTTCGAGCTGCCAAGGGGTATGTGGCCAATACCCCCCGGCCCTTACTGGCATCATCTGCAGGATGAACTGGATCTCCCTTACGCGGAAGCTATTTCACCCCAGCCTGCGGCCTGCCAGCAGTTTCTTGCCCCCAAGTCACTGAATACGCCACAGTATGAAGCAGTACTCAACTACGCCTACCACCTCGATGCGGGGAAATTTGCCACCTTCCTGAAGGGCCACGCCTGTGAAAAGCTTGGCGTAACCCACCTACTTGCCCATATTGACTCCACGGAACTTACAGACGATGGATTTATTGAGTCGATAACGACTAAGGAAGGTGATTGTATCTATGGTGACTTGTTCATCGACTGTAGTGGGTTCACCAGTCTCCTGCTTGAAAAGACCTACCATATTCCATTTCGCAGCGTAGCCGACACCTTGCTGGTCAACAAAGCCGTGGCCCTGCAGGTGCCCTATACCAGCGCCGATACACCGATTAACAGCCCCACACTATCGACGGCGCAATCAGCGGGCTGGATTTGGGATATCGGGCTACAGAGCCGCAGGGGCACCGGTTATGTTTATAGTGGAAACCACACGACGCCGGAGAAAGCAGAGCAAACGCTGCGTGAATACGCCCGCACCAAGCTCCTTGAACCTAACACCGGACGATCAGGTCAGGTCAGCTCCGGCATCGCCGATCAATTAGAGGCCCGCCACATTGACCTGCGCCTGGGTTACCGCGAGAAAGTGTTCCACAAGAATTGCGTCGGCATGGGGTTATCCGCTGCGTTCCTTGAGCCATTGGAAGCAAGCGCCATTTTTCTTATTGAGTCGTCGTGCAACATGCTCACTGAACTATTTCCCCAGCATACAGGGCAGCTTGCCGCGCTTGAGAAAAAATACAACGAGGTGTTTACACAGCGCTGGCATCGCGTTGTCGACTTCATTAAGTTGCACTATTACCTTTCACGCAGGACAGACAGCGATTTCTGGCGGGACAATCGGGAAGAATCAACACTGCCAGAGACACTGAAAAACCAACTGGAATTCTGGAAAAACTACCCCCCAAGCCGGTTTGATATGCCCAGCGCTCTGGAGCCCTTCGTGCGCGAGAGCTACGAGTTTATTCTGTACGGCATGGAGTATCATGCTGACTACCAATGGGGCGCGGGCCAATTGCCACACCTTGAGCAGGCGCGTGAGAACTTTCAGCGTATAGCGAAACTGCGCGGAGAAATTGCCGATTTATTACCGACGAACCGTGCACTCTTGAGGCAGATTCAGAGTACTCACTAGATAAAAAAAAAGAAACCGGCCAATGGCCGGTTTCTTTTTGTCGTCGCAAAATGCGAATCAAGCGTTTAGAACTTAACCGCAGCGTTTACGAACCAACGAGTACCACCGTCATTGATCAGCTGGAAGATACCATCCCAACTATCAGAGGAGTTTTTGGTCCTGTACAGCTCACCAGTCAGGTTGACACCCTGCAGGCTCAGTGTCACGTTTTCAGTGACTTCTGCAGAGAATGCAACATCCAGAGAAGTGAATGCCTCGGTCTCGGACGCGGCGCCAATACGGAAACCATTGAAAAACTCGCCTCGGTGATTCGCCATGAGGCGCGCACTGTAGCGATCGTTTTCCCAGTAGGTGGTTACATTCCACATGTTATCCGAATTACCCGGCAGATTCAGACCTTCCTCACCAGCATCGTCGGTTACTTCCGCATCGGTGAATGTATAGTTCGCGCTAACACCGAAGCCATAGGCTAGCTGAGACTGTATCTGCAACTCGACCCCCTGCAGCTTAGCTTTACCACCGTTGCGTTGACGACTTACGATGACGTCGCGAACACCTTTTTCTCCAGTCAACTCGTCTACGATAATTTCCAAGCTCTCAGATTTGGAATCGGAGAACAAGAACGAATCGATATCCTTGCGGAAATAGGTCGCGCTCGCCAGTGCGCCTTCGGCGAAGTACCACTCCACACCAAGGTCATACTGATTGGCCAGCCAGGGATCCAGGAACGGGTTACCCGCAGAGCCAGTCAGAGTGGCACTATTGTAGCTAAAGGTGTTGCGCAGGTCCTGGAAGTTCGGCAAGGACATCACACGCGCTGCTGCGTAGCGAAGAAGCAGGTCATCGTTCAGATTGTAGGTGATGTTCAGACTGGGCAGGAACTCGGCGTAGTCGTTCTTAACCGGTACAGCGTAGTCCCAAACGTCGACGGTTTCGCCCATGTCATCCAGCACTGTGGCTTTCTGGTTGGCAATGGACTCCAAGTCGTAGTCAACATAGCGTACACCATAGTTACCGCTCAGCGGGCCCATCTCGAATTCAGCCATGGCGTAAAGCGCCAGCTTGTTTTCCTGGATTTCATAGAACTCCGCTAGATCCTCACCAGCGCGAGTTTTACCAGGGGTAAGAGAATCCGACAGAGAGCGGATGCCATCCAAGTCCAGAGTCGGCAGGCAAGTGAGAGTGTTACTCTTAGCGGTGCGCTCGTACAGGCCGCACCCGGTATTAACCGGCAGGTCTGCATAGGTATCGCCAACCTGCGCCAACACATTCGGGTCGGTGCTTAAGCTGTACTTGTGGTACTCGTTGTTGTGGTCCTGGTACTTGATACCGGTCTTGAGACTTGTGAGAGGCCCCCCATCTTGTATGGGCAATGTAAGATCAAACTGGGCGTAGGTCTCCTCGTCATCACTCACATAATTAACCGGTGCATTAAGGATTTCCAGCGGATAGTTACCCGGGTCGGATGGATCGAAGTTCTGGAAGTCGACACCCAGCTTATTGCCGGTCAGATCGAGGGTCAGCACTTCATCACCGGTGAGTCCGGCCACAGCCATATTGGCCGCGTTGATCTTGCCATAGTAGCCGTAGACAATGTTGTTACCAGTGGCTTCAGTCCTGCCGATCTGCGCGTGTAGCTCAAACTTATCGGTGGTATACGTGGTGTCGATGTCGAACACATTGGCCTTAGGATTGGTGTTACGGAAGAAAGAATCCGGACCAAACCAGTAATCGTCTCCAGGTTCGCCGGAAACGTTGCCGAGGATTGAATCGTGCTTGAGCACACCCAACCCAGCTGGGAATTGCTGGGACGCAGTGACATTGGAAATGTCATCGGTACGGCCCGGCACTACCAGGTAGTTGGAGTTGACGTTGTCTGCAGAAAGCTCGAAGTCGAGATAGTTGGCAACGATTTCCAGCTCCTCGGTCGGACGGTATTGCGCGGTCAGGTTGTATGACTGGCGCTCCCGCTCCTGCTGGAAGATCGCGTGGCCCGCACCCCAAGTGGCATTAGTGAAGTCGGTGCCAGGCTCAACTTTATCGCTGACACCCGCACCGTAGTAGTTCTCCATAGCATCGTAGGTAGTGAATCGCTCCTGAACGGACGCAGTCATCAATACGCCAAATTTCTCGTCGTCAGTCTTCCAACTATAGAGGCCGGAATATGCTGGATCCCAGCGCTCGGCATTCTCTGTGTACTGGTGTTCCATGGAAGCGCGCACGGTATGGGCATCCAGGTCGAGCGGGCGTGCAGTCTTAATATTGATGATGCCACCGACTGAGCCATCCGGCAGGTCCGCACGTGGTGACTTGTACACCTCAAGAGATGAAACCAGCTCTGCGGCGAGCATGTCGGAGCGGAAGCCTCGAGTCGGGCGATAGCCTTCGAACCACTGCGCGGAAGAAATCGTCTGCCCGTTTAGGTAGGTCAGGCTCAGCGCCGGATCCAGGCCCCGGATACTCACGCCGTCAGACTCACCAAAGCGGCGCTCGATACCCACGCCAGGAATACGCATCAAGGCATCACCGATATTCTTATCGGGAAATTTACCAATGTCTTCGGCACTGATGCTGTCCATTACCATAGTGGCAAAGCGCTTGTTGTCGACGCTCTTTTCCAATGCCGCTTTGAAGCCAACTACTTGGATTTCTTCCAGAGATGCGGCCTTTTCTTTTTCCTTATCCTGCTTTTCGACGTCTTGTGCGAACGCCAGCGGTGCAGTAACTCCGGCCAGCGCAAGCGCTACACCATGTGCAAGCAGGTTCATACGGAAGTTATTGGATTTCATAGTATTTTCCGTGTTTTCGTTTATCAGATTTATGCTTATCAGCTTCCCTTCGCCCCACCTGACCAAACTGACATCGCTGTCATTTTTTAATCCGGACGGGATCAGATACCTCACATCCAGCGGCTCCCTAACCGAAGAGCACGGCACAAGACTACTTAGAAAATTCCAAAAAAACCACACATATGGAATTTTTTATTTGTACAATCGCAAAACTGAGCAGGCCATAGGCGCCAAAAGCGACTCAAAAGAATATTAATGCGCCACAAGGAATAACTTATGCTGGGTTTTTGCAGGCTGGAAATGATGCGATAAAGCCCGCGACCTATCGCTCAAACCGATTGGCGGTGATTCGCCAGCGGCAGAAAATTGCGTACTATCTGGTGATAGCAACCTAGTAATCAACCGCAAGCAAATAACCAATAACTATCCGGTATGAAATCAACAAAGCCTCAGCCCAGCCGACTCCTGCATATGGCAAGCCTGCTGTTTGTCGCCATGATGGGTGCATCGATTCTTACCCTGCTGCCCTTATGGGTCGGCGCATTAACCGATCAGGGTATATTCACCGGACAACAAATCGGCTGGCTTGCCTCAGCGGATGTTATTGGAATTTTCCTGAGTTCCGCCTCCGCCATCTTCTGGGTGCGCAAGCTTCCCTGGCAGCCGATGGCTCTCCTCGGCCTTGCCTTGTTTACTGTGGCAAACCTTGCCAGCTTGGGGGTAGAGAAATTTGCCCCACTAATGGCAATACGTATTCTCGCAGGGCTTGGTTGTGGGTCGGCATACGCCATCGCCCTTGCGGGACTCGGAGACCAGCGCAACCCTCAACTCGCTTTTGGCCTGATGGTTACCGCCCAGGTCGCTTTCGGTACCATCGGCTTCTTTGCCGTTCCGCGCATTATGGGCGAGGCGGATATCAGTGGATTCTTCCACTACCTGAATGGCTGGCTGGCAATCACTATCGCGCTATGCTTTATCGCCTTCCCTTGCTCGCAAAAAGCGACCGATACGAATGAAAGCGTATTTGCAACAATGCTTTCTGGCCCCGCATTGCTCGTGTTTGCCACTACCGTGGTGTATTACTGTGGTGTGTCCGCCGTCTGGGCTTATCTGGAGCGCATCGGCATAAACCTTGGGCTAGGCAGTGCAGAAGTTGGCGATCTTCTGGGTATCGGCTTTGCAATCAGTGGACTGGGGTCGCTCGCCACGCCCTGGCTCAGTGGCTATGTGGGACGTGCAGCTACGCTGACTATCGCGATGACTGCCCAGGTTATTACCATGGCGGTACTCATTGGCGAGTACACACTCGATGCTTACTTGCTGTATGCCACCACCTCGATTGTGTTCCAGTTCTTCTGGAGTTTCTCCCTGCCCTTGTTGATGGATCAGTTCAATCGTGTAGACGATACCGGGCGTTTTATCGTGTTGTGCGCCAGCGCATTCAAAGTGGGCGAGATCGCAGGTCCGCCGTTGGCTGCGGCCCTGATCTCCGAAGGTAATTACTCCGCTGTACTTTGGCTCGGTATCGGCTGCATGGCTATTACATTACTGATGGCACTCACTACTGAGCGTCGCCGGGCGGCAACAGTTCCAGTAATGGCGACGGTATGAAGACCCAGACTCGGCGAGCAAATTCCTGGGCGAAACCTTTCTGGGTTCCAGCGCTACTGGTCACCGCTTTGAGTGGGTACCAGGTGCACGCTCTCACGGTGCCCGCCCCCTTTCAGAGACTGACACAAACAGATCTCGGCCTCGGACACTACCGTACGGCCAATGGTATGCCGGCAGAAAACTACTGGCAGCAGCAGGTAGACTACCGAATCACCGCGCAGCTCGACCCGGCTTACCACCAGATCACTGCCAGTGCAGAAGTGACTTACCACAACAACTCTCCCGATGCGCTGCAGTTTCTGTTCTTTGCGCTGGACCACAACGCCCTCAAACCCGATTCCGCCGCGGCCTTCAACCTGCGGGCCAATGATGATGAACGCAGTCGTGAGCTTGCCGAAGCGCGATCGGATGCCATCGGGTTTAAGATTCAGTCGATCACGGATGCTTCAGGAAAATCTCTGGACTGGCGTATTCGCGATACCCACCTGCAAGTCGTACTATCCCAACCACTGGGTCCCGACGCACGTCAGTCGATTGAGATCAACTGGACGCTGCCGCTTTCAGATAAGGTGGCCACCGGTGCGCGAAGCGGATTTGAAATGCTGAAGGATGGTGCACCGATTTATGTGGCAGCGCAGTGGTTCCCCCGCGCCGTCGCCTACACAGATTATGCAGGCTGGCAACTCAAGCCATTTCTTCAGCAGGGGGAGTTCTCCAGCGAGTTTGGCGATTACCAGGTAGCCATCTCCGTCCCTGCCAACTATGTTGTCGCGGCGAGTGGCGCGCTTCAGAATGCGCGAGAAATACTGAGCCGGGATCAATTGGCGCACTGGAAAGGCAGTGGTGACTCACCAACTCACATCGTCGACGCGGTACAGGCGCAGAGCCATCGCAAAGCTGCGCCACAGAGGCTTGTCGAATGGAAGTTCTCTGGCAATGATTTGCGTGATTTTGCCTTCAGTGCCTCCCCGGCATTTCTCTGGCAGGTAAAGACCGACAAGCGCGGGCGCAGACTGCAGCAGTTTTACCCTCATGAGGCCGCCCCACTCTGGGAGAAGTTTGGCCTTGCGGCCATCGATCATACCCTGGCCGTATTCGATAACGCCCTGTTCCCCCTGCAATCTGAGAGCGTCAGCATTGTTAACGCCGCCGGCTTCGGAATGGAATACCCGGGGCTTGCCACCATCGCTACCCGGCCAGAGCGCCACGAATCCACAAAGGAGCAGCCGGCCTGGGATCGGCTCACCAAGTACGATTTTATCGGCACCGTTATTCACGAGGTCGGGCACAACTATGTGCCGATGCGCATCAATACCGACGAGCGGGAATGGGCATGGCTGGATGAGGGGTTGGTCAGCTTTATCGAGTACCGCGCGGAGCACAGCTGGGAAGCAAACTTCGATGTCATTTATGGGGAGCCGCGTTCAATCGCCGGCTATACGGCCAGTGACCTCGCCCAGCCGATCATGAGTAGCGCGGACTCCCTGCATAAAAAAATCGACAACGCCTACAACAAGACCGCGAGCATGCTCAACACACTCCGCCACCTGGTTCTGGGTGCGGAAGTGTTCGATCCTGCGCTGCAACACTTTGCTCGCAACTGGCAGGGCAAGCGACCCACGCCGGGGGATTTCTTCCGCGCGGTGGAGACAGCGGCGGGCACCGACTTGAGCTGGTTCTGGCATAGCTGGTTTTATCAGGACCACGCCATTGACCTGGCTATGGGAGAAATTCGACTCGACGACATGAGCCTGGCTGTGACCCCCGCCGACTCGGTAGAGCCCGCACCCCTGGCGCACACCGCGGGCGGAATGCGGGAGTTCGTGGTGGACCGCTCTCCCCATCTGGCGGATGTGTATACCAAAAACGGAGTTACTCCCGAATTGAACACTTCTCAAGGTTCAGGGCGCAGCAACCAAGGTGCGGTTAAAAAGCAACGCTGGTACACCCTGGAAATTGTCAATCATGAGCAAGGCGTACTGCCGGTTCCACTGGAGCTGGCGTTAACCGACGGCAGTCAACACAGGCTTCAAGTCCCCGCTCAAGCCTGGATGCGCGCCAAGAATGGCACCCTATCACTGCAACTCCCACTGTCACACCCACTTGCCCGTGTGTGTATCGATCCATTGTGGCTGACGCCGGATACCCAAAGAAATAACAACTGCGTGGAAGTGCAAGCACCATGAACAAAACTTTTTATTCAATGTGTCTGTCGGCCTTACTGCCCCTTGCCGGCTGTAGCGAAAACAATACCTCCGCCGGGCACGATGCTCCTCTGAATCCCCTTCCGGCGGCTGTGGTAAAAACACCCGATGCATCTTCCATCGCGCCCCCTGTTTCCTCCCCTGCTCTCATCGGTGAAAGACTCGTCGCCGAGGCCATGCCCTGGGAGAATCAGGAATTCAGGGTCGGCAAGGCCGAACAATGCATGAACTGGACACGGGAAATTCTCGTTGCGGCCTGCGGTGAGCACTTCGCCACCCTGGAAACACAGAACCCGTGGGACAAACACTTGCTGGGGCCGGATGACAAACTGCTACCAGAGCATGTGGACTCTCTGGCTGCCGATGAGTTTGGTCAGAAAATCACTGCCATCGACGCGCTTCAACCCGGCGACCTGGTGTTCCTGAAAAACACCTATGGCGACTGGGCCGAGGGTGTACTGACCCATGTGGGCATCGCCCTGGGTGACGGCCGCTATATCCACCGCATGACCTCAAATGACGGTCTGGTGAAAATCAATGCGATTCCCGCGGAAGATTTCGACTCTGGTATTCGATTAAAGGACTCCCTATGTCACACACAATAATGCATGTATTGCGGCGTGCGGCCCTGCTCGCCTCTGCGATAACCGCCACAGCGCTCACCGCAAGTTGCTCGAGCACCAGTGCCGGCCTCAACCACGGAAGTGACAACTACAATATCGAAGTCGTCGAGTCGCAAAATGCCAGCGAGCGGGTACGATTTCTGGTGATGCATTTCACCGCCATCGACTTTGACACCTCGCTGCGTGTATTGACCCAGCCCAGCTCTGCGCCAGTAAGCTCACACTATCTGGTTCCGGAAAGCGACGACCCCAGCTATCCCCATGATGACCTTCGGGTATACCAGCTGGTGGACGAAACCCGCCGGGCCTGGCATGCGGGCCCAAGTCTCTGGGAAGACCGCAGCCAGCTGAACGACCACTCCATCGGTATCGAGATCGTCAACAAGAGCCATTGCCACCCTCCGGCAGAATCGACACCGGGGGTAGAGGCGGAAGCCGTGTGCTTCTTCCCCGACTTTGATCCCAAACAAGTGGAACTGGTCATCGCCCTCTCAAAGGATATTCTGGCGCGATATCCGGATATTACGCCAACGCGTGTCATCGGCCACGGAGATATCATCCCGCATTATAAAATCGACCCCGGCCCAAAGTTTCCCTGGCAGCAACTCGCGGAAGCCGGTATCGGTGCGTGGTATGACGATGTAGCGGTAAAGCGTCACCTGGATTTCCTGAACGGCAATACCACCAGTGACCGCGAAAGCGTGCGCCTGAGATTTGCCCAGTGGTTGAATGATTATGGTTACGGCATCAACCCGGAAACAGCAACCGATGATGAGATCACGCTCTACACTCGTGCTTTCCAGTATCACTTCCGCCCCTGGAAAGTTGACGGAGAGGTCGATAACCACAGCCGCGCAATCTTGCTTGCGCTGCTAGAAAAGTATTTTCCGCAGAAACTCAGCGGCTACCCCGATATCAATCAGGCGGTACTGGCAGTAAAGGATTCCTGAGATTTCTTTGGCATAGCTCCCCTCTGCGCAAGCAGGGGGGAGGCTAGCGCCCGCAGGCCTTCATACAGGGACAGACTGCGTACTAAAGGCAAGCCATCTTCGGTGGCAATCGCGCAGCCGGTCACCCCATCCACCATGCCCACCGAGGCCAGCGCTTCAAGACAAACCGGCAAGTCAAATTCATCCAACAGCGGTCGCCGAATACATGTTGAAGCCAGTGCGAGCAAGCCGTAGGCACCCCAGTTGGACACATCCGCAATCACCAGCTCGTCCGTAATAGCCGTGGCACAGGACACCGGTAGACCCTGAAGCTGCACGCGCAAGCGTCCCATACCCAGCTCATTACCACCATCTGCAATCGCCAACGTGGGGCAGCCAGTCAGAGTGAGCAATTTCTCCCAGGGAAGGGTAGCGTCATCAATGACATCGAAACGCATATTGCGATAGTGGCCATCGACATTCGCCCCTGGCACCTCGATAAAGATGATCAGCGTCGGATCGAATGACTCTACAAACTGCAACAGTCGAGTGTCGAAATGTTCCCGATCCAGTGGATATATCGAGTGGGCAAGTGCCTTCCCATCCTTCACGGCAGACGGCAATGCCTCTGCAAGTGTCTCTGCATATTCGCGAACACCCAATAGGGCCACCTCAGATCCCATCGCTCGCAGACTATGCGCAATGGCGATAGCACCGGCGGGGCCATCAGTCTCATAATGTTCCCCCACAGGAAAACCGCTGACGATGGCCACACGCTGCCGGTGCTGGAGTAATTTCTGAGCGGCGGTAAGCAGGTATCCCCTGTACCCACTATTGCGGATCGTTTCCATTCCTCGCACATTTCCCGCCACCAAAAGACTTTCTATCTGGGCAGCCACATGTACGGTATCAGGTCGACGAAAAAGGTTTAAAGAGTAGCTCGCCATTTATACGCACTCCTGTGCGGAAAAAAACTGTGTATGAAGCAGGGACTCTTGCTGGGATTCCGCGCGATCGCCAAGAACAAACCGCACATGTGTTTCCGGACGCGCCTGTGCAAGCCGGTCCAGATCCACGCGGTATACGTGGCCCAATTTTGGGTAGCCGCCAATCGTCTGGCAATCAGGCATCAATACGATTGGCAACCCATTGGGCGGCACCTGGATAGCCCCTGGGGACACGGCTTCAGACGTCATATTTTCCGGCGTAACACTTAGTGCCCTGCCCTGCATCCGCACACCCATACGATCAGACTCGGGCGCCACACGAAAAATGCTGGCAAAGAATTGACGCCTGCTTTGTGCGGAGAACTGCGAAAACTGGTTGGATGGAACCACGCGCAACTCTATCGCCTCACCGTAAGCTCGTTGGAATTTTTGTGGCACAAAGCGCTGCGAAAACGGGAAGAACGCCCTCTGTGAAACCTGTAGGCAATCTCCAGCCTCGAGTGGCCTACCATCACCGTAAAGGCCACCAAGTCTATCCCCCATACTCGTGGCACAACTGCCACAAACCATCGGTGCCTTTACACCACCGCGCAGCGCCAGATAGGCACGCAGGCCCCGACTTGTAAATGAGCACGCCAAAATCGCACCCGCTGGTGCCTGGTGCGAACACCAGTTTCTCAAGGGGCGGCCATTCAGCGTCCAGTGCATATCTGCACCGGTCAACGCGAACTGCGTGGATTCGCGGAAACGCAGACGGAAATTGCCCAGACACACCTCAACAACCGGTGCATCGCCGAGATTGCCCAGCAAGCGATTGGCCCAGCCCGCCGCATGCCGGTCGGCCGCACCGCTGACACCGATGCCCAGATGTTGCGCACCAACTCGCCCCTGATCCTGGATCAGCGCGAGAGGTCCCGGGTTCACCACTTCCGCCGATACCTCATTCATGCAATCGCCCTCCTTTGTCGAGAAACGCTTGCCGTGATATCGGCTGGAACTGGACAACGTCGCCAACCCCAAGCAACACTTTGGGCTCCCCGCTTGGACAGGAAAACAGAGTCGTGGGGCAACGCCCGATAATATTCCAGCCACCGGGACTGGCCGACGGATAAATAGCAGCCTGGGTGCCGGCAATGGCGACGGCGCCAGCAGGCACCCGCTTTCGCGGCACTTCCAGACGCGGAACCCGAAGGCGTGCCGGGGTCTCACCCATAAACGCAAAGCCGGGCCGAAACCCCAGCGCATACACTCGATAGCGCTGCGTACTGTGCGTTGCGATTATCTGCTCGGCGGTCAAACCTGAAACCTGCGCGACCCGCGCCATATCCATGGCGGCATCCTGGCCGTAATAAACCGGGAGCACATGTACCTTGCCAACCGAAGTCCCCGACTCATCGGCGGGATCGCCGGTAACTGTCGGCATAGTTTCGGTGTCGAGGCGATCTGCGATACCCCGAACCAAACGGCGCACACTGTAAAAATCGCTGCGCAATACATCGAAATACAGGGTGACACTGCAGTAGGACGGGACAAGATCCTGCAGGTGATGCGCCATCACTTCCCGTGCCTGAGCACAAAACGAGACCACACGAGCGAGCGCTTGGTCGCCAGGCTGATCGGCCAGGTAAACGGTAATCGCGTTATCGCCGGATTCCACTAGGCGAAACATGGTCGCTCCGTTTACCGCCAATCCAGTGCGCGAATATCGGTTACCGATTCCAGCTCGGAATTCGATCGGTCCGTGATCAGCATATGCCCGGGGGCGTGAGTAATGCAGAAATCCAGATTGGCATTGCGTAATGCCTCGATGGCGGTCACCCCACACGCCCAAAAGGCAAGTATTTCATCTGGATAAGTGGCGACGGCCTCACCATATTCAGGTGTAGTTATGTCTGTAATACCCAGTACGTTGGGATCGCCCGCGTAAACCGGCGCGCCATGCACCAGTGGGTAGCACCCGGATATGTCACAGGCTATCTCTAACGCCTCCCCCAAAAAAGGGCGCATGCTTACAACCAGATTGCCATGAAAGCGACCGGCGGGCTCACAGGCCCTTTGTGTCTTGTACATGGGTACGTTTCGGCCTTCGACAATATTGCGCACCTCAAGACCGGCGCCGATCAACGCCTCTTCAAAGGAGAACGAACAGCCGAGTGCGAAGGTCACCAGATCATCCCGCCAGACATCGCAGATATCGGTTACCTCCTGTGCTTCGTCCCCGGCACGATGTATGAGGTATCGGGGCACATCGGTACGGATGTCAATCCCCTCGCCTAGTGCCGGCAACAAGTACTGGCCGGGATCGGCGCGGTACAATAATGCACAGGCGCGATTGTTGCGTGCACAAAACTCCGCAAACTCTTCAGCGTGCTGCGCTGGCACCATCGCAATATTGGCCTGTACGTAACCTGCGGCCAGCCCCGAAGTGGGCCCACAAAATCGACCAGCACGAATTTCCGATCGAATCACCCGCGAACACTGCTTGATCATGCATTCACGACCTGTAAATTCAGCGGCCGATTGTCCGCATCGATAAACATGCCCCGCTCCGATTCTATTCCAAGACCAAACTGCAGCAGGCGGCCGTCGGCATACGGATGTCCGACCAGTTGCACACCGGTGGGTACGCCGTTATCCGCTAAACCGCTGGGTAATGAAAGCACCGGGCAGCGACTCAAGGTATTGAATGGATAGGTCATAAACCATCCCTTCACTGGATCCACCTCTACCCCGTCAACCTCCAGTGAATCACGGCTGTAATCAAAATCTGCGGGCACCCGGGTGCTGCAAACCGTGGGACACAGCAGAAAATCGTAAGCCTGGAAAACCTCCTCCAGTGACTGCCACATGTGTTGCGCATAATCATTGGCCTCCAGAATGCGCTGTGGTGAGGCTGCCGAGGATAAAGAAAAGTAGTGCTTCACATAGCTGGTCAATTGATCGCGATATTCGGCGTGATCGTACTTTTCGCGCAGCATATGCCCCATTTGTGCGCCCTGGTGAATCTGGGCCGTGCGGATACACCGTGCATCCCAGTCAAGAGAAACCAGTTCCACCTCCGCGCCCATATCGCGAAGCGACTGCGCGTAAGCAAGCGTGTTACGACGCACATCGTCATCCAGTGGGAAAAAGCCCAGATCCAGCGACAATCCGATTTTCACTCCGCGCAAACACATGGGTATGGATGCCACAGTCTCCTTTGCCATCTGCGACATAAGGTCAACCGGGTGGGGGCCCGAAATCAGGTTGTACAGCAACACCATGTCGCGCACGCTGCGCGTCAGCATGCCGTGGTGCACGTAGGGATCAACGTTATAAGGAGGAATTTCGGGGATACGCCCGTGCGAGGCCTTCAGGCCGACCAACCCGCACTGGGAGGCAGGGATTCGCACCGAACCGCCCATATCCGTGCCATTGGCGATTGTGCAAAGGCCCGCGGCCAATGCAGCGGCAGAACCGCCCGAGGAGCCGCCCGGCGTGATATCGGTATTCCAGGGATTACGTGTCACACCCCACAGGTCTGACCAGGTGTAGGAGGCAACGGAGAACTCTGGCGTGGTAGTACGGGCATGGAAAATAGATCCCGCGGCCAGAAGACGCTCGGGCACAGGGTCGGTAACGTCCGCCACATTGTTCTTCAGCAAGCGCGATCCGTTGGTCGTCACCTCGCCGCGGATATAGGTTTCATCCTTGATCGCGGTAATCACACCTTCCAGAGGGCGCGCCACATTGCGCATGTATGCCTGCTCTGCTTCGCGGGCCTGCTGCTGGGCACGCTCGAACATGCATTGGGTAAACGGATTTATCTCACCACCGATTTGCTCGTAGCGCTCAATGTGTGCCTGCAGTACTTGCACCGGGGAAATCTCCCGGCTCTTATAGCGCTGGAGCACCTCACAGGCATCGAGATAACACAAATCCATTTCCATGGCGCACCTGTTATTTTTCTAACTTCGATACCCGCAAGTGTGAAGATTTATGCGATAACCATTAAATGACTAACCAAAGGTAAAACCGATAGAAGCGCCGAGGCATTTATCAGTCTCAGCCTTCCTCGTTGGTCGACGCGTTGCGCGCGTGTAGCTTGATCGGCGCCGTGACCGTCACCGGCAATTGTCCGGCGACTTCATCCGGGCTGATCAGCGCATTGGCGAGCGCAAGGTAAATTAGGCCTTCCAGTTTTTGATCGGGACCGATATAGGCCTTGTAATCGAAACTTGCCAGGTGGACGTCAGCCAGCGTCTCGAACAGTGAAGCCTCATAGGGAGACCGCATACTGATAAACACCGTCTTGGCACCGCGCGCATTGGCGGCCTGCAGCAACTGGCGGTAAATATCGTAAAGCGCATCCTGGTCGGTAATCTGCGCCTGTATTTTGGGCAGGTCTTCCATGCCGCCGAGCTCCACCGCACTTTCCGCCGGGACAATGCTCGCCACTATCACTGTGTCCGCAGCAGAATCAGTGACTTCAACCGAAGCCTGTTGCGGCACTAATACAGTAACCTCCACTTCACTTACCTGTGCCAGTGCAATACGGAAGGCCTCACCAACCGCCTGATTTGGCGTTACTACCTGGACATGCCTGGTTTCGGCGTCGATTACCGGCAGTGCCGATGGCTGCGGAGCATAAATATTGGTGAGTGCCGCATTAGCCAGCGCAGCCGCCAAGGTGCGATGCTCCGGCTTCGCCAGCACCGCTTTCGCAGTGCGCAATGCCTCACCCTCTTCCAACTGCCCCCACGCCTCATCGATGTAACGCTGCTTCAGGCTTTTTACTCGCGCCACTGACGTATCCAGCTCATCGAGCGACAGCTCCCCAACCTCCACCGCGACAACAACCCGATCAATCAGACTACCGAGTTGGCCCAGGTCTTCCGGATAACGAATCTTGATAGGCATCAGTGCAATATCCGCGCCGGCAGCGAAGGTCTTCACCACTGCCTCCTCAGGCGTAAAGTAATCGCTGATACCGGCCATATTCAGGGAGTCCGTAACAATCACCCCCTCATACCCCATCTCTTCTCGCAGGATGCCAGAGAGAATCCTGTGCGAAAGCGTAGCTGGGGCGAGCATCTGCTCACCGGAGCTGGAGGTCAACATGGTGGTATCCAGGGACGGATACTGGATGTGCGCGGTCATGGTCAGTGCTGGCTGAGCGTTCTGAATCACCTGCCGGAAGGGCAACAGGTCAATTGCCTGGGCCTGCTCCAGTGATCGCTCCACTCTCGGCAGCCCGGTGTGGCTATCCACACTGGTATCCCCGTGTCCGGGAAAATGTTTGACGGTCGCGGCGACGCCTCGACGCTGGAACGCGGCGACACTCGCGGACCCGAGATCCGCCACTACCTCGGGTGTCTCACTGTAAGAGCGGACGTTAATAACCGGGTTCTCCGGATTGCTATTTACATCCAGCGTCGGCGCAAAGTTCACATTGAAACCGAGCGCCTGCAACTGCTCCGCCATCACCTCGGCGGTGGCACTGGCGAAGCGATCGCCCTCCCGTGCATAGGTAGCGCCAATCGCCATATTCCCGGCAAACGCAGCAGCCTCGTCCCGCGGCAACCGGTTTACACGGCCACCCTCCTGGTCAATACCAATCAACAGTGGCAATCCACTGCGCGACTGTGCCGCTGCGCCCTGCAATGCGCGGTTAAGCTTTACGATTTGCGCGCTGTGCTCGAGGTTGTCGGCAAACAGGATAATGCCACCTAGGTCGGTGTCGCGGATCATGGCGGCCAATTCCGGAGCGAGCTCCGTAACCGGCTGATCACAGTGTCGATTACCCTCTTTCCCCGCCGCTGGTCGCTGTTGATCCGGGCAGAAATAGCGGATATCCAGCATCAACTTTTGCGCTACCTTCTGCCGCAAATCCAGTGGATCACGCGCGGCGGATTCCGCCGATGGGCCCGAATCACTACACGAGGCAACAACAGAGGCGAGTGTCACCACGGAACAAAGCTTTACGGCCCGGGACAGAGAGCGTCTTAGCAGCATAATAAATAACCAATCATTGTTTTTAGCGCCCATAGGAATAATTTATTCTTCACATTTGGCGACGCAGTGCAATAGAAAATTCGCAAAAATAAAAAAGGGGGCACAAGTGCCCCCAAGATTCCACAAGATGACGATCAAGTTAGAGGTCGTACGAGAGGCTCAAGCCAATTGTGCGCGGGGTAGTAGTGAACATACGGCGACCCAGTGCCGTATCTCGTTGAGTCGACACCAAGGGATCATTATTCAACAAGTTATCAACCCAAAGTCCCGCGGAGAAATTATCAAACTGAATCCCTGCATTCATATTGAACAAAGAGTAGGACGACCTGGCCCACGCAGTTATTGGGGTGACTACCACCTCATCGCTGCCCTCTTCAACGACATACTCAGTATCGCCGCGATCGATATTAGTAGCACCCACATACCGGCCACGAAGAGAAGCCCACACCGGGTAGCCCGCCAACTCACCACTAAAGTTCACACCCAAATTATGCTTCCATTTAGGTGATCCACCTAGAAGATCTCCATCGGTCCAAGTGCGGCAAGCATAGTCGGTTGGCTCGCTTCCCTCTGTATAGAGACAATGCGTAGAGGTTTCACTAAAACGACCTTCGGTAGTCGCAGTTGCATAGGTGATAGACCAGTTATCATTTAGATAGTAGCGTGAGGACAGTTCCCAACCTTCGGTCATGGCATCCGGGCCATTCTCGGTACCATTGATCGGGAAACCAAACTCAACTGCTTGGGAGCGTGGAACCTGAGGATCATTCCAATGAATCTGATAAATATTCGTCTGCAAGTAGAGCTGACGATCAAAGAAGTACCCTTTTAATCCAAGTTCATAGTTATCGATTGAGTCCGGCTCAAATGAAAGCGATTGGTCGGCGATTTCGTAATCGCCGTAATCTCGGAAATTGTTACGCCCACCACGACGGAACCCCTGAGAGAAAGTGGCATACGCAAGTACATCTTCAGAAACATCGTAAGATGCGTTTAACTTGAAAAAGGACTTGCCATCCTCTCCACCCTTAGACTTGAGATCCTGATCAGGAAGAGCACCAGTATAATCCAGGATTACCGCGTTTCGCTCATCTTCATAGTTAAAGTAACGAATGCCGGCAGTGAGCATAAGCTTGTCTGTAACCTGATAGCCAAACTCACCAAACAAAGCCTCTTCGGTGTAGGTGTTAGTGTAATCTTCTTCGTAGCCCATATCGGAAAAGCGACCAACCGTTTTCCAACCGAGAACCTCGTCAATCGTCGGAACAAATTCGATGAAGGAAACTTTAGACTTCTGCTCGGTAGCATAGACACCAACAATCCACTCGTAGCTATCGTTTGGAGCTGACACCAATCGAGTCTCGTGACTTAAGCCAGAATAGGTATTGTCAAAGGTAATGTAAGCAGATTTATCGGTATCATACTCATCAAAACCTGCCCACCAGTAATAAGCATATCCCTGACTCGCATAGTCTGCCTGGCCGACACTACTATCTTCAAACTTTGATGTGCTTGACGTCAGGGTAGCGAAGCCCATATCCAAATTGAGATCAATAACATCCAGCGAAAAATCCTTATCAGCAAACTCTTCATACGGCGAAATCAGCGTGCGGTCATTCACAGCATAGGGAGTGGAAAATGAGGGAGTGTAGCAATCGACCGTATCATCATCGCAATCCCACTCGGGATAAGCCACCGAGATTGGCTGACGGTTGGCACCTCGGGTTCCATGCGCCAACTGATCTTGCATCATATGCGTGTACTGGATATCAAACGTATCACTGGGCGCCCACAGTGCGGAAACCTTGCCAGTGGTCACTTCCTGCCAGTTATCATCTTTATATAAATTCTGGCCTGTGTTGGGGTTGCCCACATAAGCCAGATCACCAGTTCGCCAGGGAGGGTTGGAGATGCGGTCAATCCAGCCGGCTTCATCTAAGTATGCAGCTGAAGCGCGAACCGCAAAGGTGTCACTCAGTGGAACGTTGACGACGAAGTCTGTATCAGAGCTAATACCACCGCCGTCAACTTGATAAGCAGCAGTATTTAGTTTGAATTCGGTTTCTTCCAAATTGGGATCGTTAGTGATGTAGCGTACGGTGCCCCCAAGGCTCCCTGCACCATAGAGCGTCCCCTGTGGCCCAAGCAGCGTTTCTACCCGCGCAATATCTTTAATCCGAAAACCCAGCTTTGGCAGGGGCGTTTCATCGATATAGTAGGCCAGCGTAGTTTTGATGAACTGCTCCAGGTTATTTGCGCTAGAGGAAGAAACGTTCAAGCCTCGAACGGTCACGGAATCAGCAAAGCGCGCACCGCTGTCCGGCGCACTAAGCTCAACACTTTCCTGGATCAGACGTTTTACATCGGTAATATTTTGCTGGCGCAGAGCTTCGCCAGAGACTGCAGTGATATTGATCGGAATATCTTTAGCTGAGGATTCGCGCTTTGTGGCGGTGACGATGACCTCTTCATAGCGCGCGTCCCGCTCAGCGCATGCCTCAGAAATGACTCCCTTCTGTACTTCTTCACTACACTTTACACTCATACCGTCTGCGGCAAATGCCAAAGACACCGGAAATGCAGAGGCCGCAATAACCAGACTCAGATGTGATTTATTGAATGGCAACATACCCTAGATCCTTATTATTTAATGAAGACTTTGTTCGTGGGCGCGCGAACTCATCCACCCTGCAATCAGGATCTCTTTAGCCGGCAAGAATTGGAAAATATCAACCATCGGTGATATCGATAGTTAAAGGGAATATAAAATCAATTGGCGGATAAAACATCGCCAGACGCCCAAATGCCCTTCGCGCGTGCATTTTCTACACTCCTCGCCCAAGGCCGCCCCAACCTGGTGCGCAAGACATCCAGAATAAGTCGAGCCTCTAGCAGATGCTACGCAGATAAAATCGGGATAATCTGCGAAAACGCGCCCCAGAAAGCACAAAATCCAATTCTTCAGCAATGTAGAATGAGTGCTCGCCAACACCCCACTGGTTAAATCCGGCCAAACAACTGGTTAGTAAAAGACGACAAAGCGAAACTGATCCGGCACTGCTTTACAGGAAAGTGCGCTCTGCTAAAGTCCCATTCATAGGTTACACCGATAGAAGGTATTACCGGAACAGAGGCTATGACGAGTTAATGTTCGTCACTGTACACATGGGTAGAAGTGGCGCTTGGAGCGCCCCCACATCACGCCTGGTGACAAACTGTGACATACAGGCGCACCCACCCTTTTAGCCCCGGCTATACCATGTCAGAACAATAATGAGTAAAACCTTCAGGGTAAGTTATGGAATCGCGCTTTTTTATTGCCCCGGAACAGTTGGAAGCTTTTGAGGCAGCTGCGCGCAGCGGCTCATTTTCTGCCGCTGCGCGGTCATTAGGCAAAGCCCAATCCACCATTTCCGGGCTGATCAGCAACCTGGAAATTGACACGGGTTTGACACTGTTTGACCGCTCTGGCCGCGAGCCCAAGCTGACAGCAAAGGGGCGTTCACTGTTGCATGATGTACGCTCATTGCTCAATTCCTATTCGCGCTTTGAAGCCAAAAGCCGCAGTCTCAATGCCGGACTGGAAGAGTCCCTCACTATCGCGGTAGATGAATCCGCCATCGAGCTCAAGTCGCTTACCCGGAGCCTGGAATCCTTTTATGCAGAATTTGGCACCGTAGCCGTGTCGTTACTGCATGCTTCAGGCGATAGCGCGGCGACGCTTGTCCGGGAAGGCAAGGCGGATATTGGAATCGTACTGAGCCAGAGCGACTATCCAGAGGATTTTGATTTTCGCGGTGTTGGTAACTGTTCCTTTGTGATGGTCGCGGGCAAGGACCATCCACTAACGACACTGAACGCGGTCAGTATCCAGGACCTGCACAACCATTTGCACCTGCGCGTCAGCGCAAGCAGCGACCCGGCATCCATGCCCGAGAATGATCTCAGTGATCGCATCTGGTACCTCGAAAGCTACTCGCTATTTATGACCATGATTACCGCCGGATTGGGCTGGGCATTTGCACCGCTGCATATTGCCCGCCCGTATATCGATAACGGTACGATCACAGTGCTGAATACAGATTTTCAATTGACCCCCTACCCCTACTGCACCGACCTAATCTGGTCCCGCAGAAAAACCCTGGGGCCTGCGGGGCAGAAGTTGATCGATGAAGTTTCCAAAGTCCTTTCCGGAGAGAAAGCCACCCGTGAGCCCGCCTAGCGGGCTCAGGCTATTTACTGTATCCGGTATCGGAATCAGGCAATCAATTGCCTTGCACTGGGCAGTAGTCCCTCTTTGCGCAGATCGTGATAAGTATGTTCGATTGCCGCGCCCAGCTTCTCCACCACAAAATCCACTTCATCGCGACACATGGTAAGTGGAGGGGACATGACATTCAGGTGAACGATCGGACGTACTATCAGTCCATTCTGCTCCGCGCGATCCGAGATCCATTTGCCAATGTTCAGTTCTTCCGGCAGTAGCTGCCTGGTCGACTTGTCCGCGACATTCTCCACGCACATCATGAATCGCTTGCCACGCACGTCGCCTACCAAGGGTAAATCGCGCAGGGTTTGCAAGCGCTGCTCAAAGTAAGCCCCCACTTCAACGACCCGTTCAAGCAGGTTCTCCCGCTCGATGATCTCGATATTCTTGAGAGCCGCCGCGCAAGCGACTGGATGTCCGGAATAGGTATAACCGCTGGCAAAGTAGCGATCGGCGTCGCCGGTGGAAATGACCTCGTAGATTCGGTCAGAAAACAAGGTCGCACCCAAAGGCTGGTAACCAGAGGTGAGTCCTTTGGCACAGGTGATGATGTCGGGCTGTACGTCGAACAACTCTTTTGAGGCGAACCAGTGCCCCACTCGCCCAAACGCGGTGACCACCTCATCGGCCACAAACAAAATGTCGTTATCCTGGCACAGCTCCCAGATGCGGCGGTTGTAGCCCTCCGGAGGAACAATCACTCCCCCGGAGCCAAGAATGGGCTCGGCAAAAAACGCCGCAATCTTGTCAGCTCCCAGCTCGGCTATCTTCTGCTTGCACTCCTCTACCAGGAAGTCACAGAACGCCTGCTCGTCCATTCCTTTTGGCGCGCGGTATGAATTTGGGCAGCCCAGGTGATGAATGGAATCCTGGATATAGTCAAACTCAGGAATCTTGTCGCCGGACTTTCCCGTAATTGACATGGCCGCATAGGTGCTACCGTGATAGCCGCCCTTGCGCGCCAGGATGTGTTTCTTTTGTGGCTTGCCACGGCAGTTCTGATAGAAGTGCACCAGGCGGAAGGCGGTGTCGATTGCGGTGGAGCCACCGCAACTGTAGAACACGCGATTGATGTCTCCAGGTGCCAGCTCCGCCAGTTTCTTTGCCAGCTGAGCGGCAGGCACGTTGGAGATATCTACGAAGGGATTGGCATAGGCCATCTCGCGAACCTGCTCGGCAATGGCCTCCGCCATTTCCTCACGGCCGAGGCCGATATTGGTACACCAAAGACCTCCCACCGCATCAAAGTAGGATTTGCCCTGCTCATCCCACACCCGCGCACCCTTGGCGCGGGCCATCATCAAAGACCCCTCCTCCTGAAAAGAATCAAAGTGGGTCCAGGGGTGCATCCAGTGGCGCTTGTCCGCCCGCCAGTTTTTGCTGCTCATCGCTTAGCTCAATCTCAACCAATTTGGAGGGCCGCCGCAAATTGGCGGTAGTTGAGTACAGTCTAAAGAGCACAGCGTTTAAGAACAGTTTGCAACTATCGTCAGCGCCGATAGTTGTGATTTGCAGTCACCGGTTACAGGCTCGGCAGCTTCCATTGCGCTTTGAGTACATGGTATTGCGCCGTGGGTAGGGCGACATACACTGGTTGATGCTCGGCGTTGAGCCATGCGAGCAACGCGTCCATCTGTGGTTCCGCCATGGCCGTACATCCTGCGGTGGGACTGCCAGGTGCCTTCCACAGATGCACGAAGATACAACTACCTGCTTTCGGCACATTAGCCGGGTTGTGCGCGACAAAGATGCCTTTCTTGTACTGCTGATCACCGTAGTGGATATCCCGGCGCATTCCTTCCGAAGAGCCCTCCACGGCCTTGTCTCCGACAATGTCTGCATCCACCGTCTGGTTGTACAGCGGCGATGCGGGTACATCGATGCAGTAGTGCGATGCGCGCATGGGTTGGTAATTTAGTCCGGTCTTCAAGGTATCCGGATAGCCAAATGCATCCGACAAACTGAAAATACCCGCCGGCGCCTTACCATCGCCCTCGCGTTTTTGCGGATCAGACTGGCTAACTACAGAGTTGGGATGTAGCCCGATGCCCCAGGCAAGGCCGGTGCGCCCCAAGTTGACCGAAACCGGCTCAAATACAGGAATCCAAACACCCTCACGGCGAGTATATGTATATAGCTTTCCGGTGGTCGCGCCCCAGTCATCGGTGACCGTCAACAGCAACTGGGCGCTACCTTGTGGTATCTGGGCTGAAGCGCCCACCATCCACAGTGTCGCGAGCAAAAACAACGATAACTGTTTAGCCACAGTATCCCTCCTATTCAGAGTGCGATTAACATTGTCTGTTTAACAAACCCATAACTTCCCAGCAGGCGCCAAGTGTGTGGTAGTCACACTTGCCACCGGCAATGCTTTTTTCATCGGAGTACTTAAGGTTGTTCCTGTCCAGCAGCCGATACCAGGCGCCATGGGTATGATCGACAAAATGCGCCCAGCTATACGCCCAGATTTTGTCATACCACTGCCAGTACTGTCCCTCGCCCGTGGCCTCGGCAAGCAGGGCTGCAGCGGCGAACGATTCTGCCTGCACCCAGAAATATTTGTCGTCATCACAGATAACTCCGTCAGGCGAGTGCCCGTACACGATACCGCCAAGCTCGCTGTCCCAACAGACTTCCAGCGCGCGGTCGAAAAGGCCACGCGCGCGCTCGATCATCCACTCCTCCGGGCGCGCCTGGTACAGTAATAAAAGTAGTTTGGCCCATTCGGTCTGGTGGCCGGGCTGGAAACCCCAGGGACGATACAGGTTCTTAGGATCGTCTCGGTTGTAGTTCCAGTCAATCTCCAGATCCTTGGTGTAGTGCTCCCAGATCAACCCGTCTGCCTTGTCCGCCAGAGTAACGGCTACGGTCTGCGCCAGGGTATAGGCACGGTCGAGGAACACAGGATCTTCGGTCGCTGCGTATGCCGCCAACAGCGCTTCACAGCAATGCATATTCGCATTCTGGCCACGGTAGTTGGAGACGGCCCGCCAATCCGGTGTCGCTTCGTCCGCATAGAGTGCCGATTGAGGTTTCCAGAAGTTTTCGTTGAGCAAACCCCAGGTTGCGTACAAATGTGAGCGCGCGTCACCAATACCCGTTTCGACGCAAGTGGCAAATGCCAGTATCACGAACCCCAGGCCGTAGCAGTGATTGGTCTGATCTACTGGCTGGTTATCCTGCAAGACCCAGTTGTAACCGCGGCGCCCGGCGTCCCAGTGATGATTCAGCAGGTATTCAAGGCCAGCTTCTGCCAGCGCCTTGTACTCCACTTGCTCAGACTCACTGCTGGCATTTTGAAAAGCCTTACAGTAGTTGAAGATCATCCGGGTGGTGCTTACCAGATGTTTGTGACCAGGATTGAAAACACTGCCATCATCACGGTAGTTCTGGTGCAAACCGCCGAGCTCGAAGTCCCTCACATTGGGACGGTAGAATGCGAGGATGCTGTCGACGTGTTGCTGTAAAAATTTTGGGTCGCGGAAATCGGTCATTGTTGACTCCCCGGTAACCTTTCCTAGTTGGTAGATTAAGTGGCAGCGGCACTCACCAACTGCCCCCGCAACATTCATTGTGTCTTTTTGAGAAATACGCTGAGGCTTTCCTGCGTTGGCAATGCCACAAAGGCACCTCGGTGGGACACCGCGTGGGCACCGCAGGCGCAGGCAAACTCCAGTGCGCGTTCATGAGCACCGGAATCCAGCCACTGCGCAAGCGAATCCGGAGTTACGCCTGCCGCCGCCATTTGATAAAGGAAACCACCGATAAACCCATCGCCACCGGCGGTGGTATCCACGGCGCGCACGGCCGGTGGGCGCACGCCTCCCCAGGTGGATCTCGTTGCCCACTGCACAGGCTGATCCCCATCGGTAACCAGCACTAGCTGTGGGCGCTTTCGCAATTGGCGGGCGATGAACCCACCCGTTTCTGCGTTTTCATCAGCGGCCAAGTACTCCAGCTCCTCGATGCTGAGCTTGACGATGTCGGCCTCGGCAACAACCTGGTTCACCCGCTCTCGATTTGCTTCACCAGCCGGCCACAGGTTATGCCGCAGGTTCACATCAAAGCTCACCAGCCAGCCGGCCTTCTGTGCCTGGACGATAGCCGTCGCGGTCGTATCAGCGATGGCTTCTTCTGTCAGGCTGTTAGAACAGATATGGAGAATGCCGGGACCATTGAATAGCAGGGAGTCAAAATGGTCGGCACGAAACAACAGGTCAGCCGCTGGTGGCCGATAGAATTCAAAACTTCGCTCGCCGCAGTCATCAAGAGAGACAAAGGCGAGCGCCGTTTTTGCTTCGGATGTAAAGCGCACATAGTCGGTTTTTACCCCCTCTTCGACCAGTGCATTATTGAGAAAGTGACCAAAAGCATCCTCCCCTAACATACCAGCGAAGTGCGCATCACCGCCGAGCTTGGCTACTGCAACCGCCGCATTGGCCGGTGCCCCTCCGGCAAACTTGGTAAATTGCTCGGGACCATCCGCTGCGCTTACTCCGGAAACCCGGTTGGACAGCATGTCTACCAGCGCTTCACCAAAACAGACGACTTTCACGTTTCTTCCCTCTTATACTTTGGGATATGGGCCGCGACACAGCTCGCGATATCAAATCTTATTATTTTGAGCTTTAGCAATTACAGGTCCTCAGGAAATCTCACCGGATACTGTAAGTAGGAGGTACGAATCACGTCCCGGTAGTTTTCCAGCCCCTCGTAGAAGAAGAATACTTCACCCAGTAATCCCGCCTCGCGATTGGCCGCCAACATGCCCTCCATCATTTTCTGTGATGGCATGGTGTCGCCGACCTTGATCAGTACGCCCGGCGCAAACCCCATGCGCTGTGAAGCGGGCACGTAGGCTAGCGTATCGCGCAGCGTCTGCCGGTAACTATCGAGTTGATGGCGATATACCTGAGGGATGAGCAAGTCTACCGATCCCTGTTCAACCCACTGCGGCCAGTCTTGCAGATACTGTTCTCGAGACCAGGGAAAAACAGATGGCGAGAAAGACACAATAACATTTGGTTTCACCGCCTTAACTGCCTTATACAGATCTTCCGCATACTCAGTGAGTCTGTTGGCACGCCACTGAATCCACGGGGCATCTTTACTGTCTGAAGGAGCAACACGTCCAGTTTCCGAGTGGTAGGCCGCTACAACAGCAGGGTTGTAGCCGCCTTCGGATGGCAATGCCGGTAAGCGGTCGTCCCCCTGCACGCCATCGATCTCGTAGTTGCGCACCACTTCGATAACCAGGGAAGTCATGAATGCCTGCACCTCGGGATCCAGTGCATTCAGCCATTCAAAGCCATTCTTGGAAACCAACCCGCCGTTTACATCCAGAGACGCCCACTCGGGCTTACGCTTCACCAGGTCACGACCCTGTGCGCCATGAGAGGCGGCAAAGCCGAACTCAAACCAGGCGAACACCTTGATATTCCGCTGGTGCGCCGCGTCGATCAGTTCCTGCAGCGGGTCTCGCCCGTTCTGCTCGGGATCCAGCGCTGGCTCCATGGCCACGCCAGTAAACTCACGCATAACCTGCGATGGATACAGGGTGTGGCCCTTGTTCCAGGTAACCACAAAAATACTATTGATACCCAGTTCCGCACAAAGCTCTACCGCGCGCTCGATTCCCTCTCGGGTGTAAAGTGCATCGCTGGCCACGTTCGTTAACCACACCCCACGGACGGCCTGTGGCAGCCTGCCACGCGCCTCACTTGCGGACTCTTTTAGGGGAGATACATTCGGAAGCGGCGCCTGTGCTGCACAAAATGAGGAGCAAGTGAGCCAAAAAAACAGTATCCATCGCAGCTTCAACGTTTTCATGTTATGCGACTTCCTTGACCTTACCGGATTTTAATGGCGATACGGTGATGCCATTCCCGTCAAACAGGTAAACATCTTCCGAAGAAAATTTCAGTCCCACTATGTCACCGATGCGTGGCAAAGAGAGTGCCTGCGTCTGGACGCACACATCTTGCCCGGCCAGCGTGCAGTAGACGAAGCTTACGGAACCCAGTTGCTCGACGCCGCGCACCTCTGCGTTTAGTGGCCCCTGATCATCCAGCGCCAAATGCTCCGGGCGCAGCCCCAAAGTGATGACATCTTCCGTTGAAGAGAGGCCGCCACGAATAGGAGCTTCTACCTCTGTGTCTCCCAGCAGCAATACCACCCTATCTTCAGTGCGCCGGTTAAGTGTCGCGGACAGAAAGTTCATTTTCGGTGAACCGATAAAACCCGCCACAAACTGATTAACCGGATTGGCGTATAGCGCCATTGGAGCCCCTACCTGTTCGATACGGCCATCACGCAGCACAACGATACGGTCTGCCAGGGTCATGGCTTCGGTCTGATCGTGGGTAACGTAAATCATGGTGGCACCGAGCCGACGATGCAGATCAGCGATTTCGGTGCGCATTTTCACCCGCAATTCCGCATCGAGGTTGGAAAGCGGCTCATCGAACAGGAAAACATCAGGATCCTGCACAAGGGCACGACCTATCGCCACACGCTGGCACTGGCCGCCGGACAGAGCGCCGGGCTTGCGCTTGAGATAGGGCTGCAGTTGCAATACTTCACTGGCGCGAGCAACTTTCTGGAGAATCTCCTGCTTGGGAACACCGCGCATGCGCATGCCGAAACTTAGGTTTTGCTCTGCAGTCATGTGTGGATAAAGCGCATACGACTGGAACACCATTGCCACCTGGCGCTGGCTGGGCGCCAGTCCAGTCACGTCACGGCCACCAATATGCACCTGCCCTTCGCTCACCGATTCCAGGCCGGCAATCATTCGCAGCAGGGTCGATTTCCCACAGCCCGATGGCCCGACAAACACCACAAACTCTCCCGGCTGTACCTGCAAATCCACACCATGAATCGTCTGGGTACTGCCGAATCGCTTTTTGACGGCGGTCAGTTGTAAGTCTGCCATGGGCAACCTCTGAAATACGTTTCGTTATTTTTTCTCAATCATGCGACCTGAATCACACGGCCTGTTTCACGCTCTGTTTAGCGGTTGGTTTCGTTATGGATTTCACTCGGTCAGGGTCATCGGGCCAGTGCAGGGGTATACCGTGATCTTCCACAAATTGCTGGAACGTCCGCGTACGTGATTCCGCCTCAAAAATAGCCACAGGCGCTGCGCCGGTCTGTAAACAGTGCGCGGCCAGCAAACCTGCCACCTCACCGACCAGCCACTCAATGGGGTGTACCCGCGTAGCGGCATTGACCAGGTGCGTAACACTGATGTTTTTGCATGCCGGTAGCAGGTTGTCCGCATCGGCCGGTATAAAAATGCCCAGGGGCAGCTCAAAGGGGCGCACCGCAGCATTGGTACCCATACCCGAAACACAGGTGGGATGAATATCCATGTTGTACAAGCCGATACCCACGCTGTTGGCAAACCTCGCCGGGCACCAGGTTTCTGCGCTACCTTGTTGCAGGATGATGTCATCCTGGGTCAGCGTCTGCAGACCTACAATACGACGGGACTCCCGTACATAGACCTGCTGAGCAAAGCCATCGTCAGTGCCCAGCACGTCCGTGGCCAGTGCCAATTCTGGAAACCCAGCGCCCTCTTCCCCGAGACAGTCTCGCGGAGCCTCGGTCTGCAACCAGTGCACAAAGCACCGGGTAAGCGCTTTAGCCGCTAATGCGACCTCCTGCTCGTTTTTGTCCTGCCCATCCAGAAGCGGATGCAGTGCGTAATCATTTTGTGCCCAGTTGATCAGGCTCACATCACTCGCCAGGTCACCGCGCCAGTTTTGCGCAGCGACGATTCGGCGGTAGCGCCATAAATCCAGGGTATGCTCGTTGAAATTGCCCTGTATAGCGGCAGCGCAGAAGAATGGCAGGCGAATCGAACTGAATTGCTCGTGCCCCGGGAGATAATCGGAAAACAGCGGGTAGGCGTACTTTGGCAGGATATACGCTCGCCAAAAGTCGTACTCCACAGGCTTTGGTATAGGCGCCACCGGCGAAGCATGACGGCGCAACGCGCAGACAAAGGTCACTGGCTGCTGGTCGTCGCGAGAGGTACTCTCCGGCGCTTGCGGTTCTGCAAACTCCGTATGGGATTCCTTACCAAGGCGGTAAGGGAGCTCCGCTAACGCGAGCAATTCACCGGTATCCGTGCCGTCGAGAAAATAGTCAGCATGCACTTCGGAGATAATGTTCCGACCATCCACATCGGCCAGTGTTACCGACTGAAGTTTCCTTCCGTCACGCTTCGCCTTGATGGGACCTTGATGTTCCAGCAGCGTCAGTACACCGCTGACCAAATAAGGTTGCAGCAATTCACGGAAATAGCGCTCGGCAACCGCGGGCTCGAAACACAACCGGCTAACCCAGCCATCTCCCGGATTACAGCCCTCCGTCATGGTGGAGTTTTCGACAAAGCCCCGCTGTGCGCGGTAGTGTGCTCGGATTGCCTCGCGGAATACACGGTAGCTCGCCGATGCGCCAAAAGTTTCAATGTAGGAGTGCTCATCCGGTGGCACTGCCTGACTTGTCATCTGCCCGCCAATCCATGGAAATTCGCTGGTGATCACGGTCTTCACGCCAGCCCGGCACAACTGCCACGCAGCCATGACGCCACCGAGGCTTGCACCAATCACGGCGGCCTGCGTTTGCAGCACCACTTTACCCCCACTCATGCAAATCTCTCCTGCGGCTCAGACAGGCTCGGTAAGTCAACGGTAGTGCGCAAACCAATTTCGAAGCTTCGCTGCCATGGGAAATACACGCTATGTAGCTGAACAGCATCAAAACCTTGCCGCTCCAGCCACTCGGTCGCGGAAGTGAAATACACTTCGTTCAGAGCGGTAACATCCCCGTCCGGGAGATCACGCGCCTTTTGCGTTGCTCGCAGCGACTGGCGTAAACGTGACTGGTAGAGGTAGTCGTCCAGCAGGCGAGTCACCAGCAAGTGCTGATTGTGCGCTTTCCCTTCGTCAGATGCCGGTGTGCGAAGGCTCGCGCACAGCTGGGCGACCAGACTGCCAATACTGTTGCTGGCAGTATTCCAGCCGGCGTATGCTCGCAGCGCACTGATGCCTGCCCCTGCTTGCTGTTCAAGAACAGCCATTAGCTCCGGGTCGCCGCCATTGGCATAGGCGAGATCCAACAGGGCAAGAGGTTTCTGCCGCTCTTTCAGGTCGGTTACCAGCTGCACCACCCAGTCGTGATCCAACCCCAGATCCTCTTCAAGGGGATACTGCATCGCCCAGTCGCCCTGGATGACGCCGCGACAATGTATCGCAATCACCACATCCGCTTCCGACTCACGATCGACCAGTTGCGCACCAGCCGCATCAATCTGGCAGCGGATTGACTCCATTACCGGGCGGTCTTCATAACGGGCAACCATTTTCGCCAGTGCCCCGGTGTGATGTGGTCGCAAGGCGATACGCAGCGGTGTAACTTCATCCGAATGCTGCTGGTCGAGTAGCTGCAGCTGGTGGACCAGCAGGGTATAGATCACTTCATCCGCACCTGGGTAAACCAGTACTGCCTTATCCAGCTTCCTGTCATCTACCAACTGTTGCAGCTGACGTCGCTCCGCTATGTTGAAACCGTATTCCGCAGTGTCATCCTGTGGCAATACGAGACGGTCGACAATGCCCTCCTCCACCAGCGCAAGGATGTCTTTTGTGATAGAGAAATTACGTGCACGGGTTTCAAGATAATCCCGCTGGATATGTCCAGGGATACGGTTCTTTGCCCACTCCGCGCGCTCGCGGTCTTGTTCGTTGCCGGTACAGGCGAAGCGGTCGCTGTAAAAGGACCAGTTCCAGATATCGGTACCATGTTCCGCCCAGTACAACTTTTCCTCTTCGTTTTCATTGTTGTTGGACATGCGCATAGTGGCGCAGAAGGCATAGAGCGGTTTATCCGGATAGCGCTGCTTAAGCTCTTTCAGAAGGTCGAGTCGCGCGCGCAAGGATTCTGTCGAGTCATCGATAAAACGGCTGGGCACCAGGCCCCCGTAAACCAGCATATCCAGGGAAAAGAGGAATCCATCAACATCTGCGGCATTGCCTGAAACCCATTCAGCCAGACGATCGCGATCTGCCTCCTCGCGAAAGTGGCCGAGAGCCTCCACTGATGGACACAACAATTCGCAATCGGCAATACCGGCCACAAACTGGACCTGCTCGCGAGTCACCGGTCGCCCGTCAACCGGCAGTGCCAGAATTTTGAACCTGGGTTTAATCTGCGACATGGCCTGCCTCCGCCTCTAAATTTGTGGTTGGCAAGCCGCCCAGAGGAAAAACAAAAGTGGCGATCTGATGCGGTTTGACAAGTGCGGCAGACGCGGCTGTAGCCGAAGAGCGCTGACCAGACAACTCGACGCGTTCGAAGTCATCACAATTAAACTTGGCGGCCACTTCGATAGACGACGGATTCCATACACGCAGCTCCAGCGCTGGAACGCCCTCCCTCATCACCCGGCGCAAACTGCTTACCTGTAACGTCGGGTTGGCCATCTGCAGTTGCGGCATCGGTCCGACACCAACGCCGCGCAGCAGCGATATCGGCTTGCGCCAACATTCAGCGCGATTCAGCAGTGAATCTGGCTGCGGCTGGCGCAGGCTAAATGCAAAGTGAAACCGATGCGTCCGCAGGCATTGCGCCTCGGGAGTGGCAAGATCCGGACCTGCCCCCAGGCCACGGGTTTTCAAATCCCGGCGGGAGAGCCAGCCTACACTGCGAATCAGGGTAATACCCAGGCGATCTTCATGGCCTGCGCGTACGATCTCCGCCTCTTGCAGGCCGTAATGGATAAACCCAACGGGACCGGCGCTGACCGCAGAATAGCTGGGGAATACCGCTACCGGAGACTCCTGTTGCCCACTTACCGGAGAGTCGTCTCTGTAAATCGCTTCGCGCTCGATCCAATGGAATGCGCTATCCGCGCCGGAGCTCGCAACACGTGTACCCAACGACAACTGCAGGCGCAGGCGCTGATCACAGGCACGGTTATCCCAGTCAAGCTGCGCATCAATATATTCGTCGTCCGGCAACAGATACAGCTGTAATACGCCGTGACTTTCCACCCGGTCGCAAGTTGGATTACGCTGTTCATCCAGGCCTGCAGGTTGTTCCAGGGTCAGTTTCAGCTCGAGAGTTCTCAGTGCATGCGCACTGTCAACGGACAAGGATGACATTGCGCGGGCAGAAGTTATTTTTGCGCTGAAGCGATGAGTGCCCACGGGGGAGAAGTTGTAGGTATCGCCACCATCGGCCTCGCTCACCAGTGATAGCGCATCGCGATACCGGTATCCGTTATGCTTGTCTTCGATGACCAGTTGATTACCGTCCACCCACAACCGGTAATGGCTGTTTTCGATGGCTGCCGGTGCTTCTGCTGCCGCTGTATGATCACTGCCACCTTCAATGCCGGTTATCGCGCACCCAAGCAAACCGCTTCCCGCCAAATCTGCCTTGATGGCCAGGGTATATCGATGGCCACCGGTCATATCCGGGAAGTCGTCGATGGGGGACTGGAATTCTTCGCATGCCGTACGAGAAACCAGTATCGATGGCAGCCTTTCACCAATCATCGTTTCCACAATAAGCTCATCGAAAGGTTCGCCGCTCAGGAACAGGTTCACCAGCTGCCAACCGGAACGACCTTTCGGCGAAGGATTAAACAGCGTAAAGAGACTGTCATCGGCGAAAGGACTCGGAGCCTCGCCATCACGGTGTAAAGAGACCCGGTCGTTGCGCATTCCGAGCGCGTGCTGCGCCTGCTGTGTCAGTGCGTCGAGCCGCTGATGCAACTGGGTGAAACGCACTTCCATTTCCCGGTGCACCTCGTCGACGCTGCACCCACAAATGGAGTCGTGGGCATGCTGCTCGATCAGTAGCTTCCAGGTCTGCTCGAGGTAGTGTTGCGGGTAGTTCCCGGCCTGGTGCATTGCCGGTGAGGCCAGTGCCAACAGCGGCTCAACCATGCCCGTCAGCCGATCCTCCAACAATTGATTCTGTTGCTTTAGATACTGGCGGGTAGAGAGCACGTCCGGAAGCACAAAGGCGGTTTGATTTTCCCGCAGCTCTCCGCTAATTGTTGGCAAGGCTTCCAGAGAGTGCCCGGACTGCATGCTGCGAATGTACGCTTCCAAGCTGCGCTGGGTCAGCCGAAAGTCTCCCTGCTGCGCGTTGTATGCCTCGATTTTCTGCTGCAGGTTTTCCACCGTCAGCAGGTGATCTCCGCCCTGGGTCAGCAGTAGCTCGCCGCCGCCACTGCGATTGACGACCTTCGCGAGGTACGTATTGAGCGCACCGCGCCAGTCGGCGGTGTTGAAGGGATGCTGGTAGTAACCTTCGGTCAGAAATACCGTGAACACGCCGCTGCCGTCTGGCGCATACCATGTAACCTCAGACTGAGGTGCGTCGATACCGCGCCAGGCGACCGCATTATCGATACCAAACCCGCGCAGTATCTGAGGCATCTGGGCAATATGGCCGAAGGTGTCGGGCAGATAACCCACACGCTGACAGCGGCCATGTTGCGCCGCGCGGGCCATGCCCAACTCCAGGTTGCGCACCAGCGATTCGCCAGCACACAGGAATTCATCTGCCATGATGTACCAGGGGCCGATAACAATACGCCCAGACTGCACATGGGAGCGCACACGCTCGACCAGTTCCGGCTCCGCATTTGCATAGAAATCCTCGATGGCGGACACCTGCCCATCGAAAAGGAAACTTTGCAACTCACCGTTGTCCAACTGCTCCACCACCTGCTCCATCACGCGCAGCAAGCGCGCAAGAAACGCTTGGTGTGGGTAATACCACTCCCTGTCCCAGTGGGTCTGTACGACAACCGCGACATCTTTACTCATGGGTCGGCTTCCACTCTTATCCTTTTACCGCGCCACGCATGGCACCTTCGATAAAGTATTTTTGACTGAACAAGAACACCGCCAGAATCGGCAGGATCGAGAACACAGCACCGGCCGCCACCAGGCGCCAGTCCATGGAAAAGGTATTCGCCAGGCGATTCACACCCAGCGGTAGTGTGTAATAGGAAGGGTCATCCAAAATGATGAGCGGCCACAGAAAGTCTCCCCACACTGCAATAAAACTGAACACCGCCAGTGTCGCCAGTGACGGTTTCACTAATGGAACCAGCAGGTACCACCAGATTTGAACCCGATTCAGCCCCTCAAGTAGCGCTGATTCTTCCAGGGCCTTCGGGATGCCGAGAAACGCCTGGCGCATAAGGAATACACCGAATGCAGTGCACGCATGCGGCAACACCAGTCCCAGATACGAATTCTGAAGGCCGAGGGAAATAGCGATGCTGTATACGGGAATCATCAACAGCTGGAAAGGAATCATCATGGAGCTAAGCAGCACCACAAAAATCAGGTTTTTGCCACGGAACTCCATCCGCGCCAGGGGGTAAGCGGCAAGGGAGGCGAACACCAGGTTCGCCGTGACCGAAAGCAGCGCAACCAATACACTGTTTTTCAGGTAAAGCATAAATGGCTGGGTTTCCAGAACACGCCCGAAGTTCTCCAGGGTCGGCTGTTCCGGTAGCAGCGATGGTGGATAGGCGAAGATATTTTCACTGCCGGACTTGAGCGCGGTGGAGAGCAACCACAGAAATGGGCCCATGGTGAGGAGTGCCACACAGAGCAGACCAAAATACCGCAGGACGATGGCGAGCGGAGAAGCTTTCATCGGTCTTTCCTCAGCAGGAAAAGATTAACCAGCGATAACACCAGTGTGAGCAAAAACAACACCACACCAGCGGCTGCGGCATAGCCCATTTCGAATTCCTCGAACGCACTCTGGTAAATGAAGTACACCAGTGTCTTGGTGCTATCCAGGGGGCCGCCCTGGGTCATGACATAGACCTCTTCAAATACTTTCATTGCGGCAATGGAGGACATTACCGCAACAACCGCGATCGACGGTTTCAGTAGCGGAATAGTGATAAACAGGGTCTGCCGCCACTTTGAGACCCCCTCCACATCCGCCGCCTCATACAGGTGGCGGGGAATTGACTGGAGGCCGGCAAGGTAGATAACCATGTAGTAGCCAAGGCCAGTCCAAACTGTAACGGCCATCACCGAAAACAGCGCATTGGCAGGGTCGGTGAGGAAGGCCACCGGGTTATCAGTAATGCCGCTGCTCAGCAGAAAATAGTTGAGAATGCCCTGTTCTTCATACACCCATTTCCAGATCAGGCCGGTAACGACCAGGGAGGTAATTACCGGCAGATAGAAAACAGCGCGAAACAGCTTGATACCTGGCAGAGAGCGGTTTACCAGCAACGCGAGGAAAATCGGCGCGATCACCAGCACCGGAACCACCACCAGCAAATACAGCAGGGTGTTTTTCAGGCTGTTCCAGAAAAATGGATCCTGCAGTAGCATGCGGTAGTTGTCCGCACCGACAAATTGGGACTCGGTGATCATGTTGTAGTCAGTGAGACTCGCCATAATGGCGTGCAACATGGGATACAACACAAAAGCGCCAATGATTGCGCAGGCCGGTAGAAGGAAAAGATAGGGTACCAGGGCATTCAGGACTGAGCTGCTCTGCAGAACACGTCGGATCCGCAAGTTATGCCGGAAGCGCGATAAGGCGCCCTCCCCTGCCGAATCAGGGGCCAGCATACTTTCACCGCTGCTGTTACTGGTCTGCATTCGCCACCACTCCCGATACCAACTTTGTTTTTATCAGTGCTCCGGCGCCATACACGCCTGCATCGTTGTGCAACTTCGCTGGCCGCACCTCCAGGGGCAGCCCGCGCTGGTCAAGCTTTTCAATCATGCGCAGCCACCAGTGCTCCCGAGCCTCAGACAGGCCACCCCCAACCAGTACCACATCGGGGTCTAAGCCCCAGTAAAGCTGCTCCAGCGCCATTACCAGAAACTCACAAAAACGATCGAGCCCCCGTAGTGCCTGCGCATCTCCAGCCGCTGCATACTTCACCACGTCGCGCCCATCTGCGAAGTTACGCCCACCCACTTCACGGCTGGCAACATTCGCCAGGCCTGTCCCCGAAACCAACTGCTCCAGGCTCAAGATTCGGCCTCGTTCCCATGGACTGGGTATTGGCATACGCCCAAAGTGGCCGGCAACCATGTGGGCGCCCGGAACAATCTTTCCCTGTTCCGCCATGGCGCCACCCAGGCCAGTGCCCAGTGTCAGCATTGCAGTACGCGCTTTCACCAAGTCGGGGCTGACACTCAACTCGCCAAGCAGCGCGCACTTCACATCGTTTTCTATGCTGACGGGAAAACCAAAGCGATCGCCCACCCAATCGGCAAGCCGCGTACCACACCAGCCGGGAATGGCATCGGTGGCGTCCACAATGACCCCGACATGCGCGTCAACTACTCCTGCGGTGGATACGCCGATACCAGCAACATGCTCTTTGACATTTGATTCCGAGCACCAGTCGATACACTGGGCAATAGCGCCTTCAAGTGCATCCAGAGCCCGCTGCTTACCGGCGCTCGCGTCGCTGGGGACCTGCGTATTGAACAGGGGACGGAGCGAAGCATCAAAAACTACTGCGCAGATTTTTGTGCCGCCCAGGTCCGCTCCAACATAGAGTGGTTTTTGGATATTCATCTTCTCAGTCCACTACCCCTCGCGACCGGCCTTCCCTCTCCTGCTCAGCACGGGCTTTTCGCTTGCTGGCCTGCAGGAACAAAGCCCATGTATCACTGGTACGCGCCAACGCCTGCTCTGCGGTCAGCTCACCGACCATTGCAGACTGCAGGTTGAAAACAAAACTGGTCTTGAGTTTGCTGTACTTGGGTAAAGGCGGGACAAGCACATCACCACTCAGTACCTGCTGCGCTGAAATTGCACGCGCACGATCCACAACGGAGGGATTCTCCGGCAATGAAAAAAATGGGTCCTGATAGCTTACTGCCGTAGACGGCAGCAGTGGGATCCGCCGTGCCAATGCCATCTGATTCTCGTGGTTGGTGACAAAGGTAGCGAAGTCAAAAGCCGCCGACTTGTGGGCTGACATGACCGGAACCGCCAGATTCATTACCGCCACATTATTTTTGCTCTGCGGATGCTTTAACTGTGGCGCCACTTCTACGTTCGCAAAGAGTTCCGGAGCGTTGGTACGAATGGTCTGAAGGAACTGCATACCTGTGGTAATCAGGGCCACCTGCCCGGACTGGAACAGGTCCACAGCCTTGTGGTGGCCCTCTGTCAGAACATTTTTGGGTATCAGCCCCTGTTGATACATATCGCGATTGAAACGGAAGAAAGCAAGCCCCCGCTCATTATCGAACCCGACCGAGCCGTCTTCTGCCACTAACTCAACGCCGGTTGCGGCAAGATTTTCCAGCGGTCGACTGCCATCCATTGCGGGAAAATAGGCATACTTGTCGAGCTTTTGCCGCAGCACCTTTGATGTAGACAGCAATTCCGAAAAGCTCGCCGGCACACTCACTCCAGCGCGCTCTAAAAGCGCACGGTTATAAATGGTGACGGTGGTAGAGAGGTACCAGGGTATGGCGAAGGCCTCACCCTCAAAGCGATTGGCATTCCAGATGTTAGGCAGGTAGGCGTCGACCTGTTGCCGGGAAAGGTAACGCTCGGGATTCGCGAGTGCGCCGAACTCCGCCAGCTTCGCCGCGAACTGCGGATTCAGGTTGACCACATCCGGTGCAGTGCCCGCCGCCACCGAGGCCAACATCTTTTTTTCCATTTCCTTCCACGGCACATCTACCCACTTCACCTGCACCTCGGGGTGCAAGCGCTCAAACTCCGCGATCAGACCGTTAACGTAGTCGTCGTGAAACGGTGACAACTGCATGGTCCAGAACTGGATCCGGGTAGTACTGGCCGCCGCACTGAAACCGCTCCCCAGCAGCGCGAGAGCCGAGGCCAGAACCAGCATCCAGGATTTGATTTTCATTATTAGACTTCCGTTAGCATTGGTACGACTGTAGCGAAGAAAGTTTTTCAAATCAAACCATTTGGTATACTATTGAGCCGCTATACACGACAAATTCGCACCAAGTGGAAGTGCTAGTCGTTTACTTATGGAAAGGTCAGCCAATGGCAATGACGCGTAAACAACAGCGCCTGCACCAGCAGTTGCTCGATATCATTGATCAACTCCCGCCCGGCGCTAGGCTGCAGGGGGAAAGGGAGTTAGCGGAACTTACCGAGGTCTCACGAGACACGCTCCGTCGCGCACTCAAGAATCTCGAAGAGCAAAAACGCATTGAGATCCGCCAGGGGGCAGGCATCTTTGTGCTTGCCAAACCCCTGGCAAACCAACTCAAGCTCATGTCGTTTAGCGAAGAGATGCAGCAGCTGGGGCTCACCCCCTCAAACAAGCTATTGTTCAACGATGTAGTGAAGGCAGACGTGAAACTGGCCAGTAAGATGAACCTTGCTCCCGGAGCGGAGCTCTTCCTGGTTCGCCGATTGCGCCTGGCGGATGGCTGCCCAGTGGCGATAGAACGCGTGTATCTGCCGAAGGCGATTTTTCCCGAACTGGCTATACAGGAACTTCATACAAGCTCCCTGTATGACCTTCTTCACCGCCAGTACGAAATCGTGGTGGACCAGGCCAGGCAGCAGATCAGTGCCACCGTGGTCGACGAAGAAGAAGCGGACCTGCTACAGATGCCAACGTTCAGCCCGGCACTCCTTGCTGAGCGCACCGTTTACGATGACCAGGGCCGCATTATCGAGCTTGCAAAAAGCCTCTACCGCGCCGATCGCTATCGCTTTAACGTGCTGGTACAGCGCAACGGTACCCGCCTGGCCACGGTGTACGAGTCATGACAGGTACAGTAAATCCCGAACTTGAATCCATTGATCGCAGGCTTTCGAGCGGGCTGATTGTCTCGTGTCAACCGGTGGACCACGGACCCATGGACGATGATGAAATCGTCGTCCGCCTCGCCAGAGCCGCGCTGGCTGGCGGCGCGGACGGGCTTCGTATCGAGGGAGCAAGTCGACTGGCCAAAGTTCGCAACGCGCTTCCCGGTGCATTGATCATCGGCATCGTAAAAAGAGACCTGGTGGATAGCCCTGTGCGCATCACCCCATTACCGGAAGATGTGCGGGCACTGGCAGAAGCCGGCGCAGACATTATTGCGGTGGACTGCACAGAACGAGCGCGCCCGGTAGCGGCCGGGGATCTGATTGCGCAGATCAATCAGCTGGGAAAGATTGCCATGGGCGACTGCAGCACATTGGCCGATGCGACACAGGCTTATGCCGCGGGTGCCGCAATTGTTGGCACCACCCTTTCAGGCTATACCGGAGGCCCGGTACCCGCAGAGCCAGACCTCGAACTGCTGCGCACCCTGTGCGCACGCTTTCCCCGCGTGATGGCCGAGGGCCGTTTTAACTCCCCGTCCCACTGTGCCGAAGCGCGCAATATCGGCGCCTGGGCCGTAACCGTGGGTACCGCCATCACCCGAACCGAGGTCGTTGCCGAATGGTTTGCGACCGCAATGCAGTCCTGCAAGACCGAGGCGAGGCTGGCCATACAGCAACCCGCAGCACTCTGAACAAGGCAGCTCCAACCTTCAGCGCCCCCCCTATTCCTCACTGGTTACAACGTTCAGCGTGCGACCCGAATGGCCAACACCACTGGCACGGCACGCTGCTGATCGAGAACCGCCAGCCCTTCGACATACATGGCCGATGAACCGCCGCCGTCCAGGTTCATCGCCTCCACACACTCCAGCGCCTGCAACTTTTGCGGCAGCGCATCAAGGCGGGCGCCTTCGCTCACATACAAAATCACCTTGTCGTCCGCGGTAATACAAATGGCGGTGCGTGGACGCACATCGTTGAGCTCAATACCGGAACCCCAAAAGATTTCCTCGTCATAGGTGATCGCGGCGAGACCATTCTTCAGCAGGCGCGGTCCACCACCGATGGCCCACCGAGGGTTGATCTCGCTACCGGACGTGTCCGGAGGTGGAACCAGCGCTGCTACCTGGTTGCGCCGGTACGGCATTGGCTCGGTAAATGCGCGCAGCCCACCAGCATGATCAACCCCTACCCAACCAATCTCCGCCTGGCCACCGTCACTCATCCAGAAGGCGCTGCGCAGCACCGGGTAAAGCTGGTTGTTACGGGTAACCGCGGAGATATTATCGGCAAGGCGCTCCCCCGCCGCGACTACCAGTGACAGCGGCATGTCGGAATGGAAATACCCACCGTTGACCACCGCCGCGGTGTCAGTCTGCTGCCCCCAATCTGCCATTAGGGCAGAGGTTTGTTCGAGGCGCGGAGTGAGCAGCTTGTGTGCATCCGACACAGAGAGTGACAGGTAATGGCCGCCGTCCCCGGTACTCGCAAACGTGACACGCGACGGCAGCGGTCCAGCCCGCTTCGATGAACCAATGTCGCCCGAGCTTCGCGCACCATCACAGCCGGCAAGCAGACCCACTGCGAATGACAGCAATACCACACAAAGCCGCAATTGAACCTGCAACATACGAAGTTCTCCCAATTATTCGTGTCATGCCGGCGATAATGACAAGCTTTAGGCCATCGACCAAAAACCTACCCATCGGCCACTCCAATGGCAAAAACCTCTCGAGGCCCAAATACCCCAACGAGCAATTGGCTCAATTGCAAACAACCCCCAAAACAAGACCAATTGCACCAGTTTTATACCGCCTCCCTGCCAGCCATGCCTCAAAAGCTGATTGCACGCTGCATTTGCACATCACACCGGATAGTCCAGCTCGCGTAGCTTTGGTATCCTATCGTGCTTGCAAAAAGCGCCCGCAATGGGTGCAGTCCGGTCCGCAGTGCCGACAAAGCAGATCAAATAAGCCACTGATTTATAAAGATTTTCTCAATCATGCCCACCCCCACAGCCAGCAAAGAAAAGAAGCCTGAACACACACCGATGATGGTGCAGTACCTCAAGATCAAGGCCGAGCACCCCCAGGAGCTGGTGTTTTACCGCATGGGCGACTTCTATGAGCTGTTCTACGATGACGCCAAGCGCGCTGCGGAGCTGCTGGATGTAACCCTGACCGCGCGCGGCAAATCCGGCGGGCAGCCGATTCCCATGGCCGGGATCCCCTATCATGCGGCGGAAGGCTATCTGGCGCGATTGATCAAGGCCGGTGTATCCGTGGCGATCGCTGAGCAGATTGGAGACCCTGCGACTTCCAAGGGCCCGGTAGAGCGAAAAGTCGTACGCATCGTCACCCCTGGGACGGTTACCGACGAGGCACTGCTAAATGAGCGCAGGGACAACCTGCTGGCAGCGACCGTACTGGTGGGCGAGAAGTTTGGCCTGGCCCTGCTGGACGTGGGAACCGGACACTTCGCGGTGCAGGAAGTGGAAACCCTGGAAGCGCTGGCGGAACAGGTACAGCGCTACAGCCCGACCGAACTGCTGGTTTCCGAAGATCTCACTCTGCCCGTTGAAATCGAGCGCCGCCCGGGCATACGCCGCCGCGCGCCCTGGGAATTCGACCTGGAAAGCGCACTGCGCCTGCTGAACCGTCAGTTCGGCACCATGGACCTGGAAGCCTTCGGCTGCAGCCATATGCATGCGGCGCTCTGCGCAGCGGGCTGCCTACTGCAGTACGCCCGTGACACCCAGCGCACCGAGCTGCCCCATATCCGCACCCTGCGCACCGAACGCCGTGAAGACACCGTGGCGCTGGACCCCGCCAGCCGCCGTAACCTGGAAATCGACATCAACCTGAACGGTGGCGACGACAATACCCTGCTCTCCGTTTTTGATGCTTGTAAGACCGCTATGGGCAGCCGCCTGCTGCGTCGCTGGCTGAACAATCCGCTGCGCAACCTGCACACACTACAGCAGCGCCAGCAAGCGATCACCGCGCTGATCGGGGACTACCGCTTTGAACCACTGCGGGAAGCACTGAAGCCCATCGGTGATATGGAGCGCATCCTCGGCCGTCTGGCACTGCGCTCCGCGCGCCCGCGGGACCTGTCCCGCCTTGGGATGTCCCTATCTCAATTTCCCGAGTTGCAGCGTCAGCTGTCAGAAACCGACGCCAGCCTGCTGACACAACTCAGCCAGGAAATGGGTGAGTGGCCGCAAACCGTGGAGCTATTGCAACGTGCAATCGTCGAAAACCCACCCGTGGTACTGCGCGATGGCGGCGTGATTGCAGAGGGATTTGACGAGGAATTGGACGAGCTGCGCGGTATCAGTGAAAACGCCGGCGACTATTTAGTGCAACTGGAAGTGCGCGAGAAGGAGCGCACCGGTATCCCTACCCTGAAGGTCGGTTACAACCGGGTGCACGGTTACTTTATTGAGATCAGCCGCGGTCAAAGCGACAAGGCCCCGGTGGACTACATCCGCCGTCAAACCCTGAAAAACGCCGAGCGTTTTATTACCCCCGAGCTGAAAGAATTCGAAGACAAGGCGCTCTCGGCCAAGAGCCGCGCCCTCGCCCGGGAAAAATTCCTGTACGAGGAACTACTCACCACCCTGAACGAATCGCTTGCGGAACTGCAAACCGCCGCAGCCGCGGTTTCCCAGCTAGACGTGCTCGCCAATATGGCCGAGCGAGCCGACCAGCTGCGCCTGACCCAGCCGGAGCTGTCCGAGCAGCCGGGTATCCACGTGGAAGGCGGCCGTCACCCGGTGGTGGAGCAGGTGCTGGACGCCCCGTTTGTTGCCAACGATATCGAGCTGCACGACAGCCGCCGCATGCTGGTCATTACCGGACCGAATATGGGTGGTAAATCTACCTATATGCGACAGACCGCACTAATTGCCCTGCTCGCCCACTGCGGCAGTTTTGTACCCGCCGACAGCGCGCGTATTGGTGTGCTGGACCGTATCTTTACGCGTATCGGCAGTGCTGACGACCTTGCCGGTGGCCGCTCCACCTTTATGGTGGAGATGACCGAGACCGCCAATATTCTGCGCAATGCCAGCGAACACAGCCTGATCCTGATGGACGAAATCGGCCGTGGTACCAGCACCTATGACGGCCTCTCCCTGGCCTGGGCCTGCGCACATTTTCTCGCCGACAAGGTGCGCGCCTTTACCCTGTTCGCCACCCACTATTTCGAGCTAACTGAACTGCCCCAGCAGTGCCCGGATGCAGCCAATATCCACCTGAATGCCACCGAGCACGGGGATTCCATCGTGTTCCTGCACCGCATTCAGGAAGGGCCTGCATCCAAGAGTTATGGCCTTCAGGTAGCGAAGCTCGCGGGTATTCCACAGGAAGTACTGGAGGAAGCCAAGGCTCGCCTCGCTGCTCTGGAAGCGGGGCATACCACCCGCGACTCGGGTCCGGGCGTTCAGGCCAGCACTGAGTCAGAACTCAAACCCGAACTGGCACCGCAGCCTGTCGTCACGCCAGCACCCGCCGCACCAACCAAGCCGGCAGCACCCGCCCAAGTGGACCTGTTCGGCAGCGCGCCGCACCCGGCAGTTGAGGCCCTCGAAACCCTCGATCCGGACGATATGACCCCGCGCCAGGCTCTGGAACAGCTCTACGCCCTGCGCAAACTGTTATAAGCACCCAACGAATTCGACTCAAAAGCCACTACAATTCGCGCCAGTTATTGCTAAAATCCGCAACTTCCAAGAATAAGGTTCGGTTCCGGCATGCGGAGCCGGCCAAGTAGCGGCAACGCATCAGCATTATCGAGGGACAAGCATGACATTCGTAATTGGGGAAAACTGCATCAAGTGCAAATACACCGACTGTGTGGAAGTTTGCCCGGTAGACTGCTTCTACGAAGGCCCCAACTTCCTGGTGATCCACCCGGACGAGTGCATCGACTGCGCCCTGTGTGAGCCAGAGTGCCCGGCCAACGCCATCTTTTCAGAAGATGAAGTGCCTGATGATCAGCAGGAATATATCGAGCTGAACGCTGAGCTGTCCGAGGTGTGGCCCAATATCACCGAAAAGAAAGACCCGCTGCCGGATGCGGAAGAGTGGGATGGCAAGACAGGCAAGTTGGAATTGCTGGAGCGCTAAGTAATTCCGATCTTGTGCCGATTGCGAAAAGCCGTCATTCAGACGGCTTTTTTATGTCCGCAAGATTGTTCATGGATGAAAGCGCTCAATCGGACGGCAGAGAAAGAAATGCAGCCGTCCGACTCAATTCACATGCAAGCCCTGCCGCGGCCAGAGCTTCGATGATTTCCGCATCACTTGCGCCAGCCATCCTCGCTGCGTCGGTTACCTCGCCACTGTGGTCGTAAGGGTTATTATTCTGATGACGCGCCACTTCCAACAAGGCGTGATCTTTCGGCTCATAGTGCGCATGATCCGGGTTCGTGCGAATCCGCAGCACTTCATGAGGATCGACTCCCAGCTTCTCCAGTGCCTTGCTATGCAACGCAATCCCGTAGTCACTGTGTTCATCCGCGGCCACCATCAGACCAATCCCCTCCTTCAATTTTGGCGAGAGATTTCCGGTCAACATTACGTGCTGGTACCTGTTCCACAACGAGGCCAGAATCGTTGGATTGTTGCCAATGGCCCGGAAAATCGCCGGCACCATGCCCAATGTAATCCGGATGTCATCGAGCACTTCCGCTACTCGCGGGTCGGAATGTGAGTCCACCAGAGGAATGTGACTCATGGTACACCTCCATTACTGACAATAACTGAGAGACCGTCAAAAGTTCATCACTACAGGCGTGGCCTGGCGCCAAATACTGGATATAATCACAGCATGCGCAAAATCATCCACTGTGACTGTGACTGCTTCTACGCGTCGGTAGAAATGCGAGACGACCCGAACTTACGGGGGCGTCCTGTCGCCGTGGGCGGTTCCAGTGACCGCAGGGGGGTAATCTCCACCTGCAATTACGAAGCGCGCAGCTTTGGCGTTCGCTCGGCCATGCCGACCTCTCACGCCAAAAAGCTCTGCCCTGACCTGATTGTAGTGCCGGGCAACATGAAAAAATATCGAGAAGTGAGCGCGCAGATCCGGGAAATCTTCCTTAGCTTCACTGACATAATAGAACCTTTATCTCTTGACGAGGCGTATCTGGACGTCACCGATAGCCCACACTGCAACGGAAGCGCAACGTTAATCGCCCAGGAGATCCGTACCCGGGTCCACAAGGAACTGGGGATCACAATCTCTGCTGGCGTCGCGCCGAACAAGTTCCTGGCAAAGATCGCCAGCGACTGGCAGAAGCCCGACGGGCTTACGGTGATTCACCCGAATGCGGTAGAAGACTTTGTGCTGCGCCTGCCAGTCAAAAAGATCCACGGCGTGGGTCGGGTCACCGCAGAAAAAATGCACCGCGCAGGTATCCATACGTGCAGCGATTTACGCCGATTTTCCCTGGTTGAACTGGCGCAAAAGTACGGTAAATTCGGCAATCGGCTTTACCACCTTTGTCGTGGCGTTGATGACAGGCCAGTCAGTGGCGATGGCTCGCGCAAAAGTGTGAGTGTCGAACACACGTTTAGCGAAGACCTGAAAAATCTCGAGGACTGGCAGGAGCAAATGACGAGCCTTTACGGGCGACTGCAGGAACGCATAGAGAAACTGGGCGACCGCTACGAAATCAGCGCAGCAATCGTCAAAGTAAAGTATGCAGACTTTACCCAATCCACCCAGGAGCGGGGCAGCCGAGCGGCCCGCATCAGCGAGTTCAAACAACTGTTACAACAGTGTTGGGAAAAGCGCAGTGAGCCCATCCGACTGCTTGGTGTCGGTGTCAAACTCAGGGATTTACGCGCCGAATTAGGCCCGGAACAATTGCCGCTGCCGTTTCGCGGGCAGCGCCCAGCCACCACCTGAAATTGCTCACTTTTCAGACTACTGCAACGCCGCACTGGTCTGCCGGACTCAGTTAGCCCGACTAAATTTACGCCAAGTACTGCGTATTTTTTCTCTCGGAACCTTTCCGCTAGCCGATGGTCCTGCAGTCGCGGGCTATACTCCCAACACGGTCTAGAAAGCAGTTTCAATCACTCTATGAAGCGTGTACTACCCAGTGCCCTGGTGGGCTGGTTCCTCGGATATGCACGGGGACTCAAGCACCCACAATTATTCAAATGGCTCTGTGCGCTGTTTCTGATTGACCTCTTCATTCCCGATCTCATCCCCTTTGTGGATGAGATCTTGCTCGGACTGGCCACCCTCTTCCTGGCAGCCTGGAAAAAAAGCAGTAACTCCAGTGCGGTCGATGATACAAGGAAAGAAAAGGTAGTCAGCGGCACAGCAGAGAAAATGACCGGCGCAGATGAGACGCCGGAATCCCAGCGAAAACAAGGTTTACACTGAGTCAAGATGTGGTATTTGCCTACCAGCAGTAACAGGCAAAATAACGTTAACAGACAGTTTACTCGATTTCCGAAGTACTCCTGATATGGCCAGTGAAGGCCCCAGTTGGATTGGTGAGAGCCAAGACAAGTGACAGGAGATGTGCAGCCGGGTAAGTGACATTGGGAAGTATGGCCAAGGAGGCGAATCCCATGTTTGCGGACAAGTTGTGCAATCTCAGTGACGAAGATCTGGTTACCCAGTATTACGACACTCGAAATCACAAGCTATTCCAGGAAATATACCAGCGCTACAAAGATGAACTGTTTCGCTACTGCGCGCAGATGAATCCGCAACGCTGCATCCCCCTGATGGAATCCCTGTGGACCGCATTTTTGGATGCTCCCCCGCGGCTACATCAGCACCGGTTAAAAAACTGGCTATACATACGAGCTAACAAGCTGCTGCGCAAGCCAGCAACTGCCGAGGAAGATACGCATCGTGAAACGTCAAAAAATGGTAACGACGGCCTGATTGAGGCTTTGGAAACGTCGGAAGTACTGAGAGCCATTCAGCAGCTCCCTGACCGCGACAGAAATATATTCCTGTTATTCACCGAGTGTGGTCTTTCACTAGCCACAGCCGCAGATATCGAGCGTATTCCACTGTCCCTGTGCCGCAAGCTTTTGCAGCAGAGCAGAGAGAAGATCGAGCTCGCCGTTCATGGCAGCGCGCGCAGACCGTGGAAAACTGCCGCCACTCTGGCTCACGAAGCAGCAGTGCGGGCCAAACAGGCAGAAGAACAGGCAACAGAGCAGACGGGCAGCACGAAGGCTAAACCCAAGAAATCCAGTCCGATTTTTCCGTGGGAGAAATCCCCGAATACCGCAGCAGCATCCGCTACTGCCAACCGTTCTGTTGAGGTAGCTTGAACATGAACAGTAATCACTGGGAGTCGTCCTATCGCCAGGCCGTGGGTCAGCTTCAGGTCCCGGCGCCACTGGACGAAAAACTGCTCTCAAGTGCCCGAGCCATCAAACCCACCCGCAAGGAAAGCAACCAGACGGGGCGCTTGCTGTCAAAGGTAGCTTCCGGGTTCAGTGCTGTTGCCGTCGCCATCGTACTGTTGCATCCGGCGCAGTACCTCGGCGCCACACCGGAACAAATCAGCCCCCAGAATAACAGTCGCGAACTGGGGCTTGAGCGACACCGCATCAACAGAGGAAAGCAAGCGCTGAAAACCGACGCATGGCACACCCTGCGCACTGAAGTAAGCGCGGGGAACTATATGCAACTCTGCGCCCATTGGCGTCGACAGCAGCGTTCGGTGGCTGAGGAAGCGCTGCCAGCGGATCTCGCCCATAAGGCACGTCAGCACTGCCGCATCCTTCCCTGAGAACATATGGACAACAAAAAGGGAGTGGTACCGAACCGGCTACCACTCCCTTTTCATTTGAGTAACGCTCTTCGCTGAACGAGCATCAGCTCTGATTCATCGTCAGAACCACTTTGCCTCGTGCGCGACGCTCACCAATCATGGTGAATGCCTGCAGGAAGTCTTCGAGAGGGTAGACCTCCGTAGTCAATGGTTGCAGGCGCCCTTTCTGCACAAACTCAAGCAACTCGCTGAAGTTTTGCATATTGCCCTTGGGGTCCCGCGCGGCCCAGCCGCCCCAATAAATCCCAAGAATATCGCCCGCTTTCAGTAGCGGCAGGTTCAATGGCAGTTTCGGAATATCGCCTGCGGCAAAGCCGATCACCAGATAGCGCCCACCCCACGCAATGGAGCGATACGCCTGCTCGGTGAATTTTCCCCCGACCGGATCGTAAATCACATCCGCGCCCTTGCCATCGGTCAATTCGCGGATTCGGTCCTTGAGGTTTTCCGTGCTGTAGTTGATGGTTTCATCGGCCCCAAGATCGCGACAGAAAGCGAGCTTTTCATCGGTGGACGCACAAGCGATCACCCGCGCCCCCATCAACTTACCCAGCTGAATAGCGGTTACCCCTACTCCACCGGCAGCGCCAAGCACCACCAGCGTCTCTCCCTCATTCAGCCGCGCACGTTGTTTGAACGCATAGTAAGAGGTGGCATAAGTGATACAGAAACCCGCCGCCTGCGGGAAATCCAGCTCCGCAGGCATCGGCATCAACAGCTTGTAATCCACGTTTACCAATTCGGCAAACGCCGCGAGGCCGGGCATGGCAATCACACGGTCCCCTACGCTATAGCCTTTCACGGCATCGCCTACTTCACGAATGATACCGGCGCACTCGCCACCGGCGACAAAAGGTAGCTCCGGCTTCACCTGGTACTTGCCCTGTACCATCAAGCCGTCGGGAAAGTTCACTCCGGCAGCGTGTACCTCAAGGCGCACCTCGTTGGGTTTCAGTGCCGGCAATTCCCAGTCCTGGACTTTAAGGTTTTCCACCGGGCCAAAGGCCTCGCAGACCAGTGCTCGCATTTCTTTCTCCCGATTGTTTTTTGTTTTTATCAACGGCTACGCCACTTCGAATAGACCAGCTGCACCCATGCCACCGCCCACACACATAGTAACCACCACGTATCTGACCCCGCGACGTTTACCCTCCAGCAGAGCGTGCCCAACCATACGCGCACCGCTCATGCCATACGGATGACCGATGGAGATGGCACCGCCGTTAACGTTGAGCTTTTCGTTGTCGATGCCAAGCTTGTCGCGACAGTACAGTACCTGTACTGCAAATGCTTCGTTCAGCTCCCACAAGCCGATATCGTCCATGGAAAGACCAGTGCGATCCAGCAGCTTGGGAATGGCAACTACCGGCCCGATGCCCATTTCATCGGGCTCACAACCAGCCACAGCCATACCGCGATAAACACCCAGCGGATTCAGATTGCGCTGCTCCGCCAGCTTGCTGTCCATCAGCACCATGGCCACGGCGCCGTCGGAGAGCTGGGAAGCGTTGCCTGCGGTAATCACACCGTTGTCGCGGACGGGTTTCAGGCCGCGCAAACCATCAATGGTGGTAGACGGGCGATTGCCTTCATCCAGAGAGAGGGTGACCTCCTCCTCCGATTGCTCACCGGTCTCCTTGTTCACCACGATCTTGCGTGTGGTAACCGGGATAATTTCACCGGCAAACAATCCGGCTTTTTGGGCCGCCGCTGTACGCATCTGGGATTGCAGTGCATATTCGTCCTGCAATTCACGGCTGATGCCATAGCGTTTGGCTACGACTTCCGCGGTATCTATCATCGGCATATACATCGCCGGGTGCATCTCCAGCAGGGCCGGGTCTGCGGCGCGGAAATTGTTCATATGCTGGTTCTGTACCAGAGAGATGGATTCCATCCCCCCGGCCACCGTCACCGGCGCACCGTCGTGCACAATCTGCTTGGCCGCCGTGGCTACCGCCATCAAACCGGAGGAGCACTGGCGATCGATAGTCATGCCCGCCACGGTAGTCGGCAAGCCTGCACGCAAGGCTACCTGACGGGCAACGTTCTGGCCCGTACTACCTTGCTGCAGGGCGACACCAAATACACAGTCATCCACTTCCGAATGTTCGATACCGGCACGCTCCACAGCAGCGCGCACCGCGTAAGCACCGAGGCTGGCACCTTCCAGGTTGTTAAAGGCACCGCGGTAGGCTTTGCCGATCGGCGTGCGCGCAGTGGAAACAATAACTGCTTCTTTCATCTTGTTTCTCCAAGTTCCTTTTGTTCAGCCGAGCTTGACGCCCAAGCCCTGGGCCGCCTTCTGGATAAATTTCACAGTCTGGTTCAGGCCGCCCACAAGCTCCTGCTGACCGGCTTCGTCGGCAATGGCATCCAGATTGGCCAGTACGTTTTCCGCTGTCTGCTGCTCTGGCGACAGGTAAATGCCTTCGGTCTCCACAATACGCGCCTTGGCAAAGCCCCCGGCACCCGCACAGAGAATAAAGCGGTTGGGCGCATCATCGGCCACCAATGCAATAAGCCCAGCGGTCACCGACTCCGGCGTTAACAATTCCAGCGCTTTGGGGTCGGGGATAATGTCCTCCGTCATACGGGTCGCCGCAGTCGGAGACAGGCAATTCACCTTGATACCGTATTTTTCGCCTTCGAGGTGCAGGGTGTTCATCAGGCCCACCACGCCGGTCTTGGCCGCGCCATAGTTGGACTGGCCGAAATTGCCGTAAAGGCCGGAAGAAGACGTTGTCATGACTATGCGACCGTAATTCTGCTCGCGCATGATTTCCCATACTGCCTTGGTGCAGTTCACGGTGCCCATCAAATGTACATCGACCACCAACTTGAAGTCGTCCATGGGTGCCTTGGCGAAGGATTTGTCACGTAGAATGCCGGCGTTGTTCACCAGTATATCCACGCGTCCCCAGCGCTCGGCGGCGGTCTTTACCATGTCATGCACCTGCTGGTAGTCGGTGACGTTGGCGCCATTGGCCATTGCTTCACCACCGGCCGCTTCAATTTCTGCCACCACAGATTCCGCTGCCGTCAGGGAACTGCCTGAGCCGTCGCGCGCACCGCCCAGGTCGTTGACCACGACCTTGGCACCACGACGCGCCAATTCCAGTGCATGAGATCGGCCTAGGCCATTGCCGGCACCGGTGACAATGGCCACCTTGCCCTCGAAGGAAATAGTCATGGTTCTCTCCGTTAACGCTTGCTATCTAGGGAAGTTATTTAATAGAAATCAAATGAACTGCATCACCAGCCACTCAGCGATCAGCGCCGGTTTCTCCTGGCCTTCAATTTCAATGGTTACTTCCAGCTTCAGTTGAAATTGACCTGGGTTTTTCTCGATCACGTCCAGCACCTTGGCGTGGGGGCGAACGCGCTGGTTTACTTTGACTGGGCTAATAAAACGCACCTTATCCAGACCATAGTTCACACCCATTTTTACGCCTTCCATCACGACTTCCAGCTGCTCAGCAAAATGGGACAGCAAAGAAAGCGTAAGGAAACCGTGGGCGATGGTACTGCCGAAAGGAGACTTGGCCGCGGCTTCCGGATCCACATGAATAAACTGGTGGTCCAGGGTGCAATCAGCAAATGCACTGATGCGCTCCTGATCGATCAGGAGCCAGTCGGATGCCCGGGCTTCACTGCCTATGGCCGCTTTATAATCGGTAGGGGAAATCAGGATTGGCATGGGAGCTCCTTCTCAGATTACGATCTGAGGTTAATTTTCCGAAAATCAGTAGGCTGATACACCGCCATCTACTGCCAGTGTTTGTCCGGTAACGTAAGTAAGCGCCGGCGAACACAGCATCAACATGGCACTGACCACCTCCTCCGGTTTACCAAGCCGTTTCATCGGGCAACCGGCAGCAAAGATCGCATGTATCTGCTCAACGGTGGCGCCTTCGGGCGCTTCGATATCGGTGATCATTGGCGTGAGGGTGTAAAAGGGGCAGATCGCATTGACCCGTACATTGTGACGGGCGTACTCGACTGCGGCCGTGCGGGTCAAGCCGACCACCGAGTGCTTGGCGGCCGAATAGGGTGAGGCTTTGGGAGCACCGCCGACCCCAGCCATGGAGCTTACATTCAGAATTACACCGCTGCCCTGATTACGCATCACCTTAAGCTGGTGCTTCATTCCAAAGAAAACGCCTTTGACGTTTACCCGGTGCTGCAGGTCAAAGGTCTCCTCGTCGACCTCTTCAAAATACTGCATCGGTGGCGCGATCCCGGCATTGTTGATCGCAATATCCAGGCTACCAAAGTTTTCCCTCGCCAACGCAACCATGGCGGCACAATCGGTTTCTGACGACACATCGCACGCGACCGCCTGGACTTCTACACCTTCGGCTGTGAGTTTCTCCACTACCGACTCAAGTCCTTCCTCGTTGATGTCACCGAGCACCAGACGCGCGCCGCGACGGCCAAGTTCCTCGGCGATCAGAGCGCCGAACCCACTGGCGGCGCCGGTGATCAGAGCAACCTTGCCGGTAAAGTCCAGCATCGGATCGCGCTGGGAATGATCATTGATCGACTGCACCATGATCACAGCCCCCCACAAGACGTCAAGCCACCGTCAACGACAACACACTCGCCGTTGGTGTAGCTGCCCGCATCGGAAACCAGGTACAAAACCGTACCGGCCATTTCTTCCGGTTCGGCGTGGCGGTGCATGGGAATGTGGCTGATCGCGGTGTTGTAAATTTCCTCATGGCTGAACAGGGCGCCGGCAAACTTGGTTTTGGTCAGCCCCGGCAGTAAGGCGTTGACACGAATATTGAACTGCGCACATTCCTTGGCAAAAGCCTTGGTCATATTCACCACCGCGGCCTTCGTTATGGAATAAATGCCCTGCCCTGCACCCGGGTGCAATGCATTGATGGACGCGGTATTGACGATGCAGCCACCGCCGGATTCCCGCATCAGCTTGCCGGCTTCCACAGACATGAAAAAATAGCCGCGGATATTCACCGCCACCGTCTTTTCGAAGGCACCGAGGTCGGTGTCGAGAATATGACCGAAGTACGGATTGGTCGCTGCGTTGTTTACCAGGATATCCAGCTTGCCGTATTGGGCGCGGATGTGGGCAAATACCTGTTCAATATCTTCCATGTTGCCGATATGACAAGGCAGCGCTTCCGCCTTGCCACCGGCTTCGTTGATCCCATTTGCTACTGCCTGGCAGCCATCGATTTTTCGGCTGGAAACCAGAACATGGGCGCCCTGTTCCGCCAGCAACTTCGCAATCGCTTCACCAATACCGCGGCTGGCCCCGGTTACCAGAGCAATTTTTCCGTCCAGATCAAACAGCTTGGTCGCCATACTTTTCTCCCAACAGTCGTTGTAACTTTCGTTTGTTTTCGTTTTCGGACTTAACCCTCGGTTTCGATCACATCCAGCGCCATCATTGCCAGAGGTTCAACCAGGGCACCGAGCCTGGCGGCATTCTTGCTCGACGCATTGCCATCGTGAGCACGCTTGGCAACCCCCTGGATAATGGCGGCAAGACGGAAGAAACTGAACCCGAGATAGAAGGCCCAATTACTGATCCGATCAATACCCATACGCTCGCAGTAGCGCGCTACATAGTCCTTCTCAGAAGGAATACCAAGGCTTTTACGATCCACGTTCATCAGGCCAGATATATTGCCGCTGTCCGCGGGCATACGCAGCTGCATACACTGGTAGGCCAGATCCGCAAACGGGTGCCCGAGTGTAGAGAGCTCCCAGTCCAGCACGGCAATCGCCCGCGATTCCCTGGGGTGAAACATGATGTTGTCGAGACGGTAATCACCGTGCACCAGAGAAATGCGACCGTCGTCTTCCGGTAAATGGTCACCCAACCACTGAATCAGCTTATCCATAGCAGGAATACTGTGTAGCTCTGAGGCCCGGTATTGCCCCTGCCAGCGACCAAACTGGCGCTCGAAGTAATTGCCCGGCCGCCCGTAATCCCCAAGCCCCGCGGCTTCAACATCGATACTGTGCAACGCGGCCAGCACCCGGTTCATTTCCTCATAGAACGCACTGCGCTGAGCATTATTGAGTTCAGGAAGTGCCGCGTCCCAGAAAATGCGGCCTTCGCAGTACTCCATCAAATAGAACATGGAGCCAATGACGTCGCGGTCTTCACACAGGTGCAGCACCTTTGGCACAGGTACTTCGCTGCCCGCCAGCGCCCGCATCACGCGGAATTCGCGATCCACCGCATGGGCGGACTTCAGCAGCTTGCCGGGCGGTTGCCGGCGCAACACGTAAGTGCCAGCACCAGTCTGCAATTTGAAGGTAGGGTTGGACTGACCTCCGGAAAACTTGCTGGCGGAAATGGGGCCGGTAAAACCCGGCAGTTTCTGTTTCAGGTATTCCTGAAGCCGATCAGTATCCAGCTGATCTACGGAAGCCTGGGACGATTTCGACCTGGATTCTACTTCTGACATTCAGCCCTCCTCGCCCGCAAGCGCTGCGTATGCAGCAGCGAGATTGCGCCCCAGCTGCATCATATGCACCTGATCAGGCCCATCGGCCAGGCGGATGGTGCGCGCATAACTGTAAGCCCGCGCCAGGTGGAAATCCTGGCCGAGGCCTGCGGCACCGTGAATCTGGATAGCGCGGTCAATTACATTGCAGGCCATTTGCGGAGCCACCACCTTGATCATGGCGATCAGATCCCGCGCAGCCTTGTTACCGAGGCGATCCATCTGATCCGCGGCTTTCAGGGTGAGCAGACGCGCCTGCTCAATTTCACACGCGGACTTTGCAATGTCTTCGCGCACAGATCCCTGCTTGATCATGGGGCGCCCGAACACCACCCGGCGTTCCGCGCGCACCGACATCATTTCCAGCGCGCGCTGGGCCTGTCCGATAAGACGCATACAGTGGTGAATACGACCTGGGCCAAGACGCCCCTGAGCGATTTCAAATCCACGCCCCTCCCCCAGAATCAGGTTTTCTTTCGGCACACGCACATTTTCGAAAACGATTTCCGCGTGGCCTTCTGGTGCATCGTCGTAACCGAACACGGTCATCGGACGGATGACTTTAACTCCCGGAGTATTCATCGGTACGAGAATCTGGGACTGCTGGCGGTAGCGATCTTCACTTTCCGGTGCAGTTTTTCCCATCACGATCATAATTTCGCAGCGCTTGTTCATGGCGCCACTGATATAGAACTTGTGGCCGTTGATCACGTAGTCGTCACCATCGCGCACAATTTCGGTTTCGATATTGGTAGCATCGCTGGAGGCGACCTTGGGCTCGGTCATGGCGAAGGCAGAGCGGATGTCCCCTTCCAGCAGCGGTTTCAGCCAGCGCTGCTTCTGCTCTTCCGATCCATATTGTGCAAGCACTTCCATATTGCCGGTGTCCGGCGCACTGCAGTTAAAGACCTCAGAGGAAAATCCTACCCGCCCCATTTCCTCGGCCAGGGGTGCGTATTCAAGGTTCGTCAGACCCGCACCCCACTGGTTGTCCGGTAGAAACAGGTTCCACAGGCCCGCGTCTTTTGCCTTGCGTTTCAGAGCCTCCATGACGGGCGGCTCGCCCCAGGGGTCCTGCTCTAGTTGCTCGTAATAGGTCTGCTCTGCGGGAATGACTTCTTCTGTCATAAACGCCCTCAGACGTTGCAGCAGCCCCTGTACTTTTTCGGAATATTCAAAATTCATTGACGACTCTTTCTCGTTATTTTCTGCGGTGTTAATCGCCCGGTCAGCTATAGGTAATAAACTGGCGGCGCAGCCTGTTATCCAGATGAGGCACATGGTTGAAACTGTGCAGCGTCAAGCCACTGCGACCGGCAAAGAAATGGCTGACGGCGGTGTTTTTTATCTGCATGTTCAACTGAGTGACACTGTGCGTGGGCGCGCCCAGTACCTGCCGTACCATCATCGCGATGGCTCCGCCGGAGCTCACCACCAGGGTTTTGCCTCCGCGCGCGCCGGCGGCAAGCACACCGAGAACTTCCTCAATCCGCTGTTCGAACTGCTGCCAGCTCTCCGTCCCGTCGATCTCACCGCTGGACCAGGCATGCATGGCCAGTTTCAGAAACCGGTAGTAGTCGGCACGCTCGGCACCGGGTGCTGGTGCGGATGCCGGCTCCTTTTCCCCGTATGCCTGCATAACTTTCTTGAAGTCGAACTCGTTCAGTTGCGGTAACTCTTCCACCCGGTGCCGGTCCAGGCCGAGCCCTTCGCAGATACCTTCGGCGGTTTCCCGGTGTCGCTGCAGATCACCGCTGACAATGTGGTCGAACTGGTGTCCGTCCTCACCCCAGTGTTCCCCGAGCCAGCGCGCCTGCTGCCAGCCGAGCTCCGAAAGCTTGTCGTAGTTGTCACTACCAAATGACGCCTGACCGTGGCGTACAACAAAAATTTCTGGCACTGCCTCTCTCCCCCTGGTTGGCACAGTAAACGATGAGTTAGCGCTTTCGAATTACGTCCCGGGTTATTCACCCAAAACTGCTGGGGGATAAAACTAGCGATTCCGCTTGGATCATCAAAGTTTATTATGTAAATATCCCATTATTCACAGTAGTGATGATGAGTGGTGATTTTGGGGCGGCACAAATGGCTGTGAGAATCCCGGGGAGGCGCTGACCGTGCAACTGCAGCAAATCGATATGAACCTGTTTCCGGTGCTGGATGCGATCTATGCCACCCGTAACCTCACCCGCGCGGCTGAACGGCTGCATATCACCCAGCCGGCGGTGAGCAACGCGCTGGCGCGATTGCGCAGGGCGCTGGATGACCAGCTGTTCATCCGTACCCCGAGCGGCATGAGTCCCACCCCGCTGACCGAACGCATCATGCCGCGGGTTCAGCAGGCGCTGTCGCTACTGGGCAGCAGTGTGACTGAGCACCATCAGTTCGAGCCTGCCACGGCGCAGAAGACCCTGCGAGTATCCATGAACGACATGGCAGAAACGCTGGTCCTGCCCCAGCTACTGGAGCACCTGCAGCGGGTAGCCTCGGGGATCAGCGTGGAATCCTGGTATGTACCGCGTGACCAGCTGGCAAAAGAGCTGGCCGCCAACAGCCTGGATTTCGCGCTGGACGTGCCGATGATTTCCGCCACCCAGCTGAACCAACACCGCCTCTCCGCAGACCGCTACCAGTGCATGCTGCGCCCGGACCACCCGCTGGCAGGGGAAACCAGCCTGACGCTGGAGCAGTATCTGGATCTGGAGCATATCCATGTCTCAAGTCGCCGCAGCGGCCCCGGTATTGCCGATATGGCCCTCAACAAACTTGGGCGCCGACGCAAGGTGAAACTGCGAGTTCAGCACTACCGGGTCGCGCCCTTGGTGGTCCTCAAAACGGACCTGGCGCTGACGGTGCCGGTCAGCCTCGCCCGCCAGTATCCCGCGCGTTGTTTCGAACTACCCTTCCAGATACCGCAGATGGACTGGCACCTGTTATGGCACCGCAGTCAGGACGAAGATGGCGCGCACACCTGGCTACGACAGCAGATCATTTCACTCTTTGGATAAGGATTCGGTCGGATTGGTCAATGTCAGCAGGTTGCGAGGCTTGCTATCCTTGAGTCATATCTATGCAACTTTTTGCATATGCCATATCTAAAAGTGACAATATAGGCCCCGTCGACACACAAGAGTCGGACAAAAAGAGAATGACCACCATGACAAACGCCTACCCCAACCTGCTGGCGCCCCTGGACCTGGGCTTCACCACTCTGAAGAACCGCGTTCTGATGGGTTCCATGCATACCAACCTGGAAGAGCACCCCGGTGGTTTTGACCGCCTGGCAGCCTTCTACCGTGAGCGCGCCCGCGGTGGTGTGGGCTTGATCGTCACCGGCGGTATCGCACCCAATGAGGAAGGCGGGGTATTCCAGGGCTCGTCAAAAATGACCACCGCGGAAGAAGCTTCCGAGCACCGCGCGATCACCGACGCGGTGCACAGCGAAGGCGGCAAAATTTGCATGCAGATCCTGCACGCGGGCCGCTATGCGTATAACCCCAACCTGGTTGCGCCCTCCGCTATTCAGGCACCGATCAATCCCTTCACCCCAAAAGCTTTGAGCGACCAGGAAGTCGAGCAACAAATCGACGACTACGTGCGCTGTGCCACCCTGGCGAAAGAAGCGGGCTACGATGGTGTGGAGGTGATGGGGTCCGAAGGCTACTTCATCAACCAGTTTATTGTTGCCCGCACCAACCACCGGGACGACCGCTGGGGCGGGAGCTTTGAAAACCGCACCCGATTGCCTCTTGAAATCGTGCGTCGTATTCGCGAGGCCGTCGGCGAGGACTTCATCATTATCTATCGCCTGTCCATGCTGGATCTGGTGGAGGGCGGCAGCGACTTTGACGAGGTGGTTGCCCTCGGTCAGGCAATCGAAAAGGCCGGAGCCAACATCATCAACACCGGTATCGGCTGGCACGAAGCGCGTGTTCCCACCATCGCCACCAGCGTGCCGCGGGCGGCGTTTGCGGATATCACCGCCAAGGTAAAACAGCACCTTACAGTGCCGGTGGTCACCAGCAACCGCATCAATATGCCGCAGGTAGGTGAGGACGTGCTGTCCGCAGGCAAGGCCGATATGGTTTCCATGGCGCGCCCCTTCCTCGCGGATGCAGAATTCGTCAACAAGGCCGCTGAAAACCGGGCGGATGAAATCAATACCTGTATCGGCTGCAACCAGGCCTGCCTGGACCATACCTTTGAATTGAAGCTGACCTCCTGCCTGGTAAACCCCCGCGCATGCCACGAAACCGAGCTGAACTACCTGCCGGTGGAAAGCGCGAAAAAAATCGCTGTTGTGGGCGCAGGCCCCGCGGGACTCGCCGCATCTACCGTGGCCGCAGAGCGGGGTCACCAGGTCACCCTGTTCGAGGCTCGCGACAAGGTAGGTGGACAGTTCAATATTGCCAAACAGATCCCTGGCAAGGCGGAATTTGAAGAAACCCTGCGTTACTTCACGCGCAAGCTGGAACTGACCGGTGTGGAGGTACGTTTGAACACAGTCGCCACGGAAGACAACCTGGCAGAGTTTGATGAAGTCATCATCGCCACCGGCATCTCCCCGCGCCAGCCACCCATTGAGGGTATCGAACACGCCAAAGTGCTCACTTATCTCGATGTACTGAGAGACAAAAAACCCGTGGGCAAGAACGTTGCCATTATCGGCGCCGGCGGTATCGGCTTCGATGTGGCGGAGTACCTGACCCACAGTGAGGATCACGCCAACGAACTGATCGCCAGTAACAAGGAAGAGTTCTTTGAAGAATGGGGCGTGGATATCAAGCTCGAACACCGCGCCGGCCTCAAGCCGCAACAGCCGGTAACAAGCCCCCGACAAATCTTCCTGCTGCAGCGCAAAACCTCCAAAGTGGGCGCGGGTCTGGGCAAAACCACCGGCTGGATCCACCGCACCAGCCTCAAGCACCGTCAGGTGCAGAATCTGGCCGGCGTAACCTATGAAAAAATTGACGATCAGGGCCTGCATATTCGTCTGGGAGACGAACAGAAGGTGCTGGAAGTCGACAACGTAATCATCTGCGCCGGTCAGGAACCATTGCGCGCGCTGCATGATCAGTTGCAGGCTCGAGGCCAAACCAGCCACCTGATTGGTGGGGCGTTTGAGGCCGCAGAGCTGGATGCCAAGCGCGCCATCGACCAGGGCTCGCGCCTGGCGGCGACCCTGTAATCCCGCCGATAAAAATTTGTTTCCTTGCTTGTGATCACGGGCGGCTCACCAAGAGCCGCCCGTGGCGCAGATTTTACGGGCCTTCAGCCATTTTTTCGCCGCTGCCAACCCGGCAGAAATTCGTCGCCGAACTATACTTGTAGCTACGGATTCGTCTGCCAGGGAAGTGCGCCGATCCGACTATTCCAATGCCAAAACGCGCATAAAACCCGCCTTCCCTGCTCGTCAAAATAACGACCGACAGGAAAGTAGAAGCGCCATGGCCACCTCCAATCCACTGTCTGATCTGTTTTCTCGCGCACGCCCTGTCGTAATAGGAAAACTGCAAAACCTGACGCCTCCCTACACCCTGTTTTTTTCCGTCAGCGACGGCAAACAGCGGGCAAAGGTATGCCATGCAAGTGGACAAGACCTGAACTCCCTGTGGCTCAAACTAACCAATCAGTCACGAAAATTACTGAACAGTGCGAAAATGCAAGGCCATTGGCTACGGATCGACTGGGTAACTGACAGCGAGCCCATGACTTGGGCAACATTGCTCGACCGGTTTAAAAACACCAAGCGTGGATATTTCCGCTACGGCCTAGCCCTCGACCGCCAACGCAAGGTTGCCTTCCTGGAACAGGAGCTGAATGGCAATGCCATGCTCTATGGCGGCAACAAGATTGCTCACGTTGTGATCAACGAGAGCAAATTTCGCGATTACACCGATCGTCGATTTGGCCCCAAGACATCGTTAAATTTTAACGATGAAGGCACTGTAGATGTCCTCCACACGGAAGGACTTTTCCTCGACAGAAAAACTAGCCCACAGCCACTCTACGGGCCGGGGCGGAATGCAGGGCGTCGTGTCATCGAAGAACTGGATGAACCGACAGCCTTCCACTTGGTAGACACAAGCAGCCGCTACCTGGCGTCCCAGGTACTGAAAAATGGCCGCTTTGAGTACGGGTGGCATTGCTGCTTCGACCGCGCCATTGGCACCTACAATACCCTGCGTCACGCCAGCTCCACCTACGCCATGATCGAAGGCTGGGAAGTAACCCGGGACGAGTCCACCAAACGCGCTATCGACCGGGCGCTTTCACACCTGACTGAAAATCTGATCAAGAGGGCACGGCTCCCCTCCGGTAAGGAAGCAGCTTTCCTAGTAGAGGCCAACGGCGAAATAAAACTCGGAGGTAACGCGGTCTGCCTGTTGGCACTGGTGAAATATTGCGAGCTAACCGGTAGTGAACACTACGGGGAATTGATGGAAAAGCTGGCACTGGGTATTCGGTACATGCAAAACCGAGCCAACGGAAAATTTGTGCACGTTTTACAGTACCCGGAACTCACACTCAAGGAGGAGTTCCGCATTATCTACTACGACGGTGAAGCGGCTTTCGGCCTAATGCGGCTGTATGGATTTACTAAGGACGAGCGTTGGCTGAATATTGTCGAGAAGGCCTTCGAGTATTTTATTGCCAATAACCACTGGCAGGCCCACGACCACTGGCTGAGCTACTGTGTCAACGAGCTGACCCTTTATCGGCCCGAAGCGCGCTACTACCAGTTTGGCATCCAGAACGTAGTCGGGCACCTGGATTTTATTATCGAACGTATCACCACCTTTCCCACCCTACTGGAATTGATGATGGCTGCGGAGCGTATGGTAACTCGCCTGCGCCAGGAGACAGCCTTTTCATACCTGCTGGAGCAGTTGGATCTGCCCAAATTCTATCGTGCGCTGCACACACGAGCCATGTATCTGTTAAATGGCTACTTCTGGCCTGAATACGCCATGTACTTTCAGAACCCCGAAAAAATTGTCGGAAGCTTTTACATTCGCCATCACGCCTTTCGTGTGCGTATTGACGATGTAGAGCACTACCTTTCTGGATTTGTGGCCTACAGGAAATATCTCTCAGAAAGTAGAGTGAAAACCTCGCCGAAAAAAATCGAAAAAATATTAGAGGCTGAAAATAAAACAAAGGAAATAATGTTTGCCAAAGTAAAAAATTTCCACGTTGACATAAAACAATTACAACAGCAATTTGCAAATCAAATATCCAGAGAGCCGTCAACCCCCTACCGGGATAACAATATTGAATATGTTGGCTGGGCCGTTACCAGCAGAGATGGATCATTAACCGATGGGATTAAGCGCATATCCAAAAAGGAGAAAAACAACAAACGCGGAACAGAGGAAACCAACATCTGTAACGGTTACCTCAATGAGGTGATGCAATCACTAAAAAGTAAAGATATCCAGCCATACCGGGCAAGAATTATGCAACTGAAAAGCAATGGCGAAGAAATGCCATTTCATACGGATGCAAAGGAAGAAACGTGGAGGCTACATATCCCCATCAACACCAATTCAGAATCATATTTTGAGTGGCGCCGAGAAGATGGAAGCATAGAAAGTGTACACTTACCTGCGGATGGGTCCGCGTGGTTAGTTAGGGTAGATCTGGAACACAGGGCAACTAACTTGGACCCAAAAAATACAAATCGAGTTCACCTACTCATGGGGCTAAATAAGCTACCTCAGCTCGAGCAGATTCAACCTATCTTATTGGTTAACAGAAAAGAAACTGCCGAGACACCATGATCTATCGAAAACTGAAATTACGAGTGTGTAAAACTTATGATTCAGCTAAGACAAAAGTGAATTCATCCTCCCTCTATCTAGAGCGCTTTAAACTTTGTTGATATTGTTTACACACAGAAATATCTGTACACGATTTACCCGGGTGCGCGCTCAAAAGCAAACCATTGACGCGACGTAACTGCTTATTTTTCACCCGCTTTCCAGCAGATCTGTCCACGAGATGAACAAGTACTAGATCGTACTCCGGAAACACATAGAGGCGTTGCCCTCCGTTTCCTGCCGCATAATATCCATAATCCTTCACTTGCCATGTATAACCATATCCAAACCGGGGATTACTTTTATCCCATGCATGGGATACGCTGGTACTTTCGGCGATCCAACGCTTAGAAACAACAGTATCTCCCAACCACTTCCCGCCCCTCAAGTAGAGTAGACCCACTCTCGCCAGGTCGAGAGCTGACATCTTGAACAGATAGGCAGGATGCTGTGATTTATCGCGTTCATATCGATACTCGGTATCCTCTAACGAAAATGATTCCATTCCGACGGCATCGGCAACTCTCGCCTTAAAAGCCTCAAAAAAATCCTGCGAACTGCTCAGCTTGAATACTGTTACCAGTGTATTGAAGTCCCAGTTGTTGTAAAACCATTCTTCGCCAGGCCTCGCGGAGCCACGAACGGGCCGTTCCTCACGCATTCTCCGAGTCTCAAATGCAGCAGCGTGATAAACACCTGAGCGTGATGTTAGCAAATCCTTGACCGACGCCGTCTTCTCTGAATCGGTCAGAGGTGGGCTATCATCTACATCCAAATCTCTGAGAATTTGGCCAACTGTTAGCCGGCCTCCATCAATTTCCGTACCTATCATGAGGCTCATCAAACTTTTTCTTACCGAATAGAGCTGATACTTCTTATCTATTTCTCCAAAGCTGTAGATAACGACACCCCGATATACTATTACCGCAGCACCGGTGCCCATTTGGGAATGCATCTTCCTGATCTCTGCCAAGTGAACATCACTCCATTTAGCAATTTCAGGATCATGCAGCTGATACCAGCGCTTTCCGGGATAATAGTATTTCGAGTCATCATAATTTACTAATGACTCAGTCACTGAGCCCGCTTCTGAACCCACTGCTGAACTCGTAAAAATTGCCATCGAAATGAGTGCAAAAAGCAGACCAGCAAAAATTAGTATCGCCATACGACTCGGATTCAATCGATCAGACCTCTAATAATCAACTGTAGAGAAAAATTATGTCTGCGAAAAACATATACGAAGGGGAAGACACGGATTCTATTCCGACAAGCTGTTCATATAAATCTATCAAAAATGCATGCGACGTATCACCGAATCAACAACAAGACTGCTTACATCAATCGGTTCACCAAAATCAGGATACTGGTGACCACTAAGACCTGGACGCGTGTTTGCTTCCACGACGATGTAGTTTTCCTCTGTTGGCCTAGCAGCATGATCCCTTGCCAAAATATCTACCCCGCAAATGTCCAGCCCAGGAATAGCCAGCGCGATCGATTCGGCAACCTGCATCATTTCAGGGTGTACCTGATTGGTTATGTTTTGTGCATCACCACCAGTTGAAATCCCTGCCTTCCAATCTAATAAAACCCTCTCCCCACGCCGCGGTACACTATCAAGCCCAAAACCCAGGCCAGCCAGTAGGTTCTTTCGGTGCTCATCGATTATTGCTTCGGTATTGCGCCGGCTGGGATTAAGCCTCAATAGTAATTTGTTGCGTTTGTCATTGAGCTCCTGTATTGAACTCACCCCATCACCGGTCACAGATGGCGGTATCCTAGAATGTACCGCGACACACTTTCCGTCAATCACGCAGTACCTTGCTTCGACGCCATTCTCAAAGCACTTTTCCACCAAGACCTGTGAGTGTGTGGACGCGACGGCAGATCGCCACGCATCATCAAAGTTCTTTGGCGTAACACCAACTGCTACGCCCTGCCCCTTATTTCCGTCAGCCGGCTTTAGTACTGCAACTCCCAGCTCTTTCACCATTTCTAGCGCGGCGGAACGGTCTTGCGAGCTGAATGCAGCACCCACCGCGGTATTTACACCAATTCGCTCAAACAAAGACCTCGCAACCCGCTTGTCCTTAAGTATCCTGTAGGCAAGAAGAGAAGTATTTGTAGTTTCCGTCTCGAGCAAGTGACAGTATCTCCCCTTGTACTCAACTTGGAGAACACGCCCAATTCGTTTAACTGAACATCCCTTGCTCTTAAAGATCTTTCGAAAAAGTTGGTTTTGTGTAAGATATTCACTTCCTGAAAAATCGTTTCTTGTTAGCTCAGACATATGAATTCACCTTTTCAACTACGCTTCGCGTACCCGCCTTCCAATGTAAACGTATTGTAAAAAACAGTGTCGAACTCGAGTTAGATATGTTTAATCACGTGCTTGTGATAACCCTCAATCAATTTAGGTTAAGTTGATCGCAAAGAAATAACCGTATTGATCCTTCGAAAAAAATATATCTGCCAGTTCCTGATCATGGGCGGCATCCAAGATGTAACGGATTACTGATTGAAACTGATTTTCGGTAACAAAATCGGGTAAATAGTTCGTCTTTAGGTTGTTCGATTGTATTGGGTATAGCTTGAGCAGAATCCTTTCGTCTCGCTCTCTCGGTAAACATAACTGGGAAATTAGTCCAAATGGAAGAACATCACTTCTCGAAAAACGTCCCGGAGAGTTAAAAACAAAGTTTCCGAGACTGTAACAAACCCAAACACCACGACAACGAGAGACCTGCTGCAAGGCATGAGATCCATGACCTAAAATCAAGTTAGCGCCGGCCTCGACAATTTTTAGGGCGATCCGCCGCTGCTTGTCTTTAACGTGCGCATAGTTACTCCCCCAATGGGGAAACGCCACTATAAATGCCTGTGGAAATTGCGCTCTAAGCGCACTTATCTGGTCATATGCTTGTTGAGCTGACCAGCAGTTCACACCAGGGCTTTTATCAGTCGCGTAATAGCCCCATTCAACATGATTGGCTCTATACTCAAAGCCAGAAACAAATATGATGTGTTCAAAACGTGAGCCATTGTCTGGGTATATATGTTGTACCGCCAGTGCCTCTTCTGAGCTTCTTCCGGCCCCAAAGCGGCCGATACCAGCACCATCAAGGTACTCCATTGTGTCGATCAGGCCATGCTCACCGAAATCCATAGCATGGTTATTTGAGAGGCATACTGAATCTACAGAAAGCTCGCCAAGTACTTTTATCGCTTCATTCGGATCAGTCCAATCCAAATAGGGTTTTATCCCAGACAAACAAGAATCCCTGCTTTGTGTAATGCTAACTTCCAGATTTAAGACACGATAATTTGAATTCGAGAACATGCTTCGAAAATTTTCAAAGCTATATGCATGCCCATTCTCTGCAAGAATATTCCGCTTACCTCTCTGTGATTGACGCTCTTGATAGCTATCCCCGGGATTTGTATCGCCACAAATAGTTATCACATATTTGTCACAGAATCGCCCGTCGTCACCAGAACCAAGCTCCGACTTATATCGAAGCTTTTCTCCTGCAACTCTCGGCAAATCGGCCAACCCCAATTGCGCTAGTCGAATATGACTAGGGAATAATCTGGTACCAATTAGCTGTAACTGACCAGAAACGCAAAGGCCATAATCTAGAGACCTGACTCCACTCGCATCCAAAATATCGAGCAGCACTCCGGCAGACTTCATCAGCTTTTGTTTTATATCACTTGATTCAATTCTTCGCGCTACCGCCCTTAAAGATGCACTGCTTTCCTGCCTTTCTTGAACAATCTTGTAGCACGCAACCGGTTCGGAACCCACAGCAAAAACTCGATAGTGACCCTCAAACTTGACATAGGGCTCCATGACCAGAGGCTCTTTCCAGTCGCCCGAAAAATATGACTTTGCGAATTCCAGAAAAGCATCAATAGTCTCTACTATGGGGCGTCGAGAGTAGCGTCGTTTCGTTGGGTGTTTGAGTACCCAAGGAAAACGCATGCCAAGATTTTCGTGTCGCAATGAATGGAGCGCTTCAATGGAGGGGCAGATTAGCAAGTCTCCAGAGATCCCAGCCTCTACCAAATCAAGAGTAGAGCCGAGCACACCACCTATGCTTACACCACCAGGGTACTCCCCTGCCGACGGGCATCCCCCGTGCTGCAAGGCGCGCATGAGAAGTTTCGATTCGAGGGATTCGTCAAGGCAAAACGCAATACTCGCCTTCGTATCTAGGCGCTCGTTTGCGTGTACATGTAGACGACGATCTTTCGAGCAGTAGTAGTACCACACCCTCTCGGGACGTACCCAAACAGTACGCTCATACGAGTCCAGGAGCTGCGACACGTAGTCGGCTGTCTTGGCATCGAACTTACTCGCGGCAACTAGCGCAACAGCCTGATCCATCAGCGGCCACCTCCATTCCCTAAAATATGCTTCCGTAACAGCCAACTCTAGAACTCTATTGGCTTGCCGCAGGGGCCTCTTGAGATACCTTCCGACCATTTCCAACGGAGAGAAACTTCCCCACCAAACAACTTTCTACCCTATTAATCCGGATTCAACGCCAGGTCTTTTTCAAAGACAGACTGTGACTCACCCGACACTAATCTCGCGTAGTGTAAAAACGACGAGATGTTATGCTGAATGTAGTCAATTCTTACTTCCCTATCCCTTCGATCACCGCCACCCCGTACGAAACCGCCATCCTCCAGGGAAAACTGCAATTGCTCGACCAGATTTGCCTCTACACGTTTTCTCGCTGCTCCGGCAAGTTCAGTATTTTGGGCGCTCCCATGATCCATTCTCAGAAAGGCGAGTAAACCTTCAGAGCGACAGGCCGTCGGTGTACTGCGACTCCATCCAATATACTTAGGATCAACAATTATCTCATGAGCAATTTTGGCAGCATGATCATAAATGTGTGGGGAATTATCGTGGCGCTGGAGCTTCTCCAATGAATACAACATCCAATGAGAGTGCTCCTTGACCCCATAATCTTGCTTGGCCAATTCGATCTCAACCGACCTTACCTGCTGCAAAATTTTGCTGTCTCCTGTTATCTCGTAACAAGAAATCAATGCCAGTAAAGCTTCACCCACATAATACTCGGAACGGAACGTCGAAATTTTTCCAGACCTGTAATATCGCTTGTGTACGAAGTCTCCATACTCACCTCTTTGATCAAGCATAAAGTGACAGAGCCTTTCTGCTACAGCGAGCAAAAAGCTATCATCCGTCAGCTTATAGACTTCTAGTAATGCAAGTGCTGACAACGCATTTCCGCCAAGCTTTATCTTGTTTTCCTCGCAAATACATGCGCCACGTACATGCCGGTAAAATCGAAGATAGTCGTTCAGCAAAAACGCGGTGGCTCGCTCCACCGCGGAAAGTAATAGCGGATCTCGAGTCGTCCCAAAGACGTCCAGCATTGCCCAGATTGTTCCGGCGTGGCGAAGGACGTTGTAGCCGGTCTGGTCTTTATCAGACTCCGAGTCGTAACGGTACCGGAAACGTCCATCCTTCCGTGTAAGCGCTGCCAAACGCAATGCACCAGATTGCGCAACAGAGAGCGCGTCAAAGCTGACAGTCATGAAAAGTACCACCTAAATGCATTGAAACTTCAGCGCTTCGGCTCGACAAGCGAGAGAATTACACTGGTGCGATCATCTGGATTAGGCAACCCTGCTGGATTGAACCAGCGATCGAGCAAAAGATACGGCCCTTTATCACCGTCCATCACCGCACCAACATTTTGCCAGCGGGTTTTCTGTCGTCCGTCACGATCAGAATAGGTTCCAAGTGGTATTTCTACATCATACATTTTCCTAGCCATAGATCACTCCTTGTGACTAAATTAGGCCGTTTTTCAAATCAATCTATCAGAGAAGATTCGCCACACCTGACGATCACTCAGCGTTCTCGTAGCGCCTCTCCCGCCTGGTTAATTGGCTTCACCAGATAGTCAAAAATTGTTTTTGAACCGGTTTTCACATCCACCGTAGCCACCATGCCCGGCACAATGGGAAATTCCTTGCCGGCCTGGTTTATGAGGGCATGGGAATCAGTCAAAATCATTACGTGGTAGTAATATTCGTTGGGGTTGATTTCATCTTTTATGGTATCCGGAGAGATAATGGTTACCTTGCCATCCAGACCACCGTACACCGAATAGTCATATGCGGTAATTTTGACTTTTGCCTTTTGCCCGGGGTGTATGTAAGCGATATCTCGCGGAGATATTTTCGCCTCTATCAGCAGACGGTCATCCAGTGGAACTATTTCCATCAAGCGGCCATTGGGCGGGATCACACCGCCAATGGTGGTGACTGAAATATCCTTAACGATACCGCGCACTGGCGACTTAAGTGTTAACCGGGTCAGGGAATCGGCACGCCCCTCAATAATCGAGGTAAGCGCTTCCACTTCTGCGCTCACGCCTGCCAATTCCTCACGCGCGCGCACCATGTATTCGGACCGCATCTCTTTTATTTTTAGTTCCAACTCAGACTTTTGGCGACTGAGACGCAATACTTCTACATTACTGGCTGCACCCGAGCTCACTAACTCCCTGGTAATATTCAATTCACGCTGTACTAACTCCAGCGCTTCTTGCACACTGCTAACATTGTCCAGGAGACCCTTCTGGCGCGTTTGGTAGAGTTGACGCTCTTTTGCGATCAAGTCTTTGTGTGCATGTAGCTCTTTCGGGAACTTCAGCTCCGAGCCATTGACCTCAGCGCTTAGGCGAGCGGAGCTGGCCAGCGCCGCCCGGTAGCGCGCTTCGCTTTCCTCAACATTCGACCGGACCTTTGTCGGGTCCAGTTGAGCCAGAACCTCACCCTGCTTGACAATATCGCCCTCCTTTACCCGGAGCTCTGCGAGGATCCCGCCCTCAAGGGATTGGATAACCTGTGCGCGTGAAGTTGGAATAACCTTGCCGCTACCTCTTGACACTTCATCCACTTTGGCAAAATACGACCACGTCATGAGGCACGCCAGCAATACAAAAAATACCCAGATAACCCGCGAAGACTTGGTCAGGCGGGCGTCATCAAATTCCTCACTGAAGTGCGCACCGGCATTTTGAAAATCCGCCTCTAGAATCGCGACGCTGCTGGCGCTATGCTCACGATCACTAATGCGACTGATCGCCGTAGAGGCAGATTCATCTTCAGTTGTCGTTGATAGCTGATTCACATCCCTGGCTTGCCAGGGCAGTCGGAACTTTTTCATCAGGTCACCTTCTCGGTACTACGCGCGGCGCGTCCAGAAGCCTGTGCAAGTTGCTCCAGGGCAATGGCTTTTGGCGCATCGAGCACTATTCCACCATTCTCCACTACGAGAATTCGATCCACGAGCTTCAGCGTACTACTGCGATGGGTAGCGAGAACGAGCGTGCGATTAGCCACCCATTTTTGTAGTTTCGCGATAAACCGCTTTTCTGTCACGTCGTCGAGGGAAGCGGTAGGTTCATCCAGTAGAACGACACTCGGATCACGAATAAAGAGGCGCGCCAGTAGCAGAGATTGACGTTGCCCTCCCGATAGCCCCAGACCACCCTCAAGCACCATATGATCCAGCCCTTTGGATAGCTTGCGGATAAATTCCAGCGCACCCGACATATCCAACGCAGCGATAATTTCCCGATCCGTGGCACCCGGCGCACCGAGCGTGACGTTTTCCCGTAACGTCCCATGGAACAGGCTCGAATTCTGTGTAAGCAGCCCGATATCACGCCGGGTGTCCGCTGGGTCGATATGCGCCAGATTCACACCTTCCAGGTGTATCTCTCCGCTGCTTGCCTCCAGAACTCCGGAAAGCCCCTGCAGCAGCGTCGATTTCCCTGCGCCATTACGGCCCAGTATCGCGATTTTCTCGCCAGCCCGGATTTCAAGATTGGCTACTGTAAGCGCGGGCAATGCACATTCACCGCCATATTTGAACACCGCCTGATTCAACGAGTAATTCCCTGGGATATTTGCCATGTGGACTCGTTTGGTGCCCGGAGGATGGTCCACAGGTGACTGCATAATTTTGTCCAGCCCCTTAAGCGCAAACTTGGCTTGTTGCCAACGGCTCAACACCTGCGTGATCTGTGACATGGGTGCCATCATTCGGGAACCGAGAATGGAAGCCGCCACCAGGGAACCAGTTGTCATGTCACCGGACATCACCATCGGCGCGCCAAGTAAAACGATGACGGCAAACACGGATGACTGTACATTGTGCGTCCAGGTCGTCAGCTTCCCGACAAGATGACGTAACTTGAGATTTGCTTCGGAAGTTACGGCGTTGTAGTGATTCCACTGCTGCTGAAACCGCTGCTCTGCCTGTAGTGCCTTAATATCCTCCATTCCCTGAATGGTCTCCACCAGCATTGCATTGCGCAAAGAGGATTCACGTATGGATTCCCCAGCCAGCCTGGCGAGCTTTCCCTGCGCCAGTAGTCCGGGAATCAAAAGGAGTGCCAGCGCCGCCAGTGGCACCAATGCGAGCGGGCCGGCCACATACCACATAACACCCAGGAACAGGAAAAAGAATGGCATGTCTGCCATTGCCAGAATGGTGGTGGAGGTCACCATTTCCCGCACGCGCTCCAGTTCCCTAATCTGTGAGATGAATGCACCAGTGGATTTAGGCTTGGCGCTATTGCGCAAACGCACCGCATGACCGTACACCAGATCCGAGACCCGGATATCCGCGCGCTTGCCCAAGAGGTCGGTAATTCTGGCCCGCTTCACCCGCATGATGAAATCGAACAGTACCGCAATCATCACGCCACTGAAGAGGACATACAGTGTTGGGGTAGATTCTGCAGGAATAACACGGTCATAAACCTGCTTGGAAAAGAGGATCCCAGCGAGTGCCAGCACATTGGCAACCGTGGTAGCGACCATTACGTGGCTATAGGGCTTAAGGTCGCGCAGAATAATTGAACGGAACCAATGTTTTTCCGTGGGCTTGATATAGTCATCGACTCTGACATCGGCTACATTGTGCGACGGTCTAAGCACGACAACCGATACGACCTGTTGCGCTAGGTCCTCCGACTTAACGGAGCTCGTCGCCCCCTCATCGCCACTGAACGCTACAGCGGCCTGGCCTTTGCCATCGACGGCTTGGACAACCCCCACCTGTCCGCCCCGCAACTGTACCACCAGCGGTAAACGCCACGGAGAAAGCATACTGAGATTGAAGTCGGTAAACCGCGCAACCAGACCTGCCTGCCGCGCCATACTCCTGACTACAGCCTCGACGTTATCGTCTGCCCCCCACTGGGAAGCGATTCGCACATTCTCCGCCGAAAACTCCAGTCGATAATGTTTTGCTACTGCCAATACGGCGGCAAGCCAGGGAGCAAAATCTGCTTTCAGTTCCTGCGAGTCACCCATAATTTTCAACTCCATTTGCTATGGGCCAGGAAACGATGAATACATGATTCACCGCAACCATCAAGGCAATACTTCTACTCCCTGAATGGGACGGCCATCCAGATTGAACGCACTGCGCATTTCACCTACCGTGTACAGGCAGTCCACGTGCAGACTATAAAGATCAAAGCGTGTATTGTTTTTTTCCGTTCTCGCTTGATTCAGTTCCTCTTCCGAGTTGAGGAGTTCCACAAGTGTCCGGGTACCCAGGGAGGAGTACTGCTTTCGATATAGATTGCGGGTTTCTGAGATTGCACTCAGCCGCGCATCAAGGATAGAGATGTTACGTTGCAGTCCGATACTCTGGCTTTGCGCAATCCTCAAGTCTCGCGCGACCGTAAGCCGGGCACTATCTTTCGCCGCATCGGCCGAGCGCATAGCAAAGCTCGCGGCCTCTTTACTGGCAGAGATACGTCCACCCTGATAAAT
>NZ_JAIVKJ010000003.1:0-102500 GCF_020524885.1 Microbulbifer elongatus | reverse complement strand
GCGCACTGATACCTGCCCATACGCCAATAATCGGCCCGAGCGCTGCTCCCACATTGATCAGGAAGTACCGAAACTGCAGTGCCAGCTCGCGCGACTTTACGTCGCGAATAAGATCACCGAACAATGCGCTTGCTGGCGGCTCCCAGATTGCCCGCCCAATTGAGCACAGGGTGATAGATACCACAAAGGTTGCGAGTGATTCTGCAAGCGCCAGAATAAGAAAGGCCAGCGCATTAATTGCCGTGCCAATAATCAAAATACTGCGCCGGCCATAGCGATCCGAAAGCGAGCCGACATAGAATCCAAGCACGGCGGAAGCCATCGCCGAAACACTCAGAATCACGCCGATGGCGCCAGGGCCCAGTGCGAATTTTTCATATAAAAGAATCGCCAGAAATGGCCACACCATAAAGTAGGTGCCACGTCCGAAGAAGCTGCCTAGCAAAACGATCCATATCAGGGGCGGTAAGCCGTGCAGTGATTGCCACCATTGCCTGTCCATTGCCGTATCTCCCAAATTTTCGGCATAAAAAAACCCGGAGGGCAGAACCCTCCGGGTTTTTTCCTGGAGGATTTGAATTAACCCTCCAGCACAAAAAACTGTTAACTGTCAGGTAATCATTCTACGCACTCGGGTGCCCACAGCAGCGCAGACCGCAGAAGTGGACAGGTGTTTACACAGGGAACTGGATAGCCACGCAGACATGGGCTTGAACGCAGGCACCAATAAGTACACAGCAGCGGCCACGAATTTGAATCCGTCGCGGTGCGGTGATGTCATGGGGCCGGCAATCAGGTTCACGAGGCGTCTCTAAGCAAAAAGTGGTGTACTAAATAATGACAGGAATTTTTTAATCATATCTGACTTATTGTTCATTGCAACCGTATTCCGTAGTGATTTTCGTATTTTTCTTTCCGGCAATATTTTGGTCATGTCCCACTGCAACTGCCAGAATATGACAGCTTCTATACTCACTGGGTCAAAAAGTCTGTGCGCGGCGCATCGTCGTTCGGACTTACAGATCGCAAAATGCGCATAAGAGGGATACAACCAATAATGCGGACTTCTGATTTACCCAAGACATCCCCCATGGTGAATGCCCCTTGCGGCACCTTGGAAGGAAGGCTCGATGAGACGGGGTCAGTTTGCCAATTTCTCGGTGTCCCTTATGCACAGCCACCGGTGGGCGAACTCCGCTGGCACCCGCCCCAACCTCTGGCCCCCTGGAAAGGCGTGCGAAAGGCAACCTGTTACGGTATGCCGGCACCGCAGAATCCCTCTCCGCTGTTTGAGATCAAGGGCCCCAATGGCGAGTCACCAGATAGCGAAGACTGTCTGTACCTGAACATCTACGCTCCGGCAAATCCAATCGGCGAAAAGTTGCCGGTGATGGTGTGGATACATGGAGGCTCCTTTTATCTGGGCTCCGGTTGCCAGGCGTTATATAACGGTCGTTTTCTTGCGGAGACAGGCCGCGCCATTGTGGTCACCCTGAACTACCGCCTGGGTGTATTTGGATTTTTGCGCTTGTGTGACTACCTTGATGTGCCCGCCTCGGGTAATGAAGGACTGGAAGATCAGATTGCGGCACTAAAGTGGGTGCGAAAGAATATCGAGGCGTTTGGCGGCAACCCGGATAACATCACTCTGTTCGGTGAGTCCGCCGGCGCCATGTCCATAGCATCACTGTTTTCCGCACGTACAGAAAACAAGACGCCGTTGTGTGGGCATCAATTCCACAAGGTCATTGTGCAGAGTGGCAACCCGGGCGTCTTTCATAACAGAGCAAAAGCCACACAGCTGGCGGATAAGTTTTGCCAACTACTTGAACAGTTGCGAGGCGGAAAGTCATTGCAGCAGGGTCCATCCACCCGTGAGCTACTACGGGCCCAGGAAGCCCTGCTGAACGAACCCGGTTCCGATATTCACTGGGGGCACCTTCCCTTCAAACCCGTACTGGATGGCAGGCTACTGCAACAAACACCAGTGGAAGCCCTGCGCAATGGAGCGGGGGCGAATGTGGCCATGATGGTCGGCAGCAATCGCGACGAGTGGAACCTGTTCAGCGCCGCACGTCCGGAAACGCTCACTCTGGACGACCAACAGATTCGTGGCCACCTGAAACACGTGCTACCAGAGTCCCTGATCGGCACCTTACTGGAACACTATCGACAGCGGGCGGAGGCGCAACCGGAAAACCCCTGGCCCCTGTGGAGCCGCACCTGGAACCTGATGTTGACGGATATGGTATTTACCGTGCCGGGCTTGCGCCTGCTACAGGCACACCAGGGCCAGCGCTTCCACTATCATTTTTCACAACCCCTGAGCGCCCAACCACTATTGGGCGCCTGTCACGCTGCGGAACTAGGATATGTATTCGGTACCCATGGAGACAGTTCACTACAGCACTTTTACGGCGCGGAGTCGGCGCCACACCTGCTGAGCGAGGCCATGCGTAACGCCTGGCTCAATTTTGCCGAATCCGGAAACCCAGGGGAGGACTGGCCCGGCTTTGAGCTGGGTCACAGCCGGAGTTTTGGAGATACAAAGAACCACACCCTGGACCTGGATGCACTGTATCAACTTTGGAACGCAATGGAAGACACCCGGATGCACGGCTTTCTGTAATTTTCCCATGAGATCTCTCACCCAGAGGCCCCCTGCCCGTTCGGCTTAAGTAGTTCATCTCGGTTATCATTGCTCCAACCAGCACTAGCCATAGACCGGAAAAGCTCGGGGAGACATAGCGAATTGCACCAGATTATTCTTATTCGCCACGGAGAAGCCGCAAAATCCGCCGTGGATGCCGACCCGGGTTTGACCCCACAGGGACAACAACAGGCCGAGGCACTGATTGCCAGCCTCGATGCAAGTTTTCCCGGTGGCGAAGGTGTGCAGCTCATCAGCAGCCCGAAATCCCGCGCGTTACAAACCGCGATTCCGGTAGCAACGCACTGGAACAAGGAAGTACAGCAAGCAGAGGATGTGATTGAAATCCCCTCACCCATGGGGATGTCGCTCGCTGGACGCGGTGCGTGGATCCGACAGCTGCTCCACAGCAACTGGGAGAGCCTAGACGCCGCACAGGACCAATGGCGGAAGGGCGTGATACGCTACCTCATGTCACTGGATTCACACCCACAATCCCCGGAAAATGCTCAGCAGATACAGCCCCACACGACACTGGTCTTCTGCCATTTTATGGTGATTAATTCGGTCGTTGCCGCGCTGCGCAACGATTCGAAGGTGGCACAGTTCTTTCCGGATTACACTTCCCAGACCCGATTCGGGCTCAATAAAGATACGTTGAAAATCATTGAGCTTGGTAAAGAGCGCGACGCAAGCCCCAGCCACCGTATTCAGTAGCAGCTATTGAAAAAAAGGGGCCGAAGGCCCCTTTTACTCGTAGGCAGAAATAAAGCTATGCCAGGCTTTTGCTGACCACTTCATACAGATCCGCCGACAGGTCCCCGCTGTCTGCTATTCGTTTCAATGCGCCGTGAATCTGAACTGATTCATGGGATCGATACTTCTTCCAACGCGTCAATGGTGTGACCAGTCGCGAGGCAATCTGCGGGTTCAGTTTATCCAGCGCAATCACCTGCTCCGCAAGAAATTCAAATCCAGTGCCATCTTCCTTGTGGAACTGGTTAAAGTTACGCATGGCAAACCCGCCAATCACCGCCCGTACCTTGTTCGGATTCTTTAACTCGAAGGCCGGGTGATCCATCAACTGTTTTACTCGCTCCAGGGTGCCAAAACTGGCACTGCCGCTCTGCAGGCCAAACCAGGTTTCCACCACCTGAGTGTCCTGCTGCCAACGCTGATAGAAAGATTCGAGTAACCCCTCTGCAGTTTCCACCGGCCCGTACTCCACTAGCGCCGCGAGAGCCGCAGAAACATCGGTCATGTTTTCGTCACGCTCAAACTGAACCTGAGCTACTGCCAACGCGTCTTCATCCGCAGTAATACACAGGTAAGCGAGGCAGGTGTTTTTGAGGCTACGCTCGGCAATATCATCGGCGGTTGGCCGGTAGGGTTTGCGCTGATCCAGATCCTTATACCGAGACAAGAACTTTGGTTTCAGTGACTGTGCAATGGACTCCCGCGCAAATTTTCGCGCGGCGATAATCGCGGTCGCATCGATTTCCCCACCATGTTCCGCCAGCTCCTGTGCGCTGGGTAACGCGAGCATTTTGGCAACCAGTGCCGGATCCAGTTCGGGGTTGTCGAGCAGTACCGCGAATCCTTCGATCAGCTCGGCTGGCTGTTCCAGTGGTTGCCCCGCCCTGTACTGGCGTTGCAGGGTTGCCAGGGTGCTCAGTGCCAAGCGCTGGCAGGCATCCCATCGGTTGAATTCATCGGTATCGTGCTGCATCAGAAACTGCAGCTGTGAACCGCTGTAGCTATAGCGCAGCTTTACCGGCGCAGAAAACCCGCGCAGCAGTGATGGCAATGGGCGCTCATAGATATTGTCAAAAACAAATGACTGAGTTTCTTCGGTGAGATGGAGCACGGTCTCCATGCTGCCAACTTCATCGAGCGGCAGCGCCTTGCCAGTTGTGCCCAACAGGCCGACTGCCACTGGAATATGCAGAGGCAACTTGTCCTGCTGGCCCGGTGTCGGGGGAGTGTGCTGACGCAGGGTAAGCGAATAGCGCGCATTCTCAGCATCGTACTCGTCTTCTACCTCCACGACCGGCGTGCCGCCCTGACTATACCAGCGCCGGAATTGCTTTAGGTCCGCACCGTTGGCATCTTCCATTGCCGCGACAAAATCTTCACAGGTGACGGCCTGACCATCGTGGCGTTCGAAATACAGATCACTACCGCGACGGAAGGCGTCGGGCCCGAGTATGGTGTGAATCATCCGCACCACTTCGGCGCCCTTCTCATACACGGTGAGTGTATAGAAGTTGGAGATCTCCATATAAGAGTCCGGCCGTACCGGGTGGGACATGGGGCCGGCATCTTCGGCAAACTGAGCGGTGCGCAGCAGGGTTACATCTTCAATTCGCTTGACCGCACGGGAGTTCATATCCGCAGAAAACTCGGCGTCGCGGAATACGGTAAACCCTTCTTTCAGGCTCAACTGAAACCAGTCCCGACAGGTGACCCGGTTGCCGGACCAATTGTGGAAATACTCGTGGGCCACAATGGATTCAATACGCTGGAAAGCCGCGTCGGTGGCGGTTTCCGGGCTGGCGAGTACACAGGCGGAATTGAAAATATTCAATCCCTTGTTTTCCATCGCCCCCATATTGAAATGATCCACCGCCACGATCATAAAGATATCCAGGTCGTACTCGCGGCCGTAAACATCTTCATCCCAACGCATGGAATGCTTCAGCGAGACCATGGCATGTTCGCACTTGCCAATATTGCGCGCTTCTGTAAATAACAGCAGTTTGACCTCACGGCCGCTGCCAGTGGTATAGGTATCCTCGACATACTGAAGATCGCCCGCCACCAGCGCGAACAGGTACGAAGGCTTGGCAAAAGGGTCTTCCCAGGTTACCCGCAAGCGACCGTCGTCGGTGGTGCCGCTGTCGACCTTGTTACCATTGGAAAGCAACACCGGATACTGGGCGGGTGCGACGATGGTGGTCGTGAACACCGACATAACATCCGGGCGGTCCGGGTAAAAGGTGATTTTACGGAAACCCTCTGCCTCACACTGTGTGCAGTACATGCCATTGGACAGATACAGGCCCTCGAGGGACGTGTTGGCCTCCGGCGCAATGCGGGTCTGGATTTCCAGCTCGAACTCCGATTTATCGACGGACAATGACAGACCGCCAGGCATTTCCTGATAGCGCTGCGCGGGTAGCAGCTCACCATCTTCCTCGATCGACAGCAATTCGAGATCGATACCGTCCAGCCATAGCGGGGGCAAAGTAGCACCACCACTCTGGGCATCCGGGTTGCGCCGCACTATGAGGCGCGATTTCACCAGTGTGGAATGCGGGTCCAGGTCGAACGTCAGCTCGGTACGGTCAATCAGGTAATCTGGCGCCTGATAGTCCTTGAGGTAAATCGTGCTTGGCTTAGCGTTTTTCATTGCTGTATTTCATTCACTCGCTTGTGTAATTACCGGGCCTTAGTAACCGGCGGCCTGGCCATCTTTACGGCTTTCCGATGCACCGTGATACACACCCTGGTCGGACTTCAGAATGGCCTGGTAACCACCGTAAGGGCCGCTCTCAAAACGAACCTGATGGCCCATCTGTACCAGTTTGCGGCGTGTTTCCATCGGGAACCCGTCTTCAAGGCTCAGGTAACCGCCGTCTTCCATAATTTCATCGGTAGGCTGGCTGGAGCCGCTGTGCAGGATACGGGGCGCGTCACCCGCCTCCTGAACATTCATGCCAAAGTCCACCATGTTGATCACAATCTGTGCGTGCATCTGCGGTTGGGTCGCGCCCCCCATGACACCGAAACTGAGCCAGGGCTTGCCGTCTTTGGTCACAAAGGCGGGAATAATCGTATGGAAAGGTCGTTTGCCCGGTGCGTACTGATTGAAATGACCTTCCTTGAGGCTGAACATTTCTCCGCGGTCCTGCAGGATAAAACCGAGTTCACCCGGCGTCATCCCCGAGCCCATGCCGCGATAATTACTCTGGATCAAAGACACCATATTGCCGTCCTTGTCCGCGGTGGTCAGGTAGATAGTATCGCCGTGACGCAGTGCCACATTGCCAGCATCGTAGCGCTTTGCCGCCTTATCCGGATTGATCAGCTTCCGACGTTTGTCAGCATAGGGCTTGGAAATCAGCTCCTGTACCGGCAGCTTGTTGAACGCCGGATCCGCGTAGTATTTGGCGCGATCTTCAAAGGCCAGTTTTTTCGCTTCTGCAAAAAGATGCACATACTCCGGACTCTGGCGACCAAGCTTTTTAAGATCGAATCCCTCGAGAATGTTCAGAATCTGCAGCGCAGCAATACCCTGGCCATTGGGTGGTAACTCCCAGACATCATAGCCGCGGTAGCTGGTAGAAACCGGCTCAATCCAGTCAGAAGTGTGGTCGGCAAGGTCTTCATACGACAGAAAGCCGCCATTGGCCTTCATATATTGGTCAATTTCCCGGGCGATATCACCTTTATAAAAGGCATCGCGGCCGCCATCGGCAATCTTTTGCAGCGTATTTGCCAGGCGCGGGTTGCGGAACAGCTCACCCTCCCTTGGCGCGCGCCCACCCGGCATATAGGTCTCGCGGAACCCGGGAAATTTTTCCAGGATGGGCACCGAGCGATTCCAGTAGTAGGCCACCAGCTGAGTTACGGGAAAACCGTCATTGGCGTAGTCAATCGCCGGCGCCAGCAATTCCTTCATCGGCAGCTTGCCGAACTTTTCATGCAGTTCAAACCAGCCATCCACGGCACCAGGTACAGACACCGGTAATGGTCCGTGGGAAGGGATTTTGTCGAGATTATTGTCGGCAAAGTGACTAAACGGTAGCGATTTAGGCGACCGTCCACTGGCATTCAAACCGTGAAGCTTTTTATCTTCAGCACTCCAGACAATGGCAAACAGGTCCCCGCCGATGCCGTTGCCAGTTGGCTCCATCAGCCCCTGCACAGCATTGGCAGCGATCGCCGCATCCACAGCACTGCCGCCTTTCTTAAGGATATCCAATGCTACCTGGGTGGCCAGAGGCTGGCTGGTGGCGGCCATTCCCCGCGTGGCCAGTACCGGTGAGCGGCTGGCGAACCCCTCCCCGTTTACGCGGTCGAAAGCACTGACACTATTTATCAGTAACAAGGCGCCTACCAGCGCTGTCGCAACCGTCTGCAGGGAATGCCTGCCCTTTGTGTAACCAGCGCGTAAAACTGTCATCATGTATTTCACAATTACTGCCCCTGTCGTTATTCTCAGATGGGCTCAACTGAAAATAGTCGCGAGCAAGTGGCTGACGGTGACCGCCGGCGCGCAGGAAGCGGAGTGTATATGTGATACACGAGCATTCCGACCGGGCTGGCGAACCAGCACCGCCGGCCTCCGTCAGGCGCTTGCGCAGTAGATTTTCAGTGAGCCTTTAGCAAGTCTCTACGTTTAATCGTCGATTCTCAAGCCACTCAACCGAGGTTTTCGTGCGAGCTGTCTCCCGCCTTTCTATCGCTGTTGCAGGTGTACTGCTGTTGTTCCTGCTGGCGGGTGTTTCCGGCTGGCTGACTCGGCACCAGTGGCTACCTCCAGTCATTAACCATCAGCTAGAAGGAATCACGCTTTCCGCGCTCCACGGATTAACGCTGACGCGTCAAAACAACCAGATTAGTGCACATATTGATCAACTGAGATTGACCAGCGACACAGGTTTGGGTATCGACATCGATAATGTGCAATTGACAGACCTTCGATCTTTTCTCCGCAAACAAAGGCATAATGACCCATCGACACCCGCGCAAAGCGAGCTTCGCATGGCTAGGGTAACCCTGCGATCCCCGAAGACTTCCACTTCATCATCATCGGAAGTCAAATCGGAACCTGCCTCCCGAGGTGCCAGCTCGCCTGCTACGCAAACGGACGCTTCGGTTGATACCTCGCCGGGGAATGGTCAATTATCGATCAGCGAAACCCTCCTAGCCCTGAAAAAAGTCCCCGTTCGGGAACTGACGATTGAACAGATTTACTGGGCAGAAAAGTTTGACGGTTATCTGACTGTCTCTGCAAAAAATACGCCTGGGCAGAATATCACCGGGAAGGTCCTTAGCTCTCGCTGCGAGAGCTGTACTGTTAACCTTGCGCTAAACAACGCTGAAGCCCATGCGGTTGATTTTGAGTTGCAGCTGAACTACGAGGACCAACCGCTCAGCACTATTCAGGGCAAAATAAACCGTAAGGGTGCGGACCACAGTGCTGTGAGCGCGGACGTCTGGACAATGGAAAGCCAGATCCAGTTCAACGCCAATGGCATGGTCTCTTTGCTGAAACAACTGGATATTTCGCTGACTGCGGTTACCAGTGACCCGGCACCCGTTGACTGGAACTCTATCGCGCAATCCTTAAACGGCGAGGTCGAGCTGACACTGCAGGGGCAAACTCCAGATCACCTGGAGAGCCTGGCAAGCGTGAGTAATATCACTGCTACAATGGCCGCCTCATCTCTCTCAGCGGAATTGCCAGAAAATATGCTTGGAGCACCGCTGGCAGTTCAGTATGAAGTCAAAGAGCCGCTATCGTTTCACATATCGACACTCTCTCCGCTAGTAGTGAATTCGGTCGAGGGAAAAGTTTTTGTCGAGCTTACGCCCATATCGGAACCACAGATTCCCGCTGAAAGCAGCGCAACGCCACTGCTGCAAACAGAGGTTTCCCTAGCCACCGAACTGTCCATTCCACAAATTATGTTTAACGGGCAATACGACCTTGCCCGCCTTTCCCCTTTGCTTAACAGCCCGAGATGGAGTGCCACCTTCGGACACTACAGGGTCAATGATCTCAGTGGCCGGCAGCGATTCAGTGGAAACGCCCTGCTTCCCTCGCTAAACAACCTGACAAGCGGGCAGACATCGGCCGTCCTAACAGAGCTTTCAGTGCAAATCGAGAGCCCGTCACCGGCAGAATTCTCCCTTTCTCTTCCGCAAAAGGAAAATCCACTGGCGGCACTCGGCTGGCAAACGGTCGATGTAAAGGTGGCGGCACTACAGCCCCTGGTTATCTCGGCAACAAAAATGCCGGGCCCGCTGGCCCTCGATATTCCAGAGCTGGAGTTCAGGGCCGAAGAGAAAAGCCCCCTAAAAGCAAAAGAGAAAAAGCCTGCACCGGAGCTAGCAGGAAGAATAACGAATGCCCAGTGTAGCAAGCTCCCCGCTGTCGATTGCTCTATGGCTATAAAGGCAAGCCTGGGAACGCTGGATCTGATTGACGCGGCTACTTCGGCGGAACAGCTGGAACTGGAGACCACAGGTACAATCAAACGTAATCCGGCCAGCGAAAGCATCGAGTTCAGTTTCACAAATTTTAATCTTGCCGCCACCGAAATGACCTCAGGCCCCGTCAAGATTTCTGCCCCGGAATTGTTTACCCAAAAGGCCATTTGTACGGCAAGCCGGCAACAGACCGAATGCCAGATTCCTGAAATGGCTCTGAGTGTTTCCCCCCTGGTAGTGGAAGAAAATGGGATAAGCGGCGCTGTATTCCTACGGGAAATCACCATCAGCAATAAACCGGGCAGGAAGCACGGGTTCAATGCAAAGGCGCAATTCCAGAATGAGAACCTGAATGTACAGGCGCTCGATCAGTTCGAAGCGAGTGTGTCTTCCAATGGACGTCTGGCACTAAGCGATGGGCAGATTTCAGGCGTTAGCACCGTTACCAGTGGTCCATTAAAGATGAGCAGCCAATGGACCCATAGCCTGGAGACCGGCAAAGGCGAACTGAAAATCACCCTGCCCGAGACAGCGTTCTCCCCCAATAACACACTCGCCCGTGTCATAAAGGGCTTGCCCGTTGACATAATCGATGGCTCAGTACAGGCCTCGGCGCGACTGCAATGGCCAGATAAAGACAGAGGTCGTGCCATTCTTGCAATGAAAGATGCCGGGCTTCAGGTCAATAAAAGCTTTGCCGTGGGTGTAAATACGGAGGTGAAACTGCAGCAGAGTGGCGACCACTGGATCACAGAGAAACCGGCCATGGTATCGATCGACACGGTGGATACCGGTGTCGCACTCAACAACCTTCACTTTTCCCTCACCCTGAGCCCCAATGGCGACCTCACGCTGAAAAACTTCGCCGCCGAGCTTTTGGAGGGCGCCCTGACCTCCGAGTCAGCCACCTGGAACCTGAACGGCGAAGAACGTCGCTCACAGTTCCAGTTTACCGGGATATCCATTGGCGCCCTCGCGCGGGAAATGGAGTCGACGAACTTTGCCGCAAGTGGTCTGCTTGACGCCAAAATCCCCATCGTCACAGATAAGCAGGGAATTACCGTTGAAAACGGAGCCATTCAGTCCCGACCTCCCGGTGGCAGGTTGCGTTACTACGGCGCCTTCTCCCCAGCAATGCTTGGTAGCAACCCCCAGTTGAAACTCCTCGCCGGCGCACTGGAGGATTACAACTACCGGGATATCAATGGCACCATCACCTACCCACTGAGTGGCGACCTGAAGCTAGACCTGAAGCTGACCGGACGCAGCGAGGCCATCGACGCCAACCGGGACCTCATCATCAATCTGAACCTTGAAAACAACATTCCCACCATGCTGCGCTCCCTCCAGGCCAGCCGGGACCTGACCGATGTTCTGGAAAAACAGGTGCAGTGAGAGAGGAGAGTAAAAGATGGTAATAAGGCCTGCGCAGGATTACTCCGATTTCTGTACACTGTTCAGTTACGGTTAATCCGGCAGTATCTATAGTAATCATCAACAGTATGCAGGTAGTGGCCTCGTCATCACCGAACACGATCCCGGTTCCCCGGGTAAAACCAGGCCAACCCCTGAACAGTAACGGGAGTACCCAGTGAAACAAACAGGAATCTTCAAGCGCTTGGCACTATGCCTGCTGCTGGCGCTCGGCTTGGCCGGCACCAGCGCGTGTACGCCCACAGTTGCTGTGCAAGCGCCCAGTGAGCCAATAACGGTCAACCTGAATGTGAAGATCGAGCATGAGATTCGCGTCAGAGTAGACAAGGAACTGGACGATCTGTTTGAAGATAAGGAAGGCATTTTCTAATGAACGATAAAAGGAACCCCACTGCAGCCATGAAACCATTTATCAAAAAACTGCTTTCAGGTCTCTTTTCCCTCACCCTGTTGATTGCCCTGCCCGCCAGTGCCATATCCCTGAAAGAGGCACAGAGCAAAGGACTGGTGGGTGAAGCGAATAGTGGTTATATCGCCGTGGTACAGGGAGCCACCCCAGAAGTCGAAGCACTGGTAACAGAAGTAAATGCCAAGCGTAAGCGTGAATACGCTGCCATCGCCAAGCGCAACAACATCGATATCAGCCAGGTAGCAGCGCGTGCGGCGGAAAAACTGGAGGCGCGGCTGTCCAAGGGCGAGTACTATCAGGACAACCTGGGCCGCTGGAAGCAGAAGTAATTCAAGAGTCCGGATATGAAAAAACCCGCAACAACTGTTGCGGGCTTTACTAAAGGGAAAAGAAGCAATCTATTTTGTCACTACACCTGATCACAGGTTGGCAAAAAGTGACATGCCGTCGAGCCCCTGGCTCTCCATCACTTCGCGCAGACGTTTGAGCGCATCCACCTGGATCTGGCGCACGCGTTCACGAGTCAGGCCGATTTCACGCCCTACTTCTTCCAAAGTACTGGCCTCGTATCCGCGCAATCCGAAGCGACGGGAAACCACTTCACACTGCTTGTCCGGAAGTTCACTGAGCCAGCGGTTGATGCTGTCGAACAGATCTTTGTCCTGCAGCAACTCCGCGGGGTCTGACTCCTGCTGATCCGGGATGGTATCGACCAGTGTTTTTTCCGAAGACGGACCAATCGGCGTATCCACGGAGGTCACACGCTCGTTCAGGCCGAGCATCCTCTCAACATCTTCTACGGGTTTTTCCAGCAGGCTGGCAATTTCTTCCGCACTGGGTTCATGATCCAGTTTCTGTGCCAATTCGCGGGATGCGCGCAAATAGACGTTGAGCTCTTTAACCACATGAATGGGCAGACGGATAGTGCGCGTCTGGTTCATGATGGCACGCTCAATGGTCTGACGGATCCACCAGGTTGCGTAGGTTGAGAAACGGAAACCGCGTTCCGGATCAAATTTCTCCACCGCGCGGATCAGGCCGAGGTTTCCTTCCTCGATCAGGTCCAGCAACGCCAAGCCACGGCTGACGTAACGTCGGGCTATTTTAACAACCAATCGCAGGTTGCTCTCAATCATGCGCTTGCGCGCGGCCGCGTCGCCTCGCAGGGCTTTACGTGCGTAGTAGACCTCCTCTTCTGCGGTCAGCAGAGGAGAGAAACCGATTTCGTTCAGGTATAACTGGGTTGCGTCGAGATTCTTTTGCCCGTGGGCATCATCCGTTTTACGGATGGAGGTTTTCGAAGGGGATTCTTTCGAGACTGTTTTCGAAGAACCCGTTTTCTGAGAGATAGGCTTGTGAGAGATCGTTTCGGAGCTTTTTTTTGCCGTTTTACTCCGGGTACGGCTTTTTTTGGTTTCTGATATGGGTTCGTCCCGATCCACTGGCTCGGGTGTTAGATCTGTTCTGGCGTCAAACGCCATGTGATCCTGTCGTTGTGCTTCCATTTCCCCAACTCCTTGTACTTTGCCTGTTTCAGCCACGTTGACAACTCGCAATCGCTGAATCGGTCGCCGTCAATCGCGACAGCCTCCGTTCCCGGCAACTCACCTTCACTGGTGAGTAGTGTCACTGCAGGGCAGTTACTGCCGATCCCGGTGACTACCTCAAGTGGTTATAAATAAAAGTCCATTTTTATTGCACAACAGCGTTAGACAGGGGGCTCTCCACACCAAAAAACTGAGCAGACCTGGTCGGTCGGGTTATGGCAGGTAGGCCATGGGGTCTACCGGCTTACCATTCCTGCGAATTTCAAAGTGGAGCATATCGCGGTCGGTACCACTCGAACCCAGTTCCGCTATCCGTTGCCCCGCCTTGACCTTCGCACCCTCGCCAACAAGTAACTTGTCGTTGTGGGCATAAGCACTGAGGAATTCCTCACTGTGCTTGATGATCAAAAGCTTGCCATAACCTCTCAATGCGCTTCCGGCGTAAATCACTGTGCCATCTGCTGCTGCCTGAACAGATTCCCCCTTTTTCCCGGCAATATCAACACCCTTTCTGAGGGCATTGTTAGGCTGGAATCGGGAGATAACTCTCCCCTTAGCTGGCCAGCGCCAATTTATGACACTTTTATTACTGACCGTTTTAGACGTTTTGGCCACGGGTTTTGGCGTTACTTTTTTAACAGAAGCAGGTTTCTTCGCAGTGACTCGGCGAGGCTTCGCAGGTGCACTTGGTGCTTTTCTAACCACCTGAACGGGAGCAGTACCGGCAAGTTTCAGGCGCTGCCCCGGAAAGATCCGATAGGGTGAAGGAATCCGGTTTATATACGCCAAGTCCTTGAAATCTTTACCATATCTCCAAGCAATCGAGTAAAGGGTTTCACCGCGACTGACCGTGTGATGCTGAATTCTCTGGCTGGGCGGCTGCCCCAGAGAGGACGTTGGCGCCAGGTTGCTGGCACACCCTGAAGCCGAAACAAGGAGAATAGCGATGGTGAATATTTTTAACAGAAAAAAGAAATAACGGCACAAAAAACACCCTTCAATTGCGGTTAAAGCAGTGTTTTTATGTAGAAATATACGCCGTTTCATTATTCTCTTTTTACATCAAAGGGGTGCATTTATGGAAAAAGTGTCTAAAGAAAAGTGCTGTTTTATCCCTTGTAGGCGACAAATAAATCTGGTGCTTTCGCTGCTATCAGTTAATTACTTTTCTTAAAAGAATCTGACACTTCAGAACTGTAAGTCAGCCGACCATTACTTGTGAAATATGGCCTGCAATGACTGTGAGCAATTGCTCCTTATCCCTGTGCGACATTTCTTACATGGCGCCAGTGCATCCATTCGATAGCCAGCACCAGAAATACCGCTGCCAATGAAGCCAGCAGGGCCCCGATCCAGTACGAAGGCTCACCAGAGACCGCAGCAAACTCGCCCGGCGAAACATTGGACATCACCGGAGCCAGTTCCTCTCCCGCGCCACTGGAACTTCCGACCGCCAACTTCCACGGCCAGACAATGTTCAGGCTGCCAATCAGAATACCCACCAGAAAGGTCAGGGTAACCGACGGAAACCGGTGCATCAGCCAAGACAACAAACGACTGAAGAGCAACAACCCGGTAACCGCCCCCGCTCCAAACCAGACCAGCGCACTGAACTGAAGCTGGTGGACCGCTTGAATGACTTTGGGATAGATGCCGATCATCAGCAGAATAAAAGAGCCTGAGATGCCAGGCAGGATCATGGCGCAAATGGCCAGGGCCCCGGAGAAAAACAGGGTATAGGGCGTTGCAGGGATTTCCCGCGGCCGCATCTCACTGATGAGTACCGCCATTACTACACCGAGGATTAGCGCTACCCAGCACTGCCAGCTCCAGCGTGGCACCCGCCGGACTATGGGCACAACAGAGGCCAGGATCAGTCCAAAAAAGAAGCTCCAGACCACGATGGGATATTCTTCAAGCAGATAGCTGATGAGGTTGGCGAGGCTAAAAATACTGACAAGGACCCCGGAGAACAGGGCCAAAAGAAAGGTACCGTTGATCTGACGCCAGGCCGCAGAAACTCCCTGCTTGAACAGAACCGTAACCGTGTGCGGTCCGATCCGGCTGAGGGAGTCCAGAAGTTCCTGATAAATACCGGTAATAAAGGCAATCGTGCCACCGGACACACCGGGCACCACATCCGCTGCCCCCATGGCCAACCCGCGCGCCGCTACGCCCAGGTAGTGATTTATTGGTTGGGGCATCAGCGAACCACCCCGCTTAGCAGCGGGACAAAGCGTACCGGTTCAGCCTTCTCCACATCGAAGCGGCTTCCATCCTCACTGCGGGTGACAATCGTCAAATACTGTCTGTCGCTCCCCACCGGGATGACCAGAACTCCGCCAGGGGCCAGCTGCTCTCTCAGCTCGTCGGGAACAGTAGCCGGTGCGGCCGCGCACAGAATCGCGTCGAAAGGCCCCTGCTCAGGCCAACCAAAGCCGCCATTACTCAGGCGCATTTCCACATTGAATATGCCCAGCTCGCGCATACGCTGCCGGGCTTTGATCAGCAACGGCTCGACGCGCTCTACCGAATACAGTTTGTCGACCAGGCGCGCCAGAATCGCAGTCTGATAGCCGGAGCCGGCACCGACTTCCAGCACCCTGGCACGGGAACGAGCGCGACTGATCAGCAGCTCGGTCATGCGCGCGACAATATAAGGTTGGGAGATGGTCTGACCGTAACCGATCGGCAGCGCCGTGTCTTCATAGGCACGGATGGCCAGCGCCTCGTCGAGAAACAGGTGACGAGGGGTAGAAGCCATTACATCCAGCACTTCTTCACTGCTGATGCCTTCATCCCGCAGGCGCTGAATCAGGCGGTTACGGGTGCGCTGGGATGTCATTCCCAGACCTTCGTGTCTAAATCGATCCATAAGGACGCACAGTCTCCCTGCAAGCGGATCGCCGGTATCCACACAGTGTCCGGCGACTGGCCGGGGCCACACCTGTGCCACCGGTCACATTTTGTTGTCGATTATTTTATTGTGCTAGCGGACAGATTGGCCAGTTCTGCCACTTCCCTCAAAACTGCCGTGGCGAAAGTGCCCGGCGGCAGTGCAAAATTCAGAATCAGGTCATCCCCTTCCCAGCGGGCCTGGAACCCCTGGGGCTGCAGCACCAGCCCGCGCCGCTCCTGGCTTAGACCGCAGTGCTCCAACCAGTCACACCAAGGCTTCCAGGGCGCCATAGCCTCCTGCTCAAGCGCCAACTGCTCGTCACCCGCAGGATTGCGACCGCGGCCCCAGAGCGGCCCAGATCCGGCTTCTTCGGGTTCACCAGCAATCACTTGTAGCCAGTTGCCCTGTTCCACACGGGCAGCGAGCACCTGATTGAACAGCCAGCTGCGCCCGGCAGACATGGCAAAGGCCTTCTGATTGCGCGGGATCCTGCGGCGCTTTCCCGCCTCCTCATCAGCGACGATGCGGTTCACCAGATCCAGGTTGCCGCCATTGTGGCCAAAGCGTTGTTCGCCAAAATAGTTGGGGACCCCTGCCGGCACCTTGGCCAGGACGGCTTCGGCAGCATCGCGGTCTCCCTGCACATTGCGCAGGCGAATCTGAAAGCGATTGCCCAGATGTTCGCCGCGACGCAGCTTCCTCAACCCGCGAAAGTGTTGAAGAACGCTGATCTCCTCATCATTTACCTGCTGCCAGTCCGGCTCTGGCTTCTGTGCCAGCCATACACTAAACCACTGGGTAGTGACTGCATGGCGGTCTTTGAGCCCGTAGTAACCAACGTCTTTACTTTGCACTCCCGCCAGCTGAGCCAGCTGCTGCGCTACATAACCCGTATTGGCGCCGCGCTTTCGGACCTGCACGATGACATGCTCACTCTCTCCGGGTACCGGAGCGGGTTCTGGCGCAGCCAGCTCGTCCACCACAAAATCCTCTGGCTCAGTGCGAAAATCCGCGCGAATGGCGGCGCCGCCCAGGGCCCGCGGCCAGTCCAGATTCCAGTTTGAGTGATCTTCGCTCACGCAGCACTTCCGCCAGTTGATTCCAGCAACACCACGGCCTGTGCTGCAATACCTTCTTTACGACCAGTAAAGCCGAGCTTTTCGCTGGTGGTGGCCTTTACACTGATCGCATCCATTGGAACCTCGCAATCGGTGGCGATTCTTTCGCGCATAGCGACGATATGCGGAGCCATTTTGGGTGCCTGGGCAATCAGGGTCGCATCGGCATTGACCACGCGGTAGCCGCGCTGGTGGATCAGGCCAACAACATGGCGCAACAGCACACGGCTGTCGGCACCGGAATAGTTTTCATCGGTATCGGGAAAGTGCTTGCCGATATCACCCAGCGCCAGTGCGCCGAGCAGGGCATCGGCCAGTGCATGCAGCAGCACGTCTCCGTCGGAATGTGCCACCAACCCTTGCTCGTGAGGGATGGTGACCCCGCCGAGGACGACGTGATCGCCGGGGCCGAAGGCGTGGACATCAATGCCCTGGCCGATTCTGAAGCTCATTGTTCGGCTCCTGACTGAAGTTGCTCGAGAGTTTGCCGGTGTTGCAGCAATGCCTCCGCCAGTACCAGGTCGGCGGGGTGGGTAATCTTGAAGTTACTGCGGCAGGCAGCGACCAGTTCCGGTTTATGCCCCGCCAGCTCGAGTGCGCTGGCTTCGTCGGTGATGGCCTGGGGATTATGTTCAAGTCCGAACTTCAATGCCTGTTGCAGCACCTGCAGTGGCGATTTTTGCGGTGTCTGGGCGAGCCAGATCTGGTCTCGCGGCAGGGTCTGGCTTACCAGTGTTTTGCTACCGTCGCACTGCGACTGCTTGATGGTGTCGCTGGCCTGTTGAGCGAGCAGTGCGATGGGGCTGGCGCTCAACAGGCTCTGAATATCTTTCTGGCTCACCAGTGGCCGGGCGGCATCGTGGACGAGCACGATGGTCTCTGGGCCGGCCTGCTGGCTCAGGTATTCGAGGGCGGCGAGGACGGAGTCTGCGCGCTCGGCACCACCGGTAACCGTGTGGACTCTGGGGTCCTGTGCGGCGCTCAATGTCTGAAATTCTGGGTCGTCGGCTGCGATGGCGACGACGATCCCGCTCAAGCCGGGCCAGCCCAGGATATTTTCAAGGGTATGGGCAATGAGGGGTTTGCCGGCGAGGCTGAGGTATTGCTTGGGTTTCTCTGCCCCCATGCGTTTACCGGATCCGGCAGCGGGGACCACGACCCAGTATGCGTGTTCCACTGGGCTGATTGTGTTACTCATTCTTTTTCTCGCTGTGACTGCGCAGGATTTTTGTGCTTATCCTGATCGAGAAAAATAAACAGGGTTTCGCCTTCTTTGATAAGGCCGAGGTCGTAGCGGGCCTTGGCTTCTACGCCGTCGGTGCCCTCTTTCAAGCTACGGACTTCCCGTAACAGGTGACGGTTCTCCCGTGCAAGGGCGGTATTTTTTTGCTGCTGCTCATTCAGTTCGCGCTCAAGACGCGTCACTTCGGCAAAACTGCCCTCTCCCACCCACAATCGGTATTGGGTCATCAACAACAGTACGGTGAGGATAGCCAGCAGCCATTTCATTTGTTTTGTTCTCTCTGGCTCAAAGGGTAGTGCTCACGAAATAAACTCCGTGGCGACTCTGCTACCGACGGCCCTTCCTGGGACACGCCGTTAACCCATCCATGGGGGCTCGGCTGCGGCCGTCCTGGCCGCAGACGGTCCCGGGAAGGGCCGTCGATATCAGAGCCTTCGCTTCCAAGCACGCGCTACGAAGCGAGTTTTAGCCAGTTTACCGGGCTTCCTGAATTACTTGAACTCAGCAATGCCGCGGTAAGGCGCTTTGCCTTCCAGCTCGGCTTCGATGCGCAGCAGACGATTGTACTTGGCTACGCGGTCGGAGCGGCACAGGGAGCCGGTTTTGATCTGGCCAGCGGCGGTGGCAACGGCCAGGTCGGCGATGGTGGTGTCTTCGGTTTCGCCGGAACGGTGGGAGATAACCGCGGTGAAGCCGGCGTCTTTGGCCATTTTGATCGCGTCCAGAGTTTCGGACAGGGAGCCGATCTGGTTGAACTTGATCAGGATGGAGTTGCCTACGCCCTTCTCGATACCTTCTTTGAGGATCTTGGTGTTGGTTACAAACAGGTCGTCACCTACCAGCTGCACTTTCTCGCCGATTTTGTCGGTGAGGATTTTCCAGCCGTCCCAGTCGCTTTCGTCCATGCCGTCTTCGATGGAGATGATCGGGTAGTTCTCGGACAGTTCCGCCAGGTAGTCGGCGAAGCCCGCGCTGTCGAATTCTTTGCCTTCGCCAGACAGGTTGTACTTGCCGTCTTTGTAGAATTCAGAAGATGCGCAGTCCAGGGCCAGGGTGATGTCATCGCCCAGTTTGTAGCCAGCGGCTTCAACGGCTTCGGCAATCACTTTCAGGGCGCCTTCGTTGGACGGCAGGTTGGGGGCGAAGCCACCTTCGTCACCTACCGCAGTGTTGAGGCCTTGGGAGGACAGTACTTTTTTCAGGGCGTGGAAGATTTCAGCACCCTGGCGCAGTGCTTCAGCGAAGGTCTTCGCTTTCACCGGCTGGATCATGAATTCCTGGATGTCGACGTTGTTGTCGGCGTGCTCACCACCGTTGATGATGTTCATCATCGGTACCGGCAAGGTGTACTGGCCCGGAGTGCCGTTTACTTCAGCAATGTGCTGGTACAAGGGGATGCCCTTGGAGATAGCGGCAGCTTTGGCGGCGGCCAGGGAGACGGCGAGGATGGCGTTGGCGCCCAGTTTGGATTTGTTCTCAGTGCCGTCGGCGTCGATCATGGCCTGGTCGAGGGCTCGTTGATCGCTAGCGTCTTTGCCAACTAGCAGGCTGGCGATTTCGCCGTTGATGTTCTCAACTGCTTTCAGTACGCCTTTACCCAGGTAACGGCTTTTGTCGCCGTCGCGCAGCTCGAGGGCTTCGCGGGAGCCAGTGGAAGCGCCAGACGGTGCACAGGCAGAACCTACCGCGCCACACTCAAGAATCACATCGGCGTTAACGGTGGGGTTACCGCGGCTATCCAATACTTCAAACGCTTTTACAGCAACAATCTTGCTCATTGTTTTTACGGGCTCCTTGTATTCAAGAAATAGTTAGACCTAAAAATCACTTCTGTGAGGTTTGGATGTGGTGGCCGCTTTTTTCAGGGCCACTCATTCTAGTTATTCGTTTTTACATTATTTGGTATCGAGCGGTTCGAAATTTTTCACCAGGTCGTCCACCGCTTTCATTTGTGCGAGGAAAGGCTCGAGCTTTTCCAGGGGCAGTGCGCTGGGGCCGTCACACAGGGCCTTTTCCGGATTCGGATGTGCTTCCAGGAACAGTCCGGCAATCCCGATGGCGAGGCCGGCGCGACCCAGCTCGGTCACCTGGCCGCGGCGACCACCGGAGGCAGCACCGCCCGGGTCGCGCATTTGCAGGGAATGGGTAACATCAAAGATCAGCGGTGCACCACCGGAGGCATCGATCATGGTGCGGAAGCCGAGCATGTCGACGACCAGGTTGTCGTAACCGAAGCAGGCGCCGCGCTCACACAAAATGATCTTTTCATTGCCGCCTTCAGCAAATTTTTCCACCACGTTTTTCACCTGTGGCGGGCTCATAAACTGGGGCTTTTTCACGTTGATTACCGCACCAGTAGCGGCCATGGCGGCAACCAGGTCAGTCTGACGGGCGAGGAACGCAGGCAACTGAATGACATCGACCACTTCCGCCACCGGCGCTGCCTGGTGGGGCTCGTGTACGTCAGTGATCAGGGGGACGCCGAAGGTCTTTTTGATCTCTTCAAAAATCTTCAGGCCCTCCTCCATACCGGGACCCCGGTAGGAGTGAATAGAGGAGCGATTAGCCTTGTCGAAGGAGGCCTTGAAAACGTAGGGAATACCCAGCTTGTCGGTAACGTTGACGTAGTGCTCGGCCACTTTCATGGCCATATCGCGGGACTCCAGTACGTTCATCCCGCCGAACAGGGTGAACGGGCGATCATTGGCAACCTGCAGATTGCCGACTTCGATATTTTTCATTTTTCTCATCCTGAGCCAGACAGGGGCTGGTCATCGCTCAAATTCTTTTGGCAATTCCGGGCGGGTCAGTGTCTCACCGCCCCACCCTGAGCACATCAAATTACGATTTTCTGTGCTTCAACGCTGCCGCTACAAAGCTCTCGAACAACGGGTGGCCGTCGCGGGGGGTGGAGGTAAATTCCGGGTGGAACTGACAGGCTACAAACCATTCGTGCTCCGGCAGCTCAACCATTTCCACCAGGGTGTCGTCCGCAGACCAGCCGCCAATTTTCAGGCCAGCTTTCTGCAGGCGGTCTACGTAGTTGTTGTTTACTTCGTAGCGGTGACGATGGCGCTCGACGATTACATCTTTGCCGTAAATTTCGCGAGCCTTGGAATCTTTCGTCAGGCGACACTCCTGGCCACCAAGACGCATGGTACCGCCCAGGTCAGACTTCTCATCGCGCTTCTCGACATTGCCTTCGCTGTCAATCCACTCGGTAATCAGGCCGATGACCGGATGCGGGCTCTTAGCGTCGAACTCGGTGCTGTTAGCGCCTTCCAGGTTCAGTACGTTGCGCGCGTACTCAATGACCACGGACTGCAGGCCTAGGCAGATGCCAAGGAAGGGCACATTATTTTCACGGGCGTAACGCACGGATTCCAGCTTGCCTTCCAGGCCGCGCTCACCGAAGCCGCCGGGCACCAGAATCGCGTCGGCATCCTTGATCAGGTCGAGGCCATTCTCGCCTTCCACATCTTCCGCGTTGATGAAGTCGATGTTCACTTTGGTGCGGTTCTTGATGCCTGCGTGCACCAGGGATTCGATCAAGGATTTGTAGGCATCAAGCAGCTCCATGTACTTGCCGACCATGGCAATTTTCACTTCGTGCTGCGGGTTTAGCTTGCCGTCTACCACCTCGTCCCACTCGGACAGATCCGGCGCGTCACACTCCAGCTGGAGCTTTTCCACCACAATGTCATCCAGACCATATTCATGCAGCATGCGCGGCACGCCGTAAATGGTCTTGGCATCAGGCAGAGGCACGACCGCGCGCTCTTCCACGTTGGTGAACAGGGCGATCTTGCGGCGGGAGTCATCGTCGATGGCGCGCTCAGAGCGGCACAGCAGGATATCCGGCTGCAGGCCGATGGAGCGCAACTCTTTCACGGAGTGCTGGGTAGGCTTGGTCTTGGTTTCACCGGCAGTGCCCAGGTACGGCACGTAGCTCAGGTGAATCAGCAGTGCGCGGTTGATGCCCATCTCCACGCGCAGCTGGCGCACGGATTCCAGGAACGGCTGGGATTCAATGTCACCCACGGTACCGCCAATCTCAACGATGGCGACGTCCACGTCGCGACCGCCTTCGATCACGCGGCGCTTGATCTCATCGGTGATGTGCGGGATTACCTGTACGGTACCACCCAGGTAGTCACCACGGCGCTCTTTGCGCAGTACGGTTTCGTATACGCGGCCGGTGGTGAAGTTGTTGCGCTTGGACATGCGCGTGCGGATGAAACGCTCGTAGTGGCCCAAGTCCAGATCTGTCTCGGCGCCATCTTCGGTCACATAGACCTCGCCGTGCTGGAAGGGGCTCATGGTGCCCGGGTCCACGTTGATATAAGGGTCAAGCTTCAGGATGGTGACCTTGAGGCCACGGGCTTCAAGAATGGCAGCCAGAGAAGCGGAAGCGATACCTTTCCCCAATGAGGAAACCACGCCGCCAGTGACAAAAATATAGCGCGTCATGCAAAACCTTGGTCAGTTGAATGCCCGACGAGTTCGGGCGTGCGGAACTGGCTCTGGGGGCGCAACCTCGCGCAACCCGGTGCCTTTGAGATGGGACGCCAGACTACCAGAAAGGCTGTTCCCGCTCAATCTGAAAAACGCCAGATTGGCGGTTCCGTAGGCCCTCCAGCGGTGACAAACAAGTCCCCCACCGCCACAAGCTCGCCACTGGAATACACCAGCGGAATCCGGCTGCGCAGCCAGGGCTCCAGTGCATACTCCTGCAGCAGCTTCTTTAATGTCTGGGAGTGGGCGCGTGCGGCCGGCTTGGCCCGCTCGCCGCCAGTGCGATAGCGAACAATATAGTCCGCCCCCAGCCAAGCGGTGTGGGCAGAAAGCACCCAGCCACCGGGAAGTTCCAGATCGCCAACACCGTCCCATTGCCAGGCACACTCCTCTGCTGTCGATTCGCCAAGAGGAGGTAATTGTGGTGTGAGATAAAGGCGATCACGATACCGGCGTACCACCAACCCCCCGAGGGCGACGGTCGGCTGAGCATCATCGGCAGCCCGAATTTGCATCAGAACCTGGGATAACTGCACTGCCTCAGGCATCTCGCCGCCACTGGCATCAATCCACCCGCGCAGCAGATTCTTCTGACGCGCTGCTGACAGGGATAGAAACCCATCCAGTGCGATGCTTTCACCGAAGCGCTCCTGGCGGACACCACAGTCCGATCGATCACGCTCCGCCAGGTCTTCCAGCAATTCGGCGGATTCCCTCAGGTTCTCCACCGCCCTTGCGATCCGGTTTACCAACGGCCAACGGGCCGCAAGCGCAGGCAAAACCTGACTGCGGATATAATTTCGGTCAATCGACAGGTCGGCGTTGCTGTCATCCTCGATCCACTCCAATCCTTCGGTATGCGCGTAGGCCTCCAGCTCCGCACGAGGCACCTTTAATAGAGGTCGCAAGACCGATTTACCCTCTTCCAGTGCTCGGGACTCCGCCATCGCCGCCAGGCCTCGTGGCCCGGCACCGCGCATCAAGCGCAACAGCAGGGTTTCCGCCTGATCATCACCATGGTGGGCCAGCAGAAGCTGATCCCCAGGTGCCATCACCTGGGCGAAGGCCCGGTAGCGGGCGGTTCGCGCGCCCTGCTCCATTCCCCCATCGCGACGATCTACCTGGACCCGCAATGCCTGAAAAGGCACCCCCAATCGATCGGCCTGCGCCTGACAGTGCGCCAGCCAATGATCCGCCCTCACGCTCAGGCCGTGGTGAACGTGCAGTGCCGTCACTTCAACTCCCGAGCGCACCAGCAGGTGCAGAAGCACCGTGGAATCCAGCCCACCGGAATACCCGAGCCACAGGTGCCGCGCCGGTGGGTGCCGCAGCATTGTCTGGCGCACTGAATCTGTCAGATTGGTTGAGTGATCGGACATGAAAGGTCGATTGACTAGAGGGTTTAAAAAATTTGTGCGGGCATGGGCCGCGAGCGGAGTATACCGCGCTGCAGGGCCAATGACTCTTCGACCCGGAAGTGGAGCGTCCTACTTTACTTTTTTACCTAAAGTAGGACGCTTTCACCTTGGCAGTGGGTCACACTTGCAAGCGATAAATGCCCGCCGGGCGACCAATGATAAAAACAAGCAGGAAGTAATCTCATGCAAGCGATTGAGAACTCTGTCGAAAACCTCGCGGCCCGCGAGGAATCCCCCTCTCTCCTATACATAATTCTGATCTGCAGCGTCGCCACCATCGGTGGTTTTCTGTTCGGTTTTGACAGCGGTGTAATCAATGGCACCGTGACCGGCCTGCAGCAGGCGTTCAATTCCAATACTGCGGGGACCGGGTTCAATGTGGCCTCGATGCTGCTCGGTTGCGCGGTGGGCGCCTTCTTTGCCGGGCGACTGGCAGACCTGTGGGGGCGCAAGACCCTGCTGCTGATTGCCTCGGTACTGTTCATAATCAGCGCCTGGGGATCCGGCATCGCCACCAGCTCTCCGGAGTTTGTGTTCTATCGCATCCTCGGCGGTCTCGCGGTGGGAGCGGCCAGCGTGATGTCACCCGCGTATATCAGTGAGATTGCACCGGCAGCCATTCGTGGGCGGCTAACAACTATCAACCAGATGGCCATCATCTCCGGCCTGTTCGCGGCCTTCGTAAGTAACTACTGGCTCGCCAATCTAGCTGGCTCCGCGGTCAACGAGTGGTGGATGGGTTACAACGCCTGGCGCTGGATGTTCTGGATTGAGATTGCCCCGGCCACCCTGTTTTTCCTCGCACTGCTATTGATTCCGGAAAGCCCCCGCTACCTGGTACTGTCCAGGCAAACCTCCCGCGCCACTGACGTACTGCGCAAGCTGTATGGGGAGGCGGCGGTAGCCGGAAAGCTCGAAAGTATCCGCAAGTCTGTGGCCGGAGACCACCGCCCACACTTCGGCGACTTGCTGGAAAAAGCCGGCCGACGTGTCGGCAGGGTGCGCAAGATCGTCTGGGTCGGTATCGGCCTTGCCATCTTCCAGCAACTGGTGGGTATCAATGTGGTGTTCTACTACGGCGCTGTGCTTTGGCAGGCCGTGGGCTTTTCGGAGTCCGACGCGCTGTTGATCAATATAATCTCCGGTGGTGTGAGCATCGGCGCCTGCCTGATCACCATGGCGCTGATTGACCGGATTGGCCGTAAGCCCCTGCTTCTCGTGGGCTCCATCGGCATGGCGGTAACTCTGGGACTGGTGGCCTTTGCGTTCACCACCGCCACCATCGGTGCCGAAGGCGGCCTGCAACTGTCCCAGGGTATGGGTTTACTGGCACTGGTCGCGGCCAGCGCCTATGTATTCTTTTTCAATGGTTCGTGGGGGCCGGCCATGTGGACCATGCTGGGAGAGATGTTCCCCAACCAGATCCGCGGCTCCGGCCTTGCGGTATCCGGGCTCGCCCAATGGGGTGCCAACTTCGGCATAACCATGACCTTCCCGATCATGCTGACTGGTATCGGCCTCGCCGGCGCCTACGGTATCTACACCCTGTTCGCCCTGCTTTCCGTCGCCTTTGTGATCTATATGGTGCACGAGACCAAGGGGCTGGAACTGGAACAGATGCGCGGCTGAACGACCTGACAGTCACAGTTTGCGACATCAACCAAGGGGTTGCATCTGTTGCAAACTGTGACGAAGTGCTACATTTGGCGCCTAATCCCTCCGACAGCGAACCAGAAAATAAGAGGTATTCCCATGGTTCAGTTAGTCGTCGATTCCGGCTGCGATCTCCCCGATGAATTCCTGCGCAGGTACAAGATCCCGGTGCTACCCCATTCCGTCAGTGTGGGCAAGGACGCATTCGGGGATCAGCGCAACCCCGCACAAATGAACCACTTCTATTCCCTCAACCTGGTGGACCGCTCCCACCAGGTTCAGTCCGGCCCCGCGGGCGAGGACGAAATCGAGGAAGTGCTGACAAAGCTAATGCGCAACGGCCACAAAGATATCGTGGTCCAGACCATCAATGGCGCAAACAGTCCGACCTTTGCCAATGCGCAGAAAGTTGCGGGCAAGCTGACGAATGATGAGACACAGATCAACGCGGTGGACTCCCACACGCTATTTTCCGGACAGGGGCTGCTGGCGCTTTACACGCTCTCGCTGATCCAAAAGGGATTAACCGGCGCACAGATCAAATCCCGCGCGGAAGAGTTCGGGCGCAAGATGGTGGGTTACGCAACCATCAAGGATATCTATTACTTGCGTGAACGCGGCCGCCAGAAGAATGAAAAAAGCGTAAGCTGGATGAAAGCCTTTATGGCCCGCACGCTAAATCTGCACCCTATTATCTCAATGACCTACCAGGGTTCCGGGGTTGCCGACACGGTGAAAACCTACGACGGTTGCACCCGCCGCCTGTTCGAGCTGGCAACGGAAAAAATGGTCGCAAACGAGTTGCTGATGCCTGCCGTCGTCGTCAGCATTGCCGGCCCGCTGAAGGATCTTGAAAAGGTACCCGGCTTCAAGGAATTCGAAAAAACAGCCGCCGAGCACAAGGTGAAAATCTATCGCTCGGTGATGAGCCTTTCCGGGGGCATCAACCTTGGCCCGGGCACCGTAGCCCTCGCAGTTGCTGCAAAGTAACAGCGCCCCTTCTCCCCAGGCGGCATGGAAGTGTCGCCTAAGCCTCCCCCTCTCTCTCCACTTTCCTATTTTTCGTTGAGCAACACGTCGCGCAGAAACAAAAACCGCCCGGGATATCTAAACTGAGGGAAGCCGTTTTACGACTTTCCAATTATGGTGAAAAAGATGTACCGTTGTTTCGCCGCACTACTCGTACCGACTCTCTTCCTTTCCAGCGTCAATGCCCTCGCCGACTCCGACCTCGCCAAGAAACTCAGCAACCCAGTTTCTGACTTGATCAGTGTGCCGTTCCAGCACAACTGGGACAATCGCTATGGCCCGGTAGAGGGAGGACGCAAATACACTCTGAATATCCAGCCAGTGATACCCATTTCGATCGGAGAGGACTGGAACCTCATCAGCCGCACGATTTTACCGGTGGTGAGCCAGGAGGAGATCTTTCCTGGCAGCGGAGACCAAACCGGCCTTAGCGACACGGTGCAAAGCGCCTTTTTCTCTCCCAAAGAGCCCACCGAGGGTGGCGTCACCTGGGGCGTGGGGCCGGTTTTTCTGCTACCGACGGGAACCGAACCACTTTTAGGCACTGAAAAATGGGGTGCCGGCCCCACCGGCGTTGTACTGAAACAGACCGGACCCTGGACTATTGGTGGGCTCGTAAACCATATCTGGTCCTTTGCCGGCAATGACAACCGCGCCGATGTGAACAGCACCTTTGTACAACCCTTCCTCGCCTACAACACCCCCACGTCCTGGACCTATACACTGCAGACAGAGTCCACCTATGACTGGGAAGCGGAACAATGGAATGTGCCCGTGCACTTTCTGGTGGCGAAGGTATTCAAGGTCGGCAAGCAGACCTACCAGATCCAGGCGGGACCGCGCTACTACGCCGAGAGCCCTGCCACCGGTGGGCAGGATTGGGGGTTTCGTTTGAACTGGGTAATGCTATTTCCCAAGTAACATCCGGCGCTACTGATTGGACTGCTGAATGGACTACTGAATGGACTACCGAATTGAGAGGTGAACACCGGCATAGGAAGTGTCCGTTCAAATCTGGGACTCCACTGGCAACCAGGAAAGCACCCAGGCCAGCGTTCTCTGCCACAAAGTGGTATCCGGGTCTTTGTGCTTCACGATCGCATCGCCGTCATCACCTTCCGCATGCCATTCGAGCTTGCCGGATTCAGAAAGCTGCACTGACCAGGCTGAATCCGGCGCGACCCACTCCTCAAACAGGGCGTGCAACTCCTGATTAATTTCGGCACTTTCCATCAACATGCCAATTTCCGTATTCCACAGCAGGGAGCGACCATCGAGGTTGATGGAGCCGACAAACCCTTGGCTGTGATCGATGACAAAGGTCTTGGCATGCAGCGTGGCTTTTGAATCGCCGCGAAACCACTTCTTGCGCCGTTCTTCCCCGGCAACGACACGCAATTCCCACAGATCAACCCCCGCACTCAGTAGCTGCTCGCGATAGCGAGCATAGGCGCCGTGGACGATCGCCACATCGTTACTGCTCAGGGAGTTTGTCAGGACCCCCACATTGACGCCCTGTTTTTCCAGCCCAGTAAACAGGTCGACGCCAATCACACCAGGCACAAAGTAGGCGGCACTGATGCTCACCCGCTCCTTGGCATCGCGAATAATTTCTTCAAGTTGATAGCCGGGATATTCCTCCCGGGGAATATCATCCTTGCCCAGCGCCTTTTCCGGCGGATCCGCCATCAAGCGTGCTTTTCCCCAATGAAAAGGAATGTTGCCACTGGCGAGCTCTGCCGCCATTTTCGACTGTTCTAGAGCACGGGTAAACTCACTGCCTTCTTCATCGGCCAGCAGTTTCTGAGTGCGCTTGCGCAACTCCTCCAGGCTGTGTTCATCATCATCGGCGATCAACAGCTCCGACACCTGAACGGAAACCGGACTATTCCAATAGCGGTCAAAAATCTCACTCGACTGCGGCAGCACTTCACCAATGGAAAGTACATCTACATCGAGAAACTCCACCGATGATTTTGAGAAGTAACCATCGGCAATATTGCGCCCACCGGTAATCATCACCAGCCCGTCGGCAACCAGCAACTTGTTATGCATGCGGTGATTGATGCGCCCCAAATTTACCGCCTGCTCCAGTGCGCGCTTGATACCACTGCGCCCCTCTACCGGGTTAAATACCCGAATCTGCATGTTTGGATGCCGATCCAATGCCAGTATCCAGGGATTGACCACTCGGGTGCCGAGATCGTCGACAAGCAAGCGTACACGCACGCCGCGATCCGCTGCCTTCAGCAAAAGGCTGGTGAGCAGGCGGCCGACGCTATCGTCCTGGTAGATATAGTATTTGAGGTCGAGGGAGACTGTGGCCTCTTCAATCAGTACCGCGCGGGCGACAAACGCCGACAGGCCGTCGCGCAGCAGGTAAAAGCCCGACATATCGTTCGCATGCTCCGCTGCGGCATCGCGAATCCCCTCAGCGAGCCGGGAATCGGTGGCGGGCTTCAGGCTGGTTGTGACTGTTCTCTGCTGCGCGGCCATCCCTGTTCCGGTGTCGCTGGAGTCCCCACACCCCGCGAGCAGTAGCACAAATAACATCTGGCTCAGTATCAGGGATGCACGTATTGGAATCATAACTCTGAAGAATCTGCTAACGGCGACCCCGCCACCCCGCCGCACTTACGCGGGGACTCGGCAGGTGTGTCTTCAGAATAGAGTCTAGCCGCTCATCACCATGGCAATGCGCTTCACCGAACCCCAACGCAGGTACTGGCTAATGCGGCGACGGGGCTTTGTCGCAGCGAGTAGATTCCGTGACAACGGCCTTTCCACGGTTCGCCGGATAAAACTGAAGAACGCCATCCTCGATCGGCGATTCCCGCAATATTTTGCTGTCGCGCTCATAATCGTTCAGCAACCGCCAGGGATACCTAGTGCCCTGACGAGGTAAAAGATGGTCAGCCCTGGCCACATAACCTGACTGTAGTGCCGCCATCACCGATTCCTCCGCAACACAGCCCTCACGGTCCAGCGGCAGGAAAGCACCGTAACCAGACGCCCTCATGTGTTTGAGCAGCCGACTGATATAGGCCCCTGAAAGATCTGACTTCAGTGTCCACGCGGCATTGGTGTAGCCAAAAACCCACGCCATATTTGGCACGCCTTCCATCAGCACGCCCTTGTAGGTCAGGCGGTTGCGCATATCCACCACCTGCCCGTCCACACTGAGGGACATACCGCCGAGCAACTGTAATTTCAGACCGGTGGCGGTCACCACGATATCCCCGGCCAGTTCCTCGCCGGACTTAAGGCGGATACCGCGCTCGGTAAAGGCATCAATTTCGTCGGTTACCACGGACGCGCGCCCAGACTTGATTGCCTCGAACAGGTCGCCATCGGGCACCGCACACAGGCGCTGGTCCCAGGGTTGATAGTTCGGGGTAAAGTGGCGCATATCGGTACTGCCGGCAAGAGACTTCCGGACCCCGCGCAGAATCAAGCGGCGCATCAGGTTCGGCCAGCGCTTGGAAAGCTTGAACAGCAACCGGTGCAGGGTGAGGTTGCGGCGGCGGGCGAACCGGTACACCCAGGATTCCGGTAATAGCTTATTCAACAGCGCCAGCAAACGGTCGCGTCCGGGCATGGACAGGATATAGGTGGGCGATCGCTGCAGCATGGTCACCTTGGCGGCCTTTTCCGCCAGTGCGGGTACCAGGGTCACCGCGGTGGCGCCGCTGCCAATCACAATGATGTTCTTGCCTGCGTAATCCAGGTCCTCCGGCCAGTGCTGCGGGTGCACCAGTTGCCCGGTGTAGTTGTCCTGCCCCGGGAAGGCCGGCGCGTGCCCCTCTGCATAGTCGTAATAGCCGGTACAGGAAATCAGTACCGAACAGGTGTACCGCACCGGCTCACCGCCACATGTACCGGACAACTCCCAGCACTGGCGCGCACTACTCCAGTTTGCGGATTTCAGATCCACGCCAAAATGAATGTGTTCGCTGACCCGGTAGGCCTCGGCAGTTTCCGAAAGATACTGGCGAATGGATGGGCCGTCGGCCAACACCTGGTCGCCATTCCATGGGCGAAAGCTGTAACCGAAGGTGAACATGTCGGAGTCCGAGCGGATACCCGGATAGCGGAACAGGTCCCAGGTACCGCCGATACGCTCACGGCGCTCCAGGATCGCAAACGGCTGCTCGGGGCAGTCACGCATCAGGTGGCAGGCGGTGCCGATACCGGACAGGCCGGCACCGATGATCAGGGTTTCAAAATGTTGTACAGGCATCGCAGTCTCACGGCACGGGTATTATTGTTGTACCCACAGTGTCGCGAGTTTTCCTGGCCTTGTGAAGTCAATATCGGACCACCAGCCAGCCGACAGGTCCAAATCGCGGACCGTGTACAGAATCAAAAAACGCAGCCATGGGCTGCGTTTTTTGAAGTTTGCTTAGATATCAGGCGGGCTCGGAAGCGGGCACCACACGCAGTTCCCTGCGCAGTATCTTGCCGACGGTGGACTTCGGCAGCTCACTCTGCACCACGATCTGCTTGGGTACCTTGTACGCCGTGAGCTGGGTGCGGCAGAACTCGATCACTTCCTGTTCATCAATTTCCCCGTCCACCACAATATGCGCACACACGGCTTCGCCGGTCTGCTCGCTGGGAACACCGATCACCGCGGCTTCCACTACCTGTGGGTGGCGGCACAACACGTCTTCCACTTCGTTCGGATACACGTTGAAACCGGACACGATGATCATGTCCTTGAGGCGGTCGACGATACGAACATTTCCGTTGTCCTGGATCAGGCCAACATCGCCGGTACGGAAGAATCCGTTGTGCATGACCTTGGCGGTCTCATCCGGGCGGTTCCAATAACCCTGCATTACCTGCGGGCCACGTACCACCAGCTCACCACTCTCGCCTTGGGGGACCGGATTGCACTCTTCGTCCCACACCTGAACCTCGGTGTTCTCCAGTACCGGGCCAACGGTGCCGATTTCCTCGCGCCCGAAGGCATTCAGGCTGATCACTGGCGAGGTCTCTGACAGTCCCCAGCCCTCGGTGACCGGGCAACCGGTCACCTGATGCCACAGCTCAGCTGCACTGCTGGTGAGCGCGGTACCGCCGGAAAAGGTCATTTTGAGGGAGCTGAAGTCCAACTGCTTGAAGGCCGGATGGCGGCAAAGCCCCACAAACAGCGTGTTAATGCCGGCGATTCCGGTAAAGCGGAACGGCGCAATCATTTTCACGAAGCCGTCGATGTCCCGCGGGTTCGGAATCAGCACGTTCATGCTGCCCATACCGAAGAAGGTCAGCATGTTCACGGTAAACGCGTAGATGTGATACAGCGGCAGTGGGCAAACAAAGATCTCTTCGCCTTCATTGCCGCGCTGCATGATGCGCTCCAGCATCTGGTCGGTATTCGCCAGCAGGTTGGCATGTGTCAGGCTCGCGCCCTTGGCCACCCCGGTAGTGCCGCCGGTGTACTGCAACACCGCGATATCGTCCCGTTTCGCAGTGCTCTCTACCAGTTCGGCGCAGGCTGCACCGCGCTCCAGCGCGTCGATAAAGCCGTGATAACCCTCAGGTGCAGGAGCGGCCTTGCCCAGCAGGTCCGCCGCGCCGGTAACCAGTACGTGCTCGATCTGGGTAGAGGCTTTGATCTCTTCGAACTTTTCGATGAAGTCCGCCAGAATCACCAGTGCCTTGGCACCGGAGTCTGAAAATTGATGTTGCATTTCCCGCGGCGTGTACAACGGGTTGGTATTCACTACCACCAGGCCAGCACGCAAGGCAGCATAAGCGGCAATGGGGTACTGGGTGATATTGGGCAGTTGGATCGCGATACGGTCGCCGGCCTGGAGACCACAGTCGTGTTGCAGCCATTGCGCGAGGTGACGGGATTTTTCCTCGATTTCGCCAAAGGTCAGGGTCTGACCGATACAGTGATACGCTGGCTTGTCGTGGAATCGTTGCAGACAGCGGCCAACAAAGTCAGCCAGGTTTGCGGCTTGTTGGCTCAGTTCACGTACTTGCATTTCAGGGGTTCTCATATTCGCTCCGAAATTTATTGTTTTGGTTTCCGGTCAAGCATTTACGACACCAAATGATTCACTTTGTGCCGCAATAAATCAATGTATGATCCATGAATACAGGCTGCTGAGTTTCCATCAGCCGCCCGCATTCACAAGCGGTCGTCTCGTATTACTTCGAACTACCGTCACCGTAGGTTGCCAATGCCTTGGCCACTTTCTTGTCCACAATCCAACGGAACAATCCGGTGTGGCTGCGGGCCAGGTAACGGGTGAGCTTCGCCTTGAAGCCCGGGGTAATCATAAAGGTACGCTTGCGCAGGCCATCGAGAATACCTTGTACCGCATCATCTACCGGCAACACGCCGGCAAATTCGTTCACAATTTCCGTCACCGGGCTGCCGACCCGGCGCTCTTCCACCAGCATCGGCGTTTGTATTTCGCCGGGGCAAACCACAGAAACATCGATACCTTTCGGCTTCATTTCCGTGCGCAGTACTTCTGCCAACCCTACCACGCCAAACTTTGAGGTGGCGTAGGCGCCGTGGGTATAGCTGCCACACATACCCGCCAGCGATGCGATCAGTGCAAGATGGCCGCCACTGCGCATGTGTTTCAGCACGCCCGCAGCGAAATTGCGACTGCCGTACAAATTAACGCGCATACTCTGGTCAAACATCGCATAGGACATTTCGGTGAATACCGCGGTGCGTAAAATACCCGCACAGTTGATCGCAAATTCAGGCGCACCGAGCATCGCTGCGGCGTCGTCCATGGCCTGCTCCACCGCATCCGGATCGGTGATATCCACCAGGAAGCGTTCCACCTGTGCACTACCCTTGCACAGTCCACGTAATTCCTCCAGCAGTGCGTCTTCTACCTTGAGGTCGAAAATCGCCACCGAGGCACCGTCCGCCAGCAGGGCCCGGGTAAGATTGAGGCCGATGCCACTGCCGCCACCCGATACAAATGCCACCTTGGGCGCGCCGTACTTCCAGCTCGTCATTCTGTTATGCCTCAAACTGTCTCTGTGGACTTGAAAAAATTTTCCAACTCACCGGCTGTCTGCTCACTTGGCGCCAGCAGGCGACGAGCAGGGATACGGGCGAGAAATACCGATAAAACACACGAGACGCTGCAGGCACAGCTTCCGGTAACATCATAACCATCCACAGTGATAAGAATGTCACCTTTTTGACAGTCTGAACGCCTGCAGCACACCGCGTCTTCGGCTGCTTATTCGCCGATGACGATCATGTTTTCGCAGGTTTTGCCTTCGGCCTCACACAGCGCGCGGTACACGGTCATCACGGTTTTGGCATCCAGTACGCTGGTCACGTTACCGTCGTCATCGATGTTGACGTTGCTGCCGAATACCGCGAACCAAACTTCCGCATCTTCTTTGGCATCATCCGCCACGGTCAGGGTGTGCACCGAGTGCGCGGGCTCGAACAGGTAGGAGCCAGCCTTGTTGATTTTGTCCGGGTACTCTTTGTAGAACCATTCGCCCGCGGTGGTCACAGCGAACACCGGGCCGGTGTGGTAGTGAGTGTCGACACCAAAGCCGGGTTTGAATTTGTTTTTGATCACCCACAGGTTCTGATTCAGGTCTACGTGCAGTACCTGCAGCAGGGAACCATCGGGCAGGGAAACCCAGGGCAGGTCCGCCTCTTGGATCAGGATCGCCTCGCGGGCGTGATCGCGGGAAACGACACCGCCGGTTTGCATTGCGGCCAGCATCTCAAGGATCGGGGTCTTGTTTTCACGTGCAGATTCGCTCATCGCCATTCTCCAGTAATTGAGTTAATCGTTTTTATTGTGTTTCCCCCTACCCTCCGCCTGAGCACAAACCTGTATTCAGAGCGAGGGAGCTTGCCCAGTCTAGAAACCTGGCCGACACTCAACTTGACTTTTTACGAACGCAATTTGACTATTTGCGAACACATCATTCTCTCAGCGGCCGAGAGCCTCATGTTCCTGATACGCAGCGGCGCCATCGAAGGCTATGAACAACTGGTCACCCAGTGTGGGCAAAACCCCACCACCCTGCTCCAGCAATTCGGCTTGAGCAGTGCGCAGCTGCGCGACCCCAACACCTACGTGTCCTACACGCGCCTGGCCGACCTGCTGGATGCAACGGCGCAGACCTGTTGCGATCCACTGTTCTGTCTCAATCTGGCCGCCGGACAGAGCGTATTGGCCCTGGGTGAGATCGGGCTCTCCATCCGCCAGCAGCCGACGCTGGCGGACGCCCTGAGCTATTCCAACCAGCACATCAGCCTGCACGCCTATGGCGTGCACGTGCAGCAATCCCCCCGCGGGGAGTCACTGCAGCTGCAGCTCAATTTCGACTTTTCCAACGCCACCGGGCTAGCCCAGCTGATGCAGCTGAGTGCCGGACAGGCGTTCAATCTGGTCGCACAGATGGTTGGCAGTATCGGCAATGCGCTCAAGCTGCACCTGCCACAAGCAAAACCCTCAGCGACATCCCTTGTGCCCGAGCCCTATCGCGAGCATATCGAGTACCAGAGCGAGTTCGGCGGCGTCAGTTTTCCGCTGAGCTGGCTGTCGCGCAAACCGCACTTTGACGAGCAGCTATTACGTGCGCATTTCCAGCAACGCATACAGCTTCTGGAAGCCATCTACCCCGGCAATCTGCAGGCACAGGTTTGCCACATTATTGGCAACCTGCTCCCCAGTGGGGAGTGCAGCATTGAGCGCGTCGCTGCAGCACTGAACCTCCACCCGCGGGTCTTGCAGAAAAAGCTACAGCAGGACACCACTTCATTCCGGGACTTGTTGCAAAAAACCCGCATGGAAATTGCCATGCGTAACCTGCAGCACGGCCAGCTCAGTATTACCGACCTGGCGCTCAATCTGGGCTATGCGGATGTCGCCATATTTAGCCGCAACTTCAAACGCTGGACAGGGATGTCACCCAGTAAGTGGAAAACCCAGCGCCAGGCCGACGCCAGCGACCTATAACTGACGGGTGTCCTCCACTCGTTATGTAAACAGTGCTACCGTGCGATCAAACAGCCACCAGCTTGCGGTACCGCCAATAACATAGACCAGCACCAGCGTTGCAGTAGCCCCGGTAGCCAAAATTCTCGATGCAGGTACCCGGGCGTATTCAAAAAACTGGCGTACCAACCACACCAGTGCCGCCACCAGGCCAATAAACAGCACCTGACCGGCTTCCACGCCCAGATTGAACGCCAGTAGCGAACCGGCAATTGCCTGCTGCGGCACGCCGATATCTGCGAGTGCTCCGGCGAAACCCAGGCCGTGTAGCAATCCAAATCCCAGCGCCACTGCCCAGGGGTAGCGGATCGCCAGCGTCGAGCGCCCCCGCTGCTTGAGCCGTATCTCGCTGGCAACAAAAACGATACTCAGGGCAATCACCGCTTCCACCGGCGCCTGTGGCACCGACACCACACCCAGTACCGACAGCGCGAGAGTCACACTGTGAGCAAGAGTAAATGCGGAAATGGTGACTGCCAGGGAGCGCCAACCACTCACCAGCAATAACAAAACCAGTACGAACAGCAGGTGGTCGATCCCCAGCAGTATGTGCTCCACACCCAGCACAAAATAGGTCGCGAACCAGCCGTCCGCAGCTTCGCCCACATTTGCGGAAAACTGGTAGCGGGGATTTTCCGGCACCAGTCGCATAACCTGCTCACGCCCATCGAGCCAGGTCACGCGCATCAGCACATCGGTCATTGTCTGCTCGAGCCCGGCCACCACCACCGTGGCGCCAGTCAATCCAGCAGGGCTCTCAATTTGCCAGCGCTCGCTATACATACCGTTGGACAAACCACCGATGCTGCGATTGCCAACAACGACATCGCCCTGGAACTTTACATCCAGAGACAGCTTCATCTGACCGCGTGCGGGTACCCGCCACACCACATCGAATACCTGCGGCGCCTGCTGTGTCACCTGCAGATAGGCCGGGCGCAATTCGTGGGCCCAACTGTTATTGGCCATCACGACACTCGCCATAACCGCCAGTAAAAACAGTAGCTGCGACAGCTTCGCTTTCATCGCGCAGCCACCTCGTCTGTGGGTTCTGCACTGGCAAGCTCCCGTACACTGGGATCAACGTCCATACGTACACGATAGCCTTGGCGCAACTGGCGATACTGGCTCTCCAGTGCATCGCCGTGGGCTTGCGCCTGCCAGTCACGTAGCACCTGCGACCGGACACTGGTAAAATCCGCGCTGGCCTGCGCGGTGTATTCCTCTACGAATACGAGATGCACGCCGTATTCTGAATGCACGGGGCCCACCCACTGTCCCCGAGGCTGGCCAAGCAACTCTTCAGCGAATCCAGTACCCAGTTGTTTATTCACTTCTTCCAATGAGGCCTGAGTGAACTGTCGCGGTAACAAGTGACTGTCACCGGTGGTCGCCCATTCCGCTCCATCGGCCAGCGCGACAAGGGCCATCTCCGCATCCTGCTCAGGTTCCGCCCGTCGATCATCATTAAAATATATCTGACGGAAGCTCAGCCGCGCCGGAAGCAGATAGCGATGCTCGTTGTCCCGGTAAAACTGTCGCAGAACCTCGAGTTCCGGCTCTATACCGTCTACCAGATCCCGCGCGAGGAATTCCATTTTCAGCCGTAGGCGCCGGCGAACTACCGTATCGTCGGCTTCCAGGCCGAGTTTCAGTGCCTCGCGGTAAAGCACTTCCTCGCGCACGAAGTTGTCCACCAGCTTCTGCATTTCCTCATCGCTCGGCGGGCGCTGCCAGCTTCGCTCAAACACTGCCGCAAGGTGCTCGATCCGGCTTGGCGTAATCACGATCTCTTCCGCGTCTGCGTTGCCGCCAAACAGGCCATCAATGGCGAACAGCAAGCCGCCAATCAAAGTGAAGTGCAGCAGGGGGTCGCGCAGCAATCGGACTTTTTTCAAATTCATATCAACCACTCGATCATCGTCAACAACCCATTCGATAAATTACCGCGCTTGCGGCGTGTACCAGATGGGTGAACTCCAGGCGCGCTCCTGAATCGATACCGGAAGGTCTTCGCGGGGTTTTCGCCCCAGTGCCTTGGCATCATAGGTGGACCAGCGCGGCGTCGGGATTTCCAGCACGCGTACGTAGTAGAAGGCGTGCTGCTGAGGGTGGAACTTATCGTCTCGCCATACCACCGACAGCTGAGCGTCACCGATCTCGTTGGTGTAAGTTGCGTTGACCGGGTCGACAGTATTGCCCACCGGTGCCACCTTGCCGTCTGCATCGGCAACGCGGCCATCAGACAGAGCCACATCAAAAATCGCTTCGTGCTGTTCGCCATCTTCGACCCAGCCTTTCACCACCTGAATACGATCCAGGTTTGCACCGGCACTGTCTTTCATGGCGCTGATCAGGAATACCGGCTTTTTACCGCCGCCTGCGCTGGGCAAATCGCCACCCATGGGTACGCCTGCGTCGTAGGCCTGTTGCAACCAGTCGGCTTTACTGAGGGTGTCATCGCTAAAATCCCAACCGCCGAAGAAGCGCAGTTTCATGCGAGTGCCGGAGGTTGCATAGGTTTCCTTGCGCATCAACGCCGCGTAGATTGCCTCGCGAGTATTTTCCGGTGCCCACACAGCCGCGAGACCACCAGAGCTGAACTCGCGTACACGGCGATTGTTGATGTCGTCACCGGGAAGCGGGCCATCGAGGCGTTTATCGGGTGTAGCTTCAAAAGCGAATTTGCCGGTGTGGTTGTCTTCTTCCACCGAGGCCGCTGCATTGTGGGTATCGGAATCGCCGATCAAACCGAATTTGTAGGGATTGCCACGTCCGTCTGCGGCCATCGACAATCCATCGAGATAAGCTTGGCGTGCGTAGCCGCCCTTTTTTTTTTCCGGCACCGCCGCGGTACTTGCGGACAGCAGGTAGTCCCACAGTTCAAAGCCGGCAAACTCGTCGTTCGGCGACAGCAACGGATGGGTTTCCGAGGAACCCTTGATCTGGCTCACTTCATACAGCGGCTCATTAGCGAGGCGCGCTTCGATATACTCCGCCGACAGCGGCTCGCCGTCCGCGGTTGCGGTAGGGAACATCAGGCCGTCGCTGGCATTGCCGTTGTGGCTGATGGCCAGCAACGTGGCACCGTTGGCGCGGGCGCGATCCATGTATTTCCACAGGTCTTGTGGGTCTTCAGATTCGTTGGTACTGAATGGCAGCTCTGGAACCCCTTTGGAAGATTCGAATACCACTACCCGATGCAGGTTTCGCATGTCCGGTGTGGAGGTCCATTCAAACGCGGGAAAGGTAGTGAATTTTCCCGGCTCATTGTATTCATCTGCAGTATCCACCACTTCCCGCCAGATCGGCTTCATGATGGAGGGGTCTGCAAGGGCCGGGTCTGCCTTGCCCGGGGACATGGTGTCCAACACCCGTGCGTAGGCGTCAAACGCGACCTTCTTGTCCTTGGAAGTAATTTCACTGGCGATCGGCAGTTTGCTCGCGGGGTTATTCGGATCCTGCATTTTTTTGAATACACCAAGGTATTCCGAGTGGTCGGAAACCGCGTAGAAATCCAGCGGGCGCTTGATCTGCATCACCCCGGCAGCCGCCGCTGCGGGAATGGCTTCGCCCTTGGCCCAGCGGTAGGCGTCAGCCGGTGTGGTATTGGCGCCGTTGGTCAGGGCATCGAAGGAATAGCTGGTGTGAACGTGAAAATTTCCAAAGTAAACCTGTTCAGCGATACCGGCGGCTCGGGCCTCGCTGGGGTTATTCTCCGGCCCCGCGTGCGCCCCATCAGTTACCGCCTGTTCCGTTTCTGCTTTGCCGCCGGACAGTTCGTTGTTATTCGCCACCTGCTCACCACAGCCGGCCAGACCAAGCGCCAGTAGGCAGGCACCAGAAATCAATCGCATCCGATTCTCTCGTTATTAAATTTTTGCGGATTTGCCATTTGCCTGCGCAAATGAAGTGTGAAAAAGGCGGCCTTCCTTTCGTAAAAAGGCCGCAATACACCACAGTATGGAAAGTTGTGTGAAGACGCTTGCTTTCAGGTCAAGGCGATCACTCGTCGGCGTAACCCGCGCCTACTGCCGGCTTGATATAACGGGGCACTATGCCCTGCGCCTTGGCGGCTTCGCGGATCATCATTTCAATCCAGCCGGCGTCCATCACATTCATGAACTCGTCGTTTTCGTCGAAATTGATATTGGCGCCGGTCACCATCATGAAGGTGTCGGTCACTTCTGTGTTGCTTTCCGGAACGTGCAGCTGGTGAATGGAACCACCCGGCTCGTACAGGTAGCTGCCTGCAGTTTGCGGCTGCTCCGGGTATTCCACGTAGTGCCAGCTGCCTGTCATGGTATACAAATGCACGGCCCCAGTATGAAAGTGCTTGGGTAGGGTAACGCCCGGCTCAAACAACACGCGCAATACCCAGACGCCGTTCTCGGCATCCAGGAAACAGGGATAGACATGCACGCCCGGCAAAACATCTCGGATCAGGGGAAGTTTGCTAGTGTCCAGGGTCAGCAGGGAGTCCTGCGGATGAATAGGCAATGGAAGTACCATAATATTTTCCTCTTATGCTCGGGGCGAGCTTCAGTTTTTATGCTTTGGAGTAAGCTTGACGAATTTCCTGCATGGCTTCGTCAAGCGTGACGGATGGCTGATATCCGAGAAGTTTTTGCGCTTTGCTCGCATCAAAGATGCTCTCGACACCGGTCAGGCGATAAGCCAGACGCGTCACCGGAGGCGCCTTCTTTAGCCCGAATAGTTTGCCGAAAAATTCCAGAACCGGAGCCAGTATGCGCGCGACGCCATTGGGAATACTTTTGGGTTGGGGTAGAGACAGCGTTTGTGACAGCGCATTGAGATATTGCTTCCAGGTCACTCCCTGGCCGTCGGATATCACAAAGATCTCCCCGCTCCCGATACCGTCTTTGCTACCAGCCAGGGTCATTGCATTAACCAGGTTGCGCACGTGTACCAGGCCCGCGTCCCATTCGCCACTACCCATCAGCGCTGGTTTTTTCTCGGACAGGAATTCATGGAAACGATTGACCCACACACTGCCGACGCCATACACATTAGCCGGCCGGATAATCACCGCATGCAAGCCGCGCTCGCGTACCGCTTGCAGCGTGACATCTTCCTGCTGTTGTTTGGCGAACTCGTAGCTGGAGGAAGGCACGCCGCGAGGTGTTGACTCGTCCAACCTGCCACTGCCCATGGCACTGGCAAATGCGGCGATACTAGTGGTGACTACAAAGCGGGCATCCCACTTGAGCGCCAGTAAAATTGCCTGCTCGGTACCACGCACGGTGATATCCACATGTTCCTGGCGCGATCCCCAATCGCTCACCACCGCCGCCAGGTGAAAGATTGTGTCGACCGCACCAATTTCTTCGCTGACGGCATCGAGCTTTCGCACATCCCCGGTGACGGTGCGCACGCGATCGCCCCAGGATTGTGGTACAGGCTCGCCGGGCAGCATCAACGCGATCACATTGCAGCCCTGCTCCAGTAATTGCGCCACCAGGTGGCGGCCGATAAAGCCGCCGGCACCGGTTACAAATACATTTTTCATTGGAATTACCTCGCGTTACTTTGTATTCCCTTGTATTCCCTTGTATTCCCTTGTATTCCCTTGCATTCCCTTGCGTTACTTTGCGTGCTCAAGTTCGCCCGCGCGCCACGGTTCAACAATGACTTTGATGTGGGAGTTGGGTTGCATCAGGGTTTTGAACGCACCCGGCACCCCATCGATACCCACGGTGCCGGTCCACAATGCCTTCCAGTTGACCTGGCCCTTGGCGATACGATTAAGGCATTCGGCAAATTCTTCCGGTGTGTAGTAGTAGGTAAAGCGGATATCCATTTCCTTCACCAGTGCGAAGGCGAAATTCACCGGTGTTTCCGCGGTGTGTACCCCGGTCACTACGAGGCGGGCCTTGGGCGGGGCACGGCGAATAAACCCATCCAGCAGCGTGTGGATTCCCACACATTCAAAAATCACTACCTGGTTATCACCGGCCAGTGCGGCGGCTTTCGCGACTTCATCGTCGCTGGTCGGGTCTACCGCTTCAGTGGCACCGAATTCCAGCGCCATTTCGCGGCTGGAGGCCTGCGGGTCGGAGGCAACGATGTGTCGCACACCGCGCAGACGCAGAGCGGCAATGACAGCAAGCCCGATAGGGCCACAGCCGGCTACCAGCGCCACCTCGTTTTCGCCTATATCCGAGCGATTAACCGAATGCAGTCCGACGGCGAGCGGCTCGGTGATCGCCGCCGCCTGCGGGGAAACCCCTTCCGGCAGTGGCAGCATCAGCGCTTCGTCGAGCAGGAAATATTCGGAATAGGCACCGTTCACACCGGGGGTTACCCCAATACCCGCGCCGTTCTGGGACATCAGAATGGGTACACTGGTGACCTTGGAGCCCACCGCCAGGGCACCCTGGGTTTCCGGACCATAGGCCACGACCTCTGCACTGAATTCATGGCCCAGCATGATGTCCGGGTTGACTTCGAGTTCCGCCGGCATCAAGCCCATCTTTTTGTAGAGGTCGAATACTTCGTCACTGTGACGAGTCAGGTGCAGGTCGGAGCCGCAGATTCCACAGGCGAGGGATTTCACCAGTACCTGCCCCGGTCCCGGTTGTGGAATGTCGACGGTTTCCAGCTGAATGGCGCCGTTGCGCAGCACCACGGATTCCATGGTTTGCATAATGTTTTCTCGAATTTATTTTTATCGTTGATGGTGTCAAAGCGCAGCAACGGCGCGCAGGGGCGCCGCTGCCAGCATGCAATTAATCACCCAGGGTATAGCTGAACTTGACGTTCCAGGAGCGACCGGCCAGTGGCATGTAGTTATGCGCTCCGGCGAACAGCGGCACGTCGTTGATGTAATTGAAGTGATCGCGGTCGGTGAGGTTTTTCCCGGTCAGGGCGACCTGCCAGCTACCATCCACCGGCATGAAGATCAGACCCGCATTCACAAACGCCTTGCCCTGCTCCAGGCTGATCGGATCCAGGTCGTCCGAGCGATAGGTATCGCTGTAGTAGTTGACCGCAAAATTCGATTTCAGCTCGTAGTTACCCAGTGGGAGGTAATGACTGGCCGAGAGGGAAGCTGTGGTGTCAGGGGCATTGGCTGCAGTGCGACCGGAGAGGTCATTGGTGCCCGCAGCGGCACACAGCGCGTTGTTGTAACCCAGCGCCGCGCCCAGCTGGCCGGCGATATCACCTGCAGCGCCCGCGGCCTGGTAGAGCGCCTCGCGCTCCGACAGGAACTGCGCACTGGTACACGCCTGGTTGGGGAATTTGTCGTAGGAGAAATCCAGCAGGCCCAGCGCACCGGACAGAGTCAGGTTATCAGTCACCATCCAGCGGCCATCCACCTCGATGCCCTGGGAAGTGGCTTCCGCCGCATTCTGCACCTCGAAGGTGGTGTTACCACTGAAGATGGCCGCCTGCAGGTCCTCGAAGCGGGTCTGGAATGCGGCCACATTCAGCTCCGCCGCACCGCCGAGCAGGGATGACTTAAGACCGACTTCAAATGAGGTGGCCTTCTCTTCTTCAAAGCTCACGTCTTCAGAGAAGGCGCCGTTGCCGCGGGTCGGACTACGCATGTAGAAGGAGTTGAAACCGCCCGCCTTGAAGCCGGTGGAGAGAGTGGTGTACGCCATAACACTGTCATTCAGGTCGTACTGCAGGTTCACAGACCAGGTAGGGCTGTTTTCCTTGCGCGTCATGCCCGGGTCATTTGCGTTGAAGCTATGCGTGGTAAATTCACCCACCGAACTGGACACCGCGGTTACCCAGGCCTGTTCGGTTGGGGTGGTATTGCGTTCGGCGAAGTCCACCGCGTAAGTGGCCTTGTCTGCTGACTTCTCTTCGCTGGTGTAACGCAGGCCGAGGGTCGTGCGGAAACTGTCGGTGATATGCCAGGTACCCTGCGCAAAGGCACCCAAGGTATCGGTCTGCTGTTGCAGTCGGGCATAACGGCCCACACCATCTGGTATGCCATCAAATGCCGCCGCGGTGCCACAGGAATTTACCAACCCGGCCGGGCCGCCAAGCGCGATCACACCGGCACCGGTGGCAACCGCATCACCACCCACATAGACAGAGCCCAGGTCGCCGCCCATGGCGCCCACGCCTGCAGCACAGCCGCCCAGCAGTACCTGCTGCAGCACCGGGATATTGAACAGGGACAGGCCATCGACGGTCATGTCCTGCTGCTGCCAGTAGAGGCCCGTCATGTATTCGAAGTTGTCACCGGCGCTGCCGCTGAAACGTACTTCCAGACTGCTCTGGGAAAAGTCTTCGGTATCGTCAAAACGCAGGCCATCCAGGGGCGAGTAGTCCGCATCCAGGTAGCGCTCGTAATCGTAGGCCGAGTGACCGGCAACGATATTGAGGGTGCCGGCATCCAGCTCGGTTTCACTCATTACGGTGAATTCGTTGTGGTTGCCGGCCATTTTCTGGGTGGCGCCAAAATTCAGTACCGGGTTGGTGTTACCCATGCTGGTGACGTCGGTACCCTCGATGGCACCCAGAGCCGCCAGGGGCCCCGCAACTTTGGTCGCGTGTGGAAAGGCACCCATGTCAAAGTCCGCGCTCTCCGCGATTGCGGTAATGACGGTACTGTCGGAGACATCCCACTCCAGGGTGGCACGGCCCATCAGCTCGTCACTGCGCGGATCGTTGGTATCGTAAAACTCGTTGTGCACCCAGCCCTTGTCCATCTCGCGGGACAGCAACACCAGGCGACCGCGGACACCGTCTGCCAGCTCACCAGATACCATGCCTTCCAGTTCGCTCTGTTCGAACTCGGGGGTATAACTCGCGCTCAGTTTCGCTGTGAAATCTTCGGTGGGGCGCGCGCTGGTGATATTCAGTGCACCGGCAACGGTGTTTTTTCCAAACAGAATACTCTGCGGACCGCGCAGTACTTCCACACGCTCCACATCCACAAACGCGAAACGGGACTGTGCCGCACGACCGCGGTAAATACCGTTTACAAACGTACCCACGGACTGCTCAAAACCGGCCTGCTCACCAGACTGCATACCGCGGATATTGATCTTGTCGGAAATGGAGCTCTTGGTAACCGACATGTTGGGGATGTATGCGGAAAAATCTTCGAAGCGTTCGATGCCCGCTTCCTGAATTGTCTCGCCGGACATGGCGGAAACCGATAGCGGCACGTCCTGCAGGGACTGCTCGCGTTTCTGTGCGGTTACCGTCACGTTTTCCAGAACGCGACCATTGTTATCCTGACGGTCACTTTCCACAGTGGTTTGCGCCAATGCGGGCATGTTAATCAGGGTGAAAATCAGACTGCTGAGAATTGTACGCTTGGTTTTGAGTTGTGACTCAATCATCGCTAGGCGTCCTCGTTTAGCGTTATTTTTATATGTGCCGGGAGTAACCGATCTGCTGCCGGCATGCCCTTGGTGCTACAGGAACGACTACGAGAGTAATTGAGCCCGAATCATTCGGTTTGATTTTTTGGGACAACCACTTTGCAAAACGGGACACTAGCGATAAGCTCACTCATCGCGGCACCAGAGTTGTGCCACGATTGGCAAAAGCGGCGACAGACCGCAGGTCCATACAACGAATAACAAATAATGAAGCGATGTGAGCCACGAGCATGACTGAATTCGTCAGAGCCGGGTCCCTCAATGGATATGATGAGCTGGCAAGAAAGTTGGGCGCCAACCCGGTACAACTGCAGCGGGCCATCGGCTTGCCCACCAGCCAGCTGCGCGACCCCGACAACCTGATCCCCTATGAGAAGCTCGGCCAATTGCTGGAGCTGACCGCACGGGAAACCGGTACCGAAACCTTTGGCCTGCGCTTGGGCATGAGCCAGGGCTTGCGTGTGCTGGGGTTGTTTGGGGCCTACATGTCCCGCCAGGACAGTGTGACCAGCGCCCTCGCCGTAGGCAGTAAGCACACCCACCTGCATGCCCAGGGGGCCATCCTCACCCTGAATCCCACTGAGCGGGCAGAAACCGCGCTCAAGCTGGATATCCTGGTTGCACAGCACGGCCGCTTTCCGCAATTGATGGCGCTCAGCATCGCACTGATCTACCAGCTGATCCGGGATATGGCTGGCCACCAGTGGCATTCCAGCCGGGTTTTGTTTCGGCATCCGCCACCGGAGAAAGGGAAAGACTTTTACCAGCAGGCCTTCGCTTGTCCGGTGGAATTCAATGCCGAACACGATGGTTTTTTTATCGACCGCGAAACGCTGGCAAAGAAACCGCGCACCTTGGAAGGGCTGGTTAATGAGATTATTTTCAGCCAATTCGAACAGCTGAAAACGGACCCCGATAGCGACCTGACCCCGCTGGTGAAACACGCCATCCTCGGCCTGCTGCCTACCGGAGATTGCAGCAAAACCAACGTTGCACTCTGCCTGGGAATGCATCCGAAAAAGTTGCAGCGGGCGCTCGAATCTTCACAAACAAGTTTTCGATCACTCCTGGAAGAAACCCGCAAGGAAGTCGCCAAAACCGCGGTGTTCAAAAGCAGCATGCCACTCACCAGTATCGCGTTGAATCTCGGTTACGCAGATCTTGCCGTATTCAGCCGGAGCTTCCGCCGCTGGTTTGGCATACCACCTTCCACGGCCGAAGGGCGGCGTCCCTCTTGAAGAAACTCCGAGAAATATTCTTCCGGTTTTAATTTAAAAATTGAATTAATAAGTCAAAATTTCGTCTATTTAGACAACCTGTATTACATGCCCATCCCCCCCTGATCTAAGCTGAATAGCAGTCCTACAACTGCAGTTCCGCATCAAATTCAGGAGTATTATTTTGGGCATTTTACGCAAGCAGTTTGCCTGTTTCGCCCTGCTGACCGGGCTAGTAATAACGGCAGCACAGGCAGCCGAGAAACCCAACATTCTCGCCATCATGGTGGATGACGTGGCGTCAATCTCATTGAGCGCCTATTCCCACGGCATGACCTACCCAACCCCCAATATTGATCGGATCGCCAACGAAGGCGCGCTATTTACCGATCACTACGCACAGCCGAGTTGTACTGCCGGCCGTGCCGCATTCTTTCTCGGGCAGTTACCGGTGCGCTCAGGCCTGGCCACCGTAGGGCAGCCGGGCAACCCCCTGGGTATCGATGAAAAGGATCCCACAATGGCGGAGTTCCTGAAGGCTCAAGGCTATATGACTGCACAGTATGGCAAAAACCATCTCGGCGACCTGGATAAGCACCTGCCTACCAAACATGGCTTCGATGAGTTCTACGGTAACCTGTACCACTTGAACGTGTCCGAGGAACCGGAGCAGGAGGACTATCCGAAAGACGCGGAATTCAAAAAGAAGTTTGGCCCGCGCGGGGTAATCGAATCCTATGCCGACGGGAAAATCACCGATACCGGACCGCTGACCCGCAAACGTATGGAAACCTTCGATGAGGAAATCCTCGAGCGCAGCCTGAACTTTATGGAGAAAGCGCAAAAGGCGGGCAAGCCGTTTTTCATCTGGCATAACACCAGCCGCATGCACGTGTATACCCACCTGAAAGCCGAAAGCCGTCATCTGGCAACTCAAATCAGCTCTGAAGACGATTTGTTCGGCAGCGGCCTGATTGAGCATGACGCTCAAATAGGAAAGCTGCTAGACAAGCTGGATGAACTGGGTGTCGCCGACAACACCATTGTGATTTACACCACCGACAACGGCCCCGAACAGAGTTCCTGGCCAGACGCCGGCACCACCGGGTTCCGCGGTGAAAAAATGACGACCTGGGAAGGCGGTGTGCGCGTTCCTTTCCTGGTGCGCTGGCCCGGACACATTCCTCCCGGTCTCGCGCTGAACGGGATCTCCTCCCACGAGGATGTGTTCCCGACGATTGCCGCTGCTCTGGGAGAGCCGGATCTGCGCGGCAAACTTATGAAGTCGGACAAGGTATATATCGACGGCGAGAACAACCTCGATTACTGGACGGGCAAGCGCAAAGAATCGGCGCGCAACAAAATCTTCTACTACTACGAATCGCAGCTAACCGCACTGCGCGTGGGCCCGTGGAAAATGCACTTCGCTACCAAGCCTGATGGCCTCTATTACGGCGATCTGGTTTTTCACACCATGCCCAAGCTGTTCAACCTGCGCAAAGATCCTCTGGAACACTACGACGGTGTCACCGGTTTCCATCAGATCATGCGTAAAAGCTGGGTGTTCCAGCCAGCGATCCAGATCCTGAACGAGCATCTGGCCACCTTCAAAAAATATCCACCACGGCATAAGTCTGCATCGCTGAATATCAACAAAGCGATTGAGGCCGCAATGGAAACCCAGGAAAATCACTGATTTTCTTGTTCACCAACTAAATAGCGCGACCACTTTTGGCCGCGCTTTCTCTTTCGCTTACCCTACCCACTATTCCAGCTATTGCAGTTGCGCCTGATATCTTTGTGCGGCAACTTCATTCCCCTGCTCGTGATGAATAGAAGCCAATGCAGAAAGGATCTGCCGGTCCCCAGGGAATCGTTGCAGGCCCTTTTCAAGCTCTTTGATTGCTTCCTGGGGCGAACCCTGTGAATTCAGAGCAATCCCGTACACATACACGTAACGTGAGCTCGCAGATTCGCTATCGGCAGCTGCCTTTAGCATTTCCAGCGCCTGGGACATTTTTTTCTGCCGCACCAGGCTTAGACCGAGGGTGTGCTGAATCGGTGCCTTGTCAAAAGCAGTGGACAGCGCATTGCGCAGCAGCGCTTCACTGTCCGCCTCGCGGCCACTCGCCCGGTAAAGATCGGCAAGGTTGATCACCGCGGGCGTGAAATGTGGCGAGAGCGCTACTGCCTGCTTGAGTAGTCGCTCTGCGGAGGCCAGGTCTCCTTCACGACCGCGCAACGATGCCAGGTTAACCAGGCTTTCCGGGCGGTCGCTGTTGAATTCGGCGGACTTCATGTAATCCTTGATGGCCTGCTGGTAGCGCGTGCTGACTTCTTGTGGATACTGCTCCAGCGGTGCCCCCGCCATGGCACTGGCGGCAAGAGAAGCCGTCACGCGTTCGTCCTCATACAACAATGGAATCGCCAACGCGGGGCGAACCTGCTGTGGCACCTGGTCGAGGGACTGCGCCAGCCCAAGGTGTTGCAGCGCGTCATCGCCCTGGGCAATCACCTGCAGCACCTGCGCACTGGTCTGGGACAGGTAGCGCGGCAACATGGATACCGCGGTTGCACGCACGATATCCGGCTGCTTGTCATCCATTACCAGCTTCAACAACTGGCTCTCCGCATCCACAGCGCCAATGCGGCCAGCGTACAGCGCCTCAGCGTAATGTGGGTCGGGCTTGCCGAATTTTTTCTCCAGAACATCTGCTGCCCAGCCATTCGACTGATCGGTGTGACAACCGGTGCAGGCGTTGGGAGATCCGACCTTTTGCGAAATGTCAGGGCGCGGCACCCGGAAGCTGTGATCGCGGCGCGCGTCCACCTGCATATACACCTTGTCGGTCATATGACAGTTCACGCACTGGGCGCCCTCACTCCCAACGGGATGAAAGTGATGGTCGGCGGTATCGAACTTGGAGGGCAAATGGCACTGGGCGCAGACATCGTTGCCTTTCGCGCGCAGTTCCAGGCTGTGCGGGTTGTGGCAGTTACTGCAGGTTACGCCTGCGGCGTGCATCTTGCTCTGCAGGAAAGAGCCCCACACGTAGACTTCGTCATTGATCTGGCCATCGGCATGGTACAGGCCATCGCTAAGCAGCGCCGGGTGGAAGAAGTCCAGGAAGTCGTCGGTGGGCTTTACGCCGGGGTGTTGAGTGCCGCGACGGGAGTGGCACTGGGCGCAGACGGGGATTTCTGCCTGGGTCTCCACGTCGTTACCTATATGGGCAATGCCGGTTTTGTCATCCATTGCCCAGCGCGCCTGGCGGCGGCCATCGAAGTGGATATCCAGGCCCCGACTAGCATCCGCAGCGCGTTGATCCTCCGGCTGTGCTGCCCACGCCATATGCTCCTTGCCCGGGCCGTGGCAGGATTCACAGCCCACATTGATTTCGGACCATTGGGTAGCAAAGGTGTTGGAGGCCCGATCGTAGTTTTTATACAGATTGGTGGAGTGGCAATCCGCGCACTGGAAGTTCCAGTTCTGGTTGATGCCGGTCCAGTGTAGCGGATCGTCCGCCTTGATTTCTTCGTCCGGGTATAAGTGGAACCAGCGCTGGCCACCCTCTTCCTTGGCCCGGGAATCCCAGGAAATACTCAACGCCTGCAACCGCCCACCGGGGAATTCAATCAGGTACTGCTGCAGCGGGTAGATACCGAAGGTGTAGGCAACGGGATAATCGTGCAGCTTGCCGTCCGGCCCATCGGTACGCACAAAGTACTTGCCGTCGCGCTGGTAAAAGGTGGACTCGGTGCCAAAGTAGTCGAACTTTGCGTTGTCGAAATTACCCACCACGGTTTCCGCATCCGGGGTTTTCATGGCGAGGTCATGATGGGATTTCTGCCAGTCTGCAAATTGCTGCTGGTGGCAGCCAGCGCAGGTTTCGGCGCCCACATAGTCCGCGTGGTTATCCGCAGCAGGGGATTTACCGGGTTTCGATTGCGCAGCCGGCTTCACTTGGTCGGTCGGTGTATCCGATGGAGAGACCGGAGCGGTGCTGGTTTCCGCCTCCTTCACTTCCACATTCTTTTCACAGGCACTAATCAGCAGTACCGAGAGTAGAAGGAGGATTAGTGTGCGCATCGAAACTCCAAATTATGTTTTTAATTGGCACCGAGTATAGCTTCTTGCGCCCTCTTCCTCAGCCTCGGATCTGCTAGCGTTAATGAGGAACTCTGAATCAATGGCAGAAAGGAAGCGCCATGTCCGCAAGGGAACAGATCACCGCACTGGAACAAGGCATGGGCCGCGCTATCGTGGGCCAGCGCGACGTTATCCGGCGCCTGATTATCGGACTGCTGGCCAATGGTAACCTGCTGGTGGAGGGGCTGCCGGGGCTCGCCAAAACCCGTGCAATCAAAGCGCTGGCGAAAAACCTCGAGGCCGATTTCAGCCGAATCCAGTTCACGCCAGACCTGTTGCCCGCCGATGTGACCGGCACCGATATGCTGTACCGGGATGGACAGAAGTCCGAGTTCCGTTTCCACCCGGGCCCCATCTTCGCCAACATCGTGCTCGCCGATGAAATCAACCGCGCACCCGCCAAGGTGCAGTCCGCGCTGTTGGAAGCGATGGAAGAGCGTCAGGTCACCGTGGCCGGCAAGACCCACAAGATGCCACCGCTGTTTATGGTGATGGCCACGCAGAACCCCATCGAGCAGGAAGGTACCTATCCTCTACCAGAAGCGCAGATGGACCGCTTCCTGATGCATGTACTGATTACCTACCCGCCAGTAAAAGACGAAGTGGAAGTAATCGAACTGGTACGCAGCGAGGAAATTGCTGCCGCCAATACCACCGTTACAGCTTCAGGGTCAGCGGAGCCACAGCAAGCGGCGGACGTAACCCCCCAACAAGCGGTGTTCGACGCACGCCGCGAAATCGCCGCCATCCATGTATCCCCTGCCATGGTGCGCTATATAGCCGACCTGGTCGAGGCCACCCGCCACCCATCCAGGTTGTCGGAGGAGCTGGCACGCTGGATCGAGATTGGCGCCAGCCCGCGCGGTTCCATCGCACTCGACAAAGCCGGGCGCACCAATGCCTGGCTGGAGGGTCGCGACTATGTGGATCCGCAGGATATTCATGCAGTGATTCACGACTGCCTGCGCCACCGCCTTGGGCTGAGTTTTGAGGCCCAGGGGGAAGGTATCAGTGCCGATCAGGTGATCGACGAACTACTGAAACTCGTCGCCCTGCCCTGAGTCGGGAAAATCAGGTCACCATGTTCAATTTTCAGATTCGCAGTCGCAATCGGAGCCGGGCCAGCGTCACCACCGTCGTCGCGCCGGAATCGGCGACAGACCCACGCATCCATGTGGACCTTGCACATTTGCAGGCGCTCGAAGGCCCGGCGCAAACCCTGAACTTGCTGCCGCGCCAGCCCGCCCGCAGCGTGCTCGCCGGGCGGCATTCCTCGCGCCTGCGTGGGCGCGGACTGAATTTTGAAGAACTGCGCGAGTACTGGCCGTCGGACGATGTGCGTGCCATCGACTGGAAGGTAACCGCGCGTACCGGCGAGCCCCATGTGCGGGTCTACACCGAGGAGCGCGACCGTCCGGCGCTGATTGTGGTGGACCAGCGCATGTCCATGTTCTTTGGCACCCGCCACGCAATGAAATCCACCACTGCCGCCGAGGCCGCCGCGCTGGCGGCCTTTGCGGTACTAGACCAGGACGACCGCATGGGCGGTATCGTGGTGCGCGACAATGGCCTCTACACCCAGCGCCCGAAGCGCAACCGCCGTGCCCTCACTCGATTTCTCAGCGAAATCGCGCGCGCAAATAAAAAGCTGCACGCCGATGCGCCCCCCGCCGCCCCCACGTCACTGGACACGGTATTGCAGGCCGTTGCGAATATCGCCCGGCGCGATCATTTGGTGTTGCTGATCAGTGACTTCGATGTGGCGGGCCCTGCCACCGAGCGACTGCTAAGCGGCATCGCGCGGCACAACGATGTGGTTCTGGTGCCGGTGGTCGACCCCACCGGAGAGGCGGTGCCCGAGTCGCTGGTCAGCGCCATCTCCGATGGCGAGCTCCAGGCAACCCTGGATACCCGCAGCGTGGACACTATCCAAGCGATGAACCACTTCAATCGCGAGCGTCGCCAAATTATCAACGACTGGCACCTGCGCTATGACCTGCCGGTGGCTCAGCTTTCCACCGCGGAAGAAACCCTGCCACAGCTGCAGCGACTGCTGGGATTAATACCGCCATCGCCACCACCGACAAGCAGACAAGCGGGCGAGGATTGATTGCCAATGCAGGAAGCCACGTCCATCCCACAAACAACAAGCCCTGCAAACACCAATCCTGCAGCAGGTGAGGAAACGCTGCCGGATATGATCGCGCAGCTAGTGCCACCGCCGGAGCCACCGGCAATTCCCATGTGGCCAGCAACGCCACTGGCGAAGGGGCTCTGCGCGCTGTTCTTACTCATACTGCTGCTCTTTATCTGGCGGCAAATACACATCTACCGCGCCAACGCCTATCGCCGCGCGGCCCTCGCCGAGCTGCGACAGGGCGAAGGCGATGCCGCACAGATCGCCGCAATACTCCGCCGCACGGCGCTCGCCGCCTACCCACGCGAAGAAGTTGCCGCGCTTACCGGCGAGCACTGGCTCGAATTTCTCAACCAGCACTACCCGGGCAATGCATTCGAGGGTGAGGTCGGGCACGAGCTACTCCAGAGCCCCTACCGCAAAACCACCAGCCATAAATCGGATGCGCTGATCCAGGCCGCGCAAGACTGGATTCGCCAGCACAAAGTCGTGCAGCCAAAGGCCGGCTGGTTCCACTTGTCTGCTAAACCCGCGGGGGCCACATCGTGATCGACTTCGCCGCGCCCTGGGCTTTTCTGCTGCTACCTCTGCCATTGCTGGTATGGAAATTCGCCCCGGCGCACCGCGAGCGAGTACGCGCCCTGAGGGTGCCCTTCTTTCAGCAATTGGTAGACGCCATCGGCATCAAGGCGGGTTCCGGCGCTATGGTGCTAGACCGCAACTGGTGGCAGTGGCTACTGGGTTGCGTGATCTGGGCTCTGATCGTCACCGCCCTGGCGCGGCCGGAATACGAAGGCGATGCGGTAACGCTGCAGAAACCGGCGCGGGACCTGATCGTCGCGGTGGATATTTCCGGTTCCATGGAGCAGCTGGACTTTATCGCCGGCGATGGTGCGAAGATGGAACGCCTCGACGGTGTCAAGCGGGTGCTCCAGCCATTTCTGGAAGGCCGCGAGGGCGAGCGGGTGGCACTGATCGTGTTCGGCACCAAGGCCTTCGTGCAGGCACCGCTCACCACCGACCTGGGTACTCTGCTGGAACTGCTGCAGCAGACCGAGGTTGGCATGGCCGGTCCCCATACGGCTTTGGGTGACGCCATCGGCCTCGCTATCCGCCAGTTTGAAAGCAGCGAAGTGGAACAGCGCCTGCTGATTCTGTTAAGCGACGGCAGCGACACCGCCAGTACCATGAGCCCGGCCAATGCCGCCGCCATTGCCGCACAGAACAAGGTAAAAATTCTCACCATCGGTGTGGGTGACCCGAACAGTGAAGACAAAGAAAACCGTGTCGACATTGAGACCCTTACCGAGATCGCCAAGCGCACCGGCGGTGAATTCTATTTTGCCAACGATGAAAAAGCCCTGGCCGCGGTGTACGACCAGATCGATAAACTGGCACCAAAAATGGTCGACAGTGAAACCTACCGTCCCCATCACTCCCTGGCCTACTGGCCGATGGGGCTTGCGATGTTGCTGGGGCTATTGGCCCTGGCCAGCCGCTTGCTTGGCAGCGGCGCTTTCGCAAAAGCAACCGCTCGCAGGGCCACCTCATGAGTAGTCTGCTCGAAGCCTTCTCGGTGTTTCACTTCCTGCGCCCGGCCTTGCTGCTGTTCCTTGTACCAATATTTCCACTCTGGTGGTTCTTCCGCCGAGACCAGCGTAGCGACGCCGAGACCAGTGGCCAGATTGCACCACACCTGGCCAAAGCGCTTGCAGTTGGCGAGCGGAGCCGGCACAAGTTCAAACCGGTGGACCTGATCGCCTTGCTACTCACGTTACTGGCCCTCGGCGCCGCGGGCCCCAGCTGGACGCGTCTGCCCGACCCGCTCATGGCAAAAACCACACCGCTGGTCGTTGTACTGAAAGTCAGCGACAGCATGACGGAAAAAGACGTACCGCCAGAGCGGCTGGCACGGGCCAAACAGAAAGTGCTAGACCTGCTGGAAACCCGCGACGGCGCACCCACCGCCCTCGTCGCCTATGCCGGCAGTGCCCATCGCGTAGTGCCACTGACGGAAGACCAGGAACTGCTGCGACCCTACCTCGAAGGTCTCAGTCCCGACGTGATGCCAGTACCGGGAGAAAACGCCACAGCCGCGCTGAAGCTGGCGGAGCAGATACTGGCCAGGGACGAGACACCCGGAGGCATCCTGTTTGTGCTGGACAGCCTGAGCGACAGTGATGCCAGTGCCATGGCAAAGCGCACGGAAAAAAACAGCCTGGGTTTTCTGCTGGTAGCTCCGGGCAACGACAATGGTGGTGCCGTTTCCCTGGTCAGCGACTCAACCGTAGAACGCGTGACAGCGGACAAGAGCGACCTGCGTGCGCTCAACCGCTATTTCAATAGTGCCTTCCAACAGGCACTGGCCTCGGATGAAAACCTGCAGTGGGAAGATCGCGGCTGGTGGCTGGCATGGCCCGCGGCGCTGCTGGCACTGCTGTGGTTCCGCCGCGGCTGGGCCATGTCTTCAAGAGCCATCGCATCCAGCACGAGCGCTATAGCGGTTTTCGTATTGCTAAGCAATTTCCCGAACCATGCCAATGCTCAGGTCAGCGCGGAAAGCGAAACGAAAACAGGTGGCGGGCTAATGGGACGGCTGCTGACCCCGGACCAGCAGGGGCAGTGGTTCAGCTACCGCCATGACTACCGCCGCGCTGCGGAAAGTTTTCAGGACCCGTACCGCAAGGGCTATGCGTTGTACGAAGCCGGGCAATTTGAAGACGCCGCCAATGCACTTGCCGGCCTAACTACACCGGAAGCCCTGTTTACCCGCGGTATGGCAATGGCAAAAACCGGCCAGTACGAGGGCGCTGTCGCGGCGTTTCAGCAGGTGTTGCAGTTGGACCCGGAATATCCGGGAGCAAAAGAAAACCTGGCGCTGACGAAGAAAATTATCGCGTACATGGAAGATTCTCGCGGTGAGGAGGAGGAAGAACTAGAAGCATCCGATGACGAGGGAGAGGAGTCCGACTTCGACCAGGAGCAGGAGCCTCAGGAACAAATGAAGACAAAAAAGGACAACCCGGTCAGTGCCGACCAGTGGATGTCCACCCTCGACACCAGCACCGGTGAATACCTGAAACAGCGCTTTGCCGCCGAAGCCGCCAATGCCCCGAATGAGAAAAACGAAACCGAGGAAGACAGCACCGGGGACAACAATCCATGAAGCGATGGACGGTACTCCTCACCACGTGGATGCTTAGCGCCGCCACCCTGGCGGCAGACAAGCCAATCATCGAATCCAAACTGTCGGAAGTAAAAGCCGTTCCCGGCCAGTCCATCTCCCTGTTCGTCACCATCCTGGTGCCTACCTGGATGACCCAACCAGCGGACTTCCCGGAGTTCGACCAACCCAACCTCTCGGTGACTCTTCCCGGGCGTTCCTCTCTCGCCGTCAGCCGGGTCATCGATGGGCAGACCTGGGCCGGCGTCACCCGGGAATACCTTATCGTCCCGCTGGCGCCGGGCAACTACCAACTCCCCGCCGGCGAGATCAAGGTGACCTATAGCGATCCTGACGGCACCGGCGAGCTGCAAACCGCACTCAGACTTGCCCCGCCTCCGATTAGGGTTACAACGCCCAAAGGTGCCGAGGGGCTGACTCCGTTTATCGCCGCCAGGGATCTGACGCTCACCCAGAAAATCGAAGGTGACCCGGAAGATCTCCGCCCTGGCGACGCCTTTTCCCGCACCGTCACCGCCATCATCGAAGGCACCACGGTGATGTTTATTCCGCAGCTGCTCGACACCCGCAGTCCGGAGGGGCTCGCCGCCTACGCCGATGCGCACAAGGCAGCCGACAAGACCGATCCGCGCACCGATGCGACTACCGGCACCCGCAGCGAGCGTATGACCTATGTGGCGGAAGGTCGTGCGCGCGGTACCCTGCCGGCGATCACCCTGCGCTGGTATGACCTGGACGATGACAATATCAAAACCACCAGCGTCGATGAAATAAAAGTACATGCGCGCGGCCCCGGCGCACTCGCAGGCACTAGCCTATGGGAAAAACTTCTCATACTCGCCGCCGCCGCCGTTTTCCTGTGGCTGATCTGGCGTTGGGGCCTGCCGCGGATTCACGAGTTCCAGAACAAGCGTGCCCTGCGCGCAGAAGCCAGCGGGCTCGCCGCCTGGCAACGTATGTACACCGCCTGTAATACCCGCAACTACGCCGCCCTGTTACAGGCAACCAGGGAATACAAACGCCGTGTGCCATCGGCGGCACAGAGCCTTCAGCCGGCACTACTGGCCCTGGGCGCCATGCAATATGGCGACACTCCGGCCAGTGTTTCCAGCGCCGCCGTCTGGCGCCAGTTGACCAAGGCCATCGAGGCATTGCGGCCCAAGGCCGCCCGTGCCCAGCAACCCCCATTGCCACCGCTTAACCCCTGACTCTGTGCGTACCTCTGCCCTGAAGCTCGGCGTTCATTCGATTCGACGGTCACACTTCACAAAATTTTCTACGCCACCGGCAACATCGAGAAAATCCGTCTAAGGTGATTAGAGATGTAGATTTACCTGCCTGCTATTAGCGGCGACCGTTACTGCGAGATGTAACTATGCAGTTTGCAATGACTCAGCGACTTCTGCTGATTCTCATTTGTGGATTGGTTGTGGCCACAACGGCCGCAGCCGCGGATCCACTGCCCTCCTGGAATGACGGGCCGACCAAAGAGGCCATCGTAGGCTTCGTGGAAAATGTCACGAAAAGCGGTTCACCGGATTTCGTACCGGAAAACCAGCGCATAGCTACCTTCGACAACGACGGCAATTTGTGGTCGGAGCAGCCTGTTTATTTCCAATTGATCTATGCGCTGGATCAAGTGAAGAAGATGGCTCCTGAGCACCCCGAGTGGAAAACCCAAGAACCTTTCGCCTCGATCCTGAGGGGCGACACCGCCAAAGTGATGGCCAGTGGCAAAGAGGGCCTGATGAAAATTCTCGCCGCCACCCACACCAATATGACCGCGGAAGAATTCCAAGCCAATGTGGCTGACTGGCTGAAAACCGCCCGCCACCCGAAAACCAACCGTCCCTACAATGAAATGATCTATCAGCCGATGCTGGAATTGCTGGGTTACCTGCGCGCTAACGGGTTCAAGACGTTTATCGTCTCCGGCGGCGGTGTGGACTTTATGCGGGTTTTCGCCGAGCAAACCTACGGGATTCCCCCGGATCAGGTAGTGGGCTCCAGCCTCAAGGCAAAATACGAAGTTAAAAATGGCAAACCGGTCATTATCAAGCTACCGGAAATCAACTTGGTGGATGACAAGGAGGGCAAGCCGGTAGGCATTCACCAGTACATCGGCCAGCGACCGATCTTTGCCTCGGGTAATTCCGATGGTGATTATCAAATGCTGGAGTGGACCACCGCCGGCGAGGGCCCGCGCTTTGGCCTGATATTGCACCATACGGATGGCAAACGGGAGTGGGCCTACGACCGCGACTCCCATATCGGCCAATTGAACAAAGGTCTTGATGACGCCAGCAAGAAAGGCTGGGTGGTTATCGACATGCAGAAAGACTGGAAGGTGGTTTACCCCTTTGACAAACCCTAATCCACAGCCCGCTCTAGTAACCCCACTGTATAACTCCCGTCACGGTCAGTCCTGGAGGATCCTATGAAACGACTTTCCCTGCGCCGTTTACTCAAAGTGCCGATCTCACTCACGGCCGCGGCACTACTTACCGTATTCCATGGCTCGACCCAGGCTCAGGAAAAACCCAATATCCTGGTGATCTGGGGCGATGACATCGGTGTATGGAATATCAGTGCCAACAGCAGAGGCATGATGGGTTACAAGACTCCCAATATTGATCGCATTGCCAAAGAGGGCCTCGGTTTCACCGACTACTACGGGCAGCAATCCTGCACTGCCGGTCGCGCCGCCTTTATGGGCGGTAATGTCCCGGTACGCACGGGTATGACAAAAGTGGGGCTACCGGGGGCGAAAGAAGGTTGGCAGAAAACCGACGTGACCATCGCTGCGGTGATGAAAAGCCTCGGTTATGCCACCGGTCAGTTTGGTAAAAACCACTTCGGTGACCGCGACGAGCATTTGCCGACCAACCACGGCTTCGATGTATTCTTCGGTAACCTCTATCACCTGAATGCGGAAGAGGAACCGGAAAATCGTGACTACCCGAAAGATCCCGAATTCCGCAAAAAATTTGGCCCTCGCGGCGTAGTTAAAGCCACTGCCGACGGCAAGATCGAAGATACCGGCCCGCTGACCAAGAAACGCATGGAAACCATAGACGAGGAAACCCTCGCCGCTGCCATGGACTTTATCAAGCAGCAGGTAAATGCGGGCAAGCCATTCTTTGTCTGGTGGAATGCCACCCGTATGCACTTCCGCACGCATGTGAAGGAAGAGCACAAGGGGCTTTCCGGCCCAACGGGCAATGAATATCAGGATGGAATGGTGGAACACGACCAGCATGTAGGCCAGCTACTGGATCTGCTGGACCAGCTGAAAATTACCGACAACACCATCGTATTCTATTCAACAGACAACGGTCCTCACTTCAACACCTGGCCCGATGCCGGCACCACCATTTTCCGCAGTGAGAAAAACTCCAACTGGGAAGGTGCTTACCGGGTACCCGCGTTTGTACGCTGGCCGGGAAAATTCCCTGCAGGAAAAGTGCTCAACGGGATCGTCTCACACGAAGACTGGCTGCCTACCTTTGCCGCCGCCGGTGGTAACCCCAATATCAAGGACCAGTTACTCAAGGGCACCAAGCTGATCGGCCGCAGCTACAAAAACTATATCGATGGCTACAATATGCTCGACTACCTGACCGGAACAACGGAAGAATCCCCCCGTCGAGAGTTCATTTACGTGAATGATGATGGTCAGATCGTCGCCATGCGCTACGATGCGTGGAAAGCGGTCTTCCTGGAAAACCGCGGCAAGGCCTTTGGCGTGTGGATGGAGCCCTTTACCGAATTGCGGGTGCCGCTGATCTTCAACCTGCGCCGCGATCCTTTCGAACGCGCCCAGCACAACGCCAACAGCTACTACGACTGGTTACTTGAGCGCGCCTTCGTGCTGGTACCGCTACAGCAAATGGCCGCGAAGTTCCTGAAAACCATGGAGGAATATCCACCCAGCCAATCACCCGGCTCGTTTAACCTCAAAAAAATTGAGGAGCAGCTGAGATCCGGTGCCGCGCACAGTAACTGATTGGGTCCTCCCACCAAAAAAAGCCCGCACAACCGTGCGGGCCTTTTTGTTGGTAAACCGTGAACATCGTGGCAGTGACTTACTTCATTTCCACGACCACTTTCTCTATCTCCCCGGTAAACGCATTTGGCGGCTCGTATTCATGGGTCACTGGCTGTCCGGTGTCTTCTCCGATACCGAAGGTATCGATACCAAAACGTCCGGCGACGGTTTCGGGTACTTCTCCGGTGGCCACGGTTTCGCCGTTGACCTTGAGGGTCAGCTTTGCCGCGCCGCCGGGCTTATCACCCTGGTAATCGAAGTCCACTTCAATGTTCGCATCACCGGTGACGGCTTTGTTGCCTTTCAAGGTGGTGTGCTTTTCAAAGAAGTTGTAATCGAATACCGGCACCCCTTTATCCAAATACAACACCAGTCCGGCGGCCACACCGCCCACCGCCAGGATCACCCCTTCGGTCTTGGCACCCTCGGCTTTCACATCGGCGGTCAGTGTCCAGGACGCATTCTTCATGGAAGGGCCGGCCACTTCGGGGATACGCACAGCGCCCGGGTAGTAGGTGTAAATTGTGGAATCGGGAATAGCCCCCGGCACCGGCGGCTTGGGCATACCCAAGCGGCCCGCGCCGCGGTCATCCATTGGGTACACCTCGTTGTCCTTTGCAGCCTGATCGAACTTCTTCTTCAGTTCTGCAAGTTTGTCGGGGTTTTCCGTTGCGAGGTTATTGGCCTCAGAGAAATCCTCTTCGAGGTTATACAGCTCCCACTCGTCTTTTTCCCAATTGCCCGGCGCCAGATCCTGCCTCCATGGCAATGTATGCTGCGCATTCGCCTTCCATCCATCGGCATACATGGAACGGTTACTGAATACCTCAAAGTATTGCTCTGGACGCCCGCTAAACTGCGGGTCACTGAAGCTGGCGAGGAACGACTTGCCCACCAACGGCTTCTGCTCGATACCATTGACCGTTTCCGGCATGGGCACATTGGCGGCTTCCAGAATAGTCGGCACAACATCCACCAGATGCAGGAATGCATCCCGGGGCTGGTCATCGTGTTTTATCTTGGCGGGCCAGCGGATCACCATCGGGTTGCGGGTACCACCCAGGTGCGAGGCAACCTGCTTGACCCACTGGAACGGCGTGTTGCCAGCCCAGGCCCAACCGACCGGGTAATGGGGCTCCGATTCCGGCCCACCCAGCTTGTCGAGATTTTCCAGGATCTCATCCAGTGTTGTTGGCAAGCCGTTCAGGTTTTTAATTTCATTCATGGTGCCATCGGGCCCGCCTTCCGCGGATGCGCCATTGTCGCCAACGATGTAAATCACCAGCGTATTGTCGGCATCGGGCAACTCATCCACCGCGTCAATAAGCCGCCCTACTTCGTGGTCGGTAAAGGCAAAGTAACCGGCAAAGTTCTCAAACAGCGCGTTGTAGGCTTTTTTCTGATCATCACTCAGGCTGTCCCACGCGGGCACCCATTCCGGTCGCTCCGTCAGCTTGGTGTCGGCCGGCACTATGCCCATTTCCTTCTGACGCTTGAATACCTCTTCGCGATATTTGTCCCAGCCCATATCGAACTTGCCCTTGAACTTCTCACGCCACTCGGCGGTGACGTGATGGGGCGCATGCATGGCCCCGGGGGCGAAATACATAAAGAACGGTTTGTCCGGGGCAACAGACTTGGCAAACTTCATACGGGCGATGGCGCGGTCGGTCATGTCCCTCATGAAGTGGTAGCCCTCTTCCGGCGACTTGTCCGGCTCGACCGGCACCGTGTTCTCAAACAGCACCGGATAGTACTGGTGGGTTTCCCCGGCGTTAAATCCGTAGAAGTAATCAAAGCCCAGGCCCGTCGGCCAGCGGTCGAAGGGGCCGGATACTGTAGCTTCCCAGTCCGGCGTATTGTGGTTCTTGCCGTACCACCAGGTGCTGTAGCCATTGCCTTTTAATATTTCGGCAATGGTCGCGGTGCTTTTCGGGATATAGGAGGAGTAGCTGGGAAAGCCCGTTGCCCATTCCATCAGGAAGCCACTGCCCGACTGGTGATGGTTGCGCCCGGTCAACAGTGCCGCGCGCGATGGGCCGCAGATAGCGGTGGTGTGGAAGCGGTTATAGCGCAGTCCTTCGTTCGCCAGTTTATCCAGATTCGGGGTCGGGATCAGGCCACCGAAAGTGGACGTCTGCCCAAAGCCCACGTCATCCAGCAGGATCACAATTACGTTCGGTGCACCTTCCGGTGCCGCTGGTACTTTCTGCCAGGCAGACTCCGACTCCTCGTAGGTCGTGCCGATACTGCCTTCGAAGGGCGACAGGTCGTTTGGCAGATGCTCCCGGTCGGGCCAGTTGTCACTATTGTTACCCTGCGTCTGTGCGGCGGTTGCCGGCCCGCTACGGTCAGACTCATTCACTGACGCCGCGAGGTCTGTCTGCTTATCCGCAGCGGAAGCGCTGTTTGCGTCCGGCGGGGGCGCGGCATCACGGGAACAGCCGCTTAACGTCAGGGATAGAATCAATGCCGATAGCGCTGCACCAGTAAATCTTGTCACCACTTCTCTACTCTTCCCTTTACCAAGTTAGGGCGTATACCAGATGGGTGACGACCAAGCGCGCTCGCGTATGGTTTTGGGCAAGTCCTTGGGATGTTCAACACCGGCCTTTTTCGCGTCGTACATGCTCCAGCGGCATACCGGGTTTTCCAGTACGCGGGCGTAGTAAAAGGCGTGTTCGGCGGGGTCGAAGTCTGGGTCGGTCCAGGTAGCGGCAAGCTGGGCGTCACCCTTGTCGGAACTGATGGAACAGTCTTCCAGATTTACTGTGGCTCCGTTATCCGGACACTGGTGGGTTTTGGGATCGGGGGTGGCGCCATCGGAACAGGCTACGTCGTAAGTCATTTCTTCCAGCTTGTCGTCGGCAGTACGCCAGCCCTTGATGATCTGCAGGCGTGCCAGGGGTGCACTGTTTGGGTCGCGCTGTGCCCACACCATCAATGTCGGCGCTTTGCCGTCCGCTGCCTTGCTGAGATCACCGCCTTGGGGCACGCCGGACTCGTAGCCCATCGCTACCCAGTTGTCCTTGCTGTGCATATCGGCCGGGAAATCGAATCCGGCAAACAGACGGATCTTGGTACGGGTACCGCTGGTGCCAAAGGTTTCTTTACGGTGTAGCGCGTCCCAGATACCTTCTCGGGTATTGCTCTCAGCCCAGACACCAGCGATACCACCGGGGTTGTACAATTTGGTCGGGTCATCTTCCCCGCTCATGCCCATGGCGGCCGCGGTGGGATTGAGTTCGAGCCCCAGGCGCACTTTCGGTGAGGCGTCGTTATTCGCGTAGTGCCCCAAGAACTCACTTTCCACGGTATCACTCGGGGTGGCATTGTGGTTGTCGGTGGAGGCAATAATGCCCTGCTTGAACGGGTTGACCCCCAGATCGGCCTGGTGGCGAAGGCCGAATTTCAGGCCATTGCGCACAACACCGAACTCATTGGCACAACCAACAGTGTTATCCCCTTCACACTTCGGAAACACCACCTCAAAGTTACACGCCTCATCGGAGGTCATGACGCCGGTCACGCACTCGGAGTTGCCCTTCACCTGCATGACTTCCACGAGGCGATCCATGCGTTCGCGCAGTTCGACCATACCCTGGTTCCACTCGCTGCCATCACTGTTCTTGCCCCAGTACAAGCGGCCCCAGTAAAAGTTGGGGTTGTGGGGGATGGTTAGTACCTGGCAATCACCGGTGCAGTTATCATCGAGCCAGCGCAGCAGATCTTCGGCGCTGCCTTCAAAGGCGGAGAATACCGTCTCCGGTACCTTGTCAGTTCGAAATATCACATTGCGATGCATCATGCCACCGGCACCCTCGGGAGCGACATTCGAGTATTCAAAAGCAACCAGCGAGGTAAACTTGCCGGGCTCGTAGTTTTCTTCCGCTGCCTGCTGGATGCGCTGCCATGGTCCGGCTACTGCATCCCTGCACACTTTGCCGTCTTCACCACACAATTCAGCAAGGCGCTCTGAGGGGTTTTTCTGTACGCCAGCAAACAGCGCCTGGTACACCTTCATATCATTGGCGCGGATCTGGACGCAGACCTCGTTATCGTAACCCTGCATCTTCGGGTTATTACACATCTCGTACTCACCCAGGACTTCGGCGTGATCGGTAATCGCAACGAAGTCGAGTGGCTCGATGATTTTCTTTTCCTGGCCAGTAGGTAACTTCACTGTTTCGCCCTTCGCAAAGCGATAAGCCGAGAATGGATCATTCAGCACATTGCCGAAGATATAGGCATCCAGCGAATAAGATGTGTGGATATGCAGTTCGCCAAAGTAGGCATCGCGTAGCGGGTTGCTGGGCACCTCGCCGCTCTTGTTACTCGCACTACCCGTTCTACCTCTTACTTCCTCACCCGACTTGTCCGCTGTTACCGGCGCGGCTTCATCCGCTGCCGCTGCGGAGTCCGCGGTGACACTGTCGTTTGCAGTAATATCTGACTCCGGTTTACCGCCACAGCCAGCCAGTAGCAGAACTGCCAGTACAACACCTGTAAAGTTTCGCATTTTGATCCCCCTGATCTTCGCGATCTTCGTAATTCGGTTTACATGAGCGCTTTGTTTCATCTCGGGGAATACCAGATGGGGCTGGAGAAAGCGCGCTCCTGCTGCACCATCGGCACCTTCTTATCCATCTCAATCTTGTTTCTCACCTTGTCGTAAAGGGTCCAGCGGGGCGTTGGAATCTGTAGAACACGCACGTAGTAAAACGCTTTGTGTTTCGGGTTGAACTCCTTGTCCTCGAAGTAACCAACAAGCTGAGAGTCACCAATATCGTTGGTGTACTCTGCGGTCTTCAGGTCCACGGTATCACCCACTTTCTGGATATGTCCCTGGGCGTCCAGCTTGCGATCCCCGGACCACTTGATGTTGTAGATCTTCTCGTGGGTTTTTCCGCTTCCATCCACCCAGCCCTTGACGATCTGTATACGATCCAGGTTTGCGCCTTCCGGATCTTTCATTGCGGCAACCAGAAACCTGATTGGCTTTCCGCCCTTATCACCTTGCAGCTTGCCGCCCATTGGCACGCCTTTTTCATAACCTACCTGGGCCAGGTCACCCTCTGCATCGGCTTCGGAGAAATCGAACCCACCAAAAAAACGCACCGTCATACGCGGACCCGTGGTGGCAAAAGTCTCTTTGCGCATCATGGCGTCCCAGATGGCTTCACGGGTGTTTTCCGTAGCCCAGACGCCCATGGTGCCAGCAGATGCCATTTCCCAGCCCATGTAGCTGTCCGATGGACCGGTTAGCAGCGGAAAGTCCCAACGCTTTGTGTTACTGGGCTCCAGGGTTTTGAACTTGCCATAGAAGTTATCGTCGTCCGGCGTGGACAATCCGGTGTGGGTATCAGTCGCGCCATTGGCGCCGTACTGGAAGGGGTTGGTACCGAGTTCATCCTCCAGGCGCATTCCGGCCTTGAGCGCCGGGCGCCAGTACTCATACTGGAAAGAGCCTGGAGGTTTGGGTTTCAAAATCAGGTTACCTCGGTCCCACAGGTCCCAGTCGGCATACTCATCTTCCGGCGACAGGCTGGGATGGGATTCACTCTGCCCCTTGATCTGGGTCACCTCATACAGCGGCTCGTAGCGGGCGCGCATCTCCGCCCACTCTTTCGTCATGGGCGATCCGTCAAAGCGCTTTTCCTCGAACATGCGGCCGTTGGACATATTGCCGTTGTGCGGAATCGCGAGCACTTTTCCGCCGGTTTTATCTTCGTAGGCCTTCATCCAGGCCCAGAGTTTTTCCGGGTCCTGGGTTTCGAAGGTCGTCAGTGGCAGCAGGCTACGAGTATTTGTGGAATCGTCGCGGAAGATCACATTGCGGTGCAGGTTATCGCCTCCGTCCGCATTGACTGTCCATTCGTAGGCGATAAAGGTGGTGAACTCACCCGGCTTGTAATACTTCTCCGCCGCATCCACGGTTTTTTCCCAGGCGGATTTCATCCACTTGGGATCCATCACCGCTTTGGGCAACTTGCCTTCGGATTGCATCACGATCAGTTCACTTTTTGCGGCTGCCGCTTTTTCTTCATCTCCAGAATTGAGCGCTTCGTTCCAGCGCTTCAGCACGGGGTCAGACATCATTTCCGGATTGCCCGCAATCAACTCGTTGATCACGCCCATGCCATCGGAGTGGTCGGTGATCATGAACCAATCGTAGGGGCGAGCCAGCTTGGCGTTCATACCGCTGTTGGACTTAACCTCCTCCCCCAAGGCAAACCGATAAGCATCTTCCGGCGTGAGGATTGCGCCATCCATGCCCGCATCCGCAGACCAACCGGTGTGTACATGGGTATCGCCAAAATAGGCCTGGGTTGGATTGGAGCCACTGGAAGACTGCACGGATTGTGAGGACGCGGAGGGCTGTGAAGATTCGGGCATGGGCGTCTTGCCGGTGGCATCGGAGACGGGACCTTCCGCTGTACCGAGTTCCTCTTCAACGAGCGTCTCACCTTGTTCACCCGTGACATTGCTTGCGCTTTGCTTCTCTCGATCGTTGTCTCCACCACAGGCAGACAGTGCAATAGCCGCCGCCAGAATCGATACAGCCAATCCCTGTGTTTTCATAAATACCTTCCTTGGCAACCAAATTTTGATAATGAATTTCTAGCGCTGCTGATGCGCCAGTGAATTGATTAATGTACTGACCTCACTAACCTGCGCAGAAAAACTCTCCTGTACCGGAGGAAATTCCTTGAATGTTTGCACAAACTTCTGAATCTGCGCGCCAGCCGGGCCCAGGGTCCAGCTGCGGTTCTCCGCCCATTCGTCATAGCCGCGGGCATCGATAAAGCGCTCAAACGGATCCAGCTTGAGATTGATGATATAGGGGGTGGTCAGCGGGATCTGGCTGGCTCGGAACCACTCTTCCTGATCAATAAACAGAAACTTCCAGTCCCCGTAGCGCATTCCGTGAAACGTCGTTTCGGTGAAGTAGTAGAATTCCTTGCGCTTGGTTTTTCCCTGATTCAGCAATATGTCGGTCTGATCGTAACCGTCGAGATGCACCTTGAAGCGCTTGTCGCCAATTTTGGCGCCCGACAGCAATTTGTCTTTGATGTCGTTCTCCCCGACGATGGACATAATTGTGGGCACCCAGTCTTCCATCGTCATGAACTCGCCCGTAGAGGTGCCTGCGGGAATTTTTCCTTCCCATTTCACCAGCATGGGCACGCGGAAACCGCCTTCCCAACCACCGACACCTTTTTCGCCATGGAACGGCTGGTTGCCGCCATCAGGCCAGGAGTTGGACGCTGCGCCGTTATCGGTGGAAAACATAACCAGCGTGTTGTCCGCCACACCAAGCTGATCCAGCAGATGCAGCAGCTCGCCCACATCGTCGTCCAGTTCCATCATGCCGTCGGCATAGATGCCATAGCCACTTTTGCCCTTGTACTCCTTACTCAGGTTCGTGCGGTAGTGCATACGGGTGGTGTTGTGCCATACAAAGAATGGCTTGCCGGATTTAACCGCCTCGGTGATAAAGCGCTTGGATTGTTCCAGCACCTCCTGATCCAGGTTGCGCTGGCGTTCCTGGCCCCAGGCACCCATATCCTTGATGTCCTGCTTGCCATCTGAGCGCGCCTTGGAATGAATAACGCCACGCATTTTCAACCCGAACTTCTTCTGTACTTCCGGATCTTGCGGGTAATCGTATTGCTCAGGATACTCACCCGCGTTCAGGTGATAGAGGATGCCGAAGAATTCATCAAAGCCGTGATTAGTAGGCAGGTGCTCATCGCGATCACCCAGGTGGTTCTTGCCAAACTGGCCTGTGACGTAGCCGTGGGGCTTGAGCATTTCCGCCAGGGTTGGCGTTTCCTCTTTCAGCCCCTGCTCCGCACCAGGCAGGCCCACGGTGCTGAGACCGATACGCATGGGGTATTGGCCGGTGATAAATGAAGCCCGGCCGGCGGTACACGACGCGTGCGCGTAATGGTCCATGAAAATCATGCCATCTTTTGCAATTCGGTCGATGTTCGGTGTGGAGCCACCCATCATTCCCCGGTGATAGGCACTGACATTCCACATGCCGATATCATCCCCCCATATGATGAGGATATTTGGCTTTTCGGCGCCATAAGCGGCGACGGTGGAGAACAACAAAATCAGGGCGGGGACGATTTGGCGTAGCGTCTGCATTTAGACCTCTTATGCATTTTGCACCTGCGGCAGCCTGGCAGGCACAGAGATAATCGCGAGAAGTATAGTTATGGTGGCCTGTGGCGCTGTCTTATTGGCACCACAATGGTTCAGCAAACGTGGAAAAGTGACCTGATACAGTTAATCTTGTGTTTCCGCAGTTACCGCTTGCGGACAGACATGCGGGTACCGGTGTCACACAGGAATTTTTTCGTTTCCGATAGTTGAGGGACTCATGGCTCAGGGCTCCAAAAAAGCAGTTCTCTATGCAATCTGTGTCAACGCGATGATTACGGTGCTGAAAGGCATCGCCGCGATGGTGACCCATTCTGCCGCCATGATGAACGAGGCGGTACACAGCCTGATGGATACCCTCAATCAGATCTTTCTGCTGATTGGCTTGCAGCGTGGCGCGCAACCGGCGGATCGGCAATACGCGTTTGGCCACGGGCAGAAAAAGTATCTGTGGAACCTGTGGAGCGCCATCGGGCTCTTTTCCATTGGCTGCGGCCTTGGCCTAGCCCACGCCTGGCATGCCTGGCACAACCTCGGCCACATCGAAAGACCGGAGGCGGTAGCGATATTAGGCTTTGACGTAGCCCCGATCTGGATATCCGGCGTAGTACTGCTGATTGCTTTTGTGCTCGAAGGGTATGTGTTGATGGTGGCGGGCAAAGAGTTCTTGTCTCGCATGCGCGCCGAAGGAAAGCGTAATCCTTTTAAATACCTCGTCTCCGCTGATGACCCGACCCTGATCGCGGTGTTGCTGGAGGATTCCATTGCGGTGACCGGGGTCATCCTGGCTGCCACCGGTATTGGCCTGACCCAATCCACCGGAAACCCTGCTTGGGACATCGGTTTTTCGGTGTTGATTGCCCTGATGCTGGGTTTGACGGCCATATTCCTCGGCATGATCAACATGCGCTATCTCACCAATATTCGCGATATCAAGGCGGAACAGATTTTTCAGGACATCCTTAACAATCGTCGCGAGATTGAGCGCTACCACGATTTGCGCTCCGCGATCGTCGACGATACACATACCGTGGTGGTTGCCGAGATTGAAGTACGGGAAGAGGTGCTGATGCGCAAAATGCGTGAGCGCATTGCCACCCATGAACTGGAGCTACTGGAACGGGTACCGGAACACCGCCGTACCGAGGCAGTCGTGGAATATGCGGAAACCCGCGCGACCATCCAGGCCACCCTGGAGGCAACGGAGCAGTTGATTGACTCGTTGGAAGCAGAGCTCAAGCAACGTTGCCCGCGCGTGTTTCACCTGACAATTGAAGTGGAGGGAATCGCCGAGCCCTCACAGCTGGACGACCCCCATGCGATAGAAACCGGCAATTTGCCGAAAGATACCTGACCGGCCATCAAGCCAATTAAATCCGGGTTTTACTCCCAGTTTTACTCCCAATTTTACTTGGGAGGCAGCGAACCGGCGAACTCGGCGCCGCGGCTGACCCATCCATCCAGGTCATCGGCGATCGCGTCTTCCTCGACATAAACCATGCCTTTCAGTGGTCGACCGGTATAGTCCATCGGGCGGGTATAGCGTTCTCCCAGAGCGGCGTCGTAGTTATCTGGCCCCACGCGTACCATCAGCTCTTCGCCAACTACGCCGCAGGCCATGTTGCCGTTCAGCATAAAGGCCAGACCACCGAACATCTGCTTTTCCGAAAGTCCATCACTGGGAGCCAGAAGTTCGCGCACCTTTTCTGCCAGCTTTTCGTCATATGCCATTGTCCTGCTCCTTGCTTGACTATGCTCGAAAACTTAACCGAGCTTCTCATCAGGTATTGCTGATAAAGGCCGTTATGATTTGTTCAGGCAGACTGGAAACACTTTTCAGGGAAAGACGAGCAGACAAAACGTGCAGGTACTTTGATTTCCCCTCCAGTAAAAAAAGCAACATCGAGAGCTGATCCCAGAACCAGTCCGCAAATGCGCGAGATTCATCCTTTAGAATTTTTTCCGCATTTATTGTTCTAAGTGTAGCAAACATTCCGGCTTTTTCTGGTCGAGGATGCAGAAACCCGGGGGCTGGGTTAGCATGCTCCTATACCCGCACAAAAAACAACGCTAACAAGGGTTCCATGGCCAATCAGATACAGGCACTGCTGGACATCTGGCATACCGACCGCAACAGTCGCGAGTGGGTTCTCGGCACCATTTACCAAACCTCCGGCCCCTGCTACCGCAAAGCAGGCGCCATGATGCTGTTTGACGACCTGGGTAAATATTACGGACTGCTGAGTGGCGGCTGCCTGGAGGCGGATATCCAACGTCACGCACAGCAGGTGCTCACTTCTCGCAAATCCAAAACCCTGTGTTATGACGGCAGTGACGAAGACGATTTTGCCTTCCAACTGGGCATCGGCTGCGGCGGCACTGTTTTCATCCTGCTGCAACCGGTATTGCCGGAAAATGACCACCTACAACTGGTGGAACTGCGCAGCAGGCTCCGGGCCAGGCGGCCGTGCTGCTACCTGCAGAAAATTACCGACAACGGCGAAACCCAGACTGCCATCGTCGACGCCAACCATGCCATGCCGCGCGTTCGCGCCACGTTGCTGGAAACCGCAGACGGCAACTGGCTGCAGACCCCACTGAGCCCAGCCCCGCATATTCTGATTGTGGGTGCCGGTGTGGACGCCCGCCCCATGGCACAGCTGTGTCGCAGCCAGGGTTGGCAGGTGAGTCTGTGCGATCCCCGCACGGCCAACGCGCGCCAGGCCTACTTTCCCCATTGTCAGCTCTACCGATGCCATCCGGACGTACTGGCAGCGCAACTGCCGCTACAACAGGTCGATGCAGCCATCGTAATGAGTCATAACCTCGAGCTGGATGCTTCAGCATTGCGGGCACTGTCGGGGCAACCGCTCAAATACCTGGGCCTGTTGGGCCCGGTGTCACGCAGGGACCGGGTGCTGGCCCGTGCCGGCATTGATCTGAAAACACTCAATCTTGCGCTGGCAAGCCCGTTACGTGCCCCGATAGGCCTGAATCTCGGTGGCGAACTTCCCGAGAGTATCGCGCTGGCCACCTGTGCGGAATTACATGCAGTGCTCCACGGCGCCGATGGCAAAAGTATGACGAGCCCATACCCTATTAGGGAAGCGGTCGCATGCTGACGTACCGCGCGCACCCAATGAAGGGCTCAGTGATCCAGCCCGTTATCCTTGCCGCCGGCGCCTCACGTCGCTTTGGCGGCTGCAAGCTGCTGCAAAGCCTGCATGGCCAGACCTTACTCGAACACTGTGTAGACAGCCTCCGCGACATCGGCCTGCAAGCACCGATTATTGTCAGCGGAGCCTGGCACAAACAGCTGCGCCAGCGACACCCGACCCTGGCCCTGGCGGAAAACCCCAACTGGCGTGCCGGCATGGGCAGCTCCCTCGCCTTCGGCATCCGGCAAGTGCCAGCGGAATGCGATGCCGCACTGATCCTCCTGGCAGATCAGCCCGCAGTCACCGGTGAAGACATCCAAGCTTTGCTGAGCGCGTTTACCCAGCGCCCTCGCATAACCTGCAGCCTCTATCGAGGACAGCGCGGCGTCCCCGCAATTTTCCCGCGTCAGGTTTTCCCCAACCTGCAAACCTTGAAGGGCGACCGTGGAGCCCGCGAGCTGCTGCGCACCCCAAATACCCCGCTTAACTGTGTGCCGCTGCCCAGCGGAACCATCGACATCGACACCCAGCAAGACTGGCAAGCTTACGGAGAACAGCTATGCAGATAACCGTTAACGGCTCCCCCCAACAGCTCGATGTAGACGAGGATATGCCTTTGCTGTGGGCCCTGCGCGACGAGCTGAAAATGACCGGAACAAAATTCGGCTGTGGCAAGGGACTTTGCGGTGCCTGCACCATTCACCTAGACGGTCAGGCGGTGCGCTCCTGTCTTACCCCGGTAAGCGCGGCCGTGGGTAAATCGATCACCACCATTGAGGGACTGTCCGAGAACGGCGACCACCCGCTGCAACAAGCCTGGATAGAACACGGCGTGCCCCAGTGCGGCTACTGCCAGTGCGGCCAGATCATGAGCGCCGCCGCGCTGTTGTCAAGAAACGCCAACCCGAGCGATGCGGAAATTGACGGCGCCATGAGCGGCAACCTGTGCCGCTGCGGAACCTATCCACGTATCAAGATCGCGATTAAAAGCGCTGCCAGCCAGAGTGCAGCCTTCTACGACGCCGCTCGCACCGCAGAGGAAGCCGCATCATGAGCCGGGAAACTATTGAGAACGTCGACCGTCGCCGCTTCCTCAGGTTAACCGGACTCACCGCCGGTGGCCTGATACTCGGCACCGCCCTGCCAAACACGCAACCACTGTGGGCACAGAGCGGTGCGGCAAACCGCGAACTCAACCTGTTTGTGGGTATCAATGCCGACGATACCGTATCCATCGTCTGCCACCGCTCGGAAATGGGTCAGGGCATTCGCACGGGATTACCCCAGGTGGTTGCCGACGAGATGGAAGCCGACTGGTCCAAGGTGAAGGTGATCCAGGGGCTGGGTGACAAGCGTTACGGTAGCCAGAACACTGACGGCTCGCGCAGTATCCGCAGGTTTTACGACACCATGCGTAACATGGGCGCCAGTGCCCGTAGCATGCTGGAGTCTGCAGCCGCACAGCAGTGGCAGGTACCGGCGTCCGAGTGTAAGGCAAAGAACCACACTGTTGTGCACATCCCCAGTGGCCGCAGCCTACGCTTTGGCGAGCTGGCCGAGCGCGCCGCTAAACAGCCGGTGCCGGACGAGGACAAGTTGCAGCTCAAAAGCAGCGATCAGTTCAACTATATCGGCAAGCCGGTCAAGAACTACGACACCCCGGACATGGTGATGGGCAAGGCCGGGTACGGTCAGGATGTCCAGCTGGACGATATGCTGATTGCCAGTATCGAGCGCAGTCCAGTACTCGGTAGCAAAATCGCAAAACTCGATGACAGCGACGCCCGCAAGGTGAAAGGTGTTATTGCGATCGAGCGCCTTGAGGTTGCTACCGAACCGCCCGTTTTCAACCCCCTGTCCGGGGTGGCAGTGATTGCCCGCAACACCTGGAGTGCACTCAAGGCACGAGACAAGCTCAAAATAGAATGGACTGATTCACCACACCAGCAACACAACAGTGAGAGTTATCTCGCCACCCTGCGCGAACGCGTGCAAAAAGCCGGTAAAAAGGTAACCGGTCGCGGCGACCTGGATGCCACTTTGAAAAACGCAGCCAAGGTACACAAGGCAAATTACTCGGTGCCCTATCTCGCTCACGCCACTATGGAGCCGCCTAGTGCAACGGCCGTGGTAAGCGACGATGTCTGTGAAGTGTGGAGCTGCGTGCAGGACCCGCAGTCGGTCCAGCAGCATGTGGCCAGTGCGCTGAAGATCAAGCCGGAGCAGGTGCGAGTCAATGTCACCTTGTTGGGCGGCGGCTTCGGGCGCAAGTCCAAGCCGGACTTCGTGATCGAGGCCGCACTGCTGTCGAAAAAACTGGGCAAGCCGGTAAAAGTGGTGTGGAGCCGGGAGGACGATATCCGGCACGACTTTTACCACGCCATCAGTGCCGCGCACTTTGAGGCAGCCATGGACGCGCAGGGCAAGGTAACCGGCTGGCTGCAGCGCACCGCCTTTCCATCGATTTCCGGCACCTTCAGTGCCGGAGTTGAACATCCCTCCTCCGGTGAGCTGGATCTGGGTCTGACCGACCTGCCCTACGCCATCGACAACTACCGTACCGAAACCGCACCGGCGGAATACCATACCCGCATCGGGTGGCTGCGCTCTGTGTGCAACATCCAGAATGCATTTGGTATATGTAGTTTCGCCGATGAACTGGCCCACGCAGCCGGGCAAAAACCCGACGCCTTCCTGATGCAGTTGATTGGGCCCGATCGACAGGTCGACCCCAGCGAAGGTGAGTACAAATACGGTAATTACGGCGAACCACTGGAGAAATTCCCTCTGGACACTGCGCGCCTCAAGAATGTACTGCAGCACGCAGCAAAGAAAGCCCAGCTGGCCCCGCGCTCTGCGCAAACTGGTAATAGCGGAGAGGCCTGGGGTATCGCGGTGCACCGCAGCTTCCTGTCCTATGTGGCGGTTGCCAGCAAAGTGCATGTGGCAGGAAGCAAGCTTGAGGTGCTGGAAATGTACTGCTGTGCCGATGTGGGGCTGGCAGTGAATCCGGATCGGGTTGCGTCGCAAATGGAGGGCTCGATGATTTTCGCCCTGAGCCTCGCATTAATGGGTGAAATCACCATGCAGGATGGGGCCATCAGCAACCGTAACTTTGACAGTTACCCCCTGCTGCGTTTGAACCAGAGTCCGAACATCACCGTAGATATTGTCGAGTCAACTGCAGCGCCCGCCGGAGTTGGCGAGCCGGGAGTACCACCGGTAGCCCCCAGCATTGCCAACGCGATCTTTGCGGCGAGTGGCCAGCGGATCAGAGACCTTCCGATCAACAAGCACCTGGCGCTCGCCTGACCGTTGGCGCCGGACCACTCCTATCCTCAAAAAAGCCCGCCAGAATGGCGGGCTTTTCACAAGGAAACCACTGGACGACAGTACCAGGCATTCCCAGAGCTACAATCGTCAGCCGAGTATTTCCAAGCGACCGTCGCTCAGATGATACATGGCGCCAACAATCTTGATCTTGCCCTCTTTTTCCAGCTTCGCCAGCACTTCACTCTCGTCGCGAATTTCTTCAATTGACCGGCGCACGTTATTCGCCGCGACCAGATCCACAAACTCGGCATTCTTGCTGGTGCGGTCGCCGTCGTATTTGGTTGCTTTTACCGCTGGCTGAATCTCATCCAGCAAGCCCGTGAGCTTGCCGAGCTTTACATTATCGATAGCCCCTTTCACAGCACCACAGGCGGTATGCCCCATCACCAGAATCACTTTGGAGCCAGCCGCGGCACAGGCGAACTCCAGGCTACCGACAATATCGTCATTGCAGATATTGCCTGCGACACGCGCGTTGAAAGTCTCGCCCAGCCCCATATCCATCAGAATCTCCGCGGGTGTGCGGGAATCAATACAGCTGAGGATGGCTGCGGCAGGATACTGACCTGTAGCGCTGGCGCGCTTTTGCGCCAGGTAATCGTGCTGCTCCATTTTACCTGCGCGGAAGCGCTCATTGCCTTTCTGCAGCATTGCGATTACATCATCGGGACTCATGGCGTCGCGCCGCTCCTTTGTCAGGGCTGCGGCAAAACTCACACCCGAAAAACTCAGCAGCCCAGCGCTCGCCGCCAAACCGGCGGCACCGGCTGCGATCGTGGTTTTGATTGCCTGTCGGCGACTGCTACAGGAATGGGATTTATTACTCATGGAATTATCCAGCTGATCCAAGTGACGGGTTTACAGGTTACAGCGATGAACCCGGTGACACTTGGCTCATCGGAAAAACCTGAGAATCAGTCTAGACAAACCACGCAGGCGACGCACCGCTCGTCAGCCAAACACAGAGGATTGCTGCAGAAAAACAACGGAGATATAACGCAGGCCCTTGCCAATTCCCACCAGCAAGATAAACAACGACAGGCGTACCCGCATAATGCCGGCGATCAGGGTCAGCGCATCGCCACCTACCGGCATCCACGCCAGTAACAGGCTCCAGAAGCCGTAGCGCTGAAACCACGCCTGCGCTTTGGCAATCTGCTTGTGGGAGAAGTAAAACCAGCGCCGATCCTGAAAGTGCAGCAGATAGCGCCCCAGCACCCAGTTCACCACAGCACCCAGGGTATTTCCGAGAGTGGCTACGGCAACCAACATCTGCGGATTGCCACCATCGCGCAGGAGAGCAAACAGGACCACCTCGGAATAAAACGGCAGGATGGTTGCGGCGAGAAAAGCAGACGCGAACAGCACCAAGTAACTGATCACATCTCCCCCTGATTTCTTAACCAGCGAAACAGGGCGAATTGGGCAGGCAAATAGAAAAGGTACTCGGGGTGCCACTGTACTCCGATGATTGGCTGCCCCCTATCGCCTTCAACGGCTTGGGTGAACTCATCGAGGTCACGCCCCACTATCCGCAAGTCTCTTCCCAGGCGCTTGATCGCCTGGTGATGCAGGCTGTTGACCCGCACTTTACGCCGCCTGGTGATGCGCGCCAGTGCAGAATCAGGCCGCAGAAATACTTGCTTGGTGGGCAGTAGCCCGGGACGATTGTAAGTCCGATGCCGCAGGTCGCGGATATCACTGTACAGATTGCCACCAAGCACGACATTGATTAACTGGGCACCGCGGCAAATCCCCAGCAATGGCAGTCGCTGTTCCAGGGCGTGGTTGATCCAGCGAATTTCCAACCGGTCACGCTCTGGATCGGATTTCACTTTTTCCCGCAGGTCGCCGTTATAGTGCTCAGGACCGATATCGTCACCCCCGCCGATCACCATTCCGTGCAGGGGCTTGCCCGAAGGTTTGTGTCGCACACTGATCCTCTCCGGCACGGCACCCGCAAGCCACAGCGCTGCGGCTGTGCACCACCAGCCCGGCGACCAGCGTCGCGCCGTTCCGGTTACACCAATGCGTGGTCGTTCAGCCATTGATCAATAAACTTAGTCCACTTGTTTCGATTTACACCCAGTATTGGCTGGCTGCGCGATAAAAACTCCTCGCTCAGCTGTACCTGCAGCTCTGGCCGGGCCGCGAGCGCTTCCACGGTGCACCAGATGTTCCAGCTACACGCCAGCGACCAATCGCGCTTTTCTATCTGGCAGTTGGGCAAACGGTAGTGAAATGCCGGGCGCGACTTGATGCGCGGATCATCGACCGCGCGACGCACCCGCGGTTCATCAATTTCCGCCAGCAAGGGCAGTAGATCGAGGGCGCGATTGCGCGTGGCATTGTGCTGCAGATAATCAGAAAAAATTTCGTCCATCGACGGCTGCCTTTGCGCACACAGCAGGCGCACATAAGCCTCCGGATACAGGTCGATGTAGGGGCTTGCCCGCCGGGCAATATCGACCTTGTGCGTGTCTACCAGCCACCACTGCAACAATGCAAAAGCACGCAGGTAGGCAAACAGGGTCTCCGCGTCCAGGCGCGGAATCTCGGCATTGATATGTACACCGTAAGCTGCAATTAGTGATTCTTCCGTGCCGCGGGCACCAGCGTCACGCAGCGCTGGCACCAGTGCTTGCAACATGGGCAGACGATCAAGCGGCAGGGGTGGGCAGACCACTTCGATAGGAACCACCAGAGCGGCCACCTGGCTCAACAGGTCGAGCCAACCCTCACCGCCCTCTCGGGTTCCGGCCTCGGATGCGTGGCGCTTGAGAAAGTCCCAGTCAATTTCGATGTTGAAGCAGCCGTGCTCGTGATGCAGAGACATTTCTGCCGCCGAGTCTTGCTGTAAGTCGCCACCCAGGGCTGTCGCCACCGCTTCGCCAGCCGTTTTCAGCGTAAGACCGGAAAACTCCAGTTCAAACCCTACTCGCCGCAGATCCCCGGAAGCGGTTTCCTGCACCGGGGGCATTTTGAACGCGGGCTCCTGACTATCCATCGCCGCCCCTCCCCACAATGTGGTTGCCATTAGACGTGTGCCCCTACCCTAACATGCGTAATCGGGCACTGTCGCATAGATAGCCCTCAGCCTGACCACCAGCAACGTCACCAGCAACATAATGACGCACACAAAAAAGCCCCGGTAAACCGAGGCTTTCTTGTAACACGGAGTAACTTTCGATCAGTCGACGAATACCCGTGCGTTACGGAACAAGCGCATCCAGCCGGAGTCCTCTTCCCAGTCGTCCGGGTGCCAGCTGTTGCTGACCGCGCGGGCAACACGTTCCGGGTGCGGCATCATGATGGTGACGCGACCGTCTTCGGAACACAGTGAGGTGATACCGTTCACCGAGCCGTTGGGGTTGGCGGGGTAGGTTTCGGTGATCTGCTGGTTGTTGTTCAGGTAGCGCATGGCGATGGTGCCGGACTGTTCGCAGTCTTCCAACTGCTGCTGGCTGGCGAATTCCACTCGGCCTTCACCGTGGGCGACGGCCACCGGCATATAAGAGCCGGCCATACCCTTGAACAGCACCGACGGGGAATCTTCCACGCCCACCAGCGCAAAGCGCGCTTCGTACTGCTCGGACAGGTTACGCACAAAGCGCGGCCAGTGGTCGGCACCCGGGATGAGCTCCTTGATCACCGAGAACATCTGACAGCCGTTACACACGCCCAGGCCGAAGGTGTCCTTGCGGTTGAAGAAGCCTTCAAACTGGTCGCGGGCACGATCGTTGAACAGGATGGTCTTGGCCCAGCCCTCACCGGCGCCAAGTACGTCACCGTAAGAGAAGCCACCACAGCCCACCAGGCCCTTGAACTGATCCAGCTCAGTGCGACCGGAAAGAATATCGCTCATGTGCACGTCAACGGCGTTAAAGCCGGCGCGGTGGAAGGAATGCGCCATTTCCACCTGGCTGTTGACGCCCTGCTCACGCAGGATGGCAATCTTCGGACGCACACCCTTCTTGATGTAAGGCGCAGCGATATCTTCGTTGATGTCGTAAGACAGCTTGACGGACAGGCCCGGATCTTCCTTGGCGCTCTTGGCGATGGCGTCAAACTCTTGTTTAGCGCAATCCGCGTTGTCACGCAGGGACTGAATGCGGTAGCTGGTCTCGGACCAGATCTGTTGCAGTTCGGCGCGGCCGCGGTTGAAGATAACCTGGTCTTCACGGGTGATACGCAGGCTTTCGCTATCGTTCAGCTCACCAATCCGGTGCGCCGGTACACCGACGGCAGCAAAGCGCATCGCCAGCATGTCGGCATCGGCAGTCGGAACCTGCAGCACCGCACCCAGCTCTTCGTTGAACAGCGCGGCAACAGGGTCAACGCCCAGGTCATAAATTTCCACGTCGACGCCCACGCGCCCGGCGAAACTCATTTCGGCGAGAGTCGCGAAGAGTCCACCATCGGAGCGGTCGTGGTACGCGATAACCTTCTCTTCTTCGAGCAGCTCCTGCATGACTTCAAAGAAGCCCTTGAGGCGCTTGGCATCATCCAGATCTGCAGGCTTGTCGCCCAGCTGGCTGTACACCTGTGCCAGACAGGAACCGCCCAGGCGATTTTTACCCGCGCCCAGGTCCACAAGAATCAGTTCGCTCTCGCCCTTCTTCATTTTGCGCAGCTGCGGGGTTACCACTTTGCGCACGTCGGTTACCGGGCTGAATGCGGAGATCACCAGGGACAGCGGTGCGGTTACCGCCTTGTCGACGCCGCCATCATTCCAGGCGGTGCGCATAGACATGGAGTCCTTGCCCACGGGGATGGTAATGCCGAGATCCGGGCACAACTCCATACCCACGGCTTCTACCGTGCGGTACAGCTTCTCTTCCTCACCCGGGTGGCCGGCGGCACACATCCAGTTGGCGGAGAGTTTGATATCGGACAGCTGCTTGATGGGCGCCGAGGCGATATTGGTGATCGCTTCGCCCACCGCCAGGCGGCCAGAGGCTGGTGCGTCCAGCAGCGCGACCGGGGTGCGCTCACCCATGGACATCGCTTCACCGGCGGTGCTGTCGTAAGCCACAGTGGTCACGGCGCAGTCTGCTACCGGCACCTGCCAGGGGCCGACCATCTGATCGCGACTCACCTGACCGGTTACGGTACGGTCACCGATGGTGATCAGGAAGTTCTTGCTGGCCACGGTGGGCAGACGCAATACGCGCTCTGCGGCATCATTCAGATCGATTTCGCTGGTGTCGAAGGCACTGGTTTCTGCTTCCAGCTTCTCCGCCACACGGTGCATCTTCGGCGGCTTGCCGAACAGCACGGACATGGGCAGGTCGACCGGCTTGGCGTCGAACTGCTTGTCGTTCAGGGTCAGGTGCTTCTCGCCGGTGGCTTCACCCACCACCGCGAAAGGCGCGCGCTCGCGCTCACAGATCTTCTCAAAGCGCTCGAGGTCTTCCGGCATTACCGCCAGCACGTAGCGTTCCTGGGATTCGTTACACCAGATTTCCAGCGGGCTCATGCCTGGCTCGTCGGAAGGCACGTTGCGCAGCTCGAACTTGCCGCCGGTACCGCCGTCTTTCACCAGTTCCGGGAAGGCATTGGACAGGCCGCCGGCACCTACATCGTGGATGAATGCAATCGGGTTATTGTCGCCCTGCTGCCAGCACTGGTCGATCACTTCCTGGCAACGACGCTCGATTTCCGGGTTCTGGCGCTGAACAGAGGCAAAGTCCAGATCTTCCGAGCTGGAGCCGCTGGCCATACTGGAAGCGGCACCGCCACCGAGGCCGATCAGCATCGCCGGACCACCGAGCACAATCAGCTTGGCGCCGGGCTTGAATTCCGGCTTGTCCACGTGTTCTTCGCGGATATTGCCGTAACCACCGGCCAGCATGATCGGCTTGTGGTACCCGCGGCGCTCGCCGTTGAAGTCTTCTTCGAAGGTTCTGAAATAACCACAGATGTTGGGGCGGCCGAATTCGTTGTTAAAGGCGGCACCACCGATGGGGCCCTCGATCATGATATCGAGTGCGGTCACGATGCGCTCTGGCTTGCCGTAGTTCACTTCCCACGGCTGCAGGTGCCCCGGAATCTGCAGGTTGGAGACGGTAAAACCGGTCAGGCCCACTTTGGGCTTGGAGCCACGGCCTACCGCGCCCTCATCGCGAATCTCGCCACCCGCGCCGGTACCTGCACCGGCAAACGGCGCAATTGCCGTTGGGTGATTATGGGTTTCCACCTTCATCAGCAGGTGGATGGCCTCCTGGCTGAAGCCGTATTCTTTGGTTTCCGGGTCCGGGTAAAAGCGGCCCGCTTCGTGGCCAACTACGACCGCTGCGTTATCGGCGTAGGCGGACAGCACGTTGTCGCCGCCCAGACGATAGGTGTTCTTGATCATGCCGAACAGGGAGTGCGGCATCTCTTCGCCATCGATGGTCCAGCTGGCGTTGAAGATCTTATGGCGGCAGTGCTCGGAGTTCGCCTGCGCGAACATCATCAACTCCACATCGGTGGGGTTGCGCTCCAGCTCCTCAAAGCTGGTGAGCAGGTAGTCAATCTCGTCCTCTGCCAGTGCCAGGCCCAGGCTCACATTGGCTTGCTCCAACGCGCCGCGGCCACCTTCCAGCACATCCACGCGCTTCATGGGGCGTGCGTCTTCCACTTGGAACAGCTGTTCGGCCTGCTCCAGCTGGGAGTAAACGCTCTCGACCATGCGATCGTGCAGCAGGGCGACAAAATCCGTGCGTTCAGCTTCGGTTAATTTGACCCCGGTAATGTAGTAGGCAATACCCCGCTCAAGGCGGTGGATCTGGGTCAGACCCGCGTTGTGGGCGATGTCCGTCGCCTTGGAGGACCAGGGAGAGATGGTACCCGGACGGGGAACCACCAGCAGCAGCTCGCCTTCCGGCTGGTGCTTCTCTTCGGTAGGGCCGTACTGCAGCAGGCGCTCCAGCAGCGCCTGATCCTTTTTGCCGAGCTTGTCGCTGTCGGCAAAGTGCACATACTCGGCGTAAACATCCGCTACAGCGGGCTGCAAAGCACGGAGTTGGGTGAGCAGTTTTTGATGGCGGAATTTCGACAGTGCGGGAGCACCACGCAGAACTAGCATCGCGGGAGTTGGCCTCTTGTCTGGATTTGAGCGCCTGCGGGCGGAAGTTTCAGGGCAATAAAGAAGGAGCCACGCAGGTACACCGGGAATCGGAGCGCGCGCATTGTACCCGAAGCACCGCCGCTCCAACACTGCCGCGGGCTATTTTAAAGCTGCAGTTTAGAACGGTCGGCAGCCCGACCACGGAATCCAGTCAAGTTAAGCAGTAAAGAGGCAACCACGCTCAACGACAGCTACACATTATCTGGCGCCAATTACCTCTTGAGATTGGCGCAACAGCCCCTCAAGTGGGCGCGAACTACTACACTTGACGGGGCAAGACAAGCCGACCGGTCACAAAGTGCGACAGCGATTTTTCCGCCGATTGGTCAGCGCGCAGCAGTTTGGGGTAAAATTGCCGCGCTTTTGACCCAAGCCTGTGCAAATAATAGACAACAGGCTTTGCGTGCGGGTGGCAATGGAGCCGCCGCCCGCAGGAAATGGCGCTCTGGAGCGGGTTACCCCCCGCCGATTCCTCGGAGTGGGCGCCCAAAATAAAGCAGAGAACGGACTCGAGGGGACAACCTATGATCATGAAAAGCCGACTGTTGCGATACAGCCGCCGCCTTCTCAAGGGGGCGGCACTGGCCTGTTGTGCTTCGCTATTGGTGGCCAGCAAGGCGCCGAGCCTGCTCGAGCAGGTTAAGGCATCCGGCAAGCTGGTGGTGCTTTCACAGAATGGTCCTACCACCTATTACGAAGACGCCAACGGCAATTACACCGGCTTTGAGTACGGCATGCTGCGCGCATTCGCCCGGGAATTGGGTGTAAAGCTCGAAATCCGTGACGTGCACGACCTGAGCCACCTGTTCAGCGAGCTGGATAACCCGGAGTCCGGCGCCCACCTGGCCGCTGCGGGCCTCACGGTAACCCCCGAGCGCCGCGAGCAGGTCCGCTTTGCCCCCTCCTACTTCGAGATCCGCCAGCAGGTCATCTATCGCCTGGGCGAGTCGCGCCCCCGCAGCGTGGCCGATCTGGCCGGTAAAAACATTGCGGTGATCGCTGGCAGTGCCCACGGCGAGCAGCTCCGCAAGCTCTCGAGCCGCTACGAAGGTCTCCACTGGGAAGAAATTTCCGATGTAGACGCCATGGAACTGGTGGAGATGGTCAACGAGGGCAAATACCACTACGCCATCGTGGACTCCAATGCTTACGCGGTTCACCGCGGCCTCTACCCGAATACCCACATCGCCTTTAACCTGACCCAGTTCCAACCGGTTTCCTGGGCCTTCCCCAAAGGCGATGACGACACCCTGTACCGGGCGGCGCGCAACTTTATGCTGCGGGCCAATACCGGAGGTCTGGTGGCAGAGCTACGCGAGCTGTATTTCGGCCACGTCAGCAAAATGAACGTGGGCGGCGCACAGACCTTCGCTCAGCTCACCCGCGAGCGCCTGCCCAAGTGGCGTGAAGAGCTGCAGAAAGCGGCGAACAAGTATGAGCTGGACTGGGAACTGCTGGCGGCCCTCAGTTACCAGGAGTCCCACTGGAACCCCCGCGCCAAATCCCCCACCGGCGTGCGCGGCCTGATGATGCTGACCCGTGCCACCGCCCGGGAAATGGGCGTTAACCGCCTCGACCCCATTGAGAGTATCGACGGTGGCGCGCGCTACTTCGCCCAGGCCCGCAACAAGATCCCCGAGCGCATCCGCGAGCCAGACCGCACCTGGATGGCGCTGGCCGCCTACAACATCGGCTATGGCCACCTCGAAGATGCCCGCGTGCTGACCGAACAACTGGGCGGAAACCCGGACCGCTGGGCTGATGTGCGCGAGCACCTGCCCCTGCTGGCCAAGCGCCAGTACTACAAGAACCTGAAGCACGGTTACGCGCGAGGCTGGGAACCGGTCACCTATGTGCAGAACATCCGCCACTATCAGGCCCTGCTGACCTGGACCAGCCGCATCGAGGAGCAGCGCCTGGCCGCAGCCGCCGCCAATGACGATGGCGAGGCCCTGGCAGACGCGCCCATCGCCGAGGCCTCAGCAGGCTCCACCCCCGCTCTCTAAGCTGCAGCTGCCATGGCAGCGCCCTCCCCCTAAAAATCCCGGCTTGCCCGGGATTTTTTGTTGGTGTCCGCCCCTATAGCCAGTCCATAGACTGGCAAACCAGCACCACAATGAATGCAAGTCGCAGGATTCCTCCTATGCTTACTTCCAGCGGCCCGATATTTTCGGCGCCAGCGCAAGATCTTCAAGAGGAGTCCATATGATTCGCAACCTGTTGCTCGCCAGCTTACTCGCCTCCATCGCCATTACTGGCTGCAGTCGCAAGTCCGAGACAAACGACCCGGACCAGACTCAAGAGCCAACACAGCAGACCGAGATGGAAGTGATTGAGGAATCCACCACGACCGAAACAGACAGCGGTACGGCTACTGACTCGACCGACCCGAACAATACCGGCGCCCTCAGCGGCTCAGGTGACGACGCAGGCGGAGACAGTGCCAGCGCAACAGGCGACAGCTCCGGCAGCGAGAGTGTGACTGCCTGCACCCCCGAGTGGTTTGAGTGGGTCAACACTCAGGTGATGATCACACAAGGCGAAGCCATAGCAGAGCAATACCCCACCGGTCTGCCGGATGTGGGCTCGACGGAATGGTTTATGGCCGTGGATAAGCTGACCGGTGGCGATGGCGCTCACGGACCGGACGGTGGCAGCGATGAGTGGTGCGCCATGATGCAGCAGCGCCTGAGCAACAACGACTGACCCGCTGCAACCCCACAGGAGGAATACATGAAGAATGTGAAGAATTCTCTCCTCGCCGTAACCCTCGGCGGCATTGCCGCCGTCGCCGCAACGCAGGCCAGCACAGCGGATGAAAAGCCCCCACCCGGTGCCATGGCGCTATCAGCCATCGTCACCAAGCTGGAACAACAGGGCTATACACCGGTGGTGGAGGTATCGCTGGATAACGGGCGCTGGGAAGTAGAGGCTTACAAAGAGGGAAAGAAATGGGATTTGGAGGTGGACCCCAATAGCGGCGAAATCCTGGAGATCAAAGAAGATACCGACTAGCCGCCTCAGGCCCCTAAAGGCAGCCGCTCCCGGCCAGGGAGGGCTGCCGTTCGGCTGAGAGGTGCCGTTGAGGAATTTCGGACGTAGGCAGTCCTAAAACTTGACCACGGCACCACCGGCGCCCGGCTTCAGGGTAAATGTCTGCGTGTCACCACCGCGGGTCAGATTCAGGGTGTTTACCTGATCCCGCTCGATCTCCATCAACATCGATTGGCGTACCATGAACGACTCACCCTGAACCTTTGCCAGCGGGATCTCCTGGTAGATCCACACATCGTGCACATCCGACTCCACCCCCACCCATTTCGGCGTGATTACTTCACCCGCTTTTGAGCGCATCTGGAAATGTTGATTGACGTAGAGCTCCATCTGCTTTTGCGCATCCTGCATTTCCTTGCCCGCACTCAACGACAGCGCCCGCTCCACATCTGCCACGAAAAAACGGTGCGCGATTTCCAGGGACTGGGTGCGCTCGTTCACGGACAGCTCGGTCAGACCGAAGTGGTAGCGGTGGGCGTGGGCCTGCGAAGCAGACAACAGCACCGCCAACGACAGACAGAAAAAGACTTTGGAGAAAAATGGTCGCATAACACGGATACCTTTGAATGGAGGACTCAGTCCTCCTTAAGCTCTTCTTCCCAATCCTTCATCAGATTGCGCGACTCTTCGTCTTTGAACAGCTCCAGACGGGACTTGATGATTCGACGCGGATAGAAATTGTTCTCCACATCGATATCCGCCATTTCCCAGTGCGGGTCAACGGTAACCGACGTCAGCAGCTTGTCCTTGCCGCGCACCAGCATCTTCGAAGTTTTCGCCGCATTGCGCGTCCAGATCTCAGCAGGAATACGCAGCTCCTCGGAAGAGCCATCGCTGTAATCCAGTTTAAGAATGATCGGCATCACCAGACCACCAACATTGCTGAAGTCCAGTACATACACGTTGCTCTCCACGTTCAGCAGATCGCGCTCCCAGTCTTCCAGACCTTCCAGCATGCCCTGGTAGCTGTTGCGGTCCGCATTGGACACATCAAATTCATCGTGCTCGTTGTAGAAGTCGGACAGCTCTGGCTTGGCATCCACGATGCGAGTCATCTTGTTCGCACGATTTTTCTGCACGGTGACCGTTTCCGGCTCCTCCAGAAAACGCTCACGCTTCCAAGGGTTTTCAACATCCGGGTTTTTGGTGCCCACGGTGTAGTGCTTCACCTGATCGATACTGATATCCACGTGGTCGGTCGTGTAAAACCAGCCGCGCCAGAACCAGTCAAGGTCAATACCGGAAGCGTCTTCCATGGTGCGGAAGAAATCCGCCGGCATCGGACGCTTGAACTTCCAGCGCTGGGCGTACTCGCGGAAAGCGAAATCGAACAGCTCGCGCCCCATGATGGATTCGCGCAGGATATTCAAGGCGGTGGCCGGCTTGCCGTAAGCGTTGTTGCCGAACTGCAGAATAGATTCCGAGTTGGTCATGATCGGAACCTGATTCTCGCTCTTCATGTATTCCACAATCTTGCGCGCGTCGCCGCGGCGCGAAGGGTATTTTTCTTCCCACTCCTGCTCCGCCAGGAACTGTACGTAGGTGTTCAGGCCCTCATCCATCCAGGTCCACTGGCGCTCGTCGGAGTTCACGATCATCGGGTAATAATTGTGCCCTACCTCATGGATGATCACCGAAATCAGACCATACTTGGTGCGACGGGAATAGGTGCGTTTTTCGCGATCCTCTTCATCAATTTCCGGGCGCGGGCCGTTGAAGGTGATCATCGGGTATTCCATACCGCCAACCGGGCCATTCACAGAAATGGAGGTCGGGTACGGGTAATCGAAGCTGTATCGGTTGTACACGTCCATGGTGTGGATAATGGCCTCGGTGGAATACTTGTCCCACAGCGGCGTGCCCTCTTCCGGATAGAAAGACATGGCCATGGTATCGGTGCCGCCTTTCTTGTAACCCTGTGCATCCCACAGGAATTTACGCGAAGAGGCCCAGGCGAAGTCCCGCACGTTTTCCGCCTCGAATACCCAGGTCTTACGACCTGTCGCGCGGTCTTTCTCGTTCTCCAGCGCTTCTTCCTTGGTAACGATCATCACCGGCTTTTTCGCCGTTTCGGCCTGCTTCAGGCGCGCGCGCTGCTCGCGGGTGAGCACGTCTTGCGGGTTTGCCAGCACACCGGTGGAGGCAACAATATGGTCCGCCGGTACCTCGATGGCCACGCGGTAATCGCCAAACTCCAGCGCAAACTCACCGCGACCGAGAAACTGCTTGTTCTGCCAACCGCTCACATCGTTGTATGCCGCCATGCGCGGGAACCACTGCGCGATCTCGTACAGGTAGTTTCCATCGCGCTCGAAATATTCGTAGCCGGAGCGGCCGCCCAGGGCTTTCTGCTCGATGATGTTGTATTCCCAGTCCACCCGGAAAGTAGCACTGTCACCGGACTTCAGCGGCTGTGGGAGGTCGATGCGCATGTTGGTATCGACGATGGTGTGTGGCAGATCGCGGCCACGGGCGTCCGCTACCTTGGTGATCTGGTAGCCACCCTCAAACTCCGCGGAAACCACCTCGCGACGGAAACTGCGGAAAGGAATGGTGTCCGGAGCGATGGACTGCACATCCACCGGTGCCGCCAGGTTACCGGATGAGTTCGGTTTGAACCGATTCTGGTCCAGCTGCAGCCACAGGTAGCGCAGGGTGTCCGGCGAGTTGTTCTTGTAGGTGATGGTTTCGGAGGCAGTGATGCGCTGCTTGTCGTCGTCCAGGGAGACCTTGATGTCGTAGTCCGCCTGCTGCTGCCAGTACTCATGCCCCGGGGCACCGGAGGCGGCACGGTAGGTATTCGGGGTGGGGAGCAGCTCGTCCAGCTGGCGGAACTTGTCGCCGGTGACGTTGAGGGGGTCGGCGGCGAAGGCAGCAGTGGTGCAGGTAAAGCCCACCAGTACCGCGCCCAGGTGACGGCAGAATGTCTTTATGGTCATAGTCAGCGCCATTTCTCACACACAATGATAAATAGCGCGCCATTCTAGCAGTCAACGAGTGACCGGCGATTCCTTGGCCATGGGGCCATCCCGTCAGTCACTCGCTTTGTCGCATATTTCATCCAGCTTATCTTGATATCCAGTCATGGGCACAGAGCCCTTGGGATTCCCCGTTCTCCAGCCTACCAATCATCAGATAAGGGCAATTTGGGGAATACCATGCGGTTTGCCATCGAGCGTTTACGATCAAAACACCTGTTTAACTTGCTACCAGCCTTTGCGATTGCCGGCCTGATTGCCAGTGGTACGACGCACGCCCAGCAAGCGGGACCGTTTAGCGCCCAGGACTTTCAGTTTTCAGGCCCTACTGCCAACCCATCCATCCCACCTCAACTGTACGGGCCGGACCTGGACGGCAGCACACCCTCCGAAATCGATCTGAGTGCAGGTGCGGTACGCGCTAAATTGCAGCGGCTCGGATTCCACACTTTCGGCCCGGTGCAATTTCGCAATGGCTACTGGAATGTGGTGGCCTACCATGGCAACAAAAAACGCCAACTGACGGTACACCCGGCAACTGGCGTTATTCGGTCGGACCGGCCCTACTGTAACAATCGCTGCAACCGCTACCAGATAGCCGACGAGTTTTAGCGGCCCGTCGAGCTCAAACCGCTATTGCTCGTTGGCAATCGCCCAAAGCAGATCGCTGAAAGCACTGTTCGCCACCACCGAGGCAGACTCCTCCATGGTGTGGTAGCCGGTGGTTGGCACCTGTAGTGTGGTGCCCTGTACGTACCCGGACGAAGCACTCACTATCCGCCCCAGCTCGGTACTACCGAAGGATTGGGGTTCCAGCCCCTCTGCCACAGCCTTCTGGTTCAGCGCTTCGATATAGCTATCTTTGTAGCTGTAGGAAATGCCCTGTTCCTCACACAGGTGTGCCAGGCGCGCGGTGGTTTCCGGGTGGAACCTGGCGTTGGCGTCCCGACGGCGCAACACCACCTGCTGCGCATCCGCGGTCGCCCGGTCCGGATAAGGGCTGGTATCCACCACGATAAGCCTGTCAGTGCCGCCGTTAAAACGGCGGAACCACTCCAGCAGATAACGCCAGCTGCTGCCGGACTCCTCCTGAGCGGTAAAGAACGCCGTGCCCTGGAAACCGAGACTGTACAGGTGCACCAGATGCGCGGCTGTCAGCACATTATCCAGCTGGGCACTGAGAATTCCGTCGTTGATTTCCAGCCGGTCGGTAAAGGCCACCGGCGTACCCGCCACCACGTGCTCCAACCCTGCCACTTCAAAGATGAGGTTGTTGCGGTAACCGCAGACATAAGCGCGGCGGATTATTCCAGATCCGAAATAGGAGCCGGACCAGGGTTCGTAAGCCGTAACGTTGACGCCCTGGAAGCGGTCGACGATCTTCGTCATCAGCTTTTCCGACACCGAGTTGCCCAGCAGGTCCGAGCGGCGGCCGGAAACAAAGGCGGCGTACTGGAATTCATTGGGGCCGGTGCAGATGAGGCCGTGGCGGTCGATATGCGCGGAAAACTTGGCGCTGTTGGGGCGCTGCCCCTGTGCGACCAGCAACCCCTCGTACCAGGTTACATTGGCGCCACGCTCCTCAAGCTCCCGCTGCAATACCCGAAAGAACGAGTGTTCCGCCCCTACCACACTGGGGCTGCGCACCAGTAATTTGAGCAGATCGATAAACTGTTCGGCCTGTTGCATTCTCCACCTTCCTTTAATGCCGCTTGCGGGCATTCTGGCGCGAGTATAGCGAGCAGAAATGATCCAGTGCGACAGTTATTTTCGGTTACTTTTCACTTGCTTGAGGGACGGCTCGAGGGTCGCCTCAAGGGACGTCTCAAGAAAGTCCGCAACGATGTGTGAGGTATGATCAAACCATGGCTGAAACAGCCAGAACGGATGTGGTGACACATCATGAGTCATCACTTTAGTGGGTACATTGTGCGCGGCCAGGCGATCGATGTACTGGTCGCGCCCGGCATGGAAACGGGGATGGCTGCTATTGATAAACAGTGTCGGGGGTGAACCGGCGCCAGCGTATTCCAGCGGCGATGCCTCGCGCCAGAGTTCCGGCACGTCTTCGTAGCGCCCCCCAAACCAGGCACCCGCAGCCGAGGGATTTTTATGGGGCGCATTTTCATACTTCAGGGCCATGGGCGTGGTAAAGCTCACCACGCCGTCCAGGTTCACGATGGCCTGAACGGAATCCTTGCTGATAGAGGCCGATGTTTCGTACACCTTTAGCCCAGGGGTCACGCCCACCAGCGTTGCCATCTGCGCGCCGGAAGAAGCCCCCAGAATGGCTATACGTTGAGGGTCAATGCCGTATTCGCCGGCATTATCCCGCAACCACCCAAGTGCGGCTTTCAGGTCCTGCACACCCGCAGGATACCGTGCCTCCGGGGAAAGCCGGTATTCCACTGTTGCGGAAACAAACCCCCGGTTGGCGAGATACTTCGCCATCGGCTCCTGCAAGTGGCGATTGCCTGAACGCCAGCCACCACCGTGAACCAACAGAACTGCCGGGCGCTTGGTGCCAGCGCCCAGGGATCCCGGCCGGAAAATATCCATGTGCAGGGCGCGCTCACCGACCTGTCGATAAACCAGGTCCCTTTCCACCAGATTGCCTTTCGCGAGTTCCACCCGGGCAATCGCGACAGGAAACTGCGGGTACTGTTTCCGGGCCTTCTCAAAGGCGGACTGGACATTGTAGGAATTGTCCACCGGGAAGCTGACCGCGGAATAGGTCAGACCGGGCTGCAGCAGCGCCAATGCGGCCAATGTCATTACTGACGAACGCATCCAGCGGAATCCCCGCTGCCCGGATTTATTCATATTCACACCGAGAGCTTGTCTCACGGCAACTTGCGGTGCCCGTCTTTGTGCTCTTCGACAGAATCCTCACCTGCCCCATGTTCACCGTCCTGCGCCTTGCTCTGACCCGGCTTTGTTTCCGAGGTCGGCGAGTCCGATTGAGATGCCTGATCGCCCTGGGTGGATTCCTCAATAGGTGCCCGGCGCAATACCAGGAACCCGGAAACACCCGCAATAATCGAAGCCAGCAGAACCCCGGCCTTGGCCTGGATCAGCATCTCGTTTTGGCCCGCAAATGCCAGCTCGGAGATAAAGATCGACATGGTGAAACCAATCCCACCAAGAAGAGCGACGCCAATAATGTGATGGAAGGTAGCGGACTTGGGAAGATCCCCCCACCCCAAACGCCAACCGATCCAGGTTGCGCCAACGATACCGATCAGCTTGCCGAACACCAGGCCACAGATCACACCGAGGGTGAGAGGATTGAATACCGCTTCGGAGCTGGTGAAGCTATCGATCGGGATACCGGCGTTGGCGAGCGCGAATATAGGCACCACAATAAATGCCACCGGCGTGTGCAGGCGGGTCTCCATACGCTGCAACGGTGATTGCACCAGATGAATGCCGTTATCCAGTGCCGTAACCCGGGCACGGAGTGCGTCGTTGGCAATAATCTTGTCGCCCGGGCGGAAGCAGCGGTCAAAACTACGAATGATGTCCTTCACAAAAGTACTGAAGGCAACTGGGTCGTACTTCGGTTTCGCGGGGATCGCCATCGCTGTGATAACACCTGCGAGCGTCGCATGCACCCCGGTGATATACAGGTCGTACCACAGCACGATACCCACAAATATGTAGGCAGGAGACCGGCGAACACCGGCAAACTTAAGCAGCCACAGAATCGCCACCAGAATGAAAGCGCCCATCAGCGCCAGCATATTCACCTTTTCCGTATACCAGATGGCAATGACCAGAATGGCACCGAGGTCATCCACGATCGCCAGCGCAACAAGGAAGGTGACTACGGCACGGGGTACGCGATTGCCCAGAATAGCGATACAACCGACCGCGAAAGCAATATCCGTCGCCATGGGAATACCCCATCCGCGCTCTGACGGTGTTCCCCCATTGAGCGCGTAAAAGATCAGCGCGGGTACGACCATACCGCCGATTGCCGCCATAATCGGCAGCACCGCATGCTTCATCTCAGAGAGCTCGCCGACGAGGAACTCCCGCTTCAATTCCAGACCTACCAACAGGAAGAAGATGGCCATCAGGCCGTCATTGATCCAGTGGTGGAAGCTCATGGAAAGCGACCACTCACCAAAGTTGTAACTGACCGGCAAATGCAAAATGTGCTTGTAGGCTTCCTGCCAGGGGGAGTTCGCAATAATCAGCGCGATAACCGCACAGGCCATCAACAGCAGACCACTGCTGCTCTGGCGATGGATGAATTCTTCAAATGGCGTGACCAGGCGGCCGAATGCGTTTTCCAACGGGGCTTCGAACACCTTCCCCTTGCGCACCCTGAACTTGCTCAGCATATTTTTCGCCATCTAAAGCCAACTCCTGTTATTCGGTTTCGAAATGATATTGCAGGTCTGACAGAGTCTTCTCTGTTTGGGGGGCAGAGGTTAGCATGGCAGCCGAAGCGACCACCATCCCCAGTACTCCATACTAAATGTCCCCAAACTATAGCGAGAGCCAACTATGATCCGTCTCGACCTGTTACTGGTCCAGCAGCAACTCGCCAGCTCGCGAACCCATGCTCGCAAGCTGATTGATGCCGGGCGCGTACTGATCGCAGACGGCCACCACTGGCGCCCCGCCACCAAAGCCAGTCAGTCCCTGAGTGAAGACACCCGGGTCCAGGTAGAAGCGCTCCCAGAAGACAAGTATGTCTCGCGCGCCGGACTCAAGCTGGCCGGAATCCTCGACCATACCGGCCTCGATCCCAAAGGCTGGCATGCCCTGGATGTCGGCTGCTCCACCGGCGGCTTCAGCGATTGCCTGTTGCAACGGGGGGCGGAACTGGTGGTCGGGGTGGATGTGGGCCACGACCAGCTGGCCCAGTCACTCCGTGAAGATCCGCGCATGCATCTGTTTGAAGGCGTGAACGCCCGTCACCTAACCGCTGGCCAGATTGCACCCTTTGGGGAGCATGGCTTCGACGCCATTGTGATGGACGTTTCCTTTATCTCGCAGACGTTGATCCTCCCCCAGCTGCCACCGCTGATGAAAACCGGCGGCCACCTGCTGAGCCTGGTCAAACCCCAGTTCGAGGTGGGCCCCGAAGGCATTGGTAAAGGCGGACTGGTCCGCGACCCGGCGCTTTATCAGGGTGTACAGGAAAAGATTTACGCGCTGTGTGACGAACTGGATCTCAAGATCCAAGACTATATGGAGAGCCCCATTACCGGTGGCGATGGCAACCGGGAGTTTTTGCTGTGGGCCCAGAAGCGCCAGTAAACCGCTCCGGCGGCGCTGCCGCGGATAGCTGGGGAGCGCTCAGGAAAGAATGGTTTCCAACTTCGCTTTAAAGCCGGACTTGGCCACTTCGGTGGGGGAACTGCGACGGAATGGACGCAAAACCAGATTACCCTGGCAGTTTGGGCATTCCTGCTTCAGCTCTTCCGTACACTGGGGGCAGAAAGTACATTCGTAGGAACAGATAAAGGCCTGATCGGAAAGGCCGAGCTTTGCACTACAACGCTCGCACGTGGCTTTCATCTTCAGCATTGTGATCCTTCTTTCTTACATGTTATCGGCCGAATAAATCTGACAGATCTCATGAACACCCGGCAGCTTCCGCCGCCGGGGTTACAGCGCTGATGAATCAGGCATGCAACGCGGACTCCGACAGGTGTCTAATCCGCGTCTAGCTGCTTGTCGGTCCGCGCCGCCATAATGAAATCATTCTTGTGCAAGCCACCGGCCTCGTGGCTCCACCAGGTCACTGTGACCTTGCCCCACTCGGTAAGCAGCGCCGGGTGGTGGCCCACCTCCTCGGCAATTTCACCAACCCGGTTGGTGAACGCCAGCGCCTGCTTGAAATTGCGGAACTTGAACACCCGCTCCAGCTGCATCACGCCATCCCGGGTAACCGGTGTCCAGTCCGGAATTTCCCGGATCAGTTCAGCCAGCTCCTCATCCGAGACCAGCGGTGCGTCAGCCCTGCAGGCTTCACACGCCTGTGCTGCCAGTTCTGTCATATCAGACTCCTTTGATAACAATACAAATATGTTCGGTTAGAATCGCGGCACTCGGCCACAAATTCAGGTTTTGCCACTTTAGCCCCCGGCCCAATGTGAAACAAGGCGACCTGGATCACACAAAATAAATGCCGCAACAAGCGATAACTATAAGTCGACTGTGCTAGTTTTTGAGCAGATTCCGCCAATAGTTCGAGATTCCCTATGAAGTACCTAATAACAGCCCTGCTGCTGGCCACCGCCCTGTATGGATGTGGAGAGAAAACAGACAACACAGGCACTGGCAAAGCCGACGCCAGCAAACTCTCCTCAAGCGAAGTGACCGCTAACCAGAAACCCGTCAGGGAAGCCAGCACAACAACAGAAAAGGAGTTCCAGCAGCTCAGCAAGCAGATGGTGGAACGCATGTGGCACCTGTTCCCCTCCTGGGCTATCAGCAATGGCTACTATCAGGTCGCCGAACGTCTCGAGGCACCGGACAATAACTACCGGCAAAAAGTACTCGGCTTTGCCCGTGAATACCGCAATGAGTTTTCACGCTTCAAGCCCGAGCAACTCAGCGACAATGCCAGGACAGACCTGGCGCTGATCCATAACTTTCTCGACGAAACCGTGTGGAAATTGAACGTTTTCAAGCCCCATGAGTGGAACCCTGCGAACTACAACGTCTCCCACGGTTTTGCCCTGATCCTCAATACAGACTATGCACCACTCGAGGACAGGTTGCGCTCGTTCAGCAATCGGATGCAGTTGGTTCCGGCCTACTACGCCGCCGCAAAACAGTCGCTCCAGAACCCGGCATCACCACAACTGATTCTCGCAATCCAGCAGAACGAGGGAGCACAATCCGTTTTTGGCGAAGATACGGAGAAAACACTGGCCACTAGTGGCTTGTCTGACAAGGAAAAAGAGCTGTTCAAAAGCCGTCTGGCGACCACGCGCGAGGCGATAGAAGACTATGTCGCCCACCTCCACAACCTGCACACAAAAATGGAAAAGGCGGACAGCTTTCACGATTTTCGCATCGGCGAAAAACTGTATGAGGAGAAGTTTGCCTACGACATCCAGATCGGCATGAGCGGCGAAGAACTCTACCAGCGCGCCCTGAAAGAGAAAGACCGTTTGCACCTGAAAATGGACGAGCTGGCAGACAAGCTCTGGCCAAAGTATTTTGAAACCGAGAAAAAGCCAGATGACATTCTGGAAAAAATTTCCCGGGTACTGGAGAAGCTTTCGCTGAACCACGCCACCAAGGAAGACTTCAAAGCCTCCGTGGAAGCGCAGATTCCCGAACTGGTGCAATTCGTTAACGAGAAAGACCTACTGACACTCGACCCGGACAAACCTCTGGTCGTGCGCACCACCCCACCCTATATGCGTGGCTTCGCCGTGGCCTCCATCAATGCCCCCGGCCCCTACGATACAGGTGCCAATACCTACTACAACGTCATGCCGGTAGAGGACCTGCCAGACGACCGCGCCGAGAGTTTTTTGCGTGAGTACAACACTTACCTGATGCAGATCCTTAACATCCACGAGGCCATTCCCGGACATTACACCCAGCTGGTGTACGCCAACAAGTCACCCAGCTTGATTAAAAACATCTTCGGCAACGGCGCCATGATCGAAGGCTGGGCTGTCTATACCGAGCGCATGATGCTGGAAGCCGGCTACGGGGACTTTTCGCCCGAACTCTGGATGATGTATTACAAATGGAACCTGCGCACCGTGGTCAACACCATCCTCGACTACTCCATTCAGGTCAAAGGCATGACCGAACAGGAGGCCATGGACCTGCTGATGAAACAGGCCTTCCAGCAGAAAACCGAAGCCATGGGAAAATGGCGCCGTGCCACACTGAGCCAGGTACAGCTCACCAGCTATTTTGCGGGCTACATGGATATCATGGCGCTGCGAGATGAAATCAAGGAGATTCAGGGCGATGACTTTGACCTCAAGAAATTTCATGAGAAGTTCCTGAGCTACGGCAACGCGCCTGTGCCGGTGATTCGGGAATTGATGCTGGCCGACATCAAGGCATAAGCATCCCGGAGAAATCAGAGCCGGTAAAACTTTACCGGCTCCTTAATTGCTTTCAAACAACGGCGAGTGACTCGGTTACTCTTCAACATATCTGGCACCTGCTCCGTGAGCTGGAAACCAAACTTTTCAGGAAGACTGGAATACAGCGACTTCGGAGGAAAGTAGTTTTTAATGCCCTTGAGACGCGCACCAGAGTCCGCGGTGTGATAGTAGATGTCCAGCGAACCGACTTCTTTGCGTAAAAATTCGAGCACTGCAGCCAAGGACGCTTCTGCCCATATCCCACGGTAGGGCTTTAAAACCTCATTTTCGTAACGGACAAACTCCTCGTATTGCCCTCGGAACTGTGGATTGCTCGCCTCTAGAGCGGCAACCCGCTCTTTTCGCAGGGATACCGTGAAGAATTTTGCCAGCCGCGCGGCATCACGCAGCCAATCATTTTGCACCTCCTCAATCAGGCACTCGCCACGGTCGAGATCTAGATCGAGTCGAACCCAGGACATGGTATATCCCCGCACGCGATTGACCGGGTGGCCGCTGTAGCCGTCAATATCTACCTTGGCATTAAAGTGCTGTCGCTCGTACTCGTCCAGAAAACTTAGATCCAACAGTTGTTCATAGACCCGATTGTGACGTCGCTCAAAGTTAAGCTGCAACACCAGGCTACCTCCCGGGCGAGAGGTCTGCTGACAACAGCGACACGATCGATACCACTTACCCAAAGACAGATTGAATACATACTGCTTGGGGTGATACACCGACACCAACTGGTCAAGACGCAATTTCCCGCTGCCGCAATCTGCAAGGAGCGATTTCAACAGGGGTTTGTGCAAAAATTTTGCCCAGCGCCCCTGCCGAAGCGCGTGCAGAGGCATCTCATCCTCCTTCGCTACTGAGAACTCTTCAGCAATGAGATCAAGGCAATATTTGTCTTTGAAATAGCGATAGGTGCGGCGGTGATTGCCAAGGCAATCCAACACCATATCCAGTTCTTGATTTTCCATAACAATTTTCTTTCGCAACGACGGGCAACGCCCGCCCTCCGGAAAGCCCTGAACTTAGGCCAAACGCACACGCGTACCGCCTAACTGGGCATACGTAAATTTTTCAGAGGGATTCCGCACTTGCGGGAAATGTCAGACTGCTATCGGAAAACTGGATCGGGAAGCGTTCAGCGAACACAAAGACCGCAACCACGCAGACCCAGCGCGACAGCAATTTCAAATTGTCTGAACATTCGAGCCTCCATTGGTTGGGTTAATTGGTTGAATTGAGAGAGTGCGCACTATACGCCGCAAAACTTTCAATTCAATGGGTGAGGGAAAAGTCGAGTAACTTTAAGCGCCGATTTATCGTATATCTGTATATGCGCAAGACCAGGCTCAGTGACATGGACGCAGTGCCCCCGGTCTCTTCTGTACAATCACGAACGCTATGCATCCACCATCTGCGCCGCATCTTGATAGATACGAAATCGAATGATACGCCGATCCTCGATATCCAATATCTGACAGGACCGTATCTCGAAATGCTTCGGATGCCCTTTGAAGTGACCGCGCCCCCGACATTCGACATAGGCTCCCTTCTCCGTCTCCGTACAGGAAAGAACTTCAAAGGACTCGACCCGATTTATCTGCCCGATGATAGAAAAAATCGCTTCACCTCGTCCAGGCCACGATATACACCGAAATGAGGGACCTCCGCGGGGCCGACAAGCTCCCACTCAATACGTGCGTCTAGTAGCGCATATATCGCCTGGAGGTCACCGGCGAGAAAAGCATCGTAAAGCTCCTTTGCTACAGCGCAGTTCGGTCTATCTTTTGGCATATGGCAAACCTTGGGCTAAGAAAGTGGCACAAAAAATCTGCTACTTAAGTCTAATAGCTTCCTCCATGCTTCCTCTCCAGATTTGAAGCTCCGAGCGCTAGCTCGGTATAACGTTAAATAGCGGAGAGAAAATAATGTCTAAATATTCATCGCTGTACCTTCTTCTAGCACTGTGTGTCGTGGCGGCGCTTCCAACCGAAAAGGCTCACGCAGCCTGCGTCGATAATGTCGTTTTGGTACACGGAAACACCGGCCAGCCATCAGACTGGAACAACACGTACAACAAACTGTTAGCCGAAGGATACGCATCCAGCCAGATCTATCGCCCAAGCTGGGGGACAAAAAGCTGCGCAGCATGCAATAACCACAGCGGCAGTGAAGAGACACCGGTGCGCGATGCCATCAATAGCGCTATTCAGAGTTCATGCACAGGAAAGATCGACGTGATTGGCCACTCCATGGGCGTTACCTTGGCCGCGAAGGTCATTATCGATCAAGGGCGTACAGGAAATATCGACTCTTTCGTCGGGGTTGCGGGCGCATACCGGGGACTTTGGAGCTGTGGTGTGTATCCCTTCAACGTAACGACCAGCACCTGCGGAACGAATGGCCTCTCTGTATCCAGCCCGTTTCTGGACTGGCTCTACGGACGCAAGATCGCCAACCGCGTCTATTCCATCAAGAGCTATGCCGACCAGATCGTTTGTGTCACTGGCACATGCCTCGTGAACGGTAAACACTCCAGTCGAATTCAGGGTGAAAACGCGAGTTACACCTACAACTATGGACATTTCGGCCTGCAGAAATACACGAGCAGCAAGCAATACTCTCTGATCAAGTAAATATCAATTTAAACAGATCTCATAAAAAAGGCGGGCCACCACATGGTGAACCGCCTTTTGCATGTCAGGTATCTCAGCTTGCATTACTTCGAATCACAATAGCGCCTTGTTATACCTGTCTCAGCGCGATACATTCAACGACCACACGATCAAATACAAGAGCAAGAGCCCCCTCTGCTTTAACATCTGGATCATATACTTCTGTGCTTTCCACACTTACGCTATTGGCGTACTTTTCTAAAGTAACTTCGAACATTTCAGTTGAAAGTGGTATCCATTTTCTAACTTCTTCAACATAAAGAACTTTGAAAAATCTTCGGCTTCACGATCTATGCAGCCAGAATCAAAATTCCCGCCGTCAGTAATATGATATTCAGTTTTTTACTTTCTTTGACCATCTCTTCGGCCATAGAGAGACTTGCACAAGATGCATTGATCGATACCACAAGACTGAAAATGATCGGCATTATTTTTTTCACTTGTATTTTTAATTTTCACGCATGTACTCGGTTTAGGGGCAGCTGGGGCGTACCACAAGCTATCCCAGCCGCGTTTTTCTCGGCAACTACAACCGCTTGTTAGCTTTTCTAAGCGGGCCAAAAAAGTACGCCTCGCATCGATTCTTCTCCATGTGCCTCAAAGTGCTTACATTCCTGAGTATTCACCGTACCGTAAAGCCAACCCTTCTCAATGCCTTTCGTACATTCAATTTTTTTGTCATCGATAGAAATCATTGATGTTTCTTTAAAATCGGAAAACAGTCTATTAATGGCGATTAATCCTTCATCCGGGGTACTTATGGAACGCGATCTTAATAGTTGATTCAATCTTTATATGAAGCGGACTTCAGAATCACGGTCACCCGTTAGATAAAAAAGCGGAACCAAAAGACCACTTTCGGAGGCAATGGTATGTTCCTGCCAATCGTCATTCTGAAGACTATAGCAAGAATATGTAATCCCTGACTCAAACCTGAGAATCAAGCCACAGGAATCACAATCCTCTAGATCAAACTCGAACATTCTCATATTCATAAGCTGTCCCGCGGAGGGCCGCAGGCCCGTAGCAAATTCCCCGGCCTTGTTAACCATTACCTAGCTGCGGGACCTGACTTCTCTCCGTACTTGGAGTGATCTACCAGGACAACCAAAATATCGTCTACTACTGCAGTACCATTTGAATCAATTTTTATAGACTCTCCATTGACCGTTAAATCAAAGTAATCGATGGAAGCTGATACTTTGGGCTCTGCTTGCTTTAAAGATATAGAAACACGCTTTCCATGCTTGGAATCCATAACGGTCATAAACTCAGCATCTGTAGAAATCTGGGTGGGTTCCATAAGCTCTTCAGCTAATTGATACACCACGATTGACAGGTCGAATGATGAGCTTTTCTTAAGATTTGGTTGAGATATTGCGGTCAGCGAGTAAACCAATGCAGCACCAACAACTAGAGCAAGTAAATGTGTAGATATCTTTTTAATCACTGAATTTTTTCCTTGTGACTGTTTACGCCCGGCTTTGGGGCGGACTTGGAGCTGCAAAGCAGCGGAAAGGCTGTCCCAGCCCCGCAGGGCAGATAACAGCCGCTTGTTATGTTTTTATTCGTAGAACTTACCTGCATGCAAGATATGGGCAGCTCTCTTCCACGGATTTTCCGGCTGGCTGGCGCTTGTTGAGTCTTCTATAGTTGCTTCACCCCACGCTAATGCCGCATCCAAAAAGGTGGAAATGCGCACATTCTCCCAACCATATGGTCCGGAGGTATAAGCTCTACCCGAATCTTCCCTCTGCTCATCACCGTCCCAGTCATTCATCAGGGCTTTCAGAAAGTTTAGAAAATCTCTCTCAGTTTCTACTTGGTCAGCCAAATCATACAAATCCCTTGTCACACGCCCTCCTATAATCTTTGAGAAAAAGATTACGCTAATCGCGACAACCACAATAATACCGAACAAAAACTCAATATTGTTCATGAATGTCCAATGGCCTAAAGGAAAATCAGATTACTCTGAAGCTATGAAAGTACTCTTCGAAACATAACGCCGCGAGCAGCGGCAGCTTGCTTTGGGCGCTTTATGCGCGAAAATTGGAGCGAAGCGACTTGCGCATAAAGAGCACAAAGTAAGCTGCCCGGCGGAGGCCCGCAGGGCCGGAACGAAATGCCTCGCCTTGTTATACGTTACTACACTCACCAGGCTCAATCGTACCCAGACCTTTTAGCTCAATTTTATTTATGTTCAGCTTTTTAAGGACAACATACCCATCAGCAACTTGTACAGGACCCGCACATGCATCTATAGCAAGAATAACACTCTCTAGGCCTTCTTTTTGTAGCTCTTTATACAATGACTCCGCATCGAATATTTTGGGCGAACCATTTATAGAAAAACTGGATTCATTCACATTTATTGTAAAATTTTCATCTGCGACAGCATTAACGCAAAAGCCCAAAATTAATAGAGCTAGGTACTTCTTCATACTTCCTCTAGACGTATAACGCCCGGATTTGAGGCGGACTTGTAGCTGCGAAGCAGCGGAAAGGCCGTTCCAGCCCCGCAGGGGCGATAACAGCCGATTGTTATAGGTCATGCCCACCCAACCAAAAATTCACTATAAGCCGAACAAAAACCCTTGAATTCAGACACTAGTTTCTTCCCACCTAAAGTAATAGTTCCCTCATGCGAGCAGTAGATTAGATTTTGAAGATGACAGTCGCAAGTAATCGTCTCCCAGAAATCATATGAAAATACAGAATATTCTAGCTCTTCCATATCAGGCCCACACTGGTCGAAGACATACATCCTTTGCCCAGAGAAAAACCTTGAAAAAAATACTCCAAGTTTTTTCTCGCTATATTTTTTCTTTAATTTTTGACTATCAAGCGCCAATACTAGAACATTGGGTTTAGGATCGAGAACAAGTGGATACCAGTAACCACCACTCCACCCCCACCTTTCTTTTGCGACCTTCCTAGCGCGATCGATCTTATCGCATACTTTTTCATGCCATTCGATATACACGTCAGGATTCCTATTTTTTGGCAGCAAATTAAGACCTATAACGCCGCCAGCAGGGGCAGCTTACCTTGTGCGCGTTTTGCGCAATAATGGGAGCGTAGCGACCTGCGCAAAACGTGAACAAGGTAAGCTGTCCCGCGGAGGGCCGAAGGCCCGTAGCAAACTGCCTGGCCTTGTTAGCAGTGGCTACTCGCTCTCACTTAGCTTCTTGAAATGGACTACTTCTTCTCCGCGTATTAGAAGGAGTGATTTTCCATTTCTTTGTACCTTAAATTTCCGAATGCCAGATCCAATAGATATAAATGATTCATGACCTGAATATTCTTCAAAAAAAGATACTTGATTTTCTAATAACTTATAACTCCCAATCTCTACCACCGGATTCCGTGGATCGACTCCATAGCAATCATTGAAAATTGTGTATCTCGATTCTTCAAGTTCAATTGCATCTGGACATTCAATCATATAGCCATCTTCTCCAACTTGAAGCCATGTATCGGCCAACAAATTTGGACTGAAGAAAAAAATGAAAAATAGGGAAATTATCAGTTTCATATGTACGGACTGTGGTCTTGCCCACAAAAAGTAGACACTCTAACTATGCGCATTTGCGCTCATACTCTGCCGGGCTCATATGGCCCAATGCGGAGTGCCTTCGAGTTCTATTGTAGAAAACCTCGATGTAT
>NZ_JAIVKJ010000002.1 GCF_020524885.1 Microbulbifer elongatus | reverse complement strand
GATCCGTCGCTCCGCAAGCACCCACACATATTGCTTGATCGAATTTTTAAACAACTCAGCGTGGCGCTCGGCCCTCACTGTGGGATGCGCATTTTACACATCCAATCTGCTGAAGCAAGTGCTTTTTTGCAGACTTTCTTGAAGCTCGAAACCGTTACAAATCAACGCTTTCCGATGCTTCGGTCACCCTTGGGTAACCCCGAGAAGGACGCGCATTATATGGCGCCGATCTCGTTTGGCAAGCTCTTTTTCAAAGCTTTTTTCGCCCTTGAAAACCGGCCTTAGAAGCTCTGATTCTCAAGCGAAAGGAGCTGCCTCAGCCCCGTCGAAGTGGCGCGCATTATAGCGACCGCCTCGACCTTGGCAAGCGCTTTTTGAATTTCTTTTCCGGAGAAAAACTCCTTGAAAATCAACAGCTTATCTTACCTTCTCGCCGCGCCTTGCGTTGCCGCTCAAGCAGCGAGGGCGCGAACTATACGAGCCTGCCGGGGGCTTCGCAAGCACTTTTTTGAAAATGTTGAATTCGGCTCCCCGGGCGGGTTTTCGAGCGATAAAAGTCGGGGGCCACCAGTGTAGCCCGCCACTTTCGCACGGGGGATTCCTTCAGGATAGTGTCGAGGCGGCAAACTGCCAAATGCAAAGGGTGGAAATACCGGCCAATCACCCGGTGACGGGCCGGCAGCAGGATGGCGTTTTACTTACGATCTGTTTTTTCGTCAGATGACTGCGCCACTGTATCGTCAAGCACACTTTCATCCTTCGAAACTGGACCACCTGTTTCATCAGTCACGTCAACCGGGGCCACTGCCTGTTGCCGCCCCCGCAACGCCGCCCAGGCCCACATAGCGGGACCAGAAAAGGTGTACAGAATGGCGATCACTAACAGAACTCTCGGGGGGTCAATAGTCACCAGACTGAACACAAGAATGATCGCCAGCATCATTACGAAGGGTACTCGGCCTTTGAAGTCGAGCTTTTTGAAGCTCGTATAACGGAAGTTCGACACCATCAGCAGGCCCGCCGCTACCGTTACCAAGGCTGCGACGATCCCCAGCCCGGTGCCCACTTCGGCATCATGTCCCGCCCACACCATGCTGGCGACAATGGCAGCAGCGGTTGGACTTGCCAAGCCAATGAATACTCCCTTATCAACCGTATCCACCTGGGTGTTGAAGCGGGCAAGCCGCAGCGCGGCGCAGGCTGCATAAAGAAACGCTGCGGCCCAACCAAGCTTGCCCAGAGGCCCCAGCCCCCAGCTGAAAACAACCAGTGCAGGGGCAAGACCGAAGGAAACCATGTCTGAGAGGGAGTCGAACTGAACCCCGAAGGCACTCTGGGTATCGGTAAGACGGGCAACCCGCCCATCAAGCCCATCGAGAATCATGGCCGCGAAGATAGCAATAGCCGACGCCTCAAAGTTGCCACCCATACCGGCAACAATTGCGTAGAAGCCGCTGAACAATGCCCCGGTGGTAATCAGGTTTGGCAGCAGATAGACCCCTTTTGCGCGGACCTTTTTACCACTCGCGGAAACTTCTTCTTCCACATGTTCGTCCACCGGCAGACGAATTTCCTCTTCGGTCCGCAGACTCTCCGTCCGGGCACCCTTCTTTTCGCTCATACAAGCTTCCTTCAAAGCTGGAATTGGTTAGATACCGGGAGTGTACAGTGGCGAACCGGCAAAAAAAAAGCGGCGGGACCGCAAAGTCCCGCCGCTTTTCCCGAAAAGCCGCTGATTAACTGTTGCCTTCGGTCTTGTCGATGATCTTGTTGGCCTTGATCCAGGGCATCATTGCACGGAGCTTGGCACCAACTTCCTCAATCTGGTGTTCACCGCCAATACGACGCTCAGCCTTCAGGCGCGGCTGGCCAGCAAGGGACTCCAGCATGAAGTCTTTGGCGAACTTACCAGTCTGAATGTCTTTCAGGACACGCTTCATTTCAGCCTTGGTTTCTTCGGTCACGATACGCGGGCCGGTGACGTAGTCGCCGTACTCTGCAGTATTGGAAATAGAGTAGCGCATATCCGCGATGCCGCCCTGATACATCAGGTCAACGATCAGCTTCAGCTCGTGCAAGCACTCGAAGTAGGCCATCTCCGGCGCATAACCGGCTTCGGTCAACGTCTCGAAGCCAGCCTGAACCAGCGCAGAAACACCACCACACAAAACAGCCTGCTCGCCGAACAGGTCGGTTTCGGTTTCTTCGCGGAAGTTGGTCTCGATGATACCGGAGCGGCCACCGCCATTCGCGGAAGCGTAGGACAGAGCCAGTTCTTTAGCATTACCGGAGGCATTCTGGTAGATCGCAATCAGGGTCGGAACACCACCCCCTTCCAGATAGGTTGAGCGCACGGTGTGGCCAGGGCCTTTCGGTGCGATCATGATCACGTCCACGTCTTTCGGCGGCTCGATCAGCTCAAAGTGCACGTTGAATCCGTGGGCAAAGGCCAGAGCGGTGCCGGGTTTCAGATTCGGGGCAACCTGCTCTCTATATACCCCGGCCTGGTACTCGTCCGGGGTCAGGATCATCACAACGTCCGCATCTTTCACCGCATCGGCTACTTCAGCTACACGCAGACCTGCTTTCTCAGCCTTGGCCCAGGAAGCGGAGCCCTTGCGCAGGCCGACAACAACGTTGCTCACACCGGAGTCTTTCAGGTTGTTAGCGTGGGCGTGTCCCTGTGAGCCGTAGCCAATGATGGCAACGGTCTTGGACTTGATCAAAGAGAGGTCACAATCTTTATCGTAATAAACGTGCATAACTTACTTCCTACTTAGTGTGCTTTAAAAAGTCGCTCCGGGCTGCTCACCCTGAAGCCATGGCTTTGATACTTAAATACTGAGAATTTTTTCGCCGCGTGCGATTCCGGAGACACCGGAGCGGACCACTTCCATAATGGTGTGCTCACCCAGCGCCTGTAGAAAAGCGTCCAGTTTTTCGCTGGTCCCCGAAATCTGCACCGTGTACATATTGCTGGTGACATCGACAATCTGACCGCGGAAGATGTCCACACTGCGTTTGACTTCATCCCGCTGCGCCCCGGTTGCGCGCACTTTCACCAGCAACAGTTCGCGCTCGATATGTGAACCCTCGGTAAGGTCCACCAGCTTTACCACATCGATCAGCTTGTTCAGATTCTTGGTTATCTGCTCGATCTTGTGGTCATCCCCGATTGTGGTCAGCGTCAAACGCGACAGGGTAGCGTCTTCGGTGGGCGCGACCGTGAGGCTTTCAATGTTGTAGCCACGCTGGGAAAACAGACCTACTACCCGCGAAAGCGCTCCGGGTTCGTTCTCCATCAGAACTGAAATGATTCTGCGCATTTGTGTCTACCTCCCTTTACGTCCGTTCCGTCTTGCTGAGCCACATATCCCGCATGGAGCCGCTGGGCATCACCTGCATGGGATAAACATGTTCAGTCGGATCGACATAAACATCGATAAACACGGTGCGGTCCTTGATCGCGAATGCCTCGGTCAGCTTGCCGTGTAACTCATCGCGATGCTCGATCTTCATACCGAGGTGCCCGTATGCTTCCGCCAGCTTGATGAAGTCCGGCAGGGACTCTTCATACACACTGTTGGACAGGCGGCCTTCGTACTGCATTTCCTGCCACTGCTTTACCATGCCAAGCGCCTGGTTATTCAGGCACAGGATTTTTACCGGCAGGTTGTACTGGGTCGCCGTAGACAGCTCCTGAATACACATCTGGATACTGCCTTCACCGGTGACGCACACAACTTCCGCATCTGGATGCGCGGCCTTCACCCCCAGAGCCGCCGGCAGACCAAAACCCATGGTGCCGAGGCCGCCAGAGTTGATCCAGCGACGGGGCTTGTCGAACAGGTAATACTGGGCAGCAAACATCTGGTGCTGACCGACATCCGAAGTCACATAAGCATCGCCGTTGGTGATCTGGTGCACCGCACTAATCACCTCCTGCGGCATGATCATGTCGCCGTCGGTACGATACCGCGGCGCCGTGTAGAGGCCGTGACGCTCACGCCAGTCGTCGATCTGACGCCACCAGTCGACAATGGCGGACTGATCCGGCATTTCCTTGGACGCCTTGAGCATTTCCAGCATTTCTTTCAGAACCGATTGCACCGTGCCCACGATGGGCACATCCGCGGTAATGGTTTTGGAAATAGAGGCCGGGTCTACGTCAATATGGATCACCTTGGCACCGGGGCAGAACTTGCTCGGCGTATTGGTAACGCGGTCATCGAAACGCGCGCCTACCGCCAGAATCACATCCGCGTGATGCATGGCGGTATTGGCCTCAAAGGTGCCGTGCATACCGAGCATGCCCAGGAAGCGCTTATCGGTTCCGGGGTAAGCGCCGAGGCCCATCAGCGTATTGGTCACAGGGTAGTTGAGTCGCTGGGCCAGCTCGGTCAGCAGGTCGGAGCCATCGCCCTGAACGACACCACCGCCGGCGTAAATGACGGGGCGCTTGGCTGACAACAACAGTGCAACCGCCTTGCGGATCTGGCCGGCGTGCCCTTTACCCGCCGGGGTATAGGAGCGCATGCGCAACTTTTCCGGGAAGTTGTACGGGTAGCGATCCACCGGATTGGTAACGTCTTTGGGGATATCAATGACCACCGGACCGGGGCGGCCGGTAGAGGCAATATAAAAAGCCTTTTTGACCACCGCGGGAATATCTTCCGCGTTCTTGACCAGGAAGCTGTGCTTCACGATGGGGCGGGAACAGCCCACCATATCGGTTTCCTGGAAAGCGTCTTCACCAATCTTGTCGGAAGGTACCTGGCCAGAGATCACCACCATTGGAATGGAGTCCATATAGGCCGTGGCGATGCCGGTGATGGCATTGGTGGCACCGGGACCGGAAGTCACCAACACCACACCGGTCTTACCGGTAGCGCGGGCATAACCGTCCGCGGAGTGGGTTGCCCCCTGCTCGTGACGCACCAGCAGGTGCTTGATGCCTTTCTGTCTAAAGATGGCATCGTATATATGCAGTGCCGAACCGCCGGGATAACCGAAAATCAGGTCTACCCCTTCATCCTGCAGCGCGCGAACCAACATATCGCCGCCGGAGAGTAATTCCACTTGAGCCCCCTCAATAATTCCCAATTCTTAGGATCCGCATCATCCACAAACCACAGAATAGCCGGACGGCGCGAAAGCCAGACGGCGATTCTAAAGGAAAAGCGTGATAAATATCAGCCTTAAACGCATATTTAGCCCGTTTTTTAGGATAGCTTCACGGCAACGCCAAATTTGCGCGGTCCCCGACCGGTAGCGGAACCGGTATGCGGGCACCAAGGCCTCCAGATGGGGAGGGCCTCCTCGGCAGGAGGTGGTGAGCGCTTAGCCCACCGGGGAGTGAGTGCGGACCGCAGGGTGTTGCGGGGACATCTACTTCGCCGAGCGAAACACAAATTGTCCAGTTTGTGACCCGGGTGTCAACCGGAGAAAGGCACCAGCGTTGCTCTGGCCGCTTTAACTGATACATAAACTGTTAACTCGGTTGCGAGATCCCCACCCTTGCCCGTTACAATGCAGGCAGTGAGTCCATTTCGCGCCAAATTGAAACTGCTCTGGCACTACTCCGAACATACACAAACACAACAAGAAAATTCACAGATCAAGGCGACTCCCCAATGCGCACTTTTGCTACAACACTCTCCGGGTCACTGGCTTTGTCACTGAGCCTGCTGGCGGCAACCGCTCAGGCCGACGGTATATACAAGTGGGTAGACGAGAACGACGTGGTGCACTACGGCTCACAGCCACCACAGAAGGAGCAGGTGGAAGTGGTAAAAGCCCCAAAATCTGCGCGCTTTCGACAGTGGCAGGAAGAACAGCAGGCCCTGACCGCCAAGCGCAAGATGGAAACCGCCGCCGATGCGGACCAACCATCAACACAGGCGTCGCCCACAACCCCGAATTCCAAAAAGGAAAGCGCGAACACCCAGCCCAGCGAGGCAGAAATGGCCGCACGTGCCCAGCGCTGCCGCAGTGCACAACAGCGCCTGCAGGAACTACAGAGCCACGCGCGCGTCCGCGAAGTAGATGCCAATGGTAATTACCGGGTACTGCCGGAAGAGGAACGGCAACAGCGCATTCAGCGGACTCGCCAGATTATGCAGACAAACTGCTGACCCCTGATCAATGTCCCGGTGAGTGCACCGCCACTCACCGGGCTAGATCCCAGCCCCTCTCACTAATTACCGCCCACACACGCCCTCACACCTCTCTGCTGCCATCCTGTGCGTTCTCCTTTGCGCTGTTCTGTGCTTCCGCCTGTAGATAGTCTCGCCCCAGAAACAGGTACATTGCCGGCACGACAAACAGTGTGAACAGGGTGCCGATGGTCATACCGGAAGCCACCACTAGCCCCATGGCAAAGCGGGCTCCGCCACCGGGGCCGGCGGCAATCAACAGCGGCACCATCGCCAGCACGAGGGACGCCGTAGTCATCAGGATCGGGCGCAGTCTGATACTGGCGGCCTCTTCGATTGCCTCACGCTTGCTCCTTCCCCGCTGTTGCAACTGATTGGCAAACTCCACAATCAATATGCCGTGCTTGGAGATCACCCCGATCAGGGTCACCAGTCCCACCTGGGTATATATATTGAGAGTGGTGAGCCCCAGGCTGACGAAGATCATTGCCCCGCACACACTCATGGGGACGGTCATCAGCATGATCAGTGGGTCACGCCAGGATTCAAACTGTGCGGCCAACACCAGATAAATGACGATCATGGCAAAAAAGAACGTGATTACCAGATCCGATCCTTCCTTTTTGTACTGGCGCGACTGCCCGGAATAGTCCACCGAGTACTCCCGCGGCAACACTTCCTGAGCCGCAGTCTCAAGCACCCCGAGGGCCTCGCCCAGTGGCACCCCCGGACGGGGGACACCGGATATGGTCACCGCATTTAACTGCTGAAAGCGTTTCAGCTGCTGGGGCTCAACGGTTTCCTCCAGTCGCACCAGGGTAGACAGGGGGACCAGGCTGCCATCGCCGGCGCGAATGTAATACTGCTTAAGTTGATCGGCCGTCAGGCGCTCGACCCGCACCACCTGAGGAATGACTTTGTAGCTGCGGTTTTCCAGCGCAAAACGGTTTGTGTAGGCGCCCGACATCATCGCGCCAAGCTCACGCGCTATATCAGCCATGGTGACACCAATAGAAGCGGCCTTGTCCCGATCAATGACCACCTCTATGCGCGGCTTGTCGAGCTTCAAATCCGCATCGAGGAAGATAAAGCGGCGACTGGCACGAGCGCGCTCCATAATATCATCAGCAAAACCGGCGAGCGTCGATATCGGCTCAGTGGTGCCCACCACAAACTCTACCGGCAGACGCCCGCCGGCGGTCGGCAGGCTCGGCGGCACAAAGGTGGCGACCTTCAGCCCGGCAATCTGAGAGACTTCGCCGCCGATAACCTCGCGCATCTCCTGGGTGTCCCTGTCCCGCTTGTTCCACGAGGACAGCACAAACCCGGCAATCGCACTGTTCGGGCTATTCCCCGCGCCGCCTACGCCGTTTAGCAAAAACAGGTTCTCCACTTCGGGGTGCCGATCCCGTACCCCATTAATTTCCTTGGTGTACTGCTCCATGTAGTCCAGGGTCGCGAAAGAGTCGCCACTGGCAATGCCAAGGATAAAGCCGCGGTCCTCTTTGGGTTCGAGTTCGCTGGGGGAGGTAATAAACAGGAAATAGCAGCTGCACAGAACCACACCCCCAAACACCAGGATCACAAGCCGAGCATCCAGTGCCCGATGCAAGCGGCCGCGGTAACCCGACTCCAACTTTCCCAGGCGCTGCTCTATCCAGGCCTCGACACGGTTACTCCGTTCACTATCCTCCGCGCGCAGCACCTTCGCCGCCATCATTGGTGACAGGGTGAGCGCAACAACGCCGGACAGTAATACGGCGGCGGCCAGCGTAAAGGCGAACTCCACGAACAGGGTGCCGGTGAGGCCGCCGAGGAAACCGATGGGTAAGTAGACCGCAATCAGGGTCGTGGTCATGGCGACTATGGGCCAGGCCAGCTCACGCGCGCCCTTCACTGCCGCATCCAGGGGTGTCATACCTTCTTCGATATGCCGATGCACATTCTCCAGTACGATGATTGCGTCATCCACCACGATGCCGATGGCAAGCACCATGGCAAGCAAGGTCAGCAGGTTGATGGAAAACCCCATCAGCAGCATCAGGAACAAGGCCCCCACCATCGACAACGGCACCGCGATTGCCGGAATAATCACACTGCGAAGCGACCCCAGAAACAGGTAGATCACCACGACTACGATCAGCACTGCCTCGGCGATGGTCTTCACCACCTCATTGATGGAGTCCTGAATGTACTCGGTGCTGTCGTAGGGGATTTCCCCCAGCATTCCTTCCGGTAACTGAGGGAATATTTCGTTGTTAAGTTCGTCGCGTACATCGGCAATCACATCCAGTGCATTGGCATCCGGTGCTACCTCGACCGCAACAAATGTGGCAGAGCGCCCGTTAAACGTTACCGAAGTTTCATAGGACTCAGAGCCGAGCTCGACCTCGGCAATATCTTCGAGCCGTACCAGCTGATCGCCGTCGGCACGCACCACCAGCTGACGAAACGCCTGCTCCGTTGCGATATCCGTATCCGCGCGAATATCCATCGCCACCCGAGTACCCTTGGTGCTACCGATGGAGGCCAGGATATTGTTCTGGCGCAGTGCGCTGCTCACATCGCCGGGCGTTACGCCCTGTGCGGCCATCTCCGCCGGCCTCAGCCAAATGCGCATCGCGAAGGTGCGATTGCCGAGTAGCTGTGCCCGCTGCACTCCAGCAATGGTCGAGAGCTTGGGTTGCACTGCGCGCGTGATGTAATCGGTGATCTGACTGTTGTCGAGGATTTCAGAGGAAAAAGAAAGGTACATGGCAGCGATGGTCTCTCCCACCGCCAAATCTACCGTGGGGTCCTCCGACTCCAGCGGCAATTCATTGCGCAGCTTGTTGACCTTGGCGACTACCTGGGTGAGGACTTGATTCGGGTCGTAATCCAATCGCACATAGGCCTGGATTACCGAGATACCCTGAATACTGGTGGAGACGATGTAATCCAGCCCATCGGCAGTGGCAATTTCCTGCTCCAGTGGCGTTGTGATAAAACCCTGCACCAGGTCTGCATCTGCGCCCACATAGACGGTGCTGATGGTGATGACCGCATTTTCCAGCTCGGGATACTGGCGCACGTTGAGCTCGGATGAAGAGCGCAGCCCGAGCAAGAAGATAAAAAGGCTAACCACACAAGCCAGAACCGGTTTGCGAATGAAGATGTCGGTAAACTGCACTCAGCGTCCTTGCCAGCGTCGCTTGCGCGCTAACTGTTACCCGGCTTCGGAGCCAGTTGCTCCGGCGGCGGGTTATCGTTGTTAATAATCACCCCACCCTCATTGCGCAATTTCAACAGGCCACTGGTCGCGACCTGCTCACCGGCCTGAACACCCTCGATTATCTCGATCATGTCCCCGCGTACCTCACCGGTTTTGACGAAGCGCTTTACCGCCACCAAATCCGTTTGCGGCACGGGCGCACGCCCGCGCATTTGACGCGGTGGCGTTTTTTCCTGGGCCGTCCCTTGCTGCTTGCGAATAATAAATACTGCATTGCCGTAGGGTGCATAGCTGATCGAGGTACGCGGAACTACGAGAACGCTGCGGAACTTCTCCACCTTCACCGCGACATCGGCAAACATGCCGGGGCGCAAACGCCCCTCGGGGTTATCCAACGTGGCCTGAAGTAAAAACGTGCGATTGCGTGGGTCGATGGCCGGGTCAATAGCGGTAATGCGCCCTTGAAAGGTGACTTCGGGGACGGCCGGAGCGGTAAGCTCAATACTCTGGCCCTCCTCCACGCGAGAAAAGTCCCGTTCAGATAAGGAGAAATCCACAAAGATTGGGTGTAGCTGCTGCAGGGAAACGACCGCATCACCGGGCGCTACGTTTTGCCCCAGGTCAACCTGGCGAATACCGAGACGCCCTGAGAACGGGGCAGTGATTGTGCGCTCTTCGATAGTGGCGCGCTGGACCGCCAGGTTTGCGAGAACCTGGTCGATACTGGCCTGCGCCTGGTCCAGCTCGCGCAGGGTGGCGACACCTTTCTTGTAAAGCGCGGATATCCGCTTGAATTCCCGCTCTGCCAGCCGACGCTCGGCCTCCAGCACCTCGATCTGTGCGGTTTCCGGCTCCGCAATCAGCTCCACCAGCAAGGCCCCCTGCTCGACGGACTGGCCGGATTCGAAATAAATGGCCTTCACTTTGCCCTGGGCCTGGGTTGTGACGTCGACACCATTCACCGCACGTAAGCTGCCAACGGCATTCAGGCGGGCCTGCCAACGCTGCTGCTGAACACGGCTCGCGGTCACGGTGGCGGGCGGCAGCGACATGTTGTCCATGGCTTGATTCATCATGTACATGCCGAAAAACTTGAAGCCGAAGATGCCACCGAAAACCACAAGGCAGCCCACGAGCATCCAGAACATGCGCCGATTAAAAAACTGCCTTGCCAGTGTCATACATCCCTTCCATTACCACCGACCCGTCCGTGGGCCTACCACCATGTCAACTGCGCGTCATTTGTTGAAAACCGCTTTATCTCCTTCAAGAGTTGCGTGAACGGTGTCGGCCGGAGCAAATTTTCCAGACAGCACATCTTGGGCCAGGGGGTTCTCGATCCACATCTGGATGGCGCGCTTCAACGGACGCGCGCCGTATACCGGGTCGAACCCGACATCAGCAAGCTTGTTGAGCAACTCCTCGGAGACTTCCAGCTTGAGATCCCGATCCGCCAGACGGTTGCGCAGGTTCTGCAGCTGTATCTCCGCAATGGAGCGTACTTCGGCGCGATCCAGGGGGTGGAAAACCACTACCTCATCGATACGGTTAATAAATTCCGGACGGAAGTGATTACCCACTACATCCATCACCGCCGCTTTCATCTGACGGTAGTGGATCTCACTATCCACTTCATCGTCGTCTTTGGCGCTAGCGTATTTCTGGATCAGGTCTGAGCCCAGGTTAGACGTCATCACCACTACGGTGTTGCGGAAATCGACGGTGCGCCCCTGGCCGTCGGTCAGGCGACCATCTTCCAACACCTGCAGCAGAATATTGAATACGTCCGGATGCGCCTTCTCCACCTCATCCAGAAGCAGCACCGAATAGGGCTTGCGGCGCACAGCTTCGGTGAGATAGCCACCCTCCTCATACCCGACATAGCCGGGAGGAGCGCCAATCAGTCGGGCGACCGAGTGCTTCTCCATGAACTCCGACATATCGAGGCGCACCATGGCATCTTCGGTATCAAACAGGAATTCCGCCAGCGCCTTGCACAGTTCGGTCTTGCCCACACCGGTCGGGCCGAGGAACAGGAAGGAACCATTGGGCCGATTGGGATCCGCAAGACCTGCACGGGAGCGGCGCACCGCATTGGATACCGCCTCTACCGCTTCGGCCTGCCCGATCACGCGATCGTGTATGGCACCTTCCATTTTCAACAGCTTTTCCCGCTCGCCTTCGAGCATCTTGGACACCGGGATACCGGTCCAGCGGGAAACCACTTCCGCCACCTCTTCATCGGTCACCCGATTGCGCAGCAACTGGTTGTCGCTGGTATCGCTGGTATCGGAGGCCAGCTTAAGCTGTTGCTCCAGCTGCGGAATTATTCCGTACTGGATTTCGGACATACGCGTCAAATCGCCAGCGCGACGCGCGGCATCCATATCCAGCTTGGCCTGTTCGAGCTTGTTCTTGATATCTGCACTGCCTGCGAGCTTGGCTTTCTCCGCCTTCCAGATCTCCTCGAGATCGGCGTACTCTTTCTCGATGCCGTCGATATCTTGCTCAAGCTTCTGCAGACGCTTTTTCGCTGCCTCGTCATCCTTGTCTTTTTTCACCGCTTCGCGTTCGATCTTCAGCTGGATCAGGCGGCGCTCAAGCTTGTCCATTTCCTCTGGCTTGGAGTCGATCTCCATACGAATACGGCTCGCCGCTTCATCGATCAGGTCGATGGCCTTATCCGGCAACTGACGGTCGGTGATATAGCGCTGAGACAGCTTGGTGGCAGCAATAATCGCGGAGTCAGTGATGTCCACGCCGTGGTGAACCTCGTAGCGCTCTTTCAACCCACGCAGAATGGCGATGGTGTCTTCCTCACTGGGCTCATCCACCAACACCTTCTGGAAGCGACGTTCCAGCGCCGCGTCTTTTTCGATGTACTGGCGATACTCATTCAGGGTTGTGGCACCGACGCAGTGCAGCTCACCGCGAGCCAGCGCCGGCTTCAACATATTGCCCGCATCCATGGCGCCTTCCGCCTTACCGGCACCGACCATGGTGTGCAGCTCGTCGATAAACAATATGACACGGCCTTCCTGTTTCGACAGTTCATTCAGTACCGCTTTCAACCGCTCTTCAAATTCCCCACGGAATTTGGCGCCGGCCAACAGGGAACCGAGGTCCAGCGACAGCAGGCGCTTGTCTTTCAGCCCTTCAGGCACTTCGCCGTTAACGATGCGCTGGGCGAGCCCCTCGACAATGGCGGTCTTACCAACGCCCGGCTCACCGATCAGTACCGGATTGTTTTTGGTGCGACGCTGTAGCACCTGGATGGTGCGGCGAATTTCATCATCGCGACCGATGACCGGGTCCAGCTTGCCAGCTTCCGCACGCGCCGTCAGGTCCATGGTGTATTTATCCAGGGCCTGACGGGCCTCCTCTGCCTGCGGATCATTCACTTTCTCATCACCGCGCACTTTGGTAATGGCATCCTGCAGATGTTTCAGGTCGCCGTGGGCATTGAGGATTTTGGATACTTCACCGGCAGCGGAATCAAAGGCTGCCAGCAGAACGGTTTCGCTGGCGATAAAACTGTCGCCGTTTTTCTGGGCTTGCTTATCCGCCAGATTGAACAGGCGCATCAATTCCTGGGACATGCCGACATCCCCGGTCGGCGCGCTAACGGTAGGCAAATTGTCGAGACGCTTGGCAAGATCATTACGCAGGCCGTTGATGTTAAAGCCAGCCTGATTCAGAAAGGCGGTCACACTACCGTTGGACTGATCCAGTAGCGCCTGCAGTAAATGTTCGGGATAAATTTGATTGTGGTCGCGCCCCACGGCGATGGATTGTGCGTCCGCTATTGCCGCCTGTAAGGGGTTGGTCATCCGATCGATGCGCATGGTGCTCTTGCCCTCTTATGATCATTGACGCGCCGGAAAATGGAAAAAACGGCGCTGGGAAACGCAATGACGAATACAGTCTAGTGCTGATCTTCAATTTGCGGGCTGGTGACGGGTTTTCAAGCTTTGTTGGTTTTCAGCCCCGAAGGAGGTGAAGTGGCGAAGCTGCACTGGGCAAAGGTTTTCGAAACCGCTGTGAATACGTCCATGTACGCTGTGTCGGCGACATCCCTGTCGCCGACGCTTTCGAAAACCTTCACCCAGCACACCTTCTTAAATTCAAAGCACACATACCCCGGGCGGGGTCTTTTCACAACGAACAGGAGAACTACGTGCTTACTTTTCAATCCAGATAAGTGAGGCCATACGCCCGGTATCCCCATCCCGGCGGTAAGAGAAGAATTTCGCCTCTTCGGTAACGGTACAACGATCACCACCAAATACCTGCGTCACCCCCAACTCAGCGAGCTCGGCACGACCGAGAGCGTAGATATCGGCGAGAAAGTGCAACGGCTTGCTCGTGTGGGGCACAAAGCACTTGGTAATAGCCTCGGCGTGGGATTCACTCATGGCTGATTCGAATGCCGCTTCGAGTACATCAACACCACACTCGAAAGCTTGGGGTCCAATAGCGGGCCCCAACCAGACCGACAGGTCCTCCGGCGCACTGGACATGGCGCGGATGGTTTCGCGAATCACCCCACCAGTCAGACCACGCCAACCTGCATGAATCGCAGCCACCTCCGATCCGCCGCGATTGCACACCAGTAGGGGCAGGCAGTCTGCCGTCAGCACTGCACACACGACACCTTTCTCGGTCGAAAAACTGGCATCGGCTGTTCGCACCTTGCCATCGCTGTGTGCCTGCACAGCCTTGTCGCTGTGGATTTGTTCCAGCCACTGGGGATCACTGGGCAGATTCAGCTCCTGCTTCATCTGCTCCCGGTTGGCCGTGACCGCCTCCGGCGTATCCCCCACGTGGTCTGCAAGATTGAATCCTTGATAGACCCCCTCGCTGTGGCCACCTTGTCGGAGCGTAACGAAGGCGCGCACATTGGCCGGGACGGGCCAGTCGGGCTTAAGGTAGTGATCGGCAGCCATGGGCAGTCCTGTTAATTCTCGGGTTTACATTCAGTCGTTATCGGCGCGCATCAGCTCGAGCAGCTGCAGCATATCCTCCGGCATGGGTGCCGACCAGTGCATGGGCTCTCCAGTTGCCGGGTGGATAAGTGCCAACTCCGCCGCGTGCAGGGCCTGACGGGGAAACTGTTGCAACGCTTCGACTAGCGCCGGTTCTGCCCCCGTCGGCAGTTTGTTGCGCCCGCCATAGAGCGGATCACCAACCAGCGGGTGCCGGATATGCGCCATGTGCACGCGAATCTGGTGGGTGCGGCCGGTTTCCAGCTGACAGCGCACCAGTGTGTGGCCGCGAAACCGCTCCTGCAGGCGGTAGTGAGTAATCGCTTCCTTGGCGCCCCCCATCCCGGCATTAGGCAATACCGCCATCTTCAGGCGGTGGGTGCGGTGACGCCCCATGGGGGCATCCACAGTCCCGCCGCCACTCAGGGTGCCCTGTACGATAGCGTCGTACTGGCGGCTCACGGTGCGGGCCTTGAGCTGGTCGACCAGGTCCGCCTGTGCCTGCAGGGTTTTTGCCACCACCATCAGGCCACTGGTGTCCTTGTCCAGGCGATGCACAATACCGGCACGGGGGATATTCTGCTGCCCGGCGCAGTGCGCCAGCAGACCATTCAACAGGGTCCCGTCGGGGTTACCCGCTGCCGGGTGTACTACCAGGCCCGCGGGCTTGTTCACCACCAGCAGGCTGTCGTCCTCATAGACGATTTCGAGGTCCATTGGCTGGGGCTGCCATTCGCCCTGAGGCTCCAGTTCCGCACGCAGTTGCAGCTGTTCGCCGCCAAATAACTTGTCCTTGGGTTTGCCGGAGCGCCCGTCGACCGTGAGTTGGCCGCCTTTGATCCACGCCTGCAGACGCGCGCGCGAGTAGTCAGGGATCAAATCCGCTGCGATCTGGTCAAACCGTTGCCCGGCATACTCTGCCGGCACTTGAATATCGAGTTGTATTTGATTGCTCATCCGAGAGGGTCTAATACTTTGGGCTGGCGGGGACGCTGTGGTTAAATAGCTGCCCTTCAGCCCCCGGTGAATTTTGGGCGGCTAGTTTAATAAGGTTGAGACAAATAATGATAGAGCGAGGGGCGATGTGGTCCTGGAATAATCAGGCCTGGAAAACGCTGTGGCTGGCATTGCTGGCCGTTTTGGTGGCCTCGTGCGCCAGCACGGATGAAGAACAAGAGGGTCTGCCCTCTGGCAACCGGACCGAACAGGCCTTCTATGAAGCTGCCCAGCGGCAGCTCAAATCGAGCCAGTGGGAAATGGCAATCAAGAACCTGCGGGCCCTGGAAGACAACTTCCCCTTCGGCAACTACGCCGAACAGGCCCAGCTGGAACTGATCTACGCCTATTACCGCGACTACCAGAACGATGCGGCCATCTCCGCTGCGGACCGTTTCATCCGCCTGCACCCGCAGCATCGCAACGTGGATTATGCCTATTACATGAAGGGACTGGCTTCGTTTACCGAGGGCAGCGGCCTGTTTGAACGCTTCCTGCCAACGGACATGACTCGCCGTGACCCGGGCTCTGCACGGGAATCCTTTGCCTATTTTGCCCAGCTGATGGCGCGCTATCCGGACAGCCGCTACGCTCCGGATGCTCAGAAGCGCATGATCCATCTGCGCAACCTGCTGGCACGCTATGAGATTCATGTGGCCAACTACTACTTCAAGCGCAACGCCTACCTGGCAGCCGCCAACCGCGGACGCTACGTGGTGGAGAACTTCCAGCAGACGCCTGCCGTGCCCGATGCCCTGGCAGTCATGGTGCAGTCTTACCACCTGCTGGAAATGCCGCAGCTGGAATCGACTTCCCTGTCGGTGCTGCGCACCAACTACCCGCACCATCCGGCGTTCCGCAAGGATGGCAGCTTCAATTACAAGTACTACGCCGGCGCCAGTGGCCGCAGCTTTATCCACCGCATAACCCTGGGCCTGTTCGAGAAGTCAGACCCCCGCGGGTTCGATAGCCGCGAGCTGTACAACGCCGAATATCGACCGGAAGAAGCACCGCTGCCGCCAGAGCTGTAAGCGGGTACGCTTCAAACAAAAAGGCCCCGCCGGGAAACCGACGGGGCCTTTTTGTTTCGCCCTCACGGGGCTGTATCTGTCGGCGTTATTCGCCGGCTTTCCAGCCATTGGTGATCGGGTAGCGCCGGTCGCGCCCAAAGCCGCGCTCGGAAATCCGCACCCCAACTGCCGCCTGACGGCGCTTGTATTCGTTGCGATCCACCAGCCGTACCACTCGCATCACGGTTGCCTCGTCAAAGCCTTTACCAATGATGTAAGCGGCGCTGTGATCTTCGTCGATGTAAAGGCGCAGAATCTCATCCAGCACCTCATAGGGTGGCAGGCTGTCGGAGTCCATCTGATCTGGCGCCAGCTCGGCACTGGGCTCACGGGTGATCACGGTTTCCGGGATAACCGGCGATACCGAGTTGCGGTAGCGGGACAGCTCGTAGACAAGCACCTTGGGCACATCCTTGAGTGCGTTGTAACCGCCAACCATATCCCCGTACAGCGTGGCGTACCCAACCGCCATCTCACTCTTGTTGCCGGTGGTCAGCACCATAAAGCCTTTTTTGTTGGAGATGGCCATCAGCAACATACCGCGGGCACGGGCCTGTAGGTTTTCCTCGGTGGTGTCACGCTCGCTGCCAGCAAATTCCTTTTCCAGTGCTGCCATGGCGGCATCGAAAATGCCCTCGATTCCGATCACCCGATAGTGGACGCCCAACCGGGTAGCTTGGTCGGCCGCATCATTTTTCGACAGGTCCGAGGTATAGCGGAACGGCATCATCACCGCCTCCACCCGGTCCGGGCCCAGCGCGTCCACCGCCACCGCCAGGGTCAACGCAGAATCGATACCACCCGAGAGCCCAAGAACCACACCCTTGAAGCCGTTCTTGTTCACGTAATCGCGCACACCAAGCACAAGGGCCTGATAGACCGAGGCCAGCCCTTCCAGAGGCTTGGCGTCGTTGCCTTTTGCCAGGGTGACCCCATCGCCTTCAGCCTCAACAGTCACCGGCAATAGGCTTTCAACAAATTCCGGCGCACGCGCGCACAACTCTCCACTTGCGTCTACCGCAAAAGAGCCGCCGTCGAATACCAGCTCATCCTGCCCCCCGACAGAATTCACATAGACAATGGGCATCTTGCCGGCTTGGGACTGTCGGGCAAGCAGCGCAAGACGTTCCTGGGCCTTGCCGCGATGGAAAGGGGATGCATTGATATTCAGCATCAGCTTGGCACCTGCGCGCTCCGCCTGGGCAATGGGCTCGGGGTGCCAGATGTCTTCGCAGATAGTGATCGCGGTGGGAATTCCCTTGATATCGATGACACAGGGTTGCTCGCCCGGCACGAAGTAGCGCAACTCGTCGAACACCTGGTAGTTGGGCAGCTTCTGCTTGGCATACTCAGCCACCAGCTCCCCCCCCTGAATGAGGCCTGCCATATTCAGCACAGTGCCAGCGATAACACGCGGGTATCCGACCAGTACCGCACAGGGAAGGTCAGCTTCCTTCAGCTTGGCCAGAGCCGCGTCAATACGCTTTTGCATACTTGGGCGCAGCAACAGGTCCTCGGGTGGATAACCACACAGAGTCAGCTCCGGGAACAGCACTATGTCCGCACCGTATTCACGATGCGCCCGCCGCGCGACTTCGACCACCTGGTCGGTATTACCGGGAATATCTCCCACCAGCAGATTGATTTGCGCCAGCACTAGCTGCAAAGTAGACATCTTTATACCCCATAGATTTCAGGCGGCTATTGTAGCTGCGGAGCCCGGGCAAACAATATCTGCGGGCCCGAACACTGCCGCCCCGACCAGGACATAACACCCTGGCGCACAGTACCCACTCACGAAAAGAGAATAAAAAGTGAGCAGCCGCCCTATCAGCGCTTCCGAACGCGATGGTATACCCCCAGCGGGTTCAGCGACGGAAACATCCCCAAGACCAACTTCCACGAGCCAACCACCACCCGTCGGTGGCGGCTTCCAGCTCAACTTGCTGCCGCGGGATCTGCTGAAAATATATGCATGGTACCGCGTGGTCATCGCCTTGATCCTGCTGGGGCTATTCGCTTCCGGGCTGAGCCGCGGCGCAGTAGGCACACTGTTTCCCGCACTGTACTTCAATACCGCCATTAGCTACGCGATTCTGAATATCGCCTGGCTGCTGTTTCTCTACCCTAGTCAGTTTCGCACCAGCCCGGTGCGGATCGGCAGTATCCTTAGCTGCGACATACTCGCCTTTCTATTGTTGATACAGGCCAGTGGCGGCCTAAACTCCGGTACCGGCTATCTGCTGCTCACTACCTGTGCCGTGGGGTCACTACTCCTCGATCGACGCATGGGTGCCTTCCTCGCCGCCATCGCCAGTATTGCGGTCATTACACAGCAACTGTTCCGCATACTGTATGGCCAGGCGGGCACCCAGGATATTGTCTCGGCGGGCAGCCTGGGGATACTCCTGTTCACTTGCGTAACCGCACTGCAGTACCTGTCCGCCCACATCCGCTTGGCCAATGAAAAGGCGGAGAAAGAACGCAGGCAGGCAGTGAGACAACAAAGGCTCACCCAACAAATTGTTGCGCAGATGCGCACCGGAGTAATGGTACTAAATGAAAATGGTAAGACAGAACTGATCAACCGCGCAGCGCAGCAGCTGCTCGGTCATCAACATTTGAGCGGCGGCCAGCCCGGAAACGAGTTACTCGAAAGTCTGGTAAAACTGCGGCAACAGGCCAAGGGCGCCAGCGGGGTAATCAAAGGTGCCGGGCAAGCAGATATCCGCGCGAGCCTCACCGAGCTGACCAGCAATATGCGGGACAGCACCCTGGTCTTTCTGGAAGACAATCGCAAACTGACCCAGCAGGCCCAGCAGTTGAAACTTGCCTCCCTGGGCCGCCTTACCGGCTCAATCGCCCACGAGGTACGCAATCCTCTGAGTGCCATCAACCACGCTGCGGAACTACTTGCCGAGTCCACTTCTATTACAGGTGAAGATCGACAGCTTACCGAGATCATCAGCAGGCACAGCCGGCGAGTAAACCAGATAATAGAAAATGTCATGCAGCTGTCACGCAGACAGGCGCCAAAAACCGAAGTGCTCGATTTATGTCAGTGGGTGAAGCAGTTCCTGCAGGATTACCATAGGGAATCTCCAGAGGAATACCAGATTTCGCTGATCTTACCGGTTAAACCGGTATACGCGCGCTTCGATCCCGATCAGATGGCACAGGTGGCAACCAATTTATGCAACAACGCCGTGCGCCACTCTCGCAAGGCCACAGGTGAATATTTTGCTATCGTAAGCGTCCATTTCAATCCTCAGCGCGAGTGCGCGCAGATGGACTTTGTCGACATCGGCCCTGGTGTCGCCGAGGAGCACAAGGACAAAATATTTGAGCCCTTTTTCACAACCGAACCTTCCGGTGCAGGACTGGGACTGTATATCGCCCGCGAATTATGCGAATCTACCCGGGCGAACCTGTACTGTTGTAGAGACCGCCATAAGCGCAGTTGCTTCAGGGTAGAGTTCGCTAACGTAGAACAGATTTTCTAATGAAGTTTGTGATTGTCGATCAATAATAACGCCGACGAATATGACCGACCGTCAACCCATCGCCCTGGTCGTAGATGATGAACCCGATATCTGCGACCTTATCTCAATGACGTTGCGCCGAATGAACGTTCGTGCCGACGTGGCTATGTCCATTGCAGAAGCCCGCAGACGCCTGTCGGAAAAGCAATACGATTTTTGCCTGACCGACATGCGACTGCCTGATGGTGACGGTCTGGAACTCGTGGAAACTATTCGGGACCGCCCGAAAGACCAATCTATCCCCGTCGCCGTCATAACTGCACACGGCAATATGGACACCGCGATCAGTGCGCTAAAACTCGGTGCCTTTGACTTCGTCAGCAAACCGGTCAACCTCGAGCGCCTCCGCGCCCTGGTGCAACTGGCGCTGCGCCTCGGCGAGGATCGCTTCTTCCAACAGCAGGAATTTCCACCCCTGCTGCAGGGGCAATCCCTGGCTATTCAGGCTCTGCGTACCGCCATTGAGAAAGTCGCTCGTAGCGATGCCCCCGTGCATATTAGAGGGGAAAGCGGTGCCGGAAAGGAACTGACCGCCCGCTGCATTCATGAGCTGGGACCCAGATCGGAAAAGCCGTTTGTGACCGTCCACTGCTCTTCCATTCCGCCACAGCAGCTGGAACCGCTGTTGTTTGGTGGAAGCAATGACGATCAAGATAAGGGTGGGCTTCTGCACGCTGCCAATGGCGGCACCCTGTACCTCGATGAAGTCACCGCGCTCCCTCAAGAGGTTCAGATAAAGCTTCTGGAGACCATTGAAAGTAAGCGCTTCCCACCCAGTGGCGGCGAGTCATCAAGGCCCGTGAATATCCGGGTAATGAGCAGTACGCAGAAAAACCTCGCCAACGAAACACGCAACGGTTTGTTTCGCAGTGATCTCTACTTCCGCATTAATGTGATTGAACTGACGGTGCCCCCTCTGCGCACCCGGATAGATGATATCCCCTTACTGACTCGCTACCTGCTGCGTCGCATTACGCAAAGCACCCAGGGCATTCCCCCCAGAGCAAGCGCCGATGCCATTTCCGCACTGCGGGGTTACCACTTCCCTGGCAACCTGCGCGAACTGGAGAATATTCTGGAGCGTGCGCTGGCGCTGTGTGAGTCAAGCACCATTCGGGCCGAGGATCTCGACCTGACCGCCCCCCCGCCGGCACCCGCCGACGAAGACCTGGAAAAAGTCATCGACCTGAGCCATGCGGCCCCCGCTGAAGAACTGTGGGATTCACCCCGCGAGGCCTATGCCGGACAGTTTGCCGTCGCTGGGTTTGATACCCTGGATGATTTCCTGCAGACCATCGAACGGGACGCTATCGAGTCCGCTTTACAACAGACCCACTGGAACAAAACCGCTGCAGCGGAAAAACTGGGGATCAGCTTCCGATCATTGCGGTACCGGCTGAAAAAGCTGGGGCTGGAAAACGAATAACCCGGCACGAAGCCGGGTCACTCTCTCCGTGATTCTCAAAAAATCACGCTTTAAATCCCTGAATATTTACCAGCAATCGGTACCAAGCGAGCCGGAGGCGCCCTTTACTCCGGCCTGAGTCAGCGTAAGGCTGCCACACTTGGTGTCGCCTGCCTGTGTTGTCCCAGTAACCGGTGCGGCGGTCAGGGTAAAGGTCGTCGCTGTGAGGGTGCCGGTTACCGTATACATCCTTTCACCAGAATTGACCGAATCACCATCGACGAGTGTCTGCCCTAAAGCGCAGTTGGCATTGGTGTAGTCACTATAGGCGGTAAAGCAGCGCTGTAGACGCTGCGACACATCATTCAAAGCAGCCTTGGCATCCGCACGATTACTCTTGCGTACCGACTCCATATAGGAAGGATACGCAATTGCAGAAATAATGCCGATGATCGCCACTACGATCATCACCTCAATCAGGGTAAATCCACGTTCTGCTCTTTTCATTTTTCTCTCTCTTTATCGCAACTGTCGCCAGGACATACGGCCCACAGCATCAATCGGGAAGTCACCTTCTTCCACATCCAGTTCACCTTTGATGTTACTGGTTGGCAAATAAGCCTTCTCGCCGCCACGGATAATGTCAGAATAACTGATTACCGCGTAATCTACCTCCACGCCATCTTCACCGAAAATGCTGTGGCTATCATAGCGGTCGCCAACCGCCACCAGCTCCATCAACCAGCCGCTGCCACCAAATGAACAGGGGTCCGATGAGGTGATCAGGGTCGGGAACAGCAGACGATCATAAACCAGCAGCGGTTTACTGGTGATCCGCTCGCCAGTGACACTACCACCAAAGCTCAAGTCCAGGTACCAACCTTTCTTGTTGGCCCACCATGAAGTGGTCTCGTTGTCCTGCACATCGCGCGTTCCATCCGCTTGTGTAGCAATGCTTTTCTCCATCAACGCCAAACGGCCACTAATTACGGCATCCTGGTCCGCCAGTGCGTAGAAGCTGTTTATCACATCCCCTACCGCATTATCCGCGCTGGAAATATAACTGCCGGTGCCGAAGTACACCATGACAGCACCACTCATCTGGTTGTTGAGACCAAGTGTCGGGGTGGCAGTGATCGGCTGCACTTTGCCATTCGGGTCAACCGCGGTGAAAAATGGATCCTTGGCGCCACCGTTGCCGAATGCGACGTCCCAGTTGCTGGCATTGTTGGCACTCAGATCAAACTTCCACATATTGCCCAACAGGTCGCCGGCGTAGGCCGCCACCACTTCACCATCACCATTGGTCAAAAGTGCTGGGCCGGCGAGCCCGTTGTTACTTGCATCGCTCACCTCAATCACCTGGGTCTCATTGAGCGGATCATTCAGGTCTATCGCGATAAGACGGGCACGGGTATTTTCCGAGTTATAGCCATTGCCAAAAATTAGCTTCCAGCCGTCGTTGGTGGGTGCAATGATTGGCTCGCCGATGATATTACCGATGCCGGGAAACTCTGCTTCGGTAAGTTCAAACAAAACGTCACTCTCGTCAAACCCATCCGGATTGGTGACGTCGAGCGCAAAGATACCCCGGCCGCCAGCACCCAGAGAGCCCACTAAAATATTCTTCCAGGCGCCATTGACGTACGCATCGCCCACGAACAGCTTGCCGTCCATACTGTATGCGTGTGGGTTGGTACTGGTTCCGTAATCCGCGGCGCTCATGTCTGCCAGCTGCTCGTACACGCCTGATGGGATATAGGCAAACAATTCAGATCCCGTCGACGCATCAAACGCGTGCAACATACCGTCATTCGCGCCCACATAAATCACATCTCGGCGATTCTCCTTCTGACCGGAGTAATAAGTCTCGTAGGCCAGACCTCCGAGTTCCTCGGAAAGCAGGTGGAAGTTGTATTTCTTGTCGCCGGCAAAGACCGGGCTCGAGTTGACGATATCGCCAAGAATTGATTCGCGATCCCGCAGCCCGGTCACATCCAGCCCGCGCACCCAGTTTAGCCGTGCCTGGCCCTCGAGGTCGGTACCACCGTCTTTCAATGCGTCCTGCTGTGCGGTGGAGAGGTTGGCCCAGGCAAAGTCCACACCGCCACCGTTGTAAGTGACGATGTTACGCATGGCATAGCTGCTGAATTTGGAATCGTCCGTTTTCCACTTGGTAGAACCTACGGTACCGTCACTGTTCAGATTCAGGGCCCTCAGCTCACCACTCCAGTTGGTGCTGTTAAACAGCGCCTGATAAATCACGGTGTCGGTACCAAGACGGGTGGAGTTGGTCGCTACCGAAGACGCAGAGCCGTCAGTTCGACCCACGATGTTTTCCAGTACCTCTGACAGATCACTTGCAAAAGCTTGTGGGTCTGCAGCACTAAAGAAGCCACCGCGACCATTTAGCGAGGCATGCAACAAGTCATCAATCTTGTCGGAATTACCCGAGCTGGGGTCAGGCCAGGTGATGGTGTCACCGGACTCTATCGCCGCGAAGGCATCGTCACTATCAATAGAGCCTTCCACCCCCAAGCCAACGCCAAAAGTGACCATGTGCTGCCAGAACGCGGGGTCAATACTGCTATCCTTTACCGGAACATCATTGCTCAGGTCAGTTCGCAGATCCCGACTCCAGTAATACATAGCAACATCCGCAAGCGTATTACTGTTGCTATCTGAGAAGGGCGATACCGCGCTATAGGTATACGATTGACCCTCTGGGCCCGTTATTTCACTACCCGCAGTACCATCAACGTTGGCCCGAGCATCCACGGTGCCGGCCTGGTTACCATTCCAATAGCCATCAGTCATCAGGATTGTATAGCTGGCGCGACACGCCAGGTGCCCAGTGCTGTCATCCACACCGGGGTCCGCCCCCCAAGGCCCCTTGTTATCGGTGCGCGAAAAATACTGCCCGGCATCATCGAGAGCCTGCCGTAATGGGGTACCGGAAGTGGGTACATCTCGGGCGTATAGCTCGTCGAAAAAGTTCTGGCGGTTGGACCCAGAAAAGGTTCGCACGCCATCGACGATAGTGCCTGTATTCACGCCATCGACATCACCATTGCCCTTGTTGATGGCGCCAAAACCAACGCGCATGTCTTCGCCTTGCTCCGAAAACGCGCGACCGATACCGGCACGCGCCGCAAGTGTGCGCGAGCGATAATAGGTATACCAGTTGGCAAAGTTCTGGATTTCCTGATCGTAGGTACAAACTCCGGCAATACAGTCCGTACGCTCGGTGCGGTCATGACCAGTGTAAGTAGCCGTAGTAGACCTGATTTCAACCTTTGAATAGTTGTCCCAGTCCCACGCGCTACCGCTTCCGCTGTGCCAGAAGTATGTAGCGGGCCAGTAAGTCTTATCTTCACTTGTCGAGCTGCAGGTTATGCTGCCGTCAGTCCCCTGGCTACAACTACGCCAGCCATTGCTGTTGTAGTTTCCGTTGGTCACCGTGAGATCCCGGGCATTTTCATTTACCGAGTCAGTACCACTGGGACAGTCCCCGGTATTTTCGGGATTGTGCAATGCGCAGCTAGGTGTGGCATTAGGGTACAGGCTCCCGTCGTACTTTACCCAAGGCGTATAAGTTACCGAAGGGTCATAATAACTTTTGTTGTACTGAGGCGATCGGGTCAGAGCATTGTATGCATTATTACTATCTACAGTGGGTACCTGATAATCGCCATTTTCAGTCTGGTTGTATCCGTTATTCCCATACACACCGTCCGCGCGCGGAAAAATATAAGCTGTATCCCGTCGATACTCTTCCGGGGTAATTTCAAAATGCATGGAGCCCGAATCATCAATGATAAACATCACGTTCGGCGGCGCACCGTTACTGAGAAACAGCGGACTTTGCGCCAGATCCAGGGAGACAGCGCTGTGAGAAGCTCCTAGAGACAAAAGGGTCGCCACTAACGCACTACTGAACTTTTTGATGATCACATTCTTGGCCATGAATTCTTTCCTCTGCCAAACTCAGCGTTTGTATGTGGACTGCAGAATAACGACGGCACCATTGGTACCCCCCTCTCCGCGACTGGTTACGCGGTAAAAAGTCGTATCTTCGGTTTTCAGCGTGCTTGCAAAGTCGATCGCACCACCATCCATACTCAGAGTTGAGGAGCTGGTAACCTCCTCAATCACATAGCGCGGCTGGGATGTCACATATTCCAAGCCCATGCTGGTCGTCGCGGAGGCCGCGGCCCAACCATAGGTGTCCCAAAAGCCGGTACTGCTGGAGCCATCAATGGCGTCGTACAAACCGACAGTTGTGCCATCAAATACAGGTAGAGTGGCATTGGTCAGCAGGTTCTCACCTTGCCGTAGGCCGGCTTCCGCCGCCTGAAATGCGAGGTTGCGATCACGCATATTACCGGCCATTAACTCCTGCATATTGCTGCCGCGAATCGCAGCCATACCGACCAGCGTCATTAACAGCACCATAATCAGCCCGACAATAAGGGTCATTCCCCTTTGTTTCCCGAGCGAGCGACTAACCGATCCAAGGTTCGAATTAGCTTGCATTATTCTATCCAGCGATCATTTATTGATTATCAGGGCAAACGACTACGGATACCGACAGTGTTAATAAATACCTGTCGTAACCGGCGGTCGCCGGGGGCATTATTGGTCGTTCCGTTAAACGTGTACGGCTGGGCATCCTCAAGCACATTGTCGTCGGTACTCTGCACCAACAACTGAACGCGCACCGCGGATACGTCTTCCCAGGCATTGGCTGTGGTAATTACATCCGCTTCTTGATAGGTATCAGGTACGTTATCGCCTGAAGTATCACGACCATAAAGCAGCTGCATGTCCTGCACGCCTTCCAGTAGTTCCTGCGCCGTACCACCATTAATCTGCTGCCACAGGCTGGGCATGCCGGACGTACCAGCGGCGACGTAGTAAATCGAGGTATTCATCTTGATGATTTCAGAATCCGGGCCAAAGGTTTCTTCCGGATTACTATTCCCGCCCCAAGACGTCTCGGCATTTCCGGGGTCCGCGTCCGCACCAGAATGCACGACATTGACTTCGAGCGTTCCGCCCGTCGTCTGCAGGTTGGTCACCTGAAAAACCCGCGCTTTGGAACAGTCGGAGACAACGAGAATATCGTTTTCACACAGCCCACTGAAGCTATCCTCACCCGTATCACAGGTGGCCGTCACGCCGGTGTTCTCGGCAAACAGCTGTGCGCTGTCATTGTTCTTGGTCACTCCGACACTGTTTCCGCCGGCACTGCGGACGACCAGTGCATCGGTGCCTTGCAAGATATTCGCGGGATACTCAGCGTCAGGGGTCGCACCGACATCATCCAGGCCCTCAATCGAAACACCAAAGTCATATTGCAGGCTGCTGGCGTTATTCAGGGTATTGTGGAAATTCAAATTCCGGCTCATACACCCCATATAACCCGCCATACGGATATCATCCGCGAGAAACTCCATAGCCAAACGGCCGGTTTCCTGCACGCGGGAAAGGGCCTGCTGGGTAGAGAAGGTAGCGCGGCTGGATAAAAACAGCTGCACTACCCCTGTCATCAAAATCAGGCCGATGGTGATGGAGATCATCAGTTCGACCAGAGAAATACCGCGTTGGTTACGCATACGCATTGCGACCTCAAATTCGAGTGGTATAAACGAAGGAGCCCTGATCTTCGCTCGCTTCGCCGGAACTGTTCTGCTCAGCCCACTGTACAGTCACCGTACACAGGCCACTTGCAGCCACACATTGCACCGCGCCATCGGCACCGGGAAGCATGGTTTCAATGTTGGTTAACCATTCCGACATATCGGTTTGCGCTGTGGTAGTGCCACTTGGCTTGTCTGCAGCCATCGTCTGGGAGTAGGCCGACATATTGGCGCGATTGATGCGCACTCGATCCAGGATATCGTAAGCAAGAATGTTGGCTTGAGAGCGCAGATAAGCGCTATGGTTATATTGCAGGGACCGGCTCTGCAGTGCAGCCAGCGCCAACAGCGAGGTTCCGAGAATCAGTACGGTAACCAACACTTCAATCAGTCCTGCACCCTGTTGTTTGTTCACTCTGTTACTCCCTTACACTTTTATGGGCAGCCGGTGGTGCTTTTTGCCATATTCAGCAGGCCCGCAACCCCCACAGTGACATCTCTGGCTGTCACACATCCACTGGCACTCGCATTGATCGTTACGGCTCCGTTTGCAGAGCGCCCTAACATACCCTTACGGGTAAAGCGGATAAACGTCACCGCATTGCCGCCCTGGGAAGCCGCCACGGCTTCATTAGTGCCCGGCGCCTCCCATTGTCTCAGTACCGTATCCACAGTAACCGCAGCAGCATCATCAGAGGCCGCGCTATCCACTACGACTAGCCAGCTATCTGCAAAAGAACCATCGCAGGCGGCGCCATCGGTACTGCCGCAGAGAGACACCCGAGCCCCACGTTTAACGGCCTCGGTGCGAGCAAAACTCAGGGCAGTCGCCATGTCTTCCCCCAGCGACAAAGTACGGTTGTTAGCGACCATGGTATTAAAATTGGGGATAGCGATGGCCACGACAATCGCAAGGACCGCCATCGTTACCATCAATTCGATCAGGGTTAGCCCCCGCTGTTTGAACCCCATGGAAAACTCCCCTTCCTATAAACGGGACAATTTTTATATTTTTACCGGAAAAGTTCTGCGTAAAAGTACCACTCACGAGTCACTCACTTTTTGCACAACCTGGTACAGAAAGCGACCAAATACTGGCGCAGATTCCTCTTTGGACCAGTTTAACCCGATGAACCCGGTGGATATACAGCGACCCCGATGATAATTTTTTCGCACCCTACCATGTCGATCGCACAACGCAGACGCGCAGTCGACAAGCGGTATGATCAGGGGAGCAAACGGTTGCCAGGAAGGCAACCGATTAAAATTTACACACATTTCAGGGAAGAAAAGTGCACTCTCGAGGCCTCACGCTGCTTGAGCTACTGGTCACGCTCAGCATACTGGCGATTCTCGCTGCGGTCGGTATACCCAGCTTTACCAACCAGGTTGAATCCAGTCGCACCCGCACAGCCGCAGACCAGCTCTACCAGGCCATTCAGCTGACCAGGGCGAAAGCCGTCACCGTAAATCGGCGCGCGACCATTCGGCATCTAGGCAGCTGGAATACCGGCTGGGAAGTATTTCTTGATCGGGATTTTGACGGGGTGCGGGATTCAGGTGAAGAGCTGTTGTTTACTAGTGGCGCTGTAACCGGGGCCAGCATTTACGCCAACAACCCTCTCGCCAATTATGTATCTTTTGTTGGCAGTGGGGAGAGCCGGTTCGCCGGAAGCGCATCCGGTGGTGGCTTTCAGGCCGGCACCTTTACCGTATGCCCCACTGGCGGTGGAGAGGGCTTTCGGCTGGTGCTGGCCCGCAGCGGAAGAGTGCGGCACAGCCGTGCATCCTCCACCGACTGCCAGCAAGCGGCAGGCAACTAAGCGAGACGTATCAGGCCCGCAACTCTTTCGGCAGGCTGAAGCTGATGTTTTCCGGGGTGCCTACGATTTCGCTGGGAGCATCGGCACCGAGTTCGCGCAATTTCTGGATCACCTGTTCTACCAGCACTTCTGGTGCGGAAGCGCCAGCGGTGATTCCGATAGTGTTCTTGCCTTCGACCCAGCGCGCATCGATACACTCCGGGCCGTCGACCAGATAGGCTTCGGCTCCACAGCGCTCGGCCAGCTCTCGTAGTCGATTGGAATTTGAACTATTGGGGCTACCCACCACCAGTACCAGATCGCACTCCAGCGCCAGCTGCTTCACCGCATCCTGACGATTCTGGGTGGCGTAGCAGATATCGTCCTTGCGCGGGCCACGGATGTTGGGGAATTTGCTCCGCAGGGCATCAATCACCCGGGAAGTATCGTCTACAGACAGAGTCGTCTGGGTAACGAAAGTGAGATTATCCGGGTCCTCAACCTCCAGCTGCGCCACGTCCTGCTCGTCTTCCACCAGATAAATGGCACCGCCATTTCCGGTGTCGTACTGCCCCATGGTGCCCTCCACTTCCGGGTGGCCCTCGTGGCCGATCAGGATGCACTCGCTGCCGTCGCTGCTGAACTTGCTCACCTCCATGTGGACCTTGGTCACCAGCGGACAGGTAGCATCAAAAACTTTCAGCCCGCGGCTGGCCGCTTCCTGCTGCACCGCCTTGGACACGCCGTGGGCACTGAAGATGACAATCACATCGTCCGGCACTTCATCCAGCTCGTCGACAAATACCGCACCGCGCTCGCGCAGGCTATCCACTACGAATTTGTTGTGGACTACTTCATGGCGCACGTAGATGGGTGCACCGAACACATCGAGGGCACGGTTGACGATGTCGATAGCGCGATCAACACCGGCACAGAAACCGCGGGGATTGGCGAGGCGAATTTGCATCTTGCGTTGTCCTTGACCTTTCTAACCAAACAATTAGTTGACGGAGGCCACTTCGAGAATTTTCACGTGAAAGAATACGGTCTGGCCGGCGAGCGGGTGGTTGAAGTCCACTTCCACATCGTCTTCGCCAATTTCCCGGATCACGCCCGGCAGTTCGCCGTCGCCATTATCGAAGGAGACAACCAGCCCCTCCTCCAATTCCATGTCCGGTGAGAAATGCCCTTTCTTCACTTTCTGGATATTGGACGGGTTGCGCTGGCCGAAACCTGCCTCCGGGGGAATCTCAATTTCCGCCTCGTCGCCAGCCTTTAGGCCGAACAGGGCGTGTTCAAAACCGGGCAACAGGTTGCCGTCCCCCACCATAAACGTGGCCGGCTCGCCCTCAAAGTTGGAATCGATCTCGGAGCCATCGTCCAACTTGAGGGAGAAATGCAGGGTTACACGGCTGTGTTCGCCAATTACGTTATTACTCATAAACTGCTCTGAATTCTTACACTTCTGCGCCGTTCTTGCCGGGCTCTTCGCTTTTGTCTTTGAAAAACAACAGCTCGATAACCAGCATGGCGGCACCGACGGAGATGGCCATGTCCGCGACATTGAATACCGGGAAGTGCCAGCTGCCGTAATAAACGGAAATAAAATCGCGCACGTAGCCCAGTACCATACGATCCCACAAGTTGCCGAGGGCACCGCCTAGAATCAGCCCCAGGGCGATCGGTTCCCAGCGTTTTTCTACCGGCAGTCGCTTGATCCAGACAACGACCACGCCACTGAAAATCACCGCAACGGCACCAAAGAACCAGCGCTGCCAACCGCCGGCATCGGCGAGAAAGCTGAATGCCGCACCGTAGTTCTCCGCATAGGTAAACTGCAGGAGACCGGGGATAATCTGCAGCGCCGGGCCGTACATAAAGCGCTCTACCGCCCACACCTTGGTGGCGATGTCGATAACGATCACTACCAGCGCCAGCAGGTACCAGCGCCAGGGGGAAGAGAGAACTCTAGGCATAGTGGCGCACCTCACCCTTGCCGCTCACATTCTCCACGCAGCGGCCACACAGTTCCGGGTGCTCGCTGTTACTGCCCACATCTTCACGGTAGTGCCAGCAGCGACCGCACTTGGGCGCATCCACCTTGTGAACGGCGACACGCAGACCCGCCAGCTCGGTTTCTTCGGCGCCGGCGGCGTCAGAAATTGGCTGCACAGAGGTCGATGAGCAAATCAGCACGAAGCGCAGCTCGTCTTTCAGTAAATCGAGTTTCTGCTGCAGTGCCGGGTCCGCAAACAGGGTGACGGACGCCTGCAGAGAGCCGCCGATATTGCCGGCACCGCGCTGCTCCTCAAGCACCTTGTTCACTGCCGTTTTCACATCAGCGATGGCATCCCAGAATTCGCCATCCATTTCCGCGTTTTGCGGCAGTTCCGGGAATTCGTGCCACTCCGCCAGCATCACACTGTCTTCGCTGTTGCCCGGTACAAACTGCCACAGTTCTTCCGCAGTAAAGCTCAGGATCGGCGCAACCCAGCGCACGAAGGCCTGCATAATGTGGTACAGCGCAGTCTGTGCAGAGCGACGCGCAACGCTGTCTTCCTGGGTGGTGTACTGACGATCCTTGATGATATCCAGGTAGAAACCACCCATTTCCACTACACAGAAGTTGTGCAGCTTCTGGTAAATCTGGTGGAACTGGTAGCGGTCGTAAGCCCCGACAATTTCTTCCTGCAGCTTCGCAGCCTGCTCCAGCGCCCAACGGTCCAGTGCCAGCAGTTCATCTGTCGGCAACAGGTCTGTTTGCGGGTCGAAGCCGGCCAGGTTGGACAGGAAGAAGCGCGCGGTGTTGCGCAGGCGGCGATAGGAATCCGCCGTGCGCTTAAGGATTTCGTCGGAAACCCCCATCTCGCCACTGAAATCGGTCGCAGCCACCCACAGGCGCAGCACATCCGCACCCATCTTGTTGATCACGTCCTGCGGTGCCACTACGTTGCCGATGGACTTGGACATCTTGCGGCCCTGCGCGTCCACAGTGAAACCGTGGGTCAGTACCTGCTTATAAGGTGCACAGTCGTTGATAGCGATAGAAGTCTTCAGGGACGACTGGAACCAGCCGCGGTGCTGGTCAGATCCTTCCAGGTACAGATCCGCCGGGAAGCGCAGTCCTTCACGGCGATTCAGTACCGCGTAGTGGGTCACACCGGAGTCGAACCACACATCCAGGGTGTCGGTGACCTTCTGGTAGTTATCCGCATCGTCGCCCAGCAGCTCTTTGGCATCCAGCTCGAACCAGACGTCCATGCCGCCCTGCTCGACTTTCTGCGCGACCTTTTCCATCAGCGCAGGGGTATCCGGATGAATTTCATGGGTCTCTTTATGTACAAACAGCGCGATAGGAACGCCCCAAGTGCGCTGACGGGAGATACACCAGTCCGGGCTGGCGTCGAGCATGGAATCAATGCGCGCCTTGCCCCAGCCGGGAATCCACTGCACTTCATCCGCCGCTTTCTGCGCATGCTCGAGCAGGTCGTTCTGTTGCATGCTCACGAACCACTGCGGAGTCGCGCGATAAATCAGCGGGGTTTTGGTGCGCCAGCAGTGCGGGTAGCTGTGTACCAGCTTGTCCTCAAACAGCAGTACGTCTTTTTCTTTCAATAGCTCGACAATCTTGCCGTCCACCTTGTACACGTGCTCACCGGCGAACAGCGGTACCGCATCGCGGAAGAGACCATTGTCATCGACGTAGTTCAGGGTCTCGATGCCGTAGCGCTTACCCACATTGAAGTCATCCGGGCCATGATCCGGCGCGGTGTGGACGCAGCCGGTACCGGCGTCGGTGGTGACGTGGTCGCCGAGGATGATCGGCAGCTGCTTGTCATAGAAAGGATGGTTGACCTTCAGGTGCTCAAGTGCGGCGCCCTGAATCCGACCTACCACTTCACCGCTCACGCCAGCGGCTTCCAGCACGGCATCTTTCAATTCTGCAGCAACCAGCAAACGCTCGTCGCCCACCTGCACTACTACGTATTCGAGATCCGCGTTGACAGAAACCGCCTGGGAGGACGGCAGGGTCCAGGGAGTAGTCGTCCAGATCACGACGGAAAGTTTGCCATCACCGGCATGACCACCCGCGGCATCGGCGATTGCCAGCGCGGTTTCTTCTGTGGCCGGGTATTTCACGTAGATAGAGAAGGAGGTTTTATCCTGGTACTCCACTTCCGCTTCCGCCAGCGCGGAACCGCCCACCACACTCCAGTAAACCGGTTTGAAGCCGCGGGACAGGTGGCCATTTTTCACCACACCGCCGAGGGCGCGGATGATGTCTGCCTCGAACTGGAAGTCCATGGTGCGGTAGGGGTTGTCCCACTCGCCGTATACGCCGAGACGGATAAAGTCTTTCTTCTGACCTTCTACCTGCTTGGCGGCGTACTCGCGGCATTTCTGACGGAAGGTTTTGTGATCCACCTTGACGCCGGCTTTGCCGACTTTCTGCTCGACCTTGTGTTCGATGGGCAGACCGTGGCAGTCCCAGCCGGGCACGTAGGGAGCGTCGAAGCCGCTAAGGGTTTTCGACTTGACGATGATGTCTTTCAGGATCTTGTTAACCGAATGCCCGATGTGAATATCGCCGTTGGCGTAGGGAGGGCCATCGTGCAGGATAAATTGTTCACGACCGGCACGGGCTTCACGAATCTTTTCGTAAAGCTTGCCTTCCTGCCATTTTTTCAGAATCTCCGGCTCCCGGTTGGGCAGGTTGCCACGCATGGGAAAGTCGGTCTGGGGAAGATTCAGGGTCGCTTTGTAATCGGTCATTGGCTATCTACTTCGGTTGTAGCTCAGAAATTTTCACTAATATGATCTGCGTTTCGCGCTTTCTCGAAGCTCCCGAGCTTACGGAGCACGAAACTAAAAATTGAAGCGGGAGTAATGGGGATCAGGTTTCAAAACCGTCGGTGACAGGGACGTCACCGCCGGAGCGTACATGGATGTACTCGCAGCGATTTTGAAACCTGATACCCATTGCTTCCGCGCCACCGGACTCGAACCAGAGTTCTGATCCCGGGTTTCGGGGCCCCACTTAACCAAGGGCTGTGGCAACAGACCACCGGGTACAGGTTTTCAGGATCGCTATGAACCCATCCCTGGGCGCTGCGGCGGCGACGTCCTGTCGCCGACGCTCCTGAAAACCTGTACCCGGCGGTCTGTCTTCGCATCTGAACTTTCGGCGCTGTCAGATACGAAAAGGTAGTTCCTGTTACTCAAGCAAGTTTGCGATTCGCAAACCAGACTTTCGCGTTTTCGATATCGTCGGCGATTTTCTGCTTGAGTATTTCCAGAGACTCAAACTTTTCTTCATCGCGCAATTTATGGCAGAAGGTAACCGCGATTTCGCGGCCGTACAGGTCGCCGCTGAAATCGAACAGGTGCACTTCCAGCAGTGGCTTTGCACCTTCGCCCTCTACCGTTGGGCGGAAGCCAACATTGGCAACGCCGGCGACTTCCATACAGCTGCCACTCATTGGACTGCCGTTTGTGCGCTTGGCAGTGACGGTGTACACCCCCACCAACGGCGAACGGTAGCGGTGTAACCGCACATTCGCCGTAGGAGCGCCCAGCTGCCGGCCCAAGGCGCGGCCGCGGGCTACCAGGCCGGTGATTCTGTAGGGTTTGCCCAACAGCTGCTCGGCCAATTCAAAATCTGCATTCTGCAGCGCTTCGCGGATACGCGTGCTGCTTACCCGCTCACCCGCTATTTCCAGGGTCGCGGTGTCTTCAACACTGAAACCAGCATTGGCCCCTGCTTTTTGCAATAACCCGTAATCGCCGCTGCGATCACAGCCGAAACGGAAGTCATCACCCACTACAAGGTGGCGCACGCCGAGGCCCTCGACCAGCACCTGCTGGATAAATGCATCGGCACTCAGGCTGCGCAGGCGCTCGTTAAACTGCAGGCAAAGCACCCGGTCTACGCCGGCATCGAACAGCGCCAGCACCTTCTCTTTAAAGCGCATCAACCGCGCTGGCGCTTTCTCGCCCGAGAAATACTCGTGGGGCTGGGGCTCGAAGACTATCGCTACCGAGGGCAGTTTGTGTTCCGCCGCCCGCGCCCGCAACTGGGTAATGATGGCCTGGTGGCCCAGGTGTACACCGTCGAATGAACCGATGGTGGCCACACAGCCCTGGTGGCGCGGCCGCAGGTTGTGCAGCCCGCGAATCAGCTCCCGTTGCTCGGTCACAGTGCTTCAACCACCTTTCGTCGCCATTGCAAAATCAAGCGGCGCAGTATACCGGATTTCCATGGCTTCTGGGCACCGTCGGAGGTCATGAAGCGGCGCGAAAATGTCGCGGCCGCAGGCCACTTGCCAGCAGGATAAGGCCATAGGTGGCACCACCGACGGCTACCAGGGCGCCCATGCGCCAGGCGCGCTCCCACCAGGCCCACTCGTTCCAGGCGGGCCAGTAGTGGAGTATGGAAAGCAAAACGGCCGCCATAGCCAAATTCGCCAGCAGCAGGCGCACCAAGTAACCCCGCCAGCCGGGCTCCGGCGCGTAGACGCCGCCCTGACGCAAACCACGATATAACAGGAAGGCGTTGATCGCCGCCTGTCCGGCAGTGGCCGCAGCCAGTCCCATGTGGCCGAGCTGGAAATACATATGCAACGGGACCACAAACAGCAGGCTAAGCACCATTTTCGAGGCGATGGCAATCAGTCCGAATTTTACCGGGGTGGCCGTGTCCTGACGGGCGAAGTAGCCGGGTGCCAGCACCTTGATCAGCATGAAAGAAAGAAGGCCGAAGGTATACGCACGCAATGACCAGGCAGCCATGGTCATATCCCGTGGGGTCATGTTGCCGTACTGGAACAGCACGGTGAGCAGGGGCTCGGCCAACACAAACAGCGCAACCGCGGCGGGCAGTGCGATCAGGGTGACGCTGCGCAAGGCCCAATCGATGGTGTGACGGAATTTTACCGGATCTCCGCCGGCGTGCTGACGGGACAGGTTCGGCAGGATTACCGTGGCCACAGCAACCCCAAACACCCCCAGCGGAAGCTCGACCAGACGATCGGAGAAATAAAGCCAGGTCACCGACCCCGTGGGCAGGAAAGATGCCAACACTGTGTCCAGCACCAGGCTGATCTGGGTCACGGATACGCCAAAAATGGCCGGCGCCATCAGGCGCAGAATCTTGCGCACCCCTGGGTATTGCCAGTCCCACTTCGGGCGCGGTAACAACCCCTGGTGCATCAGGAATGGTATCTGGAACAGCAGCTGCACGACGCCTGCGACCAGCACCCCCCAGGCGAGCGCCATCACCTGTGGCTCAAACCAGCCGGCGGCTACCGTGGCCGCGGCAATCAACACCAGATTCAGGAGAACCGGCGTCAGCGCCGGAATCGCGAAGCGGTCGAAGCTATTGAGGATGGCCCCCGCAAAGCCGGTCAGCGAAATCAGCATCAGATAAGGAAAGGTGATGCGCAGCATTTCGGTGGCCATGGCGAATTTCTGTGGCTCGTTGCCGCCCCACCACCAGCCGAAGGCAAAAATGCCGGCAACCAACGGCGCGCACAACACACCGAACAGGGTCACCAGTAACAGAGTGCCACCCAGGGCGCCGGCCACTCGGTCATTCAGCTCTCGGACCGCGGCAAGACCACCATTCTGTCGATATTCGGCCAGCACCGGAACGAACGCCTGGGCAAAAGCGCCTTCGGCGAATAGCCGGCGGAAGAAATTGGGGATTTTGAACGCCACAAAGAAGGCGTCCGCCGCGTCACTGGCACCGGTCAGTCGCGCAAATACCACGTCCCGTGCCAACCCCATCACTCGCGACAACAATGTGGCACCACCGACCACGGATGTTCCGCGCAATAGCCCCCGTTGCGGGCTATCTTTCTGGGCCTGCGGAGTCTGATCCTTTGAATCCTGTTCGGGCGAAGATGCTGCCACGTCGCGATTTCCTAGTTATTCGTTCCCAGTTCCTGGTAACCGATAGCCGATTTGTGGCCGGCAAGTCTACCGCAATCCACTTTCCCGGCCACCTTCACCGGGAAACCTCCCGATATTTTGCGAACCGCGAACCTACGGTTGGCGCACAGGGGAACTATACTCAATTTGAGCAGTTGGCGAGCCACAGGGAGTGGTGGCAACAGAGGAGAAACGGAATGACCATCAACGCATTGATCATTGCTCTGATTCTGGCGGTGCTTCTGTACGCCGCGGTCGCTCTGGGCCCACGCCCTCAGAGGATTCGGGTGCGTATCGACCAGCCCCGGGATCAGCGCTACCGGCGCCGCCAGCAGTGACGTCTGCCCCTGAGCGCGAAACGAGGTCCAGGTACTTTTGGCGGCTTGGCTCAGGGGTTGAACCACGTCACGGGGCAAGCTGCCACATTTCGCCATAATTGCTGCGGAATTTGCCCTACGGGCGCCATGCCAGTGCCTCCTTGCAGGAGTTAAATGACTCTCAACCGAAGCGGGAAACCTACCCGGTCGGATCCAAAGAGCAGTCATTTCAATCCAATCGCAAGGAACACGATCATGAAAAAGATGTTGATGGCAGTAACCCTGAGCAGCATGGCCCTGAGCGGTCTGACCCAGAATGCAACCGCTTCCGCTGAAGCCGCCACTGACACCGAGAAAGAATTACAGGGCTCAGCCCTGACTCCGGCCAAGCAGGCCACTGTATTTACAGGCGCTGCAGTAACGGGCGCCGCCGTAGGTGGACCGGTTGGCTTTATTGCCGGCGCCCTCGGTGGAGCCTGGCTGGGCGAACAGATCAAGCAAGCAGAAGAGGCAGACATGCTCGCAACTCAACTGACCGAAAGCCGCACCGAACTGGGCAACCTCGCACAACAGCTGGATGCGGCGCGACTGTCCGCCAACGACGCCCGTGAACTGGCACTGGAAAGCCTCGAGTTCCAGATGCTGTTCACCACCGGCGACGACGAGCTCCAGGAAGCCCAGGAGCGTCAGGTAGCCGCCATGGCCGACTTCCTTAACCGCCACCCACAGCTGCAAGTTCACCTTGAGGGGCACTCCGACCCCCGCGGCAGCGACGGTTACAACAATGTTCTCTCTGACCAGCGTGCGCTCAGCGTACAACGCGCCCTGGAAGCCTACGGCGTAGCGCCGGAGCGCATCGAGCGCCGCGCCCTGGGTGCCAGCAAGTCCAAGGCCCGCAAAGGGGATCTGGACGGCTACGCCCTGGAGCGCCGGGTAGACATCCACTTCGGCATGCCCGAAGCGGTTGCCGGCTCCTTCTAACAGCGGCCCCTTCTTTTACACCACCGTTTAATCCACCGGTTATCGCTCTGCAAAAGCGACAGCCGGTGGCGCTCCCGAGCAACCTCAAGTGCAACCCTGTAAGCTGTAACCTTGCGCGCAGCCAGCCTGTCTGCGCGCTTTTTTGCACTTGTCGATCACTTACCTTTGCCTATAGCCCTACTGTTCGGGCATGATTTTCCGCACTAACCAATACCCGCGCATGCCAGTAAGCGGTTTAAAGACCGTCGGAACCTTCGCGAACAGCACCCAAAAAAGCCGCAAGATAAGAACAGCCCATGAGCAGCCCCACCATTGCCATCGTTGAAGACGAGATCGCCATTGCCGAGAACTACCGCGATGCCCTCCGCCGCACCGGCTACCAGGTCAATCTCTACCACACGCGTCCGGATGCACTGGCCGCCTTCCAGCAGCGCCTGCCAGACCTGGCGGTAATCGATGTCGGTCTTGGCGCGGAAATCGAGGGTGGTTTCGACCTTTGCCGGGAGCTGCGCGCCATGGCGCCGACCCTGCCGATCCTGTTTCTCACCGCGCGGGACTCGGAGCTGGACATCATCTCCGGCCTGCGCCTGGGCGCCGACGACTACCTCACCAAAGACATCTCCCTGCCCCATATGCAGGCGCGCATCAGCGCCCTGTTGCGGCGGGTCAGCGTCATGCAGTCCCAGAGCGATGAGGGAGAAATCCTGACCCAGGGCGACCTGACCCTGGACGTCTCGCGCCTGCACTGCCATTGGAAGGGGGAACCGGTAGACCTGACGGTGACGGAATTCTGGATTGTGCACGCCCTGGCCAAACGCCCGGGCCATGTAAAATCCCGCAGCCAGTTGATGGAGGCTGCGCGAGTGGTGCTGGATGACAACACCATCACCTCACATGTGAAGCGTATCCGGCGCAAGTTTCAGGCCATCGACAGTAGCTTCGACGCCATCGGCACTGCCTATGGCATGGGCTACCGCTGGCAGGTTTAACACGCCAATTATGAATCTGCGACGTCAACTGGTCCTGTTGAGCCTCTGCACCTTGGCACTTCCCTGGGCGGGCTGCCAATACCTGCGCCAGGTAGACAAGGCCCTGAGCCAGGGGCAGATACAGACCCTGGAGGCCACCGGCAACGCCATTGCCGCGCGCCTTGCCAGCGCACCGGAACTGGTCGCGCCGGATCCTCGCCGCACAGGTCGCCCGCCGGGCGCACAGTTGTACCTCAACCCACTGTCCCAGGCACCCACTCTGGACGGCTACGGTGAAGAGTGGCGCGCGCTCAACCTGCGCCCCCGACAGCTACCGGACCAGAATGACGAGGCATTTGCACGGGTTACCCTGGGCAAACACAGCGACCGGGTGTACCTGTTGCTGACTACTGAAGACCGCAGCCCCAGTTACCACGACCCTCGCAGCAGCAGCCTTTCCAGCGGTGACACCGTGGAGATCTACACCGCGCGACAGCACTACACCCTGCCCGTCGCCAGTCAGGGACCGGTGCGCGCGCTCTACTACAACGCACGGCGCGGCGACTACGAGCGCGAACTGCGCCTGCGCGGGCGCTGGACCGCTTCCCCCCGCGGTTATCAGATGGAACTCTCAATCCCTTTCGCCCTCACCGGTGGCGAGCTCGCCATCCGCGTGCTCGACCGCACCCGGAGCGACGGCGATACCCCTGCGCGCTTCGCCTCAACCTTGCCGGCGGATGGCCGTCCCGGCGCCCTGGTAGAACCCCTACCTGCCCTTCAGCAGGAGCTGGAACACTTCGCGCGACCTGAGCTGCAATTGACGGTGGTGGATCAGGAGGGGTTTGTATTGGCGCGCTCTGGAGACGTTTCGGGAAGCGGCAGCGGTAGCAACAGTGAGGGCGACATTGAGAGCGCCCCGCTGGAGGATGGCCGCTGGATTCGCGACTGGTTCTACCGCCAGGTGCTGGCCACCGATCAATTGCCCCCCCTGCCCGAAGGCGAATATCCGAACACCCTTACGGAAAACAAGGAAACCGCCTCGCAGTGGTTCAGCGCGCCTGCAGGTTCGCAGCGCACCGCAGGGGACCAGCGTATTGGCGCCGTAAGCGTTCCGGTGGTTACCCGCGCAGACGACATTATCGAGCGCCCGCTGCTGGGCCGGGTGATTGCCGCCCAGTCGGCAAGCGCACTACAGTCACTCACAGAGTCGGCCGCCCGCCGCCTGTGGCTGACCACCGCCGGCGCCGCCGGCCTGGTTCTGCTGTTACTACTGGGGTACGCGAGCTGGCTGTCCTGGCGCATCCGCCGCTTGCATCGCGCCGCGCGCAACGCCGTGGATGCCAGCGGCCGCCTGCGCGGCGATTTCCCACGCCCCTACTTAAACGACGAGCTCGGCGCCCTGAACCGGGCTTTCGCCAGCCTGCTGGCCGAGCTGGACCACTACCACCAGTATCTGCGCAGCCTGGCGAGCAAGCTTTCCCATGAGCTGCGCACCCCGCTGGCAGTTGTGCGCTCGTCCCTGGACAACCTCGCTGCCGGGGAGCTGGATGAGGACAGCCGGCGCTACGCCGAGCGCGCCGCGGACGGCGGCGCCCGGCTCTCATCCATACTCAACGCCCTGTCCGCCGCCAACCACCTGGAAGCCAGCATCAGCCAGGCGGACAAGGAGACCTTCGATCTCGCGGACCTGTTGCAGCTTCTTACCCAAAGCTATGCCGACGCCCACCCGCAACACCGCTTTGACCTGCAATGCCCGCAGCCCCCCCAGCACTATTGCGGAGCGCCCGAGCTACTGGCGCAATTGCTGGACAAGCTGGTGGACAACGCGGTGAGCTTCGCCCCTGAAAACAGCGAGATCGACCTGGCGCTCGATGTGCATCGCCAGGAATACCATGTAAGCGTGCGCAACGAGGGGCCGCTGCTGCCGGAGGGCTTCGGCCAGAAGCTGTTCGACTCCCTGGTTTCGGTGCGCGACGACGGCGGCAAGGCGGGCCACCTGGGACTGGGACTGCATATCGCACGCCTGATTGCGGACTTCCATCAGGGCACCCTGGAAGCCACCAATCGGGACGACGGGAAAGGGGTGGTCTTCACCCTGCGACTGCCGACCTGATCCCCACCCGAGCATACGGTTTCACAAGGAATCCCCCCGGTCACAAACTGCCCGCCACAGCGGTTGACAAACAACCAATGCTGGGGATAATGTCGCGTCCCAAACGGGCCCCCGGCCCGATGTTCGAGTTTTACAGATTCCAGACAGGAGCAACCGGTGGCCAATTCACCTCAAGCGAAGAAACGCGCGCGCCAGAACGAAAAGCGCCGCAATCACAACGCCAGCCTGCGCTCCATGGTGCGCACCTACATCAAAAAGGTAGTTGCAGCCATCGATGCAGGTGATGCAGAAAAAGCCAAGACCGCTTACGCGGAAGCTGTGCCGGTTATCGACCGCATGGCCGACAAAGGCATTATTCACAAGAACAAGGCTGCTCGTCATAAGAGCCGCCTGAATGCCCAGATCAAAGCACTGGCTGCCTGATTTTCAGCAAGCCCGCTTTCTGAGCAATAAAAAACCCCGCAAAAGCGGGGTTTTTTATTGCCTGAAACTTGTGAACACAGAACCCTTTACAGCAGGATCAAATTGTCTCGGTGGATCAACTCGTCGTCATCGCGGTAGCCGAGCAGGTCGACGATACGATCGGAAGGCTGGCCACAGATTTTCTGCGCTTCGCCACTGTCGTAATTCACCAACCCCCTGGCCACTTCCACGCCCACCTCGTTGACACAGCTCACCAGTTCACCGCGGTGGAAGCGCCCCTCGACACCCACCACACCCACCGGCAGCAGGCTTTTACCCTGATTGCACAGCGCGCGCGCGGCGCCAGCGTCCAACTGCAACTTTCCACGCACCTGTAACTGGCCTGCCAGCCAACGCTTGCGGGCGGTCAGTGGATCCGCCTCCGGTAACAGCAGCGTGCCCAGCTCCTCGCCAGATACCACACGCTCGATTACTGAATCGCTGGCGCCACCCACAATCACCGTTCTCGCCCCGGAGCGCGCCGCCAGCTGTGCCGCGCGCACCTTGGTGGCCATGCCACCGCGGCCGAGGCCGCTACGGGAATCCCCTGCCATTTCCACCAATCGCGGATCTGTGGCAACCGCCTCACGCACCAGCTCGGCAGCGGGATTGTCGCGGGGGTCCTCGGTAAACAGGCCGTCAGCATCTGTCAGGATCAACAGCACATCCGCCTCCACCAGGTTCGCCACCAGCGCACCCAGGGTATCGTTATCGCCAAAACGAATCTCGTCAGTCACTACCGTATCGTTTTCATTGATGATGGGTACCGCCCCCAGGGACAGCAGTGTCCTGATGGTACTGCGCGCATTGAGGTAGCGGGTGCGATTGGAAAGGTCGTCATGATCCAGCAGGATCTGCGCGGTGCGGCAGTCGTACTGACCGAAAGCGTGCTCATACACCTGAACCAGGTGACTCTGACCTACGGCGGCGGCCGCCTGCAATTGATGGATGGACTCCGGGCGCTTGCGCCAGCCGAGGCGATCCATCCCGGCAGCTACCGCACCAGAGGACACCAGCAGCACCTCGATACCCTGGCGGCGCAGGGCGCTGATCTGACCGGCCCAGTTGTAGATGGCCGCGCGGTTAACGCCGCGACCATTGTCGGTAAGCAGTGCACTGCCGATTTTGATAACCCAGCGCTTGCTGGCGGAAAGCTGTTGGCGCGACGACGAGATGGAATCCATTTCTTCCTCTATCAGGACGCGCCCCCACAGGAAAACCTTCAAGCAGGATATATCGCTGAAGGGGCGGATAACTCAGGGACGATATTCTACATCGACGTCGTAGTCATCGTCGTCCCAATCTTCGTCATCTTCATCAACTTCGCCGGATTCTTTCGCAGCCTTGCGCTTGGCCCGCTGCGTATCACGCAACTCCTCGATGCGCTCACGCGCCTCGCGTTGCATTTGCCGCTGCGCTTCCTGCTCCGCTTCGAACAATTCGCCATCACGTTCTTCCCGCTCCTTGAGCTCCTCCAGGAAGTCCATCAGCTGACCGGACAGCACATCAGTGCCCTCACCGCGAATGGCGGCAACGCGGAACACCGGCCCCTGCCAGCCCAGCGCATTGACCACGGACTGACAACGCTCTTCCAGCTCATCCGCCGGCACCAGGTCGGTCTTGTTCAGCACCAGCCAGCGCTCACGCCCGGCCAGTGTCGGACTGAAACTTTCCAGCTCGCGCTCAATGGCCAGCGCATTCTGCGCGGGGTCGGAGCCGTCAAACGGCGCCAGGTCGACCAGGTGCAGCAGCACGCGGCAGCGCGTCAGGTGCTTGAGGAAACGGATACCGAGACCGGCACCCTCGGCCGCCCCTTCGATCAGGCCCGGAATATCGGCAATCACAAAGCTGCGGTACTTCTGCACCTTCACCACACCAAGATTCGGCACCAGTGTGGTAAACGGGTAATTGGCCACTTTCGGCTTGGCCGCGGACACTGCACGAATAAACGTGGACTTGCCCGCATTGGGCAGACCCAGCATGCCCACATCCGCCAGCACCTTCAGCTCCAGCTTGATGTTGCGGCGCTCGCCCTCACTGCCCGGCGAGGTCTGCCGCGGAGCGCGGTTGGTGCTGGACTTGAAGCGGGTATTGCCAAGCCCGTGCCAGCCGCCCTGGGCCACCAGCAGCTTTTCACCAGGCTCCAGCAGGTCACCGAGGGTCTCACCGGTGTCCACATCGATAGCGGTGGTACCCACAGGCACCTTGAGCTCCAGGCTCTCACCCTTGGCGCCGGTACAATTGCGACCGCGCCCGGCCTCGCCGTTCTGGGCCTGATAGTTGGGCTGGTACCGGTAGTCCACCAGGGTATTCAGTGACTCATCGGCCACCAGATAGACCGAACCACCGTCGCCGCCGTCACCACCGTCCGGGCCACCCTTGGCGACGAATTTCTCGCGCCGGAAGCTCAGACACCCGTTACCGCCGTTGCCGGCCTGCACCGTAATCGGCGCTTCATCTACAAATTTCATGACTCTACTTACCGGGTAATCCGGTCTTCAGTGTAATTTGCGGCAGATCAATACAAAAAAGCCCCGCAATTGCGGGGCTCTTCGATCGGGCGTTATGACCGCTTAGGCTGTTTCGATGGAAACAAACTTGCGGTTGTTGGCGCCTTTCACCTCAAACTTCACTACGCCATCAGCGGTAGCGAACAGGGTGTGATCTTTGCCCATACCAACGTTTACGCCAGCGTGGAACTTGGTGCCACGTTGACGAACGATGATGCTGCCTGCGGAAACCGCTTGGCCGCCAAAGCGCTTAACGCCCAGGCGTTTACTCTCGGAATCGCGACCGTTGCGCGTACTACCGCCAGCTTTCTTGTGTGCCATGAGTAGTTACTCCTCTTCTATGACCTGGTGATTAGCCTTTGATGCCAGTGATTTTAACTTCGGTGTACCACTGACGGTGGCCTTGACGCTTCATGGAGTGCTTACGACGACGGAACTTGATGATCCGTACTTTTTCGCCGCGGCCGTGGCTCAGCACTTCTGCAGTCACCTTGGCACCTTCCACTACCGGCGCACCGATGTTGATGGTGTCACCGTTCACTACCATCAGAACCTTGTCGAAATCGACAGATTCGCCAGTAGCAACTTCAATTTTTTCCAGGCGCAGAACTTCGCCTTCTTCTACACGGTGCTGTTTACCACCGCTTTCAATAACAGCGTACATATTTCTATGCTCCAACAAAATGGACGACACGAAGCAGCGGCGGGATCACAAAGGTGAAAAGTGACCGGTTAGCCAGCATTTTGGGAGCTTGCGCCGTTGATGATTGATACTTCTTTCCCAACTCACAAGCCTGCCACAGGGCTGACCCGGTTCGAGCGGGGCGCAGATTCTAATCAATTCGCACGATTGATACAATAGTGCACTTTTCCGGCAGACTGCCTTTCCGCCCGGGGCCAAAACAGCTAGGCTTGCCGCCGTAAACCGACCAGACAAAGAAAGATAGAAGTATAAGGACCCTGCATGTTGCCCTTTCATCAGGTAGCCGCGGACGACTTCGCCGCCGTCAACCAACACATTCTCGACCAACTGCACTCTGATGTCCCCCTGGTGGAGAACATCGGTCACTATCTGGTCGAAGCAGGCGGCAAGCGCCTCCGCCCCCTGCTGGTGCTGCTGTGCAGCCGTGCAGCTGGCTACCGTGGCGCAGAGCATATCGGCCTCGCCACCATCATTGAATTCATCCACACCGCGACCCTGCTGCATGACGACGTGGTGGACACCTCTGACATGCGCCGCGGCCGCCTCACCGCCAATGCCCAGTGGGGCAATGCGCCAGCGGTGCTGGTGGGCGACTTCCTGTACTCCCGCGCCTTCCAGATGATGGTTGCTCTAAAGGACATGGACATAATGTCCATTCTCTCCGACACCACCAACACGATCGCCGAGGGCGAAGTACAGCAGTTGGTGAACGCGGGCGACCCAGCTGTCACCGAAGCCAACTACCTGAGCGTAATCCACAAAAAGACCGGCGCCCTGTTCGAGGCAGCCTGTGAGACCGCCGCGGTACTGGCCGGTTGCAGTGCGGACGAGCGCGAATCCCTCAAGCTATACGGCCGCCACCTGGGCTCCGCCTTCCAGCTGGTAGACGATGCCCTGGATTACCGCGGCAACTCGGAAGAGCTGGGCAAGAATGTGGGCGACGACCTGGCCGAGGGAAAACCCACCCTGCCACTGATCTACGCCATGGCCAACGGCACTGCCGAGCAGGCGGCACTGGTGCGCGAGGCAATCGAGCAGAAATCGGCCGACAAGCTGGAGCAGATTGTCACCGCCATCGAAGCCTGCGGCGCACTGGACTACACCTTTGAACGCGCCCGCGCCGAGGTGGACCTGGCCCTGGAAAAGCTTGAGTTCCTGCCCCAGGGAGAGCACAAAACCGCCCTGCAACAGCTGGCCCGCTTCGCCATAGAAAGAACTGTCTGAACAAACACTCAGGCAATAAAAAACCCGGCAGATTCACCGGGTTTTTTATTTTACGACTTTGGTAATTTCCGTGACGCTCGCGCTTAGAGCTTCATATCCCCAAAGAAGTTTTTCACCCCTTCAAACCAACCGGTCTGGCGCGGTGAGTTTTTCTTTTCACTCAGGGTGCCAGAAAACTCTTCCAGCAGCTCTTTCTGCTTGGTCGACAGATTCACCGGGGTTTCCACCACCACGCGACACAGCAGGTCGCCGGGCGCACCGCCGCGTACCGGGGTTACCCCCTTGCCACGCAGACGGAACAGTTTACCGGTCTGGCTTTCTGCCGGAATCTTGAGTTTGACCTTGCCATCCAGGGTCGGCACTTCCATCTCGCCGCCGAGGGCCGCAGTGACGAAGCTGATCGGCACTTCGCAATACAGGTTCTTGCCGTCGCGCTGGAACAGTTCGTGCTCGCGCACCATCACCTGCACATACAGGTCGCCCGCGGGGCCGCCGTCCGGTCCGGCCTCACCTTCGCCGGCGAGGCGGATGCGATCACCGGTATCCACACCAGGTGGCACCTTCACGGACAGGGTCTTGGTCTCTTCCACCCGGCCGCGACCGTGACAGCTGCCACAGGGGTCGCTGATTACACTACCGCGTCCGCGACAGTTGGGGCAGGTCTGTTGCACAGAGAAGAAGCCCTGCTGCATACGCACCTGACCGGCGCCACCACAGGTACCACAGGTCTGGGGCTGGGAGCCGGCCTTGGCACCGGAGCCGTGGCAGGTGCCACAGTTGGCTAGGGTGGGCACCTTGATCTTGACGGTGGTGCCGCGCACCGCGTCTTCCAAGTCCAGGTCCAGGTCGTAGCGCAGGTCGGAACCGCGCTGCGGGCCACGGCGGCCGCCACCGGCGCCACCACCAAAGATATCGCCAAACACATCACCGAAGATGTCGGAGAAGCCACCGAAGCCGCCGGCACCGGCGCCGCCCGCCTGACCGTCAACGCCGGCGTGGCCGAACTGGTCGTAGGCCGCTTTCTTCTGCGGGTCGGACAGGACTTCGTAGGCCTCGTTGGCCTCTTTGAATTTGTTCTCCGCCTCTTTGTCGTCTGGGTTGCGGTCCGGGTGATATTTCATCGCCACCCGGCGATAGGCTTTTTTCAGCTCTTTTTCGTCCGCGCCTTTGCTGACACCGAGGACTTCGTAGTAATCGCGTTTGGACATAGCTCTGTGTGTTCTATTTAAACTGAAGAAGGCGCGAGAGCTCCGCTGAACCCCCGCGCCTTTTTATTACCCATTTTTGTAGGAGCCTGCTTGCAGGCTCCTACATCAGAGGGCTAGGACAAGTTGGGATTACTTGTCTTCTTTCTTGTCGTCTTTGACTTCTTCGAACTCAGCGTCCACTGCATCGTCACCGCCGGACTGGGCCTGCTCGGCCTGTTCCGCGGCCGCTTCGCCGGCCTGCGCCTGCTCTGCGTACATCTTCTGGGCTACCGGGCCAGAGGCTTCGGTGAGCTTGGTGGTAGCAGCTTCCATGGCAGCCTTGTCGTTGCCCTTCACCGCTTCCTCGGCTTCCGCCAGTGCGGCGTCGATTGCGGCTTTCTCGTCCGCAGTCGCCTTGTCACCGGCTTCTTCCAGGGTCTTGCGGGTGGCTGAGATCAGGCCGTCGAGGGTGTTGCGGGTAGTCACCAGCTCCTCGAACTGCTTGTCCGCTTCGGCGTTGGCCTCGGCGTCCTGCACCATTTTTTCGATCTCGTCATCGGACAGGCCGGAAGAGGCCTTGATCACAATGGACTGCTCCTTGCCGGTCGCCTTGTCTTTGGCGTGCACGTGCAGGATGCCGTTGGCATCGATATCGAAGGTCACTTCGATCTGCGGCATGCCGCGCGGTGCCGGCGGGATGTCGGCCAGGTCAAAACGACCCAGGGACTTGTTCTGCGCCGCCTGCTTGCGCTCACCCTGTACCACGTGAATGGTCACGGCAGTCTGGTTGTCATCGGCAGTGGAGAACACCTGGGACTTCTTGGTCGGGATGGTGGTGTTCTTGTCGATCAGCGGAGTCGCAACACCACCCATGGTTTCGATACCCAGGGTCAACGGAGTTACGTCCAGCAGCAGTACGTCTTTCACGTCACCGCCCAGAACCGCGCCCTGGATCGCCGCACCAACGGCTACCGCTTCATCCGGGTTTACGTCTTTGCGGGGCTCTTTGCCGAAGAATTCGGTTACCTTGGACTGCACCAGCGGCATACGGGTCTGACCGCCCACCAGAATCACTTCGTCGATGCTGGAAGCAGACATGTCTGCGTCGGCCAAGGCAGTTTTTACCGGCTCCAGGGAGCGGGTTACCAGTTCTTCTACCAGGCTTTCCAGCTTGGCACGGGTCAGTTTTACAACCAGGTGCTTGGGACCGGTGGCATCTGCGGTGATGTACGGCAGGTTCACTTCGGTCTGCTGGCTGGAGGACAGCTCGATCTTGGCCTTTTCGGCAGCTTCTTTCAGACGCTGCATGGCCAGGGGGTCGCCCTTCAGGTCGATGCTCTGTTCTTTCTTGAACTGCTCGGCCAGGTAATCGATCAGGCGCAGGTCGAAGTCTTCACCACCGAGGAAGGTGTCACCGTTGGTGGACAGCACTTCAAACTGCATCTCGCCGTCAACGTCAGCAATCTCGATGATGGAGATATCGAAGGTACCACCACCCAGGTCGTACACCGCGATGGTGCGGTCGCCGCCCTTCTTGTCGAGGCCGTAGGCCAGCGCAGCCGCAGTCGGCTCATTGATAATGCGCTTAACATCGAGACCCGCAATACGGCCAGCGTCTTTGGTCGCCTGGCGCTGGGAGTCGTTGAAGTAGGCCGGCACGGTGATTACCGCTGCGTCTACTTTCTCACCGAGGAAGTCTTCCGCGGTTTTCTTCATTTTCTTCAGCACTTCGGCAGAGATCTGCGGCGGTGCTTTCTTGTCGCCCTTCACCTCTACCCAGGCGTCGCCGTTTTCGGCTTCAACGATGGAGTAAGGCACCATTTTGATGTCTTTCTGCACAACGTCGTCTTTGAATTTGCGGCCGATCAGGCGCTTCACCGCGAACAGGGTGTTGGTGGGGTTGGTCACCGCCTGACGCTTGGCAGACTGGCCTACCAGCACTTCGTTGTCGTCGGTGAATGCAACGATGGAAGGCGTAGTGCGATCGCCTTCGGCGTTTTCAATAACGCGGGCCTTGTCGCCGTCGAGTACCGCTACACAGCTGTTAGTGGTACCCAGGTCGATGCCGATGATTTTTCCCATGGATCTGATTCCTCACTTTTCGGCGCACGCCCGCTCTATGCCTGGCGCTACGCGGTTTAATTCGGTTGCTGCTTATATTGGTGCCGCCGTTCACATTTCAAGGGCGACTCTTAAATTCGACGGCACATGGATGTGCCGCTCGCGAAACAGAGCCACGCACTGATCGCGGAAAACTGAACTAGGGCGCTTTGCTGACCACGACCATTGCCGGGCGTACCAGACGACCATTCAGGCGATAGCCTTTCTGGAAGACGTCGAGCACGGTATTCGGCTCCACATCCGGATTGGGCACCTGGGTCATTGCCTGGTGCAGTTCCGGGTCGAAAGGCTCGCCCGCCGGGTCAATTACTTCGACTCCGGACTTGGTCAGGGTGTCGATAAAAGACTTCTGAGTCAGCTCAATGCCTTCCACTACCGCTTTCTGCGCTTCGTCACCACTGTCGATGGTCGAGAGCGCACGCTCCAGGTTATCCACAACCGGCAGCAGATCCTTGATTAGCTTCTCCACACCAAACTTGTGCGCCTTCTCCACATCCTGCTGGGCGCGGCGACGGGCATTCTGCACCTCAGCCTGGGCGCGCAGCACCATGTCTTTGTGCTCTGCCAGCTGCTGATGCAGGGAGCCGATCTCCTCGACCAGTGCACTTTCCCCACCAGCATGCTCATGGTCGGCGGCCAGCTCTTCCGCGAGAGCCTCCTCGGCGGCCTGCTGCTCATCCACGCTGGGTTGCTCAATTTCGGCCTTTTCGCCGGTTTGATCTTCTTCGCTGCGCTCTTTGGCCACTGCTTTCTCCGTCTGTGTCCGTCGGTCTACTGCCAATTGGTCAAATCGATAATTGAAACGATGTTTAAACAAAGTTCCCCGCGGTAATCTGTGCAGTTACCGGGGATGCAGGGCTATATGGGGGCTGCACCAGTCACTTCAAGTGGCCGCACGCCAGAGGGGGCGGTACGGGGGCGGGCAGCGGACGGAAAGGACAGGGTAGTGTGGCGCGAAGCGAGCAACGAAGTGCGATTTGCGCACATTCAACGCCCGGGGTGATTGAAAGGGCGCGGTCAAATACTGTATAAACAACCACTATTCGGATAGCCACGAAAATAATCTCATGTTGCTGCACCTGTCTATCAGTCAGTTCACCCTGGTCGACCAGCTGGAGCTGGAATTCGGCCCCGGTACCAGCACCCTCACCGGCGAAACCGGTGCGGGCAAGTCCATCACCCTCGATGCGCTCGGTCTCGCCCTCGGCGACCGCGGCAACGGCGAGCTGGTGCGTGCCGGTGCCAAGCGCGCCGATATCCACGCCACATTTGATATCAGCAATCACAAAGAGGCACACGCCTGGCTGGAAGAGCAGGAAATGGACGCCGGGCGCGAAGTGATCCTGCGCCGCACCATCAGCGCCGACGGTCGCTCCCGCGCCTATATCAACGGCCAGCCGGTGACCCTGATGCAATTGCGCACCCTGGGCGAGCAGCTGATTGATATCCACAGCCAGCACGAACACCAGTCGCTGCTGAAGAGAGACACCCACCGCCGCCTACTGGATGAATACGCCCATGCGGAGGGCCAGAGCGCCGAAGTACGCATTCACTACAAGACCTGGCAGGACCAGTACCGCCGTTACCGCAAACTCGCGGACAGTGCCGAGGAAACCCAGGCCCGGCGCGACCTGCTGGAATATCAGTTAGAAGAATTGGAGCAACTGGATCTCAAGCCCAGCGAACTGGAAGACCTGGAAAGCGAGCAACGCCAGCTGGCCAATGCCGGCGATATTCTGAACGGCAGCTACCAGCTGGCGGCACTGCTGAACGGTGGTGAGGGTGATATCGCCGAGCAGCTGCACCGCGCACTGCAATTGGTCGGCGCCATGCCCGAGCAGAGCCCGGCACTGGCGGAAGTCGCGCAGATGCTCGACAGCGCCCGCATCCAGATCGACGAGGCCGGCAGCACCCTTTCGCGGTATATCGACCGCTTTGAAATGGACCCGGAGCGACTGGCCGAAGTGGAAGAGCGCCTGTCCGCGATCTATTCCCTGGCCCGCAAGCACCGCGTACAACCTGATCAGCTGGCAGAGTTGCAGCAACAGTGGCAGCAGGAGCTGGAGGAGATTGGCGCACCGGATGCACTGGACAAACTCGCCGGCGAGTGTGAAAAACTTGAACAGACCTTCCGTGACAGCGCTGCAAAGCTCAGCAAGCTGCGTGCGGCGGCGGCGATCAAGCTCGCCAAGGCAGTCAACGGGCAGCTGGCCGATCTCGCCATGCCTCACGCGCGCGTGGAGCTCGCGCTCACCGAGCTGGACAAGCCAACAGCCACCGGACTGGAAGAAGTGGAAATCCTGATTTCCACCAACCCGGGCCAGCCCCCGCGACCACTGGGCAAGATAGCTTCCGGCGGCGAACTGTCGCGGGTCAGCCTGGCCATCCAGGTGATTACCGCACAAACCTCGCGCACCCCCACACTGGTCTTTGACGAGGTGGATGTGGGCATCGGCGGCGCCACCGGCGATGTGGTGGGCAAGCTGTTGCGTCAGCTGGGCGAACGCGGCCAGGTGATCTGCGTCACCCACCTGGCACAGGTGGCCGCCCGTGCCCACCGCCAGTATCTGGTGGAAAAGCACAGCGATGGCGAAGCGGCCTTTGTGGCCCTGCGGGAGCTGAAGGATGCAGAACGCAGCTCCGAGATCGCGCGTATGCTGGGAGGGGAAGCCACCGCGCAATCCCTCGCCCATGCCGAGGAAATGCTGAGCAGGGCCTGATTTTCACCGGCTGCCCCCCCCCTATCCGGCACCCGGGCCGCGAGAACCAGCCGGTCCCAGATATTCGGCCCGGGCCATCCGCCAGGGCCGAAATTGACTGAAAATGGCGTTAAATTCACTCTATACTCCCGCGCCACCATATAAGCCCATACACAAGCCCATATACAAGACCCCAAGAATCTTGCTGGAGGCAGCTACCTGCAGGATCCGGCTACACTAACGGGCAAAGAACTCGGTCAAACCATGCAGATAACCATTTTTAACACCCCTATCCTGACGCCCTGCCTGCGCCTGCTGGCACGCCTGCTGCTCAAACTGCACGGCTGGAGAGTCGTGGCGGATGAGCGCGCACTGAAACTCAAGAAGTACGTGCTTCTCGCAGCCCCCCATACATCCAACTGGGACGGCTACTTCTTTATCCTCGCCGCGCTCAAATTGAAGGTGAACCCGCAGTGGATGGGTAAAGACAAGTTGTTTCCGTTCCCTATCGGTGGCGTGGTGCGCTGGTTTGGCGGCATCCCTGTCGACCGCAGCAAGGCGAACAACCTGGTAGATGCCACCATCAACCAGTACAACACCCGCGAAGAGTTGATTATCGGCATTCCGCCGGAAGGCACCCGAGGCAAAGCCGAGCGCTGGAAAACCGGCTTCTACCACATTGCGCGCGGTGCCGCGGTACCCGTGGTTTGCGGTTTCATCGATTTCGCCAAGAAAGAGGCCGGACTGGGACCGGTAATGGAGATGGGCGAAAATTTGGCCAAGGAACTGGCACGGTTTGGTGAATACTACGCAAACAAGGTGGGGAGATACCCGAACGATTACACACCACCGGTGTGACGTTCACGGTTTACCAGAATCAAAAAGGGGAGCAACGGCTCCCCTTTTTCATCGCGAAGGTTAATGGCGAAGGTTCTGAGGTGAAGGACTAACTCTCGCCCCTCCTCCTCTCTTTTTACTTCAGCCTTCTTTCTTCTTCACGTAAAGCACCAGGCTGTGGCCGGTCAGCTCGTAACCGTGCTCTTCCGCAATCTGGTGCTGCAGCTCTTCGATCTGCTCGTTGTGGAATTCGATTACCTTGCCGCTATCGGTGCACACCATGTGGTCGTGGTGGTCTCCGCGGTCCAGCTCAAACACCGAGTGGCCGCCATCGAAATTGTGGCGCATTACCAGGCCAGCACTTTCAAACTGGGTCAACACGCGGTATACGGTGGCTAGCCCCACATCCTCTCCGGCATCCAGCAGCATTTTGTACACATCCTCTGCGCTCAGATGCTGTTCACTGGCGCCTTCCAGCAGTTGGAGAATTTTCACTCGCGGAAGAGTGACTTTTAGACCTGCCTTGCGCAGTTCCTGATTTTCGTTCGGCATGGGTAATTAGGTTCCGGATGTGTGTGCTCGTAATCGCTATATCGTATTCGCGCGCACCGCCTGTTGGCGGGCGAACAGTTCGGGTATTATCCACGCCCAGCAAAGATAGAGGAACCCCATCCGGCCAATCAGTCTCAATACCAAAGGCCAGCAAGTGAGCCACCACTCACAAACAGCCAATGTGGCGTTGCATAAAGGCTGGGCAAGCTGGGTTGGATCCATTTTCTGAGCGTGGCTGCCGACATTTGCCGGGCACCGGGGAACTATCTCGGCGAAATGACGACTATCACTCATTGGCCAGAGCGTCTATGGTGTGCTCAGGCGATCCGAGGGTATGCGCACCCCGGTAAAATGGCTGACATCCCCGGGACACCGGGAACAGCCGACTACGGAACCCAATAAAAATTCAGATGGAGCATTCAATGCCATCAGTTGTACGAATTCTACTGATTACCGCACTTTGCAGTGTTGCAACGGCCTGTAGCCTGTTCAAGTTTCCCGGCGTACACCGCATTCAGGTACAGCAGGGCAATATCGTCACCCAGGAAATGGTGGACCAGCTGAAACCCGGCATGACCCGTCGCCAGGTGCGCTTTGTACTGGGTACCCCGCTGCTGGAAGACACCTTCAACCCGAACCGCTGGGACTATATCAATCGCGTCCGCACCCCCAAGGGTGAAGAGTCCCAGAAGCGTTTCAGCGTCTATTTCAACGGCGACCAGCTGATCGAAACCAGCGGCGACTGGCAGCCCAGCGGCTGGCCCTGATCTCCGCCGATAATATTGACCACGTGATTTGAGAAGCGCGCAGGGCTCATCCGCCCTGTGCCTGGCGCTTCGCCTTCTCCGCGCGCTGCTTTCGCGCCTCCTTCGGATCGGCAATCAACGGCCGATACACCTCCACCCGGTCTCCCGGCTGCAGCACATACTCGGAAGCAACCGCCAGTCCCTTGGTGCCCAGAGCCTGGCCAAAGATGCCCAGCTTCGCATTGGCGGGGTCAACTTCAGGGTACTCACGGGGGATTCCCGACAGCTCCAGCGCCTGCAGGGCGGTGGTGCCGGGCTCCACCAGCAGGCTCATCAGGCGCTGCTCGTGCGGCAGGGCGTACACCACTTCCACGGCGATGGTTTTCTGGTTGCTCATGCATTTTCTCCATAAATCTGCTTGGCCCGCTCGCACATGGCGTCAACCATTTGGTTGGCAATGCCGCTGAACAGTTTTCCCGCGGCAGCGCCCAGTAGACGGTTCTGGGCACGGAACTCCAGGGCAAACATCACCTTGCAGGCATTCTCCGCCAGCGGCGTGAAGGTCCAGCAACCGCTGAACTCATTGAAGGGGCCATCCACCAGCACCAGCTCCATTCTTTCCGGGCGATATAGGCGATTGCGGGTAATAAAGCTCTGGCTAATCCCCGCGCGCGCAAGGTCCAGCCGCGCTTCCAGGGTGTCCTCATCCCGGTGCAGGATCTCGGCCCCGCGGCAACCGGGCAAAAACTGCGGATAACTGGCCACGTCGTTGACCAGGTCAAACATCTGCTCTGCGCTGTACATCACCAGCGCGCTACGCTCAATTTTTGTCATCGATCAAACTTTACTCATCACTCACGGATTGCCCCACGCGGGCGGGTTTCTTGCCTATCCTGTGTGCCATAGGGCAAATTTCGCTCGCGACGCTACTCAAGGCGGATAAATCCTGCAACAATCGGCCTTTTGCTGCGCCGCAGAACCGGGCGGTACTGGGCATTTTCGGCCCAACAGGTTCACGGCTTTATATGCCGATTGCAGGCCACGGCAACCCTTCAGACGACAAGAATAACAGGCAAGCGAGAAATCTATGTCCGCAGCTAGAGAACATTTTGGTTCCCGTCTCGGTTTTATCCTGGCCGCCGCCGGCTCCGCGGTCGGCATTGGCAACCTGGTTTCCTTCCCGGTAGCCGCCACCAAAAGCGGTGGTGGTGCCTTCCTGCTGGTATACGCACTTTTCGTATTCTTCATCTGCCTGCCGGTGATGATGGCGGAGCTGGCGCTCGGCCGCAAAACCGATAAAGACCCCGTAGGTGCTTACCGGCAGCTTTCTGGCGGCTCTCGGCTGTGGCGCATCCCCGGCTGGTTCGCGCTGATCACGCCATTCATGATCGCCGTATTCTATATGGTGGTCACCGTCTGGGTACTCGGCTACCTGGTAGAAGTCTTCAAGGGCAACCTGACCTCCCTCACCACTCAGGCCTACTTCGGCGAGTTCATCAATTCCAAGACCGTCTTCTTTTACCTGATCGCGCTGATGCTCATCATCAACGGCGTACTCTCGCTGGGTGTAAAAGACGGGATTGAGCGCGCGGCCAAAACACTGATGCCGCTGTTGTTTGTGATGCTGATGGTGCTGGTGCTGTTTGTACTTACCCAGGAGAACGCCATTCTGGGCGTGAAGTATTACCTGATCCCGGACTTCTCCAAGCTCACCGGTGAAGTGGTCAGCAAGGCCATGTCTCAGGCCTTCTTCTCCCTGTCACTGGGCATGGGTATCATGATTACCTACGGTTCCTATATGAAGAGGCAGGACTCGATCCCGGGCTCTGCCAAGGCCGTGGCCCTTACCGACACCATGGTCGCTTTCACCGCAGGCCTGCTGATCCTGCCGAGCATTTTCCATTTCAACCCGCAGATCGACACCGCTTCCCTGAGTGACTCCTCGGCCGGGATGATCTTCCTGTTCCTGCCGAAGATCTTCCTATCCCTGCAGGACAGCATCGGCTACACCGGCGCGAGTATTTTCGCCGCTGCCTTCTTTTTCCTGGTATTTGTAGCTGCGCTCACCTCGCTGGTTTCCATCATCGAAGTGCCCGTCGCTACCCTTCGTGACGAGCGCGGAATGAGCCGCAAGAAGGCTATCTACACCGTTGCCGCGGTCCAGCTCGTTCTCGCCATCTGCTGCGCCATGTCATTTGGCATGGCAGACTGGCTGACCCAGTTTGTGACCCTCGCTGGCAGCGATAAATCCTTTTTCGATCTGGTAGAAATCCTGTTTTACGATACCATTCTGCCGCTGAACGGCCTGCTGGTGTGTATCTTCGTGATCTACAAGTGGAAGCGGGCCAATTTCGACCAGGAGCTCACAGTGGGAGATAGCGGCTTCGCCGGCTCCCTGTCGCAGAAGTATGTAAACTTCGCACTCGGTACCTTCATCCCGGCCATCCTGCTGGTGATCTTCATCAACACGGTTGCGCTGAAGTTTTTCGGTACGAGCTTTATCTGAGCATCAAGACGAGACATTCGCCCTTATAAGGCACATAGAAGTATTCATGGCAAAAAAGAAAAAGGCCCCGTCCTCAAACACGATCGCCCTCAACAAGAAGGCCAAGCACGATTATTTTATCGAGGAGAAATTTGAGGCGGGTATGGAGCTCCAGGGCTGGGAAGTAAAGTCCTGCCGCGAGGGCAAGGCCCAGCTCACCGACAGTTACGTCCTGTTCAAAGATGGCCAGGCGTGGCTGCTGGGTGCGCGGATCCAGCCGCTCCCCAGCGCCTCCACCCACTTCGTCACCGAACCGGACCGCACCCGCCGCCTGCTGCTGAACAAGCGCGAGATCGCCAAACTGGTGGCCGCGGTCAACCAGAAGGGCTACGCCTGTGTATGTACCGCCATTTACTGGAAGAAACACCTGATCAAGTGCGAGATTGCGCTGGCCAAGGGTAAAGCCTCCCACGACAAGCGCGAGACCCTGAAGGAGCGCGACTGGAACCGCCAGAAGCAGCGGGTCATGCGCACCGAGCACCGTTAACGCAAAGGTCAAAAACAACCTCGCGTAGGAGCCCGCCTGCAGACGGGCCCTGCGGAAACCGACACAGAAGAATAACGACGAGATTTACCCATGAGTGCACCGCGAGGACAATTCAGCTCCAACTTCGGCTTCCTGATGGCCGCCGCCGGCTCCGCCGTCGGTCTCGGCAATATCTGGGGCTTCCCCACCAATGTGGCCACCAATGGCGGCGCCGCCTTTGTGGTGGTCTATCTGGTGTTGGCGTTTATGCTTGCCTACCCGGTGCTGATGGCAGAGCTCTCCATCGGCCGCTACGCCCGCAGCAATATGGTTAAGGCCTTGCGCGGCATCTCTACCGGCCCCGTAAGCCGTGGTATCGGTACCCTTGCAGGTTTTGGTGGTATTTTTGTTGCCTCGCTCATCCTCAGCTTCTACGCCATTGTTGCCGGCTGGATGGTCGCCCATCTGGCGGATCCATTCGCCACTCTTATGGGTGCTTCAGAAACCGCCGCCTGGCTCACCGGCGACAGCACCACCCGCAACTTCACTTTCACTGCTATTTTCAGCGGCCTCACCATGCTGATTATCGCCAGTGGTGTTGAGAAGGGTATCGAGCGCTGGTCCACACTGCTGATGCCGGCCCTGATCATCCTGCTGCTGATGCTGATCGTCTATGTGCTCTCCCAGCCCGGAGCCATGACCGGCCTGGAAGCCTACCTGATCCCGGATTTCAGCAAGTTGTCACCCGAGCTCCTCCTCTCCGCCATGGGGCAGGCCTTTTTCTCCCTGTCTCTGGGTGTAGGCACCATGCTGATCTACGGCTCCTACCTCAGCAAGGAAGAAAGCCTGCCGCGCCTGGGTGCGCTGGTCACCCTGATCGACGTGGGCATCGCCTTCACCGCAGGCCTGCTGATCCTGCCCGCCATGTATGTGGCCCAGGAAGCCGGTACCCAGATTTTCTCCGAAGCAGGTGAGCTGATCGCCGGGCCTGGGCTGATCCTGCAGGTATTGCCTGCGCTGTTCGACACCATGGGCACCAGCGGCCTGTTTGTGGCCATCGCCTTCTTTGCGCTGATGGTGATTGCCTCCCTGACCTCATCCATCTCCATGCTGGAAGTGCCGGTGGCCTTCTCCATCGAAAGCCTTGGCCTGAAGCGCAAGCCCGCAACCCTGCTGACCGGCGCGATTATTTTTGCTATCAGCACGCTGATCATCTTCAATTTCGAGGCGCTGTTCGGCCTGGTGATTTCCATCAGCACCGAATACGGGCAGCCGCTGCTCGGTGTGGCCCTGTGTATCTTCGCTGGCTGGATCTGGCGCCGCGACCAGCTGTTGATGGAACTGAAGGAAGGTCACCCGAACATCGAGAAAACCCTGTTCTGGACAGTCTGGCCCTGGTATGTGCGAATTGTCTGCCCGCTGCTGATCCTCGCCGCATTTGCGCAAACTGTGCTGTAATTACCCCCGATGTACCCGCCGGGCTGCCGATCAACGCAGCCCGGCACGCCTCTACCTGAATCGCTCCCAGAATCCCTATGCCTGCCAGAAAGCCCCCGTCGATCTTTCGCAACCGTAATGCCGCCGCTAATGCCAAGCGCCCAGGTAAACGAAAAGACCAACAAAAGCCCCCGCAGGGCACCCCGGAAGTCGATATCGAGCGTTTCAGCCATGAGGTTCGCGGCATCGCCCGCTACCAGGGCAAAACGCTTTTTGTGGATAACGCACTGCCGGGTGAGACTGTTCGGGTAAGGTTTACCGCCAGTCGCGCAAAATTCGATGAGGCAGTGGCTATCGAGATTCTCTCGCCCTCTGGCGACCGCCAAACGCCACCCTGCCCCCATGCAGAAACCTGTGGCGGTTGTGCACTCCAGCACATGCAGCCAGCCGCGCAGATCGCCGCCAAACAGCAGATCCTGCTCGACCAATTGCAGCGCTTTGCCGGTGCCACCCCCGAACAGGTAATGCCGCCACTCACCGCCGACATCGCCGGCTACCGCAGCAAAGCGCGCCTCGGCGTTCGCTATGTCAAAGAAGCCCATAAAAAAGGCGCGGCCAATAAACCAAAGCTGATCCTGGGTTTCCGCGAAAAGCGCTCCAACAACCTGACCGACATTCGCGAATGCCTGGTAATGCCGGCGTCTTTCTCCAGCCAGATACCGGAGCTGCACCAGCTCGTGGACCAGTGCCGGGAAGGCAAGCACATCTCGCACATCGAAGTCGCCGCCGGCGAAGACGCCACTGCGCTGGTGGTACGCCACCTCAAGCCCTTGCCGGAAAGTGACCGGCAACTGTGGCTCAACTTTGTGCAGCAGCAAGGTTGGCACCTGTACCTGCAAGCGGAAGACACACCCCACAAAGTCTGGCCAGAAGACAACGAGGAAAGACTCAGCTACACCCTGCCGGAATTCGGCCTGACGCTGCACTTCCATCCGCAGGATTTTGTCCAGGTGAACTTTGCCATCAACCGCCAGATGGTGCACCGCGCGATCGAATTGCTGGATCCACAGCCAGACGAACGCGTGCTCGACCTGTTCTGCGGCCTGGGCAACTTCACCCTGCCGCTGGCCAAGCGCGCGGCGGAAGTGGTGGGTGTAGAGGGCGCCCTCGACCTGACCCGCCGGGGGCGGGAAAACGCCGCGCGCAACCAGCTCGACAATATCCAGTTCCAGGCGGCAGACCTGACCGAGGACTTCTCCACCAGCCCCTGGGCGCGCGGTGGCTTCGACAAAATCCTGCTGGATCCACCGCGCACCGGCGCGCTGGAAGTGGTGCGCAACATCGCCCACTTCGGCGCCAAGCGCATCGTCTATGTCTCCTGCAACCCGGCCACCCTGGCCCGGGATACCGCGGAACTTCTGCAGCGCGGCTATCGTCTAACTAAAGCGGGCGTAATGGACATGTTCCCCCACACCACCCATGTGGAGTCCATTGCCCTGTTTGAACGCCAGTAACTAACAGTAGCCAAGGCAGTAGCCAAGGAAGGTACCGGATAGTCACAAAATTCTATCCTCACTCTATGGTGACAAGTGACCTTCAGGTATACTGCGCGTTACGCAAATGCGTTTCGTACTGACCGGCGAACAAAGCCTGTTCACTGCGTAGATTCCGGGGATGACTTGGATTCGACGTTGGTTGCGAAACCATGGGTGCATGCCGTGAGGGTAGCGAATCACGTAAATCCAAAGCTGCATTTTATTAGTTGCCAACGACGACAACTACGGTGCCCAACTGGCTGCGTAAGCGGCCCGTGACGCACTAACTAAGGGTTCGTCCCTTAGCGGCCTTCAGCAAGGTTCCAGTACCGCGCTGCTGGCTGTTATACAGAACTGGATCGCCGTGAAATTTATCTGAGGTGGATCGGTTAAAAATTTTTCAGACTCGTCTGCTACGTCCTGCCCGTTGGGCTGTAGTGGATTAAATCAATTAACGGACCTAAGCATGTAGAGCCTCTGGCAGAGTGCTGACGGACGCGGGTTCGACTCCCGCCATCTCCACCAAAAAATCGTCTAAGACGACCTACAGAAGCCCCGAAAGCCCAGTGTTTTCGGGGCTTTTGCTTATCTAGCCCATCCCAGTTAGTCTAACCGGACCCCACCAAATCCAGCCATATTGGGTGGGGTTATTGGTGGGTTCCTGAAATCGTAGCGTTTCGACCCCACCAAATCGCCGGAAAGCCCCACATCACGCCGGATTGGGCCGACCACCCCCAGAATTACCTGTACGGAGCAGAGCCGTGGCCCTGTCGGATACCAAAGCCAAAGCACTAAAGGCGCGAGAGAAGAAATACCTGGAAGCTGACGAAAAGGGGCTCTACCTGGAAGTGAAACCCAATGGCACTAAGCGCTGGGTCTTCCGCTTTCGCCTGCACGAAAAGCGCTGTGATTTGGCCTTAGGTATATACCCCGACGTCGGCCTTGCTGAAGCGCGTCGCGCACGGGATGAAGCCCGGAAGCACGTAGCCGCAGGTATTGACCCACGGGACGTAAAGCGTGCGCGCAAAGAGTCCGCCCTTGAGACAGCCCGCAACAGCCTTGCAGCCGTGAGCGAGGAGTGGTTCGCAGCCAAAATGGCCCACCTGTCCAAATCCTCTAAAGACCGCGCCAGACGCGCGCTGGACAGCGACCTGCTGCCCTACCTGGGCAAACGTCCCATTGCAGATATCACCCCGCCTGAAGTGCTGCGCTGCCTGCGACGTATTGAAAGCCGGGGTGCTCTCGAAACCGCGCATCGCGTTAAGCGGGTTGCCAGCCAGATCTTCCGCTTTGCAGTTGCCACCGGGAAAGCTGACCGCGACCCCACAACAGACCTCACTGGCGCCCTCAAGCCCACCAAGAAGAAACATCTGGCCGCGATTACAGACCCCGTGGAGGTCGGCAAACTGATGGTAGCCATCGAGGGCTATCAGGGTACCCCCGTGGTAAGAACCGCCCTCAAACTGTCACCACTGCTGTTCTGCCGTCCGGGGGAGCTGCGCAAGCTGGAATGGGTAGAGGTCAACTGGGAGGCCCGACAGATAGAGATACCGGCGGAAAAAATGAAGATGGGCGAGCCGCATATCATCCCGCTCGCAGAACAATCGCTGACACTTTTGCGCGAACTGCAACCGCTTACCGGCCATGGCAAATACGTTTTCCCTTCCGCCCGGGGTCAAAGCCGCCCACTATCTGACAACGGCGTCAGGACAGCACTACGCTCACTGGGATACGACAACGACACAATGACCGCCCACGGCTTCCGGGCTATGGCGAGAACGTTACTAGACGAAATCCTAGGCTTCCGCGTCGACTACATCGAGCACCAACTGGCCCATGGGGTGAAGGACGCCTTGGGACGCGCCTACAATCGAACAAAGCACCTGCCACAACGCGCCGAAATGATGCAAAAGTGGGCCGACTACCTCGACAACCTTCGCAAACAGACAAACGCCGGTAACGTGATTACTGCGCAGTTCGGCACCTGAGGGCGAAAAGAGCAAACATGAAACCATCGAAAAAGTTGCCCAAATGGGTGCCGCCGGCCTTTGCCAACCATTACGACCGTATCCTCACCGGGGAGGATGGCGAAGTCTGGAAGAATGGCCCTTATGGTGGCGGCTACGGCCTTCTTGCCGAATATGGCTACACCAAACAGCAACTGGTGCCCACGATTACAAGCCTGTGCACAGCAACGGAGATGGAGTCGGTGTGGCCCCGCCTTGAGAAAACGTTTGAAGAGAATGATTGGAAAGGCTGGGAGTGGCACTTCCTGTGCCACCTTCTATTCGCTCGCTACCGCCGCAGCCCTTGGGACACGCTTACACCCAAGCAACGCCAGGACAAGCACGCAAGTATCATCAATCAAGTACGCGAGCTGGCAGCTAGCCTGCGTGACTACGAGCTTGATCACCCCGTCTGGAAATTCATTCAGCCCACTGAGTTTGAGGGGGCGATTAACCGGCACCCTTTTACAAGTTTTACGTCCGGTTACCGTGAATCGGACATCGAAGGTAGGGAAAAACCAAGCCTGTTTTTGCCCGGAAACCCTCCGTACGTAGCTGACATTCTGGAGCGTCTCAGCGAAAAGGCTTCCACAGAAAAGCTACACGAGCTTCCCTTGGTGAAGCGCAATGCTGGGCTCGGACGTGACTACATCATCTTCGTCCGCCGCATGGGTACTTACTTCACTCGGTATCTGGACAGCCCCCACTATGAAACTGTTGCAGCCCTCGCACGCGTTTTACTTTGTATCGAAGTAGACGCGGACACCGTGAGGAAAACTATCATCGGCTCACCGCACGATAAAGAGAAAATGTTCTACAGAGAGTAAATTCCTGCCCCCCACTGGAACTAAGCCCCGGTTTTTTGGCTGCTTAGTTCCATTACGCCCCCCAGCCTTCATGGGAAGAATACGTATCGATCCAGTACAACCCAAACAGGAATCGATACATGCCTGACAATCCATCCCCATCCATCGACCCCGCAGCAATGTACCGCGCCCGCGCATGCGCCAGATTTTATTCAATCGGCCTTTCAACCTGGTGGCTCTGGACTAAAACCGGCAAGGCCAAGCCTGGCATAAAGCTAGGCCCCCAGACCACGGTCTGGGAGGGTGCATATCTTCTTGAACTAAAGCAGAAACTGATAGCGGAAGCGCAAGGCTGAGGGGCGAGAGCGATGAAAAAAAACAGAACTGCCCCGAAGGGCAGCCCTACAAACAGAACGACGACTAATTATACCAACAGGAACCTCCATATGCTTACCCCGCGCCAGCGGCTGGTAATGAATGCCCTTCTGGACGGGCCACACAGCCGCTGGGAAATCGACCTATTAACCGGCGGCTACAACGGACCTGGGGTGATATATCAGCTCAGAGAGCTTGGAGTCGCCATTGAGTGCCATATGGTGCCTTACATCGACGGTTTCGGCCGCCTGGGGCGTCGCGGTGTGTATCGACTAGCCGGAAAAAGCAATCGACGCAAAGGAGGTAGAAGATGACGAGCTCTCCTGCCGCCATAAACAGTTCAAATATGACCCCCGATCAGGATTTTGTAATTGGCACGTTACCGGAAGCTCGTTTGCCAGCAGATCCGGTACGCGCCATTCGGGATGCCATGATTAACGCAGGGATCACGCCCCCGGACTACCTGGAACCGGACGGAGAATTACATCGCTTCCATATCGGTGGCGACAGGCACGGTCAGAAAAACGGCTTTTATGTTTTCCACCTTGACGGGGTGGCCGCTGGTTACTTTGGCTGCTGGAAACGCGGCATATCCCAAAACTGGTGCGCTAAAGAACGACTAGAGATGACCCCCACAGAGCGGAAGGCCCATACCCAACGGGCGGCCGAAATGAAACGCAAACGTGATACGGCAACGGCAGAACGACATGCGGAAGCTAGAACAGAGTGTCAGGCAGCGTGGGACAAAGCAGAAGAAGCTACCGGAAGCGCCTACCTTACCCGCAAGGAGGTGAAGCCCTATGGCCTTCGCCAAGCGACGGAATGCCTGCTGGTGCCCATGCGGGACATATCCGGCAATCTTTGGAGCCTGCAACGGATTTATCCCAATGGCGTTAAAAAGTTTTGGACTGGCGGCAAGATGCAGGGCTGTTTTCATCTAATCGGCAAACCTCGCAATCGCCTTTTCATCTGCGAGGGCTACGCCACGGGGGCAAGTATCCACGACGCCACCGGGGAAGCTGTAGCGGTAGCCTTCAACACTGGCAATTTAAAGCCCGTGGCCGAGGCCCTGCAAAAGAAATACCCGCAACTTCAAATGGTGGTAGCAGCGGATAATGATCATGCCACCGACGGGAACCCAGGCATAACAAAGGGCACAGAAGCAGCAGAGGCCGTGGGTTCACTTTTAGCGGTCCCTGACCTGTCAGGGGATGAAGGCACGGACTTTAACGACCTATCAGCCCTACGTGGTCTTAAGGCGGTTCAGGAGGCCCTGGAAGCGGCAACTGTCGTCCGCGGGGCGAAGAAGGGCCGGTTTGACCTAGCCAACCACTTTGAAGGCTACGACCAGGAGATCAACTATCTGGTGAAGGGCTGGCTTCCTGCAGAGTCATTCGGCGTAGTCTATGGCGCATCTGGGACATTCAAGAGCTTTTTCGTTCTGAACTGGGCTCTTCACATTGCCCTGGGTCGCCAGTGGAACAACTGTAAGGTTGTGCAAGGCGCTGTTCTCTATATCGCAGGCGAAGGCGGGCTGGGGGTGCGGCAGCGTATCAAAGCCCTGGCCGACGAATACAATAATGGGAAGGGAATCCCTGACCTGTACCGTCTGGACCACCCGGTATATCTGGACGGTGACGAGAGTGAACTACAGGGCCTACTAGCCGCTATCAACCAGAAGCGCTGTGAGGCCGGAAAGGACTTCGGACTCATCATATTCGACACCACTGCACGGTGTATGACAGGCGACGAAAACAGCAATACCGACATGGGCCGCTTAATCAGGGCCTGCGACGGTCTCAAGGCGCGAACAGGCGCAACCGTATTGCTGGTGCATCATACGGGCAAGGGCGACTCCAAGACTGCACGGGGGGCTTCGGCGCTGCGTGCTGCGTGTGACTATGAGTACCTGATAGAGAGAGCTCAGACGCCGGACCTGCAAGTGGTAGCGAAGTGCAAAAAAATGAAGGATGGCAAGGACGACCATGCCGCCCAGTTCACTCTAAAGGAACGACACCTTTTTAATGACAGCGACGGAGATCCGGTTATAAGCCTGGTGTGTAGTGACTCAGGAAAACCCGTTATGGCAAGCGCGGTAGCCGACGCAGATGGGCCATCACTTACACAGCGCCAGCAATCTATCTGGCAAGCAGTCCGCTCTCGACAACAGCATGGCGACTCCACGGCACGCGCAGTTGTGCGGGACGATATAAAAGCTCAGGGTGCCTACACAAAAAACTACTCACGCGACCTGCAGTCCCTAATTGTCAAAGGAATGCTAAAGGAGCGGGAAGGCAGCCTGTACGCCGTACTACCTGATGGCGAGCCGAACGAAGACCCTTAGTGCGTTTCCTCACTTCAGAGTGAGGAGCAGAGGTGAACCACTGAAAAAAAAACCATTCTGACTCCTCACCTCACCTCACCCCCCTTAGGGGGTGAGTGAGTGAGGCAATGGGTGATGAAACAGCCACCTAATCTTCTCGGCATACGCGCACGGGCATACTTTTAGGGTAACGACCCACGTAAAAAGCCAAAGATTGGAGATATAGTGCGTAGAAAAATCCACCAAACTGCTGGCGCTGTCTAACCCGTCAACCGGCGTATGTAGTCGCTGCTGGCTATCCCCCTACACCCACCTGCCCTACAATTATCCAAAAGCGTGTAGACGTACATTCAAAAAATAATTAGGTGGGAAAGAAATTGAAGTACCTCTGTGTTTTGGCAAGTGCAGGTCTTGCCTTGTCAGCCTCTTTAACTGAAGCAATGGAAACAACTTTCGGTAATTGGCAGACCGGTTTAGATGGCAGCACCTCTGCATCAATGATCTATACAAACAATGATCTAGGGGAAATTTTTGCGCACATCTGTGAGTTTGAGTCAGAAAAGTGCCACTTCAGAGTAAGCTTTCCTCTCACATGCACTGAGAAAGCCAAAAGCCCTATTCTTATAAATGGCTACCTTGGCTCTCAAAGCTCTGTTGCAGAATGCGTCCGCGGTGAAAGAGGTGTTTTCGAGCTCAAAGACTTCAAGCTGGTAGATGACTTAGTTCGCAGCTCAGGAAGCATAGGTTTTGCAATACCTGAGGGAAAGAGTGGATTTAGCGTTGTTGAATTTTTAACACACGACTCCAAAAGGGCACTCAATTTCAACACAAGCCAAATTACCTTTCATAAAGTTGCTTCTAAGGCATGGGAAGAGCACTGCCGTTCAAGCGGCGGTTGCTAGGTATGAGAGCTAAAGAGAGCCGGACGTATCTATCGCCGCTTACGAGAGTAAGCTTCTATGAGGCAAGAGGGTACTTCCCTTTGGAGCACCCTATGTAGGTACGCGGCCGCGCGGGATATGAATTCTGCGTGACAGAATAATTTTTAACCAACCCACCCCGTGAACTGTCTCCACAGGCGACGGGAGAAGCAGTTATGGGGAGGGGGGGCTAAATCTCTAGGGCTTTTGGGGTACACCATGCGGGTAACGGAAAACACGCGCCCGCAAATTTAAGAGTGGGGGGGAAATAGACAATTTGCTTACGTTCCAAACAACCTGCGTAACGTGAATACAGTCACGTTTTATAAGTCTTGACGAACCCCCACCGGCCTAATTTAATGTTGATTATGGCGCCTTTCAGTACTGCCATACCGAACATAAAATAAACAATATTTGGGGAACTTATGAAGAAGCTACTTGCTGCAGTATCTGTAATTGCGCTGGCCGGTTGTGTAAGCAATGTTGAGATGGCTAACGACTTCGGAGAGTACGCACCGGTTAATGAAGCTAATTCTGACTGGCTGAAGGTTTCATACTTGGCAGAGGGAGCAAGCTTTGTACAGAAGTCCCGTCGTCAGGATGCATATAAGAAAATGCATGACCACTGCAACGGCAAGTACGAGCTGAAGGACTCAGAGCAAACAGGCGGAAATAACGCAATTGTAGGAACCGGTGCAAACATGACTGGTTACTATGAATCACGGCACGTTACTTTTTACTTCCGCTGTGTAGACGACGCGGCTAATCAGTAAACCGTGATGCAACCCCACTGCCTCCCCAAATGGAGTACCCACTGAGTACCTTGGGCAGGTGGTGGGGTTATTTGTGGGGTTGCCGACTACCCTGACCAGAATTGGCTGATTTTACGGGAACTCCAGGGACTTTTTCGACTCCCGCCATCCCACCAAATTAAAAAGGCCCGTTACCGCAAGGTAACGGGCCTTTTTAATTTGGTGGGATGCATGCAAAAGCGCCGGGTTAAATCCATGCTCCATGCGCAGAATAGATGGAGCACCAATAGAAGATTAAAGTGGCCAGCAGGCAAATACTTTCAGGCTATTCACCCATATGGCTCGTGGTCTTTTGCTCCTTCATCTGTTGGATGATCTGATCGAGGTTGTAGCTCGCAGGAGACTGCAGCGGTGGGAACTTCTTGTATGTCTCTAGTTCCTTTAACCACATCATTTGCCCGATCGGCAGCAGGTTCCAGTCGTAGATATAGGCTGTGGAAGGCGCACCCAGTGCACCGCCAACCATCAAGGCACTCTTGTCATTAAGCACGTTCTCTTCGAACGGATCACGCCTGATGTTGTTCACCTGGGTCCAGTGGTACGTCTGCACACCCATGAAACCACCCTGAGCGTTATCGGGGGCCATGGCGAAATAGAACTTCCAGTTCTTGTAACGGACTGCCGAAGGATGCGAGCCGCTGTAGTAAAAGACATAGTCGCGCGCGGACTCCCCCTTACCCTCCAGGTAGGCACGCTGGTCGACGCCGTCCAGGGTTGTCTTGACGATTCCAGAATACTTACCGGCCTCAATCTGTTGCTTCAACCCGTCCCCAGAGGGGCCGCCGGCAATATTGACCAGAGTGGGCACCCAATCCAGAACCGAGAATATCCCGTTCTCCACCCTGCCCGGCTCAATATGCCCCGGCCAGCGCACTAGCAGCGGTAAACGCATACCACCTTCCCAAGTGGTCAGCTTACCGCCCCGGAAAGGCGTTACACCGCCATCCGGATAGGTGATGGTTTCAGCGCCATTATCTGTGGTGAAGATGACGAGTGTGTTGTCGAGCTGCCCCATGTCCTCGAGCTTTTTCAAAACGTAGCCGATGTTGTCGTCGAGCTGCTTCATGCCGGCTTCGTTGAGGCCCCAGTCCTTGCCGCCCTTCTCTCCGAGCATATCCAGGTACTTGTCTGGAAGCATCGTGGTAACGTGCATACGCGCCGGGTTGTAGTAAACAAAGAAGGGCTTGCCCGTCTTCTTGGGATCATTTCGATCGAGGAAGTCAATCACCTTTGCGGATATTTCCTCATCCACGGTTTTCGACCGCTCCAGCGTCAACGGCCCCTCATCTTTGCAGGTCTGGTTCTTCTCCGTGCCGTCCGAGGAAGTGCACGCGATGATGGGGCGGGGAGGCGTCATACACAGCCCGTCCTTGGGATCGATGGCGCCCGGCGGGTCCGAAAGCCCCCTGACCGGAGTGTTCTTGCACGCTGGTACGACGGTCTGGTCGGTAGGCGATTTGTTGATATCTGGAAAACTCACCCCCTGCATAGCGTCTAAATGGTAGAGATAGCCCCAGAACTCTTGAAAGCCGTGTGCAGTTGGCAGTGAGCCAGTCTTGTCGCCGAGGTGGTTCTTACCAAACTGGCCCGTGTTGTAGCCAAGATCGTTAAGAAACTTGCCGATGGACGGCGTGCCGGGTAACAGGGAGCTGGTCGCACCGGGAAGCTGGGGCAGGAGCATCCCCGCGCGCAAGGGATTCATGCCGGTGACGAACGCTGTGCGCCCGGAAGTGCAGCTCTGCTGTCCGTAATAGTCGGTAAACAGCACACCCTCTTTTGCGATGCGGTCGATGTTTGGCGTCTCACCCACCATCAGCCCGCGGTGGTAGGCACCAACGTTAAAGATCCCGACATCGTCCGGCATAATGAAGAGAATGTTGGGCTTCGTGCCATCCGGCTCCGCGGCAGCAGCCAGCACGCTGGTAGCGACTATTGTCAATGCGCCAATACTGAAGACGAGCGCCGCTCTGCACAGACTGGCTACTACCAATTTCGATGTCCTTATCATTTCCGGTTTCGCTCCACCTTTAGGGTACTTGCGTTCATCGCACGTGAACGTCGGACACCAGCGCACGCGGGTGCTGACTCCGGTGTTTCCTATTTCGTTCCCATCGGCAGCACCACTTGATACCAGGGATCAAACGTATCCAACAGAGAGACGAACTCTTCAAACTTCTTGGCGTCACCATCGAGTTTTATCGAGCCCTTGGTAACCCCTTGTTCCACCTTCAGCTTGCCTGGTGCCGCAAGGGCTGAGGCATCAATAACACCATTGTCCGCAGCCCAGCGCAGAGCCACCGCTACTGGGAAAGAACCGGGGTACATGCGATCGAGGGATACCTCTAAAGCATGAAAGCCGAAACCGACTGCTGCCGGTGCTACACCCTTAACAAGCACACTGTATAGAGCAAATGGTGAATAACGGCTCAATAGCATTTCCATAAAGCCAGTAAAGCACGGTCAGCCCGAACCGTGGCTGATGGGTGCTGACTGAGATGCCGGAAAATTAAAGCAGGCTGGGGCTAGCAAGCAGGAGGGCACCTGACTCTTCTCCCCTGTGGGCGTCATCAGAACCTTACACCTAGACCTTTAAAATGTCGGACAAGCCCAATTCGCCGATTCATTATTGGCGCAGGTTTTCGCCGGCATTTCCAATTACCAGTGCAAGCTCAGGAAGTAGCGGGCGCAGGTCAAAAGCGATCGGCACGCAGCACTTTTTGTAACACCAGTTGTAACACCAGCACGGAAAACCCGCCCCAAAGGCCCGAACTATAACGGCTGGGGACGCGGGTTCGACTCCCGCCATCTATCTCAGTGCGTTACCGCCTGTAGTTGGCCCTTGACAAAGAGTCTGGTAGTTTTAAAACGTCGGTTTTACACACCAGTGGCTCAGAGCACGCCTGATTAGAATATCCTCGAAAAAGAGACACAATAATGACAACGATCTCCACAGATATCTGCCAGTACCTGACTCTCCCTGCACTGAACCAGGAAAAACTTCTTGTCAGATCTGAACCGTTTTCCTTCCTGGTTGCCCGCAACCTGCTCCCACGTGACTCTATTCACGAACTTCAGGAACATTTCCCCAAACTGAGGGGCGCAGGGTATCTTCCCTATGAAAAAGAGGATTGCGGGGAGAGCATCAATCAGCTCATCGATGAAATGACCTCGACAGAGTTTGCCAATGCGATAGGTGATCACCTGGGTGTCGAAGAACTGGCCCAGTACCCCACCTACATTTCCATTTCCCGCAGCCTGAAAAAACGCCACGGCAATATACACACCGACGGAAAATCCAAGATCGCCACCGCTCTGCTCTACCTCAACACTGACTGGCCGACAACGAGCGACGGTTGTCTGCGTTTTCTGAAAAGTATTGATAATTACGAGGATACGGTTGTTCCGGAGATCAAACCCGAGTATGGCACCCTGGCAGCCTTCAAACGGGCAGACAACTCTTTTCATGGCCACCTACCCTACCAGGGTGAGCGTTTGGTCATTCAGGTAGCCTGGCTGGTCAGCGCAAAAGACAAGGCACGCAAGGCCAAGCGCGGCAGGTTTGCGCATAAACTGAAAGCTCTACTGGGCAAGCTTGGGGGAAAAAGTGACGCTGTAACCACCTGAGCAATACTATGCCGGCACCGGGAGAGACGGCTCCAGACCAACCGGTATACCTGGACGGTGACCTGAGCGTGGAAGCTGTCTCTACTGGCGGGGTTACTGGTGGGATTGTCTTTCAAGAGATAGCTTAAAGGGAGATATTACGGCATCTCCAGCAAACTTTTCGACCACGTATTTACCTGCAAACTCTCAGGAATTGATTTCAATTTGGAAATCATGACACCGCACGCACTTGGGTGCGTAAAAAATTCGTTATCGAAGAAATTATTCTGGCCGGCGCTTCCACATTCGGATAATGGCCAATATTTTCGAGCTCCACGATATCAGGATTGGGAATGAGCTCCCGGTATCGCTCTACCATATGCGCACCCGAGATCGGATCGGATAACCCCACGGTCAACCGCGTGGGAATAGAGACTTTCTGCAGTGCCGATACCCAGCGCTCGCGGTACTGGCGCCGCTGATTCATGTAATCCATCAGCCGGTGCATAACCAGCTGCCCACGATTGTGGGTAATGAGTTGCCAAAAATCATCAATCTCTTGCTGCGAAGGCGCTGTAGCGGGGCCGAAAATCTTCCTGAAATTTTTCTCCAGTTTTTTCCGGCTGAACAACCGGGCAAGTAAGCCACCGCAAGGGCTAAGCATGAGTTTTTGGATCAACAATGCACGATGGGTTTCTGGGAACAAACCGCCATTCAAAAGATGCAGCGACTGGATAGAAAAAGTGAGCTCCCCGTCCAGTTGCCGCGACAGCAGTTCTTGTGCAACGGTATCGCCGTAATCATGGGCGATTAGGTGCGCAGCTTCCACACCCAGAGTATCCAGCAAATTTTCAAAGATATCGGCCTGTTCAGATATCAGGTATTTTTGCCGCGGTTTACTGCTGTAGCCAAAGCCCAGCATGTCCAGAGTGATACACCGGTAGTGCCGGGTTAATTCCGGCCAAACTTTTTTCCAGTCCCAGCTGGAGGTCGGAAAACCATGGATCAGCAGCAGCTCTGGCCCCTGACCTTCCACCCGGTAAAAAATTCTATGCCCACGGTAATCGAGATACTGCCCAGAGTCATGCCACGCGGATAACTGCATCGGCCTGCTCCCACGGTCATTTATTTATTGTGTTGAGGCAGTTCTAACATATAAATACAGATTACTCACCCGTTTTACCTGTCCAGGCTGATTTCGGTACCAGGCTGTCGGTACTCTTGGAATCTGGAACAGTCCCCTGCGCTATTCAGGTCTAATTCGGGGTATACCAGATCGGTGATGTCCAGGCGCGCTCCTGAATACTTACCGGCAAGTCTTCCGGTCTCTTTAGATTGTTTCGGACCGCGTCATAAGTGGACCAGCGGGGCGTGGGAATTTGCAGAACGCGGGCATAGTACATCGCGGGTTGCGCGGGATCGAACTCCGGGTCGGTCCAAGTGGCGACCAGCTGGTTATCGCCGATGGTGTTTTCATAGGTCGCATCTTTTTCGTTTACGGTATTGCCCACCGGCGGGATCTTCCCGTCGGGGCCGGGCTTCCTGTCACCGGAAAGTGCGACGTCAAAGATTTTTGACTGCTGCTTGCCTGACTTGTCGACCCAGCCTTTGATGATCTGGATGCGATCGAGGTTCGCGCCGTCTGGCTCCTTAAGAGCCTGTACGATGAAGGTCGGTGCGCCGTCTGTCGCTGCGGGCAAGTCTCCGCCCATCGGTACTCCCTTGGCATAGGCTTGTTTGACGCCATCCTCCGTGCCGAGTGAGATTCCGGACATGTCGAACCCACCGAAGAACCGCACCATTGGGCGGGGCCCGGAGGTAGCGTAAGTCTCTTTGCGTTTGATCGCTTCAAAGATGCCATCCCGGGTGTTGGATTCCGCCCAGACCGCCGCCACCCCACCAGAGCTGAAATCCCGTACCTGCTTGGCTCCTTTTTCATCCACGCCGGGAGGGCCCTCCAGCCGGTGTTTCGGGTCGATCTCGAAGCCAAACTTTCCGGTGTAGTTATCTTCCTCGATCGCTGAGGCGCCGTTATGCGTGTCGGAATCGCCGATAAAGCCAAATTTGAACGGGTTGCCCTTACCTTCACTTTCAAGCTTGAGCCCACGAATTAACGCTTCCCGCGCGTAGCCTCCCTTCTTGTGCTCGGGCGGTGTCGCGGTGGGCGCGAGGGTGTAATCCCAGAGCTCAAAATCACCGAACTCATCGTTGGGAAACAGGGCGGGATGCGTTTCGGAGGTTCCCTTGATTTGTGTAAGCTCATATACGGGTTCGTTGCGCATGCGCGCTGAGGCGTACTCCTTGTCCAGCGAGCTACCGCCAAAAGACTTATCCACAGGGAACATGATCCCATCGCTCGCGTTACCATTGTGCGGCACTGCGAGGAGATCATTGCCTGAGTCACGCTGCGCATCCATCCAGCGCCACAAGTCTTCGGGTTTACTGGAATCGAGGGCTGAGAATGGCGCATCGGGCACTTTGGCACTGTCACGGAAAATGACAACACGGTGGATATTTCGCCAGTCTGGTGCCGATGTCCACTCATATCCGGGCATGGTAGTGAACTTGCCCGGTCTGTAATACTTGTCCGCAATTTTTACGACTTCGGACCACACCGTTCTGGCAAATTTCTTATCGCCGAGAATCGGATCTACATTCGGCGGGTTGGCATACATACCATCACTGATGGTGCCATAAGCATCGAAGGATTTTTTCGGATCGTCACCAGTGATATCGGCCGCCAGCGGGTGCTTGCTGATGGGGCTATCAGGATCCTCCATTTGCGGCAGTGCACCGAGGTACTCCGCGTGATCGGAGACAATGTACCAGTCCAAAGCATTTTGAATTTGTAGCGGCTGCCCGATCCCGTTGCCAGCCGGTATCTCCTCACCCATCGCCCAGCGGTAGGCATCTTCGGGATTCACCCAGGCGGAGTTAATGTATGCGTCGAACGACCAGCGAGTGTGTACGTGTAGATTGCCGAAATACACGTCGCGATTAGGGTTGGCCTTCACCGATTTTGCCGCTGCCGTGTTTTCCGCTTCAGACGAATCGGTTTTAGGGGCATTCGTATCCTCCGCCGGACTCTGCTCACTTGCTGTCGTCGAGTCGGGCGCCCCGCCGGCGTTTTGTGCATCCTGGTTGCCTTTATCGGCGCTGCAAGCAGACAGTAGCGCGACAAACATTATGGTATAGAGCGGAAATCGCATGGGCTTCTCATTTGTTAGCGGAGTGAAGAGGGCTTTTTATCTGCTAATACATAGCAGACCAGAGGGTTCTTGTGGGGAAAAAGATGACGAACTAGAAACTGGCATCTTGATTTTCGCCCTTCACCTAACGCCTCAACCTAATCCCTCCGGACCAACGTGCACCACAAGCTTCCCAAAGTTCTCCCCCTGCAACAAACCGATGAACGCTGACCCCGCGTTTTCCAGACCGGAGACTATGTCCTCTTTGTATTTAATCTGACCCGACGACAACCACGGCACCATAGCGTTCTGAAACTCACCATAGCGATGGCCATAGTCATCAAACACAATAAAGCCCTGCATTTTTATACGTTTGACGAGTACGTTGCTCATTAATAATGGCATGCGATCTGGGCCCGCAGGTAAATCCGTCGCATTGTATTGAGATATCAATCCACACAATGGAATACGCGCTTTCGGATTTAGCAGTGGCAGCACCGCATCAAACACCTTGCCGCCAACATTTTCGTAGTAGATATCAATTCCCTTTGCACATGCCTTGGCAAGTTGCTGATCCAAGTCATCGGCGTGATGATTAAGGCACTCGTCAAACCCAAGTTCATTCACCGCGTAGTCGCATTTTTCCTGACTGCCCGCTATACCAATCACCTTACAGCCCTGGATTTTGCCAATTTGGCCAACCAAGCTGCCTACCGCACCTGTCGCTGCTGCCACCACCAGGGTTTCACCGGACTTGGGTTCACCAATATCCATTAGGCCCATATAGGCGGTTAACCCCGGCATGCCCAATACCCCCAAGCCATAGGATGGGTGTGACATGGCTTTGTCGAGTTTGATCAAACCCTCACCATTTGACAGGCAGTAGTCTTGCCAGCCGCCAAATGCCACCACCAAGTCGCCTTTTTCAAAATCTGCGTTCTTTGATTCTTCAATGCGACAAACGCTGCCACCGACCATCACATCGCCAATGGCAACGGGTTCTGCGTATGATTTTGCGTCGCTCATACGCCCACGCATGTATGGATCGAGCGACAGGTAAATAGTCCTAAGGAGCACCTCACCGTCAGCTGGCGTTGGCACAGCAGTTTCAACAAACTTGAAATTATCTGGTGTAGGCGCGCCGTGCGGGCGAGATGCCAAGGTAACCTGGCGGTTTGTATTGCGAGTTTGATTCATATAGGCACCTGTGCTCTGCTCCGGTGAAACCCAGTGCGATTTTGCACAGGGCATTGTCTATTGCTCGGGATCGGGCAAGCTTCCCCCCAATGAACCTAGCAGAGAGAACCTGGCAGAGACCTAAGATTTTTCATTGAAAAGGGTGCTATCGCCATTCGAAAGGCCAATAGGGATGCCTATACAGAACGGCTCAGGCGGCATGTCGTCTGGCAGCTCGATTACCGAGTAATCGAGTAAGGAACGGCTCCACTCTGCGGTGGAGCCTACTGACTTGGTCGCAGCATACAGAGTGCTGTGGGAGGGGTTGATGACAGACTTAGCGACCGCTTTCTTTGCGGATTTCCTCGATAAAGTCGACGGTAATTTCAGTGACCCCTCGCTCGCGCGCCGCTGCCTCTACCTTCTTCTTCACGGTACCGCGTACAAATACCGGCACAAAGTCCATCGACAGCTCCGCGGCCATATCCCACTTTATCTCAGACTCACTCATAGCTCAGCTCACTTATGGATAGATAGTCAGGTTAGACTTATCACCGGGCCGCACAGCGCAAAATGGAGTGGCGGGCACGATTTCATCTATCAAACCATTGCGCGCCCTACTTCGCCTTGTGGTTTGTCAAAAACACGAGAGAAATGCATCATTGCTCCGGTGTCACCTTTTGACAGCTGCCGCCTAGAAGCTCGATGACTGACAAGTTCTCAAAACCTGCGCGCCCTAGCCTCCACTTGTCTGCCAACCTATCTAGGGTTCGCCCCACTCTTTCCCTTCAACCCAGGTACTGATGAGAAATACTTTGACTTAACACACGGGTAGGCATAGAGTGCCCTTAGTTAAAAAGTAAGCCTCTTGTTTAAATCCTCAGTTTCGTCGTAGTCGTTTTTCTTCGTCCTGTAGCATCTAAATTCCAGTCTTTTTTTTGCTATTCATGCCTCATGAAGGCGTACCCTTGTTTGTTTACAGGAAATTATCATGTCCAATACTACTACCGGCACTGTTAAGTGGTTTAACGAATCCAAAGGTTTTGGCTTTATTGAACAAAAATCTGGTCCCGACGTTTTCGCGCATTTCAGCGAAATCGTAAGCTCAGGTTTCAAAACCCTGACCGAAGGCCAGGCTGTTGAGTTCACCGTGACTCAAGGCCCGAAAGGCCCGCAAGCTGAAAAGATCGTTTGCGCCTGAGCGAATACGCTCAAAGCTGTGGTGGACCAGTCACTGGTTCACTGCTGAGTGGCCTTGAGAGCCACTCCGGTTGCGCTACCCCGGGGGTCGCGCAACCTGAAAGACGGGCACTCCTCCCAAATTCATTGTGAATGCCCACTGCAATACCCACTCAACACTGTTGAGTCATATCCGCCTGCATATCTTGCCGAGTAACACCTGAACTGTCCTGATACATCACTCCAGTTTTTACCAAGCGCAATCTTATTGGCGGTTTTCCCAAGAGGAAATCATGAGTAAATCCCCAATAGCTGCGTTTAACCCACTGGACGCTGAAAAATACAGCCACCCTATTCCCGCGCGTGAGTTCATTATGAGCTTGCTCGAAAAGAACAAGAAAAAGCTCGATCGGGAGCAACTGGCAAAAGTCTTGCACCTCTCTGGCGATCAACAGAAAGAAGCGCTGCGCCGCCGTTTGCGCGCGATGGAGCGCGACGGGCAAATTCTTTTTGATCACGGCAAAGGCTACAGCCTGGTGAAACCCGAAGATCTGGTGAGCGGCCGCGTAATCGGCCACCCGGATGGCTTCGGCTTCCTGAGTAGCGATGACTCCGCCGAAGACCTGTTTTTATCCGACAACGAAATGCTGAGCGTCTTCGACGGCGACCACGTGCAGGCCCGCATCAGCGGTACCGATCGCCGTGGCCGCAAGACCGGCGTTATCGTCAATGTGCTGGAACGCAATACCACACACCTGGTGGGCCGATTGCAGTTTGAAGAGGACCACTACTTCCTCAAGCCGGAAAACAGCCGCATTCCCCATGAGATTGACCTCAATCGCGACGAACTGATGGGCGCGCAGCCCGGACAGTACGTGTTTGTCGAGATTACCGAATTCCCCAGCCGTCGCTACAACGCCTTTGGTCGCGTGACCGAATTACTTGGTGATTCCATGGGGCCCGGTATGGAGATTGACGTCGCCATCCGCAGCCACGGTATTCCCCACAACTGGCCACAAGAAGCAATCCGAGCAGCAAAGCGACTGGGCGGCAGCGTACCCGAGGCCGACAAGCTGCACCGCGCCGACCTGCGGGATTTGCCGTTCGTCACCATCGACGGTGAAGACGCCAAAGACTTTGACGATGCGGTGTATTGTGAAAAAGGCACAAACGGTGACTGGCGCCTGTTCGTGGCCATTGCTGACGTTTCCCACTATGTAGCACCTGCCAGTGCACTGGATCTGGAAGCGCAAAACCGCGCAACTTCCGTGTACTTCCCCGGCCGCGTGGTACCGATGCTGCCGGAGTCACTGTCGAACGGTTTGTGCTCGCTCAATCCGAAGGTAGACCGGCTAGTAATGGTCTGTGAGATGACCATCAGCAAGTCCGGCAAAATGACCGGTTACACGTTTTCCGAAGGCGTGATCCACTCCCATGCCCGACTTACCTATAACCAGGTAAACGCCCTCGTTACCGCTCCGGATTCACGTATGGGACGGGAGACCGCGCGCCGACTTGGCGATACCGCGCCGCACATCCATGCGCTGCACCGCTTGTATGCAGTGTTGAAACGTGCCCGCACCAATCGCGGCGCGATGGATTTTGAGAAACCGGAAGTACAGTTCAAATTCACCGACGACCGTAAGATCGAACGTATTGTCCCGGTCATTCGCAATGACGCGCACAAAATGATTGAAGAGTTCATGCTGAGTGCCAACGTGGCCACTGCAGACTTCCTCAAACGCCAGAAGATACCGGCGCTATATCGTGTGCATGAAGGACCGCGGGATAAAAAGCTCACCGCGTTGCGCTCCTTCCTGAGTGCCAGAGGGCTAAAACTGGCCGGCGGCAACAAGCCCTCGCCTGCGCATTACGATCAACTGTTGCGCAGTATTGATCAGCGACCGGACGCACAGACCATCCGCACCATGATGCTGCGCTCCCTGAGTCAGGCGGAGTACAGCCCGAATAATCTGGGACACTTTGGCCTGGCGTATTCCGCGTATGCACACTTCACCTCTCCCATTCGCCGTTATCCGGACTTGCTGGTCCACCGCGCGATCCGCTCGGAGATCCGCCGCGGGAAGCAACGCAACCCGCTTCGTCGCGCGCTCAAGTTTGTACTCAGTGGAGGCGACGCGCCGGTTAAGCGTTTTGCAAACGCCACACCGCTCGCGCAAGGCAAAAGTTATCCCTACGATAACGCGGAGATGCAGACTCTGGCAGCGCATTGCTCTAACGCCTCACGCCGCGCCGACAAGGCGAGTTGGGACGTCGAAGCCTGGCTGAAATGCGAATATATGCAGGACTTTATCGGTGACACTTTTCAAGGCACAGTGAGTAGCGTTACGGGCTTTGGCCTGTTTATCGAGCTCAACGAGACACTGGTGGAAGGCCTGATACATATCACCGCTTTAAAAAACGATTACTACCACTTTGATGCAAGCGCACAGCAGCTTGTTGGTGAACGCAGTAATAGCCGATTTACTATCGGTGATGGGATCAAGGTACGTGTGGTGGCAGTAGATATGGAGCGGCGTAAGATTGAGTTTGCACTCGCCAGCTAAGCTGGAACAAACATCCCAGAGAACCGTACAGCCTGCGCAATTAGAAACGCGGTTGCTAATCCCGCTGCCGAAAAGCGGTGGTGATGGCGATTTGGTAACGCGAGGAGAACGACAATGTCATTCTGCACTCCGATAGGGGGAGCCAGTTCACCCGCGGCGACTATCAATGCTATCTGAAACAGATAGGTCTCATCAGCAGTATGGGCACGGTGGGTCACTGTGCCGATAATGCTACGTGTGCGGGCAGTTTTTCGCTAACGACTTTTGCCCGCTCGCCGACAGCTCGGGTTTCCGGCCACGCACTGGATGGCCCGCTGTAGGTTATTCCCTTCGCGTTATCGTGGCTAAGTCAAAATACATTGGCTATATTCGACAGGCGCATAAAGCGCCAGTTGCGGGAAAAGACAGCACTGCTGCCTGCCGGCTGCTTACAAGTGCTCGCGTATCTCCTCTCGACTCAACACCGGAGTGATGGTGATATCCGCATTCAGAGCCGCAAAAAGAGCCTCGTTATAGCTCATCAATTTGCTCTGATTCGTCTCCTCCAATATGAACAACGCCGCCCGCTTTCCTTCATGCAGGAAAAAGTATGCGACCGATGGATTCGCCATATTCATAAAGTTATTGAATGCCGCTTCCATCGAGCCATCTAGCGCACTGGCATTTCCTTTCTCTACGGGAATCACCACTTGCATCAAAAGTCGCATACCCATCACCCTTTTATGGAAAACTCGGTTTAACAACCATAGATAACCACAAACCGCAGGTGCGGATTCTGCGGCCAAAGTAGAATGGGAATTTCAGGAAATGAATAGGTGAGTGCTGGCTTACTTGTCGACATGCGCTCAGCCCATGTGCTCAGCCAAAGAAACAAGAGGTCCATTTAGTCATCTCGCTCAACGAGCCTTGCCCTCAAAGCCTGTGACGCCTCCTAATATTCCCTCCAACGCACCTATCCAGTACGCACAAATGACGCTCAATGAATCTCGTACCGGCACAAAACACCTAACGTGATAAGCAAATCGACAAACAGGGTTAAATCATGCGCTTACAAGGAAAGGTTGCCGTAGCGACGGGGGTTTGCGGGGGGATCGGGCATTTTATCGTCAGAAAACTTGTGGACGAGGGAGCCCGTGTCGTTGCTGTCGACCTGTCCCAGGAATCGCTCGACAAGCTAAAGGCTGAATATGGCGATGAAGTCACAACGACGGTGGCCGATGTCTCCAAGTATCCTGATGTCGAGGCCATGATTCAAAAGGCGATTGATCAATACGGACAGGTCGACATTGTCATAAACAACGCCGGCATTGCTTTTCCCAAGCCGCTCCTCGAGCATGATCCCGAAAAAGACTTCGACGGTGTCACCGCGGTTAACCAGAAAGGTGTTTATCACGGCATCCTCGCCGCGGGCAAAGCCATGAAAAAGCAGGGACATGGCGGAGTGATCATTAATACATCGTCCGTCTACGGCACCATGGCCTCGGAGCTGACCTTTACCTACAACGTCAGCAAGGCCGCCGTGGATATGATGACCAAGTGCGCCGCGCTGGAGTATGGTGCGCACAAGATTCGGGTTTGCGCCATAGCCCCGGGGCGTGTAGATACGCCGATGCTCCACCAGTACAAAGATCTCGGCCTCTGGGATCATATCCGGCGTGAGCAGATGCGTGACGAGTTTACCAAACCGGAGGAAATCGCCGACGTGATTGCTTATCTCGCCAGTGATCAGGCCAGCTGTATCAATGGCTGCACAATCTATGCATCCGACGGCTTCGAGAACTTTAAATATCCGTTGAAGCCGGTGTAGCCAGTCGCCGACCGAAAGTGGTAAACCCCGCAATTCCACGATGAAGGTGCAGACTTTTATTCCATTGGCGCCGAACTCATTGAATAATAACAACGTTAAAATTCAATTAAGTTCATCATGATGCCATCGAACAAAATCTCGCTCGCAAGACTCCTTCATCACTGTATTTACCTGGCAATCATTGCAGTACTGGCGGTGGCACTATGGCAGTACCCACGGTGGTTTGGTCCGGAACTGCCGAACTATGGCAAGGCTAAGCGGGAAACAGTGGCGAGAGAGTTCCGCGCAGCCTGGGTGGCCACGGTCGCCAATATTGACTGGCCGAGCAAGCCAGGGCTGTCGGTCGCGCAACAGCAACAGGAGGCTATTGCGTTGCTGGATAAAGTTGCCGCGGCAAATATGAATGCGGTGATTTTTCAGGTTCGCCCTCAGGCAGATGCCCTGTATGTGAGTGAACTGGAGCCTTGGTCGTACTATCTTTCCGGTGAACAGGGGAAAGCGCCAGAGCCCTTCTATGACCCCCTCACATTCTGGATAGAGCAGGCCCACCAGCGCGGCCTTGAACTTCACGCCTGGGTGAACCCCTACCGTGCCCACCACACCCAGGGCGGGCCGGTATCAGAGCACTCTATTGTCAGTAAAAAGCCAGAACTGGTCGCTAAGCTTGCCAATGGTATGTACTGGATGGAGCCTACCCATAAGGAAACCATTGCGCATTCACTGGCGGTGATCGCGGATATTGTGCAGCGGTATGATATCGATGGCATTCACTACGATGATTATTTCTATCCTTACCCCTCATACAATCAGGGTGCGCCCTTTCCTGATAGCAAAAGCTATCACGCCTATCAACAGCAGGGTGGCCAGCTCGGTCTATCTGACTGGCGCCGCGACGCCGTTAATCGCTTCGTCGAAGAAATCTACCGCGAAGTAAAACGCATCAAGCCCCACGTAAAAGTCGGTATCAGCCCCTTCGGAATATGGCGCCCCAAGTACCCGGAAACCATCGCTGGCTTTGACCAGCATGAGCAACTCTATGCAGATGCCCGGCTCTGGCTGAACGAAGGCTGGCTGGATTATTTCACGCCCCAGCTGTACTGGAACATCAACCGCATTGAACAGAGTTATCCCATGCTCCTGGCTTGGTGGCATGGCGAAAACCACAAGCAGCGTCACCTATGGCCGGGTTTAAGTAGTAATCAAGTGGCAACGAGACAGGGCAGCGACGAAATCATTAACCAGATCCTTTTTACCCGCGCGATGTTACAAGAGCAAACCGGACAGGTTTTCTGGAATGTCAAAACCGTGAGTGAGAACCCCGGGTTCGCGCAGCTATTAAAAGATACGGTGTTTCATCACCAGGCTCTGGTACCCGCGTCACCCTGGCTGGATAGCAGCCCCCCCACGGCACCCGAGGTGCGCTATCAATCAACCGCCGACGGCCTGACCGTTCTGTGGGAACCTCGCGGTGACGAGGCGGCGTCCCGGTGGTTGCTGTATTATCAAGTCGGTGGGAGTTGGCACTATAAAATCTTCACCGGGGATGTACTGAATTACAAGTTTAACCTGCGGGATGAAGTTGCAGCGATTGCCGTTATCGCCATAGATCGTAATGGACTGGAGAGTGACCGTATCGATCATCAGATAGTGCTGACACCAAGCCCATCCTGAGGGACGAATATCCACCCCTCCGCTTTCGGCGTGTCCGCATCCGGCCAACATAATTCATCTGGCTGATGTTGGAATAACCAGGCCACAAGCGCACACAACAAGGCATCGCGCTTGTCTTCATGATCAATACCGAACCCAAATCCGGCAGTGGTCCACGCCTCCGCCTGTGTGGTTGCAGAATCAGTGCGGAAGGCTTGCAAGAAGTCGCGCATCTTCCGAGATGGCTTGCAGGCCGACGGATAGGCTTCGAAAGCGGTAAGCGCACTGCCTTTACACCAGACGCCGGCATCTGCGACCTCAGGCGCAAATCGGGCGAGCGTGTGCATTCCCTTGGTGGCCTGGCTGCCGATCATATCTTTAATCGGAGACAGTGGTCTCAGGCCATGCCGGAAAAGGAACTGCTCGGTGTGGCGGAACAGGTAGGGATTACTTGCTGAACTGCCAATATCGCCGGCGGCACCGCGACCGGTAACCAGCTGCAGGAAAGACTGAGAAAAACCAAGGGGAGTATCGATGGCCATCACCACCGGAGGGCAGTCCCCCTGAATATCGACTTCGCACAGGCGCAGGAGCGACTGAATCCACTCCTGTGTGTTCCCAGCCTCATTGATCGCAACGCGCAGGTTACCGCGCCAGGGTCGGCCAAGAATGTTGCGCTCGCGGTCCAACACCACCAGTGCATCACGGCTGCTGGCATTTTTATCGCAGTTCCATCCGCCCACATCCCAGCCAATGAAAAGCGCGTCGTCATTCTTCATTGCTTCAGGCTCTGTAAATATCGGTGGCTCTCGCCCTCCTCCACCTCACAACACCCGCGGGTCGCGAGATAGTGCTGATTGAATACCGCAAAATAATGCCGCAGTGTTTCCGCCGACTGTGTTTGCTGTGCCAGTAGCAGACAACTGATGGCCGCTTCCGCCGTTGAGAAGCGGTGGCTTCTCCCGGAATCCCTGACGGAGTAGGAGCGGACCAGGGTTTCCGGCAGACTCAGGCACGGAACATCGTCCAGCCAGCGGCTCAGGCCGATCATCCGACTGCACTGTTTCCAGGTACCGTCCAACAGGATCAGCGTGGTCTTCTTTTTTGCAGCGGGAAGTGCGTGCACCACCTTTCTGTTGCAGTTTTCGGTACCGTCTGCGGGAAAAACCACGTAACAATCTCTGCACGGGTCTTCAAGTATTTCCCTGAGCCCCTCGGGTACCTCCAGGCGATTCCACAGGAATGCCCTGGTACCGGGAAACACGTCGACAATCAGCCGCCCGGTATTTGTGGGTTTGAACAACTCCTTGCGGTGCATCAGCAACACAAACTCCACCGAACTCTCCGCAGTGGGGCGCAAGGCACACATGCAGGCAAAGGCCCCCATCTGGCAATCGGGGCACCGCTGAACGCTTTTACCTTTGGCCTGGAAGGGCTTGGTGGATTTGGCGAGTTCGCGCTCGCGCAGGCGGGTGTAATGATTGGAGTGCATGGCCAGTTTCATACTGCGGCTGGGTTGGCGAGATTTTACACGCACACGCCACCGCCCTGAACGGAATTTAGTAAGGGGATGGGCACCCGTCAGTCAGCGGTTTTCACGAACTATCTGTCACCCCTAGCCATCATACCAGTCGACCTTGCCTGTAAGACCAATCGTGGTAACATCTCATTACTGTCGAAAAACCAAGGCGAAACCAACGGGTAACTCGCCAGCGCGACCGATAGGAAAATTTACTCGCTCGGGAATATTATCAGTGAAAATAGACTATGCGTCCTCAGGCCGCCGCATTTATCAGCAGGTGGTTGAAAAGATGTTGACGCTGCTCGACAGCGGCGAATACCCACCCGGTGTGCGTCTGCCATCTGAGCGCGAGCTTTCGGAAATGTTCGATGTGAGCCGCCCCAGTATCCGTGAAGCCATCATCGCCCTTGAGGTAATGGGGCGGGTAGCGGTGCGTACCGGATCCGGTGTCTATGTGATCGAGCCGGTCAACAACTTTACCGACACTAAGGATTTCAGCCCGTTTGAGCTGACCGAGGCACGTGTTCTGGTAGAGGGCGAACTGGCGGCTTTGGCAGCAACCACCATTACCGAAGAACAGCTGGAAGACTTGCGCCTTGCATACCGGGATATGGTGCGTGAAAACGAAGAGGGCAACCTCACGTCCGAGCGCGCCGACCGCAAGTTTCACGAAGTGATTTCCCGCGCGACCAATAACCGAGTGCTCATGAGCACCATTGATCGCCTGTGGGATATCCAGGAGCACTCTCCGGACATCCAGAGTGCGCATAAATCGGTGTGCAAAAAAGACGGACAAAAGCGCCTGGCAGAACACAAGGCCATTCTTCAGGCCCTGGAAGCACGCGATCCCTGCGCGGCACGCAAGGCCATGCGCCTGCACTTTGCGCGCTCGCTGAATGCGCTACACGATGCCTCGGAAGCCAAAGCGGTTGAGGTAGTGCGCCGCGAAGTATCCGAGCGCCGCAAGCGCTTCTCTATCGATCGCCTCGACGACACCGTCGGCCTCTGATACCAGGCCAGAGTTTACTCAAAAACTAGAGCCATATAGCGGCAACGCTATACGGCTTTTCTTGTCCCCCGGATCCCCCCAAGAACAGCCTCTCCCCCAATCGCCACAAAAAAGATGGGCACAAAAAAGCCCGCACAAGGCGGGCGAATACTTTCCGACAGGCGGCACCTCGTCGGATGGAGAAGAGACAACCAATCAAACAAACCGAAGAACCTGCAACCTTTTCCAAGCGGATTGGTTGCAGGCCCTCCTGTGCCATGGATCCCGGGCCCAAGCAACGGGCCGTTTACTCGGGATCAGGTATAGCACTTAGAACTTGGCTTTCAGGCCAAGGAATACACGCGGACCGTAGCTGTTCAGCTCACCGAGGTTGTCCCGGGTATAGAAGTACTGCTTCTTCGGCTCATCAAACAGGTTAATGGCTTCCAGGCTCAGCTTCACTGCATCGGTCAGCTGGTAAGACGCCTTCATTTCCCAAACGCCTACATCACCTACATAGCGCAGTCGGGTACCGTTACTGGTGTAGGGCTGGAAGTACTCGCTGCGGTACTTGTAGATCAGGCTCGTATCGAGATCGCCGATCTGATAATACAGCTGCCCAGAGAAGACATTTTCAGAGAAACCGGGGATATTACCCGGCGCGACAATACCGATATTCTCGGAAACCACATTGCCGCTCTCATCCAGCACAACTGAGTCACCATACAGGCTGTCTTCAAACTCGAAGTCAGAGTCAGCATGGTTGAAGCTCGCCTTTACACCCAGGCCGCTCAAGTAGCTCGGCAGGTAAGAAAAGCGGTGCGTTGCGGTCATCTCGAAACCCGTCAGTGCACTGGTGTCGTCATCTGTGCGGGTAATCGCGAATTCGGCAGGAATGGTCTGACCATCGACTTCAAAATATTCGGTGATCTGGGCAGTCTCAAAGCCACCCTGGAAGCGCTTGTGGTACACACCGAATGCCAGCATGGTATCGTCATTCGGGTACCATTCGATCGCGGTATCGAAGTTCCAGGACGTCAGTGGCTGCATATTCGGGTTACCGTCACCGTCAACGCCGTCCAGTAGATCCGCAATATCGACAATGTCATCGGAACCGTTGGTATCAAAAGCGCGCTTGTAACCCAGGTCTGAAGGATCGGGGCGAGAGAGACCGCGATACACCGCGCCACGTAACTTGAGGTCGTCCCTCACGTCGGCAACCAGGTTCAGGCTCGGCAACACCTCGGTGTAATCACCACCGGCGGTTACCCGCTCAAGATCAGCACCATCAATTTCCTCCATGGCATAGGTGCCATCGGTATTGGTGATGATGGTATAAGGCGTACGGTAGCCAACGGATTCAATTTCAGTCTGCACAACACGCACACCAACATTACCGTAAACCGGAGTCCCTGCGAGGGAGCTGCCGAAGTCCGCCATTACATAAGCGGCGGTGGTGGTTTCCGTGACATCGGTGACGCCTGCGCTTACTTCTTCCAGCTCCGGGTAAGAGAAACTTTCACCAAGGTGTGACAGAACCATATCGGCCACGCATTGGGTATCGAAGGTCGCCCATTCGTTCGCAGTCCCGGTGACGTTGCCATTCTCGTCAACCATGGTCACGAGGTTACCGTTACTCTCAGCGTTCATGAAATCACTTTCCGGGAAGGCGATTGCACAGGCTTCGTTAATCGCCAGCAGTGCTGCTTCGCTTTCATCGTCGCCGCGATCGATTTCATAGGTATCACGCGCGCTGCCCAGATCTACATATTCCAGCTCGGCGTAGCGCAAACCACCTTTCACGCCGGTTATGAACCCACTATCCAGCGCAAGATCAAAGTCGGTACGGAAAGCCTCGTTGGTATTGCGGCGATCCACATCGTTGTCCACGCGGATACGGTATTCGTCGGAGAACAGAGTGTGATCGGTTACGTCAAAGTCGGTCACGGTGTACTGGCGAATCTCAGAGTTCATATCCCACTCGACCATGGGACGATAGCCGGCAGCAGTGGATTCACCAAAGATATCGCGGCTGTCGGATTGCGTGCGCAACAGGATCTGTTTTTCCTGGCGAGTGGTCTCGGAGAACGAGTAGTCCGCAGAAACAGTGAGGTTATCGGTAAATGCGTAGGAAACATTCAACCCATACCCGATATAGTCTTCCGCCCGCTCGTAGGTTTCACTGTTCGACTCGATCGCGGTCTCACCAGCCCAGTTCAGCACAGTGCCGGTATCAGTGAAGACCAGGTTTTCACCGGTAACACCTGCGGTTACCCGCTTCTGGTTGGCGAAATTCAGGTCATGACGTTGCTCCGCTTGAATACGCTCTGACTGCTGCAGGTCAAAATTGATATCGGTCTTGTCATTGGGCTGGAACTGCAACGCAACGAACACCGAATCGCGCTTATCCGAGGTGTCGTTCTGACGGTAGCCATTGGAGCTTGGGGCGAACGCGTAGCGAGTGCCATCACTCACAGCCTTGCCGGTCTCCGGATCTACAGCCGTCTGATAGCCCTGGTTACTGGAGCCATCAATCTGGTCCTCACAGTCACCTGAAGAGCTGCGGAAAAAACCTTCGTTGGGGTTATTGGGGTCATACAGACACGCAAAAAGAGACGTACCACTCGGGCTGGAGGAGCGCATCTCGGATTCAGGTTGGGAGATATCACTCTTCTCGAGGCCCAGGGAGACACCGAAGGCCATGCCGTTTTCAAATTCAAACTGGTCCACGTAGCTCGCACTGCCGCGGAACCCCATGTCACCGGCCATCGGATCATCAATATTGGCCTGATTCGGGTTGATATTTGCCTTGGTGTCCACCTGGAAACGACGCTCGCCATACTCTAGGGGCTTCAGGGTCTCCAACTCAATCAGACCGGCCACGCCACCCTCAATCAGGCTGGCGCCCTGGGTCTTGCGAATAGCGACCTTGTTCATCAGCTCCGACGGGAACTGAGAGAAGTTAACCGAGCGGTCGCCGCTACCATTGGTTGCGATACGACCGTTAAACGTCGTGGAACTCAGGTAGGGGCCCATACCACGGATAGAGATTTCAGTTGCACCGCCATTTTCACGGTGGGAGGAAGCGCCGGTTACGGACTCGAGTGCTTCACCGATGGACAGTGCAGGCAGCTCGCCAATCTCAGTCGCAGACATACCATCCACGATGGTCACCGAGTTACGCTTGATATCAATAGTGGTCTGAATAGTGGCGCGGGTGCCGGTGACAACAATTTCCTCCAACGACTCGTCGGATTCTGCCTTCGCGACTTCCTGTGCCTGGGCCATACCCATACAGGAAGCGGCAGCGATTGCGCTTACCAGGATGGATTTCTTAAATCGATTTCTCGAGAAGCTTTCTTCTTTCGCCATTACATCTCTCGCGTCTTTATTATTATCACGCATGATTACCCCCAAGGAAGTCTGCGCTGGTTGATAGTAACAAGGGCGCCGGGCATTGGCGCCTTTCTCATCGCTCATCTCGCGGTTTTTTTTATCAGCCCTTTGACCAGTGACAACCGCTTTTGGCTGGCTGTCCGCGATCTGGCCTGCACAAATTCTCACCCACCTGCAAGCCAGTCAACCAATTTTCAGAAAAACTTCACATTTTGGACTGACCCCTGCCTGTTTCTTGTGCGCATTATCGGAATATTCTGCGCTACGCACCAAATCAGAACATAATTTCGCGGCAAACTGGTTAACCCGATTGGTTGACAATTATTTTTGACCAATTTAGTCTGGCCCCATAATAACGCCGCAACGCCAATCCGCGCGCCGCGATGGTGCGCCCAGATAGGTAGGCCGGGATAACGAAAATCCGGAAAAGTAACTCAGGTGATCATGAGAGCTTCAGAAATCAAACCGCTACTGGCCGCCACGCTATTCACCTGCGGGCAGGCTTCGCTGTTCTGCGTTCAGGCTTCCGCCGAGGAATACCTTGTACATAACGAGAAGGAATACGCGAAGGTAGCCAAGAGCCTCGAAGCTGGCGACACCGTGGTGCTGGCAAATGGCGTCTGGAAGGATTTTGAAATTCTATTTACCGGGACTGGTAAAAAAGAGCACCCAATTACGCTGACGGTGGAGGAAAAGGGAGAGGTGGTCCTGAGCGGCCAGTCCAACCTTCGACTCGCAGGTGAGCACCTGGTGGTATCCGGTCTTGTATTCAAGGATGGCTATACCCCGAGCAGTGAAGTGATCGCCTTCCGTCGCAACAAGGATCACCTGGCGAACAATTCACGCGTGACCGAAGTTGTCATCGAAGACTTCAGCAAGCCGGAGCGTATGGACTCCGATTACTGGGTGAGCATCTACGGCAAGAACAACCGCTTCGATCACAGCCACCTGGCAGGCAAGCGCAACAAGGGTGTGACCATGGCGGTACGCCTGAACAGCGAAGACAGCCAGGAAAACCGTCACCGTATCGACCACAACTATTTCGGCCCGCGCCCGGTTCTGGGTTCCAACGGCGGTGAGACCCTGCGTATCGGCACCAGCCACTACTCCCTGACCGATTCCCTGACAGTGGTCGAAAACAACTTCTTCGACCGCTGCGACGGCGAGGTGGAAATCATCTCCGTCAAATCCGGCAAAAATATTCTGCGCAACAACACCTTCTTCGAATCCCGCGGCACCCTGACCATGCGTCACGGCAACGGCAACCTGATCGAAGGCAATGTGTTCCTGGGCAATGGCGTGGACCACACCGGCGGTATCCGTGTGATCAATGCCGACCAGGTGATTCGCAACAATTATCTCGAAGGTCTCACAGGCTATCGGTTTGGGAGTGGGTTCACCGTGATGAACGGTGTTCCCAACTCTCCCATCAATCGCTACCACCAGGTGGTAAACGCGAAGATCGAGAGCAATAGCTTTATCAATGTGGAGCATATCCACCTGGCTGCAGGCAGTGACCAGGAACGCAGCGCGACGCCGCAGGACTCCACTATTGCCGACAATATTTTCTATACCGAGAGCGGTAAGTCGCCCTTCTCCATTTTTGACGATATCTCCGGTATTACTTTTGCCAACAACGTTTCCAATGGCTTTGTGGACAAGAAGATTCACGAAGGTATAGATAAAGGTGTGGGCAGACTGAAGCGTGCCGACAATGGCCTGCTCTACCCGACCGACAAGTCCGTAGCGCATAAGGGCGCGAGCAAAGACTTGGTGGTTACCTCCAAGGAAATGACCGGCGCTTCCTGGTATCCCAAATCAGAACCGGTTACCCCGTTCGACAGCGGCAAGACCATCAGCGTGCGACCCGGTGAGAATGCCCTGTTCGACGCCATCGCCAGTGCAGCGGACGGCGACACCCTGGTGCTGGAAAACGGCGCCTACAACGCGACCAAGCGCCTGGATATCGACAAGACACTGACCATCAAGGCGAAGAAACAGGGCAAGGTAACCCTGACCAGCGGCCGCCCGGTGATGTTCGAGATTCAGGATGGCGGCAGCCTGTCGCTGGATGGTCTGGTGATTTCTGGCTCCAACAGCCCGGACAACGCAGGCAATATCCTGATCCGCACCGCGGTGTGGGGCATGCTGAAAAACTACCGTTTTTCCATGACCAACAGCCGTGTGGAAAACCTGGATATCAACCACTCCTACCACGTTTTCGATTCCGGCCTGCGCGCCTTTGCCGACACCATTACCTTCGCGAACAACGAGTTCGAGAACATCACCGGCGACCTGCTCAAGCTGAACAAAGAGACCGATGACCTCGGTGTGTACAACGCGGAATACGTGATTGTGACCGGCAATACCTTCAAAAATGTGCAGGGCGTGCTGGTAGACCTGTACCGCGGCGGTACCGATGAAAGCACCTTTGGCCCGCACATCGACTTTAGTAACAACGAGGTTATCGGCTCCGGCAAGGGCAAGCGCAACAAGGCGCAGGCACTGATCAAGCTACATGGCACCCAGGTAGCAGACATCCACGAAAACCGCATCGAAGACAGCGCAGGGATTGTGGTCGAACACACCGTGGGTGAGCCGGTTACACATATTGCCAACAACCAGTTCCTCAAGGCCCCTCTGCCAGAAGTCACTGAACTTGTCGCCGAGGGCCCGCACACCGCGACCCTTGCCAACAACACCGTGAAAAACTGATTTAGAGAAGAACTAAAACGATGTTTGGCAATTCAACTATTAAACAGCGTAAATCTCTCGCCGCCGGCGTGGCTCTGGCGGCAGGAGTATCCGCTGCCGTGTTTGCGGTCAATCCGCTGAGCGCCCTTGCCGCTGAGCACCCCAGCCTAGTGATCAGCGCTGCCGACGTCGACGCCATGCAGGGCGCGGTTGAGCAACCCGGCCGCTTTCGCACCGCCTTTCTAAGCACTCAGTCCGCGGTAGATCGCGCACTGCAAGCGCCCATCGCGGTGCCGATGCCCGCGGATGCCGGCGGCGGTTACACTCACGAACAGCACAAGAAAAATTACCAGCTGATGTACAACGCTGGGGTGCTGTATCAGGTAACCGAAGACGCAAAATACGCGGAGCGTGTGCGCGATATGCTGCTCGCCTATGCAGACATGTACCCGACGCTGCCACTGCATCCGAAGCGTCGCCCCGGCGCAGAGAATCCGGGAAAACTGTTCTGGCAGAGCCTGAACGAAGCGGTGTGGCTGGTGTACACCATTCAGGCCTACGACCTGATCCGCCCGTCCCTGACCGACGCGGAAGCGCAAAAAATTGAGCAGGGTGCACTGCGCCCGGTAGCCAACTTCCTTTCCGTCGATTCACCTAAAACCTTTAACAAGGTACACAATCACGGCACCTGGCTGACCGCCGGTGTGGGTATGGCCGGTTACGTGCTGGACGAGCCGGAGTGGGTTGAACAGGCACTTCTGGATCTGGATAAATCCGGCAAGGGCGGATTTCTTCGCCAGCTGAGCACCCTATTTTCTCCAGACGGCTACTACAACGAAGGCCCCTACTATCAGCGTTACGCGCTGATGCCTTTCGTGACCTTTGCCAAGGCCATTGACACCAACGAGCCGGAGCGGGGCATTTTCGATTACCGCGACGGTATCGTGATGAAGGCCATCGATACCACCATCCAGCTCAGCTACAACAACCTGTTTTTTCCTATCAACGATGCCATCAAGAGTAAGGGTATCGATACCTCGGAGCTGGTACTGGGCGTCACCATCGCCTACGGTGAATCCGGCAATCCGCAACTGCTGGACATTGCGGCACGCCAGGACCAGATTCTGCTGACCGGCGATGGACTCAAGGTTGCCCAGGCGCTGGACGCCGGTGCGCAACAGCCTTACGAGTTCAAATCGTTCGCGTTCCGGGACGGTAAAGATGGCGACGAAGGCGCGCTGGTGGTTCTGCGTCAGCACACCGCCGGCGACCAGGCGATTGTGTTCAAGCCCGCCGCACAGGGCATGGGCCACGGTCACTTCGACAAACTTTCCTGGCAGTTTTACGACCGTGGTGCCGAGATTGTTACCGACTACGGTGCCGCGCGCTTCCTGAATGTGGAGGCGAAAAACGGTGGTCGCTACCTGGAAGAAAACGAAACCTGGGCCAAGCAGACCGTCGCCCACAACACGATTGTGGTGGACGAGACTTCGCACTTCGACAACAGCCTGAAGGTGGCCAACCAGGAACATCCGGAACTGCTGTTCTTCCACGCGGATGATCAGGTCAAAATCAGCGCGGCAAAAATTGACTCCGCCTATCCAGGTGTTTCTCTCGAACGCACTCTGGCGCTGGTGAACAACCCGCAAAGCGGCAGCACCTTCGCCATCGACCTGTTTGACGTGACATCCAGCAGAAAGCACCAGTTCGATTTACCGCTGCACTACAACGGCCAGCTGGTGGATACCAATTTCAACTTGCAGGGTTACACCGACAGCTTGAAGGCTCTGGGTAGCAATAATGGATATCAACACCTGTGGCTGAAGGCCCGCGGCAAGCCGGAATCCGGCCTCGCCCAGGTCACCTGGCTGAACGACAACGGCCGTTTCTATACTCAGTCCAGTCTGATGGATGGCGAAACCGAACTGCTGTTTACCGAACTCGGCGCCAACGACCCGAACTTTAACCTGCGCTCCGAAAAAGGCTTTATTGCCCGCCGCGACAATGCCCGTGCACATAGCTTCCTGAGCGTGCTCGAGCCACACGGCGAGTACAACCCGGCCAAGGAATTCACTCTGAAAGCCGAAAGTCAGGTAAGCGCACTGGCGCACCAGCGCAACGGGGATTTGCAACTGATCTCGATTGACACCAAAGATGGCGTCACTCAGCTGCTGGCGTTCAACGGCAATCCCGACGCAGCCGACAATATCCAGAACACCTTTGAATTTGGCGGCAGTGAATACCACTTCACCGGTCGCGCCAAACTCTTTCAGATTAAAAATTAAAAAAGGCAAAACACGTTATGCCCGCAACTGATGCATTTGTTCAGGCCCAGGATGTTGAAGTCGAAGATCTCGGCGGCGGTATCAAGCGGCAGATTCTTGGCCACGACGACAACCTGATGATTGTTCGCGTGTGGTTTGAGGAAGGCAGTATCGGCTATGTGCACAAACACCCGCACACTCAGGTGAGCTACGTGGAAAGCGGTGAGTTTGAAGTGCAGGTAGATGGCCGCAAAAAGCTGCTCAAAGCGGGCGACAGCTTCTACATTGCGCCACATTTGGAACACGGCGCGGTGTGTAAAAAAGCCGGAGTGCTACTCGATACCTTCAGTCCCTACCGGGAAGACTTTCTGGAAAGCTAAACAGGACAATAATAATGAAGAACTTACGCTGGACCATTGTGTCCTTGGTGGCCCTGGCCACCATTATTAACTACATCGACCGTACAGCACTGTCGGTCATGTGGCCGGGTATTGCCGATGATCTCGGCATGGACAGTCACGATTACGCCAACATCATGAGTGTATTCCTGATTGCCTACGCCATCGGTCAGGCCGTATTCGGACGGGTATTTGATGCTATCGGTACCCGCCTCGGCTTTATGTTATCGATTGTGGTCTGGTCCATCTCCATCGCGCTGCACGCGCTGGCCACCTCTGTAGCCTCGTTCAGTGTTTTCCGCACCCTGCTGGGTTTCGGTGAAGCGGGTAACTGGCCCGGTGCCACCAAGGCCAATGCGGAGTGGTTCCCGGCCAAGGAGCGCGCTCTGGCACAAGGCATCTTCGGCGCCGGCGCCTCCGCGGGCAGCATTATTGCACCACCGCTGGTGGCCTTCCTGTACGCCTTCCTCGGGTGGCAGGCCACCTTCGTTGTGGTCGCACTGCTCGGCTTTATCTGGCTGGTACCCTGGCTGATCATCTACAAGAGCGGACCTGACGCTCACCCGTGGATCACCCCGGAAGAGCGCGAACTGATTCTGTCTGGCCAGATCACTGCCGAAAAAGATGAAGATGAGTATGTCCCTACCCTGCGCGAGCTGCTGTCGCACCGCCAGAGCTGGAGTGTGATTTCTGCGCGCTTCTTTATCGAGCCGATCTGGTGGCTGTTCGTGGCCTGGCTGCCGCTGTACCTGAACGACAAGTTCGGCTTTGACGTGAAGGCAATCGGCGCGTCCGCATGGATTCCTTACTGCGGCGCCGCCGCCGGTGCCCTGTTCGGCGGCTGGCTGTCCGGCAAGCTGATGAGTAGCGGCTGGAGCGTGAACAAATCCCGTAAGTTCGCCGTACTGGTTGGCGGCTGCTGCATGTTGCCTGCGCTACTCGCCACCACCGTTGCTGCCACACCCGCCGCAGCGCTGGCCCTGATTACGGTGATCCTGTTCGGTTTCCAGGCCGCTATCAACAATATCCAGACGCTGCCTAGTGATTACTTCTCTGGCAAGAGCGTCGCCAGCCTCGCCGGTATCAGTGGCGCGGTTGGTGTGATCAGCGTTATTACCGCCATCCAGCTGGTACCGATCATCACCAGCGATGGCACTTATTACCCGCCCTTCTTCATTCTCGGCGCTTCTCTGGTGCCGCTGATGTTGATCTCTGTTCTGTTTGTTGGGGGACGTATCGCACCAGTACGTAGCAAACAGGAAAAGAAGCAACTCGCTGAGGCAGCGAGATAAACCAGACTCGAAATATCTTCGATCAAAAATCGGAACACAAAAATACAGTTAGGAGTAGATATGAAACTTCAAGGTAAAGTAGCCATCGTCAGCGGTGGGGCGCGGGATATCGGTAAAGCAGTTTCCCTGAAGCTGGCGGCGGAAGGTGCAAAGGTAGTGGTTAACTACTTCAGTAATGCGCAGACCGCGGAGGAGACCCTGGCGGAAATCAAAGCGGCGGGTGGCGAAGCCATCATCGCCAAGGGCGACATGACAAAACAAGCGGATGTCGCCAGCGTAATTGCCGCGGCACAGGAAGCTTACGGGAAAACCATCGACATCTTGGTTAACGTGGCCGGGGGCTTGGTAGAGCGCAAGACCATCGAAGAGATGGACGAGGACTTCTTCAACAAGGTTATCGCCCTGAACCTGAACAGCACCTTCCTGCTGACCAAGGCGGTTGTACCACACATGGACGGCGGCGCTATAGTGAACCTGGCATCCCAGGCTGGCCGCGACGGCGGCGGCCCCGGTGCTTCTGCCTACGCCACCTCCAAGGGTGCAGTGATGACCTTTACCCGCGCCATGGCGAAAGAACTGGGCCCGAAAAATATCCGCGTGAACTCCCTGTGCCCGGGCATGATCAGCACCACTTTCCACGACACTTTCACCAAAGATGCCGTGCGTGAAAACGTGGCCAACGCCACTCCGCTGAAGCGCGAAGGTAAGGCGCCGGAAGTTGCCGACGCAGTTGCCTACCTGGCTTCTGACGAATCGTCCTTTATTACCGGTACCAACATCGACATCAACGGTGGCCTGTTCTTCTCCTGATTCAGGAGAAAGCAGTCAGATAGCTTTTTGAGGTAGATAGGCGTAAGCCTTAGGTGAAATAGTCATGCACAAGCGCATTGCAGTCATCGGCGAATGTATGCTGGAAATGAACCTGGACAGCGATTGTCGCAGCCACCACAGTGAGCCCCGCCTGAATGCGGGACTCTCCTTTGGCGGCGACACATTGAATACCGCGCTGTATATGTCCCGGCTCGGCGCCAGCGTCGATTACGTCACTGCGCTGGGTGACGATCATTTAAGTGATTGGATGGTCCGCCAGTGGCAGGCGGAAGGCATCGGCTGCGATCTGGTAAAGCGCGAGGCGAACGCAACGCCCGGGCTTTACCTGATCGAGACCGACGCCAGCGGCGAGCGCACTTTCCATTACTGGCGAGACCGCGCGCCTGCCAAACGGCTACTGGATAGCCCACAAGCGGCAAAACACTTATTTGCCCAACTGAAGCAGTTTGATGCGGCTTACCTGTCCGGCATTTCCCTCGCCATTCTGTCGCCCTATGGACGGGAGTGCCTCTACGACTTTCTCGCGGAATTTCGGCAAAGTGGCGGGCAAGTAATATTCGATGGCAATTACCGGCCGCGGCTTTGGGGCAGTGAAACCCTGACCCGCAAAGCCTATGAACAGATGTTACGGCTTACGGATATCGCACTGCCGACGTTCGAAGACGAACAGATGCTGTTTGAAGACAAGGATACCGATGCGGCACTAGCGCGCTTTCAGGAATGGGGCGTGGGTGAAATCGTATTGAAACTGGGCGGCGATGGCTGCCTTGTGGTTCAGCAAAACCGCGACCCGCAATTGGTGCCGGCAAATAAAGTAGTGCCGATTGATACGACCGCTGCAGGCGACTCGTTTAATGCGGGTTACCTGGCCAGCCGGCTCGCCGGCAACAGCGCCGAGGATGCCGCGCGCAATGGCCACCGGCTGGCGAGCACGGTGATCCAGCACCGCGGCGCAATCATTGCACAAAGCGCCATGCCACAGGGTGCAGAAGTGGCCTGACGTGGTTCGTGATACCAATGCAAATTCAGCGGCCTGCGGGCCGCTTTTTTGTGACTGGCTTTTGCGCCGGGATGTCGCAATTTTTAACTTATAGAGGCTCTCTCAAGAAGCTCTCAAGTCATTCTCAAAAAACTCTCATGAGGCGGCCAAATCACCCCACTTTACACATCTGTCACACCAATTGGTTTGACCCCTGCGTTCGATCAAGCGATAAATCACAAACATAAAAAATTATTCAATTTTCTTATTCTCGATAAAAACACCAAAAAACATATATAAAACAATCATTTAATACAAATACTACTTAACTTATCTTACCAATATCGCTTACCAATATTATTGACAGGTTTTCTCGAACGCGTTTAACTCGCCATGCTGCGAGCTAATAAAAATAAAATCGTTCTTACAATGAGAGGAAACTGTTAGATGGATAACTATAAATTTGGCAATAATAAAAAGTTCAACAAGTTCGATAAGCAGAGCGCACTGAGAGACCTCAGCGTGTTGATGCTGTCCGCCTCCGCTGTGGCATTCACCCCAATGACTTTCGCCCAGACTGATGATGCAGTGCTGGAAGAAATTTCCGTAACGGGTATTCGTGCCAGTCTGGAAGCCGCTGCCGACGCCAAGCGCGACGACGGCCGTGTTGTCGATGCGGTAGTCGCAGAAGATATTGGTAAACTCCCCGACAACAACATCGCCGAAGCGCTGCAGCGCGTTACCGGTGTTTCCATTACCCGTGAATTCGGTGTGGGTTCTGGGGTATCCATTCGCGGTCTCACCCAGAACCGTGTGGAAGTAAACGGTCGCTCCGTTATTGGCGATGCCCGCAGCGGTATCGACTTCCAGGATTTCCCCGCTGCATTCCTGCAGAAAGTAGAAGTCGTAAAGTCCCCGACCCCGGAAATGACCGAGGGCGCCCTCGGTGGCACCATCAGCCTGAAAATGGCGCGTCCCCTGGATCTAAACGCACCACTGGCCGCGGTTTCTGTTCAGGGCGAGTACGCCGACAAAGCAGAAAACTGGGCGCCGATCATCAGCTCCGGTGTTGGCAACAACTGGGATCTGGGCGACGCAGGCACCTTCGGTGTAATCGCCTCTCTGGCCTATCAGGACCGCACCCTGCGTCGCGACGAATCCCTAGTACAGCTGCAGGTAGGTCCGGTTGAAGGCCTGGGCCCGGCGCAAAATACCCCGAGCGGCAACTATGTGTATGCCCGCGAGCACACCTACAACCCGCGTACCGAAGACCGCGAGCGCACCGCATTCAACCTGGCGTTCCAGTGGGCGCCGGCTTCCGAGCAGGGTCAGTTCTACCTGGACCTGAACGCCGTTGAGCGCGCTGGGGGACAGGAAACCTTCTCCCTGCTGCACATCCTCGACGATCCGACCATTACGGCAGATACCTACGAAGATGAAAACGGCCAGCTGCAGAACTTCATGTACGACGAAGTTCAACCGCTGATGACCACCGGCTCCAGCTTCCGCCACAGTGAATCCTTCAGCCACGCGTTTGGTGGTGAGTGGAATTTCACCGAGCAGCTGAGTGTTAAAGGTGAGTTCTCCACGGCCTCGTCCGACAGCTACATTCCGTTCTCCGAGTTCCGCTTCCGCGGTATTGATCGCTCTCTGGAAGGCCAGGGTGCGGATGGCGAAAACAAATGGCTGATCCCGGTAACTTACCGTGGTAACGACAGCGGTGCACCGGTTGTAGACTTTGCCGACGGCTATGTATTCACTGACCAGCAGAACCAGGCATTCCGCCGCTACGAAGACACCCGCGATTACATCAAGAACAACGAAGACGCTTTCCGTTTTGACCTGAAGTACGTTGAGCCATTTGGCCTGGATTGGGTAAGTGCCATCAAATCCGGTGTACGCGTAACCACACGTGACTACGAGCAGAGCCGCGAGCAGTTCCGTATCACCAACATCTTCAAAGACCTGACCGATGCGGACGGCAACCCGGATATTATCTGGATGGAAGATGTTGTGGCTCAGTTCCCAGGGGCCATGACCGATTACGACTTCACCGGCGATGCGTTTGAGCACTCCGGTCGTGCCGGCGCCTATGATCTGGCGAAATTCACCGCCTACGATGCCAAACTGCTGCAAAACCAGCAGGCAACCTTCGATATCGTCAGGCAGCTGCTCGCCGGTACCAATATGGCAATCAACGGCAGCCTGGCGGACAACCTCGAATATCAGGAAGGTGCTTACGCGGAAGTGAACGAAGATACCTCCGCTGCCTACATTCAGGCAGAGCTGGACTTCGGTGACGTGCGCGCGATTGTCGGCGGCCGCTACGTGGGTACCGACCTCAGCACCAGTGCCTATCAGGACGGTGAAATCGTTTCTGGCACCAGCAGCTACAACGATTTCCTGCCTAGCCTGAACGTTACCTGGGGCCTCACCGAAGATACCCAGCTGCGTTTTGCTGCTGCCAAGGTGATGCGCCGTGCGGACTTCAACGAGCTGAGCCCAGCTTATGCCTATCGCGATGCCTACATCGCTGCCAGCCGCGGCAACCCGGACCTGGAGCCCTACCGTGCAACGCAGTACGATATCGCCGCAGAGCACTACTGGGACAACAACATGGTTTCCGCCACCCTGTTCTTCAAGGACGTGGAATCCTTCCTGACCCGTACCTACGAGTGTGAAAACCAGCCAGAAGTTGTCAACACCCAGACCAACGTGTCTGACTACGACAAGATCTGCCTTTGGCAGGCGAATGGCATTCAGTACGCGAACGAAAACACCCCGATCTCCGAGATGGGCATCCTGACCGACTTCATCACCAACGGTGAAAACGGCAAGGTGCAGGGTCTGGAACTGGGTTACCAGCAGGCATTCGACTTCCTGCCGGGCCGCTGGTCCGGCCTGGGCATCAGTGCCAACTACACCTACGCGGACAGCGAAGACCCCGACGGCACCCCGCTGGAAGATATCTCCAAGAACACCTTCAACACTCAGCTGTACTACGAGTATGAAGGCCTGGGTATCCGCCTGGCGTACACCTACCGCGACCGCTTCCTCGACAACGAAGAAACCAAGCGGGTACTGCCACTGGGTGAACTGGTACTGGCCAATGCTTCTCAGGATGACGACCCAACTCTGGGTAACGACTACCGCGAAGCAGTGGCGCAGCTGGACCTCTCCGCCAGCTACGACGTCACCGATAACATTACCGTTATCGGCAATGTTTCCAACCTGACCGGAGAACCCACCATCAACACCGGTACCAACGGCAGCGCTTTCCAGATTATGGAAAACGACCGTCGCTTCGTACTGGGTGTACGCGCCAAGTTCTAATTCGGCGCAACGGCCGGCGGCACTCTGCCGCCGGCCAACCATTCTCAATGGGTTGTCATTTACAAACTATCAGGTGAGCCGCCGTTTTCCCGGCGCCTTTGCCGTGGGCGGTTGACTGAATAGAAACCGCAGCAGTCAGCATTCGCTGCACTCATCCACACCCTACAAAAAAATAACGAGGGTTCCATGAAAACCAAATCTTTAGCGATGAAGATCAGCTGCGCTGCATTGCTGTCAGCCTGCATGACCAGTGCCAGCGCTTCCATTCAAAACCCAGGTTTCGAGAGCAACTGGGACAGCTGGACTGACAGTGATCCGTCGGCCATTTCCAGCGTTGCACACAGCGGCAGTAAGTCCGCCAAAATCTCTGGTAGTGGCGGAAAAATGGAGCAGGATGTTTCCGTCGAAAGCAATACCAATTACCGCCTCACTGCCTATGTCCGCGGTGCCGGCACCCTGGGTGCTACTGTCAACGGCACTACTTACGATACCAGCACGAACAGCACTGACTGGCAGCAGATTTCCGTGGACTTCTATTCCGGTAGCACCAGCAGTATTACCGTATTCGGTGCCTACAATGGCAATGAAGGCCGCTTCGACAGTTTTGCGTTGCAAAACCTCGGTGCTGGCAGCTCCTCTGGCGGCTCGTCCAGTTCAGGGGGCAGCACCTGTACATCTGGTAGCAACCTCGCCATTGCCTCCGCTTCCGATGACGGTACTAACGATGGCCACGGCCCGAGCAACGTAATCGACGGCAGTCTGGCCGATACCTCGCGCTGGTCCTCCCAGGGAATAAAGTGGATCACACTGGACCTGGGCGGCACGCAAACTGTAGAGAGTGTCGACATCGCCTGGTACAAGGGTGATCAGCGGTCCAGTTTCTTTACCATCGAAACCTCCACAGACAACAGCAACTGGAACATGGTACTTTCCAATGGACAGTCCAGCGGCAATAGCGCCGACCTGGAAAGTTACGATGTTGCCGATTCGAATGCCCGCTATGTACGTATTACCGGCAATGGAAATACGTCTAACAACTGGAACAGCATCCTCGAAGTGGACGTGATCGGCTGTGGTGATGGTGGCTCAAGCTCCGGAGGCTCTTCTTCAGGTTCCAGCGGCGGTACTGGAAGCTCCAGCTCTGGCGGCAACCTTGACCCGAACCTTCCCCCTTCCGGCAACTTCGACCTGAGCGCCTGGTACCTGAGCGTACCGACCGATAACAACGGTGATGGCAAAGCGGATTCCATCAAGGAAAACGAGCTGAATGCAGGCTACGCCGACAGTACTTACTTCTATACCGCAGCCGATGGCGGCATGGTATTTCGCTGCCCGGTCGACGGTTACAAAACCTCGACCAGCACTTCCTATACCCGTACCGAGCTGCGAGAAATGCTGCGTCGCGGCGATACCAGTATTGCCACCCAGGGCGTCAACGCCAACAACTGGGTATTCGGTTCTGCGCCACAACAAGCGCGTGATGCGGCCGGTGGCGTGGATGGCGTACTGCGCGCAACCCTTGCCGTAAACCATGTAACCACCACCGGTGACAGCGGCCAGGTTGGGCGAGTGATCGTTGGCCAGATCCACGCCAACAACGACGAGCCTCTGCGCCTGTACTACCGCAAACTGCCGGGCAACAGCAAGGGTTCCGTGTATATCGCCCACGAGCCCAACGGCGGCAGCGACAGCTGGTACGAAATGATCGGCAGTCGCTCCAGTAGCGCTTCCGATCCCTCAGACGGTATCGCACTCGACGAAGTCTGGAGCTACGAAGTCAAGGTGGTCGGTAACACCCTGACCGTTACCGTCTCGCGGGCAGGCAAGGCAGATGTGGTACAGGTGGTGGACATGAGCAACAGCGGTTACGACGTGTCTGATCAGTACCAGTACTTCAAGGCCGGCGTATACAACCAGAACAACACGGGTACCGCCAGCGACTATGTCCAGGCGACCTTCTACGCATTGGAACAGTCGCACGATTAAAACGATTTACCCTGAATCGTCAGCGCGTGGTGCGGGCGGCCTTATCCCCAACTAGAGGTCTGTCTCTAAGAGGTCGCCCCGCGGAAGCTTCCCGAAGCGGTGTCTGAAAATTTCGCCGCTTCGGGCTTTTTCATTTCTTTTTGCGACACCCGACAAAAAACAGCCACAACCCCTCCCGCAATTAACATTCGCTGTGTCACCTAAATCCCACTTTTTCTGAATAGTTCATCACACTAACATAGCGACTCAAATTAAAACAAAACTCTACAAACACTCGATACACCGCAAAATTATTGCGCCAAAAAATATCCGTTGATATGTTGTTCGCGTACCTGAATGGCTGTGCCATTTCGGTCACCCAAGAATAAATAGAGCAAATGGACGAGCAATCATCATGAAAAGACTTTTTACACGCCGAAATGTTTTATCCAGCGCCATTCTCGCAGCAATGGCCACAGCGACACCGCAAGTGCTGTTTGCCGCGGAGGAGAATGCGATAGAGGAAGTCGCCGTTGTCGGTTCTCGTATTCAACGCAACGCCGAATTCGAAACCGCAACGCCGATCCAGGTGATGGACCGGGAAGCCATAGAGAAGGCGGGCTATACCAACCTGCAGCAGATGTTTGAAAAGAATCCTGCGGCTGGTAACGGTACATTTTCCACCCGCGGAAATAACCAGGATTCCACCGCCAACGGCGCCGCGGCGGTTAGCCTGCGCGGCATGGGTGCCGATGCCACTCTGGTTCTGGTGAACGGTAAGCGCGTGGCCATCAGCGCCTTTGCCGAAAGTATCACAACGAATTTTGTCGACATTAATACTATCCCCGTCGCCGCAGTCGAGCGGGTCGAAATTTTGAAGGACGGCGCCTCGGCCATTTACGGTTCCGACGCCGTTGCCGGTGTGGTCAATCTGGTGCTGCGCAAGGATTTTGAGGGGACGGAAATAGCCGTGGATTACGGCGGCGCCGATGGCTACGACGAACAGTCGGTATCCGCGGTCTGGGGAGTAAATGGGGAAGACTCCAACCTCACCGTGATTTTTGATCACCACACCAATTCCACCCTCGCCAGTGTCGAGCGAAAGGGCCTGGATACTGCCGATCAATCCTTCCGCGGCGGTATGGATTTTCGCTCTTCACGCGGCTATCCCGGCCGCTTTATTGTCGATGGCGAAACCACCATTGACCCCAACTGCCCCGATGGCAATGCGTTCGGCCAGACCTGCGTATACGACTACGGCCCCTGGACACTGCTCACCCCTGAATCCGAGCGCACCGGTGTACTGATGCTGGGTCACGCCCAGCTGACGGACAACCTGGAGTTCTTCAGTGAACTGGCGGTGCAGCACAATACTTCGATCGCACAGGGAGCGCCGACGCCACTGGATGAAGATGCCGGACTGACCGTTCCCATCGATCATCCGAACAATCCCTTTGTGGGGGCCAGCAGTGTCAACGTCGGTCGCTACCGAACTGTCGACGCCGGCGCGCGGCAATGGGACATTGAAACCGATAACCTGCGCGGTGTTTTTGGCCTGCGCGGCAGTATTGCCGATTGGGACTGGGAAGCGTCCGTACAGCGTTCACGCAGCGAGTCCACCCAGAGCGGCGACCGCTCCCAAGGCTGGGTGCGCACGGATCTGCTGCAACAGGAAATTGATGCCGGCCGCTACAATCCATTTGGCGGTGTGCAGAACCCACAATCGGTTATCGATGCCTTTACCACCAGCCTGGTGCGACAGGGCAAGTCCGAGCTGCGCAGCGTAGACTTCACCATCAACGGCACACTGTTTGATACCAGCAATGGTGCTATCGCCATGGCCGCGGGTCTGGAACACCGTGAGGAGAAGGCTTCAGATATTCCCGATGACCAGTTCCAGCGCGGCCTGATCTTCGGTACCGAATCGGTTTCTGCTTCTGCCAGCCGCGACATCAGTTCGGCATTTGTGGAATTTGCCATTCCCCTGCCCGCCGATCTGGACCTGACACTGGCCGGCCGTTTTGACGACTACAGTGACTTTGGCAGCACCACAAACCCCATGGCCAATCTTCTGTGGACCGCCAGTGAACAGCTGTCACTACGCGCATCCTGGGGCACCGGGTTCCGCGCGCCCTCTCTGGCGCAGATAGGCCTGGGACCATCTGAGGAGTCGCTGTTTTTCACCGATACCTACGGTTGTGCAATCAATGACGCCTATTGCGCCAGCACCGACTACAACATCGTGTTTTCCGGCAACCCGGACCTTGAAGCCGAGGAATCCGAGTCGATCAACCTGGGGGCCGTGATCAAGCCAATCGACAATATGCAACTGTCGGTGGATGTATGGAGCATTACCCAGGAAGGCAAGATCGACGAGGTCCCCTTCGGCTACCTGTACAGTGCCTTCTGTAGTGACCAGAACAGCACCGTGTGTGTGCGTTCGGCTCCCCTGCCAGGCGAATCCCTCGGCTCTCTGCAGTCCATCAACAGCGGCTTTATCAATATCGGTGAACAGACCGTTTCGGGTATCGACCTGAGCATGGTGTACTCCGCACTTACCGTGGCGGGCGGCGACCTGGGTTTGCGACTGGATTATTCTTATCTGACCGAATTTGAGCGCGTGGAACTGGACTCCTCCGGAGACAATTTCCTGAAACGGGACCTGGCCGGCGAGTATGAATATCCGGAGCACCGCTGGGCAGCATCCGCGGACTGGGCCCGCGATACTTTCGCCTTCACTGTCGGGCTGAATTACATCGGCGAGTTCGAGGACACCCCGGATATCGACTTCGATGGCACTCAGGATTACGACACCAACCGCTCCCGCATTGTCGATTCCTTTATGACACTGAACCTGCAGGCCCGCTACACCGGGTTTGAGAACATGGTTCTGAGTCTCGGTGCCGATAACGCACTCGACGAAGAGCCACCATTCGCCATCGGCGACGGTGATTCAGACCTCTACGGCTATGTATCCAGCCAGCACGACCCTCGCGGCCGCTTTGTGTATGGCAAGATGACCTATAGCTTTTAACCGCTAAGGTTTACCGCAAAACGAAAAGGGAAGGCTCTGGCCTTCCCTTTTCTATATCTCCCTGCTGAATTGGCAGCGCTATTGGGGAAACACTTTTTCCTTATCCTTACGCCGCAAGCGGCTGAAATGTTTAAGCTCCCAGGGCCGCAGCGCGACCATCAAACTGGAGCCGAAACGCTCCTCCAGCGCCAGGCTGGTATCCATGTCATGCAGTTCATGGAACTGCTCCATCAGCCGGTCTATCTTTTTCATCAGTTCCGCATTGGCGGTGCGGGATAACATGCCGGTACGGAAAATCATTTTTTCACCCGGGCCCGCGAAGTCGGACGTGAGAAAGTCCGGCTGCACTTCCTGCCGGAAAAAGCGCTGTATCGGCCCATTGGGCAGCCAGTGAAATTCCTTGGCGACAATCAACCGGTAGCGGTTGAGGGGCAGCAGCTCAATCAGTTTCAACCGGTCGAGCCTCACCAGCAGCCGGATGCACTCCGGCTCACTCAGTTCATAGGTCTGCAGAATCTGCTCCACCGTCCACTGGTTGATAACGCACACGGTAACCAATAACAGGTGCGGATCACCGGCGACCTCGCGCTCCTGCTCCTCCGTCAGTGTCGTAATGCCGCGGCGGGCTTCTGCGGTTTTGCGTACCAGCTCGGAGAAATCCATGCCGGCGATTTCACACAGAGTCTCCAGCCGCGCAATCGAAAGGGTATCGCCGCTGAGGAGGCGCTTGATGCTGCTTTCCGACAACTGCAGTCGGTTGGCGACCTCGGCGTAGGTTATCCCCCTCGCCTTCAGCGCGCGCTTGAGAGTATTCATCAGTGCCTGTGTCTGGCTCATTTCACCACCAAGGTATCAATATTCAGTACTTTTGGAGTCATATCTCGAGACTTTACCGTTTCTAGGTGAATATTGTGAGCCCCTACCGCTAAATACTCCGGTGCCCGGGGCTATCCCGGCACATTTTTCTTTTCAGCCCCCGATGGCATCCGGAGGAACCGACAATGCAACGTATTTGGCAGAAACCCATCCACTGGCTCATCTGTCTGGTTTTGGGGGCACTCGCACCTCAACTGGCCGCTGCCGCAGGCCTACTGACACCCGCCGATGGCTCGCTACCCGCACTGGAGATCAAGGAACACCACGTGAATGTGGTGATCGAGGACGGCTACGCGATTACGGAAGTCGACCAGACCTTTTTTAACCCCAATGATCGCGCACTCGAAGCGGTATACAGCTTTCCCGTACCTGAAAAGGCATCCGTCGGCGAGTTCACCTACTGGATCGACGGCAAGCCGGTAACCGGCGAAGTACTGCCAAAACAGCAGGCCCGTGCCCTGTACGAGCAGGAAAAATCCCAGGGTAGAAGAACCGCGCTCACGGAGCAGGATGAATACCGCACCTTCGACAGCCGGGTCTATCCGGTACAACCCAATGACGCGGTGCGTATCCGCCTGGTGTATATCCAGCCGGTACACGCTGACCTCGGTATCGGGCGCTATGTATACCCGCTGGAAGAAGGTGGGGTAGACGAGGAGCGTATGGCGTTCTTTACTTACCAGGCCCATGTGCAGGAGGCCTTCAGCTTCAACCTCAGCATGCGCTCTTCCTACCCCATCGACCAGTTCCTGTTGCCGGCACATCCACAAGCGCAGATACAGCAGCAAACCGGACAGGAGTGGAAAGCCTCTTTCGCGAATACTGCGGGGAATGCCGCCATCGCCGACGAAGAGGGACAGTCACTGCCGGCCGCGCCAACAACGGGCAGCGCATTTACTCTCGATAAAGACATCGTTGTTTACTGGCGTCACCAGCAGGGGTTGCCCGGCGCGGTAGACATGGTGACCTATCGACCCGAAGGCAGTGACCGCGGCACCTTCATGCTGACGCTCACGCCAGGGGATGACTTGGGCCCGGCTACCCAGGGCCGGGACTGGACGTTTGTGCTGGATATGTCTGGCTCTATGGCCGGGAAATATCACAGTCTGGCCGAAGGGGTTCGCAAAGGCCTGAACAAGCTGCCTCCCACAGACCGCTTCCGTATGGTGCTGTTCAATAACGGTGCGCAGGATCTCACCGGCGGTTACGTCCCGGTTAGCGGTGCCAACGTGAATCACTACCTGCAGCAGCTGGAGTCCCTACAACCGAGCGGCGGCACCAACCTGTTCGCCGGCCTCAAGATGGCCTATGAGCATCTCGATGCCGACCGCCCAAGCGCCGTGATTCTGGTAACTGACGGTGTGGCCAATGTCGGGGTGACCGCAAAGAAGGCTTTCCTGAAGTTACTGGAACAACACGACATCCGCCTGTTCACCTTTGTCATGGGTAACAGCGCCAACCGGCCACTGCTGGATGGCATGGCCCGTGTATCCAACGGCTTTGCCATGGCTATCTCCAACAGCGACGATATTTCCGGGCGGCTGGTGCAGGCGGCGGACAAGTTACAACATGAGTCCTACCGCGATATCGACATCAAAATATCCGGCGTGAAGGTTCGCGACATTACGCCGCAGCGTATCGGCTCACTGTACCGCGGACAGCAACTGATCGTGTTTGGACACTACTGGGGCGACGGCGCGGCAAAGCTCACCATCGACGGCAAGGTCTCCGCGCGCGACGTGCGCTACACGTCAGACTTGCAGTTCCCCGCCACGGATGTCCGCAATCCCGAGCTGGAACGACTCTGGGCTTATGCGACCATCGAAGACATCCAGAACAAAATGGATTACCTGGGGCACGACGCCGACAGCGAGGACGCTATTGTGGACCTCGCGGTAGAAAACGGACTGGTGACACCCTACACGTCGCTGGTAGTCGTGGAGGAACAAGTGTTTGAACAGCAGGGTATCAAACGCAATAACAAGGCAAGAGTCGAACGCGAGCGTGCCGCACGTCAGAGCCGCAACTCGGCGCCCGTACAGGATCATCGACAGGACACTGCGCAGCCAGCCTTCAACGGTAACCGCTCTTACCCCAGCAGCAGCGGCGGCTCTACCGGTCCAGTGGTGATGTTACTGCTGCTGATCATTGTTCTGCTGCGGTTCAAGCGCCGCTGGTAAGCCCGCTATTCGTATGGCGTGAAATACTAATGGGCCTTTCCGGGCCCATTTTTTTAGGGAAAAACCAACGGTGATTGCGCGGTCAGTATTTAACCTGCAATGCGCGCACCCCATGCTACTTTTACTGATGTTTCTGATTTTCCCCGGCAGTTCCAATTTCAATAATTGCCGCGCCATCACAAGGCTTTTGACACGCCAATCGAGTTTAAAAGGATAAGCAGTATCGCGGCGGTCAATCGAAGTTAAATGGAGTTAACGATGAAAAAGCTCGGGCTGGCCGCAATCCTGGCACTTCTGTTCCCTGTATTAGCAAGTGCGCAGATTCCTGTTTCCGATGTAGATCTCAAACGGTTTTACCTGCGCCTGGGCGCGAGCTTTGTCTATCCGGATGATGAGGCGACTTCGCTAAAGGAATACGTACTCCAAGACTGGGACCTCTACCAGACAAAGTGGGATATCGAGGACGATACAACCTGGAATATTTCCGGCGTTTGGCGGCCGCTACCTTATCTGGGGCTGGAAATGATGTATGTCGGCGGGTCTGACCACTCACTGCGACTGGAGAATTTCCGCGCCTACCCGGGGCGCGACAATATTTACTTCGGCCGATTTACCATGTCCTCGGCCAACCTGTTCGTCAACTGGTATATGAATGACCTGGTTTGCCTGGGACAGCCCTACCTGGGAATTGGCGTCAACTACACGGACTTTTACGACGACGACCTCAACCCCGAGTTCCAGCGCTACCTGATGGAAAAGGGCATGACGAACCAGCTGGCAAAATATGGCATGGGCCACTCCTGGGGTGCCAGCGCGCAACTGGGTATCGACTGGCGTCTGGGACGCGGCATGGCCAGCTCCTGGATGATCAACGCCGCCGTAATGTACACCGATGCAGAAACAGACGGTGTTGTGACTTACCCAACCAATCCCGGCTACGACCGTCTGTATGCGGACTTTGAGACCGACCCTTGGACACTGAATCTGGGCATCACCTATGAATTCTGATAACCGCCGTTACGCCGGTTATCTCGTCGGTGTACTTTTTTGTGCGGGGATGAGTTTGCTCCCGACGGACACACGCGCAGAATGCACGCCCAGCAACACCGGAACCGCCGGCCCAGACCAAATCCTGTGCGACGAGGATAATGATGCCGCCGGCGCGGATGTGAATACGTTTGCCGGCGACGACACCCTCGATCTAAATGGCGGCACCATCGGTACCGTGGATGCGGGCAGCGGTAATGATCAGGTCAATATCAATGGCGCCGTGATCGAAACCAACCTGTTCACTGGTGATGGCAACGACACCGTGATCATGGACATTCGGGATTCCGAGATCGGCGGCTTTTTGGGGGGAGGGCTGGATACCGGAAGTGGCGATGATCACATCGAGGTGTACGATGGGGTAATTTTTAATTTGCACGCCGGTGACGGTAATGACTACATGCTGCTCGACGGCGGCTTTATTTTCCAAACGCTGGATATGGGCAGTGGTGACGACACCCTGTACTTCGATGAGGGAATTCTCAATCACTTCATCGGCGGTGACGGCTCCGACTATTTGGAAATCGATGCTTTTGCCTACGAAGGAGAGGCCATCCTCGACGGTGGTGACGACGTTACCGGAGACGATGGCTTTATTGACACCGTGCGTTTCAAGCTGGATCACCTGATCGACGGTGGCAACCTGATCAATTGGGAAAACATCATCATCAACGGCAGCTCCAAGCTGCGTCTGTCCAATACCCTGGTAGTCGGGGGCGGCACTAGCGGGGACCAGCAACTGGGCCTGGATATTCGCTTCGGCGGCATACTGGAACCCCAGGACGCGGACTTTTCCATCGCCGGTGATGTACACAATGCAGGGACCCTTTGGCTGGAAGACGGCAGGTTCAATCAACTGAACATTATCCCTCACGAAAGTGGCCGCTTCGGTAACTACAACGGTCGCGATGGGCGACTTTGGATGGACTCACGCCTGGCTGGCGACAACGCACCCAGTGACCTGTTCAATGTGTTGGGTGATGTCAGCGGCCGCACATCGGTGCGCATTTTCAACCTGGGTGGCGATGGTGCGCTGACCACCGGCAATGGCATCCCGATCATTCGGGTGCAGGGCAACAATCCGCGTAACGCCTTCACGCTCGACCCACACTACATTGGGTTCGATGGGCGGCCAGCGATCGTGGGCGGCGCTTACGGTTACACCCTGCACCGGGGTGCCCTCGACGACCCGGACGACGGTTACTGGTATCTGCGCTCCACCATTGCTGATCCGTTTAGCGGCAGTGACGAACTGGTTGCCCGCTGGCAGCCGGGTGCTGTGCTCTACGAAACCTACCCCCAGGCAATTCGCCGCATGAACGCCCCCACCACCCTGCGCAAGCGGGTGGGCAATCGCTTCTGGGCGGCAACCAGCTATAAAGATCGCGGCATATGCTGTTACGGCAACGCCGTGGAACGCACCATCGATGGCGGCGGCCTGTGGATGCGCGTGAACTCGGTTTACAACGAAAACGCCCCGGAGCATTCCACTACGACCGCCGAGTGGCAGCAGGATTTCGGGCAAGTGCAAATAGGCTCCGACTTTTCCTTTGATCCAGCCGTTTACCGCGGTCGCTTGATGCTCGGGATATTTGCCCAGTACGCCTACGGCAGCACCGAGCTGGACAGTTTTTTCGGGCAGGGCGATATCGACACCGAAAGTTATGGCGTTGGCACCACCTTTACCTGGTACGGTAGCCAGGGCAGCTATGCGGATGTGCAAGCACAGTTCAACTGGTTTGACTCGGATCTCTACTCCAGAGAGTTGTGGTACCTGGATACCGGAAACGATGCGATTGGCTTCAATTTTTCCGTGGAGGGCGGGCACAGTTTCAAACTCTGTGATTTCTACTCGCTAACACCACAGGTACAGCTCGTTTATACCGCAGAAGATATCGATGACAACTTCGATCCCTACGGTGCCTACCTGATCGACACCGACAACGAAGGTGGCTATGCGCGATTTGGGCTGGCCTTCGAGCAACGCGTCAGCCAACGCGTCAACCGCAATATGTACGGCAACCTGTTGCTCGAGCGGATTGGTCTCTACGCCATTGCAAATGCCTACTACCACTACAAGGATGAAACCGAAGTAAATGTTTCGGGCACTTACCTGTTCCAGGAGAGAGATGACTGGTGGGGGGAAGTGGGCATCGGCTTCACCTACGACCAGTGCGGCGACCGCTGCTCGGTATACGGCGAAGTCGACTACGCCAGCAGCCTGGAAAACTTTGGCGATAGCGACAGCGTTCAGCTTACGTTTGGATTTCGCTACAAGTGGTAGGGCATTTCCGGGAAAGGTGAACTTCCCTATACTCGCCCAATGAAGTTTACACTGCCCTCCGCCACCCCGGACCACTGGAACAATTTACTGTGGGCCTTACAGGCTCCGGATATCGCCGCCCGTTTTTCCCTGCCCTGGTTACCGGCATCCAGAAGAACAGCGCTTTACCAGTATTTTTCCACCGCTGACATTAGATCGCGACTCGCGCCGCAGCTCATGGAGCGGCTCAGCCAGGTTACCAGCAGGCGACTGGGCATTTATTTCGAAAACCTGTGGTCTTTCGCCTTTTCGCATCACCCGCACTACCAGCTGGTGCTGCAAAATTTTCCGATCCGCGATCAGGGCAAAACCCTCGGCGAGCTGGATTTCGTGGTACACCATCTCCCCGACGACAGCGTAGAACACTGGGAGTTGGCGCTGAAGTTTTACCTGCGGGTGGATAATTTCTGGGTAGGGCCAGGGCTGAAGGACCGACTGGATATCAAGCTCGAGCGTATGCGCGACCACCAGCTACCGGTTGCGTACAGCCCGATTGCCACCGACACCTTGCAGCGCGCGGGGGTAAAGCTGGACCGGCAGTGGGCACTGATGCCCGGCCGGTTGTTTGAACCATTGATAGACACGACCAACCTCGGCGCCCCCACACCAGCAACCCCCGCAAACTTCTGGTGGGCAGGCCTCACCCAATTTCTAAGTCAGGCCCCTGAGGTTTGTGGCGCATCCGGCACGCACTGGATACACCTGCCGAAAACCTGCTGGCTGTCGTCGCTCGCGGGCCAGCACCCAGACAACGCCTGCACTCCCAACACCGGCGAATCCGAGCTCAAGACGCGGCTGGAAGAGCGCGGCCCCCTGTGTGTCGCACTCCTCAGCCAGCAAGGTGAAATGGGCCGTGGGTTTGTGGTCCCCGATGACTGGCACAGGCGGGCCAACCAGTCCCTGCCCGCTGATATCTCCCCACTGATATCTCCCCACTGATATCTCCCCACTGATATCTCCCCACTGATATCTCCTCACTGATATCTCCCCGCTGATCCCCCATACCTCCCACTGAGCTTCACTCATTGCTCCCGATTGAGCCCTTTTTGCAACTCGTGCTTGACACAAATCAATTCAGGTTTACAATTTTCAGAAATTTCTGAAAGTTAAGAAAAAACAGAAAACAATGAAACTATCCAGTCAGGCTCAGGCCTTTGTACTGCACTTCGGCGAAATGGGTAGCCGTTGGGGATTCAACCGCACCGTAGGCCAGATGTTCGCGCTGCTAACCATTCACAGCGAACCGGTGAATGCGGACCAGCTGGCGGAGGCGCTGAAAATCAGTCGCGGCAACGTCAGCATGGGACTGAAGGAGCTTCAGGCCTGGCGGCTGATCGAATTGCACCACCAGCCCGGCGACCGCAAAGATTACTTTACCGCAGCCGGCTCCATCTGGGACCTGGCGCGCACCGTGTTTGAAGAGCGGCGCAAGCGCGAGCTGGACCCGACCCTTACCCTGCTGCGGCAATTGCTGTTAACAGAACCCCGGGATGAGCAGGAAAGTGAATCGCAGAAAAAAATCCAGGAGGTATACAGCCTGCTGGAGATGCTCGACCAGTTTGCCAACACCCTGAGCAAACTGGATGAAAAAGACCTGCTCAAGCTGATGAAACTGGGTTCCGGTCTCAGCAAATTACTGGAACTCAAATCCAGGGCGGGCGGCAAGAAGGCCGACACCAAGAAGTAGAGTACCACTCTCGACTCTTCATTCATCGTTTCTCGTTCGCCGCTCCTTGTTTGCCGGTCGTGTGACACCGGCCCGCCCAAGTCACACGCAGTTTTAGCCGCATCCGCTCCGGATGCGGCGCTCTCTAGAGGTGCCTATGCTGGATACACTGATCCTGTCGCGCATACAGTTTGCGGCCAACATCAGCTTTCACATTCTCTTTCCCACCATCACCATCGCGCTCTGCTGGATTCTGTTCTTTTTCAAACTTCGCTTCGATCTCACCGATAACCCGGTGTGGATGCGCGCTTACCGTTTCTGGGTAAAAATTTTCGCGCTGACCTTTGCCTTGGGCGTGGTAAGCGGTATCACCATGTCGTTTCAGTTCGGCACCAATTGGCCGGGCTATATGGAAACTGTGGGTAATATCGCCGGGCCGCTGCTTGGCTACGAAGTATTGACGGCGTTTTTCCTCGAGGCGACCTTTCTCGGCATTATGCTGTTCGGTATCAAGCGCGTTCCCAGCAAGGTACATACTTTCTCCGCACTGATGGTGGCCATCGGCACCACTCTGTCGGCTTTCTGGATACTTGCACTGAACTCCTGGATGCAGACACCGACGGGCTACGAAATACGCGACGGTGTAGTGCACGCGACCAGCTGGCTGGAAGTGATCTTCAATCCTTCTTTCCCCTACCGACTGGCACATATGCTACTGGCCTCAGGACTCACCGCGGCATTTTTTGTATGCGGCCTTTCCGCCTACCGAATTCTGAAAGGCGATGGCAAGCAGGCGCCAAGGCTGGCCCTGAAAACGGGACTGATTCTGGCGGCAGTGCTCGCGCCGCTACAGGCCTTTGTCGGCGACCTGCACGGACTCAATACGTTTGAACACCAGCCGCAAAAAATTGCCGCCATGGAAGGCGTTTGGGAAACCGAGCACGGCGCACCGCTGCTGCTGTTTGCCATCCCGGACGAAGAAACCCGAAGCAACCATTTCGAAGTGGGCGTTCCAAGGCTGGCCAGCCTGATCCTTACCCACAAGGCGGACGGGGAAATTCCGGGGCTCAATGAATTTGAAGGCGATCACCCTCCGGTAAAACCGATGTTTTTCGGTTTCCGCATCATGGTCGGTATGGGGCTGTTGATGCTCGCAACCGCCTGGGCCGGTTGCTACTTGCTGCGTCGTAGGAAAGCGCTACCCAAACCCTTTTTGAAGTTACTGGTGGCCATGACCTTTTCCGGCTGGGTGGCGACACTGGCGGGATGGTATGTCACCGAAATCGGGCGCCAGCCCTGGTTGGTAACCGGCATCCTGAAGACCGCCGACGCGGTCACTCCGGTGGCACCCGCCAATGTGGGCCTGTCGCTCGCACTGTACCTGATTGTGTATGTCATCCTGATGTGGGCGTATATCCACACACTGAAACGCATGGCTCTCAAGTCTGTGTATGTAGAAGAATTTGAAACCGCGGAACCCGTTGCCGATGGCAGCCTGACCAACCTGCCCCACTCCGCGCAAACATCTAACCGCGCCGGAGGTGCCGCATGAACGAAGTCATCAACCACAGCGGCGACTGGCTACCGGTAGTCTTTATCGGCCTCATGGGCCTCGCGGTACTGGCCTACGCGATTCTCGATGGCTACGACCTGGGTGTGGGGATTCTTCTCCCCATGGGTGAAGAAGACGAGCGACAACGGGATACCATGATCGCGTCTATCGGCCCCTTCTGGGACGCCAATGAAACCTGGCTGGTTTTGGCAGTGGGCCTGCTGTTGATCGCCTTTCCTGCCGCCCATAGCCTGATCCTGATGCAGCTGTATATTCCCGTGGCAATTATGCTGATCGGGCTCATCATGCGGGGAGTGGCGTTTGACTTCCGCGCCAAGGCAGCGGTGGATCACAAACTCGCGTGGGACCGCACCTTCAAGATTGGCTCTCTGATCACTACACTGACCCAGGGCTATATGCTCGGGCAGTATGTAATGGGGTTTGACCAGAGCCTGTCCGCTATATTGTTCTGTGGCCTCAGCGCATTCGGGGTGACGGCGGCCTATTGCTATATCGGCGCTGCCTGGCTGGTACTGAAGACAGAAGCGAAATTGCAAACACGCGCAGTGCGCTGGACCAGAAGAGCCGGCCGCGCATCGCTGCTCGGAGTGGTTGCCGTTTGCCTGGTCAATCCGCTGGTAAACCCCGGGGTATTTGACCGCTGGTTTACCTTCCCCCTGGTGATGTTTGTCCTGTTAATTCCCACACTGTGCTTTATCGGCTTTATCACCAATGATCTGCTGCTGCGCCGCTTACCCAAGACAGCAGATCGCCACAGTGCACTGCCATTTGCACTGGTGGTAGGAATATTTGTGCTGTGCTTCAGCGGGCTCGGCTTCAGCTTCTTTCCGGATATTGTCCCTGGCCAGATGAATATATGGGAAGCGGCCAGTGCGCGGGAGTCACTACAGTTTATTCTGGTGGGGGCGGTGATCGTGGTGCCGGTGATTCTGATGTACACCTTCTTTTCTTACCGGGTTTTCCACGGCAAGGCGACGGACCTGCACTATCACTAGCCATTCGCGTTTGAAGGCTGACATAGGAAAAAGAAAAGCCCCGGAGAATCATCCGGGGCTTTTGGTTCGCCTGCAGGCAGGCTCCTACAAGATGGGTTTGTTACTGCTTCCATCTGGCGTATTGCTTGAGCACTTTATGAGGTTGCTCGGTATACCAGGCGTACCCCTGGCGACGCTCTGCCGACACTTTATCCACATCAAAATACACCTTGCCATCGCGATCACCGAAAATCGGGCGGTCGCTGTGAATATCGTAAAAGCGTGCCCACAGTGGATCGGCATTTTCTTCCGGTATCAGTGAAGGCAGGGAACCGTCGCGGCGGTACTTCAGACCATTGATGCGGTGCCTCTCAAACCAGGCGCTGGCGCTTTCGATCGAATGTTGAACGTGTTCCGGTGGCTGCTCCAGTGTCATCAGGAACAGCACCAGGTCGGCACTTTCACTGGTGGCCAGGGCCACCGGCTCAAAGGCGCGGGCGGCAGTGGGCTCGAAGCTCTTCACATGGTGCTGAGCCCCCCAGATGGTCGGCTCACCGTTTACCTTTACCTGGGTGGCTACCACCATATTCAGTGCCCGCTGCAGGCTGTTCTGCGCGAGCGCACGCAATGCACCCGGAATAAATTCCAGGCGCGGATCACCATTGGCCGCGGCGGCGACAATCGTCAGCAGGCTGGTAATGGCGGTGTCATTGTAGGTGATGTAATCGTGGTACTTGCCCCGCAGTGGAAACGTCTGCGGCCAGCCGCCATTGGGATACTGGGCAATCAGGATGTACTTGAGCGCGCGCGCGGCGGAATCGCAGTAGCGTGCTTCTTTCAGGCTGTTGCAGGCATTCACCATCACCCAGAACTGGGTACTGGTGGCGAGGTTGTCGAAGGTGGGAATGTAATTTTTCTCGACGCCGAACTGGTGTCCCTTTTGCCGGGGCACCCCCATATCGGTGCGCTTGGACCAGCCGCCGGATGGTGTCTGGAAGCTCAGCACGTTTTCCGCGACCTGGCGCCCCTGTGCGGTGGCGATGAATTCGCTATCCGTGGTTGCCTTTCTCGCATCAAACCCAAAACGCTTGGCTTTTTTGGGCTTGGGCGCCTTGTCCAGACCGGCAGCTTTTGCCTCGGCCTCGATCGCGGCCTGATCGATACGGAAGAGCTGCTCTGACATGGCCCGGTATTCTTCCATGGTGCTGGCCGGTTGCAGCAGGTCGAGCGGGCCCGACTTGGCATTGCAGCCAGAGGCAGCCAGCGCCATCACTGCGCAGGCTAGCAGGCGACGGATCGGGTGACGAGAGACGTTCATACGGGGACTCGCTATGGGATTCTGTCAGGCAGAAAATTATTTTTGGTAAGGCCAAACGATAGTAGCAAAAGCCCCACAAGGAGGAAACAGGCACAAAAAAGCCGGGACACGCCCGGCTCTGTGGATCTGTGGCAGCAGTTCAGGTGGTGGCCCCTGCCAGCTCCGCGGCTTTGGCGCGACGCTTCTCTTTCCTCTTGTGGCGCGCATTGCGGCGCTTCTCGCGGCGCTGGTACCAGATATATACACCAGTAATCGACAGCAGCAGCGGTGACAAGCCAATCACACACCAGAGAACCTTGCTCACCAGGCCGGCAAAGTTGCCGAAATGCAGGCGGCGGTAGCTGTCGACAATGACCGCGCCCAGATCGGCATCGCGGATATCGTAGCTGAGCATATGCTCACCGCTTTGGGCGTTGTAGGTAACGTTGCTGGCGTACTCACTGACCAACGGATTGCCCGTGTGCACATCGCCCCAAAAGGTAAAGTTGGCGCCGGGCTCCCACGGGAAGGAAATGTAGGTGGTCTCGAAGTTGTGGATGCGGTTGCCGGTATCGTCCATCAGTCCCTGCAGGGAGAGGTCATCGCTGTAAAGGCGCTCGGCCATCTTGTAGTGCGCATGGCCATCCGCGTGCTCCTCCCACTCGTGGGCGAAGTGGGTGATGTTCCACCAGGCTCCGGTAAAGCCGAGTATCAGCAGGATAGGCGCGCCGATGATGCCGGTCATTTTATGCAGGTCGGAGAAGTACACGATCATCCGCGCATTCCAGCGCAGGGTGAAAAAGCTCTTCCAGAATTTGCGGTACAGAATAAATCCGGTAACGCCCAGCAGGCACAGCAGGATGGAGAAGACACTGGTAACCAGCATGCCCCAGTCCCCCAGCAGCAGGGTAAAGTGCAGATCCAGTAGCCAGTCGGTCAGGTGGTGAGTCAGCCCCATGGGTGGGCGTAATGGCTCGCCGGTGTACTGGTCCACCAGGGCATAGGTCCACTCGTCGGTACCGTGCTGCATGGTGTACACCAGGTCCGCACGGTCTTTGTCCTGAAACAGCGCCCAGCCCACTACCTCGTAGTTGGGGAAGTTGCTTTGCACGGAGGCTTCAAGCGTATCCAGGCTGAGGCGCTCGCGCCCGGCGGAATCCACACGCACCTTGTCCGCGAGCAGCGCGGCGTCAATCTCGTGTTTGAACACCAGGATACTGCCGGTAACACAGATCACCAGCAGCGGTACAAACGCGGCCAGCGCCATCCAGCTGTGCAGTTTGAACAGGGTTTTATTCATGATTTTTTACACGGTACTTAAATGCACAAACGGGACGACGGTGAACAGGCCCGCCGCCCCAGGAAATTCCCTCAACCTCCGCGCAGATCAGTAGCGCCAGTTCACCGATGCGCTAATGTTGCGCGGTGCTGCGTAAAAGCCCTGATCCCAGTACAGGCTGCTGATGTATTTCTCGTCGGTGAGGTTTTCACCATTGAGTGAGACGCTCAGCTGCTCGGTCACCTTGTAGTTGGCAAACAGTTGCAAGGTGGCATAGGCCTCCTGCTTGATCAGGTGCCCTGCCGCATGGGTGCGGGAAATGTCGTCCTGCCAATTGAGGCCACCGCCCACCTTCAGCCGGTCCAGCATGGCCGGACGATAGCTGGCGTACAGGCGCACAGTCTGGGCCGGAATAAAGTCGCGGTTCAGGCCATTGCCCGCCTTATTGTCGATATTCACCTTGGCGTAGCTGAACTCCAAGTTCAGGCCATCGACAGGCTGGCCACTCACCGTGAGGTCAAAGCCATCGCTTTCGTAATCGCGACCCTCGTAAAAATCGATCATGACCTGGTCGTTGATCGGGTCCGGCATCTGCCCTGCAAATTCCGCCACATTGTTCTGCTGGGTCTGGTAGTAGGCCAGGGTTGCCATCAGCTTGCCGTCGAGGAACTGGCCCTTCACACCCACTTCGTCATTCACGCCTTCGGTGGGGTCGATAAAACTGAGGTCCTCGGCGATATCATCCTGGGCGCGGAAGGTTTCGGTGTGGCTGGCATACAGGGAGTAGTTGTCGGTAGCCCGGTAAACAACGCCGGCATAGGGCAGCACCTTGCCATCGACTTCGGTAACTTTGCTGGTGCCGTACCCTTCGCCTTCGGCTTTCCAGTTCACTACGCGCGCGCCACCGACCAGGCTCAGGCTATCGGTAACATGGAAACGGGTCGCGGCGAACACGGCGCTCTGCTCGTCATTGAAATCACTGCCGGTCAGGCCGTCGGTATAGACCGGAACCACCGGCGTCTGGCCCTGCCACTCGGTGAAGTCACCAATCCACGGGAAGCCATTGGTGTAGTCGTACAATGAGGTTTCCGCTGTGGTGCCTTCGGACCAGTTGTAACCAAACAGCAGGTCGTGCTCGCGACCCAGCAAGCTATAGGTACCGGATAAGCGCAGGTCAAAAACATCCTGTTCCGCGTCCAGGGTGTACTCACTGGCGTAGCCGATTAGGCCTTCTTCGGTCTCGGCGTCCGGCAGGCTGTACATGTACAGCAGGTTGCTGTCGCCCTCGATATCCGCGGTGCTGTAATAGCCCTTGAGCTCCCAGCCATTGGCGAACTCGTGCTTGAGCTCGGCAAAGACTTCCTTCTCGATATTGTCCCAATAGGCCCACTCGGCAGAGGTAGAAGCCGATACGTCATAGTCGGTGGCGGAACCATCGCTGTATACCAGCGGCAAGGCGCCCCACATTGGGCTGTCCGCAAGGCTACTGTGGTAACTGGCCCCCAGGGTCAGCAACGTCGATTCACCCAGATCTTTCTCCAGTGCACCGTAGACGACGGATTTGTCCATGGCATAAAAGTCGAGATAAGACTCGCCCTCTTCCTTGGTCATCACCAGACGACCGCGCAGGCCATCGGTCAAGGTACCGGAGATATCACTTTCCACGCGCAGGTTATCCCAAGAGCCGGCGATGGCGCTGAAGGACATCTGCAAATCTTCCGTAGGTCGCTTGCGCACCATGTTGACGGTCGCAGACGGGTTGCCCGCGCCGCTCATCAGACCGTTGGCACCGCGTACAACCTCGATACGCTCGTAAATAGAGGTGTCGGTCTTGCCATTGCGGTTGCCATAGGTAGCCGGCAGGCCCACGCCGTCGACCTGGAAGTTGCTCACATCGAAGCCGCGTGAAGAGTAGTAAGTACGGTCGGTTTCCACGCTCTCTACCTGAATCCCGGGCACTGCCAGCAGCGCATCGTTCAGGTTGTACATGTTGAAATCCTGCAGCTGGGTGCTGCCGATAGCGGAAACAGATTGCGGGGTTTCCATGATGGAAAGCCCCAGGCCGGTAGCCGTGTCCAGGTCTTCCAGCAGGTAGGAGTCCACCTGCTCGCCGACCACCTCGACATTCTCAACACTGGCAAGCTTGTCAGATTTTTTGGCCTCAGCGGCGATGACGGTATTGGCCGCGGCAAGCGCGACGGCCAGCACAGAGCTGGCAAACAGATTGGATTGCATAATCGAGTCCCCAGGAATTACCCCTTTAATTTGCAGCGGAGTGTAACCACCTACTATCGATAATGCAACAGATTCTCATTTAGATTAGCATGAGCGCAATCCCTTTCTGCAGGCAATAAAAAAGGGCTTCCCGAGGAAGCCCTTTCTAGCTGGTCTCTTCAATCCTAATCCGATGCTTTCAAGGTACGATCGAAAAAGTCCTTCATCATCTGATACCAGTGCTTGCGGGTTTCCTTGCCCCGCAGGCTGTGCTTTTTACCCGGATAGGTCATCAACTCAAACTGCTGGCCGTTGTCCTGCAGCTGCTTGATCAACTTGGTGGTATTGGTAAACAACACATTGTCGTCCGCCATGCCATGGTAAATCAGCAACGGACCTTTCAGGTCTTTGGCGTGGGGGAACACCGAGGATGCCTCGTACGCTTCCGGCACTGTATTCGGGTTGCCCATGTAGCGCTCGGTGTAATGGGTGTCGTACAGGCCCCAGTCGGTTACCGGCGCACCGGAAATACCGGCCTTGAAGTAATCCCCGGCTTTGAACATGGTCATCAGCGCCATGTAGCCGCCGTAGCTATGGCCATACACACCGATGCGCTCGGGGTCCACGAACGGCAGGGTGCGCAGGAACTTCACTCCCGTAACCTGGTCGTCCACTTCCACGCTGCCCATTTTCTTGAAGATGGGGTCTTCAAATTTTTTGCCGCGATTGGCGGAGCCGCGATTATCCAGAGTGAATACGACATACCCCTGTTGGGCCATAAACTGGTTGAAGGGTCTATCCCAGCTGTTGGTGACCAGCTGCGCGTGGGGCCCGCCGTAGAGGAAGACCATGGTCGGGTAGGATTTTTTGGGATCAAAGCCCGCCGGTTTGTACATCCGGTAGTAAAGCGTATGTCCTTCCGGTGCCTGGATCTCCCCAAATTCCGGCTTAATCCAGTCACTCATGAACGGATACAGCGGGTGACCTTTTTCTACCTTGTTTTCCTGCAACCAGGTCACGCGCTTGCCATCAATACCGTGCAGGCTGACCTGGGCCGGGGTGGTGGGATTGGAATAGGTATCGATATAGCCAGAGGCATCGTCGGCAAACTCGATGCTGTGCATGCCCGCGCGGGAGGAGATCTTTTCAACCTTGCCGCTACCTTCCAGGTCGGTCACGTACAGGTGGCGCTCTAGCGGGGTGTCCTTGCGCCCAGAGAAATAGATCTTACCGGATTTCTCATCCAGTGCCTCCAGCTCATCAATGGCCCAGTCACCACTGGTCAACTGCGCCAGTTGTTTGCCGGAGAAGTCGTACAAGTAGAGGTGTTTGAAACCATCCTTCTCCGAAGCCCAGATAAAGCGATCGCTGCCTTTCAGGAAACGCAGGTCGTGGAACAGGTTCACCCAGGTATCACTGGTTTCCACCAGTGCGTTGCGGGTTTTTCCGCTGGGGATATCCACAAGCCGCAGCTCCAGTTTGTTCTGGCTGCGGTTCTGCCATTGATAGGACAGAAGGTTGTCACGCGCCCACTTGACCCGCGGGATATAGATATCTTCATTTTTCCCCAGATCCAGCCACTGGGTATTACCGCTGTCGAGATCCAGCACCCCGAGTTTGATTTTGACATTGGGACGACCGGCAGCAGGGTAACGCTGTTTAATCATATCGATGCGGTCAGCGTAGATCTCACTGCGGGTGACTTCGTCTACCGGACTCTCATCGACTTGCAGGTAGGCGATACGCTTTTCATCCGGCGACCACCAGTAACCGGTCATGCGATCCATTTCTTCCTGGGCGACAAACTCGGCCATACCGTTTTTGATTGCGCCCTTGCCATCGGTAGTGAGCTGTCGCTCCTTTCCGGAATCCAGGTCCACGACATAAATGTTCTGGTCGCGAATGAAGGAAACAAAATTCCCCTGGGGAGAAACGCGCACATCGGTTTCAAAGGCTTCGGTTTCGGTCAGACGCTTCGATTTGCCGTTTTCGAGTCGGTAGTAGAACACATCGCCGGCGAGTGGAAACAGCAGGGACTTGCCGTCTTTCGACCAGCTGTACTCCATAATGCCGCTGCCGAAAATCCGCTGGCGCTCACGGCGAGCCTTCTCTTCGTCGGAGAGAACTTCCTCGCCGGAGTGCAGCTTGTCAGAGTTCACCAGCATGCGGGTCTCGCCGTCCTTAAGGCGGTACTCCCACAGGTCGTAGCGGTTGTAATCCTCTTCACGCCCCTTGAGAAACGTGACCCGGCTACCATCCGGGGAATACTGCAGTGCACGCGGGCTTGTGCCGCTCAGCGCGGGATCGGAGAATATTCGCTCGATTGTGAGCTGCTCGGCAGAGCAAAATCCCGCGAAAGTGGCGGCAAACAGGGACAGGGTAAAACGCTTCATATCTACTTCGACTGCTACTCAGAATATCCGGTAAAAATGACATAAATCACCGGGAATTTGTAGTTGGCCGTCAAGAAACTGAGCGCAGTCTTGCCCTGACTAAACGGGTGACCACCGATACTAATCGTCGTATTGCCCCTCACCGACAATGTCAGAACGACGAGCGCGAATATCAGGGGCTGCATCACGCTTCGCGCTAGCAGCACTGGAGGTTTCTGCAACCGAACCGCTCTCTCCCTTCTGTTCACTGTCATTCTGGTTCCGCTCGGCAGGCAGAACCCGGATATCTGCTGAAGTCGCCTGGCCATCTTTCGCTTCGCCGAAATACAGAGTCTGATGGGGGAAGAGAATTTCAATATTGCGCTCATCAAACGCCAACTTCATACGGCGATTGAATTCTCGGCCGACAAACCATTTTTCATGGGCCCGCGTCCGTGTTCTCGCCTTGATCACCACGGCGCTATCATCAAATCGATCCACACCCAGAACCTCCAGGGGGTCAAGAATGGAAGGTCCGTACTCTTCACTCTCACGCAGCTCCCGATCGACATCGAGCAGGATGGAGATCACTTCATCGGTGTTTTCCCGATAGGCTACCCCCACTTCCAGCATGTAATAACTGAAGTCTTTGGTAAGGTTATCCACAATACTGATTTCACTAAACGGGACAGTATGCACAGTCCCATCCAGAGAGCGCATTTCCACTTTGCGCAGGGTAATCCTCTCAACAATACCCGTCGGCCCTCCTACGGTAACCACATCGTCCACCTACAAAAGATCTTCGATAAGAATCGTAAAGCCCGCCAGAAAATCTTTGGCCAGGGTCTGCGCACCGAAACCAATGGCGATACGCAGTACACCAGCACCCGCCAACAGGGGCATTACATCAACGCCGATTTCTGACAATACGACCAGCAGGGACATGATGGTAAGGAAAAATAGCATCCCAAACGTCACCGAGAACTTGATGGCGTTGTTCGCGCTGATTCCCATTCCATCCAGCACTTCTCCGTACTTATCCACAAGTCGGCTAGCGGCCTCCTCGGGAAGAGTGGTATCGGCTATGGCAAGCGGATTCTCGCTGGACACTTCGGCTTGCGCCTGCCTCAACCCTTCCAGATTACGGATGAACTGCTCTCTTTGCTCCTTGTCTCCCAGGATTTTGATCAGCTGATCCAACTGCTTGTTACTCAGTGTTTTCTCCGCCTCGGACCCGTTCATTCCGGCTTCGGCAGTGTCAACCAAGCTGGAGACCCCGAAACTCGGCACAGCAACAATAGAAGTCGCCAGGCACAGGCCAAGCGTAATGAGCAGCCGCTTTAAAACTCCAAGACCAGTGCGCAGGTGCATATTTGCAAGCACCGTTTTTCTGCTGTTTTACAGTGAAAATCGTGATTCTGTATAGAAGGTGCAACTTGGGTGCCAAGGTAAATCCCGCCTTGATGCCACGCAATATTGCGCGAAACCCGGCTTTTCTGGGTCTCTACCTTTCACTGGCAGACACCACCCGGTAAATTTTTCACAGTGCCATGAAAAAGTTGCAGGTTTACTTAGTTGTTACCGGCGATCATCCCCGCCCAAAATTCGCGCAAAACCAGCCGATATCCAGCAACCACGCGGCCTGTATAAAGTTGGTACACCCCTTGCGATGACCTCGGTGTACATCTCATAGATGAATCGAATCACACAGGAGAAAAGAAATGCTCGGTTGGTCGATCACATTCCTGATCATTGCACTGGTCGCCGCATTATTCGGCTTCGGAGGAATTGCCAGCGCTTCTGCAGGTATCGCAAAAATTATCTTTTTTGTTTTCATTGTTTTGTGGTTAACCGCGCTCGTTGCCGGTGCCATCAGGGGGCGAGGCCCTCGCCCGTAAACTGCTATTCCAGGGTCCCAGCAAAACTATTGATAACTTACTTGCATCCATCCACGTTTTACAGAAATCTTATTAGAAGACCAGGAGAAACAATATGAAAAATTTCAGCAAAATTATTTATGTGGCAATGTCTGTAGCAATCGCGAGCAGCCTCGCCGCGTGCAGTGAAGAGCCAACCGCGGAGTCTATCGGTGAGTCCATCGATGAAACGATCACTGGTACCGGCAACGCCATCGAAGACGCGTGTGAAGATGTCAAAGAAGAGGCAAACGCCAAAGACACCGACTGCTAACCCTGAACACCGGGTGGAATGAGTTTTGGTGTATTGCCGGTGGATCCTCACGGCGGCAATACACCAAAGAGTCTGACCATCGATCCAAGGTCTGCTCACCGGTGAGGTTGAAAGTAATATTGATCGTCGACTTGCTGAGGAGCTTATTGCCAGTATCGATGGTGTAAAGAACGTGAACAACAAGCTGACAATCGCCAATCGAGAACCGATCGGCGAAAAAATTAACCGCAAGTATGTCGATGCGAAAATCGCCACCGTGGTCAAGACGCGCCTGCTCATGGATAGAGAGATCGCGGGCACAGACATCGATGTTTCTTCGAAAAACGGCACGATCATTCTGCGCGGATTCGCTCAGTCCGGCGCAGAGAAAGACCTTGCGGAAGCCATTGCCCGCAACACCAATGGTGTTGAAAAAGTGGAGAACAAACTGAAAGTCTCTGGCTAATCTAGAGCCAGAGCGAATAATCCTCACAGGATCTTATGTTGTCCCCCAACCACCCCATCCCTTGGCCGGTCTTGCTCCGGCCTTTTTTTGCTTCGCGCGCCATAAAATTGGGATATCGATAAATTGGGATATCGATAGTGTCCAGCTGTCACAGGGGGAGTCTTCCTCTGTCACTTAGTGTCTACCAAGTCACATTATTTCCTTTCCAACGCCCGCAATACCGGCAAAACCATGGGGATCGCATAAACTGGGAGAGGTGCCCCAGCTCAGCCCCCAGACATTAGTGAGTACTCACATGCGGGCGTGATGGGCGGTAGCACCCCAGGGAAGGTCGTATCTTTCGTGTAGCTAAAGTATATTTACACGCCAGAAATCCCCGGTCATTATGTAGAGATACCGATAAACATAATGAAGAAAGAAGGCCGATTGCGATGACAAAGTCCTACTTGAGAATCGATATCGTCTCTGACGTCGTCTGCCCCTGGTGTGTCATCGGCTACAAACGCCTTCAGCAGGCACTCGCCAAATTCCCCGATCATTTCGACCTCAATATCGTCTGGCATCCTTTCGAGTTAAACCCGGAAATGGTGGAGGCCGGAGAAAACCTGCGCGAGCATATTACTGGCAAATACCGTATCTCCAATGAGGAAAGTACAGAAAACAGAGAACGGCTGACAGCGATCGGCCACGAGCTGGGTTTTACTTTTAACTTCTCCGATGAGATGCGCATCTACAACACCAATCATGCCCACCGTCTGCTGCACTGGGCTGAGCCCACTGGACGCCAGACCGAGCTGCAAATGCAGCTATTTGAGGACTACTTTACCCACGGCAAAAGCCTCAACCACGAGAGCGTACTGCTTGATGCGGTGGCAGCCGTTGGGCTTGACCGGGAAGAAGCGTCGCAAGCACTAAACGATACGGCGATCGCCCGGCAGACCCTCGCCCGCGAAGAGCAACTGCTGATGCAGGGAATCCGCGGCGTCCCCCTGTTTATGTTCAATCACGAATACGCTATCAGTGGTGCCCAGGAAGTCAGTGAATTTGAGCGGCAACTGCAACAGCTCACAGAATCTGCTACCTGAATTGCCCTGTCCTAAACTTCTCCGGTGTCTTTGTTTACACCTACACGGCTAACCTTGATGATTAAACCGACCAGTAAGGCCCCAGCTCTTTTCCTTGGCGCGCTGTTGGCCTCTGCTTGCACCCCGCAGCCTTCCCAGCAAAAGCCCGTCGATGTTTTTCTTGCACATATCGCCGACTACTGCGGAAAGGCCTTCGCGGGAAAAATTACTGCAAACGAGCCGCGCTCCGATCAGCAGGATCCCTTTGAGGGCAAGGAACTGGTGATGCATGTTCGCGGCTGCGACGCCCCCCAAAACGAAATCCGCATCCCCTTTCACGTGGGTGATGACCATTCCCGCACCTGGATCCTGACGCGTACCAACGACGGCTTGCGACTCAAGCACGATCATCGCCACGAAGATGGCACTGAAGATGCTGTGACCATGTATGGCGGGGATACCGCGAGCGAAGGAACGGAGAACCGTCAGGAGTTTCCTGTAGATGAGGAATCCATCAGCACTTTCAAGCGGGAAGGACTGAACGCGTCACTGGAAAATACCTGGGCAATGGAGATTCACCCGAACCAGCATTTCATTTATGAGCTTACTCGCCCCAACGGGCGCGAGTTTCGCGTGCAGTTTGACCTGACCAAGCCGGTGGCAACACCACCGGCACCCTGGGGATACTAAATCCCCAGGAGCAGGTTTGCGGGCTTGAAACCTTAATCGTTATGCAGCAGATAATCCGCGTGAAAGCGCAGGTGCTGCTCGATGAATGTCGCAATAAAGTAGTAACTGTGGTCGTAGCCCGCATGAAACTCCAGCTTCAGCGGGTATCCCGCCGCCTGAGCGGCGGTCTTGAGTGCACTGGGCTTCAGCTGCTCTTCCAGGAACTGATCATCTTCTCCCTGAGATATCAGAATCGGCAGCCGTTCCGTCGCACGGCTCAATAGCGCGGTCGCATCGTACTCTTCCCAAAGCGCCCTATCCGCCCCCAGGTAAGCAGCCAGCGCTTTTTCTCCCCAGGGACAGGCGATAGGGTTACAAATCGGGCTGAACGCCGAAACCGAGGTGTAGCTGTCAGGGTTTTTCAGCGCAATCGTCAGGGCACCGTGTCCACCCATGGAGTGGCCACTGATCGCTCGGCGATCACTCACCGGAAAATGCTGCTCAACCAGTTTCGGCAACTCTTCCACGACGTAATCGTACATGCGGTAGTGCGGCTTCCATGGATCCTGGGTGGCATTCACATAAAAGCCCGCGCCCTTGCCCAGGTCGTAAGCTTCATCATCCGCCACATCATCGCCGCGGGGGCTGGTATCCGGTATCACCAGGGCAATACCCAGCTCCGCAGCCATACGCTGGGCACCCGCTTTCTGGGAAAAATTTTCATCGGTGCAGGTCAGTCCAGAGAGCCAATACAATGCGGGAAAGCGCTGATCTTTCTCCGCCTGGGATGGCAAGAATATCGAAAACCGCATCTCGCAATTGAGTACTTCCGAGCGGTGGCTGTACTGGCACTGGCTGCCGTCGAAACTCTGGGTTTTGCTGACAAGTTCTACCATGCTCAGGTCACCTCAGTTGTAGTGAATCACGCTGCGGATACTCTTGCCTTCGTGCATCAGATCGAAGGCCTCGTTGATTTTCTCCAACGGCATCGTGTGAGTGATAAAGTCATCCAGCTGGAATTCCCCGGCGAGATAGCGCTCCACATACTCTGGCAACTGGGAGCGCCCTTTCACACCCCCAAATGCGGTACCGCGCCACACGCGACCGGTGACCAGCTGGAAAGGTCGAGTGGAAATTTCCTGGCCGGCACCGGCCACACCAATAATCACCGATTCCCCCCAGCCCTTGTGACAACACTCCAGGGCTGAGCGCATGACATTCACATTACCGATACACTCGAACGAGTAATCCACCCCACCGTCGGTCAGTTCGACAATCACTTCCTGAATCGGCTTGTCGTAGTCTTTCGGGTTAATACAGTCGGTAGCACCGAGCTTTTTCGCCAGCTCAAATTTACCTTCATTGATATCAATGGCAATGATCCGCCCCGCTTTCGCCAGGCGCGCACCGATAATGGTGGCGAGGCCGATGCCGCCGAGGCCAAATACGGCAACGGTAGCCCCCTCTTCCACCTTGGCGGTATTCGCTACCGCTCCCATTCCAGTCGTTACACCACAACCCAACAGACAGACTTCTTCCAATGGTGCATTCTTGTTCACCTTGGCCACAGAAATCTCCGGTAGCACCGTGTACTCGGAGAATGTAGATGTCCCCATATAGTGGTAGATAGGCTCGCCATTGATGGAAAAGCGGGTAGTGCCATCGGGCATCAGGCCCTGCCCTTGGGTGGAACGGATCTTCTGGCACAGGTTGGTTTTACCGGATTTACAAAACTTGCACTCGCCGCATTCCGGCGTGTACAGGGGAATCACATGGTCCCCCACTGCCACACTGGTTACGCCTTCGCCAATCGACTCAACCACGCCACCACCTTCATGGCCGAGAATCGCCGGGAATACACCTTCCGGGTCATCGCCAGAGAGAGTAAACGCGTCTGTATGGCAGACACCAGTGGCTATCAGCTTGATCCGCACCTCCCCCGCTTTGGGCGGCGCCACTTCCACTTCTTCAATTGAGAGCGGGGCACCCGCTTTCCAGGCAACGGCCGCTTTACACTTGATGGGTTCTGCAGACATATCGAATCCTCATTGTTTGTTATCCGGCGAGCGCCGAGTCTGTGGCAAAGCTTAACAGATCGATACTCCCTGACGCCGCGCATTTGCACACCCCAAGGGCAGCTGTCGCCTAATTGCACTCTACTGGTGCTCCCAAAGGCAGCCGGGCCCTGCTCCCAAAAGTTCACCGCAACGAAAAGTTGGCCCGCACTTTGCTCAATTGTTATTAAGCAACGACCGAAAAGGCATAAAAATCACACAAGGGCTGAAACTCGATGACCGATCACCAGTGGCTGATGACCTCCCAGGCTCTCAACACCCTGCGTAAATTACGCAAGCGTATTCAGGCAGAGTTCGATATCAACCTGCGCTTTTCGGACTTTGACTTTGAAACGCAACTCGCCGAACTCAAGCACCGCAGTAAGGATGCAGAATCCCTGTCATTAATTGGCCAACTGGAAGCCCTGAAAGGCAGCCCCTTCCTGACCGGGGAGGAGCCGCCCGAGCGCCTGTATCGGGGCCAGAAAGTTTTGCAGGAACAGGGGAAAAAGGATATTTACGAGATGATCTATGGAGAGGAGTTGGCACTACACGATGGCAGAGGAACCCCCACCCCTCCACAGAGAATGTACCGCGGCCAGCCAATCATTCGTTGAAGTAGAGCGAATCGACCGGGAATAAGATAACCGGCCCGAACTTATCTTCGGGCCAACTCCAACAGAGAATCAGCCTCTAACGCATCTTCGATCTCATCGAGCACTTCCTCCGCCATATCCGCCAGCAGACGCTCGGTAGCCTCGCGAGTTGTATCCTCGACAACGCCACCATCTTTGGGGGCGCGAGTACTGTAGCGGGCACGCAGTTTCAGCTCAGAAAGATCGACGGTCCCCTCTTTCAGGACCAGCGCACCCGATGTGCCTTGCAGACGGTAACGGAAAGTCCCGTAGGCCGTCATGGTACCCTTCTCAAGGTCAAAGTCTTTGCTGCTGAAAATATCGAGAATTTTCTGGCGAATGGCGATGTCAAATTTGGTGTGCAGGGTGAGAGGTGCTCGGCTATCTACCAGGTGCACCCGCTCATCTTCGAAAAACTCGCCAAACCGTTCCTGCACCTGCTGATCCAGATACAGACTGAACTCTCGGCTCGCCTTCTCCCGCAATCCTCCCAGACCGCCTTCGCTACCAGAGAGCGCAAGCAGCAGCTCGAGGTTGTTCCCAGTCATGGGGGTCGGTGCATCAATATGAATCTCTACCGGAGTTACCGCCAGCCGAATAACCGGGTCCTCACTTCCGTAGCCCAGCCAGCTGGCACTAGCTTTCGCGTTTACCATCGGGGACAGGACTGCGGTGAGTGCGAGTGACAGACAAAATACGGTGGAGGCAAGAAGAGGGTGGCGCGTATTTCTTTGAGACATGATTTTCGCTCGTGATATTCCAGGTTGGCCACACTGAAAGCACCCAGGTGCTAACAGGTAATACACTGACCGATTAACGCCATATCCCTTGCAACCTGTGGGCCACCTTGCAAACCTTGTCAAAAGATTCCGAGAAACAGTACCACTTAGTCCCGAGTAGTCCCGAGCAATAAGTGTATTTTTGAGCTCCCAAATACGTCAGCCCAGTACAAACGAAGTGCGCTTGCACCTAAAGTACACCTAAATTCCTCTCAAAGCCCGTGCAAAGACCATGAAATACGCCCACTAGCTGGCGCAGTGAGCGCATACACACCTTTTTTCGAAGAGACGTCTTTTCTTAAAAAAGACGTAACCGCTAACGTGACGCCTTCATGAAACCCTAGTGATGGGCCGATACGGCTGCGGCATAGCGTTGGCAGCTATCATCGTTTACCGAGTGGGAGATATCTCCCATACTCAGCATGCCCACCATCCGTTTTGCCCCATCCACCACCGGCAAACGGCGGATCTGCGATGCTTGCATATGGTCGATGGCCTGTTCCATGTTTTCATCGGCGTAGCAGTACTCAATATGCTCCGTCATTACATCCCGGGCGCACTTGCTGCCTAAGTCCCAACCTTCTGCAACCGCCCTGCAGGTGATATCACGGTCAGTGACCATGCCGATCAAGCGGTCATTTTCACCCACCGGAATGGCGCCCACATCGTGGTCCCGCAGTAGCTGAGCGACTTCCTGCAGTGAGGTATCCGGGGAGCACCAGGTAACGCCCCGGTGCATGGCTTGCTCGACTTTCATTTCCCACCTCCCATCTGGCGATAGATTTTTGCGTCTGTCTGGAGAAAGGATAGTGAACAGCGAGCCCGGTGAGACCAACGTAAAGCCTACGATCACGACTGCTTCCGCCCTACCATTCGAAGGTAAACCCAACGCGGTAACACGCAGAAAAATCAGAGGTGAACGACCATGTCAAAAGCTTGGGTTCTAGTAGCAAACCATACTCATGCCCGCGTATTTGAAGCGGAAAAACGTGCAGGTGCACTCAACGAAATAGAATCTCTGGTTTACCCGGAAGGGCGAATGAAAGGGCAGGAACTGCTCAGTGACGCTCCCGGGCGCAGCTTCGATAGCTACGGTCTCGGCCGTCACGCGATGGCTGAGCCCACCAGTCTGCGCAAACAGGGCGCGCAGAAGTTCGCCCGCGAAATCGCGCACACCCTGGAGAAAGGCCGTCAGGAAGGCCGCTTCGACCGGCTATATATCGTCGCGGAGCCCTCAATGGCCGGCAGTCTGCGCACATCCATGACCTCCCCCTGTCTCGCCGCCATTGCCGGTGAATCGCGCAAGAACCTCACAACCTGCGACACTGAGAAAATTCGCGCAGAATTGCCGACGTGGCTCTAGATTCGCATAAAATTCGACCAGCCCGATTTTGTGAACAGCGCCGCCACTCTTGTGGCGGCAACTTGGCGGCAATTGATTTGTTACCGACAGCCTGACACCATTCCGCACTAAGCCGGGGCATGACCCGGTAAAAATCCGATAACCCATACCTAATGCAGGGAAGCGGGAATGCTGAGACTGTTCCAGATCCAACGCGGCAAGATCAAAGAAACCTACGCGGGTAGCGACTACCAAAGCCAACCCCTGGAAGATGCCGCCTGGATCGACCTGCAGGATCCGGAAGAGAACGAGCGTGATCTGCTGGAGCAGCTGCTGCGCACCGAACTGCCGGAATCCGACGACATCGACGAAATCGAGTCTTCCGCCCGTTACTTCATTGATGCGGCAGGCATCCATGTACACTCCCTCTACCTGACCCAGAGCGAGGGGCGACACGATACCTCCACTGCCGCCTTCATCCTCCAGCCCCAGCGCCTGATCACCGTGCGCGACAACGAACTGGCCGATTTCCGTCTGCTGCGTATGCGCGCCCGCCGCAATCAGGTGGAAGCCCACAACGCTCAGGAACTGCTGGTTCTTCTGTTCGAGCAAAAGGTGGAAAACCTCGCCGATGCGCTGGAGGACAATTACCTGACCCTGGGCGAAGTCAGCCACCTGGTGCTGGAAGACGAGGAAGCCGACCTCGAGGAAGCCATTGACCACCTGGCAAAGCTCGAGGACTCCAACGGTAAAATCCGCCTGTGCCTGATGGACACCCAGCGCTCCATCGCCTTCCTGCAGCGCCACCTGAAAGACGACCCGGAACTGCGCGAAAGCTGCTGGGGCATCCTGCGCGACATCGACACCCTGATGTCCCACACCACCTTCCTGTTCGAGAAGATCAACTTCCTGATGGACTCCACCCAGGGTTTTATCAGCATCGAGCAGAACAAAATCATCAAGATCTTCTCCATCGCCGCCGTGGTTTTCCTCCCCCCCACCATGGTCGCCAGTATCTATGGCATGAACTTCGAACATATGCCGGAGCTGGAGTGGCTACTGGGGTATCCCTGGGCGCTGATGTTGATGCTGATGGCGGGCATGGCGCCGTATCTGTATTTCAAAAAGAAGGGTTGGCTGTAGATACACCACTTACTATCGATGCGAAGGCAGCGGTAGCGGGTATGTGTTTGTGAGACCGTCTGCGGCCAGGACGGCCGCAGCCGAGCCCCCATGGATGGGTTTACGGCGTGTCTCACAAACACATACCCGCTAGCGCTGACGCCACCAGACTATCAACAACACCTTTCCGCGCACGTATTCACCCACCAAAATCACCGCCAACTGCTAACCTTTAAAGGTCAAAAAGACACATCAGGGAAGCAGGGCATAATGGCGACGGCGGGCGGTAAGCGGGCGGACAAATCCACGAGCAAGCCTTTTCATATGCGGCGCTGGCTCAGCGTGCAGCAGGCCGTTGATCACCTAAGCGCCCTGTCCGAAGATCCGCTCACCAGTGACGATCTCGCGCGCCTCGCCGAAGACCACACCCTCGACCTCTACTGGTACCGCCCAGGCCAGCAGCTCACCTATATTGATCGCCCCGGTAAACCCAAAACCGAGCTGACCGAACCCCTGCGATTGTGCCCGGAGCACAGCAGTGATTGGCGCGCCATCGTCGACATATTACGCCACCGCCCCGCCCTGCCTGCGGGAGAAAACGACACACCGACACTGCAAGATGACACCGGTAACCGCCTGCAGATTACCTTCGACTTCAGTCGCCGTCCCGAGCCGTTCAGCGGCCGCTGGTACCCCAACTACGCAGAATTGGTGGTAAAACGCCGGGATCTGGAACGCCTGGAAAGCCATCTGTTCTCCGCGGAGGACGAACCCACTCTGGAGCCGGACCTGCTACTGGATGTCATCTGGCAGCTGGAGCAGATGGCCATTGAGAACCGAAAGGAAGATGGCCGGGACAAATCCGGGGCTTCCCACGACCTGCAGTGGCTCACCGATCAACTCTGCGACCGCACCAAACTGGATCCAAACCTGCTTGGCAAGGTCCTGAATGCCGCCGAGCGCCAGCATGCCACGCACCACTAAGTAGCAAGCTGCCCTCCCCCACCCAGCGTTCCCCGTCAGAAAACCCACCAATCGCCGGTCGTAACAAGCCACTACCAGTTCCTGTGCAAGTGGCTCCTGTGCGATTTTTTCGAAAAATAGCTTCAGCTTTTTGCGCTATTCAGCCGCCACAGAATTTTTATAATGCGCCCATCCTGAAATTTTTGATGGAGTCCGTCGTGCAGACTCGCAACAGCAACACCCACTACGGCTGGGTGGCCGTATTCTTCCACTGGCTGATGGCGCCCGCCATCATCGGCATGTTTGCGCTGGGCTGGTGGATGGTCGGGCTCGGCTATTACGACCCCTGGTATCGTCAGGGGCCGGATATCCACAAGTCCGTGGGTATTCTGTTGCTGATCTTGCTGGTAGCGCGCCTGCTGTGGCGCTTTTTGAATGTATCCCCAGACCAGGAGCCGGCACCGCGCTGGCAGCAGCGGGCTGCAGGCGCCGCGCATGGGGTGATCTACCTGCTGCTCATCGCGATATCCATTACCGGCTACCTGATATCCACAGCCGACGGTCGCGCGATCGAAGTGTTCAACTGGTTCAGCGTGCCCGCTACCCTGCAGGGGCTGGAAAACCAGGAAGACATCGCCGGCGCGATTCACGAGTGGCTGGCATGGACATTGATGGGACTGGTGTTGCTGCACGGGCTTGCGGCGTTCAAGCACCACTTCGTCAATAAAGATAACACCCTGCGCAAAATGCTGGGGTTAGGGGCCAAACAAGTGCCGTGACCCACGGCTCTTTCAAGACTCATTCCTTCACACACAATCAATCCACAACAGGAAATCACGCATGAAAAAAATCGCATCATTGCTGTTTGCCGCACTGGTTGCCAGCTCCTTCGGCGCTTCCGTCCAGGCCGCCAACTACCAGTTCGACACCAAAGGTGCCCACGCCTTTGTCCAGTTCCGCATCAAGCACCTGGGCTACAGCTGGCTCTACGGTCGATTCGACAAGTTCGACGGTAACTTTGTATACGATGAGGCCAAACCGGAAGCGTCTTCGGTACAGGTCACCGTGGACACCACCAGCCTGAACAGCAACCACGCAGAGCGCGACAAGCACCTGCGCGGTGAAGACTTCCTGAACGTAGCCAAGTTCCCGACCGCCACCTTCAAGAGCACCAGCTTCACGCCCAATGGTGATGGTAAAGCGACTCTGAAAGGCGACCTGACCCTGCACGGCGTAACCAAGCCAATCACTATCGACGTGGAAGAGATTGGCGGCGGTAAGGATCCCTGGGGTGGCTACCGTCAGGGCTTCACCGGCAAAACCGAGTTCAAATTGAAAGATTTCGGTATCGACTACGACCTGGGTCCCGCCTCACAGACCGTGGAAATGATTCTGGACGTAGAAGGTATCCGACAGTAAGCGTTCGCTTTCCGTCTCACAGGATGGACGAGAAACCCGGCCTTAGTGCCGGGTTTCTTGTTTTTGGGGGTTGGGGTTCCGGGAAGGGGGTACGAGCGTTGATGCAGTATTGGCGGCGGTGAAGCCCCGGGTAGGCCTTTTCGGAACCGCCATGCATACATCCCTGTAGGCTGCGTCGGAAACGTCCCTGTTTCCGACGCTTCCGAAAAGGCCTACCCGGCACTTCACCTTAGATTCACACACCAGCGCTCCGTTAGCGATATATACAAAAGCAGTTTACAGTCCTGCGAAAGCTAACGAAGTACATATCTCTACGTGAAGGCGGAGCGGCGGGGATTCGACGCCACAGACCTCTAATAAAATGAACCCGAACCATCAGGCATTCACGGTACGAGCCGCGGGCTCCCGGGCAAGGAAGTGACCAATAGCAAACACCACCAGCCCCATCAAAATCCCAGGCATGCCCTCATAAATATGCGCGTGCCACCCCAACCAGCGCCAGATCAGCGCAGTCGCCAGCCCCAGCACACTCATCACCACAGCCAGCCTCTGCGAAGGTTTGCAGCCGGCAGCGAGTACCATCAACAGCGGTGCGAAGGCCGAGGCCAGGGCGGACCAGCTCATCACCACCAGACTGAATACACTCTGCTGGTTCACCAGCGCCCAAACCATCGCCGCCGTCGTAATGCCCAGGGTAGCGATTTTCAGCAAGCGGGTGTTCTCCGTGCGCTGGGGCAGAATATCGTGGGTCAGAGCGGCAGAGCAGCTCAGCACTAGGGAATCCGCGGTGGACATGGTCGCGGCAAAGATACCCGCGAGAATCAGCCCCACAAAGACCGGAGAGAGCAGTTCCATCGCCATCATTGGCAGCGCCAGTTCCGCATCAAAAGTACCCGGATCATTTAGCAGGATGCGTGACAGCATGCCCACACCGGTCGCCATAAAGTAGAAAATGGTGAACCACAGGTAGTACCAGCAGCGCGCTTGCACCATGCGCCCGGCATCGTCCAGCGCCATAAAACGCACCATCACATGGGGCTGGCCAACGACGGATACACCCGCGAATAACCAGCTCAATGCAAACAGTACACCGCCGGCAAGGCCCGGCAATAACAGATCCTGAGGGTACCAGTTGAGGAAACCTTCAACCTGCCCCATCTGCTGCCAGGCAGCACCAAAGCCCCCCACAGACTGTGTCGCCACGAACAACAGCATGCCCATAGCCACCACCATCACAAGAGACTGCGCCGCATCGGTCCAGATGGATGCGCGGATCCCGCCGGCGAGACAGTAGGCCGCCACAATCACCCCGCCGATCACCGCGCCACTCCAGATTGGCAGGTCCAAGACCACATACAGGGCCTTGCTACCAGCCACCAGCTGCGCGCTGGCATAAGCGAGCAGAAAGAGCAGGGAAAGAACCCCGGCGAGTTTCTGCCAGGTGGCAAAACGCGTACCCTGCCAGCAGGCCATCACGCCCGCGTAACTGGATTCGCCACTGCGTTTGGCGGCTTCACGCAGGTTCTTGTGCATCCACAGGGAGCCAAGGAAATCACCCAAAATCCAACCCAACATCAGCCAGATAGAAGCGAGGCCCGTGGCGTAGGTGTAGCCGATCACCCCGATAAACATGTAGCCGCTATTGTTGGTGGCCACAGCAGAAAGCCCCACCAGCATCGGCGATACATCCTGGCTCGCGAGATAATAGTCTTTCTTGGTTCCGCGACTTTTGCGGTAAGAACTGATGCCCACCGCGGCAAATAGCGAGAGAAAAAATAGAAAGCTGATCAGCACGTGCATTCCCCTGAAGTCATTTTATTATTGGATGCCTGTTTAGCAGCTAGCCGCCGCTAATGCGTTTTTGAAAAGAGGCATTTTTCTGCGCCTGTGAAAGGGCGCGATCAGCGCGCCCATCCCTCTTCATCTGACTCTTTGCCACTGTGATGGTCCGGCTGGATGCCCATCAACGCGACAAATTCTTCTGACTCGTAGAGACCATTAAACGCAGAGTCCTCGAGCGCCTCGTCGCGGTATGCCGGCGAAATCTCCAGTGCCTTCTGCAGATAACTGATGGCCTCTTCCCACTCCTCCAGGTACGCGTAGGCGCACGCCAGCTGGTAGTACGCATTGCCATTCTGGCGGTCGATTTCCAGCGCCTGCAGGCACAGATTGATGGCCCACTGTGGTTCGTCCAGTTCCAGCACAGCGTCGGCTTTGTAGGTGAGGGCTTCCCCATCTTCCTTGCGCAACTGCAGAATCTGGTCGTAGACCGCGATCTTGCCCGTCGGCGTCTGCTCCCTACCGGCGCGCAGCCACAGGGAATGCACCTCCTGGGTTAGCTCGATCTCGTCGCGGTTATCCTCGATATGCTGGGTCTTCTCTGACAACTGTTCTTCAATACTGCGCAGACGCGCCTCGTATTGTTCAACCAGGCTGGAGATTTCCTGGTTCGCCAGGGTATGCACCTTTTCCTTCACATCGCGGATGGAGGTCCACCCCATAATCACCAGCAGGGAACTGAAGCCGGCGATGAGATAAAAGAAATAGGTGATGGTGTCGGTGGCGTAGGTAATCGCCTTGTCCGCGGCGCTCAGCTGGCGGTCCACGATATTTTCGGTCAGGGAAACCTTCTGTGCGGCCATGTCCACTCGCAACTGCTTCAGCTCATCGAGCACGTAACGCTCGATAAACGGCGAGTACAGTGGCTTTTCCAGCTCGCCAGCGGCCTCTGCAACCTTGTCGAGCTCTTGCAGTTTTTTCTGGTTCTCGGCTTTTTCTGCTTCGCTAATAACCGGTGGATTGGGCTCGGCCTGCTTGTCCTGTGCGAATGCTGGGGTCAACAGGAAAAAAGCAGATACCACAACCAACACTGCCGCCAGCAATGCTGACGGCAGTAAGGGGTAGCCCGATAGTGTTAGGCTGCGCATATGGCGTCGCCATGCTCGTGCACTTCAACCAGTGCGGCGTGCAGACTTTTGACCGCACTTTCGTAATCGCTTTCATCGATCACGAACTGCATATCTACCTGACGCATGGACTGGTGCACAGCAAGAATGCTGATACCAGAGTTAGCCAGTGCACTCACCGCGCGTGACAGCATGCCGGAGATTTTCATATCGCTGCCGATGGCGGAAACCACCGCCACCTTGCGCACCTGAATATCGCAATCCGGGAACAGCTCGCCAATGGCTTTCTTGATCCGCTTGACGGTTTTCAGGTTGTTACCCAGGTAATTGGTAATAGTGTTGGCGTTGGTATCCTTGGTCACCACGCTGCCTTTGAAGCGCGCAATGATCTCGTTGATCGCCCGGTCGTAACTAGTCATGCTGCCCATCATGTCCTGATCGAAACATTCAACAGCATAGATGTTTTTACGCCCCGCGATGATCTCCACTTGCGGTGTGTCGCTTACATAGTCACCGGTAACCAGGGTACCACTGTGCTCGGGCTCAAAAGTGTTCATTACCCTTAGCGGGATTTCCTGCTGACGCAGGCCCTTGGCCGCACGGGGGTGAATCGCTTCCATACCCAGGTTGGCCAGCTGGTCCGCCACGTCGTAGTTGGTGCGACCGATGGGCACCGCCTGCGCTTCACCGACAAGACGCGGGTCGGCACTACTCAGGTGGTACTCCTTGTGAATGATGGCTTCGCTGGCACCGGTTTTTACCGCGATACGACTGAAGGTCATTTCACTGTATCCGCGCGCGAAGGTTTTCATCAGGCCGTCAGCCGTGTGCGCATAACCAGTCGCAATCGGCAGTTCCTTGCTGAAGTCCACGTCGGAGAACGCACGCTCGATGCGCTCATCCAGGGTTTTGTGTTCGCCATCGCGCCAACCGGTCAGATCGATAAAGCGCGCATTGATGCCTTCCTGCTTCAACAGCTGCACGGTATTCCAGGCGCTGTGCGCTTCACCCAGGCTCGCGAGCATTTCGCTGACTACGTCGAGATGTCCTTCCAAAGCGAAGTGACCGTGCTGACAGACACGCTCAAGATCGCCAAGACAATTGGCGGCGTCATCAAGGCGCTCGCCGATGAAGCCGTTGGCTTTGGCCAGGGTCACTTCATCGTCAAACAGGGTCGCGTTGATTTCTTCCATGCGTGCGCGCAGGCCTGCGACTGCGTCGGACCACTCGCGTTCATCGTCGGCACCAGCGAACAGGGCAAAGACACCGGGGCGACCGGACTTTTTGTGCTCCAGCAGCATATCGGTAATACCGCCATAGGCAGACACCACGAAAACACGCTGGTACAACCCTTCCGTTTTCGCTTTACCGTTTTTCAGAATGATGTTGTCACGTACTGCGCGGTAGTCACTCATGGACGTACCGCCAATTTTTTCAACCGTATGTGTATTCATGGGATCCTTTGGTTTACCGAATTTAGTAGGCTCGGAAGGGGCGCCAAAATATTTGCGGGTGGTGCCCCAGAACTCCGCTGCTATGTTGTTCAAAACCGGCTTATTTTTCGTCCTTGACCTCTTCCGCTTCCAGCTCGTAGGCGCCTTCCGCGTTGTGCACTTCTTTACCGTGCAGAGGAGGGTTGAATACACAGGCCATTTTCATTTCAGACTTAGCCTTAAGTACGTGCTTGTCGTTCTTGTCCAGAATATAGATGGTACCCGGGGTGATCTCGTGGACCACACCATCTTCTTCCGCCATTACAGAACCTTCACCAGAGATGCAGTACACGGATTCCAGGTGATTCTGGTAGTGCAGGTGCAGGTCCGCACCTTCGTAGATAGTGGTGATATGGAAAGAGAAGCCCATGTTGTCGTTTTTCAGCAGCAGGCGGGTGCTTTCCCAGCCCTCGGAAACAATACGACGGTTGGTTTTTTCGGCTTCTTGCAGTTTTCTTACGATCATTACTTGCTCTTACTAAATTCGGTCTTCAATTCAGGTCTTGAAAAATGCGGCCTGCTTCCGGCTGGAAGGTAGGCCGCAAAACAATGTGAAAATGTCAGATCAGGCTGCACCAGCGAGGGGAGAGCCTTGCTGCTCCGCATCATCGGCGAAAAAATCGTGCTCTTCCGGCACATCTTCACCTTTCAGGACCTTGGCCACGGCGGCTTCAACAATATCCAGCGCCTTGGTCAGGTTCTCGTCGCTGATGGTCAGCGGGCACAGGGTTTTCACAACGTGGTCGTCAGCACCACTGGTTTCGATCACCAGGCCATTGCGGAAGGCTTCGGTGGTGATCTTGTCAGCCAGCTCACCGCTAACACAGTTCAGACCGCGGAACATGCCGCGACCGCGGGTAGTCATGTTGCCATCACCATACTTGTCGACGATTTTCTGCAGACGCTGCTCGATGTAGTCGCCCTTGCGCTGCACTTCCTTGGCAAACTTGTCGTCGCTCCAGAAGTGGTCAATGGCCGCTTTGGCGGTAACGAATGCGAGGTTATTACCGCGGAAAGTACCGTTGTGCTCACCCGGCTTCCACTGGTCCAGTTCCGGCTTCATCAGTACCACCGCAAACGGCAGGCCGTAGCCACTCAGGGACTTGGACAGAGTGACGATATCCGGATCGATACCCGCTTCCTCAAAGCTGAAGTAGCTACCGGTACGGCCACAGCCCGCCTGGATGTCGTCGACAATCAGCAGTACGTCGTGCTTCTTACACACATCCTGCAGGTTGCGCAGCCACTCAACGCTGGCCGCATTGATGCCACCCTCGCCCTGCACAGTTTCCACCAGCACGGCTGCCGGATGATCGACACCACTGGAAGAGTCGCTCAGCACCTTGTCGAGATACTGGGTGGTGTCCATTTCGTCGCCCAGGTAACCGTCGTATGGCATACGCGCAACACCGCTCATGCTTACGCCGGAAGCGCCGCGGTGGTGAGAGTTACCGGTAGCGGACAGTGCGCCGAGGCTACAGCCGTGGAAACCGTTGGTGAAAGAAATCACGTTCTCGCGACCTTTGTACTTACGTGCGATCTTCAGCGCCGCTTCTACCGCGTTAGTGCCGGTAGGGCCGGTGAACTGCATAACGTAAGTCATGTCACGCGGCTTCAGGATGTTCTCGTAGAAGGATTCCAGGAACTCACGCTTGGCCTTGGTATGCAGGTCCAGACCGTGGGTGATACCGTCCTGCTCGATGTACTCAAGCAGAGCCTTCTTGAAAATCGGATTGTTGTGGCCGTAGTTCAGGGTGCCTGCACCCGCGAGGAAATCCAGGTACTGGTTACCCTCTTCGTCGTACAGGTATTCGCCCTGTGCCTTATTGAAAACCCGCGGGAAGGCGCGGGCGTAGCTCATTACTTCAGATTCGATTTCGTCAAAAACTTTCATAGTGACAACCCTTTTTGAGTCGTTGGTTTAACTTGGTTTAAAAAAATAAAAAGGAAAAACAGAATTCGGTTTGTAGAGCGTTGTTCACGCTCAGCCGGCGGCACTCGCTGACGCCTGCCCCACGGGAGGCTCAAAAGGCCCGATACGCAGCAGCATTTCGCTGTCGTGCTGGCCCTTGAAGTGGCGCTCCCGGTCAAACATCACCGATTCGGCCAGCCCGGCATCCAGCTTGCGCGCCAGGCTGCGGAACAGAGCCCAGGAGGCGTCGTTGTCCGGCGTGATGGTGGTTTCGAGGTGGCTTACCTGGGTGCAGGCGGGTCGGGCGAGAATTTCCCGCAACATGCGACCGGCAAGTCCCATTCCGCGACCGTTTTCCGCCACGGCCACCTGCCAGATAAACAGGGTCTCGGGGCGGTCGGGAATGATGTAACCGGAGATGAAACCCACCAGCTCGCCATCGAGTTCTGCAGCCACACTAGTAGCGGAGAAGTGGCTGGCCTGCAGCAGGTTGCAATAAAGGGAGTTGGTATCCAGGGGCGGGCAGTTCCCGATCAGCTGGTGCACGGCCGCACCGTCTTCACTGACCGGGCGGCGCAGCAGGACCTGAACACTCTTGTCACCGGCAGGGCCGGCATTACGAGCTTCCGCTTGCTGCGCCAGCTTCACCTTGTCGTCAATTGAGTCGTCTTCTTTCAATTCGCTTGTCGCGCTCAAACCAATACCTTTCGATTCATTCTTTAGTCATCAAATTGTTAGAGCAGTATCAAAATTCCGAAATGCTTTCGCAACAAAAACGGAACCCTGTCGTTTGAACTGGATTCCGCTTGAAATTTGACCTTTTCCGCAAAAAGTTATTTACTGCTCTAAATATTTAAATCTATCGTACTCTAAAGATTATCGAGGACGCAAGGCCAAGCCTCATGCAATTTGATCAGAACACGACCAATTACGGCGCCAGCGCAGAGCCCCAGAATCGGGCGGAGCCCGCGCAATTAAAGGGCTCGCGCACCACTGAAGGGCGCGAAACACCGCATGAGGAAGTGCGTAAAAAGGTGGCGCCAAACCCCACCAAGAAACCGACTAACGATTCAAAATCCGACCTGAAGTCGACCCAAACCAACCCGGGAATTGACAAAAACGGTGCAGAGCCGAAAATCGGCCGCGGGCAAATTAGCCGAAAAGAACTCGAGAGCCTGCTGCTGATGGACAAGATTGAAGAAGTATTGATTACCCTGCGCCGACTGATTCGCGCCACCGACCTGCACTCCAAGCAGCTGGTCAAGACTGCCGGCCTCACTGCACCCCAGTTACTGCTGCTGCAGGCCATCCGCGAGCAGGGCCAGGTCACCATTGGCGCGCTCGCCAAAGAGATCAGCCTCAGCCAGGCCACGGTAACTACTATTCTGGACCGCCTGGAAAAGCGCGGCCTGGTCTACCGTGAACGCTCTTCCGAAGACAAACGCAAAGTGCACGCCTACCTGACTGATGAGGGTGCCGACATCATCCGCGACGCCCCAACCCCGTTACAGGAGCACTTCGTCAAACAGTTCCGCGACCTGCGCGAGTGGGAGCAATCCATGATCATTTCCTCCCTGCAGCGGGTGGCGCTGATGATGGACGCAGAACATATCGACGCCTCCCCGGTTCTCGATGTGGGCGACCTCGATCGCAAAGACAGCCGCAACCTTCCCACGCAGGACGATAAGAAAGATCCAGAAAGCCACGGCGACAAGTGATACGCAAAATGCAGATCTTGCGCGTTGATTGAGGCGACAGCGCAATGTTTGCCCTGACTGCTAACAATTCGCATCCAATCATTGCATTCAGCCCGCAGTTCGGTATAAATGGGGCAACAACACTAAAGTGGACGCCCGCCCGTTAGGTTAGCGAACACTGACTCAAGACAGCGGCGAAATGCTCTGCTGCGGCCCCCGAAAATGAGAAGTGGATCACGCCGGAACGACTGGTGAATCGTGTACCACTCAAGGTCGCAACTGCGCCCGGCGAAAAGAATTTGGCCGTGCTGCCCGTCTCTCTGACAAGAGGACGCCCGGCACATTTGCCATGCACAAGGCCGTGCATGGCGAGAACCACACCGGCCGCCCTGTTTTGATAATTTCTGCACGCCTGTTTATCAGGGTGCAGCTTTATTGATTGGGGAAGGGACTATTCATGGCCAGCCTGCAGCATCCAGACCGGGATCAACCCGTCTACCTGATGGCGCACCACACCATTGGCCGCCGCCAAGGGGTTGCTGATACTCGCATCACCCTGCCGGAGATTTCCGGTATTCACGCCGCTATTCAATGGACCGGAAGCCACTGGATCATTCGCGATCTCAGCCGCAACGGCACCTGGGTCAATGGCCAGCAACTGATTCCAGCCAAAAACCAGCAGCTCCAGCTCGGCGACAAGCTCGCATTCGGCCGCGCCACCAATCCGGTATGGAAGGTGGAAAACCTCGACGCACCGGAAAACCTGCTGATTGATATCCACACCGGCGAAAGCCAGGTGCTCGAGTCTTACCACTTGCTGCCCGACGAACACGACCCCATTGCCAGCCTGCACTTCAACCCGGTCAACGGTGTGTGGATATACGAACTTCTGGAAAGCCCCGAACACGGCGAGAGCGCCAAAGTCGTCAATCACGGCAGCCGCATCGACTGCGCCCACAACAGCTGGCAGTTATTCCTCGCCGCTAGCCAGAGCACCACGACAGAGCTGTCGTTCAAGAGCCTGTGCGTTTCCGACTTCCGCCTGCGCTTTACCGTCAGCCACCACGAAGAACATATTCAGTTGCAGTTGGCCAAAGACGATATGCGCCTGGACCTGGCCGCACGCACACACAATTACCTGCTGCTGTATCTCGCGCGCGCGCGCATCCGCGACATCCAGCGCAAGGTGGACGGCCCAGATCAGGGCTGGGTGGCCATCGACCTCGCGATCCGCGAACTGGGCATCACCGTCAACCACCTCAATACCCAGATTTTCCGCGCTCGCAAGCAGATTGCTGACAGCCTGCCAGACGCCATCGATACATCGCGCCTGGTAGAGCGCCGGGCTTACGAAATGCGCCTCGGCGGTTACATGCTGGATATTTTCAAAGGCTCACAGAAAGAGGTTCTGGAAGCCAGCACCGGCGAGCTCGAATTAAACCCGGAGCCCGCCTGACGCAGGCGAAAGAACAGGGTACAAAAAAACTAAGCGAACACACATTCGCACGGAACCCGCGAAGTAACAGGACGCCCGCCCGCAGCGGGCTTCACAATCCACGGACGGCGGTTTACCCGTAGATTTATTACCGCAGTCAATACCATGCAATCAGAGCAGCTACCTTTTTACATCGGCCGCTATCACGCCACAGCCAAGCTCGGCTCCGGCGGCATGGGCGTGGTGTATCTCGCCACCGACGAGCGCCTGAACCGCAAGGTGGCGATCAAAAAACTGCTGCGCAACCCCAACAGCAGTAACGCCAGCGAACGCATTCGCCGCGAGGCACTCCTTCTCGCGCAACTCAATCACAGCAATATCGTGCAGCTCTACGATGTGGTGGAGGACGAAAGCGGTATTGCGCTGGTGATGGAATATGTAGACGGTAGCAGCCTCGACCGCTGGCAGCGGGAGCGCAACCTCGACCTGCCGCAGAAACTGCAATTGCTCAAGCAGATCTGCGCGGGTCTGGCCCGCGCGCACGGGGCGGGCATCATTCACCGGGACCTGAAAGCAGAAAACATCCTGGTGGACAGCAACGGCACCATCAAAATCACTGACTTCGGCATCGCCAAAAACTGGCACGAAGACAGCAGCCTTACCCGTGAGCAGCATGTGGCGGGAAGCTGGGGCGCCATGTCACCGGAGCAGGCCCAGGGCAAACCGCTGGACAACCGCAGTGACCTGTTCGCCCTCGGCGTGGTCGCCTACCGCCTGCTGTGCGGGCAGAATCCTTTCGGGGATAACAACAGCCCCTATGTGATCGTCGATCGCATCGTGAAAAGCCCGCACCCACCGGCCGCAAAACTCGCTCCGGAGTTGCCCCACGCAGTGTGCGACCTGCTGGACAGACTGCTGGCAAAGCAACCGGAGCAGCGCCCACTGAACGCCGCCGAAGTGGCCGCGGAACTGGAGTCCCTGCTGCAACAGATCCGAGGCAGCGGCACCAGCTTTACCCGCACCCACAGTCTCACTGCCACGGTGACTGCGGAAAGCTATTTTCACCGCTCCTACAATCCTCGCCGCAAGTTTGTCCGCGCCGCCCGCATATCCATCGGCGCGCTAGCGGCCTGCACCATCGGCATTGCAGTGGCACTCGGCATTTCCCTTTATTCGTCGCCAGCAGAATCCCAGAAAGGCCGTTATATCGCGGTACTGGAGCCAGCCATACACAGCCAGGAAAGTGTCTCCCAAAACCAACGCCTGCTGATCGGCAACGTGCAGAATGCGCTCAAGCAAGGCCTCTCCGGCCGACGTGGGCTGCACCTGATTTCCTATTTCGAGTCCCGCAAGCTCACCGGCCAGCCGCTGGCCAATCAGGCGAACTCCCTCAATGCGGACCTGCTGTTGATCCCGGAAGTAGACTGCCAGGGCCGCAGCTGCGAACTGTCGCTGGAACTGCTGGACAGCGACACCCTCGCAGTGATCGGCAGCCAGAGTACCCGCCTCTCCCTGGAGGAAGGCCTGGAGAGCCGCGCCCGCACCCTGCACCAGCTCGACAGCCTGCTATCCGACTACCCCGCGAAAGAGACTAATCTCTCCAGCCAGATTAGCGCCAAGGACTACCTCACCTACCTGCAAATCTACGAGCGCCGCCACGACTACCTGCACTTGGGCGAACTCCTCGATCAACTTGACCGCTTGCAAGAGCGCGCTCCCAGCTTTGCGCCGCTTTACGAGCTGTATGCAGAGATGGCGATCGACCAGGAGTTCAACACCCGCGCCGCAGAAGCGCATCAGCGCCTTGCCCGCCTACTGGAAAAAGCCCCAGCCAGGCTCGATAACACTCCAGAGCTGTTGATCAGTGAGCTGCGCCTGTCCATGCTCCGCGACAATCCCGGTCGCCCTGAAGCACTGCTGGCGAAGTTGAAGCTGGTCCTGCCGGACAAGGCCAGCTACCACCAGTTGAGTGCATTGCACCACCAGCAGCGGGGGGACTACCACCTTGCCCTGGAGAGCATTGACCGCGCCCTCGCGCTTCGAACGAGCTATATTTACCTCGACCAGAAAGCCCTGATCCTCACCCTCAGTGGTGACATGCCCGCCGCCAACGAGGTTCTCAAGGCCGCCATCGCGCTCAACAGCGAATCCATCGACGCCATCTCTCTGCTCGCCGGCAATATGCTCGATAGCGGCCACGCCAAAGAGACCATCCGCCTGCTCACTGAAGCTGGTCTCGACCGTATCGGCCCTATGGACACTTACAACCTCTGCCTGGCCTACTACATCGAGAAGCAGTACGAGCAGTCGCAAAGCTGTTTCCAGCGGGTCTCCGAGCTGGCCCCGAAAGACGCCGACCCGCTGCTGTACCGCGCTGAAATTGCCCGCGAGCAGCAGCAGGCGCAGCGCGCCCGGGATTTCGCCCGACAGGCACTGGAACTGACCCAGGACCGGCACGACTGGGAAGGCCTGCTGATGCAGGCCCGCGCCTATGCCGAGCTGGGCGAAGGCGAGAAGGCGGTGGAAAACCTGCTCAAGATCCGCCGCGACGCCCCAGACGACCTCTACACCAATTACGCCCGCGCGCAGGTGTATATCACCACCGGCGACCTGCTCTCCGCCAAGGCGCATATCCGCAAAACCCTGGAGCAGGGAATCTCGCCCATCTGGTATTGCACCGCGCGGTTTGTCAAAATCTGCAATATTCCCGCCTTCAACGATCTCCGACAGCAGTACCCGGGGCTTTGCAGTGGCGCGAACAACAAGAACAACGAGGGCAATTCCCAGATTGCCCGCGGCGGCGAGACCAGTACGAATCTCTAACGGCGATTCCTCTAGTCTCTCCGCGCGCCCGGGCCAGGGGTATCGGCCAGGGCAACCTTTTAGGCTCTAACAAAAGACCATACGCAGATGGATATTGCCGATCCCGAGGTTGGCCAACAGGCCAAATCCAACCCAGTGGCCAATGACCGCTACCGCATTCAAGGCACACTCGGTGCCGGTGGCATGGGCGTGGTCTACCTGGCCGAAGACCTCAAACTGCACCGCCAGGTCGCGATCAAACAACTCAAGGAAGACGGCGCCAGCCAGAACGCCCGCGACCGGATCCAGCAGGAAGCCCGCCTGCTCGCACAGCTCAATCACCCCAATATTGTTGCCCTGCACGATGTGCTGGAAGACCAGGGAAATATCGCTCTGGTGATGGAATATATCGAGGGCACCACCCTGCGCGCCTGGATGCGCGAACGCACGCCCAGCCTGCAGCAGAAGCTCAGCCTGCTGATGCAGATCTGCCAGGGCCTGAACGAAGCCCATAACCTCGGTATCATTCACAGGGACCTGAAATCCGACAATATTCTGATTACGGAAAACGCCAAGGGCGAACCGATCGCCAAGATCACCGACTTCGGCATCGCCAAATCCCAGCAGCTGGATGAGAAAACCCTCACCGAGGCCAACCAGCTCGCCGGCACCATCACCGCCATGTCGCCGGAGCAGATCCTCGGCAACCCCCTGGATGCCCGCAGCGACCTCTTCAGCCTTGGCACCATCGCGTTTGAACTGCTGTGCGGCAGTCGCCCGTTTGAAAAGCACGAAGGCGGCGCGCTGGCCATGGCCAACCGCATCACCAGCGAGCCACATATCCCGCCGCAACAGGCGTGGGCAGAAATTCCGGAGCCGCTGGCGATACTGTTGGACAAGCTACTCGCCAAAGACCCGGCCCAGCGGCCACAAAGCGCGCAGATCGTGTATCAGGGTTTCGAGCTACTGCACAAACAGGGATTGGACAGTGAAAGCGAAGACTTCACCGCGACCATGACCGACCTGTTCACCCACCACAAAGTCAAAAGCCGCCGCCGCTGGCAGCGGGTGCTGGCCGGTGTGGCCGCTGCCTTTGTGCTGGGCATGGGAAGCTACTGGGGCTGGAAGGAATTTACCCGACTGGAGCCGCAATATATTGCGGTGATGCCGGTGGAGATTAACGGGGAGATTCGCGGGGAGGAAAATGCCAAGGCATTGACGCGGACTATGGTACGGCAGGCGTTGATGAATTCGGTTTCGCAGTTGAAGGCGAGTGCGCTGGTGAGTTTTGCCGCAGAAAATGGACAAAGCTTTGACTCCCAATTACAAGCCCTTTTTGACAAAGGAGTCACTGACGCGATATCTGCAAAGCTGCAGTGCTCTAATGTGAGTTGCGAAATAGAGTTGCAAAGAATAGAGCCCTCAACTGCGCATACAATACAAGGCCAAAACTTCACATTTATCACAAGCCAGAAACAAGAATCAAGCTACCAAATATCACTCGCAACACGAAAAATGTTTGACCCGAGGTACCTAAAAAATACATTTGCCACACCAACAATGAATCCAAATGATTACGAAACCTACTTGCAAATTGCTGAAAGACTTGAGAGCCGAGAAATAAACCAAGACGACCTTCAGGTTCTAGAGTCCCTAATTAAATCTTACCCTAAAAATGAAAACCTTTATCGAGCACATGCATACACTTCAGGGTATCGCTATATTTCAACCGAGAAATACGAACATATTTCAAACGGACTACTCACACTGAAAAAGGCGCAAGCAAACAACATCAGCGAGTCAACGATTCTAGAACTTGAACTTTGGCTTAATAGCTACAATCAAGACACAACCGAATTTGAAAAAAAATTACTCTCGCTAAAAGAATCCAACCATCCCTCAGCTGAATTCCTCAACAAATATTCAAGATTTCTTTATTCAAAGGGAAAATATGACGATAGCCTAACCCAAGCTGAAACTGCGAATAAGTTAAACCCATCTACAGATAACCTTTACTTGATTGCACTCAATCACTTCAGAAAAGGAAACCTTCCCAAATCAGAAGAAAAGCTAATAGAAATATTATCCAAGCGTCCCAAATATTGGACAGCCAAAGCCACTCTAGGAGGAATACTAATTCAAAAAGGAGATTACAGGAAAGCTGAAGATATCATAAGTTCAATTCCTGATCATGTCCAAAATTTTCGCTCATATTCCAACTTGGGGACAGCCAAGCTATTACAAGGAAAACCTGAAGAGGCCCTCGACCCATACACAAAAGCTGCGTCATTAAATCCAAACAATTTAACTATCTTAGGAAATATTGCGGAAATTTATTTAACGCTGAACGACACTGAAAAGGCTGCCGTTTATTTTCAAAAAATAAAGGAAATTAGCAACACAAAAAATGACAGACTTTCAAGAATCTACCAGGTAGCGTCAAGCGCATATCTAGGGGAAAAGGCGAGATCAATTGCTCTCGCTCACAAACTAAATACCGACTTCCCTACCGACATTTACGTCAAATACTACTCCGCCCAAGCCTACCTACTAGCAGACGAAATAAACTCAGCTCTATACATCATAAGTGAACTACTAAAATCTGAGATGAGTGCAGACTTTTTTTCGCTTCCGATATTTAAAAAAATCTGCGCTCACCCGGCTGCTTCCCCAGAAGTAAAATCAGCGATCTGCGAGAAATCCGCCACATAAATAGCAACTCTTATGCTGGATCTACAATTACCATGGGGTCACCTGAACGAATTTCTTCACCATTGTTATCCACAACCCACAAAAAACCGAAATCGTATTGATCTTTCTGCTTGGCCTTTATCTTTATGGTTAGCATTTTCCCGGCATCGGAAATCTCAGTTTTCCAAACCGGCTTGTTGATCTCACTTGGGTTCTTACAAATCTCAATACCATCGAGATCCACGCCACGATCACCGGGTGCGAATACATAACCGCGGTAACGAGGCTCATCCGCAATGGTAATCTGCAAAACAGCTGTGCCCGACTTGGCCGGACCACCGGTAGCAACGCCTTCGTAATCAAGCTCGATCTGGTCATTCTCCACCGTCTCCAGCTCCCAGACGGTGCCTGCCTCTCCCGGATAAAGGGTAAATTCCAGAATTTCTTCTTTATTGGATGGAATTTGGTATGCCATGTTCTGCTCCCTGATATAAATTTAAATAAGTTCCCCTCAGCAAACCGCCCGAGGTCATTGCTTCTCGTCAACACGTAAAAAACGCCGAATAGAGTAAAGCAATCCCTTTGCGGAATTCCATCACATTTTCATAAATTTTAACTTTCACGGAAACTTAAGCTGTGCTTGAGAAAATGGCGGCACATTCATTGGCGCCAAATTCATCCAGATACCTCGGTAGCAACTTGCTCCAGACTCCCCCCCTAGATATATTTTTCCGCCACAGTTGCGCGGTTCTGGCAATCACATTTCACTCGGGATATTGCCGCTGAAACCCATAGTTGCGGTGTAAGGGATTTACTTTGTCTACACCGTTTTCACGCACCACACGCGCCCTCCACACCGATAACAGCCGCACCACTGCGTTATTGAGCCTTGGCGGGCTGGCACTCTTGCTGGGCTGGCTGGTCTGGGCGCTATTTGCCCGTATCGACCTCTACAAAATCAGCCGCAGTGCAACGTTGCAGTTATCGGCGCACAGTACGGACATCAGTGTCCGCTACAGCGGTACGGTGGTGGAGGTGTTTGCGCAACTCGGGGACCAGGTAACCGCTGGCGCACCGCTGGTTCGGCTCGATGCCGCAGCAGCGGATATTGAGCTCGCCGGGGAAAGTGCACAGACGGCGGCACTGCAAGCGCGGCTGGACGCCATCCGGCAAGAGCGCCAGTTGCTGCAAGACCAGTTCCAACAGGCAAGCCAGGCACAGCAAAGTGAGCTCGCCTCGCTAAAAGAGCTACTTGCCCTGCAGCAAAGCAACCGCGCCATCCAGATCGATGTCACCGACCGCTACGCCACCCTGCTGCAAAAACAGCAGGGGGCCGAGCTCGATTACCTCGAGGCCAAGCGCGCATTGCAGAACATCACCATGGCGGTGAAGCGGGCAGAGGCCGATATCCGCACCGCGCAATTCCAGTTACAGCAACTCGACACCGAACACCAGCGCGCACTGACCGCGCTGGCACAAACGGAAGACAGTGTGCGCCAGCAACTCTCCGCTTCTTCTACTCGCCAGCAACAGCACCAGCTCACCGTGGACAAACTGCTGCTGCGCGCACCGATGGACGGTCGGCTGGCGTCGCTTTCCGCATTGCGCACGGGCCAGCCACTGGCAGCAGGCACGGTGATCGGTTCCATTCAGGCGCCCAGTGAACTCCGCGTGCGCGCACAGTTCTCGCCCGCGGATGCCATCGGCCATATTGCCCCCAGGCAAACCGCGCACATCCGGCTCGAGGGTTTTCCCTGGGCGCGCTACGGTCAGTTGCAGGGGCGGGTGGAGCGCGTGGCGGAGGCGGTGCAAAACGGTAGTATCCAGGTACAGCTGGTGATTACCGGTGAGCCACCCAACGGCTTACCCTTGCGGCACGATTTACCGGCACAGGTGGAAGTGACTACCGGCCGCACTTCGCCAATGTCGCTTTTGCTGCAGAAGGCTGGCAACTGGCTGAATAAAACACCCGCTGCCAGCGAGCCCGGCCAAATGACCGCCAGCCGCGGAGCAAGCGGCTCGTGAGCGGGGAAGCTCTCAGCCGGGGAACGCCGCGCCGGCTCGCGCCGGAGGTTGTGCAGACCTCCAACATGGACTGCGGCCCCGCCGCACTCAAATGCCTGCTGGAAGGCTTTGGGGTAAGCACCCACTACGGCCATCTGCGCGACGCCTGCCAGACCGATGTCGACGGCACCTCCATCAATACCCTGGAACAGATCGCCCGCGAGCTGGGACTCGACGTGGTGCAGATGGTGGTACCGGTTGACCACCTGCCGCTGGCGCACCCCGGTTACCTGCCCGCCATTGCGGTCACCCGCCTGCCCAACGGCAACACCCACTTTGTAGTGGCCTGGCGCAACCTGACCTGGCGCAACCGGGCCCGCGTGGTGCAGGTGATGGACCCCGCCAGCGGCCGCCGCTGGCCGAGCGTGCGCACCTTCCTGAAGGAACTCTACATCCACACCATGCGCGTGGCGCCGGCAGACTGGCGCGCCTGGGCCGGCGGCGAGGATTTCACCCGGCCGCTGCGCGAACGCACCCTGGCCCTGCAAGTGCCCGATGCGGTGGCAACCGATCTGGTCGAACAGGCGCTGCAACCCGGCGACTGGCTGGCGCTGGCGTTTTTTGATGGGGCGGTGCGCATGCTGGCGTCGCTGGTCGATTCCGGGGCCATTCGCCGCGGGCGTGAGGCCACATCCCTGCTGCAACGCCTGTGGCAGCAGTTTGCCGAAGATAATTCCCAGGCACCGCGGTTGGTGCCGGAAGAGTACTGGTGCGTGCGCCCGCACACGCCGCCCAATAAAGAGGCCGAAGAGGCTGCGGACGCCTTCGACACCGCACCGGAACAGGTAGCGTTTCGCGGGGCCGTGGTCCTGCAGGCCAGGGGCCTGCGTGAGGAGGACCCTGGCCAGCCCCGCGCGCGGGCCTTTGCGCGGGTGCTGGACGCGCCCCCTCCACAACCCCTGCGCCGCCTGTGGGGGTATTTGCGCGACGACAGCCTGGCCACAACGGCGATCCTGGCATTGGCGCTGATCGCTTCGGTGATTGGCATCATGGGCGAAGCACTGCTATTCCGCGGATTGATCGATATCCACAGCGCGCTCGCCCCCGGCAGCCAGCGGCTGGCCACCATCGCCCTGGTACTGGGGTTTATGGCCACCCTGCTGCTGCTGCAGTACCCCGCCGCCAGGTTGCAAATGGACATAGGCCGCCGGCTCGAGGTCCGCTTCCGCGCACAGCTGCTGCGGCACCTGCCGGATATTCCGGGCCATTTTTTTCACAGCCGCCCCACCTCGGATACCGGCGAGCGCGGCCACAAGGTATCCGCCCTGCGGGAAATTCCGGTGCTGGCCAGCAGTATGGTGTTCAAGGCCACCGCCCTGCTCGCCACCTGTGCCGGCATCATCTGGCTGGCCCCCGGCGCCGCCACCCTGGTACTGCTGATGGCCGCCGTGCAGGTGGTCATCCCGCTGCTGTTCCAGCCGGTGCTCGGCGATCACAATATGCGGGTTCAGACCCACGCCGGCGCGCTGGCGCGGTTTTATATGGATGCGCTGCTTGGGGTCATCCCGATTCGCACCCACGGTGCCGGCGATGCCATTCGCCGCGAGCACGAACACTTACTGGTGGAGTGGACCCGCGCCGGTTACACGTTTCTGCGCTACCAGCTCGGCAGCCAGGCCATCCAGGCCCTGCTCAACACCCTGCTGGCGGCGCTGCTAGTGGCCCACTGTATCAATACCGCCGGTGCCACCCCGGCGCTGCTGCTGGTGATTTACTGGGTGCTGGCGCTGCCGCCGCTGGGGGAGGAAATCGCCAGCCTGCTGCGCGAGTATCCGCGCCTGCGCAACACTCTGCTGCGGGCGCTTGAACCGCTGGAAGCCGGTGACGAAAGCGCACCGCAAGCGAGCGAGCAAAACGCCCCGCTACCCGACCTGACCACCGCGCCCACCATCCAATTCCAACAGGTCAGCGCCATCGCCGGTGGCCGCACCATCCTTCAGGATATCGACCTGGAGATTCGCCCCGGCGAACACATCGCCATCGTCGGCGAGTCCGGTGCCGGCAAATCCAGCCTCGCCGGGCTGCTGCTCGGCTGGCTGCGCCCGTCCGGCGGCCAGCTGATGGTAGACGGCGCCCCCCTGCACGGCGAACTACTCGCGCGCCTGCGCCAGCGCAGTGTATGGGTCGACCCCGCCGTGCACCTGTGGAACCGCAGCCTGCTGGAGAACCTGCGTTACGGCCGCAGCGGCAGCGATGCCGACGCGCCGCTGTACCCGGTGCTCGACCAGGCCGACCTGCTACAACTGGTGGCCGCGCTGCCGGATGGGCTGCAGACCCACCTCGGCGAGGGTGGCGCACTGGTGAGCGGCGGCGAGGGCCAGCGCGTGCGCCTGGGCCGCGCCTTGGGCCAGGCGGACCCCGCCTGTGCAATCCTCGATGAGCCCTTCCGCGGGCTGGATCGCCACCAGCGCCAGCGTTTGCTGGGGCGGGTCCGGCGTATCTGGGGCGACGCCACCCTGCTGTGCATCACCCACGACGTGGCGGAAACCCAGCAGTTCTCCCGTGTGCTGGTGATTGCCGACGGCCGCATTGCCGAAGACGGCGCCCCCGCCGAACTGGCCGCGCGCAAAGACTCCCGCTACAGCGCGTTACTGGCCGCGGAACAGGCGGTGTGGCAGGAGTGCTGGGACAACAGCGCATGGCGCCATTTGCGGATGGAGCGCGGGCACCTGCAGGAGGCCGCGCCGGTTTCCGACGCGACTACACCACGGGAGGCCGCCAATGCGCAGTGAGCGCATCGACATTCCCGGTTTCAGCCAGGCCGAGCGCGCCCAGCTGCAGGCATGCTGCTGGCCGCGCCACCAGCTCGATCAGGCCCTGGCCGAACTCGCCCGGCACGCAGGTCTCAACACTACCGATAGCGCAGAGCACCGCGGCACCCAGGCGCCCCCCGCTCAGGGCGACGACATCGGCAGCTGGCTGCAACAGGAAGCGCAGGCGCTGGACCTGCAGGCCGAAACGGTGAGCTGCAGTTACCGCGAAGTGGACCAGCTGCTGCAAAAGTCGGCACCGGCCATATTGCGGCTTGAATTTGCCGGCGAGGAACATTTTCTCGCCATCGCCGCCGGCCACCGCCGCCAGCTGACCATTCTCACCCCGGCGCAGGGTGCGCTGGCCGTACCCCGCGCACTGGTAGCCGCGCAGCTGGTGGAGGCCATCGAGGCGCCGGAGCGCGCGCGCATCGCGCAACTGCTAAACGGTGTCGAGGTCAGTGACCGGCGCCGCGCCCGAGCCACCCGCGCGCTGCTTCGGGAAAACCTCGCCGCGCGCAGCATCGAGGGCTGCTGGCTGCTGCGCCTGCCAGCCCGGCGCCCGTTCCGCCAACAGCTGCGCCATCACGGCCTGTACGGCAAGTTCGCCGCACTCCTCGCCTGCCACATCGCCCAGGTGGGCCTGTTCCTCGCCAGCTGGTGGGTGATCGGCCGCGCCCTGCTCAGCGGTCATATCGACGCCGGCTGGCTCGCGGCTTGGGTACTGTTGCTCGCCAGTCAGATACCGTTGGCGCTGCTGACCAGCCGCCTGCAGGGCGCCATCGCCATCGACACCGGTACCCTGATGAAAAAACGCCTGCTCGCCAGCGCCCTGCGCATGGCGCCAGACAGAGTGCGCCGCCTGGGCAGCGGCCAGATCCTGAGCCGCGTGTTCGATGCCGAACATATCGAGGCCGACGCCCTGCAGGGCGGCTTCCTGCTGTTGCTCGGCGCCATCGAACTGGCGATGGCGGTGCCGGTGCTGCTGCTCGGCAGCGGCGGCCCCCTGCACCTGCTCACCCTGCCCCTGTTTGTGCTGGTTATCGGTCTGCTTGTGCAGCGGCAGATACGCCGCCGCCGCACTTGGACCGGCCAGCGCCTGGCCCTGACCCACAGCCTGATCGAAAAGATGGTGGGCCACCGCACCCGCCTCGCGCAGCAGCCGCCGGCAGACTGGCACCGGGGCGAGGACCGCGACCTGGACAACTACCAGCAGGGCTCTGCCGCCATGGACAGCGGTATGGCGCAACTGCTGGCCCTGCTGCCGCGTACCTGGCTGATATTGGGGATTGCCGGCTGTATCCCGGTGTTTATCAGCGGCAACACACCCAGCACCCAGCTGGCAGTGGCCATCGGCGGCGTGCTGCTGGGTTACCGCGCACTGCTGAAAGCCCTGCACGGGTTTACCAGCGCACTGAACGCGCTGGTGGCGTGGGAAAACGTCCGCGAACTCTTCGCGCTGGAACCCGCACCCGGCGCACCCGCGCCCACCGCTGCTACGGCCGCCACTGCCGCTGGCGCCAGCGCAAGCGCAGCGCCCGCGCAGCCCCTGTGCTACCTGCGGGACCTGCGCTTCCACTACCCCGGCACCGACAAACCCGCGCTGCAAGGATGTAGCCTCACCATCCGCCGCGGCGACCGCCTGCTGCTGCAGGGCAGCTCCGGCTCCGGCAAATCCACCCTCGCCGCGCTGGTGACCGGCATCCACACACAGGACGACGGCCTGCTGTTGTTGAATGGCTACGACCGCGCCAGCCTCGGCGAGCACCAGTGGCGCAGGCTCGTCGCCTCGGCGCCGCAGTTCCATGAAAACCACGTCATCGCCGAATCCTTTCTGTTCAACCTGCTGATGGGCGACTACTGGCCACCCACCCAGGACGGCCTGCGCCGCGCCTACGCCATCTGCGACGAACTCGGCCTCACTCCGCTGCTGCAGAAAATGCCCGCCGGCATGCTGCAGACCGTGGGGGAAATGGGCTGGCAGCTGTCCCACGGCGAAAAGAGCCGGCTGTTTATCGCCCGCGCGCTGTTGCAGAACGCGGAACTGGTGGTGCTGGACGAAAGCTTCGCCGCCCTCGACCCGGCCTCCCTGCGCCGCGCCGTGGCCTGTGTGCAGAAACACGCCAGCACCCTGCTGGTGATCGCGCATCCGTAACACGCGCACGCAATTTGCAAGCTGCAGTCAAAAGTCTGCGGCGAATAAAAACAACAATAAAAAATTAAAACAGCTGTACCAGATTCGGCGCCCGCGCGCGGGCCGCTGAAATACGCAGGCAGTTTGTTGCGTATTCTCCCTCCGGTTTATGCCGGAATTTTCTCAACACAAAAAAGGAGATGCACCATGCAGAACCAGACCGATATCCACGCCGGGCCTAACGCCAGGCTCGAGCCGCAATAAACCGGCCAGCAAAACCCGGGCCGCGCCACTGAGTGCAAGCCACCCAAAGTGCGGCCCGTTTTCAACTCACCCACAAAAGGGAGATGCACCATGCAGAACCAGACCGATATCCACGCCGGGCCAGACGCCCAGCTCGAGCCGCTATAAACCGGCCAGCACAGCCCGGGCCGCGCCATTGCGTGCCAACCGCCCAAAGCGCGGTCCGATTTCAATCGTAACTACAGAGAGGAGATACATCATGCAGACGCAGACCGATATCCAAGCCGGGCCAATGATACGAACCGATCCTCGATAAACATCGAAAAGATAGGAAGAGAAGTGAGGAAGAGAAGTGGACACCCTTAGATTGAAATCCGTGCCAACTACCAAGCTCACTCAATGGGTGTGTACTTATTTCTTACTTCCCATCAACAACCACCCAAGGAGACACATCATGCAGACCCAAACTGATGTCAAAGCCGGGCCGGATGCAGAGTACGACCCGCTATAAACCGGCCGGCAAAACCCGGGCCGCGGCCTTAAGTGCAAATCACCCAAAGCGCGGCTCGTTTTCAACCTCAACCACAAAAGCGAGATGCACCATGCAAAACCAGACCGATATCCACGCCGGCCCAGAAGCCCAGTACGAGCCACTGTAAACCGGCCAGCAAAACCCGGGCCGAACCATTGCGTACAAACCACCCAGAGCGCGGCCCGTTTTTAATTGTAACCAAAAAAGGAGATGCGTAATGCAGAACCAGACCGATATCCACGCCGGGCCAGACGCCCGATTCGAGCCGGAATAAACCGGCCGGCAAAAGCCGGGCCGCGCCATTGCGTGCCAACCACCCAAAGCGCGGCCCGCTTTTAGACTCAACCACAAAAAGGAGATGCACCATGCAGAACCAGACCGACATCCACGCCGGGCCACAAGCCCAGATCGAGCCGCTATAACCCGGTATTCACCAGCCACTGGCGGGCACCATGCCGCCAGCTTTTTACCTTCAACCAATAAGGAGCAATCCCATGCAACAGCAGACCGATATCCAGGCCGGGCCGCGCATAATCATTATTCCGGATTAATCCGATTTATTTACTAGGAAAGTGAAGCCAACTAACAGCCTTTCCAAAATTTGAGAACGAGGAGTTAGGCAATGCAGAGCCAAAAAGACACCCAAGCCGGGCCAAGAGTGATCGTTGAACCGCAATAACTAGGCATGCGCCAACCGCTGGCGGGCACCATGCCGCCAGTTTTTCATCCACACCAACAGGAGCAATCCCATGCAACAGCAGACCGATATCCAGGCCGGGCCAATGGTAATCATCCGTCCGGAATAAACCGGCCAGCAAAACCCGGGCCGCGCCATTGCGTGCACACCACCCACAGCGCGGCCCGATTTCAATCGTAACTACAGAGAGGAGATGCACCATGCAGAATCAGACCGATATCCAGACCGGGCCAAGAATAGCGGTAATTCCGAGATAGCAGCCTCAACCACCAGGAGATGCACCATGCAGAACCAGACCGATATCAAAGCCGGGCCGGAAGCCGAAGTCGAACCGCTATAAACCGGCCAGCGCAACCCGGGCCACGCCATTGCGTGCAAATCACCAATGCACGGCCCGTTTTCAACTTTAACCACAAAAAGGAGATGCACCATGCAGAACCAGACCGACATCCACGCCGGGCCAAACGCCAGGATCGAGCCGGAATAAACCGGCCAGTAAAACCCCGGGCCGCGCCATTGCGTGCAAGCCACCCAAAGCGCGGCCCGTTTTCAACCTCAGCCACAGAAAGGAGATGCACCATGCAGAACCAGACCGATATCCACGCCGGGCCAGACGCCGAGTACGAGCCGATATAAACCGGCCAGCAAAACCGGGGCCGCGCCATTGCGTGCAAACCACCCAAAGCGCGGCCCGTTTTTAATCTCAAGCACAAAAAGGAGATGCACCATGCAGAACCAGACCGATATCAAAGCCGGGCCGGATGCACAAGTCGATCCTCTATAAACCGGCCAGCACAACCCGGGCCGCGCCATTGAGTGCAAGCCACCCACAGCGCGGCCCGCTTTTGGACTCAACCACAAAAAGGAGATGCACCATGCAGAACCAGACCGATGTCAAAGCCGGGCCGGATGCACAAGTCGAGCCGCTATAAACCGGCCAGCAAAACCCGGGCCGCGCTATTGCGTGCAAGCCACCCAAAGTGCGGCCCGTTTTTAATCTCAACTACAAGAAAGGAGATGCACCATGCAGAACCAGACCGATATCCAGGCAGGGCCAACCGCCCAGATCGACCCGCTATAAACCGGCCAGCAAAACCCGGGCCGCGCAATTGCGTGCAAGCCACCCAAAGCGCGGCCGGCTTTTAATCTCAACTACAAGTAAGGAGATGCACCATGTAGAACCAGACCGATATCCACGCCGGGCCAAACGCCCAGCTCGAGCCGGAATAAACCGGCCAGCAAAACCCGGGCCACACCATTGCGTGCCAACCGCCCAAAGCGCGGCCCGTTTTTAATCTCAACTACAAGAAAGGAGATGCACCATGCAGAACCAGACCGATATCCACGCAGGGCCGGAAGCCGAACTCGAGCCGCAATAAACCGGCCGGCAAAACCCGGGCCGCAACCTTAAGTGCAAATCACCCAAAGCGCGGCCCGTTTTCAACCTCAACCACAAAAGGGAGATGCACCATGCAGAACCAGACCGATATCCACGCCGGGCCAGACGCCAAGATCGAGCCGCAATAAACGATGTAAGAACAGAGCCGCTACGCGGCTCTGTTCTGTTGCGCAGGCACACGAAGTGGGCGGCGAACTAATGGGGGAGAGGGAAATGGAGGCAAAAAAAACCGGCAGTAAGCAAGCTTACTGCCGGTGATAATCAGATGGTCCCAGCCATCTACGGTTACAACAACACTATCAAGAGCGAAATGAGGCATCCGTGCCTCTGTCAGGCCCTTCCACAATCCCGGCTTCCTAGGCTCTGTGGTTACCGGGCCGGCCTGACGGTTCAGCTTGCGCCGAAGTCTTCCTGAGTTGCCGCGCTTTTCCGTATTTAGCCCCAAAGGGCTACTGTGGAAAATCGCGGCTGCCAATCCATTGGCTAGTTGGCTGAGAGTCGCGGTACCGATCCGGTGCGGAAAGCAGTTCCGTCGCTTTCCTTGTTCCACCTTCCGTGATGGTCACCGGTACCGGGGTGTCTGCAATCCACCTTACCGCGGCTCCTGTGATGGCCGGGCATCGCGTCCCCTTCAACCTTGAAGTGCAATTTACGGATTTCGTCATTACAGGTCGATCACACGCCATTACACGCGATTACACGGGAGGGATTGAGTGCCGGTTCCTGCGAACGCAGGCGTCGAGATTCACTACACTTAACCACCGGGCTTTCTATTATTGTCGGAGTGCCCGCGCGTGTTGCGCCTGTTGTTGCACCTATCGTTACGCCTATTGTTGCGTCAGTGGGTATCCCGTAACATCGAGCGTCATTTCGCCCACAAATTAATCAGTGCCAACTACACGATGTTGAAACCTTTTACGGGCCTGATCGCCCTGCTGTTGTTGAGCTGCGCCAGCGTCGCCCTGTCCCAGAGTTACGAGCAGCTGTACAGCGATTACCGCGGGAGCCTGTATCAGATCCGCCTGATCGAGCTGTCGTCCAATTCCAAGTCGGGACTGGGCTCCGGTTTCCAGATTTCCACCGATGGCCTGATTGCCACCAATTACCATGTGGTGTCGCAGGCGGTGCACGACCCGGAAAAATTCGCACTGAAATATCTTTCCGTAGACGGTAAAGAAGGCGATCTGGAGCTGCTGGACGTGGACGTGATCAACGACCTCGCGATCCTGCGCCAAAAAGGCGAGCCCGGTAGTGATTACCTGCGTCTGGCATCAACATCTCCGAGCAAGGGGGAGACCATTGTCTCCATGGGCAACCCCCTCGACCTCGGCATGACCATTGTGCCCGGCACCTACAACGGTATCGCCAGCGGCAGTTTTTACGACCGCATTCATTTTTCGGGCTCCATCAACCCCGGCATGAGTGGTGGCCCGGTAATCAACCGCCGCGGCGAGGTGGTGGGTATCAATGTGGCCACTGCGGGCAACCAAATCAGCTTCCTGGTGCCGGTAAACAAACTGGTGGCGCTACTGCTGGACTACAAGAAAGATTCAAGCGCCGAGAATGGCGCGCTGGAGCTGCAGCCTGTTATCAATCGCCAGCTACACAAGAACCAGCAGCGTATTATTGACGAGGTACTAAAGGCAGACTGGCAGCTGCGCCCGCTGGGAGAGGCCATGGTGGTCGGCGAGATAGTCCCATCCATCCAGTGCTGGGGTAATACCACCGAAGATGACGATGAGCCTATCAAGCAGGTAGCGAAGGGCTGCACCGGGCAGGATGTGGTGTACCTGTCGGAAGAGTTTGATACCGGGCGAGTGGAGTACGAATTCTTCTGGCTGGAAGGGGAAGAAGACCTGCGCTCGTCGCGCTTCTATGCCGCCTACGAGGAGAATATGAGCGGCTTCTTCCCGGGCAACAGCGCCGGTGAGGACGATGTCACCGATTTCAATTGCAAGCAGCGGTTCACCAGCCATCCTCGAAACGGTGATGGAAACGGCGATGGAAGCGGCGATGAAAATGGCAACGGCGATACTGACAAGCAGTCTGAGCCTGCCGACGAGCAGAAGCCACCCAAGGCCAACGGCAATCGTGAGCCGGTCATTGCCCGCACCTCCTATTGCGTGCGCCGCTACAAGGATTTCCCGGAGCTGTACGATGTGTTTTACGTCAGCCTCACCGTGGACCAGGACAACCGCGCCCTGGTGAGCCACTTCACCTTGTCGGGCTTCACCAAGGAATCCGCCACCGCCTTTACCGAGAAGTTTGCGAGCGAAATCCAATGGCACTGATTATCGAAGAAATCAATCGTGCCCACCGGGTGGGCGCCCGCCACCGCATGGACGGTGAGCGCGCCACTATCGGCCGCTGTTACGACAACGCGGTGATGGTGGAAGATCCACACGTGGATGCGGTGCACGCAGAAGTCGTGCGCGATGAGGATGGCTGCTATGTCCTGCGCGACCTGGACAGCCTCAATGGCATGCGCCTGATGCGCAATTTTCGCGACAAGTCGGTTAAGCCCACCAATATCCGCGAGCACCTGATCGAAAGTGGTGACGAAGTGCAGATTGGTAAGAGCCGCCTGCGCTTTATCGACACCGACATGAGTGTACCCGCGGCGATTCCACTGCACTCTGCGGAAACCGTGTTCGACCGCCTGGCAACGCCGCTTGTGGCCGTCTTGCTGTGCGCGCTGGTGGCCGGGCTCAGCCTGTGGATGGCCTACCTCGGCAGCACCGGCAGATTCGAGTGGACCAGTGTGGTGGAAGTGCTCACTGACGCAGTGATCGGCCTGCTGATCTACGCCGCCGCCTGGGCGTTTATCGGCAAGGTGGTGAAACACGAGTCGCATTTTCTCGCGCACCTCTCTATCGCCGCCACTGCGGCGCTGATTTATGCCGCCTGGCAGTGGTTCGGCACCCTGCTGAACTTCAATTTCTCCATGCATCAGGTAATGCCGCTGCTGAACATTCTGGTGCTGGCGATTTTAATTCCGGTAATGCTGTGGTGCGCCGCTTACCTGGCACTCAATATCGCCCCGCACTGGCGACTGGTGGCTTCGATCCTGCTGCCCTGGAGCTTCCTCGGCTTTGTCGCTGCGGTGGAAATTGGCAGGATGGGCGAATTCAGTGGCGAGCCGGAAGTCTCCAAGGAGTTGAAGTCGAAAGACTTCCTGTGGCGAAAGCCGGAGCCTCTGGATGAATTTCTCGCCAGCACCCCGGCACTGTTCGATATCGCCATCGAGGAAAGCAAAGACAAGAGTGGCAAACGGGCAAGAAAATCGGCTGCCGACAGCGATCTTGACACTCAGGGCGAATAGACGTCGAAGTCTGCGCCCACAGCGCTTAAAATCTCCACCCGCTGGGCCCCAGTACGAATAGTCAGTACCCACCCCCAGAGCCCAGCCAAGGAGTGACAGCATGAGCGATCAAACGAGTGATCAGCCCCAAGACAACCCGTTCTGGAGCCCCGCAGTAGCGCAGCTCCAGCCCTACGTGCCCGGCGAGCAGCCCAAGACCACTGCGCGCCTGATCAAACTCAATACCAACGAGAGCCCCTATCCGCCCTCCCCCAAGGCCCAGGCCGTATTGGGCGAAGCAGGCCTGGCGAGCCACCTGCGGCTATACCCGGATCCGGAATCCACGGAACTGCGTGAAACCATCGCCGATGCGTATTCCCTGAAGCCGGAACAGGTGTTTGTGGGCAACGGCTCCGACGAGGTGCTGGCACACGCGTTTTACAGCTTCTTCAAGCGCCCCGAGCCGCTGCTGTACCCGGACATCACCTACAGCTTTTACCCGGTGTACTGCCAGTTCTACGAGATAGAAGCGCGCACCCTGCCGCTGCGGGATGACTTCTCCATCGCCGTGGAGGACTACGCCATCGACGGCGCCGGCGGCGTAATCCTGCCGAACCCCAACGCGCCGACCGGGCGCTACCTGCCGCTGGCAGAAATCGAAAAGCTGTTGCAGATGCACCCCGAGCGGGTGGTGGTGATCGACGAGGCGTATATCGACTTTGGCGGCGACAGCGCCATCGCGCTGATCGATCGCTATCCCAACCTGCTGGTAATCCACACCCTGTCCAAATCCCACGCGCTCGCCGGCCTGCGTCTCGGCTATGCCATGGGCCAGGCGCACCTGATCGAGGCCCTGAACCGGGCGAAGAACTCCTTCAACTCCTACCCCATCGATGGTATCGCGCAGAAAGTGGCGACGGCCGCAATTGCCGACCGCGCGTGGCTCGCCGATAACTGCGCCAAGGTTATTGCCACCCGCGAGTACACGGTTTCCGCCCTGAGCGAAATGGGCTTCGATATCGTCCCCTCCACCGCCAACTTTATCTTCGCCAGGCCACCCAAGGTTTCCGCCGAAGAACTGTTCAAGGCGCTGCGCGACCGCAACATCATTGTCCGCTACTTCAACAAACCGCGGATTAGTGAGTACTTGCGTATCAGCATTGGTACGGATGAAGAGATGCATGCGTTGGTAGCTGCGTGCCGAGAAATACTCTAAGTCTCGCGGCTCACCAATAGTCTGATGCGAAGGCTCTGATGCCGGAAAACCCTTCGCGAGACCGTCTGCGGCCAGGACGGCCGCAGCCGAGCCCCCATGGATGGGTTAAGGGGGGGCGCCTAGCTCGTGTCTCGCGAAGGGTTTGCCGGTAGCAGAGCCGCCCAAAAAACTTGCAAACAGCGTAATCCCACGAAAGCGGAGGCTTCCACAGAAGTCTTGTAGGGAACCTCTATAATTTCCCGGGCACTAATCTCGTAACCGTCGCTAAAGCCGTAACCATGTCACCTCGCACTCGTACCCGCGTCCTATCTTTCCTCGCCCTGTTAACTACCCTCTGCGCCGCCACCGTCGCAAGCGAGGACAACCCCTGGGAAGCCGTCAAGAAACCTTCTAACCAACTGCCGCAAAGCATCGGCGGATACAGTAATGGCTGCCTGAGTGGCGCAGAGAAGATGCCGCTACGCGGGGAAGGGTTTCAGCTGGTGCGCACCGGGCGCGACCGGCACTACGGCAACCCTTACCTGGTGGAGTTTCTCAAAGACTTTGCCGGCGCCGTGAACAAGAACAACCTCGGCAGGCTGCAGATCGGCGATATGTCCATGGCTCGCGGCGGGCCCTTCAGCAGTGGCCACATGAGCCACCAGCAGGGACTGGATGCGGATATCTGGCTTTCCCAGGACAAGCGTGCGGCCGAGCGCCCACTGAGCGCCTGGGAGCGGGACAATATTTCCGCTATTCCCATGGCGGACGTACGCAAGCATGTGTTGCTTGAAGAAAACTGGGACCCGCGCATTCCCGGTATCCTGCGTATCGCCTCCGAAGATCCGCGCGTCGCGCGCATCTTCGTGCACCCCACCATCAAGCGCAAAATGTGCGATATTGCAGGCAAGGACAACGAATGGCTGCGCAAGGTGCGCCCCTGGTTTGGACACAACTATCACTTTCATGTGCGTCTAAACTGTCCGCCGGAAGATAAAAACTGCAAGCCCCAGGGAAAGGTGCGCGGGGAACCCTGCGGCGGTGGTCTCGATTGGTGGTTTAGCGACGAGTTTTACGCCATCCTGAACAAGCCAAAGCCGACTGAGCCAGAAGAGCCGCCCAAGAAGCCGGTGATGCCCGCCCAGTGCGCGCAGGTACTGGCAGCGCCTGCGGCAGCATCACAATAGCCCGGCAGTATCTAATTTAAAGAAATTGATGAGAGCCCGATGAGTAACAAGGCCCCAAACCCTACCCACCAAGAGACGATCAATGTTCTGCTGATTTGCGGCGGTGGCGGCAGCGAGCACGATGTATCCCTCCGCACCGCGGATTTTATCCAACGGGAACTGGCGGGCGCAGGGGACATTAGACTCACCCGTGTCACCATGGACGCCGACGGTCGCCTGCTGGACGAACAGGGAATGGTGCAGGAGCTGCGTTCCGACAAGCTGCTGTACAGTGCCACAGGCAGCGCACAGCCGGTGGATTACGTAATCCCGGCGATTCACGGTTACCCCGGAGAAACTGGCGACCTGCAGTCACAGCTGGAAATTCTGGGCCTGCCCTATTACGGCTGTGGCCCGGAGGCGAGCAAGATCTGCTTCAACAAGATCACCACCAAGCTGTGGCTGACCGCACTGGGCATCGACAATACGCCCTATCAGTTCCTGTGCGCCAATACCGAAGAAGAGATCGCCAAGGCGCGGGATGCGCTAGCCCGCTGGGACACACTGTTTGTCAAAGCTTCTAACCAGGGCTCATCCGTGGGTTGCTACAAGGTAACCTCTGAGGAGGAGCTGGAGCAGGCGTTGCAGGAGGCGTTTGCGCTGTCTTCCTATGTGCTGGTAGAGAAGTGCCTGAATGTCCGTGAGCTCGAAGTAGCGGCTTACTCCTATGCGGGTGAGCTGGTGGTGACACCGCCCGGTGAGGTCTGTGCGCCAACGGATACGTTTTATAGCTACGAGGAAAAATACGCAGAAGGCAGCCGCGCGCAGACCCATGTGGTTGCCGAGGGATTGTCTGATGCGCAGCTGGGGTGGATTGCAGAGGCGTCAAAAAGAGCGTTCGTGGGCCTGCAGCTGAAAGACCTGTCGCGTATCGACTTTTTCCTCACCGATGACGGGGAGATCTACCTCAACGAGGTCAACACCTTCCCCGGTATGACCCCAATCTCCATGTTCCCCAAAATGCTGCAAAATCAGGGGCATTATTTTTGTGCTTATCTCAGTGCGCTAGTTCGAGCAGCCGTTACTTGAATTACTTTCAGTGGCGGTATCGCCACCTTCTCATCAACTTCTGGGAAATTTTCATCCAACGCTAACTCGCTTGTTGCATTGACTCGGAAAGCCAACCCTCCTGCCGTTTGCGCGAAAACTGTCCGCGCAAGAATTCCATCTGATCCCCGCGAATCCGCGCGCTATTGGTGAGCGCGAGGTATTCCGCCGCGTTGGGTGCAAATGGCAGAGCCAGCAGGTCCATTTCGATGTTCTCCAGCAGCCGGTTACCCTTGTGCTGGTTGCAACGGCGGCAGGCGGTAACGACGTTTTCCCACACATCCTTGCCGCCCTTCGAAACCGGGTGCACGTGGTCCCGGGTCAGCTCGCGAATGGGAAACCAGCTGCCGCAGTAGAGACAGGTGTGCTCGTCCCGCGCAAACAGTGCGCGATTGTTGAGCGGAGGCCGGGTGCGCGGGCGTGCCATACGGTCGCCGCCGCACGCAATGATCGCAGACAGGTCCAGCCTCGAGCGCTCGCCCTGGCGGTTAATACCGCCGTGAACTGTCTGCACCACACCGCCCATTGTCCAGGTCACCAGTTCTCGCACATAGAGACAGGCCGCCTCTTCCCAGCTCAACCACTCCAGGGGTTGTCCGGCGAGATTCAACCTCAGGATTTGCGCTTGCACGAGTCCACCTCCGGGTATTGCGAACGACGAAAAGCAAAAAGCCCCGCGGGATGGCCGACGAGGCTTTGAGGAAAAATTGGTAAAGAAATATCGGGAATGCGTTGAGCGAAATCGGGGAAAAACGTAAAGCTGGAGGAAAGCAGCGAAATTTGGAGGCGATGGAGGCTTGACCACCAATGGAGAAAAGGTGGTTGCGTCAGCAGTAGCAAGAGTACTAAGTTACTGAATGCGTCATCCTCCGCGGTCACAGTGTTGGACCGTCCTGTCCTGATTAAAGCGGAGGTTTGTTACGATTTCCAGATACTTTTCATGATAGTTTCCACATCGCGTCCAGATATTTTGTCCAGCGCAACAGAAAAAGTGAAAATAACAGCGAAAGAGAGTAGATCGAGGCAAAAAATGGCAGCAGGGAAAGCGGCTTGTATACACAGGAGGGGGCAAGTAGAAAAATCACGTCACTACGTTTTTCTACCTCATAACGTTCTATCGAACAAATTTTTGCCACCCCAAAACGTAAAACACCGCTCAGGCAATCCAGCCCAAGCGGTGCGTCTCACAGGATGGTGCCCAAATCCTTTCGGGCTGGCAGCGCGGTCTCCAATCCTTGGTGACCTGTCCTTGCCGCCGTTGCAATCCGTTCTCTGTCCTTGCAAATACATTATGGTCGAAAGAGAAAATTCGGGTAGTGGGAAAGTGCTGAAGTTGTTGTAAGAGATGTCTTACAAGCGCGTGACGGGCGTCACATTAAACCTGAATAGGTACTGGAGTAGGTACTGAGGAAGCGTTTGGCGCGTATCGCAACTGGTACTACCGTGCGATATTTCGCGACTTACTATAGTTACTTTTGTTACGAGATCAAGACGATTGTGGAAATTCAGTCGAGAAAAACGCCAACTTTTTATCGTCTGGTGGCTTTTGTTGCCATTGGCATAATTCTTCTCATTGGGGCAGTAGTGGCGGGGCTTGTACCCGGCGTCAATGTGCCATGGGGGCAACTGATTGGTGCCAGCACAGACGAGAAAACCGTAAAGCAACAGCTACAGGTCGCTTCCGGATACCGGCTGTATTTATTTAGCGACGAGATCCCCAACGCACGCTTTATGGCGGTTACCCGCAGCGGGGATTTGCTTGTTTCTCAACCCAAGCTCGGCCAGGTCAGCCTTTTACTGACCGACCGCAACGGTGATGGCAAAACAGACGGGCAGCGCGTTTTGATCGACGGCCTGCAACGCCCGCATGGCCTGGCGCTGTTTGAGGACTGGCTGTACATCGCCGAAAGCAATGGCGTAGGACGTGTGCCCTTTGATCATTCCGACGGACGCATTGCCGGCCGTTACCAGAAAATCGTTACCGGACTCGCCGATACGGGAAACCACTGGACGAAAACACTGGATTTGGGCCCCGATGGCTGGATGTATCTTTCCAGCGGCTCTACCTGCAATGTCTGCATAGAAAAAGACCCGCAGCGTGCAACGATCATGCGTTTTCGCCCGGATGGCAGCCATTTCCAGATTTACGCCACCGGCCTGCGCAACAGCGTAGGGTTTGACTGGTCCCCCAGAGATGGTGCGCTCTACGCCACCGACAACGGCCGCGACTGGCTCGGCAATGATTTTCCGCCGTGTGAGCTGAACCGGGTTGAACAGGGCGGCTTTTACGGCTGGCCTTTTGCCAATGGCGACCGCATTCCCGACCCGGATTTTGGCCAGGGAAAGAGTGGCGTAATCTCACCGGGAGAGGCCCAGCAAAAGATTGCCAACTCCATTCCACCAGTATTTGAATTTCGCGCCCACAATGCACCGCTGGGTATTCACTTCCTCAAAAGCCCCGAGCAGGCGGACAGTTACCGGGAATCCGCGCTGGTCGCGCTGCATGGCTCCTGGAACCGAGACATCAAGGATGGTTACAAGGTAGTAGCCCTGCACTGGCAGGAGAACGGCAGTATTCGCTCACAGGACTTTATGTGGGGCTTTCTTGGCGAAGACAAAACCACGGTTTACGGTCGCCCAGTGGACATCGCAGAGGACGTGCGCGGCAACATTTATATTTCCGACGATTACGCGGGTGCGGTGTACCGTGTTCAGCCCGGTGAGGAAGGTTCGGACAATGTTGATGCCCCGGTCACCAACCGCCCCCCGATCAGCGCTCCGAAAAAGCCCCTCGCCATCGACGGCGGCGCCGCACGCCAGGGCGCGCAGATTTACGAGCGCCGCGACTGTGTGCGCTGCCACGAAAACTTGCCGTTCAAGGACCTGAGCCGAAAATACACCCTGAAGCAGCTGGCGGACTACTTCGATACCCCTACCCCACCGATGCCAAACTATGGATTCAGCGACAGCCAAAAGCGGGCGCTGGCACACTTTCTGATGGAGCGGGAAATAAAGGGCAGCGGAAGGCAGCTGGAGAATTTTTTGCCCTGAAGGTGATGATGGGTTCACTGTGCCTCTGAAAACAGCCAACAGGTGCTCTACCGCCACAGGATCCCGAATGAATTACTGCCCCTTGGGGCGCTTCTGCAACTTGCGCTGCAGTGTGCGCCGGTGCATACCCAAGGCGCGTGCAGTGGCAGAGATATTGCCGTCGTGCTCGGCCAGTACTCGCTGGATATGCTCCCACGCCAGCCGATTTACCGACAGTGGCGCATTGGAGATCTCCGGAAGGTCGGTCTCTTCGGTATCGCCAGCCTGCTCTCCGACCAACGCCGCAATCAACTGCTCGCCGCCCGCAGGCTTGCACAGATAGTCGTCCGCCCCCAGTTTTATCGCCGCCACCGCCGTGGGAATACTCGAATAGCCGGTAAGCAGAATAATCCGCGCGCGCGGATTGGCAGCGCGCAGCGGGGCAATCAATTCCAGGCCGCTGTCGTGGCGAATCTTCAGGTCCAGCAGCGCGCAGTCGAATCTCTCGCGCGCGATCAGCCCCTGGGCATCGTCCACCGAGGCCGCCACGCGGGTATCAAACCCCCGGCGCGTCATGGCGCGCTCTAGCATATCCCGGGTGCTCTGCTCGTCATCGACGATCAGCAGGCGCTTACTCACAATAATGCTCCCTCACCTTCCGCTTGCGGGCTTTCTAATGCGTCCAGCGGCAACTCGATGGTAGCGATAGTACCCAGCTGATTCTCCCGCGCCGTTAGCACGAGCCTGCCGCCGAGTTGCGCCAGCGCCGTCTCACTCAGGATAAGCCCAATACCGAAGCCCTCAGATTCACCTGCGCTGCCAAGCCCGCGGCCACTGTCCACGACCTGCACGCGCAACTTATCGCTGCGCCAGTCCGCTTTGATCTGCACCGGCTCCCGATTGCCCGCTGCCAGCGAAGCGTCGAGGGCATTGTTCAGTACGTTAATCAGTGTCTGTTCCAAAGTCAGCGGCAAGCGAGCAGCAAGATCCGGCGGCCCCTGCTGCGCCAGGTCAAAACGGGCCTCCGGCCGCAGCAGTTGCCAGCGCTCCAGGCTGCGGTCAAGGAATCTGGCAACCGGCTGCGGTTCGTCACTGCCCTCAGGATCCCGCGCGCGGCTTTTTAGTTGCTCCAGTGCTTGCTTGCACAGGCCAACCTGTTGTTGCAGCAACGCCAGATCCTCCTGCATATCCAGCGACGCCTCCCCTTGCTGAGCCTGCAGTTCCTCCACCAGCAGACCGATGGTTTGCAGTGGTGACGCCAGTTCGTGGGCGGTACCCGCGGCAAGTGTGCCCAGGGACAGTACCTGATCCCGCCGCGCCTGTTCCTGGCGCAGCTGGTGCAGGTGGCGGTCGCGGCTGCGCAGGGTTTCCGCCATGCTGTTGACGAACCCGGCGATCAGTAACGCAGAAAAGGCAAATGTGGCCCACATGCCGATCAGGTGCTGATAAAAGTCAGTGCTGGTGTCAGCGGTATGCCCCATGCCATGCCCACCGCCATGACCGGAATGAGCACCCTGGCCACTGTCGACCCCGGGGAAAAAGGCCAACAGGCCGGTGTAGATGGCGATGCTGACCGCCGCCATCAGCCAAGCATAGATACGCGGCTGGGTGGCGGCGGCGATCGTGAGCGGTACCAGCAGATAGGTTACAAACGGGTTGGCCGCGCCACCGCTGAAGGCCAATAGCGGCGGCAGCCACAACCAGTCCATCAGCAGGTGACCAAAAAACTCAAGGCGGCCTATCGGCACGCTGCCGCGCGCACGCCACCCGCTGATCAGGGTCGTGAGCACCCCCAGCAGCACAAATGCCAGGGCGCCGCCGCTCAGGGAATCCGCCAGCCACAGACTGACGCCAATATAAGCGGACAGGGCAATGGCCCGCAGCGCGGTGAGGCGCCGCAGGTTAGTGATGATGGTCTTGTCGCCGCCTAACGGCGGTACTGAGGATGACACGGGCTTTCGACTCGGTGAAACGTTGTGCTGTGTATCGTACTGTCTATCGTACTCTCTATGGTGTCGCGGGGGCCGGGATTGGGCCAGTATCCACCTCACCGGGTTTACGTGCACGCTTCTTGCGACGTCCCGCCAGCATCACTCCGCCGACGGCACTGCTGGCAATCAGAAACAGCAACGTGGCAACAATCAAGTAATCCCGCACCTGCCGGCCGGTGAACGGCGTCAGGTGGTTCCACTTGTGCAGAAGAGAGAAAGACAGCCGCTCAGCGCGCTCGATTCCACGGGACTGGTCCACCAGCACGCCGGTGACCGGGTCAACAAACAGCATTCGCTTGTCCGCATCTGCCACATCCACTTGCCATACCGGCAGGCGCTTGTTGCGGAAGTCGTAGCCTGGGCCATAGCGGGTAATCAGCTTCACGCCGGCGATATCCTCAGGCTGAATACCCGCGAGCCGAGAAGCGAGTAACTTCGCCTGTTCGCGATCATCAAATTCGGCAAGTACCTGCCCGTTGCGGGCATCCACAAACAGCGAGCCCACCTCAGAAGGACGGCCGTCGAAGCGCTGGTTGCGACTGCCCGGCGCGGCGCTCTCCGCCGGTGCCAGCCCCACCCGGTAAAGCGGTGCATCATTCGCTCCGCTGATTAGCGACAAGCTGTTGACGGCGCGACCTTCGAGTGCATTTATCCACCCGAAGTCCGCCGTCAGGTTACGATACTCCCCGGCTTCGCCGAGGCGCAGCCCCTGCACCGGCTCCATCAGGGAGGATTGCAGCAGATGGTAGAAACCGCTCGCGGACCAACCCAGCAGGGGCAGCCACAGCAAATAACCCAACAGGCGATGGTAGCGGCGCTTGCCGTCTTTGATTTTCCTGTGCTTCAGAGCAAATACCAGCGCGATACCAGTCGTGGCAAAAGCAAACAGAGTCAGCATCAGCAGGCCGATCAGGATCAGGCGACCGTATTCCAGATCATCCAGCCAGGCGAAGGTGTGCAGCTGGCGGAACACGCCCTGCATCACGGTTTTGCTGCTGTCGGTCATGGATGCCATGGCGGCGGTTTCGGTGTGGATAAACAGGGTCAGACCGTCGTCGCCCCCAAACCGAATCCGGTATACCGGGAGCAGACGATTGACCGAGGGATAAGCATTATCGAACCCGGTCTGCAGCTGAATATCGGCAATCTCCTCTGCAGGGCGGCCGCTGTAATAGGCCGCCAGCCAGCGGGCCTGCTGCAGATCGCCATCGATAACTTCACGACCGCTGTCGAGATGGTAGTAGCGGCGAGGATCCGCATCGGAATGCGTGACCTGCAGCAGCGGCGCACCTAGACTCGGCACCAGTTTGACCACCCGCGCCCCACGGACTTTTTCCCCATCTGCCAGTAGCGCGGGCAGGTTGCCCAATTCAGAGGCCTTGAGGCTCACAGAGGGCGGGAAGAACTTGGCTGCGGAAGGGCCAAACCAGGCCATCATCGGATGGGTGATACCAGAGATGGCCCAAATCAGAATTCCCGCCAGCGCCCACCAGCCGAGTTTGCTGTGCCAGTCCAGCCACTGCTTTTTCAGGTTCATACTGCTCTCTTCCGATTGCGGTTTTTATTTGAATGTTCAGAAACGGTAACGCACACCAGCAAACAGGGACCGCGGCAGGCCCGGGCGGTAACTCAGGTCTTCGTCGCCCACCTGGTTGGAGGTGTAGGTGGAGTAGCGCTCGTCGGTGATATTCGACAGGCGTGCGTACACGGAGAGATCTTCATCGAAGTCGTGGGTGGCGCGCAGGTTGAGCAGCTCGTGGCCGGCATACTTCTGAGTGTTGGTCTCATCGGTGTAGTAATCGCCCATGTGCGACCACTCCAGCTCCATGCGCAGTCCGCTCAACCACTCCGGGGAATAGGCCAGCGTCACGTTGGCGAGGGATTCCGGTGCGCGGCTGATATCGTTACCCGCGAAGTTCAGGTTTTCGCTAACCATGCAAAAACAGTTGCGGTCAAACTGACTGAACACATAAGAGAAGTCCTCGTATCGCTGGCGCATGGCCGCGTAGGAAACACCCAGCTCCCACTGCTGCCCCACCGGGGCCTGCACGGAAACTTCCACGCCCTGATGACTGGTCTCACCGGCGTTGGTGGTCTTGCGATCGTTACCTTCGATGTAGCTAACGATGTCGTTTTCGGTGGTCATGTCATATATCGCCACCTCGTAGTTCACCCGCTCACCCACAATACCGCGCAGGCCGATTTCCTGGCTGACACTGGTCACCGGCTCCAGCTCGGTGGTGCCGTCAGAAGAGCCCGGGCGGAACAAGGTGCCCACGGTGGGCGCGCGGAAGGCGTGGCGGTAGCTGGCGTAGAGCTGGTGGTTTTCGCTGAGCTTGTACACCGCCCCCAGTTTCGGGCTCAGGTTGTCGTAGTCGCGGGACTGAGAAGCGGGGCGGACGTGGGAAGGATCGGTGTTGGGGGTATCCAGTTGATCCTCATAGTTCACTTCGAACACGTCGTAGCGCAGCCCCGCACTCAACAGCCAGTTTGCGGTGGGCGTGAACTCCGCGTGTACATAGGGGGAGACCGATGTCTGCTCTGCATCAAAGTGGTAGGTCAGCTCCCCGGTGCGCGCATAGTCCGTGAAGGTCTCGCCGTCTCGGGTGACTTCAATACGCTCCTCACGGTATTCCGAGGGGGTGTAGTCCGCATCCACACCAACGATCACCTCACCGCGGTCAAAGTCCCGGCGGTATTTAAGCAGCAGGCCATAGGAGCTGAACTCGGTATCACGGATATTCGGGTCGTAGGTCACCATCCAACTGGGCATCATCGCCATGGTGTTGTGACGCACGAACGGGGTAGCCGTGAACAGACTGTTTTCGCCTGGCGTGTAAGACAACTCGGAGGACAAGCGCAGGGCTTCCACTTCCCGGTAGCCAATATCGCCGTGGTAAAGATTCTTTTCCACATTGTTGCGGTAATCGTCCTCTTCCAGGCCGGAAACACCGCTCTGGTCGATGGTGGAGTAAGACAGCACCGTCTTGCTGCCCCAGCCCGCGGCAAACTGGCTATCCAGGCGGCCGCTCATTGACGTGCGAGTGTACGCCGCTTCCTCGCGGAAGCCCTCACTGGCAGTGCTGTTTAGATCCAGGCGGAAGGCGCTGTGTTCTCCCAATTTGTTGCCACCGGAGATGAGCGCACGCTGCCAGCCATCGGCACCCAGCTCGCCATTGATCGAGGCTTCGGCGGACTCCGGTGCCGCCTTGGTTACCGCATTGATCACACCGCCGATCGCATCACTGCCATACAGCGCCGATGCCGGACCCTTGGTGACTTCCAGCTGCGCGCTCTGTGGCACGTTGATTTCGTACAAGCCGTTGTGGTTGAAGAAACCGGTGGGGCGGGTGGGAATACCATCCTCAAGAAACAGGTACACCCCGGCCGTGGAGATCGGCTGGCGGATGGAGGTCATATGACCTTCCCCGCCCAGGTTGTTCACATGTACTCCAGCCACCCGATTGAGTGCATCCGCCGGGTGCGCGGGAGCGATGTGTTCCAACTGCTGCTCGCTAATGACGCCAACGGATTCCGCCAGTTCGGAGCGGGTCTTGGCCTCGCGGGTGGCGGTGACAATCACCTGCTCAAGGGCACTATCCGGAATGCTCCCGGTGTCGGCGGCGAGGCCAGCGGGAAACAGGGCAATGAGGGCAAGTGGGCGCAGAGACAAGACAGCAGAGCGAGACACAGCATCTTCCTTGTGAGCATATTTATCGATGGAGAAATGCTACCGAAAAAGCCGCGCGAGCAAGTGCGCCATATTGTCGCAGGCGGTCGCAAAGCCGAGCGACATTGACCACCTTATCCACAGCCGCTAAGGTTGCCCGCACTTGCAAGTCCCATCAGAGATTTCCCCCATGGCAGCCAAGAAGAAAACCGCTACATTCGAGAGCGCACTGGAAGAACTGGAACAGCTGGTAGAGCGCCTGGAAAGCGGCGATCTGCCGCTGGATGAGGCCCTGTCCGATTTCGAACGCGGGGTGAAGCTCACCCGCGAGTGCCAGCAGAAGCTGGCCAGCGCCGAGCAAAAGGTAAAGGTGCTGATGGAGGAAAACGGCCAAGTCCAGGAACTGCCGTTCGATGCAGAGGACGACCTTGCCGGAGATGCGCAGTAAGTGAGCACTTCCACTACCGCTGCTGCAGCCATGCCGTCTGGGCTGAAAGCGTTCCTGCAGACCTCGGGCCACCGGGTTGAACAGACCCTCCAGGCCGCCCTCTCAGACCATTCCGCCGCAGTATCCCTGTTTGCGGCAATGCATTACGCCGCTCTGGGACCGGGCAAGCGCCTGCGCCCGGCACTGGTGTACGCCGCCGCCCGCGCCCTGGGTGGCGATGCCGCAATCAATCTGAGCCATGAAGCCGCCGCTGCGCTGGAGTGTGTACACGCATACTCGCTGGTGCACGACGATCTGCCGGCAATGGACGATGACGACCTGCGCCGCGGCCGCGCCACTTGTCATATCGAGTTCAATGAGGCCACCGCGATCCTCGCCGGGGATGCGTTACAGTGCCAGGCCTTCGAGCTGCTGTCCGCTTCGCCCCTGCCCGCAGAGCTCAAGGTGCGGGTAATTGGCGAGCTGGCCCGGGCCTCCGGTGCGCGCGGCATGGTCGCCGGTCAGGCCATCGATCTGGCTGCGGTGGATCACACCCTCACCCTCGAACAGCTGAAGGAAATGCACCGCCTGAAAACCGGCGCGCTGATCGTCGCCAGTGCCAGAATCGGTGCCATGATCGGCGGTGCAGATGAAACACAACTGGCTGCCATAACTCGCTATGCGGAGGCGGTCGGCCTCGCCTTTCAGGTCCAGGACGATATCCTGGATGTCACTGCAGACACAGCAACCCTGGGCAAGACCCAGGGGGCAGACGCGGCCCGCAACAAGCCAACCTACGTATCACTGCTGGGGCTTGAAGGCGCCCGTACCAAGGCGAAGGAACTGCACGAGGAAGCCGGCCGCGCACTCGACGAGATGGCCGCCGGTGCCGAAACCACAGATACACGGGTTTTACAGCAACTCGCAGACTATATCGTCAAGCGAGCTCATTAACTGAGCCTCTTATCTCCGCCCCGGTTCCGAGCTGCTCCCAACTGCACCGCCGCACCAGGCCGGACTGCACTGTTGGCTCCCCAACCATAAATATTGCCCCGGAGACCTCCCCGGTCTCCAACTTTGCAACTGCCGCGACTCGCTCGACTCGGCAATCCCTTCTGTAATATTGCGCAACAACTGAAAAAAGTTAACCTGTATCGCGTCACGCCTTCATTTCATGGCGGCTTTCACCAATAAATGACTACTTTCCCGCCATTAGGGCAATACATTGACGGTAGCCCTAAAACTCTGCAAGATTTACCGCATAGAGCGCATTTTCATGACTATTTCACATGCGCAACAAAATAAAATGACGAGACAGCTGTCGAACAGAGCACCGCAAAAAGGGCCAGATAGCGGATAAAGAAAGAACGAATAAAAAAAAACCTATAAAAAAGGTGTCGAGTATGAAGCGATTCGTGCGCGCAGTTATTACCCCTGCAGCCGTTGCCATATTGACCGCAAGCCAGTGTCACGATGTGCTGGCAGAGCCTCTGACTGGAACCAAGCTGGTTGAGGCTTGCAAGGCCCACCTATCGGATCAGCAAAGCACTGGTGCATCCAGCTGCCAAGCGTTCATTTATGGTTACTTGTCTGCAAGCAAAGATATTGTTGCCGCAGAAGATCGCCCCTCTTCATTTGTTACCCGCGCCATTCGCACCCGTGCCAGCCGTCTTTCCGATGATGCAGAACAAAGGCTAAGCAGTCGCTACTGCCTGCCTGAATCCGAAAGCATGGAAACCTTGATAGAGAAAGTGGCAAGCGTTGAACAACCCCTGGCCGAAGACGCAACGGCGGATTCTGTCATGCTTGCGGTATTTGAAAATCACTTTCGCTGTAAAGATGTTCGCAACTAGCACTCCTCTACGGCCTACACCGCTGCGCTTGTTGCTCAGCAGTGTCCGTAAAGGTTTTTTCAAGACTGTGTAGTAGATCATTCATGCGTTACACCTTTTGTCTTTTCGCCGTTCTCGCCTTTATCTGGTTAACCAACTCTGGCCATTACACGCCTTTAATTCTCACGTTCGGATTGGCATCGATCCTGTTCGTTATTCTGATTGCCCGCCGAATGAAAGTGGTGGACCAGGACTCCCTGCCCTTGCAACTTTGGACCACCCTCCCCGGCTATTACATCTGGCTACTGCGCAAAATTATCGCCAGCAATCTGGAAGTCGCTGCGTGTGTCTGGGATGGGCTGTTTTCCGGTAGCTTTTCCCAAACCAAGAGCGCGTCCATCTCACCCTGCAGTGAGCGCATCCCTACCTCGCTGCGCTCCGACCTCGGCAAAGTACTCTATGCCAACTCTATTACCCTGACCCCCGGCACCGTAGCCATTGATATCGACAGTGACTCGGTACTGGTACACGCGCTTACCTGCAACGGGCTAGAAGAGCTCAAACAGGGCGAGATGGAACAGCGGATTTTTATACTGACCGAAAAAAACACCACCTCAAACCTACCGGCAGGGCAGGATAAACAATGCTGAACGCAACACTGATCGCACTGCTGGTGGTCATGTCACTCGCACTAATACGCGCCGTACTGGGCCCCACCATTCACGACCGCATTCTCGCGGTCAATATGTTCGGCACCAAAACCGTACTGCTGATCGCGGTGATCTGCTTCACCTTCGGTAAACCCGAGTTCCTGGATATCGCACTGGTTTATGCGCTGATCAATTTTGTTAGCGTGATTGGGGTACTCCGGTATTTTGAATTCCGCAACGAAGTGAAAGAACAGGAGGCTGCCCGTGATTGATTTACTACTGCATTACGCCAGCGGCCTGCTACTGCTTCTGGGTTGTTTTTTTATGCTGACTGGTGCCGTCGGCGTGCTGCGCTTCCCCGATTTTTATTCGCGCATGCATGCGGCGGGAGTCACCGACACGCTTGCCACCTTCCTGATCATCAGCGGGCTGATGCTGACAGCGGGTTGGAGCTTGGCATTGTTCAAGCTGGCATTAATCATGCTTTTTATTTTCTTTACCAGCCCCACGGCAAGCCATGCGCTGGCACGTTCGGCACAGCTGAGCGATCTGAGGCTAGCGCAGGTATCCGCCGAGGAAAATCTGGATGAGGCTCTTCAGGCGCAATCCTCCACCGCACAGGACAGTGAATTAAGCACCGAGGCAGAAATCACAGATGGCACCCGTGCCTGACCTGACTGGAACAGTCGCCATGAGAAGAAAGAGTGAACTAGCCGGGGAGCGAAACTGATGGACCTTCTACTGGATATCGCACTACTGGCGTTATTGCTCGTTACCGCCATTTCCATTGCCTGGATAAAAGACCTGTTTGCCGCCGCCATGCTTGCGGGTATTTACGGGTTACTTTCCGCAGGATTCTTTATGACCATGGGCGCGGTGGATGTCGCGTTTACAGAGGCGGCCGTGGGTGCCGGCGTTTCTCCGCTACTTATCCTGCTGACCCTTGGCCTGTGTGGCAGATACCAGCGCGCTGATCGCAACCGCGCGAAGATGGCAATCGCTTTAGTAGCAACCGTCGGCGCACTATTGATAACCGCCACCGCTGATATGCCATTTTTTGGCGACGCCAATGCGCCGGCACAGATACATGTAGCACCGCACTATATTCAACAGTCGATGGCGGAAATCGGCATTCCCAATATTGTCACCTCCGTGCTGGCCAGCTATCGCGGTTTCGATACGTTTGGCGAAGTGGTAGTGATTTTCACCGCCGGTCTCGGTGTTCTGTCCCTGCTAATGGCCAATGCATCGCAACCTTTTCAGCTCAATCCACAAGCAACCGTGCGTGCCCAGTCTCGGGACATAGTGTTGCGCGTGGTTGCCAAGGTGTTGATCGCCCCGATCATGCTGTACGCGCTCTATGTACAGTTCCACGGTGAGTACGGCCCTGGCGGCGGCTTCCAGGCAGGCGTCATTTTTGCAGTCGGATTTATCCTGTACGGCCTGGCATTCGGACTCGATGCCGTGCGTAAAGTGGCAAGTCACGGTCTTGTGCAACTGCTGTCCGCGGTTGGTGTTCTCGTTTACGGCTGCGTCGGCGTGGTGAGTATGGTCAGCGGTAAAAACTTCCTTGACTACGGCGCTCTGGCGGGCGACCCCATTGCCGGCCAGCATATCGGAATTATCGTCATTGAACTGGGCGTCGGCATCACCGTGGCCTCGGTCATGATCATGATTTTCTATCTGTTCTCGGCACAGTTGCAGCAGCGGGAAGTTGAGCTGCCTGCGGCTGCCCCTGACAACAATCCCGAGATGGATAACGGCAGTGGCGGACTGAAAACTTTAGAAGGGGGGGCCGGATAAGGTGTTACTGGCATCGCACTACAATTACTGGATCGTCATCGCGCTGATGATGATCGGCCTGTATATGGTCATCGCCCAGGGTAACCTGGTGAAAAAGATCATTGGCCTGAATATCTTCCAGACCTCGGTTTTTATCTTCTATATCAGCGTGGGCAAGGTGGACGGCGGCGGCGCGCCGATTCTGACCGAAGGCGAAACCCTCTACTCCAATCCGCTACCCCATGTATTGATTCTCACCGCCATCGTTGTAGGAATCGCCACCACCGCCCTGGCGCTGGCACTGACTATTCGTATCAAGCGCGCCTACGGCTCCATTGAGGAGCGCGACATTCAGGCTGCGGAAGATTTGCAGGAGCGCACGGCTACCCAGCCCCAGACGCAATCCCCTGCCGGTAAGGAGCAGTAAACCATGCTGGCACACCTCCCGATTTTGCAGGTGATCCTGCCACTGATGGCAGCGCCCTCCTGTCTGCTGATCCGCAAGTCCACACTGGTGTGGCTTTTTACACTTGCGGTGAGTTTTGCAGCACTGGCTGTCAGTGTGCTGCTGTTGCAACAGGTTTACGCAACCGGCCCCATTAGCTACCAGTTGGGCGGTTGGAATGCACCCTGGGGGATCGAGTACCGTATCGATCTGCTGAACGCCTGGGTACTTTTCATTGTCACCGCTCTCAGTACCGCTGTGCTCACCGCCGCACATACCAGTGTTACCCGGGAACTGGAACCCAACCGCCAGACGGTTTTCTACACCCTGTACCTGCTGTGCTTCGCTGGCCTGCTGGGTATCGTCGCCACCGGCGATGCATTTAACGTATTTGTGTTCCTGGAAATTTCCTCCCTGTCCACCTACGCACTGATTGCTCTGGGCAAGGACCGACGCGCGCTGTGGGCGGCCTTCCAGTACCTGATCATGGGTACCATCGGCGCCACGTTTATCCTGATCGGGATCGGCTTCCTGTATATGATGACCGGTACCCTGAATATGGCGGATCTGGCCGCACGTATTCCGCCACTCAGTGAATCCACTACCGTACTCACGGCCTTTGCATTTATTTTTGTCGGCATCTGCCTGAAGCTGGCGCTCTTCCCACTGCATTTGTGGCTGCCCAATGCTTACAGCTGTGCGCCATCCATTGTGACCGCGTTCCTGGCAGCGACCGCCACCAAGGTTGCGCTTTATTTACTGCTGCGCTTTACCTTCACTGTGTTTGGAGTGGACTTCTCCCTCTCGCACCTGCCCCTGGACACACTGCTGATCGGCCTCGGGCTGGTGGGTGTCTTTGCTGCATCCACCGTTGCCATATACCAGGCCAATATCAAGCGCATGTTTGCGTTTTCGAGTGTGGCGCAAATCGGTTACATGGTTGTGGGTATCGGCATCGGCACGGTCACTGCGCTGCAGGCGACCCTGCTGCACCTGTTCAACCACGCGTTGATGAAAGGCGGACTGTTCCTCGCCCTGGCAGGCCTGGTGTATCAACTTGGCGGCTGTCGTATAGAGCAATTTCGCGGCCTCGGCCGCACCATGCCGTGGACCATGGCGGCGATTGTGGTCGGTGGCCTCAGCCTGATCGGTATGCCGCTTACCGTGGGTTTTGTCAGCAAGTGGTACCTGATTTCCGCGGCCGTCGAACAGCAATTCTGGGTGGTAGCGGTACTGGTGGTGCTGGGTTCACTGTTGGCAGTGGCCTATGTCTGGAAACTGGTGGAGGCCGCTTATTTCCAGGCACCAGCGGCCGGCACTGAAGACGAAACAAAAGCGGAGGCCCCATTGGGGATTCTACTGCCGGCGTGGCTGCTGATCGCCGCCAACATTTATTTCGGTATCGACACCCGCTTGCCGGTAGAAGTGACTGCCGCAGCCTCGCAATTCCTGCTCGGAGGCGCAGCACAATGAACGAATCCAATCTTTTGCAACTGACCTTGCTGATTCCGCTGCTGGCGCTAGCTGGGATTCAATTGGCCGCACGCTGGGAGAATGTACGCGAGGCCGTTTCTCTCATTGCCGCCAGTGCACTGTTTGTAACCGTCACCCAGCTCTATCAACCCGTGCTGGACGGACAGACGATCGCCGTGCACTGGCTGGATATTCTGCCCGGGCTGGGGATCGCCTTTGCCGTCGAGCCGCTGGGACTGATGTTTGCACTGGTGGCCAGCTTCCTGTGGATCATCACCACCCTCTATGCCATCGGCTATATGCGCGGTCACGGTGAAAAAAACCAGACGCGGTTCTTCAGCCTGTTCGCCGTTTCCATCGGCGCGGTAATGGGTATCGCCTTCGCGGAAAACCTGTTTACCCTGTTTGTTTTTTACGAAGTGCTGACGCTGTGCACCTACCCGCTGGTAACTCACGCGGGTACCGACAAGGCGCGCCAGGGCGGTCGTGTCTACCTCGGTATTCTGCTGGGTACTTCGGTGGGCTTTTTCCTGCTGGCGATCATCGCTACCTGGTTACTGACTGGCACCCTGTCGTTCCAGCCAGGCGGTGTCTTCTCTCCAGATCAATTTTCTTCCGAAAATTCCGCCGTACTGCTCTCGGTATTGCTGGTGCTGTTTGTATTCGGTGTTGGCAAGGCAGCCATGATGCCATTCCACCGCTGGCTACCCGCCGCCATGGTTGCACCCACACCAGTCAGTGCACTGCTGCATGCGGTGGCCGTGGTGAAAGCCGGCGTGTTTGTGGTACTGAAGGTGTGTCTGCTGATTTTCGGCATTGAAACCCTGCAGAGTATTCCCGCAACCGGTTGGCTGCTCTACCTGGCCGGCGCCTCCATTTTGCTCGCATCGATCATTGCCCTGCGCCAGCAAAACCTGAAAAAACGCCTGGCTTATTCCACCGTGAGCCAGCTGGGCTATATCACCCTGGGCGCGCTGCTCGCCACCAGCGCCGGCATGACCGGCAGCGCGCTGCATATCGTGATGCACGCTTTCGGCAAGATCACCCTGTTCTTCTGCGCAGGAGCCATTCTGGTGGCCGCGCACAAAACTGAAGTCAATGAACTGCGTGGCCTGGGTCGGCAGATGCCGGTGACCATGACCGCTTTCCTGGTGGCCAGCCTGTGTATTATCGGCATTCCCCCCACCGGCGGTACCTGGAGCAAGTGGTACCTGATGCTCGGTACTTTTGAGGCGGAGCAGTGGACTCTGATGGCACTGCTGATGGTCAGTTCGCTGCTGAGCATCGCCTATTTGCTACCTATTCCACTGCGCGCTTTCTTTTCCAGTAATGAGCCAGGGGGGTCGACTGCAGGCGACTCTGCATTAACCGAGACTGCCGTCATCAAGGAGGCGCCCCTGCCTTCCCTGATCGCGCTCGGTGTTACCGCCGCGGCCTGCGTGTATTTATTGCTGTTCCCCGATGCGTTTTATCAGCTTATAAAAGCCGGAATCTGATATGAGTGGTGAAAAACAGGATTTCTTCGACAAGCCCGACAATATCCGCAAAATGCTGCGCGTGTTCTACGGCATCTGCATTTTACTGTTCGCACTGGATTTTGTGATTCACCGTCACACCGAATTCCGCTGGGAGGGCCTGCCGGGCTTTTATCCCGTCTACGGCTTTGTGGGCTGCGTGATTCTGGTGTTTGCGGCCAAGTGGATGCGCACCTTCCTGATGCGCCCGGAAGACTATTATGACAAGCGGGAACTGACGGACTTCAATGCCGACAGCGGCGATTCCCTATCCGCGCAAGCGCCCTCTTCTGCCCAGGTAAAACCCCAGCTGAGTGGAGGGCACGATCATGTTTGAGGTTGCCCCATTTATTCCGTTCTTCGTCGCCGCCGTGCTGGGACTCCTGCTACGCGGTTGGCTACGGGCCGCAGTATTTATTGCGGTGCCGGTACTCGGCCTCGCCAACTTGTGGCTGCTGGGCACTAGCAGCGCGAGTATCGAATTCGGCCACTACTCGATTCTCGATTTCAACCTGCTGCTATTCAAGGCGGACAAGCTGAGCCTGCTGTTTGGCTATCTGTTCCATATCGCCGCGCTGATCTCGGTGATCTACGCGCTGCATGTGCGCGACACCCTGCAGCAGGTGGCGAGCATGCTGTATGCGGGCAGCGCCCTGGGTGCGGTGTTTGCCGGTGACCTGCTGACCCTGTTTATCTTCTGGGAACTGCTGGCACTCACCTCGGTGTTTCTGGTGTGGGCGCGCCGCAGCGGCCGCGCCTATGTGGCGGGGCTGCGCTATTTCACCCTGCACATTCTGTCCGGACTGCTGTTGCTCGGCGGCATTATCTTCTACGCACAGACCCACGGCTCGCTGGAGTTCGGCCCTATCGGGCTGGATGGTACCGCCTACGGCTGGATGATCTTCCTCGCCTTCGGTATCAAGTGTGCGTTTCCGTTTTTCCACAACTGGCTCACCGATGCCTACCCCGAATCCACCCCGACCGGTACCGTATTCCTCAGCGCTTTCACCACCAAGGTGGCGGTCTACGCGCTGGCGCGGTCTTATCCCGGCACCGAACTGCTGGTGTACATCGGCGCAACCATGGCCTGCTTCCCGATCTTTTACGCGGTGATCGAGAATGACCTGCGCCGCGTGCTGGCCTACAGCCTGATCAACCAGCTGGGCTTTATGGTGGTGGGGATCGGCATCGGCACCTCGCTGGCCATCAACGGCGCCGTGGCTCACGCCTTTAACGACGTGATCTTCAAGGGGCTGCTGTTTATGTCCATGGGCGCGGTGTTGCACGTGACCGGCAAGATCAACGGCTCGGAGCTGGGCGGACTGTACAAGAAAATGCCCAAAACCACGGTGCTCTGCATCATCGGCGCCGCGTCGATCTCCGCCTTCCCTCTGTTCAGCGGCTTCGTCAGCAAGTCCATGGTGATGAGCGCAGCAATCAAGAACGGCCACGACTGGGTATGGCTGATCCTGCTGTTCGCTTCCGCCGGTGTCTTCCACCACGCGGGCATCAAGATCCCGTACTTCGCTTTCTTTGCCCACGATGCCAAGCTCCCCGCCCGCGAGCCGCCGGTAAATATGCTGCTGGCGATGAGTATTGCCGCGGCCCTGTGCCTGACCATCGGTATTTATCCACAGGCGCTGTACAGCCTGCTGCCCTATGAGACGCCCTATACGCCCTACGACGTAACCCACGTGCTGACCCAGCTGCAACTGCTGTTCTTCTCTGCACTGGCCTTCGTATGGCTGAACCTGCGCCACCTGTATCCGCCGGAGCTGCCTTCGGTAAACCTGGATGTGGAGTGGATCTACCGCCGGCTGGTACCGGACGCCATGCGCGCACTGTTCAACCGCCTCTTCGCCCTCGACGATCGCCTGCGCAGTGCCGCCGTTGGCGGGGTTGAGCGCTTGGTAGAGGGGGTGGCCAGCCATCACCGCGCCGACGGTGTCATGGCCCGCAACTGGCTCACCGGCAGCATGGTGGCTGGCGTCGTCATGCTATTGGGGGTCTACTTGGTACTCGGATGGGTGTGACCGGGGCGCCAGCGCACCGATCAGGATGCAATCTCCCCTCTGTGGGCATACAATTCGCTTCTTATATCAGTTGCAATTGATACGTTTGGCCGCCGCCGGGAGTGCGGGGCCCAACTGCCCGAATCAGGACCCTTGATGTTCGACGAGATACCCCGCCAGCGCCCGTCAACGCCGCTACTCGACCAGATCGACGACCCGGCCCAACTGCGCGCCCTGCCGGAAAAACAGTTGCCCCAGCTGGCAACCGAGCTGCGTGAATACATGCTCTACTGCGTGGGCCAGACCGGAGGCCACTTCGGTGCCGGCCTGGGCGTGGTGGAGCTCACCATCGCCCTGCACTACATCTACAACACCCCGGAAGACCGCCTGGTGTGGGATGTGGGCCACCAGACCTACCCGCACAAGATTCTGACCGGTCGTCGCGAGCAGATGCTGAGCATGCGCCTGCAGGGCGGCCTGTCCGGTTTCCCCAAACGCTCCGAGAGCCCCTACGACACCTTCGGCGTCGGTCACTCCAGCACGTCCATCAGTGCGGCACTGGGCATGGCCCTGGGCTCCCCGGATGAGCGCAAAGTGGTCGCGGTGATCGGCGACGGCGCCATGACCGCGGGTATGGCCTTCGAGGCCCTCAACCACGCCGCGCACACCGGTAGGGACATGCTGGTTGTACTCAATGACAACCGTATGTCCATCTCCAAGAACGTGGGCGGCCTCGCTACCTACTTCGCACGGATTCTCGCCAGTAAGACCTACCTGAACATGCGCGAGGGCAGCCGCAAGATCCTGTCGGCGATCCCCAAGGCCTGGCAGCTGGCACGCCGCACCGAAGAACACGTAAAAGGCATGATCACCCCGGGCACCCTGTTCGAGGAACTGGGCTTCAATTACGTGGGCCCACTGGACGGCCACAATATGCAGGACTTGGTGCACACCCTGCGCAACCTGCGCAATCAGCGTGGCCCGCAGTTGCTGCACGTGGTCACCACCAAGGGCAAGGGCTTCGGCCCCGCGGAAGAGGACCCTGTGGGCTACCACGCGCTCAACAAGCTCGAGCCGGAACCCAAGGTCCAGGTGGCGGTGTCATCAGAAAAGACTGGCGAGCCGAAAAAGAAAGGTCCCAAGTACCAGGATATTTTCGGCCAGTGGCTGTGCGATACGGCAGAGCAGGACGAAAAGCTCATCGGCATCACCCCGGCCATGTGTGAAGGCTCCGGCATGGTGGAGTTCGCCGAGCGCTTCCCGGAGCGCTACCACGACGTCGCCATCGCTGAACAACACGCGGTTACCCTCGCCGCCGGCCTCGCCTGCGAAAACCAGAAGCCGGTGGTGGCGATCTACTCCACCTTCCTGCAGCGCGGTTACGACCAGATGGTGCACGACGTGGCCATCCAGAACCTGGACGTGACGTTTGCCATCGACCGCGCCGGCCTCGTCGGCGAAGACGGCCCCACCCATGCGGGCAGCTTCGACCTGACCTTTATGCGCTGCCTGCCGAACCTGGTGATCGCCGCACCGAGCGACGAAAACGAGTGCCGCCAGCTGCTCTACACCGCTTACCAGCACCAGGGCCCCTCCGCGGTACGTTACCCGCGCGGCACTGGTCCGGGTGTGGACATTGAAAAAGAGATGACCGAGTTACCGATCGGCAAGGGACGCATGATTCGCGAAGGCAAAGATATTGCCATCCTGAGTTTCGGCACCCTGCTGGCCCCGGCTCGCGAAGCGGCAGAAAAGCTGGACGCGACCCTGGTGGATATGCGCTGGGTGAAACCCCTGGACGAGGCATTGATCAATCAACTGGCCGACAGCCACGAGCTGCTGGTCACGCTGGAAGAAAACACCATTGCCGGCGGCGCGGGCAGTGCTGTATCCGAATACCTGAACCAGAGAATCGTTCCGGTACCGCTATTGCAACTTGGCCTGCCCGATAAAATCATCGAACACGGCAAGCACCCAAAATTGCTGTCAGAAATCGGGTTGGATGCCCAGGGTATCGAAGAACAAATCCGCGAACGCCAATCGCAAATGCACCAGTCCCAGTCAAAAGGACAGGCTGCAGCAATATAAAGCTAACCGCGCGCACAGTAACAATCTAAGGCCGGGTAGCGGGTGCCACTGCACCCTGAACAGAGCTCTGATTGAGGACTTCGAAAGCAAACGCAGTGGCGCCGGGCCCCTGGGTAGAGCTTTTCGGAACCGCTGCAAGTACATCCATGTACGCTGCGTCGGCGACGTCCCTGTCGCCGACGCTTCCGAAAAGCTCTACCCAGTGCCCCGTCTTAACTTCTGGCCATGTCACCTTGTAGACAGTTGGGCGAACACCATACATATAAAACAGAGACAGGAAGTACGATGTCCTTTACCAATTCCATCAAGCAAGTCCTGAGCGCCAGGCGCCTCGGATTATCCATTGCCATCATGGCAACCAGCCTGAACATTCAGGCCATGGACCACAAAGCCTTCGACAAGGCCATGGATGCACTGCCCAAAAAGGGCGCCAGTGAAAAACTTCAAGCGCTGCAGGATCTGCGCTACCGCTGGATCATGGAAAGCTATCCGGAAAATGCCACCTACCGTGGTTACCCCGGTGTAGAACAGGACTGGACCGATCAATCCATCAAGGGTATCGAGCGTCGCAAAGGCCAGACCCGCAAACTGCTCGCCGCCAGCCGCCACCTGGACGAAGACAAACTCAGCGAAAGCGAAAAACTCGACTACCAGCTGATGTACCAGGACCTGCTGCTACAAGTGCGCGGCTACCAGTTCCCCGAACACCTGCTGCCCGTGAATCACATGAGTGGTATCCAGCGCAGTGTGCCCGCAGTGCTGAACGCCATGCCCAAGCGCACCGCTGCCGACTACGAGGATATTCTCGCGCGCCTGGACAAACTTCCCGGCCTTATCGAGCAGACAATGATCCTGATGGAAAAGGGATTGGAACAGAAACTGACGCCACCCCAGATTACCCTGCGGGACCTGCCCGGCCAGGTTCGTGCACTGATTCCCGCAGATCCGAAACAGAGCCCGCTGCTCAAGGCGTTCTACGAAATGCCAGCGGGTATTTCCAGCGCTCACCAGAACCGCCTGCGCACTCGCGCACAAAATATTTATCAGAAGACCCTGGTTCCCAACTGGCAGCGCTTTGCCGAGTTTGTCGAGCGCGACTATATCCCCAACGCCACCACCGAAACCGCATTTACCAAAAATGAAGACGGTATCCGCTGGTACGCGTACAAGGTGCGCGAGGAAACCACTACCGACCTGAGTCCGGAAGAAATTCACCGTATCGGCCTCGAAGAGGTGCGCCGTATCCGCGGCGAAATGGATGCGATCATCAAGAAGACCGGCTTCGATGGCGACTTCAAGGCGTTTACCGACTTCCTGCGCAACGACCCGCAGTTCTATTACGAGACCCGCGAAGACCTGCTGAAAAATTACCGGGATATTTCCAAGCGGATTGACGGCGAACTGCCTGCGCTGTTCGGTACGCTGCCACGCCTGCCCTATGGCGTGAAACCGATTCCGAGCTATTCGGAAAAATCCCAGACTACGGCCTACTATCAGCCGGGTTCTATGGAAGCCGGCCGCGCGGGGGTGTTCTTTGCCAATACCTACGACCTGAAAAGCCGCCCCACCTGGGAGATGGAAGCACTGACCGTGCATGAGGCCATGCCCGGTCACCACCTGCAGATCGCGCTGGCTCAGGAACAGGGGGATATCCATCCGCTGCGTCGGAACAAGTTCTACACCGGTTTTGTGGAGGGCTGGGGGCTGTACTCCGAGAGCCTCGGTTACGATCTGGGCTTGTACAAAGACCCTTACAACGAGTTCGGTGCGCTGACTTACGATATGTGGCGCGCGGTGCGGCTGGTGGTGGATACCGGCATGCACCAGCTGGGCTGGAGCCGGGATGAGGCGATCCAGTATTTTATCGACAACAGCGCCAAGCCCGAACACGACGTGGTAGTGGAAATTGATCGCTATCTGGTGTGGCCGGGGCAGGCACTGGCTTACAAGGTCGGCCAGCTGAAAATCAAGGAAGTCCGCGCACGCGCCGAAGAGGCACTGGGCAGCAACTTTGATATCCGACAGTTCCACGATGCGCTGCTGGGTGCAGGCGCACTGCCGCTGAATATGCTGGAAAGCCGGATGAATTCCTGGATCGAATCCCAGGGTGGGGAAATCAGCCAGTCGGTGCCACCTGCTCCTGAATCTGCGGGTCAGGCGGCTCTGAACTAAAACGAGCTTAAGCTGTGAGGTGGCGGGTCACCGCCACCTCACTTCAGGCGCACAAATCTAGCGTCGAATTATTCCCCGCCACTTTTTCGCGAACGTGCATGACTCTGCACGGTGCGATACATCTGCCCCAGTGCCTTGTCGTCTGCTCGTGACTCCGCCAGAGTCCGGGTATTTCTGTGAATCTCCCTTTCCAGCTTGCGCCAGTTTCGCAGCCTGCGCTCATCCAGCGCACCGGACTCGATAGAAGCCTGCACCGCACAACCCGGCTCCGACTCGTGTGCGCAATCAGCGAAGCGGCACTTCGCAGCCAGCGCGCCAATATCGGCAAAGGTCGCCGCCAAGCCATCACCAACATCCGCCAGGCCCAGTTCACGCATTCCCGGGCTGTCCAGTAACAGACCACCATCGGGGATTTCGTAGAGCGCGCGATGGCGCGTGGTATGGCGACCCTTGCTGTCGTCTTCGCGGATGCCGCCAGTTGCAGCAAGCTCGCTACCGGCGAGGCTGTTCAACAGCGTGGACTTGCCCACGCCGGAGGAACCCAATAGCGCCAGGGTTTCACCGCTGCGACAGTACTCCCGCAGCGGCTCCACGTTCTTCGCATCCAGCGCATTCACCAGTACCAGGGGCAGGTCGCGATGGCCTTTGAGTGCTTCGCGATACTGCTCGTGATCGTCATTCAGGTCCGCCTTGGTCAACACCAGGCAGGCACGGCACCCGGCCTCTTTCACCAGAGCCAGGTAGCGCTCCACCCGCGACAGGTTGAAGTCGTGGTTGCAGGAGGAGACGATCAGCACGTTATCCACATTCGCCGCAATCAACTGCGCCTGCCTGGCGCCCGGCGCCATACGCTTAAACAGGCTACTGCGATCGAGCCTGCGCTGGGGCTTGCGGGTTTCTCGATCCAGCAACAGCCAGTCCCCCACCGTGGGCCGCTCAGCAGCGTCTTCAAATAGCGGGCCGTTCACCAGCACCGCTTCCTCGCCCGCATCGCCACGCACCTCGATCTGGCTGCGATGCACTGCCATGACCTTGACCGGTTCACAGTCGTTCAGCTCATCCAGGCTCAGCTGCTGCTGGAAAAACGGCTTCCAACCCAGTTTGCGCAAGGGAGATAGCTCGCTGGCGGGCTTCTCGTGACTATTAGCGTCCACAGCGGAAGAACCGCGCCGGATTACCGGGCGGCGTGAAATCAGGGATTTACTCAATGTCCTAAACCCTCAAACGTGTCCGCTATACATTCCGATGACTTGCGGGCACAGATCATTCAAACCACAGACCAGAGTCTGGGCACGATTGGGTGGGGTTTCCAATGCGGCACCGCTGAAAAACGTAGCGAGCGGTTGTCTGGTGGTGGCCGCCGGAGCACAGGAAGCGGAGTGTACTTTAGTACATGAGCATTCCGAGCACCGCCGGGAACCGCCAGGCGATCGCGCAGTAGTTTTTCAGGGGTTCCGAGGGAACCCGACAATAGGTTACTTGCCGGGCAGATGGCTGACTTGCTTAGGTCAGTCGCGGCTGGCCCGGCGGGGGTTGGATACACTCATCAACAATCCTCCGCTGGTGGAATTTCGGGCAATTTAACAGGGCCGCCGCCACTACGCAATAGAATGCACTCGTTACGAAGCCCCGCGGTCTCTGGCCGGCGCGAGCAATCGAAAACCCAGCAGAGCCACGGCTCTGCGCCAGCGTTTTCGATTGCGTCGGAGTGATAAATGACATGGATGTCATTTATCTCGACGGCACATAAACAGAAAAACAAAAGCCGGCATATAGCCGGCCTTTATATCTTGACGCTGAGGGTACATCACCTTTCTCGACCACCAACGATCAGATAACTATGAGTATAGACACCGTTGACGATCCCGCACTCCTTGAGTCACTAGATTGCCCTTCCTGGGCTTTTTGCGGGATCAGCATCTTGCTCACGTATAGATTGGCGATTCAGCGTTTAGGTTCCATGACGCTTTTATGAAAGGTTTGTGACATTGAAAACTGCTCGCAGTCACCTATTTCCTCTTCACTCTTTCTCTGACCCGTCCTCGTCGTCAAACAGGTGGCCGAGTTTTCCTTTCTTGGTAGAAAGATAATTCAAATTGTGAGGGTTGCGGCCGGACTGATGCGGCAGGCGCTCGGTGACTTCCACACCCAGATCCTGCAGCGCTTTTACCTTGCGCGGGTTGTTGGTCATCAGGCGGATCGACTTGATCCCCAGGTGGTCAATCATCGGCTTCAGGATCGAGTAATCCCGCATATCCGCGCCAAAGCCCAGTTGCTCATTCGCCTCGACCGTATCAGCGCCCGCATCCTGCAGGTGGTAAGCGCGGATCTTGTTCAACAGGCCAATGCCACGGCCCTCCTGGCGCAGGTAAAACACCGCACCGCGGCCCTCGGTGGCAATTCGGTGCAGCGCATGTTGCAGCTGCGCGCCACAGTCACAGCGCAGGGAAAACAGTGCATCGCCGGTCAGGCACTCAGAATGAATACGGGCCAGCACCGGCGTATCCGTATCCAGATCGCCCATGCTCAACACGACATGCTCTTTGCCGGTTTCTACCTCCTCGAAACCGTGCATCTCAAACATGCCCCAGGATGTGGGCAGCTTTGAGGATTCCACATAACGAATGGTCAAACTGTTACCTCGCGATCCATCAAAATCGTCATCAATTGCGCGCCCGCAGCAATAACAGGCCATCCTGTTGCTGCATGTCGACGCGACTCAAAAAACTGTTACCCAGCAGGGTCACCTGTGGAAAATCGCTACCCAGCACCGTTGCGTCCACGTTATGCACGGTAATGCCACCAATGGTGACGCTGGCCAACTGCAAACTGTAGGCGCGCTCGACCCCACTGGCGGTCGAAACCGTCATCGGGCGTGCGCGGGCGAGATCGAGGCCCAGGCTCTTTGCGGTCGGGTAATTGAACGCGATACTGGTTGCACCGGTATCCACCATCACATTGACCCGGCGCCCGTTGATCCAGGCGGTGGTGCTGTAGTGGCCGCGGCTGTCCGGATTCAGCCGCACCTCCGCCCGCTCGGCTTTTGCGTAATTGGCGGCGACCGGGGCTGCCAGGGAGAGCTTCTGCTCGCGTCCGTCAATGGCCACCAGCGCGTATTCACTGGTCACCGAAACCAGCTTTACCCCCTCTGGTGAAGTTTTACCGGACTTCAGCAGCCGCTGCTTGCCGTTGATCTCGAACATGGCGCTGGAGCCAAAAATGGCCTGCAGACGCACATCCGTTGCGCTCACTGGCAGAGCCAGCAGCAGTGAAAGCGAAGCGATCAGATAAAAATGTATGCGCCGCACCATGGGCATCCAGCCTCACAAGCTATGAATCAGATAGGCCGTGCCCTGCAACACCAGCGCGGCGTAAATACCCGCCAGTATATCGTCGAGCATGATCCCCAGACCACCGTGTACCCGTCGATCTGCCCAGCCAATGGGCTGCGGCTTGGCAATATCGAAAATCCGGAACAGCACAAAGCCATAAAGGGCCCACAGCCAGCCAGCAGGCGCCATAAACATGGTGAGCCAGTAGCCCACAAATTCGTCCCACACGATGCCGCCGTGGTCGTGCACCCCGAGCTTGTTCGAGGCGGCGCCGCACAGGTAGCAGCCCAGAATAAAGGTCACCACGATGACCGCCATATAGGTCAGTGGGGACAGGAACTGCAGGCCGTACCACAAAGGAATCGCGGCCACCGTGCCGAAGGTACCCGGTGCTTTCCGGGCCAGACCAGAGCCGAAGCCAAAAGCGAGAAACAGCACCGGGCTTCGCAGCAGTTCGGAAAATGTCGGTGTCGGTGTTGGTGTGTGCGCTGTGCTCATAATTATTCTTTTCTATCGCTCAGAAGTGCTGGTAACCGCGGCCGTGAGGCAGCCAGGATTTGCCATTCAGCTGGCAGCGAATACCCGGCTCCTTACACATACGGCCGATGGCGGTGATGGGCAGTTGTAATTTATCGATGGCGTCCAGATGTCTTTCCGGCACGGTGAAACACAGCTGGTAGTCGTCACCGCCGGTCAGAGCGGTCTCCAGTGCATTCTCTGCATTCATTGACCGCGCCAGTTCCGCCACCGGGAAGTTGTCCAGGCGCAGTTCAGCGCCGAGGCCACTCGCCTCACAGATATGCCCCAGGTCAGCGAGCAATCCGTCGGAGATATCCAGGGCAGCGCTGGCATAAGGCCCAATGGCACGGGCGAGCTGCAGTTGCGGCTCGGGAAAATAGTAAGCGGTATCCGCCTGTTGCCGCTGGGTCTCACTCGGGCTGTATTCGCCGAGTACGATCGGCAGGGCGGCAGCCGCCGCACCGAGTTGATTGGACACGAAAACAATGTCGCCCGCGCCGGCACCGTCGCGCCGTAGGGGTGTTTGGCAACTGCCGGTAACCTGCACGGTGATCGACAAGGGCCCCTTGGTCGTATCGCCGCCTACCAGGGTGATGCCGTACGACAGCGCAGTCTCAGCAAGCCCGCGGGCAAAAGGTTCCAGCCAATCGGCGTTGCTCTCGGGCAGGGTAAGCGCGAGGGTAAACCACAGGGGTTCGGCATTCATGCCGGCGAGATCGGAAAGATTGACCCGCAGTGCGCGGCCGGCGATGCGGTAAGGATCTGCGGTTGCGGGAAAGTGTACGTCCGCCACCAGGGTGTCTACGCTGGTGGCCAGCAGCTTGCCGGCGGGTGGACTGAGCAGTGCGCAGTCGTCGCCGATACCCAGCACGACACTACTGTCGACACCGCCTGGGCGGGCTCCGGTCTGAAAACGGGAGGAGAAGTACTCCCGTATCAGTTCAAATTCACCGGGCCCGGCCATGTCGGGCGATCAGCCTTTGTCGGCCTTTACTTCGACACTGCGCTCTTTGGCCGCAACTTTGTCGAGGATGCCGTTGATGAACTTGAAGGCGTCAGTCGGGCCGAATTTTTTCGCCAGGGCCACGGCTTCGTTGATGACGACTTTGTAAGGTACGTCGACGCGGTTTTTCATTTCAAAGGTGGCCATGCGCAGCAGGGCGCGGGATACCGGATCCAGTTCTTCCACGTCGCGATCGAGGTACTGGCTGTAAGTACCTTCAATTTCGTCGAGATTTTTGGTGACGCCGTGGAGCAGTTCGCGAAAGTAGGCGACATCAGTTTTGCTCATGTCGTTGTCGGCATGAAACTCGGCTTCGATGGCGTTCAGGTTGGCGCCAGTCATTTGCCACTGATACAAGGCCTGCATGGCGTAGTGGCGAGCCTTGCGGCGGGCGGATGCGGTTACGGTCATTTCAGTCGTTTCTCAATCAGATTTTGCTGATCAGGGAGACCATTTCGAGGGCGGTCTCTGCAGCTTCGCAGCCTTTGTTGCCGGCTTTGGTGCCGGAGCGTTCGATAGCCTGCTCAATGGAGTCTACGGTGAGGACACCGAAGGTCACAGGAATACCGGTGTTCATAGAGACCTGGGCGAGGCCTTTGGTGCATTCGCCGGCGACGTATTCGAAATGCGGGGTGCCGCCGCGGATGACGGCGCCGAGCGCGATGACGGCGTCAAAGTTTTTGGTTTCGGCAATTTTCTGCGCGGCGAGCGGGAATTCGAAGGCGCCCGGAGCGTAGTAGATGGTGATATCTTCTTCTTTGATGCCTTTGCGACGGAGGGTATCCAGCGCGCCGTCCTTGAGACTTTCCACTACGAAGCTGTTCCAGCGGCTTACCAGCAGCGCGTATTTGCCAGTGCTGCCTACGAAATCCCCTTCGATAACTTTGATATTGCTCATGGTCTTTTTTCCGTTTTCTGTTTTCCGCTTGGGGCTGTTGGTGCTTCGGCCCTGGTGCGGTGGCGGCGGAGTACCGGGGGGAAGTTTTCAGGACCGCTGTGAACCCATCCCTGGGCGCTGCGGCGCAAACTTCCTGTTTGCGACGCTCCTGAAAACTTCCCCCCGGCACTCCGCCTTCGATTTGAACTCTTGAGTTTTACCTTACCGATTAAATCTCTTCGGCGTTCAGGTATTCCTCCACCTCCAGGTCGAAACCGGAGATAGCACTGAACTTGAACGGTGCACTCATCAAACGCATTTTGCGCACCTTCAGGTCGCGCAAAATCTGCGAGCCGGTACCCACCTGTTTGTACACCAGATCCTGGCTCGGGCGCTGTTGTTTGCCGCTGATGAGCCAGTCGATGCTTTCTTCGATTTCATCGGTGGTTTCGTTGTGGCAGATCACTACCACTACACCCTTGCCCTCTTCCGCGACTTTTTTCAGTGCGTTTCGAAAGGTCCAGGGTTCATATTTTTCATCGCCACGGCGCAGTGAGAAAACGTCGCGCAGGGTGCTGGCGACGTGGACGCGCACGAGGGTGGGCTCTTCCGGCTCGAAGTCGCCGAGGCTGAAGGCGAAGTGGCGTTCGCGGCGCGCTTTGTCGAGGTAGGTGCGCAGCTTGAACTCACCGAATTCGGTGTGCACGCTGCGCTGGTTGACGCACTCGACGGTTTTTTCGTTTAGCGCACGGTAGTTGATCAGGTCGGCGATGGTGCCGATCTTGAGGTTGTGCTGCTGGGCGAATTTTTCCAGGTCCGGGCGGCGGGCCATGGTGCCGTCTTCATTCATGATTTCGACGATGGCGGCAGCCGGCTCGAAGCCAGCGAGGCGCGCCAGGTCGCAGCCCGCTTCGGTGTGGCCAGCGCGGCTCAATACGCCACCAGGCTGGGCCTTGATCGGGAAGATGTGGCCGGGCTGTACGATGTCGGACGGTTTGGCGTTGCGAGCAACGGCGGCGCGAATGGTGCGCGCGCGGTCGGCGGCAGAGATACCAGTAGTGACGCCTTCGGCGGCTTCGATGGAGACGGTGAAGTTGGTGCTGAACTGGGCGCCGTTGTCGCGGGACATGAGCGGCAGGTCGAGCTGCTCGCAGCGGTCGCCAGTCAGTGTCAGGCAGATCAAACCGCGGGCGTGGGTGGCCATGAAGTTGATGTCTTCCGGGCGCACCTGTTCGGCGGCGATAACGAGGTCGCCTTCGTTCTCGCGATCCTCGTCGTCCATCAGGATTACCATTTTGCCCTGACGGATATCGTCGATCAGTTCTTCAACGCTATTCAGTTCCATAACTCTCTCAATACTGTTGTAGGAGCCTTCAGGCCCTCTCATTTAGGCCTTGTAGAAGCCGTGCTGGGCCAGAAATTCCATGGTCAGCCCTTCGCTCTTGGGCTCGGCGGCGGCATCTCCCAAGAGTAGCCGCTCCAGGTAGCGCGCTATCAGGTCAACCTCAAGGTTCACTTTGGTGCCGGCCTGGTAGCCGCCGATCACGGTTTCGGCGATGGTGTGAGGCACGATGGTCAGCTCGAATTCGGCGCCGTCTACCGCATTCACCGTGAGGCTGGTGCCGTCGACGGTAATAGAGCCCTTGTGGGCGATGTATTTGGCCAGCTCGTCCGGGGCGCGCAGGCGGAACTGCTCGGCGCGGGCGGTCGGTTTGCGCCACACCACTTCGGCGACACCGTCCACATGGCCGCTCACCATATGCCCGCCGAGGCGGGTTTGTGGGGTCAGGGCCTTTTCCAGATTGACCTTGTCGCCGAGTTTCCAGTCTTTCAGGGTGGCGACCGTCAGGGTCTCCGCAGAGACATCTGCCCAGTAGCCGTCGCCCGGCAGGTCCACCACGGTGAGGCAGACGCCGTTGGTGGCAATGCTGTCGCCCAATTTTACGTCGGAAAGATCCAGCTTGCCGGTCTTCACACGCAGGCGCAGGTCGCCATCTTTTGGCTGCAGCGCGGTGATTTCACCGACGGCTTCAACAATTCCGGTAAACATGTGGATACCTTTAACGCTCGATATCGGTCGTGGCTGTAATGCGCCAGTCGTGGCCGACCGCACGCATATCGGTAATGGTGATGGGCAGCATGGACCCCATGCGCTCAATCGGCAGCTCGAACAGCGGTCTGGCGCTGGAGCCGAGAATCTTGGGCGCCACGTAGACGATGATCTCGTCCACATGGCCCTGGTACATAAAGGCGCCGGATAGGGTGGCGCCGCTCTCGACCAGCACCTCGTTGCACTCGCGACGGGCGAGCTCTTTCAACAGTTCGCCCAGATTCACACGCCCTTCTTTATCCGCTGGCAGCACCAGCACTTCGGCGCCGGTCTTTTCCAGCCGCGCGCGACGCTCGCTGTCCGCCGCATCGGTAGTGACCACCAATGTGGGGGCGTCACCCTGCAAAATAAAGGCCTTGGCCGGGGTGCGCAGCTTGCTGTCGACGATCACCCGCAGGGGCTGTTTCTCTGCCGCCGCCGCCGCTTCCTCAGCCGGCAGCGCCATTTCTTCCGGGCGCACGTTCATGTTCGGGTTGTCGTGGCGTACCGAGTCTACGCCGGTGACGATGGCGCAGCTGCGCGCACGCAGGTTCTGTACATCGGCACGGGCAGCGGGGCCGGTAACCCATTTGGACTCGCCACTGGCCATGGCGGTGCGGCCGTCGATACTCATGGCCGACTTGGTGCGCACCAGGGGCAGGCCCAAGGTCATGCGCTTGATAAAGCCCGGGTTCAGCGCCCGGCAGAATTCTTCCAGCAACGGGCCCTCTACTTCAATACCCGCATCGCGCAGTTTCTGTAACCCATTCCCGCCGACACTGGGGTTCGGGTCTTCCATACCGAATACGACCTTGGCCACGCCGGCGGCGATCAGGGCATCGGCACAGGGGCCGGTTTTGCCGCTGTGACTACAGGGTTCCAGGGTGACGTAGGCGATATTGCTTTTAACTTTCTCTCCTGCGTCTTTCAGGGCTTCCACTTCCGCGTGCCCTTCCCCGGCGCGCTTGTGCCAGCCCTCGCCGATGATATTGCCCTCGGCATCGGCGATCACGCAGCCAACCCGCGGGTTGGGCATGGTGGTATAGACGCCGCGCTCGGCCAGCTGGATGGCGCGTGCCATCAGTTCTCGCGGGGAAAAAGCCATTAGCTCTCCTCTCCCTGCTTGCTCCCCTTGGGCGTGTTCAGGCGCTCGATCTCGTCGCTGAAGTCGCTGACGTCCTCAAAGCGGCGGTAGACGGAGGCAAAGCGCACGAAGGCAACCTGGTCCAGCTCGCGCAGCTGCTCCATTACCAGCTCGCCGATATGCATGGCAGGCAGCTCACGCTCGCCAGTGGCCTGCAAGGCGTGCTTGATCTGGGCGACAGCGGCTTCCACCCGCTCGGTGCTGACCGGGCGTTTCTCCACCGCGCGCTGGATGCCCGCTCGCAGCTTGTCTTCATTGAAGGGTTCGCGCTGGCCGTTCTGTTTGACGACCCGCGGCAGCACCAGCTCGGCGGTCTCGAAGGTGGTAAAGCGCTCGTGGCACTGCAGGCACTCACGACGGCGCCGCACCTGGTCGCCATCGGCTACCAGGCGGGAATCTACGACTTTGGTTTCATCAGCGCTGCAGAAAGGACAGTGCATGGGGAGAGGGCCCTCGAAAAAGTGGGCGGCAGTTTACCACAAGGCGGAAATTTAGGCTGCCGGAGGGTTCGCTTGAGGGCCCTGATATTGCCTAATTAAATATCTTCCCGCTCAATAATCCGCTGCCACAGCCTGTGACGCAGGGCCAGTACGCGGGATTTGGTGGCGGCGGGGATCCAGGTGCGCTCGAGTTCCTGCGGACGCGGGTAGACCGCGGGGTTGCTCAGCAACTCGGGATCCACCAGCGCCTGGGCAGCCATATTGGCGTTGGCGTACTGGGTTTCGTTACTGATATTGGCGATGACGCTGGGCTGCATCAGGTAGTTAAGGAACTGATAAGCGGCGTCGATATTCTGGGCGTTGCTCGGCACGGAAACGACATCGATCCACAGCGGAAAGCCCTCTTTCGGCATCACGTAGCGGATATCAAAGTCCTTGCCAGCCTCTTTGGCCATTTGCTGGGCCACCAAAACATCACCGCTCCAGGCGTGGGCGATACAGCGCTTGCCGCTGGCCAGGTCTTCCACATATTCACCGGAGTCGAAGTCAGTAACATGCAGGCGCACCCTTGAGAGCAGGTTGGCCACCATGTACTGATGGGCGATGCTCATGGAGTTGGGGTCTTTGCCAAGGTACTTGAGCGCAACGTCGAAGATCTCTTCCGGCGAGCGCATCAGGGTGGCATTGCAGTGATCCAGCTTGCCCAGGAAGGCGGGATCAAACAGCAGGTCCCAGCTGTCTTCCGGCAGGTAGCCACCAAAGGCTTTTTCCACCGCCTGCACGTTGTAGCCAATGCCCACGGTGCCCCACAGATAGGGAATAGCGTAGTCATTGCCTGGGTCAAACAGGGCAAGGCGCTGCATGAATTTGGGGTCGTTCTCGGACCAGTTGTCGATACGGTCGCGGTCGAGCTTGTGCAGCTGGCCGGCCGCAATGTACTTGGGGATATTGTCCGAGCCGGGCACGATTACATCAAACTGTCGCCCCTGCTTCAGCCAGACCTCTTCCAGCTCTTCAATATCGTCAAATTCGAAGTAGTGCACCTTGATCCCGGTGGTTGCTTCAAAGTTGGCGATGGTGTCTTCGGCGATGGATTCAGACCAGTTGGCGAAGTGCAACTCTCTGGCCTGAGCATGGAGGCTTAGTCCTAAGACAACGGTCAGAATGACCAACACATTGGATATTGGGCGCATTTTCTACTCTCGATCTACAGCATGGCTGCACGGTGTTTCTGCGCTTTCCCGGGGCAATCCCGCCCGCGCTGAAAGCATCGATTCCTGAAACCGCTTGGACTCGAAAGTGCCGGCTCGCCTCTGCAAGCCATCGATGAGCAACGCATCCCTGTCGCTAAAAAACCGTTTGCAAGTTTCAGGCCCGATTAAAAATATTGCAGACCCGAAGCTACGTTCGGTTTTGGTGGGCGCGTATTAAAGCAGAATCCGGGCGCAGTTTCACAACCCGTGGTTGTTACGGTAAAGCCCGACGGAGAAATATCGGCAAACCGGCGAAGCCGGGTCCTTGAGGAACCGGCTCCGCCGAACAGGATTAGCCCTGGCGAATTTGTCTCGCCGCTTCCTCCGCGGTACTAATGGCACCGTCGATGTAACCAAACATTTCCAGTGCAGTGTGCTCACCACAGAAGTGGATATTGCCTTCCTGCAGGCCAGCCGCACCCCACCATTCGGTGTAATCGCCGAATGTCTGGGTGGAGTAAGAACCTTTAGACCAGGGGTTGGCGGCCCACTTGGACATCATTGCGGTACCAGTGAAGGCATCCCCGGTACCCGGGAATACGTTGTCCACAATGCCGAAGAATTGATTCAGATCTTGCTGCGAAGGCGCGGCAAACGGCTGGTCGTTACCGACCTGCTTGCCGTAATTACCACCGAAGAAGTTCACCAGGATACCGTCGGTACTGCCAGTGATTGAGGTGGAATCCCAGGTATCAAACAGCTCTGGGCGGCCGACATAGGTCACACCGTTCGGGGTAAACATTTCACCGTTCACTACCTGCGGCTGGGTCCATGGGCGCGAGGAACAGTGCACGGCCATTTTGCCGTTGGAACCGAACGCCATACGCTCAATGGCCATACGCTTCTCTGCGCGGAAACCGTTGTAAATGCGGGGGTCGATGTCCACATCTTTCAGGGTAGAGAAAGGAATCGCCAGCACGAGGCGATCACAGGCGTGCTCGTAACCGTCCTCAAACACCAGGTTGTACGGGCCGTTTAGACTGCCCTGGATGGCAACCAGTTTGCGCGCAGTCTCAATGGTGCCTTCCGGCAGCTCTTCCACCATGCGGGTTACCAGCTGGTCGTTACCGCCAGCGATGCGGAAGCGCTCGTCGGTACCCGCCAGTGGCAACGCGGTATTGATCGGGTTCCAGGCCAGCAGGTAAATCAGGTTCAGCGCCGTCGTATCCTCCGGCTGGATGCCGTATTCCGCTACGATGTCCGCCTGGAATACCTGACCCATGCTTGAATTTGCACCAATACCCACGTGATCCAGCCAGGTATTCACATCGATTTGATCCAGTGCGCGATGCATCTCGTTGTGGCTGTCGTAGGTTGGCACCCAGGGCGCATCCTGCTGTGCCCGCTTGAAGATCTCGTAAACATCGCGCCACTCGGCGTTCAGCTGGTGCTCGGTGTAGCTTTGGCCATTAACCCAGTAAAGCTCGTTACCACCGGGAACCGCATTGCCATTTACGTCTTCGACATCCAGGCCCAGGTTGTTCGCCAGGTTACGCGCATAGGAGTGCTCGGTAGAGATCAGCTCACCACCGCGCTCTACCGGGCGACCGAAGATACTGCGGTTGGTGTTTACACGGCCACCCAGCCGGGTATTACCTTCAAATACCTTGCTCGCAATGCCGTATTGCTGCAGACGGTGCGCACAACGTATACCGGCGATACCGCCACCGATGACCGCCACACGTCCGCTAGCCGAAGTAGGATCCGCCTTCACAGGGCCAGAAAAAGTACTGGTGGCGCCAGCGGTGCCCAGCGCAGCGGCGCCCAAACCCAACTGCTTCAGAAACTGGCGGCGTCCTTCTTCAGACGCACCTGCGCCCACGTGGCGGGTCCCTTCCTTGATGATGTCGAGACTCTCGTCGGAAGAAATTCCGGTCTTATCGGACAGCTCCTGAGCGGCGCCCAGGCGTCGCATCAGGCTCGCCAGTGGTGATTGGGATTTACGGCTACGCATATTGTTCTCCTACAGCCAGGTGGTGTTCCGACCCAAAAACCGCAGGGCCGTGGAATGGTTTTCTTGTTGTCCACGGTTCGCTCTTTGAAGTGCGGCTATGCAAGAACCTGCACACTCGCAACTCGAAATAAATGGCAACCGACTTATTCACATTTGCTATATGAGCGCGTAATTCTACATACCAGCCCACAAAAAATCGAATAAAAATTCAATTACCGGGGTAAAACGAGAACTTTGACCTAGTGACCCTGAAGGCAAGGGGAAAGTTACTTGAGGTGATAGAGCGCGATGAGATGCGAGATAAGAAGCACTGTGGAAAAAATCCACAGAAGAAGAGGTCACTGACGCGAATTACGGGCAAAAAAAAGCGGCTCTGAAGAGCCGCTTTCGGGTTGCGCACGCTTCTGGCTTACTCTCAGCCTTTGTAGACCGGGAATTTCGCGCAGATTTCCAGCACCTTGGCTTTTACCTCGGCGATGGTCGCGTCGGCATTGCCCTTCTCGAGCGCGTCCAGCACGTCGCAGATCCAGTTGGTGAGCTGCTTGGTCTCTTCCACACCGAAGCCGCGGGTGGTGATGGCCGGGGTGCCCACACGCAGGCCGCTGGTGATGAACGGGGAACGCGGGTCGTTGGGGACGGCGTTCTTGTTCACAGTGATATTGGCGTTGCCCAGGGCTTCGTCCGCATCTTTACCGGTGTACTCTTTGCCGATCAGGTCAACCAGCATCAGGTGATCGTCAGTGCCACCGGAGACAATATTGATACCGCGGTCGAGGAAGGTCTCGGCCATGGCGCGGGCATTCTCTACCACTTTCTTCTGGTAAGCCTTGTACTCGGGGCTCATGGCTTCCTTGAAGGAAACGGCTTTGGCCGCGATCACGTGCATCAGCGGGCCGCCCTGTCCGCCCGGGAATACCGCGCTGTTCAGCTTTTTCTCAATCTCTTCATTGGCTTTGGCAATGATGATACCGCCGCGAGGGCCACGCAGAGTCTTGTGGGTAGTGGAGGTCACCACGTCCGCGTGGGGAACCGGAGACGGGTATTCCCCAGCAGCAACCAGACCGGCAACGTGGGCCATATCGACCATCAGGTAAGCGCCAACCTTGTCGGCGATGGTGCGGAACTTGGCCCAGTCCATGATGCGACTATAGGCGGAGAAGCCGGCCACGATCATTTTCGGCTTGTGCTCCAGCGCCAGGCGCTCCACTTCTTCGTAGTCCACTTCGCCGGTTTCAGGGTTCAGGCCGTACTGCACGGCGTTGTAGATCTTGCCGGAGAAGTTGACCTTGGCACCGTGGGTAAGGTGACCGCCGTGAGCCAGGCTCATACCCAGAACGGTGTCGCCGGGGGCGCACAGCGCCTGGTAAACCGCGGCGTTGGCCTGAGAACCGGAGTGCGGCTGAACGTTGGCATAGTCGGCGCCGAACAGCTCCTTGGCGCGCTCGATGGCGAGGGCTTCTACCTTGTCGACGTACTCACAGCCGCCATAGTAGCGCTTGCCCGGGTAACCTTCGGCGTACTTGTTGGTGAGGCTGGTGCCCTGGGCTTCCATCACCTGCGGGCTGGTGTAGTTTTCCGAGGCGATCAGCTCGATGTGCTCTTCCTGGCGACGATCTTCGTCCTGAATGGCGGACCACACATCGGGATCGTAGGAAGCTAGGGTGACGGATTTATCAAACATGGTATTCCCTCGGATGATAAGGCGCGAATCGCGCAAGCATAATCTCGACAAGGGCAAATCCCGACCCAAATATGACCGGCCCGCCCCCAGAAAGCGGCGCATTGTACACCAAGGGAGGTGCTGGGGCGCAAAGGGTGCACTTGAAACAATTTCAATTCAGCGCCCCACTCTGTTCAAGTTGGGGGGATCGGCAGAATCGACTGGCACGATCGTACCGATTGTCGCAAAAATCAACAGATCGAGATGCGTTATCTGAAAGACAAAACGCGGTCCAAGGACCGCGTTTCGGGGGGCACCTCGGATCGGGAAGCCCCAACCCGATCATGCCGTAGCCGGCTAATCCGCCTTAAAAGCGGAACACCAATGTGCCAGACCAGAAGTCCACATCTTCTTCTACCAGGGTGTACTCCGCTTCGAAGTTAACCGCTTCGGAGAATGAGAAACCCATGCCCAGTCCTGCAGACAGGCCGGAGTCACTGCCATCGGCACCATCACCGAAGTCGACACTTTCGTTCAGGTAGCCGAGACGACCCTTGAAGTAGAGGTCTCCCTGGCTGCGATAGGTGGCATAGGCGCCCAGAGTGGAAATGCTGTAGTCGGCTTCAACGTCCACCCAGGAATTGCTGAAGCGAAATTCGCCATCCACGATCGAAGTGGTGTACTCGGCTTCCACGCCAAAGCCATTGGCCCAGCTGTAGCCGGCACGCGCGCCGGCATTGAACGGGTTGTCGCCTTCGATATCGGTAGCCATCACACCCGCAACGGCACCAAAGTAGCCGCCTTCCGCAGCCTGGGCGCCCATAGTGCAGCCCAGCAGCACAGCCGCCGCCAGTGTTTTCTGCATAACTCTCTTCATCAATTTTTCTCCAAATTTGTTCGCTGTTGTTTTTTGGAGGCGGCATTCTATTTCAACTATTTTGGCGCCACTAGGGGATTTCAATTACACGCCATTACAGCAGCGCGGAGTGACCGCTCACATTCACCAGCTGTCCGCGGTAGCCGTAGACCTGCTCTACCAGATCCGGCTGCAGCAACGCGGCGGGGGCCCCGTCCGCCTGCACCCGCCCCTGCCCGAGCATCACCATACGATCGGCATAGCGGGCAGCAAGGTTGAGATCGTGCAGCACTGCGATAACCGCCGTATTTTCACCGGCAACCTCACAAACCAGTGCGAGCACCTGGTGCTGGTGCTTGAGGTCGAGCGCGGAGGTAGGTTCATCCAGCAGCAGGATTTTTTCCTCACCGGGTTCCGCAAGGCTGAGCTGGGAAAGTACCCGCGCCAGCTGTACTCGCTGCTTTTCCCCGCCAGACAAACTGGGGAAAAGGCGGTCGCGCAGATGCCACACATCCGCGCGCTGCATAAAGTGCTCGACACGTTCGCCCTGCTCCACCCGCGAAAGGCTGCCGGGGCCGAGCCCCAGCTGTACTACTTCGCGGCTGGTAAAGGCAAAATTTAGGTTGGAGTGTTGAGCCAACAGTCCGTAGCGACGCGCCAGGGCGCGGTGATCCTGCTGGGTGCGATACCAGTCAGCCTGGGTGCGACCAAACAGATGGATATGACCGGCGTAATCCAGCTCGCCGCTGATAGCGCGCAGCAGCGACGTCTTGCCACAGCCATTGGGCCCCAGCAACGCGGTAACCTCACCGCAGGCAAAGCTCAGGGAAATATTCTCCAGCAGCGGCGAGATCGCGCGGGGATACTGAATCGAGAGATCGGAAATTTCCAACAACATTTATGACTCCCTCCCTTAAAAAATTTGCCGGCGCTGTTGCCACAGCAAAAATAAAAAGAAAGGCGCACCCAGCAGAGCAGTGAGAATGCCTACCGGCATTTCTGCCGGCGCAAACACGCTGCGCGCAATCGTGTCCGCCACCGTCAGCAGTAAACCGCCCAGCAGCCCGCTGTAGGGAATCAGGTAGCGGTGATCAGGACCGCGCAGCAGCCGCACGATATGCGGCACCACCAGCCCAATAAAACCGATTATCCCCGACACGGAAACGGCCGCACCCACAGCAACACCGTTCAGCACAATGATCTGCCGTTTCAGGCCGTTCACGTCCACACCCAGGTGACGCGCTTCCGACTCTCCCAATAACAGCGCATTGAGATCATTCGCGCGAGACCATAGAAAGCCGGCACTTGTGGCAAATATCAACCCGGCCACGAGCACGCTGGTCCAGGTGGCGCCAGACAGGGACCCCAGCTGCCACATGGTCATATCCCGCAGCGCGGTGTCGGTGGCCACGTAGGCAAACATTCCGAGCGCAGCGCCCGCCAGCGCAGAAATCGCAACCCCCGCCAGCAACATCATCACCACCGACCGGCCACGGTCGCCAAGAACATACACAAGCCAAGTGGCAAAAATCGCTCCGGTGCTGGCAAACGCGGGCAACAAAAGCCATTGCAACTTTTCAGAGTGCGTGCCCAGCCAGGCGCCCAGCACAGCGCCAAAAACGAGCACTATCCCGGCACCCACGGCGGCACCGGAGGAGACACCGATAATGCCCGGTTCGGCCAGAGGGTTGCGAAACATGCCCTGCATTACTGCACCACAAACACCAAGGATGCCCCCAACAATCAAGCCAAGTAACAGGCGCGGCAGACGGATTTCTCCGAGCACCAGCGCGTATTGTTCTGGCACGTCCTGATCCAGGATACTGGGCCAGCTCCAGTGCATCAGTCCGGCAAGAACATCCCCCCAGCCAATGGTCATGGCGCCAACCGCAAGAGAAAGGCAACTCCCCAACAGTAACAGCGCGATTAGCGCTGGCAGCAGGCTTTTATCACTCAGGCGAAATTCCACGGGAGGGGTACCTCGAAATGAAAGGAATTGGGGCAAAGTTGCACCCGGTAGCGTCACCGCCAATTTTCGGAGTCAGTTCCGAGCAAACTTCTCGTTCAGCTTCCTGGCTTCATTCAGGCTGGCTAGCCCCATGCCGCCAAGCAGCGCAAAACCGTCTACGGAAAAGAAAGCACCGTTTTTACCAGCCGGGGTCAGCTTCAGCAGCGGCTGCCATTCCAGCAGTGCTGTGCCGCCTTTCAGCTGTGCCTCCTGGTCACTGGAAAAGAGAATCCAGTCCGGGCGCAGCTCAATCAACGCTTCGTCCGACAATTGTTTGTAACCGGAAAACGCCACCGCATTCACACCGCCCGCCATACGAATCAGGCTGTCCGGGCTGGTGTCGGTGCCGGCGGCTTTGAGGCCGCGACCTTCCTGCGCGCGCACAAACAGAATGCGCGGAGCCACTAACAGAGAAGCGCGAGCGCTGTTCAGGGACTGCAGCTGATGCTCCACGTATTTCGTTACCGAATCCGCAGGCCTTTCCAGAACTTCAGAGAGGCGAGCGATATTCGCAATCAACTGCTTGCCATCTTGTGCTTCCGGTAGCCTCACAATTTTCACACCGGAATTTTGCAGCAGTGTCAGGGTATTCGGCGGGCCCATATGCTCGCCGCCGATCAGCACTTGTGGGTTCTGTGCCAGCAGTCCCTCAACCGGTAACTGGCGGTAATAACCCACTACCGGCACTTTTTTGAAGTCAGCCGGCAGCCGCGTGGAAGAGTCGACAGCAATCAGGCTGTCGCCGGCGCCCAGGGCCAGCACCAGCTCAGTGACGGAATGGCCGGTGGTAATCACCCGTTCTGGAGCGGCAACGGCAATATTGCCGATACACAACAGAGCGACGGCAGACAAAAAATCACTTAAAAAGCGCTTCCGCGCGCGAGCCTTTGAAAAAGTCATAGTTCGAGTCCAGTCGATAAAAACCAGTTTGTCCCAATCGGGAATTAATTTTTGTCAGGGAGCGCTGGCGGTATGGGGCTGCATCGCAATTTCCGCGACCGCCACCCCCTGCTTCTGCAACAGCGCAAATAGATCCAGCATTCTTTGCACCGGCACATTGCGGTCGCTGGCGAGAGCCACCGCGCGCTCCGGCTCTGCCAACAGGGCCACTAACAGCGCCTGTTCAAACTCCGCCTGGTTGCTGAAACCGCGATCCCCAATTCCCCAAAGGTGCGGACCGCGGTTGGACAGAGAAATCGTGATCGGCTCCGAAGGCATGATTGCCGCAATGTGCTCACTGGCCGGCAAGTCCATGGGCAAGGAGGCCAACCGCATATTCGCGGTCAGTAACAGGAACACGAGTACGATAAAAATGATATCCAGTAGCGGAGTCAGGTCCGGGGCCAGATTGGCAAGGGAAAACTCCCGCTTGTTTGGCGGATTGATATTGATCACTGAGCCGGCACCGCGATATTTGCCGCCCCGCGCGCACAGGCGTCCGGCGTCTTGCAGCAAGGGTCCAGCCCTTCAAGCCACAGGTTGCCGCGGTTGAACAGGTGCTCCAGGTCAGCCACTACGCGATCGCTCCAGATCGCCAGCAGGTGCGCACCGGCGATGGCTGGAAGCGCAACAACCAGACCTGCGGCTGTCGTGCTAAGCGCCATCCCCAGCCCGTCCGCCAGCAGTGCCGGGGTTACGGGATCACTGCTGGCGGAGAGGCCGGCGAACATACCAATCAGCCCCAGTACCGTACCGAGCAGCCCCATCAGCGGGCTGATGACGCCAATCACCATCAAAAGGCGGAGACCACTGTGCAACTGGCGGCGCTGGTCCTGCAGCCATACCGCGGCAATTTCTTCGCGCTGCGGCTTGTTCACATTGCGATGTTGCAGCAGCAGTGCAGTGGCGTGACTCGCAAGAGCTCGCTCCTGCTCGCAGACTTTTGCCAACTGATCCAGCTCGGCTTCACCGGTGCAGTGCAGACGCTTGAAGGACCCGCTGATACCGCGGTGGCCAGTAGTTAGCAGAAGCCACAGGCGCTCCCCCAACAATGCCATTGCGATGGCAGACACCACCAGTAGTGGCCAGCCCATGGGGCCGAGCTGGGCGAAAAATTCAGGCCAGGTTTGATGCTCGAACATAATGCTCTCGTTCTTTTACTTCCTGCTGGGCAACTCGTTACAAAGAAAATCGAATGGGCAATCGCACACGGGAAAGCCGCGCGCGACCATTTTCCCGATAGGGCAAAAATTTCCAGGCTTCCACGGCTTTCAGCGCCGCCTCATCCAGACTTTCTACACCGGAAGATTGCAACAGGCGACGCACAACTTGTGCGCCGGTGCGGTCCAACTGCACTTCCACCACCACCGTGCCCTGCTGGCGCCGCTGTCGCGCCAACGCCGGATAGACTGGCGCACCTGGCGGACTGGCAAAGGCCGGGCGCTCCACCAGCACCGGTTCCTCGCCAACACTTTGCTGCTTAGCGGAAGCAGGTGCGCTGGATTGCTGGGTTGACTCGGAATCCGCAACGGTGTCCTGGATCGGTTCAGACATCGGTGCGGATATTGGTGAGGCAGCCGTTTGTTGCGGTGCTGACTTTTGCTCTCCGTGTTTCTTTTCGGCCAGCAACTTCTTTGCGCGCTTTTTCTCGAGCGGTTCGAGCGAAACTGACTTCACCGGTTTAACGGATGCTTCAACAGGATTCGTTTTTTCCACCGCATTCTTTTTCGCCTTCGCTTGCTCAACGGACTTCTGTAGCGGGGCCGCAGTGGCGAGCTTTACCTGGCCCAGCTTCAGCGCCACGACACCCGATGGCGCCGGCACTTCCCGCGCCGGCGTCGCCCACAGCAACCACCCGTGCAGTGCAAAGGACAGAATCGCCATGATGGCTATGCGCCATTTCACGACGAGCCCTCGTTTTTGCCTTCCATTTTGTGCTCCACGGCACTTGTTTGTTTTCCACGCCATTTGGCCTTTCAACCCCACCCCAATGGGCGGCCCGACTGGCCATCTGACTCAGCGAAGATTAGCAACCCCATGAATTTATATCAAACGATAATTGTTTGCATTTACATTAACAATAAGTGCAGCTATGCTTCAGCGCAACCGTGCCAACCGGCAACAAAAATGATCGGTGTTACGGCAATCCACTTGGGAACACATCTCGGGACGTATAGAAAGGGGGCACCGCCATGGGCCAGTTCAAGACTCCAAAAATCCATCCTCTCGCAGCGGCCGTGCTGGCAATGAGTGCCAGTGACGCAATGTCGCAGGTAACCGATGCTGAGAACGATAGTCAGCCGGTAATTCAATTCGGTGAAGTAGTGGTCGCCGCGGATCGCGACCCGGGCGCGAAAGAAAGAGATAAAAGCACCGTACTGGTGGAACGCGCACAGCTAGAAGAACAACAGCCTGAATCCATTGCCCAGGCCCTCAAATACGAGCCCAACATTGAAGTAGTGGGCGGCCCCCGATATTCAAACCAGGCCCCCAACATCCGTGGCCTGTCTGGCGTCCGTGTACTGCAGACCATCGACGGTGCCCGCCAGAACTGCAACTCCGGCCACCGTGGCACCTACCAGCTGGATACGGAACTACTGAAGCAGGTAGAAGTGAAAAAAGGCCCCGCCTCCAGTTTATGGGGCTCTGGCGCCGTCGGCGGTGTGGTGGCCATGTCCACCAAGAGCGCCTCAGACCTGCTGAAGAACGGCGACGCTGTCGGCGGCTACATGAAACAGGAACTGGGCACCAACGGTGACTCCACGGAAACTACCGCCGCTGTTTACGGCGTGGCCGGCGATTTCGATTACCTGCTTAACAGCTCCTTGTCCGAGCACGACAACGTGGAAATCGGTGGCGGGGAAGAACTGGAAAACAGTGCCAGTGAAAACACCGCCCTGCTTGCCCGCGGCAGCATAAAAATCAGCGACAACCAGCGCGTTGACCTCTCCTTCCGTCACAACAACCGCGAAGAAGGCGTACCGTCCAACCCCAATGCCAACGTCGGTACCAGCTCCCCGCTGGTAGAGCGCGATGTCACCGATCAGAACGTTACCGCCAACTACTGGATCCAGGCAGGAAAAAGCAAGCACACCGAGGGTGCCGCCAGCCACACAACGAAAGTGTCTATTTACCGCAACGACACCCAGTTCGACGAATTCCGCCCCACCCAGGGAGACGCGTCCCTCGGTACCCTGGGTCAAAACGACAACACCGAAGTCACCACCTCCGGTATCGCCCTGACTAACGCCACCGAAGGTCTCGGCGCCCAGTGGGTCTACGGCATCGACTGGTATCAGGACGACGTCACCACCGTGCGCGATGGCGACAACCGCCCGGAAAACCTGAATGCCGAGACGGACGTACTCGGTCTTTACGCACAGGCCGCCTTTACCTTCGGCGACCTGTTCACCCTGACGCCGGGTGCACGCTACGACCGTTATAAAGCCGAGAGCCAGCAACTGAGCGATTCCGCCCGTGAAGACACCGCGGTATCCCCGTCCATCGCCGCCTCCGTCAAAGCCGCCGAGTGGCTAAACCTGAGCGCCACTTACGCCAGAGCCTTTCGTGCACCGGGCGTGGAAGAGATGTACACCCAGGGCACGCACTATGCCTACGGCGACTTCAGTTTTATGGGGCTCGGTTTTCTTGCCAACACGTTTATCCCCAACCCGGATCTTGAAGCAGAAAAGGCGGCCAACACCGAGTTTCGCGCTGACTTTGCTTTCCGTGGTCTCGCCGATGCGAACGACCAGTTGACTGCCAGTGCGTCGATTTTCCGCAACAAAGTGGACAACTTTATCGAGCAGGTCGTGATCAACCCGCACCCCATGTTCGGCTTCCCCATGAACACCACCTACCTGAACGTGGACGAAGCGGAACTGAAAGGTTTCGAGCTGGGCGCCAACTACCTGGTGAACGACCTGGAAGTGTCTGCAAGCTACGGCCAGACCGAGGGTAAAGACCTCACCGACAATAGCTACCTGAGCAGTATCCCTGCGGACAAGTTCGTACTCGACCTGGGTTACTACTTCCTGCAACGCGACCTCAAGGCAGGACTGCGCACCTCCGCGCTCTCCGCCCAGAAGCAATTGCCCGAAGAAGTCACCGAGGAGTACAGCAGCTACACCCTGACAGACGCTTACGTGACCTGGGAGCCAGCAGCGGGAAGCCTGAACGGCGTAAAGCTGGGGCTTGCGCTGGATAACCTGACGGACGAAGAGTACCGCGTGGCCTTCCAGCAGCTGTATATGCCCGGCCGCAACATTAAACTGTCTGCAAGCTACCACTTCTGACATTCGCAACCATTACATCATTGGAATATTCGAAATGCAGCGACAGGTACAGGAATTACTCGCCAGTGAAGCCGGCTACACGCTGGAACAAATGGCGAAAAAACTCGATACCAGTGTGCGTGAAATTATTGCCAACCTGCCCTTGCACATGGCATCGCTCGCCGAGCGTGATGCCGTTTGGCAACTCATTGAAGAGCTATCCAACTGGGGCAAAGTTACCACCATCGTGCAAAACGAGGGCTCCGTGTTTGAATTCAAAGGCGAGTTTCCGAAAGGAAGCATTGCCCACGGCTACTACAACTTCATGCACCACAAAAACCCCTTCCACGGTCACCTTCTGGTGGATGGCATTACGGAAGTCGCCTTTGTGAGCAAGCCCCACCGCGGTTCTGAAAGCCACTCCATGGTCTTTCTCGCCCCCAGTGGCAACTGTGTCTTCAAAGTGTTTCTGGGCCGGGATAGCGAGCGTAAATTGATCCCGGAACAGGTAGAGCGGTTCAGGCAATTAAAACAGCAGCTGGCAGGTGCCGGCGCTGCACAATTTTGAGGGGAGAGTCAGAGATGACCGAAAAAAACGAACAACAAACTGTCCAGACAACAAACGATGGCGCCGACCTGGTAGCCGAGGTTCGGGACTTTATCGCCACCCGCAAACTGCTGAACCTCGCCACTCTCACAGAAGACGGCCTGCCTCACGCCAGTACCGCCCCCTTCCTCGCTGCCGATGGGAAATTCTATCTGTATATTTCCGAGCTGTCGGAGCACTGTGCCAACCTCAAGACAAACAGCAGAGCATCAGTGATTTTCAATGCGGATGAAGCAGACACCAAGCAGGCCTTTGCCCGCCTGCGTGTCACCTTCAACGTTGAAGCGTACAGCATCGAACGCGGCCTACCCCAGTGGCAAAAGCGTATCGATCAACTGCGTGAAAAATTCGGGCCGGTCATGGACCACCTGAAAGGGCTGGAAGACTTTCACCTGTTCGAACTCAAGCCCAGTGGCGGGCGCTACGTCAAAGGCTTTGGCCAAGCCTACGCCCTGGAGGGCATGGAAAAACAAGTGGCATTGCACCTGAAAGACGGCCACAGAGAGAAGAGCGACGCAGCCTAACGGCGCAATAAAACTGCAACGCTACTGCAATCGTCGTTTGTTACTTTGGTAATAAATAACCAAAGAGTAATAAACATGACTTCTCGACTAAGCCTGTTACTGCCCATCGCCCTGTTCTCTGCCTGTGCCGCCAACCCGGCCCAGCAGGACATCACAGCCACCGGCACCGTGATTGAAGTAAATGGCAAATACTTTTTGCAGGCGGAGGAAGACCGCTACCACCTGAACCGCATGCCACAGCTGAATTACGGCAGCTACCTCGGCCAGGAGCTGGTGATCGACGGAGAGATTCCCCGCTACTGCCACCAGGCCCAGCGGGACTCCCAGGTGAAGGTTCACGGTGGGGAAGAAATGTCCGACACGAATACCATTGGCTGGTCTGACTGCCTGACGGCGGACAAGGTGCGCCTGGTGACTGCAGATGGTGCCGAGCTAATCTACGATTGGCAGGAAATCGAACTTCGGGACTATTATTTCTAGTCTCATTTCTAGTCTCATATCTAGTCTCATTTCTAATCTTCCCTGCAGGGCAGATCGGCCTGAGAACCCCTATCCCGCCGTTGCCGGCAGCGCATATTTTTCGCTGCCGGCATCTGCCTCCACCCGATATGAATCCAGCTTGATGCAGATCAAGCCTGCCCCCTGACGAAAGACAACAATGGGACTATCGATTGTCCCTACCGTCAAGGAGGCGCCTAATGAATGGTATCTACCGGCAACTGTGCGATGACCACAAGCACATGCAGAACCTGCTGGATGTATTTGAGCTTTTGCTGCACGAGCTCGGTCAACAGGAGCGAGATCCCGCAACCCTCAGTATGATTCTGGACGCGCTGGATTATTTTTCTGTCTATCCGGATCAATGGCACCACCCGGTAGAGGACCTGGCATTCGAAAAATTACTAGGCAAGCCCGTGGATATCCGCGATGTGGTGGTAACAATCACAGCGGAGCACAAAGCGATTGCCGAAGCGACGCGTAAAATGAACCAACTTTTCTATGCGGTCGCCAATGACGCGGCAGTGGAAAGGCAACACTTGTTCAGTAGCGCGCAGGAGTATATTTCCCTGCAACGTGCGCATATGAAAAAAGAAAATGAAATCTTGCTGCCGCTGGTAAATCAGCACCTGACGGACAGCGACTGGAATGAGATCACCGACACCCTGGCTAAAAATAAAAGCAGTCATTTCCACCATGGCGTGAAACAGCTTTACCAGGCTATTTACCGGGATCTTGCTGAAGAGGAACTGGCGGCCGCCTGCTGAAGGAATCCCCGGCAGGCGCCTGAATCTGAGCGTTAACCGTTTTCGTAACTGCAGTGGGTACCGGCCAGTTCGCTCAGAGCAATAAGATCGAGAATGGTGACGACCCGCCCCTCGGCGCGGATAAGCGCCTGCTTTTGAAAACGGGACATCAGACGGCTGACGGTTTCCGCGGTCAGCCCCAGATAGTTGGCAATATCGATACGCTGCATGGAGAGCTTGAACTCACTGGCGGAGTATCCGCGTTGCGCATAGCGGCTGGAAATATTAATTAACAGTGCGGCCAGGCGGCTTTCTGCAGAGCGCTTCCCCAGCAGCAACAGCACGTCGTTATCCTGTTTCAGCTCTTCAGAAAAAATGTTGTACATCTGCTTCTGTAAAGCCGGCACCTGTTGCGCCAGGTTTTCCAGCTGGGTGAATGGCAGCACACACACGCTGCTTTCTTCCAGCGCCTCAGCATAACCCGGGTGCGAGCCACTGCTATAGGCATCAAGGCCGAGCAGCTCTCCTGGCAAGGCAAAGTGCGTTATCTGGGTATCGCCATCTGCTCCGATCACTGCCGACTTGAAGCTGCCGGAGCGAATCGCATAAAGGTTGGAAAAGGGGTCGCCCGCCCGGAACAGGGAATCGCCCGCTTTCAGGATTTTCTTCTTGCGTGTTACCTGCTCCAGACGCTGGATATCTTCCTCACTCAGCCCCACGGGCAGGCACAGTCTTTTGACTGAGCAATTTCCACAGTTTACGGCTGCTGAGGACTTGGACATTGTATTTTCCACTGCCAGGCTAAAAGTTCAGATGTGATAGTTCGAAGGCCGATCGTTCAGAGACCGGTTTACTCACGGACTTCCGTTGCGAGGCTATCGTGTTACCCGCATTTCCCGAAATTGTATCCCTATCGCCCGCTTAAAGCACACGGGAGTACTGGGCCGCGGACGCACCGAGGTGCAGGTGACGGTCAAACGCCGCCGCAATATTGCGTAGAAACCAGCGCCCACGATCCGTGACCACCAGGTTTTCCGGGGTCTCCAGCAATAGTCCATCAGCCTTCAACGGCTCCAGACGCAACAGATCCTCTGCGAAATACTTCGCAAAGGGGGCGCCCAAACGGCGCTCTGCCTCGCGCTTGTCTAGCCGGAGGTGACACATCAACTCCATGATCAGCCACTGTCGCTCGCGATCGTCACTGTCCATTTGCCAGCCACGCCAGATCGCCTCCCCGCGCTCAGCGATGGCGGTAGCGTACTCCTTCTGGCCGTGGTGGTTCTGCCAGTAGCCGTCGCGACTGTAACTGATGGCCGACGCCCCGAGCCCGACCAGCGCGTCTGCAGGCATCAGCGTATAGCCCTGGAAATTGCGCGCGAGATTGCCGCTTTCGGCCGCGCGAGACAAGGGATCCTCCGGGCGGGCGAAGTGATCCATGCCGAGAAAGCGATAGCCAGCCTCTGTCAGCCGCTTTGTCGCGGCGAGCTGCATATCGATCTTGGCCTGCGGCGGAGGAATCAGGTCCGAGCTGATCAGGCGCTGAGCCTTGAACCGGTGCGGCAGGTGCGCATAGTGATACAGTGCGATGCGGTCCGGCGCGAGCCCGACCACCGTGTCGATGGTGCGCTCAAGGCTCGCCACGTCCTGCCCGGGCAGCCCGTAAATAAGGTCGTAAGAAATGGAACCAAAGCCGCGCTCACGCGCCGCCTCGGTGAGCGCGCGCACCTGCTTCGGAGAACAAATCCGGTTGATCGCCCGCTGCACCTCCGGATTGAAGTCCTGAATGCCCATGCTCAGTCGATTGAAACCGAGCTCGCGCAGCGTATCCAGCGTTTCCAGTTCGAGAACCCGCGGATCCGCTTCCACGCTGTACTCCACATCATCGCCGGAACTCAACGCGAAGATTTCGCCGAGCCCCTTTACCAGCCGCGTCAGGTCGCCGTCATTCAGGTAGGTGGGCGTGCCGCCACCCAGGTGTAACTGGGTCACCGGTGCGCGGGCGGTTTTCTGCCGATACCACTGCGCCTCGCTGAGCACCCGATCCAGGTAACTTGACGCCAGCCCGTACTGCTGGGTAATGACCTTGTTGCAGGCGCAGAAATAGCAGAGCGAGCGACAGAACGGAATATGCACGTAGAGCGAGAGATTCTGGATATCTTGCAACGCATCCCACGGCTTGGGCTCTGAGCCTGCATCGCTGCCAGCCCGCGCAGCACCCAGGTCTTTGAAGCGATCTGCGGTCGGGTAGGAGGTATAACGCGGGCAGGGACCCGCATAGCGGGCGAGCAACTCCGGAGACAGCTCGCCGCCTGCGCTTGGGGGCAGTACGTTATTACTGGAGGAAGCATCGCGAGATGCGCTATTGCCGATGCTGATTGCAGCCATTGGGGAGAAACCTTGATCCAGAGAGGTCCAGCGGGAACGTTCGATCCCGCCAAGTTACTCGTTCTCAAGGCCCGCTCACCTGATCTGGATCAAGTGACGATCGGGTCAACGCCTGATTAGTCGCCTACCGGACGGCGGAACAGGTTTTGAATGGAGGAGAAATCCAGGACTTTGTTGATTGGGTCTCCACCGTGCAGCTGGTACAGGTTTTTCGCCAGCGCACCCAGCGGGGTGGAAGAAGCACTGCCGGCGGCCGTATCCATGGCAAGCCCGAGATCTTTCAGCATCAGTGCCACAGAAAAGCCGCCCTGATATTCCCGCGATGCAGGGACATTCTCCATAACGCCCGGGTACGGGTTGTACTTTTCCAGCGACCAGTTGCCGCCGGAGCTGGCGCGCATAATCTCTGACAACACACTGGGATCGAGCCCGTTGTCCACCCCCAACTGCAGGGCCTCGGCGGTGCCGATCATATGAATGGCGAGCAACATGTTGTTGCAGATTTTCGCCACCTGGCCGGAGCCCGCCGGGCCCGCGTGAAAAATATTCGCCCCCATGGCTTCCAGCACCGGCCGCGCCCGCTCCACAGCGCCATCTGATCCACCACACATAAAGGAAAGGGTGCCCGCTGCGGCGGCCGCGGTGCCTCCGGAAACCGGCGCATCCAGCGCCTCGATATCGCGCTCACTGGCGGCGGCGATAACCTGGCGGGCATCGTTGGCGGCGATGGTGGAGCAATCAATCAGCAGTGTCCCCGGTGTCATCGCCTGCAACAGGCCATGTACACCAAGGTACAGGGAACGCACTGCCTCGCCGCTGGGCAGCATGGATACCACCGCATCCGCGCCATCGATTGCAGCGTGTGCACTTTCCGCCTTGTGGCAGCCGCTGGCGACCGCGCTTTCCAGCATCGGTGCAGAAAGGTCGAAAGCGGTAACAGCGAAGCCTTTCTTTACCAGGTTGGCGGCCATGGGCCCGCCCATATTGCCGAGCCCAATAAATGCAATGTTCTTCATCAGAGCGTCCTTTTCGTGTGTGATTTATCGTTATTGTGTGTTCCCTGTGAGCGTCGTCACAAAATCGCCCCAGATAAACCCGTTACCTGCATGGGCTAACCGCCATGTTACTCAATTTACGCGCACAGGCCGACAACGCAATCGGGCGGATTCCACACTGACCCCGGTCGGGAATTTGTCACAGTTTTCCGCTACGCCCCTCTCGGGGAGGATGTGTGCTGTTCCCGCGCCGCCCTAGTCTGAAGCCTGTGGTGACAGCCCGTCGAATCCACAGCAGTATCTTGACGATCGACTAATAAATCCAATAAATATAACGGTACATAGCGATGAAGAATCCTCCCTGCGGCGGCCGCCTCCGGCTGTCCGTTATTCCCTGCCTCATGCTTGCCTCTTTTTCCTCGACCGCCGCGACGGAGTGGTATTTCCGCGGCACCGCTAATGGCTGGAGCGCGGAAGCCATGACGCAGGTCAGCGCCAACACTTTCCGATCCTGCCAGAACTTCGCCAGTGGCGACGGCGGCGGTGGTCCGCGCTTCAAAATCGACCGCTATGGCGACTGGAGCGAAAGCTATCCCAACGCCGACTACAGCGTGAACGACAACCGAAATTACGAAATCACTTTTTCCAGCGACAGCCACAGCATTGCCATTAGCGAGGTTTCCAGCTGCGACGGCGAGGTCGGCTTCACAGCCAATTTCCCATCGCTCTATTTCCGCGGCACGCCCAACACCTGGAGCGCGACGGCCATGCAACTGGTGGCAGACAACACCTGGGAGCTGGCGATTGATTTCGACGGCGAGGCCGACCAGCGCTTCAAGCTTGACCTCTACGGCGACTGGAGCCAGAACTATGGTGACAACGGTGGTGACGGACTGCTCGACGCCGGTGGCGGCGATATCTATACCAGCGTCTCCGGTAGTCACCTGTTGCGGGTGAATGACAACGACTTTACCTATGTCCTGGTTAGCGACGGTGGCAGCAGTAGCGGCGGAAGCAGTAGTAGCAGTAGCGGAAGTAGCAGTGGGACCAGTAGTAGCGGAGGTAGCGGCGGCGACAGTTGGTATTTCCGCGGTACCGCCAACGGTTGGGCCGCAACTGAAATGGCCAGCAGTGATGGCAACAACTTCTGTACCGAACAGAGCTTTGGTAGTGGCGACGCCGGCGGCGGGCCGCGTTTCAAGATCGATCACTTCGCAGACTGGACAGAGAGCTACCCCGGTGCCGATTACACCGTAAATGCCAATACCGATTACGCAATCTGTTTTGATGCTGCCACACAGGCAATCACCGCCACCGCTCTCGGCGGTTCCTCCAGTAGCTCTTCCAGTAGTTCCTCCAGCAGCTCGTCTGGTGGCTCATCGTCGGGGAGCGGCAGCGATTTCCGTGCGGAGACTATTTACTTCGTACTGACGGCGCGCTTCTACGATGGTGACGCCAGCAACAATTACTACAACCGCGACCGCATCATGCCCGGCGACCCGCAGTGGCGAGGCGACTTCAAGGGCCTGATCCAGCAACTGGATTACATCAAGGACCTGGGCTTTACCGCCATCTGGGTAACCCCACCCGTGGAGAACCGCAGCGGTCTCGACTATCACGGCTACCACGCTTACGACTGGACCAGAGTCGACCCTCGCCTTGAATCGCCGGATGCGACGTATCAGGACTTTATCGACGCGGCGCACGCAAAAGGCATCAAGGTCATTCAGGACGTGGTGGTGAATCACTCCAGCCAGTACGGCATTCGCAACCAGGTATGGATCGACCACCTGCCCATCAAGTACTACGTCCCCCAGGGCAGTAGCCAGGGCATGATCAGCAACGATCCTTATTTCGGCCATCTGGGTGATTACCAAAGTGCGTTCCGCGACGACAACGACAATCCGGTAGCGCCGCAGTGGTTCCGCGACCGCCACAACTCTGATCCCGATGGTATCGAGCCACTCGTCGACCCCAAAACCGGTGTCACCGTACCGCTGGCCGGCTATGACCCCAACCGCTTCTTCGGAATCGACGCGCAGAATCTGGACCCGGCGTGGTATCACCTGGATGGCTTTATGTCCGGCGGCGACTGGGAAAACCCCACCGCACTGCAGCGTAAACACATGGCTGGTGACACCATCGATCTCGCCACCGGTAACCAGAACGTGAAGGATTACCTGAACAGCGCCATCAAGCAGTATCTGGATATGGGCGTTGACGGAATCCGCGTAGACACCGTCAAACACGTGGAGCGCGACGAACTACTGAGTTACGTGCATGAGTGGCAGGCGCACAAGCCGGGGCTATTCGTGTTCGGTGAGGCGCTGGTGAAGGGGCTCGGTTTCGGCTCGGAACTCGGCAATGATAACGCCTCTGCGGTGATCCGCCCCTGGTGGTACACCCGCACCGGCTCCGACCCGTCCAACCCGCAGGGGGATTCCGATTTCGCAATGATCGACTTCCCACTGTTTTCCACCTTCCGCGACAACGTCACCCGCGGCAGCTTCGGCGGCATCAAGGGTGCGCTGGATATGGACTGGACTTACGCCGATCCCACAGAGCTGGTGACCTTCTTCCAGAACCATGACGTGGGCCCGGATAACGACTTCAAGTACCGCTTCGGCGGCGCTGAGTCGGACGCGGCTATGACCTACAACCTGCTGTGGACCATTCGCGGTATTCCCACCCTCTACTACGGTGAGGAAATCATGTTCCAAGCCGGGCTACCGCAAGATATCCAATCGGCCAACGACACCGTCGACCAGACCGGGCGCGCCTACTACGGGCCGCACCTGGACAACCTCGCCGCCACCCAGAACCACAATCTGTACAAGCATATCCAGCGCCTGAACCAGATCCGTCACGCCATTCCCGCATTGCAGAAAGGCCAGATGGAAAAGGTCAATGAGTGGGGCGCAGGCATGAGCTTTGTGCGCAACCACAGCGCCGGCAATTCCTATGCGGTCGTTGGGCTTGCAGCCGGTGGTGACCAGGGCATCAGTGTGTCCGGCATTCCCAACGGCACCTATACCGATGCGGTCACTGGTGCACAAATTCAGGTAAATAGCGGCAATATCAACTTTACCGTTAAAGCCTATTCCGCCGGCATTTATGTATTAAACGGTGCCGGCAAGATCGGCAACGATGGGGCCTATTTACGTTAACGAATTGCGTTAACGACTTACGTTAGCAATACGTTAACAAGCAGGGCGCAGACCCGACCGCGCCCTTCCATCACATAAAAATAAAGAGAATAGAGCGATGAAAAAATTGATCGTTACCGCGCTGCTGCTATCCAGCGCGCACGCCAGTGCCGACTGGTATTTCCGCGGCACACCCAATAGCTGGTCCGCAGAGACGATGACGTCAGTCAGCAGCTCGCACTACAAAACCTGCCAACAATTTTCTGCAGGCGACGCCAGCGGCGGCCCCCGCTTCAAGATCGACCGCTTTGCCAATTGGCAGGAGGCATACCCGACTTCTGATTACACTGTCGGCGCAAACACAAATTACGAAATTCATTTTTACAGTGACAGTAAAACCATTCAGGTAAACGAGGTCGCAAGCTGTGATGGTGGCAACTCTGGCAACCCCACCAGCAACTTCCCCGGCCTGTCATTCCGCGGCACGCCCAACGGCTGGGGCGCGAGCGCAATGGCATTGGTGGCCGACAACACCTGGCAACTGCAGATCAACTTCGACGGCCAGGGCAACCAACGCTTCAAGGTGGATGTGTACGGCGACTGGAGCCAGAACTACGGCGACAACGATCCCTCCAGCAACAGCGGCGGCACCCTGGAACAGAGCGGTGGCGACATCTACACCAGTGTCACCGGGGACTATCTACTCACCGTGAACGACGCCAGCCTCAGCTACTCGCTGGAGCCCGTGGCGTGCGCGGAAAATTGTGGGGGCAGTGGTGGCAACGCGGAGACACTGGGGGCCATCTATGCACCGGCGGAAACCACCTTCTCCCTGTGGTCCCCGGATCACACCAATGTGCAACTGGTGCTGGATGGCCAAAGCTATCCAATGGGCAAAGTTGCCGATAGTAATGGACTCACCGACGTCTACTCGATCACCGTTAGCGGCGACTGGAAGTTAAAACCCTACTACTTTGTGGTGAACGGCATTGCCGTGCGCGACCCCTACGGCAAAATGGTGGAGCCGAATACCAACAATAATATTGTGATGGATCTCAGCAGTACCGATCTCACTGGCGGCTGGTCACCGCGCCCGCAATTAACCGCGCGCGAAGACGCGGTGATTTACGAGGTGCACGTCCGCGACTTTACCATCGCGCCTGAGTCGGGGATAAGCAGCGCCAAGCGCGGCAAGTTCCTCGGCATGGTGGAGAGCGGCTCCACCTTCAATGGTGTATCAACCGGTATCGACCATCTCAAGGAACTGGGCGTTACCCACGTACAACTCCTGCCCGTGTACGACTTTGGTTCCTGCCCGGACCCTGCCGACAACACCTGCTACAACTGGGGCTACGACCCACGCAACTACAGCATCCCCGAAGAGCGCTATTCGCAATCGCCCTACGATTACGAGAACCGCGTGCGCGAGTTCAAGCAGATGGTGGACGAATTCCACAAGGCGGGGCTGCGCGTGGTGATGGATGTGGTCTATAACCACACCTATTCCAAAGAGATGTTTGAGGCAATCACTACCAGTTATTACACCCCCACCGACCTGTCTGGCACCGGCAACAGTATCGATGCGAATGTACCGATGGTGAGTCGCATGATCCGCGACTCCCTGGAGTACTGGGTAGAGGAATACAACATCGACGGCTTCCGCTTCGACCTGATCGGGATTTTCGATTATGACGAAGTGGGAGAATGGGGCAGCTATCTGAACCAGCGATTCCCGGACAGAAACCTGCTGCTGTACGGAGAGCCCTGGAACGGGTATGCGTCGGATCCCCGGGAGCTCGAGCGGGTGCGCCTCGGCACCATCGGTCGAATTCATGAAGCGCGCGTGGGGGTATTCAATCCGAAATTCCGCGAGGCGATCAAGGGGCAGAACGACAATGGCGGATGCAACCCCGGTGACTGCTTTGCGTTTAATAACAACCCGGACACCTGGCGCATTGAAGTGGGCAGTCGCGGAGCCCTTCGCTACAGCAAAAATGCAGACACTCCCATCGACTCCTGGGATCCCATGTTCGCCATGGACCCGGAACAGAGCATCAATTACGTATCCGCCCACGACAACCTGACCCTGCGCGACAAGGTCCTGCAGTGGGCCGACCTGAACGGGGTAAGTCGGGATAGCGGCTACCTGCGACGTATCCAGATGTTTGCCAACGGTATTGTGCTAACCAGCCAGGGAATTCCGTTCCTGCACGGAGGTGTGGAGCTGATGCGCGACAAGCAGGAAGACCACAACAGCTACCAGTCGCCGGACTCGATCAACCAGTATTACTGGCAATGGAAAATCGACAACGCAGATGTGAACGACTACTACAAAGACGTAATCGCACTGCGGCGTGCGCACCCGGCTTTCCGTCTGACCAGCTGGGACGACATCAACCAGCACGTGACCAGTGATCGGCCACGCTACGGGGTGATCGTAAACCGTATCAATGGCGCCGCGGTGGGCGACAGCTGGAGCGACGTCATCGTGATTTACAACAGCGCAGACAACTTCAATTACACCCTTCCCAGTGGAGAGTGGAAAGTGGCGATGGAGAAATCCGACCCGGCTGCGGGTAACGGGCGTGTGGTCAGCGGCTCCGTAGTCGCTGAAGGCACCGCAGTCACGGTGCTCTATCGCGATTAACCAATTTGTGTGAGCCTTGGGGCGGTATTCTCGCGAAGGTACCGCCCGGCATCACCCATGAAGGTACCGCCCATTTTTCTGGCAGGCAGTTAAAGGTCGGCCAGAGGGCTCTGTGCCCAGGGCGGATTGAAACAGGCTTCCACCTGCTCCCCGGTAACCTCCCCTAGTGTTGCCGGCTGCCACTGCGGGTTGCGATCCTTATCGATCAGCAATGCGCGCACGCCCTCTTTTACCTGTCCGCTACGGCACATGTTGACTGCCAGCGCCAGCTCCATACGCAGCACATCTGCCAGTGACATATGTCGCGCACGGCGCAACTGCTCCCACACAATCCAGGCAGTCAGCGGGCAACCCGCGGTCATGGTGGCGGAGGCACGCTGCAGCCATTTGTCGTCACCACGGTAGGCGGCAATGGTCTGATACACCTCTGGCAAGGTAGCGCCGTCGGTCAGTTCCTGAATGACATCGTAGTGGGTACGCAGGTTGGGCGCAGGCTGGGACTCCGCATCCATTTCCAGGGACTGGATCTGCTTGCTGACCAGCACATGGTTTCGATCCGGGTTATCGGAAAACTCGAGTGCAGCCAGGCCGCTCAGCAGCGCGTCTTTGCACTCGCTCGGCAGCAGGCGGTCCGCCATGCCACAGTAAAGCGCATCGGTACCATTGAACTGGGCCCCGGTGAGCCCAAGAAACAGGCCGGTGCGGCCGGGCATACGGTTCAGGAACCAGCTGCCACCCACATCCGGAAACAGGCCGATGGTGATTTCAGGCATGGCCATGCGGGTGGTTTCGGTAACAATGCGGTGGCTGGCACCACTCATAATGCCGATGCCGCCGCCCATAACGATACCGCTGCCCCAGACAACGATGGGCTTGGGATAGGTGTGGATGCGGTAGTCGAGGCGGTATTCACGGGTAAAGAAGTCCTGCACAAACTGGCCGGCCCCCTGCTCGCCGTAGCTGCCACTTTCCCGATGCAGCGCCACCACATCACCACCGGCACACAAAGCCTTTTCCCCAGCCCCCTCGATCCAGATACAGGCGACCTCATCATCGGATTCCCACGCATCCAGTTGCGCGGCCATCCGGTCGATCATCTCAAGATTGAGCGCGTTAAGCGCCTTGGGGAGATTGAGCGTCAACATGCCGAGCGCGCCCTCACGCTCAACGATTACGGGTGATTCCTGGGTCATACTGGTTCCCGGTTGTCTTATTTGGGGCAAAGTTAAACATAGATGGGGGGCTGAGGCATTATCTCTGCCTTCACAAATGCCCAATACGAAGGCGCCCATACCGGGAAACCCCATGCGAGACCTTCTAAAACAGGGATGTTTTAGAAGAGCCCCATGGATGGGTTCACGGCGTGTCTCGCATGGGGTTTCCCGGTAGCGGCGCCGCCACAGAACCTGGCCAAAAAACACTAAAGAATTAGCTCCAAACCACAGGTTGAAGTTTCCTACCAACCTGATAACTTGCGCGCAAATTCTGACCGACTGGATTAGAGCTCTAATGGCTGAATACGTATACACAATGAACCGCGTGGGCAAGGTTGTTCCGCCCAAGCGTGAGATTCTGAAAGATATTTCCCTGTCCTTCTTCCCTGGCGCCAAAATCGGTGTTCTCGGCCTGAACGGTGCCGGTAAATCCACCCTGCTGCGCATCATGGCCGGGGTCGATCAGGACTATAACGGTGAAGCTCGCGCCATGCCCGGCATCAAGGTTGGCTACCTGCCCCAGGAGCCCCAGCTGGACCCGGCCAAGAATGTACGCGGCAACGTCGAAGACGGCATGCGCGAAGCGATCGACGCCCTCGCCGGCCTTGAGCAGGTTTACGCCGACTACGCTGAGCCCGATGCAGACTTCGACGCCCTGGCGAAAAAGCAGCAGCAGTTCGAAGACGTGATCCAGGCGTGGGATGCCCACAACCTTGAGCACCGCCTCGAAGTGGCCGCAGACGCCCTGCGCCTGCCGCCCTGGGACGCCGATGTAAACAACCTGTCTGGTGGTGAAAAGCGCCGCGTGGCCCTGTGCCGCCTGCTGTTGTCCCGTCCTGACATGCTGCTGCTGGACGAACCGACCAACCACCTGGATGCGGAGTCGGTCTACTGGCTGGAGCGCTTCCTGCACGACTTCGACGGTACCGTAGTGGCCATCACCCACGACCGCTACTTCCTCGACAACGTGGCCGGCTGGATTCTGGAACTGGACCGCGGCCACGGCATTCCCTGGGAAGGCAACTACACCACCTGGCTGGAACAAAAAGAGAAGCGCCTGGAGCAGGAGCAGAAAGGCGAACAGGCCCGCGCCAAGGCCATGCAGAAAGAACTGGAGTGGGCGCGTCAGAACCCGAAGGGCCGCCAGTCCAAGAACAAGGCTCGTCTGTCCCGCCTGGAAGAGATGCAGTCCCAGGAATTCCAGTCCCGCAATGAAACCAACGAGATTTACATTCCGCCGGGTGAGCGCCTCGGCGACAACGTGATCGAGCTGAACCATGTAAGCAAAGCGTTCGGCGATCGCGTGCTGATTGACGACCTGTCGTTCCGCGTGCCCAAGGGTGCCATCGTCGGCATCGTCGGCGGTAACGGCGCCGGTAAATCCACCCTGTTCCGCATGATCAATGGCAAGGAACAGCCGGATTCCGGTGAGATCAAGATCGGTGAAACCGTGAAGATCGCCAGCGTCGACCAGAGCCGCGAAAACCTGGACGACAACAAGACCGTGTGGGAATGCATTTCCGACGGCCACGACATGCTCAAGATCAACAACTACGAAGTGGGCTCGCGCAACTACATCGGCCGATTCAACTTCAAGGGAAGCGACCAGCAGAAGCGTGTCGGCGAGCTCTCCGGTGGTGAACGCGGCCGCTTGCACCTGGCCTATACCCTGAAGCAAGGCGCCAACGTACTGCTGCTGGACGAACCGTCCAACGACCTGGATATCGAAACCCTGCGCGCCCTGGAAGAAGCCCTGCTGAGCTTCCCCGGCTGTGCCATGGTGATCTCGCACGACCGCTGGTTCCTCGACCGCGTAGCGACCCATATCCTGGCCTACGAGGGCGACAGCAACGTGGTGTTCTTTGAGGGTAACTACACCGAGTATCACGAAGACTTCGTCAAGCGAAATGGCGAGAATGCCACGCCGCACCGGATGCAGTACAAGAAGATCAAGACCTGATACAGGTTTTTGAGAAACGAAAAAGCCCGCAACGCCCATTCGGAATTGCGGGCTTTTTTTATAGTTGCGGTGGGTTATATGCGTGGGTTACCAGGCCCGACGTGTCCGTTCCCACTGCCTGGCAATATTGCCCTGTTCCTCCCGTTTGAGTAGGGTATCGGGACTACGACCGTAAAGCAGACCGCGAAATGCCCCTATCTCCCGGCACGCAGCTTCCACTCAAACGCTACTACCTGCCGGGAGGCCTGGTGGTACTCACACTGATGGGGATCTGCGAGTGGATGCTCGCCATGTGGATGCCCCAGGATAGGCCACAGCTCGGCTCAATCACCAGAATGGTGCTGGCCACCGCACTGGTAGGAATCTGCAGCTACCTCCTCTATCGCAAACACCGGCAGCTAACGGACAGGCTTTCGTCCATGCTGGCCCACCAGGAAAAACTCAATACCCAGTACCAGCGGGAACTGCTGGAACGGGAAGCGTCCGAGGTGGCGCTGTCTGACCAGCTGCAGTTTCTCCAGATTCTGGTGGATTCCATACCCGCTCCCATTTTTTACAAAAATGCCAAAGGTATTTACACCGGCTGTAACCGGGCTTTTGAAGAGTTCCTGGGTAAGCGCCGAGAAGAAATTGTCGGCCACTCGGTATACGGGGTCTCACCGGGGCCACAGGCAAAGGTCTACCATGAAAAAGATATCGAGCTGATGCAGCAGCGAGGACAGCAGGTTTACGAGTCCCAGGTCGTCTACGCAGATGGCACCCTGCACGACGTCATTTTCAATAAAGCCGCCTATGAACTGGAAGATGGCCGGCTCGGTGGCCTGATTGGGGTCATTCTGGATATCACCGATCGTAAAACCTTGGAGCGCGACCTGCTGGAAGCCAAGGAAAAAGCCGAGTTTTACAGCCGCTCAAAAACCGAATTCCTGACCAATATGAGCCATGAAATCCGCACGCCACTCAACGGGATTGTGGGTTTCAGTCAGGTACTGCTAAACCGCAGTAACGATTGCGACCTGCCCCCGGATTTTCGCGATTTCTTGGAAAAAATTGCCATCAGCGGTCAAGGACTGGCAGGCTTGGTCAATGATGTACTCGATATATCGCGAATTGAAGCCGGAAAGATCGAGGTACTTGAAGAGGATTTTCATCTCCGTGGCCTTATCAAATGTATCCTCGTTTCCTGCGAATCCCAGGCGACCCAGAAGGGGCTTGAGTTACACTGTCACGTCGCCCCAAAGCTTCCGGAATACATCCGGAGTGATCGGGGCAAGCTTTCGCAGATATTGATCAACTTGATTGGTAACGCGATAAAATTTTCCCCACCCAACAGCTCCATTGAAATCAAAGTTCAGCCCGCCGCAAAAGAACACCGCCGCGAGCACCTAGCGATCGAGGTCATCGATAGCGGCATTGGTATCTCTCCAGAAAAGCAGGCGGTGATTTTTGAGCCGTTTGAGCAGGTGGATAAATCCGCGGACGGACAGGCCTTGGGAACCGGCTTGGGACTGCCAATTACCCGCAGCCTGGTAGAGTTGCTTGGCGGCGAGATTACCTTGCAAAGTGAGTACAGCGCGGGAACCTGCTTCCAAGTGCTACTGCCACTGCGCAAAGGGAGTGCGGTAGTGCAAACACCGCCAAGTTACAGCAATGCCCCCGACAGGCTGAAAAACATAACCGCACTTGTTATTGAGGATAACCTTCTCAATCAGACCCTGATGCAAGCATTTTGCGATGACCTGGGCGTACACGCTACGTTTGTCGCCAATGGTCGAGAGGGCGTGGCCAGAGCCCGGGAAATGCGCCCAAATCTTATCTTCATGGACGTTCAGCTACCCGGGCTTAGCGGCATTGAAGCAACTCAGGAAATCCGACAGATTTCGGAAATCAGTAACATCCCGATTATCGGCCTCTCTGCTGCTGCTTTCAGCGAGCAGAAAACCGCAGCCCTCAACGCGGGTATGGATGACTACCTGACGAAACCCATTGCTTTTCCCCAGTTAATTTCTGTGATTCATAAGCATCTCGAAGCAAGGCATATGGAATGCGATTAATCGCACCAAAGTAAAAGGGGCAGCCAACAGGCTGCCCCTTTCGGCTTGTCGCAACTTCCTTGCGACGCAGTTCCACCCTGTGAAAGATCGGATTACTTCAGGTCAAAGCGGTCCAGGGTCATCACCTTGGTCCAGGCATCAACAAAGTCATTTACGAACTTCTCGCCGTTGTCATTGGTCGCGTACAGCTCGGACAAAGCGCGCAGTTCGGAGTTGGAGCCGAAGATCAGGTCCACCGGAGTGGCCGTCCATTTCTTTTCTCCGGTCTTGCGATCGAAGCCTTCGTACAGTCCATCTTCCTTGAAAGACTTGGACCACTTGGTGTCCATATCCATCAGGTTCACGAAGAAGTCGTTGCTCAGGGTACCCGGCTTGTCGGTGAACACGCCGTGTCTGGAGTCGTCGTAGTTCGCTCCCAGGGTACGCATGCCACCTACCAGCACCGTCATTTCCGGCACGCTCAGATCCAGCAGGTTGGCGCTGTCGATCAGCATATCCACCGGCATCATGTGCGCGTCGCTGCTGTAGTAGTTGCGGAAGCCATCGGCCTTGCGCTCCAGATAACCGAATGACTGAACGTCAGTCATTTCCTGGGTGGCATCGTTGCGGCCAGGCTTGAACGGAACGGTAACGTCGTAACCGGCTTGCTTGGCAGCCTGCTCAATCGCAGCGGCACCGCCGAGAACGATCATGTCCGCCATGGACACTTTCTTGTTACCCCAGGTTTGGCCGTTGAATTCCTTCTGGATTTTTTCCAGTTCAGCCAGAACCTTGTCCAGTTCCTGTGGATTGTTCACAGCCCAGTCTTTCTGCGGGGCCAGACGGATGCGCGCACCGTTGGCACCGCCGCGCATATCAGTACCTCGATAGGAAGAAGCAGACGCCCATGCGGTGCGCACCAGCTCAGGTACGGTCAGACCGCTGTCCAGTACCTTGGCTTTCAGGTTTTTCACGTCGCGATCATTGATCAGCTTGAAGTCCACTTCGGGGATCGGGTCCTGCCAGCTCAGTACTTCGGCCGGTACTTCGTCACCCAGGTAACGCGCGCGCGGCCCCAGATCGCGGTGAGTCAGTTTGAACCAGGCCTTGGCAAAAGCCTGCTGGAATTCTTCCGGGTTTTTGTGGAAGCGCTCGGCGATTTCCTTGTACTTGGGATCAAAGCGCATGGAAAGGTCGGTGGTGAACATCATCGGCGCGTGGCGCTTGCCTTCAACGTGTGCGTCAGGTACGAACTTCGCCTGTTCGGCGTTCTCCGGTTCCCACTGGGTGTGGCCAGCCGGGCTCTTGGTTTTCACCCACTCGAAGCCGAACAGGTTATCCAGGAACTGGGAGCTCCACGCAATCGGGTTGGCGGACCAGGCGCCTTCCAGACCGGAAGTGATGGTATCTTCGGAGTGGCCTTTGCCACACTTGTTTTCCCAGCCAAAGCCCTGTTGCTCGATCGGAGCACCACCCGGCGCCGCGCCGACACAGTCTTGCGGTTTGTGCGCGCCATGGGCTTTACCGAAGGTGTGACCACCGGCGATCAGCGCCACGGTCTCTTCGTCGCTCATGGCCATGCGGCCGAAGGTGTCGCGAATGCGGTGACCGGCAGCGATCGGATCCGGGTTGCCATTGGGACCTTCCGGATTCACATAAATCAGGCCCATATGGTCAGCAGCCAGCGGCTTTTCTAGAACGTCGCCTTTGAAGCGTTTGTCATTGCCAACCCACTCGCGCTCGGAACCCCAGTAGACAATGTCTGCTTCCCAATCGTCTTCACGACCACCGGCGAAACCGAAGGTTTTGAAGCCCATGGACTCCAGCGATACGTTACCTGCGAGTACCATCAGGTCTGCCCAGGAGATCGCATTGCCGTACTTCTGCTTTACCGGCCACACCAGGCGGCGTGCCTTGTCCAGGCTCACGTTGTCCGGCCAGCTGTTCTGCGGTTCGAAACGCTGCTGGCCACCACCGGCACCACCGCGACCGTCGTACACACGGTAGGTACCGGCACTGTGCCAGGCCATACGGATAAAGAATGGACCATAATGACCGTAGTCAGCCGGCCACCAGTCCTGGGAAGTGGTGAGGACTTCCTTGAGATCTTTCTTGACTGCATCAAGGTCGAGTTTGCTGAAGGCTTCGGCGTAATCAAAGTCTTCGCCCATGGGATTGGATTTTTCTGCGTTCATTCGCAGAGGTTGCAGGTCGATGCGGTTGGGCCACCAGTCCTGGTTAGACATTACCTCGTTATTGGAAACGGGCTCGCTGGGCGACGCGGCATTGGCGGTGACGGATATGACGGTAGCCATCGCTACCACCAGGGAAAGGGATTTCTTGAGCATTGGGTTGCTTTCCTTATAGCCTCTTCTATCGGACAAGGAGATCCTATAGGGTCAAGCAATTACCTAGAAATTAGACGTTATTATCGGCCTTATTAACAACTACAATCTAAGCGAAGCATGTAATAGCTGCTCCGTATCAGCTTAATAGACCGCTTTAATCCATCGATCAAAAAAAGTGCTAAATGCCCGAGATATCCCCGCCCCAACGCAATGCCCCCACCAAACAAAAAGTCGCCATCTTTGTCGATGTTCAGAATGTGTATTACACCGCGCGGCAGGCATTCCAGCGAAATTTTGATTACAACGCGTTCTGGGCGAAAGTAACCGAAGGGCGGCAGGTCACAAAAGCCATCGCCTATGCCATCGACCGCGGCGATAAAAAGCAGCGCGAGTTCCAGAACATTCTCAGGGCGATTGGGTTCGAGGTGAAACTTAAGCCCTATATCCAGCGGGCCGATGGCTCAGCCAAGGGTGATTGGGACGTGGGAATTACCATTGATGCGTTGGAGCACAGTGACACGGCCGACATTGTCGTGCTCGTCTCGGGTGATGGGGACTTCGATCTGCTGGTGGAGAGGCTACGGGTGAATCGCGGCAAGACGGTCGAGGTATACGGCGTTGCGCCACAGACAGCGACATCACTCATCAGCGCAGCCAGCAAGTTCGTACCGATTGAGGATGAATTGCTGTTGCGCTGATTGCGATGGGTAAACGACTAAAACGGGTTCAATGTGTAGCCTTGCTGCTGCAGCAGTGCGTTTGCAGTCATGGCTGACAGCGCCATGTTTACGCCGGGCAGCAAGTGACTATTATCGATTCCATAATACGCTGCAGATTGCCCACATAAATACACCTGCACACCATGCTTTTGCAGCTCTGCCAGCAATGGAGTATTGGGGTTGTCGCCCGCAAACTTTTCAGAGTACTGCGCGTTGGTGAGCAGATCGAAACCCGCTTTTCCGTGCACCACCAGCGCCAGCTCAACTTGCTCTGGCGGCACCCCGGCGCGAGCCTGCATGTTCAGAAAGCGGGCCAGACTTTCAAAGCGACGGTTTGTTTTGCCCTTATCGCCCTGATCCGACACATCAAACACCACTTTGAACTGCTCTTTCCCGGACAGCGGGCTTGTCTGCTTGACCTCGGCGACCCCACCATAATTTTTGATTACCGGTCCTGTGGAAAAGTCTGCAGATGATACCACCGGAGATATCAGACTTAGAGTGAAGAGTGCGCTTGCTGCTTTCATCATGTTGCATTTACCTCTGGGGTATTCGGGATACTGCCGTCTTTCGCGCCGTTACTGCGCAGAGGCGACAAAAGATAAATCTTTGATACTGGGTTCTGTATCCGAAGGCGCCAGCTCGACCCGGTTGCGGCCTGACTGCTTTGCCCTGTATAGCGCAGCATCGGCGGCCTCAAACAACTGGATTGCGGATACGTAATTTTCGCTTTCACGGGCGGCAACACCGACGCTCACGGTCAGTGCCATGCCGTTCAGATCAAGCTCTTCCACCAAGCGGACCAGACGCTCGGCAACTGCCCTCGCCTGCTCCCGGTTTGTGCGGGGCAAAAGAATAGCGAACTCTTCACCGCCATAACGGCAAGCCAGTACGGGTTTGCGCACCTGTTTCCTAATCAACTCTCCCAGAGCACACAGCGCGGCATCACCGCGGGCATGCCCAAACCGATCGTTGATTGCCTTGAAGTGATCGAGGTCCAAAATCAGCAGCGCGAGGGGGGTACCACTGCGGGCAGCGAAGGCGAACTCCCGCGGCAACTGCTCATCAAAATGACGGCGATTGAACAGGCCTGTCAGCTGGTCCGTATAACCATGTCTCTGTATCTCCCCAACCCTTGCCCCCAGCGCCAGCGACAGTAATACCATCTCCACCAGTGCTCCTACCTGGAACGCATTGTGGGTAAAGCTGTTGTGAGGCACCAGGCCAAACGTTTTCAGCATGTAGATCACCACACTCACCAGCAGCGCAGTCCAGCCCACGAGGAAGTAGCGCGCGGGAACCGAGCCGCGCAGCAGGCTGATTATTCCCATCACCATAAACAGAATGGACAGCACCAGTGTGAAAATCGAAAGGGTCAGTACCATCGGGCCGTAACTGGCAAAAGGCGCAATCGCGGTCAAGGGCAGCAGCACATACAAGAAGCAACGGGCAACCCGATCTGTACGCGGAGCCAGGCGGGGGCCCGAGCAGATGGTGCGCACAAACTGAATGCCGAAGATCAGTGTGAAGCCGAGCAGAACCAACAGACTCTGGTTCGCCAGCCAGGGGTTTCCCGGCCACAGATATTGGAACGAAACCCCATTGTGCACCCCGAAGTAGAGACCATAGCTGATGGCGTATCCCATGTAGTAGGCATACGCCCGGTCACGCACCGCCAGAAACAGGAACAGGTTATAAATCACCAGCACCAGGAATCCGCCGTAATAGACTCCCAGTAATATCTGCTCTTTACCCAATTGCGGCAGGAATGCGGTTTCGCTGCTGACACTGAGACCAATATTCATTGAGCCCGCTGTCTGGTATCGCAGATAGTAAGTCTGGATAGAATTGGCTGGCAGGGTGATGGGAAATACAAAGTCGCGCAGATTCAGTGGGCGGGAGTCGAACTGGCGACGATCACCAGTTGCCACCCGAACCCAACCGTCACCCGCTGCCGGGCGCCAGAAATCGAGCTGATCAATAAGTGGATAATCCTGGCGTAAAACCAGCCCTATCGGCGATGCGGTGGGGTTTTGTAGCGTGATAGCCACCCAGTATGCGGCGGGACTAAAGCCAAAGTTGGCACCATCACTGTCATTGCTCTGCCAACGCTTTTGGGAGTCAGCCCCGAGGACGTCCTGGAAACCAAGGCTACCGGGCTCATCCACCAGGATCTTGAGGTAGGGCGCGAGGCTCTGGGGGGGCAGCCCTTCTTCCACCACAAATGGTTTCGCCCAGGTACTCACTGAAGAACAGATCAGTACCAGCCCCCAAATCCACTTCGCGAATTGCATCGCTGCCACGTCTCCACGCTTTTTCTTCTAATAATTGACGAACGATGTTACCACAACAAAATGTGCGCCATTTAGCAGCACCAAAATCACAGAGTGTGGCTCTGATACCAAGGCTTTTTTCGAGTATGACCTGTTTACGGTTCATGCCGTCACTGGCTCCGACGGTTTCTGCACTGCGTCGCACTGGTTTAGCAGCTGAGTGGTGCTGAAGCGGAAACCGATCACACCCTTAAATGGGGTTTTGAACACCAACAGGCTGCCCGCCAGCCTCTCGCGATCCAAAGTCCATTCGTGGAGGGACTCACGGGCCGATGTAACAAACATCAGATCCATATTGGCTCCGCCAAAGGTCACACAGGTAGGTTGGCTCACCGGCACCGGAATCGCGCCGGCCAATTTCCCCTCGGGCGAATAGCGCTGAATACGAGCACCTCGCCATTGGGCAGACCACAGGTAACCCTCGGAATCCACCGTAGCGCCATCCGGATAAATGCCAAGTGCAGTGCGCGCAAACAGCTCGCGCTCGCCCAGATCGCCACGGCGTGGATCAAACTTGTAGCGGTAGATACTGCGCCGTGGGGAATCGGCAAAATAGAAGTGGCTGGAACTGACGTCCCAGCAACAGCCATTGGAAATATGAATATTTTGCGCGTGCTGACTGACTACGCCGTTGGAATCGAGACAATACAGAATGCCGGCCGCCTCTTCGCGCCCGTCTTCCGCCATGGTGCCTGCCCAGAAGCGGCCCTGACGATCGATCTTGCCGTCATTGAAACGGATGCCGCCGCCCTTTTGCAGTACCGACTTCTTCCATAGAACTTTTTCTTGCCGGTAGTCATACAGGGCAAAGCCCGTTTCAAAAGCAGCAACAATACAGTTGTCCAAATCGGTGAATGCGAAGGCACACAAACGCTCAGGCGTGTCAAAAACTTCCAGCTCGCGTTCAGGCCATGTGAGCCGGTAGAGTTTTTTCTCATGAATATCGGTCCACCAGACACTACTCTCCCTGGAGTTCCACAACACGCCCTCGCCCAGCGTGTTATTCACCTGTATTGCATCTATGCGCTCGACATCCAGCATCACCGCCCTCGTGGATTATTATGGTTTTCGGAACTAGAGGAGTCACTCCCGTCACTATATTCGTGCAGCAACCGATGAAAAAGGAAGGTACCCGCAAGTATTGCCTGACAGGTTAACATTGATCGCCTACCGGGCAACGGTTTTGCTCGCTCCCGGCGGAGTGAGTGCTGGACAGAGGGGCAATCTGAGCAAAAAACACTCACACCATTCAGAATCGCCACTCCGGTAGGCTTTCTTATTCTGCCCTCTGTCATTACGCTTGTGCGTGTTCCACGATATTCACGGGCAACCCATTCTAAAAAGGAGTAGACGTTGGAAATCTCCGCGCTCTATCACTTCCCGGTCAAATCCCTTCAGGGGCACAAATGCAAGTCGCTGCCCATGGACCAGTTCGGCGCGGTCAACGATCGCCGCTGGATGCTGGTGGATCATGACAACCAGTTCGTTACCCAACGAAAATTGCGCGCCATGGCACAGCTGAAAGCCACCGCCATTGGCGACGGTGTGCGGCTGGAAAATGCCGAAGGTGAGCGGCTGGAAATTCGCCAGCCCGGCAGTGAGGCAGAGTTAAAATCCGTACGAGTCTGGAGTGACGACGTTAGCGCGCGCGATGCCGGCGACGACGCCGCCCACTGGCTGAGCGAGCAGTTACAATCCCCGGTGCGCCTCGTCGCCATGGGCGATGAATTCCGCCGCCCGCTGGAAGCGCCGCGCGCCGACCGCGAGGTAAGCTTTGCGGATGCAGCTCCACTACTGGTAATCAGCCAGCCTTCCCTCGATGACCTTAACAGCCGCCTGCCAGAGCCGGTATCCATGCTGCGCTTTCGCCCCAACCTTGTGGTCAGCGGCTGCGAGCCCTTTGCCGAAGACCACTGGAAAACGCTCACAATCCACACCCACGACGGGCCACTGGTGTTCGATTGCACCCACCCCTGCGCCCGCTGCGCCATTCCCGGTCTGCATCCGTTTACCGGTCGCGCGCAAAAAGAGCCGTTACGTACCCTCGCCAGCTATCGGCGCTGGGAAGATGGTCAAATCTACTTCGGAATGAATCTGGCGCCCGCCACCGCAGGCCAGGCTGGAGACCAGAATCCGGTCACCATACACTTGGGGGATCGAGTGGAAGTCAGCTGAAGGGGGAGAGAGCACCATGAGTATCACCCGCGACTGCGCGCAACTGCTGGAAGCCGGCAGCCGCTACCATGTGCACTACGGCGACCGTCTTGCCAACCACCTTCCCATGGTGCTCATCGCACTCGATAAAATGACGGCCACCCCGGAACAACTGCGCCACGCCTTCGACCGCAGCACCCCGCACCTGCAGCCACGCCCCGGTAGCCCTGTGAAAGAAGTCTCGGAGGTTGCCGACTGCCGCAACCGCGATGACCGCTTTGCCAGCGCCCTGCACTACTACGAACAGCAACTCAAATGCCTCGGCATCGCCAAATGCCTCCAGCAGGAACTGCCGCCACTTCTTCCTTCCATCGCTACCGCAGCCTTCCACGGCCTGATCCGCACCGCCTACGGCATCGATGCCCGCCACCTTGAAGAAATCGCCATGGGGCTGGCCTACTGGAACCTCGACTACCACGAATTGGCCAGTAGCAAAGAGCAGGTTCCCCAAACTGCCGCAGAGTGCATTACCCAGGTCGCCGAACAGTTCCCGGACGTTCCCCTTGCTCCGGGCAATATTGCCGACCACATGCAGTCCGTCACCGGTCAACCGGGGTGGATGGAAACCCCGATTCAACCAAAATTACTCGGCCTGGAAGATATCGCCGAGGTCGCCATCACCGCCTATCTGGGAACCAAAGACTTTACCCTGCTCCACGGCGTTACCGGCTGCCACGCACTGCGACTAATACTCCCTTACTGCACCGATCAGGAGATGGCTCTGCGCTATTTCTGGCAGGGACTGGTAGTTGCGTACTTGAGTACCGGGCCGAAAGCGATTCAGCCGGTTGCGTCAGATGAGATACAAGATATTCGGCCGCAACAGGCGGAAATCAGGGAGACAGCGCTGCGCAGTGATGACGATCATGTCATTAAACTCGCGTACAGCGCACTGGAAGAATTTCATTACTATGGCGATGCTCGATACCTGAAAATTTTTCACTAATACGCTCCAAAAACCAATCACCTCTGATATCTATTACTAATAATTAAGGACCCAGGCAATGGCCCTCACCCCCTCCACCATGATCCCCCTTGGCACCCCCATGCCAGAATTCGCCCTGCCCGACCCCACCGGCACCCTCGTCAGTAGCGACGACTACGCCGGCAAACCGTTACTGGTCATGTTTATCTGCAACCACTGCCCCTTCGTAAAACACATCGCCGCCGCCCTGTCGGAATTTGCCGAGCAATACCTCCCCGCCGGCCTCGGCATCGTCGCCATCAACAGCAACGACTTTGCCAGCTACCCGGAAGACAGCCCGACGAAAATGCAGGAGGAGGTCGCCGCGCGGGGATACCGCTTCGCGTATCTGGTGGACGAGGATCAATCCGTGGCAAAAGCGTTTGATGCGGCCTGCACACCGGACTTTTTTCTGTTTGATGGAGAGGGGAAACTCGCCTACCGCGGTCAGTTCGACGACAGCCGGCCGGGAAATGATGAGCCAGTGAACGGGAAGGATTTACGCGCGGCTGTGGATAAGGTTCTGGCGGGAGAGAAACCGGCGGAAGATCAGGTGCCTTCTATCGGTTGCAATATCAAGTGGAAATAAACTTTTTCAACGAAGTAGGACAGGTTGGCTGAAGCCAAAGCGCTGGGTGTAAGTTTTTGAAAGCGTCGGCGACAGGGACGTCGCCGACGCAGCGTACATGGATGTATTCACAGCGGTTTCAAAAACTTACACCCAGTGCTTTGGCGCCTCAAATTAAATACAGTGCTCTCCTACCTACGAAGCACTCTTCAAAAAAGCCAGCATCCACCGCGCCATTGCACTGGTGTGAATATCGTTGGTAAGAGAGTCCTTGCCCTTCTCTACCATATCCTCACCAAATACCTCTTTGCGCAGCTCCATCAAACCTTTTGAGTAGGGCTTGGTAAATTCCGGATGCGCCTGCATCGTCAGCATATGCTCACCCACCTGCAGCAACGCATAGGGACAAAAATCACTGGACGCTATCACCTTGGTGCCCGGCGCAGGCGTTACCACCTGATCCTGATGACTCACCAGCAGGCTGAAATTCTCCTGCGGCTCCACCATCCAGCTTGGAGTCTCCTGCACCTCGTAGCTATGCACACCCACACCCCAGCCCTTTTCCGACTTGCGCGTCTCACCACCCAAGGCATGGGCAATCAACTGATGCCCAAAACAGATCCCTAGTGTCGGCTTCTCCCGCTTGTGCAGCTCGCGCACAAACTCCATTAGCGGCGCAATCCACGGCTGATCGTCGTAGACCCCCGTCTTGCTGCCGGTAATCAGATAGGCATCCACCTCATCGATATCATCCGGGTAGTGCCCGTGCTGTACCTCGTAGGTCACAAACTCCAGGTTCGGATCCTCGCGCTTCAGCAGATCCGCAAACATCTCCGGGTATTCACCAAACTCCCCCACCAACTGGGGGCGCACATCATCGGTCTTAAGAACACCAATCTTCATAACCGCTCCACTCTCCATTTCTGCGCAGCCATAACCACACAGTAGATAACCGCACAGGCGCGATCTTACCGCCAAATATTTGTGATCACATTATTACCCCTGGCCCAAGTATGGACAACCAGCAACAGGCTGACGCCAGAGTAAACGCAAAAATATTGCGCAATAAAACTCCCGGCTAGACTAAAAGTGTTTCGTCTACCCCCCTAGAGAGAAGTACAAGGAGCGAATCCATGAAAGCAGCCAGGAAGGCCGTCACCGTTACCGCCATTGCACTCATGGCGAGCCTTGGCGCCAGCCAGAGCCTCGCCGACTACGAACAGGGCGACGTGATTGTCCGCATTGGCTGGGGGCTCGTAGACCCGGATGACGACTCCGACCTGCTGCGGATCGACAATACAGTCTATTTGGAAGATACCCGCGTATATGTCGACGATGGCGATAGCGCCACCTTTACCGGCACCTGGTTGTTTGCCGACCACTTCGGCCTCGGCCTGCTGGTGGCACTGCCGTTTGAGCACGACCTGGACGTCGTGGGGCTGCCGACCGCCGATGGCGACCTGCTCGGCAAAGTGGACCTGGGCAGCATCGAGCACCTGCCACCCACCCTTACCGTGCAGTGGTTCCCGGTGTGCAAGGAGTCCTGGGTACAACCCTATGTGGGGCTCGGGGTGAACTTCACCACCTTTATGGATGAAAAGATCAGCACGGTAGCCAATGAATACTTCGAGGATGAGCTTGGCGCTTTGACCCGGGCGGACCTGCGACTGGACGACTCCTGGGGCCTCGCCGGCGAACTTGGGGTCGACATCATGTTTGGTCGCGACACTAACTGGCTGTTCAATGCGGCGGTCTGGTATCTGGATATCGACACCAAGGCGAAGATCGACTTCCGCAGCCGTGGCGACACCTTCACCCGGATCTCCACCGACGTGGATATCGATCCCTGGGTGTATTCCATCGGCCTGGGTTACAAGTTCTGATTCCTGCCACTACTCGGTGCGGGCCCTGTGCCCGCACACACCCCGCCAACCCTACACTTCTACAACCCTACACCTCTCCAACCCAGCGCCTTGAGCCCACCGCACAGCTGACAGGTCCTACTTTCTGCGCCAGCAAACTGGCAACATGTCCTTTTATAAGCTGATAATTGGGCGGAACATTGCCCAAAAGTTGCATATCCGGAGAATAAAGAACGGTTTCGCCGCCCCCAAAGGCATCGCTGTCATTTTTCATGTATGATTGCGCGCCAATTGATCAATATTTAGCCGGCAGGCCAGACACAGGAGAAATAATGACGACATCCACCTCCCCCAGTGACATCCAGCCCGCCGGCTCTGGCAAGAAGACCGCCTTTACCCGCTTCCTCGATACCGTCGAGTGGCTGGGTAACCTGCTTCCCCACCCCATCACTCTGTTCGCGATGTTTGCGGTCGGCGTGGTGATCCTGAGCGGTATCGCCTCTTTCTTTGGGCTATCGGTTGAAGACCCGCGTCCGGTCGGCGCCGCTGGCCGTGCCGCCGATGGGGTCATCCACGTCGTCAACCTGCTGTCCGGTGAGGGACTCAGGACAATCGTCACCACTCTGGTTACCAACTTTACCGGCTTTGCCCCCTTGGGCACCGTGCTGGTAGCCCTGCTCGGCGTGGGTATTGCCGAGCACTCCGGCCTGCTGTCTGCCGCCGTGCGCGGAATGGTACTGAAGGCATCCAAGCGCACCGTGACCGTGATTGTGGTGTTCGCAGGCATCATCTCCAACACCGCCTCTGAGCTCGGTTATGTGGTGCTGATCCCGCTGGCGGCGATGATCTTTCACTCCCTAGGCCGCCACCCCCTGGCCGGCCTGGCCGCGGCCTTCGCCGGCGTATCCGGCGGCTACAGTGCCAACCTGCTGCTGGGTACCGTGGACCCGCTGCTGTCCGGCATCACCGAATCCGCCGCCCATATGATTGACCCCAACTATGTGGTGGGCCCTGAGGTTAACTGGTACTTCATGATCCTCAGCACCTTCCTGATCACCGCCCTGGGCAGCTGGGTGACCATGTCAATCGTTGAACCCAAGCTGGGCAAGTACGATAACAGCGAGGCCTCCGTCGACCTGTCCCAGGACAAAATGACCCAGCTTACCGCCGAAGAGAAACGCGGCCTCAAGTACGCGGGTCTCGCTGTACTGGGTGTCAGTGGTTTGCTGGCACTCACCATCGTTCCCGAGTGGGGCGTGCTGCGCAATCAGGAAACCGGTGCCGTGGCCGGCTCGCCGTTCCTGAAAGGCATTGTGTCGCTGATCGTGGTGTTCTTTGCGATTCCCGGCTTCGTCTACGGCAAGACCGTGGGCACCATGAATAACGACCGCGACGTGATCAATGCGATGTCCAAGAGCATGGGCACCATGGGCATGTATATCGTGCTGGTGTTCTTCGCCGCGCAGTTTGTGGCCTTCTTCAAAATGACCAACCTGGGCACCATCTTTGCGGTACTGGGTGCAGAGGCCCTGCAGAGCATCGGCCTCACCGGCCCGCTGCTGTTCGTGTTCTTTATCCTGATGTGCGGCATCGTGAACCTGAGCCTGGGCAGTGCCTCGGCACAGTGGGCGGTAACCGCGCCGATCTTCGTGCCCATGCTGATGCTACTGGGCTATGCCCCGGAAGTGATCCAGGCGGCGTACCGGATCGGCGACTCGGTGACCAATATCATCACGCCGATGATGAGTTACTTCGGCCTGATCGTGTCCTTTGCCACCCGCTATAAAAAGGATCTGGGCATGGGCACGCTGATTGCCACCATGATCCCCTACTCGATCTTCTTCTTTATCGGCTGGACCGCACTGTTCTTCCTGTGGGTGTTTGTTGCCGGCATGCCGGTGGGACCAGGCGCGGCTACCTACTTCACTATGTGAGGAATGTGAGGAATGTGAGGATTGATTCCTGCGGCAGTGCATGGTTTGCTCTAAAGCTTGTCATGCACTGCAACACAGGACCTCACAGGTGAAAAAAACGCTAATAGCCCTTACCCTTTCCTCACTGGCAGCCGCCAGCGCCCTCCCTGCCCTCGCGCAATCCACCGATGCCGACAAGCGCCTGGCGCAAACCAAGCAAAACGTCATCGAGTGGCGTCGCCATCTGCACCAGAACCCGGAGCTCGGTAACCGGGAATTCGAAACCGCCAAGTACATTACCCAGCACCTGAAGTCCCTCGGCATGGAAGTGGAAACCGGAGTTGCCCACACCGGGGTAGTCGGATTGCTCAAGGGCGGTAAGCCTGGCCCCACCATTGCCCTGCGCGCGGATATGGATGCGCTGCCGGTAACCGAACAGGTGGATATTCCTTTCGCCTCAAAAGCCAAGACCGAATACAACGGCGAGGAAGTCGGTGTAATGCACGCCTGCGGCCACGACACCCACGTGGCCATGCTCATGGGCGCGGCCCAGGTACTGGCGGGTATGCGCGATGAACTGGCCGGTAACGTTCTGTTTGTATTCCAACCCGCAGAAGAAGGCGCACCGGATGGTGAGGAAGGTGGCGCGGAGCTGATGCTGAAAGAGGGCCTGTTCAAAAAATACAAACCGGAAGTGGCCTTTGGCCAGCACGTTACCTCCAGCCTGCCAGTGGGCGTGATCGGTTACCGCTCCGGGCCACTGATGGCGAGCTCCGACGAATTCCGTATCAATGTAAAAGGTCGCCAGACGCACGGCTCCCGCCCCTGGGGCGGCGTCGACCCGATTACCGCCGCGGCACAAATCGTAATGGGCACCCAGACTCTGGTCAGCCGCCAGATCGATATCACCAAGGAACCCGCGGTCGTTTCCTACGGCGTGATCGACGGGGGTGTGCGCAACAACATCATTCCCGACAGCGTCTACCTGAACGGCACCATCCGCAACTTCGATATGGATAACCGCCAGGAGATTTTCAAGCGCCTTAAAGTAACGGCGGAGAAAATTGCCGAAAGCAGCGGCGCGACAGCGGAAGTGGAGATTCTTGAAGGCTACCCGGTAACCGTCAACAACCCCGCGCTGACCGAAGCCGCCATCCCCGCCTTGAAAGCTGCGGCCGGTGACAACAAGGTTATGGTGATCCCGAAAATTACCGGTGCCGAGGACTTCTCCTTCTTCGCCAATGAAATTCCCGGTTTCTATTACTTCCTCGGGGTAACCCCGCAAGGCACCAATCCGGCCACCGCCGCTAGCAACCATTCTCCACGTTTTTATGTGGATGAAAGTGCACTGGCGATCGGCACCAAAGCGATTACTCAACTGGCGCTGGATTATTTCGACAGCCAGAAAAACCAGTAGTCGTAAAACGGGCACAAAAACGCGGACACAAAAAAGGCGATCAATGATCGCCTTTTTTGTTGCTTAGCAGTTACGCAGATTCGGTGCGCCGCTGCGGCCGACGACGGCGGTTGCCAGCGTTGGCCTTGTTGCCATTACTGTTGCCACCGCTGTTACCGTTTCCGGAAGCTGCACCACTGCGACGGCTTCCGTTTCCACGGCTGCCGTCAGCGCGACTACCATTTCGGTTGCCTTCGCTGCGGCCACCAGCACCACGATTTCCTTCGCTGCGATTTCCTTCACCGCGGTTGCCACCGCCTGAAGAGTTACCGTTACGGTTACCGCTGCTGTTTCCGCCACCGCGTTTCGCCGCCGGCTTGGCGCCGCCGCGACGCACCTGGTTGCCCTTACCCGGCTTGCCACCGGATGCTGGCAGCTGATGATCCGGCTCGAAACCTTCAATCTCCTCGCGCTCGATTGGCTTATTGATCAGCCTTTCGATATCCCAAAGCTGCTTGGCTTCATCCGCGGAAACCAGGGAAACCGCCTGACCGGACGCGCCGGCACGGCCGGTACGGCCGATACGGTGCACATAATCCTCCGGCACATTCGGCAGGTCAAAATTCACCACCTGCGGCAGCTGGTCGATATCGATACCGCGCGCGGCAATATCGGTAGCGACAAGGATCTGTACCTTGCCACTTTTAAAATCCGCCAGCGCCTTGGTGCGCGCGTTCTGGCTCTTGTTGCCATGAATCGCCGCCGCCGGGATCCGGCTCTGTTCCAGCTGCTTGGCCAGACGGTTGGCACCGTGCTTGGTCCGGCTGAATACCAACGCCTGGTGCCAGCCATTTTCCTTGATCAGGTGGCACAGCAAAGTCGCCTTGCGAGACTTGTCCACAGGGTGCAGCTTCTGGCGCACTGTCTTGGTAGTACTGTTGCGCGGGCTTACATCAATCTCCACCGGGTCATTTACCAGGCCCTTGGCCAGAGTGCGGATTTCGGGAGAGAAGGTTGCGGAGAACAGCAGGTTCTGGCGCTTGGGCGGCAGCACCCGCAGGATTTTCTTGATGTCGTGGATAAAACCCATATCCAGCATGCGGTCGGCTTCGTCCAGTACCAGGGTTTCCAGCTTGTCGAACTTGATCGCGCGCTGGTTGTACAGATCCAGCAGACGGCCGGGCGTGGCAACAAGGATGTCCGCACCGCCCCGCAGGCGCATCATCTGCGGATTAATTTTCACACCGCCAAACACCACGGAGTGGCGCATGGGCAGGTACTGGCTGTAGCTCTGTACATTGTCGAACACCTGCGCCGCCAGCTCGCGGGTAGGCGTCAGTACCAGGGCGCGCACCTGGTTACTGCGCGCGCGCTCGCCGGCGCTCAGTTTGTGCAACAGCGGCAGGGTAAAACCGGCAGTCTTACCGGTACCGGTCTGCGCCGCCGCCATTACGTCACCGCCGCGCATAACAACGGGAATGGCCTGCTCCTGAATCGGGGTCGGATTGGTATAGCCCTGCTCCGCAACAGCGCGGGCAATTTCCGGCGCAAGGCCGAGATCTTCAAATAACATAGAAATTCTTACTTGAGTGCAGTCGCCGGAACAATCACGTCGACCTACGTTAAGCGGGAGCCTGTCGCTCCCGGCAAAAATTTGAAATGCTCATTCCGCCGCGCCCCTTTTCATGTTTCACATGATTCATGTTCAGAGTCAGGGCCGATGTTCCACGGAGTGAGATTGGTTGCCGCCAAAGGCGTTAGCCGAAAATTCTCTTTCGGCTGGGTGCGGCATTCAGTAGAGAGGAATCGGACACACCAGTTAGTACAGTGTTCCAGAAATGAGCCGGAAGTCGCTCCGGCCTACAGATGACGCAACTGGCAGTCACGCCAGCCGCGGCACTATAACACAGCGCGGCAGACTGCCCAGTTTTATTTGCACAACCGCACTTGGGGCATCTTCTGGGGTTATTCTCGCGCTTAGTACTGTGGAACCTGTCGGCTAACGTTAGCCGACCGTAGACTTTCTTTGAATTATCCGTAACCGGGGGAGGTCACATTATGTCTGGTACGACACGCACTTCATCAACATCGACGGGAGGGCCGTCGCGAGCGGCATATGCCGCGAGCACGCAGCATACCCTGCGCGATGGTCGCGTCGTCAGTATTCGTCCGGTGAGAGCTTCGGACGGCGACATGGAGCGGGAACTGATCGAAAGCCTGTCTCCAGATTCCAGCCGCATGCGCTTTCTCGGCGGCATCGGGCAAGTGAGCCAACAGCTGATGCGTATCCTCACCGATAATGACGCGCAGCATGAGGCATTCATTGCGTTGCACGAGGATGACTCCGGGTTACTGCACGCTGTCGGCGTTGCCAACTTTGCCTGTGACCCAGATGGACACTCTTGCGAGTGTGCCGTGGTGGTTGCCGATGACTGGCAGAACGCCGGACTCGGTAAGCTGTTACTTTTGGGAACTGGTAGACGCCGCCAAGGCCGATGGACTGGATGAGATCTATTCCATCGAGTCCGCCGGCAACAACGCCATCGACCACGTAGCGCGGGAGCTGGGTTTTGACTGCAAAGCAGACCCGCACGACTACACCACCTTGCGCTACAGCCTGCAACTGCACTGATCGCGAGCCTGACCACGCACAAAGGACGGTGCGGGGTTTCCCGTTCCGACATTGACACATTTCAGGGCAGGAATCGGTTACCGATCCTGCCCTTTTAGTCGCGTAATCCGCTGTCCCCTTCCGCGGCTTTCCCTTACTGACTCCTCACTGAGCGACTGACCGCACACCTAATTCTCACGTGCTCCTTGCTATCGGCTCTGACCGGGACCAAATGTCAATTTTTTGACATTCTGTGCGTGAAAGGGTTACCTAGAATGACACCAGCGATGGGCCCGGCTTCGCACGCAAAGAATTTGGGCTATAAAAAAACAATACCTAATAATAAGTTGGAGGTTCCCATGGAATCCGGTCCCCTGATCTCGATTGGTCTGCCGATCTCCCTGTTTATCATCATGGTCGGTATCGGCATGACGCTTACCGCACGGGACTTCCACCAAGTCACCGTCAAGCCCACCGGCCTTGTCCTCGGCACCATTGCCCAGATCCTGTTGATGCCTTTGGCCGCGTTTGCGCTGGCCTGGGCACTGCAATTGCCTCCTGCAATGGCGGTGGGCCTGGTAATCATTGCTGCCTGCCCCGGCGGCACCACATCCAACCTGTTTACCCTGCTGGCGAAAGGGAATGTCGCACTCTCCATTGTGCTGACCGTATCCGCCAGCCTGATGACCATCATGTCCCTGCCGCTGTTCGCCAATTTTGCCCTCAAGCTCTATTTTGGCACCCAGCAAGAAATCACCCTGCCACTGGGGAAAACCGTATTGATGCTCTCTTTGATCGTGCTGCTGCCGGTAATCACTGGCATGGGCGTCAAAGCCCTATGGCCGGCGCTGGCGGCGCGAGCCGAGGGCGTGGTGAGCATATTTGGCGGGCTGGTGCTCGCCGGACTGATCGTTAGTATCGTCTACGGTATGCGCGATCGCTTTGTCGACCTGCTGATCCAGGCCGGGCCCGCCACCCTCGCGCTGAATATCCTGGGTATTGCCATTGGCCTGCTGTGCACCCGTGCCGCGGGCTTGGGCACCCGGGAGCGCCTTGCGGTGGCTACAGAGCTGGGGATCAAGAATGGCACCCTCGGCCTGATGGTTACGCTGACCCTGCTGCACTCCAGCAACATGTCGGTACCCTCGGCCATCTACGGCGTCATTATGTTCCCGCTCGGCTTTTTACTGGCAGCCTATGGACGCCGTCTGGCAAAAGCACACAAGGTCGCGGCAACTGCCGAAGAAGCCACCCGCCCCGCCGAGGCGGGATAGTCGGGAAGCCCGGCAACTAAAGCCTGGAATCTGCAATCTGGCATTTCCCCAGAATGCCCCGTAGAGTGGCCTCATCGTAAAAAATGAGGCCACTCATGATCCCGACATCGCCTTTCCAGTCATTGCTATTTGCGTTTTTGTCGCTTCTCCTGGGGCATTCTGCAATCGCTGCAAGCCCGCCCGCACCGTCTACAGAAAAGGCGACCGCCCTCATCGAGTACCGAAACATCCCCTGGGTACAAGCCGGATCCAAAACCCTCACTGCCGACATATTTGTGCCGAATAGCGGGCGCAAAAACTACCCGGTAGTGGTGATTTACCACGGTGGAGGTTGGCTGATTAACGACAACAGCATCATGGAGTCCACCGCGAGGTATCTGGCGAAGCACGGCGAATTCGTGGTCGCCAACATGAACTACCGCCTGCTGGGGGATAACGGCAACACCACCACACTGGACGACATCGTGGAAGATGCACTCGGTGGTGTGTTGTGGGTGAAAGAGCATATATCACAGTACAAAGGCGACCCGCAGCGCATCGCCGTCACCGGCGACAGTGCCGGCGGCCACCTGAGCGCCATGGTCGTACTGGCTGCACACAACCTCAGCAGCCAGGATTTCACGCCAGAGAATCTGGCTTTCAAACCGACATACATCCCCACCGGGAAAACCCCGGAGGGGATTGCTGAAAACGGAGAGTTGGAGGTACAGGCCGCGATACCGAGCTACGGCGTATTTGACATGGATGCCAGGACGCAAAACGGATTCGAGTCCGCCGCAAATGGCTTCTGGAAAATGGGCGGCGCCGAACCGCGCGGTGTATTTGGCAGCGAATATAGTATCGACACCCACCCAGAGCTGTACCGCGCGGCCTCGCCGATTCATCGGATTCCCGATGCGCGCGAACGCAAACTGCCACCGTTTTTTGTGCACGTTGGCAGCAGGGATACAACAACACCGCCCGAGGCGGTACAGGCATTTGCGGAAAAGCTGAAAGCGGCCGGGCAGATAGTGGAGTACAGGGAGTATGCGGGGAAGAATCACGCATTTCTAGACAATGGGTGTAACGAGTATCTCGGCAACTGTTTTGATCGAGACGCGCCAGGTACGCTAAACGATATGATTCGATTTATTCACATGCACCTGGACTGAAGCGGTACCCGGGCCGACACCGGATCTTCGCAATCACGGGGGTTTTCTGACCGCCCCCGTATTCCAGACATATGGGTTTAATCCAGTCCATCAAGGTAACGCGCCAGACGGACTGGATCGGGTATTGTCACCCGTCCGTAAGCAAACTCCACCAGCCCCTGCGCCTCGATACTTTTCAATACCCCGTGCACTCCCTGCCGGGTCATCCCCATCATATTGGCGAGGAGCTCACGGGTAAGCGCAAAGCGAACGGTCGTATTTCCAGCCGGCTCACCGCGATTGTGCATCTGCGCCATAAACAGCAAGCGCCGCCCGATACGCGCTTCGGTCCCCCGCAGCACATCATCCTGTATCACCGACATTGCTGACCAGAGACGCCGGCTGACCTGATCCAGCACAATCGGGTACGCCTCTGGATTTGCTTGCAGCACAGATCGTAGTACTTCACCTTCAATCTCGACCACCCGGCACTCTTCGTGTGCCGTGGCCCCGAACACCCGCGGCATACCTGGAGAAAATACCGTATCCCCAATCCAGGCCCCTACGTCGAGTATCGCCAGTATCGCTTCCCGGCCGTTGACATTACTCGAGCATATGCGCACCCGCCCGGAAGCAATGATACACAGGGAACTCTGCTGCGAGCCGGGCAGATAGATGATCTCCCCCGCCGCGTAATTGCGAGAGCGGCACTGACTGGTCAACTCAAGCTTCGCCTCATCGCCGAGGCCACTGAGCAGCGGACAGGTTTCGAGAATGGAAAAGGTGTCACTCATAGGGTGATATCAGCCGAAGTGTAAAAAAATTGACAGTCATCACTGGTTGCTGCTTTTTAAACTAAAGGCCAAAGCATAACAACAAACCGATGAAGGAGAGTTCCTCATGGTGCAGAACCTGGATGCAATACCATCGCTTGAAGGAAAAGTAAGTGCGGAAGAGTGGCAGTTACGCGTTGATCTCGCCGCTGCCTACCGGCTGATCGCCCACTACGGCTGGGACGAAATTGTATTTACGCATCTCTCAGTGCGAATTCCCGGGCCCGAACACCACTTTCTGATCAACCCCTTTGGCTGTCTGTTTGAAGAGATTACCGCTTCCAGTCTGGTCAAGATCGACCTGAATGGCGACAAGGTGGATGACAGCCCGTTCCCGGTCAATCCGGCCGGCTTCACCATCCACAGCTGTATTCACCAGGCGCGTGAAGACGCACAGTGCGTAATGCACACGCACACGGTGGAAGGGGTAGCCGTCGCCGCCCACAGCGAGGGACTGCTGCCGCTTTCGCAACAATCCCTGTTCCCGCTCTCTAGTCTCGCTTATCACGACTACGAGGGAATCGCCGTGCGTGAGGACGAAAAAGCAAGGCTGGTCAGAGACCTGGGATCCGCCAACTTTATGATTCTGCGCAACCACGGACTGCTTACCTGCGCCTCTTCCATTGCAGACACATTCCTTTTCATGTTTATCCTGCAAAAGTCCTGCGAAATCCAGGTGGCAGCCCTAGCAGGCGACCGCCCCCTGACACCAGTGCCGCAGCCTATCATCGACAAAATTGTCAGCGAGGGGAACAAAGTTACCAGCAACCAGGGCGGTAAGATCGCCTGGCCGGGGCTGCTGCGCAAACTGGATCGTATCGATCCCAGCTACCGCAAGTAACTTTTCCAACATCTAGAATAAAAAGGTAATTCAGCATGGAACAAACCTTACCCCCCCGCGCCCAATTTACCCATATGGAAAACGGCAGCGCCGAAGACTGGAAGTGCATTGCAGATGCCTTTCTCCCCTACGCTCGCGAGCTACCAGACCGGGTCATTGCGCATCTCAAGTTACTGGAAGGTGACTTTGGTGGCTTCCCCGTTGACCGCCTTACGCACTGCTTGCAGACAGCCACGCTTGCCTATCGCGATGGCAAAGATGAGGAATATGTTGTCTGCGCCCTATTGCACGATATCGGCGACACGCTGGGAAGTTACAATCATGCGGATGTCGCCGCCGCGATACTCGAGCCATTCGTCAGTGACGCTAACCACTGGATGATCAAACATCACGCCATCTTCCAGGGTTATTACTTCTTTCACTATCTCGGGATGGACCGCAACCTGCGGGACAACTTCCGCGAGCATCAGTACTACGCGCGCACCCTAGAATTCATTTCCAAATACGATGCGCCGGCGTTCGATGCAAAGGGAGAAACCCTGCCGCTGTCGTTCTTCGAGCCCATGCTCAAACGTGTGTTCGCGCAACCGAGAAAATCACTCTACATGCAATCACTCGAACACGCGAATCACGACGTAGCGTAAATTTGGATGGAGCTGCTGTAGATTGAGTCCAGTGAAACTTCATAGGATCTGTGACCACTGCTGAGAAGATGCCGCCAATCGGACGTATACTCACCTGGGTTTAGGGGGAACTGGTCACTCTTGAGAATCACTCGTTGACTTGAGAAGATCGCCCTGATCCAGTGTGAGAGCTTTCCGAACATTAGAAGGGGCAACTATGGCAGCGCGCATTAATGCCGATTTCAGTCAACGCGTAGTGATTCGTCCGGATCAGTACCAGTGGGTAGATTCGCCGATGCCCGGCGTCGAGCGCATGATGCTGGACAGAATTGGTGACGAGGTTGCCAGAGCAACATCCATCGTGCGTTACCGACCATTCAGCGAATTTTCACCCCACGAACACTCTGGAGGTGAGGAGTTTTTCGTACTGGAAGGCGTCTTTTCCGATGAGCATCAGGCCTATGGGAAGGGCAGCTATGTGCGCAATCCCATTGGCACCTCCCACACTCCTAAAATCGGTGAAGAGGGCGCCACCATCTTTGTCAAGCTGCACCAGTTCGACGCAGAAGACACTCGGCAGACGGTGATAGATACCAACACACAGCCCTGGCTTCCAGGGTTAGTGGATGGACTACAGGTAATGCCGTTACACGACTTCCGCGGCGAACATGTGGCGCTGGTAAAGTGGGCACCAAACACCCGATTTAACCGCCATCAACACTGGGGCGGAGAGGAAATTTTCGTGCTGGAAGGCACCTTTCACGACGAACACGGCAGCTACCCGAAAGGTTCCTGGCTGAGAAGCCCGCACCTCAGCCAGCATACGCCGTTTACGAAGGAAGATGGCGCGCTAATCTATGTCAAAACGGGGCACTTGATGGCAGGGGTATAACCCCGAGTGCATCAATTGCAATCTGAACATCGATAATGAGCAGTATCGGATTGGCTGATTTAATCATTTCCTACCAACGGTCCATTAGGTCTACAGAGTAAGACACGATGCTTCCCTACCAGTAACCTGGATCACTTAACGCCTCCACGCACTGCGATGAACCACTCATGGCCTTGATAGGTTCGCCATCTAGCGACTGCGCGAGCCATCCGATTGGCTGGCTTAGCGGGAATGGCGCTTGTACCACTTTCTCACTGATTTGCTGAAAGCCCGTTTTTGAGTAGTAACGCGGATCACCGTAGGTAAACACAAGACTGACGTCTTGTGACTTCAAATACGCAAGGCCGTAATTGATCAATCGCTGCCCTATGCCAGTGCCCTGAACCTCGGTAGCAATTGCGACGGGTGAAAGGATATAGGCGACCTGTCCGCTCGGTACAGTGAGACGACTGAAAAAGATGGCCCCCAAAATACTACCTTTGTCGACTGCAACAAATCCAATTAGGTCGTCTGGATCAGTCTTGGTAATTAGATTCGAAACCAAGTTCCCTATGCTCCTGCCTTCTTCTTCGCCCTCTGACGCAGAAAATACGGTCGTGAACACATTGATAACTTCTTGCGTGTTTTCTGGGGTAAAGATAGAAAAATTCATGTCACTTATACCGAGCGGTAGGTTGGTACAAAAACTTAGTGCAGCCCCTAGAAAAGATTATGCGAAAGGCCATTAACCGGCCTACTGAAGGAATCCCAGAACTAATCCATCTAGCATTACGGCTTCTCTTCTCACTGCACTGACTCCAACTATACAGTTCTTCGACGATAACTCTCTTCAAACGCAACTAGTGCGGCTAACAATCCAGCCGAAATGATCCCCAACATCGCATAGAATGCAAATGAAAGTGTATATGGTACGGAGTACCCAAAGTACATCACCGGAACAATCCAGATCGGGATAAATGCAAGAACAACAATTGAAACGAAATGTAGAATTTTAACGACTGCCAGCAGAGGCTTGAGATTTTCACTTTTTAGGTTTTTATAGCCGAACATTACCCTGTCCTTAGTTTTCCGCCGCCAAAAATATCGCCTCGATAGCCAACAGCTTATACCCAGCATTGGGTATCCGGCTCCTAAGGCGCGCAGCTCACTGATTTGTTATGAAATGGGACTTGCTTCAATAGTACCAATTCTCTACTCTTAGGCACATGAACCAATCAGCCAAACATCCATATCAGTTCCGAATATCCCTTGCGGCCATTTACGTGTCTGCCGGGGACGTAGCTCAATGGTAGAGCAGCGGGTTTATACTCCGTAGCGCCAGATAAGCGGCTGGTTGTGGGTTCGAATCCCTCCGTCCCTACCACACACATAACTTACTGATGATTTTCTTATTGGACTGATTCCAGGGTTGTTCTGCGCTTGAAACTTACTACGTATATGCCGCCGATAAATTCATGACGCCACAACATGGGCAGATCACTTTGCGTATTTTTTGTTCAGCGACTCGCACAAAAATGTGCACAAAGTAAGTTGTCCGGCGAAGAGTCTAAGGCCCACAGCACCATGCCAAGCCTTGCTATTTTTTGACCACCTTGCCACGGTAACATTTTTCGATAACTGGCATAGATTCAAACAGTCTCATCATCTATTTTTTGCTAGTTTCACAGACAATTACATAAAGGTTTTTTCTTGATAAAGCCCCAAACGAGGGCCTTATCAAAATTTGCAATTTATACCTAGATAGAGCTCATACAACCCAAATTAATCGAAGTAAGCGATTCATTATTCGGGGTCTCTGTAAAAACCAGAGACTCAAAATTAAAGGTACCAGGAGCGCTACTATCGGATCCCCCATGTGCAAAGAAAGGCTCGCCCTTGAAGCTTTCATAATAACCGGCATCCCCGGACAGCATTGTTAACCTATCCGCAGTGGGAGCGACCAAGGTATCGCCTTGCCTAAACAGCTTATTACAAAGCGTATCCAAAATTTTCGGCGACTTATCAATACGGGAGTGCAGCAAAATCTCCTTCTCGATAATCTCACTCAAAATGCCATCGCTTATCACCAGCAAATCGTCAGTGGACCTCTCATCCAACATCAGCATTCCTGGCGCAACATCCTTGGTCATCACGAGATCAGATTCTCCAGAAAACACACGCACAAGTAGACGCTGCTTGGGCGGCTCCGAAAATTCGACCTTGATGGCGCTACCATCTTCAGAGACATGGGCCGTCGAACCAAAGGCTGTCAAGCTGAGTCCCTGAAGTTTCAGCATCTTCTCGGCGGATTCATTGGATGAATAGACTTTCAAGTATAAGTTACCATCGTGCCAACCCTTTGAGAGAAAAACTTCAGGTGGCACACTTTCCACTACCTGCGTGTTGCCGAGCAGATCAAACACATATTGACCGGCAAAGTGAGGAAAGCCATAAGTGAACCCTGTTTTATGGTTATATCCCGCACCGTGCCCAAGCTCGTGCATGAAGGTTACATAGTTGCCTTGCGCCAGGGCATCGGTCTTCGTTAAGCCCATCCAGCCAGTGCGACCCTCGCCGAAAAACTGGAACGGCGTCCTCCCGCTGCCCACGCCTACCCACCCCCTGCCGGAGACCACCAACTTTCCGACATCCAACCTGTGCCCAGTAGAAGCCAGACTGAACAGGTAGTACATCATGTTTTCAGTCACTGAGAATTTGACACCACAGCCTTCAAACCCGGTACAGGTTTTAGAGGGTGTATGCCCCATATATTCGTGACCGAAAGCGAACGCATCGAGGGCTTCTGAAAAGTGATAGGTATTCATGAACCATTTAATATTGGCCGATAGTGCCTTCAGGGTATTCGCTTCTGCCTGGGTTGGGTTTCGCACACACGCCCAGTCAGTACCCGAATTTATATACTCATCACAATTTACGCTCTGCCCCTTGTAAGCGATGTCGAGATTCAGTATCGGCGCAGTTTCTACGTAGCCCAGAGCTCCATCTGGAACACCTGAAAAGGTGACGCTCGAAAAGCCGCTCAAGATAGTATCAAACTCAATCTTCAAGGGTGCGGAACCCGTGTCCGTCGTATGCATGGTAAGAATGGACGAAAAGTGCCTTGCCGTATTATTCGTCACTTTTACCATTCCATCTCCGAGGGACTCTACCTGAATATCATTGGCCAGATACCGGGTATCAACATTCGAGGTGACCGCCTCACTACTGATCTCGACCACGTCAACCGAGTCCAGTTGCGCAGGCGTAATCGGTAACTCAACCTGGGCATAGGAGGAATCAACCAGATCGGAACTGAAATTTTCAGTCTCACAGCTTGCGCCACAGCTGAAGTTCTCCCAGAACTTGTCTGAATAAACGGTAGTGTCCTCGTCCGGAGGTGTGTCAGCGCCTGGAAGCGGTTCGTCCACCGGATCAGTAGGATCGCCGGAATCTATAGGATCTTCTGGGTCGACAGGATCAGTGGGGTCGGCAGGGTCCTGCTCACCACTATCACCTGCGTCGTCTTCACTGGTATCCCCCTCTGAGACCACAGGGACTTGCTCTTCGATCTCGCTCTGTTTCTTCGCATCCTCTTTACACGCCACAAGAAAAAGCGCGCAGAGCATGAGTAAAATTTTCAATTTCATTTATTCCTCCGCCGAGAAAAACTACAACTAATTAGATGGACTCTTTACCAATGACGTGATGGGATCGACAGACAATATAAGTTGCTAGAACCTCACCCTAAATACGAATCAAACCTCCAAGCACGACTTAACTCTATACGGCTAGAACGTTTTGGATTGTGATCTAGACGACACTTGGTCTTTTTGTTTCGAATAATGAGCCGATATGACAAGACCGCTGTCATTTGGTGTCGGAATACATATTTGGACAAACGCCCTACAAGATAAAATTCACGAAAAACTGTGGATCCATTTGTATGTATTTTCTCACAGGAGTAACCCTGAAAGCCTGACTGATTTAATAGAAGAACATCGAAAAGGCTCTCTGATACCTTGCTCGCTTCAATCAAAAAGACCAGCCCCTAATGAGGCTGGTCTTGCGAGTGTCAGTCCTTGGTGAAACAAGCACCCAAACTGTTACTGTGTATCAATCAATCTTTCACTACCTTTGCTAGATCGAATTCGTGCAGCCTAAATTAATCACAGGAAGGGGTTCATTATCAGGAACCTCAGAAAAAATTAGGGATTCAAAATCAAATATCCCAGGGTTAGTATTTTTTTCTCCTCCACGAACATAGAAAGGCGCATCTTTAAATCTCTCATAGTAATTGGGATCACTGGAAAGCAGTGTCAACGCGTCCGCAGTAGGAATGAGGTCAATATCACTTTTTCGAAACAGTTTATTGCAAAGTATTTCGAGAGTTTTTGGCGATCTATCAATGCCAGAATGCATTAGGTTGTCCTTCTCGAGGATTTCATTGAAGACCCTGTCGCTTATCACCAGTAGATCGTCAGTAGATCGCTTATCCAACATCAATATTCCTGGCGCTATATCTCTGGTCATTACGAGATCAGATTCTCCAGAAAATACGCGCACCAGAAAACGCTGCTTCGGCGGCTCTGAAAACTCGACTTTTACGGTGCTCCCCTCTTCAGAAACGTAAGCCACTGAATCGAAGGACGTCATACTGAGTCCCTGAAACTTGAAACTATTTCCGGGCGATTCGCTCGATGAGTACACCTTTAAGTATAAATTTCCATCACGCCAACCCTTCGAAAGGAATACTTCGGATGGCACACTCTCAACAACCTGTTTGTCACCAAGCCGATCCATCACATACTTTCCGGCAAAACCAGGAAACCCATACGTAAAACCTGACTGATGACTAAATCCCATAGCATGGCCGAGCTCATGCATGTAAGTTACATAGTTACCTTGAAACAAAGTTTTGACCTTAGCCAAGCTTATCCAGCCTGCACGCCCCTCCCCCCAAAACGAGGATGGCATCCTACCACCGCCCAGGCCCACCCAGCCTCTATTATAAATCTCCAACTTACCGATGTTCATTCGGTGCCCATTAGAGGCCAGGGTGAACAGGTAGCGCGACATGACTTCGCTAACAGAAAATTTGCTTTCACAGCCTTCAAACCCGGTACAAAGCGTTTTGGGAATATACCCCTTGTATTCGCGCCCGAAAGCGTAAGCGTCGATAAATCCAGGCAAGTGATAAGTGTTCATAAACCACTTAACGTTTGCAGAAAGCGCCTTCAGGATTTCTTCTTCTTGTTGGGTTGGATGTCGCACACAGGCCCAGGACGCATCCCCTGTTCTAGGTTCATCACAACTCTCACTCTTTCCGCGATACGAGATATCAAGGTTGAGTATTGGCGCAGTCTCTACATAATTCAAAGTACCTTCAGGTACACCTGAATAGATTGCACTGGAAAACCCACTCAAATTGCTATCAAACTCTATCTTCAGGGGAGCAGACCCTGAACCTGTAGAGTGCATAACAAGAATCGAGATAAACTTCCGCGGTGTATTATTCGTCACCTTCACCATTCCGTTTCCGAGTGACTCAGCCCGAATGTCATTGGCAAGATACCTTGTATCAATATTTGACTCTACTGCCTCGCGGCTGACTTCGATCACACCAACGGACTCAAGAGGCAAAGGCTTAATGGGCAGCTCAATTTGAGCATACGAGGAATTTTCCAGATCTGAAGTTAGTTTGGCACTTTCGCAGTTTTCTCCGCAGTCGAAATTCAGCCAAAATTCTTCAGAATAAGCAGAACTGTCTTCTTCTGTAGGAATAGTACTGCTTGGCGGCGAATCGTTGTCAGCGTCGTCTGGATCACCACTGTGATCATCTTCATTGCCATCGACGTCATCGACAACCTCATCTTCAGTGCCGCCCCCAACATCATCCACGTCACCGGACGAACCGTCGCCTCGCGAGGCAAGAGGCAACGGCGCGTCTATTTCACTCTCTTTTTTCGCCTCATCGTTACACGCCGCAAGTAGCAACGTAACGAGCATAAACAAAACTCTAAAATTCATTTCCGCTCCAAGAAACCATTCGAATCACAACATCTCACAAGCTTTATGAGCACCCTCCAAAAAATATACTTTTCGGACAAGGAGACAAAACACGAAAACAAAAAGGCCCCTGAAGGGGCCTTTATTAGCCTTTTTTATATCTCCAACTCTTTATATCGAATACTGGCAACCTAAATTCACTGAAGGTACAGGATTCCTGTTCGGCATCTTAGTAAAAACGAGAGTCTCAAAATTAAATGTTCCAGTACCACCATCGCTTCCTCCATGAGCGTAGAATGGCTCACCTTTAAAGGTTTCATAGTAACTGGAATCAGCAGAAAGCAGTGTTAACGCATCTGCAGAAGGCGTAGCAATGGCATCACCATTCCGGAATAGACCTATACAAAGGGTATCCAGGATTTTGGGAGACTTATCGATACCAGACTTCAGCAGACTTTCTCGCGCGATAATTCCACTTAACATGCTGTCATTTATCACCAGCAAATCTTCTGTGGATCGCTTATCCAACATCAACATTCCTGGAGCGATGTCTCGAGTCATTACAAGATCGGATTTCCCAGAAAAGACGCGCACAAGGAAACGCTGCTTTGGCGGTTTTGAAAATTCAATCTTGATCGTACTACCTTCTTCAGAGACGTATGCGGTAGAATCAAACTCAGTCATACTGAGTCCCTGAAGGTTAAGCCTTCTCTCGGTGGAGCCATTGGAAGAATAGACCTTCAAGTACAAATTGCCATCGTGCCAGCCTTTCGAGAGAAATACTTCAGGCGGCACGCCTTCGACCACTTGTTTATCACCAAGTCGATCCATCACAAACTGACTGGAAAAATGTGGAAAGCCATAAGAAAAGCCAGATTGATGATAATAACCCAGAGCATGTCCAAGCTCATGCATGTAGGTCGTGTAGTTTCCTTGATAAATACTGTCGAGCTTTAGCATTGCCAAGTAGCCGGAACGCCCCTCACCCCAAAACGGATAGGGAGTCCGTCCACCACCCACCCCCACAATATTGTTCTTATATTTTTCCAACGTTCCCACATTTAACCTGTGGCCGCTGGAAGCCGCGCTAAACAGATAATACAAAAGGGTTTCGCTAATTGAATGCTCATCGCCACATTCTGTAAACGCACTACACCTTGTTTTTTCTGTCGGCGCATATCCGTTATACTCACGCCCGAAGCCAAATGCATCGAGCATATCCGGTAAATGGTAGGTATTCATATACCATTTGACGTTAGCCGAAAGGGATTTCAAGGTTTCCGCTTCTGACTCGGTTGGGTGTCGTCTGCAGGTCCAGGAAGCATCCCCCGTTCTCGGCTCATCACAACTTTCAACCTGCCCGCGATAAGAAATATCAAGGTTGAGTATTGGTGCAACCTCTATGTAATCTAGGGCTCCATCAGGCACGCCGGAATAGGTCACACTGGAAAAATCTTCCAGAACATTATCGAAGGAAAGCTTCACTGGCGCGCCCCCAAAACCTGTCTTGTGCATAGCAAGAATGGATGAAAAGTGCCTTGAAGTGTTATTCGTCACTTTCAGAAGGCCATTTCCTAGGGACTCCAGTTGAATATCGCTTGCAAGATACCTGGTATCGATATTTGAGATGACATTCTCACGACTAATCTCAACCACATCAATCGATTCTAGTTGCGAGGGTCTAATAGGTAGCTTTACCTGGGAATACGACGAGTTTTGCAGATCTGAGGTCAGTCTGGCGCTTTTGCAGTTCTCTCCGCAGGCGAAGTTCAGCCAAAATTCTTCTTGATAGGCTGCGGCATCTTCCTCAGCCGGAATGTGACTAGCAGGAGGGCCCTGAATATCAGACTCGTCAACCTCATCGACAACTTCATCGACAACTTCATCGACAACTTCATCGTCGGCATCATCAGCCTCACCCGCTGTATCGTCCGAAGGATTCTCCTCCCCGGAGACTATTGGTGCGGGCGCGTCAACTTCACTTTCATTCTTTGCGTCATCTTTACATGCCACAAGCAGAAGCGAGCAGATCATAATTAGAATATTTATCTTCATTAAAAATATCTTTAGAAAAAAAATCTTGATAGTGAGTTATTCTGGGAACATTTGTCAGCTTGCAGCTTTCACTCGTGGGAAATTTTACAAACGACACTTGAGTCCGAATGGATTTTACGGTTGCCAAGTAAGCAGGGCGGACTCTAAATGGGGAGACAATTTCAACTTGTGACGCAGCCGACATTTATCTTTTTTGACGGCGAGAATGAGCCGATATGACAAGGATTGCGCTATGCCATTTCTACAGACACATTAAAATACAAACTTTATAAATTGGTGTTTTGTGAGACGGATTTAACAGGCCTAAAGATGGATAACGTGATCTCCAGGGAAAAGGTGGATGCATTAATTAGTACGTCCGTCCAATTAATTGAAAACCCTGCTTACACGAGCTTTATTAAATCACTCGTAATCCGGGACATACAGCCAGGCTATGTTTCGATTTATGATTACATCGCTATATGGAAAAAACTGATAGCGCATAGTGATGACCCGTTATTGCCCTGTAAGATTGGAGAATGCATACACATTTCAGACCTTGGTATTCCCGGACTGATTATGATGCACTCAGGTAATATTGCTCGTGCGCTAAGAAGTGCTTCGCCGTATAGGCAGCTCATTTCAAATTGCTTTCATTTAACTTCATCCATCGAAAGCTCGGAATTAAAAATCTCTTTAACAGTGAAAAGCCTGGATAGAGATTTTGACTGGCATTATGTATTTCTGAATATACTCTCCCAGTTTATCAAGACAACAAAGTTCCTAACCAACAACATCGAACCCAAAGGTATAGAGATTGCCCGCATAGGATTCTCTCGCGACATAAACGCCCTCGACACTCAGTATTCCGAATACTTTCGATGCCCCGTAATCGGATCTCAACCAGAGAACCACTTCGTTTTCTCAACTAGAATTCTCGAACTTCCAATACACAACCCGAAAAAAGAAATTTTTGAAGACTTGGTAAAATTAGCAAATCGATCACTGGAATTATTCAGTGACCAATCCTATAGCGACAGGGTTGTCAGGGTTCTTAAAAATCATACTTTTCCTGCAATGGCAAGAATCGATTCAGTAGCGCAAGAACTCAACTTGAGCGTTGCGACGCTAAAGCGGAGACTCCAGTTAGAGGGCGCATCCTTTTCTTCACTAAAGGATTCCCTGCTGCTAGCTGAAACTCAAAGAATTATGAGCCTGGGGCATTCCAGCCCAACTTACATCGCTAAAAATCTTGGGTATTCAGATGGAAGCTCTTTTTCGAAAGCATTTAAACGGTGGACCAACAGTAGTCTCGAAAGCCATTTGAAGTGCACTCACACGAGAGTTATACCCTCACCTGAATAACTTTCATTTAGAAATTCTTATCGGATTCGCGCAATTGAGAGCATGCAGAGACTAGGCTCTGTTTCTGTAGTCTATGGAATGTGACGGCACCAGAGAAGTGGGCTTTGATTTTCGATCAGGAATGATCTGAAAACACTTCGGGATTCCTTTCCCAAAGTGTGATTGTCTTAAAGTGAGTCCTCAAGTCGAATCATTCTCTTTAGTACATGTATCGTTGAACTTAAACTCAACTTACTTCCGCAAGGTTCCCTTTGCTCTCCAGCCACTGCTTTCGATCGCCGGCTCGTTTCTTCGCCAGCAGCATGTCCAGTAACTGATTGCTGTCATCGCCGGCGTCGATATACAGCTGTACCAAGCGGCGGGTGTTGGGGTCCATGGTGGTCTCGCGCAGCTGCAGCGGGTTCATTTCGCCGAGGCCCTTGAAGCGGGTCACCTGGATTTTGCCTTTCTTCTTCTCTGCCGCAATGCGGTCGAGGATACCCTGGCGTTCTGCATCATCCAGCGCGTAGTAAACATCTTTGCCGATATCAATGCGGAACAGCGGGGGCATGGCAACGTAGACGTGGCCGTTGGTAACCAGCGGGCGGAAGTGGCGCAGGAACAGGGCGCACAGAAGCGTTGCAATGTGCAGGCCGTCGGAGTCGGCATCGGCGAGGATGCAGATCTTGTTATAGCGCAGGCCTTCCAGGTTATCGCTACCGGGATCAACACCGATTGCGACGGCAATATCGTGTACTTCCTGGCTGGCGAGGATCTCGCTGGAATCCACTTCCCAGGTGTTCAGGATCTTACCGCGCAGCGGCATGATGGCCTGGAACTCGCGATCGCGCGCCTGCTTGGCAGAACCGCCGGCGGAGTCACCCTCCACCAGGAAGAGCTCCGAACGGGTAGCATCGCCACTGGAGCAGTCGGCCAGTTTGCCGGGTAGCGCCGGGCCCTGGGTAACTTTCTTGCGCGCAACTTTTTTGGCCGAGCGCAGGCGTTTCTGCGCGTTGCTGATACACAGTTCGGCGAGCTTGTCGCCGTCTTCGGTGTGCTGGTTCAGCCACAGGCCGAACGCATCCTTGGCTACACCGGAAATAAACGCGGTGGCCTCGCGGGAGCTGAGGCGCTCTTTGGTCTGCCCGGAAAACTGCGGGTCGGCGAGCTTGGCGGAGAGCACATAGGAGCACTGGTTCCAGATATCTTCCGGTCCAAGCTTTACTCCGCGCGGCAGCAGGTTGCGGATCTCACAATACTCGCGCATGGCATCGAGCAGGCCGGCGCGCAGGCCGTTGACGTGGGTACCGCCCTGGGCGGTGGGAATCAGGTTTACATAGGATTCGACGGTGACCTCACCGCCTTCCGGCAGCCACTGTACGGCCCAGTCGGCTGCTTCGGTCTCTGCCGAGAAGTTGCCCACGAAGGGTTCCGCCGGCAGTACTTCCCAGCCGCTATTGGCCGCGGCGAGGTAGTCCTTGAGACCGTCTTCGTAGTACCACTGGTCGGTCTCACCGTCCTGTTCATTGATAAAGGTGACATCGAGGCCGGGGCAGAGTACCGCCTTGGCGCGCAACAGGTGGCGCAGGCGCGGCACGGAGAACTTGTATGAATCAAAATATTTCGGATCCGGCAGAAAGCGCACGCTGGTGCCGGTGGTGCGCTTGCCACATTCACCGACAACTTCCAGGTCCGAGGCCTTGTCGCCGTTCTGGAAGCCGATGCGGTGCACCTTGCCCTCGCGCTGGATGGTCACCTCCAGCACTTTCGACAGGGCATTAACCACCGATACACCCACGCCATGCAGGCCGCCAGAGAACTGGTAGTTATTCTTGGAGAATTTGCCCCCAGCGTGCAGGGTGGAAAGGATCACCTCTACCCCGGGGCGGCCCTGCTCCGGGTGAATATCCACCGGCATACCGCGGCCATCGTCACTCACGGAGATTGAGTGGTCTTTGTGCAATACCACTTCGATTTTTTTCGCGTGGCCGGCGAGGGCTTCGTCGACACTGTTGTCGATCACTTCCTGAGCCAGGTGGTTGGGCCGGGTTGTTTCGGTATACATGCCCGGGCGTTTTTTCACCGGGTCCAGCCCCGTCAATACCTCAATATCTTCTGCGGAATAATTGGCCATAGAATTCTTATTCGCCGCGGCCGGCGCCTACTGCTTGGTGTTGTTTATAAGTGTTTTCAGGTGTTACCTGAGTGTCGCTTAGACGTTGTTATTCGTTCGGAAACAGGAAATCTACCAGTGCCTCGGCGTACCGGGCAAATCCCTGGAAGCTATGATCACCCCCATCCTCGATAGTCTGGCGCTGGCCGCGGTAAAAACGTTCGGCCTCGCGGCAGTCCAGTGTCTCGTCACCGCGCTGAGCGAGCAACCAGTAGCGACTGGTCAACACTTCCGGTATCGCAGCTTCCAGTTGCTGCATCTTATCCACATCGGACGCCTGCAGGCGATAGGTCTGCATCTCGCCACTGTACGGCTTGAGATCCTGCCCGAGATAGTTGGGCATAAACCGCGAGGGCGCAACCGCAGGATTGATGATGACCGCCGGAAGATTGTACTGCTCCGCCAGCCAGGTACTCCAGAAGCCTCCCATGGAGCTGCCCACAAGACCAATGGGGCCTTTATGCTGCGATACAAACGCATTTACTGCATTGCCGAGCACCGTCGCCGCTTCCGCGGGATACGGGGAAATCAGCGGAGCGTAAAAGACGACATCCGGGCGAGACTCTTTCAGCCAGTCCTTGAGCAGCTCACACTTGTAGGACTGCGGCGACGACAGAAACCCGTGCAGGTAAATCAGCAGCGGGCGCTCGTCGGCAGAATTAGGGGCGTATTCGGAGGCGTGTTCTTGTTGTGACATGGCGGGGATTATAGCGGCGCCGCCGGCAGATGTACCGGCGGCAATTCCCCGAACACGCAGTGACCGGCTCCCATATCGAAAATGAGAGGCAGTCAACGAGAGACGATCAGCGCAGAGCCTCGTCCAGGCTGGCGAAAGCGCGGCGCATATCCACTCTCATGTCGCGCCAGAAGGTCACACTGTTGAACCGCTCAAAACGGCCCGCGGGGCCCAGGTTGCCAAAGTTTTCGCCAATATCGCGGCGATCGCTGAAACGCATTACCGGGTTGCCACTGCTGTCTTTCAGCTCACCGGAGAGGGTTCCGTAGGCGCTCTGATCGGTGTAGACGCGCCACACCCAGGGCTGCGGGTCCAGCGGTGCACCGAGGGCAAAACGGCTCAGGTCCAGCTGCAATACATAATCCGAGTCAGCCTTGTCCGCTACCAGCTCACTGCGACGCGGCGCAAGGAAGCGCTCACTCAGGGTTTCCCCCATCAGCGCCTGTAGCTTGGTGAGATCTTTTTCGCGCAGCTCGTAATCTTCTGCACGCAGTGAAGAACCAGCGCTGGGGAAGCGTTTGGTGTATTCCACCCCCACCGGCTCCAGATAGACCTTGGCGCCGCTCAAATCGAAAGCGAAGACAGCACTGACGCTGTCCAGCCCGGTCTTGCGGGGCAGTAGGCCATCCGCTTCGTCTTCCGGTGATGCAACCGGCTGCTGCGCACAGCCCGCCAACAACACCGTGGCAAGAAGCAGCAGGGACAGCGCTTTTTTATAGATGGTTGTATGAATTGTCTGCATGGTGGCCTCACTCCCTGATGTGCACACAGGTAAATGAATGAATAGGTGATGGCGGCAGAACATCGCGCCTAGCCAGTACTCTACCTCAGGAACTCGGTACCACTAAACCGCGAATTCTCGTGCCATATTATGATAGATGGATGGATACGGAGTCACGAAAGGCAGATCGAGATGTGGAAAGGGGAGGATTGGCCTAGTTTCTCCTGTCGCAACAGGATCAGTATCCAGAGGAGGCCAAGTCCACACTGTATTCTGAGATGGCCACGCGTTCTACACCGGTCTCGTAACTGCCGTCTTCGCGCAGGTCAAACCAACGGTAGCCGGGCATCTCGCTATCGACCGCGAAAGGGCCGCTGCCGGGAGTGAACTGCACCGATGTGGAAGGGGTGGCGTGCAGGCCGATATGCCCTAGGTGACTGTCGAACTGCTGGTGCACATGGCCCCAGGCGATGGCGCGCACGTTCTCCGCATCGCTCACCAGCCCGATAAACGCCTCGCGCCCCTGCTTCAGCATATGCCCGTCGATCCAGTGGCTGCCCACGGGTACCGGCTGGTGGTGCATCATGATCAGCACCGGATGTTCACGATTGCTCTGCAGCAGCTGGCCAATGCGCTCCAGCTCTGCGGCACTGAAGCCACCGCTGATCTGCCCGGGCACGCTGGTATCCAGCAGCAGCAGACGCCAGGCGCCCAGAGGGACCACTTCCGGCCGCCGCCTGGGGGCCAGTTCGTCCATTCTGTGGGGATTGTCGTGGTTGCCGGGGAGCCAGAACCAGGGCGTGGTAACTGGCTGCATCTTGTGCAGGAAGCGGCGGTAGGCGGCCTCGGAACCGTTGGCGGAAACGTCGCCCGTGACCACGATCAGATCCGTGGAGGCAGAATCAGCGGACACGGCAGAGAGCACCTCATTCAGGGTGTGCCCGGTATCCAATCCCAGCAACTGGTAATCCGGCCGGCCACCAATATGGGGGTCGGTGATCTGGATCAGCCGGTTTGCCGGTTGTACTGCCTCAATATTCAATGTCTCACCTTGCCGTAACATCCATGTTCGCGTTTGCGATGCCCGGCTGGCTTCAGGTTTGGCTTCCGCGGAATGGAAGCTCGACCTCAGCGCGGCCGTTTGCCAGGCAATGCGCCAGCCACTCGCTCAGATAGCGGTTAACCTGCTGGCGCTCATCTTCATTGTGCATAGCCGGGTTGGGATAGCTGAAATTCAACCCATCTCCGCCAACCGGCCCCTGGCCATCCACAGCCACTACTTCTGCCATACGCGCGTCATGATAAAGGCGTACGGTAATGGGCGGCGGCGTCAGCCAGCTGGTTTCATTACTGTTCTCTCTACTGGTGGCCTGCAGGCACACTTCTGTGGTGTATCTGCTGCGCTCCACCACGGCCACCTCCAGGGTGCCGTTGGGCATCTGGTAGGACCAGCTATGGTTCGTTGCGAGCTCCGGCATCAATTTGCACAGGCGCAAATAGTTGGCATCGCAATCGGCGTGATAGGAGGTAAGGTCCACTCGGTAGCGCTCTTTTGAGCGCGCTTCGCTTAACTTGCCACCACTCTCACCGACCCGGTTTAGCCCTTTCGAGCTACCGGGTTCCCGGGATTTTGCCTTGCGGCCAGTGCCTGCCGGTACCGCCATTATCGACACTCCTGTTGAGTCTGCGCCGTGATTTATCTCTCAAATTGCCTGTGTTGTCGGGGCAACTCGCCGCATCGCCACAGCAATGCATATTTTTCATACATCTACCGGGATACGATACGGTAATTCGGGCTCAGCGCCCAAGGTGATCGCGGTTCAGCTGTAGCCACTGCAGGCTGATGATGCTGGCGGCGTTATCGATGACTCCATCCTCGCTGGCCACCGCGTCCAGCACCTGGTCGAGGGGGAAAACCCTCAGGTGAATATCCTCGTGCTCGTCAGCCAGCCCGAAATACCCACCGACCCCACTCAGGTCAACACAGGCACAAAACAGGTGCATGCGCTCGCAGGTGCCACCAGGGCTTGGCAGGTAGCTGCGGATAAAGTGCAGGTCGACCACTTCCAGGCCCGCCTCTTCCTGCAGCTCGCGGCGGGCAACGCCTTCGAGCGTTTCACCCTCTTCCACCATCCCAGCCACCACCTCCAGGCACCAGGGGCCACCTTCGCGCTCCAGCGCACCCACCCGGAACTGCTCGGTAAGTGCGATCAGCTCGCGCTCCGGGTCGTACAGCAGTACCCCGACCGCGTTGCCGCGCACGAACAGCTCCCGCTCCATTTCCCCGCTCCAGCCACCGCGGTAGAGCCGGTGACGCAGGCGTAATTTGTGAATCTGGAAGTAGCCGTCGTACTTTATTTGACGGGAAATAACGTCGACTGCGCCGCGTGTAAACTGCGGCTTGAGACTCCCGTTTTCGCTCATGGTGTCTATCCCAATTCCACTACTTTATTTGATCAGTCAAAACCCACATCGTTGTAGGGCGGGAATTTGGCGAGAATCATCCCGGCCTCTTCCCGCAGGCGGAACAGCTGCTGCTCCGGCGCATCGTAGCGGCCCGCCACCGACGGCATGCTGCCGCGCCACAGGGGCGCCTCTTCCGGCGACAACACATCCACGATCAGTGACGACTCGCGGTACTCACGTACCCGCAGCGGCGCTCTCCAGCCGAAGCCGAAATAGCGATAGCCACCGTAGATACTGAAGGGATCTTCATACACGGCCACTTTGTCGCTGCTGAACAGTTGCACCCGCACCAGAAAGTCCGCTTCTTCGCGGCTTTCCACCTGGCGGTAACTGCCTTTCAACACGTCGTTGACCGCTTGATTGGCGCGCTTGCTTTCGAACGGCGACACCGGGCCATTGGCCAGGGTATCCAGAAGGTAATAGCTGCGCAGGTTGGCAAATTTGAAGGAGGGGTCGTAATCCACCGCGACCGGGTTGGGGCTGGCGCAACCACCAAGCCCCAGGGCCATAACAAGCCCGAGGGTGACGACGCGCAAGGCCCGATTGAAAAAGGTACGGGGCAAGGTACTGGGCAGTGAAGCCATATGCTCTCCTGTTGATCGGTGAGAGTCCCGGCGTCCCTGCCGAACTGTGATCGAATTGATGTTTCGGTGTATGCGCCGGCGGTCAGCTTGCCGGCGGCAGATCTTTGAGCAGTTCTCCTACCGCCCGGTTGAGAATACGCTGGCGCTCGCTCTTGTCTTCCGGGCGTGCCATCAGTTTGGTGGCGCTGCCACCCCAGATGGGCATGCCGTTATGCGGTCCGATGCCCACGGAGAGGGTAACCCGCGGTGCACCGCTACGATCCGGCAACTCCACCACACCGCGCTGCGCATTGCTGTCAAACTGTGCATCCCAGCTCTCATTTTCCTGCTCGCTAGCGAACTCTTCCTCAATCACCGCGATCTGATACTCCACCACCATCTGTGCCGAGTCCACACTCTGCACCTGGCGGTAGCCACGGGACTGCATCAAAGCACCCACGGTGCGGCGTAGCTCGGTGTCCAGTTCCACCAGTTGGGCCGGGGCGCCGGCATCACCGGTCAGCACTTCGGTTCCCCAGGCATAGGTCTGGAAGCTTACGGGCGCCGTGCGCGGCTCGATCCGCTCGATCTGGGTCGGGGTGCCGCAGCCAGCGAGCCCGACAACGGTCAGTAGCCCCGCGAGCAGGCCGGTTATTGTAGTACGCATCCGTTCTCCCTATTTCGTGTGATTCTCAGGTAAGTTTCCCATGAGTTCTATGCAGATTCCCGGTAATAGATACAAAAATCCGGATTATTTGAAACTGTCTTCCAGTGCCGGGTACAGCTCGATCTTCGGGCTCCACAACAACCACTCATCTTCGGGCTTACCGTAGAGTGGATAGTGGCTGCCGGACTCCACTTCAAGGCCCATCTCCTCATTGCCTGGCGTGGCGAAGGCAATACCGCCAGCCAGCAGGGCCTGGGCGGACTCGGTGTGTACGTCCAGACCGGTCATCACGCCAAAATTCACATCCACGCCGCTGGCATTCCAGAATTTACTGTGCTCCCGCACCAGGGTGCGGAACTCCGGCTCTATATAAACATAGATGTAAACCCGGTCCGCCAGTTCCCCCAGCTGGTAACCGGTCACCTGCCCGACCTTCACCTGACGGTAATACACCGGGCTACCGCGCTTGAGGGAACCTCGCCTCGGGGCATTCAGGATCAGCGCCAGGCCGGGCATCATCATGGTGTCCGCCAGATCCGGCTTGGGCTTGACAGGGAAAGCGACAAACTCTGTCTGTGGTTCGTTACCCAGCCCAGGCTCCAGCTCCAGAAAGGGCCCCGTAATCAGCGTATCCAGGTTATCCACACCGCCCAGGCCAATTTTTGGCCCAACTACCCACATGCGGGTGCCGGTGCGGGCGAAGCGCTCTGCCCGCCGGTACAAACGCGCTCTTGCGCGCACGCCATCGAGCTCATAGTTCAGGCGCAGGCGGGTGATTTCACCCACCTGAATCCCGCGATAGCGCAGTGGCGCCCCTTCTTTCAGCCCCTCGTCGCCGGTGAGATCGATATAGATATTTATCCCTTCTTCCAGCGCATCTTCGCGGCTGCTGTACAAGCGGAAGCTGTCGCCGGTGCGCGCACGCTCGGCGTTTTTACTGTGATGAGGCCCACTGCCAAACGCGATACCACCGCGCACTACCGACAGCAGGGAGTCTGTCTCTACCTCCACCCCTTTAAGACTGGCACTGGCACGCACACCGCTCACATTCCAGAAACGGCTGTCGCTGTTAACCAGATGTGCATAACGGGGCTCAATAACCACGTATACGACAACACGGGAACCATCGCTTTGCAGTTCCATACCCTGCACCCGGCCCACCTCCATCTGGCGGTAGTACACCGAGGCCCCGCGCTGGATTGAACCGGTATTTCTCGCGGTGAGTTTCAGGTGCAGGCCCGGGGTGCGCTCGTCCCGCGGCGGTGGCGAGCTCGCGGCATCGAAGGTCCGCAGCGAGCGATTTCCCGTGCGCAGATCCACCTCGATGCGGTTACCTTTTAGCAGGTCGTCGACCCCGGAAGTGAAATCCAGGGTGGGAGGCGCCAGCCAGAAACGCGTGTTCTCGGTCAGCAGGTCGTCGGTGATCGGGTCCATCAGCACTTTGACTTCCATACCGTCAATCTGGCTGTTGGCCTTAACCCCGCTCACTTCGCCTACCTTGATCCCCTGGTAGATGACCTGGGTGGACCCTTCCGTGAGGTTCACACCGCGATCGAAATTGAGCGTAATGGGAATACCGGCGTCAGCCTCGGCAAAACTCTTGTAGAGCTTGAACTCGTTGCCATCCTCGGCTTTTGGCGTGTGTTTTTGCGACGGCGGGGTATAAAAACTGACCCCGCCGGCAATCAGCGAAGCGAGGGATTCCAGCTCTACAGTGACACCACTGATGCCGCCCTGGATCGAAACCCCGGACGCGTTCCAGAAACGACTGCCCCGATGTACCAGGTCCGCGTACTCACGGCGGATAAACAGCCCGATCTCTACCCCGCTGGCGTCTTCCGCGAGGCGGTAGCTCTCTACCTGCCCTACTTCTAGCTGACGGAAATACACCGGCGAGCCGCGACTGAGCGATGCCAGCCGCGGCGACCTGAGTGTCACCCGCAACCCGTCGCCGCGTACGTAGGCCGGAGGCTCGGGGACCGCAACAAAGTGTTTTTGCGAGGCGCCACTGCCCGGCTCGATAGCGATGTAGTTGCCAGATACCAGGGTTTCCAGCCCACGCACACCGGTCAGGGAGACCTCCGGCTTCACCAGCCAGAACTTGCTGCCCTGTGTGAGCAGGTAGGCGGCGCTGCGATTGAATGACACCTCGGCCAGCACACCGTCCTGCCCGTTCAGCTCCTTGGCATTGGGCACCAGGCGGAAGTCGTTCACCACGCCGATTTCCACCCCGGAGTATTTCACCGCGGTCTTGCCCTTTACCAGGCCGTCGCCGGTGGAAAACAGGATGGTGGCGCGAATATCCCCCTGGGTGAAATCCTTGTACAGCAGCCATACGGCAATAAATGCCGCGATCAACGGCAACAGCCAGACCAGCGAGAGACCGCGACTGCGGCGCGCCACCCCTTCGGGCGGGGCGTCGTATTGCATCGGCGGCTCGCTCATCCATTCTCCCCGTGAGAGTTTCCTTCCGCATGCGCGCTGGCAGCGGTTACTTTTTCTTCGTATACGTCCCAGACCAGGCGCGGATCAAATGCCCGCACCGCCAGCATGGTCACCACCACTACGGTGGCAAACGCGGTGCTGCCAGCACCGGCGGCGACTTCCGCGATGGCTCCCATGTCTACCAGCGCGACCAGGATAGAGATCATAAACAGGTCCAGCAGTGACCAGCGCCCAATTGCATTGACCACGCGGTAAATACGCATGGCCTGGCGGGGCGATACATCCCAGCGCCGCTGTACGATCAGGCACAGGATCACCAGCCCAACCAGCTTCATCACCGGCACCGCAATACTCGCTACAAACACGATCAACGCAATGCCCCACAGGCCGGCGTGGTACAGCTCCAGGGTGCCGCCGACAATGGTACTCGGGTCGCCAGAGCCCAGATAGATCACCGTCATCACCGGCAGAACATTCGCCGGTATCAATAGAAGGGCACCGGTGATGGTCAGCGCCCAGGTCAGCATAATGCTACCGTCCACACGACCGTGCATGCGGGCACCACAGCGGGGGCACAGGCAGGAGTCCGCCTGTGGTGCTCGCACCAGGTTGCGGCAACCGAGGCAGGTCCAGAACCCCTGAGACAAAGCACGCGCCGGTCGGTTCACTGTGCACCCTCCGCTTCCGCCCCATTACCGACACCCGCTTTACCAGCATCCGCCCTATGGCGGGCAATGCGCGCCCACACGGTTTCCGCATCAAACGACACCGTGGCCGCGCTGGATACAACCATCATGGCCACGAAACAGTAGAGGCCGGGTTCAACCGACATCTTGCCCAGATCCGACATTTTCACCAGCGCGACGAGAATGCCGAGCATATACACATCGAGCATGCCCCACTCCTGCAGGTGGTGATACCAGCGCAGGGCCCGGGCCACCGGCTTTGCCATGCGTGCCCAGGCACTGCCCCAGCTGATAAACGCCAGCAGCAGAAACTTTCCCAGCGGCGCCACCACACTGCAAAAGAGCACCAGCGAGGCCAACCATATATAGCCGGCACCAAACAGGGACTGGACACCGTTTATCAGTGTGTTTTCGGCACCGAATGAAAACAGGGAAAATTCCAGCAGCGGCAAGGTGGCAGAGGGAACAAACAGTAGTAGGCCACTCAGGCTCAGGGCCGCGGTATGCGCGACACTGCGATCCATATTGCGGTGCAAGGTGGCGCCGCAGCGGGGACAGATCAGGCGCTGCCCTACCGGTGCATGCGCGCGGGTAAGCAGCAGATCGCACTGGTGGCAGGCGCGCTTCCACAGAGCGCCGTGCGCAGGGCCATCACCGCGCCCGGATTGCTCGCTTTGTGTGCCCTGCCGGGATTCATGCCCCATGCTTCTTCCAATTCCGTGTGCAATTCCGCTTGCTGCCCGAACAAATCTCGTCCCACCTGCATCCAGCGGTGCAACCCAGCGCGTCAGAATGACCGGTAAGTGGCGCTGATTGCGGCACGCCGGCCTCTAACTGGGGGTCTTCTGTAACTGGCCGCACATTCGCGTCCGTTTAACGAAGATATACCAATTTGCGCCGGTCGTCGCCTCGACGCTCCTTCTGCCGGAAGGTACACTCTCGCGACCGCAGGCTCGAATGCCGTCTTCGATACGGAACAGGCTCCTCAAACTCTGGAGCACTGCCAACGGGCCAAGCCAGCACTGCCTTCAGAGCACATTACAGACTGGCTCCATGTCCTTAATAAAAGGGAAAGCGGGGTTTACAGGAAAGCAGTGGGCGTTATGTCTAGGTGTTGTCAGATGTGGTGCCTAGCCGCAATAAACAATTAACGCCGCCACGGAAACTTGAAGACCGCAGCTGTCACAGGAAATTTACAGTAATGACAAGAAGTGCAAATGGGGGCCTCGTGCGCCAATTCGGCCGCCCGCTCAAATCTATGCTCGCCGCCGCCGTGCTCGGACTGGGTACTGGCCTCGGTGCAATGCAGGCTCAGGCCGATACCCTCTGGGAAATCTACCTGCAGGCGCTGGATAACGACCCGCAGCTGGCCGCGGATCGCGCCAATTACCGCGCTGGCCTTGAGGCCAAGAACCTCGGCCGCTCCGCGCTGCTGCCGCAAATCAACGCAAGCGCCGAACGTAGCGAAACGCGTACCGATGCAACGCGGTTTAACTACACGTTCACAGAAACCGGGGTGCTCGCCATCCCCAGTAACAGCGATACCAGTACGAACGAGAGCGTGTACTCCGCGACATTGAGCCAGGCCCTGTTCGACCTACCAGCCTGGTTCGGCTACAAGCAAGGCAAGACCGTCAGTGAACAGGCAACCGCAGAGTTCAGCGCCAACCAGCAGGATATGATGATTCGCGTCTCCGCCGCCTACTTCGATGTCCTGCGCGCCCACGATGTACTGCAAGCAGCAATTGCGGAAGAAGAAGCGTTGGCCAAGCAGCTGGAACAGACCCAGCAGCGTTTTGAAGTGGGCCTGACCGCCATTACCGACGTTTACGATTCCCGCTCTGCGTATGACAGCTCTGTGGCCCGCCGCCTCACGGCCCAGGACGACCTGCTGAGCAATTTCGACGCACTGTCTGTACTGACCGGCAAGAACCACGATGTGGTCGCACCCCTGCAGCCGAGCTTCGCGGTGGCAGCTCCAGACCCGGCAGACCGCGCCTCCTGGGTAGATTTTGCCCTGGCCAACAACTTCACCCTCAAGGCCGCCCGCCTCGCCGCCGACTCGGCGCGCTACGGTGCCCGCGCCGCGGCCGCTGAGCACCTGCCCACCCTGACCGGCTCGCTGAGCTACCAGGACTACAGCCAGGATGGGGACTCCACCACCTCCGTGCCGGGAGAGGACAGTTTCGACCTGCCCATCAGCACGGACGTGGAAACGAAGATTGCTGCGATCACCCTGAATATGCCGCTGTATACCGGTGGTCGCCTCAGCGCCAGCCGCCGCGAGGCGCGCAACCTGGCGTTCCAGGCGGAAGATATTCGCAACCTGACCGAGCGCAACACCATCCAGGACACCCGCACCCTGCACCGGGCCGTGACCACCGATACCAGCCGTGTCGAGGCCCGCGAGCAAGCGGTGATTTCCGCCAAGAGCGCCCTGGATGCGACCCAGGCAGGTTATGAAGTGGGCACCCGTAATATCGTCGACGTGCTGCTGGCGCAGCGCACCCTGGCCCTGGCCCAGACCGACTACGCAAATGCCCTCTACGACTACATTCTCAACACCCTGAACCTGAAACTGGTGGCCGGATTGCTGGCACCGGAAGACCTTCAGCAGCTGGATGCCAGCCTGAACCCGTCCACCCCGGTTTCCCGCGCGCATATCCTCGACAGCGGCGCGGCTGGCTTCAGCAAGTAACGACGGTAAACACCTGGCGCTGGAAATAACTCATCCAGTGCGCAGAAATAAAGGGCCGGCACTGCTATAGTGCCGGCCTTTTTTGTGGGCTGACTACAATGACAGTCACCCTCCCACTGACTACTACGAACTGACAACACTCATGAAGTATCTGGTTACTGGCAATGCGGGCTTTATCGGCTTCCACGTGGCAAAAGCCCTGATCGCACGAGGCGACTCGGTGGTGGGCATCGACAACGTCAACGACTACTACGAGACCAGCCTCAAGGAAGACCGCCTCAAGGTATTGGAACAGTTCGCAGGCCAGCAGGGTGACAGCGTGGAATACGAATTCGTCCGCGCCAACATCGCCGACAAAGCGGCAATCGACGATTGCTTTGCACGCCACCGCTTTGACCGCGTCATTCACCTGGCGGCCCAGGCCGGCGTTCGCCATTCCATTGAGCACCCGGAGGCCTACGTCGAAAGCAATCTGATCGGGTTCTTCAATCTGCTGGAAGCCTGCCGCCACAACGGCACACCGCATTTGTCCTACGCCAGCACCAGCAGTGTTTACGGTGGCAATACCACCATGCCGTTCAGCGAGGATCACGGGGCAGACCACCCGCTGCAGTTTTACGCCGCCACCAAGCGAGCCAACGAACTGATGGCCCACAGTTACAGCCACCTTTTCCGTCTGCCGACCACCGGGCTGCGTTTCTTTACCGTTTACGGTCCCTGGGGCCGTCCGGATATGGCCCTGTTCAAGTTCACCCGACTGATCCTCGAGGGCAAGCCCATCCCGGTATTCAATCACGGCCACCACAGCCGCGATTTCACCTATATCGATGACATTGTCGAAGGTGTGATCAAGTCCTCCGACCAGATCGCCACCGCAGATCCGAACTGGTCCAGCGCCGAACCCTCACCCGCCACCAGCAATGCGCCCTTCCGGGTGTTCAATATCGGCAACGGCAATCCCGCCCAGCTATCGGCTTACATCGATGCGCTGGAGGAGGCACTGGGGAATGAGGCCATTCGCGAAATGCTGCCAATGCAGCCGGGAGATATTCCGGACACCCATGCAGACACCCGCAAGTTGCAGCAGGCCATCGGCTACCGCCCGGATACCAGTGTGCGCGAGGGGGTACAGAAGTTTGTGGCGTGGTACCGGGACTACTATTCCGTGTGATCCCGGCAAATAGAATTGCCGCTCATTGAGCGGTGGCATAGCCCTTTTCCAGGGCACGCCAGTTTTCTTCGGAGAAATGGAACGGGCTGTGCTTGCCCTGCAATTTGTCTAGGGAGCGGCGCAGACGGGACACATTCGACAGTGCGTCCTGGCGGGACAGGGATTTACGAATCGCACTTTTGTCGAAATCGATCAGGTAAAAATCACCACTACCAGTCAGCAGAATATTGCTGGCATTCAGGTCCGCGTGGTACACATTTTTTGCGTGAAAGTGCGCAATCAACTCCCCAAGCTTTTCCCAGCTCGCATTCTCCAGGGTTCGCTCGCACAACACTTCGGTCAGGTTTTTTGAGTCTGGTACCCGCTCGGTAATCATGGCCCCACGATAGGCCAGCGGCGGCACACTCACACAGCGCGCGGCGACTGGCCGCGGCACCGGCAGACCCAGCTTGCGCATTTCACGCAGCATATTGAATTCCCGCCACACCCGGGTGTTGGGCAGGCGGCTGTACAGATAAGACTTTTCCACCACGCGTCCGGCGAGCCCGCCGCGGTGATATTGCTTGAACACCAGCTCCACGCCGTTGTATTCAAACATTACGGCCTTGCCCCGTTCCACGGTTGCGCAGTGGCTGTTGGCCTGAAGCCAGTCCCGACGAAACAACTTCTCGCAGTCGGCGCCGACAAGCGCATCGTCATAGATGACCTGAGCGAGCCCATTTTTGAATTGCCGATACCCCACCGGAAATCCCCTCAGTGCGTCGCCTTGCGTCCACATCCTGTTCATTACAGGTATCCGGGCAGGCCGCGCCAGTTAGTTAGTCGTATTAAAATTCTGTCATTCTAGTACCAGACAATGAAGCCCCACAGCACCAGACTCACACAAGCTCCGCGCCTCAGGAGAAGAGCCCGCGCAACTTGCGCTCGAAGCGATCCAGCAGCTTGAGCCAGCCAGCCCCTTGCATGGGGTCGTAGGCCCAGGGCGACCTGATATTGCCGCGGGTTGTTTTCAGGCATGTTTCTGCCACCGGCAGCTGCGCAGGCTCCGCCGTCTTCAGCGCCTGCACTTGCGCATCACTCATAATCTCCAACGGGTACAGACCACAGCGGCGCGACCACTCACCGAAACGCAGTGCCAGGGACTTCTGTTTACCGCGATACGCTCTGCCGTTGGGCAACCACATGGAAAATGGCGCCCGCATACGCGCCATTCGGCAGAAGATTTTCGCAGCTTTGCGATTGTTGACCGACTCCCCCACCTCGAAGTGCCAATCCACCTGACGCAAGCGGCGCGGGTCCGCAATCAGTAGCGCAGAAAACCAAGTACCAGTGGAGCGTTTGCGCGGGTACCAGAACCAGAAATTACGTTCTGCGTCGAAACGGAAATCCTGGTCCACCTTCTTTTGAATCGAGATGCCGCGTACAAACGCGGGGGAAATAAACCCGAGGTCCGGCTGCTCGTCAAAGCTCTGCCTTAATTCGGCTAAATCCTCATCGGTCAGGGACCGCACCATCTGGGTATCATCCTGCAGGAAACACACCAGCTCATCGTCAGCTGCCATTTCGAACGCAGCTTGCATATTCGCATAGAGGCCACCGAGCTTGTGCCCCGACTCCGCGGTTTTATCCACAACCCGATGTCGCTGACCAATCTCAGCCAGCACCCGGCACGTCTCCGGGTCATCGCTACCGTCATCAATGACTGTCAGTCCACACTGCGGAGCACAGGCCTCGATGGAGCGGATGCAATTCTCAAGAAAAGGGCCGCGATTGTAAGAAAAAACAAAAATGTGCATTTTCAGGCACCCGATAAAATTTGGCGCAGCATACCAGAAGTCGCAGCACGCCGATGACTACTGATCCACGCGCTTCGCGCGCGGCCGGCCAGAGCGCAAACCACCCAAAAGATGCAGATAGCGACGAAAAAACCTAGAATGCGCCGCGATTGCGCCATGGAGGCCCCGGGCCGCAGGCGAAACCTGCGGTAAACTCTGACAACGTTTGATTCCATTGGAACTTCCCACCATGACCGCCATGAAGATCTCCGTGATCATGACCACCTACAACTCTCCAGTGTGGCTGGAGAAAGTACTGTGGGGCTATAGCTGCCAGAGTGAGCCGCCACTGGAAGTGATCGTCGCGGACGATGGCTCTCGCCCGGAAACCGCCGAGCTGGTAGCGCGTCTGCGTGACGAGACCGGCCTGGATATCCGCCATGTTTGGCAGAAAGACGACGGTTTCCGCAAATGCCGCATTCTCAACAAGGCTATCTTGCAGGCCCGCGGTGACTACATCGTATTTACCGATGGCGATTGCATTCCACGCGCGGACTTTCTCGCGGTACACAAGCGCCGCGCAGAGCGCGGCTACTTCCTCTCGGGGAGTTACTTCAAGCTCCCCATGAGTACCAGTGAGCAAATTACCCGGGAAGACATTCTCTCCGGACGCTGCTTCGATTACGCTTGGCTCAAGGCCAACGGCCTGAAAACCCGGCGCAAGACCCTAAAATTACGCGCCAGCGCCCGCTGGGCCCCGATCCTCAATCGGCTGACGCCGACGGCCTGCAACCTGAAGGGCTCCAATGCTTCCGCCTGGCGGGACGACATTCTGAAGGTCAACGGTTTCGATGAGCGCATGGCCTGGGGCGGTCTCGACCGCGAGTTCGGCGTGCGCCTGGAGAACGCCGGCATCAAGCCTCGCCACGTGCGGTTCGATGCAATCTGTGTCCACCTGGATCACCCCCGCGGCTATGCGGACCCCAAAATCGTCGCCCGCAATAAAGCCCTGCGCCTGCAGGTCGCGAAACAAGGTATCGTTGAAACTCCGCGGGGCATCCGTCAGTTGATCGAAAGTGGCTATAGCCCGGACAACCAACCCAGCGACACTAACCCCAGCGACACTCCCCCCAGTGACAACCAGCCGGCAACCTGACGGCCCACGCAATGAGCTTAGATATGCACGCAACCACGCCTAAAAAACACTGGTCGGACCCTATCGTCAGCCGTTTTCTGCGCCTGGCAGCCAGCGGCCTGGTGCCGCCATCGCTGTTCCAGAAACCGCTACCGAAAGAAGAAGAGCGCGCTGCGCGCACCGGTGTGCTGGACATCGAAATTGTCAGCCATTGCTGGCAGTACTCCCACTTCCTGATATACCAGCTGAGCTCCCTAGTGCTGTTCCCGCCCACCAAGGCCACTGTCACCATGACCGTGTACTTCAACAGCGAAGACACCCGGACTGCCGCGGTGCTCGATTTCTTCGGCAAACAGGAAGTGCCGGGTGTCACCTGGAACTGGTGCGAGTTACCGAAAGAGTCCCTTTACCGCAGAGCCATCGGCCGCAACGAGGCCGCGCTGGCCACCAAGGCGGACTGGATCTGGTTTACCGACTGTGACCTGATGTTCCGCGAGGGCTGTATCGACCAGCTGGCAGAGTTGCTGCAGGGGCGTCGCGATAGCCTTGTGTTCCCATCCCGGGAACGCATTACCTCACTGCTCGCCGACGACGACCCCATGCTGAACTTTGACCCAGCAGATTTGCAGGTAATCGGGATCGACGACAGCCGCTTTGTAGAGCAGACCCGCGACCGCGCCACCGGCCCGCTGCAGATTGCCCACGGTGATATTGCCCGCGCGGGCGGCTACTGTGATTGCTTGAGCTACTACCAGAAACCTGCAGAGCGCTGGTGCAAGGCCCACGAAGACCGCGCCTTCCGCTGGCTACTCGGCACCCAGGGAGTGCCGCTGGATATCCCCGGCGTTTACCGCATCCGCCACGTGAGCAAGGGCCGCTACACCGGTAGCAAGCTCAATACGCAGATTCGCAGCAGTGTGCGCAAGGCGACCGACAAGCACTGAGTCTCGCCACCGCGTACCCCTCGGCCTGGGCCCATAAAATAAGCCTGAGCCAATCAAAAAAGGCCGGCCGCTTGCGCGACCGGCCTTTTGCATTTCAGCCGCAGGCGTCAGATGCTGCGCATCAATGCTTCTACTTCGCTGACCGTGCGCGCCAGAGCACCGCTATTCTGCGCAGCCACTTCCCGGGCACTGTCCCCTGCGCGCTGACGCGCCGGCTCATCGCGCAGCCACTCTCCTACTTGCCTTGCTACCTGCCCCGCGTCTTCGCAGATAACCAGCCCGCCAGCATCTTCCATCAAGCTAGAGACGGTGCTGAAATTGTGCAGATAAGGCCCGCAAACCACAGGCACTCCCCAGGCGGCCGGCTCGATCATATTGTGCCCACCCACGGGTACCATGCTGCCACCGACAAAGGCCACGTCGCAGGCCCCGTAAAAACGCAAAAGCTCTCCCATGGTGTCACCGAGCAGCACCTGATCCCCCGGACTGGGAGGTGTACCGTCACTGCGCCTGGAAACTCTCAACCCCTGCTCCCGGCACAGACGCGCAACACCATCGAACCGTATGGGGTGACGCGGTACCAATACCAGTAGGAGATCCGGAAACTCCGCACGCAAAATGTGAAACGCTTCTAGAACGACCTCGTCTTCGCCACCATGTGTGCTTGCTGCGAGCCATACCGGCCGCCGCTCAACGCCACGCCATTGATGTGACAACGCCTGCGCGTCACTCATCTGACCAGAGCCGACATGCAGGTCGAACTTGATATTGCCCACCGCGGAAACCTTCTCCGCAGGCATACCCAGCTCAATAAATCGCTCGGCGTCCGCCGGGTACTGCGCCACCACTTTACTGAGGTGGCCCAGCATATCCCGGCTCAGACGGGAGAAACGCCCGTAGCCGCGGGCAGATTTTTCACTCAGGCGACCGTTGACCAGAATAGTCGGCATTTTGCGCTTGTGGCATACGGCGAGAAGGTTCGGCCACAACTCGGTCTCCATACTCACCAGTATGTTGGGGCGCAGCGCATCGAGAAAAGGAACCAGGCATTCCGGAAGATCGAACGGCAGGTAGTAGTGCAGCAGGCGGCCATTAAGAATGGGTTCCAGTGCATCGTGCGCCCGCTGGGAGCCGGTCGGGGTTGTGGTTGTCACTAACCACTGCCAGCGGGGATGGCGGGCGGCGAGGGATTCGATCAGGGGCACCGCCGCCAGCGTTTCACCAACCGATACCGAGTGAATCCAGATCAGCGGCGCACGGCTGGCCCGGTCTGGCACCACACCAAAGCGCTCGCGCCAGCGACGGCGGGTTTCGGGGCGTCTGGGGACCAGGCCGAATCGCTCACTCCAACGCTTGCGATAAGCCGGATCGGCACGGCCACGCCACCAAAGATGCAGCAACATCAGCGGCAGTGAAAGCCGAAAGAACCAGGTATAAAGATGGCGCATCAAGGTTACAGCTGGAGTCCCTGTACATTGCTAAGTGGGGACAAAGTCCGTGGAAATGCCCCCCGTGTTTGGTAGCATTCTAACCCATCTACGCGCCACGATGGTGCGACCCAATTCCCGCAGCCATAAACTCTGCTGTACTCGAGCCTACCGACCAATGACCACTCTTTCCTCGCGCCCAGTCGAACAGCCCACAGCGAACCGTTCGTACCAGAGAATGGACCCGCGGCACTGGTGGCAACCGAATCAGCTTCTGCTGTCGCGCGCCTGGCTTCCGGTGATCGGGGTGCCGGCGTTGCTGATCTACGGTTTTTTCGGCATCAGCCTGGACGACATTCCGGGCAAAACTGCCCAACTGGCGATGCTGTGCGGGCTGCTGATGCTGGCGATCTACGGACGCCCGGTAGACGGTACCTCCCTGCGGCGCTCAGGCATTGTCTGGCTCGCACTTGGCGCCATCCTGGTAACCCTGATTTCCTGGGGCTTCTCCTGGTTGACCCACCCTGAGTGGGCAGAGTCCTCCCTCAAAGTACACCGTCTCACCCACTGGTTTGCGATGATTCCCATCGCGGTACTGCTCGGCGGTCAGGCCAGGAACACCTATACACTGTGGCTCATTGCCCTGTGCGGCCTTTTGCTTTCCCCGTGGATTTCCGGCAACGGTTTGCAGGAGTGGCAACAGGGCCTCGCCGGAATGCGGGTAGATTTTGGCCTGCACAATGCCCAGCACACCGCCATGCTGTTTGGCACAGGCGCCCTGGGCCTGCTGGCCTTTGCCCCGGGAATATTGCGCAACCGTCGTGGCTGCTGGATTTTTCGTACCACTTGGCTGCTTGCCGTGGCAATCTGCATCACGGCCCTATTACTGACTCAGACCCGCGGAGTCTGGGTGGGCATGCTGTTTGCGCTGGTGGTCATTACCTGTGCCGGCATCGTGACCCTTCGCAAACATTTCCACAGCCACCGTCGCTACATTGCCGCGGCGACGATTGCTACCGGTAGCGCTGCGGTACTGGCTGGATACCTGAGTCTCGGGGATATCGTCAGCCAACGCCTGCAGGCCGAGCAGGAAACCATCGCGCTGGTGCAGCAGGGCGACACGGAGAGCATCCCATTCAACAGCGCAGGCATCCGTATTCACACCTGGGAAGAAGCCCTGAAATGGATTGCCGAGCGGCCTCTGGTGGGTTGGGGCGGTAATGGCCGCAGCCTGATCTTTGATTACTCAAAAAATTTGCCCGACGAGATCAAGCAGAACTTCGGCCACCTGCACAACAGCTATCTGGATCTGATGGTCAATTTCGGCCTGCTCGGGCTTTTGCTGCTTGCCGCACTGGTCTACTGGTTACTCAGTCGCTGCCTGCGCTACTACCGAGCGGGACTGATTTCCGGCAGTAATCTGGTGTTCTGCCTTTCATTTACCGTGTTTTTTGGTGTCATCAACCTGTTCGAGTCCTACCTCTTCTACGATAGCGGGCGCTACGTACTGGCCTTGGCAGGCGGCGGCCTGCTGACCCAACTGTGGTCGGCCAAGCGTCAGCTGGCACGGGACGCCATTCGCGCAGCATCGTGATTTGATGGAAAGAATCGTGGTTTGATGGAGAGAATCGTGGTTTGCCAAGGAGAATTGTGAGTTGAAGGTCATCCAGTTACTGCCCGCGCTGAATGCCGGTGGCGTCGAACGCGGCACCCTCGATATGGCGCGTGCACTGGTTCAGGCTGGGCACGAGTCCATCGTCGTCTCCAACGGTGGCCGCCTTGTCGAGCAACTGGAAATGGAAGGCAGCCGGCATATTGCTCTTCCGGTACACAAGAAATCCCTGGCCAGCCTCCTACAGGTGCGCCCCCTGCGCCGACTGATCTGCGACCTGCGACCTGATGTTCTGCACGTCCGCTCCCGCGTGCCTGCTTGGCTCACTTACCTGGCCTGGAGAAAACTCAACCCGACTACTCGCCCGCGCTTGGTCAGTACCGCCCACGGCCTGTATTCAATTAATCGCTACAGCGCGATCATGGCGCGCAGTGAACAGGTCATCGCCATCTCAGATTGCGTGAGGGATTACCTGATATCCAACTACGCGGCAGACCTCAAGGCTGAGCCGGAGGTTATTTATCGCGGTGTGGATACCGAGGAATTTTCCGCACAGATTCCCGCACCCACAGACTGGCTGGAAAATGCCCTGGGTGAATTTCCAGAGTTGCGCGACCGTCGCTGGCTGGTGTTGCCGGGGAGACTGAGCCGCTGGAAAGGACAGGAAGATTTCATTGCCATGATCGCCGCGCTGGTGACACAGCAGAAGGATATTCACGGGGTCATCATCGGCGGAGCGGAAAAAAACAAACAGCACTACGCGCAAGAGCTGCGCGCTCTGGCGACGAAACACGGCGTTGCAGACAGGATTACCTTTACCGGGCACCGCAGCGATATGCGCGAGTGGTACCGGCAAGCGACTTTGGTGTACAACCTGTCGCGAAAGCCTGAGCCCTTTGGGCGAACAGTTATCGAAGCACTGGCAATGGAAACACCGGTGATCGGCTACGATATCGGCGGCCCGGCAGAATCGCTGCGAGCCTGCTTCCCGCAGGGGCTGGTAGAAAACGGCAATCATAGCCAGTTGCGGGAGAAAACCATCGAGCTACTCAAAGCAACAGCCAGCCCGAAACTCTCTCAGGAATTTACACTCAGGGAGCAGGCACACCGCACGCTCGCACTTTATGAGCGGCTCATCAAACAGCGATCGGAAACGGCCACTTGATTGATCTCAGCAACAGCAGGCCATTCGCCTCCGGTGGCAACCGCCACTGCTATCAACACCCGGATTTTCCCAACCGCTGCGTGAAGGTGATGCTACCGGGCAGAGTAGCGGAGCTGCGCCAGCGCGCCCCCTGGTACAAAGCCCTGACCGGTGACAGCCGCTTCGATGACAACGCGCGGGAAGTGGCAGGTTACCGCCAGAAGGTTCTGCGCAATGCAGCGAAAGACAGCTCGGTGTGGGATCACCTGCCACGCTGGTATGGGATCACACAAACCAGCGAGGGACCCGGCGCGGTCTCGGAATTACTGCGGGATGAATACGGCACTCCGGCGATGACGCTGGAGACCTACCTGAAAAAATTCAGTCTCGATGATCCAATTCGCGGCGCACTGGAGCGTTTCTCGCAGTGGCTGCGCGCCACCGGGGTGCTCACGAAAAACCTGCTGCCGCACAATCTGGTGGTCGTCACCCGTAAAGGGCAGGAGGAGCTCTATCTGGTGGACGGGCTGGGCAATGCTGACTTCCTGCCTCTGTCGGAGCATTTTGCGGTATCCCGCCGGCGCTACATCGAGCGACGCATCGAGAAAATGTGGAAGCGTATCCACTGGGAAATTTCCGATCGGCATATTCCCTGGAAAAAAGCTGAACGGCTATAGAGTGGCACCCAACCTTATACTCAACCTTCAGATTTCAGGGCGGACAAAAACTCACTGACCGCCGACTTCCACTGCGCAGGCCCACGCGCCAACTCCGCAGCGCGCGCTGCCATGTGCTGCCGCTGCACTTCGTCACCCAACAAGTCGAGAATTGCCGAGGTGACCTCTTCCTGCTCGGCACCACTGCACAGCGCTCCGGTTTCGCCTTCTACCACTGCGTCCACCGCACCGCCTTCGCGCCCGGCCAGCACCGGCACCCCGTACCAGTTGGCTTCACGATAGACGATACCGAACCCCTCCACGGAATTTCCCTCGCGGCGTACCGGCATTACAAACAGATCACTCACTGCGTAGACCGCCGCTTTCTCGGCCTCGTCCACCATGCCCAGGAAGTGGACAGAATCAGTCACCCCCACTGCATCGGCGAGGCGTTCGAGGCGATCGCGATCATTGCCACTACCCGCCACCAGATATACGACGGACGGAAACTGCCGTCGAATGGCAGGCAGTGCGTGAATCACCATGTCCACACCTTTGCGTGGCTCCAGTCGCGCCACTGTAGAGAGAATCGGTGAATGGTTGCCCACTCGTGCATGCAACTCCGCCAGCTTATTCTCCGATACCGGTGGCTGTGGCCCAATGGGAGGGTTGATCACCAGCAAGCGGGTTTCCCCACCCAGATATGGGGCCACCTGGCGGGCTGTATAGGACGAATTGGCAATCACAGCATCGGCGTGACTCAAGGCGCGCCGAATACGCGCGCTCTTGCGCGCAGAGGGCTGCGCTGGAAACTCCATCCCGTGCGCGAGTACCGCAAGGGGAACATCGAGCGCACCGAGTTTTTCTGCACTTTTCCAGGAGTCCGCAAATACACCCTTCACTCCCGCAGAATCGCTCGCCGCGCACACCGCCACCGCCTTGCGCCAGCGACGCCAGGGTTTCAAGCCGCCAAAACGACGCAGCTCATAGCCAGTTGAGCGTATAGCTTCCGACGTGCGCGCGTAATCGGCGAACACGGTGACCTCCTGCCCCGCGGCAATCAGGGCCTCCGCCAGCCCCCCCATCAGCCCTTCCATTCCACCGCGGTCCGGCGGAAAACATTGGGTAGTAATCAAAATCACAGCGTGCTCCCGCACAGTGCCGGTTGCGGCTCTTTCCAGCCGCTGCGCCGCAGCAGTGCCCGGGCGCACACGACCTGCTGGGCAAGAGGCGGGCGCGGAGCCGACTGGAGCAGGTCAGCATCGAAACGATCCGTCACCAGCCCCTCGTCCAGGAGACGATCGACGGCCGCGCGAATCTTGTTGCGGGGATTGCGACTGGGCATCGGGATCACCCCCACTGGCGCCCCGCTCTGCAGCGCCTCGAAAATCATCGACACACTGTCACCGGTCACCCAGATTTGCCCAGCCCGCGCCATCTGTTCCGCAAGCCAGTCTGCGGGGGATTCCCGCCAGGACTGGAGTTCGACACCCGAGCCAGCATACTGTGCCAGCGTGTCTTCCGGAGTACGGCGACTATCCGCCACTACCCACTGCAAGGCTCGTTTAGGGGCTCGTTTAGGCGAAGGTTTCAATAGTTGCTCGGTCACGGCAAACACCTTTGCCGTATCCCAGTGAAAGTGCTTGCTGGGCCCCCCGAGCAGCAACAGGGCTCGATGCGGTTCAGCGGGAAGGTCTGGGAGTGGCTCAGCGAGCGCACCGCGGGTAAGTATCACATTCTGCAGCGGAGGTGGCTGGTCGTGCTCCGGCACGATGGCGAAATCGAACCAGGACAATGGCAGACTGGGTTTCATGATCACCACACTGCGCCCACCGAAAAGACGGCGCGCACGCAGGACTGGCCATTGACTGCGATGCCCGGCACCAAGGATAAAGTCGGGAGCGGGCAGTTGCGCTAGCTCCGGCGGAGGCCTGCGCCACCAGGGCAAGGATACCTCGTCGCTTGAAAGGTCACAGCAGACGACTTGGTCAGCGCCGAGTTCCGCGCGCAGTCCACTTACCAGCGCCGCACTCTGCTTTTCATGAGCGCGATTGCCATCTTTGAATCGCCAGATTGTCAGCAATGCTCTCGCCTCATCCTGTCATGCTCCGGTGTTCCGGTAATCGCTGTATCATGGCGAGAATGCTACCTCAGGCGCAGGTGAGATTGAATCGCCTACCGGGTGTAATTGAACGCGGGGTGACCAGCAGTATAATGCCGGGCATCAAGACTTTTGGCCTCTGCTGCGCCTCCACTTTGGCTCTACAGGCCGTTACTGCTGGTTCCACATAGCCTATGCGTATTCTTCATATCGACAATCACCAGCACCGCAAGTACGGCTATATTCGTGTCAGTTGGGCGCTCAAGCTGTATACCGGCCTGATCCGCGCCGGCCACAATGTGCTCGCCTTCAGCGACCGCGACGTGGCCAAATTTGAGGCGCCACTGGGTATCCGCGAGCTGGGGAAAAAGAAAACCAACAGGCGCTTGCTGCAGACGGTAGATGCCTTCCAGCCGGAACTGATCGTGTTCGGCCACTGCGACCTGATCGACAATGAGACCTTTGTTGAGATCCGCCGCCGGCACCCGGGTATCATTCTCGCCGCCTGCAATAACGACCCGCTTTTCGTACCCCGCAATGCGGCGAACATCGAGAAACGATGCCGGATTGCCGACGCCATGTTTGTCTCCACCGGCCCGCGAGAACTCAAACGGTTTGCCGGCCAGCGCGCCCGCCTATGGCATATGCCAAACCCGGTGGACCCCAGTGTGGAACATGCCGATGTCAGCACCATCGCGGGCGATGATCCCGCGCTCGAGACCGACCTGCTGTTCTGCAGCAACTCCCGCCAGCACACCGAGCGGGGGCAGCTGGTCTCCCAATTGCGGGAACACTTGCCGACAGATTTCCGCTTTCACACCCCCGGCCTGTTCGATCAGCCCACCCTGTGGGGGCTGGATTACGACCGCAAGCTGGCGCGCAGCAAGATGGGCCTGAATCTGAACCGACAGGAAGGCCTGCAGTGGTACTCTTCCGCCCGTATCGCACAGCTCGCCGGCAATGGCCTGCTGACATTCACTCACGCGGCAGCGAGGTTTGACGATTTCATGCCGGCAGAGACCCTGGCCTACTTCGACGATGAGAACTCGCTGCTTGCCCAGATTCAGGATTTTCATCACGACGACGCCAAACGGCGCCACTGGGCAGGAAATTGCAGGGCTTTCTTCCACCGGGAAATGAACAACACCCTGTACGCCCAATATATTGTTGAGGCGGCAACAGAACAGAAATTCAGCCACGACTATGTGTGGCTAGCTTGATATATGGTTAGAGCGAAGGGGGCGGCGGTAACCGCCCAGGCAGCCACCACCACACAGTGGTCACTTTTGCCATCTAGAATTTTGCCAGAGCGCCGGTCGCACAGCCGCAGTATTTGGTAACCGAACAGGAAAGGACTTGGAGAAAAGATCATGAACGTTACCGTATTCGGCACCGGCTATGTCGGGCTGGTACAGGCCGCAGTACTGGCGGAAGCCGGCCACCGTGTGACCTGTATCGATATCGATGAAAACAAGATCGCGCGCCTGAAACAGGGACACATCCCCATTTTTGAGCCCGGCCTGGAACCTCTGGTAAAGCGCAACAACGAATCCGGCAACCTGACCTTTTCCACCAGCGCGGCCGATGGTGTTGCCCACGGCGAGCTGATTTTCATTGCCGTAGGCACACCGCCCGACGAAGACGGCTCCGCCGACCTCCGCTACGTACTCACCGTTGCCCGCACGATTGCCGAGTATATGGAAGGCAAAAAATACATCATCAACAAGTCCACGGTTCCGGTCGGCACTGCGGATAAAGTGCGGGAGGAAGTTACTCGCACGCTTCAGGGGCGCAATGCGCTCAATCTGGAGTTCGATGTAATCTCCAACCCGGAGTTCCTGAAGGAAGGCTCGGCGGTAGCCGATTGCATGAAACCGGACCGCATCATTATCGGTACATCAGAAAACGCTTCCGAGCAGAAGATGCGCCAACTATATGCGCCCTTCAACCGCAACCACGACAAGGTTATCGTGATGGATGTGCGCAGCGCGGAGCTGGCCAAATATGCGGCCAACTGTATGCTCGCCACCAAAATCAGCTTCATGAATGAAATGGCGGTCATTGCCGACCGTGTGGGCGCGGATATCGAATCGGTACGTCAGGGTATCGGCTCAGACCCGCGTATTGGCTACCACTTTATCTACCCGGGAATCGGCTACGGTGGCTCCTGCTTCCCGAAAGATGTACAGGCACTGAAGACGACGGCCACACAACTCGGCCTGGACCCGAAAGTGCTGAATGCGGTGGAAGAGCGCAACCATTCCCAAAAACACTATCTGCTAGACAAAATTGTGCAGCGCTACGGTAAGGACCTTTCCGGCAAGACATTTGCCTTATGGGGCCTCTCGTTCAAACCCAATACGGACGATATGCGCGAGGCACCGAGCCGAGTGCTGATGGAAAATCTGTGGGAGATGGGTGCCAAGGTGCGCGCGTTCGACCCGGAGGCAATGCACGAGTGCGAGCGCATTTACGGCAACCGGGATGAACTGCAGCTGTGCGGCACCCGCGACAGCGCCCTCTCCGGCGCCGACGCACTGGTGATCGCCACCGAGTGGCAGCAATTCAAATCACTGGATTACAACACCGTACGCAGCAACCTGTCGGAGCCGGTGGTATTCGACGGGCGCAATCTTTACCACCCGCTGGATATGGCGGAAGCCGGGTTTGAATATTACTGCGTGGGACGCCCTCAGGTGGCCGCTGGACAGTAACCCCCCTCTCACACCAGGCACAACTTCTGGAGCCTGGTGTGTCCCCCTCCTTTTACCGCAACAACGTGTACAAGTCGTAATACTCGAACACACCGCGTATTTTGCAATCGTTGCCGCCGCGCTTGCGCCAGTTCTCTTTCCTCAGGGCCGAATCCTGGCTTCCCGCCAGGGACAGAAAGCGCGATGTCCAGTCGCGCGGGTCCGACACCCTCGCACAGGGCGTGCCTTGCTTCAGACTCATCGCCTTCAGCCAGATATCGTCGGCATTCGGGCAAAGGCGCATGAATTTCTCGGAATCGAAGGCATCCGGATGCAGCGCACCGGGGAAATACAGTACCCCACCAACCCCGGTGGGGAATACCAGCGGAGAGGCCGAGCCATCGGCTTCACTCCAGCGCCAGTCGGAATCCCAGTCGCCGTAGGACTTCACCCCCCCTTGTCGGTCAAGGCGTATCCGATGTGCGCGGTGACAGTGGATGGTGTCTGGAGCCCGCAGATAAGCGCGGTACAGCAGGTCAATGGTATCCGGCGGATACAGGGTATCGTCGTCAACGGTGATGATCAGGCTTTCAGGGAACTTGTCGAACGCGTAACAGTACTTTTTGTAAGGCCCGAAGTCTTCCTCAACAAAATAGATCTGCAGGCCACGCTTTTTCTGCTGCTCCAGACTCTCCGGCAGACGGCGATCTGGAAAGTTCTTGGTGGACAGCCATAGCACCACCGCATCCGCTTTCACCCACTGCTGAAACAGGCTTTCCACGGTGTAGAAAACGTCATCGATCCGCTTGTCGAAAGACGTCAATGAAACCACGATATTGTGATCTTTATCGTTGCCTACCCCCACATCCCGGCAGGTAAGGGCCTGCTGCTGAAGCAGCTGTGCCCGCACGATCGACTCAATCTTGCGATTGTTTACACGGTCGTGCTTGCGCAATCGCTTCTTCATAAAATAGGAAAACATTGGATGAAACCTGTCTCGCCCCTTGCGGCGGCCCATTGGAATCTGCAACGGTTGGCAATCATTCTAAGGGATATGCATGGCCTCCTCTAGGGAGCGGGTCTCAGACCGGGTCTAAAGCCAGGCGTATAAAAAAGGGCGGAACCCTTCCGGATCCCGCCCTTTTTGTCGCGTCCAAATTCGGCGCGTTCAGGTCACGCGGAGGCCGCCACCGGCTCGCAGGCTTCGTGCACATCGCTGAGCCAGCCCAGATGCGCCTGGCTCTTGCCCTGTACCGCATCAAAGTACATTTGCTGTAGACGCTTGGTAATCGGGCCACGGCGACCGGAACCGATGGTGCGGCCATCAAGCATGCGAATCGGCAACACTTCCGCCGCGGTGCCGGTGAAGAAGGCTTCGTCGGCGATATAGACCTCGTCGCGGGTGATGCGCTTTTCCTTAACGGTGTAACCGCACTCGTCGGCGAGCTGAATCACCGAGGCGCGGGTGATTCCATCAAGGCAGGAGGTCAACTCCGGGGTGTAGATAACACCATCACTGACCAGGAAGAAATTCTCACCACTGCCTTCTGCTACATAACCTTCCGGATCCAGCAACAGGGCTTCCTCGCAACCATTGCGGATGGCTTCCTGCAACGCCAGCATGGAGTTGATGTAGTTGCCATTCGCCTTGGCCTTGCACATGGCGATATTTACATGGTGGCGAGTATAGGACGAGGTGTTTACCTTGATACCCAGTTCACGCGCCTCCGGGGTCATGTAGCTCGGCCACTCCCAGGCCGCGATGATCACGTGGGTCTGCAGCGCATCCGCACGCAGCCCCATGCCTTCGGAACCGTAAAACACCATCGGGCGCAGATAAGCTTCCTTGAGACCATTCTCTCGCACCACCAGACGTTGCGCCTCGTTGAGCTGCTCCTCGCTATACGGCATCGGCATATTCATGATTTTGGCGGAGCGGAACAGGCGGCGCGTGTGTTCGTTCAGTCGAAAGATACTGGTGCCGCCATCGGCGGTTTCGTAGGCGCGCACGCCTTCGAATACGCCCATTCCGTAGTGCAGGGTGTGGGTAAGTACGTGCACCCGTGCGTCGCGCCAGGGAACAAGTTCACCGTCAAACCAGATAACGCCGTCTCGATCGGCAAAAGACATGGGAATCTCCTACAAAATTCTATTCACGCCTGTAGGAGCGGCCTGGGGGAGGATGGTCGAGTCCTTGAAAGGAAGATCGAATCAGTTCGCCAGCAGGTTGGCTCCTACAGCACAGAGCCAGGTGAAAAACAGTTTTAAGCGGACAGCGAGAACGGCGAGGCACGAACCTCCCTCTGCGGGAAATTCAGCCCAACATCTGCTGCCAAGTTGTTTCAACGGTCTTTCTTTCCGCTTCGAATTGGTCACCGGATACAACCCCCGGCAGCTGTTGTAATGCCAGGCGATGACCTTCTGATCGGTAGGCTTTGTAGGCGTCGATCAAATGCGCGGCTTGGTGGGCCGGCATCAGGCCCGCCTCGGAGAGGCTTTCAAGAATGCGGATGTTGTCGGTGTACCGCACGATCGAAGGGGCGCCTTGCGCCCAGGCCAATGCAGCATATTGAACCATAAATTCGATATCGACAATACCGCCCGGGCCGTGCTTAAGATCGAATTCCCGATCATTGCTCTTATCGAGGTGTGCACGCATCTTATTGCGCATCTCCACCACCTCTTCACGCAATTTCTGTTCATCCCGCGTCGTACACAATAGTGTTGTGCGCAAGTTTTCAAACGCCAATCCGAGACGCTCACTGCCTGCCACTGGACGCGTGCGCACCAGCGCCTGGTGCTCCCAGGTCCAGGCGCTCTCGCGCTGATACTTTTCAAACGCCGCAAGCGACGTCACCAGCAGGCCGGAATTACCCGAGGGGCGCAGACGCGTATCCACTTCATACAAAGGGCCGCTCAGGGTGCGAGTCTGCAGGATATGGATCAGCCGCTGAGCGAGACGGGTGTAAAAGCTCAGGTTGTCGATGGAGCGCTCGCCATCGGTGTACTGATGCGGTTCGGCGTCGTGCACAAACACGATATCCAGATCGGAACCGTGCCCCAGTTCCAGGCCGCCGAGCTTGCCGTAGGCGACAATGGAGAAGCGCATATCTTCCGCGCTGGTATCCTGGGGTGCGCCGTGTTTTTCCGTCGTCTGTTGCCACGCCAGGGACAGCGACTGTTGCAGAATGGCTTCCGCCAACCACGTCAGTGAGTCGCTCACTTTCATCAGCGGCAGTGCACCGGTCACTTCCTGAGCGGCAATTCGCAGGCTCTGCCCCTGCTTGAAATGGCGCAGGGCTTCCATCTGCGCTTCCAGGTCCTCGGGGTCGACCCGCAGCATCTCCTCGCGCAATTCATCGGCGATATCTTTCGCGGTAGAGGGTTGCAGCAGGCGGCGCTGATCGAGCATTTCATCCAGCAGGATCGGGTGGCGTGCCAATTGCTCAGCGATCCAGGGCGAGGCGCTGCACAGCCGCAGCAGCTGAGCCAGGACCGGTGGATTTTCGTTAATCAATACCAGGTAGGCACTGCGGCGCAGGATGGCCCGCAGCAGCGGCATCACCCGCTCCAGCGCCAGCAACGGCTCACCCACATCCGATGCCGCGGCCAGTAATAGCGGCATGGTCTGATCGAGACGCTGCCGACCAGCGACCGGCAACGCCGTGACGATACGATCACTATGCAGGTCCGCCAGCAATTCAAGGGCCCTGGTGGCGGGCTGGAAGCCTGCGTCGTGCAGCTGTTCCAGCCAGGCATCCCGATCTTCTTCTAGCTCACAGCCGGCCCAAAGAATCTCCCAGCTGTCGCTGACGGTAATTTCACCGTTTTCCTCGGGCGGCGCGATCACCTCATCGAACTCGCGCTCGATGGCGAACCTGGCCTGTACCAGAGCGGCTTCCAGCGCCGCCCAGTTGTCGTAACCCAGGGCGAAGGCGAGTTGCTCACGCCGCTCTATCTCCGGCGGCAACGTCTGCGTCTGCTGGTCCTTTTCTGCCTGCAACCCGTGCTCTACACGGCGCAGCAGCAGATAGGCATTGCGCAACTCTTCCGCCGCGCCTTCGGGCAAATGGCCGCCCTCCTCCAGCTGCGGCAGCACTTTGAGAATATTACGCACCCGCAGGTCCGGCTCGCGCCCGCCGCGGATCAGCTGGAACGCCTGCGCGATAAACTCCACCTCGCGGATTCCGCCGCGGCCCAGTTTGATATTGTCGATCAGGCCCCGCGCACGCACCTGACGCTGGATCAGGGTTTTCATTTCCCTGAGCGCGTCGATCACACTGAAATCGATATAGCGTCGATAGGTAAACGGCCGCAGTAACTCCATTAATTCCTCTGCTGCCTCTGCTGCACGCTTTCCGTCACCCCCACCACTCATCGCTACCGGGCGCGCCTTGATCATGGCATAGCGCTCCCATTCCCGGCCCTGGGTCTGGTAGTAGTCTTCCAGTGCCGCGTAATGACTCACCAGCGGGCCGCTGTCGCCATAGGGGCGCAAGCGCATATCCACACGGAAAACAAAACCGTCGGCGGTGACCGTATCGAGCGATTTAATCAGTCGTTGCCCGAGTCGCTGGAACCAGGCCTGATTTTCCAGGGGCTTTTCACCATCACTCTGGCCTGGCTCGGGGTAGGCAAAAATCAGATCAATATCGGAAGAGAGGTTCAGCTCACGCGCACCCAGTTTGCCCATCCCCAGCACCACCATCGGCTGGATATCCCCCGCGCGGCTGCGCGGCTCGCCGTGGCGTTCAACCATTTTCTCGCGATGCCAATCAAGCGCGGTCTGGATACACACCTCCGCCAGTTCGGTCAGCCGTGCACAGGCGGTGGGAATATCCCACTGCCCGGCAAAGTCCCGCCAGATGGTTTCAGCAATCACACGATTTCTCAGTTGCCGAAGGCTGCGCTCCAGTTGCTCCTCGCTTTCCAGTTCGGCAATCGCCGGGATCGCCAAGCCGAGGTCATCGCTGTTGAGCAATTGCGGGAGGAGCCCCGGATCGCGACGACACTGCTGTAGCAGGAAGTCGGAGGCTAGCAGCGCTCGCGCTACCAATTTTTGCTGGGATGGATCTGCCTGCAGCTGCTTTTCGAGTGCTGCGGCCACGCCTGCCCCCACCTGATCGCACCAGCTTTGCCATTGCGACTGAAGTCGTGGTTGCAGACGCTGCGGGCAGACGGATTCAGGGAACAGCGACACGACGAGATCCTTTTGCGTGAGTTAACGTAAGTCCAAGTATAAAAGTGCGTAGCCGGGTCAATCACCTCGGTACCAATCGCATTCTTCTAGAATGCGATATCCGGCGGTGGCGCGACGCGCAATACTTCTTGTACGGTGGTAATGCCAGCCGCCACTTTTCTCGCGCCAGATAAACGCAGGCTGTTCATGCCTTCGCGCATCCCCTGGCGCCGCACCTGTTGCAGGTCGCAGTCGTGGGTCACCAACGCCTGGATACCCTCGCTAAACGGCAGAATCTCATAAATACCCTGGCGACCACGGTAGCCGGTATTGCGGCAGTCGAGACAGCCTTCCGGCTCGTACACCACTTCCGGTTTGGGCGCCTTCCAGGGTTTCACCAATGCCTGCCAGTCCTCGTCACTCACCTCCGCCTTGCGTTTGCAGCTCGGGCAGAGCGTGCGCACCAGCCGCTGGGCCATTACCCCAAGCACGGTGGATTTCAACAGATAGTGTGGCAGGCCAAGGTCCAGCAGACGGGTGACTGCGGTGGGCGCATCGTTGGTGTGCAGGGTGGAGATCACCAGGTGGCCGGTGAGCGCCGCCTGTACTGCCATCTGTGCGGTTTCCAGATCGCGGATCTCCCCCACCATGATGATATCCGGGTCCTGACGCATCAGGGTGCGGATACCGGCGGCGAAATCCAGGCCGATACTGTGGTGTACCTGCGTCTGGTTGAAGCTGTCTTCCACCATTTCGATGGGGTCTTCAATAGTAGAGACATTAACCTCGGTGGAGGCCAGCTGCTTGAGCGCTGTGTACAGGGTGGTGGTTTTACCGGAACCCGTGGGGCCAGTCACCAACACAATACCGTTGGGACGGGATAACATCGTCTGCCAGCGGGCCAGGTCGTCACCGGCGAGACCCAGATCGTTGTAGGAGCGCGCCAGCACTTCGGGATCGAAGATCCGCATCACCAGCTTCTCACCGAAAGCCGTGGGCAGAGTGGAGAGGCGCAATTCCACCTCGCTGCCGTCCGGGCGCTTGGTCTTGATGCGGCCGTCCTGGGGCTTGCGCTTCTCCGCCACGTTCATGCGCCCGAGGATTTTCAGGCGGCTGGTAACGGCGGAGTTGACCTGGTCTGGCAGCTCGTGGATCGGGTGCAGCACCCCGTCGATCCGAAAACGTATGCGGCCGATGTCTCTCCTTGGCTCGATATGGATATCACTGGCGCGCTGGTCGAAGGCGTGCTGTAGCAACCAGTCAACAATATTGACGATGTGTTGGTCGTTGGCTTCCGGATCCTTCAGATTGCCCAGTTCCAGCAGTTGCTCGAAATTGCCGGCACCGGAGCTGCCCTTAAGGCCGCTGGCACCGGATATGGAATTGGCCAGGGAGTAAAACTCGGTACCGTAGCGCTTGATATCGGCGGGGTCGGCCACCACGCGTTGCACGGTACGGCCGCTGGTGTGCTCCAACTGCTCCTCCCAGCCCGAGGTATAGGGCTGGGCGGTGGCCACCAGCAGCATTTCTTTGGAAGCCTCCACACACAGAATCTGGTGACGTTTGGCAAACTGGAAGCTCATCACCTCGGTAACTTCCGCTACATTCACCTTGAGCGGGTCGATATGGTAGAGGCCGTGAGAAGAGGTATCTGCCAACCACTGGGTCAACGTCGCCGCATCCAGTAGCTTGCCGGGCTTTTTCTGATTGGGCAGCTCGCAATTGGCGATATAGGTGAGCGGGTGCATTTGTGCCTGCTCGGCGGTGCGTGGAGTGCCGATCAGACGATTAGCGTCCAGTCGGGCCACATAGCCCTGGCCCACCAGGTCTTCCAGCAACCCTGGCAGGTCGAGAATCCGGTCCGCGCCTCTCACCCCTGTGCTTACAGCCATACCCTGTCACCCGTCTACGCTTTATTGTGAAGGCGCATTGTAGCTCTTATGACGAGCCACAACAGTGCACCGGTTAGCTCAGATGTTAGCGAAACCATCACGTCACTGTGACCTGCGCACATGTTGGGGTACCATGCCGCCCAAATCGGCCACCCCGGTGGCTTTTCATCCAACTGTCAGGACCGGAAAAAGGAACAGACCATGCCCCTCTCCAATATCGCCAACCTGTTCGGCCGCTCGCCGATCAAGCCGATCAAGGAGCACATGGCGACTGCCCACGAGGCGTCAGCGGATCTGGTGCCCTTCTTTGAAGCTCTCATGAAGAGCGACTACAGCACTGCCACCAAGGTCCAGCAACGAATCTCCGCCAGTGAGAACCGTGCTGACGACATCAAGAAAGACCTGCGCCTGCACCTGCCGGACAGCCTGTTTATGCCAGTCTCCCGCACCGACCTGCTGGAACTGCTGCACGTACAGGACAAGGTGGCCAACACTGCCCAGGATATCGCCGGCCTTGCCATCGGCCGCCAGATGCAGATCCCGGAGTCAATGCACGCCATGATGGCCACCTTTGTGGAGAGCGCGGTTGCTGCCTCTGCCCAGGCGCTGAAAGCCATCAACGAGCTGGACGAGCTGCTGGAATCCGGCTTCGCCGGGCGCGAAGTGGATATTACCCGCCGCATGACCGAAGAACTTGACGATCTTGAGCGCAAGTCCGACAAGCTGGAAGTGCAAGTGCGCGCCGCACTGTTCAAATTAGAAAAAGACCTGCCACCGGTAGACGTGATTTTCCTGTACCGCGTCATCGAGTGGGTGGGCGACCTGGCGGATGAGGCCCACGGCGTGGGCAACCGATTGCAGCTGTTGCTAGCGCGATAAACGGGGAGAGAAAACGTGGAAATCATTGCTCAGTACGGCCATATCTTTCTGATTCTGGCCTGCGTATTTGGATTCTTTATGGCCTGGGGTGTGGGCGCCAACGACGTGGCCAATGCCATGGGCACGTCCGTTGGCTCCCGCGCGCTGACTATCAAACAGGCGATTATTATCGCCATGATCTTCGAGTTCGCCGGCGCCTACCTCGCCGGTGGCGAAGTGACCTCCACGATCCGCAAGGGCATCATTGCCCCGGATCTGTTCAACGATGCACCCGAACTGCTGGTATACGGCATGCTGTCGGCCCTGCTGGCGGCAGGTACCTGGCTGCTGATCGCGAGTATCCTGGGCTGGCCGGTCTCGACCACCCACTCCATTGTCGGCGCCATCGTCGGTTTCTCGGCGGTGGGTATTTCCGTGGATGCCGTGGCCTGGGGCAAGGTAGCCAGCATCGTCGCCAGTTGGGTGGTGTCGCCGGTGCTCGCCGGAACCATTTCCTTCCTGCTGTTCCGAAGCGTGCAACGACTGATCCTCAACACCGAAGATCCATTTACCAACGCCAAACGCTACATCCCCTTCTATATGTTTGCCGTGGGCTGGATGATTTCCATGGTGACCCTTACCAAGGGCCTCAAGCACGTATTCAAAGACGCCGGCATCTCCCTGTCTTTCTGGCAGGACGCGCTGATTGCTGGCGCAATGGGCCTGGTCGTGATGGGACTCGGTATCGTTCTGCTGAAGCGCATCAAGCGTGACCCGGCCATGGAGAAGGACAACCGCTTCGCTAACGTGGAGCGCGTGTTCGCCATCCTGATGATATTCACCGCCTGTGCCATGGCCTTCGCCCACGGCTCCAATGATGTGGCCAACGCGGTCGGCCCGCTGGCTGCGGTCGTGAATACCGTGCAACAGGGCGCGGTAACCGCCAAGGCTGTGATGCCGTCGTGGATCCTGCTGCTGGGTGGTGCTGGTATCGTTGTGGGCCTCGCCACATACGGCTTCAAGGTAATGGCCACCATCGGCCGCAAAATTACCGAGCTGACCCCGAGCCGCGGCTTCGCCGCCGAGCTGGGCGCCGCCGCTACCGTGGTACTTGCCTCCGGCACCGGTCTGCCAATCTCCACCACCCACACCCTGGTGGGTGCGGTGCTCGGGGTTGGCCTGGCCCGCGGTATCGGCGCACTCAACCTGCGCATGATCACCACCATCGCCGCGTCCTGGATTGTCACCCTGCCTGCAGGCGCCGGCCTGGCAATCCTGTTTTTCTTCTTCTTCAAGGGCATGTTCGGCTGATAACCACTCGTGGTTAAAAGCCGGCGGGTAATAGAATTTACCCGCCGCACTTGATAAAAAGGGAGAGCCATTTGGCTCTCCCTTTTTTTGTGCTGGCAATGTAAGAAGGCCCCTCCATGCAACGATCTATGCAACTGCCCATCTACCAGGCCGACGCCTTCACCTCAGAACTCTTCAAAGGCAACCCAGCCGCCTATGTACCACTGACCCGCTGGCTCGACGACCGCCTGATGCAACAGATCGCCGCCGAGAACAACCTCGCCGAAACCGCCTTCACCGTGCCCTCCGGCAACGGTTTCGAGCTGCGCTGGTTCACCCCCGGCGAAGAAGTGCCCCTTTGCGGCCACGCCACCCTCGTCACCGCCCACCTACTATGGACCGAGCTGGGCTTTACCGACGACGAAATACACTTCTTCACCCGCAGTGGTGAGCTGATCGTGCGCCGTAAGGGCGAGCTGCTGGCCCTCGACTTTCCGGCCCAGGTCAACCAGCCTGTCGGGCTGGGCCAGGAATACACCGATGCCCTCGGCGCCGCACCGCTGTCGGCCATGGAAGTTGCCGGTTCCGATGACCAGCTGCTGGTGGAATTAGCATCCGCGGAAGCGGTTGCCAGTTTAGACCCCGATATGCGAGCCGTGGCCAACCTCCCGTACAAGGGGGTTATCTGTACAGCACCGGGCGAGGGCTTCGACTGTGACTTCGTCAGCCGTTTCTTCGCTCCAGCCATTGGCATCGATGAAGATCCGGTGACCGGTTCTGCGCACACGCGCCTGGTACCCTTTTGGGCGGATCGACTGGACAAAACTGCGCTCAGAGCGAAACAGATTTCACCGCGCGGTGGTGAGCTGGATTGCGAGTTACGCGGGAAGCGGGTGATTATGCGGGGGAAAGCCGTAACTTATCTCCGTGGGCAGATCAGCCTGAAGGAAAAATAGAAATCAAAAGTCGCCGCGAAGTTGCCGGTACCGCCACTCAACCCACAATGAAGTTCCTGTAATTCCTACCAATAATGGTAATGCAGCCTCTCATCCTTCCGCGGGCCGTGAATCTGCCAGATCAATTCAATCTCGTCCGGGTGCAGAATAAGATCCGCGGTGTAGGTATCCTCGCCACACAAATGCGGAGACTGGTGGCGGAAGCCTTGGTTGGTTATGGGGACCAGGTTGAACAGCAGCACCGGCTCCTCCCGGCGCAAATGTTCCAGGCGCACAAAGTCGACACAGCGGGTCCAGCGGTAGGTGTTTTGCAAAGCGATCTTGTGGCCATCCCCGTCGGTAAACTGCGCCTGCTCTGCAAACAGAATATGCGCACCATAGCTCGTAACCTCCACGTCACCGCGCCCATGCCCACGCCAGTTGGTTTTTGAACCGGGGCCATTGCTGGCGTTGAAACTGAATGCCCGCACCTTCTTTAGCCGCTCACACAGTTGCGCTAATGCCGCGAGGGATTTGTAATCAGCATTTACCGTCACGAATAAAATACCCAACCCATGTTTTTATTGATCCTCGTTACCCTGCTGTGGGCCTTTTCTTTCAGTCTGATCGGCGTCTATCTCGCCGGGCAGGTAGACAGTTATTTCTCTGTCCTCACCCGGGTAGTGCTCGCCACCGGTGTGTTCCTGCCCTTCCTGAACTGGCGCACCCCGCCGCGTACTGCTGCAACACTCATGGCCATTGGCGCCGTGCAGCTGGGCCTGATGTACCTGTTCTATTACCAGTCCTTTCTGCTGCTCAGCGTGCCCGAGGTATTACTGTTTACCATCTTCACTCCGGTCTATATCGCTCTGATCTACGACCTTCTGGCGCGCAGTTTTTCGCCATGGAACCTGCTGATTGCCGCGATAGCGGTACTGGGCGCCGCCATCATCCGCTGGGACAATCTCAGCGGCAGCTACTGGACAGGGTTTCTCGTGGTACAAGGTGCCAACCTGTGCTTCGCTACCGGGCAGGTCGCCTACAAGCAGTTTATGCAATCTGAAACAAAGCGCGGGACAAGGCTGCCGCCCCGCCAAACCTTTGGCTGGTTTTTTATCGGCGCCAGTATCGTGGCCACCATGGCCTGGCTCATACTAGGCAATCCTCAGTACCCCAGTAGCAACCTCCAATGGGGTATATTGCTGTGGCTGGGGGCGGTTGCATCCGGGCTGGGCTATTTTCTGTGGAACAAAGGCGCCACGCAGGTTTCTCCCGGCACCCTGGCAGCCATGAACAACGCTTTGATTCCCGCCGGGCTGCTGGTAAACCTGTTACTCTGGAATCGCGATGCCGATCTGGTAAGGCTCACCGTTGGTGGCATTGTAATCGTCGCCGCGGTGCTACTCAGTGAGTGGCACAACAAACACAGACGGAATTGACCCTGTCGAAAGGAAAACAGAAATGAGCATCCGCGCGCTGCCCGACCTGCAGAGCCAACTGCAACAACTGGTGGCCAGCCCAAGTGTCAGCGCCACCAACCCCAAACTGGATATGGGCAATCGCGGTGTGATTGACCTGCTCGCCGCGTGGCTGGAAACCCTAGGTTTCAACATCCAGATCATGCCCATCGAGGGCCACCCCAATAAAGCCAACCTGATCGCCACTCTGGGCCAGGGCGACGGCGGACTGGTGTTGGCCGGACATACCGACACCGTGCCCTATGACGACGACCGCTGGAAATCGGACCCGTTCAAGCTCAGTGAACGCGACAACCGTTTCTATGGTCTTGGCAGTACTGACATGAAGGGCTTTTTCCCGCTGGCCATCGAGGCCGCCAAGGCCTTTGCCGGCAAGCCCTTGCAGCAACCGCTGATCATCCTCGCCACCGCCGATGAGGAAACCTCCATGTCTGGCGCCCGCGCGCTGGTCAAGGCCGGCCTGCCCAAAGCACGCTACGCAATCATCGGCGAGCCCACCGGACTCAAGCCAATTCGTATGCACAAGGGCATGATGATGGAGCGCTTGCGCATCACCGGCCAGGCCGGACACTCCTCGAACCCGGCCTACGGTGCCAGCGCTCTGGAAGCGATGCACACGGCGATGTCAGAAATTCTGAAGCTGCGCACTGAATGGCAAGAGCGCTACAAAAACCCGGGATTCGCTGTTGAGGTCCCCACCCTGAACCTCGGCTGCATCCATGGCGGGGACAACCCCAACCGCATTTGCGGACACACAGAACTTCAATTTGATCTGCGACCGTTACCCGGTATGCCAATGGACGCGCTGCGCGGCGAGCTGCACCAGAGGCTGAAAAATGTGGTCAGCGGCGAGAAGATTCAGCTGGAAATGGATTCCCTGATTGGCGGTGTCGAAGCGTTCGAAGAGCCGGCACAATCGGATCTGGTGCAGGCGGCGGAAAAACTTACCGGGCACAGCGCCGAGAGCGTCGCTTTCGCCACTGAGGCACCCTTTCTGCAAAAGCTTGGGATGCAGACCATCGTGCTTGGACCCGGGGATATCGATCAGGCGCACCAGCCGGATGAATATCTCGGACTGGAACGGATTGATCCGATGGTAGAGATACTGAAAGGAATGATTGGGAGGTTTTGCCTTTAACAAGGCACTGCTGGTCGAGAGAAGGTGGCGATACCGGGTGCGCTTTTGCGAGACCGTCTGCGGCCAAGACGGCCGCAGCCGAGCCCCCATGGATGGGTTCACGGCGTGTCTCGCAAAAGCGCACCCGGTAGCGGCACCGCCACCAAGCTGGCCAAGGCTAAGTTAAAGTCGGCCATTTAATCCGCAGAAAATACGGTATATTGTGCCAACTTCCGATTCATCTTTTGAATGCTAAAACCGTGAATACAGAAACCGCCACCCTTAACTGGTTCCGAAACGCCGCGCCCTACATCAATGATCTGCGTGGGCGAACGCTGGTGGTTGCGATTCCCGGGGAAGGTTTTGAGCATGAAAACTTTCGCAACCTGGTCCACGACCTGGCACTGCTGATCAGCCTCGGGGTCAAACTGGTGCTGGTGCACGGGGCGCGCGCGCAGGTAAATCGCGCTCTTCTGAATGCAGGTATTGAAAGCCACTTTCATGGCAATACCCGTGTTACCGACCGTGAAACCCTGGAAGTGATCAAGGCCGCGACGGGCAAGCTAAGGTTTGAAATTGAGGCCGCCTTCTCCCAGGGGCTGCCAGATTCGCCGATGGCGCGCTCCGCTTTAAAAGTGGTTTCCGGCAACTTTGTTACCGCGCGCCCGGTAGGCATTATTGACGGCACCGATATGCGCTGGACCGGACAGGTGCGGCGGATGGAAGTACAGGCTATTAGCCGTGCACTGGAAGAGAACTCACTGGTGCTGCTGTCCCCCTTCGGCACGTCGCTAACCGGCGAGCTGTTCAATCTGAATTACCTCGATCTCGCCGCGGAAGCGGCCAAGGCACTAAAGGCAGAAAAGCTGATTCTGTTTCGCGATCTTCCACAGCTCGAAGTAAAAGGCCAGCCGGTTTACGACCTGAGCATTCATCAGGCCGAAGACATCGCCGATACTGTGGACAGTGAAACACTCGCTTGCGCCATCAACGCGTGTAGCGCTGGCACCCAGCGCGTTCACTTGCTCAGCTACGCCGACAACGGCGCATTGCTGCAGGAGCTGCTGAGCCGTGAAGGTGTCGGCACCATGATCTACCGGGATAGTTACGAGGTCATTCGGCGGGCGCGCATCACCGATGTGGGCGGGATTCTCGGACTTATCCGGCCATTGGAAAAACAGGGCATCCTGGTGCGCCGCTCGCGGGAAAAACTGGAGTCGGAAATCGATCATTTCACGCTGGTGGAGGTGGACGGGACGCCGGTGGCCTGTGCTGCGCTCTACCCGATTCTCGACGATCAGGGCGATACGATCGCCGCGGAAGTTGCCTGTGTCGCGATACATCCGGAGTTTCGCGGCGGCGGCCGCGGGGCCAAGCTGCTACAGCACCTGGAGCGGCAGGCAAGGGCGCTGGATCTATCCGAAATTTACGTACTCACTACCCAGACCGAGCACTGGTTTATCGAGCGAGGCTTTACTCAAGTGGATGTTTCTTCGCTACCTACCAGCCGCAAGTCGCTGTACAACATTCAGCGCAATTCCCGCGTTTTACGCAAACCACTTTAAGCGCAATGGCCTTGCGATAAATCTGTCGCATGACGGATAGGTCTTGCGGCAAATCCAGCTATTCCAGCCAGCCGCGCAATAGTGTTTCCATTTTGCTAACCTGTTGCGCTCCCGGGCATGTCTCTGCCCCGCCCCAACCTCGGGCACACCACCATTTTCTGAATCACGTTTTAAGAACCGCTATGCCTCAGTATCGCTCTCGCACTTCCACCGCTGGCCGCAATATGGCCGGCGCCCGCGCCCTGTGGCGCGCCACTGGCATGAAGGATGAAGATTTCCACAAGCCGATTATCGCCGTGGCCAACTCCTTTACTCAGTTCGTGCCCGGGCACGTGCACCTGAAGGATATGGGTCAGCTGGTCGCACGGGAGATCGAGAAGGCCGGCGGCGTGGCCAAGGAGTTCAACACCATCGCCGTGGATGACGGCATCGCCATGGGCCACGACGGCATGCTCTACAGCCTGCCCAGCCGCGAGATCATTGCTGACTCTGTGGAGTACATGGTGAACGCCCACTGCGCCGATGCGCTGGTGTGTATTTCCAACTGCGACAAGATCACTCCCGGAATGCTAATGGCGGCACTGCGCCTCAACATCCCGGTGATCTTTGTTTCCGGCGGCCCCATGGAGGCCGGCAAGACCAAGCTCGCGGACCACAAGCTGGACCTGGTGGATGCCATGGTCATTGCTGCCACCGATGACGCCAGCGACGAGCAGGTGGCCGAATACGAGCGTTCCGCGTGCCCTACCTGCGGCTCCTGCTCGGGAATGTTTACCGCCAACTCCATGAATTGCCTGACCGAGGCCCTGGGCCTGTCCCTGCCCGGCAACGGGACCATGCTCGCCACCCACGCGGACCGCGAACAATTATTTTTGCGGGCCGGTCGCGAGATCGTGGCGCTGGCCAAACGGTACTACGAGGAAGACGACGAATCCGCACTGCCGCGAAACATTGCCAACCGCGCCGCCTTCAGTAATGCCATGGCACTGGATATCGCCATGGGCGGTTCCACCAACACCATCCTGCACCTGCTTGCTGCAGCCCAGGAAGGCGAAGTGGACTTCACCCTCGCGGATATCGACCGGCTTTCGCGCAAGATTCCGCAGCTGTGTAAAGTGGCGCCGAATACACAGAAGTACCATATCGAAGATGTGCACCGCGCCGGTGGTGTAATGTCGATTCTCGGCGAGCTGGAAGCCGGTGGCTTGCTGGATGCCAGCCTGCCGACGGTACACAGTAGCTCCTTCAGGGAAGCACTGGAGCAGTGGGATATCCGCCGCACCGACGATCCAGATGTACACAAGTTCTTCCGTGCGGGTCCCGCCGGTATCCCTACCCAGCAGGCGTTTAGCCAGGAATGCCGCTGGAACAACCTGGACGGTGATCGCGAGCAGGGCTGTATCCGCTCGGTAGAACACGCCTATTCCGCCGAGGGCGGCCTCGCAGTGCTGTTTGGCAACCTTGCGCCCAACGGCTGCGTGGTAAAGACCTCTGGGGTGGAAGAGGAGCTGTGGCATTTTGAAGGACCGGCACACATCGTCGAAAGTCAGGAAGACGCGGTCGCCCACATTCTGGAAGGCAAGGTGAAAGAAGGCGAGGCGGTGATCGTGCGCTACGAGGGCCCCAAAGGTGGCCCGGGTATGCAGGAGATGCTTTATCCGACCAGCTACCTGAAATCAAAGGGCCTGGGTAAATCCTGCGCCCTGATTACCGATGGCCGCTTCTCTGGCGGGACCTCGGGCCTGTCCATCGGACATGTATCACCAGAAGCGGCAGGGGGTGGCAATATCGCGCTGGTACAGGATGGCGATCTGGTGCGCATCGATATTCCGAAGCGCCTGATCGAGATCGATGTTCCAGAGGCCGAGCTGCAGCGCCGCCGTGAAGCGATGGATGCAAAAGGTGTGACCAGCTGGAAGCCGATCAAACAGCGTCCGCGCAAAGTGAGCCGGGCCCTGAAGGCATACGCCTTGCTCGCCACCAGCGCAGACAGGGGCGCAGTGCGAGAAATCGACTGAAAATATCGACTGAAAAGAACCTCGGCCTTATAAAAATTGGGCCGCGAGCACTGCGACAGCTCGCGGCCCAACCATCACTTCCCCTTTAGTCCGCCAGTCGGAACGTAATCCGATTTCTTACCCCGTGACGTTCCACCGGTTGCCCCTCCGATAGCGGAGGTCGGTATTTGAATCGTTCGACCGCACTTAAAGCGGCCCGATCAAAAATATCGGTGGCCACCCCAGAACGATCATAACCGCCGACGATACTCGGATTCTTCACACTTCCATTGGTAGTGATTGTGAACTCCACCACTACGTAGCCTTCGATCCCTCGGGCTATGGCGCGGCGCGGGTAGCGCGGCGCTGGCTTGTAAATCGGTAAGGGATCAGAGGTAATCATGAGCGGATCAATTTTCTCCTTGCCCACTATCGGTGAACCAAAGGTAATCGGTACTTGTGCCGGATCGACCCTACTCTCAACCGGCACCGGTTTTACCAATGGTGGTACCTCCTGCGGCTTCTTGATCGGTTCTGTCTTATTAACCGTCGGTGTCATATCCGGCATATGGATAGCAGCGACTTTTGGAGGGAGCTCTTCCGGTGGTGCGCGGTAATCTGTAGCGATTAACTGACTCATAGCCAGCAATAGCAACCCGGTAACTGCCAGAGCATATACCCCGTTACGCAGCATCTCCGTCGACCTAGCGGATAACGAAACTTCGAGATTGGGAAACTGAGAAATGGCGTTGGGCAAGTGATTAGCCTGTTCCATAAACACCTCTCCTTGTTATTTTCAGGTGTTGATTGATCGTGCCGCCTGGAGAACTCCGGCGGGACGTTGGAAAAAGCTGATCAGCTACTTTAACTATCTAGTTGATTCTGACGAAATTGCAAATAATTCCCATTAACCGATCACTATTGCGCCAACTTGCCAGATTTAGAACAAAAAAAAGCCGCACAGTGTGCGGCTTTTCGGTGCGGTAGAAGCACTCGGCTTACATAGCCAGCTGCTTCTCGCGCTCCTGCTCTGCTTTTACGAAAGAAATCCACTGTTTGGCAAACTTTTCAGAGCGCTTGTCATCCAGGGCCTTTTCGAAGTATTTCAGAGAGGCGTCGTACTTTTTCAGGTTGGCGTTGGCCATGCCCAGCACGATGTACAGCTGATCCGGGCGCTTGATATCGCCTTTCTTCAGTGCCTTCGCACCCATATCAACGGCTTTCTCATTCTTGTCCAGATCCAGGTAGATACCTGCCAGACGGGAATAGAGGTCGCCCTTGTCGGACATGCTAGCAGCCGCTTCCAGCTCGGGAATAGACTTCTGCAGTTCCTGAGCCATCTGGTAGGCCTGAGCCAGGGTTTCCAGATTTTTTGAAGTACGCTTGATTTTCTTTTCGTCGATGCCTTTGTCGATGACTTTGGCACCCTTGTACGGCATTTCAGCACCCATAAAGAGATAAGCCATGTTCAACAGCTCTTTCTCTTTTTCCAGGGCACCTGCAACGTAAGCGGCTTCCATCATGTGAAGCATATCGTCTTCACGCTTCAGCTCACCGTACATACCTGCCAACTGCTTGTAGTACTCACCTTTCGGGTAGTGCTTCACCAGCTTCTCGAGCACCTTGGCTACGTTTTTGTAGTCATTCTGCTCATAGTAGAAGTAGCGCTGCAGCTGGAACCAGTTTTCCTTCGGCGTTTTGCCTTCCTGCTCGTACATGGAAATGGCTTTGCTGATGTCCGCCATAGCGGCCTTCGCATTACCCACCTGGTGGTAGGCCTGCGCACGCAGGGCGTAGGAATCCGCAGTAACGTTGTCCGCCACCTTGAACCACTGGTTCAGGTAGTTCAGTGCCTGCTTGTAGTCTTCCTGTACGAAGTACAGCTGAGCCACAGTCAACAGAGTGCCCACTTCCAGTGCTAGCGGCAGGTTGCTTTCGCCCTGCTGCAGTACTTTTTTGTAGTAGGTAATCGCTTGCGGATACCGCTCCATGCTGTAGTAAACAAAACCGTAGAAGTAGTACATCTGGGCGGTTTCATAACCGTTGTACTTGTCCTTCCCGGCTTCCATTTCCTTCAACGCGGCCAGTGCCGCCGGCCAGTTCTGGGCATCGGCAGCTTCCTGCACTTTACCCAGTTTCTTGAACACGTTTTCACGCATCGCCGGTACTTTACGAGTCTTCTGCTCACTCTGGGCTTCCGCCTGAGCAAAGGAGGCAGACACGCCAACGGCTTCCAGTACGGTAACGCTCACTGCTGGTGCGAGTACCAGGGGCAGCGCTACGGACGTGCGCAGGACGAATCTGGACAGGCCTTTCGTCACGGTCGTCATATTCATATGCGTCCCCTATTTATTGCGCCATGTTGAAGCTGATCTTGGTTTTTACACCAGGCACTTCAATCGGCTCACCATCAACAACCCGCGGCTTGTACTTGTACTTCAGCGCAGACTTCACCGCAGCGCGGTTGAAGATTGTGGTCGGGTTGCCATCTTTAGTGAAGGCCTCCACCACACGCGGATCACGTACAGAACCGTTTTTGGTCACCGTATATTCCACAACTACCCAGCCTTCGATACCACGCTGCAGTGCGCGGCGCGGATACTGAGGCTGAACCTTAACGATCGGCAGGTAGTCACCTTCGGAGGCAAAGCCGCCGATGCCACCTACCTTCACTGCAGCGCTTGCCGCGGGGGCAGACATGTTTAGAGCATTGTCTACATCCGGCTGGTCAAACTCCGGCTCCGGCATATCGGGTGGCGGCTGCTCGGGCTCGTCGGGCTTATCCGGTTTGCTGGTATCGTATTTGGTTTCGATCTTCGTCTCCGGCATCACGACGTCGGCCACTTTGATCTGCTCCTCTTCATCAGGAGCTTTCATGTTGGCTTCAATCAGCTGATGCATGGTGAAGATCAGGGCAAAAGTCGTGGCTACCGCCAACGCACCCGCCCCTAATAGTCTTACCGGGTTCATAGCTGTTAACTCTTCTCTGTAGCGACCGACACTTTCTCGATTCCGATCTTCCTGGCCGCATCCGCGATCAGGGCAACCTTCTCGATACTCGCCTTTTTATCGGGCTGAATTACCAACCACCCTTTCGGGTTTTCCGCGTAGAGACGCTCCAGGGTGTTTTTCACCAGGCGGTCATCTACCTTTTCTTTGGCAATCCAGATTTCGTTGTTGTCGTTAATCGCTACCAGAATAGAGGCGGCTTTGAGATCAGCGGTAGTCGCTTCCGGCTTCACAACATCGACACCCGGCTCCTTGATAAAGGTCGCGGTGACGATGAAGAAGATCAGCATGATGAACACCACGTCCAGCATGGGCGTAAGGTCAATCGCTTGCCCTTCTTCTTCCGCCGTAGTCTTTTTTCTGCTCATTGCAACTCTCTCTAGCAAAATGCTAATAGCGAGATTTGGCCCTGTGGAACTCCCACTTCAAGCGAGTTGATAGTGGAAGTTCCGCGAATTGGCTAAACCTTCTCAGCTTCCGGCCGCCCCGAAAGGGACTTGCCGGTCGCGTCAATGTGGTGCCGTCAGTGATCCATCGTCAGATGGTCTTCCAGCAGCTGAGTTTCACGCTCTGCGGTACGGGTAATGTAAGTGTTAGCAAACACCCCAGACAGTGCGGTCACCATGCCCGCCATTGTCGGGATGGTAGCCATGGATACACCGCTGGCCATTTGCTTCGCATCACCACCGCCGGTAATCGCGAGAACTTCGAACACGTTGATCATGCCCCAGACGGTACCCAGCAGGCCGAACAACGGCGCGAGGGCGACACAGGTCTGGATCATGTCCATGTTGCTCTGAATTTTCTCGGATACCCGGGAAACCAGTGCGTAGCGGATCTGGTGAGCACCCCAGGATTTGCGCTCGGGGCGCGCTTCCCAGGTGTCCACAGCGCCCTGAACATCACGCTTCAGGGAGCTCTTGAAGTAGAAGAACCGCTCGAAAATCAGCGTCCACATGAAGAAGGTCAGGCCGGCGATCAGGAGTAGTACTGGCCCGCCCGACGCCATAAAGGCGTTGACGGCGGCCCATGCGTCATTTAATGCGTGCATGTTGCCGCCTCCTCTTATTTACGCTCAGCGTTTTCTGCAACGATACCGGCACTCTGCTCGTCCAGGATGTGCAGGATGCGCTTGGCGCGGCCGTTCACGATGGTGTGCAGCAGCACGGTCGGGATAGCCACACACAGACCCAGAACGGTAGTTACCAGAGCAGAGGAAATACCGCCAGCCATTGCTTTAGGATCGCCTGCGCCGAAGATGGTGATCGCCTGGAAGGTGATGATCATACCGGTAACAGTACCCAGCAGACCCAGCAGCGGGGCTACCATGGCGATGATCTTCAGCAGGTTCAGACCGGATTCGATGGCCGGACGCTCTTTCAGCACCGCTTCTTCCATCTTCAGTTCCAGGGTCTCGCCGTCTACACCTTTGTTCTCTTCCGCTACGGACAGAACACGACCCAGCGGGTTGTTGGTGTTCGGAGTAGAGGAGCGCAGCTGGGAGTTCACTTTCGCGTTCACACCAGACAGCACGATCAGACGCCAGATGGCCAGCAGTACCGCAACCACACCAACACCAGTGATGATGTAGCCTACGATGCCACCCTGATGCCAGCGCTCAACGAGGCTCGGGCTCGCGATCATCGCTTTCAGGTAGGAGCCGCCGGTAGGACCAGTGGGGTCAATACCGAAAGCAGTGAAGCCGCTGGTCGCTGCCTGCAGGTCAGCCGCCATGCTCAGGTACTTGCCGTCGGGCTGACGGATCAGCTCAGCCATTTTCTGGCTGTCGTTCATTTCCAGGTACTTGCCGTCGGAAACCAGGTTGAAGTTACCAACACGGACAACTTCCTGCTGCGCCTGTTCGCCGTCGGGCAGGATCACGGTGCCGTTAAACTTAACAATCTTGCCGGATTCCACGGTTTCACGCTGCAGTTCGTACCACAGACGCTCGATTTCCTGAATGGTCGGCAGCTTGGTCGCGGAGTTCATTTTTTCGATCAGCTGATCGAGGAACTCAGCACGGCCCGGGTACTGGGCAGATACCAGAGAGGTCTGCATGTTGGCACGCAGGTCGCCGGCAGTAGAGGTCAGGTGACCAAACAGTTCTTTCAGAGAGCCGAGGCGCTCGTCCAGCTGCTGACGTTTCTGCTGAACCAGCAGTTCCTGTTCTTCGTACTTCTTCTCCAGCGCCGCGGAGCGGGCTTCTTCAGAGGTACGGGTGTTTTCAGCCTGGCTCAGCAGGGAGGCCTGGTTAGCCTTCTGACGACGGAAGTCTGCTTCGCGCTTTTTGTGCTCGGCAGATTCAGCGATTTTGGAGCTCTGAACCATCTTCAGCAGCTGGTCCAGGGAAGATGCTTTGTCCTGGGCTACAGCGGAAACACTGATCAGGCCAGCGGCAGCAACCGCTAGGACGCGTTTGGCGATAGAGGTTTTCATTGCGCAGCCTCCGGAGCCGGAATCGGCATAGTCATGATGTCGGTAGTAGCCTGTTTCTTGGCGATTTTCAGACCCTGCATGATGGCGCGGCGGTACTCGCCAGCGTCAACTTCAACCCAGGCTTTCTGCTCTTTGTCATAGGCCAGGGAGATTTTGGAGTCAGTGGTCTGAGCTACCAGGGCGATACGACCGATCTGCAGTACGTTTACTTCGCGATCCTGACCGTTCACGTTCAGGGTGTCGCCGTAGCTGTCGATCTTGCGCGCGTATTCAGCTTCGAAGTTGTACAGTTCCAGCACCTGACGGAATTTCTCCGCTACAGTGATATCGGAACGGTCCATATTGTTCTTAACACCTTCGAGGTTGGACTTACGCTCAGCCAGCTTGAAGGGGGCGTCCAGTTCGATGAACTGCTCCAGACCGTCCAGCATACGCAGGATCAGCGGCTGGATCTGACGCTCGATAACGGTTACCTGATCGATGGACTCGTCGAGATCCTTGATCACGGACAGCTGGTTAGCCAGCTGCTTTTCGAGCTGACGGTTGTACACGCGCAGACCGTCGATCTCTTTGTTCACAACCTTGAACTGCTGCAGCAGGTCAGAGGTTTCCTGAGCGATCTTGTCGATGCGCTTTTGAGATGCAGTGGCAGCAGCAGTTTTCTGCTCGCCGACCTTAAGGACAGTGTTGATAGTGTCCGCAGTGGCTACGCTACCGTACAGTGCGCCGGCAGACAGCGCAGTGGTCAGCGCCACAGCCATGAATCGCTTGGTTTTCATTAGACCCCCCAGTGGGTTCAATATTTCACAACATGGTCGCGATGGATTAGCTGCCACAACGCGGTGTTTTTTGGTTTGAAGACAGCTAAGAGCCGCACATTGTAAACAGCCGATTTGATTATTCAAATGCGGATTGATTGCACCGCCCCAGCTGTGTAGCTGGGTAACACCAAGGTAACACCCTCGGGTTCCATGCACACATTTGCGGCGGCCTACTTTGTGCAACATTTGACCAAAACTACCCGAATGAGCACTTTGTAGTCAAACTGTATTTTATTTAAACCTGTCGTACTGAACTAAGCAGTAGTTGTACTGGTCCTTCTCTGAAGCCGGGTAACAATCCCGACCGACTTCCCGCCAGGCGTCGCCCAGCTCTGGGAAAAAAGCATCCCCTTTGACTTCAGCATCCACTTCGGTCACGTACAGGCGCTCCGCCAGCGGCAAAGCCTGACGGTATATCTCCGCCCCCCCAATCACCATGATCTCCTTGGCGCCGTCCTGTCCGGCCGCAAGGGCGGCAGCCTCCAGGGCCGACTCCAGCGAGGAAACCCGCAAGACACCCTCGGCGTGCCACTCTGGATTACGGGTGATCACGATGTTCTGTCGCCCCGGCAGGGGACGACCGATAGACTCATAGGTCTTTCGCCCCATCACCACTGGTTTGCCGAGGGTAGTGCGCTTGAAGAACTGCAGGTCCCCGGAAATTCGCCATGGCAGGGTGTTTTCCACACCGATGGCGCGATTGCGCGCCATCGCGACGATCATCGCCAGTGTCGGCGAGGTCGCAGCCATTAGACCGCCACCGGTGCCGGAATGTGCGGGTGAGCCTCGTAACCTTTCAGTTCGAAGTCTTCAAACTGAAACTCAAACAGATCTTTGACATCGGGGTTGAGCACCATCTGCGGCAGCGGCAGGGGCTCCCGGGAGAGCTGCTCCTCCACTTGCTCCATATGATTAGAGTAAAGGTGGGCATCGCCAAAGGTATGTACAAAATCACCGGGCTCCAGGCCACATACCTGCGCCAGCATCAGGGTCAGCAGGCTGTAGGAGGCGATATTGAACGGCACACCGAGGAATATATCCGCACTGCGCTGGTACAGCTGGCAGCTGAGCTTGCCGTCTGCCACGTAAAACTGGAAAAGTGCGTGGCACGGCGCCAGGGCCATTTTGCCGGCTCGGGCGTTTTCGCTCGGGGAGACACCTTCATCGGGAAGGTCTGACGGGTTCCAGGCACTGACGATCAGGCGACGGGAGTCCGGCCGGGTCTTGAGCTGCTGAACCAGTTCGCTGATCTGGTCAATATGGCGACCGTCGGCGGTCGGCCAGGAGCGCCACTGGTACCCGTACACAGGCCCCAGGTCACCCTCTTCGGTGGCCCACTCGTCCCAGATACGGACGCCGTTTTCTTTCAGGTAGGCAATGTTGGTATCGCCTTTCAGGAACCACAGCAGCTCGTGAATGATGGAGCGCAGGTGACACTTTTTGGTGGTGATCAGCGGGAAGCCCTGCGCCAGGTCAAAGCGCATCTGGTAGCCGAACACGCTGCGGGTGCCGGTACCGGTGCGGTCGCCCTTTTCCGTGCCGTTGTCGCGCACATGACGCATCAGGTCCAGGTATTCTTTCATTTATATAACTGCTAGATAAATTGCGAACTATTGAATCATTACTTGGCGCCGCTCTTGGCGGCATTCTTGGTGGCACTCTTGGCGGCACCGGAACTGCCGCGGGCAGCCCCCTGCTTTTCTTGTTTCTGGCCACGCCCCTCCGGCACAGGCTGGGTGCGATAGCTCCATACCATCAGAATGATACCGGCAGCGATCATCGGCAGGCACAACAACTGGCCGCGGGTCATCCAGCCAAACATCACCTCGATCCCCACGTCCGGCTGGCGCACGAATTCCACCAGGAATCGGAAGATGCCATATAAAAGTATGAACAGACCACCCACCGCCAGTCGCGGACGCGGCTTGCTCGAGTAAATCCACAACACCACAAACAGCACCAAACCCTCAAGGAAAGCCTGGTACAGCTGGGATGGGTGGCGTACCAGCAACTCCGGGTCTCTTGGGAATACCATGCCCCAGGGACCATCGGTCTCGCGTCCCCACAGCTCCTGGCCGATAAAGTTGCCGATACGGCCGAGCCCAAGACCGATGGGAACCAGCGGCGCGACAAAATCAATCAGGGTGGGAAAGGTCGTGCCGATCTTGCGGGCGTAAATAGTGGCCGCGAGCATGACACCAATTAGACCACCGTGGAAGCTCATCCCCCCTTCCCAGACCTTGAACAGGCTCAAGGGGTGCGCAACAAGCTCGCTGAAGTTGTAAAAGAACATGTAACCCACACGGCCGCCGATCACCACGCCAATGGCACAGAACAGGATCAGGTCTTCCACTTCGGACTTGATAACCGGTGACCACGGTTTCTGGGCCCGGCGCATCGCCAACCACCAGGCGGCGGCAAAGCCGGCCAGGTACATCAGGCCATACCAGTGGATCTTGAGGGGCCCGATGGCCACCGCAACAGGATCAATTTCGGGGTAAGTCAGCATGCTCGAACCGCGGTAATTTGGAAGAGGGCGTTATTATGGCATTTACGAATTAAGAAATGCGAGACACCGTCGCTATGTGCCTGCTACTGATAGCTTACCAACAGCACCCCCGGTATCCGCTGATCCTGCTGGCTAACCGGGATGAGTTTTACCGCCGCCCAACCGCACCCGCAGCCCCCTGGGGAGACGGAGTAGTCACCGCCGGCCGCGACCTGGAGGCCGGAGGTACATGGCTCGGCGTCACCCCCGGGGGGCGAGTAGCGGCAGTGACCAATATCAGGGAGCCGGGCACGCCGGAGCCTCCCGGGGTTCTGTCCCGCGGGGAGATTCCGGTCAGTTTTCTCCGCGGCGGCCAGACGCCAGAGCGCTTTTCCTCAGCAATAAACGGAACGCGGTATCGGGGATTCAACGCCCTGCTGTTTGATCTCCGGGCAAAAGAACCCCTGGTGTGTGCGGGTAATCGCCACGCACCTTTTGCCATGACTCCTGGCGTGCACGGGATCTCCAATGGTGCCCCCGATGCGCCCTGGCCCAAGGTCCGAAACGGCAGCCGCTGCCTCGCCCACCTGGTGGGCGCCCTCCCCGACCGCCTGGACACGGAAAACTTCGTCACACCGGCATTGGCATTGCTCGCCGATGACACCCGCGCGCCGGAACCACAGCTCCCCGATACCGGTGTGGGCACAGCCATGGAATCGGCCCTTTCATCGATCTTCGTGCACATCCAAGACGGAGAACTCGGCGACACCAGCTTGAGCGGAGGCTACGGAACCCGCGCAAGCACACTGGTCGCAGTAAACACAGATGGCGGCATCCAGCTGTGGGAACAGACTTATACGGATGGAAGGGTCACAGGTGAACCACGCCACTTTGAGTATCGCGATTGTGGCGTCGACTGAGCAACCACCATTGCAGCTGCACGATATCAGGCCAATTAACTTCCGCGATCGCGGACTAAGTGTCATTTTGACGTCGAAGTCCCGGCCAATTGCGCCAGATCACTCATTTTTCGCACCAGTCTTTACAGGCATCGGCCGTCTCCTAAAGTGAAATGAAGCCCGCGCCAAGCAAATTTCGCATTTGTTGCCATACTTAATTTCACAGGCAGGCGGATGTTGAGAAACGCGCAAAGTGCTCTCGATATCCGTCTCTATAAAAGGAAGGTCGCGCGGGATGCTCGACTAAGGTGCGCCGTTGACGGCCTAGTGTCGTCAATCAATTCAGGAAAGGTGCGCCGAAGGTTGGGAAGGTATGAACGATCGGGCACCCGGCTTCCGCACTGTAAACCGGCGCCCTGCAGTATCGCTGAGGTACCATGTCATATTTCATTCCAGAGCGTCGCAAACGCAAGTCGCCGCTGCCGTTGATCTTTCTCGGCAGCTTGTGTGTGTTTGCCCTCTACTACGCTTTCACTGCCAATCAGAAAACGGTCCCGGTGCTGCCGGAGAATGCCGTGCGCCCGCATCTGGTGAACTGGCTGGAGGACAATCCCGACGCCTGGCCCGCCCAGGACCCTATTTTCAACCCGGTGGCGGTGCGCCGCATCTACCGCCGCACCGACTACCGGCTGCTGTGGTTCGACAACTACAGCCTGAGTGATACTGCCAACGACCTGCTGAAGCAGCTCACCGCTTCCAGCTCCGGCAACCCCAGCAGCATGGTGGATTATCGCTATCACCTGGGCTACTTCGATCGCACCCTGCGCGACACGCCGCAGCGGCTGCAGATGGCGGCCGTGCTCGATGTGCTGCTGACCGATGCCTTTATTTCCTATGCCCAGGATACCCAGCTGGACAAGCTCAACCCCAGTGCGCCGAAGCACCAGCCGCGCCTGCGCCGCAAGGACATGACCCCGGTCAACCTGACCGACGGCGGTTTTATGATGGCGAGCGCCCGCGCTGACAGTGAAACCCCGACGCTGTTTGCCGCCAATGACAATGGCCGCCAGTATTTCCGTGGCTACAACCGCAGCAGCCAGAGCGTGGACCGCTCGCGCTACTACACCCAGCGCTCATCGCAGGGGCAGACGTACAGCAACGGCTCCCGCTATGGCACCAGCCATTCCGCGCGTTACTCCACCCGCAGCTACCCGCAGACCTATCCTCGGGTGATGCCACGCTTCCGCAGTCTGCAGGATGAAGGTTCCGGTCTGGCACCGCGCCACGGCGAGGGCCTGCTGATTGAGGAAAACACCCCCTTCGGCAGCGATGCCCAGGCCCTGCGCGAAGAGCTGGCCCGCTACCGCAATATGGCTGCCTCCGGACGCTGGCGCCCCCTGCCCGCCGGTCCGGCGATGACCATTGGCGCCAAGCACAACAACGTAATCCACCTGCGCAACATGCTCGCGGTGTACGGGGATTACTACGGCTACGGCGACATGAACAGTAAGAAGTTTGACCAGAGCCTGCATCAGGCAGTGGTACGCTTCCAGATCCGCCACGGGCTGAAACCCGATGGTATCGTGGGCAAGCAGACCCGGGAGCGCCTGAACATATCCCCAACCGCGCGCGCACATATCATCGAGGCCAATATCCGTCGCCGGGAAAAGCTGCCCGCCAATCTGGGAGAGCGCTTTATCCAGGTCAACGTTCCCGGTTACACCCTTAACTATGTCGAGCGCGATCGCATCAAGCTGTCGATGAACGTTGTGGTCGGCAAGAAAATCCACCAGACCCCGGAGATCAATACCCGCGTCGCGCGCGTGGTGTTCAACCCCACTTGGACGGTGCCGCGCAGCATTCTGGTGAAAGAAATTCTGCCGAAAGCCCGCGCCAACCCCCACGGCATGGAAAACATGGGATACCGGGTAGTCAATGGCAGCGGTGAATACCTGCCCCTGACCTCACAGAACCTCGGGCGCGCTGCCGCCGGTGGCTTCCTGATGCGCCAGAAAGGTGGCGAGCAGAATATCCTCGGCCGGATCAAGTTCGAGATCCCCAACTCCGACGACATTTACCTGCACGACACCCGCGCCAAGAGCCTGTTCGGCCTCACCGATCGCGACTACAGCCACGGCTGTGTGCGACTGGCCAAGCCACGCCAGCTGGCGGAGATACTGCTGCGAGACGAACCCGGTGACTGGAGCCGCTATCGTATTGAACAGCTGACCACCGGCGACGAGACCACCGAAGTCCGTATGAGCCAGAACGTGAAGGTCTATCTCACCTACTGGACCGCCTGGGTTGATGGCCAGGGTCGCATGCACTTCCGGCCGGATATCTACGGAAAAGATGGCCTTGCGGTTAACCAGTTCCAGTAACAAACACGTGATATTGCTCGTATAAACGCACTTCTCTCACTGCCCACTGAACTACCGGGTGGAGGATCCACCCGGTAGTTATTCCGAATCCACTGCAAAGCCTCCATCCGAATACCCCAATCGTATTTGGCGCCAATCCGGTCACAAGTTACCAATTAGAAACACAGGGTTCGCCCGTACATTCCCGGGCTCAATCCATGTTTTTACGGCCATACGGCCGTTTGGCACTTGTTCAGGGGTCAAAGATGGGTAACAGACTGGGTATTCAACGGAACTTGGGCGCTGCGGTCGTGATATCGCTCTCCATGGAGACAGCCGCGCTGGATTCCGCTGCAGTGGAATCCACCTCGTCCGACGCAACCGGACAGCAGACGTCACCACCGGCATCAGAGCAACAGATCACCCCTGTCGAGCGCGCCGAATTTGCCACCGCTTCCGGCTCTTATAGTCCCTACACGCCCTACGGGCGCCAGTATGCGCTGATGCGTGAAGAGCTTGCGCGCTACCGCGCACTAAGCGATGGCGAGCACTGGCGACCACTAACCGCAGGACAGACATTGGCGCCAGGAGTGCGTGACCCGCGCGTCAAAGAGCTCCGCAGCCTGTTAATGCTGTATGGCGACCTGCCCACCGCAAACGACATGGCCACTGCGGCGCTGGATGAAGGTCAGAAATCAGAAAAAAGCAAAGCTGCGGCAGAGCTGTTTGACGCCGATGTGCGCCGCGCGGTCGAACGCTTTCAGCGGCGCCACGGCCTGAATCCCGATGGTGTTGTCGACCGCACCACCCGCGAGCACCTGAACACACCACCAGCCCGTCGCCTCGCGACTCTTCAAGCCAACCTCGAGCGCTGGGAGAAAATGCCCAAAGATCTCGGGCCCCGGCACATCGTGGTCAATATCCCGGAATTCACTCTGCGGGTACTGGAGGGAGAGCAGGAGCAGTACCGCATGCGCGTCGTGGTGGGAAAACCCAAGCATCAGACGCCGCAATTGAGTACCCGCCTTACCCGTGTTGTGTTCAACCCCACTTGGACGGTACCGAGAAATATCGCCTTGCGCGAACTGTTACCGAAGGGGAGTGCCAACCTCTCCGCCAAGGGGTACCGACTGGTCAACAACAGCGGAAAATCTGTGCCTTTCAGTGGCCGCAACCTGCGAGCCCTGCGTCTGGGTAGCGTGGCACTGCGACAACGTGGCGGTGAGGGCAATGCATTGGGTCGACTCAAATTTATCATTCCCAACCAGCACGCAATTTTTCTTCACGACACGCAAATGAAAAACCTGTTTAGCCGCAGCACCCGCGCCTATAGCCACGGCTGTATACGGCTGGAAAAACCCCAGGAATTCGCGCAGCTCGTGCTCGCCAATCAGGGCTCACGCCCCGGCAAGTGGAATACGGAACGCCTTACCCGATACACCAGTGGCAGCCGTACCCGCGCTGTCGAGCTGGACCAACCAATCCCGGTACATATTGTTTACTGGACTGCCTGGGTGGACGAAGAGGGGCTGCTGAATTTTCGCCCCGACATTTACCACCGTGATCAGCCCGCAGGCAGCACAGCGCAGTGAGGAATGGGGGTTCCCATGAGCAGTACCATTTTCACAAGACCGCATTATCGACAAGCCAGCGCCTGTCACTTTTACGCCATCGTGGCGGTGAGTTGCTGTGCACTGCTGCCGATCACTGCATACACCTTCACGGAAGAAATGGCTGCCCCCCAGGTAAACCAAGAGAATCAGGTTGCGCCGAACGCTGCTGAAAAAAAGGCGGGCCCCGAAAAAATAGAACCTGCCCAGCCACAGCAAAAAACACAAAACGATGAACAGAATGACGAACAGAAAGATGACCAGGAAGATACACAGGGCGATGTGCAGCCAACATCAGAAATAGCACTGGAAGAGACTACAGGGAAACACAGCAAGAACGTCGGGGAAGTCGAACAAAACTCAAGTAAAGACAGTGTGTTGAATTTCGCCACCGCGGGCAACAGCCTGCGCGAACAGGCCGCGCGCTACCGCAAACTGGCAGAACAGTGGCAGCCCGTCTCTCCCGGGGCGACTCTCCGCGCGGGCGACCAGAGCCAGCGGGTGGCACAACTGCGCAAGTTACTGGAACTTTTCGGTGACTATCACGGCCAGCCCGGACCAGTGGTCGCCACCAGTGACAACCAGGATCGCTACGCAGACCTTTATGACGCCGGGCTGCAGCTGGCAGTGGAGTCCTACCAGCGCCGGCATGGTTTAACCGTTACCGGTATCGCCGATAGCGTTACCCTGAAGGAACTGGAGCGGTCGCCAGAGGAGTTGGCGCGTCTGTTGGAAATCAATGCTGAACGCTGGGACAAGCTTCCCGACAAACCGGGTAAACGTTATATCCTGGTAAACGTACCGAACTACCAGCTGCAATTGATTGATCAACAGCGCGTGGTGCTGTCGATGAAAACGGTGGTGGGAAAAAGCAGTAAACGGACCCCGGATATGACCACCAAGGTGGTTTCGGTGGTATTCAATCCAACCTGGACAGTGCCCCGCAGCATTCTGCTCACCGATCTTTTACCCAAGGCGCGCAACAACCCCGAAGCCATGCACAAACGCGGTTACCGGGTAGTGAAGTACGGCACCAATACCACCAAACCCATCAGCGACGAAGGTATCCAGAGCGCAGCCAGAGGCAAGGCCACCCTGCGACAAATCTCCGGGCCCGGCAATACGCTGGGACGGGTGAAATTTGTGATACCCAACAAACAGGCAATTTTCCTGCACGACACCCAGGCCCAGAGCCTGTTCGAACACCGGCACCGGGCTTTCAGCCATGGCTGTATCCGGCTGCAAGAGCCTGAAGAGCTGGCCTATGCCCTACTGGGCCCCCAGGGGTGGGACAGAACACGGGTGGCACAGGCGACCACTGGTGATGAATCGGTCACCATCAAGGTGGATGCCCCGCCCAGGCTATTCATTACCTACCTGACCGCCTGGGTGGACGCCTTGGGCAAAGTGCACTTCCGCCCGGACATCTACCACCGGGATAAGTCCTCTGTGGGTAACTGACCCAAAGGGGCCTTCTGGTATGAAGACGCTCACCCAGGCCCCCTTTGTCCTTCTTATTGAGTAAAACCTCCACCGCCTTCTTCCTTATATAGGGGCCGATACTGTGAGGTCTGGCCTTGTCAGAGGCCCCGATCAGCCGCTAAATCCCGATAAACTGCCGATAAAACCCGGTAGTCCCGCCGGTCCCCCGAAATAGTGCAGAAAATGGAACTCAGCAGTCGCAGAAAAATTAATTCCTAACAATGACAGCGTTGTCACTGATTTTTAGGGGCTTTAAGGCCTCGTCGCGATAAAAAAAATTCGATTGCCGTAGCCTGCTAGAAAAAAATCACCAGGTTATTTTTTGATCAATTCGCCATAACCATCGATCTGTTTGTAACCAATGATTATTTTTCGTACAGTGCAGCCATACCGAGACGCACCGGAAGCAACTCGAAGACTAGAAGCTCATGACGGCAACACTCACTACTAAACCAAAGGCGGTAACAGGGTATGAAAGAACTTTCACGACGCAGGTTTTTGGCAGTTTCTGCAGCTACCGCGGCGGCGGTTTCAGCCGGCCCCGCACTGGCAAAAGTAGGCAAGTCACGCACTTTGAAGATGCGTAACCTGCACACCGGTGAGCGCCTGAGTACCGCTTACTGGGCGGACGGCGACTACTCAAGCAGCGGCCTGAAGCAATTCAACCGTCTGCTGCGCGACCACCGCGCCAACGAAGTTACACGTATGGACCCGAAACTGTTCGATATCGTGTACAAGCTGAAAGAGAAACTGAACTACAACGGCGAAGTCGAGATCATCTCCGGATATCGCTCGCCCAAGACCAACGCCAAGCTCCGCGCAGCGGGCCGTGGTGTGGCACGCCGAAGCTACCACACCCGCGGTATGGCACTGGACATTCGTATGCCGGGTGTCGCTCTGTCCAAACTGCGCCGCGCAGCACTGGACCTGAAAGCTGGCGGTGTGGGTTACTACCCGAAGAGTAACTTCGTACACGTCGACACTGGTCCGGTACGTCGCTGGTAATCACCAGCCACGCTGGCCAAAACCAAAAAACCCAGGCATTGCCTGGGTTTTTTGCGTCTGGAGAAAGACTAACGAGCGCTATTCAGCAGCAGGCATGGTCACGCTCACCGGTGTCATTTCTTCCTCCCGCGCAGGTACCTCGGTGTCACCAGAGATCAATCCCAGCAGAGCCTCAATTTGCTGGCGGCCGCGCTGCAGTTCCGCCGGTGCCGCCAGTTCGATGGGATCTTCCATCTTCAGTAACCGCTCTTCGAGCTGCGCAAACGTCTGCGCCAGCGCCGAAGTCTGGTGGCGATCCAGCATCAGGTCTGCCAGTCCACCCCCACCTTCTGGCAGCCAACTGGCCTGAAGATTGCGCAGGGTCGCGAGTATTGCCTGCTTGGAGTCCGCGGCGAGCGGGCTTTCCACATCGCTTTCAGAACTTTCCGGCACCCGCGGCAATACTTCTTTGCGCAGCAGGTCGATGTGTGCCCGCCGGATCCATTGCAGTCGCGCCGCCGGCGCCTTGGCCAGATAACGCTGCGAAAGATCGTTGGCCGCAAGAGGCCAGCGCGCCGCCAGGCTGGAAAGGTCCTCGTTGATACCCTCGGTGATCAATCGGGTCAGTTCGCGGCGGCGATTGGAAGCCTGGGCTTCAGGGTGCTCGCCCCCGTTCGCACGGGCAAACTGCTCTGCAGTGCGCTCACTGGTCGGCCCCCACAACATGACCTCCAGCGCGTGAAACCCAGTGCTGGCCTCCTCGTGAGCAGTGAGGCGGTGCTGCTTGCGCAAATTGGCCAGGGTCAATTCGATGGCAGTGTCGTTGACGATGCCGCTGGTGGAGTAGCCCGGTACCGTATCCAGATATCCGGCCTGCACTGGCCAACTGTTCAGAGCCAGTAACAGGTCACTACCCTGCTGCTGCAAATCCGCAGGTGAGAAAGCCACCATAATAAACGGCAGAGCACCGGCCAGTTCCCGGTGTGCGTCAAGCCAGGCCAGCTTGGCGGCCTCCAGGTGATCTTCAGTAGGTGACTCCAGTAACTGCATCACCTCCCGCTGCAACGCCTGCCCTGCGGCCTCCAGGTCAATTACCTGCGCTTGCCCCGCCTGCCAGTACTCGGTAGAGAATGCATCCGCGGCGGCTGCATTGATTACTTGTGCCGGCGCCGCGGGCTTATCGGCTCCTGACTGGGCGTCGGGTGCATTGCGCTCGCAACCGCCTGCCAGCAACAGGCCTCCGGTCAGCGCAACCGCGAGGGGCAGAGCCCGCGCAAGGGATGGAAAAAATTTGAAGACTGCGTATTTCACGTGATTTCCAAAGTCGTTTAGAGCGTTTTAGAGGTCGATTTATTCGATAACTGCAAGGGCTTTGGGCTACAGCGACATCGCGCTGGCAAAGCCCGCGCTATCCCCACGCAGACTGATCACCCGCCAGCCTCGCGCCTGTGCCTCGTCGCGCAATTGCGCATCCGGGTCCACCGCCACAGGGTGCTCCACCTGTTGCAGCAGCGGCAGGTCATTGATGGAGTCACTGTAAAACCATTTTTCACCCTCGGCGTAGCGCGGGTGTTGATCCAGCCACTGCTGTAGCCGCACCACCTTGCCTTCCTGGAAGCAGGGCTGGCCGGCCACGCGCCCGGTGAATTTGCCATCCACTTCTTCCGGTTCCGTTGCCAGTAAGGTATCCACTCCCAACCGGGTCGCTATGGGCTCGACAACAAAACGGTTGGTGGCAGTGATGATCATGATGTGATGGCCTGCGTCCCGATGGTGCTGGATCAGGGTTTCCGCATGTGGCAGCCAGATATCGCCGATCACCTCGTGCATGAATTCCCGCTGCAGGTTTTGCAATTGTCCGCGGGACAGCTGCGCCAGGGGCTCCAGCGCAAACGACAGATAGGCAAAAATGTCCAGATCACCACGCTGATAGTCCTGGTAGAAGCGGTCGTTCTCGCTGCGGAAGCGCTCTCCGTCTACACATTCGCGGGTTACCAGGAACTCCCCCCAGGCGTGATCGCTGTCGCCGCCAATCAGGGTGTTATCCAGATCAAAAATCGCCAGCTGCACAAAAATCTCCTTTATTGACTATAGGGCACGGTTGACGCGCAGGTTGCCCGCGCGGCCATTTTTTCCGCCAAACCGGTACCGCCGTTCCATTTCGGGCAGCTAAAACTGCCTCCGCGGCGCCCTCAAGGCGGCTGATTTTACCCCGCCGCGACCAGGGTTACACCGACCAACGTCACCGAATTGCCGTAATTCGGTCGCTGTGGAACAATGCAGGACATTATGGTGCGGAGAGGCCTTTGTCTCGCAGATTGCGCACCAAACAAAATTGAGGACGGTATTTTGGGCGACGGCAAGCAGACTCCCGCCGGGCGTAAAAACCGCCGCAGACCCGCCAGATCATCCGCGCGCAACGAGAAATCCGGCGGCGGGAAAAACACCCGCAAACCGGGTGCGGAAAACACTGGTGCAGTTTCGGACAACAGCAGCAATATCGACAGCGAGGGGTTCCGTCCCAATGTCGGCATCATTGTTCTGAACGAACGCGGGCAGGCCCTCTGGGCCCGCAGGGTAGGCGGCAAAGACGCGTGGCAATTTCCCCAAGGCGGTATCAACCCGGGGGAATCACCTGAACAGGCGCTCTATCGCGAGCTTTACGAGGAAGTGGGCCTGACCCGCAGCCAGGTTACCCTGCTCGCCAGCACCCGCGGCTGGCTCCGCTACAGGCTGCCGCAGCGTCTGGTGCGCCGCCGCTCCGAGCCGCTGTGTATCGGCCAGAAGCAGAAATGGTATCTGTTGCAGCTGAATGCTGAAGAAAGCAACATCAGTTTCAACAATGGTTATAAACCGGAATTTGATCACTGGCGGTGGGTGAGTTACTGGCACCCGCTGACCAAAGTCGTGACCTTCAAACGGGAGGTTTACCGGCGCGCGCTCACGGAGCTGGCGCCCACGCAATTACAATTGGAAAGACGCTGGCTGAAGCGCGACCAGTAGCCCCTTGCTGGCCCTTGACCGCGGCGGTTTGATTACCGCCCGACGGGGGTTATAAGGAATCGAGGGAATCGCACAGCCAACGGCGGCACCGCTACAAGCGGGTCGTGAGAAAAGGCGAGGAAAGCCACTTTGCTCGGATCACTGCGCAGTATCGTTCAGGAAGTAAACACAGCCCGGGACCTCACCACGGCGCTCGACATTATCGTTCGGCGGGTGCGGGAGGTGATGAACACCAAGGTTTGCTCGGTTTATCTCCGTGACAAACAGTCCGGCAACTACGTGTTGATGGCCACCCAGGGACTGAACCAGGACGCCGTCGGCCAGGTCCATCTGGCACCCGGCGAGGGTCTGGTGGGCAATGTCGCCACCCGCGAGGAACCCATTAACCTCGATCGCGCCGAAGCCCACCCCGCATTCCAGTATTTCCCCGCCACCGGCGAGGAGCGTTTTTCCGCCTTCCTCGGCACCCCCATCATCCACCACCGCAATGTACTGGGCGTGCTGGTGGTACAGCAGGCGGAACGACGCCGGTTTGACGAGGGCGAAGAAGCATTTCTCGTCACCCTCTCCGCACAGCTCGCCGGCGTCATTGCCCACGCCGAGGCCACCGGTGCGCTGGCCAATATGGGCCAACAGCGCAACGAGGCGAAATTCACCGGCCTCGCAGCTTCCCCCGGCGTTGCCATCGGCCGCGCGCACATCGTCGCGCCACCGGCCAACCTGGCCACCGTACCGTTTGCCTGCACCATGGACGTCGAGGGTGAGCTGGCGCTATTTCACCAGTCCCTGGCAGCGGCGCGGAACGAAATCCGTGATGTGGGCGAGCGCCTGAAGAACGACCTGAACAAGGAAGAACGCGCGCTCTTCGATGCCTATATCAGCATGCTCGACGACAACTCCATCGCCGTCGAAGTGTGCGAGCGTATTCGCCAGCAACTCACCGCCAGCCGCGCCTGGGCCGAGGTGATGCTGGAACACGTGCGGCGCTTTGAGGCGATGTCCGATTCTTATTTCCGCGAGCGCGCCGCCGACGTGCGCGACCTGGGCGCGCGCGTGCTGATGCACCTGCGCCAGCAGGAGCAGAGCCGACGCGAATATCCGGAAAACACCATCCTGATTGGCGAGGAGCTCACTGCCTCGGTACTGGCCGACGTGCCGCGAGAAAAGCTTGCCGGTCTTGTCTCCATCAAGGGCTCCGCCAACAGCCACGTTTCCATCATCGCTCGCGCCATGGGTGTGCCGGCCGTGATGGGCGCGCAGGAACTACCCTGGGAGCAGGTGGACGGTGTCGAGCTGGTGGTGGACGGCTACCGCGGCGAACTGCATATTCACCCGGGCCCGGAACTGAAGCGCCGCTACGACGCCATCGTCGAGGAAGAGCGCGAGCTGGCGCGCAACCTGGACCACCTGGCAAAACTCCCCTGCGAGACCGCCGACGGCCACCGTATACGCCTTTGGGTCAACACCGGCCTGATGGCGGATGTGGTGCGCTCCCTGGAACGCGGTGCCGAGGGCGTTGGCCTATACCGCACTGAGGTGCCTTTCCTGCTGCGCGACCGCTTCCCCTCGGAAGAAGAGCAGCGAGAAATCTACCGCGAACAGCTGCAGGCTTTTGCCCCGCGCCCAGTAACCATGCGTACCCTGGACATCGGCGGCGACAAAGCACTCACCTACTTCCCCATCGAGGAAACCAACCCCTTCCTCGGCTGGCGCGGCATCCGCGTCACCCTCGACCACCCGGAGATTTTCCTGGGCCAGGTGCGCGCGATGATGAAAGCGAGTCAGGGGCTCGACAACCTGCGCATCATGCTGCCGATGATCAGTGGCGTGGGTGAGCTGGAGGCTGCGCGCAAGCTGGTCGACCGCGCCTACGATGAACTGGTCGACGAGGGCTACACTATCAAGCGACCGCCTCTCGGCATCATGATCGAGGTGCCTTCCGCGGTATACCAGGCGCGTGAACTGGCCAAGCGGGTGGACTTTATGTCGGTGGGTAGCAACGACCTGACCCAGTACCTGCTGGCAGTAGACCGCAACAACAGCCGTGTTGCGGGCATCTACCACAGTTTCCACCCAGCAGTGCTACAGGCGCTATTGCAGGTTGTTGTTGCGGGGCACGAGACCAGTACCAAGGTGGGAATCTGCGGCGAACTCGCGGGCGATCCCGGCGGCGCACTGCTGCTTGTGGCCATGGGCTATGACGTCCTTTCCATGAACGCTACCAACCTGCCGCGGGTAAAAGCCGCCCTCAGGGAAGTGAACAAGTCCCAGCTGGATCGTTTGCTGCAACAGGTACTGAAAATGGAAAGCCCGGAGCAAATCGAAGAAAAGCTGCACGGGTATTTGCAGGATCTGGGGATTGGCGGGCTGGTGCAGCCCCAGCAGACCGAGACGAGTTCAGATACATAAACAACTTAGAGGCGGTGATGGTTAGCAACAAGCTTTACCACCGCTTCCACTAAAAACGGAAACAAAAACGCCGGGCGCAATGCCCGGCGTTTTTGGTTCGGAACCAGGAGGGAAAATCAGCCCTCGTCGGCTTCCGCCTTGTACGCGTCCGCGTCCAGCAGCTTGTCCAGCTCGCTTTCATCGCTCGGCTTGATTTTGAAGAACCAGCCATCGTCGTACGGGCTGGAGTTTACGGTCTCGGGCTCGTCTTCCAGGGCTTCGTTGACCGCAATCACTTCACCAGAAATCGGCGCGTAGATATCGCTGGCCGCTTTTACGGACTCAACCACACCTGCTTCTTCACCGGCGGAAAGGGTCTGGCCCACTTCCGGGGTTTCCACGTAAACCACGTCACCCAGGGAATCCTGTGCGTGGTCACTAATGCCCACGGTTACGGTGCCGTCTTCTTCCAGCCGCGCCCACTCGTGGCTGGAGGCGTATTTAAGTTCGCTGCGAATCTCGCTCATGGGTTCTTCCCTCAAAAAAGCTCAAAATTAGCTGTAAACGATGTAGTTAAAAATCAGTACTTAGTAAATCGGCACACTCAAACCAGTGACTTGCCGTTGCGCACGAAGCTCGGCTTCACCACCCGCACGGGGATCAGCTTGTTGCGGATCTCAACCTGTGCAGTGTCGCCAACACTCACCGGCACCCGGGCCATAGCAATGGAGAAGCCCAGGGTGGGGGAGAAAGTTCCGCTGGTGATGATACCGCGGCGATCCGTGCCGTCCACCACAACCTGCTGGCCAGCACGCAGAACGCCGCGTTCTTCCAGCACCAGGCCCACCAGCTTGTTTTCCACACCGGCCGCTTTTTCCGCTTCCAGCGCCTCGCGTCCGACAAACTTGCGATCTTGCGGCTCCCAGGCAATGGTCCAGGCCATGTTGGCCTGAAGCGGAGACGTATCGTCGTCCATCTCGTGGCCGTACAGGTTCATACCCGCTTCCAGGCGCAGGGTGTCGCGCGCGCCCAGGCCGCAGGGAGACACGCCCGCATCAGCCAGTGCGTGCCAGAAGCCCGATGCGTCATCGTTGTTCAGCATGATTTCCAGGCCGTCTTCACCGGTATAGCCGGTGCGCGCCACAAACCAGTCGCCGCGAGCGAAGCTGTTGAACACCTTCAGACCATCGATCGCCGCGGTCCAGTCGATGCCCATGACTTCTTTCACCTTATCGATCGCTTCGGGCCCCTGAATCGCGATCATTGCCAGGTGCGGGCGCTCGGTCAGGGTAACGTCAAAGGCTGCGGCCTGCTGGTTCATCCACGCCAGGTCTTTTTCACGGGTCGCACAATTCACTACCACGCGATAGCCGGGGTCACGCAGATAGACGATCAGGTCGTCGACGACACCGCCTTTATCGTTCAACATGCCAGTGTAGAGCGCCTTGCCGGGGTTGCCGTCCAGCTTGGCTACATCGTTGGCCAGCAGGGTGCGCAGGAAGTCTCTGGCGCCTTTGCCGTCCACATCCACCACGGTCATATGTGACACGTCGAACATGCCCGCGCCCTTGCGCACCTTGTGGTGTTCTTCCAGCTGCGAACCGTAGTGCAGCGGCATGTCCCAGCCACCGAAATCCACCATTTTGCCGCCCATGGCGACGTGGGCATCGTAAAGCGCGGTTTTATTTCCCATTCTGTGCTGAATCCCGTGTCTTGAAACTGTTTTTGATACCAGATGAGGGCGCGGAATACGTGCGGTTAACCGCGAGCCTTCTTCTATGGCATGCCATCTATATGAAAGCCGCGTATTCTACCGGCCGCATAACCGCAGATGCCAGATGCCGATACTCTGCAAAGACTAGCAGCCACAGTGAAAAATATTACCCAATGCGGCATACGAAGCAGTCTTGGCGCTCTCACACCGATCTACACGGCACAGTGTTTTTGGCAAGGCTATATCAATATGCGAAAAAATAACTTTTGGTGCCAAACGCTTTGCAGTAGCTTTAGCTGACAAATACCCCGAAACGAACACATGTACCGCGCACAACTATGGATTGGTCTGGCTGGTTTTCCCTGTTTCTCGTTTTCGCCGTTCTGGCCACCCTGATATTCACCCGTATCCAGGCCTACCTGGTGATGATGGCGGCACTCACCCTGTTGAGTGTCACCGGCATACTATCCCCCGCGGAGGCTCTCTCCGGTTTCAGCAACAGCGGCCTGATTACCGTAGCCGCCATGTTTGTGGTGGCCGCCGGCATACACGCCTCCGGCGGTATCGACATGATGGTCAAGCACCTGCTGGGGCGCCCGGGCACGATACGCGCGGCAATGCTGCGGATTTTTGCCCCGGTAGTGGCCCTTTCCGGTTACCTGAACAACACCCCGGTGGTGGCCACCATGATTCCGGCGCTCAACTCCTGGGCCAAGCGCATCGATATCGCCCCGTCCAAGTTGATGATCCCCCTCAGTTACGGCGCCATCCTCGGCGGCACCCTGACACTAATCGGCACCAGCACCAACCTGGTGGTAAATGGCCAGTACCAAGCCATTACTGGTAACGACGGTTTCTCCCTGTTCTCAATCGCCGCGGTGGGGCTGCCTGCGGCACTCGCGGGTATCGCCTTTATGCTGGTGTTTTTCCCGCGCTGGCTGCCAGACCGGCGGGAGAAAAGACCCTTCGGCAATCTGCGCGAATTCACCCTGGAAGTGGCTATCGACAGCAGTGGCCCACTGGTGGGACAGACTGTGGAAGACGCGGGGCTGCGCGGCCTGCGCCGGGTCTACCTGGTGGAAATTGAACGGGATGATCACGTGATTGCGCCGGTGCGCTCGATCGAAATCCTGCGCGGTGGCGATCGATTGGTATTCGCTGGTGATACCGAGGCTATTTCCGACTTGCTGCGCATGCGCGGCATTGTGCCCTCGGATCACGTTGACGGTGACACGGTACTGACCAAAGGAACCGAAGAGCGCCGTCTGGTGGAGGCCGTGGTGTCCCCCCATTGTGAGGTCATCGGCAGGAGTATCCGCGACGCCGAGTTCCGCAAACGCTACGGCGCCGCGGTGCTGGCAGTAGCCCGTGAGGGGCGGCGAGTGGCGGGCAACCTGGGCAGCATCAAACTGAAAGCCGGCGACTCACTACTGCTGGAAGCGCGCCCCGGCTTCGCGCTTCGCCAGCGCTACAGCAAGGACTTCCTCCTGATCAATGACCTGGAGGCGGAGAGCCCGCGCCATGAAAAGGGGCTGACCGCCTGGCTGATCCTGATTGCGATGGTACTGGCCGCGGGCGCGGGGCTGATCAGTATGCTGAACGCCGCCCTGATCGGTGCCGGCGCCATGCTGCTGACCCGTTGCTGCTCGGTCAACCAGGCCCAGAAAAGTCTGGATCTGCCGGTGCTCATCACCATTGCCGCATCCTTCGCACTGGGCGTGGCACTGCAGAAGACCGGCGTAGCCGCGGTACTGGCAGAAGGCGTGATATCACTCTCCTATGGCCACCCATGGCTGATGCTGATCCTGGTGTACCTGTGCGTTTCCCTGCTCACCGAAATGGTGACCAACAACGCCGCGGCCATCATTATGGTACCTATCGTGCTGCAAATTACCGCCAGCGCCGGGCTCAACCCCGAGCCCTTTATGTTCGCGGTGATGATGGCGGCCTCCGCCAGTTTCGCCACCCCGCTTGGTTACCAGACCAACCTGATGGTGTATGGCCCCGGCGGTTACCAGTTCTCGGACTACCTGAAAGTAGGCATTCCCATGAATCTACTGGTGGGCGCGGTCACCGTGACCATTTTGCTAACCGGTTGGGACCTCACTTTGGGCCAGTAACTGTTCAGGGTTAAATACCCATTTTTAAATACCAAAAGTTTTGCTGGCGCAGCATCAGCGGTGGCGGTATAAAAGCCGCCCTGATCAACCTGCTGCGCCCGATGGCCCACTCCCTTGCCGGCACCCGCCGGCGCCGGCCGATTCCCCGCGCAGCCACTTCGGAATCGACCTGATTGAACGCTGCTCTACCCTCTGCGGAAGCCTCCGCGGAACCTTTCCTGCGCAATGTCCAGCACAAGGCCCAGAACAATGACTGGCAAAGGGGCCCCGATGGTGACGATCCGCTGGACCGGATTGCCAGTGCGCTGCGCGAAACCGGTTATATCGTACTGCCCGCACCACTGCCGCCGGCACTGCTGGGTTCATTGCTGCGGCATTTCCGCTCCATCGATCGCGCGCGCTTTCAGGCCGCCGGTATCGGTCGCGAGCAGGAGCATCAGCTGAACCAGTTTGTGCGCACCGATGAAATTTTCTGGCTGGACAAAAGCAACCCGGCTGTGGCCGCTTATCTGGGCTGGGCGGAAACACTGCGCCTGGGGCTGAACAGGCGGTTGTTTCTGGGGCTGTTTGATTACGAATGCCACTACGCCCGCTACGACCGCGGCAGTTACTACAAGAAGCACCTGGATGCGTTCAAGGGGAGCACCAATCGGCTTGTGAGCACCGTGCTGTACCTCACGCCCAACTGGCAACCCAAGGACGGTGGTGAGCTACAGATCTATGCCCCGGACAGCGATACCGTGATCGAAAAGGTGGCACCGCGCTTCGGGCAGATGGTGATTTTTCTCTCGGAGGAATTTCCCCACGAAGTGCTCACCAGTAACCGGCCTCGCTACAGCGTCACCGGCTGGTTCCGTGTGAACAACAGCCTAGGGGAAACCATCGACCCGGCCCGCTAAGGGCCGGCTCGACAAAAGGTAAGCAAGCGCAATCAGTGCACCGCAGCGACCGCGCGCAATAACTCGGCAAGGTTTTCCGGCGCCCCAATCGTGTATTCCATATGCAGGCGCGCGGCGACATCTTCGGCACTGATCACACCTCGCACATGATGCCGGTTCATATCCACCACCAGGCAGTGGCGTTGCCCACCGTTGCGCATGCTCGCAAGGACATCGCGTACGGATGTATTTTCAAGCTGCTCGCGATTCAATAACTGCAGGCGATTGCGACGGCGCATCAGATCACCCACGGTCAATTCACCGCGCTTCACCCCGTTGGCCACATACTGCATCACCCGCTGATACGACACGTCTTCCGCACTAAGCAGGCCGACAAAATCGCCGCGGTGATCCATCACCAGAACCCAGGACAGATGACCCGTGCGCAACACCTGGGCGGCATCCAGCGCTGACATGGAAGCGGTCAGAACCGCCGGGTGGTGCTTCTTAAAATCCGTTACGAATTCGAGCGCCGGCGAATCCAGGCTCAACTCGTGAAACTCTTCGGGGAATACCAGCTTATCGCTGTCCTGCAGAGGGATCAGATCCAATTTCTTCATGACAATAATTCTCTTTGTCCGGGCGCAGGACACCACCTTCGGAAAGCACTGCGACCAAATAATTCTGAGGTGCTGGCGACAAAGCGGAGAGCCGCCAGCACAGGATTCGATAACGAAGAATTATTGCCCGACGGGCGGCCCGCGAATGGGGTGCGCGGTATACACCGCTTGAGAGAGACGGGCTTCTGGCCGGAGAATGAGAGCAGAAGCTGTGGGGGAGAAGGTTGTGGATACAGTGGGGACCGGTGAAGCATCCGGCTCGTCGGACTGCTCGGTGTCGCTATCCAACAGGAGTGCGCGAACTACCTTGTCCGTAGATTCTGCCAGTAAAACCTGTCCCTCTGCGCGGGCCTCAGCGCAGAGCAGTACAGATTGCAGCAGTATCAGCAGGATTCCAACGCGCACTTTACATTCACTACTTGAATCAAAAACTTCTTAAAGTGTTACCAGGGATTTACAACGCCGAGGCAAAGTCAGCGGCGGTCATTCACGCCCCTGTTACACCTTTTATCCGCCCGAACGGGACATTTTTCAAGTGCCTTGCGATGAACCGTTGAAATACTCCGTTCATCCCACGGGAGAATCTGGCAAATCGGCTCACCCAGAGACGGCGCCTATCACGGCTTTTCGCCCCCTTTGCCTTTGCCTTTGCCTTCGGGCTTGTCGCTATCCGAACCGGCCCCGGTGTCAGGCGCGCCCGGCGATTCCGATGCATCTTCGCGCAGTTGCCGCTGGATTTCTTCCCGCAGCAGATCTTGTGGCTCCTCACCCGCCTGCTCACGCTGCGCCATTTCGTCGACCAGCAACCCATAGCGCTTGGAGCGCCAGCGCCACAGGCGTTTTGCCAGCTCCTGGCGGTCCGGAGTCTTGTCCGCTTCGTCGACGATCTCTTCGCCCAGAAGTGCCTCAAGGATATCTTCCAGGGTCACAAGGCCTTCCAGACTGCCGTATTCATCAACCACCGCGGTGATCTGCACACGCCGGGCCAGCATTTTGTGAAATACCTGATAAATGGCCGCGGTTTCCGGCACCATCAATAAGTCCCGCCGCAAGCTGCGCAGGCTGTCTTCGCGCACGCCGCGTGAATACTCCAGCAGCAGATCCTGCTTGAGGATGAAGCCCACCACCAGATCCGGGTCGTCATGCTCATACAGGGGAATCCGCGAGAAGCGGCTCTTCTCTATCTGTTCGTAGGCGTCGCCCACGCTCATATTTTCGGAAAGTGAAAAAACCACCGTGCGCGGTGTCATCACTTCGCGCACGGTGTGATCCCGCAGGGTAAAGAACAGGTTATGCATGATGCTGGATTCACGTTGCTCCAGCTGCCCTTCCGCCTCGCCAATCTCCGCCATCACCGCAAATTCCTCGCGACTGAAACCGGTCAGGGTCGGCCCGTGGGCCAGGCCGCGGGTCAACCACTCCGACAGCCAGACAAAAGGCTTCAGCAGCAAAACCAGATAGCGCAGAACATAGGCGGTTGCCGGGGCCAATTGCCGCCAGTACACCGCGCCAAGTGTTTTTGGAATAATCTCGGAAAAAACCAGAATAAGCAGAGTCAGTATGGCCGAGGCGATACCCAGATAATTACTGCCAAACACCGACGCCGCCTGGGCGCCCGCTCCGGCGGCGCCCACGGTATGTGCCACCGTGTTGAGGGTTAGAATCGCGGCGAGCGGCGCATTGATATCTTGCTTCAACCGCCTCAGCAGGCGCCCGGATTTATGCCCCTCACGCTCCAACAGGCTGATATAGGGACGAGTAACACTGAGAATAACGGCCTCGGCGATGGAGCAGAGGAAAGAGAAACCCAGCGCGATCAGAACGTAAATGATCAGTAGCAGCATGGTCGATCAGAATTCTTTGTGGGAAACGGGAGCGGCGTCTTCACTGCACGGACGCGCGGCGGAAAAATACCGCCGCGCACCGCCCGCTGCGCAGAACACCAAAGCGAGGATCAGGCCTGCGGCAAAACCGCCGATATGCGCGGCATTGGCGATACCACCAGGGATAAAGTAATCCACCACACCGAGCATACAAACCAGTAGCCATACCAGCGCCAACCAAACCAGCGATGGTGGCACATCGCGCCATGCTGGCTGCCAGCGCTGAATCACAAACGCCGCACCAAACAGTGCGTAAACCACACCGGACATGCCGCCAAACAGATTCTGCGGCGCCCAGTAGTACTGCGCCAGATTGGACACCGGCGCACTGATCAGAACAAGAAGTGCAAACCACCAGGTGCCGGCGCGCGCCTCCAGCGAGCGCCCCACAATCCAGATGCCGAGACTGTTGAACAACGCGTGCGGTAAAGAAAAGTGCACCATCGCCGGCGTCCACAAACGCCAGAACTCTCCCCGCACCAGGTGCCAGGCGAGAGACGACTGTGAAGCATCAAAGTCACTCGGTCGCTGGGGGAAAATGACTAATGGCTCCGCCAGCCCCTGGCGCAACATAAACCAGCCAATAAAACACAAGGCAATCAGGATGAGGCTCAGCGGCGTCTCCCGCAGAGACCACTGGGGAATAACCGATGGCGGCACTATAGATCGCGCTTCGGCGTTTTGCCCGGTCGCTGCAGCCTCCTCGGAACCCTGCTCTCCACTGTTCGACTCCTGCGCCGGCGTCGGAGCATTCTCATCGTAGGTGTGCACCTGTACCTGCGACAGATCCACGTCCCCCTGCTGCCAGCGCAGCAACAGTTGCTTCATTGGATCAACAAGCTGCGGCGCCAGGCTGGCCACACACTGGCGATTGTTTTCCTCGGTAATACGCAGGGGCAGTTGGTGACGGCGAATAAAATCCGCCACCGCAGTCAGGTCTTTGCTCAGGGGGAATTCACAGACGGTGATCCAGTTACTCAAATGCGGCCTACCTGAAAATAAACATGGGATGGCGCGACTCTAACAAATTTCTCAGGGGGATTCCGGTGAACCCCGATCATGCACAAAAAACGCGGCTTTTATGCCGCGTCTTTTGTACCAGCGATCCGCTACCGGGCCTGTGTTTTTACACCGACATGGCACGCATGATGATGCGCTTTTTCAACAACGGGCTGGCATCCACCATACTCAGGCCGGTATTGCGCAACCAGCGCCAGTGCAGATCGCCAGCGCCGAACAAAGACTTGAAAGTACTCATGGCCTTGAGGGTTGCCGCGTTCTCGCCGCGACGACGGCGCTGGTAGCGGGTGAGCACCGAAGCATGCGCCGGAGAAATATCCCGCTTGAGCGCGCGATCGATTTCCTCCGTCAATACCAGCACATCCATCAGGCCCAGATTGACCCCTTGCCCGGCAAGGGGGTGAATACTGTGGGCCGCATCGCCAATCAATACCGCGCCGGGGCCAAAATAGGATTCCGCGTGGCGCGCACGCAATGCGAAAGAAAAGCGCTCGCTCACAAACTCGACCGCACCGAGCCGGCTCTCGAACGCTTTCTCCAGGTTCAGGGCAAACGCCTTGTCATCCAGCATCACCAGTTCGCGTGCGAGGTCGTCGTCCGCAGACCAGACCACCGCACAGTGGCGATCGTCACCGAGCCCGGAAAGGGGTAAAAATGCCAGCGGGCCGGTATCCAGAAAACGCTGCCAGGCGGTGGACTCGTGAGACTTTTCACAGCGGGCCACACATACCAGCGCGGTCTGCTGATATTCCACATCGCGTGTGCGAATACGCAACAGATCACGCACCCGCGAACGCGCACCATCGGCGCCGATCAGCAGCCGCGTCGTCAGCACCGGCGACTGGGTGTCCAGCCCTTCGACCGCATCCCGGTCCGGACTGCGCGACTGCAGGTGCCAGAGACCGCAGTCCCGCCACCAGCTCTCCAGTTTGAACCCGGTTACCAGATCGACATTGCTCAACTCGGCAATCCGCTCGCGCAGCGCCGCCAGTATCACGCTGTTCTCCACAATATGGCCGAGGTTAGGCAGCTTCACATCGCGACAGTCAAACCAGACGGAACCCGTGCCCTCCGCATCCCACACTCGCATCTGGGTGTAGGGGCATTCGCGCTTGCCGGCGATACGCTGCCACACACCGACTTCTTCCAGCAACGCGCGCGAGGCTTCGGTGAGTGCAACAACGCGGGCGTCGTAACTGTCTTCACGAACCTGGGGGTCCACGTTCGATGCCTCCAGCAGCGAAATACGCATCTGCGGATGCCGCACGGCGAGCAGTGCCGCCTGGGCCATCCCGACCATGCCGCCTCCGACAATGGTCACGTCCATTCGCTGTCTGTTCATCGGCAGTAACTCCCCGGAAAAATTTGATTGAGCGGCCAGACCGGCATCAACGGCCTGCACAGCTGCACCGTTATAGTGTGACTAGAGCGCAAGTCCAGCAGCCTGACGGGCAAAACCCGTGCGCAGTGCAGGTGCCAGGGCCAATCCCAGCAGTCCCGCCTGCCGCAGGCCGCCCAGCAGCAGGCTGCGGGAGGCAAACAGGGGCGGGATTCGGTCACTGAACCCGATGGTCAGCTGCTGATCATGTTGACGTTCGCGCCAATAAGTCTCAAGTAAGTCTAGCTCTCCGGGACCGGATTGCCCGAATTCCGGGGCCTGAGCCGCCATTGCCCGACCAATGGCGCGAGCCAGCCCGTCGCAGTCGCGCAGGGTCAGATTGAACCCCTGCCCGGCCACCGGATGCAGGAAATGCGCACAGTTGCCTACAAGTACCAGCCCCCTTCGCACCTGCTCGCGAGCCAGGGACAGCTTGAGCGGGTAACCCTGTACCTGCCCCGCCCGCACGATACGCCCAGCGCGCCAACCAAAGGTCTGCTGCAGGTGGCGGATAAACTCTTTTTCGGGCAGCGCCGCCAGCCGTTCCCAATCGTCCTGCTCGCAGGTCCAAACCAGTGCGGCACGATGTATTCCCTCCCTGCGCGGCAGAGGCAAGAGTGCCATCGGGCCACTGTCGGTAAAGCGCTCGAACGCCACGCCACCGTGATCACTCTGTAAACCCACCGTCGTCACCAGCGCCTGCTGGTGATAGTCCACCTCTTCCGTGGCTACTCCCAGCCGTTGGCAAAGAGGCGAATTGACCCCGTCTGCGACGACCAGAAGGCGCGCCTGCAGTGTCTTCAATTCGTCCGTTTCATCACTCCCCGCGCGCCACAAAAGTTGGGCGCCCTCGGCATTCATCGCCACTGCAGTGACTTCCGCCGGAGCGAGCACTCGCACACTGGTGTTTTCCAGCGCACGGTATAGCAAGGGGCCGAGTGCGGCGTTCTCGATCACCGCCCCGAGCATGCCGTCGAAACAGGCCGCCGATTCCCGCTCAGCGTGCAGGCTGGCCCCCAGGGAATGGCCGCGGTCGGAAACCTGCACCCGGGAGATGGGCGCCGCGTGCTCGCGCAGTGATTTCCACAGGCCCAGCTCATCAAAAATCTGCAGGCTGCCGGCGGCGATGGCAGTGGCACGGGTATCGAAGCTTGGCAATTTCAGGGTAGCGGCGCTGTCTGGCAGCGAATGCCGTTCCAGCAGGGAAACACTCAGGTCCGGGCAGTGGTGGGAGAGCAACAGTGCCAGGCTGGCCCCCGCCATACCGCCGCCGACGATTGCGATATCGGTCTGTGTACTATCAACCTTTTTTTCCACAACCTTTTTATTCACAACAGGGCTCCCTGTACCAGATCGCCGGAGCGCATCAGGTACTCGATATCCTCAACGGACTTGGGCGCGGCGGCAGAAAGTATCTGCGGCCCGCTCTTCAGCAGGGCGACATCATCTTCGATACGGATGCCGATACCGCGGAATTTTTCCGGCACCGCCGCATCTTCCGCACCAATATAGATTCCCGGCTCCACCGTCATAACCATGCCCGGCTCCAGCTGGCGCCACTGGCCGTGAACCTTGTAATCACCCACATCGTGTACATCCATTCCCAACCAGTGCCCCACACGGTGCATATAAAAGCGGCGGTAGGCTCCGGACTCAATCAGCCCGTGCAGATCCCCTTTCAGTAGTCCCAGGTCTTTCAGCCCGCGGACGATAACCTCAACGCTGGCCAGGTGCGGGTGATCCCAGTCGTTGCCGGCAACAATTTTTTCGATCGCGGCCTGCTGGCTGGCCAGCACGATTTCATACACCGCTCTCTGCGGCCCGCTAAAGCGACCGTTGACGGGAAAGGTCCGCGTGATATCGGCAGCGTAACCGCGGTATTCACAGCCCGCATCAATCAGTACCAGGTCACCATTTTTGAGCGACGCACTGTTGGCAATGTAGTGCATCACGAGCGCATTGCGGCCGCCACCGACGATACTTGGGTAGGCGGGCTCACGCGCACCGGCGGTGGCAAAGGTGTGCAGCAGCTCGGCTTCCAGCTGGTATTCGTACATACCCGGTTTGCAGCGCTGCATGGCTCGGCGGTGGCCTTCGGCACTGATTTCTGCGGCTTTCGCCATCAAGCGGATTTCCGCCGCACTCTTGAACAGTCGCAGATCGTGCAACTGTGGATCGAGACTCACCATCTCCGGGGCACGCGCTCTGACTTGTGCACTGTTTCCCGGAGCCTGCTCGATCGCCTGCAGATATCCCTGCAAGCGGCGGTCGAGCTGGGGGAAGCGCCCCATGGTGTAATAAATCAGGTCGCGCCCCTCCAGAAGCCCCGGAAGAATGTCATCCAGGTCGCCGATGGGAAACGCATCGCACAGGCCGCATTGTTCTGCAGCGCGCTCCGGGCCGAGGCGCGGGCCGTCCCACATTTCTTTTTCCGTATCACGCTCGCGGCAGAACAGCAGCGTCTCGCCCTGTTTGCGCCCCGGGATCAAAACCAGCAGGGACTCGGGCTCCTCAAAACCGGTTAAGTAGGAAAAATCGCTGTCCTGGCGAAACGGAAAATAGGTATCCCGCGAGCGCAGTTGCTCGCGAGCAGCGGGCACCACCGCCAAGCTGTTATCGTCCAGCGCCTCGATCAGGCGCTGGCGGCGACGGGCGTATTCGGCTTTGGTAATACTCATGGTGACAACCGCATTACAGCTCTCAGTGCAGGGTAGGACCCGCGGGGTGTTTCTTTTCACCGGGATCGGAAGGCGGATTACACTCCACAAAAATATTCATCGCTGCCATACGTACATACTCCAGCACTTCGAACAGCTCCCGCTCCTGCTCCGCACCGTTTTCCAGAGAAGTCGCATCCAGTTGTGCAATCTCCGCAAAATCCTTCAGCGCTTCACTGCTGGTAGGTGGCAGCTCACCGGTGTATTTCCCAATTCCGAAGCCATGCAGAAAACCTTCGCACCACAGGCACAGTGTCTGGCCGCGTTCGGCCAGTTCGTCAGAGTTACTGAGCAGCGGCTGAAAGGAAAAATTTTTATCGGAAAGATCCCGTTGACTCTGTTCGGCGAGAACGAGACTGTCACGGCTCAAATCTGCTGGCAGTGCATCCAGATCGAGAAATTCCGCCACTTCTTTTTGCCAGCGCTTCTTGTCTGGTCGCGCACCTGCGGCGAGCAGGCCGCAAATGAATCCGTGTAATTCGCTCGGCCCGATTTTGCCGCCCGCGGCCACTATCTGATTGGCGAGCTCATCGAACGAAACCGGCTCTGCGGACATATAAACTCCTGAAGACCTCTGCGAAGTATCATCGGCGAGGTAAAAAACCAAGCCCAATAAACGATCCGCATTCTGCTGAAAATTTGAACGGTGACCGGGAAATTCGCACAGGGCTCCCGGACAATGAATGGGTACAGCGTGGATGAGCGAATAAATCGCCAAATTGGCGAAATATTGACTCGCTCTCGACCCTTAATACGCCTTATTTACGCCATATAGCAATTAGGGGCAATTGACCCCTAAATACACCGGCAATATAGTAGCGGAATCCCCCGCCTTACGCAGGTCGTTAGACCTATGGAACTCGGTTGCATCTCTCTCTAGAGAACGGGGGCCACGGAACACGCAGGAATTATGGATAAAATACAGGCGTTAGAACTCAAGCTGGATTCACTGTTGCAACAGTGCCAGCAGCTGGCTGCAGACAATCGCGCGCTGCGCGAGCAGGAAGGCCAGTGGCAGAAAGAGCGCCAACGGCTGATTAAAAACAACGAAGTGGCTCGCAGCCGGGTTGAAACCATGATCAACCGACTCAAGGGCCTGGGCCAAGAAAACGGATGAGCAGTAAACCGCAAAACTCAGCTACGGTTGCCGTAACGATACTCGACAAGGAGTATCGCGTTGCCTGCTCGGAAGATGAGCAGCCCGGCCTGCAGGCTTCAGCAAAGCTGCTCAACGAACGCATGGCAAAAATCCGCAACAGCGGCACCGTTATCGGCGCCGAGCGCATCGCGGTGATGGCGGCCCTGAATATTGCCCACGAGCTGATCCAGGCCAAGGCAGATCTCGCCCGGCAACCGGTAGAAGAACAGATGCTCGATCGCCTGCACGAAAAAGTGCAGGCCGCGCTGGAAAAGTTCGACAACCTGTAAGCGCAATCTCGCGCTTTCATTCCCGGAATACTCTCTTCATCCTCCGCCCTGTTTCCTGCGGACAACCCTCCTGTGCGCACGATCGACATCACTTGACTATCGTTAAAAAGCAACTTTTGGCGGGAAAGTCCGTTTAGCCTTGGTTGGCCACAAGAGGTATACTTATCCCTCGCCCTGAAGTGTTGGCCAGTTGACTATGTCCTGAGCCGATAATTCTACCCTGGAGGATCCCAGCGGATGTTGGTGTGCAAGTCCGCCACGCAGCGGAAAGCCTTATGCATTCCGGGAGCCCCCACCTTGAGCCTTACGGTTCAAGGCTATGTCATCAGCCGCATTTTCGGGGCACCTGATTTCCCTCCCTGCGCCGCTCACACAATATTCGTCCAGCCAGCAAACTTCCCGCACCGACCATAACAGAGCGTCGTTTCGATAAGAGGTCTTATTAGAAGGTCCCGAAATAGAAGGTCCCGATGCCAGATTCCGCACCACCATCCAAGCAACAGTTGCGCCGTCAAATTCGCGCCGCCCGCCGCGCACTCGGAACGCACCGGCAGCGCACGGCCAGTCGCAGACTGTGCACGCGACTGGCTCTGTGTGCGGAACTGAAGCGCGCGCGCCATATCGGGCTCTACTGGCCAATGGATGGCGAGATTGACCCGCGCCCGTTGTTGAAACGTTTTCCCCACAAACGTTTTTACCTGCCGGCACTGCCCCGCTCCGCGCGCACCGCCATGACCTTTCTGCACTGGCCCGGCGCTTCACTACGCTACCGCAATCGCTACGGAATTCCGGAACCGGTGCTCGGCCGCAGCGCATCCATCAGCCCGGAGCGACTGGATCTGGTTCTGCTGCCGCTAGTCGCGTTCGACCCTAGTGGAGCACGACTGGGCATGGGCGCCGGTTACTACGACCGCACCTTCGCGTTCAAACACCATCGCCCGGGCACAGGCCCCGACCTTGTGGGCGTTGCCCACCAACTGCAATGTGTCGACCACCTGCCAATGGAGAGCTGGGATATTCCGCTCACGTTGGTCGCCACGGATCAGCGCCTGTATCGCTGCCGGTAGCACCTAAACCTACCTAGCACCACGACCTACCCGCCAGCTCTTTCCGGCGGGCACAAAAAAGCCGAACCGCTGTTTCCAGGGGCTCGGCTTTTTTGATTTGGCGTCAGCCAGCGGGCGAAGGGGTCAGCGAGTGACCACTCCCTGCTGCAGGGCTGCCGGCGCTTCTTCTTCATCAGAAGAGAACACTTCGGTCAGACCGGAACTGCTCAGCAGTACGCCCGCAACAAAGACAACTACCGCGAGTGTCAATGCGTCGGGTTTCATGGGGACCATCCTGTAAGAATTGAATTCTTGTTTTTTATCAGATCGTTTTCGATCTCTTTTTTCCTGGCGATCTTCGCCGCCAGTGGCGATTTGGACCTCAACCAACCAGAAAGTTCCAACGGAAAGCTCCGAGAGAATTGCAAGGCTCTTAAGGGGCTCAGTGAGACCATTGAGTCCGCCAAGTTTGCCTTTCCAGCTGGCCCATCGGGACCAATCACCGGTCAAAAGATACTCGATTGATGGCGAAATAGTAACCCGTCAAGCTCTTTTTTTTGAGAAGACGCTCACATTTTGAGAATTGCAAGTTCGACAGATCCCCCCGAGTGATCTACTCACCGCAAAAAGTGACGACCAAAGCACAATTTAGGCGCCAATCGCCGAAGTTCCGCTAACCTTGCCCACTGTTACGCCCCTGGGACAGGAAGAAACGGTAAGCCGGATTATCGGTTTCCTCCCAGAACGGGTAGTGCAGCTGATCCAGAAGCGTTTTCAACGCCGGGCGCTCGTTCTCGGCCACCTCCAGCCCCACCAGCACCCGCCCGTAAGCGGCACCGTGATTGCGGTAGTGGAACAGGGTAATGTTCCAACGGCCCGCCAGCTGCTCGAGGAACTTGCGCAGGGCACCGGGGCGCTCGGGGAACTCGAAGCGGTAGACCACCTCGTTTTCGATGCCCTGTGCGCGACCGCCAACAAGATGACGGATATGCAGCTTGGCCATCTCGTTATCGGTCAGGTCGGTCACCTGATAGCCACCAGCTTCGAGCTGGGCCAGGAGGTTCTGACGATCGGCATCGGTACTCACCTGCATACCCACGAAGATATGCGCCTCGCCGCTGCTGCCGTTGTGCCCGGTGCCGCCAGCAAAGCGATAGTTGAATTCGGTGATGGAGCGATCACCCAGATCGCGGCAGAACTGCAGGTAGCTGCCCGGTTTCTCCGGGATGGTGACAGCCAGTACCGCCTCGCGTTTCTCGCCAATCTCGGTTCGCTCGCTGATATAGCGCAGCCGGTCGAAATTGGTGTTCGCACCACTGCATACGGTGGCCAGCGCCTGGTTCTGCTCACCGCTCTGCTCGGCGTACTTCTTCAGTCCGGCGAGGCCCACAGCGCCAGCGGGCTCGGCGATGGAGCGGGTATCTTCGAAAATATCCTTGATCGCCGCACAGATCTCATCGGTGGTTACCGTGATAACCCCGTCGATGGTCTCGCGCAGCACACGATAGGTTTCCTCACCGATCTGCGCCACCGCGACACCGTCGGCAAACAGGCCCACCTGCGGCAGACGCCCGTCGCGATTTCCTTCGGCCATCGCCAGCTTGAGGCAGGCGGCATCTTCCGGCTCTACCGCGTAGACCTTGATCTCCGGACGCACGTACTTGATGTAGGCCGCCATCCCCGCAGCCAGGCCACCGCCACCTACGGGGATAAATACCGCATCTAGGTTGCCGGGGTGCTGGCGCAACAGCTCCATCGCCACCGTGCCCTGGCCGGCAATGACATCGGGATCGTCATAGGGGTGGATAAATACCAGGCCGCGCTCTTCTACCAGCTCCCTGGCGCGGGCAGCGGCCTCGTCAAAGGTGTCTCCGTGCAGAACCACTTCCGCGCCGCGCATGCGCACCGCATTCACCTTGATCGCAGGTGTGGTCGACGGCATCACGATGGTGGCGCGCACGCCCAGCTGCTGGGCGCCAAGGGCGAGGCCCTGGGCGTGGTTACCCGCGGAAGCGGCGATCACGCCCTTGGCCCGTTCCTCAGGCGCCAACTGCAGCAGTTTGTTGTAAGCGCCACGAATCTTGAATGAGAACACCGGCTGCAGGTCTTCCCGCTTCAGCAGAATACGGTTGCCGAGGCGATGGGAAAGCTGGCGCATGGGCTCCAGCGGGGTTTCGATGGCGACATCGTAAATGCGCGCGTCTAAAATGCGCTTTATATAGGACTTGGGCATGACAGAAATCGGCAGCCGGTAGATGTTAACGAGCCCGCCAGTCTAATCGCTACACAGCATCAAAGCCACACGAAAGCCGGTTTTACGCGAAAAAATCTTCGCGAACGGGCATTTTTACCGCAAATATTGCACAAGGAAGCTTTCCCTCCATGACAGAGCCCATGAATCAGGATCAACTCAAGCAGGACGTCGCCCGCGCCGCGGTGGAATACATCACCCCCATGCTGGAAGCGCACACCATTGTCGGCGTTGGCACCGGCTCTACCGCCAACTATTTCATCGATTTCCTGGCGGAAAAGAAGGGGCTGTTCGACGGCACTGTCGCCAGCTCGGAAGCTTCCGCCGAGCGCCTCAAGTCCCACGGTATCCCGGTCTACGACCTGAACGCGGTCGACAGCATCCGCGTGTATGTGGATGGCGCCGATGAAACCAACCCACTGCTACAACTCATCAAGGGCGGTGGCGCGGCGCTGACGCGCGAGAAAATCGTCGCTGCCTGCTCCGAAGAGTTTGTCTGTATTGCCGACGATAGCAAATGGGTGCCGGTACTGGGCAATTTCCCGCTGCCGGTGGAAGTTATCCCCATGGCGCGCTCTTATGTGGCCCGGGAGATCGTCAAGCTCGGTGGTGACCCCGTCTACCGCGAGGGTGTGACCACCGACAATGGCAATGTCATTCTCGACGTGCACAATATGCAGATTGCCAAGCCCCTGGAGCTGGAAGATGCCATCAACAACATTACCGGGGTGGTCACCAACGGCCTGTTCGCCGCGCGCCCCGCTGATATTCTGCTGCTGGGAACCGCCGACGGCGTAAAGACGGTCAAGTCGAAAATTTGAGAAGTTGTTTACTCACTGATGATTCAAAAGAATAAGAAACTGAAACTGGCGCTGCTCGCGCTGCCGCTGCTGGCGGCGGGCTGCGCCACCACCCCGCCCAGCAATACCGACGATATCTGCGAGATTTTCCGCGAGAAAGACGACTGGTATCACGACGCTGCAAAGTCCGCACGCAAGTGGAACACGCCCATCGCCACCATGATGGCCACCCTGCACCAGGAATCCCGCTTCGTGCACGATGCCAAACCGCCGCGCACCAAGATCCTGTGGATTATCCCGGGCCCGCGCCCATCCGATGCCTACGGTTATCCACAGGCACTGGGAACGACCTGGAGAAGCTACCAGCGCGCCACCGGTAACTACGGTGGCGACCGCGACGACTTCGAAGATGCCATCGACTTTGTAGGCTGGTACCACAACACCAGTCAGCGCCAGTGTCGCATCAAACCCAACGATACCTATCACCTGTACCTCGCCTACCACGAAGGACAGGGGGGCTTTAACCGTCGCACCTATCGCAACAAGAAATGGCTACAGAATGTGGCCCACAAGGTATCCTCGAGGGCAAAAAGCTACCAGGGTCAATTGAATCGTTGCGAGGCTTCGCTCAAGAAGCGTAAAAAGTTCCTCGGCCTGTTCTAGGAGCTTCACTGCGCCGGGGAGCAAAATTTCCGCCGCCAGTCTCATCTGGCGGCAATTTGCGCAAGCACCCCGGAATAACAACTACCCTTTGCAGACAGCGCTTTGCCACAGCGGTGAATTCCCAAAAGAACCGATACCAAGGCCCTGTAGCCCTCCTCCAACGCTGGGCGTGCAACTCCGCACAGATGCGTTTTTTCGATAACGAGAGGTGCTCCATGAAGCCGACCGCCATCTATTCCGCCGCACTCGCTCTGGCTCTCGCCGTTTCCAGTGCCTTCGCCGAAACAGCCGTGAGCGAAGCTCAACTACACAAATTTGCCGATGCCTATCGCTCCATCGTTACCCTGAGCCAGGAATACGCGCCCAAGCTCAAGGCCGCCGCCGATGCCGCCGCCGCTGAAGCCATTAATGTGGAAGCCCAGTCCAAAATGCTTGCCGCGGTACAGGGTGCCGGCCTGAGCAAAGAGGAATATCAGGGTATTGCCACCCAGCTGCGCAATGATCCCGCGCTGCTACAGCGGGTCAACGACATTCTGCAGAAGGCTGCCAGCACGGAATAAAGCCTCCCCGCCCAGCGCCCCAGGCTCAATCAGAGTCCGGCGCCGGAATCTGCTCCGGTGCCAGCTCCAGCACCCTGGCGATATCCGCCAGGTGTGCGCGCACCCAGCGTCCGTCAATAGAACCCCAGTCCTTCAGCGCGTAGTAACCGTCGTTATTGCGCACGCCCTGCTGTACAAACTCAACGCAAGTACCGTGGCCAGGCAAGCCCTTGGCGATTACATCCTGAATGGTGCGGCGCGGCCAGCCAGTGACCTCTTCAAGCGCCGGGTTGTTAGGGCGCGGCAGCCGCTCTATCAGGTAGGCGACCAGTAAACGCCGGCAGATGGTCGGGTTTAGGTCGATCGCTTGCTGGTTCATAAGGTCGTCCTGATCTCTAGAAATATTGAAGGGTGTGAATAGTGGGTCACCCCATTTGTAGCACATAAAGCGCGCGGTTTTCCAAATTGCGCGACTGCGGCTTGCCGGCAGACAGAATCATCCGCGCAGAGGAATGCGGGACTTTTTATGCACCTTTTTGCATAATCTTGCCCCACAAGCCGGCTCGCACATGCACCGGGCCAGGATAGATATAAAAACGGACAGCGGAAGCGTGACTGTGGAAAGCGATACTCTCCTACAGACCAAGGTCGAACAGAACACGGATCAGCCAGCCAAAGAGATCGCCGCACCCGGCATTCTCGCCGCTGCGGTATTTGCCCATCTGGCCGGTGCCCGCGCTGCCGGCATCGACTGCGACCAGTTGCTGTGTAATGCCGGCGTCGATCTCGCCACCACCACAGCGCCCGACGCGCGCATCGGGCGAGAGCAATTGGCGCGACTGCTACGCCTGTTATGGGATCAACTGGGGGACGAGTCCGGCGGCTATCTCGCACGCCCGTGGCTACCCGGCACCTTCGCCATGATGGGCCACGCCACCATCACTTGCCCCACCCTGCGCCGCGCCCTGTTGCGCTCCAGCCGGTTTGTGGCGATGGTGAGCGACGATATCCATATCAAACTGGTGGAGAACGGAGAGGAAGCCCAGCTGATTTTTTACCACGAAAATCACAAGCAGCTACCCAACCAGAATTTTGTCGAATCCATGGCGGTGATCTGGCTGCGCTTCTTCAGCTGGATGATCGACCGCACCATTTTGCTGGAGCGGGTGCACCTCGCCTTCCCGCCGCCGGATTACGACGAAGACTACAACGATATGTTTCCCTGCCGGCACTACTTCAACCAGTCGGAAACCTGCCTGGTCTTCAACACACGCTATCTGAACCTGCCGCTCGCCCGCGATGCACAGCAACTGAGTGAATTTCTCGCCCGCGCACCGGAATGCCTGCTCACCCAATACAAGTCCGACAACAGTTTTACCGGCCGCATCCGCCGCATGCTGCAGGGAGACAACAGCATCGAGAATCTGTCACTGGACGATGTGGCAGAGCGCCTGTATACCTCGCCACAAACCCTCCGCCGCCGCCTCAAAGACGAAGGCAATAGCTGGCAGGACATCAAGGATTCCGTGCGCCGGGACATGGCCATGTACCAGCTGAAGGGGCAGGAAACCCCGGTGGCAGAAATTGCCGAGCGCCTGGGCTTTTCTGAGCCCAGCGCATTTAATCGCGCCTTCAAAAAATGGACCGGTCTTGCCCCCGGCGCATATCGGGATAAATACCGAGGCTGATCCTCACACTTCCCAATAAAAAAACCCGCGGCATGCCGCGGGTTTTTTTATTGGTCTAACAATCGAGTCTATTGCTGCTCGAAGGACGTCACTTTCACCACGATACGACGGTTCTTCTGTTTGCCTTCCTCGGTACTGTTGTCGGCAATCGGATTAGCGGGTCCCATACCGACGGCTGTTACTCTTCCTTCGTCAACTCCGGAGTTGACCAGCAGAGCGCGTATTCCCATGGCGCGCGCCTCCGACAACTTCTGGTTGTCCACTGCATCGCCATCGCTATCGGTATAACCCTCGATGGCAACTGAAAGCCCCGGGTTCTCCTGCATGATCTTGATCAGAGTTTGCACGTCGGGCATCGACGCCGCATTGGGCATGCTGCCATCGGTGGGGAACTCGATGTCGAGCGCAAACTCACGGTTTGGGTCGCGGTTGGCATTTGCCAGATAATCGCGGAACGCCTTGCCGAAATCCTCGGGGACCGAAATCACGCCGGTATTAGGATCCGTTACAGCACCACCATTCAATCTGGGATCGGTGGGTGTCTCCTCCACGACCACCTGATCCTGCTCCATCACCACACCACCGCTGCCATCCTCCATTTTCTCTTTCTTCGCGCACATGTTCAGCGCCCACAGCACACCGAGCGCGATCAGCAATGGCCACAGCCATTTGGCGAGCCCACTTTTCTTTGCCGGTGGCGGCGTTTGCGCGGCGTGCGCCGCCTGACGTGGGGTAGTTTCCACCACGGTGCGCTCCGCGAGTTCATCGAGGTTATCTGCCCCCAGCTCTTTCAGCAGGCCCGGAGGCAGCTTGTCTTTGATATGGGTTTTCTGCCCCAGCAACAGCGCTGCCAGGCCCTCCATATTCAGCCCCTTGCTTTTCACCAGTTTACCCACCAGGGACATGATTACCGGTGCCGCGATACGTAACAGCGAACCGCTTTTGGTGCTGTCGAGGCCAAGCGCACTGGAAATCACACTCGCTACGCCACTGCGATTGGTGCCAAACACTGAGTCCAGCATACTTCCACCCACATCCTGCAGGCTGCTCATTTTGTCCGGGCTGGTGAAAATGTCCGCAGGTGACGATAGATCCATGCTGGTGCTTTTGGTAGCCATATTGAGCAGCGCACCCAGGCCACTCTCGCTACCCGCCTTGTTCAGCATCCCCGCAAGTACGGAGGCCGCCCCGGTGTTGAATGCGGCTTCACTTTTGTCATCGCCAAGACCCAATGCGCTACCCAGCGCACTGAGACCCGATGAACCCAAATGGCGTACCGCCATTTCCAGAAGATTGTCAGCCATTTGCGTACCTCGCGATTGCATAGCGATTCAATTGTCCGGTGTTTGTGGTGGAGTTCGCCGGAACCACTCTCAACAGTGTACGGCACCAAAATCCTCAAGTTAGGTCGTTTAAGAATAAGCAGGTGCTAACAAATCAGGATTCTTAATGCGTACAGTCCTGCGTCTTGGCGCGAAAGGCCATTGTGCCGCGCCATACATGCGCTAATTTATTCATACCGGACATTCCACAAGCGCCGCCGGCGCAACGAATGGGCCAATAGCAATAAGACAGCAACACGAGATAGGCACAGCACCATGATCCCGAGAACCGTCTTCAGCACCGAGCACGAACAGTTTCGCGACAGCGTGCGTAAATTCCTCGAGACCGAAGCCGCGCCCTACCACCACCAGTGGGAAAAAGACGGGCAGGTCGACCGCGAACTCTGGCGCAAGGCAGGAGCCATGGGCTTTTTGTGCCCGCAGGTCCCAGAGGCCTACGGCGGGCTGGAGCTGGACTTCGGCTACAACGCCATCGTTGATGAAGAGATTTCCCGACAGGGACTGACCGGTATTGGCTGGGGGCTGCACTCGGATATCGCCGTACCCTACATCGTCAATTACGGCACCGAAGAGCAGAAACAGAAATTCCTGCCCGGTTGCATCAGTGGCGATATCGTCACCGCCATCGCCATGACCGAGCCCGGTGCTGGCTCAGACCTGCAGGGTGTACGCACCACCGCGGTAAAAGATGGCGACCACTACCTGCTCAACGGCTCCAAAACCTTTATCACTAACGGCCAGCACGCCGATCTGGTGGTGGTGGTGGCAAAGACCGATGCCTCTGCGGGTGCCGCAGGTGTCAGCCTGTTGCTGGTGGAATCTGACAGCCCGGGATTCAAGAAAGGCACCAACCTGGAGAAAGTGGGCATGAAGGCCCAGGACACGTCCGAGCTGTTTTTCGATGATGTCAAAGTGCCGGTTGAGAACCTGCTCGGCGGCGAGGGCCAGGGTTTCATATACCTGATGCAGGAGCTGCCCCAGGAGCGCTTAAGCGTTGCATTAAACGCCATCGCCAACTGTGAAGCGGCAATGGGCTGGACCATCGACTACGTTCGCGAGCGCAAAGCCTTCGGCAAGCCCATCGCTGCCTTCCAGAATACCCAGTTCAAACTTGCCGAGCTGGACAGCGAACTCACCGCGCTGCGCGTGTTTATCGACCGCTGCCTGGAGCTGCACTACGAAGAGAAGCTCGACGTCTCCACTGCTGCCAAAGCCAAGCTTCTCGCCACCGACTTCCAGTGCAAACTGTTAGATGAGTGCATGCAGCTGCATGGTGGCTTCGGTTATATGTGGGAATATCCCATCGCCCGCGCCTGGGCCGATGCGCGGGTGCAGCGGATTTACGCGGGAACAAATGAAATCATGAAACTGATTATTTCCCGCGAATTACTGAAAGAATGATCCGCAAGCAGGACTTGCCGCAGAAAACATGTCCGGTGTGCGGGCGCCCCTTTACCTGGAGGCGCAAGTGGAAGTACTGCTGGGACAGCGTGCGCTACTGTAGCGAGCGCTGCCGGCGACAGCGCCGTACCAAGCCAGCGGCAGTTTCGTGAAGCTGGTCTGGTTTTTAAATAACCTGCGTGCCAGTGACAACGAGGCACTGGTACGTGCCTGCGAGGGTAGAGCCCCCGTTTGCGGGCTCTATTGTTTCGATCCCCTGTTCTTCAGTGATGACCGCTACGGATTTCCGCGCACCGGAACTTTTCGCGCTCGATTTTTGTTGCAGAGTCTGCACGACCTGTCGCGACAGCTGGAAGCACTCAATATTCCGCTGCTGATTGCTCACGGCGATTCGGCAAAATTCATTCCGCAGCTGGTAGCGGAGCACAATATCAGCGAGATTTTTCTGCAACGGGAGTGGACCCGCGATGAGCGCCAATTGATTAAGCGCGTGGGCGCTTCGCCCGCGCTACAGCATGTCCCCCTTAAACCCAGCTACGACCAGTTTCTGATTCACCCGGATGATTTGCCATTCGCAGATATTCGGGACCTACCGGAGGTATTTACTCACTTCCGCAAGGCGGTGGAGAAGGCACTGCCCATACGCACGCCATTGCCAACCCCTAAACCTCGCCCGCGCGACAACCTCACATCCATCCGAGGTAACGCCCAAATTCCATCGCTGGAAGAACTGGGCTTGCGGCCACCAATACCGGATCCTCGGACCGCGTTCCCGTTTTCCGGGGGCAGCTCTACCGGACATGAACGTATTCAAAACTACTTCTGGCGCAGCAAAAATATCACCCGCTACAAGCAGACCCGCAATGGCCTTGTCGGAACCGAGTACAGCAGCAAGCTTTCGCCCTGGCTCGCCAATGGGAGCCTGTCTGCAAGGGAGATATACCGGGAGCTGAAAGACTTCGAGCGCGATGTGGTCGCCAACGAGGACACCTACTGGCTGCAGTTTGAATTGCTGTGGCGAGACTACTTCAAATACATTTCGATGAAGCACGGCGACCGATTATTCGCTCTGGGCGGTATTCGCAACCGGCAGTACGAATGGGATCTGGACAAGGAAAAGCTCACGGCGTGGATCGAAGGGCGTACGCGCTATGATTTCGTCAACGCCAATATGCGCGAACTGGCCGCGACCGGCTGGATGAGCAACCGCGGCCGCCAGAATGTGGCAAGTTACTGGGCGCGCGAGCTGCAGCAGGACTGGCGCGCGGGCGCCGCCTGGTTTGAGAGCCAGCTTGTGGATTACGACGTACACAGCAACTACGGCAACTGGATGTACAACAGCGGTGTCGGCAACGATCCGCGCGACCGGCGCTTCGATATCGAACGACAGGCGACAGTATACGACCCGGGCAGACGCTACCGTGAACTCTGGCTGGGGGACGGCACATAAACAACGCTGAACAATCGAGAGACATGGTCAGTCGTCTTTTTCCCGCTCGGCCTTTGGCGACTGCATGGATGCCCCATTCCACATCGGAGAATGGGTGCGAAAGGCGGCGCGCGCGATCATATGCGCCCCCACTGGAACGGTCAGGAACAGGAAAAGAATGGCTGCCACTGCGCGGGCGGTGACCCGCCCATCCTGAAACAGGATGGCCACCCCCAGCAACAACAAACCACAACACAGGGTGGCGCCCTTCCCGGACGTGCTCATACGCATGTAAATGTCCGGCATCCGCACCAGTCCCAGTGCCGCGGTAAAGCCGAAGAAGCTGCCGCTTATAATCAGCAATGCCAGCAACCATTCAGTGATTATGCTGATCGCCATCCTGTTCCCTCTCATCACCTGCCGACTCAACATCTTCCGCGCGTTGCTCCACAAAACGCCCGAACGCCACCGTGACCAGGAATGCCACCAGTGCCAGGGCAATGGCTGCATCCAGAAACACGTCGCGGCCAGAGGAAATCGCGAGCAGTGCACAATAGGCCACCGCGAGAATATTCAGTACGTCCAGGGCAACCACCCGGTCCGCCAGCGTCGGCCCGCGGGCAATGCGAAAAAAACACAATCCCAGTGCGAGCAGCAGTAGCCACGACGCGATTTGGATTGCCAGCGCCAGTAGCGGCGAGCTACCGTTCACAATTGCCTGTAGCATCAGTCAAACGCCTCCCTGACTTTTTCCTCCAGTCCACTGCGCAGTTCGCGCCGGAACGCTTCGCTATCCCGTGCAAACATACTGTGCACGTATAGCGCCCCCTTTTCCTCATCGACATCCAGCACCAGAGTCCCGGGGGTAAGCGACACCAGCTGCGACAACAACAATAACTGGCTACGGTCGCGCAAATCCGTGCTCACCCGAATCACACTGGGCTGGCTGCGCCCCACCGGCGACAGCACTTCATAAGTGGCGCGCAGGCCAGAGGTAATCAGCTCGCGCAAAAAGAACACCAGCAACGCCAGCATTTTCGGCAGTCGACGGAAGTAACCGTTACTGATCTTGCGCACCGGGGACAGCGCCATGGCGACATAGCCGATGGCAAACCCCATCAGGAAATTCACCGGCGAGGCATTACTGGTGAGCGCCGCCCAGCTGATCGCCAGCAGAATGTTCATCAGGAACAATTTCACAATTGACGTTCCTCCGTTTTCATCGCCGGACCCTCACTACCAGATTCTCATTACTCGCTCGGGGATAGCACCACGGCCACGTAGCCTGCCGGATTCAGCAGTTCCGCAGCGGCAGCTTGGGAAAACTCGATCAGCGGCTGCGGGAAAAGCCCCAACAATAGGGTAATCAGCACCAGCACCACCGCCGGTGCCATGCGCTGCACGCGCTCGATGGCGGGCAGGCTGGCGAGAGTTTGTGGTGGCTCCTGCGGGTGTGCCTTCCAGAAGGCCTCGCTCCAGATCTTGCTCATGGAAAACAGGGTGAGCGCACCGGTAACCAGTGCAGTGGCAGCCACCCAGTAAGCGGCCTGGTCGAGACTTGCGGTAACCAGCAACAGCTTGGCCCAGAAACCGGACAGCGGGGGAAAGCCCGCAAGGCTAAATGCGGCAATAAAAAAGACCGCGGCGAGAAGCGGGCTAGCGCGATACAGGCCGCCAATCTTGAGTAGATCAAAGCTCCCCGCCATACGCCGCGCGGTGCCGCTCATCAACAAAAGGTTGGTCTTGGCAACGATGTTGTGCGCCATATAAAACACGGTGCCGGCCAGCGCCAGCGGACTGTAGAGTGCCAAGCCCAGGACCAGAAAACCGATCTGGCTGATGATATGGAACGCGAGAATGCGCCGAAACTCGTATTGCGAAGCCGCCCCCAGCACACCACTAAGCATGGTCAGTAACGCCGCACCCAGCAGCAACTCACGTGTAAAGCCGAGGTCCGCCGGAAAGATCAATGTGAAGGTACGAATTAGCGCATAGACCCCTACTTTGGTGAGCAGCCCGGCGAACACCGCAGTGACCGCCACGGGGGGCACGTGGTACGACGCCGGCAACCAGAAATACAGCGGAAACAGTGCGGCCTTGATGCCAAAAGCCGCAATCAAGAGCACCGCCAGTAGCTGCAGGGTGGCCGGCTGTTCGACCTCAGCCAGGGCCTGGTGGAGTGCGGCCATATTCAAGGTGCCGGTCAGGCCATAGATCATACCGATGGCCATCAGCATCAACAGCGTCGACACAAGGTTCAGCGCCACATACTTGATCCCGCCATCCAGTTGCTCCCGGTCCCCACCGAGCACCAGCAGGGCGAAGGAGGCAATTAGCATCACCTCGAACCACACATACAGGTTGAACAGGTCGCCGGTGACAAAGCTGCCGCAAACACCGGCTAGCAGCAGCTGATAAAAGCCCTGAAAGCCCAACGTTTCCCGGTGCCGATCGACGTCCGCCAGCGCAAACACCGCGACCGATGCCCCCACCAGTGCGACCAGCAACAACATGATGGCACTGAGCCGATCGGCCACCAGCGTAATCCCGAAGGGCGCCGGCCAATTGCCCATTTGTGCGGCGACCGGGCCCTGTGCCAGCACCTGCACAAAGATCGCACCCGCCACCAGCAACAGTCCCACGCAACCGATGAGGCTGATTGCACGCGCCAGCGGCGGCGTGCGTCGCGCCGCAAATGCCAGCAGCCCAACCGCAATGGGCAACAAGAAGGGAAGCGCGAGCAACCAGCCCATCAATGCTCCCCATCCGGGTCTATGGGTTCCGCCAGGCGCATATGATCGGCATCAATTGTGCCCAACTCGCGGTAGCAACCCACAACCAGCGCCAGGGTGAATGCCAGCAGCCCAAAGCCGATCACAATCGCGGTCAGAATCATCGCCTGGGGCAAGGCATTGGCGACAGGCTCGGGCGGCGCTTCCAGCCCCTTTGGAATCAGCGGTGGCACCACGCGGGTGAGACGACCCGAGACAAAAATTACCAGGTTGGCCGCATTACTCAGCAGGATAAGCCCAAACAGATAACACAGCAGATTGGAGGCCAGCATCAGATAGACACCGGTGGCGGTCATTACCCCAATTACGATTACCAGCGCCGATTCCACGTCAGTCCTCCTCCAGCGTAAAAAACAGAGCCAGCACCGAGCCCAGCACTGCCAGATAGATGCCAATGTCGAACAACAAAACCGTGCTCAGCGGCACACCTTTTTCGCCGTCGCCACCACCGAGGAAAAGCCACAAGCCGGTAAACGGTGGATTCGCCTGTAGTGCGCCGGGCACTGCCGAACCCAGCGACAGCAATGCGCCCACTGTCGCCAATCGCACCGGTGATATGCGCAACGCCTCGCGCGCCTCGCGCATGCTCCAGGCCAGCGCGTAGAGAATAAAAGCGGCGGAGGCAATCAGCCCCGCGATAAAACCGCCGCCAGGAAGGTTGTGACCACGCAACAGCATGTACACCGAGAACAGCAGAATCAGGGCCACCAGCAAGCGTGTGGCGCCCTGCAGGATTACCGAGTTCATTCCTCCGGACCTCCCTGGTCCCGGTACCCCGGAATGCCGTTACCCGGATGCCGCCGCAACAGCGCCGCGGCACCGAGAGCGGCGACCAGTACCACCACCACTTCGCCGAAGGTATCCAGCGCGCGAAAGTCCACCAGAATCACGTTAACGATATTGCGCCCAAACGCCTCCGGTACCGACGCGAGCTCGTAATATTCACGAGTGGGGCTCACCAACGGCTGCTGGATTACCGCCAGCAACACCAGGCTTACCGCGGCGCCAACCAGCACCGCGATCAGGGCGTGCAGATAGCGTGGGCGCGTGCCGCGCACCGCCATGGAATGTGGCAACCGATTCAGGGTCATCGCCACCAGCACCAGAAACAGCGTCTCCACGAGTAACTGGGTAATGGCCACATCGGGCGCACCAAAAAACAGGTAAATCAGCGCGACACCCACCCCCATACCGCCGAGGCTACAGATAGCGGTGAGCGGTGCGCGACAGCCAATCGCTACCAGTGATCCGGACAAAACCAGCGCCATGGCCGCCCACTCTTTTAACGTGAGACGCGCCCAGTTGAATTGCATCTCGAAACCGCCTGCACGCGACTCGCCCCAGAACACCGCCCAGAACAAGGTTGCCACTACCGCGATAAAGACCACCGCCATATATCCCTGAAGCAAGCCGTGCTGCAGGTAGCGGGTGTGCAATGCCGCAGCGCGCTTGAACAGCGCCAGCCCCCGGTCCCATTGTCGGTCCATTCGCGATGGCAACCATCGAGCAGCGCGGTTGAGGCCATCGCGAATACGGCGTTGCATCAGGAAGGTGAGCACGCCCAGCAATAACGTGGCGATGCTCATCATTAACGGCACATTCACACCGTGCCAGAGTTTCAGTTTGACCACTTCCGGGCGCCCGAGAATGGCAGTTACCGCCGGCTGCACTAAAGTGTCGGCCACCAGCCCCGGCGCCACCCCGAAGGTAAACCCGAGCAGTGCCAGCACCAGCGGACTCAGCCACAATCCGGCACTGGCTTCGCGCGAGGACGCCAGTGTCGGCGGCAGTTTTCCGAGAAATGGGCGCAGTGCCACCGTTGCCGATACCGCGACCATCAGCGCGTTGGCAAACACCGCGGCAATGGCCACCAGTAAGGGCTCTTCGGCTATCGCCAGCGCGCCTTCGTATTTGAGCTCCTTGCCGATAAAGCCGAGAAACGGTGGAAACCCCGCCATCGATAACCCCGCCGCCAGTGCGATGCCGAAGGTAATTGGCAGCCGCCGAATCAGCCCGCCTAATGCATGCAGGTCCCGGGTGCCGGTCTGGTGATCGATGATCCCCACCACCATAAACAGCGCGGCCTTGTACAGGGAGTGCACCAGCACAAAGGTAATCGCCGCGGCGATGGCAACACTCGCATCGGAGCCGAGAAACATGGTGAGTGTGCCCAGTGCCACCACCGTGGTGTAGGCCAGCGACAGTTTCAGATCTGTTTGCCGCAGCGCCAGAATCGCGGCGACCACCGCGGTCGCAGCACCGACCAGGGTGAGTATCCACAACCACAGGCCGCTGCCGCCGAGTACCGGGTGCAGGCGTGCCAGCAGGTAGATACCGGCCTTTACCATGGTGGCGGAGTGCAGGTAGGCGCTCACCGGTGTGGGGGCGGCCATCGCGTTTGGCAGCCAGAAATGCAGAGGCAACTGTGCCGACTTGGTAAAGGCCCCGATCAGCACAAGAATCAGAATGGGCGTGTACAGTGCATGGCCTTGCACCTGGCCCCGCGATGAAAGTACCTGCACCAGGTCATAAGTGCCGGCGACGCTCCCCAACAGGATTAACCCCGCCAGCAGTGCTAGCCCACCCAACGCTGTAATGAGTAATGCCTGCAGCGCTGACCGCCGCGCACTGGCGCTCTCGTGGTTGAAGCCGATCAGCAGATAACTGGCAACGGTGGTCACCTCCCAGAACACAAACAGGGTGATCAGGTTTCCCGCCAACACCAGCCCGAGCATGCCGAGCATGAACAGCAGCAGATACAGAAAAAAGCGCTTGAGTAACGGATGGCCACGCAGATAAAACGCGGCGTAAAGAGATACGAAAAAGCCAACGCCACTGACAAGCAGGGCGAACAAAAGGCTCAGGCCATCGATCAGAAATGCCAGGTCAACGCCGAGGCTCGGCACCCAGCTGAGGGAGAACACCAGCGGCGCCTGATCATGCACAGGGCCGATCAGCGACACCAGCCACAGCGCTATGAAGAGGGAAAATATAAGTAGTCCCAGCGACCAGATCTTGTCGCCCCACCCTGCGGGACGCCGGTCGCCGGCATGCACATCGGTATACATCGCAATCCGTGCGCGGCACGCATCCGATATAAAAATCGAAAGCTGCGTTACCGTTTAATCCATTGGGGAAGGCCCCGAGTCCGCCAAGTATAGACCCGGAGTAACTCCCGACTGCGATGCATCGAGATACTGCGCACAACGCCGGCACTGATGCTTCAGCACAGCCGTCGCCAGAGTGTTATCAGCTAGTGGTCGCGGGCTCCAGAGCGCGCGCAGTGTCTTCGCTCCCGGCGCGTTTGCGCAGTGCAAACCTCAGCAGCAGGTAACCGGATACCCCGGAGAGCAAAGACCCCGCCAGAATCCCGACACGTTCGTCAAAGAAGCGGTCAATGCCACTCTGCTCAAACGCCAGTGAGCCGATAAACAAACTCATGGTGAAGCCAATACCACAGAGCATGGCCACGCCGTAGAGCATCAGCCAGTTCATATCTTTTGGCAGCTGGGTCAGCCCAAAGCGCACCGCCAGCCAGCAAAGACTCAGGATACCCAGCTGGTTACCGAGAAACAGGCCCAGGGCAATACCCACTGGCACCCCGTGCAACAGGTACTGTGGATCGGTGGAACCAAAGGTCACCCCAGCGTTGGCAAAGGCGAATACCGGCAGAATCATGAAGGTCACAATGGGGTGAATGCCGTGTTCCAGCTCTCGCAGCGGTGAGCGACCCGGATGCTTGCGTGACTTCATCGGGATAAACATTGCCAGCAGCACCCCGGCGAGGGTGGCATGCACCCCGCTTTTCAGCATCGACGCCCACATCACGAGACCGACCAGAATATAGGCGCGACGATTCTCGACCCCGGCGAACTTCATGAGCGACAGCACCACAAGACAGCCACCGGCCACGGACAGTGCCAGCAGGGAAATACTGTCGGTGTAGAACAGTGCAATGATGATGATCGCGCCGACATCGTCGAAGATCGCCAGTGAGGCCAGGAAGACCTTGGCGGCACGGGGCACGCTCGGCCCGAGCAGGGACAGCACGCCAAGTGCAAACGCAATATCGGTCGCGGCAGGAATGGCCCAGCCCTGCAGCGCCTGCGGGTTATCCCAGTTGAATGCCACATAGATCAATGCCGGGAACAACATGCCGCCAATGGCACCAATCCCCGGCAAGATGACTTGTGAGGGTCGCGACAGCTCGCCCTCGGTCATCTCCCGCTTGAGCTCAAGCCCGATCAAAAAGAAGAAGACCGCCATCAGGCCGTCGTTGATCCACAGCAACAGTGGTTTATCGATGCTGAACTCAGCAATGGAGACTTGCACCGGTGTCTGCAGCAGCAGGGCATACAGTGGTTCCAGAGGCGAGTTCGCCAGCACAATGGCAAGGAACGCGGCCACTATCAGCAAGATTCCCCCGGCGGCTTCCATCTGGAAAAAGCGCTGGATGGCGCCGGTGTCGAGTGTCTTCATCGAAATGCAAATCCCCCAATCTATTGTTCGGATACAAAACTTGTCTTTCCAGCTCGTTATCTACGCTGGCTGGCACAGTATGGATTTGTTTGCTACAACCCAAATTCAACCCCTGAATGTCGTAATCTCCCACAATCAGAGGAATCCTCTTTGAAAATCCTCAGGCTGATCCTCGGCGACCAGCTGAACCACAAGCATTCCTGGTACCAAAATGACGATGAAGACACTCTGTACTTTATCGCCGAGATGCGACAGGAAACCGACTACGTAAAACACCACATACAGAAAGTGGTGGCTTTCTTTGAAGCCATGGAGACCTTTGCCGATTGGCTGAAATCACGCGGCAAGCAGGTTATCCACTACCGGCTCGATCACCCGGACAACGCACAAAAACTGGGTAGCAATATCGCCGCACTGGTTCAGGCCCACGGCATCGAAAAATTCGAATACCAGCTGCCGGACGAGTACCGCCTTGACCAGCAATTGCAGCAACTGGCCGACGACCTGAGCATCGATGTGGAAGCGTTCGACAGCGAACATTTCCTTACCAGCCGCAATACGCTGGCAGAATTCTTCGAAGGCAAGAAATCCCTGCTGATGGAAAGCTTCTACCGGTATATGCGCCGGGAGCACGACATCCTGATGGAGGGCACTGATCCGGTAGGCGGCAAGTGGAATTTTGATGCCAGCAACCGCAACAAATGGAAGGGCTCACCGGAAATCCCCCACGAAAAGGGCTTCCGCAAGGATGTGCGCACCACGCTCAAGCGTATCGAGGATGCCGGAGTCAAAACCTTCGGTAATATCGATCCGCAACACTTCAGCTGGCCCACCAGCCGTGAAGACTGCCTGAAGGTGTTGCGGTACTTCTGTGACAACCTGCTGGTGCACTTTGGCGACTACCAGGACGCTATGGACCCGGAGCAGGTTTACCTGTTCCATAGCCGCCTCAGCTTTGCCATGAACAGCAAGCTGCTGCACCCGCGGGAAGTCATCGATGCGGTGATTGAACACTGGCAGGCCAACAAGAGTACGATTTCCATCAATGAGGTCGAGGGTTTCGTGCGGCAGATTCTCGGCTGGCGCGAGTATATGCGCGGCGTCTACTGGCGGGAGATGCCGGGATACGCGCGCTGCAACCGGCTGCGCAACCAGCGGGACCTACCGGCGTTTTACTGGAGCGCAGAGACCAAAATGCGCTGTTTGCACCACGCGATAAAAAACAGCCTGGACCACGCCTATGCCCACCACATCCAGCGCCTGATGATTACCGGCAACTTCGCGCTGTTGATTGGCGTGCACCCGGACCAGGTAGATGCCTGGTACCTGGGAATCTACATCGATGCCATCGAATGGGTGGAGATCACCAACACCCGAGGCATGAGCCAGTTTGCCGACGGCGGTCTCGTAGCTACCAAGCCCTATATTTCCAGCGGCAGCTATATCCAAAAAATGAGTAATTACTGCAATGGCTGTGCGTATAACGTCAAGGAAAAGACCGGTGAGAACGCCTGCCCATTCAACAGTCTTTACTGGCACTTTTTGGCGGAAAAGCGCGAGCACTTCCAGGGAAACCAGCGCATGGCGATGATGTTGAGCCTGCTGAATAAAATGGATAGCGAGGATCTGGAGGCGCTGTCTGCCCGGGCCAGGCAGATTATCCGGAACCCGGACGCATTCTAGCCACCCCCTCCGTCTCCCAACACCCCATCAACAGTGGAGGGGGCAAGGTATGTCTAAACTGGGTGAAATCGAAATTTTCCCAGACCGGGCAATCCAATGAATGATCTTCTGAAACTGGCCCTCAGTTACCTATTTCTAGTGCATTCACCATTTGTCTTCGCAGCACAAACCGCGGACACCATATTTCACAACGGCACCATTATCACTATCGATGACAATCAGCCCAAGGCAGAAGCCGTCGCGATCAAGGAAGGGAAGATTATCGCGGTGGGTACGCGCGAGGAGGTGCTGAAGACCGCCGGCGCCAATACCCAGAAAATCGATCTGTCGGGCAAAACCTTGCTCCCCGGTTTTTTCGACTCCCACGGCCACGCATGGATGATCGGCTTTCAGTCGCTGACGGCCAACCTGTTGCCTCCGCCGGATGGCAGGGGTAAAGACATCGCTTCTCTAATCAAACTACTGCAGAGCTGGGCCGCAGCCAATAAGAAATCAGTCAAGCAGCTTGGCTGGATTGTTGGCTTTGGCTATGACAATTCACAACTTGCAGAGCAACGTCATCCAACCCGCCAGGATCTCGACAAGGTATCTACAGAAATCCCCATTCTCATCGTGCACCAGTCCGGACACATCGGGGTAGCCAATTCCAGGGCACTCGAAATAGCCGGAATCTCTGCCGACACAGAAAACCCGAAAGGTGGTGTGTTCCAGCGCGAAGCCGATGGCAAGACGCCCAACGGGGTTGCCGAGGAGTATGCGTTCTTTCAACTGATCGGCGCGTTTGGCAAAGCACTGAACAAAGACGTGAACGATCTGTTTGCTGTCGAGGGCACCAAGCTACTCGCCACCTATGGATACACAACCGCGCAGGAGGGGCGCGCCACCCAGGCATCTCTCAACTCGCTAAAACGGGTCGCGGAAAACGGTGCATTGAAGATCGATGTGGTGGTCTACCCGGATATTCTCGAAATCGAGGACATACACCCGACACGGGAATACCGGCACCGCCTGCGTGTCGGCGGCGCCAAACTGACCATTGACGGCTCACCACAGGGTAAAACCGCCTGGCTGAGCAAGCCCTATTTCAAACCACCAGCCGGGCAGAAAGCGGATTACCGGGGTTACGCATCGATCACCGAAAAGCAGGCAATGGACGCCGTGGCCAAAGCCTATGCGCACGACTGGCAAATTATCACCCACGCCAATGGTGATGCCGCCATCGACCTGCTGATCAAGGCAGTGAAAGCCGCGGAAGCCAAGTACCCCAAAGTGAAAAATCGCCCGGTGCTTATCCATGGGCAAACCCTGCGTCGCGATCAGGTGGACGAAATCAAGGCGCTGGGTATCTTTCCCTCCCTGTTTCCCATGCACACCTTTTACTGGGGCGACTACCACCGCGACTCCGTGCTGGGCCCGGAGCGCGCGGAAAATATTTCACCCACCGGCTGGGTCCTTGAGCAGAAGATGATGTTTGGTACCCACCACGATGCGCCGGTAGCACTGCCGGATTCCATGCGCGTACTCTCCGCCACGGTAACCCGCCGCACCCGCAGTGGAAAAATTCTCGGCACTCAACATCGGGTGCCTGTCGCCACCGCGCTCAAGGCCATGACGCTATGGCCCGCGTGGCAGCATTTTGAAGAGGAGCGCAAAGGCTCGATAGAAGTGGGGAAACTGGCCGACCTGATCATCCTCTCGGAGAACCCGCTCGAGGTTGCCGAGGACAAGCTGGATGACCTGAAGGTAATGGAAACCTTCAAGGAAGGTGTATCCGTATACAAGCGTGGCCAGGAAACAGCGGAAGCGCCCTCTCCCGCCCTGTTCGGCCTCACTTTGCGCAACACGATCGAAGACCACCAGCATCCGCAGACAGCCAGCCACCTTCACGGCGACGGGTGCTTCAATGATGCGCTGGAGCTGATGATCCGGGCTATCGAGCAGGTACCGACAAATTAGCTGCGCCTCAACCGATCATCTTTCGCAGCGAGCGCTCTATCTGGCCGCCGCAGTAGTCGCGTCCATAACGCTCCCGCGCCCCGCTCAGGAACTCCGCGATACGCGGCCTTGCCTCGACGCGAGCACACAGTTTCGCAACCCCCGGAGCATTTTCCTCAAGGTCATTTTGCAGTGCGGGAAATGAATAGGTCATAGTCCCGAACAGCGCCGCAGTAGCGATATCGGCGACGGAGATGGTCGACCCCAGCAGATACCCCTTGCCGTCGTTGAGGCCGTGGGCGCGACCGGTCTGTTCGAACACCTGCATCCAATCCGGCAGGCGCCCGTAGCGGAACGTCTCCCAGGCACCCTTCTCCCACATCTGCATGCCGTTGAAGTTGGTGATTTCCATTAGCACATCGTTGCAATCCAGAAGAGCCTTCAGGGCCAGGGTGTGGGTTTCACTGCGTTTGGGCAGATAGTCATAGTCCCGCGCCAGGTGCATCAGGATCGCGGGCATCTGTGCGATGGTCTTGTCGATGCTGCCATCGTACAGATACGGGGGGGCCATCCCCGGATTGTGGATTTTCAGGCGCTTGTCGGGGTAGATCTCACTCGTATCCAGGCGCTGGTAGCTCACCCCCACTTCGTGCAGGAACATCTCGATAAACACGCCGCGAAATGGCAGTTCCCAATAGTAGAGCCTGTAGTCCGGCATCGCGTTTCCCCGTGTGGTTGCTACACGCAGCATAGACGCCGGGGCTCATCACTCCCGAAAACGTAGACGTATTCACTGTCTGTTCAGGCGACCCTTGTTAGGATTCGTGCCATTCGTCAAACATCGAACAATGAATAAGCGGTGGACACCAAGTCATGAAATATCTCACCACAGCCCTCGTCGCCATTCTGTGCGGCAGCCTCTCGACAGGCCTATTAGCGGAGCCACCGGAAGGTCGCGGCTGGAAGAAGCACAAGAAACACGGCTCGTACAAAGAAGAGTACTGGGACGGCAACTGCAAGGTAGAGCGCAAGTGGAAGCGCAATGGCGACTACGAGGAAGAGCGCAAATGCCGGGCTCCCCGCAACTACGGCCACCATCACCACGACCACGGCACCCGTGTGGTTGTGCTGCCGCCCTGGTTTGACCAGCGCGCCCCGGAACCCGAGTACCGCCCGGAATGGCGCCCGGCGCCGCCGCCCCAGCACACGACCGTTTCCCGCTGTAACAGCGACAAGGTCGGCAGTGTATTGGGCGGCCTGATTGGCGGTGTTATCGGTCACCAGATTGGCGATGGACGCGGCAACACCGCGGCCACTATTGGTGGTGCCATTGCCGGTGTTCTCGTTGGCGGCAACATCGGTCGCCGGATGGACCAGCGCAACCAGGCGTGCGTGGGACAGGTACTGGAATTTGCCCCCGAAGGCGAGCGTGTGACCTGGCAGAACCAGAACGGCCACGAACAATACGCCGTCACTCCGGGCGCTTATGAACAGCGTGGCGACCAGTACTGCCGCTCTTTCGTCACCGAGGTGATTGGGCAGAACGGCCAGAGCACCCAAAGCGTCGCCTGTCGCCGTCCAGACGGCAGCTGGGCACCCGCTTACTGATCATTCCACCGCAGTCGCCGGCCTTCTGTGCCAGCGACTGCGGCCTACATCCCCCTTCAGCCACCGTATATCACCGCATCCGGTATTTTGTAGCGCTCCGGACCGACCCGAATCAGAAAGTTGTCATCCTCTCTGCGGACACTGAACGCACGCGGTCCCTCCGCTTCTGCGGTGTCGGCCCCCGTCGCAACGCCCATTCTGAAAAACAGCGCCCGCTTGCGGCCGTTGGTGCGCGTAATCACCACCGTGGCAAATCCGCCGCCTGCGCGCGCCACCCCGAAATCACACCGCTGATCGCCACAGGGGACTTTGCCCGTTGCATCGAATTCTCCCCTGCCCGCGCGCAGCGCCGAATCGTCCTCGCCCGCAGGCATGGTGCCATCGGGGGCAATCGCCGGCCTCAGGTAATCCGCGGCAACGTAACCTACCGGGCCGCCGCCAAACCGCTGTACATAGCACCAGAGCCGGACACCTGCCGTCTTGCAACCCAGATTGTCGAGACGATGGCCATTCGCAAAGCGCCCGACAATACGGGCAGAGGCTGACGCCGAAGACCTCAGATTTAACCCGGAAGGCGCCCCGGTCACTTCCCACACGCGCGGACCGCCATCTTCGGTACTCGCTTTCGGGGGAACCGGGTCGAAAATATAGATGCCCGCATCGGCCATCAGGCTGAGGGAAAGCCGGCCATCGCGGATCATATAGCCGCGCAACATGGGCGCGTCCTTGGCAAACTTCCCGCCCAGGTTACTACCTAGGTTAGTGCCCGGGCAAAGGGCGAGCGTCGCCGCCACCGGACCAATTTCGATCTGGCCATTGGACGGGTCCGACGAGGGTGTGTGTTGCCATCGCGCACTTCCCAGATTGCAGTCGAGCTGCATACTGGCGGCACCGTCAGCACCGAATCGAATCTGCACGCTGCGCGGCGACGCCGGCCGCAGTGACCCGACCTCATCGCTCATGGAGCGGAATTCGGACAGGCGCCACGCGGTATCCTCGAGTACGCCGGCACGGGCAAACATCGTGTTTGATAGAAATACAGCAAGGACGACCCCCGTCCATTTTCCCCAATGCGGGAATATCAAGTTCACTGGTTTATCACCCCATGCATTGCGCATTTTCCTGAACACTCTCTTGATCATGGATTTTAGCGGGGGCCCGTCCTATTAAGCACGAAAGTTGCATGTTATAACTCGTGCTTACTCCTGTGGATTACTCACACCTGATTCGGTCCCAGCCGAAGAGTACTACAGGCTGCTTCTGGCGATCGCACAGCAAATAACAGCACTAAAAAGAGCGAAATCCAATGAAAAAGACCCTGCCTGCGGTGTTCGGCATGGCCCTGCTACAGGGGTGTACCGCCCTGTTACCCCCGAATACGCCCAATGACTTCGTTACCACACTGAGCGACTCCACGTTCGGAAACGTCTACACCGCCGCGCCGTCCATTCCCTACCAGGACTCCGTGCGCAACCTGAAGGCCAACATGGATGCCTGTGTCGAAGGCGTCATTCAGGGGCCCAGCATACGCTCGCAAAGTATCGTGATCGGGACTGGCTCGGGCGTCTGGCACTACGACATTACCGCGGCCAGTGACAACCTCACCCAATTCACCCTGCGCAGAAAAGTCATGGGATGGACCGGCCCCCAGCACGAGGGCGGCAATATCGTGGCGGTGATCAACGTCGAGCCGCAACCGGAGAGCGGCGCCTCCATTACCGGTTACTCCCCCTGGGGCTCTGCCTGGTTAATGGAACCGATCATGGCCTGGGGCAAGGGGGAGAATCCTGGCTGCCCGATTGGCTGAGAGAGCCGGTCATCGAACCCTGGGGACTTTTTCTGACAACCGTCCTCAGGGTTCTGACAACCGCCCTCAGGGACAGTCAGTACAGAAAGACCCCGCAAGGGTGCCGGTGACACCGCCAAACCAGTTATCTCCACTGCCATCAGACAATCTATTGTATTCAAGCGCGGTACCGACGGACGTACTCGTCAACACACCACTCGCACCCGCAAAATCTCCTGTGCCGCCTATGACCTTGTATTCAACGACAAGATCAAAGCTACCAGGTAATTCTTCGACCAGCTCTCCGGTCCCGGTATTGACGGTGAGATAAAAACATCCGCTGCCTGCCGGCATATCATTCACCGGCACCGCCTGCAGGAACACCTGCCCCTTCTCGAACGTCAACACCACATTGGATTTCACAACAAAGAACGGTGACTCTACAACAACCTGATCTGCACTGTCGGCCTCCGGGGCCGCCATGTTTGTCTCACAGGATCCGCTGACCGCATTAAAATCAGTTGCCGTATGGCTAAGAAATTTCCCAAGACCTTTCTTTTTGATTTCTCCCGTGGTCGTTGTGGAAATTGTTTTTTCATCGATTTCGTATTTGAAAAAAGACGTAATGAACGACCCTGAGAAGTCTTCCGGCCCGATCTCATAAACCTCGGCCTTTGTCACTCCGGCAAAGCCCAGACTGGCAACCAGTGTGACACCTCCCAAGATTGGGCCCCATGCTCTAGTAAAAGTTTTCATCCGTTGATCTCACGAAAATAACCCCCATTCTCGCGCCACAGTAATCGCTGCCAGACCGGGGGAAGATTGATGGAACCCCCTCGCAAAACCAGCCTGCGGGGGACACCGGAAGAGTAGACACACGTACAAAAACCGCTGAGTAAATGGCGGCAATGGAGACCAGACACTACAGAATTGTGCACTGGGTTAAGCGGGGAGAGGGGGGCAATCTGCAGAGATGCAATGGCCCGACAACTGCCGGGCCGCATTGAACGCTCGAGCGAATGGTTTAGGTTAATTGTTTGGCTTGGCGACCTCGTTCGCATCGATCAAAGTAACATCGCCCAGCTCCAGCGCCTTGAGCGGATCCAGCTGCGTGGCGCGATCGCCCACCACCAGCCAGATCATGGTCTCCGGTTGCATATATTCCTCGGCAATCTTCTGCACCTTGGGAATGGTCATCGCCTTGGCGATCGCCTCGCGCTCGCGCACATAGTCGGCGGGCCAGCCGTATTCGCTCATGTTCTCCAGCAGGCCCAATTTCGCGCGAGCGGTCTCGAAGGCGCGGGTATTGGCGCGCACCAGATAGGAGCGGGAGTTTTCCAGGTCGGCTTCGGTATAGGTGGGCGCGTATTGTTCGAGGATATCGTTGATCAGCTGCACCGACTCCGCGGTGACATTGGCACGCACACCACTGGCGATGGCGAAGCGACCCTGGGTTTTACCGCCGGACACACTGGAACCAATGCCGTAGGTATAGCCCTTGCCCTCACGCAGTTGCTGCATCAGACGCGAGGCGAAACCGCCACCGCCGAGAATGTAGTTGGTGAAGACCGCCGGATAGTAATCGTCCGATACCGCCGGCATCGCCAGGCGACCGATACGCAGTACGGACTGTTTGGAATCCGGCACATCCACAAAGTAGATACCCGGCTTGGCGGGTTCGGATTTCGGGCTGGGGATGGTTACCGGCTTGGCGGGCCACTGCTCGGCCAGCTTGGCAGCGGCGGCCATAAAGTCTACCTGCGCAATATCCCCCACCACATGAGCGCGGGCCACTGAGGGTGACAGGGCCTTGTTGTAGTAGGCCTTGAGGTCATCCATGGTGATTGCCGCCACGGATTCCTCGGTACCCAGGCCGCTGTAACCGCGAATACTGTCCTTGCCGTGCAACAGGCGCGCGAAGGTCTTGCCGGCGATTGCGTTGGGCTCGGCTTGCGAGCGCTTGATCTGGCTGGTGACGCTCTTCTTCGCCAGTACCAGTTCCTTTTCATCCCAGCGTGGCTCCAGCAGCATTTCCTGCAACAGTGCGAACACCTTGTCGAAGTTGCGCGCCAGGGTGGTGACATCAAAGCGGAAGCTATCCTGCCCGGCGTTCACGCTGATGCTTGCACCGAGTTTCTGGATTGCGGTTTCCAGTTCCTCCGGGGTGCGGTTCTTGGTGCCACGCTCCATTAGCATCGAAGTAAGCCCGGCAACACCGGTCTTGTCGATGCTGTCCTGCAACATGCCGCCATTGATCACCAGGCTGAAGGTCACCGTGGGCACTTCGCTGTTTTCGATACCGTAGACTTTAATCCCGTTTTCGAGCTTGTCTTGCCACACATCCGGCACCGCGGTTTCTGCCGGATCGCCGTAGGCCGGCTCTTTGGAGCGGTCAAACTTTGAAGGGGTTTTCTCGTACTCTGCACTGGCAGACGCATCGAACTGCGCTTCGGCGCCCTCTATAATCTTCTCTTCCACCACTTGTGCAGCGGTAGAGCCAGACAATGCCAGCACCTTTTCACCGCGTGGTACGAAGCTTGTCGCCACATAAGGCTTGTCCTTGATGTACTTGTCGTACACCCGCTTAACGTCTTCTTGCGTGACCGCGAGTAGCCGCTCGATGTCTTTGGTCACATAACCCGGGTCATCCGCGTAAATCTGGTACTGGGCCAGCTGGAAGCCCTTGCCCACCACGCTGGAGAGGCTGTTGTAAAACGCCACTTCCTGCCCGGCCTTGATTCGCTCCAGGTCTTCCTCGGTAATGCCCTCTTTCTCGAACAGGCCAAAGGCCTTCTGGATACCCGCGTAGACCGCGTCCAGATGGCCGCCGCTAAACGCCTGCACCTTTAATTGCATTTGCCCCGCCAGCTCGGACTCGTAAGCGCCCATGGATACATTCGCGGTGAGCTGCTCGTCTTCCACCAGCACTCGGTAAAGCGGCGCGCGCTTGCCGTCGGAGAGGTACTCCGACAGTACCGCCAGTGGATAAGTATCGGCGCTGTAGCGCGGCACCGTGGGCCAGGCCATGGTCAGTTCCGGCTGGCGGGCGAAGTTATCCTCGTAATACAGACGCTTGGTTTCCTTCAGGGTGACCTGCTGCTTGGGTGCGCGCTCGATGGGCTCCCCCGCGGGGATCTCACCAAAATACTTCTCTACCAGCTCCCTAGCCTCTTTCGGGTCAAAATCCCCAGCCACCACCAAGGTCACGTTGTTGGGCACATACCAGTGACGGAAGAAGGTCTTCACATCGTCCAGGGTGGCGTTGTCCAGATCCTCCAGCGAGCCAATCACCTGCCAGCTGTAGGGGTGCCCCTCCGGGTACAGATTGCGATCGATCACATACTGGGTGTGGCCGTAGGGGCGGTTATCCACAGCCTGGCGCTTCTCGTTCTTCACCACCTGCTTCTCTTTCGCCAGCACCGGATCGGTCACCGTATTGATAAACCAACCCAGCTTGTCCGCCTCCGCCCACAGCATCTTCTCCAGCGCATCCTTGGGCACCGTCTGGTAGTAATTGGTGACATCGCGGGAAGTCGAGCCATTGGCGCCGGAACCACCAATACGCGCACTCATCGCATCCAGCCCGCCCTTGCCCAGGTTCTCCGACTCCAGGAACAGCAGGTGCTCGAACAAATGGGCAAAGCCGGTGCGGCCCTCTTTCTCCCGTGCGGAACCGACATGTGCCGTCAGCGACACCGCCACCACGGGGTCAGAGCGGTCGATGTGGAACAACACGTTGAGGCCGTTATCCAGCTGGAACTGCTGGTAGTCGATGGCGAAATCGGGCTTAGCCTCTTGCTGGCCCGGGGCTTTTGATGTCGCCTCTGTTTGCGGCTTCGGCTCGGACTGGGTACTGGAGCGGTCGCAGCCGAACAGGCCGAGAGCCGGGATGGAAAGTGCGGTCAGCAACGCCAGGGAGGCGGTAAGGTTGCGGGGCATGGGGCGATCCTTTGCATTGTTATGCAGAGGAAGATAGCAGGAGTGATTAACTTGAGCGACATAGTGTTTCAAGTACGCGCGATGCAAATCAAGACAAGCTTTTCTGGAACTGCTCTACTTTTACTGCATATACAGCGGTTCAAGAGATGCATTAAAGAGGCGCCCCATATACGGTCGCATCTCCTCACTCAACTACTTAATATCATTGAATCGGGCCCATTTACTTGTTGCCAATCAGAGCCCGGGTAAAGTGACTGTAAACATTCAATGATCGTACAGAGATTCAATGGTTGGTTTTCAGGCATTCTACCTACCATAGCGATTAATCCGTTTGGACACTGGCGTATTTCTAATTTCGGGCATCCAATGTCCTCGGACTTAAAAACCTCGATTGGGCCCCAGAATTCGCCCGGCGTTCGAAACGTTCCATCAAAGAACTGCATATCCTCATCAAGTACAAGATCGCTACTTATTTGATAGCTTGAACCCAGGAACATTCTCTCCTCGGCATGAGAAGCGAGAGAAGTCAGGTCTTGCTCAAAACAGGTAGGAAACTTACAACAGGATCCATTGAAGGATATTGGCTGATCCAGTTCGATCAAATGCACCCAGTCAGTCGGTATGTCACGTCTTGTTGAAATACGATGCTCGGACCATATAACCGTCCCCGTTTTTCCGATGAGAGGCCCATAAAAATGGTGTTGGATTTTTACACGCTCAAAGCGAGTTAGTCTCGGAGGGAATGGTTTGATCTGTTTCTTATTACGGAATGCCTGCTTGATATGCTCAACAAGCTTTTCTTCGTCGATTTCCATGCTTTTAGCGACAGTCATCGCTTGGGATTGGAAGAGAGCCGCACAGTAAACTGGTAGATCTGGCGCGGCAAGATAACATCGCGCCAGATATTGAATGATTAGAGAAGTTGTCGCTTATTGAGCCAGCGGGCTCGCGGGGAAGTCCCACAGGTTACCATGGCCACCGGCGAACAGGATTGCATCTGGCGTTAATGCGTGCCTGACGGTTTATTCCCCGCTGCGCACTAGATACGCTAAAGTTTTGCCAATTATTGCGTGCCCAAAGCGCGCCCCCTTTATTGAGAGAGCATTATGGCCAACGAGCAAATTACTGAGATAAAACGGATTTTTACGTCACGGCTGGACGTTCTCGACCATCTCCTGGACGTTGCCGAGAAACACGTCGCCGATACCGACACGCTGATGCAGGAGCGCCTGGCGGATGATATGTTGCCGTTTGGCGCGCAGATTGTGTTTATGTGCAACCAGCCCCGCGGCTTTTCACAATGGTGTGCCGGCGAGCCGGTGGATAACCGCAAGCCGGAGCTGGCGACACTGGCGGAGGCGCGCGCGCTGATCAAAGAGACCCGCACAATGGTGGAGGGGATCGACGTGGACGACAGCAAGCTGGACGAGATCAAGCGCCTTGGACTCGGGCCCGGTGCCTTTTGCGAGATACCGGGGCACCAGTATGTGAACGATTACCTGATTCCCAACCTGTATTTCCACATCACCACCACCTACGCGATGCTGCGCAAAATGGGCATACCCCTCGGCAAGGCGGACTATATGACGTTCCTGCGCCCGCATATCCAGAAAGAGGCGTAACGAACCTCTGCAACATTACGCGTCCGCAGAAACAACAGAGCCCGGTGACTGTCTGTGCAATTCTCAACACAGGCAGTCACCGGGCTCTTTGCGTTTACGAACTCTTGCTTTGTTTGTAGCGCTTACTTGTTCAGGGCCTTTGCCAGCACCCGTCCCAGCTCCGCCGCAGACTGCGGGTTCTGACCGGTGATGATGCGGCCGTCCTGCACCACAAAGCTCTCCCACGCTTTACCTTCTTGGTAGTTGGCGCCCAGTGCGATGAGTTCGTCCTGCAGCAGGTAGGGCACGACCTCTTCCAGGCCAACCGCCTTTTCTTCCACATTGCTGAAGCCCGCGACCTTCTTGCCGGCAATGATCGGCTTGCCGTCCTGGCCGGTAACGTTCAGCAATGCCGCCGGGCCATGGCACACGGCCGCTACATAGCCGCCGTCGGCGAAAATAGCAGAGGCGACGCTATTGACCGCCGGGCTCTTGGGGAAGTCCCACACGGTACCGTGACCACCGGCAAACAGGATGGCCTGGTAGCGCTTGGGGTTTACGTCCGCGAGCTTGCGGCTGTTATCCAGCAGGCTGCGGGTTTGTGGGCTGGCGATGAATTCAAAGTTAATGGCGTCATCATCCGCAAGGCTGCGCGCGTCCACCGGCACGGCGCCGCCCTTGATGCTGGCGATTTCCACTTCAAAGCCCGCCTTCTTGAGCTCGTGGTAGGGGTGGGTCAGTTCCGACAGCCACAGGCCGGTTTTCTCGTCGGTATCACCCATTTGCTCGTGGCTGGTGGCCACGATCAGTACTCGCGGCGCGGCCAGGGCGAGGCTTGCGGACGATAACGCCAGTAGCGCCACAACGATCGAAAACAGTTTCTTCATGTAAGGTCTCCAATAGACAGTTTGCGCCGGTAACAACCACCGCACGGGCGGGCTACTACCGGATTGGGGGCTATCCTAGTGAATATCGTGATATAAGATAATTCGATTCATTGAATTACAGCCTTTCAAAATATGAATATCGGAAATAAGGACCTGAATCTGCTCAAGCTGTTCCAGGTGCTGTACGAGGAGCGCAATGCCTCGGTGGCCGCGGAGCGCATGAACCTGAGCCAGCCGGCGCTCAGCCACAAGCTAGCCAAACTGCGTAACGAGTTTGACGACACCCTGTTTGCCCGCGCGCCCCGCGGGCTGACACCAACGCCGCGGGCCCACCAGCTGGCGCCGCAGATCCAGACGCTGGTGCGCTCGCTGGAATCCTTTTACGACTACTGCGATGAAGAGAGCTTCCTGCTGCGGGAAGACCGGGTGCATATCTTTGGCACCGACTTTATCGAACAGTTGTTGCTACCCAAACTGCTGCCGGTGGTGAGCGAGCAGGCGCCGAAGCTGCAACTGGTATTCCACAACACCCGTGGCCGCCTGCCGCGCACCGAGCTGGAAACCGGCGCCTGCGATATCGCCATCGCGGGCTTCTTCGAGCAGTTACCCGCATCCTTCTATCAGCAAAAGGTACACAAGGAAGGCTTCAGTGTGCTGGCGAGCCGCAGCAACCAGCACATTCACAAGAGGCTGGACCTCAAGGCCTTTTTGGCCTGCGGGCATCTGGTCACTACGCTAACCGGGGATCTGGACGGTATTGTGGATAAGAAGCTGCACAAGCTCGGACATCAGCGGCGTATTGTGGCGGGGCTGTCGAGCTTCCTGTCTCCCGCCACCACCATCGAAGGCAGCGACCTGCTGATTACCTGCCTGAACTCAGTGGCCCAACAGGCCTGCCGCAGCCTGCCAGACCTGGTGAGCTACCCCTGCCCGGTCAAACTGCCGGATGTAGACATATTGCAGATCTGGCACCAGCGCACCCAGGACGATCCGCTACGGGCCTGGTTGCGCCAGCGTATCAAGGCGGCATTGACGGGAAGGCCAAGCGTCAAATCCTAACCTGAGTCTGGCTGCGCTATATTCCGTCCGGCCTTGCTACAATCGCGCCAAAATATTCACCCGGAAACATTATGGAACAGGAAATCCTCAAGGTATTTCTAGCCAATCAGTGGCTGGCCATACCGATATTCATCATCCTGGTAATCGGCGTTACGCTGTTCTGGTTCGGTGGCCTGATGGCTGCGCTGACGGCATTGGGTAATAACCGCTGGGTTTGGGGGCTGTCGTCTCTCATTCTCGGACCGATAACGGGTCTGCCCTACTCCCTGATTCACAAGGAAGCCGACTACCCGAAATCACTCATGCTCAAGGGCCTGATGTTCCTGCTAGCGGGGCTGGTGCTGTCACTCGTCACATGGGCTATTACCTGAACGGAATTTTCCCCTCCGCGGTCAGGGACCGACCGCGCATAACGCCTAAGGCATAAGGAATAAGGGAGCGACCGCTCCCAACGCCTAATATCTAACCGGCACCTACTCTGTACTTTACTGTTACCATGCCGCGCTGAAACCAGCCGCTGGCCATTCACCGGCCAATGCCCCTAGCTACCCCCCTTTAGAGAGTCCAGATGACATTCCACCCCCTGGGATTGAGCGCCCCGATCCTGCAAGCCCTTGAAGAGAAAGGGTATGCAACCCCCACCGAGATCCAGCGCAAGGCGATTCCCGCCATCCTGGAAGGACGGGACATAATTGCGACTGCGCAGACAGGCACCGGCAAGACCGCGGCCTTTGTGCTGCCAATGCTGGATTTGCTCAGTGGTGAACGCAAGCGGCGAGCGAAGCGCTTTCGCGCGCTGATCCTGGTACCCACCCGCGAGCTGGGCATGCAGGTGGAGGACAATATCCGGCTGTATGGCAAGCACCTGTCGGTGGTGTCCATGTGCATGGTGGGCGGCGTGGATCTGGAACCGCAGAAGCAGCAGCTGATTGAGGGTGTGGATATTGTGGTGGCCACGCCGGGGCGCCTGCTCGACCTGGCACACCAGCGCGCACTCTATTTCGACGAGCTGCAGATGCTGGTGATGGACGAGGCGGACCGCATGCTGGATATGGGGTTTATCGATGACCTCAACAAAATCCTTGCGCGTCTGCCCGAGCAGCGTCAGAGCCTGCTGTTTTCCGCGACCCTGTCGCCCCAGGTCAGGTCGCTGGCGAAGGACGTGGTGGAGAATCCGTTTGAGGTATCCATTGCAGCGAACACACAGTCTGCACCGAAAATTTCCCAGTGGCTGATCGCGGTGGACAAACACAACAAGTCGGCGCTGCTTAGCCACCTGATAAACGATCGTCACTGGACCCAGGCATTGATCTTTATCCGCACCCAGCACGGTGCTGCGAAGCTGGTGAGCCAGCTGGAAAAGCGCGGCATTGCGGCGGAATCCATCCACGGCGGCCGCAGCCAGGCATCGCGCTCGCGGATTCTCGAGGGCTTCAAGTCCGGCGAGATCAATATACTGGTGGCCACCGGCGTTGCCGCCCGCGGTATTGATATCGACGAGCTGGAGCGCGTGGTCAACTACGATATGCCCGACGATGCCGATGAGTATATCCACCGCATCGGCCGCACCGGCCGCGCGGGTGCTTCCGGCGAGGCGGTGTCACTGGTATCCAAGGACGATTTCAAACGTCTGTGCGCGGTGGAACGCCGGCTTGGCAAGATCATTGAGCGGGTGACGATCGAGGAGTTTCCAGTGGTCAAGGATCTGCCGGCGTCCAACCTGAGTTTTTCGCCGAAGGGCGGGAAAGGGAACAAGAAGGTCAATAAACCGGGCCGGCCGGAAAAATCAGCCAAACCGGCGGCTGACAGTCAGTCACGCAGTCCTTCCAGCAAAACCCCTTGGGGTGCAATCAAAAAGTAAGCGGCAGACAGAACAGGCCTGCCGCAGCCTACCCGATCTGGTGACCTACCCCTGTCCGATCAAACTGCCGGACGTGGATATTCTGCAGATCTGGCACCATCGTACCAAGGATGACCCGCTGCAGGCGTGGTTACGCCAGCACATCAAGGCTGCGCTACAACGCATTTAAAACTATTCCGCAAACGCATATTTTTCCATGGCACTTCGTTAGGCCTCGCGGTGGGTGGCGTGATATAAACGCCGACAAACGCTCAGCAGCGGTAACCACTGAGCGGGGTGGGCGCCCAAGGTATACAGGGGCTCCGCGAACAACCAGCTTCCATCGGCAAGCACTGACGTCTTGTCTCATACAGCTCACAAACCGTTACTTAAAAAAATAACACCATGAAACTCCCATCCCCGAAGCACGTCCTGTTCCTTTCTGTATTTGCAATTTCTGCTTGCGGCGGTGGCGGCAGTGGCAGCGACGATAATACGTCCGCGCCCCCTCCCACAGGAGGCAACCCGCCAGGGAGCATTTTTGAGGTAACTCCGACCGCGGACATTACGCCGAAGAATGTTTCAACCTTTGTTGGTATCGGTTATGAATTTATTGCGCTCAATAATGACCTGATCAATAGCTTCACCAACCCCATGGGAGTACCCGCTTTTTCTTCCAGCCACAACGGCACCAATGAAAGCGGCTGCCCTGCGGGCGGGCTAGTAACCAATACGATCTCTGAGGACGGTGCACTTCAACAAATCACCTTCGATGGCTGCTATGTCAATGCAGGCACCACGATGCACGGGTTTATGGAAATCGCCACATCCAAGCCCAACAACCAGAGTGCGTACGATATTGAACTGAGTTTCACCGATCTGGGCATCACGGATGCGGAAGGCACCAGCTTCATCCGCGGAACCACCATGGTGGAAGTACCGGGTACCGATGAAGACTCCAGGCGTGTAAATGTTATTTCGAATATCCAGGTGGAAGACGGAGAAAGTGGCGAACTTTATTCGTCCGAAAGCTTCACTTACCAGCTGCCGATGTCATTCCCCTATTCACTGACCGACGCGCTGAATATCAGCGGTGGCGTGGGTAATCTTGCCGATGGTGTTGCCGCCTTTAAAAAACAGTCGAGTAATATTGGCGACCGCTTTGCCGAGGGGTCCAATATTACCGGCACTGGGCAAAGCTTCGGGGTTATGCAGCTTGTGGGTGAGAGCAGCGATAAAGATCTGGAAATTCTTTACTTTTCCACCTCTGGCCAGAGCTTTTCTGATTTGGGCGTAAGACTACGCATGGCGGACATTGCCAATGGCGAGGTTGATTTCTTTTCCGCAGAAAACAGCGCTCCGCAAAAAAACGACCGAGCGTTCTTTACCAACAATAATCGCGTGGATTTGGGCGCCAAGGTCAATTTCAGCACTTACGATAAATACCTCACTGATTACGATGGCGACGTGCTTCGTATCGCCCCGGAAATGTACGAGTTCAAAAGCGAGTCCGATATTGATGCGTCAAACATCAGCGATTTCGCCCGGGTTGAGCGCGGCGGTTATGGAATACTTGAACTGACCTTCAAACAACCCGGTGACTACCAGGTTTATGTACGGGCCACCGACCCTGATGGCGATAGCTTCTCACTCTCGTTGGGCGGTGTTTATGTGATCGATAGCCGTGACACGGACAATGACGGCATCATTAACGAAGAGGACTCGGACGACGACAACGATGGCGTTGTGGACGAAGGAGACTTGTTCCCGCAGGACCCAACGGAATCCACCGACTTTGACGGCGATGGTATCGGCGATGTAGCCGACACCGATGACGACAACGACAGCGTGGACGACGGCCAGGACAGCTTCCCCGAGAACCGCAATTGCGCCCTCGCATCGGAAGGCACCGGGAACCGCTGCTATATCGAGCTGATCGCGAGCATGGCGAACTTTGTCGATCAGCAGGGGGTCGCCTATTTCTGGAATACCTGTTACTGGGATTCCTGCAGCCCGGTAGTGGGTCAGCTCATCCGCTGGGATATGAATACGGAAACCTTCCTGGCACCGCTCACACTCAGCAAGACCCTGAGCGACTCTCAAGATCCGTTCCGCCTGGTGTATTCGGACACCCTGAATCGCGCAGTCATTATATTTCCCGACAACGAGGTACAGTACTTCGACCTGTCCGAAGTTGACCCCCAGCCAAAGCAGGCGAGCCTGACCGCGCCACTTTACGACTGGCTCACCGGGCTGGAGTTTGAGGGCGAGTATCTGGTCCGCAGCAGTTACACCGGTGCAGACGCCATTCACTATGTTGAGGTTTTCGATAGCGCCTTCAACCCGGTGGAGTCCGCTACCCAGGAACTGGAAGCCAGCTACCAGTATCAGTCCAACAGCGCTTCAAGGTATGTAGAAAAGGGCTACACCCTGGACCGGGCGACGCTTCTGCTTGAAAAGTTCGATAATGCTACCTATCTGTCTGGCTCTTCCCCACTCGTGCTTTCCCCGGATGGCACGCTTGCGTTAGACAGCAGGACCGGCGAGATATTTGACATCGCTTCGCAACAACTTGTTAGCACCATTGATGGTCTTGTTTCTTCCGCAGGCCGCATCAAAGTTGTCTGGACACAAGATGGCATTATCAATGCGGGCTCCGAGTACAACTCCACCACGCGGCGGTATACGGCTCAGTTCAGACAGTTCAACAATGATTTCGAGCTGGCGCGAAGCGAAGACTTCCCGGACAGTGTGTTTGTATTCACCGATAGAGGAGAAATCCTGTGGAATGGCAACGACTACTTTCTTTACACGGTTAAGCCTGAGGAACGGGATGGAAACGGAGTACAGAGACGCTTCTTTACCAAGGTAACCGTCGAATAGGCACATCCAATGCAGGCAACCCGCGCCAGTATTACGCGGGTTGTCGCACACTCCACTAGGGACAGATCTGGCAGAGACGATTGCCTGCTGGCCCAGCCAGACCATAGAGCAGCACACCGCAAACCGTCTCCTCAAACTGCCACTACCACAGTCATCACCACCTCCGGCAAGGCAAAAAATTGCGCGGCAATGGCCGCCGTTGTGCGGTGGCTTACCTACACTCGGTATGGCCACCGCGCCCCACATTGCCAAAACTCCGGAGCCCACCATGAAAACCATCGGTTACGCCGCGCAATCCGCCGGCGACACTCTTGCCCCCTGGGAATTTGAGCGCCGCGACCTTCGCCCCAATGACGTCGCCATGGAGGTTCTGTATTGCGGCATCTGCTTTACCGACATTCACCAGGTGCAGGACGACTGGGGCTGGGGCATCTTCCCGATGGTGCCCGGCCACGAGATTGTCGGCCGCGTTACTGATGTGGGCAGCGACGTCACCCAGTTTAAAAAAGGCGACACCGTGGCCGTGGGCTGTATGGTGGATTCCTGCCAGGAATGCGACCAGTGCCACCACGGCGAGGAGCAATTCTGCCGCGAGGGCATGACCCTCACCTACGCTGGCCGCGACCGCATTAACGGCGAAACGACCCAGGGCGGCTACTCCAAGCACCTGGTATGCCGGGAAGAGTTTGTACTGCGCATACCGGAAGGGTTAGACCTCTCCCGCGCGGCGCCACTGCTGTGCGCCGGCATTACCACCTATTCGCCCCTGCGCCACTGGAACATAGGCCCCGGCAGCCAAGTGGGTGTGATCGGCCTCGGTGGGCTCGGGCATATGGCGGTAAAGCTCGCCGTAGGGCTTGGTGCGGATGTCACCGTACTCAGCCGCACCGAGGACAAGGAGGCCGACGCGCTGGACCTGGGCGCCGATGGTTTACTCGTCTCCAGCGACGATGCGGCGATGGAATCCGCGCAATCCTCCTTCGACCTGATTATCGACACCATCCCGGTCAAGCATGACCTCACACCCTATCTGCGACTGCTGGACATCAACGGCGGCTTGGTGCTCGTAGGGCAGATAGGCCCCATTGAGGAGTTAGACAGCGAGCCGGTCGTCATGGGCCGTCGCTGTATCGTCGGCTCGGCCATCGGCGGTATTGCCGAGACCCAGGAACTGATCGACTTCTGCGCCAAGAAAAACATCCTGCCGGAGTGCGAGATTATCAAGATTGATCAAGTGAACGATGCACTGGAGCGGCTCAAGCGCTCGGATGTTCGCTATCGGTTTGTGATTGATATGGCTTCGCTGGCGGCGCCCTGAGAATTAACAACCGCTATAGCGCGAGGTCAGTTGCCCAAATGCCCCGAAGAGACTCGGGGCATCCCTTTTTTGCTTACGCTTTTTCCATCAGCGCATCATCTTTTTCCGTGGCACGACGATAGGTTTCGCGACTGGTTACACGTTGTACGTAGTCGACAAATTCCTGACGTTTTTCAATAGTACCAAACTCCAATCCCCAGGCCATTTGAGCACCCACGTACACGTCTGCCGCGGTAAAGCGCTCACCAGTTACGTAGTCATGCTCCTTGAACCACGCGGAGAGATTATCGAGCACCGCCGCATAGCTACCGTAGCCAACCATTTTCTGTTTCTCGGCATCAACTTCGACCTGAAGAACCTTGGTATCGGTGATAGCGGCCTCCAGTGGCCCGGCGGCAAAAAACAGCCAGCGGTAATAGCTGGCACGCTCGTCAGGCTGTGGCGCCAACCCGGCTTGTGGAAAAGCATCGGCCAGGTACGCGCAGATGGCAGCGCATTCGGTGACCACTTGACCGCGATGCACGATAGCCGGCACTTTTCCCATGGGGTTAATCTTGAGGTAGGCGGGGGACTTCATACTGTCTTCGTATGCGAGCACCTCGGTCTTATAGGGCGCACCCACCTCTTCCAGCATCCAGCGCACAATGCGGCCGCGGGATTGGGGGTTAGTGTAAAAAGTCACTCCAGCTTGCATTGTCGTTCTCCATTGCTGTTAGTTATTTTATCCGTTGTCAGGAGGGTCTACCGGATCACGATGTCGGGATCGGCATACACTCCATCACCTCAACACAATCACCAGGGAAAATACTGAAGTGCGGGTGATTTTCAAACAACTTCGCCGCCGCCTCATGACTGTCAGCTTTTACGATGACATAACCAGTCATTTCGTTACTGGTGTCGCTAACGCCACTGGCATCGATGCGCTTAGTTTTGCCCAGTGGGCCACCTTCGGCAACCAGAATGTCACTGTGCTTTGTCATCCAGCCACCCCAGGCGGCCATACCCTCCTGAATACGTTGCTGACGCTGATCTTCCGACAGGTCTTCCCACCCCTTCATTGAGTTTGGAACGCCGAGGTACATGGCGAGAAAATGTTTCATGTTTATTCCCTATATTACTTTCGATTCAGTAATGTTGTGTGCAGGAGACTGTCTCCTGCATTAAGAGCTACTGGATGATTTCTGGCTCTACTGGGCGATCCACATAAGCCATGGATGGTTGACCGTGCTCCACTAAATCTCGTGCGGGGCGCACTTCTATCGAGCCATAGCGCGCCGGTGGAATCTTCCCGGCAAGGGCAATGGCTTCGTTGAGGTCTTTCGCTTCCAACATATAAAAGCCGGCCAGCTGCTCCTTGGTTTCCGCGAAAGGACCATCGGTCACGGTGGTACGCTTGTCCCGCACACGCACGGTGGTGGCGGAACTGGTGGGCATCAGCGGGCTGCCGGTAATGTAATGACCGCTTTCGCTCAGATCTTCCACACAGGAAATGCACTCCTGATTAAGGACATCCCACTCCTCTTGGGACTTTTGTTCCATCAATTTCTCGTCGTAGTACACCAGTGCCAGGTACTTCATCGTATTCTCCTTTGATGACTGCAATTGTGGCTATGTCATGGGTTAGTCGAACGGGAGCGGGGGTATTCGACAGGGACTGAAATTTTTTTAAATTATTTTTTCGGTGTATCAATTGGCGTCAATTTCACTCAAGCGGCGCGTGAGGAATCGCTGTTCCGGCCCTTGCTGCGACAATGCAAGGGTACGCTGGTAAGCGGCACGCGCCTGCGCCGTATCACCGAGGCGGCGGAGCAGGTCTGCCCGCGCTGCATGGATCAGGTGGTAATCCTCAAGTGTGCCGCGCGCAAGCAGGTCGTCAATCAGTGCCAGGCCCTGTTCGGGTCCATCACGCATTGCCACGGCCACTGCGGCATTGAGCTCGATTACCGGAGAGGGGTTCCGCTCCAGCAGCGCGCGGTAAAGACCAACAATCTGAGGCCAGTCGGTATCCTCCATGGTCTCCGCCTCCGAGTGCACCGCGGCAATGGCGGCCTGCAGGGTATAGGGCCCGAAGCGACGGCTCTGCAGAGCTCCCAGCACGAGGGCTGCACCTTCGCTGATTTGCTGTCGATCCCATAGCGAACGATCCTGCTGCTCCAGGAGAACCAGGTCGCCATCTGCGGAGACCCGGGCAGTGCGTCGCGCGTCTTGCAGGAGTAACAGTGCCAGTAACCCCTTGGATTCGGGATCAGGTAGCAGCTGGCATAGCAGCCGCGCGAGCCGGATAGCTTCTGCGGCAAGATCCTGGCGAATCAGTTCGTCCCCTGCAGATGCGGAATAACCCTCGTTGAAGATCAGGTAGATAGCCTGCAACACGCTATCGTGCCGTTCCGGTAACTGGTCCCCTTCCGGCACTTCAAAGGGGATTTGGGCGTCACGAATTTTGGCTTTGGCGCGTACGATGCGCTGGGCGAGCGTCGGCGTTGCGGTTAGAAAGGCTCTGGCGATCTCTTCGGTAGTGAGGCCGCAGACTTCGCGCAAGGTTAGGGCCAGTTGCGCCTCCGGCGCGAGGCTGGGGTGGCAGCAGGTAAAGATAAGACGCAGCCGGTCATCCTCAATTCCGTGTACCTCTTCATCCTCTGTGGCCAGCTCTGCCTCCAGCTGCTCTGCAATTTCCTCGAAAGAAATGTCGAATCGCGCTTTGCGGCGCAATTGGTCAATAGCCTTGAATCGCCCAGCGGAAACCAGCCACGCCCGTGGATTGTCGGGGATGCCCTCGCTGGGCCACTGCGAAAGTGCTGCCGTGAAGGCCTCGTGCAGGGCCTCCTCTGCCAAGTCGAAATCTCCGAGCAATCGAATCAGGGTAGCGAGCACCCGCCGTGATTCTGACTCGTAAATTCTCTGTAGATAGGATGGAAACTGGTCTGGCATAGGAAGAATACTACTGGTTTATGACCGATTGCCGATCTCTTGTGTCGAGCCCATCGCTGGTCTCTCTCTTTGACCATACGCCAGCCGGTATAGTGCTGGCAGCACCAGTAACGTTAACAGAGTGGATGAAATAATACCGCCGACAACGACCGTAGCCAGCGGTCGCTGAACTTCGGAGCCGATACCAGTATTGAGCGCCATAGGCAGGAACCCGAGCGATGCCACCAGCGCGGTAGTCAGTACCGGACGCAATCGAATTTGCGCACCCTCGATGATTGCCTGCTCAAGACTGTAGCCGTGCTCGCGGAGATCCCGGAAGAAGGCGACCATCACCAGCCCATTGAGAATGGCAATACCCGAGAGGGCAATAAAACCGACGGCGGCGGAAATGGAAAACGGGATTTCACGTATTAATAACGAAAATATCCCGCCCGTCAGTGCGAGTGGCACGCCGCTAAAGATGACAATGGCATCGCGCACTGACCCAAGTGCGAGCAACAGCAATCCCATGATCAGCGCGAGGGTCAACGGCACAACAATGGCAAGTCGCTGCGAAGCGGATCGCAGGGACTCGTAGGTGCCGCCATATTCGAGCCAGTAGCCCGGCGGTATCTCTACCTGGCTCACACGCTGCTGCACATCTGTGACAAAGCTGCCCAGGTCCCTGCCACGCACGTTGGCGGTAACGACCAACCGCCGCTTGCTGTTTTCGCGATAGACCTGATTGATGCCTTCCACTAGCTGAACCTCGGCGACCTCCTCTAGTGGTACATAGCTGCCGTCAGTACGGTGTAACGGCAGGCTGGCCAGTTCTAATGGATCCGTGCGGCGGCTTTCGGCCAGCCGCACAACGATGTCGACGCGCCGATCCCCCTCGTATAACTGCCCAGCGGTAGTGCCCTTCATCGCAGTGGCTAGCTGTTGCTGCACCTGATCGACATCCAACCCATGTTGCGCGAGCGCGGGCCGATCTGGCTGTACCGTGAGCAGCGGTAGCCCTGTTATTTTCTCGACCTGAATATCGGCAATGCCGTCGACATCGGAGATTGCGCGCTCGATCGCCTGACCGAGGACGGTCAGCTGCTCGAAGTCGTCGCCAAACACCTTGATTGCCAGTTCTGAGCGCACACCGGCAAGCAGCTCATTGAAGCGCATCTGGATTGGCTGAAGGAATTCATAGCGGTTGCCGGGAATGGGTTCCACCAGGGCCGCCAGCTCCTCGACCAGCTGCGCCCTGGGTTTATCGGGATCCGGCCACTGGTCCCGAGGTTTCATGATGATAAAGTTGTCGGCCACACTGGGGGGCACCGCATCGGTAGCGACTTCTGCGGTGCCGAGTTTGGCAAACACGCGCTCGACCTCGGGCAGCTCCTTAATGCGCGACTCCAGTGATTCCTGCAATGCAATCGCCTGCTCCAGCGAGGTGCCGGGGATACGCAAAGCATGCATGGCGATGTCCCCTTCATCCAGGTTGGGGACAAATTCACTGCCCAGCCTGGTCGCCGCCACAGCAGAAAGCGCTACCAGTGCCGCAGCCCCCAATACCACTATCAGCCGCAGCCGAATGGAAAATTCCAGCACGGGGCGATAGGCCTTGCGCATCAGGTCCAGAACCAGGTGCTTTTTTTCCACCACGGGCTTGCGGAAAAGGAGCGCGATACAGGCAGGGACGAAGGTGATGGAGAGCAGCATGGCCGAGATCAGCGCGATCACCACGGTGGTCGCCATCGGGTGGAACATTTTGCCTTCTACCCCCGAGAGCGCGAATATCGGCAGGTACACCGCGGTAATAATAAATACACCAAACATCGCCGGGCGAATCACCTCGCGGGTGGAGCGAAATACAATTTCCAGCCGCTCATCGAGCTCCAGCTCGCCACCATTCTCTGTAGCCTGCCCCAGGCGACGCAGGCAGTTCTCGACAATGATGATTGCCCCATCCACCAGCAGGCCGAAATCCAGTGCGCCAAGGCTCATCAGGTTGGCGCTGACGCGGGTTTGCACCATACCGGTAACGGTCATCAGCATCGCGATGGGAATCACCAGCGCGGTAAGGATGGCCGCGCGGATATTGCCTAGCAACAAAAATAAAATAACGATGACCAGCGCCGCCCCTTCTATCAGGTTGGTGCGCACGGTGTGCAGGGTTTTATCCACCAGTCCGGTGCGGTCATACACGGCGGTAACGGTAATACCGGGAGGCAGACTCGCTTTTACCGCCTCCAGCTTTTCGCCCACAGCATGTGCCACAGTGCGGCTGTTCTCGCCGATTAGCATAAACACCGTGCTCATAACGACCTCACGGCCGTTCTGGGTAGCGGCACCGGTACGCATCTCCCGGCCCTCGCCAATGCGGGCAACGTCGCCGAGGCGTATGGGTACACCATCCTTCTCCGCTACCAGGAAATCTTCCATTGCATTTAGAGTTTGCGCCTGGCCGGGAACACGCATCAGCCACTGCACACCGTTGTATTCGATAAATCCAATACCCCGGTTTTCGTTGTTGGCCTGTATGGACTTAACCAGGTCCTGTGGTGTGAGGCCGAAGGCGAGAAGGTTGTCCGGCTCAATAGATACAAGGATTTCCCGCTTGTATCCGCCGATGGGGTTGACCTCCACCACACCTGGCACGCGCAGCAATTGCGGGCGAATAATCCAGTCGTGGACGGTGCGCAGGTCGGTGGTGGTAATCGGGTTGCCGTGCTGGTCGACGGAGCCCGGTTCTGCATCCACCGTGAACATAAAGATTTCACCCAGGCCGGTGGAAATCGGCCCCAGCTCCGGTTCCAACCCCTGCGGCAGGTTGTTGCGCGCAGCAGTAAGCCGCTCATTTACCAGCTGGCGGGCAAAGTAAATGTCGGTGCCGTCTTCAAAAATAATGGTGACCTGAGAGAGGCCGTAGCGGGACAACGACCGGGTATAGGCGAGTTTTGGCAACCCGGCCATCGCACTCTCTACCGGGTAGGTTACACGTTGCTCTACTTCCAGCGGGGTGAAACCCGGCGCTTCCGTGTTAATTACCACCTGTATATTGGTAATGTCCGGCACCGCATCAATGGGCAACCGGGTGAAGTTCCAGATACCAATGCCGCACAACAACAGCACGACGGCGAGTACCAGGGCTCGGTTCTGTATGGAGGTGCGAATAATGAAGGCGAGCATCCGGTGACCTCAATGCTCGTGCGCGGCGCCGGATTTTTCGATATCCGCTTTGATGATGTAACTGTTTTCTACCACGTATCGGGCACCGGCTTCTATACCACCCAGAACTTCCACCCAGTCTCCGGATTCCCGTCCCAGGTCCAGCATCCGCACCTCGTACACATCACCGGCTTGCTGATAGACCACGTCGAAATCGCGAAAGGTCTGAATCGCCCTGCGCTTTACCGCCAATGGTACCTTGTAGCTCGCCACCTGAATCTCACCAGTGACAAACCGTCCTGGCGCCAGGCTTTTTGCTCCCCCCTTCAACGACACGCGCACGGTCGTCGACTGATTGGCTTGAATAACCGGCGAGACCTGCTGGACAACACCTTCGATGGGCGTGCGCAAACCGCGAACCATCAGTTTTACAGGATTGCCCACCTGAATACGGCTGCGCGTCGATGGGAATACATCGAGTTCGGCCAGCAGTGCGGTGTCGTTAGCAATCACCAGCAGATCTCGCCCGCCGGACTGCTCCCCCGGGTTCGCATTGCGCTGCAAAACTACCCCATCGATTGGCGCGTAGACCGTATAGGTTTTCAGGTTTTCATTACTGTTGATGGCGAGTACCGGTTGTCCTTTGGCAACACGTTCACCCAACCCCACCTTCACCGATTCCACGGTGCCGTCGAATCGTGCCCGTACCTCGCGGGTTTGCTCCGGGTTCATCACTACCTTGCCATAGACCCTGATGACTTCACTCAGTACCGCAGGGCCGACAATGGCAGTCTTGATACCCATGGATTTTGCAATGGCGGCCTCTATTTGCGAGCGCCCCTCGAAAGTCTCGTATTTCCATTCATAGCGTTGCCCTTGATATTGCGCGTTGACGGTTACGATGAAGGAGTGTGGCTCCCCGATGGTTTCTGCACTACGGAGATACTCCTCGCCGGCTGTGAAGCCGACAGGCTCTCGCACATTACCGAGCCGCGTCAGCATCAGGGTAAGCCCCACCTTCTGCGGTGCAACGGGCTTCCCCTTGTCCGTTACCCAGGCTCGGAACTCCGGCGGTGTACCGGATTCAACGATAGCGAGCTCGACCGCAAAATCTCCGCTGCGGAGCATGCGGCCATGGTTCGGGCCGACTTCTTGCTCTACCTCCTCCGCCACCTCGTCACTGGCTTCCGCATTTGCCGAGTATGCACTTCCACTCACTGCGAAAAATAACGGAGCGAGAAAAACGAGCGTTAAGAATAGCGTTACCGAGTCTTTCACTTCGCGTAACCCGTTGAGCCTGCTAACGGCAAACCGGTAAGTCGCTCAATTTCGATCAGGTAGAGATAGGCGGTGTACTGGGCCTCAAGGTAGGACAAGCGAGCGTCGATCAGGTCCTGCTGCGCTGAGGCCAGTTCGTAGTAGCTGTACTTACCCTGTTGGTATGCATGCTGCGTGTCAGACAGCGCCTGCTGCATACTGGGGATAATGCGCTGCTCCATCGATTCTGCGACATGCCGGCTGTGGCGGAGCTGCTCGGCCATCACATACACACGGGTTTCCAGCGCAACCTCCTCGGCGTGGCGCTCCGCACGATATTGATTTTGCTCTGCCTGCAGTGCAGCAATACGAGCGGAGTTGCGGTCACGGCGGCCGATGGGAATAGCGACGCCGGCTACGAAACCGTAATCATCACTGGCCTCCAGACGTCGGATACCGGCCTCGATTTGCCACTGTATCCCAGCCTCAGCCCTGGCAAGCTCGATCTCCGCATCGGCAATACGCTCACGATTGATAAATAGCGCCAGTTTGGGGTTTTCTCTTACCTGCTGACGTAAATACTGGATATCGACGGTGGGAATGGGAGTCGACAAGGTACCATCTAGCGCCGAGAACGTGGGCGCGCGCGCTGCCCATTGCGCGGCAAGCTGGTGTTTGGCAATGGCGTATTCATGTTCCACATCTTCTGCGGCAAGGCTTCTTCGCTCCAGCTCTGCAATTGCGCGGGATGCTTCGGCCTGCGGTAATTTGCCTGCGCTTACGTGCTGTTTGATGTCAACCAGGCCTTTCTGCGCCTGTGCCACCGCCTGTCGTGCTAAAGATAGTCGCTCCTGATGCGCGAGAGCCTGGAGAAAGTAGCGTGCGGAATCCGCCGCGATATCGAGCGCGGCAATTTGCTGTTGCGTATCGATCATCGAGACTTTGCTGCGTGCGGCCTGAACCCGCTTGTCGATTACGTCGCACTGTAACAACCAGCTCACACCCAGGGTGGTCTGCGCGCTGCTTACTCCACTGATATCGCCGGTACCGGCAACGTCTTCGATTTCAAGCCCCAATTCTGGACGAGGCCCTATCGCAGAATGGCGAACCATCGCGTCTGCGGCCTGAAGGCGAAACTCGTATCCCGCGAGTTCCGGGTGCTGCTGCAGGCTCTGGAGAACCGCTTGCTCATAGGAGATAGGGGATAAATCTACACCATCCGCGGCGTGCAAATACTCACAGACAGGGAGCACCACGAAAAGACTGCGGCCAAGCATGATGATCGATGATTGGTTAAATAACCTGATTTGGCACATCCATTGCCAACTGTGAAGCAGAAATAGAAGCACAGAGGTTCCCTTCAGACTGAAGGCCGCATTGAGCCCAGCCCGTTTATCGAACTTATGCAACTACATTAGCAGCTCCTGCATTCTCCGCTAGTGTTGCACCCTTCGGAGTATCGAGCAAAATCAAGGCTTAACGTTAAACCTAGACTCCATTATTCCCGCACACCCAAGGGACTATTTACTACTGCGAAGTTATGGCATTCTCTGTCGGCTCATTCCTCGAAGCACCAAAAGTAGCGAAGGCCCCATGATCGATTTCGAAAACAAAAGCTTGTTCAAACTCAAGCAAAACGCTGGTTTCGCAGAAAAAGTCGCGCCGTTATTGCTCGACGGTGAAGAAGTGCTGGACTCTTTCAAGTCCATGCGCGATGGCGTGGTATTTACCAGCAAGCGGATTATCGCGGTGAATGTTCAGGGCATCACCGGAAGCAAGAAAGATTTTACCTCCCTGCCCTACAAAAATATCGTTGCTTACTCGGTTGAAACCTCTGGCACCTTCGATATCGACAGCGAGCTAGAACTGCATTTCTCGGCGCTGGGCAAGGTGCGCTTTGAGTTCAGTGGCAAGGCACGCTTGATGGATATTGCACACTACATAGCACGCTACGCGCTCTAACAGAGAGCTCGGCCTGCGATTCAACATCACCATTTACTCTGCGCAAGGTGACAGGAAACTTGAAGTTTCACTGATGCCTGCCTAAGAAGCTATTCACCATGCCCTTATTATTTGAAGAAATCGACAGCCAGGCCTCTCCGCTAGGGGAGATCTCTCTGCGACGGCGGCGCATTCCGGCGCTGGGCGAGCGAGATATTTACGAAGTGAAGCTGGGCGAGGAATTCCTTATGTCCAGCATGTTTGTAGAAGCGGAAGAGGCGCTGTCGAGACTTGGCCTGGCGCAGGTTCAGGGCGACAACCTCAGTGTGGTGGTCGGTGGACTGGGCCTTGGCTATACGGCGGTGGCGGCTCTGCAAGACACCCGTATTGACGAACTGCTGGTGGTCGAGGCACTGGATACAGTCATCGGCTGGCACCGGGACGAGCTGGTGCCTCTGGGTAAAGAGCTGAATGCCGATGCCCGCAATCGCTATGTACACGGGAGCTTCTTCGACCTCGCCACCCTTGCCGACACAGGGTTTGATCCAGAGAATCCGCAGAGAAAGTTTGACGCAATATTGCTGGATATTGATCACTCCCCGACCGAGTACCTGAATGCCGATAATGCGAGCTTCTATACCACCGAAAATCTGACCCGGATGGCCCGACAACTGAAACCTCACGGCGTATTCGCCATGTGGTCACAGAACCTGCCGGAGAAAGACTTCGAAGCGCTGCTCAAAACGGTGTTCGAGTCAGTTGAATCCCATGTAATTTCTTTTTACAACCCCTTCATGAGTGCCGACTCTACTAACTCGGTCTATGTCTGTGTAAAAGGTACCAATTGATCCGACCGGTACTGTTCGCCCTGGTATTTATCGGACTACTTGCCATTTCGGCAGTATTCGGGAGGCTACCGCCAGGTATAGTGCTGCTTTACATTGCCATGAGCCTGCTGACCTATCTTTTCTATTACCTGGATAAGTCAGCGGCGCGCAACGGTGGCTGACGAAAGAAAGAGAGCACTCTGCATGTACTGGCCCTTTTGGGCGGATGGCCCGGCGCACTGCTGGCTCGACATAGATTGCGACATAAAGCCCGGAAGCAGCCGTTTCGCTTTATTTTCTGGCTTACAGTGCTCGCTAATATTGGCGTACTGGCCTGGCTGCACACGGCAGAGGGGGCTGGTTATCTACGAACGATTTTGGGCGATAATTTTAATTTCCCTTTGACTACCCTAGACCTTGCGCGATAGCTCGCGGATTTCTCGATTCAGTATCCGGTCGTTATCCTGGTAATCGACGGGGACATCGATCAGGTGCACACCGCCCTGGCTCATGCAGCGCTCGATGGTTGGGCGCAATTCCGCAGTTGCCTCGATGCGGTGCCCGCTGGCGCCGTAGGATTTGGCATAGGCAACAAAGTCCGGGTTGTTGAAGTCCAGGCCAAAATCGTGAAAGTCCATCTGCGCCTGTTTCCATTTGATCATGCCGTAGCCATCGTCCCGGAGGATCAGTATTACCAGATCCAGCTTCAGCCGCACCGCTGTTTCCAGCTCCTGCGAATTCATCATAAAGCCGCCATCGCCGCAGATAGCGAGCACACTGCGCTCCGGGTATACCAGCTTGGCGGCCATGGCAGATGGCAGACCGGCACCCATGGTGGCCAGCGCATTGTCGAGTAATACCGTGTTCGGGGCATGAGCCTGGTAGTTGCGCGCAAACCATATCTTGTACATGCCATTATCGAGCGCGATGATGCCATCGGCCGGCACCGCATCGCGCACTTCCTTGACCAGCCGCTGTGGTTTGATCGGGAAACCCTGCTCCTGCTCGCCTTCCTGAATGTGCTTTTGCAACGCATTTCGAATGCGGTGTGCGTCGGCAAAGCTCCAGTGTTCTTGCGGCTCCAGCCGCTCCTTGAGCTGCCACAGGCTGTTGGCAATGTCCCCCACCACTTCTATCTGCGGGAAGTACACCGGGTCCACCTGCGCGGAGCTGAAGTTGATATGCACCACAGCCGGGCCGCCGGGACGCATGAAGAACGGCGGCTTCTCCACCACGTCGTGGCCGACGTTTATGATGAGGTCTGCCTGATCGATGGCACGATGCACGAAGTCGCCATCGGAGAGCGCCGTATTACCGATGAAATTGCTGCTGGCCTCATCGATCACCCCTTTGCCCATCTGGGTAGTCACCGCTGGTATACCCAGCTTTTCCACCAACTCGCGCAGCATTTTGGCGGTGAGTTTACGATTGGCGCCCGCACCGATTAGCAAAAGCGGCTTGCGCGCCGCGGCAATGGCTTCTGCAGCCTGGCGTACTGCCTTTTCTTCGGCAATGGGGCGGCGGGTAAAGCTCGGTTCCAATACCGGCATGGTGGAGTGTTCGCGCGCAATGTCTTCGGGCAGCTCGAGGTGCGTGGCACCGGGCCGCTCCTCCTCCGCGTGACGGAATGCCTCGCGCACGTACGCCGGTACATTGTCGCCACTGACGATGACTTTGGTGAACTTGGTCAGTGGCTGCATCATGTCGACGATATCGATGATCTGGAACTGGCCCTGTTTGGAGCTTTTGATAGGCTTCTGGCCGGTAACCATCACCATGGGCATGGCCCCAAGTTGCGCATAGGCGGCGGCAGTTACCAGATTGGTAGCACCGGGCCCCAGGGTAGAGAGACAAACACCGGAGTTACCGGTAAGGCGACCATAAGTGGCAGCCATAAATCCAGAGGCCTGTTCATGGCGGCCAATGATCAGTTTTATTTTTGAACCGCGCAGGGACTCCAGCAAGTCCAGGTTTTCCTCACCGGGTATACCGAAGACAAACTCAACACCTTCCGCCTCCAGGGCGCGAACGAACAAGTCAGATGCTTTCACCATAATCCCCGCCAGTTTTACACAGCCTGTATTCCACTGGCGCCTCATTCAGTGGAAGCTACCCGGAACACCTTGACTAGCAGGTTAGCAGACCAACGGGTAGTGAGCTGCCGGCCACCCTCGCCAGCAAACTCGGACAATATGGGCCAATATTGCTGTAAACACAGGTTATCTGTATGTCATTCACCGATCCCTTAAACCAGCTTTCGTTGCCAGTATTCGGCGGACTATCCGTTCTGTTGGTGCTTATCTCCATGCTGGTGGGTAACTGGTTCGGCCGTTTCAGCGCGCGTAAAGGCCAGCTCAGTGATGCCTCCATCGGCAGTGCCGTTGCAGCAATTCTCGGGTTACTGGCATTTCTGCTCGCGTTTACCTTCAATTCGACAGCCGAGCGCTTTCTACAACGCAAGGCATTGTTGTTGGATGAAGTGAATGCCATATCCACCACCTACCTGCGATCCGACCTACTGCCCCAACAGCAAGAGCGGACCGCGCGCACGTTACTGGCAGAATATGCGGCAACCCGCGATATTGACCCCAAAGATACCCGTGACTTCCCGCAGCGGATGGAGCGAAGCGAAGCGATTCACGATGAGCTCTGGAGGATTGTGGCGGAACTCAATGACCAGCAGTACGACGCCGTCAGGCTTGGCAGATTTATGGAATCACTCAATGATGTGATCGATTACAACACCTCGCGGCTTCATGTAGGCACCCGCTATCGCATTCCCGGCCCTATATGGGGGGCCCTGGCGCTGGTCACAGCAATGGCGATGTTTGGCATCGGCTTTCAGCTCGGAGTAGGACGGCGCGGCTCCCTACAAATCACGCTGGTGCTGGCATTTTCCTTCTCGGTGGTGATATTGCTGATTGCCGATCTGGATCGAGCGGCGCAGGGCTGGCTGACCGTGGACCAGGCACCGATGTCCGAGCTGAACCAGCGATTGCAACAGACCGAAAGCGTATATAAACAGGGGCTACCATAAAGTTAGGGGAAGGCAGGCTAAAACAGATATGGGCAGACAATAAAAAGGGACGGCGGCCGACACCACCGCCCCTTTTTATTTTTACGTGAGATCAGGGATCAGCCGGTACCGGTGTTGGCGATTGCAGGGTATTTGCCTGCGCCACCGCAGCAACATCCGTGACCGTCACCCTCGCCCCGGGCACAACTGGCCCCGAGAAGTCCTGCTGCGCCTGTCGAGCATCCTGCGCACTGTTGATCCGGTAGTCCTGCAAATCCTGCAGGCTCTTGATCCGCGCACCGGGTGCTTCTTCCGGCAGCGTGTTATCAAATTCACTCCGGAACCAGCGCCGGCCATGGGTGACCACTTTGTCCGTGGAATCCTTCGCGCTGGGAAGTCCAGGCACCATATACTCCATGGTTAAACCATCGTAGTAAGATTGGATTTCCATTGGGTCATGGAAGTCGCTGAAGTCGATCGTGAAGGTATTGGAAATACTGAAATAAGTGAAACCGGAAACCTGCGTTTTCGGACCACAAATATTTTCCACCATCTGACAGGTATCGATCGGGTCCTGCATGATCTGGCAACCTTCAAACACGATCTTCGACTTTACAACAACACCGGTTTTCGCCAGGGCAGTTTGCACCGATTTGGTCGAGGGACTTCCATTGCCAATCAGCAGGTAGCCCGGCCCCGAGTGTACGTCGATGACCAGTGTATCGATACTGCTGTATTTGCTCAGGGCTGCGGCTAACTCGGCCAGTGATTTCACACCCACCAGCTTCGCCTTGGGGTAGTATGCACGCGCCAATATTGGTGCAAACTTACTGAGTTCACTATCTACGCTATCGTAAAGCAGCAACGTATTAACCGACGGCCCCTTCGCCGCGGAAGCGGCACCACCGGAGGCCACCTTGGTATTTGCCACCGGGGTCTGCGTCAGTTCCGCGGCATTAAGCAACGGCTGCACATCGGTGACTGGATGTCTTGGAGGCATGTTGGCGTCCTCCTTATTCAACCGGCTCGGTACTGCAGATGCGATTCAGGTCAACGATGGTTTCCAGACGATCTTCCAGTTTTGCGTCGGCAATTGCCTGCTGCACAATCCGCTCACGCTCATTGGCCAGGGTCTCCTTGTTCGCCGCCGCGCGCTGTATCGTCATTGCATACTCGTCCAGTGCATCCGCCTGGCCAAGCAGGGCCTCGACAATCACGCTGTCAGTGCGCATGGTGATTCGCGAGTCATTCAACAAGACGCCATCAACCGGGTTGCTGGATTCCTCCTGGCGCAGCGGCCCTGTTTTGAAACGGTAGTAGCTGGTGGCCGTGGGTACCGGGAACTCGCCATTCGCATCCAGCGTCGCCGGCTCGATTTCGATACGGGTGCCGTGATCCACGAGGTTTACGCGTTCGAGGGTCGGCACCATGACATCTTCGCGGTCGGCAATATAGCCTGCGATTTTCAGGATGGCGCGGGCGGTTTCCGGGATTTTACTGGCAACCACAAATTCTTCCAGAAAGCCCCGCAGGCCGGAGATCGGCACTTCGCGCCAGGAATCGCGACGGCCATTGGTAAACGCCACCCGCACGTCTTTCAGGTGCAACTTGGTAATGTATTCCTGATTCAATTCGCGGAATACAAAGTTGAGCACCCGGCGCATATTCGCATTGCTGATGGTGCGCTCGATGATCGTTTCCGAACCGGACTCTTCCTCGCGTTCTGAGCTACTGGTTACCGACATCTCGCGCTTGCTGGAGGACTCGGCGGCATGTTCCTTTACGGACTCCGCGGCCTGCTTGGCAAACTGCTCGCGACCACTGGAGTACTCACCACTGCCCCCACCGGAAACACTGGCGCTGCCGAAGCCCCAGCTGGCGGAAACTTCTGCCTCCACGTGCCACTCCTCGGTTTTGGATTTGGTCTGCTTGTCAGTGGTCTCGTTCTGGATTTTGTCGGCAAAGCGCTCGCGGGCGGACTGCTCGTGAGAATCAATAATACTGGAAGACTCCTCGCGGCTTTCCTTGGTGCTCTGCCAGGTACGCATGGAGATACGGGTGGTTTCACCGGGCAGCAAGGTAAAGGTCTTTACCGTCTTGCCCATACCGTAGTCTCCCAGGAAGGAGCTAACGCCATAACGCTCTACCAGGAATATCTTCGGCTTCTCCGATGATTCGACCGGGTGCGGGGTATACAGCAGGTTCCCGGCCCAGCCCACGGTGGGCACCATGACTACCCCAGATCGAATATTTTCCTTGAATACTTCCGGGTCGACGATATTGTTCAGCGCCGCGATGGTGTGCATCTGCTTGCCACCACTTTTGTTGGTAACGGAATTGTCTATCCCAGCGCGCGGTGGCTTTACATCGACTGGCAGTCGGGTAACCCGGGTACTGATACGATGAATACTCTCACTCAGAAAATTTTTCACATTCGTGTCATTGGGAATCAGGCCGTCTTTCACCTTGGGATCTATACCCAGGTAATCCTTGTAGGAAGTTCCCGCCGACTTTGCCTGGGAGGTGAAATCGTTGGCATTCAAGCCGAGATCCAGTTCCATGATCCGTCGTCCGGTGTGCGCACCGGGCAGGGGTACCTGATAATTGATTTTCGCGGGCTGCCCCGCTTCACTGAACTGAATTGCCTTGGGCTCATTATTGGTATCTGGCATCACTAAAATCCTTTTCTCGCTATTTGGGTACGAACGGGTTATGGCGGTCGTTTACGCTGGACAGTTTTCTGAATCCTTCCTAGAAATCCTGAGCGCGCGGCGAGAATATCAGTGAATGTTTTTTTCTGACAACAGTTCAAAAATGCGTTCCGCGACAGTTATTTTTAACCGAGACCACGTTCCTGAAACGCACGATGCAACTGTCTGAATTAAATAAGATTTATCGCGGATAGAGAAAATAACAAATCGATTACATATACTTACAATGTCATTACACGCTGTGCGCTACCGAGATAATAAGAATCACCACAACGCACCCTAATTGGTACGATGGTATTCTTTAGGCATGAATCTACTTATTATTAACATGTAAACGATCGGCGATATCGCACGCCTACTATTGATCACAGACAACGGATGACATTCCCTGCCTGCGTCTGCCTAATAACACCACAGAAAATGCATCAATCAGACACCCTGCCAGTAGAGGAACCTGAGGTTCCGGAGCCGCACCCGTTAGCCCAACGCCATGGCTCTGAAACAGATCCCGGTTGCGAAACCTCAGAAGGAACCACCCTGATTACCCACTGCGCGAACTGTACAGCGCCACTGCTCGGCCCCCATTGCTATGCCTGCGGCCAGCCGGAAAAAAGTCTGGTGCGGCAGTTCCCCGAGCTAATCGGAGATTTTTTCAGCACGGTGTTCGGCCTGGACTCACGCATAGCACGCACCTTCGGACCACTGCTGTTGAAACCTGGCTTTCTTTCCAATGAATACTTTGCCGGTCGGCGTGTGCGCTATGTCAGTCCGGTGCGGCTGTTCGTATTTCTGTGCCTGACGGCGTTTTTTGCCGCCAACCTCAGTAGCGACTGGGGCAGTTCGGTTTCAATCAACCCGAATAGCACGACCAAGGCCATGGCAGGCTTTAATCTGGACCATGTGGAAAGCAGCATTGCCGCCGCGACCACCGTGGACGAGGTGTTGCGTCTACGCGACCAGGCATTACAAGAGATTCACGAGGTTCAGCAGGACAGTGGCGATCTGCCGGGTGTCAACGAGTTGCTGCTTGGCGTGGAGCAGATACTGCACCAGCAGACTAACCTGCGCATTGTACAGCTGGACCCGCAAGCCGCAGGGAAGCTGACCGAGCAGACTCCGGCACAAACCCAGCACGCCGACACCGATGCAGTGCCATCAGCAGTGGACGCCTGGTTTGATCGGCAAAGTGCGCGGCTGACGATGAATCTCGCCCGTATCCAGGAAAACCCGAATCTGTTGAAGGATGCCCTGTTCGGAGTCATTCCCTCCGCACTGTTTATCATGCTGCCGATTTTCGCACTGAGTCTGAGCTTGCTGTACCTGTTCAGCCGACGCCTGTACATGGAGCACTTGATCGTTGCGCTCCACAGCCACGCATTCCTGTCGCTCGCACTGTTGCTGTCTGTGCTGCTGCTCGACCTGCGCGCCTGGCTCACTGAGCCAGATACACTGGTTCACACGGCATTCAACCTGGGGCTGCTCGCGCTTGCCCTGTGGGTGCCGGTTTACCTGCTACTGATGCAGAAGCGCGTATACCGGCAGAGCTGGCCACTGACCGCTTTGAAGTATTCGCTACTCGGTGTGGTCTATCTGATCATGCTTGGCTTCGCGACTGCGGTCGCCGGGCTGGCGACCGTGGCAAGCTTCTGAGATAGCACCGATAGCCGCGGCGCTGTCGCGGTTAGTTTTGCTCAAATTCTCGACACTCCCGCCCCAAGCCCTTATAGTGCGCGGCCCGTCATAGCTCCCGGAGCGACGGGCCTCATCGAGGTTATTCATCACCCTTCGGCCCACCCCCACAAGCCCCCGGAAATACTCTCTTGATCACCACCGCCAATATCACCATGCAGTTTGGTGCCCAGCCTCTGTTTGAAAATATCTCCGCCAAGTTCGGCAACGGCAACCGCTACGGCCTGATCGGAGCCAATGGCTGTGGCAAGTCGACCTTCATGAAAATTCTCAGCGGTGCGCTGGCACCGAGTGCCGGTAATGTCTCCATCGAGCCAGGCTGTACAGTCGGCATCCTGAGCCAGGACCAGTTCGCATTCGAGGAATACTCGGTGGTCGACGCGGTGATCATGGGCGATTCGCGCCTGTGGGAGATCAAACAGGAACGCGACCGCATTTACTCGCTGCCAGAGATGAGCGAGGAAGAGGGCATGCGCGTGGCCGACCTGGAGGTACAGTTCGCCGAGCTGGACGGTTACAGCGCGGAGAGCCGCGCGGGCGAGATCCTGCTGGAAGCGGGTATCGAGGAGTCCCTGCACTTCGGCTCCATGAAACAGGTGGCCCCGGGCTGGAAAGTGCGGGTGCTGCTGGCACAGGCGCTATTTGCGGATCCGGACATCCTGCTGCTGGACGAACCCACCAACAACCTGGATATCCACACCATCCACTGGCTGGCGGAAGTGCTGAACCAGCGCCGCTCCACCATGATCATCATTTCCCACGATCGCCACTTCCTCAATCAGGTCTGCACCCATATGGCAGATATCGATTACGGCGAGCTGCGTATCTTCCCGGGCAACTACGAGGACTTTGTTGCAGCCTCCACCCTGATCCAGGAGCAGCTGCACTCGGAGAACGCTAAGAAGACCGCCGAGCTGGAAGAGTTGCAGTCCTTCGTGAACCGCTTCTCCGCCAACGCCTCCAAGGCCAAGCAAGCCAGCTCGCGAGCGAAGAAGATGGAAAAGATCAAGCTGGAGGAGGTAAAACCCTCAAGCCGGGTAAAGCCTTACATCACCTTCCAGCAAAGCAAGAAACTGCACCGCCAGGCACTGATTCTCGAAGGCCTGGCCCACGGGTTTGCCAATGAGCCCCTGTTTGCTGATGGCGAGATGATCCTGGAAGCCGGCGCACGCCTGGCGGTAATCGGCGAGAATGGCGTGGGCAAGACCACCCTCCTGCGCTGCCTGGTAGATCAGCTCCAGGCCAACAGTGGAGTGGTGAAGTGGTCCGAGAACGCAGCCATCGGCTACTGCCCGCAGGACGCCAGTGCGGATTTCGACAACGACCTGACCATCTTCGAATGGATGTCCCAATGGCGCACGCCCAAGCATGATGACCTCGCGGTACGCGGTATGCTAGGGCGCCTGCTGTTCACCGCGGACGATGCCAACAAGAAAGCACGGGTTTGCTCGGGTGGTGAGAAGAACCGCCTGCTGTTCGGCAAACTGATGATGATGGACACCAACGTGCTGATCATGGACGAACCGACCAACCACCTGGATATGGAATCCATCGAAGCCCTCAACAAGGCGCTGTCCCAGTACGAGGGCACACTGATCTTTGTCAGCCACGACCGCCAATTCGTGTCGTCGTTAGCAACCCGAGTACTGGAGATCAAAGACCGTCGCCTTTACGACTTCCAGGGCACCTACGACGAATACCTGACCGATCGGGCACGCGCGGAAGCCCGGGCGGCCTGAAAATCAACCATGGCGCGGTATGACGGTAAAAGTTGCGCATAATGCGACTATTTATTGAGCAATTTATGGACAGGGCGGCCAGTTACCTATACAGTGCACCCTGCTAGAAAGAAAGACTTTTACAGATACCGCTATTTTGCTGTCGTACTCGCAATGCCACGCCTCGATGTATCCGTGTCCTGCAGTTACTAAGAGCCTTTACCTCAAGCACCACCCGCCTCTCGTAGGCACACTCTTTTTAATTTCAGGAATTAGTTATGTCCAATACTGTAACCGGAACCGTTAAGTGGTTCGACGAAGCAAAAGGTTTTGGCTTTATTGAGCAGCAGTCCGGCCCGGACGTGTTTGCACACTTCAGCGCCATCTCCAGCAGCGGTTTCCGCACCCTGACCGAAGGCCAGGCCGTTGAGTTCACCGTAACTCAAGGCAAAAAAGGCCCGCAGGCTGAAAACATCGTAGTGGTTTAATCCCCTACAGATGTGAAAACGGGCCCTTCGGGGCCCGTTTTTGTTTGTGCTGTGTTTGTCTTCCGTTCCGCTTATCGCTCTGATTCCTGAAACTGCAATTCTGCCAACCGCTTGTACAGCGGTGATACCCCGATCAGTTCCCTGTGGCTACCCTGCGCCACCAACCGCCCTTTATCCAATACCGCAATACTGTCCGCATGCAGAATCGTCGCCAGCCGGTGAGCGATGATGATAGTGGTTCGATTTTGCATCAGCGCCTCAAGTGCCCGCTGCACGTGGTATTCACTCTCGGCATCCAGCGCGCTGGTGGCTTCGTCCAGCAGCAGAATTTTGGGGTCCGTGAGGATAGCGCGGGCAATAGCGATGCGCTGCTTCTGACCACCGGAGAGGCGTGTGCCCTGCTCACCCAGATGACTGTTGTAGCCCTCCGGTAACTGCTCAATAAATTCGTGGGCATGGGCCGCTTTGGCGGCAGCGATCACCTCCTCATCGCTCGCATCCGGTTTCCCGTAGCGGACGTTGTACCAGACATCCGCGGTGAACAGGGCCGGTTGCTGTGGCACCACAGCGATCTGACTGCGCAGGGTAGCGGTGTCCATTTCCCGGATATCGATCCCATCCAGAGTGATACGGCCACCCTGTGGATCGTAGAAACGCTGCAACAGCTCCAGCAAAGTGGATTTTCCTGCGCCAGAGGGGCCCACCAGTGCCAGGCTTCTCCCTGCGGGTACATCCAGATCCAGGTGATGGATCGCCGGGTGCTCCAGCCGCGTCGGGTAGCTGAAATCCACCGCCTCGAACTCCACCCGCCCTGGGCCCTCTACCTTGGGCATCTCCAGGTCCGGGCCCAGCTTGCCGACGGGAATCTCCGACTTCACGTGCAGCAGGTCCATCAGGCGCTCGGTGGCACCGGTGGCGCGCTGCAGCTCGCCGTACACTTCTGAGATGGTGGCTACTGCGGAGCCCATCATCACCGCGTAGAACACGAAGGCGGCGAGGTCGCCACTACTCATGCGGCCGGCAATCATATCGTTGCCGCCCACCCACAGCAGGCCGCTCACCGCGCCGAACATCAGCAGGATCACGACTGCGATCAACAGGGAGCGCTGGCGAATACGCCGCTTGGCGACATCAAAGGCGGTTTCCACCTCCGCGGCAAAGGCTTGCATTTCTGCGGCCTCGCGGGTGTAACTCTGTACGGTCTTGATGTGCTGGATAATCTCACCGGCATAACTGCCAACGTCCGCAATGGAATCCTGGCTGGCCTTGGAGAGCTTCCGTACCCGGCGGCCGTAGAGCACGATCGGCAACAGCACTAACGGCACCCCAACGAGCACCATCAGGCTCAGCTTCAGGTTAGTGACCAGCAGTAGAATCAGCGCACCCACAAACATCAGCGCACTGCGCAGCGCCATGGAAAACGACGTACCGATGATGTGTTGCAACAGTGTGGTATCGGTGGTGAGGCGGGACATAATCTCGCCACTGCGGTTGGTCTCGAAATAACTCGGGTGCAGAGTTACGATGTGGTCAAACACCGCCTTGCGCAGATCTGCCACCACCCGCTCGCCAAGCCATGACACGAGGAAATGCCGCGCATAGGTACCCATTGCCATAAACCAGGCCAGCCCCAGAAGAACGAGAACCCAGTGGGCCAGTTCATCACTGGAGTCGCCAGTGAGGCCGTTATCTACCAGCAACCTCACTCCCTGCCCGATGGCGAGGGTAATACCGGCGGTGAATACCAGCGCCACGCCCGCACCCAGCAAGACTTTTTTGTACGGCCGCATAAACTGCCACAGGGCCGCCATCATCTCCCGCGCACTCATGCTTGAGGCTGGGCCAGGTTCTGCGGCCTGAGTGGAAAGGTTTACGGCTTCAATTTTGCTGGACATAGGAATTTGAGGTCGTCGAAAGAATGGCGACCAGTATATCGAGTCAATGCTGCTACAGGGCCTTCCGTAGCGGAAGCACCGAACTTATTTGAACATCAGCTCCGGGTTCACCATGGACTTCATTTCCAGAACGTTGCCATTGGGGTCCTTGATGAAAAAAGTCTCCTGCTCGTACTCGTCTCCCACGAATCGGCGATACGGCTTGTCCAGATACTCTAGCCCCGCGGCCTCGATGCGCGCTTTGAGTGCCTGAAACTCCGCGTCCGGCAGGTGCGCTCCGAAATGCGGTACGGCCACGGCACCCATATCCACTTCGTGGCGCACATTGGGCAACTGCTCCTCGCTCTGGTGCAGGGTCAGCTCATTGCCCCAGAAGTCGATATCCACCCAGCGCCCTTCTTCGCTATTACCAGATTTGCAGCCCAGGACGTCGCAATAAAACGCTTTTGTGACGTTCAAGTCACCAGCCGGAATGGCGAGGTGCATGCAGTTGGATTTCATAACCAGTCCTTTGAATAAGAAAATGGGGTTCACTTGCGGGGCTGAAGTATTTTAGTAGACCGCGTATCCGTCACCGGCAGCGGTGTTCGCGGCAAGTATCGAAGCGCGCCCGAATAGGAAAATTTCCCTCATTCCCGCCAAATCACACACCTATTCTCCGCATAAAACCAGGCGGTCTCTGTGCGTGCGATCAAAATGCGCATAACTGGCGTGAAAATCTTGGAAATCTGGTCATAAATCCGGTAAATTCCGCGCCTATTTTTTAACCGCCCACGAATATCGCCGGCGCTGTTGGCTAAGAGGTACCGATGACTTGTCCACGCCCCCTGTCTGTTCTCGCTTCCGGATTTATCGCCCTCTCGGCTTCACTTATGGCCCACGCCGAAATGTTCTGGCAAGACAACAGCCTGAGCGCACTGCACGGCAAGGGCTACGAGGTCGATTACAGCCTCTCTACCGACGATAGCACCCGCACCGTATTTACCTTCGAACACGCCAGCGGCCACAGCTGGGGCGACCTGTTCCTGTTTAGTGATTACCTCACTTCCGACGATGGCTCCAACGAACTGTATGGCGAAATCTCGCCGCGCCTCAGCCTCGGCAAACTGGGTGAGCGCGATGTGGAATTTGGACCGATCAAGGATGTACTGCTCGCCGGCCAGCTTGAGCTCGGCAATATGGATGACCCCGACCGCCTGACGGCAACCGGTCCGCGCTTTATCAACAAGCTCGCCGGTATCGGCTTTGACCTCGACGCACCGGGTTTCTCCTACCTGCAAGCGAACGTTTACCACCGTAACAATGAAAAGAAGGCGGATAACGAGCAGCTGACTCTGGCCTGGGGCCTGCCGTTCCAGCTGGGTGGTGAGGAATTCCTGTACGACGGTTTCATCGACTGGACCAGCGCCTCCCGCGATTCGCACCCCAGTATGAACTTCACTTCCCAGCTGAAGTGGGATCTTGGCGCTCGCAGTGGTAACCCGAAGAAACTGTACGCCGGTATCGAGTATGTGCACTGGAACGATAAGTTCGGCATCAAGGACGGCACCTTCGGTATCGATTCCAACGAGCGCAATATCAACCTGCTGCTGAAGTACCACTTCTAATTGCCGGAGCAAAACCATGACTGAATTCAGCTCAACGGGTGCCGCCGACAAAGCAGCACCCAACTCGATTCTCGAGCGCCTGTTCAAAATCTCCGAGCGCCAGACATCGGTGCGTCAGGAAGTCATCGCAGGATTGACCACCTTCCTGACCATGGCGTACATCATTTTCGTTAACCCGAACGTGATGGCCGCTGCGGGCATGGACCAGGGCGCCGTGTTTACCGCGACCTGCCTTGCGGCCGCGGTGGGCTGCCTGATCATGGGGCTGTACGCGAACTACCCGTTTGCGCTCGCGCCGGGCATGGGCCTGAACGCCTTCTTCAGCTACGTGGTGGTTGGAGAAATGGGTTACAGCTGGCAGGTGGCACTGGGTGCGGTATTTATTTCCGGCGTGGTGTTCCTGCTGCTGAGTATTTTCAAGGTACGCCAGTGGGTCATCGACAGTATTCCCATGTCCCTGCGCCAGGCGCTGGCCGCGGGTGTTGGTCTGTTTCTCGCAATCATTGCACTGAAAAGTGCCGGCATTGTTACCGCTAGCCCGGCAACCCTGGTCACCCTCGGTGATATCACCTCCAGCGATGCGGTACTGGCGGCACTGAGCTTTGTGCTGATTGCGGCACTGGCTTACCGCCGCATGCTGGGTGCGGTGATGATCGGCATCCTGATCGTAACCGGTATCTCACTGCTGATGGGCAAGGTGCAGTACAGCGGCCTGGTCTCTGCACCGCCGAGCATGGCACCAACTTTCCTGCAGCTGGATATTGCGGGTGCCTTTAACGTAGGCATGATCAGTGTGATCTTCGCCTTCCTGTTTGTGGATCTGTTCGACACCGCCGGCACACTGTTGAGCACCGCCGACCGCGCCAAATTGCTCGACAAGAACGGCCAGCTGCCGGGTATGGGCAAAGCGCTGATGGCTGACAGCTCCGCCTCTGCGGTGGGATCCCTGATTGGCTCCTCTACCACCACCACTTACGTGGAAAGCACCGCGGGGGTTGCCGCAGGCGGCCGCACCGGACTGACTGCAGTGGTCTGCGCGGGCCTGTTCCTACTGGCAATGTTCTTCTCACCGCTGGTGGGCATGGTGCCGGCCTACGCGACGGCCGGCGCGCTGATGTATGTAGCGGTACTGATGACCTCCGGGCTGTCTTCCATCGACTGGGAAGACATCACCGAGGCCGCACCGGCGGTGATTGCCGCGGTGATGATGCCGCTGTCATTCTCCATCGCCAACGGTATCGCCCTCGGCTTTATCGCCTATGCCGCCATTAAAACCCTGAGCGGGCGCTCGCGGGATGTGAGCATTGCCGTTTACGCACTGGCGGCACTGTTTGTTGCCAAGTTCATTTTCTTTTAAAAAAAGAATCTCTACATAAAGTCGCCAGGCCAAGCCTGGCGACTGCCACTTTCCCGGTTAAATCAACCGCAAGGCGGCATAAGCATAGAAACTTTTCATATTTCCCCACCAACATACGCTGCTTTTAGAATCCCCGCCCCAACAAAGTAATTCGCGCCAACTCCTTGCGCGAAACTCACTCAGTAAAAAGCAGTTTCAATGACAACCAAGTTTGCCCGACTGCACGCCGCAGTCATTTCCTCGACCGCCCTGTTCAGCGCGGTTTCCGCCCACGCCACCAATGGCTATTTTATCGAGGGTGTCGGCCCCAAGGCCCAGGCAATGGCGGGCGTGAGCATCGCGCTGCCCCAGGATGCCCTGGCAGCCGCAAACAACCCGGCGGGCACCGCACTGGTAGGCGATCGCCTGGATGTCGGTTTGACCTGGTTTAGCCCTGACCGCAGTGCCCGAATTCGCGGCAATCAGGCGGGCGCCGATGGCAGTTACGACGCCAACAAAAAGAAGCATTTCGCTATCCCCGAGATTGGCTACACGCGCACGCTCACACCCACCCTGAGCTACGGGGTCGCGGTTTATGGCAATGGCGGTATGAACACCGGCTACCAGAACAATCCATTTTCCGCATTCGGCTCCAGCGGCACGGCAGGTGTGGATCTCAGCCAGCTCTTCATCACCCCATCGCTGGCCTACCGCCCGACACCGGACCACGCATTCGGTATTGCCGCGACCTTCGCGGTACAGCGATTTGAAGCCACCGGTCTGCAGGCTTTCGACAACCCCTATGTTTCCGCCAGTGCCGGTGATGTCACCAATCGCGGTCACGACACATCGAACGGTTGGGGCGTGAAGCTGGGATGGATCGGTCGCGTACACGAAACGCTGAGCCTGGGGCTGACCTGGTCTTCCCGTATTGAGACCGGCGAATTTGATCGCTATCAGGGCCTGTTCGCCGATGGCGGCGGTTTCGATATCCCCGAGAACTATGGGGTGGGCCTCAGCTGGAATGCAACGCCACGCCTGACGCTGGCCGCAGACTGGCAGCGCATCCTGTACAGCGAAACCGGATCTGTGGGCAACTCTCTGGGACTGCTGTTTGAGGGCAAGCCGCTGGGCGCCGACGGTGGCCCGGGCTTTGGCTGGCAGGATGTGGACGTAACCAAATTGGGAGCGGCCTACGGCCTGACTGATGACATCACTTTGCGCGGTGGTATCAGCCATGCACAGCAGCCGATCCCGGACAGTGAGGCATTTATCAACATCCTCGCCCCCGGTGTCGTCGAAGACCATGTGAGTCTCGGCGCCGATTGGCGTACTGGCCTCGGCGAGTTCACCGTGTCCTATGCCCATGCGTTTGAGAACACTGTGCAAGGTGCCAACGCTATTCCCGCGGCGTTCGGTGGTGGTGAGACCGAGCTCAGCATGAGCCAGAACCAGCTGCGCTTCGGCTGGTCTCGCCAGTTTTAAGCCAGCCCTGTCAGTAATCTTTAACGGAAACGCCGGCGCGCCTCGCGCCGGCCCCTCCGACTGGGTCAGCGCCTCTACCGATGCGTATCCGGCATGGCCCAGCCGATCGGCGATCACCGCCCGTCTCGCCGCAGACCATTTTTCAACCAAACCCCACCTTCCACTCGTCGTCGCCCCCGCTTCGCCCTACCGCAAAGACTCCAGTCGGCACTTCCACTCACCGCACAATCCAGCATTTTCATCCGCTCGGTATTTATCGGTGAGCCCCCTGCAAGCAATCCCACAGAGTCTTCACAATCCGCGAAGGCTTCGGCGATACCCGCTGAATTGCCACGAAGTCACACTGGTACTGATAGCGTTGCGGGCAGATCGCACGGATTTCGCCTTTCTTCACAAAGGATTCCGCGTAGTGATCTGGCAGGTAGCCGATATAACGGCCTGACTGCAAGCAATGCACGATGGCCTCCTGATCGTTGACGGTGACATCCCGCTCCAGCCCCAGTTTGTTGCCCACTTCCATATTCGGTGAGTGGTAGCCCAGGCCGGCATACTTGCAATCTCTGACGGCATCATCATCAATGGAGATATCCGCAGTGCCGAAAAACGGGTGGCGGTAGCCACAATACAGGTACATCTGCTCATAAAAGAGGTGCTGGTAGTCGAGGCTGGGAGAGGCTCGATGGGTGGGGATAACCCCCAGCTGGAAGCGCCCCTCCATGACCCCACGCTCGACCTCGTTGATGGGCTCGATGTGGATATCCAGGCTCACCTCCGGAGCCAGGTCATCAAACTTGCGCAGGGCCTCCGCGATGTGCGCGGCGGGGTTGGTGACCATCTTGTCGAACAGGGCGATGGAAATATGGCCGGTCATCCGCTTGTGGACATCGGCCACCTCGCCGCGGAATGTCTCCAGGGAGGCGAGCAACTTCAGGGTCGCCTGGTAAATCTGCCGCCCCTCCTCGGTCAGGGCAAACCCGGCGCGGCCACGTCGGCACAGAGTCACCCCAAGACGCACCTCCAAATCCTTGATATGACGGCTGATGGTCGAGCGCCCGACATTCAGCTCCAGTTCGGCAGCCGAGAAGCCACCGGCCTCCGCGACGGCGCGGAAGACCCGCAGCAACCGCAGGTCGATATCACTCAGCTGGCCCAGCAAGGCGGCCTGTTTGCGTCCCATCGGATACCCCTCAAAGATAGTTTCACCAATATGAAACCAAACGTAGATAAATTGCAATTTATGCAACATTAAAGCTCACCTACAGTGACTGGTATTCCACAGTCATACCGAGTGTTTCCGGGAGAATAAGAATGAGTGACAAGTTCGCCGGGCTGACCCAGGCACAGCTGGACGCCCACTGGATGGCCTACACGGGCAACCGCCAGTTCAAGAAGGATCCGCGCATCATCACTGGTGCCGATGGTTGCTACTACACCAGCGCAGACGGCCGCCGCATCTTTGATGGCCTGTCCGGCCTGTGGACCTGCGGCGCGGGGCACAACCGCGTAGAGATTGCCGATGCCGTCAGCGAACAGCTGCGGACCCTCGACTACTCGCCGGCGTTCCAGTTCGGCCACCCCAAGGCCTTTGAACTGGCCGAGCGAATCACCCAGTTCATGCCGGAAGGGCTGAACCGCGTGTTCTTCACTGGCTCAGGCTCCGAGTCTGCCGAGACCTCGCTAAAGATCGCCCGCGCCTACTGGCGTAAAAAGGGTATGCCCACCAAGACCAAACTGATCGGCCGCGCCAAGGGTTACCACGGGGTGAACTTCGGCGGCATCAGTGTCGGTGGCATCGGAGCCAATCGCGCCCTGTACGGCACCGCCGTGGATGCCGACCACCTGGCCCACACTGTGCTGCCAGAGAACAAGTTTAACAAAGGCATGCCCGAGGAAGGCGCGCACCTGGCAGACGAGTTGCTGGAACTGATCGCCCTGCACGATGCCTCCAACATCGCCGCGGTGATCGTGGAGCCCATGGCCGGCTCAGCCGGTGTACTGCCGCCGCCCAAGGGCTACCTGAAGCGCCTGCGTGAAATCTGCAACCAACACAACATCCTGCTGATCTTCGACGAGGTAATCACCGCGTTCGGCCGCATGGGCGCCGCCACCGGTGCCGAGGCCTTCGGTGTAACGCCGGATATCATCAACACCGCCAAGCAGCTGACCAATGGCGCTGTCCCCATGGGAGCGGTTATCGCCAAGCAGGAGATCTACGACACGTTTATGGAACAGGGGGGGCACGACTACCTGCTGGAACTGCCCCACGGATATACCTACTCCGCCCACCCGGTAGCCTGTGCCGCTGCACTCGCCTCCCTGGATATTCTGGAGAAAGAAAACCTGTTCAGCCGTGCCAGCGAACTGGCTGGCGTGCTCGAGGAGCGCGTACACCAGCTACAAGGACTCCCGCTGGTCACCGACATCCGTAACTGCGGAGTGGCCGCTGGTCTCACCATCGAGGCCGCACCGGGCGAACCCCTGCTGCGCCCCTACCAGATCGCCATGAAGATGTGGGAGAAGGGCTTCTACGTGCGTTACGGTGGCGACACCATTCAGCTCGGCATGCCATTTGTAGCCGAGCCGGAAGAAATCGATCGACTGGTAAGCGCGCTGGGCGACTGTATCAAGCTGGTTGCCGACAGCCAGTGACAAATCGATTGGGGCCTACTGCATTCGCGCCTGCTCGCGCTGCGCGGTGCCGGTATAGCAGCCAGCCACGCACTGCGGCCCCAAACGCGTTGTCGACAAAAAACTGAAACAAGAAATTCCGCAAGATTGAGAATAGAGAGAGGTTCTTCCATGAAGACTGTGGGTCACTACATTAACGGCCAGGTAACAGAGGCTGCCGAGCGCACCCAGGACGTATTCAACCCGGCTACCGGTAAAGCGACCAAGCAGGTCGCCATCGCTGCCAAGGAAACCGTCGAAGAAGCGATCGCCGCAGCAGCGGCCGCTTTCCCGGCCTGGCGTGACACACCGCCGGCTAAGCGCGCCAAGGTCATGTTCAAATTCAAGCAGCTGCTAGAGGAAAACGCCGAACAGATCTGCGCGATGATCGGCGAGGAGCATGGCAAAATTTCCCACGACGCCATGGGTGAACTGACCCGTGGTATCGAGAACGTGGATTTCGCCTGCTACGCACCACAGATGCTGAAAGGCGAGCACAGTCGCAATGTGGGCCCCAACATCGATTCCTGGAGTGAAATGCAGCCGCTGGGCGTCGTTGCAGGTATCACCCCGTTCAATTTCCCGGCCATGGTACCGCTGTGGATGTTCCCGCTGGCGATCGTGTGCGGCAACACGTTCGTGCTGAAACCGTCCGAGCGTGATCCGTCCGCCGCTATTTACCTGGCTCAGCTGCTGCAGGAAGCCGGCCTGCCGAATGGCGTACTGAACGTGGTTAATGGCGACAAAATTGCCGTGGACACCCTGCTAACCGCACCGGAAGTCCAGGCTGTCAGCTTCGTAGGTTCCACGCCGATTGCAGAGTATGTTTACTCCACTGCCAGCGCTCACGGCAAACGCTGCCAGGCACTCGGCGGTGCCAAGAACCACGCCATCATCATGCCCGATGCCGACATGGATAACGCCGTCGCTGCGCTGACCGGTGCCGCCTTCGGCTCCTCCGGCGAGCGCTGCATGGCTCTGTCTGTTGCCGTCTGTGTGGGCGACGAGGCCGCGGACACTTTTATCGAAAAGATGACTGGCGAAATGCAGAAGCTGAAAGTCGGTGCGTATACCGACAGCAGCAACGATTTCGGCCCGGTGATTACCGAAGCACACAAAAACAAGGTGAACGGCTACATCGCCAGCGCCGAGGAACAGGGCGCAACCATTGTTGTGGACGGTCGCAATCCGCAGGTAAATGGCTATGAGAATGGCTTCTTTGTCGGCGGCACGCTGATCGACAATGTGAAGAAGGGCATGACCTGCTATGAAGAGGAAATCTTCGGCCCGGTACTGTTGGTAGTACGTGCCAAGAGCATGGAAGAAGCCATGCAGATGATCAATGATCACGAATATGGCAACGGCACTTGCATCTTCACCCGTGACGGCGAGGCAGCCCGCTACTTCAGCGACAACATCCTGGTGGGCATGGTCGGCATCAACGTACCCCTGCCGGTACCGGTGGCCTACCACAGCTTTGGTGGCTGGAAGCGCTCCCTGTTTGGTTGCCTGAGTGCTTACGGTCCTGACGGTGTACGCTTCTACACTAACCGTAAGACCATCACCCAGCGCTGGCCGTCCAGCGGCGTACGTGAAGGTGCACAGTTCTCGTTCCCCAGCAACTGACCTTCAAGAGCAAGCCACCCCGCTGACACTGTGCCGCGGGGTGGCATACGCAAAGAACACCTTACCTACCTCCCCGCCAACACACGCGACTTCCAGCCCCTGCGCCTGTAGCAGCCCCTTTTTCGACCAGGATCCAATATCCACTCGTCGCCGCCCTGCCTTCGCCCCGTCGCAGAGACGCCGGTCATCATTTCCTCTCACCGCACAATACAGCACCTTCATCGATAGATCGCAACCAACGCAGTTCTTTTGTGCGTCCATATGCCCATCAACAGGAGGATATTCCGATGCGATGGGTAGTGATATTGATAACAATGATTCAGCTTGGCTGTGCTAGCAGCAAGCTGCATCAACCCACAGTGATGCCGGACAAGGATGTCGAAGCACTACTGGATACCGCTTTTGCCACACGTACTGAGGCGATGGCCGGCGAGAAAATCGCCGGCGCACCTGGCCCAGGCAATGACAGTAGCATCAGCAGCCGCACTACCAACAATGCGGGCCAGCTACTGGCTCTCAGCCCGGAAATGAAAGCGTTTGTCGACACCATTGATCCATCGCTGAATCCGAAGAAGCGATTCCGCCGTATCCTGCGCACCCTGAAGATGGAGCGCTTCGAGCTGGAATACGACCTGGACACTACCACCACCGCCGCGGAGGCGTTTGCAATGCGGCGCGGGAACTGCATTTCATTCGCAGCCCTTGTTGTGGCGCTGGCGCGGGAGGTCGGGCTGGAGGCGCACTTCAATCAGGTATATGCACCCATGGAGCGCCGCGCCGTTACCAGGGGAAAAGGCCAATTGCTGGTGCAGGACGTTCTGCATATCAATGCGGAAGTCTCGCTTGGCTGGACCACACGGGTATTCGAATTCAATTTCGAACCGCGCTTCAACTACCATCATGAAAAACTGGCAGACGCCACAGTCCAATCCCTGTACCTGAACAACCGGGCGCTAGAGATGGTGAAAGCGCAGCAGCTTGACGAGGCCCTGGCACTGCTGAATGAGGCATTGACGCTGACACCAAATACCAGCCTGTTGTGGAACAGCCTGGGCTACGTGCACCGCAAATCAGGCAATCTGGAACTGGCAGAGTTCAGCTATACCCAGGCGCTAGCACTGGACAGTAGCAACACAGCGGCCGAAAACAATTTGCGCCGGGTATATGAGTTGCAGAGCAAACGCAGCCTTTCTCAGGCAAGCAAGGAACCCGACACTAGTGGTAAAGGGTCCTGAGAATATCACCGGTTTAATACGACCTTGTGGACATCTCGACACTTTCCAATGCGCGGCCCTTGTGAAGTGACAACCCAAGTTTTACGGTGCTTGGTCCGGCAATCTTTCCTGTCGCGCGACGGATAGATAACCGAAGTAACGGTCGCGGATTTCCCGCACATAATGCACCGGCTCTCGTCCACGCACATAACCGAAGCGCGCCTTTTTGTAGTACTCCGGCTGCGACAGCAGCAGCATGGCGTCTTCCACATTATTGAACCAGCGGTTGGGATCCTTGCCCAATTGCTCTGCCAGTACCCGTGCATCCCGCACGTGGCCGTGACCCGCATTGTAGGCGGCGAGGGTAAAATAAATTTTTTGGTCAAAGGGCAAGGTTCGCGGGAAGCGCTCTTCAAGCCAGCCCATGTAGGCCACACCTGCACGGATGCCATTTTCCGGCTCGTAAAGCCCGGCGATGCCCATCTGGCGCGCCGTGCGCGGCATTACCTGCATCAGGCCGCGGGCGCCGGCAAATGACCGCGCCTTGGGGTTGAAGCGACTCTCCTGGTACATCTGTGACACCACCATGCGCCAGTCCCTGTCGGCTGGCACCGCGTGCTTGCGCACCAGGGGGTCGTAGGGAGATAAACTACTGGTGTCACGCAGGCGCTCGCGCTGCTTTTTCTTCAGGCGTTTTTCTTCGCGGAAATACTTATTGTAAGTCACGTTGAAAAACAGCCCGCGGTAGTACTTGTTCAGGAAGCCGTTTAATTGTCCCAGCAGTTCCGGCTGGTCGCCGCGTACCGCCCAGGCAATATCGCGCTCGCCGGAAATATCCCCGAGCACGGCGAAGTCATCCCGGTAGGTCTGTTCGATCTGCACCAGATGGGAATCCGCCACCGTGTAGTCGTAACGCCCTTCCGCCACGGCATCGATCAGTTGTTCGGTGGTAGCGCCAGCGACGGCCAGTACATCGACCGAGGATGCACTGGTATCTGCCAAGCTAACCAGATTGGTGTAGTAACTACTCAGCGGGTTCACTGCAACAGACGCGCCCTGCAGGCGCTGCGCTACCGGTATGGTGTCGGTAGTAATGCCTTCCTTCGCAGCCGTAATCAGCTGTTCTGTCACCTGCATATAGGGGCGGGTAAACACCAGACCCTGCTGCTTACGTGTTTCAGTAACAGTCAGGGACGCAGCAATCAGGTCGCCCTGGCCTGCCGCCAAAGCATCTGCCAGGTCCACATCCGGCCCCGGGACCACCATACTCAAGCGCAGACCGTGGTCCTTGGCGAAGCGTTTCAGTAGATCGTAATCAAACCCCATCAACTCTCCGCGCCACATAAAGTAGGAAGCGGGGTGATTACGCGTGAGCACGCGCAGGGTGCGGGTTTGTTTTATCTGCTCCCAGTCTCGCAGGGCACTGGTACGTCGCTGTGCTGCGATCAAGTGCTCTTCGGTGAAGTATTCATTTAACGCACGCTCGAGCTTTTTACTGTCGCGGCGCACCGCCCATGCAATGGCACGACGACTATCGCGCAGGTTTTCGGCCTGAAGCGACGGGTAATCCACAAGCAGGACCTCCGCCAGATTGCTGTCGATTACGGTCGCATCGAATACCCCTTTCACCACGCCTTCGAGTAACTCATCCTGGGTAACCGGACCATCCAGAAAACTCGGCATCAACATACGGGACTCGGTGGATTGCTGTGCCAGGGTTTCAGCAAAGGCACTGCCATTGCGCAGTGCCACTTTTAACTCTGATTTTTCTCCACCTTGCCGACGGGTGATTAGCTGTTCCTGTACGTATTCCAGCGGCCGTGTGAATGCCACCTGCATCGCGCGCTCACGGGTACGGGAAAAATTTACTGCGATTACATCACCCCGCCCTTCGATCAATGCGGGAATCAACTGCGCAAAGTCATCCACATACACCCACTGTGGTTGCAGGCCGCGCTTTTGTGCAAACTTCTCGGCCAGCGCGCGCCACTCTCCGGTGGGAAGGCCGTCACGTGGCAGGGACTCCTCTTCCAGCCCACGAGGCGCCAGCAGACGCAAAGTTCCGCGCGTCGAAATCGCATCGAGGTCGCCGCGCTCAATATAGTTTTCAAAGGCAGGGGGAAGCTCCTCATCCGCCACCGTGTCGGCCGCAGACACCTGCGCCTCCTCCGCTACTGAAGATGTCACGGACTCATCTACCGCATGCTTGTCTCCACAGGCAGCAACTAGCGTGACGATAAATAAACTGCCAACCAATTTACTGAGGGCACGAAATATTCCCCGGCCAGTCAGCAGCCCTGTTTCCATACCTGGCAAAGCAGTCATCTTTTACACCTCAATTTCGCATTTGTGGTGCGATTAATGTCTCACAAACGGTGATACATATCGAATCTGTTCAAATTTTGTGCGGCAACTTCCTGTAAATCCCGCGACTGGTCCTATGACAACTTCGCAGGTGGCGCTATGTGGAAGTCGGGTATTACGAGAACCTGAACAGGCATTCTCAGGTCGCGCGTGGGCTAGATATCCCGGTCACGCACGCGATAGCAACCCACCCAACCCGTGCGACCCAAAACAATGAAGATGATGCGACACCTCAGCTTGGCGGCAGTACTCAGTGCTTGCGCAACACCGGGGCTGCAAGCCAGCACGCTGCTGGATGAAGACTTTCAGGACGGAAACATCAGCGGTTGGAGCACCACCGGAACCGTTTACACCAATGCTTACTACGGTAACTACTCGATCGGACTGCGGGGAGGCACAGCCAGTGCTACCTATTCACTGTCCACTTCCGGGTACGTTAATGTGAATATCTCTCTGGATATCTCTGCCCACTCCCTGGAATACGGAGAAAGATGTATCGCGGAAGTATCCAACAATGGCGGTATTTCTTGGGTCAATGCGATTACCCTTTTCAACGGGCAGGACAACAGTGCCCTGTACTCGGCAAATAGCGTGGCCATTGACGCAGATAACAAGCCCCAGCTGATGATCCGTTATCGCAATGGTGGCAGCGACTATTACGACTACTGCTACGGTGACAACATCCTGGTTACCGGAGACGTGGATACCGGGAGCGGCAGCAGCAGTGGCGGTGGGAGCAACGACGACTATTACGACGAACTGACCGGAAATGGTAACGTTTCTCGCAGCCTGCTGACCTACACCACATTAATGAATGGAAGCGATCCCGGCAGCCGTGTCAATCTTTCTGCCTACGCGGTACCACAAAATGCCGCGCATCCACAGAACGCTTTTGCGGGACGCCTCACGTTAAATAACGAAGCCACCAGCGGCAGTTTTTCTGAAATAAAAGACACCTACAACTACACCGGCAGTGGCGACAACACACGTAAACATCTGCCGGAATTTTCATTCCAGTTTATTCAGACGGGCAGCCACATTTTTCCACTCGAGCGCGGATCCATAGCCAGCACACACCCAAACTGGGAGTATGTATTGACGCCGGGTCGCGTATGGCGGGAAAGTGGCGATAACGGCTACAGCCGCGCAGCGATTCCCTTTGCGCTACAACAACGCAATGCCAACTGCATGCATAACGGGGTGATGACATTCCTGTTCAAGGAAGACGGTTCCACCTCCAAGGTGGCTTACCAGATCAGCAGTGAAACCTGCCTGTACTTTAAGGCCGACTGGTGGGGCCTGCCCAGCGCCACTTACACACCGGAAACCATTGCCAACCAGAACCTGCTGATACAGAAATACCAGGAAGAAATCGCCAATCGGATGCCGACCAAATCACTGTCGGCACTCAGCGCGGATTATCCCGGCACCGATGTTTCCGCATTTGAGGCGCCTAACAGCACCGATGCGAACCACGTATCCATCGCCGGATTTATCTACGGTGGTATTCACTATCGAGGCGATTGCGTCACTCGCTCTGGTAACTACCCCTACTGCGATTCCATAGTGGTGCCGTCTTACTCCTCGGCCAAATCCTTCTTTGGCGGGGTAGCGATGATGCGTCTGGAAAATCTTTATCCCGGCGTGCGCAATACTTCGGTGGCGAGCCATGTTCCCGCGTGCAACAGCAATGGCAACTGGTCCGACGTGACGCTGAACAACCTGCTGGATATGGCAACGGGGAATTATGGCGACGCAACCTACATGGCAGATGAGGGCGCATCCCATACCGACAACCTTTTCCTCAGCGATAGCCACAGCAGCAAAATCAGTTACAGCTGCGGCCAGTATTCACGCAAGGCAACACCGGGTAGCCAGTGGGTATATCACACTTCGGACACCTACATCGCCGGCACCCATATGAACGATTACCTGCAGGGCCAGCAGGGTAGCAGCGCGGATATTTTTGCGGACACTATCGTTGCGGACTTGTGGGAGCCGATCGGGGTCAGTCCTACCGGCCAGTACACCCGTCGTACCTACGACTCGGTGGAGCAGCCCTTTACCGGCTGGGGCCTGATGTGGCTGCCAGATGATGTGGCAAAAATTGCCAGCTTTGTTGGCGTCGACGATGGCGAGATCAATGGACAGGTAATGCTCGACAGCAACCAGCTCGACGCGGCGCTGCAGCGCAACAGCGCCGATGTCGGCACCGTGCCGCTGACCGACTACCGCTACAACAACGGTTTCTGGGCACACAATGTGGCTGGCAACCTGAGCGGCTGCAGCGGGGCCCAATGGATTCCATTCCTGTCCGGCTACGGGGGCATCACCGTGGTACTGCTACCCAATGACAGCGTGTATTACTACTTCAGCGACAACGACACCTACTATTGGCTCGAAGCCATACAGGAGGCGCACCAGATACAGAGCGCCTGCCAGTAAACAGTTTACTCCTGCGCAATCGCACTTCGGCGGGCCCGGTGTCGGGCCCGCCTTTTTTGTGCTTGAAAAATGTTTTAAAAATAATTTTCCACTGGCACTACGTACCCGTTAGAGCTGGCCCTACAGGATTTCACGGCAAAAGTTCATGTTACTCCCATGCAACTGTACTCACACAGGGGCAGCCCCAGCTCATAAAAAATAAAGGTGCGGATATGAAATCGAGATACCAACGGCCTCGGGCACGACTCGCGGCTACTATTCTATTGTTGAGTGTCGCTGCCTCTGCCAGCACTAATGCCGAAACCATTTATTCGGACAGTTTCGCTAGTGGCAACATCGCCGACTGGAGTGCAAGCGGAAATGTCGACGCGCAAAACGGCACCATCCGTTTACGCGGTGGGTCCACCGCAACCCGTACGCTATCCACCGCAGGATACACTTCCGTTTCTGTATCGCTCACTCTGTCGGCCGGCTCCCTGGAAAACAACGAATTCTGCTACGGGGAAATTTCCACGGATGGCGGCAGCAATTGGGCCACAGCAGTGACCGTTGCCAACGGTGACGACAACGGTACCCAGTTCAATGCAAACGTCTCGCCTTCGGGCATCGACAACAACACCGATGTGCGACTCCGCTTTCGCGGCACCGGGTCAACGATAGGCGACTACTGTTACGGCCATCAGGCACTGGTCACGGGCACGGGCGGGGCACCCACCGACCCCGATATCAGTGCGCCGGGGAGTGTAACCTTTGCGAATATTTCACCCGGCAATAGCAGCACACAGATACTTACGGTTTATAACCAGGGTTCCGCGGCACTGGTTGTTGGTAATACCAGCGCACCCTCGGTACCTTTCAGTATTACGAGCAACAACTGCGGCACCGTACCCGCAGGCGGAAGCTGTGCAATTTCCATTGAATTCGCGCCTGCGGTCGAAGGCAGTTTCAACAGTTCTATCATGCTGACGTCCAACGACCCGGACGAGCCCAATATCACCATTACCCTCAGCGGTTCGTCCAGCGAGGGCGGCGGTAGCGTGGAAGATTTTGATCCGCTAACAGGTAGCGGCAATGTTTCCCGCTCTGCGCTGACAATGACTACCCTGATCAATGGCAGCGACCCGGGCAACCTTGTGAACTTTTCCCACTACGCCCTTCCAACCGATGCGGCCATGCCGACCAACCAGTTTGAAGGTGTGCTTGAGCTTTTCAGTGAAGCCACTGGTGGCGCTTTCGATGAGCACAAGGACACTTTCCGCTACACCGGCTCCCAGGATACGACACGCAAGCACCTGCCGGAATTCGACTTCGAATTTGTGCAGACGGGTAGTCACATTGTGCCCAGGGAACGCGGCTCAATTGCAAGCACACATCCGGAATGGGAGTACGTTCTGACACCGGGACGCGTATGGAATGAAAATGCGGATGCCGGCTACAGTCGCGTTGCCCTGCCTTTTGCGCTACAACAGAAGAACGCCAACTGTATGCACAATGGGGTGATGACTTTCCTGTTCAAGGACGATGGTTCAGTCTCCGATGTGGCCTACCAGATCGCCAGCGAAACCTGCCTGTATTATCAGTTTGATATGTGGGGGCAGCTCTCCGCCAGCTACACACCGCAGTCCGTCAATAACAGCGCAACCCTGGTCAGTGATTACCAGGCGGAAGTTGCCGCGCGTATGCCAAGCAAGCCGCTGAGTGCACTGGCACAAGACTACCCGGGCACCGATTACACCGCATTTGCTACGCCAAATGGCAAGGATCCAATGGCAATTTCCCTGGTCGGTTTTGTTATCGATGGCACTCACTACGTGGGCGGCTGCAGCACGCGTCAAGGCACCTACCCCTATTGCGAGTCACTGGTGGTTCCGTCTTACTCTAGCGCCAAATCGGTATTCGCCGGAGGCACGCTGATGCGTCTGGAACAGAAATATCCGGGCACCTTCAATCAGTCCATTGGGAGCTACATTAGTGAGTGCAACACTAACGGAAACTGGAATGACGTAACCTTTGGCAATGCGCTGGATATGGGCACCGGCAATTACAAGCTCGCCAGCTACATGAGCGACGAGGGAGCCAGCCATACCAACGACCTGTTCTTGCCGGAAGACCACACCAGCAAGATCAACTACAGCTGCACCGAGTATCCACGCAAAGCGACGCCCGGCACCAATTGGGTCTATCACACCTCGGACACCTACATTCTGGGCACCGCCATGAACGCCTACGTGAAGAGTATCGAGGGTGGCAGCAGCGATATTTTCACTGACATTCTTATCGATGAAGTACTCGCGCCACTCGGCGTCAGCCCCACTGCGGAATTTACCCGCCGCACTTACGACGGTGTGCAGCAGCCGTTTACCGGCTGGGGACTGATGTGGCTGCGGGATGATGTGGCCAAAATCGGGGCCTTCCTGTCAGGTGGTAGCCAAACCGTTTTGCATCAGGGGCAGCTGGATGCCGCGTTGCAACGGGATGGCTCTGACCGCGGCCTGGAGCCGCTCACCGATTACAAATACAACAACGGATTCTGGGCCCACGAAGTAAGCAGCGATATGAGTGGTTGCAGCAGTCCACTCTGGCTGCCCTTTATGTCTGGCTACGGCGGCATCTCTGTGCTGATCCTGCCGAACGATTCCGTCTATTACTACTTCGGTGATGACGACGAGTATCTTTGGAAGGATGCAGCAAAGGAGGCTCACGGTATCCGGAGCCTCTGCCAATAATTCACTTGAAATTTAAGGACACAAAAAAAGGGGCGATGCTTTTATAGCAGCGCCCCCTTTTTCCATCCGAACTGAAACCGAAAGCCTATTCTGCTTCCCGTATCGGTTTGTGCAGTTTGACGGCTTTGGCCTTTTTACTGCGCATACGGATATTGAGCATCTCCACCGCAACAGAGAACGCCATGGCAAAGTAGATATAGCCCTTGGGTACGTGCACATCGAAGCCCTCGATGATCAGGGTCACGCCCACCAAAATTAAAAACGAAAGTGCCAGCATTTTGATGGTGGGGTGGCGATCCACAAAATCCCCAATAGGCTTGGCCGCCAGTAACATGACCGCAACGGCCAGAACAATGGCGATGGCCATAATCGAGATATGGTCCACCAGTCCCACCGCGGTAATCACCGAATCCAGTGAAAACACGATATCCAGGATGGCGATCTGCGCCAGCACCATGCCGTAAGTAGCCGTCTTTGTACTGGAGGTTTCGCCGTCTACACCCTCCAGGCTGCCATGGATTTCATGGGTTGCTTTGAACAGCAGGAACAGGCCGCCACCAATGAGGATCACATCGCGCCCGGAGATTTCCTCGCCGAACACGGTAAACCAGGGCTCGGTAAGCCCAATGATCCAGGCAATGGAAAACAGCAGTGCCAGTCGTGTGATCATGGCCAGCGCCAGACCGATAAAGCGTGCGGATTCCCGCTGCTTCTCCGGTAGACGGCCAACCAGGATGGAAATAAAGATGATGTTGTCGATCCCCAGAACAATTTCCAGGGCGGCCAGGGTGGCAAGAGCAATCCAGGCTTCTGGGCTCGCGATCCATTCGAACATTAAGCTATCCCCGATTTGCGCAATTGCGCCAGACAAGACACGGCCCCTGCCGTGGAGCAGAGGCCGCGATAGAAATTATTTGAAAGGGGAGTTTATGCGTATTAGGCCAGCCAGGCCAAGGCCTTCGCTTTGTCGTCAAACACCTTGGCTTCACCACCAATAAACCAGGTGCCGATCTTGGCTGCCACGTCCTGCCACTGCTTGTCGCCGACCATGGCTACCTTATTGAACTGACGCCCGTGCTTGAGCCCCAGGTTCAGGTCATCCCAAGCTGCGCGGATTTCCCAGCCTTCGAGATCGCGCATATCGAAGAGCACATCCACCTCCGGGTGCTCCATTCCTGCGATGGCGGACTTCAGCATGGGAACCAGGGTTTCATAGTCCTCATGCTCCAGCTTGCCGCGCACGTGCATCGACATCAAAACCCGCTCGTCTCCCGTGCGCTCGATGCTGACGGAAAAGCCGTGGTGGTATTCACCCATGAATGATCTCCCCGGGCAGGTTGGCCCAAATACTCAAACGTACGTATACCCGCAGGTATAGCGTAATCCGGTACTCGTGGCCAATGCCGGCGGACGAATATCAGTGAGAAAGGATGTCGACAATCTCGTGAGTGGCATGCATGAGGCGAATTAATTCACCTTCGATACGCACGGTAACCAGGCCGCGGCTGTCCACAGGCTTCACTATTACGGCGTGGCGGTAGATTTCATTCTCAAGTACGTAGCCAGGGCGCAATTTCTTCTTCCAGCCGGGAGGCAGTTCACCACCGCGCTCGACCTTCTTTTGCAAGCCCGGAGGTAAATCGCCGCCTTTGTCCGGCTTGGCCATTACCGTGGCGGCAGGTGCCGCGATGGCAACTGCGACAAATATACTGGTCAGGCTCTTCAGCATGAGTGGTTACTCCTGTCTGTCATTTATTTCCCGGATGCGGGCGCAATATCGTATACCGTCTAACGATCAAGGTGCTCGCAGCAGGTCACATTTCCATTATTCATACCTGTGTCTGACTGCAGGCTGAATGCAATAAAAAAGGGCCGCGAAGGCGGCCCAAATGGAGTCAAATACCGACAAATCAAATCTGCTATCAGCTGATATCAATCCAGGTGGACTTCAGCTCACAATACTTATCCAGCGCATGTAGCGACTTGTCTCGGCCGTTGCCGGACTGTTTGAAGCCGCCGAAGGGTACGGTGATGTCGCCGCCGAAGTAATTGTTAACCCACACGGATCCAGCGCGGATATCCCGGGCCATACGATGGGCGCGGCTGATGTCTTTGGTCCACACGCCAGAGGCGAGACCGTAGATGGAGTCGTTGGCAATTTTCAGCGCCTCTTCTTCGGTCTCGAACTCAATCACGGACAGGACCGGGCCGAAAATTTCCTCGCGCGCGATGGTCATATCGCCGTTCACGCCCTTGAAGATGGTGGGCTCGTAGTAGTGACCACCTTCGACGGCATCTGCGGGCTTGCCGCCGCACACCAGTTGCGCGCCCTGCTCCAGCCCCTTGGCCACGTAGAACTCAACGGTGTCGAACTGGCTCTGGTCGATCAGCGCGCCCATCACGCTGTTCGGGTCTTGCGGGTGGCCCGGCCTGAAACGTTCGGAAGCTTTCTTCACCTTTTCAATAAAGGTATCGGCGATACCCTTCTCCACCAGCAGGCGGGTACCGGCAGTACAAGTTTCACCCTGGTTGTAAAACACTGCCAGCGCCGCGGCTTCTGCCGCCTTGTCCAGGTCTGCGTCGGCAAACACGATGTTCGGGCTCTTGCCACCCAGCTCGAGGAAGGTGCGCTTGAGGTTGGACTGGCCGGAGTATTCGGTGAGGGTCTTGCCCACTTCGGTAGAGCCGGTGAAGGTCAGCCCGTCGATATCCATATGCAGACCAAGCGCCTTGCCCAGGCTGCTACCCGGTCCGGGCAATACGTTCAGCACACCATCCGGCAGGCCCGCTTCTTTAGCCAGCCCTGCCAATTTGATCGCGGTGAGAGGGGTATTGGAGGCCGGCTTCAGGATTACGCTGTTACCCGTGGCAAGCGCCGGGCCCAGTTTCCACGCGGTGGTGGAGAGCGGGAAATTCCACGGCACGATAGCCGCCACCACCCCCAGGGGCATACGGGTAATCAGGCCGATTTCGGTCGGGCCGGTAGGCGCGATCTCATCGTAGATCTTGTCGATCGCCTCGGCATTCCAGCGAATGGTGGTTACCGCACTGGGTACGTCCACGTTCATGGTGTCGCTGATGGGCTTGCCGGCATCGAGACTTTCCAGCAACGCAATTTCAATCTTGTTCTCTTCGATCAGCTCGGCAAAGCGCACCAGGATCTTCTTGCGGTCCATGGGCGGCATATGGGACCAGACGCCGGATTCGAAGGTGTCTCGGGCCACTTTGACCGCGCGCTCGGCATCTTCCGGGCCACAACTGGCGATCTGAGCCAGCTCCTTGCCATCGGCGGGATTGATGCCAGGGCGGGTCTGGCCGGAGAGCGCATCAACGTATTCGCCGTTGATGAAGGCGCGACCCTCGATTTGCAGGTCGGCGGCCAGCGCCTGCCATTCCTGCAGGGTTTGCGGGGTTTGTTGTTCTGCCATGGCACACCTCTATTCTTGCTATACGATTCAAAACTGAAGGATTATTCAGTTTATACCTAAAATGTGATCACAAATCAAAGGAAAGCAGAGGTTAACAGTGTAGCTTGCGACTGTGTAGGTTTTTCGACGGGATTTCAAAGGCTCGACGCGCCTGCGGACGGTATCCCGCAGAGCGCGTGCTAGCGCGATTCAACGGGCCATCAAATGGCCTCGAAGGTACCGGTTTCGAGGTTTTTTCGGGCGCCGGGGATCGGGAACACCCGGTTGTGGAAAGCAATATAGAAGCCCGGCTCTACCAGCCGTGCGGTGAGCAGTGCTTCGGTAACATTCTGGCGGGCGTCTGAATCGATAAAGCCCATGGGTTTCATCGCGCCAGTGAACACCACCGGTACTTTAGGAGCCCCCATCTTTCCGTAGCAATAATCGGCAGTGACAGACATGGTATCAGTGCCATGCAGTACCACGATGGGGTCACCTTTCTCTGCGGTACTGGCGATGGCGGCACAGATCTGGTCGCGGTCACTATCATCCATCTCCAGGGAGTCCTTGTTGAGGACACTGTCCAGCTCGAGATGGGTATAGGGCAGGCGCAGGCTGGAGATCAGACCGTCGCGAATAATGGAGGCGCGATTTTTCAGGGTGCCCTCGGCTTCGCAGTAGCTCTTCTCGATGGTGCCACCGGTGGTGAGAATGCGGACAGTGGTCTTTTTGTTGAGATCTGTCATCGTTTTTCCCGCTGATTGAGTACAGAAGTGCGCATCTTAGTGGGGGTTTTGAAATGGGACAATCTTAGCTTGCACTAATTCAAACCACGCTTTTTCAAACTACTAGAGTCTCCGCCCGCAGCCAGTCCTCCTCCAATCCCATCGCCACTTTATCCCCGACTTGCAGCTCCCCCACTCCAGCAGGCGTGCCGGTCAACACCACATCACCGGGCAGCAGCGTGAAGTAACTGCTGATGTAGGCCACCAGGTCCAGAATCGGCGTGAGCATATGGTTGGACTTGCCACGCTGGCGGATCTCGTCATTGAGCCACAGGGTATAGGTGAGGTTATCCCAGTCCGGCAGCCAGTCGAGTTTCACAAACGGCGACAGTGGGCAGGCGCCGTCGAAGCCCTTGGCTTTCTCCCAGGGATGTCCCTGTTTTTTCAGGTCTGACTGCAGCTCGCGCAGCGTCAGGTCCAACGCCAGGCCCAGACCTGCAACGGCTCCCGGCACCTCGGCGGCATTGGCGTCCGTCAGTCGCTTGCCGATCAGCAAGGCCAGCTCGCCCTCGAAATGGCAGCTTCCCCGGCCACGGGGCAAGTGCACCGGCTCGGCCATGGGGGCTGCGGCGGTGGCTGGTTTAATGAACAGCATGGGCTCTTCCGGGACCGGGTTATCCAGTTCCTCGGCATGGGCCGCGTAGTTGCGGCCGACGCACACAATCTTGCCCAGGGGCAGGTCGACAGGAGTTTTGCAGGTGAAAGTGTGTTTATACATAACCAAATTCGATAACTAGGATAAAAATTGCGTATAAAGCTTTGTAAAGCCCTTGTGTTATGATGCCGCCCTCGCCGGGTTCCCGGCGGTCTCCAACTATATTTCGACAACCTTTCGCGTAACCTCAATATCGCGCTCGGCCAAGAGACCCGTTATGGCTCCTCCCAGTATCGACAAAAAACAGTCTCTCAATAAAGACAAAATCCGCATCCTGCTACTGGAAGGCGTCCACCAGTCTGCGGTGGATCTGCTGTCTTCCCGTGGCTACACCAATGTGGAATATATCAAGACCGCTCTGCCGGAAGACCAACTGATCGAGAAGATCGCCGACGCCCACTTTGTCGGGATTCGCTCCCGCACCCAGCTGACGCGCAAAGTGCTGGAAAATGCCAACAAGCTGATCGCCGTGGGTTGTTTCTGCATCGGCACCAACCAGGTGGACCTGGACGCCGCTACCGATCTGGGCATCGCGGTATTCAACGCCCCTTACTCCAATACCCGTAGCGTAGCCGAACTGGTGATTGCCGAGGCAATCATGCTGTTGCGCGGTATCCCGGAAAAGAACATGGTCTGCCACCGCGGTGGCTGGCAAAAATCTGCGGTGGGCTCTTATGAAGCCCGTGGCAAGACTCTGGGCATCATCGGCTACGGCGCGATTGGCTCGCAGACCTCTGTGCTGGCCGAAGGCATCGGCATGCGCGTAATCTTCTTTGACGTAGTCACCAAGCTGCCGCTGGGTAACGCCAGCCAGGTCAACAGCCTGGACGAGCTGCTGGCCCAGTCCGACGTGGTCTCCCTGCACGTTCCGGAGCTGCCATCCACCAAGTGGATGATCGGTGCTGAGCAGATCGCCAAGATGAAAAAAGGGGCGATCCTGCTAAATGCCTCCCGCGGTACCGTGGTGGAAATCGAGCCACTGGCCGAAGCCCTGAAGAGCGGGCACCTCGCCGGCACTGCCATTGACGTATTCCCGGTGGAACCGCGCGGTAACGACGACGAATTCCTGTCTCCCCTGCGCGGAATTGACAACGCCCTGCTCACCCCGCATGTGGGCGGCTCCACCGTGGAAGCGCAGGAAAATATCGGCGTGGAAGTGTCCGATAAACTCGCGCTCTACTCCGACAACGGTACCACCACCAGCTCGGTCAACTTCCCGGAAGTCGCCCTGCCCGGCCATGCAGGCGCGCATCGCCTGCTGCACATCCACAAGAATGTGCCCGGCGTACTCGGCGCGATTAACCAGGTGTTCTCCGACAACGGGATCAACATCTCTGCCCAGTTCCTGCAAACCAACGAGACCGTGGGCTATGTGGTGATCGACGTAGACGCGGAGTACTCGGACCTGGCGCTGGAAAAACTGAAGAATATTCCCGGCACTTTGCGCTGCCGCGTGCTCTTCTAACGGATACCCTGCGTCTATGCCCGGCGCTCATACCCGGCGCCCATTTCTGACAGGCTACTTGTCGGTCTGTTAGACTTCTGAAAACCCGGTTGTTGTGTATCCAGATACGCGACGACCGGGTTTCCTGCTTTCTGTCTTCCCGAATCAATTACGCCGACGGGCTTCACCGTCTCCGAGCCAGGGCCACTTCTCTTGCAAAACCAGGTCGTACAAAACCAAAGTACCGACTCCGCCGCCACAGGCTTGCTGGCGGGTCTGGGCGCCTACCTCATCTGGGGCATTGCGCCACTCTACTTCAAATTACTCGGTGATCTGTCTGCGCCGGAGATTCTTGCTCACCGCAGTATCTGGTCGCTACTCCTGGCACTCATCCTGCTGGCGGCGCTGGGTAAACTGCGCGGGCTCAGAGCGGTTCTTACATCGCGCAAGACCATGCTCGCGCTGATGGTTTCCACCGCGCTGATCACAACCAACTGGCTGATCTTTATCTGGGCCATCGTCAACGACCATCTGCTGGACGCGAGTCTCGGCTACTACATCAACCCGCTGATCAGCGTCTTGCTGGGTGTGCTGGTACTTGGAGAGAGGCTGCGCCCACTGCAGTGGATTGCCGTGGCGCTGGCGACACTGGGGATTGGCTACGAACTTTGGCAGTTTGGCAGTCTGCCTCTGGTGGCGCTGGGGGTTGCACTCACGTTTGGCTTTTACGGACTGGTACGCAAGAAAACACCGGTAGACAGCCTCACCGGGTTAACCGTGGAAACCCTATTTATGCTGCCGCTGGCCGTTGGCTTCCTGATGTGGACCACAAGCCCAACCAGTAACCTGCTGAACAACTCTATGGCGTTTAACGGCCTGTTGTTATTAGCCGGCCCGGTAACCCTGACACCGCTACTGTTGTTTAACATCGCCGCGCGCCGATTAAACCTCTCCACCCTCGGATTCCTGCAATACCTCGGGCCCACGCTGATGTTTTTCCTCGCGGTGCTGCTGTACAACGAGCCCTTCGACAAAGCCAAGCTGGTCACGTTTATCTTTGTGTGGGCAGCACTGGGCTTTTACTCGGCGGATGCGCTGATGCAACGGCGCAAGCGGCGGATGTTGAGGAACAAGCCCTTCTAACTGGCTCATCTAACTGGCCTATCTGAACTGGCTCGTACGACCTGAAGCGAAAAGTGCGTTTTCAGGGCTCTGCGAGCCACTCATCCAGTGCCGCGAGAATTTGCTGCCGGTAAGGCTGGGTCTCGTTAATCATCTGGTGGCGCGCGCCGCGCACGATCACCCGTTTGCTGTTGGGGAAGCGGCCGTGAATCGCGCGCATGTTGTAGCGCCAGTCAACGGTCTGATCATCGGTTCCCTGGATCACCAGAATCGGCCTGGGGTTGCGGTTGGTTTTGGGGAATACCTTCAGCCAGTCCACCATGGCACCCAGCCATCGGATCGACATCACCGGGGACTGCAACGGATCCCGGTGCGCCTGGCGGCGTGCGAACTCGGCGTCGTGGGTATTGATATTGAAGCCGCGGCTGGGGTGCGGCATCAGGTAGCGACCGAGGTAGAACATCCACTTGCGCAGATGCCAGTTGGCCGGACGCACCAAAGGCGCCAGCAACATGATCTTGTCGAAAGGTTGCCACAGGCTGAACTGCAGATAGCTCAACAGGGTGGCGCCGCCGGTACTCTGGCCCATGCCATGCCAGGGCTCGGGCACCTTTCCACGCGCCCGGCGCAGCAGCGCTTCCAGCACCTCCCGGTATTGCAGAAAAGTATCAATGGCCACTGGCTCTCCACTGGACAACCCATGCCCGGGAAAGTCGACCGCAACCACGTTGAACTGGCGCTCAAGGCCAAAGCGAATAGCGGCACCGTAGATCCCGGTGTGGTCGAAATAACCGTGGCAGATAAACAGGGTGCCCTTTGGCTTGGCGACTTTCCAGTACTGGGCGACAAGCTCGAACCCGGCGGCCTTGAAGGTACCGATACCAGTGCCGGAGGCTTCGTCAAAATTGAGGCGATAGTAATTGCGGTAAGAGATTACCGAATCGGGGAGAGGCTTATCGCATGTGAAGTCCAGCTGCGGCAGTTCCTTGCGCAGCGCAGAGTAGTCCGGCCGGCGGATCACCGGGCTAGGGTCGACAGCGTTAAAGTCTTTCAGCAGATCCATGACTCAATGGTACTGCATTTTAAAATGAAAAAGGGTGAACCTTATTCAACCGAGGTTCACCCTTTTTCATTATCAAGCTAGCAGTGCCAAGAATTAATTGATCTTGGGCACCAGCTCACCCTTTTCGTAACGCTGGTACATGGTTTCCAGGCTGATAGGCTTGATCTTGCTGGCGTTGCCGGCAGTGCCGAAGGCCTCATAGCGAGCCAGGCAGATTTCCTTCATGGCCTGGGTAGTGACCTTGAGGAATTTGCGCGGATCGAATTCCGCCGGGTTCTGTGCCAGGAAGCGGCGTACGGCACCGGTGCTGGCGAGGCGCAGGTCGGTGTCGATGTTGACCTTGCGCACACCGTGCTTGATGCCTTCGCAGATCTGCTCGACCGGTACACCGTAGGTTTCCGGGATCTCACCGCCGAACTCGTTGATCACCTTCAACCACTCCTGCGGCACCGAGGAGGATCCGTGCATGACCAGGTGGGTATCCGGGATACGCGCGTGGATTTCCTTGATGCGATCGATCGCGAGGATGTCACCGGTAGGCGGACGGGTAAACTTGTAAGCACCGTGGCTGGTACCACAGGCGATGGCGAGGGCGTCCACCTGAGTCTGCTTGACGAAGTCTGCAGCCTCTTCCGGGTCGGTAAGCAGCTGGTCGTGGGACAGCTTGCCCTCGGCGCCAACACCGTCTTCCTCGCCGGCCATGCCGGTTTCCAGGGAACCCAGGCAACCCAGCTCACCTTCCACGGAGGCGCCACAGGCGTGGGCCATTTCTACCGCGCGCTTGGTCACGTCGACGTTGTACTCGTAAGAGGACGGGGTCTTGCCGTCTTCCATCAGCGAGCCGTCCATCATCACTGAGCTGAAACCCAGCTGCAGGGAGCGCTGGCATACCGCGGGGCTGGTGCCGTGATCCTGGTGCATGACCACCGGGATGTGCGGGAACTCTTCCACGGCCGCCAGTATCAGGTGGCGCAGGAAGGGAGCACCAGCATATTTGCGGGCACCGGCAGAGGCCTGAACGATCACCGGAGAATCGGTCTCGTCGGCCGCCTCCATGATCGCGCGCATCTGCTCCAGGTTGTTGACGTTGAACGCCGGCACGCCATAGCCGTGTTCGGCGGCGTGGTCCAGCAGCTGACGCAAGCTGATTAAAGCCATGAAAAAACCCTTTCTCGTCGATATAAAGTTGGTATTAGTTACAGCACGTGTGCGATTCCTGAGCGGGGCCCGGTCGCATCTCTTTTTAATTTGGGTACTACTCGGTACTGCTTTTGCAGCTAACTAAAACTGCCAAGCGACGCGCCCGGGACCAGTTCCGGCCGCGCCCTGTGAACACTTACTCGCTGGCGCGGCTTTCCAGCATGGCAACTGCCGGCAGCACTTTGCCTTCCACGTACTCGAGGAAGGCACCACCCCCAGTAGAAATATAGGAAACCTTCTCGGCAATGCCGTACTTGTCTACCGCTGCCAGGGTGTCGCCACCGCCGGCGATGGAGAAGGCGTCGCTATCGGCGATTGCCTTGGACAGGCGCTCGGTACCGCCGCCGAACTGATCGAATTCAAACACACCCACCGGACCGTTCCAGATAATGGTCTTGGCGCCCTTGAGGATTTCTGCCAGTGCTGCGGAGGAATCCGGGCCGATGTCGAAGATCATATCGTCGTCGGCAACGGAATCCGCCGCCTTGGTTTCCGCCGCAGCGGACTCACTGAATTCCTTGCCGGTTACCACATCAGTGGGCAGAGGGATGTCGCACTTCTGCATCAGGCCCTTGGCGGTATCGATCAGGTCGAGTTCACACAGGGACTTGCCTACCGGCTTGCCATCTGCCGCGAGGAACGTGTTGGCGATACCACCGCCTACGATCAGCTGGTCGACCTTGTCCGACAGGCTTTCGAGCACGGTCAGTTTGGTTGAGACCTTGGAACCGCCGACGATGGCAACCATCGGGCGCGCCGGCTCCGCCAGCGCTTTTTCCAGCGCGTCCAGCTCTGCAGCCAGCAGTGGGCCGGCACAGGCAACCGGAGCAAACTTGGCTACACCGTGGGTGGAAGCCTGGGCGCGGTGCGCAGTACCAAAGGCGTCCATCACGAAGATGTCGCACAGGCTCGCGTACTGCTTCGCCAATGCCTCATCGTCTTTCTTCTCGCCCTTGTTGAAGCGCACATTTTCCAGCAGCACTACATCACCGTCTGCAAGTTCCACGCCGTTCTGCCAGTCCTTGATCACTGGCACGTCTTTGCCCAGCAGCTTGCTCAGGTGGGCGGCAACCGGGGCCAGGGAGAATTCTTCAGCGTACTCGCCCTCGGTGGGGCGGCCCAGGTGGGACATCAGCAGGACTTTGGCACCGGCTTCGGAGGCGGCCTTGATGGTGGGAAGTGCGGCGCGGATACGCGCATCGGAGGTGACCGCACCGTCTTTAACCGGCACGTTCAGATCTTCGCGGATCAAAACGCGCTTGCCCGCCAGATCCTGGTCCTTCATCAATTTAACCGCCATGTCCAATCCTCTTCTGCTGATTTGTAAATACTTACCCACCCCGGCGCGCAGCCGGAGAAAGCGGGCGCGGATTATACGCCCTGACCCCCTCGGCGGTCACCGCTCCTGCGGTAGATGCGGGACAACTGGTCAGGCCGCGGAGTATATCAACCGGTTTTGTAAATGAATTACCGCACAGTACGAATAACTAACTGACATCGCTGTCATTTTTACAAGAACGCAAAAAAGTGCGTTCACATGCGTTGCCCGGTCATTTTTCGCTCCCTACCATTAGCTGCGACTACCGTATTTGCTCACAAAAAAAGCAGCCGACAGGAAGCCCTCATGCCCCCAAACAACACTGGCAAAGCCCGCCGCAAGCACAAGGTGACCTTCCCCAACGCCAGCGGGCAGACGATTGCGGGCATTCTGGAAACACCAACAACGGCGCCGACAGGCTACGCCCTGTTCGCGCCCTGTTTTACCTGTGGCAAGGATGTGCTGGCGGCCTCTCGCATCAGCCGCCGACTCAGCGAGCTGGGTATTGCCACCCTGCGCTTCGACTTCACCGGCCTCGGCGACAGTGAGGGCGACTTCAGCGAGACAAATTTTTCCAGCAATGTGGAAGACCTGAAAAGCGCGGCCCGCTTTCTGCGCGATGAGTACCAGCCCGCGGATCTGCTGGTGGGCCACAGCCTGGGTGGCGCCGCCGTACTGGCCGCGGCGCAAGATATTCCCGAGGCGAAGGCGATTGTCACCATCGCCGCACCAGCAGACCCGGATCACGTACTCAAGCAGTTCTCGTGTGCGCTGGACACCATTCAACAACACGGGCAGGCGGAGGTTGAGCTTTCGGGCCGCCCTTTCGTGATTCAGAAACATTTTGTGGAAGATGTGGCGTCCATTCAGGAAGGCTATATTCACAGGCTTGGGCGCCCACTGCTGATTTACCACTCCCCGGTAGACCAGGTTGTCTCTATCGACGAAGCCGCAGACATCTACAACCGGGCCATGCACCCAAAGAGCTTTATCAGCCTGGATGACGCCGATCACCTGCTAACCCGGCGGGAAGATGCTATCTATGTAGCAGACACACTGGCAGCCTGGGCGAAGCCCCACCTCAAACAGCAGACAAACGGGAGCAAGTGACCATGCACAAGGTAGAAGAATTCAGCGCCCAGTGCCCCTACTGTGGGGAGCCCATCCTGATGCTGATCGATACCTCTGCGGGCAGCCGCCACTACATTGAAGACTGCACCGTTTGCTGCCGCCCCATTCAGGTACTGGTGAGCGTGGATCTCGAGGGAGACTGGCAAGTGCAACTGAAGCACGAGAACGATGTTTAGCCCAGGGGCCTCAAAATAGAAAATATTCCGCCTGAAAAATTAATTTCGACTCCATGATTGCCCGCGCACGGCCTTCGCGCAGGCTGACGAACAAGTGCGCCGTTCCCTCCAACAGTTTGTCGCTTATCTCCTCCTGAAAAACACCTTTTGCTGAGCATCGCACACTGCACACAGTGAATCATTAGCGGTGCGTAAAATGCTGCTAGATTTTATCCACCGGCGGTACGCCAGTGCCTATTCAAAGGCATTGGCGTACCGCCCATCGTCATACCAACAATAAGAAGTACCAGACAATCCTGGAGCCCAAAAAGAAATGAAAAAAAGTATTACCGCCCTGTTTGCCAGCGCGCTGGCCCTCGCCATTTCCACTCACGCCAGTGCCGCCGATGACCGTTACATCGTCAAGTTCAAAGAGGGCAAAGGCCCTTCAGTGACCGCGATGATGAATAAGAACGGCGGACGTTCACTACAGTCCCTTGAGAAACGTAACGCCATGGCGGCGGCGCTTTCCGACAAAGCACTTAATGCCCTGCGCAACAACCCCAATGTGGAGTACGTTGAACTGGACGTAAAACGCTATCCGATGGCAGAGACAGTCCCGTTTGGCATTCCCATGGTACAGGCGGATCAACTCAGTGATGCCATGGCCGGAAATCAGACGGTGTGTATCATCGACTCCGGTTATGACATTGGCCACGAGGACCTGTACAACACGAATGTCACCGGTAATTACGATTCAGGTACCGGCGACTGGTTTACCGACGAAAACGGTCACGGCACCCATGTTGCCGGAACCATCGCCGCCATCGGCGGCAATGGCACAGGTGTCGTTGGTGTGAACCCGAACGGCAATCTCAACCTGCACATCGTCAAGGTGTTCGGTGCGGACGGTTGGGCGTATTCATCCTCCCTCGTTGCCGCCGCAGACGAATGTGCCGCCAACGGTGCGACCGTTATCAACATGAGCCTTGGCGGCACCCTCAAGTCCCGCACCGAGGACCAGGCCTTCGCCGACCTCTACGCGAACCAGAATGTGCTTTCCATCGCTGCCGCAGGCAATGACGGCAACACACGTCACTCCTACCCCGCGTCCTACGACTCGGTAGTGTCGGTAGCCGCTATCGACAGCAACAAGATGGTCGCGGACTTCTCCCAGCAGACCGGTCAGGTCGAGCTGTCTGGTCCGGGTGTGGATGTACTCTCCTCCGTCCCTACCGGCTCAAGCCTGCAAACCACTCTAACTGTGGGTGGCAGCAACATTGAGGCGGCAGGTATGGAAGGCAGTCCTCAGGGTGACGTCACCGGCGATCTGGTGGATTGCGGTTTGGGTGAGTCCGCCTGTACCGATGCTTCCGGGAAGGTGTGCCTGATTTCCCGCGGCAATATCAGCTTCGCGGAAAAAGTGCAGGCCTGTGAGGCCGGCGGTGGTGTGGGAGCGGTAATCTTCAACAATGAGCCGGGCATGCTGTACGGCACCATGGGTGAAGTTGTCACCGGAATCCCCTCTGCCGGTATTTCTGACACCGACGGTGCCACACTTCTCGGCCAACTGGGCAGCAGCGCAAGCCTGACCCTCGAACCCGGCGACTACGCCTACTTTAACGGCACTTCCATGGCCACTCCGCACGTTGCCGGTGTCAGCGCCCTGGTATGGAGCCACTTCCCCAGCTGCTCCGCGAGCGAGATCCGCTCGGCACTGACCAGCACGGCGGAAGACCTGGGGGCCGCTGGCCGCGACAACGCCTACGGCTACGGTCTGGTGCAGGCCAAGGCGGCGGTAGATTACCTGACCGCGAATGGCTGTAGTGGCAGCAATGGCGGTGGTGACAATGGTGGCGGCGACAAACCCTGCAAGGGCAAAAAGTGCTCTCAGTAATCCGCAAACACATCCATCGACGCTAATCCACAGTAATTACTGCCGTTAGCAACTAACTAAAGGGGCCCTCGGGCCCCTTTTTCATAACAGCCGAAATAATAGCCACCCGCCCACGGAGACTTGATCCAGATCAATTTTGCCCCGCTGTTCACCGCTAGAATCCGCGGTCACTTGCGCCAGCTCGCGCAGATTAAGAATAGCCACGGGAGTAATCGCAATGGGAAGTGCCGACAGTGACATCGTTTTCCAGAGTTATGGCCGCTGTTGCAACAACAAAAGTTTTTTCATCGACTTTTACGACCGCTTCATGGGCAGCTCCGAGGCCGTCCGCGCACTGTTCAAAAATACCGACATGCCAGCCCAGCGCCACCTGCTGCGCAACGGCATTATGCAGCTGGTACTGCACGCTCGCGGCATGCCCGCCACCAAGTTAAAAGCGCTGGGGGAATCCCACTCTCGCAAGGGTTATAACATTCGCCCCGAGTGGTATGGGTTATGGCTGGAGTCATTACTGGTAACACTCAGAAAGCACGACCCGCAATTTGACGATGACACCGCATTGGCCTGGCGCCGCGCGATCGAGCCAGGCATTGAGCTGATTCGCGGTGCTTACTGATTAACCGCGGTTTATAAATCAGAAAGAAATAAAAAAGGATTGCCGGAAACCGGCAATCCTTTCTTACCTTCAAGTCTATATGCCGAAGGTTAATTACTGCAGATCTCTGATGCAGCGGTTGTACTCGTTAATGTAAACCTCACTGCCCCGATTGGGAACCTCATTGGATTTATCAGCAGCCGCATTACGACAGCCTTCAATCTGGTCACCAGTCAGCCCGGTGCCCTGAAGAGTCCGCTGGCTACGGTGCGATTGCTGCACACGATTCTGGTGAGCTTGCACAGTGGGCTGAGGAACCTGATAAAACATACCGGTTTCCTCATTGAACTGATAGAAATTGTCACCGCTGTGCCAATAGGTTTTACCCATGATCTGCACTTCCGAAGAACCTGCCGGAAGCTCACTCATTGGTTGTTGCGCCATAGCGACGCCAGACAGTGAACAAAACAGTACTACAGGTAGTAAGTAACGCATGGAAAACTCCTCCTCTTCCAACGTGTCCGGAAGTCTACTCAGTGCCGAAACCGTTCCCCACCCAAAAACCTGCTAAAATCTCGCCTTTATGAAACCCAGTTCCCGTTATCGGTCAGGGGTTTCTTCTTCTGCAATTTCAGACTGCTGCTCTTCTCTTAATGCCTCCAGGTGCGCACTGGTTTCCTCTGCGGTGGGCTTTTTTGGAGCAAGGTTTTCCAGCCCCGTGGAACCCCCTTCCAGAATACGTTGCCGCGCGGCCTGTTCGTCACTGTAATCGGGCGCCAACACCAGCTTGGGACCGTTACTGTTGAACCCGATCAACACCCAGATAAAGAACAACAGGCACAGGAAGCGGATCACCAGGCTGCGATCCAGCAGCCAGTGCAGCTCCTCACCGTGGCTCTTCAAAAAGCGTATCCGCAGAAAAATATTCAGCGCCAGCAGCACACAGGCAGCGGCGACGATCCATGTGGAAAGGCCGCCCAGAGCGGCCATCAACCAGTTGGCAATCTGTGAATTGAACTCCATATGCCCCCCAACTCAGCGCTTGCGCGCCACTTGTTTCATCTGATCAGAAAATACCGCCTGCTGCAGGCCGATGGTGCCCAGCGCTTCGACGGGAACGAACACTTTGTTATTGGACTCTGCCATACGGTCCAGGACTTCGAGGGTGCGATAAGCGAGATACTTGTCAGTGACCGATTTCGCCAACAGATCGTTTACCTCTTTCTGCCCCATGGCTTTTTCCCGGGCGATGGCTCGATTCATTTTTTCACGCTCCAGGTCCCGTTCCATCTGAATCTTCTGGATTTCAAACTGGGCCTTTTCCTGCTCAATCAACTCGCGGCGCTCGGCGGCGCGCTCCTTGGCTTCGGTAATGACTTTGGGAAACTGTACATCGGCGATGCCCAGACGCTTGATTTTGATCGGCGTACCCTCGAGAGAGGTGGTCACGGCAGAGAACAGTTCCTGGCTCAGCATTTCTCGGGAGGAGGCGATTTCATTGATGGAATACTTGGCGATAACCCGGCGCACCACATCGCGAATTACCGGCTGGGCGTAGGTGTTGTATACCTGATTTACAGAGATGTTGTCGGTATTCGGCGGCACGCGATCGAAGATATTGTCGATATACCGCTCATTGACAGAGCCTGTCATGCGGATATCAAAACTCATGTTGAGCTGATCCTTGGGCATGAACAGCTTGAACTTTTCCAGGTGACCAAAATCCGCAGTGGCCAGGGTGATCAGCTTGTCGCAATAAAATAGACAGGGATCCAGGCGAAACTTGGAGGGTGGTACATTGCTCGGTTTGTAACCATTCTTGGTAAGAATCTTCCCCACATGTGCCGGAGGCACTTCCACGCGGTCTCCGCAGGCGGCAAGCCCGGCAACAACAACCAAAATTAATAACTTTGACAACTTAGACAACATCGACAATCCCTTTTGTATTCAAATTCGCCGCTCACAATAGAGAGCCAGCCTGCTCTCGGCAAGTGGCTTCCGCCCAGCCCACGAAATCGAGGCCAAGCGGGCGGAATTACGCTGCGGGTTGTGATCTAATTACCCGGGTATTTTTTTACATGGATCAATAATCGTGCAATCTGAATTTCTTACCGCGACCCTGTTCAATCTTGGACTGAACCTTCTTTACACGCTGCTGGCGCTGATGATCGGCATGGTTGCACTACTGATCATTGACAAGAAACTACTCAAGCATGTGGATATTGAGGCAGAGCTGAAAAACGGCAATATCGCCGTGGCCATTTTTGCCTCCACCATTCTGATATTTGTAGCCGTGATCATTTCCTTCGGGCTCAAGGGCTGAGGCAGCTCATCATGCGCCTGTTGCTGAGCGGAATAATTCTGGGGCTTGTCTTGATGCTGCCCGAGCTGCTTTTGAAGCAAAAGCAGTCTGCGCAGGACCAAATCGTGATGGAGGCACAGCGCCGGGCGTCTTACCGCGCTGCAGAAAAATCCACCGAGAAGGACATTCAGCGCGGCACCGTGATCGTAACCGGCAGCCAATCCCCGCTGACGGAATCCATGGTGCAAGGGGCGGTGGGCAAGCGCTCTGAACAGGAGAGCGGCTATATATCTATCTGGAACTGGCAGGGATTGGAGTCGGTGACCGCCTCCGCACGTGGCCTGGACAGGCTCCACCACTTTGCCAATAGCTACCTGGTGGGCTTCCAGCCGTTCGAGACCAAGGACCTGTGGGTTCCCCTGTATACTCTGGCGATCCGCAAAGAGTATCAATATGACCACTTGCAGTACGCCGGCCTCGCGGATATCTGGCAGACCTCTCGTCAGGCGTACTATCAAAAGCGTGGCGATTGCGAGGACCACGCTATTTTGCTCGCCGACTGGCTGATCAACCTGGGTGTGGATGCGCGGGTGGCACTGGGCACCTACAAGGGCGAGGGGCACGCGTGGGTAGTGGCCATTGTAAACGGCACCGAATACCTGCTGGAGGCCACCAGTAAGCGCCGCCAGTCCAACTGGCAGGCCATGCCATTGGCAGCACTGGCCGAGGGCTACGATGTAGAGTTCCAGTTCAATCGGGACTACTTCTGGGCGAAAACCACTTCAGCCCCCACACGCAACTACCGCGGCAGGCACTGGATCCGCAAGTCCCAGTTTATTCGTGGGTGATTGCTAACAGGGCTTGCAAGCTGTGACGCAAACAAAGAGGCCGTGCAATTTGCACGGCCTCTTTGCTTATAGACACCAGTCGAGCAGTGAAATAAATACCCGTTAGATCGGCGAACCCGGTGGCATCGGCTTGATGTCCCCAGGTTCAACCTTCAGGTCACCATCCATAAACGACGCAATACGATTGGCCTCGTAGAAGTAATGTGCGTTGTAACCGTGCGGATCATCGCCAAACAGCTTCATCTGACCAATCGCGTGCTGGAATTTCACCAGCTCGAAGTTGGCGCGTGCGCGGGCGGATTCCGGCGCTGTCTTGTCGGCAGCCAGCAACATTAGCTGGTGGATAAACACATGGTTTACCCGCTGGTGTATCGCCGCTTCCAGGCCTTCGTAGCTATCGCTGCCCAGTGCCTGCTCCGTCAGTTGGGCAAGCAGTGTATTGAAGCCGGGGCCTTCCCCCCGGCGCGCCTGCTGTTGCTGTAAGCGCGCTGCACGCTCTGGGTTCAGCAGGATCGAGTAGGTATGACCAGCGGCGGCTTCAGCCATTGCGATGCTGTCGAAGGCCACACCGGTATATGCCGGGAAGCTTTCATTAGTGCGGCTATAGCCATAGGACTTGGGTGGTAACAGCTGCAATACCTTTTCCGGGAGGGTCAGAAACTCCGGTTTCAGGGTTGCCAGCAGAGCGTCGATCGCCTGCTGCTGCCGCTGTGCGGGCACCATGGTGTAGCTCTCGGCTTTGTCATCGTTATAAAGGTAGTTGTAGTCCAGCCCGCCGATTAGCTTGCCTACAGCTTCGGCCTGATAGCGGTGTCCGTAGTAAACCGGCACAAGAGTCTCATCCAGCGAAGACCGGGCAACGTCCGGCCGGTTGGCCGCTACTGAAAAATTCTCCAGCGCGTATCGGCGTAAATCGGTCATGCGCTGAAACTCGTCCACGACGTCCGTCCCGTTATCCCACAGGTGGGACTTGGCGTGCGCGTTGTTGATAACACGCGAATCCGGGTCCGAGATATAACGCAGATTCTGTTTCTCCGCCGCTGCAATGATGTCGGACAGATACGCGGACTCGCCCTCCGCTGCGATACCGTAACCATACTGCACGGCGAGCTTGTCCCACGCGCCGATACCGGTGGCATAGGCCTCATTAAGCGCAAGCTTTTTGCCGTCCAGGGTTACCAGCGGTGCGGGATAGTCCATAACCGAAGCGCGGCCTTCTGTACTGGCAACAAAGTTGTGTGCGAGTCCCAGGGTATGCCCTACCTCGTGCGCGGATAGCTGGCGGATCCGTGCCAGTGCCATCGCCTTCAGCTTTTCTGTATCCGCATCCTCTTTGCCGTAGGGCTGCAACAGCCCCTGGGCAATCAAAAAGTCCTGTCGCACCCGCAGGGAACCCAGGGTGACATTGCCTTTCAGGATCTCGCCAGTACGGGGATCGTAAATAGAATAACCGTAGGACCAGCCGCGGGTGGAACGGTGCACCCAATTGATGACGTTGTAACGCACATCCAGAGGGTCGGCATCTTCCGGCAGAATCTTGACCTGAAAGGCGTTTTCAAACCCGGCCGCTTCGAATGCCTGATTCCACCAGCTGGCACCCTCGATCAGCGCACTGCGCACAGGCTCCGGCACGCCGGAATCGACGTAGTAAATGATGGGCTCGACTGCTTCATTGCTATCCGGCTTTTTCTCCAGGTGGTGGCGAAAAATCAGGCGCTGATCCATCGGTTGGTCGATGGCAGTGGCATAGTCACGATATTTGAGCGGAAAGTAGCCGCTGCGACTGTGGAATTTACGCGGCTGATAGCCATTGTCTGGCAGCGCCACCAGAGAGATATGCTGCCGCAAAGTGACCAGCTCAGGGGTAGGCACAACCTCTTTCATATATTTGCCCGGCTCACTGCCGGCAAACGTCAGCTGTGCCTCAAATTCCGTGTTCTGAGGGAAACTTTTGGTACGGGGCAGGTAGACTGCCGATTTGCCGGCGTCGATGCTGTAACTGCCCTGTTTGGCACTTTTGAGTCGCTCGGCAATGCCGTGCTGGTCGCTCAGCAGGAAGGGGGTGAAGTCGATCAGTACGCCGCTACCCTCTTCCGCAATTACCTCAAAGCCCCACAGTATCGAGGTCGCAAACGCCTCCTCCACCGCACGTCGTTCCGCCGGATTATCCGACTGTGCGCGGTAATCCAGATTCACCTGGTGAATCAAAACCTTGTTGCCAACCCGCTCGAACTTCACTACACGGCTTTCGCCAGCCTGGTTGCGATCGAGCCCTACCGGGTTGGAACCCAGCCCCTGGGCCAGCCCCGAGAGCAGCAGCAACTCCCGATCAAATTGATCAACCTGCAGTAGAACGCGGCCTTTGCGCTCATCCCAGTAAAAGTCAAACAGCCCCTGCTGCTTGTCCATGGTGGCGGTCAGGTTACTGATGGTTTCGGCCTGTGCACTGATACTGATTATCAGTGCCACCAGCACCATTATTTTTTTGCGCATATCTCCCCCGGCTGCGCCTTGCGGAATTCTCTTACAGAGTTCAGTAGGTGCGAGCTTTGTAACTTCAGTTTTTGAAAACCCTGGCGGGCACTCTTTCTACAACAAAGAGTCGACGAATATTGCGACGAAGATAACCAGCCAGTGCCCCTGCGTAAACCTCTGAGCAGTATTTGGACCGAAGGGCTAACCAGCGACGGGCCATATTACGGTACGGCTAAAACCAGAAACTCGTCGCTCTCGACTTATCGCGATCGGGCCTCATCTTATCTCAGTAAAGTTCGCAAGGCGTCCATTGGCACGGTTAATGCTATTGATAGCTTGTTCAACAAAGAACACCGGGAGAGCCAATGAGCGTTGAGGAAGTATCACTGTTTATCCTGCTGCTGTGCGCTGCAGGCCTGATTGCCGGAATTACGGCGGGACTCTTTGGCAACGGAGGCGGTTTTGTTGTAGTTCCCGCGCTTCTCGCTGTGTTTCCGTTTTTACACAGCGCATCGGACGAAATGATGCGCGTAGCCGTAGGAACCTCACTCGCTTCCATTGTGGTTTCTTCTGCGCGCTCTGTGCAGGCGCACAGTAAGCGAGGAGCGGTAGATTTCAAGGTGCTGAAGGACTGGTCCGTATGGATCGTACTTGGTGTCGGCGCAGGCCTGTACATAGCCTCTTTCACCAACAGCAAAAGCCTGGTACATGTATTTGCCGCGGGCGTTCTGCTCTATTCGGTCTACTTCCTGTTTCCCAACCTGTTTGACGGCCTAAAGGGCAAGCTGGAAATGCCTACCGGTATCGCACGAGCAGGGCTTGCCAGCTTCCTCGGTGGATTTTCGTCTCTACTTGGTATTGGCGGTGGCACCATCACGGTAATGACCATGGTGCTGTGCAACCGACCGGCGCACCAGGCGGTGGCTACCGCTTCCGGTATCGGTTTCCTTATTGGCCTGCCTGGCGCAATTGGATTCCTCATTATGGGGCTCGGTGCACCGGATCTGCCCATGGGCTCCATCGGCTATATCAATATCCCGGCGCTACTCGCCATTTCCGTATTTTCAATAATTTCAGCACCTATCGGCGCCCGCTGGGCGCACAGCATGAATGAAATGCACCTGAAACGTTTGTTCGGGGTATATCTGATTGCGGTATCCATGGCGATGTTTGCCAAGGCTTGAACCTTTTCATCCAACACCAGGATGAGAAACACACAAACGGGAGAACAAAATAATGCATAAATCATTGAGCAGGCGAATGTTCTTGCAGGGCACCACGGCAGCCTTCTCGGCAGCCACCATCGGTGGCCTCGCCAGTAGCGCAGCAGCGAAAGAGATCTCGCGACCAACACCGATTTACGGACCGCCCCCGGGCGTTGCCAAATTGAACGCCAACGAGAACCCCTATGGTCCCAGTCCCGCGGCGCTCAAGGCGATGATGGAAGCGAGCCAGAAAGGCGCTTATTACGTCTACGATAGCGTCGCCCGCCTCAAGTCGATGATTGCCGAGCGCCACGGCCTCACTCCCGACCATATAACCCTGGGGTCTGGTAGCAGTGCCGGGCTTGCGGCTGCGGCTATTGCCGCCGCACAAAAGGGCAGCATCCTCGGCCCGGATCTTTTCTGGGACACCACCTCGCGCGTGGTAGAAATCCAGGAAATTGGCGAGATCAAGCGCTTGCCCAAGATCGAGTCCCTGGCGATTGATCTCGATGCCATGTATGCGTCCATCGACGATTCAATTTCCATGGTGCAGGTCACCAACCCAAACAACCCTACCGGGATGTTGATCGACCCCGTCGCCATGCGTAATTTCTGCATCAAGGCGTCGAAAAAGTGCACTGTGCTCGCCGATGAAGCCTACAACGAGCTTACCGACAACAGTGATGCCAACACCGTGATTCCGCTGATCAAGCAGGGGCACGATGTGATTGTGGCGCGGACTTTCTCCAAAATCTATGGTCTCGCAGGTATGCGCGTAGGCTACCTGATCGCCCAGCCCGAAAAAATCCAGGAGATGGAACGCTACGGCCTTGGCTGGTACGGCCTCAATCAGGCCGGTCTCGCCGCCGCCATTGCCTGCTACGAAGATCAGCAGTTCATGGACTATTGCCGGGCAAAGGTAAAAGAAGCGCGTGAGATCGTCGGCGCTGCGGTGAAGGAAAATGGTCTAACCGCGCTGCCATCGGTAACCAACTTCATGTTCGTCAATCTGGGTGACCTGAACGCGGAGACATTCCGAGCAGAGATGCAAAAAGAAAGCGTCCTGATCCGCGGTATTTATCGAGACTACACCAACTGGTCTCGAGTCAGCATGGGCCGCATCGAAGATGTGCAAAAATATGCATCTGCATTACCTAAAGTGCTGCACCGAATCAGCTAATAATTAGTAAACACAGTCGCTCCGTGGCCAGCACTACCGCTGGCCTTTTTTATGCGTGCTAATTAAGTGGACGTCATACACAGCCAGATTCGAGGCAAAAAAATCCCCGCGATGAGCGGGGACAGTAATTGTAGAAGAGTAATTTTTAGAAATTGTGCCGTACACCCATGTAGTAGAAAGCACCCTGCCAATCCACCACGGTGGCCGATGGATATATCCGGCCACAGCAGTAATCGCCAATTTCATCTTCATCGGGGTAGGTATCAAAGATGTTGCGGCCACCCAGAACCACACTGGTGGAGTCCGCCAGGTAATACTTGCCCTCGAGGTCAACCTGCACTACCGGATCATACTTCTGCACCATAGAAGCATCGCCTCCGGGGCCGGAGTTTTTGGAGCTACCATACCAGTTGGCGCGCGCCATCAATGACAGGGCACCGACACTGTGCATGGCGGTCATGGCACCGCGCATTTTCGGATCAAAATTTTCAAAATCGTACTGATCTTCTGCGTTCAAGTACTCATCCGGATCAGAAGTGAATTCGGATTTATTGTAGTTAAACGACGCCGTGAAGTTGGTAACGCTTTCATCGGTCCAGGACACAGGGAAAGTAGCGACCACATCGACACCCTGGGTGCGGGTATTAAATGCATTGGTGAAATAATTCGCGCCACCAATGGACTCTGCACCAACCACGCCCGCATCTACCAGGGCGAGGTAGTTATCGTATGCCGCCCCGGAAGTTGGGTCGGAGGATACGTCCAGGGTGGAAATCGCGTAGGTACGATCATCGACGTCAATGCGGTAAAAATCCACAGTCAAATTGAGGAGATCAAAGTCTCCTGTCATACCAAAGGTAAAGTTTGTGGAGGTTTCCGGTTTAAGTGCTTCGGCACCCAGGGCCTGGGCAACGCTGCTGCTCGCCGGGAATAGGCCGGTAGCCACTGGAACACCGTTCGGCAGACGCGTTGATACGTTGGTGGTGCCCTGCTGACCCGGTGTCGGTGCGCGGAATCCGGTACCGACGGAAGAACGCAGGCCGATATTTTCCGTGAGGTCGTACTGCATGGCGAGTTTACCCACGAGTTCCGAGTCAAAATCAGAGTAGTCCTCAAATCGCAGAGCTGCCTGCAAGAACAGCTTATCTGTGGCATCGGTACTCAAATCGCCGTACACCGCGAAGGAATCGCGAGCGTAGCTGCCAGAGTATTCCGGTGAATAGCCGGGGAAACCGTTGGAGCCCACACCAACAACTCGATATACGGGGTCGCTATCGTCCGCACAATTGAGGCTGGAACCACTCGCCATTACAGCCAAGCCCGCCAGGGTAGGATTGGCGCCGTCACAGAATCCCCAGGGATCTGCAGAAGCATAAGGCCCCGCTTCATAGGAGGCGGGATCACCACCGGTGAGCTCGTAGGACTCATCCATATAGCTTAAGCCGAAAGCCGCGGTTACAGGGCTATTCAGTCCGAGATTCAGGTCTTTGGAGAAGTCTGCCTGAACCTGAAATTCCTCATTGGCCAGGGTGCCAGGATTGAACGAGGTGGGGCTATCCGGCCCCATGGACGGGTTGATGGTGTTTTTCAGGGTGTAGTCGATTTCACTAAATCCATAGCGGGCACTGAAATCGTACAACAGGCCAGAAGCCATCTCGCCTTTAAACCCGGTTACGGCCGAGTAATCGGTTACCTCGCCAAAAAACCGTGGTGTAAAACCGCCGGGGAATTTTTCCAGTGGGCTATAAATCGAGCCGTCTTCTTCACGCAAATCCTCGATGGTGTCGTTGCCAGGGAAGCGGTAAAAGAAGCCGCCATCCGCCTCGCTCTCTGAATAGTTACCAAAGGCATACAGTTCCTTGCCCTCACCCAGGTCATAACCGGCATTGAAGAATATGCGCGTGGCCTCCGCGTTGGGCTGCCCCCAGGGCTGAACCACGTCGCCCTCCAGTGAGGCGCTTTTTGCCGCTTCGATGTATTCCGGATCCTGCTCATCAACACAGAACCAGTCTTCACAGTACTGCTCACTGCGGGAAGTGAAGTCAGATTTGGACATTTCTCCCGAAATACTGAGGAAACCATCACTTCCCAGCGGCAGGCCCACATTAGCACTGGCCGTAGTCTGGAAGCCGTCACCTTCGCTGTATTCGCCGGCCTGCACATTAAAGGAGCCGCCCTCGGCGTTATCTTTGAGCAGGAAATTAATCACGCCCGCAATCGCATCCGAGCCATATTGAGCCGCCGCACCATCGCGCAGCACTTCTACAGACTTCAGGGCAGAACTGGGGATGGTCGCAATATCCGGACCCTGAGTGCCAGAGCCACCAATTTCGACAAGTGCAGCGCGATGTCGGCGCTTGGAATTTACCAGCACCAGAGTCTTGTCTGTGGGCATGCCGCGCAGCTGAGCCGGGCGGATAAAGGTGCCACCGTCGCTGATGGGCTGTCGGCTCACGTTGTAGGAGGGAACAAGTGTTTTCATCACGTCATTGGTATCGGTATAGGAAACCGATTCCAGTGCCTCGCTTCCGAACACATCCACAGGTACCGGTGAATCCGACACCGAGCGAGGCTTGCCGCGCACCCCGGTGACCGCTACCTCTTCAATTTCTTCCGCCAATACCGGAGTGACCGGCACTGAAGCCAACCCGGCGGCGACCGCCATAACAGCACAACTCAGAGCTTTACGCTTCATGGATTTTCCCCACTCTTCTTATGAACAAATGTCAGAACCCGTACTTTTTTCAGGCAAAAACTGCCCGTATTGCGTATCGAGGAGGATTCGCAATGGAATTCGTGTTTTTACATCGGATACTTTTGGTGCAGAGGAACCGCGACTGCCGTTAACCAGAGAAGAGCAATAAGCGTGCCAGCCGGCGATAGCCAGCTTTCAAAATTTTTTTTGTACCGGTGCATCCAGAACGGAAACCAGGTGCGTCACACCGATAACAACCTGGAAATTCAGAAGAAAAACCATGAACAAAGCCCTTGCCCTCGTTTCCGCCATTGCCTTCACCGCACCGGCACTCGTATCAGCGAGCGAGATCAAAGTCAGTCACGACATCGATACAAACTGCTCCATGAGCCTGCACCACAATACGCGTGTCAGCGCCGATTTTTTTGAAATCATTCACGACGATGACGCACAGACATTGCGTTATGAGGCAGACAAGCCACAGCAGCTGACGATCAATGATCAGGTAGTAATACTGGACGCCGCACAACAGAATCAATTGGAGGCATATCATGCGGGTCTGCTCCAGTCCGGCCGGGACATCACCAATATCACTATCGATGCGGTAGATATCGCTATGGAGGGCGTCGGTATTGCACTGACCACGCTGGCGGGTGCAGATCATCCGGATTCCGTGGAGTTCCGCGAGGCCGCTCAGCAAATTCGCCAATCCACCCGCGACCGCCTGCAGAATGAAAACGGCGTCTACGTACTGGGTGACAACTGGGATGAGGAAGCGGGAGAGAATATCGAGCAAACCATCGAACAGATCATTGAGCAGGAATTGGAGCCGCGTATTGAAAAGATCGCCCACCAGTCCGCAGGCAAACTTACCTGGCATGCACTGAAGGCAGTATTTACGGGCGGTGCGACGATCGAGCGTGACGCAGAGATAGCAGCAGAAGCGGCGGAAGAGGTTGTCGAGGCCAGAGCACTGACCCTGGAATCACGTGCGGAGAATCTTTGCCACAACCTGAAAGTCATGGACACAATCGAAACCGATCTTCAGGGAAGCATCCCAACTATAAAGACGTTTGAACTGATCGAACTTAACTGAGCCAACGCCAGCAAACGCGTTCGACCAGCGTACCGTCATCCGGAGTTCACATCATCTTCTTTCCTCTGAAATGAGGGTCAAGAAGAAAACCCCCAGTGTTAGGCCGCAATAGCGGCCTTTTTTTTATTACCGAGAAGCTCTTAGCCCTTTTTCGCGACTCCAAGCTCACCCAGTGTACGCGCCATATCTTGCGCGCTGGTCGCCGGCTTGATATCGCGGTCGATTTTCAGAATCTTGCCATCTTTGCCAATATAGATGGTCACCCGCTTGGCCATATTCAGCACCGGCATTTTTACATCGTAGGCTTCAGCCACCTCACCGCTGGGATCACTCAGCAGGGGGAAGTCCGCTTTCATCTCTTCAGCAAACTTGGTGTTGTCCTCTAGCTCATCGGTACTGGCCATAAAGTAGGCAACATCGTATTCGCGAATCAGATCCCCATTCTCAGCCAGAGATTTGCACTCGATGGTGCAACCCTTGGTGAAGGCCTTCGGGTACCAGGCAACGGCCACCGCCTGCTTGCCCTTGAAATCGGCCAGTCGATAGGTTTTCCCATCGGACGCGGCCAATTCAAATTCGGGAGCCTTGTCGCCCACTTCCAGGGCAAAAGAGGGTAAAGAAATCGCAACAGCACACAGCAGGAAGAACAGTTTTCTCATCATTTTTCTCCAAAGTTATCCTTGCCTCATAGTGGCAGAAACTGACTAACAATTCAGGTGAAACGCTGTGCAGTGGGCACTGGAAGCGTACATTTTTTATCCGTAGAATCCGGTACTTTTACGCGCCCTGGCTCCCTTCCGATCACTCGATCTTGGTACTGGCACCAGAGGCGCGCACCGGGATGGATCGGGGGCACCGGCACAACACGCACAACGGATTGGGCTCGAATACCAATAACCCGTGGACTATGGCCAAGCGTCCACCATTACGCAACCTCAATCCAGAACTATGCTATCCCGACTATGCGGGCCGCTGGGCCTTAGCCTCCTTTTGACCCTTGCCACCGGCTGTAACGGCGGCAGCGGGGGCGATAATGACACCGAAGCAGACATCTCCCCGCTTCCCCCCTCATCCAGCGCCCCCGACGGCGACACCGGGGGTACAGGCTCTCCCAGTAACGGCGGACAGGGCTCCCCCGCTTCTGGCGAGCCCGTTGCGCCGGGTAATTATGCGAAAGTATTCGCCACCCCGGACTGCCCGCTGATCGCCGGTACCGAATCCGCCCCCTTTACGCTGTTGTTCGCCAACCTGGACAATGCACCCTATTTTGACGCGATCGTACAGGACGCTATCTCGAATCAGTTCCAGGGGCTGGCACCTTTTCGTGACTTCCCTGCAAGCTTCGCTTTTTACCAGACCGCATTGTCCGATGCCGAGGCACTGGGCTGTGCATCAACGGGCAGCGACATTGCTGCGTCCTTTGCCTGTGAAGACGACAAGGTGCATGAAGCGATACTGCAGCAATGCGATATCGATGACATCTACGGTGTGATCAAGGTGGTGATCACCGATAGCGGCTACGGTGCTTCCGGTGGCGAGCTGATCTATTTCGGCAGCGACAGCGAGTGGCCGGATCAGGACACAGCCTTGTACAAACTGCGCAATCTGGTGGTTCACGAGGTGGGGCACAATTTCGGCCTCGCCGACCTGTACGACGGCGGTACCAATGCCGACGGCTCGGCCGTTACCGGCTGGGAAAGCGAACTGGCCCGGGAATGGCGCAACCTGGACGGCCCAGGCTGTGAAAAGTGGTGCGGTAGCTTCAAACCCGCTTCCGAATACACCCTGTCCACCAGCGCTGCGTGCCATACCTTCGACAACAAAGACAGCTGTATAAGCTACAACCGCAACGAAGCCGGTGAATGCACCACGGACGACGGCGGTACTGTCGAGTGTTGTGCCTGGTCGGAAGACACGGTGGATGACTATTTCGGCTCCCAGTGCACCCCGGCCTGGGGCACAGAGGATATCGGCCTTGACTGTGTTCAGGGGACCGGCTGTTACTACGGTGGAGCCTATGGCAACAGTGCCTGGCGACCGGCCAAGTCCTGGCCCGATAGCATCATGTACGGTGCCGGTCACTCCGACGGGTTTGACGGCCAGTCCGAACGCGAGCTGGCAGAGGCCATTCGCTGTTGTGGCACATCGGACGATGGGACCCAATCCTGCGCGGCCTTTCGCGAGGACTACCTTTCGTTTATGGACAATTACCAGCCTTACAAACAGCGCATCGGGTCCTGCGGCTTTAACTAACCCATAGAAAAGGCCTGCGCCCGGCATCTCCGGAGGCAGGCCTCTGTTCTTGGGATATCACTTCCTCATTGCGCGCTGCGGCTACCACAGCTCTCGCGCGTTTTTCTTTACTGACACAACCCGTTGCTGGTTCCGCTGTCGTGGCTCAGGCCACCACTCAGGTCGGTGACACAGAAGCTTACCGAGAGGTTACCGCCGGCCGTAGTCGCACTGGTGATATCGGCCATACCGTTGCTATCGGTGAGCCCGCTCGCACCAGTTTCGACAATGCTGCCGCTAAAGTTGCCGGTCACAGACACACCGGGCACGCCGCGGCCAAGATCATCCAGTACGGTCACCGTTGCGGTGGCGTACTTCTGCCCCTTGCCCGCGGACGCGGTACCGGTTACCACACTGGAAATGTACATGGTGGTGGCCTCGGTACCGTCAGTCACACTCACATCGAAGCTGGTCTGGTCGCTCGCGCCTTGATCATCAGTAACCGTGAGAGTCACGGTGTAAGTACCCGATGCGGCATAGGTGTGGCTGGTCGTGACGGTAGATGCGGAATTACCATCACCGAAATCCCACTGATAGCCCACAACTGAACCATCACCGTCCGTGCTCCCGCTGCCGTCAAAGCTGCAATCCAGTCCGCTGCAGGCCTGACTGGCACTGGCGGTGGGAGACTGGTTGGCACCGGTATCGAGACCGTAGATATCGAAATTGTCCCAGTAATAGGTGTCAGCATTGAAGGTATTGGGGTCGAACAGGATCACCAGGCTGTCCACGGCGTTCGCCGGAGTAGCACCATCGATACGATCATCCAGCTCGAACGTGAGCCGCTGCCAACCACTGCCCTCGCCCACATAGGCGGCGTACTTGGAGTGGCGCCCGCTGGGGTAATTACTCGCGGTAGCGGTGGAACTGTCCTCCAACTGCACCAGGATCTGGGTACCCGGAGCGGCGCTGGTGAACACATCCATATAGAACGCTTTGTCGCCGGAGAGGAACGGATCCGCATCGGTTATCGCGCTGGTGTCGGCAGCAATCACGTCGTACTGGGCACCGGCAGAGCGCGTATACATCGCCACGCTCGCTGAACCATTGGTAGCGTCCGCCTGCGGGTTGGCGGCGTCCTGAACGAAGGTGCCATCAAATACGCTGTAGGCCAGGTTACGCTGGGACTCAAAGTCATCCAGCACGGACTCCTGTACCAGCTTGGGACCCACATGCACCGGCAAACTCAGCTCGCGACTGCCACAGCTGTCTGTGACGCTGACAGTCACTGCGCCTCCGGTGCTGCCCCACTGCACGGTGATGGTATCGCTATTGCCTCCGGCTACCAGGGTCGCGTCTGCGGGCAGGCTCCAGGCGTAACTGGGGTTGCCGCCAATAGCACCCGCTACGGAATAGGTAGTGGTTTCACCGTTATCCACAATACGGTCGCCTATCACGCTGGGCTGGCCGTGATCGTAGATCCGCACATAATCCACCTGCATGGTTTGCGGCAACATGGCGTCATCCACCGCACCGCCGAGGTTACCGCCCACCGCCAAATTCAGCAGGAAATGGTACTGGTAATTTTCGAAAGTCCAGTAGGCTGCGTCGGTCAGGTCATTGGGGGTAAGCGTTGCGTAAAGCTGGTCATCCACGTACCAGCGCATCTCATTCGGCTCCCACTCCAGTGCGTAGACATGGAAATCCGCCGACCAGGGCTCTGGCTGGATCAGCAGGCGGTTACCGGTATGGGAATTGTTTGGGTAGAATTCGCCATAGTGCAGCGTACCAAAGACATATTCATCCGACTGACCAAGCGACTCCAGGATGTCGATCTCACCGCTGATCGGCCAGCCCTCGGCGGGATCGGTGGGCAGCATCCAGAACGCGGACCACATGCCGGTACCGTCCGGCACTTTGATGCGTGCCTCGAAGCGGCCATTGGTCCATTCGCCGCCGTTGGGCATATTAGCGGTGCGCAGGCGTGCGGACGTGTATGCCTTGCTCTGTACCCGCTCCTTGCGCGCGGTGATCGTGAGCAACCCGTTGGCCACGGTCGCATTCTCGGCCTTGTAGTACTGGAGCTCGCTATTGCCCCAGCCACAGATGCCGTAGCTACAACCATCGCCAATCATGGGTTCCCACTTTGAGGTATCCAAAGTGGTACCGTCGAAGTTGTCTTCCCACACCGGTGCCGGAGACTGGCACTGTTGGCCGAACGCCGGTAATGCGGCCGTCAGGCCAGCGGTGAGAAGCAAACTTTTGTATCTATTGTTATTTTGCATTGTCGTTTTCCCTCATTGGTTGAGGCACACCCTGAGGCGTGCTTTCCCAATCTACCAATTCAGGTTCAGAGCAATGCTCCCACTATAAAACCACGCTCAAGGTGGGACAGCTTTCTCGAGTGGCGCCGGTTCCGGAAGGGAGCAACACTCGCTTCGCAGTTGTCGAACTGAAAACCGTCAGGCCACCCGGTACCCGGCGATTGTGGGCAGGTGCCTTTTGCAGTAACTTGCAGTGAAAACAATAAAGCTTTCACCAGCGCAAAAGGCCACCCCATGAAAAAGACCCTCATCGCAGCATTCGCTGCCGCCGCTGTCTCGTCACAGACGCTCGCCACCACCACCGTTATTCACGCAGGCACACTGCTGGCAGAGCCAGGTAAACCACCTCTGCGAGAATACAGCGTGGTGATTGAGGACGGGACGATTACCGATGTCACCATGGGCTTTATCGACAGGGCTGACGCAAAGGTTATTGATTTGAGGCACGCCTTTGTCATGCCTGGTCTGATGGACATGCACGTGCACCTTCAGGGAGAACTCGGGCCCAAGAACGATTCTGAAGCTCTGAGAATGTCAAAGCCTGCCATGCAGATGCGCTCACAACAGTTTGCCATGCGTACCCTCAAGGCCGGGTTTACCACCGTTCGCGACGTCGGCAACAGTGGCGAAGAGTTGTACGCACTGCGGGATGCGGTGAACAAGGGCTGGGTGGACGGCCCACGTATCATCGCTGCGGGCATGGTTGGCATTACTGGCGGACATGCGGATATCAGCGGCATGAGCCCGGAGCTGATGGCCTACCACGACGAGAGCAACAAGACGGTCTGTGACGGTCCCTATGACTGCCGGCGTGCAACTCGTCATACGATCAAATACGGTGCCGACCTGATCAAAATCACCTCCACCGGGGGCGTGCTTACGGACCGCGCCACAGGCACAGGCCAACAGATGGAAGCGGACGAGCTGCGCGAGGTTGTGCTGGCCGCACAGCGTATGGGTCGCAAGGTTGCCAGCCATGCACACCAGGAAGATGGCATTATCGCCGCCCTGGAGGCTGGGGTAGACAGCATCGAGCACGGAACCTACGCCGGCCCCAAATCACATCGCCTGTTCCGCAAAACCGGCGCCTATCTGGTGCCCACACTGCTGGCTGGGGATACCGTGGTCCAGATGGCAAAGAACACCGACATTCTGACCGAGTCGCAGAAAGCAAAAGCGATACGGGTAGGCGCCGATATGCAGGGCAACTTCGGCAAAGCTGTTGAGGCAGGCGTAAAGATCGCATTTGGTACGGACAGCGGTGTCTCCAGGCACGGCGAAAACGCACGAGAAGCGGTATTGATGTATCAAGCCGGCATGGACCCCATGTCCATCATCCAGTCCGCCACCGTAAACGCCGCAGACTTGATCAACATGAGTGATTCGATCGGCACGCTCGCCGTGGGCAAGCAGGCTGACATCATCGCTACCGATGGTTCGCCACTGGAAAATATCGAAGAGCTACTGGACGTAGACTTCGTGATGAAAGGCGGCAAGGTATTTGCGAACAAATCAGACAGCAATATGGAAATGCTCTAAATATTTCCATCATGAGTTAATAAGCCTGCGTTCAATGCCGCCCTTCAACAAGGCCAGCATTGAACGCAGCAAATTCGGATTCCATCTCCGCCGCCAAAGCCCCCTGCCCCTTCTGCCTTAAAATCTCGATAACGCATTCCGCCGTGCACAAACCGCCCTGCCGCTGGTTCCGGCGCAGCGTATAGCGAGAAGTTTCTGTCACATTCAGCGCAACACGTTTTAGCGGATGCAAATAGGGGCTGCGATTGTACATCTTGCGCGCCTCCTGCCAGGTAGCGTCCAGCAAGACGAAATGTTCGCATTGCTCAAGCGACACCTCGGGGCCCGCAATTTCCGATTGCGGATACAACAATCCACTGTCGCCACTTTCCAGCACAGAGAGTAATGGCTGGCTCGGACTGGTGCGACTCCATATCACACGCTGAACCAGCCCCCCATCACCACCTGCGATGGACAGCGCAATTGACCCGGTATTGGTAGGCCTGTCGAGCTCACGCTCGTGAGTCAGCAAATAGATTTTCACGGTACCGCGGAACTCGGCAATTAATCGCGCAGCTGCCGGGTTATATCCAGCATGCGATTAGCAAACCCCCATTCGTTGTCGAACCAGATCAGCACCTTTACCAGGCGGCCACCGGCGACCCGCGTTTGACTGGCATCGACGATGCCGGAACGAGGGTCGTGGTTGTAATCGCAGGAGGCAAGAGGCTCTTCGGTATAGCCCAGCACGCCTTCGAAGCGGGTCTCCGCCGCTCTCTTCAGGAGCGAGTTTACTTCCGCCTGGGTAACATTTTTTTTCAGCTGTACCGAGAGATCGATGGCGGACACATTAATGGTGGGTACGCGCATGGCCTGGGCTTCGAACTTGCCGGCCATATCGGGAAATATACGCTCGATCCCGCGGGCGAGGCCTGTGTCAACGGGGATTATTGACGAGATAGCGGAGCGGGTTTTGCGCAGGTCGGTATGGTGGTAAGCGTCGTTTACCGGCTGGTCGTTCATCGCGGAATGAATGGTGGTGATGACACCGGCTTCGATACCGAACGCGCTTTCCAGCGCCGCAATAACGGGGATGCTGCAGTTGGTGGTGCAGGAGGCGGCGGAGATGATCGTCTCACGGCCGTCCAGCGCAGTGTCATTGACGCCGTAAACAATGGTTGCATCGACGTCGCTCTGGGCCGGTTGCGAGAAGATGACTTTTTTCGCGCCGGCTTTCAGGTGCAACTCGGCGCGTTCGCGTTCGGTGAAGCTGCCGGTGCACTCCAGGACTATGTCGACCTGTGGATTGCGCCAGTCGAGCTGCTCGAGTTCTTCATGGTGGGTTACGGCGATTATGTCGTCGTTGACCTGCAGCATTTCATCGTGCACAGCGACGGTGCCGTGGAAGCGGCCATGAACAGTATCGTATTTAGTGAGGTGGGCGATGGTAGCGCAGTCGGCCAGTTCGTTAATGGCGACGATCTGCAGCTGGTCGCGCAGGTTGGATTCGTACAGGGCTCTTAAAACCGAGCGCCCGATGCGGCCGTAGCCGTTAATTGCGAGTCTTATTGGGGTGGGCATACGTACCTCGGGCTCTATCCACCGCCCTCGGTCTTGCTCTATTCCAATGCGGTGGCGGCCGGGCACTGGGTACGGGTTTTCAGGACCGGGCTAGGCGCCCCCCTTCAACCCATCTCTGGGCGCTGCGTCGCAAACTTCCTGTTTGCCGACGCTCCTGAAAACCCGTACCCGGCACCCGACCTTCTATTCTGGCTACAGAACTTTGTGAAAAGTTTCGGCAGCCAAAGTTACTTACTTCAGCAGTCCTTCAACCGCTTCCGCAACTTTCTCGGCAGTGATACCGAAGTGCTTCATCAGATCACCAGCCGGTGCGGATTCACCAAAGGTTTCCATACCGACAATGGCACCGTCAAAGCCCACGAACTTGTACCAGTAGTCCTTGTGACCGGCTTCTACGGCTACGCGGGCGCGCACGCTGGAAGGCAGTACGGATTCACGGTAGTCGGCGGTCTGTGCTGCGAAGGCTTCGGCACAGGGCATGGAAACCACACGCACTTTGCGGCCGGACAGTTGTTCAGCAGCGGCGGTGGCGAGCTCCACTTCGGAGCCGGTGGCGATGATGATGGCTTCGGGTTCGCCGTCACAATCGCGCAGGATGTATCCGCCTTTCTCGACGTTGGCCAACTGCTCATCGGTGCGCGCCTGCGGGGCGAGGCCCTGGCGGCTGAAGATGAGAGCGCTGGGGCCGTCGTGGCGGGATACGGCCATTTTCCAGCTCACCGCAGATTCAGTGGCGTCGCAGGGGCGCCAGGTCTGCAGGTTGGGCGTGGAACGCAGGGCGGTAAGCTGCTCTACCGGCTGGTGGGTGGGGCCGTCTTCGCCGAGACCAATGGAATCGTGGGTGTAGACGAAGATGACCTTCTGCTTCATCAGCGCGGCCATGCGCACGGCGTTGCGGGCGTATTCCATAAACATCAGGAAGGTAGCGCCGTAGGGTACGAAACCACCGTGCAGGGCGATGCCGTTCATGATGGCGCTCATGCCGAATTCACGCACGCCGTAGTAGACGTAGTTGCCGCTGGCATCGTCGGCGCTAACACCTTTAGAACCCGACCAGATGGTGAGGTTGGAGCCGGCGAGGTCGGCGGAGCCACCAAGGAATTCCGGCAGCAGCGGGCCGTAGGCATTCAGGGTGTTCTGGCTGGCCTTACGGGAGGCGATTTTGTCGCCGTCGGCCTGGCACTGCTTGATGTATTCATCGGCCTTGGCGAGGAAGTCCGCGGGGAGGTCACCCTTCATACGGCGCACAAACTCATCCGCCAGCTCCGGGTGGGCTTCCTTATAGTCTTCGAAAATATCGTTCCACTCGTCTTCCTGCTCGGCGCCTTTTGCGCGGCCGTCCCAGGCGTGGTACAGGTCTTCGGGGATCACAAACGGCTCGTGCTTCCAGCCCAGGGTCTCGCGTACCAGTGCGATCTCTTCGTCGCCCAGCGGCGCACCGTGACACTCTTCGCGGCCCTGCTTGTTGGGGGAGCCGAAACCGATCACGGTCTTGCAGCAAATGATGGTGGGCTTGCTGGTTTCTGCACGGGCTTCTTCGATGGCAGCCTTGATCGCGGCCGGGTCGTGACCGTCCACATTGGGGATGACGTGCCAGCCATAGGATTCGAAACGCTTGGGCGTGTCGTCGGTGAACCAGCCTTCCACTTCACCGTCGATGGAGATGCCGTTGTCGTCGTAGAAAGCAATCAGTTTGCCCAGGCCCAGGGTACCGGCCAGGGAGCAGGCTTCGTGGGAGATACCTTCCATCAGGCAGCCGTCACCCAGGAAACAGTAGGTGTTGTGGTCAACCAGCTCATAGCCTTCGCGGTTGAACTGAGCGGCGAGAACTTTCTCGGCCAGTGCGAAGCCCACGGCATTGGTGATGCCCTGGCCCAGGGGGCCGGTGGTGGTTTCCACGCCCGGGGCGTAGCCGTACTCCGGGTGGCCCGGGGTCTTGGAGTGCAGCTGGCGGAAGTTCTGCAGCTCATGGATAGACAGGTCATAGCCTGTCAGGTGCAGCAGGGAATACAGCAGCATGGAACCGTGGCCGTTGGACAGCACGAAGCGGTCGCGGTCCGCCCATTCCGGGTTGGCCGGGTTGTGTTTCAGATAGTCGTTCCACAGCACTTCGGCGATATCTGCCATACCCATAGGGGCGCCCGGGTGGCCGCTTTTGGCTTTTTGGACCGCGTCCATGGACAGGGCGCGGATGGCGTTGGCCTTTTCTGTGCGAGACGGAGTAGAAGACATAGGGATCTCTCGGTTTGGGATCTTCGGTTCATCAGATGCGCTGCGGGCCCGGCTCTGACGGCCAGTTTGCCGCGATTCCACGCTGCCAGCAGTTTTCGATCAATGGTCTAAGTCTGGCAAAACGGGGGGCGTATTTTCCCGTAAACCCCCGTCGGGCGCAAAGGCTGCGGACTCAAATCTCCCGCCCGGGGAATAAGATTTTCCCGGGCAATCAAAATCTGGGGTAATCCGGCCAGCCTTTCACAAATTGGTTACAACTGTATCAAAAAAAATTTATGCAGCTGCATCAAAATATTTTGATGCAGGGCAGAAGCACTGCTAGACTCGCCGTCATGCTTGATTCCAACAGTGCCCCTGACGACAGCGCAGAGGGCGGCAAAACGCACAGCAGCGACCAGCTTCCGCAACTGGCGGCGACCCTCAAGGCCGCTGGCGACCCCCTGCGCCTGGAAATTCTGCGCCTGCTGGCGCAGGACTCCTATAGCGTGCTTGAGCTGTGTCGCATCTTTGACCTGCGCCAGCCGGCCCTTTCGCACCATTTAAAGGTGCTGGCCCAGGCCGGGCTGGTGAGCAAGCGCCGCGAGGGCAACAACCTGTTCTATCGCCGCACAGCAAGCAGCGACCTGCTACAACAACTGTTTCACGGCCTCGATCAGCTGCCGCTGACGGAAACCCGCGCGGCGACCGTGGCCCACATTGCCGCCGAACGCGCCGAGGCCTCACGCCGCTTCTTCGCCGACTACGGCAACCGCTTCCGTGAACAACAGGAGTTAATCGCCAGTTATAGCGTCTACGGTCCGCAGGTAGCACAGCTGCTGAAACCGGGCCGTCACGCCCTTGAGGTCGGCCCCGGTGAGGGCGAGTTCCTGGAGGAGCTGGCAAACCGCTTTGGCACGGTGACGGCGCTGGACCTGTCGAAGACGATGCTGGAACGGGCGCAGGCCTTTGCCGATGAGAAAGGCCTGCAAAATATCGAGTTTGTCTGCGATGACACCCGTGCAGCGGCGTCGCGGCCTGATAGTTCGGATTGCATTGTGGTGAACATGGTGTTGCACCACACACCGGAACCCGCGCAGATCTTTCACGACCTGCAAAAATCACTGAAGCCCGGTGGCCAGCTGTTGATTACCGAGCTGCACGATCACGCCCAGGACTGGGCGCGCGATGCCTGCGGGGATTTGTGGCTGGGGTTTGCGCCGCAGCAATTGGTTGAATGGGCAGCCGACGCCGGGCTGTCAAAGGGGCGCAGTGTACACAGTGCGCTGCGCAACGGATTTCAGATCCAGATTCAAGAATTTTTGAAAGTTTAAGACCGCCAGTAGCGGACTAACTATATGGAGCGCATGAAAGCGCAAAAGGAGCGCCTGCGGCGCAATTGGAGAGAACACAATGAGTGAATACAGCATCTTTACTTCGGAATCCGTATCCGAAGGCCATCCGGATAAAATCGCCGACCAGATTTCCGATGCGGTACTGGACGCACTGCTGGCGCGCGACAAGAATGCGCGCGTCGCCTGTGAGACCCTCGTAAAGACTGGTATCGCCGTAATCGCCGGTGAAATCAGCACCTCCGCCTGGGTAGACCTGGAAGACCTGGTGCGCAAAGTAATTACCGATATCGGCTACACCTCTTCCGATGTCGGCTACGACGGTGAGACCTGCGGTGTCATCAACGTCATCGGCAAACAGTCTGTGGATATCGCCCAGGGCGTGGACCGGGTGAAGCCGGAAGACCAGGGCGCCGGTGACCAGGGCCTGATGTTTGGCTACGCCACCGATGAAACCCCGACCTTTATGCCCTCCCCCATCTACTACGCACACCGCCTGGTAGAACGCCAGGCCGAAGCGCGCAAGTCCGGCCTGCTGCCGTGGCTGCGCCCGGACGCGAAAAGCCAGGTGACTTTCCGCTACGACGAAAACGGCAAGCCGTGCGCGATCGATGCGGTAGTGCTATCCACCCAGCACAACGAAGAAGTTTCGCAGGAAGACCTGCGAGAAGCGGTACTCGAGCTGATCGTGCACCACGTACTGCCAGCAGAACTGCTGCATGAAGACACCAAGTTCCACATCAACCCCACCGGCAAGTTTGTAATCGGCGGACCGGTTGGCGACTGCGGCCTCACCGGACGCAAGATCATCGTCGATACCTACGGTGGCTCTGCCCGTCACGGTGGCGGCGCATTCTCCGGCAAGGACCCTTCCAAGGTGGACCGCTCCGCGGCTTATGCCGGCCGCTACGTGGCGAAAAATATCGTCGCGGCCGGTCTCGCCAGTCGCTGTGAGATCCAGGTGTCCTACGCAATCGGTGTTGCCGAGCCGACTTCCGTGTCGATCAATACCTTCGGCACCGGCAAGGTAAGCGATGAGAAGCTGATCGAGCTGGTGCGCGAAAACTTCGACCTGCGTCCCTACGCCATTTCCAAGGCGCTGGACCTGCTGCACCCGATGTACCAGCTCACCGCTGCTTACGGCCACTTCGGTCGCGAGCCGTTCGAGCACACCTACAAGTGGACCGACAGCAACAGCAAAGAGCAGACCGAAACTTTTACTGCCTTCCCGTGGGAAAAGACCGACAAGGCAGAGACCCTGCGCGCGCAAGCAGGTATTTAATGGAAGCAGGCGGGCCACAAGCCCGCCCAATACGCTTGGCAAAACCAAAGCGACAATTCAGAGAATTAGGTAATGAACCAGATGAGCACCGAATTTAAAGACTTCAAAGTAGCTGACATTTCCCTGGCCGATTGGGGCCGCATGGAAATTGAAATCGCCGAAGGCGAAATGCCCGCACTGATCACCCTGCGTGAAAAGTACCGCGCAGAGCAGCCGCTGGCAGGCGCCCGCATCATGGGCTGTATCCACATGACCATCCAGACCGCGGTGCTGATCGAAACCCTGGTAGCGCTGGGCGCTGAAGTGCGTTGGTCCTCGTGCAACATTTTCTCCACCCAGGATCACGCCGCAGCCGCCATCGCCGCTTCCGGCATTCCGGTTTTTGCGTGGAAAGGCGAGACCGAAGAAGAGTACGAATGGTGCCTCGAGCGCACCATCGGCGCTGATGTTGCCGGCTGGCAGCCGAACATGATTCTGGACGACGGTGGCGACCTGACTGAGCTGCTGCACCGCAAATACCCGCAACTGCTGGACAACTGTCACGGCATCAGTGAAGAAACCACCACCGGTGTACACCGCCTGCAGGACATGCTGAAAGCCGGTACATTGAAAGTACCCGCGATCAATGTGAATGACGCTGTCACCAAGAGCAAGAACGACAACAAATACGGCTGTCGCCACAGCCTGAACGATGCCATCAAACGCGGTACCGACCACCTGCTGTCAGGTAAGAAAGCGCTGGTTATTGGCTACGGTGACGTGGGCAAGGGCTCTGCCGCTTCCCTGCGCCAGGAAGGCATGATCGTAAAAGTAACCGAGGTTGACCCCATCTGTGCCATGCAGGCCTGTATGGACGGCTTCGAGCTGGTATCCCCTTACATCAACGGTGTGAACGACGGCAGCGAGTCCTGCATCAACAAGGAACTGCTGGCCAATACCGACCTGATCGTGACCACCACCGGCAACGTCAACGTTTGCGACGCCAACATGCTGAAGGCACTGAAGTCCGGCGCCGTGGTTTCCAACATCGGTCACTTTGACAACGAAATCGACACCGCATTTATGCGTGCGAACTGGGAGTGGCAGGAAGTAAAACCGCAGGTGCACAAAATCGTGCGCGACGCAGCAACCAATGACCACCTGCTGCTGCTGTCCGAGGGCCGCCTGGTGAACCTCGGCAACGCCACCGGCCACCCCAGCCGCATTATGGACGGCTCCTTCGCCAACCAGGTGCTGGCACAGATCCACCTGTACAACGAAAAGTTTGCCGACCTGCCCGCGGACCAGAAAGTTTCTGCACTCTACGTAAAAGTGCTGCCGAAACACCTGGACGAGGAAGTGGCCAAGTACATGGTGGAAGGCTTTGGCGGTGTGATTACCCGCATGACCGAAGACCAGGCCAAATACATCGGTGTATCCGTTGATGGCCCCTACAAGCCGGAAAGCTACAAGTATTAATTGACCTTTGCGATGCTGGCCCCGGACTCATTCCCGGGGCCAGCAAGCCGAGGGAATGGAACAGAACAATGAGTGATTTACGTATCAGCTTCGAATTTTTCCCGCCGAAAACCGAACAGGGTCGGGAAAAGCTGTACAACACCCGCGAGAAACTGCAGGCATTCAACCCCGCGTTTTTCTCGCTGACCTACGGTGCCGGCGGTACTACCCGTGACACTACCGCTAACATCGTTACCAGCCTGCGCCGGGACGGTATCTCCATCGCCCCGCACCTTTCTTTCGGCGGCGACAACGAGGAAACCGTACTCGGCCTGCTGGAGCGCTACAAGGAAGCCGGGGTCGATCGCATCGTTGCCCTGCGCGGTGATATCCCCTCCGGTATGGGTTCAGTGGCGCAGCTGGTTTACGCGAATGAGCTGGTGGCATTTATCCGTCGTCACTACGGCGAACACTTCCACCTGGAAGTAGCCGCCTACCCGGAAATCCACCCGGAAGCAGAAAGCTACGACGCCGATATCCGCTTCCTCAAGGGCAAGTTTGAGGCGGGGGCGAACAGCGCGCTGACCCAGTACTTTTACAACCCGGATGCCTATTTCTACTTCCTGGACCAGTGTGAAAAGGCCGGTATCAACGCGCCCATTTATCCGGGCATCATGCCGATCACCAACTTCACCAACCTTGCACGCTTCTCCCGCAACTGCGGTGCCGAAATTCCACGTTGGCTGAAATACCGCATGGAAAGCTACCGCGACCCGGAAGACATAAAAAAGCTGGGGCTGGAGATCGTTACCGATCTGTGTGAAACGCTGCTGGAAGGCGGCGCACCGGGGCTGCACTTTTACACCATGAACCAGGTGGAGCCGACCGCAAGTATCCTGAACGCACTGGAGATCGAGCAGAGCGCGAACTGAGTTTTTATAAAGAGAACGCAAGTATTCAGGATAAAAAGGGGCAGACTGCCCCTTTTTTTGCTATCTAAAGAGACATAAACGCCTAACAACACGGAATTGTTTATGGCCGACCGTCCTCTTGTACCCGCCGATCAGATACTCAATGAGCTAACGCTTAAGGCTCTAATCCTCGGCGCCTTGCTCTCCGCAGTGCTCTCGGCCGCCAATGCCTATATCGGCCTGCTGGTCGGCCTTACGGTTTCGGCTTCCATTCCCGCTGCCGCCACCTCCATGGGGATACTGCGGCTGTTCCGACGATCCACCATCCTTGAAAACAATATGGTGCAGACCTCCGCCTCTGCCGGTGAATCACTGGCGGCGGGGATCATCTTCACCATGCCGGCACTGGTGATGATGGGTGCCTGGAGCGGTTACCACTGGAGCACCCTGACCCTGATCGGCATTCTCGGCGGCCTGCTCGGTGTGGCATTTACCATTCCCCTGCGGCGAGCCCTGATCGTGGAAACCGAGCTGGCATTCCCCGAAGGTGTGGCGACTGCGCAGGTGCTAAAGACCGGCGGTATCGAAACCGACAAAGATCACCCTGAATACCGCCCCAACAAAGAGGCCAAGCGTGGCCTGCACTTGCTGTTGCGCGCCGCCGGGCTCGGCGGCCTGATCAAAATGCTTGAATCCGGTGTTGGCCTGCTGGCCGGGGGCGTCGCCGCCACCAAGAGCTGGCTCGGCGGCCACTGGCTGTTTACCGGCAATATCACCCTCAGCCCAGCACTACTCGGGGTGGGCTACATCGTTGGACTGAACGTGGCCGTGCTGGTTTTTATCGGCGGGGTGATCGGCACCCTGATCGGCGTGCCGATTAACTGGTTGATAAATGGAGAGGAGCTTCGGCAGCTCGCCGGTGTCAGCGGCGATATGAGTGGCTGGAGCGCACAAGACTGGGACAACCTTGCCAACGCCTCCTGGCAACAGTGCCGACGCATCGGTGTGGGCGCCATGATGGTCGGCGGCGTCTGGTCACTGATCACCCTGGCACGACCATTGGTAGATGGCGTCAAGGCCTCCCTGCGTGCGCACCGGCAGGCGAAAGCGGGCCAGATACCGCTGCGCACCGAGCAGGATATGCCCATTCCCTACGTCAGCCTGCTGGTATTGCTGTCCGCAGTGCCGCTGTATTTCATTTTCCTGCACGCCCTGGACGGCTTCCCAAGCCGCTTCTGGATTGCCGCCATCATGTCGGCACTGATGCTGGTACTGGGATTCATCTTCGCCTCGGTGGCAGGGTATATGGCTGGCCTAGTGGGTTCCAGTAACAATCCAATCAGTGGTGTAACCATCGCCACGGTGATCGTCTCGGCGCTGATCCTGTTGCAACTGATGGGGAACGAGGGAATCGCGGGACGACTCGGCCCCATCGCGGTTATGTACCTGGCAGGCATGATCTGTTCCGCCGCCGCCATCGCTGGCGACAATATGCAAGACCTCAAATGCGGACATATTCTCGGCGCCACCCCCTGGCGCCAGCAGGTTTTCCAGCTTGTTGGTGTGGTCGCTGCCGCCGGGGCCATTCCGTTGGTACTATCCATTCTCGACCAGGGCTACGGCATAGGCCGGGCGAGCCCGGTAAATCCCGGAGCAGTTCCGCTTTCCGCGCCCCAGGCGAGCCTGATGCGTGATCTTTCAACCGGGATTTTTGGTGCGGGTATCGAGTGGAACTTTATCTTTATTGGCTTTGGCTTGGCAGTACTGCTTATCGCGCTGGATCAGATACAGAAAAAACGCGGGGCCGAGTTCCGATTCCCGGTACTCGCAGTGGCCGTAGGTGTTTATTTGCCTCTGGGACTGTCAATCCCGATCTTCCTCGGCGGCCTATTGGCGCACTGGCAGCGCAAGCGCCGCCAGTCCCATGGGCAACCCCAAGAGACTGAAGGCGATGGCTTGCTGCTGGCTTCGGGCCTGATTACCGGTGAGGCTTTAATGGGGGTACTCGTTGCTGTCCTCGCGGTGAGCGCACCGGGCAAGGTGCCCTATATTGGTGACTTTGCCCTGGCGCCGTGGCTCGGCCTGGGGGGGCTCGCAATTTGCTTTTGGTATCTAGCAAAAAAAGGCTAGTTTCCATGAACGCAGACATGAACCCAGAGCCCGGGAAGCCATTCCCAATGGTAGTCGTTCAGGCGTCAGGTCATTACCCCCCGCGGTTTCCGGTGGGCAAGTGCTCCGCGTTGGATAGGTCAGGGGTTTGCGGGTCGCGCTTTCTTTTCGCGATTTAGCTGAACCTTAAGCGGCTTGCCATCGAAGTCCACAACACGCACGACTAACCGGCGATTTTTTTCCCGGCCGCGCTGGGTTTCATTATCCGCGATCGGGTCGGAATCACCGAGACCGGCGGCTTCCACTCTCGCCTCGGCAATACCGCGCTCCAGCAAAAACTGCTTCACCCAGTTGGCGCGCCACTGTGACAGTTTACGGTTTTTCTTAGGGTCGCCGGCATTATCCGTATGCCCCTCCACGACGATTTTCAATGCCGGAAAGTCCCGCATAATGACCAGCAGGGCTTCGATATCGGTGAGGGTATCCATCTTGGGCGCGAAGCCGCCGGGCTCGAAATCTACATTCAGTACGAAAGTATCGCCTTGTTCCCGTGCCTGCCCCATCAGGTAACGCACCATGTCGTCACCAAAAGGCGCGGCCTCACGCGCAGTTCGCTCTCCCAGCCCACCAGTGACAAGATCCCGCGGATCAAGGGTGTATTTCTTGGTAGGGTCCGGGCACCCTGTGAGCAGCAGCGCCGGTATCAAGACAAGCAATGAGCGCGAACGATTACGATGGATAGCGAAAAGGGGTGCAGGCATGGGGCCAGCTCCTCTTGGGTGCTTAAGAAAGTTGCCTAAAAACCAGTGACTCAAGCAACGACAAGCGAACCGTCGTTTCGAGTTTAGGTATAAACGTCCGCAGTATTTTAGAATCGCTGATTGGCAATCCGTAATGCTGAAAGAAACGGTTCATGTACGGATCTCGTGGGCCGAACGTGCGGCAATAGTCGTGACGCGCAATTTCTGAGATGATCGGAGAGACCCTACCCTGTACGAATACCTGCACTCCCCGGGAGGCCGCGATGAACAAACAATTAATACTGACGATACTCGGTGCTATCGCAATCGTGATTGCGGCAGTGATGGGCTCCTCGGTCAATGCCCAGCAAATCGTCACCGTAGATCCGGGTGACGGCTGGCTTAATGCAAACGAGGGCTACCGGGAAACCGTGACCTGGCGCGTAGCGAGCAAAGGTGGTGCCGCTTCGCCCCGAGGAGTCTTCGTCAATCTGGATAACAATAAAGAGCTGGCGGTAGTCGACCAGATTCTTGAGTTCAGTGGCGACCGCGGGGAAGTCACTGAGGTGGTGCAAATCTCGCCGGAGCAGGCACGCAGCTGGCACGCCAAAGGTGTGCGTCGAGTCGGCTATCGCCGTGTATTCGCCGGAGCTGCCGGCAGTCTTTCCAATCATATTCTGTTTGACCTGGATGCGAGCGGCCGGCTGGCGCAGGTAGAAGCCTCCCCACCTTCACAAACAGTGAGCGGCAAGTCCAGACAAATGATGCTGGCGTGGAACCTGAACGGTGATATTGGGAGTATCAATGCCGTATCGGAGAGCGGCCAGTTTCTGGTGGGTGACAGGGTGGTTTACGAAGTGGCTCGCCCATTAGTGGCGGAAGGAAAGAGTACCCTGAAGGAAACCGTTGAGTTGCCGCCTGGACTGGTCAATGAACTGATCGCCAGTGGCGTCAATCAGGTGCGTTACACCCGTACCTTCGTGGATGACAAGGATACCCGACGCAGCGCCTCGGTGGATATCCGCCTGACCCAGTGATCAGGTGAATTGAATCATCGAATTTCAGCTGTCCCGCCTGCGGCGGAACAGCTGAAACCAGAAAATACCTTCGAGCACCACCCCCAATACAAGAAAAACAACCCCGCCTACGGGGATGCCGAAAACATAACAGGCAATCGCTGCAAACAGGCAGACAAAGGCGATCAGTGTTCGTTTTATCCGGCTCACTCCAAGTCTCTCCCTAACTATCAGATTCAAACGTCAAAAATAGTCCAACAGCAACTGCATATCGTTGATGACCCGTGCTCCCTCGGCTTCCAGCTGACGCGCGCGCGCGCCGTTTTGACTGTAGCCGATCACCGGCATCCCCGCGCTCACCGCAGCCTTTACCCCGGCAATGGAATCCTCGACCACCAGACAACGCTCCGGTGCGATATCAAACTGGGCCGCGCTGTGTAGAAACAGGTCGGGCCAGGGTTTTCCGCGGCCCACATCGTCGGCACTGTATATGCGCCCGTCAAAATATTCCCACAGGCCGGTCTTGTTCAGGGTGATCTGCATTTTCGCGTGCGGGCCGGAGGAGGCCACACAGGTCTGCAAGTCGGTGGACTGCAGTTTTTCCAGCACTTCGTGAATACCGGCTACCGCCTCCAGTTCGGTATGGAAGGCTTCGCGGATACGTCGCTCTGTGACATTGAAATAGGATTGCGGCAACGGCCCGCCGTAGCGAGTCTCTATATCTAAAATACAGTCCTGGGTAGGACGTCCGCTGAACTGTTCGTCCAGTTCTTCTACAGTCGCAGGCATGCCCAGCTTGGTCATTTCCTCTGCCACTACCCGGCAGACAATGGTTTCGCTATCCACCAGCACGCCATCGCAATCGAAAATCACCAAACGCGTTTGCGCAAACGGGTTGTCCATCAAACTTCCTTATTCGGTCAGGTAGCGGAGATCAGCAGGATTCCGATCAGCACACCGGCGCCACCGGCGATGCGCACCAAGTTTTCATTGCCGTGCACTATGCCCAGCACCAGTTCACGGGTACGTTCAAAACCTGCCTGTAGCGCATAGGCACCAATGATCACCAACAGAATACCCAGCACATTGAACAAGGTACCCCAGCTGCGGGTATCCGAGATTAGCAGGAACACAATACCGATCACGATGCGCGCCCAACAGCCAAAATAATACATCTGCGGGTTCATCCGCTCGCCGATATCCCGGGCGATTTGTGGTTTCAGAATAACCAGCACAGACATTGCGGTTATCGCGATGCCAATCAACCAGACTAATGCTTTCATAGATGTTTCCCTGTTAGATATCGCCCCATTGGAATTGGAGTACCGATAGCGCCGCTACCGGTGCAGTCTCTGTACGCAGTACTCTTGGGCCGAGACGCAGTGGGTGGAACCCCTGCTGTAGTGCCAACTCGATCTCCTCCGCCGACAACCCGCCTTCGGGCCCAACCAATAATAGCGCGCTACCCGGCCGACCCGACTGCTGTTCCAGCTCGTCCAGGGTGGCATCGGTGCGGTGGTGCAATACCAGCTTGAGCGCATTGCTCTGCTTCGACGCATCCAGTAATTGCGGAAACTTGAGCGGCGGCAAAATTGCGGGCACCCGGTTGCGCGCGCTTTGTTCACAGGCGCTGATGGCAATCTGTTGCCATTGGCCCAACTTTTTCTGCAGGCGATCGCCGGTGAGTTTAACTTCGCAGCGTTCGGTAAACAGCGGCTGGATATCGGTCACCCCCAGCTCGGTGGCCTTCTGAATCACCCAGTCAAAGCGATCGCCGCGGGAGATGCCGATGGCCAGGGTGATGGCCAGCGGTGACTGCCGGTCTTCTGCCGAGTAGTTGCCGATTTTCACCCGCGCCTTTTTACCCGCCTCCAGCAGTTCCGCCTCGTATTCACCACCCTCGCCATCAAACAGGACCAGTGGGCGGCCTGGGCCAAGGCGCAGCACTTTGACCAGATGACGGGACGCGGCTTCATCCAGCAGGGCTTCGCTTTTACCCGCCAGGGGATCGCTAGAAAAAATTCGGGGAATGCGCAAAGGAACTTCCTAACCAAGGAAAACGTTGCGTGAAGGGTAATACAGGCGGGAACGAAGTTGTAGGGACGCAGCAAAGAACGCGCAGCAAAGCCCCGTTAAAAAGCGCCACCGGGCCCAATAAAACCCGGTGACGCACTCAGTCAAGCTTTCTCCAAGCTGACAGGCAACTCCTCCGCGGACTTGTCGCCTTTTACTTTAAACCGCAGCGTCTCGATCACCTTGTACAGATTCGGCACCAACAGCAAGGTCACGAAGGTGGCACAAAGTACGCCGAACGCCAGACTCACAACCATCGGTATCAGGAACTGCGCCTGGATCGAGCGCTCGAACATGATTGGCAGAAGACCGATAAACGTGGTGATCGAAGTCAGGATAATCGGCCGGAAACGGTCGCGCCCCGCCTGCACCACCGCATCCATCACTGCCAGCCCCTCCGCGCGCAACTGATTGATACGGTCCATCAGTACCAGGTTATCGTTCACTACCACGCCTGCAGCCGCCAGGAAACCCAGCATCGACATAATGCTGATGTCATACCCCATCAAAAGGTGACCCAGGATTGCCCCCAGGAACCCGAAGGGCACCGCCGTCAGAATCAGCAACGGCTGCGAGTAAGAGCGGAACGCAATCGCCAGCAGTGCGTAAATGGCAAACAGCGACAGGATAAAGAACGCCAGAATGGCCGACCCAAACTCTTCCTCTTCCTGCATTTCACCAGCGGTCTTCAGGCTGAAACCGGGGAACTGACTCTCCCACTTTTTCAGGTTTTCATCCCGCAACTGTTTCAGGATCTCGTGCGCCGGCGACGTACCCGGGATCAGCTCCGCGGTGATCTGCACCGTGCGCTCACGGTCGCTGCGGCGGATGGTGGTATAGCCGGGCACATACACCGCGTCGGCCACCGCACTGAAGGGAATCTCTCCCTCATTGGTACGGATGCGGATACGGTCGATCTGCTCTTCGCTGGCGCGTTCCTCCTGGGGATAACGCACCATCACCCGCACGTCTTCACGCCCGCGGGGAATACGCTGGACTTCTTCACCGTAGAACCCCTGGCGCACCTGCTTGGCCACATCCGCGAGGCCAATCCCCATGTTGGTGGCATGGGGCTTCAGCTGGATTTCAATATCTTGGCGCGCGGCGATCAGGTTGTCGCGCACGTCGTACACACCGGCAAACTTGTTGAGTCCCTTCTTCACCTCATCTGCCGCGCGACGCAACTCTTCCATGTTGCCGGAGGCGGTGCTCAGGTTGAGAGACATACCCTTACCGCCATCATTGATGGTGTGCTGGATATTCATTTCTTCAACACTGGCCGGCAGCTTGCCGACATAATCCCGCCACTTCAATGCCAGCTGCTCGGAGGTCACATCACGCTCCTCGCCATCGGTCAGTTGCAGCAGAACGGTCACGTTACCGCGCCACAGGAACACCATGGTGTTCTGCACAAACTCCTTACCGCCATTGGCCGCCAGCATGTCCGGATCCTTGGCGAGCTGCATACCTGCGCGCTCAAACTGCTCCAGCACCCGCTTGGCTTCCTCAAAGGACTCACCCTGGGCCATGGTGGTGCGCAGCTCCAAAAGATCCGACGGCACCTCCGGCGAAAATGCCTTACCGATATAGCCCTTGGCAAAAAGGGCAATCGACAGGACCAGTGCCATGAAAAAGATCATTACCGTGGCGCGGCTGTTACCGAGGGATTTCTCCAGCAGCGGCAAGTAGTACTTGTCGCCAGCGGCTTTCATACCACCGGCAAATTTGCCGCGCACATCCTGCAACTTGCGGCCAATTCCGGACGTTGCCTGCTTCTCGGGCTTCAGGTTCACCAGGTGCGCCGGCAGGATCAACAGTGACTCGATGAGGGAGAAGGCCAGGCACAGCAGTACCACCACCGGCAATGCCATCATCATCTGTGAGGTGTAGCCGGGCAGGAACAGCATGGGCACGAAGAACACCATGGTGGACACCACAGCGAAAATCACCGGCGCGGATACAGTCTTTACACCCGCTTCCGCCGCCTCCAGTCCCGTTTCACCGCGATCGTGGGCGGCGTGCACCGCCTCGCCGACAATGATGGCATCGTCGACCACGATCCCCAGAATCATCAGGAAAGCAAACAGCGACAGCATATTCAGGGTGACGCCAGTCACCGGCAGCAGCCAGAAGGCCCCCATAAATGCAGTAAAGATACCCACGGTTACCCACACCGCCAGCGCCGGGCGCAGGAACAGCATCAGCAGCACAAACACCAACGCGAGACCGGTTACCGCATTCCAGAACAGCATGCTCATGCGGCTTTCATACGCTTCTGAGAAGTCGAACCAGGTTTCGAACTGCATGCCCGGCGGCAGAGTTTCGCGGGCCTCCTTCATGAATTCGCGAATGCCCTCGGCGGTAGCCACCACATCCAGCGGCTCGCCCTGCATCACCCGCAGGTTCATCGCCGGCTTGCCATTGAAGCGGATGATGGAGCCTTCTTCCTCGAAGCCATCGTTGATGCTAGCCACATCCCGCAGTAACAACTGGGTACCGTCGGCACGACTGATCACGGGGATGCGCGCGAAGTCGTCGGCGGTATACGCCTGACCGCGGGTTTGCACCTGAATATCGCCGCGATCGGAGCGCACACGCCCAGCCGGAAGATCCAGCGAGGATCGGCGCACCGCGTTGGCCACATCGTCAAAGGACAGGTTGTAGCGGCGTAGGTTTACCTCGGAAACTTCGATGGAAACCTCGTCGTCGCGATCGCCCCACACATCCACACGGCGCACACCGGGAATCAGCATTAACTTGTCGCGCAGGTCGAGGGCGGTTTGCTTGAGCTGGCGCTGGGAGACGGGACCGCCGATGGCGATCATCATCATCTGCTGCTCCCACTCCTCCAGCGCAATCACCGGGCGCTCGATATCTACCGGAAAGGTGTTGATGGAATCCACCTGCACCTTGATGTCATTCAGCAGGCGCAGCTCATCGTAGCCATCCACGGCCTGGATACGCACAGTACTGTTGCTGCGAGAGGACCAGGAGTTCACCTCCTTGATGCCCTTCACCTCGGAGATGGCTTGCTCCACCCGCTGGGTGACCTGCTGCTCCACCTCGGCAGGACCGGCACCGGGGAAACTGATATTGACGCGTACCACGCCCGGGTTGATCGCCGGGAAGACTTCGCGCCCCACATGGGAAATACCAAAGATGCCGCCAATGATGATCATGATCATCAGCAGGTTGGCAGCCTTACTGTTGCGGACGAACCATCCGATAATGCCCTGCATGATCAGTAGGCTCCCTGTGCGGACGCGCTGCTGCCGCCTGAGGCTTCAGCTTCGGTCTCTTTCTCTTGTGTTTTCTCGCCCAGGAACAACCCTGACGGCTGCTCGTTCAGCGGGTTCGGACTCAGCACCATACCTTCACGGGAATATCCCAGGCTGGAAATCACAACCTTGTCACCGGTAGCGATATCGCCACGCAACCACACCTCCTCGCCAACCGCCTGCAACAGCTCCACATCGCGGAAGCCAAGCTGGTTCTCTTCGTTCAACACCAGAATATGATCACCCTCGTGCAGCGCCTGGCGCGGCAGCAGGGTGATGTCGTCATAGGTTTTACCGGCGATCTGCGCTTCCACGAACAGACCGTTGATCAGCGGCGCATCGCCCTGGTAGGGGTTCTGCACCTGGGCCACGGCGTAGACGAAGCGACTATTTGGATCGATCGCCGCCTCGGTGCGCACGATCTGGCCGCGCCACTCACGGGACTGGCCGGCAAGGTTGGCACTCAGGCGCACGGCCGGGCCATTCTCGATGGCGCGCCCCAGGGGCAGCTCCAGCAGCGATAACTGATGATCGGTCAGCGGCAGGCGCACTTCCGCCACCCCCACGCTGTGAATACGGGCCAGTTTGGTGCCGGCGGTGACGTACTGACCGATGTCCACCAGCGTCTCCACTACACGGCCGGCAAACGGGGCTTTCACCGCGGTACGCTCCAGATCCAGCTTGGCCTGGTCGCGGTCTGCTTTCGCGGCATCCAGCGCAGCGCTGGCGGCGGCAAGCTGCGGCTTGCGCAGGAACAGGGCATTGGCGGTCTCACTGCCCAGGTCGCGCCACTCGCGCTTGGCCTGTTTGGCGCGCCCCTCTTCCTGTGCCAGGGTTGCGGCGGCGTTGGCCACCTGTGACTGGGCGCGCGTCAGCTGGTAGCGATAGTCCGCAGGCTCAATCTGCAGCAGGGAATCGCTTTTCTGAAAGAATCCACCGGGCACGAACGCATCGCTCACGCTCTCGATAACACCGCCCACGCGGGCCACCACTTCAATTTCGTGGCGGGCGTGTACCGAGCCCTGGCTGGGTACCAGCAGCGTGTGACGGCCGGGTTCCGCATAGAGAATATCGGCCACCGGCGGCAGTGCCGCCTCTGCAACTTTTTCCTCAGGCTTGGGGGCCATCAATACAACAGCGGCTACCGCTGCCACGCCCACCAGCGCCACGATACCCAAAACTTTATTTTTGCTAGAGCGTTTGTTCGAAGGGTTCACAGATGCATCCATTGGTCAAAATTTAACTAGTTGCGCATTTTACAGGGCTTCGACGTCATTGGAACTGTCCTGAGATGCAGACCGTCGCGTCAAATTGCGCTTGGCCGCAAACGGCGCCTGTGCGGGATTTCGCGCCTGCACTTAACGTGACAAAAAGGGGCCGCTGTCAATCTTGGTCGCCGGCGCCGCATAGCCCATAATGGCCGCCCATTTTTGTGATCGGCTGCGGTGATTGGACAGGCAAGTTTGCTGCACTATCGCCAGCGCCGGCCATTAGCGCGCCCATTTTTATGACCTGACCCGGCGCCACCGTCGAACTGATGAAATACCGATGACTTTCCGAGGAAGTAGATAACAAGATGTTGGATATCAACGCCCGTATTGCCGAAGAACTAAACGTGCGCCCACAGCAAGTGGCTGCCGCCGTAGGCCTGCTGGACGAGGGCGCCACGGTGCCCTTCATCTCCCGTTACCGGAAAGAGGTGACCGGCGAGCTGGACGACACCCAGCTGCGCACCCTGGAAGAGCGTCTGCGCTACCTGCGCGAAATGGAGGAACGACGCGCCGCCATCCTTAAAAGCATCGACGAGCAGGGCAAGCTGACCCCCGAGCTGGCACAGCAAATCAATGCCGCCGATACCAAGAACCGCCTCGAAGACCTCTACCTCCCCTACAAGCCGAAGCGCCGCACCAAAGGCCAGATCGCCATCGAAGCCGGACTGGAACCCCTCGCGGACGCCCTCTACGCCGACCCGACCCTGAATCCGGAAGAGGAAGCACAGAAGTACCTCAACACCGACAACGAAGATGCGGCCCTGCACGTCAAAGACATCAAGGGCGCGCTGGACGGTGCCAAGTTCATTCTGATGGAGCGCTTTGCCGAAGACGCCGAGCTGCTGGGTAAACTGCGTGACTTCCTGAGCCGTGACGGCCAGGTGAAGTCCAAGCTGCTGGACGGCAAAGAAGAGGAAGGCGCCAAGTTCCGCGACTACTTTGAATATGCCGAGGACTGGGCCAAGGTACCCAGCCACCGCGCGCTGGCCATTTTCCGCGGCCGCAACGAAGGCATCCTCGCCATCAACCTCGGGCTCGATGGCGACGAAGAGCGCGCGCCGACACAGGCCCACCCCTGTGAGGCAATGATCGCCCGCCACGTGGAGATCGAAGACCAGGGTCGCCCCGCCGACAAATGGCTGGGTGAAGTGGTGCGCTGGACCTGGCGTATCAAGCTGCTCACCAGCCTGGAAACCGACCTGCTGGGCCAGCTGCGCGAAAAGGCGGAAGAGGAAGCCATCAAGGTATTCTCCCGCAACCTGAAAGACCTGCTGCTGGCCGCCCCTGCCGGCCAGAAGGCCACCATCGGCCTGGACCCGGGTCTGCGCACCGGGGTTAAAGTGGCCGTAGTGGACGCCACTGGCAAGGTGCTGGACCACACCGCCATCTACCCGAATCCGCCGCAGAACAAACTGGCGGAGTCCGCTGCGGTCATCGCCACCCTGTGCAAGAAGTACGACGTGGGCTTGATCGCCATCGGCAATGGTACCGCCAGCCGCGAGACCGACAAGTTTGTCGGCGAGACCATCAAGCAGTTCAAACTCACCGCACAGAAAGTGATAGTGAACGAGGCCGGTGCCTCCGTGTACTCGGCTTCTGAATTCGCTGCCAAGGAATTCCCGAACCTGGATGTGACTATCCGTGGCGCCATCTCCATTGCACGCCGCCTGCAGGACCCGCTGGCGGAACTGGTGAAGATCGAGCCCAAGTCCATCGGTGTGGGCCAGTATCAGCACGACGTCTCCCAGTCACAGCTGGCGCGCTCCCTCGACGCGGTAGTGGAAGACTGTGTAAACGGCGTTGGCGCCGAACTGAACTCCGCCTCCGCACCACTGCTGTCTCGGGTGTCTGGCCTGAGTGCCTCCATCGCCAACAATATCGTGACCTACCGCGACATGAACGGCGCCTTCAAAAACCGCGACCAACTGAAAGAAGTGCCACGCCTCGGGCCCAAGGCGTTCGAACAGGCCGCGGGCTTCCTGCGCATTAATAACGGCGAAAACCCGCTGGATAAATCCGGTGTACACCCGGAGTCCTACATCGTGGTGAAGCGTATTGCGGAGAAGAGCGGCCGCGAGATTAACAGCCTGATCGGCGACTCTGGCTTCCTGCGCAAGCTGAACCCGATGGACTACACCGATGAAAAATTCGGTCTGCCCACAGTCAAGGACATCATCAGTGAGCTGGAAAAACCCGGCCGCGACCCGCGCCCGGAATTCCGCACCGCCAAGTTCGAAGACGGCGTGGAACAAATCAAGGATCTGCGCCCGGGCATGGTGCTGGAAGGCACCGTCACCAACGTCACCAACTTCGGTGCGTTTGTGGATATCGGCGTGCACCAGGACGGCCTGGTCCACATCTCTGCGCTGTCCGAGAAGTTCGTGAAAGACCCGCATGAAGTGGTGAAAGCGAACGACATCGTGAAAGTAAAAGTGATGGAAGTAGACGTGGCGCGCAAGCGTATCGGCCTGTCCATGCGCATGTCGGACGAGCCCGGTGAACAGGGCAGTGGCGGCGTCAAGAAAGGCGACCACCGCGAAAGCCGTCAGGCCCAACGCCACAACAATCGCAGCCGCCAGCAACAGCAGGGCGGCGGCAACGGCGGCCGTGGCAGCATGGGCGACCTGCTGGCAGCGGCAATGAAGGGCAAGAAATAAACCGCCTCTTTACGCAATAAAAAATGGGCGGCCAATGGCCGCCCATTTTTTTGTCAGCAAACGCAGAGGATAGAACCCACCTGCCTGCTAACCACTCCGCTAAACCAGGAAATCCGCTCCAGGATTACACAAAAACTTCATCGCTTTTCCCGTTACAGGGTGCACAAATCCCAGCTCCTGCGCATGCAGCAGCAACCGAAGCGCAGCAGCGAGGGCTTCTTCGTGTGCGTAAAACGGATCACCCAAAATCGGGTGATCCAACGCCTGCATATGAACCCGCAACTGGTGCGAGCGGCCGGTCACCGGGATCAGTTTCAGCAGGCTAGTTTTACCGTCGCTGTCGAGCTTCTGCCAACGGGTCAGTGACGGCTTGCCGGATTCAAAGCACACCTTCTGCTTGGGACGATTCGGCCAGTCGCAGATCAATGGCAGATCCACCTCACCCTCGTCGCCCTCTGGTTCTCCCCAAACCCGCGCCAGATAACTTTTTTCCACCTGACGATTCTGAAACATGGTGCTCAAGGCGCGATGCACTTCTTTTCCCCGCGCCATCACCACCAGGCCAGAGGTATCCATATCCAGCCGATGCACGATCAGCGCATCCGGGTATTCCTTCTGTGCCCGGCTCGCCAGGCTGTCTCTGTGTGCCGGGTCGCGGCCCGGCACGGTCAGCAGGCCACTGGGCTTGTCTAGCACCAGCAGGTGGGCGTCGCTGTAGACAACGTCCAGGTAGGGATCGGTGGGAGGATTATAGGGGCGCAAAACTATTGATCACCAAAGGTACATACTGGCGCGTTTGTTGAGGATACTCAGCATATAGGACTCTGTGCAGGGCGCCTGCGCCAGGCCATAACATACATGTAAAGGTAAAAGGTGCTCCTCCCGGGGGTGAGAGTACCGCGCGCCAGGTGCTTGCTCCCAATTAACGAGGCGCAATGCCCGCGAATTTTCATCGAGTTCGACACTGGTGCAAGTTTCGTGCAACCACTGCTCAAACCCGAGGTTTAGCTCCCGCCCCTCATCGGTTTCGGCTGCAAAAAATGCTCGCATGTTGTGAAACGAAAACCCGGAGCCAATCACCAGCAGGTTTTCCCATTCCAGTCCCCTGAGCGCCTTGCCCATTGCAAGGTGCTGCTTCGCACTCAGGCTACTGTCGAGGGAAAGTTGTACACAGGGTATATCTGCAGAGGGAAACAGCAGCTTCAATGGCACAAACAGGCCATGATCATAACCGCGCGCCTCATCCATCGCGGATTCAATCCCCGACTGCTGCAAAACTGCATTTACTTGCCGCGCCAGATCGGGCTGGCCGGGACAGGGATACTGAATACTGTAGGAGGCTTCGGGAAATCCGTAGTAGTCGTAGATGAGCGAAGGCGCCTTGCCTGCGGTGAGCTTCGGTCGACTTTCTTCCCAGTGGGCACTGATGACGAGAATAGCGGAGGGCCGACGCAGGCGTTTGGCCAATTTCTCCAGGCACGCAATCATTTCGGAATGCGCCGGATCCCCCAGCAAAGGCAGCGGTCCGCCGCCGTGGGAGACAAACAGAATTTCAGGCTGGGAACTGGGCTTGCTACTCGGGCGGTGCATGGCGACATCCAGGTGATCAGCAGTGGAAGTGCCGCATTCTAGCCAATTTTTGACAGTGCCTGTCTGACAGTTTCTGGAATCGACACAGAGCGACTCTCTGCCCGCCCAACAAACACATGTGTAAATCGACCACTCGCCGAAGCCAGCTGCTCTCCGCCGGCGAAAATACCTACACGGTAAACGACGGAGCTATTGCCGAGTTTTTCCACCCGAATACCCGCTTCCAGCTGTTGCGGATAGGCAAGAGGTGCGCGGTAGTCGCAACTGGAGTTCACAACATAGGCGACGACTTCTCCGCTGTGGATATCCAAGCCGCCCTCTTCGATAAGGTACCGGTTTACTGCGCTATCGAAGTAGCTGTAGTAGGTGACGTTGTTGACGTGCCCATAGATGTCGTTGTCGTGCCAGCGGGTAGTAATGGGGTAGAACACGCGGTAATCCGCACGTTCAAAATGTGGGTCCAGCTTCGGCTCTGACATCGGTTTCCCCTCAATTTTTACTACTTTCAAACCGCCTAAAACGGATCAGAATGCGGCGCGGTAGATCGCCAGCACATCCTGCTCGGTGACCTCGCGGGGGTTATTCACCAGAAGGCGTTGCTGTTGCATGGCGTCGGCCGCCAGGTGCGGAAGGATACCTTCGGTGACGCCACAGTCCCGCAGGCGATTTGGGAGTCCAAGCTCGGCAATCAGGTTTTCCAGCCAGCAGATCAGTGTGTCCGTTTTGGATACTTCGCTGCCACTGAGACAATCTCCACCCATCATACATTCTGCCAGTTCTGCATACAGCGGCGCGGCCACGATGGCATTGAACCGCAGCACATGAGGCAATACCAGCGAGTTGCTGAGGCCATGAGGGATATGGAAGTGCCCCCCGAGCGGGTAAGCGAGCGCGTGCACAGCGGCAACCGGCGCGTTGGCAAATGCCTGGCCGGCGTAAAGGGCGCCCAGCAGCATGCTGCTGCGCGCCTGCAGGTCCGATCCGCGGTGTGTGGCACTGACAATATTCGCAGAGAGCAGCCGCAAGGCTTCGCGGGCGAGCATGTCCGATACCGGGTTCTTTTTATGCGCGGAGGTGTAGGCCTCAATAGCGTGCACCATAGCGTCGATACCGGTAGCAGCCGTCACTTTGCTGGGCAGGCCAAGGGTGAGCTTTGCATCCAGCAGGGCCGTGTCCGGTTGCAGGTGCGGGGAGACGATCCCCGCCTTGGTGGTTTCGCCGGTGGTGACAATGGCTATGGGGGTCGCTTCGGAGCCAGTGCCAGCGGTGGTGGGCACCTGCAACAGGGACAGGCGCGGTCCGCGCACATTGTCGATACCGTACAGCTCTTCCAGGGATTGGCGGCAATCTGGATGTGCCAGTACCGCCACCAGCTTGGCAACATCCATGGAGCTGCCACCACCGAAGCCGATCACCATCTCCGCACCCAGGGCGCGAGCGGCGTGCACTGCAGCCTCCACGGTGGCACTTTTAGGGTCTGCTTCTACCCGGTCAAAGATGCCCAGACGCAAACCCGTGCAATCAAACCCCGGCAGCACACTGTCGAGAAGGCCCGCATTGAGGATGCCGCTATCGGTTACCAGCAATACCCGGCTGGCACCCGCCGCGCGGCTGTAGCCCGCCAGCTGTCCGGCGGCACCGGCTTCACAGACGATGGTTCTGGTGGTGGAAAAGGTAAAGTCTTTCATATGGCCCCCGCTTGTCACGGAGACCATTGAATGCCCGGGAGAGGCCGGTGGCCATTACCTCCAACTTCTGGTGTAAAGGCTAGTCGTCATCACAATCACGGGGCATGGCTTCAGACACAGAAGCCGCGCAGCAGGCGCAGCAGCGCGTCCCGGCTGGAGGCCCCCTTCATGGAAAAGCTACTCACACTGGAGAATTCGAGGCACTGCACCGTCCACAGGAATAGCTGTGCATCCAGCGACGGATTGTTCCCACCGATTGGCTGGATAAAACGCAATGCGATATCGGCCAGCCAGTCGTTGTAGGACTGGATTTCCTCGGCGAGCGCTTCCGATGCATGTTGCTCGAACAAAAACTGACTCTCGATCCTGATTTGACGCAAGCGGGAGCCCGGCCCGGCGTCAATCATACTGCCGAAGATCTCCGCCACTCCCTGAATATATTGATCGCGATCCGTCAGTGCGCCATCAGGCCCCTGAGACCGGGCCAAAAGCGCATCCCCCTCGGAAACCAGCTCCGCATTGATCGGCTCCATGGATTTGTAGAATTCACGGAAAGCGGCGACCAGAATGTTGTCGATGGTCCCGAAATAATAGGTGGTCATTGCCAGCTGGACGCCGGCCGCACTGGCGATGGATCGGTGAGACAGGGACGCGAGCCCCTTGTCGGCAATGAGATTCAGGGTGGCATTGAGGATCTTGGCCTTGGCAATTTCGCGCTTCTCGGCCTTTTTGTTGACCGCAGCGGCCTTCGGGGGCGCATCCCCGAGAGTGTTATTGCCAGCGCCGATGCTGGAAACCATGTTGATTGCCTCGAACAAGAATGAGATACGGGACCACAGGGAAACGAATGCCGCACCCTATACAATGGTTAATTATTGGTCAATCGTACAACTAGCGCGTTGCCGCTGCGCCGTTGAGTCGCATCATTCCTTGTTTGTGGCTTCCGGTTCATATCACTGTTCAACCGCTTGATCACGAAACCTGCCGGACGCCCGGTCACGCTGCACACAACACCCCGACTTCAAGGGGCGCGAAGACGATCACCGCTATTCTCAGACAGCGGCTTCCCGGCCTTTCTCCCAGCACGTTCTACCGAATTTCCAGCAAAAATCCGTCTTATCAGCGCCCCACCCTTGCGCCATCCCAGCAGGCTCTGTGCCGTCACCAGCCCGGCAAACATGGCACCGGCCACGCCGCAGCTCATGATGTCCTGCCCGGTGAGATAGAGGCCAGATATACGGGTCTTGGGGCGCAGCCAAGACTGGGCGAAGCGGTCGGGATCGTGGTCGAGACCGTAGATCTCCCCTCGCGGGTATTCACAAAAGTGCCGGGTGGAGAGAGGCGTGGAAAGTTCGCAGTAGTCGACCTGGCCCCGCAACTGGGGGAAGTGTTTGTACAAATGCTCCAGTAGGCGCTCGCTAAATCGCTGCTTGAGCACCTCGTATTCCTCGCCGCGCTTGCCCCAGGTCTCCCGCTGCCACTGCTCGAACCACTCGTATTTTGCCGGCGCGACTATCTCGATGGTGGCACGGCCGGGGTAACGGCGTGCAAAATCCGGGTCCTTGGCAGAGGGGAAAGAGATATATACCAGCGGGATCTCTGCATTCTGGTCCTGCAGGAAAGCGTCGGTATCCGCCTGATAATCCGCACTGGGATACAGCCAGTAATTGGTTTTCGGCAAACCCAGCTCGCCGGCCGTCTTGTTCAGGCCGATATACAGGCAGAGGTGACTCATGGACGGGTTCACCGCCTCCAGGTCACGCTGATAACCGGCCGCACTCGCCGCACTTTGCGGCAGGAGCTTCTCAAAGGTATTGAAAACGCCGGCGTTGGAAATGACTGCCGGCGCGGTAATTTCAGTACCGTCGACCATGCGCACGCCCGTCACCCGCGAACCTTCCAGTAACAGGGTTTCCACCCGCGCATAGGTGAACACCTCGCCACCGGATTTCTGGATCTGGGGGATGATGGTCTCCGCCATCCTGCTGGAGCCGCCCACCGGGTAATAGCCACCGTACAGATAGTGTTTGGCGATCAGGGCGTGAATGATGAAACTGCCGGTTTTGGGCGTCATGCCGTTGTCGCCCCACTGGCCGGTGAGTACCGCAATCAGCTCCTCGTTGTCCGTGAGCTCGCGCAGTACCTGATAGGTGGTCTTGTGGAGATAGTCCGGCCAGCGCAGTTTTTTGTACAGCCGGAACAGCGGTCCGCACCAGCGGGGAAACAGTTTCTCCAGAGTGATGACCGGCATCGCCTTGGCGACGCCCATTACCCGCTCAAGATACATTTCGATCACGGCTTTCTGACCAGGAAAGCGCCGAGCGAGTTCATCCACAAACGCGTCGCGCCCCGCCACCAGGTCGTACTGCTCGTCACCAAGACAGATGCGGTCGTAAGCGCGATCCATGGGCGCCCATTGCAACTGACCGCCGGAAATGAAATCGAACAGTTTGCGGGTCATAGTCGGATGGCCGCCCACATCACCGATGTAGTGCACTCCCACATCCCACTCGTAGCCGTTGCGATCGTAGGCATGGGTGTAGCCACCAGCGGTATAGTGCTGCTCGAGCACCAGTACTTTCCTGCCGGCGGCACTCAATACCGCAGCCGTAGTGAGGCCACCGATACCGGAGCCAATGACGATGGCGTCGTAGGGGCCATCGAGCCGCCCCGCACGGTAGCGGCGGCCAATACGTAAACGGCTCGGTTGCGGTGCAGAACGCTTGGGAGAGACGGAAGATTCTGACGTAGACATAGGCGGCCTCGAGCTTTTGCTCTTTTTATTATGTGGCTATTGAACCACCTTAGCCGCCCGATATCGGATATGCAACAAGTTGCACAGCGCCACGACCAACCTTAGCGGATGGCCGTGATGTAATGAGAAAATTGGGGAAAATTAAGAAACTAAGGGCCGGGAAATACCTCAGCCGATTGCTTTCAGCTTCGCGCGCCGCGGAAACTTTCCGCAGGTTACCGACTGAATCCAGTGTTCACCCATGGTGAACTGGCATTCGTATTCCCGCGGTAACTTATGCTTTTCTGCAAAGCGCTCGGTGAGTCGCAATACGAGCGACTGCTCCCCCAGTCGCAGCGCGCAGACCTCGGCAACTTCGAAGCCAAAATAATCCTGCACCGACGGGTACAGCGCCTTGAACAGGCTTTCCTTGGCAGAAAAAATCAGGGTAAGCGCCATCTTCTCCGACAGGCCCTCTGCGCAAAGCAGTTCCCGCTCCTGCCGGGTGGAGACGATTCTTGCCACTTCACGACAAACCCGGGCGGACATCACCACTTCCACATCAATTCCCAGGTAGTCTTTGTCGGCAGCGCGGCTCACCGCACACACCGCCACACTGCCCACATGGGAGATGGAGCCAACCACGCCTTTCGGCCACAGCGGGTTGCGCTTGTCGCCGATTCCCACCTGCAGATCCTGGTTCCGCACCGGCGCAAGGTGCTGAAGTGCCAGCGCCGCGGCGTAGCGCCCGGCGAGAAACTCCGCCTGCCGCTTGGGCACCGAACGCGCGATGGATTCGGGCATGACAATGCCCAGCTCCGCGAACAACGCCGGCTGGTAACTGGCCGTATCGAATTCACAACTGACCAAGCGCACACCTGTACTCGCGTGCACCTCGGATTGCACTTTGCCAACAAACTGGCGATCAACGCGCGGCATAATCTGTGCGGCTACTTCTTGCATACAACTTTTCCCTGGTATCACTTACATCATCCGCGCCATTCGCGGTGCCAATGTATCTACCAGATGCACGCAGCGTGCCAATAGTCGGCAGCATGCTCCCCCCCTAAACGAAACTCACCATCCCCATATTGCAGCAGGCCCAGGCCGAAAACCAGGCAGCGTAAGCACCTGTGCCCTAACTGGCGGAATCTGACTGCACAGCACCTGTTGCGACGGTGACTTCCGGCAATACGGCCTCCAGAATTTTGTACAGCATGGCAACGCGCTCATCGCCTGGAAAATACTTGTTCGCCAGCAGTACAAAGCCAAATTGCTTTTCCGGAATAAACGCCACATAAGTAGAGAAGCCGCCGGTGGAGCCGGTTTTGTTGATCAGTACGTTGCGTTGTGGCCTAAGCGCAGGGGCAATTGCGGTAACCGGGTGATCCTCACGAATCATTTTGCGCGAGTTGCCCGCGAGCAGAGTGTCCTTTTTCAAAGGCAGCGAGTACTGCTCCCACACCATGTCCTGCACATAATAGTCCGTGCGGAAAAAGCCCCTCCGTGTTGCCTGCAGTGCCTGGTTGATATCCGGGGCCACCTTGACCAGCTCCATCTGTGCGGCCAGGTAGCGGGTAAGATCGGCGGCCGTGGAACGAACACCATAGGCCTCCTCTCCCAACAGACCAATGTTCACGCGTACCGGCTGATGCCTGCTGTTGTGTCCCTCTGCGTAACTGCGCATCTGGTCATCGGGCACCTTGAGAAAGGTGTGCGACAGACCAAGCCCACGAAATACCGACTCCTGCATCGCCTTGTCGAAAGGCTGATTCAGGCTGCGCGCGGCCACCACACCGAGCAGGCCGCTGCCAGGGTTGGCGTAGGTACGCTTGCTGCCGGGGGTGTATCCAGGATCCCAGTTGCGGAAGTACTCCAGTAGCGCGTCCTCGTTATCCACCTCCGCCGGCACCTGCAGCGGAAAGTGCCCGGCGGTATGGGTGGCGAGGTTCAAAACCGAGACTGAGTCCATAGCACTGCCGCGCAGCGCCGGCAGGTATGCGCTCACCGGCCGGCTAAAATCCAGTGCACCCTTGGCCTCGGCGTAGGCGGCCAGGGTTGCGGTAAAGGTCTTGCTCACCGAGCCGATTTCAAACAGCGTGTGCTCGGTGACGGGCTCACCACCTTCCAGGGCAGTCTCACCCAGATTGAAAAAGAAGGGCTCACCATTAATGGTTAGCGCCAGCGCCATCCCCGGTACCTGGTGCCTCTCCACCACAGGCTGGATCGCATCGATAACGACTGCCTCCAGCTGCTCAGAGGTGAGCGCGCTTGCCTGTACCCCATGTGACGCCAGCATCCATATAGCGAACGCGGAAGACAGCGCACGCAATAGCGGCAATAGACAGCGGGGGCGAAGAGAGGCAAATACTGGCGGCATGAAGCGTCCTTGTGAAACTGTTGATTATTGTCCGTGTCTGACCCTGAGTATGACTGTTGGCGGGGCAATTAGTGCAAAATCAGTGACGGATAACCCTGTCAAAGCGAAAGAGTACTCGAAAGCCGCGCCGTGCCTCGGATACACTTTACGTAATCCCAAGTGTGCAGTGAAAGCAGTTCCGGGCCCATGCGATCATTTTTGAAAAAAGCCATTCTCCTGTTGCTGGCACTCGGCATGCTGGCAGCCTTGGCGTTTGTGGCCTTCCCGGGCCTCAAGTATGAGCTGTACCGCAAACTGCCGCCGAAAATCCGCTGGAACATTTCCTATGCCCTCACTGACAAGTTTGTGGTGGGTATGGTGTACTTCGTGGAGCGCAACAATCAGCTGCTGCTGGTGCGTCACTCCTACCAGGACAAGTGGGCGTTGCCAGGGGGCTGGGTGGAGCGCAACGAATCCTTTGAGGAGTCGGCGCGCCGCGAGCTAAGCGAGGAGCTGGACATCAAAATTGATGACTTCGAGGTGCTGGAAGTCAACAAGGTACCGCGCTCGGGGATCATCAATATCGCCATTCGCGGGCGCCTCATGGAGAAGCAGGTGTCAATCCGCGACGGGGAAATCTACGGCTACCGCTTTTTCGATCTGCACCGGCTGCCGGACGACGTGATCTACACCCACAAACCCTATATCAAGCGGTACCTGGAGGCGCGCCGGCCTCCCCGGGAACTCCCCCCGGAAGAGCCGGCACCGTCCAAACCACCGGAACGGCAATCGCCCTGACCCCAGTGGGTCAGAAGTTGTAACGCACTTCCGCGCCGTAAGAGCGAGGCTCAGCAACCGAGGTATAAGGGGTGCCAAACACCGCCAGAGTACGTCCACTGGGGATATTGGCCCGCTCGTTATCCAGCAGATTCCGCCCCCACAGCGCCAGTTCGTACTGACCACCGCCACTCATCCACACAATACGCCCATTCAAACGCTTGTCGTCTTCGCCCACACCATCGATCGCGCTGAAACTCTCCAGGTAACCTGGCTCCAGCGCGTCACTGTTTTCGGCGTAGATATAGTCCAGGTGAACGTTCAGCTCACCCACGGGGATTACCGGCGCCCAATCCATGGTCGCTGTGTAGGCGGTATTCACGGAGGACTTCTGGCGCTCGGACTGGAGCTCCCCCCGAGCGTCGTAGTAATCCTCCCACTGGGAATCCGCATCTCGCACCGTAGTCACAAAACCGAAGCCGAGGGTTTCTGTCGCCAGCCAGTCCAGCGTTACTTCCACACCATTAAACTGCTGGTCGCCATTGATGACCCGCGGCAGGGCGTTGGCCGACTCCGGCGGCTTGCTCTCGACACTGCGCTGGCGATTGTCGACGCTCATATCGAAGTAGCTAAGCTGCACCTGAAGCGTATCCATCAGGGTACCCTTGAGGCCAAGCTCGATGTTTTCGACCTCCTCTGGCTCGATTGGGTTTTCCGCCGTCAACAGGTTGAGCGAGTCGAAGCCGCCGGACTTATAGCCTGTAGAGTAAGAGAGGAACGCCATGGCGCTATCGCTAAACATATACTGACCGACCAGGCGGCCCGTGGTTGCACTCCAGTCGTCCGAGGCCCGCAGAACCCCTTCGCCCACGTTGTAGGCGTCCGCTGCGGAGAAAATAACTTCCTCTACCCCATCGCGCTGGTCGCGGAAGTTTGTACCGGGGGTTTCCCAGGTGAAGGTTTTCTCATCGGTGCTGTAGCGCAGGCCGGCGAGCACATTGATCTTATCGGTCAACGCGTAGTCCACATCGACGTAGAGGCCGTAGTTGGTAAAGTCGCCGGTATTTTCCACCGCCTCAGTCCAGTATTGGCCAGAAAACTGTTCAGGGCCGAACAGCATGCCGGTGCCCAGTTGCGCACCGATCGCGTCATAGTAGGCGTCGGCCTGGGGTAGCGGTCCAACGCCGATAACGGAGGTGAACGTGTTCCAGTCGCCCTCATCCCACAAGTGCTCGACGGAATCCAGCGCTGCCAGAGCGTAGGCTGCCGCGGCATCCCCAGCACCTCCGTCTCCCGGCATTCCACCCACAGAAAGCGCCGCCCCATAGGCCACCTGGTCGCGCAGGTCCTGGTTGTTGACGATATCGCCAGTGACCAGGCGCGTGACCGAGGCTGCAGAAGCCGTGACATTAGTGCGCTGGTAGATATTCTCTTTGGAATAGTTCGCTCCCATCACCGCGTTAAGCTGGTCGCTGCTGAAATTCACCTGCAACTCGTGATAGGCGATATCGGAATCAAAGATGTTGTTGGTATCCAGATATCGGGTGATATCCGCAGTTCCATCCTCTTCTTCCCGGTTGGTGGTTTCCCACTGGCGGAAGCTGGAGACCCACTTCAGGCTCCAGTTGTCATTGAAGGTGTGTTTTAGCTTGGCATTGACGGTGGACATGGAGCGGGTTTCACCGCCGTTGACCACATCGTTCTCCACCCGGTAATCGAAAGGATCTGTACTGTAGGCGTATTCACTCACGCCGATTGCCTGGCGCGCGGCGTTATCCACCTCGTCCCAATCATATGAGAGCTGTGCGGATGTGTTTGCGCTGATTTGCCAGAGCGCCGACAGGCGACCAGTCAGGATGTCTTCAGCACCGGCGTCGGCACTACCCGGCGTGACATTCTCAACGAAGCCATCGCGCTGATAGCTCATCAGGTTTCCGCGCAGAAAGACATTATCCGTCACCGGCGCGTTGATCATGCCCTCCACCTGAGCGAGACCAAAGTTTCCAGCGCGTGCGGAGACAAAAGCATCGAAGTCGGCCTGCGGCTGATTCGGTACCAGATTGACGGTACCAGCAGCGGCGTTACGCCCAAACAGTGTTCCCTGCGGACCTTTGAGAACTTCTACCCGCTGCATGTCGGCAAACGACATGGAGGTGGCCGGCGCCGGCACATAGGCATCGTCGTAAAACACCGCCACCGACGGATCGCCGCCGGCACTGATATTGGAACTGCTCACCCCGCGGATACTGAGCGCGGACTGGGTGATTCCCGAACCCACTTCAAACCCCGGAACATAAGCGGCCATATCGCTGAGTTTCAGCGCGTTGGTGTTATCCATATCGGCAGTAGAAAAGGTGTCCACCGTCACCGGCACTTCGAGCGCATTCTGTTCGCGCTTCTGGGCGGTAACAATGATTTCCTCGACAACAGCAGCGTTGGCCAAAGAAGGTACAACCGAACCGGCGGCAACGGCTATGGCGAATGCAATAGGCCTCCGCCCGCTAAACTGGCGCTTAGTCATAGTGATCCCCGACTTGTTATTGATTTTAGATAAAGACCACCCCGGTGGGCCCAACCGCACCTGGCACCATCGTACCAATTAAGAGCCGCACGCTATTTGGGATGCGCTTCAGTCACGAAGCTAACACAACGACTAAGACGTCACTATTCAAGTAGGGTCATTCACTCCTGTTTGTGCCCAAAACAAGATTTATTCCTCAAAAAAACCGGCCAAACTGCAAGCAATGTTGCAGTTCAGCCAAACGAGCTAGCCTTTGACACCGTTGGCGATCTGGAAGATAACCCGGGCCGCGGTGCGCGCAGCGTGGTCTTCGATATCGAAATACGGATTGAATTCGGCGATATCCGCCAGGCACACCTTCTTCGATTCCAGCACCGTATCCAGCAGCGGTTCGAACAATTCAAATGCTACGCCGCGTCCAGCCGGAGCGCTCACCGCGGGCATGGTGGCCGCCGGGAACACATCGAGATCAACGGTGAGATATACGAAATCCACCCGCTCGATAAAATCCGCAATCTGCTTCTGCACCAGCTCGATCCGCCAGGGCACGATTTCACGATCGGAAATGACCTGGGCCCCAAGTTCCTCCGCACGGTTGTAAAGCGCCGGGGTATTGGCGGTGGCCGCGGCTCCCACACACAGGTAGTGGAATGGGCGGCCGTTAACATCACACTGCTCGGCGATCTGAAAAAAAGGCGTGCCGGAGGAACCTTTCGGCGCGGGCAGGCGCAGATCGAGATGGGCATCAAAGTTGATAATACCCAGTGTCTTTTCACGCTGCTGCTCGCGCATCCAGCGCGCTATTCCCTGATAACTACCGTAAGCAATCTCGTGCCCCCCGCCGAGCACCAGCGGGAAGTGGCCGGCGCTCATCAGATCAGTAATGCGCGCACCCAGCATGGCCTGCCCGGATTCCAGGTCGTCTTTCTCAACCTTTACGTTGCCGGCGTCATACAGCGGCGCGCCAAAGGTTTTGGGCAGGTTGGCCAGAGCCAGCCGCAGGATACGCGGTCCCTTGGCAGCACCGATCCGGCCCTTGTTGCGGCGCACCCCTTCGTCCGAGGCAAACCCGAGAATGGCGAGCCCCGGTGGACTGTCGAGATGCAGCGGTACTATGTCCTGGTGCCAGCGCTTGCCGGCCTTGCCGTCTTCACTGTCGACCCGCCCGCTCCACAGGCGCATATCAGCCAGCTGTAACATGTTGTCCCCCTACAAAAATTTCCGCGGGTTTCAGGGCACCCACCTCATAAGCCAGCTGGTCTGGAGTTTCCATCGGCCACAGGGCCATGTCCGCGCGCAGGCCTGCGTGCAACACACCGCGGGAGCAGCACACACCAAGGGCGCGCGCAGCAGAACGGGTGACACCGGCGAGCGCCTCAGCCGGGGTAAGACCAAACAGATTGCAGCCCATGTTCATCATCAAACGCAGTGAAGCAATCGGGCAGCTGCCCGGGTTCAGATCGGTAGAAATGGCCATGGGTACACCCGCTGCGCGCAGCTTTTCGATCGGCGGCACACGGGTTTCCTTCAGGGTGTAGAAGGCGCCGGGCAGCAAGACCGCGGCGGTGCCACTTTCGGCCATGGCGGCGACGTCTTCATCGGTGATGTACTCGATATGCTCCACCGACAGGGCGCCGGCGCGGGCGGCCATTCTGGTGGCGCCAGTGGCGGCAAGCTGTTCGGCGTGGACTTTAACCGGCAGGTCGAGGGCCTGTGCGGCCTTGATCACCCTCTCGCACTGATCGACGGAGAAGGCGATGTTTTCGCAAAACATGTCGACGGCATCGGCCAGCTGCTCTTTGGCAACGGCCGGCAGAATCTCGTTGCACACCAGGTCGATATAATCGTCGGCGCGGCCGTCGTATTCCGGCGGCAGGGCGTGGGCGGCGAGGCAGGTGGTGAGAATATTCACCGGGTAGTGTTGCGCCAGGCGGCGGGCAACACGCAGCTGCTTGAGCTCGGTATCGAGATCGAGGCCATAGCCGGACTTGATTTCGATGGTGGTGACGCCTTCGCGCAATAGCGCTTTGAGTCTTGGCTCGGCCTTGTGGTAGAGGTCTTCGGCGCTGGCCGCGCGAGTGGCGCGGACGGTAGAGAGAATACCGCCACCGGCACGGGCGACTTCCTCATAGCTTTCGCCACCGAGACGACGGGCAAATTCGCCGGCACGGTGGCCGCCGTAGACAAGGTGGGTGTGGCAGTCGATCAGTCCGGGGGTCAGCCACTGACCCTCGCCGTCGATCACGGTATCGGCTACCGCATCCGGCAATTCCCGGCGCGGCCCTATCCACACAATCTTGTTGCCCGTAACCGCCACCGCGGCATCCTCCACTGCGCCATAGGCCCCGGGTAGGGACGGATCCATGGTGGCCGCGTGGACATTGGTAATCAGAAGATCACAGCGTTCAGTCATAGTCGCTCACTGAATTGGCGTTATTTGTAACGATAGCTCTGTTGGAGGGATCTGGCGCAGATTCTCACGGAGCATTGGTCTGGCTCTGTGGCGGTTGGGCACTGGGGGCAAGGTTTCAGGACCGAGCTAGGCGCCCCCCTGTGAATACGTCCATGTACACTGCGTCGGCGACATCCCTGTCGCCGACGCTCCTGAAACCTTGCCCCCAGCACCCAACCTTCAATTTACGCTTTTACGACTCCACTCGGTTTCGCGGACGCTCGCAAGCCCCACGCATATAGGAACCTGCCTATAGACGGACAACTACCCACCTATTGACAGCGTTCCTCTTCAAATTCATAGTTGCCCTATTGATTAGTTGTATATACAAGAATGTACAACCAGGCAGCCACTTTACCCGAGCAGGCAAAGACCACACAAGTATGCGCAGTCAGTTATCCACAGGCACCCCCGATACCGGCAGCCAGCCCCGCTACGCCGCGATCAAGGCACATATCCGCGCCCAGATCGAGTCCGGTGAATGGCCCGCCCACTTCCGCGTGCCCTCGGAAAACCAGCTCGCCCAGGATTTCAACGTCAGCCGCATGACCGCCCGCCGCGCACTCAGCGAGCTCACCGATGAAGGCGTGCTGATTAGGTCACAGGGCCTCGGCACCTTCGTCGCCGAACCCGTTCCTGCGGGATCCCTGCTGGAAGTGCGCAATATTGCCGACGAAGTTGCCGCCCGTGGTCACAGTTATAGCAACCGCATCCTCAAACTGGAGCAGACAACTGCCAGCACAGAGGTCGCTGTCGCCCTAGGCCTCGCCGAAGGCGCGGCGGTGTTCCACTCGATCATCGTGCACCTGGACAACGACCTGCCGATCCAGTTTGAAGAACGCTATACCAACCCCACGCTGGTGCCGGAATACCTGCAGCAGGACTTCAGTGCGGCTACACCAAATGAATACCTGACCCGCGTGGCTCCGTTGACGGAGGTTGATACCACGGTAGAAGCGATTGGCGCGGATGAGTCGGTTGGTAGTGCACTGGATATAAAACCGGGAGCGGCGTGCCTGCAGATCTGGCGACGCACGAAAAGTAGCGCGGGCACGGTGAGTTTTGCGCGGCTGGTGCATCCGGGTAATCGGTACCGATTGGGTGCGCAGCTCAGGTTTTAAATTCAAAGCCAAACGCTACGAAGCACAGCAACGTGAATAGAAGGCGGGGTGCCGGGCAAGGGTTTTCAGGAGCGTCGGCGACAGGGACGTCGCCGACGCAGCGTACAGGGATGTATACACAGCGGTCCTGAAAACCCTTGCCTGGCATCTCGCCGCCACAGAACCAAAATCCGAAGTACTCAATACCACAGGGCCAAAAGCCCACAGATCTCAATTTCAAACCAAGAATTTGGAAATAGACGAGGCAACCATGACCGACAAACGTCACGACCCCAGCCGTAAAATTGCCGCACCGACCGGCACCAAGCTGAACGCAAAAAGCTGGCTTACCGAAGCCCCACTGCGCATGCTGATGAACAACCTGCACCCGGACGTCGCCGAGCGCCCGGAAGACCTGGTGGTTTACGGCGGTATCGGCCGTGCCGCACGCGACTGGGAGTGCTACGACAAAATCGTTGAAGTACTGCAGCGCCTGGAAGACGACGAAACCCTGCTGGTGCAATCCGGCAAGCCCGTCGGCGTATTCAAGACCCACGCCGACGCTCCTCGCGTACTTATCGCCAACTCCAATCTGGTACCCCACTGGGCCAACTGGGAACACTTCAACGAGCTGGATAAAAAAGGCCTGGCCATGTACGGCCAGATGACCGCTGGCTCCTGGATCTACATCGGCTCCCAGGGCATCGTCCAGGGCACTTACGAAACCTTTGCCGCGGTTGCGCGCAAACACTTCGACGGTGAAGCCAAGGGCAAATGGGTACTCACCGGCGGCCTCGGCGGCATGGGCGGCGCACAGCCGCTGGCCGCCACCATGGCCGGTTTCTGCATGATCGCCGTCGAGTGCGATGAAACCCGCATCGACTTCCGCCTGCGCACCGGCTACGTGGACAAGAAAGCCACCAGCCTCGACGAAGCCCTGGCGATGATCAACGACGCGATGGAGAAAGGCGAAGCCATCTCCGTCGGCCTGCTCGGCAACGCCGCCGACGTCTTCCCGGAAATTGTCGAGCGCGGCATTTTGCCCGACTGCGTTACCGACCAGACCTCCGCGCACGATCCGCTGAACGGATACCTGCCTAAAGGTTGGACCATGGAGCACGCCGCCGAGATGCGCAAAAAAGACGAAGCGGCGGTAGTTAAAGCAGCCAAGGAATCCATGGGTATCCAGGTCGAGGCCATGCTGGCGCTGCAAGAGCGCGGCGCTGCCACTCTCGACTACGGCAACAACATTCGCCAGATGGCCTTCGAAGTGGGCGTGAAGAACGCATTCGACTTCCCCGGTTTTGTACCGGCCTACATCCGCCCGCTGTTCTGCGAAGGCATCGGCCCGTTCCGCTGGGCGGCACTGTCCGGCAACCCGGAAGACATTTACAAGACCGACGCCAAGGTAAAAGAGCTGATCCCGGACAATCCGCAGCTGCACAACTGGCTGGACATGGCTCGTGAGCGCATCCAGTTCCAGGGCCTGCCCGCGCGTATCTGCTGGGTCGGCCTGAAAGACCGTGCGCGCCTGGCACTGGCCTTCAACGAGATGGTCGCCAACGGCGAACTGGAAGCGCCGGTGGTGATCGGTCGCGACCACCTCGACTCCGGCTCTGTTGCCAGCCCCAACCGCGAAACCGAATCCATGATGGACGGCTCCGATGCGGTATCCGACTGGCCGCTGCTAAACGCACTGCTGAACACCGCCTCCGGCGCTACCTGGGTGAGCCTGCACCACGGCGGCGGCGTCGGTATGGGCTTCTCCCAGCACTCCGGTGTTGTGATCGTGTGTGACGGTACCGAAGCGGCGAAGAAACGCATTGAGCGCGTACTGTGGAACGACCCGGCTACCGGCGTTATGCGCCATGCAGATGCCGGCTACGACATTGCGAAAAACTGTGCGCGCGAGCAGGGCCTCGACCTGCCCATGCTGAAAGACTGATTCAACCTATTTAATTCGCCATGCCCGGTCGGCATGGCGAACGTAAAAAAATATTCTCGGTGAAAACTTTTATGTACCAACTGGAAATCACCCCGGGCCAACTGAGCCTGGAACAGCTGCGCCGCGTCGCCCGCGAGCCGGTTAAATTGAGCCTGTCGAAAGACGCCCACGCCGCGATTAATGCGTCCGCCAAAACGGTTGCCGACGTACTGGAGCAGGGCCGCACCGTGTACGGTATCAACACCGGTTTCGGTCTGCTCGCAAATACCAGCATCAAGAAAGAAGACCTGGAAACCCTGCAGCGCGCCATCGTTCTGTCTCACGCCGCCGGCACCGGCAACTTTATGAGTGAAGACACCGTGCGCCTGCTGATGGTGTTGAAAATCAACTCCCTCGCCCGCGGCTTCTCCGGCATCCGCCTGGAAGTGATCGAGGCATTGATCAAACTGGTCAACGCCGGCGTCTACCCCGCAATTCCGGAAAAAGGCTCCGTGGGCGCCTCCGGCGATCTGGCACCGCTGGCACATATGAGCGTGGTACTGCTCGGCGAAGGGGAATGCTTTATCAACGGCGAGCGCAAGTCCGCATCCGAAGGTCTGCGCTTCGCAGAAATGCGCCCGGTCGTGCTGGCACCGAAGGAAGGTCTGGCACTGCTGAATGGCACCCAGGCATCCACCGCGTTTGCCCTGCAGGGACTGTTCTCTGCGGAAGATATGTTTGCGGGCGCCGTGGTCACCGGCGCTCTGACACTAGAAGCGGCCAAGGGCTCACGCCGTCCATTTGACGACCGCATCCACATGGTGCGCGGCCAGCAGGCACAACGCGACGTGGCGGCAAGCTATCGCGAGCTGCTGGGCGACCATAGTGAAATCGGCGAGTCCCATGAAGACTGTGAAAAGGTACAGGACCCCTACTCCCTGCGCTGTCAGCCTCAGGTGATGGGCGCCTGCCTGCAGCAGATCCGTTTTGCTTCAGAGGTGTTGCTGGCGGAAGCCAACGGTGTGTCCGACAACCCGCTGGTGTTTACCGACACGGAAAACCCGGAAAATTCCGACATCATCTCCGGCGGCAACTTTCACGCGGAACCGGTGGCCATGGTGGCCGACAATCTGGCGCTGGCCATTGCGGAAATCGGCTCCCTGTCCGAACGCCGCATGGCACTGTTGATTGACTCCAACCTGTCCGGCCTGCCGCCCTTCCTGGTGGACAACGGCGGGGTGAACTCGGGCTTTATGATCGCGCAGGTAACTTCTGCCGCACTGGCGAGTGAGAACAAGACTTTTGCCCACCCGGCGAGCGTCGACTCACTGCCGACTTCCGCCAACCAGGAAGACCACGTCTCCATGGCTACTTTTGCCGGTCGCCGCCTGCGGGACATGGCCGACAACACCTGCGGCATCCTCGCGGTAGAACTGCTGGCGGCCTGCCAGGGCCTCGACTTCCGCGCCCCGCTGAAAACGACAGAGAAACTGGAAAACGCGAAGGCCGCACTGCGCGAGCGCGTGCCCTTCTACGACAAGGACCGCTACTTCGCACCGGACATCGAGGAGGCCAAGCAGCTGCTGGCAAGCGCGTATTACCGCGAGTACCTGGCAACAGAAATGTTGCCCAGCAACCGCTAACCGCCCCGCTCTTCTCTGAATGCCGGTGGAAGTCCTCTGCCGGTGTTCAGTGCCCTTTGACGATGTCCACTGGCCCGTGATCGTCGCAATGATCCCCGTGCACATGATGCAGGCGGCCATCCACCAGATAATCAAAATGATCCCCATGCGGCACCCGCTCGTGCCCGCAACCTGGACCGTGGGTGTGACCCGGCGCGCAACCGGGGTTCAATGGCCTGCACGCATTTGGATTGGTGGCATTCACTTCCAGCACGTGCTCGCTATTGGAGCCCCCGTCCGGATGATGCAGGTGACCATCCTGCAGATAGTCGACATGGTCACCGTGCTTGATGGCTGTGTGCCCGCACTTGGCGTTATGCTTGTGGGATTGGCTGTCTGACTTGTCCACCATCGAATCTCCTTCGAGCTAGGGTAAACAAAAGATATGGCACAAGAATGCAAATTGCGCCACCCGCCAAGCCAACTGGGACGCGAATTCCTCCAGGTTACCCGCCCGCTTTTGCTGGCTGCCCTGCAGCACCAGAGCCGTACTTTGCCGCCAGCTTGCCACTCATTTTGCCCGTAGCCGCCCACACCAGCAGCGCCACCCAGGCGATCCATGAAAGCCCAGCCGGGATATTGGCGAGAAAGATTTTCCCCAGATGTCCACGGTTAAAGAAGACGGCGAGCACGCTCGGCAAAAACCAGATCGCGAAAAAGAAAATAATGAATACTGCGGTTTGAACTGGATCCATCTGTGCAAGCAGATCGAGAAAGCCGGAAAATTTTTGTTCAAGGTTCGACAACATAATTGAAATCTCTTTAATGATTGGGATTATTCATTCGCTGATCGATCAACACCTTTTCTGTAGTACCGGCATCATCCCTTTTCTTACAATTTATTTTTCATTTATTTCGATATTCTCCCGCTGCCATTTCTCAATCTGCTGTTCGCCGCTTTTTATTCGGCGCCAGTACCAGGCACTCCACACACTCATGGCCAGCGCAAATGCAGATATCCAGGTAATGGCGAACCAGCCATCACCCTCGAAAATGGGCTCCAGCCACTCAAACCGTGACAACCACTGCCACACCGCAAAAATCCCCAGCTCCGCAATAAAAAATAGCCAGGTAAACCGCAGCATACGACGCTTGCGCACCAGGCGCAGTCGAGCCAGATCCAAGTAGCCGCGCACGGACTCCTCCAGTGGCTCCCACACCCCGCGGCGATTGGACACAGAGAAGGCCATGGCCCACGCCAAAAGCACAACTACCAGCAGTGCACGCCAGGGTGCATCACTGACGTCGCTACGCAGCATCAGGTAAACGCCACCAATGCCGACCACGATCGACGCAATCCATTCAAGCCACGCATACAACCGCATACGCCGCTCCTGCTTGCCAACTTGTGCGCGGATGGCTTCAGGCACAGGCAGCGTAATTGGGGCCTTATGCCAAAGATTGGCCAGCTCCTGCAAGCCGTCACCTGCATCTTGAGCAACCGCTGGCTTACCATTTTCATGTTCACTCATATGTTGACTCACACCGTTCCACTCAATTTTTTATTTAGGCGCTCGCGGGCGCGATTCAGGCGTACCGCCACGTTTGATTCGCTGATGCCCAGCACCTCCGAAATCTCGCTGTAACTCAACCCCTCAAAACGAAGAGTCAGAACCTGGCGCATCCCCAGCGGCAGCAGGGACACTGCATGTATCAATCGCTCGGCATCCCGGCTCTGCACCAGCTGCGTCTCGGGCCCCGGACGCTCGTCGGCGACCGTTTCCAGTTCCTCGCCGCCTTCACTGTCGCGGCGACGTGCCAGCTGAGTGACACTGCGGTTGTGGGCGATGCGGTAAATGAAGGTGCGCAGGCTGGAATCACCACGGAAACCGGGCAGGGCCCGCCAGATGGCCAGCCATATCTCCTGCACCAGGTCCTCCCGCTCGGCCTGATTGTGCACATAGCTGCCTGCTAGGCGCGCAATGCCACCACCGCAGTCCTCAATCAATTGCTGAAATTGTTGTTCGCGCGCGTCCAAGTTGTGGTTCTTCTATCCATGTATTTAGGGCCGCCAGTTTGCGGGTATTGCCACCTACTGTACCCAGCGGCGCCAAAACCTTACATAATTTTTTCAACCCTGAATTCCAGAGTCGGCGACGCCGAACGTGCTCTCAACCCTCGGAAAAACGCTACTCAATACTTAAGGACATGCCTTTATTGACAAACGTCCAAAATTTCAACGTATTTGCCTCGCGACACGCCACTCCATCATTTCATCCAGTCTCATCCTGTGTAATTCTGAACGCGATGTTGCATTGATGTACCCCTTTAACACCCTCACACCCAAGGAATCTGGCAATGAACAGAAACTGGAGAGTTATAGGTGTATTCGCCATCGCAGGTTTGATCGCGGCATGCGCCCCAAAACAAGAAACCACCTCCGCGAAAACCAATACGGTATCTAAAACGGTCGAAACCACTCCATTGATTGACCGGGAGTTGTTGTTCGGCAACCCCGCCCGCTGGCAGGGGCGCCTGAGCCCGGACGGCGAAATGATGAGTTTTCTCGCCCCCTTGAACGGCGTGATGAATATCTGGGTGGCACCTGCAGGTGATTTCGATGCCGCCAAGGCTGTTACCGCAGACACTGGTCGCGGCATACGGCAACATTTCTGGTCGCTGGACAGCGAAAACCTGCTGTTCATCCGCGACAACAACGGGGATGAAAACTGGCACTTGTTCAGTGTTGATTTGCAGACAGACGAAATTACCGACCTCACCCCATACGAAGGCATCTCGGCCACGATGATCGCGCAAAGCGAGGACCATCCCGGGCAGGTTGTCGTCGGCATCAACGACCGGGATCCGCGCTGGCACGATCCCTATCTGGTCGACCTGCAGACAGCGGAGCGCACGCTGCTAGTGGAAAATACCGGCTTTTCCGAACTGATTGTCGACCACGACCTGCAGGCAAGACTCGGGATGACCCCATCCGCCGATGGTGGATTTACAGTGTCACAAAAAATCGAGGAAGAATGGGTAGAGCTGTTCGACATCCCCCGGGAGGATGCGCTCACCACCTATGTTCTCGGCTTCGACAAAGACAACAGCGGCATCTATCTGCAAGACAGCCGTGGTCGCGACAAAGCCGCACTGACACATATGGTACTCGCCTCTGGCAAACTTACCGTGCTCGCCGAGTCCGAGAAGGCAGACATTTCCAGTGTGGTCATGAACCCCACCGACCACACGCCGATGGCCTACGCGGTCAATTACCACAAGCATGAATGGATGGGACTGGATGAAAAGATCAAGGACGATATCGCCGCACTGAACAAACAGGCCAATGGCGATATCACCATTCTCGCTACCACACTGGACAGCATGCAATGGCTGACCGCCTCTGCTCGCGATACCGAGTCCGATGTATACGAAGTTTTCGACCGCAGTACCCAAACCCTGACCACCCTGTTCGAGGGTAAACCGGAACTCAATGAGTTTGCGCTTCCGCGCAGTTATCCACAGACCATCCAATCCAGGGACGGCCTGGAACTGGTGTCTTATTTAACTTTGCCTGTTGAAGCAGACAAGGGCGGCAAAGTCGATGCACCAATACCCATGGTGTTACTGGTGCATGGAGGTCCCTGGGGACGGGACAACTTCGCAGATAGCGCCCGCGCCAGCTGGCTCGCCAATCGCGGTTATGCAGTGCTGCAGGTCAACTTCCGCGCATCCACCGGCTTCGGCAAGAATTTCGTTAATGCGGGCAATGGTGAGTGGGCCGCCGCCATGCACAACGACCTGCTGGATGCAGTGGACTGGGCCATCGACAGAAGAATCACCTCCAAGGATACCGTGGCCATCATGGGCGGCAGCTACGGGGGCTATGCAACGCTTGTCGGCCTTACCTTCACACCGGAAACCTTCGCTTGCGGTGTAGATATTGTGGGCCCGTCCAATCTGAATACCCTGCTTGAATCCGTGCCTCCTTACTGGGAAGGCTTCAAGAAAGTGCTGCACAGCGCGGTCGGAAACCCGGAAACCGAAGCCGGCAGAAAACTCCTCGAAGAGCGCTCCCCGCTCAACTTCGTCGACAATATTAGCAAGCCTCTGCTGATCGGACAGGGTGCCAATGATCCCCGGGTAAAACAGGCCGAGTCGGACCAGATTGTCAGCGCCATGCAGGCCAAGCAGTTGCCGGTAACTTACATCCTGTATCCCGACGAAGGCCACGGTTTCCAGAAGCCAGAGAACCGCCTTTCGTTCTACGCCACTACCGAGTCTTTCCTCGCGGATTGCCTCGGCGGACGCCACCAGCCCATTGACGACGATCTGTCGGATTCCAGTATCCAAGTGGTGCAGGGTGTCGAGTTTGTACCCGGTCTCAAAGAAGCGATTGCGAAAAAATCGCTCATCGCCACCAACACGTTAGAAGACTGATCACTCTCGGAAGCCAGTCTACTCACGTACCTGCACCGGCCTGTCCGGTGCGGGGTATCAAATATTCATCCGGTATTATGGATCGCCAGAAAGGACGCTTATGAATCCGCTCAACCGCTACCTTGGCCTGCTGGCACTCGCCTGCATTGCCACTCTATCGCCCGCGCTCTCCACTGCCGATACGGAAAGCGAGGCGAATATCGACCTGTCATCCAACTATTTCTCGGCAAAAGAATACAAACAACGTCGCGCACGCGTATTCGAAGCCATGGGTGAAAATGCAATACTCATCCTGCTCTCCGAGAAGGGAAAAGTCAGAAATGACGATGTGGAATGGCCCTTCCGCCAGGACCAGAACTTGCTTTACCTTACCGGCCTCAACACGCCCGAAACGCACTTGGTGATGATCAAGAGCGGCCGCGAACAGCAGGCACACCTATTCCACCAGCTCGACAACCCTGATTACGAGAAATGGCACGGCAAGTTACCGGACGAAGATACTCTGAGGACTGCCACCGGAATTGAACATATCCGCAGCAGCAAGGACTTTGACGAATTTCTCGACTTGCTGTTCAGGGGATATAACACCAAGATCCGCAAGGGCCGCGAACACTTCTTCGACAAGCCGGAATACCCCCAGCTGGTTAATGCCATTCGTGAGGGTACCGCTTCGCTTTGGTTGTCGCTTGGCAATCGCCGCGGACTGGAAAAAATTCCTCGTCCCCGGGAATCCAGCTATGCGGAAAAATTCAAAACCCGTTTTCCCGAATTGCGAATCGCCAATATCTCTCCAATCATCCACACGCAGCGAGAAGTAAAGTCTGATGCGGAACTGGCCGCACTCAAGCGCGCCATCGACATTACGGTTGCCGGTCACAAGGTTGCCATGCGCAGCGCGCCAGTGTCGGAGTACGAATATCAGGTGAAGGCTGCCATCGACTATCTTTTTGCCGCCCACGGTTCCCACTGGGGATTCCCCGCAATTACCGCTTCGGGGGACAATGCAGCCATTCTGCACTACGCCCACCCACACGAACAGATTGATCATGAGGGACTATTCCTCGTCGATATCGGCGCAGAAGTCGAGCACTACACTGCCGATGTAACCCGTACGTTTCCAGCAAGCGGGAAATTTTCAGACAAACAAAAAGAAGTCTACGCGGCCGCGCTGAACGCTTCTGATCGCGCCATTGCAGCGGCGCGTCCCGGACGAGACATCCTGGATATCGAACGAGCAATTTTGGATTCGCATGCCGAGTCGCTTATGGAACTGGGTTTGATTACCGAACAGACCGACGAACAGGTGCACATGTACTACTGGCACAGCTACGGCCACTCCATTGGCTTGGATGTTCACGATACACTGAACCGTTATGGCAAGTTGCGCGCTGACATGGTGATCGCGATCGAACCCGGCCTATACATCCGCCGCAACGTGGTGGAGAACTCCGATACATACCAATCACTGGACGAAGAAGCGCAGGCGAGTATTTCCAAAGCGCTGGAAAAATACGACGGTATCGGTGTGCGCATTGAGGACAACGTCCAGATTACCGCTCGCGGCGCGACACTGCTGTCTGCCGCAGCCCCCAGAACAATCGCAGCCATCGAGGACTTTATGACCTCTGGTGACGAAACCGCTTTCAACCCGAGCAATTTCATGCTCTCTCGCGCAACCGACTAATTACGTCAGGCGCCCCACTCTCCGGGGCGCCAGCTTCCTCCACCTAGCGCGCTCTAACTACCCGACCCCAATATGACCGCAAACACCCTACTAGTCATGACGCAGTTTAAATTAAAGTTTACGTTAACGTAAACGTCAACTAGACTTCGGGCAGAATTGAGGACTATCCCATGAGCGCCCCCGCCCAATGAGCACCAACACTGCTGACAGCTACAGCATCTCCGAGCTGGCCCAGGAGTTCGGGATTACCACCCGCACCATCCGCTTCTATGAAGACAAGGGGCTACTGACTCCCCAGCGCCGAGGTCAGACGCGGGTGTACACACCGGAAGACCGGGTGCGCCTGAAGCTGATCCTGCGGGGCAAGCGTCTGGGATTCTCGCTGGATGAGAGCCGGGAAATCATCGATATGTACGACCCGGCCCACGGCAATGTGGAGCAGCTCAACCGCCTCCTCGACCGTATCGATGCAAAACGGCAACAGTTACGCCAGCAGCAGCGGGACATCGAGAAGATGCTCGCGCAGCTGGACGACGCCACCGCCCGCACCGAGGCGGCACTCAAAGAACACTCTAACTGAACCTGGTTTTAAACCATCGCTGACTGATTCACTGCGGAGCAGCCCATGAATACCCCTTACCCAACCCTGAACTTTGGCCTCGGTGAAGACATCGAAATGCTGCGGGATATGGTCTACAAGTTCTGCCAGGCAGAACTGGCCCCGCGCGCGGCGCAAATCGACGAAGACAATCTGTTCCCCGCCGACATGTGGAAAAAGTTCGGTGAGCTGGGCCTCCTGGGTATGACCGTGGAAGAGGAATACGGCGGTTCCAACATGGGTTACCTGGCCCACGCGGTAGCGATGGAAGAAATCTCCCGCGCATCTGCGTCCGTCGGCCTGTCCTACGGCGCCCACTCCAACCTGTGTGTAAACCAGATTCGCAAGAACGGCACCCCGGAGCAGAAGGCGAAGTATCTGCCCAAGCTTTGTTCCGGTGAGCATATCGGCGCGTTGGCGATGAGTGAGCCGAACTCGGGTTCCGATGTGGTGAGCCTGCAGCTGAAGGCGGAGAAGAAGGGCGACCGCTTTATCCTGAACGGCAACAAGATGTGGATCACCAATGGTCCGGACGCGCACACTTATGTGATCTATGCGCGCACCGAGCCGGGCATCAGCTCCGGCGGTATTACGGCGTTTATCGTCGAGCGCGGCTTCAAGGGCTTCTCCCAGGCACAGAAGCTGGACAAGCTGGGCATGCGCGGTTCCAACACCTGTGAGCTGGTGTTCGAGGACTGTGAGGTGCCGGAAGAAAACATTCTGGGTCAGCTGAACGGCGGTGTACGCGTGCTGATGAGCGGTCTGGATTACGAGCGCACAATCTTGTCCGGCGGCCCGGTGGGCATCATGCAGGCGTGCATGGATATCGTTGTGCCGTACATTCACGAGCGCAAGCAGTTTGGCAAGGCGATCGGTGAGTTCCAGCTGATGCAGGGCAAGGTTGCGGATATGTATGCAGACCTGAACGCGAGCCGCGCCTATCTGTATGCCGTGGCGAAGGCCTGTGATCGCGGCGAGGATTCGCGTAAGGATTCCGCTGCGGTAATCCTGTTTACTGCGGAGCGTGCAACGCAGATGGCCCTTCAGGCGATCCAGACCCTGGGTGGTAACGGCTACATCAATGAATACGCAACCGGTCGCCTGCTGCGTGATGCCAAGCTGTATGAAATTGGCGCGGGTACTTCCGAGATCCGTCGCATGTTGATCGGGCGCGAGCTGTTTAACGAGACTCGCTAAGTTTTTTATATTTCGGTGGCGGTGCTGCTGCCGGTGCGGGTTTACCAGACACGTCGTGAACCCATCCCTGGGGACTCTTCTAAAACATCCCTGTTTTAGAAGGTCTGGTAAACCCGCACCGGCATCAGCACCTTCGCATCCAGATTCTGACTACGAATTGGCCTCGTATTTTTTATGAATCAGATTCAGAGCAAAATAAATTCCCGCGATCCTGCGTTTGCGGAAAACCGCGAGCAGATGCAGAGCATTGTTGATGACCTGCGCGAAAAGTTGGAAACCATCGCCAAGGGCGGCAGTGAGCGGGCGCGGGAGAAGCATGTCTCCCGCGGTAAATTACTGCCTCGCGATCGCATCGACGCGCTGCTGGACCCGGGCAGCCCGTTCCTGGAATTCTCCCAGCTCGCCGCCTACGACGTTTACGGTGAAGACGTGCCGGCTGCGGGAATTCTCACTGGTATCGGCACCGTTGCCGGTCAGCCCTGTGTGATCGTCGCCAACGATGCGACGGTTAAGGGCGGCACCTATTACCCGCTGACGGTGAAGAAACACCTGCGAGCGCAGACGATTGCCGAGCAGAACAACCTGCCGTGTATTTATCTGGTCGACTCCGGTGGTGCCAACCTGCCGCGACAGGATGATGTGTTCCCTGATCGCGAGCACTTCGGGCGCATCTTCTTCAACCAGGCGAACCTGTCCGCGAAAAACATTCCGCAGATTGCGGTGGTGATGGGTAGCTGTACCGCGGGTGGTGCCTATGTACCGGCGATGGCAGATGAGTCCATTATGGTGAAGGAGCAGGCCACCATTTTCCTGGCTGGGCCGCCGCTGGTGAAGGCGGCTACCGGTGAAGAGGTTTCGGCAGAGGAGCTGGGCGGTGCGGAGGTGCACTGCAAGACTTCCGGGGTTTCCGACCACTTTGCCAATAACGATACCCATGCACTGGAGATCGCGCGCAATTCGGTGGCGCGACTGAACCGGGTGAAGAACCCGGGGCTGGATGTGCGGAAGCCGATCGAGCCGATTTATCCACCGGAAGAAATCTACGGCATCGTGCCCAGGGATTCCCGTCAGCCGTTTGATGTGCGCGAGATTATCGCGCGGGTTGTGGACGGTTCCGAATTCGATGAATTCAAGGCAATGTACGGTACTACCCTGGTGACCGGCTTTGCACGCATTCACGGTTACCCGGTGGGTATTGTTGCCAACAACGGCATTCTGTTTGCCGAGAGCGCGCAGAAGGGCGCGCACTTTATCGAGCTGTGCGCACAGCGCAATATCCCACTGGTATTCCTGCAGAACATCACCGGTTTTATGGTCGGCAAGCAGTACGAGGCAGGTGGTATTGCCAAGCACGGCGCCAAGATGGTCACCGCGGTTGCCACCGCCAAGGTGCCCAAGATCACTATCCTGATCGGCGGTTCTTTCGGTGCCGGTAACTACGGCATGTGCGGTCGCGCCTACGACCCCAACTTCCTGTTTATGTGGCCAAACGCGCGCATCTCGGTGATGGGCGGTGAGCAGGCTGCGGGAGTGTTGGCTCAGGTGAAGAAAGACCAGATGGCGGCGAAGGGCGAGGACTGGAGTGAGGAAGAAATCGCCAAGTTCAAGCAGCCGATCATCGACGACTACGAGCACCAGGGGCATCCCTATTACGCTTCCGCACGCTTGTGGGACGACGGCGTGATCGACCCGAAAGATACGCGCACCGTATTGGGGTTGTGTCTGGCCGCAGCCACGCACAAAGAGCCAGAGGAAACCAAGTTCGGAGTTTTCCGGATGTAATTCGCTGAACAAGCGTAAACGCATCCACCGCCCCCTCGGCACCAAGTTTAAAGATCAGGTAGGGTGAGCCACTGGCTCACCTAATGAATAGGAATCACCATGACCGAAAAAATGCTGTGCGAAATCGACAACGAAGGCGTTGCCACGGTTACCCTGAACCGCCCTGAAATCCACAATGCCTTTGACGATGACCTGATTCGCCAGCTCGGCGAAACCTTCGACAACCTCGCCCGCAGTGGCGGTGTACGTGTATTGATTCTCGCCTCTAACGGCAAAAACTTCTCTGCCGGTGCCGACCTGAACTGGATGAAGCGCATGGCGGACTACAGCGAAGAGCAAAATCGTACCGATGCCGCCACACTCGCTGCCATGCTGCACAAACTCGACAACTTCCCCGCCCCTACCATCGCCCGCGTACAGGGTGCAGCGTTTGGCGGCGCGGTTGGTTTGGTGAGCTGTTGCGATATCGCCATCGCCGCCGAGCGCGCCAGCTTCTGCCTGAGCGAAGTAAAAATCGGCCTGCTTCCGGCCACTATCAGTCCCTACGTCATCAACGCTATCGGCACCCGCCAGGCGCGCCGCTACTTTGTTACCGCCGAGCGCTTCTCCGCCGAGCGCGCCAAAGAAATTGGCTTGGTTTCCGAAGTGGTCCAGGAAGCCGAACTTGATCTGACGGTACAGAAGCTGGTGAACAGCATTACCGACAACGGTCCCAACGCCGTGACCATGGCCAAGCAATTGGCAATGTCCATGTCCAACCGAGTTGTAAATGACGAGCTGCAGGGGCAGACGAGTGCGTTGATCGCTGCCGTTCGTGTTTCTCCGGAAGGACAGGAAGGGTTGAGTGCGTTTCTGGAGAAGCGCGCACCCAGCTGGATGAATACCAGTGAAGAGTAAGAAAGTCGGTAAATACAGCAAAACTTACGAAGTACACAAACTAAACATAGCGTTGAAGAACCAGAGCAAGCCATGATTCGCAAACTGCTGATCGCCAACCGCGGCGAAATTGCCTGTCGTATTATCCGCACCGCGCGTCGCCTCGGCGTCGCCACCGTTGCGGTTTATTCAGACGCAGATGCCAACGCCCTGCACGTCCAGCAGGCCGACGAAGCCGTCCACCTCGGCCCCGCACCGGCCAAAGAATCCTATCTGGACATCGACAAGGTCCTCGCCGCCGCCAAACGCACCGGCGCCGACGCCATCCATCCAGGTTACGGCTTCCTCTCCGAGAATGCCCACTTTTGCCGTGCCTGCGAGGAAGCCGGCATCATCTTCGTCGGCCCACCCGCCGGCGCCATTGATGCAATGGGCTCCAAATCCGCCGCCAAGCGCATCATGGAAGAAGCTAAAGTCCCTCTGGTACCCGGCTACCACGGCCAGAGCCAGGATCCAGGAATCCTCGAGGGTCACGCCAACCGCATCGGCTATCCGGTACTGCTCAAGGCCGCTGCCGGTGGCGGTGGTAAAGGCATGCGGCGCGTAGATAACCCCGACGACTTCCACGCAGCACTGGACGCAGCCAAGCGCGAGGCGCGCAACGCCTTCAACGACGACATCATGTTAATTGAGCGTTATGTGGTGAATCCACGCCATGTGGAAATCCAGGTGTTCTGCGACAAGCAGGGTAAAGGCGTTTACCTGTTCGAGCGCGATTGCTCTGTACAGCGTCGCCACCAGAAAGTGGTTGAAGAAGCACCCGCACCCGGGCTCTCCCCAGAGCTACGCAAACAAATGGGTGAGGCCGCCCTGCGTGCCGCCCACGCCATCGGCTATGTGGGCGCCGGCACGGTGGAATTCCTGCTGGATGCCGGCGGCTCTTTCTACTTTATGGAAATGAATACCCGCCTGCAGGTAGAACATCCGGTGACCGAAATGATCACCGGCCAGGATCTGGTCGCGTGGCAGCTGGCAGTGGGCGCGGGTGAATCGTTGCCACTGGAGCAAGACGACCTGCATATCGTCGGCCACGCCTTCGAAGTGCGTATTTATGCGGAAGACCCGGACAACGACTTCCTGCCAGCGACGGGCAAACTGTTGCGCCACCAGCCGCCGCGCGAAGACAAATCCGTACGCGTTGATACTGGCGTGCAGACCGGTGACGAGATCAGCGTGCACTACGACCCGATGATTTCCAAACTGATCGTGCACGGCCGCAACCGCCGCGAAGCGCTGGGCAAGCTCGATCGCGCGCTGCAGAAATATCAGATCGCCGGCCTGCGCCACAATATCGAATTCCTGCGCCGGGTGGTCAACCACACTGCGTTTGTGAACGGTCGGGTAACCACCCATTTTATCGAAGACCACGAGCAGGAAATCCTGCAGCAGGAACAGCAACTACGCGCGCAACAGTGCGCAGCCATTGCCGCCTTCCTGCACCACAGTGAAGCCCGCGCACAGCACCGCAGCGCGCCGAAAGCGGATCCATTTTCACCGTGGCACAGCGGCAGCAACTGGCGCAACGGCCTGACTGTGTGGCGACACAAAAAAGTCGAAGTACATGGCCGTGAAATCGAAATTCATTTCTCTGGCAGTGAAGACAACCTGCAGTGGCGATGCGACGCCGCGGTAGACGCGCAGAGCGGCACCATATTGGCCGTGCACGGCCAGAACGTGGCAGTGCTGGACGGGCGCCGAGTGAATTATTCCAGCGTGGCCCACGATAATGAGGGCACCGTATTTGTCAGTGGCGAACAGGTGGACTTCAAAATCCTGCCGCCGGACACCGGCGAAAGCGCCGATGCCGCCCACGGCCTTGAAGCGCCCATGAACGGCACCATCGTCACGCTGCTGGCGGAGCCCGGGGCCAAGGTCAGCAAGGACCAGCCTCTGCTGGTCATGGAGGCCATGAAAATGGAGCACACATTGCGAGCGCCGGCAGACGGCACCGTCAATCAGTTCTTCTGCGCCGCCGGCGAACTGGTGGATGGCGGCAGCCTGCTGATCGACTTCAACGCAGAAGGCGGGGAGAGTGCATGATGAACCTGCCTGCGCGCGTAAAGATTGTCGAAGTGGGCCCCCGCGATGGCCTGCAAAACGAGAAGCAACCCATCTCGGTAGAGACCCGGGTTCAGTTGATTGACCTGCTGAGCAACAGTGGCCTCAAGGTGATCGAGGCCGGCAGTTTTGTCAGCCCCAAATGGGTGCCGCAGATGGCCGCCAGCGAAGAAGTACTCGCTGGTATACGCCGTGAGCCCGGTGTTACCTACAGCGCCCTCACCCCCAATATGGTGGGCTATGAACGAGCGCGGGAAGCAAAGGCGGATGAAGTGGCCGTGTTCGGCGCGGCCTCCGAGAGCTTTACCCGCAAGAACATCAACTGCTCCATTGAGGAAAGCCTGGAGCGCTTCCGCCCGCTGGCGGAGCAGGCTCGCGCCGATGGTATTCCAGTACGCGGTTACGTCTCCTGCGTGCTGGGCTGCCCCTACGAGGGCGAGATAAAACCGCAGAAAGTGGCGGAAGTCAGCAAAGCGCTGCTGGACATGGGCTGCTACGAAATCAGTCTCGGCGACACCATCGGTGTCGGCACCCCGGAAAAGGCCCGCCATATGATCGAGGCCGTGGCACAGCAGGTGCCACTGCAGAAGCTGGCGGTGCACTTCCACGACACTTACGGCCAGGCACTCGCCAACATATACGCCGCCCTTCAGGCTGGCGTCGCAGTGGTGGACTCGGCAGTAGCCGGGCTTGGAGGCTGCCCTTACGCCCGCGGTGCCTCCGGTAATGTGGCCAGCGAAGACGTGCTGTATATGCTGGACGGGCTCGGCATCCACACCGGCGTGGACCTGGGCCGCCTGGCGAAGGCCGGCAACTTTATTTCCCAGGCGTTGGGGCGCGAAAGCAGCTCGAAAGTCGCCCGCGCCATTGCAGGGGAATGCGGGGTCATCAAGGGCGATTGAGGTGAATAGCGGTCACGGGATACATCTCGATCTGCTACTATCGGGCGCTTCGATGCAAACGCCTGAATTTTGACCGCATGAAAGCCTTACGTTTTATCCTGATTGCCTTCACCGCCCTGCTGTTGCTGGCGGCCCTGATCGCCCCCGGCCTTATCGGCCCCAAGGTGGAGGAGGCCCTGCAACAGCAGCTCGCCCAACAGCCGAACATTGACCTTACCGGCTACCAGCGCAGCTGGTTCGGTGCTGAAGCCCTCAGCCAGCTGAAGGGCAAGGACGGTACCTCGGAAACCTTTACCGAGATCCAGCACGGTCCGGTCCTGTTCACCCGCGGCGGCCCCAGAGTGGGCGCTCTTTATGCGGAGACCCGCCTCACCGGCAAGCAGCTGGAGCCGACCCTGCGCTACCAGCTGGAGGCCTACTACGGCCCTATCGGTACCAGCGTGGAGGACAGCCCGGTACTGGTGGAAACTTTAGTGGGCGCCAACAATCGCGTTACCAACACCGTGCATCTGCTGCCCATCGACCGCAATGTGGCGGACCAGCAGATCCAGTTTGCCGGTGCGCGTATTCAGCTGGTTACCGACTACCAGGGCCAACAGCAATCCAGCCACTTTGAACTGGGTGAGTTTGTGCGCATGGATGGCCACCGCGAATCCCTGTACCTGCAGTCCGCCAAAGGCAACTTCCAGCTGGCGCCCTCTGGTGCAGGCACCCTGCACGCCAAACTGCCGCTGGTGCGGGCGAACAACGACTCGGGCCCGCTGGAGCTGCGCGATGTAGAGCTCGACTACACCGGCAAGCTGGTGGCCGACCGCACCCTTAACGTGCAAACAGCGCTCAAGCTTCCGGAAATCCAGTCTTCTACCCCCGCCAGCTCCCTGACCCAACAGGTAAACCTGCCGGCCATCAGCTACGACGACCTGCACCACTACCTGTACACCGCGCTGTTGACGCCATCCACCCAGCGCAGCTGGCCGCAGGTATTCAACCGCCCGCTGAAGATGCAGCAGCAACTGGACATCGAAAGCGCCAACGGCCCCATGCAGTTGCAGGTGGATGTGGATTGGAAAGGCATGCCGCGAAACGGGCAGGCGGGCAATGACAAACTGTTCTGGCTGGACCACCTGAACGGCACCGCCAACATCTCTGCCGCCGAACAGGCGCTGATGCAGTCGCCACTGATCATGCAGGCCAGTGCTCTCAAGCAGTACGGCTTCCTCAAGGAAAACAATGGCCAACTGTCCATGCATCTGCAGCTGAACCGCGGCAACCTCGAGGTCAATGGCCAGCAACTCCCGGCCGACCTGTTTGTACTGGCACTGATGGGCGGTTTCTAAAACGCAACCAGTGCGTTTTCGACCGACAAAAAAAGAGCGGCCAATTGGCCGCTCAACGGTTTCTCTCACCGTTTATCGTTACTACATCAAATTTTCTCAGCTATTCCTGCAAGCCTGAATTCCACTCAGGAGTAGGCAGGACGATTATCTGCCAGCGTCAGCCAGCCACGGATTACCCGGTAAACCATCCATACCCAGCTGATTCCCCAGACCACAAAGCCCACCAGAATCCAAACAGTAGCCCAACCCACCACAAACCACAGCAGGCTGTACCAGAAGGTGCGAATCTGCCAGCGGAAGTGCGATTCCGCGAGGGTGCCGCGCACATCACCGCGCTTCACATAGTTGATCAGGACGCCAACGAAAAAAGGCACAGCGGTAAACAGGCTGATGGCCTGAATCAGGTAAACCAGGGTGGCGATATCGCGACCCGAGCGCTCGCGCTCGGCCTGCTGTGCGGCGGGATACTGCTCTGACATGGGCTAGAAATTCCGTTCAAAAAATGCAGCGCTAAGTGTAAGCGCAATCCGCGCGAAAGATAACGCTGTTCTGCCGCCACCTATCGCGACACTCGAGGTGTTTATCGCAGCGCCCATTCGGTGTGAACGTTTTTCTCCCGCCAGGACTTCAGCTGCTGGATCGATGTGCGCATCAACCCCAGGATCTCGGTGCGCTGGTGGCGACAGTAATCCCGTTCACTATCGATAGACAAACGTGCCGATAACGCCTTGAGCCGGCTCGCCACCACCTCAAGGCCAACGCTTTCAGCCTCCGCCGCGATGGCCTGGGCCTGGTGCTGGGCATCGAGCCAGTGGCGACCCGTCAGCGAACTGGTGAAGGCCGTGATCTTCTTCGGCATATTGGCCAGACGATCTCCCAGCAGCTCGGCGAAGGCCAGGTGACCTAGCGTATCGCGCTGACGCTCGAGGGTAGCCGAATTCAACATCTTGGCCGCGCGGGCAGGCTTGCTTGCGGGCGCGTTCTCACGGGTCTTCTGCTCCGCCCAGCTCAACAGCTGCAACAACTGGGGATCGCTCGCGGGCAGCGGCAGAATGCCACTCAGGCCGCGTTCCATATAGCGCTCCCTGTCTCCCTTGCGCAGATCCGGCAGCATACCGATGAGTAACAGGTCCGTGTTGCCAAAGTCGCCGCGGATTTTGCGCGCGGTTTCCACCCCATCGATCAACGGCAAGCGCACATCAATCAACACCAGGTCGAACTTGCCGCGCAGTGCGGCATCCGCGCCATCCACACCGTTGGTTTCCCGGCGCACACGGTGGCCGTGGGCTTCCAGGCGGGTACGCAAAGAGGGGTGGGAGTCATTCTCAATTAACAAGATTTCCAGCTCGCGCTGGGCAGTGTCCCGAGTCGCACTCGCAGGCACCGCCTGGCCGGACATCTGGCCGGCACGCTGGATATCCTCGATATTACTGCGCAACTGTCGGCACTGTCCCAGCGCCGCTTCCGCGAGCTGGCGCACCTCGCCGTCAGTGCCGCGGGAGAGCAAGTTCATGGTGCTCACCAGTGTCTCCAGCGGCTTGCGCATACGATGGCCGGTGATCGAGAGGAAATCGCAGTGCTCTTCACGCAGCTGCTCCGCTTCGAGTTTGGCCTCCTCGAGCAGCTTGTCCCGGGTCATCAGCTCGTGCACCCGGGACTGCACCTGCCGAAACAGCTTGGCATTCTCCGCCTGCAGGTCGGTGGCCTGAGCAGCACCCGCATCCAACGCCGCACGGACCTTCGATCTGCCGACCACCCAGGCAGACGCAAAGGCCACTGTGGCAATGACCAGCAACATTACCCACCCAAAGGGCACCTGGGTATCCAGAAGCAGCGTTTCACCCGGAAATGCGACGGCAGGTACAGAGAAGCAAGTCAGGGAAAAAAGAAGTGTTGGCACCACCCGCTTGCCTGCGAATATGCCGCTGGCGGGAATGATGGACAGGGAACGACCGACGGAGCCGTGGAAGGGCATGGCTGTATTCATCCTTGAAGACCAATTATTTACCAGGTCATTCCTGCGACCCGGCCGGACGGCTTGAAGCGCTCACTGCAATCCCGCAATGCATGCCGGGAAGCCAGTCCGAATTATTAGTGCGCGCTTGCTCGCGCGATTGTTGGCCCAAAGTCAGGGCACGAACAAGACTATTTTACGCCATTTGGCAGAAAATACAGTGTAAAAATGTGGCATACGGCGCAAATAAACACCCGTACCAACTTTATCGCTCGGTTTTAAGCAGCCTGGACCGCCCGCTCTTGCAGAATCGCCAGCATCCGCTCAGAGGGCAGGAAGAGACGGATTCCATCGCAGTGCGCGAGCAGTTCCTCATAAAAGTAGTCGAAATGGGTGCAGCCGAGGATAAGAATCTGCACACCGCTCTTGACCAGAGCCGCGGCCAGGTCGTCCAGGGCGTGCTGCCGCACAATCATTCCGGCGGGCATACCGTCCTCGATATCTTCCACAATCTGCAGATTGCCGATACCGATCACCTTGGCGGAGGGGTTGCCGGAGAGGATTTCGCGCTCAATGTTGGCGCAGCTCTGACAATTGGCGGCCAGCAGGCCGAAATTGCGGTAGCGCTGAGTCAGTTCCGCGTAAACGTCCAGCGGCGAAATAACCGGGATAGCCGCAGCAGAGCGCACGGCAACCATATCCACGGCACCAGAGAGGGAGTTGCAGTAGATCATTGCCGCACCGGCGCCCGCGCTCTCCAGACTCGCAATGGCTTCGATCAGCTGGCGGGTCAGGTCATTGCGCCCGAGGGCCTGCAACTGGGTCTGGGCCTGGGGAGAAGCAGAAATGGCCAATCCGATCCCCGGCACCTGGCGCGCGGCCAGGAAATCGAGCCCGAAACGGGTATCCGTGGCGGTGCCGGCGACAACGCCAATGGCCGCCGCCTCACTCTGTATGCCATTGTTTTCTATGTGCTTATTCTGCATACCCGCGATACTCCGCCACACACTATCTATTGAGGTTCTACTCAGCCGGCGGAAACGGTATCCGCGGCCGGCCGCCTATTCAGCCACAGACGGCGCAGGCAGTCGAGGTAAAGTCCATAAGGGCGCCCCAGAGCCCCGGCAATCATTACGAAGGTAATGCAGGCGGTGGCGATTTCGCCCCAGGAGGCACCGCCGAGAATCATGTTCAGGGTGTACAGGGGCAACTGGAAACTGAGGAATACAAAGGTGTCCACCGCGTAGTTGTGCAGAGCCCCACCGCGGCCAAAACGCGCCACTACCCAGTTGCGATAGATACTGAACGGACGTGCAATCAGTGTGTTGAACACCACGGCCAGCAGGCGCACCTGGATATGCTCGCGCCAGCTCATGCCCGCGAGCAGAAGCTCGATGGGGATGGCGATGGCCCAGGAAAAGCTGTTCATGGCGAAGACATCCAGCAGCCACTCTTCACGGCGGGTGCGGCGGTTCTGTCGCTGGTTGAGCTGCGTATTGGTGGACTGACTGGTCTCTACCGGCTGCTCGTCTTCCAGCACCATGACGGGCGGGGAAACGGGGATGGCTTCGGTAGCCTGCGACAGGGATTGCGGTGACATACTAACAACTGACCCGATATACGACAGGAGGGTAACCCGTCGACATTGCTATTGGACATTATTCAACCACTTTTGGTGGCGCCGGCGATTATATCCACAAAATTTGTAAATACTAGGCCCGAGAGATTAACTTTTTATTATTTCCTATATAAACATCCTAAATATTCGCGATCCTCAAAATATATATAACAAATCGAAGCCTTTGAGCGTGACATTTTCACCCCTCCGATAGTGCTTGCGGCACAGTCGCCTCCCTCTCAGTGGGTGCCCACAGGCGCCACAGACAGTACACTGCCCACAGCTATGCAACTCAGTGCATACTGCCCACCCGACCACCAGACCCACACTATGTCGTTGAGATTTGCCGTACTGACCCTGCTGGATATCGAGCCTGGCAGTGGTTACGACCTGAAGCGCCGCTTTGAGCGCAGCGTCAGCTATTTCTGGAGCGCCAGCCACCAGCAGATGTACCGCGAGCTGCACAAGCTGCACGCAGAGGGGTTATTGGACTGCACAGAACAGCCGCAGGAGGGAAGGCCAGACAAGAAGGTCTACTCGCTCACCGCCGCTGGCCGCTCAGCACTGGCGGAATGGGCGGCCAAACCCGCCGCCGCACAGAAGATACGCGAGCCCTTTCTTATCCAGTTGTTTGCCGGCCATCACCTGAGTGGTGCACAGGTGCGCGCCGAATTGGAGCGGCATCTCCAGGAGCACCGGCAGATGCTCGCCACCTACGAGGCCCAGAACCAGCGCTTTTACAGTCGCCCACCCGAACAACAGCAACGCCTGTGGCTGGCTCACCAGCCACTTCTACTGGGCATCGAGACCGAGAAAACCTGGATACGCTGGGCGGAGCAGTTGCTGGAAAAGCTACCGGAGCAAGAGGGGGCCGGAGGGTCAGAAACTGTATCGGACTGAAGCCCGCAGGGTACGCGGTTCGAAGATGTGATAGTGGATATCCTCCACCCCGCCGGCGGCCTCGTCTGGCAGACGCGATGCGTAGAAGTAATCCACATCGTGGTCGGCGGAATTCAGGGCATTCAGCAGGTCCAGCTGCAGGCGCCAACTACCGGCAAAGTCCCGCCCCATACGCAGGTTCACTAGTGAAGCACCATCAGATTTAACGCTGCGATCCTCGATCAGTGGATAGGTGCCAAAGTGGCGCAGGTGCAGAGAGGCAAACCAGCCATCCTTGCTGTAGTTGAGCGCGGCACTGGCCACCAGCGGAATCGCACCGGGGATTTCGCTGCCGGCAGCATCGCGATCGGCAAACTGCGCATCGGTGTAGGACACCTCCAGCTCGCCACTGATGTGGTCAGAGGCGAACCAATAAACCCCCGCCTCTACCCCGCGGCGCTGGCTGGGGCGGCTGGCTTCGGTATTACCGGCGTCACCCACGAACAGCAGCTCGGAATCCAGTTCCAGTTCCCACACCGCGAGGGTAGCGTGGAGCTGGTCGGTGACAAACAGGCGCGAACCCAGCTCATAGCCGCGTGACGCCACCAGCGGATCCACCGTATCCACTGACTCACCCGAAACCGGATCCACCTGGATCACCGTACCGCGGGCGTCGTTGGAGTGCAGACCCTGACCGTAGCTCAGGTAGAGTTCCGCTACCGGCCAGGGCTGCCAGGCCAGACTCGCCTTCACAGAAGGCTTGCCATCGCTGCGCTGGCCGCTGTTCTGCTCAAGCCCCGCGTTCACGTCGAAGTCGTAGTGGTCATAGCGCAGCCCGAGGTAGGAACGCACCGTTTCGCTCCATTGGTACTGGTTTACCGCAAACAGCCCCAGACTGTCTTCCACCACCCGGTCCTCACGCACTGTGCCCAGCACTTCGCGAACGGCAGTGTGGTACAGCCCTACCTGATCGATATCATCGCGCCGCCCTTGCAGACCCAGCTGCCAGCCGGCGGCATTGCGCTGCCAGTTTTGCGCCACCTCAAATCCATAGATGCGGCGGTCGTCCCGCTGCTGGAACTGATCGCCACTGTCCGTGTTTTCCAGCTGGTAGGTAAAGTTCGACCAGAGATTGAAGTCGTAATCGATGGCAAAAGCACTGGCAGACAACTCGCCACCGACAAGGGCTCCGGTCCAGCCGCCGGACAGACTGTAGCGGCGAGTGTCGCCACCGAGGCTTGTGTCCAGGGAGCCATAAGGATCAATGATGCCCTGGGTGACCGCGCGGCTGGGAATCTGGTCCGGGGAGTTCCACTGGTTGTCGTAGCCCATAAACGTCAGGTACGCACGACCAGTGCCTAGCTCGGTAGCGAGCTTCCCGAGCAGGTTTACCTTGTTAACGTCTTCACGGACATCGCTCCAGGGACCGTCGTAGGCCTGCCACTCCGCGGCCAGCAGCAGGTCACTGTCTGCGTTAGAGATGGTATCCGCCACCACACCGCGACGGTATCCATGCTCTCCAAAACTCAGTTCGGCAATGCCCTGTTGCAGTTTTTCCGCCAGCACAAAATGCGCCGCCCCGGCCGAGGAGAAGTCACCCACCTCCGCATAGTAGGGGCCCTTGCGATACCGCAGCCGCTCCACAGTTTCCGGGATCACGAAATTGAGGTCGGTATAGCCCTGACCGTGACCATGGGTGCGCAGGTTCACCGGCATCCCATCCACAAAGGTGGCGAAATCGGTACCGTGGTCGAGATTAAACCCCCGCAGGAAATACTGGTTGGCCTTGCCGCTGCCGGAGTGCTGGGTAGCCACCATACCGGGCACGAACTCCATCAGGTCACCGGTACGTATCAAGGGCCAGGCACCGATTTCAGTGGGGCCCACTTCGCCCTGGGAAGCAGAAATGGCTTCACCGTTCAGATTCAGCTGGCGACCGAGAACAGACACTTCTTCCACGGCTTCACTGCCGCTGCTAGCGTAGCTTTTGCGTGTAGATTCGAGAGCACCATCGGCAGCCAGCACGATGAACAGGGCAAGGGACATGACAACCTCATTTTTCTGATTATTTCAGGTAGGAAAAGCAGCCGGACCGCACAACCGTCGGTCAGACTTCAAGATAGTAGAGGTTGGTTACACTGCCAGACAGCGCGAAAGGATTCGTGCGTCAAATGACGCTGATTGTGAAAAGAAGCCGGCAGCCAGGGGACTAACTAGAAGGCGTCTTCGGGGATATGACACACCACTTCAATTTTGTGGCCGTCCGGGTCCAGCACAAAAGCGCTGAAATAATTTTCGTGGTGTTCGGGGCGCAGTCCTGGCGCACCACTACCCTCCTCACCACTTTCGTTCGCTCCCGCAGCGAGGGCGGCATCGTAGAATGCCTGTACCGTTTCTCGGTCTTCGGCACTAAATGCAATTTCCAGGGAAGGTGTTGTACTGGAGCCGCCCTTGATCAGCAGTTGGGGCTTGCCACCCCAGCCGAAGCCGGCCCAGTCACCCATTTCGCTGATCAGCTCGTAACCGAGCGGTGCCAGTGCCGCCTGGTAAAACACCTTGCTGCGCTGATAGTCGTGCACGACGAGGCCAATATGATCCAGCATGGTTCGCTCTCCCTACCAAAGCCAATCCGGAATACCACATGCGGGGTAACCCTATGGGAAACCAGTATAGAAGGCTCGAGGGCGGCAGTCCGGAATCGCCAGATCGAAAAAGATTCCGCCCATCAGAAAAGGGAAAATGCGCCGAAAGCCACAACCGCCGCGCCAAACATAAACTGCCCCAGAATCAGCGCGCGAATGGCAAAGGTGTAGCGGATAAAGCGATGCTGGGTATGCAGGTCGCGACTGAACACCCGCGCAGACTCCGGCAACTCCTGCTCAATTGCCCGCAACCCGGGCACGGCCAGGCTCAACAGCTCGCGGCTGCGCAGGTCCATTACCCAGAACACAGCCGACACGATCACCACGAATCCGCCCAGCAAGATCAGAATCAGTGGGTGGAACCCCTTTTCCACCGCAGTAAAAACACCACCGTCGGCGAACATGGAAAGCACCACAAAAAAGTTGAACGCTTTGAGGCGCTGTTCGGCATTAAATCGATAGTGGTCACAGAGGTACTGCTGTTGATTCACGCTGGAATTCCTTATCCCCCGAAAAGCGCCGCTATTACGGCGCCTGTTTGGCAATGCGTTTATGGAGATCATTGATTGACTTGATTGCGGCAGAACCGTACCAGGGATGCAGCTCCATCACCAGACTGCCCGCTTTTACCGCAGGATCGGTCTCGGTTAGCTTGCGCGCCTCCTCTACCGTATCCACATCAAAAACGTATATTCCACGTAGTTCGCCACCATCGAAAAACGGACCGGCCAGGACCAACACGCCCTCATCGGCCAGGCGCTGAATATTTGCCATATGTGCCCGCTGCAGTGCCGCAGCAGTTTCCTTGTCGCGCTCGCGATTAGGGCCTGCTTTTAGCAGCGCCATTACATAGCGGTGCATACCGTATTCATCCGCACCAAGTTGTTTGGCGAGCTCGGCATTGTATGCCGGCTGGTCAGAGGGAGCCGTCTCTGCAGCACTGGCGGCGATAGTTTCAGCAATTAGAAAAGTACTGAGCAGGCTGAAGATTAAGAGCAAGGGATTGCGGCGAGTATTCATTTTATTTCTCGTTATTGTTGTAGTCGTTCAATTTCAGGGGACGATCAAAACATCGGTATTGGCGCGGCCGAGAATACGCTCGGCGGTATTGCCCAGCAAAAAGCCCTTCGGCCCCTTGCGCACCCCGCGCCCCACCAGAATCATACGTGCCTTGTTGCGATCCACCACGCGATTGACTTCGGCCGCAGGTTTTCCGGTAACAAAGTGGGTCTTCTTACAGCTGACGCCACTGTCGGCAATCACCTTGTCCACAGCATTCAGCAGCGCACCGGCCTGCTCTCGAAACTTGTCCAGATCCGAGATCTCTCCTGGGGCGGGCACGCAGGCTACGGATTCCAGCTCCGCATTGAGCAGCTTGCAGAAGGTTTCACCGAGCTTGAGCGCGCGCTGATTGAGCGCCACGTGCAAGTTATTTTCAACAGCGGGGTCCAGCGCGGCAACGATGCGATCACGCTTGATCCACGGAGTGTCGACCGCGAGCCACAGTGGGACGGGGAGCTGTTCGATCATACGCCAGTCAATCGAGCCGAAACCGCCGCGTCCAAATTGTTTCTGGGCCGTTTTTATCACGAGATCAGAGGGATTTTCCGCAAGGTATTCGAGGGTCCAGGACGGGATATCGTGGTGCCAGACGACCTCGGCGGTAGAACCCTGCGGCAGGCTATGCTCACTTTGCAGCGTCTGCAGCCATTGCTCCCGCTCTTTTTGCATCTGGTCACTGACGTTTAATACGGAGCCAGACAACAGAGGAATAGATACCACAGGCTCGTACACAAAACTCACCAGATGCAGCTTCGCTCCCGCCTTTTCCGCCAGTTCCAGTGCCCGTTGCAGGGCGATCTGTTCGTGTTTTGGCTTGTCGAGGATAACGAGAATATTCTGCATGCGGCCTCCGGTGCTGCTGGTCCTTACTCAATACACTTTATAGGCATTAAATCACCGGTTTGGGATTTTGTCTTGGGCCCAGTTTAAGTAGTGAACTCATCCGTGGCACCTGTTGTACCCCGGCAGAGGCGGGCAAGCACTTACCCTTCACATCAAGTGAATGGCTACGTAACGTAAATCGAGCGAGTAATCTTTAGTCCCAAACTCAGAGTTTTGTTGGCTGCATTTCCGAGCCAGCTAACGAAGAAATGATACTTAATCTAAAGGTGGAGGGCTGGGGATTCGTTTTCGAAAGCGTCGGCGACAGGGATGTCGCCGACGCAGCGTACATGGATGTATTCACAGCGGTTTCGAAAACGAATACCCAGTGCTCCGCCGCCACAAGAGGTCAAACAGAGCACACCGCCACGAAGCGCTGGAATTATTTATTGGCCCGACGATCCACGAGGTCGTCAACAACAGAAGGATCGGCAAGGGTAGAAGTATCCCCAAGAGAGTCCAGTTCGTTGCAGGCAATCTTGCGCAGGATGCGACGCATGATCTTGCCAGAGCGGGTTTTCGGCAGGCCCGGGGCCCACTGAATGATATCGGGTTTGGCGATGGGGCCGATTTCCTGTACGCACAGGTCGATCAGCTCCTTGCGTAATGCTTCAGACGGCTCGCGGCCGTTCTTCAGGGTGACGTAACAGTAAATGCCCTGTCCCTTGATATCGTGTGGGTAACCCACCACCGCCGCTTCCGCCGTATCTTCGTGCAGCACGATGGCACTTTCGATTTCCGCGGTACCCAGACGGTGACCGGAGACATTAAGTACGTCGTCGATACGGCCGGTAATCCAGTAGTAACCGTCTGCGTCGCGACGAGCACCATCACCGGTGAAGTAATAGCCGGGGAAGGTAGAGAAGTAGGTATCAATCATGCGCTGGTGATCGCCAAACACACTGCGGATCATGCTCGGCCAGCTGGCCTTCATTACCAGTGCGCCCTCGCCTTCGCCTTGGATTTCCTGCCCCTTTTCATCCAGCAACGCCGGCTGCACACCGAAGAAAGGACGGGTAGCGGAACCCGGCTTGAGGTCGGTGGCGCCCGGCAGCGGGGTAATCAGGTGGGCACCGGTTTCAGTCTGCCACCAGGTATCGACAATTGGGCAGCGCTCTTCCCCCACCACCTTGAAGTACCACTCCCAGGCTTCCGGGTTGATCGGCTCACCTACGGTGCCAAGGAGTCTCAGGGAGCTGCGGTCGCATTTGGTAACGAAATCATCACCGGCGCCCATTAGCGCTCGAATCGCGGTGGGGGCAGTGTAGAAGGTATTCACCTTGTGCTTTTCCACCACCTGCCAGCAGCGCGAGGCATCTGGATAGGTGGGCACGCCCTCGAACATCAGCGAGATGGCACCCGCAGCCAGCGGGCCGTAAACAATGTAACTATGGCCAGTAATCCAGCCCACATCCGCGGTACACCAGAATACATCACCTTCTTTGTAGTCGAAGGCGTACTTGAAGGTCATGGTAGACATCAGCAGGTAACCGGCCGTGGTGTGCAGCACGCCCTTGGGTTTACCGGTAGAGCCAGAGGTGTAGAGGATAAACAGCGGGTCTTCCGCGTTCATCGGCTCGGGGGCACAGTCGGTGCTCTGCTCCGCAACAGACTCCGCGTACCAGATGTCTCGCTTGCTATCCCAGTCGATATTCGCACCGGTGCGCTTCACCACGATGGCAGTGTGCACATTGGGGCACTTGGCCAGGGCCTTATCCACATTGGCCTTAAGCGGCACCTTGCGCCCACCGCGCACACCTTCGTCGGCCGTAATCACCAGGCGGCAGTCGGAGTCGAGAATACGGTCCTTGAGCGAGTCAGGGGAGAAACCTCCGAACACTACGGAATGCACCGCGCCAATCCGGCTACAGGCGAGCATCGCATAGGCCGCCTCGGGGATCATCGGCATGTAGATACACACGCGATCCCCCTTTTCCACACCGCGTGCCTTGAGCAGGTTGGCAAGACGGCACACCTGTTCGTGCAATTCGCTATAGGTAATGGTTTTACTATCGGCGGGGTCATCCCCCTCCCAGATAAACGCAGTCTGTTGCGCACGGGCCGGCAGGTGACGGTCGATACAGTTGACGGAGACATTCAATTCTCCGTCGGCAAACCAGGCGGCGTGACCTTTTGTCAGGTCCTCTTCCACGACCTTGGTGAACGGTTTGCTCCACTGCAGAAAATCCTTGGCCTGCTGAGACCAGAACCCTTCAGGGTCTGCTACCGACTGCTGGTACATACGCACGTAGTCCTCGTTGCGAACGAGGGCATCGGCAGCAAACTTTTCCGGCACTGGATGTAGGTGCACTTCAGACATTGTTTTCTCCCTTATTAGAATTATCGGACTGCTGCGCTTGCAGTGAGCGATGCCGGTAAGCAAGCGGTCACTCTGGCGCGATCATCGCAGTTGCGCCCCGCCACCGAATCAGAGGGGCGGGCCAGACGCAGAATTTCCGATAAGTTATACCATTGGCGGCCAACAAATGACAACGCTGTCACCCTTTCTATCAGTTCATCATAGCCTGCGATGTTTACGGATTCCCAGCCCAGAGCCGGAATCCCGTGTCTTTTTCGGCGCCGCAGTGCAAAATACCCACCGGAAAAAGTGATCACATTTTGAGGCGGGTACTTTATGGCGGCAAAATTGTTACGTATTCAAGAGGGACAGGGTGAACGCGATGCGGGCCCGGTAGCCATGGAGAAGGTGCTGGCGGGTGCGCCCCAGCAGCTGACGGAGCATTTCTTTACCAATGCGAAGGAAAACTTCTTCTGCGGTGTCTGGTCTTCGGATGCAGGCAAGTGGACACTCACTTACAGTGAAGATGAGTTCTGTTACATCATCGAGGGCGAGGCAATCATTACCGACGCCGAGGGCACCAGTGAGAGGGTGTCTGCGGGGGATGCGTTCTGTATTCCGGCCGGGTTTGAGGGCACCTGGGAGACTATCGGTTCGGTGAAAAAGTTTTACGCTATATACGAGGACTGACTGTTCCGCGGTACCTGCTTGGGCACCTGACTGGCGGTCTAGCGCCGGAGGAGGCGGTTCAGGACCGGGCTAGGCGCCCCCCAGTAGATACCCCTGTCGCCGACGCTCCTGAACCGCCTCCTCCGGCGCTAGACCTTCACATCAAGTTCAGATCGTTCGCTCACTCAGCCGCCGATGAGCCCTTTTAAATGCGCAACCACACTGCGCCCCAGTGCCGAAAGTGCATAGCCCCCTTCCAGCGCGGAAACAATGCGACCGTCGCAGTGCGTATCTGCGAACTCTCGCAACCTTTCAGTCACCCACAGGTAATCCTCCTCACGAAAGCGCAGCTGCGCCATCGCATCCTCAATATGCCCGTCGAAGCCCGCTGAAATAAACAGCATCTGCGGCTTGAATTTCTCCAGAACCGGTAACCATTGGTTACTTACCAGATCTCTCAGAGCGTCGCCCTCGGCGCCTGCTTCCAGCGGTGTGTTGACGATGTTTGCCGGCAATTCACCAGTGCCACTGAACGGATAATAGGGAGACTGAAAGCTGGAGCACAGCAGGTAGCCCTCGCGCCCCGCAACAAAATCCTCCGTACCGTTCCCGTGGTGCACATCAAAGTCGAGGATCGCCACCCGCTCCAGGCTGTGTGCCGCACGCGCATGGGCGGCACCGATGGCGATATTGTTGAACAGGCAAAACCCCATCGCTTTTTCGCGCTCCGCGTGGTGCCCCGGCGGGCGCACGGAGCAAAAGGCGGAATTCACTTCACCGTCGATGACTTTATCCACAGCATCCACCGCAGCGCCGGCAGCGTGTAGCGCTGCGGCAAGGGACTGAGGACACATGCGGGTATCTTCGTCTAGCACCTCAATACCTTCACTGGGCGCCCGGGCAAAAATTGATGCGACGTAATCCGGGGTATGCACCCGCTCCAGTTGCTCACGTGTTGCCTCGGGGGCATCAAAAAAACGCAGCACGTATTCCATGCCACTGGACAGTAACTGGTCCTGAATTGCATCGAGGCGTGCGGGACACTCCGGGTGGTTTTCGCCCGTATCATGGAGATTGCAGGCGGGGCTGGTAAAAACGCCAACAGTGGCCATATTCAGTCCTTGTCAGATACGCTGGTGAGATCCAGCTCCAAATACAGTTCGTCCATGCTTTCACCCGGACGGGCAACGAACCCGGCATTCTCGAAGATGGCGAGCATGGGTTTATTGTCACGGCGCACACAGGCGAACATCGTCTCGATACCGCGCTTGCGAGCGATCAGTTCCATTTCTTTCAACAGGGTGGTGGCAATACCTTTGCCGCGGCGGCTCTCCTTGATCACAAATGCCACTTCGCAGCTGTTGCTTGCTTCATAGAAATAATATCGCCCCACTCCCTGAATAACCTCACGCCCACCGTCGTTATCGATAAAGCACAGCGCCAGATCACGCTGCTGGTCAACACTCACCAGGCTGCAGGACTTCTCCCGCGACATCTGCGTTACATGGTGGTTGTAGCGCATCATCAGGGTTTCTTTATTGTGGGTATAGAAGAACTCCTGCAACCTTCGCTCGTCGGCGGGGCGCAGGGGACGCAAGGTGTATTCGATACCGCCAAACGTATAGCGCTTCTGTTCAACCGTCCCCAGCTCGGGTACCGATGTGGGCGCCTGCTCCTGATATTCCGGCACCCAGTAAAACTCCCGCACCTTCTCCAGCAACTCGCGGCGGAAATCAGGGTGGGCTATACGAATCATTTCCAGGGTGCGCTCGCGCACGCTCTTTCCGCGCAGGGAGGCGATTCCGTATTCGGTGACCACGTAATGTACATGGGCGCGAGACGTGACGACACCGCTACCGGGGGTAAGCGAAGCAACGATACGCGAGATCAACTTTCCATCTTTATTTATTGCGGTGGAAGGCAACGCAATGATCGGCTTGCCGCCCTTGCTCAATGCCGCACCGCGGATAAAGTCCACCTGCCCCCCGATACCGCTGTAAAGTAACCGCCCGATCGAGTCAGAAACTACCTGCCCGGTGAGATCCACTTCAATCGCACTGTTGATCGCTACCATTTTGTCATTGCGGGCAATTTTCACCGGAGAGCTTACATGCTCTGCTGGATACAGCTCCACATGGGGATTGCCATCGACAAAGTCGTAAAGCATTTTCGATCCCATGCAATAAGCGGTGATGGTCTTACCCCGGTGAAAGGTCTTCTTGCGGTTGTTGATCACTCCATCTTTCATCAGCCGCGCGATACCGTCAGAAATCATTTCCGAGTGGACACCGAGATCCTTGTGATTTCCCAGGTAGCGCAAAACCGCGTCATGAACCTTGCCCATACCGATCTGCAGGGTCGATCCGTTTTCCACCAGCAGTGAGACATACTGCCCGATCTGCTCTACCGCCTGATCCATTTCCGGTGGCGGTGACTCGGGGATCGGCACATCGGCAGTCATCCAGGCTTGGATCTGGTCACGGTGAATAAACGTGTGCCCACTGGTACGGGGCATGCTCGGGTTTATCTGGGCAATCACAGTGGCGGCATTCTTCACCGCAGAGGACACCACATCGACGCTCACGCCGAGGGAGCAGTAACCCAGCTCATCTGGCGGACTCACCATGATCAATGCCGCATCCAGCGGCAGTACATGGTCGCTGAACAGTTTTGGCACTTCCGAGAGAAACGTCGGCGTGTAGTCCGCCCGCCCCTCCGCCACCGCATCGCGCACCGCACTACCACCGATGTACAGGGCGTTGACGGTAAACAGCTCTGCGTACTTTCGCTCGGCCCAGAAATTGTCGGACAGGGTGAACACCTGGGTGACCTGGATATCATTCAGTCCGCGACTGTTGGCGACCAGATCTGCCATCAACGCATTGGGAACTGCGGCATGTGAGCCCAGAAAAATACGGCAGCCACTTTTTAGTAGCTGATCCCAGGCAATGGGTTCATTGGTCTTGGGGTTTGTCAGGGATGACATTGGACGGGGTGGGTTCCTACCATGGTTTTGAGCTTATGGTAGGCGGGTGGCCGTGTGGTCACAAGGCCGGCTTGTGGCCCCCTCTAAGCAGGCGTAGTGGCGCTCAGGCGCCGGACCAGCTCAAAAGCAGACCACTGTCTCGGAAAATCAGGCAGGCTCAGCCATTTGGACAGGAATCGTATTAGTGCTTCGCTCAACCCGATTGTTTTCATCCAGATAAACCAGCTTGGGCTTAAAGGCATCCGCTTCAGATTCAGACATCTGCGCATAAGCCGCGATGATAATCCGGTCACCCACCTGGACCCGACGGGCGGCGGCGCCATTCATAGAAATAATGCCGGAACCGCGCTCGGCGAGAATCACATAAGTGTGGAAGCGCTCGCCGTTGGAGACATTGTAAATATCGATCTTTTCAAACTCGCGCAGCCCGGCCAGCTCCACCAGATCCTCATCGATCGCACAGGAGCCGTCATACCAGAGCTCCGCCTGGGTCACCGCCGCCATATGCAGCTTGCCCTTCAGCATCTCGATTTGCATAACGGAATCCTCTCACATACTCAAAGAAACGTTGTCGATTAGGCGCGCGCCACTGGTGTACATGGCACCGAGCAAGGTGATCTCGCGATCATCGTGAGCGGCCGGCTGCAGGTCTTTACTGTTGCAGATGGACAAGTAATCCACCTTGAACCCTGCCTGTTCAATTCGCGCCTTCGCTTCATCTTCCAGCGCGGCAAAATCCCGGCGACCGTTTTCGATTTCATCCCGCGCCCAGTTCAGGGACTGGTTGAGCACCGCCACCTTCGGACGTTCCTCCTCGGTGAGATAGCCATTGCGTGAGCTCATCGCCAGACCGTCGTCTTCGCGGTGAACTGGAGCCGCAATAATCTCTACCGGGATACACAGGTCCTCCACCATACGACGGATGACCGCCAGCTGCTGGAAATCCTTGATACCGAACACCGCCGCATCCGGCTGCACGATATTGAACAGCTTGGCCACCACGGTGGTAACGCCCTCAAAGTGCCCCGGGCGGCTAGCGCCACACAGCACGTCGGTCATCGCCGGGCACACCACACGGGTCTGCTGGTCCATGCCGTTGGGGTAGATCTCTGCCTCCTCCGGGTGGAACAGGTAGTCACAGTTGGCAGCGCGCAGCTTCGCCATATCTTCCTGCATGGTGCGGGGATAGGTGTCCCAGTCCTCGTTGAGCCCGAACTGCAGGCGGTTAACGAAGATGGAGACCACAACCACATCGCACTGCTGCCGTGCCAGCTTGACCAGCTCGATATGTGCGGCGTGGAGGTTGCCCATGGTGGGCACGAAACCGATGGTCTTGCCATCGCGGCGGGCCTGGCCCAGCGCCTCGCGCAGGCTGGCCACATGGTGAAAGACTTGCATTGCCGGGGTTCCGCCAGATGTTTGTTCGGGCGGCATATTACCTTCCGCTGCCGGACGGAACAAATAGTGTGACCGGGTTCGAAAACCTTGGTGAGATTCGGTTTTCTGGACTCCAATCGCAAATCTTTCAATCTGGTTCAGGAAAGATTCAGTGTACTCCCGGCAAACTGGCTCCCATATTCACAGAAAGCCCGCGCAATATGGGCACCGACAAGCCGCACCAGCGGCTGTGGAGAGCGACTATGAAACGACTGATCACTGCCATTGCCGCCGCCAGTGTGCTGCTGGTCACCGGGCCGGCACTCGCGGACCGGGATGACCGTCACCACCGGAAGGATCACATCAAGATACGGGATATCGAGGACCGGCGCCGCGAGGAGCACCGACGCGAGAAGCGTCGTGAGCATGTCCGCGAAGACCGCCGCAATGAGCGCAAGCGCGAGCAACGTCGCGAATACCGCCACGAGAACCACCAGGGCAATCAGGACAGAAAACATCACCGCAAGGATGATCACAGATACCTGAAGTACGTGGGATACGACGAGCGTTACGACAAGAACCGCCACCACAAGAAGCATGGGCACGGACATGGCCGTGGAGACAAGCATGGACACGGCCATAAACACGGCGGCCACTACAAGCCTTACCGTCCGCACTATCGCCCGCACAAGCATCGCTGGCGCCCGGCCCACTATGGTTATGGCTATCGCTGGAAGCGCCTGCCCTCAACCTTTATCAGCTTGACCTTTGGTGGCCTGGGTTACTACTTCAGTGACGGGATTTTCTACCGCCCCTACGGCGCTGGTTATGTGGTTGCCGAGGCACCGGTCGGAGCTTTCGTACGCGCGCTTCCCGGCACCGCAGTGAGCGTGAGCTTCAATGGGCTTAGCTATTACGTTGCCTACGATACTTATTACCGCTGGGACCACCACCGCAACGGCTATCTGGTGGTTGCCAACCCCGGCTTCTACTGAAGCCCTGCGGATGCGAACCGCATACCTCTCCAATCCCAAAAATCGAACGAAAGTTCGGTTATTATCCCTGGCGACTCCTTGAGTCGCCTTTTTTATGCCCTGCCGTCAGCTGCACGACTGGAAAACAAGTGTCGCCTAATTCCACATAACGAAACGAACTAGAAAAACCGAATGAAAATTTAATTTTAACCTTTAAAAAAAGGCAAAATTTCTTTTCTATAGTTATTGCTTTACGCACACTCTGGCCCCAAGATTCGCGCCCCAAACGGACCCCGGAACTCTTTCGGGCACATACTTTCAGAACACCCAAGGATCTCCCAACTTAAAAAGGCGCCATGAAACAACAACAGATCGAAAACTGGACCTGCGAAGACTCCGCTGAGCTCTACGGCATCCGTAACTGGGGTGCCGGCTATTTCAATTTGAACCAGTCCGGTGAGATCACGGTTGAAGTGAAAAACGACGCCGGGGATCTGCACGCCGTATCGCTACTGGACATCGCGCACGGCGCCACCGAGCGCGGTCTCGGTATGCCATTGCTGGTACGTTTTGAAAACCTGCTGGACGCCCAGATTGCCCGCATCAATAACTCGTTCCGCAGTGCCATCGAGAGCAGCGGTTACAACAATGTGTTCCGCGGCGTTTTCCCGATCAAGGTGAACCAGCAGTGCCAGGTGATCGAAGAGATCGCCCGCGCCGGCCGCCAGTTCGGCCACGGCCTGGAAGCCGGCAGCAAGGCGGAATTGATTGCGGCGCTGTCAATCCTCGACAACACCGATGCGCTGATCGTGTGCAATGGTTACAAGGACGAAGAGTTCATCAACCTGGGCCTGCAGGCCCAGCGCCTTGGCGTGCAAATATTCTTCGTGGTGGAAACGCCGTCTGAGGTGGACACCATCATCCGCTGCGCCCAGCGTGAAAAAGTGGAGCCCAACATCGGCGTGCGCGTGAAGCTCGCGAGCAAGGTGGGCGGCTACTGGAACGCTACCAGTGGCGACCGCAGTATCTTCGGCCTTGGCAGTAACGACCTGATCGCGATGGTGGACAAACTCCGCGACCACGACATGCTGCACTGCCTGAAACTGCTGCACTACCACCTGGGCTCGCAGGTGCCGAACATCCGCGATATCCGCACCGGCGTACTGGAAGCCTGCCGCTACTATGCGGACCTGGTGGAGGAAGGCGCGGCCATGGGATACCTGGATCTGGGTGGCGGCCTGGCGGTGGACTACGACGGCTCCAAAACCAACTACACCCACTCCAAGAACTACTCCCTGGATGAGTACTGCGTGGACGTGGTGGAAGCCATCATGGGCACCCTGGACAGCGAGGGCGTGGAGCACCCGGTGATCATTACCGAGTCCGGCCGCGCCACGGTTGCCTATTCTTCCGTGCTGCTGTTCAACATTCTGGACACCACCAGCTTCGAGCCGATCGAGCTGGAAGAGGATCGCATCGGCGAGGATTCGCACCCGATGCTGAAGAACCTGCAGGAAGCACTGCAGAGCGTCAATGCGAGAAACCTGCAGGAGAGTTACAACGACGGTCTCTATTATCGCGACGAGATTCGCGCGCTGTATCTGCATGGCCAGGTAAGCCTGCGGGATCGCGCGCTGGCGGAGAACCTGTTTTTGCAGTGTGCGCAGCGTATTCGCAAACTGTTGGATGAAGTAGACCAGGTGCCGGTGGACCTGCAGGCGCTGCCCGAGGTGTTATCCGATATCTATTATGCGAACGTGAGCGTGTTCCAGTCGCTACCAGATATCTGGGCCATCGATCAGCTGTTCCCGTTGGTGCCGGTACACCGCCTGGATGAAGCGCCGACCCGTTCGGCAATCATTGCGGATATTACCTGTGACTGCGACGGCAAGATCGACCGCTTTATCGACCGCCAGGATGTGCGCAAGACATTGCCGCTGCATTCACTGAAGGAAGGTGAAGAATATATTCTCGGAACTTTCCTGGTAGGCGCGTATCAGGAAACACTGGGTGACCTGCACAATTTATTTGGCGACACCAATGTGGTGAGCGTGCGCATCGATGATGAAGGGCACGTGGATTACAGCCGTGAGATTCACGGTGACAGCATTGCCGATGTACTGAGCTATGTAGAGTACTCACCGCAGGACCTGTTCGAGCGTTTCCGCAAGCTGGCGGAGCGTGCAGTAAAAGAAAAGCGTATTACTGCGCAGCAGCGTAAAGATATTTTGCACACTTACACTGCCAGTATGAGTGGGTATACCTACTTCGAAAAATGATTTTTAGGCCAGCGGGATGTCCTATCGCTGACCCGGTGGCGGCAACAGTCTCGCCACATAACTACCTACCAGGCTCCATAGAGCCTGACAGAACCCCAAAGGGAGAAAAAAATGGCCAACGTTCTGATAGTAGGCGCCGGTGGCGTCGGTCAGGTGGTTGCACATAAATGTGCTCAGGTAGAGGAAGTTTTTGAGAACATCACCCTCGCCAGCCGCACCAAGTCCAAGTGCGACAAGATCGCCGCTATGCTGCCGCGTAAAATCGATACGGCGGAAGTGGACGCGGACAACGTAAAAGAGATGGTCGCGCTGATCGAGAAGGTCAAGCCGGACATGGTCATCAACGTGGCTCTGCCGTACCAGGACCTGCACATCATGGATGCCTGCCTGGAAACCGGCGTGCACTACCTGGATACCGCGAACTATGAGCCGCCGGAAGAGGCCAAGTTCGAATACAAATGGCAGTGGGCCTACCAGGAAAAATTTGAGAAAGCGGGCCTGATGGCATTGCTCGGCAGTGGCTTTGACCCGGGCGTAACCAGCGTGTTTACCGCCTATGCCAAGAAGCACCACTTCGACCGCATCAAGACCCTGGACATTCTGGACTGTAACGCCGGCGATCACGGACTGCCGTTTGCCACCAACTTCAACCCGGAAATCAACATTCGCGAGATCACCGCGAATGGTCGCTACTGGGAAGACGGCAAGTGGGTAACCACCAAGCCCATGGAAGAGAAGCGCGTTTTCGAGTTTCCGGAAGGCATCGGCGAAAAGGACCTGTACCTGCTGTACCACGAGGAGCTGGAATCCCTGTCCAAGCACTACCCGGAAATCGAGCGCGCGCGCTTCTGGATGACCTTCGGCGCAAGCTACCTCAAGCACCTGGAAGTGCTGCAGAACGTGGGCATGACCAGCATTGAACCGATTGAATTCCAGGGCCAGGAGATTGTTCCGATCCAGTTCCTGAAGGCTCTTTTGCCGGATCCGGCGAGCCTCGGACCGCTGACCAAGGGCAAGACCTGTATCGGCAATATCATCAAGGGCGTGAAGGACGGGGAAGAGAAAATCTACTACGTCTACAACATCTGCGATCACCAGGAGGCCTACAAAGAAGTTCAGTCCCAGGCGATTTCCTACACCACCGGCGTACCGGCAATGATCGGTGCCAAGATGATGATGGAAGGCAAGTGGATGAAGCCCGGCGTGTGGAACATGGAGCAGCTCGACCCTGATCCCTTTATGGACGACCTGAACAAATACGGCCTGCCGTGGCAGGAAACCTGGCTGGACAAGCCGTTTGTTTAAAATCCATTAATCCCGGATCAAAAGGTCCGGGATTTTTGCAATACAAAGAAGCGATACACACTCTATGGATTTGACGCCTCGCAAAGACTACTTTGGCGAATTCGACCCAAGCCGTGTACCCACTCCCTGTTTTGTAGTGGACGAAATCGCCCTGCGCGACAATCTCGAAGTGCTGGCCGACGTGCAGAAGCGCAGCGGTGCCAAGGTACTGGCCGCACTGAAAGCATTTTCCATGTTCAGCATCGGCCATATCGTCGCCGAGTATCTTTCCGGCACCTGTGCCAGCGGAATCAACGAAGCCAGACTTGGGTTCGAAGAGTACGGCGGTAAAGACAAGGGCAAAGAGGTACACGTTTTTAGCGCCGGTTACAAAGAGCAGGAACTGAAAGATATTCTCGAATTTGCGCACCATGTGATTTTCAATTCGTTCTCACAGTGGAAGCGTTACAAGTCCCTTTGTCTGGAGGTCCAGAAAAAACGTCCGGAATTAAAGTTCGGCCTGCGCATCAATCCGGAACACTCGGAAGGTCACACCCCGATCTACGATCCCTGTGCACCCTGTTCGCGCCTGGGTATCGTGCGCTCACTGTTTGAAGGCGAAGACCTTACCGGCATTAGTGGCCTGCACTTCCACACTTTGTGCGAACAGGACTTCAAACCCCTTGAGCGAACAATCAAGGCCGTGGAAGAGAAATTTGGCGATTTGATTCCGCAAATGCAGTGGATCAATTTTGGCGGCGGCCACCATATCACCCGCTGTGATTACCAGGTGGAAGAGTTGATCAATGCGGTCAAGGCGTTTTCCGAAAAGCATGATGTGCAGGTTTATCTGGAACCGGGTGAAGCCGTTGCATTGTTCTGCGGTGTACTGGTTGGCGAAGTGGTAGACCTGGCCTGGAACGGTAAAAACCAGGCCATTCTAGATGTCTCTGCCACCTGCCATATGCCGGACGTCATCGAGATGCCCTACCGCCCTGACATTACCGGCGCTTCGCTACCGGAAGAGCTGCCCCACAGTTACCAACTGGGCGGACAGAGCTGCCTGGCGGGCGACAGGATCGGTGAATACAGCTTCGCCGAACCTCTGCATATCGGCGACCGAATTGTGTTTGAGGAGATGGCCTATTACACCATGGTCAAAACCAATACATTCAACGGTATTCCTCTGCCATCTATTGCTTTGTGGAACTCCGATACCGATGAGCTGCGGATGATCAAAGAGTTTGGGTACGAGGACTTCAAGGGACGGTTGTCTTGACCCTCCAACACCGCATCTCGCTCAGTTCGAGTTGCGGTGGCGGTGAAGCACCGGGGGAAAGGTTTCAAAACCGCTGTGAATACATCCATGTACGCTGCGTCGGCGACGTCCCTGTCGCCGACGCTTTTGAAACCTTTCCCCCGGCACTCCACCTTAAATTCAACCGCAGCGGCTTCGTATGTCATACGAATCAGGCTGAAATTTAAGGCTACAAAGCACAGAACTCACTGAGAAGGCGGAGTACCGGGTGCGGGTTTTCAGGAGCGTCGCAAACAGGAAGTTTGCGCCGCAGCTCCCAGGGATGGGTCTACAGCGGTCCTGAAAACCCGCACCCGGTGCTCTGCCGCCACCTAAGGTTAGATAAGGCACCAAAAGCCAAACCTCGGCACTAGAGACTTACCATGCACACAGAAGACCCCAACATCTTTCTCGGTTCCGAAATCGAGCAACCCAAGCCAGAAGATGCTCTGTTCCACGTACTGCCGATTCCGTACGAGGAAAGCGTTTCCTACGGCGGCGGTACCGGCAAGGGACCGGCGTACATCATAGAAGCGTCGCACCAGCTGGAGACATTCGACAATTTCTCCTCACCCTGCGACCTGGGCATTTACACCCACGACGCAGTAGATGTCACTGGCTCTGCCGAACAAGTCATGGAGAATATCGCCACCGCCACCCGGGATATTCTTACCCTCGGTAAGATGCCGGTGGGCATTGGCGGTGAACACTCCGTCACCTGGGGCATCATCAAAGGCTACCTGGATGCCGGCTTCACCGACTTCGGCGTAGTGCAGATCGATGCCCATGCCGACCTGCGCGACCGCTATGAAGGCCAAAGGCACAGCCATGCCAGTGTCATGCGCCTGGTGTGTGAGGCAGGTGTCCCGCTCTATCAGCTCGGCATCCGTGCCTACTGCGAGGAAGAAATGGAGGCGCGCCGGGAATACAACGTGCGCTATATGGATGCCCACCAGCTGGTGCCCAATCAGGTGCAGTCGATCCAGCTGCCGGACGATTTCCCCAGTAAAGTCTTCTTCACCCTGGACATCGACGGCATGGACCCATCGGTCTTCCCATCGACCGGAACGCCGGTACCGGGCGGTCTCGGCTGGTACCAGACACTTAACCTGTTCGAGTCCGTTGCCAAGCAGCGGGAGATCATCGGCTTCGACCTGCTGGAGTTTGCGCCCATTGAAGGCTTCCACGCCTACGAGTTTGGCGCTGCGCAGCTGCTATACAAGCTGATGGGGATCGTTCAGCGCAACCAGCGCTAGCTCTCTGCGCCGTGAAACAGGGCGCCGGATTTACCCACAGCCCGGCGCACCATAGCCAGGTTACCTACAGCCTGGCTGTGGATAACCTGGCGACGAGAAGACAATTCTTAACGCTAAAGTACTGGGCGGCAGCTAGAACCAACCCCAAAAAACGGTTATTATTTACACAGATAGTAAGTACTCGCTCGCGGGGGAATCCATGAGAAATACGGTCAAGTATCTGCTGTGCGGCGTAGGGCTGGCGGCATTGCTGTCCTTTGCGTTTGCCGCACCAGCGGATGCCCATTCAGGCCATCGGGGGCATCACCACGGCCATTTGCCAGCCTATGGCCCTCGCTACCATCCGAGACGCCACGGTTACTGGGGCCCCCGCTTCCGTGGGCCGCGTATTGGCATTGGCTTCACCGTGCCCATTCTGCCCGCGGGTTACGTGAACCTGGCGGTGGGTGGTAGTCCCTATTACTACCATGGTGGCTATTACTACCGCCCGGCGCCCTCCGGCTACGTGGTGGTTGAAGCTCCGCTGGGCGCGGCGGTATTGACCCTGCCCGACAGCGCGGTGCGCATCCAGATCGGCGGCTTAACCTATTACCAGTACGGTCCCTCTTACTACCAGTGGCGCCCACAGATGAATCGCTACGTGGTGGTTCCGGCGCCGGCAACGGTGGTAGCCAGTGCACCGGCTCCGGTAGCTGGGCCCCCAGTGGGCTCAACCCAGTCCAGCTATGCTCCGGGCCAGGTAGTGGATCAACTGCCCGTGGGCTACACCGCGGAAGTGATCAACGGAATCCAGTACTACCGCTACGGTGGTCACTACTTCATGCCCAGCCAGCGCGACGGACGTGAGGTGTATGTGGTGGTTCAGGTCTGACCTGAGCGACAAGTTCAGCAGCCACCGTCAGTAGCAACAAAGCAGTAGTTTTTAGAGGCCCTCGGCGACCAACCCGTGATAACGGGCGAAGTCACCGAGGGCCTTGTTGAATCCGGCCTCCAGGCCACTGCCCGGCCGCTCTCGCCAGTGCAGGCTTTTGACTCTGAGCAATCCCGCCTCCCGGTCTGCCTTCAGATCCACCACCCCGGTCAACCCGTCCCGATAGAGAATCGGCAAGCAGAAATAGCCATACTTTCGCTTGGCCTCCGGCACGTAGCATTCCAGCTGATAGTTGAAGTCGAACAGGCGCTTGAGGCGTTTGCGCTGCAGTACCAGCGGGTCAAATGGTGAGAGCAGGCGCATCTTGCGGGGAACCGCCGGCGGCGCAGCTTCAAGATCTTCCGCCAGCATCAGCTCATCACCGACGTAGACCAGTTCGCCGGATTTCAGCATCGCCTCGATCGCTGAGGCAATCAGGGGCCTGTCGTGCTTGCGCAAGTAGCCGATCTCGCCCGCGCGACCAAAACCCTGAGCGCGCATAAAACGGCGCACCAGATGTTGCCCGTACTCGGTGCTCCCTGCGGCCGTTGTCACCACGCTCGATGGCAACAGACGCTCTGGCAGGTCGAAGACCTTCTGGAACCCCTCGCGGTGGCTAACCATCAGTTCGCCCTCATGAAACAGTTGTTCCAGCGCTTTCTTCTCCTCGCTCCAGCTCCACCAGCCGCCTTTGGCGCGCACAAAATCGCTCGCCTTTAACGGCCCTTCGGCGCGGATACGATCGAGGACAAAGTTGCACAGCTTGGCGTTCCTGCTAAACCAGTGCTTCTGCCCCTCGCGGATACGGTCCATACGGACTCTCGCAAAGCGATAGTCATCCATCGGCAGGTAAGCCGCGGCGTGGGACCAGTATTCGAAAACCTGCCGATGCCGCTCGGCGCTTTCCAGCGCCGAAAGCAGTTTGGCCTCTCGCATCTTCGGCAGGCGCACATGTAACTGGTGCAGATGGGCACGGGTAATCACCTGGACAGCATCCAGCTGCAAAGCCCCCAAGTGAGCAATCAGACCGGCGACATCCCCGCTCCAGGGCTGATGCACATACTGGCGCGCGATCACCAGCGCACGGGCGCGATCTTCTGGCAGTGGTGGAGCTTTGGTATAGGCTTTCAACAGCAGTGAATTCCGTATTTGAATGACGACCACGAATAAATTGCAAAGAATAAAGTAAGGAGATCGCTATGGGCTACCGTACATGGACTCTGCGAGCAGGGTCAGACTTATATCCAATCTTCGCAATTTTTGCGTTGCTCGCCTGGCTGCCCACACCATCCTATGCAGGCAGCTTTCCGGACGGGCAATGGATAGACCTGTCCCACGATTTTGCCGATGACACCCTGTACTGGCCCACGGCGGATAAATTCGCCAAAAGCACCGTGTTTGAAGGGGAAACCGACAAGGGGTATTTCTATTCCGCCTACAACGTGGCGGGGGCAGAGCACGGTGGTACCCATGTGGATGCACCAGTGCACTTCGCCCGCGATCACATCAGCGTGGATAAAATTCCTGTGGAGCAACTGATCGGCCCCGGCATTGTTATTCGCGTGGCGGATCAGGTCGGCCAGAAAAGCAAGGCTAACCGCAACTACCTGATTACCATCGAGGACATCCAGCGCTGGGAAAATCAGCACGGCAAGATTGCGCAAGGTAGCATCGTGCTGTTCGATACGGGCAGCGCTCAGTTCTGGCCGGACGCGGAAAAATATATGGGTACCGCGGAGCGCGGGGAAGCTGCGGTGGCGAAGTTGAGCTTTCCCGGACTGTCTCCGGAGGCGGCGGTGTTTCTTGCCGAAAAGCGCAGGATAAAGGCCGTGGGACTGGATACGCCGAGTATCGACTACGGTGCTTCGAAGCTGTTCAAAACACACCGGGAGCTGTTCAAACGCAATATCCCGGCCCTGGAAAATGTCGCAAACCTGAAACGCTTACCTGAAAAGGGGTTTACCCTGATTGCGCTGCCGATGAAAATTCGCGGCGGCAGCGGCGGGCCTACGCGCGTGGTCGCATTTATTCCGGCACGCTAATCGCGCAGTCGGGATATCAGCCAGAGACAGCGGCATCGAGCGCAGCGGCGCCCACCTGCCGATGGCACAACTTGAGATACAGCACCTGATAGGTCGCGGGCAGGCCGGCGTCGGTACGCAGCGGCTCATAGGCAGCGGTAAGCTTGCGCAATTTTTGCCGACTCAAAAGCCCCTTGCCGGCGGCGCGATTCACATTGTGCGCGCCGATGCTCTTCAGCTCGCGCATCAGGGTATTGACCCGATCGAAGTGCAGCACCCGCTGCTCTGTACTCACCACATATTCCAGCTGATTACTCGCACACGCATCCTGCCAGTCCTGCATGGGCAGGAAGCGGTTCACATGCACGGCGTCATCTACCGCTGCCCAACTGGCTTCCAGCTCCGACAATGTGCCCGGTACCAGGGTCGAGATCAGTGCGTTGGCCGCGGGCGCCAGCACGCGGCGAATTTCTTTAAACAGCGCGGGTAATCGGTAACACCACTGCAGGGCAAAGCTGGAAAATACCAAGTCAATGCAGCCATCCGCCAACGGCAGCTGCTCTGCATCGGCGGCCACATAGCCGCTGCACACCGGGCGATGGCTGCGGGCGTATTGCAGCATCTGCGGGGCGATATCCAGGGCGATTATCTCTGCATCCGGAAAGCGCTTGCGCAGCAGCTCGCTGCCGTAACCGGTGCCACTGCCAAGATCGAGAATACGTTTTGGTGACCAGGCTTCATCCGCACGGCTCAACAATTCTCGGCACACGGCCCGCTGCAGGTGGGCAGCGGCATCATACGTCTCCGCGGCGCGGCCAAACGCGCGCGCTACGGACGACTTTTCCAGTGGCGCGGAATGCTCATCGGCACTCAGCGAATGCATAAATTCTTTGAGTAGTTCCGCCACTTCTGCGGGCCGGCTCAGGTGAGGGCAGTGGCCCGACCGGGAAATTACTTTTGTCTGCCCGGGCAAAGTTTTGATTACCTGCGCAGCCGACACCGGCACTAGGGCATCGCCGTCACCAAAAATATGCAGCGCGGGAACCTCAAGCTTCTTTAGCAACGCGCGATTATCCAGTTCGCCGAGGCAGTTCAGGGCGTCGGCCCAGCTTTGCGGTATCGATTCTGATGACCAAGTTTTCAGGGTCTTCAGCAAACTGCGCATTTCCGAATCACCGCGGGCTTCCAGGCCGCAGAACCGCTGCCAGTTTTTTTCCGGCATTGCGCGCTGGGCTCGGCAGAAATCCGCAAACACGTCTTTCTCCATACCCGGCCAGTCTTCGCGGGTCACGAAACTGCCGTTGCTGGCGATGGTCACCAGTGCGCGGACTTTGCTGCTGATTGCAGCCAGCCGTGTCGCAAGCATGCCACCTAGGGACCAGCCCAACAGCAGGCAGTCATCCGGCAGTTGCGCGTCCAGTTTAGTAAGCAAACTCTCGGTATCTGGCCAGGGGGCCTGCGCCTGGGCGCCAAAGCCCGGCAACTCAATATTCACGGTCTGCCCGCCAAAGTCTTCCAGCTCATCGAGCAGCGGCTGCCAGCAGCGGGCATCGCCGCCCCAGCCGTGAATCAATGCCAGGTTCACAACGCCACCTCGCGGGATTTAAGCGCACTGGCCAGTGCATGCAGCAGGCCATCGATCTGCGATTCGGTGTGCGCGGCAGACAAAGTAATGCGCAGGCGCGCGGTACCGACGGGGACCGTGGGCGGGCGGATAGCGCCCACCAGATAGCCGGCCTGCTGCAAGTTCTCACTCACCGCCAGCACCGATTTTTCACAACCAAGAACCAGCGGCTGTATCGCGCTGGTGGATTGTTCCAGTGGCAGGTTGAGCGATGCGGCAGCGCTGCGAAAATATTGGATGCGCTGCTGCAGGGATTGCCGGAGGGGCTGCTCCTGCATCAGCTCCAGCGCGCGCAGGCAGCCAGCAGCTACCGCCGGCGGCATGCCAGTGGTGTAAATATAGGTGCGGGCAAACTGGGCAAGGTAATCGATCAGCGCCTGGGAACCGGCAATAAAGGCTCCGCCATTGCCAGCGGCCTTGCCCAACGTGCCCATCACAATGGGCGCGGAATCCTGATCGAGCCCGGCGGCGGCAACGCTGCCGGCACTGGGCAATGCTTCGCTGCCCATTACCCCAAAACCGTGGGCTTCATCGACCATCAGCCAGGTGTCATAGCGCGCGCACAAATCTGCGATTTGCGCGAGTGGCGCGGTGTCGCCGTCCATGCTGTACACACCGTCCACCGCCAACAGAATCTTGCCGGCACTTTTATTCCGGGCTCGCTGCAACTGCGCTTCCAGCGCCTCCAGATCGTTGTGGGCAAAGCGCAGGAACTGGGCGCCGGATATACGCCCACCGTCAATCAGCGAGGCGTGATTGAGTTTGTCCTGCACCACAAAATCACCGCGGCCAACCAGTGCATTGATCGCACCGACGTTGGCCATATAGCCACTACCGAACAGCAGGGCGGCTTCGCGGCCGGTTATCTCGGCAATTTTTTCCTGCAGCTGCTGGTGGATTTGCAGGTGACCATTGACCAGATGGGAGGCAGTGGCACCGGCACCCAGTAATGCACCGCGCTGTTGTGCAGCGATCACTTGCGGGTGGGTAGCGAGGCCGAGGTAGTCGTTACTGCTGAAGGTAACCAGCTCGCGTCCGTCCACCACCGCCAGCGGGCCGGGCGCGGCATCAAGAAGCTTGTGCGCGCGATACAACTGCTGCGCCCGACGCTCGGTCAGACGCGTAGTGAGAAAATCCTGCAGGCTGGACAAAACTACCGCTGCACTTACGCCTTGGCGGCGTCGTAAAAGAATTGGTCGTTCTGTTGTTCGGCGATCTGGGACTGCAATTCCGCTTCCACGGCAGTCTCATCTCCGTGCTGCTGGTATTCCTCCGGCTTGATGCCAAGGCGGTTGAACAGCTGCATATCTTTGTTGGCTTCGGGATTGCCAGTGGTGAGCAGTTTTTCCCCGTAAAAAATGGAGTTGGCTCCAGCGAGGAACGCGAGGGACTGCATTTCGTCATTCATGGATTCGCGGCCAGCGGACAGACGAACGTGGGATTTCGGCATCATGATACGGGCCACCGCGATACAGCGAATAAATTCGAAGGGGTCCAGGTCTTCGTTGTTTTCCAGCGGGGTACCGGCCACTTTCACCAGCATATTGATGGGCACCGACTCCGGCTGTTCCGGCAGGTTCGCCAGCTGCATCAGCAGGCCCGCGCGATCCTTTTCCTCTTCACCAAGGCCGATAATGCCGCCGGCACACACCTTCATGCCCGCCGCGCGCACATTGGACAGGGTATTGAGGCGGTCTTCATAGGTGCGGGTGGTAATGATATCGCCGTAATACTCGGGCGAGGTATCCAGGTTGTGGTTGTAGTAGTCGAGACCGGCGTCAGCGAGATCCTTGGCCTGCTCGTCGGAAAGCATGCCCAGGGTCATGCAGGTCTCCAGCCCCAGGGACTTCACTTCCTTCACCATCTTGGTGACATAGGGCATGTCTTTTTTCTTCGGCGAACGCCAGGCGGCGCCCATGCAGAAACGGGTGGCACCGCTGGCCTTGGCGGCGCGCGCCTCTTCCACTACTGCCTCCACCTTCATCAGTTTCTCGCGCTCGAGGCCAGTGTCGTAACGGGCACTCTGCGGGCAATAGGTGCAGTCTTCCGGGCAGGCGCCGGTCTTGATCGAGCAGAGGGTGCTCACCTGTACCCGGTTGGCGTCAAAGTGCTGGCGGTGCACCGTCTGCGCGGTAAACAGCAGGTCGTTGAACGGCATGGCAAACAGGTTCAGCACCTGCTGGCGGGTCCAATCGTGGCGCACCTGGCCATAAGTCAGAGACTCGGAAGACATTTGCGGGTTGGCAGTCACAGGGATTATTCTCCTCAAACGACGGGACTGATTGGTCACCGCGTTGCGATCGGTCGTACAACCGGGTTATTCCGTAAAGTTCGCCAGTGTAGCGGTGCCCCCTTCGCTGTCAACCAAGAGAACCATTTGCGGTTTACAAGTCGCTTTGCGGATTGCTTGGAGGATTGACTTAGGCCAGAGGGACTCAGCAGAGTTAGGCCAGAAGAAGCTCACGGAGAGAGCAAGGTGATACTGCGTATTCTCGGACAATTACTGGACCGGCAGCTGGCGCGCTGCCTACTCTGCGGCACCGGCGAACGGGTAACCAATGGCATCTGTGCGCCCTGTTGCCATGACCTGCCCGCACTGGGCCACAGTTGCCAGGGCTGTGCCCTGCCGCTGCCCAATAACGACGACCACCTCTGCGCCACTTGCCAGCAACAGCCACCACCGCAGTCGCAGAGCCGCGCATGCTGGTACTACGCCTACCCGGTGGCGCAGCTGATCCAGCGTTTCAAATACCAGCGCGACCTTGCCGCCGGACGCACCCTGGCAGAATTGGCCGCCAGCACACTTCAGCCGCTTAACGCACAGGGCCCGGACCTGCTGGTGCCAGTGCCCATGCACTGGCGCAAACAATTCTCCCGCGGCTACAACCAGGCCCAGCTGATTGCCAACACCCTGAGCACGCAGTGGCACATTCCGGTCGAGCCCCGCGCCCTGTGCAAGGTAACTCCCACCGACAGCCAGCAGAAACTGCGACGCAACCGGCGCAAGAAGAATCTGGCGCGCAGCTTTAAAGCCTGCGCTGAGTTGGTTACTGGATTACATATCGGCCTGGTAGACGACGTCATCACCACCGGCGCCACCCTCGAAGCGGCGGCCCAGGCGCTGCTGGATGCGGGCGCACTTGAGGTGAGCGCGATTGCCCTGGCCAGAACCCCCTAAAGCCCTGCCAAAACCCCACACTGACCAATCGGTACTCCTGTGCACATTTCTAGACCAATGTGACCCTAGGCGCCACAATAGTCGCCCTTTCAGCGGCTGCGCAAAAAACCACCGGCTGCTAACGTTATTAGAGAGAAGTCCGCCTGACCCGGCCGCGCGCCCGACAGGTGGTCAGCACAGGATGATGGGATAGTGAACATGAGTGATTTCCAGATGCCACGCGGAATCGTGATTAGCGGTACCGGACTGTGGACGCCCCCAGATGCCATCAGCAACGAAGAGCTGGTGCAGGCGCTCAATACCCACGCGGAAAAATTCAATCGCGAGAATGCCGACGCCATCGAGTCTGGCCAGGTAAAGGCCAAGCCCTATTCTTCCGCGGAATTTATCGAGAAGGCCTCCGGCATCAAGAACCGCTATGTGATCAGCAAAGAGGGCATCCTTGACCCTGAACGCATGCGCCCCTACCTGCCCGAGCGCGCCGACGAGGAACTGTGCCTGCAGGCAGAAATGGGCTTGAAAGCGGCCAAGCTGGCGCTGGAAAAAGCGAACAAGAAACCGGAAGACATCGATGCGGTAATCGTGGGTGCCTCTTACCTGCAGCGCTCCTATCCTGCCATCGCCATCGAGATCCAGGGCGAACTGGGTATCGACGGTTTCGCGTTTGACATGGAAGTGGCCTGCTCCTCCGCCACCTTTGCACTGCAGCGCGCGGTCGATGCGATCAGTTCAGGTTCCGCAAAAGCGGTTCTGGTGATCAACCCGGAATTGGCCTCACCGCAGGTGGATTTCACCGATCGTGACAGCCACTTTATTTTCGGTGATGTGGCGGTGGCCACGGTGGTGGAGCGCAAGGAAAGCTGTAACGCGGACACTGCCTGGGAAATCCTCGGCACCAAGGCGAAGACCGTTTTTTCCAATAATATCCGCTCCAATGTCAGCTACACCTCCCGCGCCGCGGATGTGGACCCATTCGGCGAGGGCAAGCTGTTCCGCCAGAACGGCCGCAAGGTGTTCAAGGAAGTCTGCCCGATGGCGGCTGCGCACCTGGAAAACCAGGTTCAGGAACTGGGCTTCGAGCCCAACGCGATCAATCGCTGGTGGCTGCACCAGGCAAATATCAACATGAACCTGTTGATCGCGAAAAAACTGATGGGTGACGAAGCCACGCCAGAGCGCGCACCGATTGTGCTGGATCGCTACGCCAACACCGGTTGTGCGGGCTCGGTAATTGCCTTCAATCTGAACAGCGATGACCTGCCGGTGGGCAGCAAGGGTGTGATTTGTTCCTTCGGAGCGGGTTATTCCATTGGCAGCCTGGCGCTGGAAAAGGTCGCTGTCTGACATTGCGCTTTTTTTTGAACTCAAAGACAAAGCTTGCATAAGCTAATGGTGGGGCATGACCTGCTCCACCAGTCTTAGGTAACCCGCAGTGTCGCGGATCTCCGCCAGCTGCGGATCTACATCCAGAAACACCATGGAATGCGAACGCTGGGTGTAAGCACGTGTTAGCCACTGTTCAGCAGTTTCACTGTCACCCAGAGCGAGATGTGCTTTCGCCAATTCATAGGCAGGCAGGTAGGCATCCTGAATACTGAGTTCATCGAGTAGCGCGAGGGCATTCTTTGTGTCGCCTTTCAGCGCCAGTGCTCGCGCCAGGGACGCCACCCCGATCGCACTCCCTCCGGACCGCTCGACATTCTCCCGCAAAGCCTCTACCGCACCGGCCAGGTCTCCCATGGCTTCGAGTGTCCAGCCACGCCATAAATAAACCAGTTCAAACTCCGGGTTCAATTCCTCGACCAATGCCAGCTGTTCCAGCGCCGCCTGATGTTCGCCCGCGTGGTACAGCACCCATCCCAAGGCGGCATTGGCAATCAGCGACAGGGGATCCAGCTCGGTGGCCCTGCGCATTGCCCGTTCCGCCTCATCAAATCGCCCGGCCGCCACCAACAGGTTTCCGTACCACTGATGCGCCTTGGAGGAGTCGGGCTTGAAGGCAATTGCCTGCAGAAAGCGGGCCTCTGCCTCCGCCAGATCCCAGTCGTAATAGAGTGCGACATAACCGAGATTGGCCTCTGCTGAGGCATTGCTTGGGTCGAGCTGCAGCGTGCGGCGTGCTGCACCGCGGGCGCGGGTAAAGGCTTCGGAAGGAGGCAGGTAATCGTAAAAACCAAGTACCGCCAAAGCATCTGCCAGCCCCGCCCAGGCCGGCGCATACTCCGGGGCAAGTGCAATGGCCTGCTCAAAGTTTTCTACCGCGGCGTTAAGGTCTTTCTCCGTGCGCTTGTGCCAGTAAAAACGCCCCCTGAGATAATGATCGTAGGCGGCTGGCAGTATCTCTGGTGATTGCACGCCGAAATCCGCATCGCTTTGCAATTTCCCTACCAGGGTACTTGCGACCTCCAGCGCGATATCTTCCTGGATCGAGAAGATATCGGTCAGCTCGCGCTGAAATGTTTGCGACCACAACTGATAGCCTGTTCGCGTATCTATAAGGCGAACATTGATACGCAGGCGCTCCCCATCCCTGCGTACACTGCCTTCCACCAGCGCATCGGTTGCCAGTAACTTTCCAATACCCCGGGCATCGAGACCGGACTTCGGCAAAGAAAACGACGACGTTCTGGAAACGACGCGCAACCCGGGGAAACCGGACAGGCGATTCAGAATATCGTCTGCAAGCCCGTCGCCAAAGTAGTCCCTCTGATACTCCTCACTGGCGTTGACAAACGGCAGTACAGCAACGGATTCAAACTGGTGTGGGGCAGCCTTGTGGCTTTCTACAGACGCAGTAAATAGCTTAAAAATACTTGCCGCGAGCAAAAGGCTACTTGCCGCAAGCCAGGGCCAGCGGCGTAGGAAGGAGCGCTTCGGCCTGACTTCAGATCCCTCTTCCGGGTTTTCCGGAGCGCGTTTTTTCTCCGTGACCGGCGCAATAAAGCGATAGCCCTGTTTGGGAACCGTCTCAATAAAGCGCGAACTGCGAGCGGAATCACTGAGTGCCTGGCGCAACTTGCGCACCAGGGTGTTGAGGTTGTCGTCAAGAATGCCGCTTGCGTCATCGGGCCAGAACTGACGGAAAATCCGCTCCCTGGTCACAGTCTCCCCCGGTTGAGCGAGAAGCAACTGCAACAGGCAAAGGGGCTGCTCCTGGACAGCCACCACCCTGCCGCGGCGGAGCAGGCGCCTACTTTCTGTATCGAGCTCGAATTCTCCGAAACACAGTGTCGTCATTCGCCACCCCGTACCAGGTCTGCTGACTAACCGCGTTGTAACCGCGGTTTATGTGTACCGCTAACCCTTTGATTTAACGGCATATACCAGTTCAGGTAAAGGTCAGCCGCAAATTCATTGTGACGCGGGAGGTCGCCTGCTTTTATTTATCGCGAGCTTCAAGCGAAATCGAGGCTAATCACAGAGTAGAAACTTAACGAGACAATCCACCCTCTCAGGAGATCACAACCATGCGCAAATCACTGAACGCTTTTATTTTGATGATCGCCAGCTCCGCGGTATTTGCCGGCGACGGACATCAGTACATCATTGAACGCACCATACCCGGAGCGCAAAACCTTACGCCCGCGGAACTGAAATCCATTTCGCAAAAGTCACGCGCAGTGCTGGAATCCCTCGGCCCGGAAATCGTGTGGCAACAAAGCTACGTGGCAGAAGACAAATTCTATTGTGTGTACGAGGCGCCGAATAAAGAAATCATCGCCAAGCACGCCAAGCTCGGCGGATTTCCCGCAGACAAGATCCTGGAAGTCAGCGGCATTATTGGCCCGCAAACCGCCCAGGAATAGTCAACACAAGCAACCTCCCGGTGAACTCATTTCTCTCCGGGAGGTTTCACCACCCACTCTGGGTCTTCATAACCACCAAGACTGCGAATCTCCACAAACGGCGCGGCACTTTTGATAATGCTTTCAATCGCCGGATCGTGATTAGTTTCCATCGCATCCCGATGCGCTTTTGATTGCCATTGGGCGATGGCGATCAGCTTATCCGGTTCACCGATCTTGCGGTGCAGCTCCGTGCCCAGGGCGCCGGGCGCCCGCTGGATGAGCTCGGAGGCACGCACCCAGGCATCTGCATACTCCTCTGCACTGTGACCCGGCTTGATGGTCACTTCAAAGATGTATTTCACTGCTTCCTCCTTTTAGCTTGGTCCGTCAACGGCAACCGCGTTAGCATAGCGCCCCCTGTTTACCCGAGCTTTGCGAGGCTCACTGGAGCACCGCTATGACCGAGTCGTCACACCCCTCTCACCCTTACGACGCGCTCACCCCGGACCGGGTGATCGACTGCGTTGAGAGTCTGGGCCTGCTCTCGGATGCGCGCATCTTTCCCCTCAATAGTTACGAAAACCGTGTCTACCAGGTGGGAATCGAGGAAGCGCAGCCACTGATCGCCAAATTCTATCGCCCCGGGCGCTGGAGCGACGCGCAGATCAATGAGGAACACCAGTTTGCATTGGAGCTGGCGGAAGCCGAAATCCCGGTGGTTGCGCCTCTGGTATTCAACGGCCAGACATTGCATGAGGCGCACGGCTTCCGCTTTGCGTTGTTTCCCCGTCGCGGCGGATACCAGATCGAGCTGGATAACTTCGATCACCTGGAGCAGGTCGGCACCATGCTCGGGCGCATTCACGCCATCGGCGCAGCGCGGCCGTTTGCGCACCGCACCTCCCTGAGCCTGCAGCGCTTTGCAGTGGACAGCCGCGAATTTATCCTGGCAGGCGATTTTCTGCCGCGGGAAAACGTAGATGCCTACGCCACTACCACCGCGCACATCATCGAGCAGATCACGCCGGTTCTGGAGCAGCCCTGGGAGACGTTGCGCCTGCACGGGGACTGCCACAGCGGCAATTTCCTGTGGAGGGACGAAACCCCCTGGTTTGTGGATCTGGACGACTGCCTGCAGGGCCCCGCAATCCAGGATATCTGGATGCTAATTTCCGGCGACCGCGCCGAAGCAACCGCTTATCTGGATACCGTGGTGGAAGGCTACGAAACCTTCTACTCTTTCGATCCGGCTCAGCTGCAATTGATCGAACCACTGCGCTGCCTGCGCCAGATGCACCACGCGGCTTGGCTGGCGCGACGCTGGGAGGATCCGGCGTTCCCCATGGCCTTCCCCTGGTTCAATTCCCCGCGCTACTGGGCAGAGCATATTCTCGCGTTGCGCGAACAGCTGTCCGCCCTGCAGGAACCGCCGCTGACGCTCGGTGCTATATAGGCTGAAAAGCAGGTGAAGAGCAAAAAGGAGTGATCTATCGATGGAAAATCTGAAACCGCGCGCGGAACATGAAAATGAACGCGACGAGCTGTGGCAAAGTATCCGCAGGGATGTCGCCGTGCAGGTGGAGCGCGAACCGATTCTCGCAAGCTTTCTGCACGCCACCATTCTCAATCACGACTCTCTGGAAGCAGCGCTCAGCTTCCACCTTGCCAACAAGCTCGACAGTCCGGTGGCGCCGGCACTGCTAATCCGCGAGGTAATCGACGAGGCTCTGGCGGCGAACCCAAGTATCGGCACCGCCGCACGTGCAGACCTGGCCGCTATCGAACAGCGCGACAGTGCCTGCCACTCGCTCTATGAACCCTTCCTGTTTTTCAAGGGGTTTCACGCGTTGCAGGCCTGGCGCGTGGCGCACTGGCTGTGGCAACAGAACCGCCGCTCGCTGTCGCTGTTTGTGCAGCACCGAATCTCGGTGGTGTTCGGGGTGGATATCCATCCGGCGGCGCAGTTGGGGCAGGGCATTCTGCTGGACCACGCTACCGGTATCGTCATCGGCGAGACCGCTGTGGTCGAGGATAATGTTTCGATTATGCAGTCCGTCACCCTCGGCGGGACCGGTAAGGAATCCGGCGACCGCCACCCCAAGGTACGCTGCGGTGTGCTGATCGGCGCCGGCAGCAAGATTCTCGGCAACATCGAAATTGGCCGCTGCTCGCAAATCGCCTCTGGCAGTGTGGTCTTGAAAGACGTGCCAGAAAAATCCCTGGTGGCGGGCGTACCCGCAAAGGTTATCGGCACTGCCAGCTGCGACCAACCGGCACTGTCGATGAACCAGTGCGCACTATCGCAAGTGGATCAATTGCGCTGATTCTGCTGTCACAGGTTACGAACAATAGATACAGCCACCTAACGGCAGGACTATTCTGTAACCATGAAATACAGTCTCAGCGCTAAAAACCTCGTATGCCGCAACCTGGAAAACAAAGCCGGGTATTGCGCAGACCTGATGAACCCCAAGCAAAGTAAGGAAATCACCGGCCTGTTGCGCACCGACAGCGGCCTGCTCTCGTCGCGCTTCAATCAGGTGGTGAGCAATGCGGTGATGCAGCCGCGTATCCTGCAACGCTTTGTGGTGGACTACTTCGCTGAGCGCCACTCCCCTTTTTCCTTGTGGCATTGCGCCAGCAAACCGCTGGACGAAGAAGCACTGGAAGCACTGGAGCTCAAACGACAGCCACCGCGGATCGCAATGGCCGCGGAAGTGAAACAACTGGCCATGGAAGATGTGCTGCAGGACGGGTTGCAGATCAAAACCGTCAACACCGCGGAAGACATCATCACCTACGGCAACCTGATCGCGGAAATGCAGAATTGCGCGCGGGAGACCGCGCAGATAAAGAAGTTCTACCACCAACTGGCGGAAATGCCGGAACACAAACACAGTCGCCTGAAACTGCACCTGGGCGAAGTCGACGGCAAACCCGTGGCCACCGGCTGCCTGTTTTCCTCCGCCGATGCCCTGGGCTTTTATGACCTCTGTACCCTGCCGGACTACCGCGGTCGCGGCCTGGGCAGCGCCATGTTCCAGCAACTGGTGAAAGAAGTGATACATAGCCACCACAAGCACGCGGTGGCGCTGGTGGGCGAGGACCAGCAGGACCTGTGGCTCAATGCCGGGTTTTACGCCGTCGGTGAAGTGGCGTGCTACGAATTCACCCCCGAGCGGGGCAGCGCGCACATCGTCAACGATGAGCCCCAGGGCGGAACCCCAGACAGCGACCTGAACGACGACCGAGAGAGCGCCTGAAACTTAACGCAACCCCAGGTGCAAACCCAGGCGCCACCTCAGGCGCGATCGATGGGAAACCCAATCACCTCATCGATGCTCCCGGCAGCGCAGGCCAGCATCAACAACCGATCCACCCCCAGCGCCACCCCGGCGCAGTTCGGCATCCCCGCTTCCAGCGCCTGCACCAGGCGCTCCTCAAACGGATTTACTGCCTTATCGTTGTCCTCACGATAGCGCTGATCCGCCTCAAACCGACGCAACTGCTCCGGCGCATCCGTCAGCTCCCAGTAACCGTTCGCCAGCTCCATGCCGCCCACGTATGCCTCAAACCGCCGCGCCACCGGCACCCCCAGCTCATCGTCCTCTACCCGCGCCAGCGCCGCCTGGGTCGCCGGAAAATCGTAAACCAGCGTAATACCACGCTCGTCGCCACTATCCATATTCGGCTCGATATAGTGGCTCATCAGCAAGTCCAGACACTCATCCCGGCCCGCCGGCTCAAACGACAACTCCAGCTCCCGCGCCACCACTGCCTTCAACTCATCCAGCGATGCCCGGTGCGGATCCACATCCAAATGCTGCAAAAACAACGCCCGGTAACTGTAGGAACGCACCCGGGAAATACTCAGTACCCACGACAGAAACTCCCCCACCTCAATCATCAGGCGGTGGTCATCCCAACCCACCCGGTACCACTCCAGCATGGTGAACTCCGGATTGTGCCGTCCCCCGGCCTCACCATTGCGGAACGCCTTGCCCAGGTAATAACAATCCCCCATCCCCGCCGCCAGTAGACGTTTCAGGCCAAACTCCGGGCTTGTCGCCAGGAAGGCCGGCGCACCATTGCAGTCGGCACCGATCGAATCGATGTGGGGATCGCTGGTCGCGCGGCGGGAGAGAATCGGCACCTCCATCTCCAGCACATGGCGCTCACTGAAAAAACGGCGGATGTCCGCGAGCAGAGTCGCGCGGCGGCGGAGGTTGTCGAGAGAGGCGGTTGGGCGCCAAGAGGATTCGGACATGAGAGCTTAATAAAAGAAGGTTTCAGTTTAGTTGCCAATAACCACGAAACTGGGATGCGAAGGCAAAGCACTGGGTGCGGGTTTTCAGGAGCGTCAGCGGCATGGACGCCGCTGACGCAGCGTACAGGGACGTATTTACCGCGGTCCTGAAAACCCGCACCCAGTGCTTTGCCGCCAGATAAGCCTGAGGCCAGGGCCCAATAGGCCAGAACGAAAAAAGGCGAATACCACAGTATCCGCCCTTCACAGCCACCAGATCAGGAAGATCAATCTTCCTTGGCGCGACCCAGGTATTCGCCGGTGCGGGTATCCACCTTGATGGTCTCACCGATCTCCAGGAACAGCGGCACCTTCACCACTGCACCGGTCGCCAGGGTCGCCGGCTTGGTACCGCCCTGGGCGGTATCACCGCGCACACCCGGATCAGTGTCGGTGATCTCCAGAATCACATGGTTCGGCGGCGTCACCGCCAGCGGCGCACCGTTGTACAGAGTAACCACACAGGTATCCTGCTCCTTCAGCCACTTCGCCGCATCACCCACCGCCTTCGCATCCGCCTGATGCTGCTCGAAAGTCTCCGGCTCCATGAAATGGAAGAACTCACCATCGTTGTAGAGATATTCCATATCCCGGTCCATCACATCCGCAGACTCCAGGCTCTCACCGGAGCGGAAAGTACGCTCCCATACACGGCCAGTCTTAAGGTTGCGCAGCTTCACACGGTTAAACGCCTGGCCTTTGCCCGGCTTCACGAACTCATTGTCCACAATGGAGCAGGGGTCGCCGTCCAACATCACCTTCAGGCCGCCTTTGAATTCGTTAGTGGAATAAGTACCCATGAGCTCCTCGAAATAACAGCATTACGCCGACAAATTGATTAAACTTCGCGCGGCCCCTAACCGGGGAACATCCGTCAACAGCAGTACCGCCGCCGACCGCGCCAAAAAACAGCCCGCTATGATACAGCACCGCCAGCCCCCTCGTGAAATCAGCCGCGCCGAAATTGCCAGCTCCAGTGTTACAGACAGCGGTATGAGCGCTCAGCAGCGCCGCTGGCAGGACGAAATGGCCGACCTGGTCACCGACCCGCGAGAGCTGCTGGATCTGTTGCAACTGGCTCCGGACCAACTGCCACAACTGACGGCTGCCTCGAAACTGTTCCAGCTGCGCGTACCCCGCCCCTACCTCAAGCGTATTCGCCCCGGCGACCCGCAGGACCCGCTGCTCCTGCAAGTATTGCCCAGCGCCGCCGAACTGGAGCCCACCCCAGGCTTCACAGACGACCCGCTGGACGAGGCCAACGCCAATCCAGTCCCGGGGGTGGTGCACAAATACCGCGGCCGTCTGCTGCTGATAACTGCCGGCCAGTGTGCAGTGAACTGCCGCTACTGCTTCCGCCGTGCCTTCCCCTACAGTGACAACCACCTTAACCGCAGCCAATGGCAACAAGCCCTGGACTATATCCGCAGCCAGCAGGACCTGCGTGAGATCATCCTCAGCGGCGGTGATCCGCTGGTGATGAACGACCGCCAGCTCGGCTGGCTCGCTGGCGAGCTGGAACAGATCCCGCATCTGGACAAACTGCGTATCCACACCCGGCTGCCCATTGTGGCGCCATCGCGGGTCAACAGTGAGTTTCTGGACTGGTTCGCGGGCAGCCGCCTGAAACCGGTGCTGGTAGTGCACTGCAACCACGCCAACGAGATCGATGCAGACGTTGCCGCGGCACTGGCCAGGCTGCGAGCCGCCGGGGTCACCCTGCTGAACCAGTCGGTACTGCTGAAAGGAGTAAACGACAGCGCGGAGGCACTCGCCAGCCTGTCGGAGAGACTCTTCGACGCCGGCGTGTTGCCCTATTATTTGCACCAGCTCGACCGCGTGCAGGGAGCAGCACATTTCGAGATATCCGATGACGATGCCCGCGCACTCGTGGAAAAACTGCGGCACCGCCTGCCGGGATATTTGGTACCCAGGCTGGTGCGTGAAATACCGGCGGAGAAATCCAAAACGCCACTTTGACGTTTACGCTTACCTCCTGCTCCCCTTTTTTCGCCGGCCGCTCGGTCCAGCCAAAGTGTGAGCGGGGGAAAGACACCCCCAAAAAGAGCTAACAGGCGACAAGGCCGGGTCTGCTGCCGCACCTTAAACGCGAAAAACTCCTCAGTTGTGTCGCCTTAATCGACAGCCGCAATTGTTTATGTCCGGATGTCTCGTATACTGCGGAGAGATAAAATCCGGTCAGAGTCATGCAGGAAGCAGTAGATACTCAAGTCGCGGGAAATCCGCAAACCGGCAGTGGAGCCGGTCATCCAGAATCCAACGCGTCGACACCCAATCAGGATGGGCCGACCTCCCCCCCAATTGCAGCTGACGCGGCATCCGCTGGGGCCTCTCCTTCTCGAGAAGCAACACTCCTGGAACGCCTGTCCCCGGCGCCCCTCGACCTGCCAGCACTGACCTGCGGCTGTAACTCCTCCCGCCAGCTTAAGCACTGGGTCTCCAGCTACCTGCTGCAGAATCCCATGGAGGACAAGGCGCAACGCAATGCCGGTACCTTGCGCAGCCTGCTCACGGAAATCACTCGCTGGGATACACCCGCGCGCAAACGCCTCAGCTGTCTGGAAGCATTGCGCCCGGTAGTGATGGGCCACTGCCAGCAATTGATTAACCCCTTGTTGACCCAGGCCAGCGATACCCCGGGTACAGCGCAGACGCAGGAGCAGCGGCGCGACCTGCTAACCGGGATAATCCTGTTCCAGCACCTGGCACTGGCGTATACCAGTGTCTGCGTGCAACTGGTCTCACCAGAAAGTTCTGCGCCGCTGACGCTGTTCACTCGCCGGCGTCTTGCGGTTGCCCTGCAGCGCGGAATCGACGGCTTCCGCCGGCTGATTTTCGCCAGCAATGTCTTTTTCCTGGCGAGCCCCAAAGGCAGCTGGGGTCGGATGCAGCGACTACTGCAACTGGCCCGTAATCATCAGCTGGATCAGCGGCGGGTATCCGACCCGGTCGCAGATCCAATGGCCGGCGGCTTTAGATGGGGAAGAATTTCCCATACCTACCTGCAGACTGCCCTGTTCGCCAGCGCCAACCCGATGCAGCTGCGCACCTCAGAGCAGTTACAGCTGTGGCAGAGCTGCCGCCGCTGGGCCACAAAAGCGTCGCTCCTCGATAAACCGCAGGCCGGCACCCAGGTGCTGCTCGCCAGCCTCAAGCTGGACCAACCCCCGATCCCCGCGGTAAGACTGCAGCGCAGCAAGGTCGACATGAAGCACTTCTCGTCGCCGCTGGGGTGGTCCATTGATATCACCTGTCCTCTACAGCAATTACAGCGGCGACTAGCTCACACCGAGGATGCGTCCACAGAAGTGCTACAGAACGTACAGGCTATCTGGGCCGGAGAAAAAAGCCGTTGCGCACAGCGCACACCGGTGAATATCCGCTGCCAGGTGATCGTCGGTATCAGTGCCATCTGCCACCACCTGAAACGCGGCAATGAACCAGCCCCGGAAATCGAAGCCACCTTTGCCAGCGATAGAAATCCGCCAAAAGACCTGGTGATGGATGTCGATACCGTCGACTTTCAGTCGGGCCGCACCCTTGGCAGCTACGAGGTTTCCACTACCGATAGCGCCAATAGCCTGCTGCCCAGCGCCCCTTCGGTCTCACGTAAAGTCGGCGCCGACAGCGCGCGTCAGCGTTACCAGCCCATTCCCGCCACACTGCTCAATACGAGCAGTGGCGGCGCCGGCCTGCGTCTGCCTCCCAACGCCCAGGGGCGCTTGCGCTGCGGTGAGCTGGTGGCACTGTGGATAAACGACCGCTGGGAAGTCGCGCTGATTCGCTGGCAATACGCCCTTCCCGACCAGTGCCGCGCCGGCGTCGAGTTCTTTGGTGGCCACACCAGTGCGGTACTGGTGCAGCGCCATACCCGCGATGGCCGTCGCACCGACCCTATGGCCGGGCTGCTTACGGGCGACTCGGGTCTTCCCCCGGAACTAATCCTCCCCATCCCCCTGTTCCAGAGCGGCGACACCGTGGATATCGTCAATGCCGGCCAGACGCGCACGGTGGCTTTGCATACCCAGTCCCTCACTACTGGCAGCCTCGCCATTTTCGAATTTTCCTGATACCAGACCTCCCTCAGGCAGAACTTTTCTGAGGAAGGTGGTGGGACGCTCGTCGTGTTATCGTAGGATCACGGAACCATTTCCCAGAGTGGCGACTGTGCACTTGTTTGCGCCGATTCACGCGGCCTAAACTATCCGGTTCAAAATACCCGGTTCACAGCCCCTGGGAGCGCCTGACGTTTGACCGGCAACCGGTCACCTGCCACAGGTACAGCAAGGAAGCGGTTACACAGAGAACAAAACAGTAAAGTTGTAGAGTTACAACGCCGCCGCGACGCAGTACAACAGGAAAACAATGAGCAGCGACAACACCATCCGTCTTCTTTTGATCAATGACGCGCCCACCGAAGCCCAACGGCTGGTGAGCATGCTGCACAACGCCGGCCGCCCCAATCGGGCCCAACACGTCGCCAGCGAGGCTGCCCTGACCAAACTCCTGCAGGAACACACCTGGGACCTGCTGATAGCCTCCGAGCAGAGCAAGCAGTTGGGGGCTGCGACCGCCATCCGCACCATTAACAAGCTGCAGAAAGACGTACCCACCGTCTTGCTGACCGAGCGCGAAGGTTCGCAGCCGGTAGTTGAAGGCCTCAAGTCCGGCGCCCGCGACGTAGTCACTGTGGATGAAGACCAGCACCTGTTGCTGGTCATCCAGCGCGAAATGACCGCCCTGCACGAGCGCCGACAGGCGCGCATGCACGACCGCCGTTATCACGCCACCCTGAACCGCGCCAAGGAGCTGCTCGACAGCTCAAAAGACGCCATCGCCTACGTCTCCGATGGCCTGATCGTCTATGCCAACGAATCCTTCGCCGAGCGTTTTGGCTATAGCGACCGCGACGATATTGAATACCAGCCACTGATCGACATGCTCACCGAGGGCGAGCAGGAAGATGCGCGCGAGTTCCTGCGCCAGTGCGCCATCAACAGCAACGAGGTGGAAGCACAGGAATGGCAATTCACCGCCAAAACCGCCAGCGGCGCCCCGCTGGGCACCAAGGCGGAGGTACTTTCCACCATCTACGATGAAGAGCGCTGCCTGCAGATTCGCATCGCCGCCAGCACCGGTAATACCGAAGAACTGGAAGCCAAGCTCAGTGAGGCGAAAGTCCGCGACGCCGCTACCGGCCTGTATAATCGTCAGCGCTTCGTACAGCTGCTCAATAACGCCATCCAGTCCGCCGCTGGCTCACAGCGCACCGGCGGCCTGATGTTTATCGAAATCGACCGCTTTGAAGAGTCGGTACAGCAAATTGTGGGCGTCGCCGGTGCCGATGACCTACACAAGAAATTCGCCGAGCTGCTACAGAGCAGCGTGCGCCGGGGCGACGTCCTGGCCCGCTACGGTGAAGAAAGCTACTGCCTGCTGATGCCGGAAACCACTCCGGACAGCGCGGAAATCCGATCCAAAGAACTGCTAAAAAAAGTGGCCGACACCATCTTCGAAGCCGCAGGCAAAACCCTGCACATCACTGCCTCGATCGGCATCTCCCTGCTGAGCGAGACCTCCGGCAACGCCGACAAGGTACTGGAGCAGGCCTCCAAGGCCCATGACCAGGCACTCAAGAAAGGCGACGGCAATGGCTTCGCGCTGTATGAGCCGGACAGCGAGCAGCAGGGCGACGCCAATACCTATCACCGCGCCCGTGTCACCCAGGCGCTGGAGGCCGGTAACCTCAAGCTCCTTTACCAGCCGATCCTGAGCCTGCAGGGCAGTGGCGAAAAAATTTACGAGGTGCTGGTACGCCTGGTGGACGGCAAGGAGGAGCTGGCTCCGCTGGCCTTCCTCGAAACCCTCGGCGATGCCGGTCTCTCCACCAAAATGGATCGCTGGGTAATCCTCAGCGCCATCAAGGCGGCCGCGGCACAGCGCGCCAAGGGAGAAGTGGTCTCGGTACTGCTGCACCTCACCGCCGCCTCCCTGACAGACGCCAGTCTCGCCGCCTGGCTGGGCGTCGCCTTCAAGGCCGCCAAGGTGCCACCCAATGCGGTCACCTTCCAGCTACGCGCGGAAGATATCAACAGCAACCTCCACGCCGCCCGCGACTTTACCAAGCAGGTGCAGGACATGGGCTGCCGCGTCGCCATTTGCCATTTCGGCACCGGCCTTAGCCCGTTCAAGGCCCTGGAGCACGTCAAAGTGGATATCGCCAAAATCGATGCCTCGTTCGTGCGCGAGGTGCAGGACCAGGGCGAGGACAGCGAAGGACTGGTCAAACTGGTTGGGCAGCTAAAAGAAATCGACACCCAGGTTATTGTCCCCCACGTCGAGCAGGCCAACATGCTGCCCACCCTGTGGCAGACCGGCACCGACTATATCCAGGGCTACTATGTGCAGCCGCCGGGGGATGAAATGGATTTTGACTTCAGTCTGGACTGATCAGAATCGGTGATATCAGGCGCCTGCTGACGCACAAAAAATTCTTCCGGGCGCCCAAACCAGATAACCTGCCAAACAGCCTTATGGTGCTTGTACCCCACTGTTGCAAGCACCATACTCGGCTCCGCTGGAGGAACGACCTCCCCCCACTCCGGGACAAATGACCAGGACGGCCTGGCTCCTACCTTTTAAACAGGAGGGCCACATGGCCTGGTTCTATCTTCTCGCAGCCGGCATCCTCGAGATCGTCTGGGCATTTTCCATGAAGCAGTCTCAAGGCTTCACCAAGCTCACACCGACGGTCATTACCATTGTTGCCATGATCGCCAGCTTCTGGCTGCTGGCACTTTCCATGCGCAGCCTGCCGCTCAGCACTGCCTATGTTATCTGGACAGGCATCGGCGCTGTCGGCGCCTTCCTGGTTGGCATCCTGGTACTGGGCGAACCGGCCAACGCTTTTAAAATCACCGCCGCGGTGCTGATTGTTTCCGGCCTGGTGATGATGAAATTGGCGAGCAGCTGATCCAAACCGTCGGACATTGGAAGAATTTCCACGGCCAGTTGCGCACTGGCCGTTTGACCCGCCATACCCCATACCCTATAAATTGGGTCGCGGAACACCTGCACGCCCCCTATTCGGGGTTTTTGTGCGGCGAAGAACTTACCGAATTCCCCTTCAAACACGCATAACACACGCATAACAACAATCACGGAGCCCTTAATGCAGCCCCAATTGTTTACCTCCAGTCTCGGCCGCCTGATCGGCGCCAGCCTGCTCGCCTGCAGCCTCGTCACTTTGAGCGCCTGCAGCAAAAATGAAGACACGGCTCGCCAGAAGCAGATCGAAGAGCCCCCTACCAGCACCGAGGGTGCAGCTGGCACTGCCGACCAACCGGAAAAATCCGCTCCCATGGCGGATAAAGGCGCCCCGGAATCCGGCGTTGATTACCACTCTTTTGCCAACACCAGCGATTACGTTGTCAAACACCTGGACTTGGACCTCACCGCCGATTTCGACAACAAGGTACTCAAGGGCGAGGCCATTCTCGACATCAAGCGCCTCACCCAGAAGAACCCGGAGCTGATTCTCGATACCCGCGATATCAACGTTACCGCGGTGCGTGCCGGTATGGGCGACAACCTACAGCCAGTCAAATTCACCATGGGTGAAACAGACCCGCACCTGGGCACGCCGCTGAAGATCAAGCTGCCCAAGGGTGCCAACCGGGTCGCTATTCAGTACCAGACCTCTCCCGGCGCTTCCGGTGTGCAGTGGCTGGAGCCGCAGCAGACCGCCGGTAAAAAACACCCCTTCCTGTTTACCCAGGCCCAGGCCATCCATGCGCGCAGCTTCATCCCCCTGCAGGACACCCCGCAGGTGCGTATGACCTACAAGGCCACCATCCGCACGCCGGAAGAATTGCGCGCGGTGATGAGCGCCAACAACGATCCGGAAGCAGAACTGGACGGCGTCTTCGAGTTTGAAATGCCCCAGGCCATTCCGTCCTACCTGATCGCCATCGGTATCGGCAATCTCGACTTCAAGGCCATGGGCGAGCGCACCGGCGTCTACGCTGAGCCGGAACTGCTCGAAGCAGCGGCAAAAGAGTTCGAAGACACCGAGGATATGCTCGAGGTCACCGAAGAAAACTTCGGCCCCTACCGCTGGGATCGCTACGACCTGCTGATCCTGCCCCCGAGCTTCCCGTTCGGCGGCATGGAAAACCCGCGCCTGAGCTTCATCACCCCGACCGTTATCGCCGGCGACAAGAGCCTGGTGGCGCTGATCGCCCACGAACTGGCGCACTCCTGGTCCGGCAACCTGATCACCAACGCCAGCTGGCGAGATCTGTGGCTGAACGAAGGTTTCACCACCTACCTCACCAACCGCATCATGCAGTTCGTATACGGTGACGAGCGCTACCAGATGGAAATGGCACTGGGTTACGACGACCTGAAAGCCGACCTGGACGACCGCGACGATAAAGACGAGATCATGGCCATCGACCTGCGCGGCCGCGATCCGGACGAAGTCTTCTCGAATATTCCCTACGAAAAAGGCTCCCTGTTCCTGTACGAGCTGGAGCAGAAGGTGGGTCGCGAGAACTTCGACAAATTCCTGATGGAGTACTTCAACCACTTTGCCTTCCAGAGTATTACCACCGAAGACTTTGTGAAGTACCTGGATCAGACCCTGCTGAAGCAGTACCCGGACAAACTGGACCGCGAGCGTATCCAGGAGTGGATTTTCAATCCGGGCATTCCGGAAGGTGCGCCGCAGCCCACTTCCGACGCCTTCACCAAGCTGGACCCGATCCGTGAGCAGTGGCTGAATGGCGAGATCAAGGCCAGCGACATCGACACCAAGGGCTGGACCTTCCACCAGTGGAAGTACTTCCTCGACGGCATGCCGGAAAAGCTGAGCGAAGATCAACTGAAGGAACTGGACAGCGCCTTCGACCTGACCCAGTCCAAGAACAACGAAATTGCCTTCAGCTGGCTGATGATCGCAGTGCGCAATGATTACGAGCCTGCGAATGCGCGCCTGGAAGATTTCCTGGTGAGTATCGGTCGCAACAAGTTCCTGCGTCCGCTGTACCGCAATATGGTGGAAAACGGCAAAACCGACGAAGCCAAGCGGATTTTCGAAAAGGCCAAGTCGGGTTACCACCCACTGACCGTGAAGGTGAACAGCAAGATTATCTACGGTGACTGATCGCCGCTAACCGCGGTTTACCAGCCCGACGTGTCTCGGCTAAGCCCGAGCGCAATGCCACTCATCGAAATGCCTCCCACCGCCCGAGCGGTGGGAGGCATTTTTTTGTAAGATCCGCACTCGCGTTGCGATCGTATGACTGGCCTGAAAGTTGCTGCAATTAAGACCAAGCTTTCTGGAAGCCAGACCAAAACCATGCACCACACCAGGTAACTCCCGCTCTCATGAAAATAATTCCCGCATTCGGACCCCAATCCCGAATCCTTGGCGCGGCCTGCGCACTCCTTCTTGCCTCCGCTTTTTCGTCTCCGCTACGCGCACAGGGTCCCAGCGCAGGGCCGGTCCCGGTACGCGCAGCAACCGTGGAGCTGGAGCAGATCTCCAACCCGGTAGAGGCACTGGGTACCGCCAGAGCCTGGGAGTTTGTATCCCTGCGTGCGGGAGTGACAGAACATATCAGTCGCATCAATTTCGAGAGCGGGCAGAAAGTTAACGCCGGCGATGTACTGGTGGAGCTGAGCCACGGTGAGGAACTGGCGGAACTGGCGGGCGCCCGCGCCACATTGGCGCGCTTCGAGCGCGATGAAAAGCGCCTGCGCGGACTGGTTGGCAAAAACCTCACCACCCGCGAGCAATGGGAGGCAGTGCAAACCCAGGTGGCGGAAACCCGCGCACTGATCGACGGTTTGCAGGCACGAATTGACGACCGCATTATCCGCGCGCCCTTTGACGGCCAGCTGGGGCTGCGCAACATCAGTGTGGGCAGCCTGGCCACCCCCACCACCGAGATCACTACCATTCAGGAGATCGACCGCCTGAAACTGGACTTCACCGTGCCCGAACGCCAGCTCTCCGCGATCTCCGGCGGCATGAAAATCGAGGCCCGCAGCCAGGCTCATCCCAAGCGAGTATTCAACGGTGAGGTGATGATTGTCGAAGCGCGTGTGGACCCGCAGACCCGCGCCTTCACCGTGCGTGGGCGCCTCGACAACCCGGACGGCCAGCTCAAGCCCGGCATGTTGTTGCGGGTAAAGATCATCAGTAACCCGCGCGAGGCCCTGACCATCCCAGAGGCGGCACTGGTGCCACTGGCCGGCGACCAGTCAGTGTATGTGGTGAAGCAGACCGACGGCGGAAATATGGTGCAACGTCGCGACGTGGAAATCGGGCAGCGTTATCAGGGCAAGGTGGAAGTACTTTCCGGCCTGTCCCAGGGCGATCAGGTGGTAACCCGTGGCACCCTGCATATCCGCGATGGCCAGGCCGTTTCGGTGAGCTCTGAACAGGGAGCCGCCAGCCAATGATCATTAGTGATACCGCGGTAAAACGCCCGGTTTTTGCGCTGGTTCTGTCCCTGCTGCTGGTGGTGTTCGGCCTGATCAGTTTCGACCGGCTGGCGCTGCGGGAATACCCGGACATTGACCCTCCCATCGTGTCCATCGACACCAACTACCCGGGCGCATCGGCCGATATTGTGGAGACCCGTATCACCCGCCTGATCGAGGACCGCATCGCCGGTATCGAGGGCATCAAGACGGTCAGCTCGTCCAGCACCGACGGGCGCTCGCGTATCTCCATCGAGTTCAATATCAACCGCGACGTGGACGGCGCCGCTAACGATATCCGCGACCGGGTTTCCGGGGTGCTGAACAACCTACCGGTGGAAGCGGATCCCCCCGAGATCGAAAAAGTCGACAGCAGTGACGACGTGGTGATCTGGCTCAACCTGACCTCAGACCGCTTAACGGTGCCAGAGCTCACCGACTACGCCAACCGCTACCTGGTGGACCGTTTCTCGGTGCTCGACGGCGTGGCGCGGGTGCGTGTGGGCGGAGCCAAAGACTTCGCCATGCGCATCTGGCTGGACCGCGGTGCGATGACCGCACACAACGTCACCAGCGCCGATATCGAACAGGCCCTGCGCGCGGAAAACCGCGAACTGCCAGCGGGTTATCTGGAGTCCAGCGATCGTCAGTTCACTCTGCGGCTACAACGCCAGTTCCAGAGCGCCGAGGATTTTGCGCGCCTCGCTATTGCTACCGGTGACAGTGGTCACGTGGTGCGTCTCGGCGATGTCGCGCGGGTGGAACTGGGCTCGGCAGAAGACCGCTCCACTTTCCGTGGCAACGGTGAACCCATGGTGGGTATCGGTATCACCCGCCAGTCCACCGGCAATATCGTGGCGGTGGCGGAAGCGGCCAAAGCGGAGATGCATGAGGTCAACAAGACCCTGCCCGACGGCATGCGCCTGAGCCAGAGTTACGACGCCTCGGTATTCGTATCCGAAGCCATCAAGGAGGTGTACACCACCCTCGCAATCGCGGTAATCCTGGTTACCCTGGTGATCTACCTGTTCCTCGGCAACTGGCGCGCCACCCTGGTGCCTGCGGTCACCGTGCCGGTATCCCTGATTGCCACGTCCATCCTGCTGTACGCCTTCGGTTTCAGTATCAACCTGCTGACGCTGTTGGCGCTGGTACTCGCCATCGGCCTGGTGGTGGACGATGCCATTGTGGTGCTGGAAAACATTTTCCGGCGCATGGACGAATACGGTGAACCACCGCTGCTGGCCGCATACCGCGGTGCACGCGAGGTGGGGTTTGCGGTAGTGGCCACCACCCTGGTTCTGGTCGCCGTATTTGTACCCATCACCTTCCTGGAAGGGGATATTGGCCGACTGTTTTCCGAATTCGCGCTGACCATGTCCGCGGCGGTGATCTTCTCCTCTATTACCGCACTGACCCTGTCGCCGATGCTGGCAGCGAAACTGATCCGCCCCAGTGATGGGCACAACGCCGCCACCCGACTCATGGACAACGCCCTCACCCGCATCCAGCGCCGCTATAGCGGCGGCCTGGATGTGCTGCTGCGCAAGCACTGGATTGCCGGCATCGTGTTTGCGGGCGTCATGGTATTCGCCGCGCTGGCCTTCCGCCTGATCCCCACCGAATACGCGCCGCGGGAAGATCGGGGCTCCTTCTTCCTGCTGGTCAACGGCCCTGAGGGCGCCAGCTACCAGTACATGCAGGAGTATATGGACACCATCGAAGAGCGGCTGATGCCGCTGGTGGAAAAAGGCTATGTAAACCGTCTGCTGGTGCGCTCGCCGCGATCTTTCGGCACCTCGGCCACCTTCAATACCGGCATGGTGATCTTCACCCTGGCCCCCTGGGACCAGCGCCCATCCGCTTTTGAATTGATGAACCAGGTACGCGCGGCAGTGAGCGACCTGAGCGGTGTGCGCGCCTTCCCGGTGATGCGCCAGAGCTTTGGCGGCGGCCTCGGCAAGCCGGTGCAGTTTGTACTCGGCGGTGGCAGCTACGAACAGCTGACCCAGTGGCGCGACCAGATGAACGCGGCCATCGAGGAGTCCAACCCCGGGCTGATCGGCGTCGACTGGGACTACAAGGAAACCCAGCCGCAGCTGCGTATCAATGTGGACTACGAGCGCGCAGCGGACCTCGGCGTGCAGGTGAGCGATGTAGGCAGCACACTGCAGACCATGTTCGGCTCGCTGCGTGCCACCACCTTTATCAACAATGGCGAAGAGTACGATGTCATCCTCGAAGGCGAACGCGAACTGCAGCGTACGCCCGACAGCCTGGAAAACCTCTATGTGCGCTCCCGTACCAGTGGCGAACTGATCCCCCTGCAAAGCCTGGTGGAAGTCAGTGAATATGCGGACTCTCCCCAATTGCAGCGCTATAACCGGGTGCGCTCCATCACCCTGGACGCCAACCTGGCAGACGGGCTGGTACTGGGTGAAGCACTGCAGTATCTGAACACGCTGGCGCAGGAGAATCTGGAGGGCTCGCCGGTGATCGACTACAAAGGCCAGTCGAAGAACTTCCAGGATTCCAGCAATACCATCCTGTTCGCCATTTTGCTCGGCGCGCTGGTGGTGTTCCTGGTGCTCGCCGCCCAGTTCGAGAGTTTTATCCACCCGCTGGTCATCATGTTCACCGTACCGCTGGCCATGGCCGGGGCGCTGCTAGGTTTGCTGCTCACCAACCAGTCCCTGAATATCTACAGCCAGGTGGGCCTGATCATGCTGGTGGGGCTGGCAGCCAAGAACGGCATTCTGATCGTGGAGTTCGCCAATCAGCTAAGAGACCGCGGCGTGGAATTCGGCCAGGCATTGCGCCAGGCCGCGGAAACCCGCCTGCGCCCGATCATGATGACCGGCATTACCACTGCCGCCGGCTCACTGCCGCTGCTGCTGTCCTCCGGCGCCGGCTCCGAAACTCGCGCAGTAATCGGAACCGTGGTGCTGTTTGGTGTACTGGCAGCGACACTGTTTACCGTATACATAGTGCCGGTGGCCTACGACGTACTGGCGCGGCGCACAAGCTCGCCGGGGCAGGTAGCGCGGGATGTGGCTGAGCTGGATGCACAGCACCCTGTGCAAAATCAGGATTGAGTGGCGGGGAAATTTGCGCCGGACTATCGAAGCCGGCGCTTTTCTCTTACTCTCTTGCACACTTTCACAAGTCGAGCGCAACTTTTTCGGGATTCGCCGCGTCTATTAATGGCCGGTCGCGATGCTTCGGCAATGGCAGGTCGCGACGCTGCGGGCACCGCAACCGAATTTCACTGGGAAGATACGCTAAAAGCAGACAGGGATTACTCATGATTATGGGCAAGCGAGCTCTCGCCGTCATCACGCTGATTACGCTGGCATTGTTTATGGCCGCCTGCGATCGACAGGTCTGCTACAAGGATGGAAATCGAGAGCGCAAGCCGCCGATGCCATTCGCCGCGACCAGCACCAACTTCAGCCCGGCCATCGCGCTGATTCAGCGGTTCTGACTTTCGTTATCCCTCTTCCGGTAACGCATCTCTAGCTGCTTCCCAGCCAGCTACCCTCCCAGCTTCTCTCCCAATAACTGGGCGATCTGGCGATCGTTCAGGCCAAACAGATAAAGCGCAGCATCCAGCCCAAACCCGTCGATGGCCTGGGGCGCTTCTGCCCGCACCTTGGGCTTGGCGTGAAAGGCGATACCCAGGGCGCCCAGCTGCAGCATCGGCAGGTCGTTGGCGCCGTCGCCAACGGCAACCACCTGGTCCAGCGACAGGTGCATTTCCTGCGCAATTTCCTGCAACAGCAACGCCTTGCGCGCGCCATCCACAATCGGATCGATCACCTCACCGGTGAGTGCTCCGCCGTCAAACTCCAGCTGATTCGCATGAATCACATCCACCGCCAGGTGGTTGTCTTTCAGGTAATTGGCGAAGTAGGTAAAACCGCCGGAGAGGATCGCGGTTTTGCACCCCAATGCACGTAATGCACGCAGCAGGCGCGGCGCGCCGGGCATGATCGGCAATTGCGGGGCAATCTCCGCTAGGCTGGTTTCCGTGAAACCCCGCAACAGCCCCATGCGCTTGCGGAAGCTCTGCTGAAAATCCAGCTCACCTCGCATGGCGGACAGAGTAATTTCCGCGACCTGGTGGCCAACGCCGGCGATCTTCGCAAGCTCGTCAATAACTTCCGCCTGAATCAGGGTGGAGTCCATGTCAAAGCAGGCGAGGCGCGGAGCGCGCTGTGTGGCGCCGGGCTGCAGGATGAGTTCGACACTTTGCTCCTCTGCCAGTGCCAGCAGCGCCACGCGCGCATCGTGAAACTCCAGGTCACCTTCCAGTTGCAAGCGAATCGCGCAACAGTCTGCGCGACTGGCGAGAATATCCAACCTGGTAACAGTCCAGCCCTGCTCTTCCACAAACGCATTTATCGCCTGCAGCGATGATGACTCCACCTGTGGGGCGAGAAGAGTCAGGCACCAGGGCGCGGTTACCGCTGAGGGCGATTCTGGCAGCTGCGCGTCTACAGACTGCGCAAATACCTGCTGGCAGAGGGCGGCGAGAGAGGAATAACTGGGTGCGTCCATGACTGACTCTTGTTGGCTTTTTGTTCGCTTCACAATGACTTCACGGCGCCCCCTGCAGTCGAGAGCCCCGGAAAAGGCCGCGCATTATAGCGCGGCGCCTTTTTTCGCTGAAGAAGTGGGATAAAATCAGCCGATGCACTCTGTGCGAAAACAGACCCGCGACAACATACACGCGAAAACATAACAAGATGAAAAACCTCCTCGCCAGCCTGTCCGATTTTTCCCGCAGCCTGCCCCAGTGGCTCGCAGGCCTCACTCGCACCCAGCAGCGCCAGTTGCTGGCGGCCGCCATCTGGCTCACCCTCGCCGGATTCTGCCTGGCGACGCTGGGCCATGCTTACGGCCAGCAGCAGTCGTCCGCCATCGCCCGCGACAGGGCAAGCGCCAGTGCAGCGGCAAAGCTGCTGGCGAGCCAGAGCCTGGAACAGATCGTCGCCGGAGACCGCATCAGCCTGCAGATGCTGGCCCAGCAGGCACTGGCGCTGCCGTCGGTGCACGGCGTAACCATTCAGGATGTGGATTCGAGCCCGCTGGCCCAGGCTGGTGAGCGAAACCGCGGTGAGATGATTACCGAGCCGGTAGTGCTGCACGACAGCCTTGCCGGCAGTGTGGCACTCAACATTCAGCCCGGGATGTCGGTCACCTATCCCTGGGCCAGCCTGCTGCTTTGCCTGATATTCGCGCTCCCGTTCAGCGCCGCCTGTGCGCTCGCGGTAAGCCAGGTTAAACCGCAGCAGCAGCGCAAGCCGCTGGTTGTCCCCAAGGCCAAGCCCAAACCGCCGCCGGAAGTCACTGCCGGCCTGTACCTGCGCCCGCTGAACTGGGCCCAGTTGGGCAACCAGCTATCTCGCAGCGCAATGAACAGTCTGCAGGCCGAGCTCGAGGAACGCTTAAAACTGCTGACCCGAATCTACGACGCGCGACCGCTGCCCAGCGCCGGCCCCTCCGTGGGGCTGGGGTTTGCCGGCGACGATGCCGCTTTCCGCGCGGTGTGCGCGGGCCTGCTGTTGCGCGGACTGCAACAGTCGAGCCGGGCCACCGGACTTCAGCTGGCACTGGCGGTGCTACCTACCCGGCCAGAGCAGTTCGATTTCGGAGGCGAACAACTGTTGAGTCAGTCCCGCGGCCTGGCGCTACACCCGCAACTGCAAGATGACGAGTCCCTTGAAGACCGGATCCAGTGCCACACCACCAGCTGGGGGGCCGAGATCACCGGGCTCAACCCGAAACTGCAGCAGCTACTGGACAACCAGTTGCAGCAATTGGTGTCCAGTTGAGGACGAACTGCTTATATCCCACCGCTTTTTAATTGCGTTTTTGTTGTTGCAATCCTCTCTAAATCTTCGTGATCCGGTCTTCGCGACCCTTAAATAACCTCCACTTGGGTTTCGGTTTGTCGTCTGCCGCTTTCGGCCGGCGATCAAGCCGAAGATAAAAAGGTTCGCCCGCCCTCGCGGCGTGGAGGTTTTCATGAAGCGCTCTCTCGCAGGACTCTCCAGCGGAGTCGGAGCCGTGGCTCTGTTGGTATTGTCCGGCTGTACCAGCATGGAGGACATGACCGATACCACAACGGCTATCAACCGTACCGACCAGGGCCCCGGGTACTACTCGGTGCAAAGCCGGTACTACCACTGCCACCAGAACGGGCGCTGCCACAACGTCCGTCACCCCAATTACTACATGCGCGGCGGCGGCTATCGCACGGATATGCCCCGACACCGGGTCCATCAGCCTCGCTGATTCCTCGTCAATCCAACGCAAAACGTAAAACAGAACACTGGTAACCACCGTTGGCCGACACGCGCGTGCCGACAGTGTGACTACCTGTTGCCTGCCCCTAGGAGGTCTCTTATGAAGAGCATCATCAGAAAAGGCCTGTTGGCCGTAACCGTATTTGGCACACTGACACTGGGTGCCTGTGTTTCCGATGGCTACTACAGCTCCGGCACGACGGGATATTCGACTTATCCCTACTCGCGGCCCTACGTGTACCCCTCCGGCAGCGTTTCCTTCTACTACTCGTCGCCACGCTATTACCGCTACGGGTATCCTCGTTACTACCGCGGTGGCTACTACCGCTATCACGGACGCCACTACTACAACCGTCACCACCGCTACTATCAAAACCGTCCGTACAACCGTCCGGGCCGTCCCAGTGGTGGTCACCACTACCATCGTCCCGGCGGCCGTCCTTCACACCACGGCCACCGCAGTGGCGGCCATCGTCGCCGCTAAGGCCTGGCTCACAACCTGGACGTGAAGTAGGACCAGGGTATGAGGCCGACTCATACCTTGGTCATACAGACCCGCAACTCCCGCCGCTGCTAGGATTTCTCCAAAGAATAAGCATCTGCGGGAGTTTGCCGTGCAGCAGAACCAACCACATTCCGTCCTGATTACCGGTTCCACCAGTGGCATCGGCCTTGCCATCGCCCACTGTTTCGCGCGCGCCGGTCACCACGTCATGCTGCATGGCCTCGCCGATGGTGAAACCGCACGCGCTCTGCTGTCAGAGTTTTCTGGCTACGCCGGGAAGCAGGGCTTCAGCTCCGCCAATATCGCCACCGAACAGGGCTGTGCCCAGCTGGTGGCAGACACCCGTGAGGCCATCGGCAACCCATCGGTTCTGATCAACAATGCCGGTATCCAGCACACCGCCACCGCGCACGAGTTCCCCGCGGAAAAGTGGCATCAGATCCTGGCGATCAACCTGAGTGCAAGCTTCTTTCTCTGCCGCGACCTGCTGCCTGCCATGCGCACTGCCGGCTGGGGTCGGATCATCAATATTGCATCGGTACACGGGCTGGTAGCATCGGAACAAAAATCCGCCTACTGCGCGGCCAAGCACGGTCTCGTCGGTCTCACCAAAGTACTGGCGCTGGAAAATGCCGACCGCAATATCACCGCCAATGCCATCTGTCCGGGCTGGGTGGAAACGCCACTGATCCAGCCACAGATCGAGAACATCGCACGGGAGCAGCAGCTGGATATGGAGAGCGCCCGCGCGGAACTGGTCGGTGCCAAGCAGCCCATGGCGCGCGCTACTCGCCCCGATGCCATCGGTGAGCTGGCACTGTATCTGTGTGGAGAGTTCGCCAGCACCATTACCGGTGCGGCCCTGCCGGTGGACGGTGGATGGAGCGCACAGTAGTATCCGTTGCACCCGATTCATTTTTTCTTCAGGGTGCTGCCGTGAATTATCAATTGCTGATTGCCGATGACCATCCGCTGTATCGCGATGCGCTGGCAACCACCCTTACACCGCATTTCCCCAATGCGGACCTGCTGCAGAGTGAGGATCTCGAATCCACGCTCGAGCGCCTCGGCAATTCCGAGATCGACCTGCTGTTACTGGACCTGAATATGCCGGGCAGCGAAGGGTTCAGTGGCCTGGCGCGGATCCGTAACGACTTCCCGGCGGTACCTGTGGTCGTGGTTTCCGGCAGTGACCGTCACACCGTTATCCAACAGGCGGCCGGTCTCGGAGCCAGTGGATTTCTCTCCAAAACGGCGCGGCCGGACGAAATACTGCAGTGTATTGAGTGCGTGCTGGCGGGCGACCAGTGGTTCAGTGAAGAGGCGTTACAGGCCGAGAGTGAAAGCGCGCTGGCAGAAAAGCTGAACCAGCTAACTCCGCAGCAGTTGAAGATTTTCCAGATGATTGCCCAGGGCATGCTGAACAAGCAGATTGCCTATGACCTGGATATTACCGAGCCCACCGTCAAAAGCCATGTAACGGCCATTCTGCGCAAGCTGGAGCTACGCGACCGCAAGCAGCTGATTCGCGAGGCGCAGGCGCTGATCCAGATCTGACAGCGCCCACAGCATTTCCCCATCAAATAAAATGCTGCACCTTGTTCTTGTAGCTACGGCTCATTTTCAGGCGCTCACCGTTATTCAACACCAGGTGGTATTCACCGTTGATGTGCGCACAGATCTCGCGCACGCGTTTCAGATTTACGATGGTTGAGCGGTGAATACGCTGGAACACCTTCGGGTCCAGCTGCTGCTCCAGTTCCTTCATGGTAATGCGCATCACATGGGTCTCGCCGTTGGCGTGCACACACATGTAGTCACCGGCGGCGTCGATCCAGTCGATTTCCCGCGCCGGTACCAGGGTGATTTTCCCGGAGTCCTTGATCGCGATTTTCTCCGGGAAACGACTGTTGCCCAGTTCGCCCGCGGCCAGTTTTTCCTCCAGTGCTGCCGGCGACTCCTGGGTAAGGTCGGCCACCGCTTCCAGTAGCTGCTCCCGTTGCGCGGCAATATTTTCACTGCCGAGTTTTTCCCGCACCCGCTCCAGGGCGCGACTGAGGCGGTCTTCCTCGATGGGTTTCAGCACATAGTCCACGGCATTGACTTCAAAGGCCTCGACCGCGTACTGGTCGTAGGCAGTGACAAACACGATCTGTGGAATTTCTTCTTCCGGCAGCAGCTGTACCAGCTCGAGACCGGTGACGCCCGGCATCTGGATATCCAGAAAGGCAACATCCGGCTTTAAACTCAAGATCTGCTCTTTGGCCTCACGACCATTGCCGCACTCCGCCACCACCTCGACACCGCCGAGATTCTCCAGGCGCAACCGCAAGCCGCGACGGGCCAGGGGCTCATCGTCCACGATTATGACTTTCAGACTGTCACTACTCACCGTTCATCACTCCAACTTTGAAAACTGTTTCCCTGTGGCCCGGTCTTCCGCTAATGCCTGCGACTGATGCCTGTTACTGGTACCTACGTAGTACCCACAACAATGGAAAGTGCGTTACTCCCGCTCGAAGGGAATACGCAAATGTACTGCGAGGCCGCCTTCCGGGCGATTACAGAAGCGCGTCTTCTGCTCTACCCCGTACAGCGCCTGCAGGCGCTCGCAGGTATTGCGAATGCCGACACCGCTACCGCTGCCCAGTCGTGACAGCTCTGCCTCCGGCACACCGGGGCCGTTATCACTAATTTCCAGCAGCAGTTCACCGGCAAACACCCGCGCCTTGATGGTGATCTCGCCGCCCCACTCCCGCTGGGAGATGCCATATTTAATGGCATTCTCCACGATGGGCTGCAGCAGCAGACTGGGAACCAGCGCCTGTGACGCTTCCCCTTCCAGGTCCACATTCACTTGCAGGCGATCGGCAAAGCGCACTTTTTCGATATCCAGGTAGAGCATCAGTGCCTCCACCTCTTTCGCCAAGGTCACCTTCTGCATCGGATCGTTGTCCAGCGAGTGCCGCAGGAACTGGGACAGACGCGTCACCATACTGTTCGCGGTCTTGCCATCCTGATCCAGGATCAGGGTAGAAATCGCATTCAGGGTATTAAACAGGAAGTGCGGGTTGAGCTGGTAGCGCAGCATTTTCAGCTGCGACTGGTGCGCAATGGACTCCGCGCGCAGCGCCTTCTCCTGTTGCAGCAATGAGGCCTGATAGTACTTGATGCCGTAGTAGAGTGCGGTCCAGGTCATATAGATCAGGAACGAATAGGAAAACCAGTAGACCCCCAACACCAGCGGATGCTCTTCACTCTCCTTGCCATACAGCCACAGGTTGCCGCCAAACTTGATCGCCGCCCACAGCGCTGCACCCACAATGATCACCGCGAGGGTACCAAGAAGACGCTGCACCGGCTGCTTGTCCCACAGGCGCTGAAAACCCCGGCGCATGCCCTCGGATATCGCGATACCGGATGCGGTGGCCACAGCGATATAACCGGAGTACAGCCAGTGGTTCTCCACCCAGAAAAAGCCGCCGATAAACGTCAGCAGGGTATACCCCGCCCAGCCGCTCCACTGCAGCGCCCAGTACTGGTTGCGCTCGGAGGCCAGCCAGTCCGACAGCCAGTTGAAAACAGAAGTACCCATAATTCTCCAAACATGCGCAGAAAGTGCGCCAATCTGGGAAAATAGCCTAATTGAGGGCGAGCGCGGACGAAAGACCAACAACCGCAACATTCAGACGGACTGCCGCAGAATAGGGTCCAGCAACGAGCTACGGTGGGGAGATATGCAATGAATTACTGGTTATTCAAGTCGGAGCCAGACGAATACAGCCTGGATGACCTGAAAGGCGAGCCCGGTCAGACTGGCCGCTGGGACGGCATCCGCAACTATCAAGCGCGCAATTTCCTGCGGGATCAAGTGGAAGAGGGCGACGGTGTGCTGCTCTATCACAGCGCCTGCAAGGTTCCCGCCGTTGCCGGCACGGCGCGTGTGGTGCGCAGCGCCTATCCGGATCCGGCGCAATTTGACCCGGAGAGCAAATACTACGATCCCAAGGCCAGTAGTGAAAATCCCCGCTGGTTCTGCGTGGATATCCAGTGGCAGAGTGAATTTGCCCGGCCGGTATCACTGAAAGCGATCAAGCAGAATCCGGAACTGGCGGAGATGGTGCTGGTTAAGCAGGGGCGCCTTTCAATCCAGCCGGTAACTGCGGCGGAGTGGAAGCTCATGGAGAAGCTAGGCAATTAATTCCTCACCGCATCATATAAATTCCGCAATTTCCTCCAATGGCTTTTTGCTGATTGCGGGTACCTGCGCGCCGTTTTCCGGGAGGCCCGCCACCACGATCATATAGGGACGTTCGTTGCTTGGCCTGCCCAGGATCTGCCCCAGGAACTTCATCGGACTCGGTGTATGGGTCAGCGTGGCGACACCGGCGTTGTGCAGGGCGGCCAGCAACATACCGGTGGCAATACCCACTGACTCTGACGTGTAGTAATTCTTGCGCTGCTCCCCGCCCCCCCCTTCGGAAAATTTTTTCAGGAAAATCACGATCAGGTAGGGTGCGGTTTCCAGAAAGGGCTTGTGCGCGTCGGTGCCCAACGGCGCCAGGGCGTCCAGCCACTCCTCGGATGCGCGTCGCTGGTAAAACTCGCGCTCTTCCGCCTCCGCCGCCAGCCGTATCTCTTTTTTCACTGCCGCCGACTCCACCACGCAAAAGTGCCAGGGCTGCATATTGGCGCCGCTGGGCGCGCTACCGGCGGTCAGCACCGCTTGCTCGATCACTTCGCGGGGCACCGGTTTACTGGAAAAATCCCGCACCGAACGGCGCTGCCTCATCCAGTGGTAGAAGGACCGCGCGCGTTCAAGCTTGGTGGCGTCATCGAACTGCTGGAATTCCAGCGGCAGGAATTTTTCAGACTCTGCCATCACACGACACCTTTGGTGCGTGCAATAAACAGGCTCAGGAGTGACAACAGCGTGAGCACCGCGAGAATAATGCCGAGCAATAGAAAGGGCCGAAACGGTTTGCGCTCAACATCGTTGTGACCGCTTTTCAGATAACGATCAACCCTGGCCTGGTCTTCGTCGGAGAGCTTTTTCGGCGGGATAGTGGAATCAGAACCTGAGCTGGGCTCTGGACTGGACTCTGAATTGGACATAGATAACCCGGGTTATTTTTTATTGTGATGACCCGAGTTTAGGAGATTCACCGCAATGAAAAAAGCCCCGCGATTGCGGGGCTTTTCCGGATCTGGTTACACCGCCAAGGGTCAGAACAGCTCTTCTTCCAGATCCATCAGGGTTTCGCTGCCGGCCTGCACACTCTCTGCCAGAGCGCGGGTCTGCGGCAACAGGCGGGCAAAGTAGAAGCGCGCGGTCTTGAGCTGACTGCGATAGAAGTCGTCTTGCTGCCCCGCAGCCACACTCGCTACCTTGGCCCACATGAACGCGTAGGCCACAAAGCCGAACAGGTGCAGGTATTCCACAGAAGCGGCACCGGGGGCATTCGGGTCGGTCTTGGCGGCTTCGATTACCGCTGCAGTCACATCCTTGAGACGCTGCAATTCGGTCGCCAGCGGCACGATGAATTCCGCCACCGCTTCGTTCTCTGCATTGGCATTGATGAATGCCTGTACGTCCGCAGCGAACAACTCGAAGAAGGCGCCACCGTTGGCCACGGTCTTGCGCCCGATCAGGTCCAGCGCCTGGATACCATTGGTACCTTCGTAGATTTGGGTAATGCGTACATCGCGCACCAGCTGCTCCTGGCCCCACTCGCGGATATAGCCGTGGCCACCGAACACCTGCTGGCCGAGCACGGTGCACTCCAGTCCCTTATCGGTAAAGAACGCCTTGGCTACCGGGGTCAGCAGGGCCACCATGGCTTCCGCATGCTGCTTTTCTTCACCCTCGCCGAATTTGGCAATGTCGAGCCACTTCGCCACATAAGTGGACAGCGCGCGAGCGCCACCAATGTAGGCCTTCTGGGTAAGCAGCATACGGCGCACGTCCGGGTGCACGATGATCGGGTCGGCGGCCTTTTCGGGCTGCTTGGTACCTGCAGGGGAGCGGCTCTGCACGCGATCGCGGGCGTATTCGATAGCGCTCTGGTAGGAACGCTCGGACGCGCCAAGGCCCTGGATACCCACACCCAGGCGCTCGTAGTTCATCATGGTAAACATGGCCGCCAGGCCCTTGTTCACCTCGCCCACCAGCCAGCCCTTGGCACCGTCGTAATTCATTGCACAGGTCGCGGACGCCTTGATACCCATCTTGTGCTCGATGGAACCACAGTTGACCGCGTTGCGCTCACCCAGGCTGCCATCGTCGTTGACCAGGATCTTCGGCACCAGGAACAAAGAAATGCCCTTCGGCCCCTTGGGCGCGTCCGGCAGCTTGGCCAGTACCAGGTGAATGATGTTTTCCGACAAGTCGTGGTCGCCGCCGGTAATAAAGATCTTGCTGCCGGTAATGCTGTAGCTGCCATCGTCCTGCGGCTCCGCCTTGGTGCGGATAATGCCGAGGTCGGTGCCGGCGTGGGGCTCGGTCAGGTCCATGGCACCAGCCCAGGTGCCGGCGTACATGTTGGGCAGGTATTTCTGCTTAAGCTCCTCACTGCCGTGGGCATCAATCGCCAGGCAGGCACCGTTGGTCAGTACCGGGTACAGGGCAAAGGAGATGTTGGCCGCACAGATCATTTCTTCCATCTGTGCGCCAAGCATTTTCGGCATGCCCATACCACCGAACTCCGGGTTGCCCACCAGTGCACCCCAGCCGCCTTCACAGTAGGTGGCGTAGGCTTCCGGGAAACCTTTCGGCGTGGTCACCACGCCGTCGTTCCACTGGCAGCCTTCTTCATCACCGGAGCGGTTGATCGGATCCAGGGTATTGGCGGCCAGTTTGGCCATCTCTTCCAGAATCGCATCGGCGGTATCACGGTCGGCCACTTCGGCCAGTGCGGGCAGACGCGCCCACAGCTTGTCGGCCTCAAAAACCTCGTGCAGCAGGAAGTTCATCTCGCGCAACGGCGCCTTGTAGTCAGCCATTTTCTCGCCTCATTTTTCTGAATCTGATCAATCTGGCGGTGAAATCAATCACCCGTTTCAAACATTTGTTTGAATTTAGAAGGGCAAGCGCTTTTTGTCAAACCGTAGGGAGCCTGGCCGAGATTACCAACGCTTGCACTTCGGTCACTGCAAGGTTGCGAGAGGACTAAATACTGGTTATTTGTGACCATGACGAATTGGTCAGACCTACTGGTCATTTTCTTTGAGGTGGGGCACAGGTGGCGCGTCATTTAGTTACAGATGCAACTTTCACCAAAGAATCATCCTGAATTGTTGCCTGTTACAACACAGACGTGATCACAAATACGTCATAAACAAAATAATATCCGTAAAGGAGTCATTTCCAATGGGACTTCCATACCTCAAGACGAGCGCAGCTCTACTTGCTATCGCCATTTCTGCAACCGGCTGCGTCAAGATGGACGGTAAGGTCAACGGCGGCGGCACCATGAATTCCATGGGCGGCGCCGGCAAGGCCGTTATGACCTTCAACGCCGAGCGCTGTGACGAACAGCCCGTTAAAGGGCAGGTGAACTTCCAGGACAAAACCGCCATCGATTGGGAAAACGACGGTGGTGTTAGCTTTCGCGCAAATGTGGTGCAGGCAGGTTTATGTGGTGAAGATATTGAGTTTAGCGGAGATGCCGCACTGGCCTGCGACCAGAGGTGCGGCCCCGGTGAATTCGAAGTGACCTTCGAATACGACTCCACCAACCCGCAACTACCCGGCGAGGGTACCGGTGTCGCCTGCATGGTCGACTGGGGCGAGGGAGTCAACGCGTCTTACCGCATCAATGGCATGGCCAGCATCAGTGTCGATACCGGCCCATATTCCAGCTATGCCAATCGCGGCGCGCTGAGTGGCAACGTGCAAACCATGGAATGCCCTTCCGCTAAAAACAATAAAAACGACGAAGAAAACGGCTGATTGCCCGCAAAAGAATAAAAAGGTGAATTCATGAAATTACAGAACACGCTGCTCGCCGCAGCCATCACTGCCGCCATGAGCGCTCCCGCCCTCGCCGCTGACACCATGCGCATGGTCTTGGAATACAAGCCAGGCCAGGGCGACGCGGTCAAAACTGTACTGGAAGGGCGCGGCATTACCGTGCACCGCGAACTCGAGCGCTTCGACAGCCTGGCGCTGGAGATGACCAAAGAGCAGTTCGTCGCCATGAAGGATGTCTCCGGCATCGTCGGCGTTTACGCGGACACCCCGCGTGAGATGCTCGAGACCGGCACCATGGGCGAGATTTCGCCCTTCGGCATTGCCCAGACCCAGGCCGACCAGCTCAACTACGCCGGCGGCACCAAGGTGTGCATCATCGACTCTGGTTACGACTACGGCCACCCGGACCTGCCCGCTTCGGCGGTAACCGGCGAAGAGGGAGGCCTGGCTGGCCCCTGGAACCAGGATGGCAGCGGTCACGGTACCCATGTTGCCGGCACCATCGCCGCGCTGGGCGGTAACGGCGAGGGCGTTGTCGGCGTCAATGACGACGGCAATATCCAGCTGCACATCGTGCGCGTCTTCAACGACGAAGGTGGCTTTGCCTACGCCTCCAGTCTGGCAGGTGCCATCAGCGACTGTGCCGACGCCGGTGCCAACGTAATCTCCATGAGCCTCGGTGGCGCCCTGGAAAACCCGATCGAAGAGCGCGCCATCAATCAGGCAGCGCGCGACGGCGTGCTGATGATCGCCGCGGCCGGTAACGATGGTCTTGCCTGGCACTCATACCCCGCGTCCTACGACGCGGTAATGTCCGTGGCCGCGGTGGATGGCGGCGGCAACCACGCGTCCTTTTCCCAGCGCACTGCTCAGGTGGAAATCGCCGCTCCCGGTGTGAGCACTCTATCCACCGTGCCCCGCGGCACCGGTGAAACCGGTGTGGGCGCAGTATCCCAGAACGGTGCCTCGTTTGAGTCGATCCCCATGGTGGGCGGCACCATTGGCACTGTCACTGCCCCGCTGGCAAATTGCGGCATCGCCGACAGCGCCTGCGAAGACGCGACTGGCAAGATCTGCGTAATTGAGCGTGGCGGAATCAGCTTCGGTGACAAGGTCGCCAACTGTGAGGCTGGCGGCGGCATCGGTGCCATCGTCTACAACAACGCACCGGGCATCTTCGGCGGCGACCTGGGCACCACCAGCGATTTGGTTGCGGTATCCCTCAGCCAGGAAGACGGTGAAGCACTGGAAATGGGTATGGAAGCTACCATCGCCATCGAGCCAATGGCGGACTACGACTACAAGTCCGGCACCTCCATGGCCACGCCGCACGTTTCCGGTATCGCCGCGAAAGTGTGGAGCCACTTCCCGCAGTGCAGCGCCAACGACATCCGCCTGGCCCTGCGTGCTTCCGCGGCCGATCTGGGTGAACCTGGTTACGACTACAGCACCGGCTGGGGGCTAGTACAGACCAAGGCGGCCTTCGACTACCTGGCGGCCAATGGCTGTAAATCACCGAATAGCATCCTGCGGGGTGGAGAAGGCCGCGCCCGCTAATTGCTTTTCAAACCGTGAGTGGTCAAAGGGCTCCAAGAAACCTCGTAACCAGCGCCAGGGACGGCGCAATTCAAGCAGCCTTTACGGCTGCTTTTTTGGTTTTACCGCGCGCTCAACTTTCTTCACTGGCGGACAGCAACGGCGAGAGATCCAGATTCGCGGCACCATTGCGGGAATCGGCACCTGGGTCGAAAGGCACAACCCCAAGGCAGGGAGCGGGCAGCAGCGCACGCAGGGTCATCAGGTTTTCCTCCGCGCGCGGCATCTCCTCCTGCGGCCCGCGGGCAAAGTTCGCTACCCAGCCGGCCAGAGTCAGGCCATCCCGATGGACGGCCTCGGCAGTGAGCAGCGCGTGATTAATACACCCAAGCTCCATATTCACCACCAGGATCACCGGCAGCCCCAGTTCTCTGGGCAGATCCGACAGGAACTGGCGCGGTGTCAGCGGTACCCGCCAGCCTCCGGCCCCCTCAATCAATACGAGATCTGCCTTGCCACTCATTACTCCGCGGCAGATTCCCACCAGCCGGGACGCATCCAATCGCTTACCCGCTTCCATCGCAGCAATATGCGGCGCAACGGCGGGCTCCAGCGCGATGGGATTTACCTGCTCGTAGGGAAGGTCCTCGCTCATCGCCGCTATCAGTGTCAGCGCATCACTATTGCGCAGCCCCTCCGGGGTCTGCTCACACCCGGAAGCCACCGGCTTCACCGCAGCCGTCTTCAGCCCCCGCCCTGCCGCCGCATGTAGCAGCGCCGCAGTGATGTAGGTCTTGCCGACTTCCGTATTGGTTCCAGTCACAAAAAACGTACGAGTCACAGGAACATTACCCCCCTCATAGAAATCTTTTATGTTGACGCCCCTTTAAACGTGGCCTACTTGCTGATAAATTGACCACCTAGAGCAGTAATCGTACAACCCACTTCGCCGAATACGGCCGGGGTTAGGATAATTGCCTAACAAATGCCCCGACCTTGGTTCGGGGTGACAGCAAAGGACAGCGCTGTCATGACGCTATTGCGTCACCAAGTCGCACCGCGCAACCACATTGCTTAGCCAGCGGCGGGCTCACCCCGCCACTACGCCGAGTCTCCCCGCGAAAGGCAGGGAAGTGGAAGTGCGAAAGTACGGAAGCTGATTTCAGCCCCGGAATGACACCACAAATGCCATTACTACCGACGAGAGCCATGCGATACCTGAAACTTAGCCTGATTGCCCTTTTGCTTCTTCCGACCCTGGCCTTGGCCAAGATCAAGCCCGTGGATGAAGTAGTAGTCTACAAATCCAAACACCTGATGCAGCTGAAACGCAACGGCAGGGTAGTGAAAAGCTACAAGGTCGTGTTCGGCAAAAACCCGGTGGGCCACAAACAGTACGAAGGTGATTCCCGTACTCCGGAAGGCCGTTACACCCTGAACTGGAAGAAGAAGAACAGCACCTACTACCGCGCAATTCAGGTTTCCTACCCGAACGCAGCGGACCGTGCACGGGCGAAAAAAATGGGCCGCAGCCCCGGTGGCTCCATTATGATCCACGGCCAGAAGCCGCACTGGAAAAACATCGAGCAGTATCTGACCAAGATGAACTGGACCGAAGGCTGTATCGCTGTGACCAACCCGGAGATGGATGAGATCTGGGCGATGGTGGATACCGGTACGCCGATCGAGATCTTCCCGTAATTTTCCCGTAATTCGTTTTTTTGCAGGCCCAGGGACGGGCCTCAATGCTCTTCCTGGTAATACTCCGGCGCCAAGTCATCAAAGCGCGTGTATTTACCCACAAACGCCGCCCGGCAGGTACCGATCTCACCGTTACGCTGCTTACCGATAATCAATTCCGCCAGGCCCTTGTCCGGGCTGTCCTCGTTGTAATACTCATCGCGGTAGATAAACAGGATCACATCCGCATCCTGCTCGATCGCCCCGGATTCCCGCAGGTCTGAGTTCATCGGCCGCTTGTTCGGGCGCTGTTCAACCCCCCGGTTCAACTGCGACAGCGCAATCACCGGGCATTCGTATTCTTTCGCCAGCCCCTTCAAAGAGCGCGAGATCTCGGAAATCTCCTGGGTACGCCCCTCGGTGCTGCCCTTCACCTGCATCAGCTGCAGGTAGTCCACCATCACCAGCGCCGGCATCGCGCGTCGCTCCGCCTCCTCACGGGACAGCTTCGGGTCCGCCTGCATCAGCTTGTTGGTGTGGTCGCGCACCGTGCGCTTCACTCGTGCGCGCACCTCACTGGGGGAGAGGCCCGGGGTATCGTCAATGTAGAGTCCCTTGCCCTTCATCTTCTGTACCGCGCTGGACAGCTTCGGCCAATCCTCTTCCTGCAGCTTGCCGTTGCGGATGCGCCCCTGATCGATCTTGCCGATCGAGGACAACATACGCATCACCAGGCTGTCGGAGGGCATCTCCATACTGAACACCAGGGTAGGCTTTTCCTGGCTCAGCATGGCCGCTTCGACGAAGTTCAGTGCCAATGCGGTCTTACCCATGGATGGACGCGCAGCGAGAATGATCATTTCACCCGGCTGCCAGCCGGAAGTACGCTGGTCCAGTTCGGTGAGCCCGGTACTGAGGCCGGTGAGATCACCCTCGGACTTGAACAGCTCGTCAATGCGCTCGACGGTTTTCTTCAGCAGCGAGTCGACACCGACAAAACCGCCCTCTTTGGCGCGCCCCTCAGCGATCTCCGCCACCCGGCGCTCGGCCATCTGCAGCAGATCCGCAGAGCCCAGACCACCAGGGTTGAAGCTGGTGCGACTGATTTCACCGGCAGCAGCGATCAGCTGGCGCAGCATGGAGCGCTCGCGCACGATCTTGGCGTAGGCGACGATGTTCGCGGTAGAGGGGGTGTTTTCAGCGAGTTCCGCCAGGTACGCCGGGCCGCCGATATCCGCGAGCAGGTCGCGGGTGGCGAGCCCTTCGGCGAGGGTAACGATATCCAGCGGCTGCTCGCCACTGGAAAGCTCCAGCATCACCCCGAAGATGACCCGGTGGTTGGCAACGAAGAAATCCTCTGCGCTCAACTGCTCCGCCACCGCATCCAGACGGCTGGCGTCCAGCATCAGGCCGCCCAGTACCGACTGCTCGGCTTCAACCGAGTGCGGCAGCGGTGAGCTGGCGGTGGCTTCCTGGGTTTCTTCTTCCTGCGGGGCGTATTCGTTCATCTTGCGTTATTTATCAGCTGGGCGGATTTTCTGGCCCCAATAGTTTTACCGGGCGCAGAAACAGATCAGGCGCTGGCCCTCCGTTGCCGATCCGAAGATCCGCAGGGAGATTCCAGCGCCTGATTGTAGCGCGGCTGGCCGGCTAACGGGCAATTCCGTTTGCCGGCCGCCGCACTATGGCGTGCGGGAAGCAGCAGAAGCTTATTCGGCTTCTACAACAACCTTCACAGCGGTGATCACGTCGGCGTGCAGCTGTACGTCTACTTCGTACTCGCCCACTTCGCGCAGTGCACCTTCCGGCAGCTTCACTTCGGCTTTTTCTACAGCAACGCCAGCAGCGGTGATCGCTTCGGCGATGTCGCGAGTGCCGATGGAGCCGAACAGCTTGCCTTCGTCACCAGCGTTGGCAGCGATGGTTACAACCACGCCTTCCAGCTGGGTAGCGCGGCTTTCAGCTTCACTTACTTTGGCAGCAGCTGCTGCTTCCAGCTCAGCGCGCTTGGCTTCGAACTCAGCGATGTTCGCTGCGTTGGCCAGAACGGCTTTACCGGTAGGCAACAGGAAGTTGCGGCCGAAACCGGCTTTTACTTCAACGCGGTCGCCCACGTTGCCCAGTTTGCCTACTTTGTCGAGCAGAATAACTTCCATCTCGGAACCCTCAGTTTCAGTTCTTGTGCGCCGCTCAGCGGTTGTTGCTCGAGCGTGCGCGAATATCAATCCAGCTATCGATCAGGGCCAGCCCACACAGGAACCCGGCCAGCGGCAGTGCAGCGATCACCAATGAAACATACATGGCAATCAGCGGACCGCGCCCCCAGCCCTTCCGGGCCACCAGCCAGTGGATCAGACAGATGCCCGCCACCATGATGGGGAAGGCAGCTACCGCGCCCCAGAACACAAAGTGTTCACTGACGAGGCAGTAGATCCACAACAGCATACCGGCAGCGGCGATGGGCAGAGGCATACGCAGTGCGTGCATCTCTTCCCGGAAACCGCCGGGGTTGTACAGCAGCGCCTGCCACCAGCGCCCCAGCACCAGGCCGAGTACTGCGCTAATCACCGACACGAATGCCAGGTAACCCGTGGCCTGCGCCTCGCTGGCAAACGCCTTGCTCAGCTGCTGAGCCTCCGGGGTGGTCGCACCACCAGCGGCCTCATTGACCGCCTGGATCAGGTTTTCCAGTACGCCACCGCTTACCTGTGAGGTCACCAGGATCCCCAGGCTCGTTGCGATGGTCAGCACTACCAGAGCCCAGCTCCAGGCTCGGGTGGCGCGCAGTACCAGTGCACCAGCCAGCACCCCCACAAAGTGGGTGATTGCCATGCCGGCCATCAGCGGGGACATATAGCCCGCACCGGCGGCGGCAACCACCGGCAGTAGCGCCCAGACCAGAACAAACAGGCCGTCACTGCTGCCGCGGCGCAACCCCACCAGTGCCAGCACGGCGGGGCTGATCAGCGGGATTCCCACCAGAGTGAGGATCACCGCGCGTACGCGCGATCGCATAGCAAATTCAGCGATGGCGCGCACTAGATAGCTTCTCTTTTAAAACAATACGTACGAAGCAAAGCGCAGCTTAGGCTTCGTGGCTGTCCGTGTACGGCAGCAGCGCGATGTAGCGAGCGCGCTTGACCGCGGTGGCCAGCTGACGCTGATACTTGGCTTTGGTGCCAGTGATACGGCTCGGTACGATTTTGCCAGTTTCGGAAACGTAGGCTTTCAGGGTATCGAGGTCTTTGTAGTCGATACGCTTGACGCCTTCAGCGGTGAAACGGCAGAACTTACGACGACGGAAAAAACGTGCCATCAGATTATCCCCTTACTCTTCGTCTTCGGTGGTGTCGGAAGACTTGTCTTCCTGGGCGCCTTCGGAAGAAGAATCTTCACGTTCGGCGCGCTCGCGACGCTCAGAGCGTTCTGCGCGCGCAGCTTTGCGCTCGCGGGACTCTTTCTCAGCCTTCATGATCGGGCTTTCTTCGGTGATAGCTTCGTCTTCACGAATCACCAGATTGCGCAGCACGGCGTCGTTGTACTTGAAGTTGGTGGTCAGTTCGGCCAGCGCTTCTTCAGTACACTCAACATTCATCAGAATGTAGTGAGCCTTGTGGATCTTGTTGATCGGGTAAGCCAGACGGCGGCGGCCCCAGTCTTCCAGACGGTGAACGTCACCGCCGCTTTCTTTGATGGTCGCAGTGTAACGCTCGACCATGCCGGGCACCTGCTCGCTCTGGTCCGGGTGAACCAGGAATACAATTTCGTAATGACGCATTTTAGCTCCTTACGGGTTAACACAGCCTCCTGGCTTGCCGCCGCCCGAATGCATATTCAGGTGCAGCGACTGCCCGGTGAGGCAAGGAGTACGCAATAGCGACCCAGATGGGTCCATTGCGGGCGGCGTATTCTATGCGGGGGGACAACTGGTTGCAAGTTGATCGATTACATGCGGCGCGAGAATGTAGGGAGAGGATCAGCCTGCGGACGCAAAGTGTCTATCGGGGAGCGCAGAGCACGCCCTATATTAAACAGCCGTCTCGCAGACCTTTACCAATGACAGACACAGAATGAGCAGTCAAAAACGCGTCATCCCCCTGCAGTTCATGGGCTTCCAGGTGCCCCTGACCATTCACCCCCAAAGCGCACGAGGGCCCATGGCGCTGGTACTACCAGCACTCGGCGTCCCGGCGAGCAAGTACTCACATTTGCTCACCGCCCTGGGGGAGCGGGGTTACCACACCGCGATTTGCGAGATGCCTGGAACCGGGGAGAGCCACCCCAAGCCCGCCCGCGGGGTGGATTACGGCTACAGCGACCTGGTATTTGACTGGATTCCGCTGGTTTTGCAGACCCTGCAGCAGGAAACCGGGCAAAGACCCCAACTGATTCTCGGCCACAGTATTGGCGGCCAGGTCGCCACCCTCGCTACCCGTGCAGGGCTGACCGGTGACTCGCGCGTTGTCAGCGTCGCCTCTGGCCATCTGGACAGCCGCAGCTGGCGTGGTCTGAAACGCGCCGCAGTGGTCGGTGCGGCGCTCACGGCACTTACCAGCACCCGCATTCTGGGCTACTTCCCTGGAAGCCAGCTCAGATTTGGCGGTCGCGAGGCCGCCACCCTGATGCGCGACTGGGGCAATGGCATCATCCGCGGCCGCTTTACGCCCGAGTACCGCATCGACGCCCTTGCCAGCCACTCTGCCAATAACTCTGCCAGCAAGTCCGCCACCACTGCGGCGCCATGCGAGCCCGGTCAGTCGTTACACCTGAGCATCATTGGTGACCCCTTCGCGCCCATCAACGCGACACGGCGTCTCGCCGAGCTGGTAGCGGGGGAGGTGCGAGAAATTGCCCCCAGCTTTGGGAAGGGCAACCCGCACCTGAGCTGGATTCGCAATCCAGGGCCTGTCGTGGAAGAAATCGTGCAATGGATCGAGTGCGGGAAGACAGCAGCACCGGAGCTGCAGAAGTAGTCACAGATTTTTCAAATAAAGTTTGAGGGGTGCCGGAGATGGACCGTCTCACTACTACAAGGTCGCCAAAATAAAGTGAATCTCTGATTCCGATAAAACAATCCCAGTAACAATAAGAATAATCTCCAGGGACCGACGAATAACAATCAGGACTCAATACGAAGAGGGGCGGCAACGCCCCTCCACTTTCTTTTTCTTCACGCTATCCGCTCTTGCCTGAGCAAGCCCTCACCTTCTGAAACCACCACACTACCCAGCATTTTGATATTGCCGTGCTCGCGCGTGTATCCAGGAATCCGACATGTATTCAGGCAACAAGCGGGGGCTGTGTGCCCCCACCCAGAAGCGACCCGGGCCGCCTCAGAAAACGTAACGTACACTCAAGCTGGCTTCGGTCTTGTCGTAGCCGTAGATATCGAAGTTCTCGTCATTGTCCGTGCGAATAACCCGCGCATCCAGCTGCAGTCGTGGCATTAACTGCACCTCCGCGCCGATCCAGCTGCGCAAGCGGTTGCCGTCCCGCGCCTGGTGCTTGAATTCGCCGTCGCTGTCCTGCAACCGGTTGTAGCCGCGATAGTGGCTCAGACGGTAATGGCTGCCTGCATGGAGCGTCCAACCCCACGACAGCGGCAGCTCCGCTTCAACCCCGAAGGTCTGGCGGCGCGGTGAATAACTGTAAAAGCCATCATCCCCGGCAATCAGATCCTCGCGATCATCCAGGTCCAGGCGGTACAGCACATCTACGTCCATCGTCGCCAGCGGCGCAGCCCATCGCGCCTCGAATCGCTGCCGCCAGCCATCCAGGTAGCGGTATGCCTCGGTGCCGTTGAAGTAGCTGGGCTGGTACGCCAGCGTCAGTACGCCAGCGTCGAATGCTTGCTGCGCACGACCGACAAAACGCCATTCGCTGGTGACGCGCTCACCGCCGAGGGATGCAGTCTCTGCAACCCCACCCAGCTCTACCAGCCAGCCCTGCCATGGCATATGCCGTGAAACACCAACATTGAAACTTGAAAGGTTCAGACTCTCCAGATCGCTGTAGCGACGACCAAAGGCAAACCCGTGCAGACGCCAGCCATCCTCCGCAGTACCCTGCAAGCGATACTGGCCCCAGGCAAACAACTCGGTGTAGGTATCTTCGCCCACCGAATCATCGGTGAGCAGCTCATTCTGTAGCGAATAGGCGTTACTGTCATAACCCGAGGTCAGGCTCAACAGTGCCAATCCACGGTCCTGATCCTGCTCCCCTGCAGGCTCCGCCCCAGGGGCCCCCGCCAGCGCCGACAGGCGCATCAGTGCCAGGCGTCGCAGCTTGGGGGATTCGCTATCGGTAAGCTCCCGGTAATAACCCACTGCGGATACCGGGCGGCCCTGCTTTTCCGCCATCAGACCCAGCTGCAGGCGCGCCACATCACTCCACTCAGGATCGTCCAGCAGTTGCTGAAACTGTACTTGCGCTGCCTGGTAGCGACCAAGCTTGAATAGGGTCACGCCCACGTTATAAGTCAGACTTGGGCCCTGCTGCCCACCCTGCCGGGCCTGTTCGAAATGCGCCAGCGCGCGCTCGTAATCCCCACCCTTAAATGCTGCGGTGCCATCGGCAAACGGCTCTTGGGCACCTGCGGGCGCTGCTGCCACAACCCAGCACAGCAGGCCGGCGAGTAACTTCGGCGTCAATTCCATTTTCAATACCTCCAAAACACAACAGGCCGGGCGCATTGCGCCCAGCCTCAAAAAAAGAATCATTCACTAACAGGCTTCACCCGCTACCTCTGCAATCGTTAGCCTTCCACAGCCACATCCGCCGCCGCTGCGGGGTCCAGATTCAGAACGCCTTCGAGCAGCTTCTCCAGATCCACTGGCAGGCGGTCTTTCACGTCCTGCGGCAGGTTGTCGATAATCGCCTGAACGTCCGCCATGGACCCGGCGTAGTCGGCGCCACTGAGGGCGTTCTTGAGAGCCTCTTCCGCGGCCTCGCGGGCAGCAGCAGCATTTTCCTGCGCGCTCAGGGCTGCCGCGTTGGCATTGGCAATCGCCGCTTCACTGCGCGCCATGGCATCGGCGACCAGAGCTGCAATCTCTTCCGCCTTCAGCTTGCCGGCGGCATTAATTTCCGCCTGCGCCTTTTCCGCATCGGCATTCGTGGCAGCAATCGCGGCATTGGCTTTTGCCAGACTTTCAGCGGCGGCTTCCACAGCGATACTGCTCGACATTTCTGGCAGCTCGATCACATTGATCGCATCTTGTGCGGTGGCTTCGGCATCAACCACGGAAACATCGACATCCAGGTCCGCATTCACCTCAACATCGCTCGCCAGCACATTGCCACTGATCGGAGCGGCAACCATCAGGCCTAGCGCCATCCATGCTTTCAAAGTCTTCATAGTTTTACCTCATTTGTGTCTTTCAGCGTTGTGTTTGAAGTCAGATCGTTTGCGGCGTGGACGCCGCATCATTATTTGCCGGCAATTCCGCGCCTGCGGGGAGATCCACCGGCACATAAAACTCTTTACGTGCACCCTCGTGCTCAATACGAATCAATATTTCGTTGCGCTGGCCGCTGCGTGCGCGCACCGGCAGTGTCAGCCGATTCGCACCCGCACTGAGATTGGTGCGCCAGCTCAGCTCACGCTGATCGCCATAACCCTCGAGCGCGAGATGCTCTGGGAGAGACACACTGATCACAGCGCCCTCCATAGCGCGCGCGGCATCGACAGACACCCGCACCGGCAGCGCTTGCGATATCGCTGCCTGCATCATCGCGGTCTCAACAGTGGGCGCGGACGACTGCCACTGAGGCAGCGCTGCAATGACCGCGAACAACACACTGGCAGCAGTAGCCAGTTGCCACTTGCGCACACTGCCGTGCACCGCGCTGCTCCGTTTTGGCAGCGCTGCCTTGAGCACACGCTCCTCAAAATATTCGCTCGGCTGTGGCGCCGGCATAGTGCGCAGCAGGTTTACCAGGCGCAGCTCTTCCGCGTATTCGCGACACTCGCCACAACGATGCAGATGCTTCAACAGTACGCTGTTGTTTTCCCTTTGCATCAAGTCCAGTTCGCGACGAGCCTGACAGCAGTTCATCATTTCCTTCCATCCTTCAGTGTGCGATTCCGCCACTCGCTTTTTACCGAGTGCTGTACCGCGCTCTTTCTATTGGTTAACACGCGGCAAAGACTTCAACAGTTCCCGGCTCAAGCACGGATCTCAGTTTTTTTCGCGCCCGGTGTAACCGGGACTTAACAGTGCCCACATTGATATCGAGAATTTCGGCGACTTCCAGCGCGGTATAACCCTCGACATCGTGTAACAGCACAACGTCACGCCAAGACTCATCCAGCGTGAACAGCGCGCGATTGAGCAACCGCTGAAGTTCGAGCTGTTGATAATGGTTGTGCCCGTCTTCCAGGCGCTCCTGGAAAAATTGGTCATCGCTGACACAGGGTGCAGTCTCATCAATAGGGGAATTGGCGCGACGGCGGTACAGATCCACATAGCGCCGGTAGAGCACTTTGATCAGCCAGGGCCCCAACTTCTCCACCGCTGCCAGTTCATCGACACGGGGAAACAGACGGGTGAGCACATCCTGCACCAGGTCTTCCGCATCCGCCCGCTCCTGCGTCCAGCGGTAGGCCATGCGGTGCATCAGACGCAGATGCGGTCGCACCAGTGCGGTAAAGCGGTCTTCCTTTGCCGCTTTACCACGAAAAAACTCAATCAAGGACACCCGTTTACTCCTTTCCCCATTCCCACAATATCGATATTCAGGATTTGCCGATTAACACGTTGCAGACCCACAAAAGGTTCCCGCAAACATAGCGCGATTGGTGACAGTGTCGAGGGGGAGTAAAGGGGTGGAGAAAGAAAGACGCCGGCAAGACGAAAAACAGGCACCCCATTTCCCGAACCTGGGCGGAACGAGAAAATGGGTGTCGATCGGGCGAGACCCACTCGCCACGAAATTGCGCCACCTGGCGGCAATTTCGAGCGAACGGGATGTCGTTAAGTGAAGGGCGGCGCTTAGCCGGCGGAGCGTTGCCGCACCGCTTCGAACAGACAGACGCCGGTGGCGACCGATACATTTAGGCTACTGACTTCGCCAGCCATGGGAATATTTACCAAATGATCGCAGTTTTCCCGGGTAAGGCGACGCAGGCCGGGGCCCTCGGCCCCCATGACCAGAGCAAGCGGCCCGGTGAGGGAGGACTGATAGATATTCTGCTCCGCCTCACCGGCAGCACCGTAAATCCACACGCCCGCCTGCTGCAGCATTTGCAGGGTGCGCGCGAGATTGGTCACGGTGACAAACGGCAGGACTTCCGCGGCACCGCAGGCGACCTTGCGCGCGGTGGGCGTGAGCCCAGCGGCCTTGTCCTTGGGCGCAATCACCGCGTGCACGCCGGCGGCCTCTGCGGAACGCAGGCAGGCACCGAGGTTGTGAGGGTCGGTAATGCCATCCAATACCAGCAGGAACGGCGCCTCACCCTTTTCGTCCAGCTGCTGCAGCAGGGACTTCAGGAACTGCTCATCGTAAATCTTCGTGTCACCGACGCAGACCGCGACGGCGCCCTGATGATTACCGTCGTCGCCGACTTTTTCATCCAGCGCGCGCCGATCCACAAAGCGAATGGCTATGTCATTCTGCTCCGCCTGACGGATGATTTTTTGCAGCTTCTGATCTTTTCGCCCACGCAATAACAGCAGCTCCTGCACCTGCTGGGGGCTACTTTTCAACAGGGCCTGCACCGCGTGCAGGCCGTATACCAATTGCTGTGCCACGGTTTATTGCTTCCCGCCCGGTTTCTTTGAAATTTTCTTCTTCAGCTTTTTCTTGGCTTTCTTCTTCGCTGCCCGTGCCGCAGACTCTGCCTTGTCCGCTTTCTGAGCGGCCTTGCGCGCCGCTACGGAAGGACGCTTGCCGCCTTTGCGTGGCGGCGTCTTTTTCGGCTTGCGCTTGCGCGGCGGCTCTTCACCTGCGTCGGTTTCCTGCGGCACCTCTTGGGATGGCGGTACAATTTCCGCTTCGTCGCTGCCTACCTTGCGCTTGCGAATCGGACGCGGCTCTTCCCCCTCCTCAGCCGGAACTTTTTTCTTCAGTCCCGCACCCCAGGGGCTGGCTTTTTTCTCTTCGGAACTAAAGTCCGACTTGCCACGACGCTGGCGCTCCTGCTGAAACTCCACCGCCATTTCCATCGCTCGACCACTCACTTCTGTAGACTCCTCAACTCGGCGAGACTTGCCCGCCTTTGCTGCCTTCGCTTTCGCGGGCTTTTCACTTGCGACCTGGTCGCTTGCAGACTTCTTGTCCACCTTGGGTTTACGGTATTTGGGGTTTTGGTAACTGGGACGCGGGTGCAGCTCCACAAAGGTGAAGTCCACCTTGCGCTCTTCCAGATCCACCCTCGCCACCTGCACAGTCACACCGTCGCCCAGATGGAAGCGGGTACCGCTGCGCTCGCCAATAAGGCGCTGCTGTGCCTGCTCGAAGTGGTAGTAATCCTTGGGCAGGGCGGTGACGTGAATCAGCCCCTCCACGTACAGGTCATCCAGCTCAACAAACAGACCAAACCCGGTCACCGCACTGATCACGCCGCGATAAACCTCGCCCACGTGATCCTGTAGGTATTCGCACTTGAGCCAGCTGACCACATCGCGGGTGGCGTCGTCGGCGCGGCGCTCGGTCATAGAGCAGTGCTCACCCAGCTCCACCATGGCAACGGTGCTATAGGGCAGTATCTGCTCCCGCTCCAGCGCGTGCGCTCCCGGTGCCAGGCGCACTTTTTGCGCCACTGTTGCGGGGTTCGCGCTGCCATTGCGGATCAGCCAGCGCAGCCCGCGGTGCAGCAGCAGGTCCGGGTAGCGGCGAATGGGAGAGGTAAAGTGCGCGTAAGCTCGGTAATCGAGACCGAAGTGACCGCGGTTTTCCGGCTGGTACACCGCCTGGTTCATGGAACGCAGCAGCATCGTCTGGATGATGTGGAAATCCGGGCGCCCGTCCACTTCGGTGAGTAGCGCCTGGTAATCACTGGGTTGCGGCTCGCTGCCGCCTTCCAGACGCAGACCCAGCTCGCCCAGGTATTCACGAAGGTTTTCCAGGCGCTCCTGCTTGGGAATATCGTGCACGCGATACAGTGCCGGCAGCTCCGCCACCTCCATCAGCTCCGCGGCGCACACGTTGGCGGCGAGCATGCACTCTTCGATCATCTTATGCGCGTCGTTGCGCTGCACCGGCACGATGCGCTCAATCTTGCGCGTAGCGTCAAAAATGATGCGCGTCTCGGTGGTTTCAAAATCGATGGCGCCGCGGCGGTCGCGGGCGCGGCGCAGGGCGCGGTAGAGGTCGTGCAGGTTGTCGATATGCGGCGTCAGCGCGGCAAACCGCTTGCGGATACCGCTGTTGCGGTCGTCCCGCTCATCTACCATTTCACCCACCTGGGTGTAGGTAAAACGCGCGTGGCTGCGCATCAGTCCCTCAAAGAACTGATAGCCGACAATACTGCCGGACTCATCAATGCGCATTTCGCACACCATGCACAACCGGTCCACTTCGGGATTCAGCGAGCAGAGGCCGTTGGAGAGTTTCTCCGGCAGCATCGGCACCACGAAGTCCGGGAAATACACCGAGTTGCCGCGCTGGTGCGCTTCCACGTCCAGCGGCGTGCCCACTTCTACGTAGTGGGAGACATCGGCGATAGCCACCAACAATTTCCAGTTGCCGTCGGGCAACACCTCGCAGTACACCGCGTCGTCAAAGTCCCGCGCATCTTCACCGTCGATGGTCACCAGCGGCAGCTGGCGCAGGTCAATACGCGCCTTCTTATGCTCCTCGAGTACCTCGTCGGCAATACCCTCCACCTGCGCCAGCACCGCGGCGGGCCAGATGTGGGGAATACCGTAATTGCGGATGGCGACGTCGATTTCCATCCCCGGGGCCAGATGGTCGCCAAGGACTTCCGCCACTTCACCGTGCGGCAGGGTATTGCGACCGGGCTGGGCAGTGATGTTGACCACTACATACTGGCCACTGGTGGCATCGGCACACTTGCCTTCTGGCACCATCACATCCAGGGTCATGCGCGGATTGTCCGGGCGCACAAAGCAGATACCGTCTTCGCGGTAGAGGCGTCCGGCCAACTGGTGGGTATTGTGTTTGATGACGCGCACAACGGCGCCTTCGCGCTTGCCGCGAAAACCGCCGGGGGTCTCGCGCACCAGCACCTCGTCGCCGTCGAACACCTTGCGCATCTGGCGGTGGGAAAGAAACAGGTCGTCACTGCCATCGCCGGGGGATACGAAACCAAAGCCATCGCGGTGACCGATCACGCGGCCACGCACCAGGCTCATTTTATCGAGCACACCGAAATCACCGGCGCGGTTGCTGGCAATCTGGCCGTCCCGGCTCATGGCGATCAGGCGTCGGCGCACGCCCTCGCGGCGGTCTTCATCGTCGATGGACAACAGATCCGCAACGGCTTCCCAGGCCAGGGGGCCGGACTGCTGCTCCAGCAGGTCCAGCAGGAACTCGCGGCTGGGCACGGGCTTTTCATACTTCTCCGCCTCGCGCTCGGCGTGAGGATCGGCTGTCGGTCCAGCGCTGTCAGGGGCGGGTGAGTTGGGTTTGTCTTGATTCAAAACAGCTTCCATTGTTCTGCGATTGACCGCGCAGTCTGCGCAGCCCCGGGATACGCCCGGCGCAGTGGGATGAGTGATTACAACCAGAAGTGGCGAATGCCGGGAGCGGCCGCAAGCCACCCTGAATGTTGCACATTGCCGCGAGTATAAGCGATTTGGCCGCAATTCCCGACCCGTTTTGCCGGCGAAGGCCCCTCTAGATTACGCGGTGCGCCAATGGGCACCCTCGATGGCGTAAAAAGCCGCAAAAAGGCGTTGACACCCCCGGACCAAATCAATATAGTGCGCGTCCTCAACGGAGCACACCGTTGATTTGCCCAGGTGGCGGAATTGGTAGACGCGCTAGCTTCAGGTGCTAGTGGCCTTACGGTCGTGGAAGTTCAAGTCTTCTCCTGGGCACCATATCTGCATAAAAAAGGCCGACTCGGAAGAGTCGGCCTTTTTTATTTCCAGCTTTCTTTATCCCCGTTCCCGCCCTGGAAGCAGGAGGGAGGAAGCTGACGAGCCACAGCTAGCGCCTCCACGTTCCTCAGCCGCCATTTAGCAGTCTCTTTCAGCGCCAGTCCCTGCGTGAACTGATAAAAATAAATATTTTCGATCCCGACAACTCCAGAATGAAGAGCCCTTCAGTCTTCCTTATAGTCTTCGTCTAATAATCCTTTTTCCTTAAGTGTCTTCACAAGCTTTTCTACCCGCACAAATGCGACCAACCCAAGTATTCCGAACACTAGTGATAAATACTCCATCATAATCCTCCAGATAATTTTTATTTCTCTTTAGCTCTAGCCAGCCCACCAAAATCGCGGACAACACTGCCCACCCATCTAGCTCCCCCATGTACAACTTGTACCTATGGAATGAAGCATCATATGGAAAAATCGGGTGTCGTCAGTCAGCTCACATTTGAAATTTAGAGGCTTACCGTCAAGCTCGGCATTGCTTTCTTCACTTCTCTTTACTCCCTCCCAGATCAGGAACTCCTTGCTCTCATATTCAACAATCAACTTTTGATGGGACACAAATTCCTTTGGAAAAATAGTCCTCTCAGCTTTCGTTAGAGAATCAAAGTGAAATAGGCCCTCATCGTTCGCCTCTATTACCTCTTCATAACTTTTATCGCCAAATTTCACGAGGCGTCGAACGTTAGCACGCGAGGCGGGAACCCCCTTATAGGTCAACAGACCTGAAACCTCCGAAAACAAAAAGACTTCCTTTCCCTTTAAAAGATCCACAGCAATTCCTTTATTCGAAGCTGACAGTGCAATAAGAAAAATAAAACAATAGAAAGTGATACGTCGCAATTTAAACCTCCGGTCAGAGCGACTCGCATACCCCAACAGTTAAAAAACTTGTAAAAGATAGTAACGCAGCAGGGGCGTAAGACATACCAATAGCAGCTGTCCAAATAGGGTTACAAAACGAAAATCAGACAATCGCTTTCAAGCAGGGCAATTTTTACCAAAGGCGGAACCTCATTGAGTGGTTGGCCGCGCTACATAATTGCGCCTTCAGCGCGACAAATTCAAAGCCAGCACATTCGTCAGAGAATTTTGCGCCAATGACTAAGTTGCAAAGTTAGGCACCGTTCACATAACCAACTTCTTCAACCTCAAGTACGGCAAGTTTTGACGCCCAATTCCCTACCCACCCTATACAGCAAAGCCGCACGTATTAGCATGGCGACCACCAGACAGCGCTGTCATTGCTTTTGACAGCGCTGTCTGGAGCACAAGAAATATAACCAAAATAATTGAGGAAACCGCTATGTATCAAAGCACCCAATCCGGGACACAATTACGCAGTGCACTTATCCTACTTGCCTTCTGTGCCCTGCCGAGTATCGACTCCTACGCCCACGGCACCATGGAGGCCCCAGAAAGCCGCATCTACAACTGCTTCCTAAACAACCCAGAAAACCCCTCCGATCCCGCCTGTGCAGCAGCCAAAACCCTGGGCGGCACCCAGCAGTTCTACGACTGGAACGAGATCAACCAGGCCAATGCCGCCGGTGACCACCGCGCCCTGGTGCCCGATGGACAACTCTGCTCTGGTGGCCGCAGCAAATACGCCGGTATGGACCTGGCCCGCAGCGACTGGCAGGCAACCCCAATTACCCCCAATGCTGATGGCACGTTTGACTTTCGTTTCTGGGCAACCGCCCCACATGCCACCGACGAATGGTTGTTTTATATCACCCGCTCCGGCTACACCGGCTCTGAGCCACTGAAGTGGAGCGATATGTTCGAGTTCTGCCGTCTTGGCAACCTACCCGTGAGCGCGGACAAGCGTTACACCCTGACCTGCCCGCTGCCAGAGTTGACCGGCAAACATGTGATTTACACCACTTGGCAACGCTCCGACAGCCCGGAAGCCTTTTACACCTGTACTGATGTAGTGCTCGGTAACGGCACACCCAGTGCGTGGGCCGATGAAGGCCCGCTGCAGGCACAATCGGAACTGGCCACAGGCAGCCGGGTGAGCCTTCGCCTGTTCAACAGTAGCGGCAACGATATGGAAACGATCACTTTAGAGCTGGAGCAGGACTCGACCGCGGCGGAATGGGCACTAGCTTTCGCGAACACGGTCAATACACAATCGCAGTATGCACGTATCGGCGTACTGGACCTTTCCAGCGATACCATTGCACCCGTTGAGAGTACTTCGGAGAACCGGGTTTACACCCAGGCGGACCTGAATTTGAGCCACGAAGTGGATATCCAGCCCGCAGACACCAACAGCAGCAACAATGCGCCCATCGCCAATATAAACGCGTCACCGGGCAGTCTTTCCGGGGCCGGGATCATCAATCTTTCTGGCGCCAACAGCAGCGACCCGGACGGCGATCCACTCAGCTATAGCTGGGTGATCAGCAGCGGTACCGGTGCCACCCTGAACAGCGGCAGTAGCCGGGATGTGGTATTGATTCTCGACGCTCCCGCGGTCGCACAGAACGTGGTGGTAGAGTTGACCGTATCCGACAGCCAAGCGAGCGACAGCACCAGCATCAGTATTCCCCATACGCCGGCATCTACCGGCGACGACTACGACTACATCTACCCGAATGGCATGGGAAGTTATGTACCGGGGGACACAGTGGTACTGGGAAGTGACGGCCATCGCTACCAATGCAGGCTCTTCCCCGAGGGGCAGTGGTGCAATATCAACAGTACCTTCCACTATGCACCGGGCACTGGCACAAATTGGGGCGACGCCTGGATTCAGCTCTGATGGTTTAGGTTTTTGCACCGAAACAAAAACGCCCGGAAGGTTCCGGGCGTTTTTGGGAGTGACCTAGGTGAACTTAAAAAGTGCTTTTAGAGCAATACTACTTTTCGGAGTCCTTATTACTTTTTTGCTCCTGCAGACTCACCCCTATGGCAGCGCCAATCGATATGCCCACACCTATACCAAGAGCTACATTATTGATCGCCGCCCCAATCCCGGCTCCAATGGCAACGCCAACGGCGATTCCAAGACCAATGCTGGACTCAGATTTGGCTGGCTTATTTTTTCGTTTACGCATGCAATGTCACTCTTAAGCCCAGTAATAAATAAATCGTCCCGCGAACAATGCTGAAGCGACCACGTAAAAAAGTGCACAAGGTAAGAACTCCCGCGGAGTTCCGACGGGCCGGAGCCTCACTGCATATGATTGTTATATTTTTTTAACCACCACAGTAATAATGGAGTTACAAAAGCCGACACAACGTAGTAAAAAAACAAAGCCAGCATTGAAAATGGACTCAATAGCCAATCTAGATAGTGCTCGAATCTCGTGCATTTCCACACTGCATCAAGTAACCCAAAATGCTCACCATCATAACTATCATGAGAGTACAAATACGTAGTGAGCATGTAAATAATCAAGGGAAAAAGCAGCCCCGAGAGAATTACGATTTTTTTTATGCTCACTTACTCTCCGAAAATATAACGCCCGCAACAGGGGCTACCTATACTATGCACGCTTTGTGCGAAACTGGGAGCGCAGCGACCCGCACAAAACGTGCATAGCGTGGGGCGTCCCGCGGAGGCCCGAAGGGCCGGAGTAAACTGCTTTCGCTTGTTATACAGCTACGAAGTGATCAGCCTTGTAGTTACTAAAAGCAGAAGACATAGCCTTTAGCCGTAGTCTTACATTGCACCATTCCGTTTTTAGTATTAATTAGATAGTGATTTCCAGCTCCGGAGTTATTGTCTGCATATTTTACAGGTGGTGGAACAAACGCATTTCCGCTAGTTGCGGATGCAGTATTACTCATGTCAGCCCCCATCTGTCCTAAAGACGTCCCTATACTAGACAATTCCGCTTGTCGCGCCAAAGTAACGCTTTGCTTTGCCCTAGCATATTCTGCCTTCAATTTTTCGGTGTATGGAGCCCATTGCGATTTGGCCTGCTCACACCCACTTTCAATTTCATAATCTGGGACACCAGCGGTGAACTGAGCAAGTCGCGCATACTCACTCTTGTACAGTTCCTCATTAATCACAGCAAAATCAAGAAATGATGCCGCAACATAATTGTACTCGTATACAAGCGAAGGATCATAAAAACCCTTATCGACGCAAGTATTAGAAATTATATTTCTCTGCGCAAATTCCATAACCGCAACATCATTGATTCGATAGTGAGCAAACATCGTTTCACATCCTGAGACAGATACCACTGCCGCTATCATTAGAATTTTTTTCATTTTTATATTTCCTATTTTTCAACAATGAACATGTATAACGCCCACAGCAGGGGCGGCTTAATTTGTGCGCGTTTTGCGCGAAATTGAGAGCGAAGCGACCGCGCTAAACGTGCACAAAGTAAGACGTCCCGCGGAGGCCCGGAGGGCCGGAGCTTCACTGCCTGTGTTTTTTAAGTTTTTATTGCTTGCGATTTTGCTGATACCCATTTACGAAGCCCCACAATGTAAAGAAGCCAAAAACTGCAGCGAAAAACACCAGTGCATAGAAAAATAGCGGATCGCTCGCGATGGTTAATAACTTCTCTTGAGGCCTATACCTTATTTCTTTGAGTAAAAACTTGCCATCTATCAGTAACCAGGGGATCAAGAGAAAAAATATACCAAGCCCAACGACAAGGTTAATGATAGGTGGCGTGCGGGCCTTCTTAATTCCGCCAAAATCAAACAATGCTTTAATATTCATGAAACTTAACGCCGTGCCCAGACGCAGCTTGCTTCGTGCGCATTTTGCATGAAAATGGGAGTGCAGCGACCGCGCAAAAAATGTGTAAAGTAATCTGTCGGCCTGCAGCGCATTGTTAAGTTTCCAATGCTGCCGCGAAAAACTCAATTGCTTCCGAACTGGTATACACAACTTTCCCTTCTTCGCCGTGCTTTTTCACCATATAGTGAACGACGCTTTCTTCATCTGGTTGAACAACAGCAAGGTATGATGAGTTTTTCCAGCCTTCTTTTTTGTACGATATGTAAAATTCTGCCAGTACCTCTCCATTCATCATTGGGCCTCCAGCTTTCACACCGTTTCCAACTAGATTTTCTGGCCATGCCCCCCAGCCTTGAGAATTCATTATTTCTTCAGCAATTCCCTTTACCTTCTCACGGATAGGTTTCACATACCTTTTGGAGTATGATCTAGGATCAATTTCCTGCAGCGAGTCTTTAACGGCTTCAACTATATCTCCGCGATTCAATCGCTCCGCATTTGAAAGAAGTCTCTCCAACTCTTTCCTGTTGTATTTATTTTCACGAATATTTTGAATAATTTTATCGCTCACTACTTCACCTAGAAACTTAACGCCGTGCTCAGCGGCGGTGATCTGCTACCACTTTCGTGGACACTTTATGCCGCCAGTTTTTCATACTCTGAAGGCGATTGATAGCCGAGGCTAGAGTGAAGCCGCTCTCGGTTGTAGAACTCAATGTATTCGATGATATGAGCCACTGCATCGATTTCGTTTTCGAACATCCTCTGATGAACAAGCTCTGTCTTCATACTATGGAAGAATGATTCGACGATTGCATTATCCAGTGGGTTGCCCTTACGACTCATACTCCGTGTCATACCTGCCGACTCAACAAGCTCTCGATACTCATGTGCTGCATATTCAATTCCCTGGTCAGAATGGAATATACAGCCCTCCTGTGGTCGTTGGCGCGCCAAGGCCATCTTCAGTGCACTCTTCGTCAGTTCGCTATTACGCTTCCTGCTGAAGGACCAGCCAACTACCGATCTTGTAAATAAGTCGATGACAACAGCATGATATAGCCAGCCCGTTCCAGTCTTTATATAAGTAAAGTCTCCGGCCCACTGCTGCCCTACGGTATCCGCGGGATCTTCGGCCCCGAGCTGGTTGCCGGTCGAAGAGTAGAATTCATGCTTGCCAGGGTTCCAGGTGTAGAGTCCCCTGCTAGAGGCTTTGACGCCTACGGACTTCATAAGCCGGGATACACGCCTGACGCTACAAGACAGACCATTACGCTTTAGCTGTTGGTGCATGCGGCGCGCGCCGTAAGCTTTCCTGAATCCCTGGTGCAATTCCACGATGGCGTCCGTCAGGCGTCGGTCGTGTATACGATGGGCACTTTCTTCGCGGTTGCGCCAGGCATAGAAGCCGCTCTTCGATATACCTAAAAGCTCACAGAGTTTTCTGACATCTCGCCCTTTGCGGTTCTTCTCAACCAGCTCGAAGAGCTTTACTTTTTCCGCTGGAAGAACCGCTCGGCCTTTTTTAACAAATCGATCTCATCATTGCGGTTGGCTAGCTCGCGTTCCAACTTCTTGATCTTCTTCTCTGCAGCGGCCAGCTTCTCTTCTGCTTCTTTTACTGGATCAGCTCTATCGGGGCGGCGTTTCGGTGAAGGTTTGGATGGTCTCATATGCTTATTTTCCTTCAGCTCTCCCCGGCGATGCTCCATCTGCCACCGATATAGCATCACCGGGTGTATGCCGAGGGATTCTGCCACATCCTTTGACCTAACGTCAGGATGGTTGGCCAACTTAACGGCCTGAAGCTTGTAGGCCAATGTGTAACGATCGTAGTTACGCTTTTTTGTTTGCCCCATTCTGGACCTCTTACATGAACAGTAGATACCGTCCACGAAAGTGGTTACAGATCAGCGGCAGCACCTTGTTAGCTGTTGGTTCGTGTGTCAAATGTAAATTTCTTGCCATAGGAACATTTATACTCAATCTTTAAATCAAGGCGATTTAGCCGTTTCTCCATCTCTTTTACATCCTCATCCGTTTTGCATGGAAAAATTACGCTAATTACTGTTTTCTCTTCACCCGGCTTCATTGCGTAGCCCTTTCCTAGAGAAGAAAACTGCTTTGGTACACTCGCGTTTTGTAACATTGATTGTACTGCTTGCTCCGGATCACACTCTTTGCCATCCAGGTATGCCTGAAAACTCTCAATAAATGCTGGGCCAATGCCATTGTTTGAAATAATTGCCTTCAGCCTTGCCGAACTATCGTTGCGGTCACTATTCACAAAATCTGATAGATGGGGCCTCACAGACAAAACATTGTGGCGGCGCTGGATATACGCTTGAATGATAGTAAGCGCCAATGCGCAAATGGCGATAATTTGTGCAGAAAAAGTTTTAAGAAATTCAATCATCGATGGTCCTACGACGTAGAGCAGCTATGCTGCCCCGCGGAGGGCCGCGAGGCCCGGAGCTGATTACCCGGCTTTGTTAGGGTTTTCTAAATCGGAGCCAATGAGATTCTTGCCCTGCAATCGGAATAAAGAAAAGTGCCCCCAAAGTAGCTTGTGTCTTTTCAATAATCAGTGATTCTTCATTAGACTGGATCCTATAGCTAAGCCATTGCTTTCCTATCGCACCACCAGAATTGGCCACTGTATTGCGAGCAATCTGGTAGGTTCCGCCGTCACACTTCAAACCTTCAGAGTGCCCGATTTCGGATTCATATGAATCCCCAGAAGTATCGTAAATAGTTACCTTAAATTTATTAGCCTGGACGTCGATTCTTACCCACTCTACCTTATATTTTGATGAATAAAGGGGAAGAAGAATCTGAGCAAGATGATACTCACCATTTTCTAATGTATTTTCACCAACATTATCATAAAGACCTGAAATATCCCGACATCGGCTATCCACGTGGTTCGGTAACGCACCCCAGCTAGACGGATAATCATCTTTCAAAACACAACCTGAAAGAGTGAATGTCATTACTATTGAGAGTATCAATCTCATGCTAAGTAACCCTAACGCTCGGTTTAGGGGCGACTGGAGCGTAGCGTAAGCCGTCCCAGCCGCGTAATTCGCGGCGACTACAACCGCTTGTTAGTATTTAGCCGGTGGTGACAGCGCCCCCCGGTACCGTAGTTCTCGAAACTTGCCATACCCGCCAAACTTCAAAAATTAAGCCAATGCCGATGCAATAGCCATAGAGCCGCAAAAAATAAGGAATTGAAAGAGTCAATGAGTACGCAAGGAACACAATACCGTAGAGCACTACTGCATTGTTAAATGAATGCCTAAAAAACCCAAGCGTTGCAATAACACGTAGTTCCTGAGTAGTTACATTCTCTTTATGAAATAACGGGAATAGCAAAACTCCGATTGCCACGGGAATTACTACCCCAGGCGAAGCTATGCCGAACGAAAGGAGGATGAGCTTAGTGGTCTCAATCTCTAGGAACAGCTCTTTATCAAAATAAAGAATCAGTAATGCCCCAGGCCCTAAGAAGGCACAAAAGAGTGCTGCCAAAATGACACTGGTTCGAAGATTTAGCTCTTTTAGTTCTTGTGCGATATTCATAATAAATACTAACAGTTTTATTCATAGCCCATAGGCTTGTGTTGTTGATGCCATTATTCTCTGGCGCAACCTTGCACGCACGAAATATTTTTTTAAAAATCAATCCGTTACTGTAGTGTGTTATTTCAGCCACGAGGTAAAACGAGCCTATGGCTATTGTTCTAATTTATTAGTTGGCAACTTTGCATTCTGGATCTGCATATAAATCAAGCAGTTACCCTATCTCATTCCGTGCACACAAGCCAAAGGCTTCTGATCTACGGCCAATTCCCGCAAACTTGCTCTCAGTATCGGGTAACCACGAAAGCGTAATGCGTATTTCGCATACCCTCGGTCCGGTAATCAGCTCAAGTAGTAGCTGGTTGCAACGATTGGCGAAGGGTCAATAAAGACAGGAGCGCCGCTATCCCTCCACAGGCAGCGATTGCACTCACCAATGCGAGCGATGTTCCATCAAACACCGCGCTCACTATGCCAATCGCTGCTGCCCCCAGCATCATCTGGAGGGTACCACCCAGTGATGCCGCGGTACCCGCGATCGGACCGTGATCGTCCAGTGACAGTACCATGGTGGTGGGCACTACCAGCCCCAGGAAGGAATTGCCGAGTAACAGTAGACCCACGAGAATCGCGAAGTCATCGATACCGGCCAGGTTGAGCGCAAGATTTACTGCGGCACTTACGGCAAACCCCGCCACAGCCCACTTCACCACGGTTACTCCACCAAAGCGTTCGCAGAAGTTTGCCGCAAACTGACTGGCGGCAAAGAACCCCAGAGCATTGAGGGCAAACGCCAGGCTGAACTGGGTGGGAGAGAGGCCGTAGTATTCGGTATACAGGAACGCGGCGATGGAAAGAAACGAGAAAAAGCTTGCCATACCCATGCCGCCGATCAGTGTCATACCCATAAAGTAGCTGTCACGGAATAGCACACGGAAAGCACTCAACATGGCGGCGGGTTTCACCGGTACACGCTGGTCTAAGGGAAGGGTTTCCGGCAGCGCAAAACGGATTAACAGCAGGCTCGCCACCGTTGCCATTGCCACGGCGTAGAATACCGAAGGCCAACCAAACGGCGTCATCAACAAACTCCCAACCAGGGGAGCCAGCATCGGTGAAATGGAGATGACCAGCATTACCGTGGTCATCAGCCGGGTAGCCTCGGTGCCGGTATACCGGTCGCGAATGATCGCGCGCGGAATCGACATCACTGAAGCAGCCCCCACCCCCTGTACAAAACGCAGTGCGATCAGCCATTCAATGGTGGGCGCCAGCGCACAGCCGATGGACGCCAGCAGAAAAATTACAAGCCCAAAGTAGAGTGGCGGCTTGCGCCCAAACATATCCGCCGCCGGGCCGTAAAACAGCTGGCAGACACCAAAGGCAATAAAAAAGGATACCAGCGTGTACTGGGACATGGCCGTGGGTACGCCGTAGTCCTCGGCCATTGCCGGCATGGCGGGCAGGTACATATCGATGGCAAAGGGGCCAACGCAGCTCAGCAGGCCGAGCATCAGGGCCATTTTAATCAGATCGGGCTTCATAACTTCCTGGTGACTTCTCGATAACTTCTCGAGTTCCGGTTGTCCGGAAAATCCGGTGAATCGTACCGCCGGACCTCTCTGCCCGAACACTCCCTCGATTCTAACAGCCCTCATTGCCAGTCCAAGCCCTCGATGTCACCACGAAAACCGACTTCCCTGAGTCACTGCGTCACATCTACAATAGCGAACAACTCAATTTTCCAAAGCCTATTTCATGCAAGAGCCCTTCGAGATCGCCGGCGTCAACGTGGCCCGGGGCGAAACCCGCAAGATCGAATTACCCATCGTGCGCCTCTACACCGACACCGAAATGGCCATCCCGGTGTATGTGCACCGTGGCAAAAAGCCCGGCCCCACTATGTTCGTCTGCGCCGCCATCCACGGCGACGAACTGAACGGTGTAGAAATCATTAGCCGCCTGATCAACAGTAAAGCGCTCAAATCCCTGCGTGGCACCCTGATCGCTGTGCCAGTGGTCAACGTCTACGGCGTACTGCAGCAGTCCCGCTATCTGCCGGACCGCCGCGACCTGAACCGCTCCTTCCCCGGCTCCGCACGTGGCTCCCTCGCCGCACGCATGGCCCACGTATTCCTCGAAGAGGTTGTCGCCAAATGCGACTACGGGATCGACCTGCACACCGGTGCCCTCCATCGCAGCAACCTGCCCCAGATCCGCGCCAACCTCGACGATCAGCAAACCCGAGACATGGCCTCCGCTTTCGGCGTGCCGGTGCTCTTAAATGCGACCTTGCGCGACGGCTCCCTGCGCCAGGCCGCTGCGGACCTCGGTGTACGTATCCTGCTGTACGAAGCCGGTGAAGCCCTGCGCTTCGACGAACTGTGTATTCGCGCTGGCGTGCGCGGCGTACTCAACGTCATGCGCAAACTCGACATGCTGCCCCCCAAAAAAGGACGCCAGGGCATCGAGCCTTTTGTTGCCCGACGCAGCGGCTGGCTGCGTGCCGGTGACAGCGGCATCGTCAACCACAAACGGCAGCTTGGGGATCACGTGAAGAAAGGAGAGGTCCTCGCCACCATTGCCGACCTGTACGGCAACGAACTGGACAAGGTATTGGCGGGTGCCGATGGCATTATTATCGGCAAACAGAATATCCCTCTGGTACAGGAGGGAGAGGCGATGTACCACGTGGCGTACTTCCAGGAGCCGAATGAGGTGCTGGAAAATCTGGAGTTATTGCAGGATTCGTTGCTGCCCGAGGAAAATTTCTAGTGCGGCTTACAAATTTATTGCCTTAGACGTGAAGGGCGGGCGCTGGGCGCCCGCCACCTAAGACCTAAAAAACGTTACTGCTTACGAAGGAGCTCCAAAACTTCCTTACTAGGAAAGCCCTGCAGCTCAACCCCGGCCTCTTCTTCAAACTTCAGAATGGCCTTACGAGTGCCGCCGCCGGCCTTGCCGTCGATCTCACCGTCGTAGAATCCCTTCTCCTTCAGTTTGGTCTGCAACTCGATCACTTCATCCTGATCCAGCTTGGTGAATGGACGCTTCCAGTCTTTGGTCAGCGGCGCCGCACCACCAATCTGGTCCGCCAGAATACCCACCGCTGCGGCATAGCGATCCGAATTGTTGTAGCGCTTGATCACAAAGAAATTCTTCAACATTAAAAACGCTGGCCCCTTGCGCCCGGCCGGTACCTTAAGCTCCGCGATATCATCCGGTCGCGGGAAGGATTTGCCACCGACCCGTTTAACACCCAGCTTCTCCCACTCCGAAATCTTCAACTTGCCCGCCGGCAACTTGCGATCCGGAATTGTCACCTCATAACCCCAGGTCTCCCCAGAGCGCCAGCCATTCTTCTTCAATAGATTGGCCGCCGTCGCCAGGGCATCCGGTACCGAATTCCAGATATCCCGCTTGCCGTCACCATCCATATCCACCGCGTACGCCTGGTAGCTGGTGGGAATAAACTGGGTGTGGCCCATGGCACCCGCCCAGGAACCGGTCAGGTGGCTCTCGTCGATATCGCCGCTCTGCAGAATTTTCAGTGCCGCCAGCAACTGGCTGCGACCAAATTTGCCGCGCTTCGGATCCGCATATGCCAGTGTCGCCAGGGAGCGGATTACGCTGCGCATTACCGTCTTGTTATCCAGAATCGCGCCGAAGCTCGACTCCATCGACCAGATCGCCAACAGAATATTCGGGTTCACCCCGGACTGCTTTTCAATTTTATCCAGCCACGGCTGCAGCTCTTTTTTCTTCGCGCGGCCGCGCTGTACCGCGTACTTGGTAATACGGTTATCAAAATACTGCCATGCCGGCGCCTTGAACTCCGGCTGATAGCTCGCCTTGTCCAGCACCCACTGATCCGGAGAATCGATGCCCTTGAATGCGCGATCGAAGGTTTCCGCGGTAATCCCCTCTTTCATGGCGGTTTTGCGGAACTCTTTCTTCCACTTTTCAAACCCCGGGTCCGCGGCAGCAGCCGCCACCAGTGGCAGCGCACATAAAAAAGCAAACAGGATGGAAACAAAGCCGGCACGACGCACCGGGGTAGAGGCAACCTGGCCCATAACAGCTCCTTGGCAATAACAGCTCGCACAAGGGTAGAACGTATGACAGGTAACGGAAAGGGAGGATTGGTGCCAGTCACCCAGGTTGTGACTGGCCCGACACTATATTCTACGTGCCGAGGGCTCTTTTCAACGGAATGCCAATCAACCTCGCAGACGGTGCTGGCATTTCCTGGCGGAGCGCTGCCACCGCAGCCTGGCTATCCGGCTCGCAGGTCAGCTCGCGGGCGGAATGACGTAAAACAGAATTGCAAAAAAGTGCAGTACTCCGCCAGCCAGTACAAACAGATGCCAGATGGCGTGATGGAAGCGCAGACTGCGCCAGAGGTAGAAACCAATACCTCCGGTGTAACACAGCCCCCCCAACACAAGCAGCCAGAGACCGCCGGGGGCGAGGTTATCCATTAACGGCTTGATCGCCGCAATGACCACCCAGCCCATCAAAGCGCTGAGGGTGATCGACAGGGCGCGGATCTTTTTCAGCGGGGTGAACTGAATAATCAGTCCCAGTAGCGCCAATCCCCAGATTACGCCAAAGATCGACCATCCCCAGGGCCCGCGCAGGGTCACCAGGGTAAACGGCGTGTAAGTACCGGCTATCAACAGGAAGATGGAAGCGTGGTCTATGGTGCGCAGCACCTGCTTGGCACCCATATGGGTGATGCTGTGATACAGCGTCGACGCGGAAAAACACAGAATCAGGGTAGCGGCGTAGATGCTGCTGCTGACGATATGCCAGACATCACCACGCAGGGCGGCAAAGCCACACAGAACGCCCAGGCCGGCAATAGCCAGCAATGCACCAATACCATGGGTGACACTGTTGGCGATCTCTTCGGCGAAGCTGTAACGGCCCGCGTTAAGGGTGGTAGACATGAAACTGGACCTCCGGGACGACCGAATGTGGTCCCAAGCAATATCGCAATAAAAAATGACTATTTAATTAAATCCGGTCTAATCTTCAACAGGAAGCGGCGACAGTGCAAGCGAATTCTGAGACCATCCATTCAGCTTACTGCACCCCTCACCACCACCCGCAGAAGGTCACAGGGCCATCATTGCAGCAACGGCGGCGGCAATCAGAAGGGCAATAGCCCAGATGAGGTCGAAGTTGATCCAGTGCCGGCGCAGGATGGCCAGTCCGAACTTCCGATAAACGATCCACGCGGTGCCCCCCATCACCAGCAACATGGCACCGGTATGCAGGATTACGGCCAGCAACATATTCACTCCACTCGCCCCGAGATGTGACGCGTGCTCGCCGTGTCCGGCATGCCCGACATCGCCTCCGGCGACGCCGATCAGTGCAGGCAGCACCATCAGGCCGGCGCCGTGGGCCGTTGCCATCAGGAAGGACCACAGGAACAGATCCCCCAGCCCAACCTTCATCCCGACCCAGCGCGGGTGACGGTAGTAATTGAAAAGCTTGTACAGGCCAAAGGCGAGCAGCAACCCCGCCGTCAGCCACTGCAGCGCGGGCAGGGAAATGACTTTTGTACCGAACAGAACGAGCATCGCCGCCAGCGCGATCGCTAGCGCGTGGCCGGCGGCGATAGGCAGTAGAGACAGCCAGATCACCCGCTCACGTTGCTGCTGCAACCCCAGGGACAGGGCGAACAGCCAGCCCATGCCGGGATTGAGACCATGAAAGGCGCCGAACCCCAGCATGGCCAGCCAGGGGACGATGGAGACAATCACATCCTGACCCACAGATTCATGACGGGTAACAGAAGGAATCGGTGGAGGAGTCGCCCCCTTCAAGGCGAATCTGATGTACCCGGGTATCGCCAAAATCTACAAAAAAGCCGGGGTCCAACGCCATGCCGCCGTCCGGCTGGACGTTTACCTTCACCATCCAGCCCCCCATCTTCTCCGGATAAAACTGGTCGTCCCAGGTGCTGTAGAGGGAGTTGGTGAAATACACACGCTTGCCGTCGCGGCTGATCTCCACCATCTGCGGCCCGCCAAGCAGTGGCCCATCCGATTTGGGATGGGGCGCTTTGTTGACGATGCCACCAATGGCCACTTTTCCTGCAAGTTTCGGGTTGAGGGGATCGGAGACGTCGTATTGGTGCAGCTCACCGGTGCCCCAGCAGGAAACATAGAGAAAGCGATCATCCAGGGAGAGGTCGATGTCACTGACCAAGGGCGGCACCGCGCCAAAAGGTTTCAGCGCCGGGGGCAGCGCGCTTTCCTCCGCAGGTACCGCAGGGATGGTGATGACCTTGTCCATGGTCCACTGCCCGTCTTTGTCGCTGCGCTGCCACAGCCAGATGGATGCGGAGAGATCGGCGGTACTGATGACGACACCCGCGAATCCATAGGTCTTGCGCGGGTCGTGAGCCGGTCGCAATTCAAGCACCATCTGGTGTTGGGCACCCAGGTCAATGGTCTGAACCCGCTTGCGCTTGCGCAGATCCCAGAAATGCAGACGGTGGCCGTATTTGTTGGCCAGCAGGTCTTCCGGCACCAGTCCATTTTCAAACTGGTGCGGCTTGGCCCACTCGCTGCTAACCAGCACATCTTCGGCCAGGTGCCACCAGAAGTCATACGCCAACTCCTGGTCCCCGCGATCGATTTCCCACGGCCCTTTCACCTCGAAACTGAAGTGATCGAGCATAAATATTCCGCCGGGACCGTCTTCATCCGTAGAACCCATGGCACTGACATAAATCGCATCCGGCCCGCAGTGCACCGTGTGCGGCCGACTGTAGCCGGATTTTTCGATCACCTCCTCGGGCTCGATAATTTTTGCGATGTGCGGCTTGGTGGGATCGGGTTTGGTGTCGACGATGTACAGGCGGGAACTGCGAATCCCCGGAACCACAAGATAGCGGCGCTCGAGGTGTGGGTGTGGCGCAAACGGGCACAGGGCAGAGCTGCAGGCATTCCAGCCAAAGTGGTGCAACTCGTCCCCCACATTGGGGAGTTCCAGCGTAGTCAGAACGGTGCCATAGCTGGCGGAGTCTGGATCGAGGTCCACCACGCAGATCCCGTCCGGTTGATCATTACGCCCGTAGTTCAGTGCTGCCACATAGGCGTGGCGCTCAGGCGGCGCCTGCATTGCCATCTTTGCCGATGGGTAGAAAGATGGATCCGGCTTCCAGAGGCCCATGCGCCCTTCCTCGATTTATCATTTGTTGTGGGTAACAGAAATGGATCGAGTATAGGAACGGGACGGGAGAACCATTCAACAGAAAGGGGAATTGGGCGCGAAGATCACCGGGTACTTGGGGGGTACTTGCGCAATAGGCGGCAGGGCCTGGAGCGGGAACCACCGCTGAGCGGCGGTTCCCGGGGGAATGTATCAACAGCGGTGCGTTCAGACGCTCGCGTTGTGGATACCCATTTCACACAGAGCGGAGGATTCACGCACGATGGTCTGTACGCGGTCCGGGCCGGTGGAAATGATATCGATGGGTGCGCCCACCAGCTCTTCGATGCGGGCGATGTAGTCGCGCGCTGCCTGGGGCAGCTCCGCTTCGCGGCGCACACCGAAAGTGGTGTCGCTCCAGCCGGGCATGGATTCATAGACCGGCTCGACACCTTCCCATCCTGCGGCGTCGAAGGGTACCGGCACATCTTCACCGGCGGCGTTGCGGTAGCCTACGCAGATCTTCACTTCCTTCAGGCCGTCCAGTACATCCAGCTTGGTCAGGCACAGGCCGGAGATGCTGTTAATACGGATGGCATGGCGTACCGCCACAGCGTCGAACCAGCCGGTGCGGCGCTGACGACCGGTGGTAGCGCCGAACTCGTGGCCCTTCTCACCCAGGTGACGGCCCACATCGCAGCCCAGCTCGGTGGGGAAGGGACCGCCGCCCACGCGAGTGGTGTAGGCCTTGGTAATACCCAGCACATAATCCAGGTACAGCGGACCAAAACCGGAACCGGTGGCGGTGCCGCCGGCGGTGGTATTGGAAGAGGTCACGAACGGGTAGGTGCCGTGGTCGATATCCAGCAGGGAGCCCTGGGCACCCTCGAACAGGATATGCTCGCCGTTTTCGCGGGCCTTGTGCAGCATGTCCGCCACGTCGGCGATCATCGGCACCAGGTCATCACGCCAGTTTTCAGCCAGCTTGAGGGTTTCCTCGTAGCTCACCGGATCGACCTTGTAGTACTGGGTCAGGGCGAAGTTGTGGTACTCCAGCAGCTCTTTCAGTTGCGCGCAGAAGTTGTCCCAGTTGCACAGGTCGCCGAGGCGTAGTCCGCGACGGGCCACTTTGTCTTCGTAGGCCGGGCCGATACCGCGGCCAGTGGTGCCAATCGCCTTGTCACCGCGGGCTTTTTCGCGGGCCTGGTCTAGGGCCACGTGTACCGGCAGGATCAGCGGGCAGGCCGGGGACAGGCGCAGGCGCTTGCGCACAGGTACGCCAGCGGACTCCAGCTCACCCATTTCTTTCTGCAGGGCTTCCGGAGACAGCACCACGCCGTTGCCGATCAGGCAGGTCACATCCGGGCGCAACACGCCGGAAGGGATCAGGTGCAGTACGGTTTTCTCACCGTTGATCACCAGAGTGTGGCCGGCGTTGTGACCGCCCTGAAAGCGGACCACCAGTGCGACTTTCTCGGTCAGCAGATCGACAATCTTGCCTTTACCTTCGTCGCCCCACTGGGTGCCCAGCACCACTACATTCTTGCCCATGTGCGTAAATCTCGTGTCGTCAGTTCAGTAGACGGGCGGAAAGAAGGAGCGGCCGCGCCCGTCGTGCGGCCTAGAAATCGGTTCAACTGGCCAGAGGCCAATAGCAAAGCTTAGGGTTTACGAGCGGGGCTTCACCACCCAGCCGGCGCCTTCCTTTACCAGTTCGCGGTCACAGCGTGCCAACGTCTCGCTGTCATCGCTGCCGGCGTCGCCCATCAGGCTGATGACCACTTCGCCTTCGGCGCGCAGAGACTCGGCGGTCTGCCACAGCTGCTCGCAGTCACTGGCGGGTGCCAGAATCGCACCGGCTTCGCGGTCACCGTTGCCGCCGAGGGCATTGATGGCTGCGAGGTCGGTACTGAAACCGGTGGCGGCCCGGTCGCGCCCAAATACAGCGCCGATACCGTTGTAGCGGCCGCCGTTGGCCAGTGCCTGGCCGTGCCCTGGAGAATATGCGGCAAATACCAGGCCGGTCTCGTAGTCGTAGCCGCGCATTTCGCCGAGGTCAAAGAACAGCGCTACCTGCGGGTAGCGGCGCGCGACCGCGTCGGCAACTTTTTGCAGCTCCTCCAGCGCGCCCTTCAGTGCTTCGGGCCCATTCGCGAACAGTTCCTGTGCGCGTACCAGGCACTCGGTACCTCCCGCCAGGCGCGGCAGCGTGCGCAGCCAGTTGGCGGCATCGGCAGAGCTGATATTGGCATCGACCCAGCGCTCGATATCCGCCACCGCCTTGCTCTGCAGCAGGGCAATCAATTCGCTCTTCTGCTCTTCATCGAGTCCCGCGGCGCGGGCCAGACTGCGGAAGATGGCCACATGACCCAGGTCCAGATGAATCTCACGAATACCCGCAGCGCGCAGGGTCTCGATCATCAGGCTGATGACTTCGATGTCCCCTTGCAGGCTCTCAACGCCGTACAGCTCCGCACCGATCTGGATCGGTGCGCGCGGCCCCATGGGCGCACGCGGACGGGTGTAGAGCACCTGGCCCGCATAGCACAGGCGGTTGGCACCGCTGCGGGGAAAACTGTGGGAGTCGATACGCGCCGCCTGCGGCGTAATATCCGCGCGAATTCCCAGGCTGCGTCCGGACAACTGATCCGTCACGCGGAATGTGCTCAGGTCCACGTCGCGTCCCATGCCGATCAGCAGGGAGTCCGCGAACTCTACCATCGGCGGAATAATTAGCTCGTAGCCCCAGCGGTGATAGAGGTCCAGCAGGTTTCTGCGCAGGGTTTCCACCCGCTTGGCGTCAGCAGGCAAAATCTCGGCGATGCCATCCGGTAGCATCCAGCGTTCGGCTTGGGTCATGGTGTGGGCGTTCGACAGTTAACAGTGCGGCCGCATGGGCCGGGAGAACCTCAGTCCTGGAGATCAGCCAAAGAGCATCAGCAGGGCTGTACCGGCGAGCATGGATACCAGCCCGGCGGTGCGCAGGCTGCGATTATCCACAGATGCCAGCTGTTGCACCAGTGCGCGCCAGCGGCGGGGGTAGAGAAAAGGCAGTATGCCTTCAATGATCAGTACCAGGGCCAGGGCCCGGACCAGCTCGTCCCACACGGTGGCAGCTCCAAAAGCGCGTCAGTGCACAAGAGATTCAACAAAATGGGCCGGCACAAAAAAACCGGGCGCCGGCCCGGTTTTGGGGATTTTACCACTATTTTGCGGGGGTGTGGCCACCACAGTGGCCACAAAATAGTCGCTAGTTGCCAGAAGGGTCCTTCAGGTAGCGGAAGAACTGGCTATCGGGCTCCATCAACAGCATATCGCTCTTGCTCTTGAAGGACTCTTTGTAGGCCGTCAGGCTGCGCGAGAAGCGGTAAAACTCCGGGTCCTTGCTAAAGGCCTGCGCGTAGATCTTGGCCGCCTCGGCATCGCCGGCACCGCGCAGCTCTTCTGCCTTGCGGTAGGCTTCCGCCTCGATCACCACCTTCTGGCGATCCGCGTTGGCGCGGATGCGCTCACTGGCTTCCTGACCTTTCGCACGGTGATCCCGCGCTTCCAGTTCACGACCGGCACGCATCCGCTGGAACACGGACTCAGATACTTCCGGCGGCAGGTCAATACGCTTAACGCGCACGTCGACAATCTCCACACCGAGGTCCGTTTGCGCGGTCTCGTTCAGGTTCTTGGTGATTTCCCCCATTAGCTCATCACGCTGACCGCTCACTACCTCGTGCAGGTCGCGCACACCGAACTGGTTACGCAGACGGTTGTTGATCTGCTCAGCCAGCAGGCGCACCGCGTTGCGCTCGTCACCGCGGGTCGCCACATAGAAGCGACCCACGTCGAAGATGCGGAACTTCGCGTAGGAGTCCACCATCATGAACTTGTTTTCGCTGTTCAGCATCCGTACCGGCTGGGAGTCGACGGTCTGGATACGCGCGTCAAACTTGCGCAGTTCGTGCACCAGTGGAATCTTGAAGTAGAGCCCCGGCGTGTAATCGGTGCGCACCACTTCACCGAAGCGCAGCAGCACGGCTTTTTCGGTTTCTTTGACTACGAAGGCGCTGCCGGACAGGATCAGCAGGCCAACCAGCACCAGCGCAATAATAAAAAGTGATTTGTTACTATTCATTGCACTTCTCCTTATCGCACTTCGCGGCTGCGGCGAGCGTTGTTCACTTCGGTGCGAAGCTGGTTGATCACCCGCTGGGAAATCTCGTCGATCACCTGCGGAGAGACCTGCTGGCGCTGGCCAGCGCCGGTCGCGCTGTTTTCCGCCAGCTTGTCGAGAGGCAGGTACATCATGTTGTTACCGCCTTCGACATCCACCATCACCTTGGAGGTGTTGCTCATCACTTCTTGCACGGCATCGATATACATCCGCTCACGGGTGACTTCCGGCGCCTGCTGGAATTCCGTCAGCAGTGCAGTGAAGCGCGCCGCTTCACCGCGGGCACTCTCGACTACACGGGACTTGTAGGCTTCCGCTTCCTCGATCATGCGCTGGGCAGAGCCGCGGGCCACCGGGATTACCTGATTGGAGTAGGCCTGGGCTTCGTTCTGCAGGCGTACCTCGTCCTCGCGGGCGCGCACGACGTCATCGAATGCGTCCTGCACTTCACGCGGCGCCTTGGCGTCGGTGAGGTTGACCACATCCACACGAATACCGGTCAGATACAGGTCGAGATATTCCTGCAGGCGCTGCTGGGTATCCGCGGCAACCTGGGTACGATTCTGGGAGATGACGCCGTTCAGGGTCTGGGAACCGACCACGTGACGCAGTGCACTGTCGGTGGCTTCCTGCAGACTCTTGAGCGGATCGGCAACGCGCAGTACGAAGGACTCGGCATCGTCGATATGCCACTGCACCTGCAGCACCACGTCAACGATACTCGCATCCTCGGTCAACATCTGTCCGGTGGTGCGCTCGGTACGTACCTCGGTCATGTTCACCTTGGTGACGTGATCGATCAGCGGCGGGTTCCAATGCAGACCGGCGGTGTTGGTGCTGTGGTATTTACCCAGGCGCAGGACCACCGCGGATTCGTTCGCATCCACCTGGTAGAAGCCCCACAGGCCGTACACCACGGCGAGCACGATCGCCACCAGCGACCAGGGGAAACTACCGCCACCGGGGCGGCCGTCATCAGCGCCGGACGGCTTGCCGCCGAACAGGCCGTTCAGCTTTTGCTGCATCTTACGCAGCAGCTCGTCGAGATCGGGGGGGCCGTCATTGTTGCGATTGCCGCCACCCCAGGGGTCCTTGTTATTACCACCCGGTTCGTTCCAGGCCATTTATTTACTCCAACTCTTCAATTTATTGATCGTTAGCTGTCGCGAAATTCTAGCATTGATTGCCACAGAGTATCCGCGCACAGGGCTGTATTCTTCTACGGGAAAACTCGCTCAGTCGATTTCCCAGTCTTCCGGTTTTGGCTCTTCGTCCGGATTTTCCGGCAGCCACTGGGGCGGGTTGCCAACTTCCCGGAAAGGCGCCATCAGGCGCTGTAGCTCGGCGCGCGGCAGCAAAATCTTCAGTTCCACATCACCGTTGTCGCGATAATTTTCTTCCTGAACCGCGTTGCCTTCAAATAATTGCGCACGCAGACGGGCGTGTTGCGGTGGTATCACCACGGCACCGCTCACCATCTGTTCGCCGAGGCGCTCAGCGATGGCCTCCACCAGTAGTTCACAACCGGCACCGGTGGCCGCAGACAGCCATACCGCGCGCGGCACACCCTGGTCATCCCGGTCGATACGCGGTTCCGCATCGGCCAACAGGTCCAGTTTGTTGTACACCAGCAGATGGGGCAAATCTGCCGCGCCAATTTCCTCGAGTACCGACTGCACTTCTTCGATCAGGTGCAGGCGGTTTTCCGCCGCAGCGTCCACCACGTGCAACAGCAGGGTGGAATTTGCCGCCTCTTCCAGGGTGGCACGAAACGCTTCAACTAGGCGGTGCGGCAGGTGGGAAACAAATCCCACGGTGTCCGCCAGAATCATTGCCCCCACATTGGGAAGCTCTACCCGGCGCATGGTCGGGTCCAGGGTGGCGAACAATTGATCGCGCACATAGACCTCGGCATCGGAAATGCGATTGAACAGGGTAGATTTGCCGGCGTTGGTGTAACCGACCAGGGAGACGGTAGCCACTTCCGCACGGGAGCGCGCGCGGCGCCCCTGCTCGCGCTGGCGGCGGACTTTGTCGAGACGCTTTTCGATGGAGTCGATGCGCGCTCGCAGCAACCGGCGGTCGGTTTCCAGCTGGGTTTCACCCGGGCCGCGCAGGCCGATACCACCCTTCTGACGCTCAAGGTGCGTCCAGCCCCGCACCAGGCGGGTAGACATGTGGCGCAGCTGCGCCAGCTCTACCTGCAGCTTACCCTCGTGGGTGCGGGCACGCTGCGCAAAGATGTCCAGGATCAGACCGGTGCGGTCGAGCACCCGGCACTTCAGCTCGCGCTCGATATTGCGCTCTTGGCTGGGCGAGAGGGTGTGGTCAAAGATCACCAGCTCGGCGCCGTGTTTGTTCACGGTTTCCTGGATTTCTTCCAGCTTGCCGCGACCAACAAAGGTCTTGGGGTCAGGGGAGGCGCGTTGGCCAAAAATAAATGCCACCGGGTCGGCGCCGGCGGAGAGTGCCAGCTCTTCAAACTCCCGCGGGTCGTCGGGGCTGTCGATGGCGGAGAGTTCCAGGTGGACCAGCACTGCCAGCTCACCGGATTCCGGGCGATCAAAAAACAAGGATTATTCTCTTGAACTCAAAATGTGCGCCATTGGACTGACGCCGAACAACAGACGCCCCGGACGAACCGGGGCGCTGTAAATTACTGCATGGTAAAACGATTATTCAGTGACATCACCGCTACGGAAACCCCCTCACACCAGGTAAGTGGCAGCCGGAGTGCGCGACGATTCACTGTCGATCAGCTGTTTATCCGCCGAAAGTATCGCGCTCACCACCTTCGGGTGCGGCACCTTCTCCCTGTCCCGCCGGATTCATCAGCGGCACGCGCACAGCGCGGGAGGGTACAACGGTAGAAATCGCGTGTTTGTAGACCATTTGGCTGACAGTGTTTTTCAACAGCACCACGAACTGGTCGAAAGATTCGATCTGGCCCTGCAGCTTGATGCCGTTAACCAGATAGATAGAAACCGGGATACGTTCTTTACGCAGAACATTCAGGTAAGGGTCTTGTAAGCTGTGCCCTTTTGACATCTTTTTTCTCCTTGCCAAAAGATAAATCGCCAGATGACGCACGATCGCGCCCGCGAACTCCGCGGACTAAGAAACGGCCATGGTGATACGGCGTATAAAAAAGAGCCAAAAGTTAACGAGGCTCTGTGAATAACTGACTGAAATGGACCGGATACACCAGCCCACTCACGTTATGGCTGCTCAACCGAGAAATTTCAAGGCTTCAATCAACATTTCATCGATTTTGCGGACTTTGCCGCCAGGCTCCTGTGCGGAGATTCGCTGCAGGTCTGGCCAGCGCCGCAACCAGGTGAGCTGGCGCTTGGCGAGCTGACGAGTGGCGGCGATACCGGCTTCCACCATTTGCGGGTAATCCATTTCACCTTCGAGGTACTCCCATACCTGCCGGTAGCCAACCGCGCGAATCGCCGGCAGGTCCCGGTGCAGATCGCCGCGGGCACGCAGGGCCTTCACTTCATCGATAAAGCCATTCTCCAGCATGCGCTCGAAACGCTCGGCGATGCGCCGGTGAAGGATTGACCTGTCTTCCGGGACGATCGCCAACTGCTGGATGGCGTATTGCCCATGCAGGGAATCACTCTCCTGCTCGGCACGCAGCTGGGTCATGGTCTTGCCGGTAAGGTGATAGACCTCCAGCGCACGCTCGATACGCACCGAGTGATTCGGATGCAGCTCCGCAGCGAGGGCAGGGTCAACCTTCGCCAGCTCGGCGTGCAAGGCAGGCCAGCCTTCCCGCTCCGCGCGCGCTTCCGTCTCTGCACGAAACACCGGATCCGCTTGCGGCATCTCTGCCATTCCCTGCAATAGAGCCTTGAAGTACAGCATGGTTCCGCCCACCAGCAGCGGAATTTTTCCACACCCACTGATCTCGGCCATGGCCTCCAGTGCATCCTCGCGGAAGCGCCCGGCCGAGTAGCTTTCAGCCGGGTCACAGATATCGATCAGGCGATGGGGGTATTTCGCGATTTCTTCCGGGGTCGGCTTCGCCGAGCCGATATCCAGCCCGCGGTACACCAGCGCGGAATCCACACTGATCAACTCGACCGGCAGGTGATCACTGATGGCCATCGCCAGATCCGTCTTACCGGAGGCAGTGGGCCCCATCAGAAAGATAGCGCGGGGGCGCGCGGGGTTTATTTGCATTTGGACGCCTTTAGAAACCGTAGCGAGCGGGTGCCTGGTGGTGGCCGCCGGAACGCAGGCAGCGGAATGTATTCGCTATACATGAGCATGCCGAGTACCGCCGGACGCCGCCAGGCATCCGCGCAGTAGGTTTATGAAGGCGTCCATTATTGGCCACGCATAAACCACTTATCCATATCGGACAGCTTCACCTGGGTCCAGGTTGGGCGGCCGTGGTTGCACTGGCCACTGCGCTCCGTGCGCTCCATATCACGCAGCAACGCATTCATCTCCGGAATGGTGAGCTTGCGGTTGGCGCGCACCGAGCCGTGACAGGCCATGGTGGAGAGAATCTCATTGATCTGGTTGCCAATGCGATCGCTACTGCCTTCCGCCAGCAGGTCAGACAACACGTCTCGCACCAGTTGCTCCACCGGTGCGCCGTGCAGCATGGTGGGCACCTGGCGCACCATCAGGGTCTCTGGGCCCGCGCGCTGCAATACAAAACCGAGGGAAGTAAACACTTCCTCACGCTCCTCAAAGCAGTCCGCCTCGCGCTCGCTCACCGCCAGACTTACCGGCACCAGCAGCGGCTGCGCCTGAATACCGCCGGCCGCGTGGGCGGCCTTCATATTTTCGTACACGATGCGCTCGTGCGCCGCGTGCATGTCCACCACCACCATGCCGTGCTGGTTCTGGGAAAGAATATAGATGCCGTGCAGCTGGGCGATGGCGAATCCCAGTGGCGGCGCCTCACTGTCCGCCTCTGTCGGCATTTCCTGCGCCCAGCTCGCGGACTGCACGGGAGCCGGCACCTCCTGAACACCGCGCTCTTGGCCACCCATATAGGGCTGGTGCAACTCGCCATACCCCTGCATCTGCTGCTGGATGCGCTGGGGCGATGTCTGTGCGCCGAATCCCTGACCGGCAAATCCGCCTGTTTGCGGGTGTCCCGGCTGCGGGCTTGCGGACTGAGCCGGTGCCAGCGCCATGCGCTCCTGGCCGGCGAACTCTCCGGCGCTCACGCCGGAAATCTGCGGTGCCTCTTCGTCCTGCTCATCGCGCTGCCCCGGGCGCACATCGGCCAGTGCACGGTGCAGGGAGCCAAACAGGAAGTCGTGCACCAGGCGGCTGTCGCGGAAGCGCACTTCGTGTTTGGTAGGGTGTACGTTTACGTCCACCGAGGCCGGGTCCAGCTCCAGGTAAAGCACAAACGCCGGGTGACGGCCGTGATACAGCACATCGGCAAAGGCGCGACGCACGGCATGGCTCACAACCCGGTCGCGAATCGCACGGCCGTTCACATAGAAAAACTGCAGGTCGGCCTGGGAGCGGGAAAAGGCCGGCTGGGCGACCCACCCCCACAGACGCAGGCCGCTGCGCTCCATTTCGATATGCAGGGCATTCTGCATAAACGCCGGGCCACACAACTGCGCTACACGGCGCTCTTTTTCCGCGCGACTGGTGCCGCCGCGCAGGTTATGCACACCCTTGCCGTTGTGGCGCAGGCTAATAGACACATCGAAGCGCGACAGGGCGAGGCGCTTGATGGTCTCATCGACGCGATTGAATTCGGTCTTTTCCGTGCGCAGGAATTTGCGGCGCGCAGGGGTATTGAAGAAAAGATCCCGCACTTCAACGGTGGTGCCGCGCGGGTGGGCCGCGGGTGCCAGCTGGGTCTCCATCTCACGCCCCTCGGCGGACACCACCCAGCCTTTGCCGGTGTCGTCGCGGCTACTGGTCAACGTGAGGCGGGCCACGGACGAAATACTGGCGAGAGCCTCGCCGCGGAACCCCAGTGTGGCAACTGCCTCAAGATCTTCCAGAGCGTGAATTTTTGATGTTGCGTGGCGGGCCAGGGCCAGATGCAGGTCTTCCTTTTCGATCCCCTTACCGTTGTCCCGCACCATAATGCGCTTGGTACCACCGGCATCCAGGTCGACCTCCAGCCTCGTGGCGCCCGCATCCAGGCTGTTTTCCAACAGCTCCTTGATGACAGAGGCCGGCCGCTCGACAACTTCACCGGCGGCAATCTGGTTGGCAAGTCTGGGGGAAAGTAACTGAATATGTTCTGGCATTGGGAAACTGGTGATCGGAAAACTGGCGATTGGAGATTTACTCCGGGGTCAATTACCCCGAAGGAATAGTGAGCGTCTGGCCCACCCGGATCATGGAGGTCTGCATGCCGTTGGCCCGCTTCAGGTCCGAGATGGAAATGTTGTAGCGGGCGGCAATGCCCGACAGGGTATCACCCCGTGTGATCGTATGCTTGCGATCAATGCGATTGCCGTTGGCCGCGAGCCAGCTGTCCGCTGGAGGACGGGCACTGAAGTGGGCCACGATACCGTCGCCGAGCTTTTGGGCCATGCGTTTCTGGAATGACGGGTCACGCAGGCGACGCGCCTCCTGGGGGTTGGTGATAAAACCAGTCTCCACCAGGATCGACGGCACGTCCGGATTGCGCAGCACCGAGAAGTTGGCCTGCTCAACTTTCTTTTTGTGCAGGTGGGTAAATGTGCCCAGGGAGCTCAATACACTACTGCCGATATCCAGGCTGGCATTCATGGTGGCGGTCATCGCCAGGTCCAGCAACACGCCGGCCAGGGTGTCGTCCTTATCGCTGAGGCTCAGGCTGCCGGCACCACCGATCAGGTCGGATTCGTTTTCCCGCTGCGCCAGAAAACGCGCGGTCTCACTGGTAGCGCCGCGGGAGGACACCGCATAGACACCGGCACCGCGGGCATCCTTGCGGGTAAACGCATCCGCGTGAATGGACACGAACAGGTCCGCACGCATCTCGCGCCCTTTTTTCACGCGGTCGCGCAGGGGAATATAGTAATCACCGGTGCGCACCAGTTTGGCGGAGAAGCCGGAGCGCGCGTCGATGGATTTTTGCAAGTAGCGGGAGATGGCCAGCACCACATCTTTCTCGCGCAGGCCACCCGGCCCCAAAGCACCCGGGTCTTCACCGCCATGGCCCGCATCAATGGCAACGACGATGTCGCGCTTGCCGCTGACCACCTGAACCTGCTCAATGGTTTTTTCTTCCACCTTACCCAGGTCGTGCAGGTCGATCACCAATCGGTCGGGGAGCTGCTCGTGGCGGCGCAGGGCAAAGCTGCGAGGGTTGACCGGCTGTTTGAGGTCCAGCACCACCCGAAGGTCACGCGCGTTTTTTACCGCGTGGCGCACACTGGCGATGGGTGTATCCGTCAGCGGCAGGCCGTCCAATGCGCTGGACAGTTTTGCTCCACTCACATCGATGACCACGCGATCGGGGTTTTTCAGGGTAAACAGTTTGTGCTCCGCGGGGCCGTCCAGATCGAGCACCAACCGGGTGTGATCCGGCGCGCGCCACAGGCGCACACCTTCGACTTCGGCACTGCTTGCCTGGAAAACCGGCAGCGCAAGCACTGCCGCCAAAACCGCACTCGTGAATTTCGTTTTCAGCCGCACCGGCAAACCTGCTCCGATCATTATTATTACCCTGTCGAATCCTTTTGCGGTTTTCCGTCCCTGATCACACCCGCTTCCATCAAGTCGTTCAATCAAATCGCTCAATCAACCGGGAGAAAACTGTGCCTGAGCCAGAACTGCGTTTCCAGCATCGCTCAGCGCAGTCAGCGTCAGTTCACGCCCTTCCCCCTGTAACTGCAATGTCAGCTCCAGATCCGGCGGCGGCAATACCCCGGCGCCGCGCTCGGACCACTCCACCAGACTCAGGCTGCCGGGGCCAAAGTAGTCCCGCACCCCCATATATTCCAGCTCTTCGGCATCGCCAAGGCGATAGAGGTCAAAGTGGTAGACCCGACGCTCGCCCTCCTCGCCCGGTGAGAACTCGTAGGGTTCCACCAGAGTATACGTCGGACTCTTTACCGCGCCACGATGGCCAAATGCGCGCAACACCCCGCGGCTGAAAGTGGTCTTTCCGGCACCCAACTGGCCGCCGAGAAAAATCACCAGCCCCGCGCCGAGCCCGCTTTCATCACAGGCTTTGCCCAGCACCTCACCGGCGGCAACGGTCGCGGCCTCGTCAGCGAGGTACAGGGTTTTATCCACAGGCAATGCGCTCACGTCGAATACTCTTGCTCAATAGCTCAGCGGTAATTTAGCCCGCAAATCAGTCCACCAGTGCACGGATATGCGGCAGCAGGTCGGTGGCGAGCAGGCCGCGCTGGCCGCCCACCGCCGCGCGATCGCCGGCCTCGCCATGTAGCCACACCGCCAGTCGCGCCGCTGCAGGCAGCGCCATACCCTGTCCAATCAGCGCGGCAAGAACACCGGTCAGCAGGTCGCCCATGCCGCCCGAAGCCATGCCCGGGTTACCGCTGTTGATTATCTCGATGCCGTCACTGTGGGCAATCAGGGTACCGGTACCCTTAAGTATCACTACGCCGCTGAATTTTTGCTGAATCGCTTTCGCCGCGGCCACGCGGTCGGCGCTCACTTCGGCATTGGAAACACCCAGCAATCTTGCCGCTTCGCCGATATGCGGGGTCAGTACCCAGTCGTCGCGCTTTACGCCCGCGAGCACTCTGCCACCGGCGAGAATATTCAGCGCATCCGCATCCAGCACCAGCTTGGCGTTGGCGCGACCGGCGCGAGCCAGCAACTGCTCGCTCCAGGGACTCTTGCCGAGGCCGGGGCCCACTGCGATCACATCCGGCGCCTCCAGCAGCGGTTCCAGCTCCTGCCCGGAAACCACGGGCTGTGCCATGACTTCCGGGCAGCGGGTCAGTACTGCGGCCGCATGCTCCGGGCGCGAGGCCAGGGAAATCAGGCCGGCACCGGCGCGGGCGGCAGCCTCTGCAGCCATCAGTGCCGCGCCGCCATAGCCGTGGTCGCCGCCAACCACCATCACATGGCCGAACTGGTTCTTGTAGCTGTCGGCTGCGCGCGGGGGCAAGCGTTCGAGGGTTTCACCACTATGCCGGGTCAGTAGTGCCGGCACCTGTTGATAAATATCCGGAGACGCACCCAGATCGTCGAATATCACTTCACCGCTTAGGGCCGGGCCGCGCCCCAGGTACAGACCGGCTTTGCGGCCAATAAAGGTCACGGTCACATCTGCCTGTACCGCGGATGCCGCGGTGCCGCTGTCGGCGTGCAGGCCAGACGGCAGGTCCACCGCCAGCACTGGTGCAGCGGCATCATTGATGTGCGCAATAGCGCTGTCCATGGGTGCCCGCAGCGCCCCGGAAAATCCGGTGCCCAGCAGCGCATCCACCAGCACGGTATTCTTCTCCACCGGCGGCAAGTCCTGCAGGCTCGCCACCAGTGTGGCGCCCTCGCGCTCGGCAAAGCGGTAGGCCTCCAGCGCATCCCCTGTCAGTTTTTCCACAGGCACACCCACATAGACCGTCGCCGGAATCTGCCGCTGGGCGGCGAGGCCGGCAATCACATAGCCGTCACCGCCGTTATTGCCACCGCCACAGAACACCTGCAAAGCAGCCATATCCGGCCAGCGGCTGCGCAGGCAATCATAGGCTGCGCGCCCGGCGCGCTTCATCAGTGCGAGGCCGGGAATCTGCTGCTGGGTGATGACCCGTTGATCCAGCTGGCGCACGGCCTCTGCGCTGTAGAGATCCTGCGGTGCAGAAAGCGCATTTTGGGCGGGAGCCCGGGTCGGACTTTTTGGGGTCGGGCTATCCATGGTGTCTACTGCGTTCCCTTCTATCTACTCTTATCAACCTATACACCCTTCTCAACCTATGAATGCTTCACAGCGCACTGTGGTCAAATTTTAATCTGTGGCAAAATACCGGCAATTATACCGCCTCAACCCCCAAATCGCCGCACACTCGTTCTATGAGCTCCACTCCTGACCCGCAATTACTGCAAGACCTGGCCGCACAGATCCGGCTGTGGGGGCGGGAGCTTGGCTTTCAGCAAGTGGGCATTACCGACTGCCACCTGGAACAGCACGGCGAGCGGCTGCAGCAATGGCTGGACGCCGGCTATAACGGCGATATGGAGTGGATGGGTGCCCATGGCGAAAAGCGCTGGCGCCCGGAACTGCTGGAAGAAGGTACCCTGCGGGTGATCAGCGTACGTCTGGATTACCTGCCACCGGATACCGAGCCGGTAAAGATCCTGAAAAGTGCCGACAAGGCCTATGTCTCCCGCTATGCCAATGGCCGCGATTATCACAAACTGATTCGCAAACGCCTGGCGCAGCTGGCACAGCAGATAGACCGCTATTGTGAAGAGCGCGGTATCGCGACCAGCGGCCGCGCCTTTACCGACAGTGCACCGGTGATGGAGCGCGCCCTGGCGGAAAAGGCAGGGCTTGGTTGGATCGGCAAAAACTGCATGGTGATCAACAGCCAAGCCGGCAGCTGGTTTTTTCTCGGCGAAATTTACACCAACCTGCCGCTACCTGTGGACATCAGCGAGGAGCCGAACCAGTGTGGTGAATGCACCGCCTGCCTCAAGGTTTGCCCCACCGACGCCTTCGTTGCCCCCTACACCCTGGACGCGCGCCGCTGCATTTCCTACCTGACCATCGAAAACAAGGGGCCTATCCCGGAAGAGTTCCGCGAGCCAATAGGCAACCGCGTATTTGGCTGCGATGACTGCCAGATCATCTGCCCCTGGAACAAGTTCGCCACACCCACTGCCGAGCAGGACTTTCATCCGCGGCACGGGCTGGACAGCGGTGAGCTGGCAACACTGTTCCAGTGGACTGAGCAGGAGTTTCTGAAGAAGACCGAGGGTTCTGCGATCCGCAGAATCGGCTTTGAGCGCTGGCAGCGCAATCTGGCGGTGGCCCTGGGCAATGCCGACGCATCCCCGGAACTTATCGACCTGCTGGAAAGCGCCTACGAGAATGCGACGCCTTTGGTTCAGGAACACATTGCCTGGGCGCTAATGCGCCTGCGCAGTGGACGGCGGCGCAAGCGGAAGATTCGCAGGGCGGCAGAATAAATACGCCGAACCCGGCTGGCGCTGTGGGCTCTCGCTATTCGTTAGTGCTATTCACTGGCGCTACTCATTGGCAACGACCGCCGTATCGATCAGTTTGCCGGACTCGTTAAACCACTTGATGCGGTGCCCATCCGTCACCACCAGGAAGCTGGCCTTGCGCCCGTAGGACCAATTTCGCCACTGGCGCACCCACTGGTCGCCATCGAGCCACCAGCGGCCGGTATCCGTCTCATCCATTTCCACATCGTTGCGCGAGTAGCCCAGCATGGTGCCGTCTGGCTTCAGCTCAATGCGGTAAGACTCGCCCAAGGTATTGGTGCCGAGGAAAACCGCTCCCGGCATTTCCCGCTCCAGATCGGCAGCGGTCAGACGGCGCCCGCTGGCGATGTCGAGTGTTTCTTCTTCTGCGCGCAGTTCACCGTTGATCAGCTGGGCGAGAATTTTTATTCCGGGCTCAATCTTGTCCGCGTCGATCGCAGAGAAGCCAAGACGCACCGCGCTACCGTCACTGACGGTCTCGAGCAGCAGACCATTCTGTTCCGCATTCATTTGCAACTGCGCGGCATCGACATGCGCGGGCAACTCCAGCCAGCAGGCGGTGCCGCAGCTGGCACGGCGGACTTTCAACTTGGGCAGGTGGTACATCAGCGCCTCACCCAGCGCCACCCAGCGCTCCTTCAGCTGCTGGGTGATTTTGAATAACGCCGCATCCAGATGACCGGCGGCCACAAACTTGGCCAGCAGCCTCTGATTCAGTGCCGGAACGCGCTCACGCAGGGTATACCGCAATGCCCGCAAACGCTGGATCACCGGCTTGGGAGCGACCACAAAGGCGAGCTGCATCCCCGGGTCAATGGCCCTGGGGAACTGGTAGAGGTAAATCACCCCATTACCGCCTTCCATACTTTTCAGCGGCGGCAACGGGTTGCCGTGATAACAAAAATCGTGGTCGCAGTCGTTTTCAATCACCACCGCGCTCTGTTCCCTGGCCCATTTCAGCAGCAGGCGTCGCCGCTCCAGACTGGTAGTGACCGCGGTGGGATTGTGCCCATTCGGTTGCAGGTACACGCAGTCCACCTGCTGTAGCTGGTCGTCCACCACGGGGCCGTCCGCATCTTGGGACAGGGACAACAAGCGGGCGCCGGTGCGGCGGAAAATCTCACTGGTTTCCCCACCCGTGGGTTTTACCAGCCCCAGGTTGCGCTGCTCACCCAGCAGCAGTTCGCCCAGCAGGTAGCACGCCTGCTCCATGCCACTGGTCAGCAATATCTGACCGGCATCAACATAGATACCGCGGCGCGGCAAAAGGCGGGTACAGATCTGCTCCACCAGGTGGCGGTCATCCTCATTGCTCCCCAGCGTGGCCCACTGGGCAACCTCGCGCGCGGTAAAAATATCCCGGGTGCACTCCCGCCACTCCGCGCCCGGATACAGGCGCGGATCGTATTCATTGCTGACAAACGGGAAGGGGTACTGGAGCCAGTTCGCCGGGCGGTTTTGCAGGGCGCGGCGGCTGACGGAAACCGGGTTGCAATGGGATCGCCAGAAGCTGCGATCGTCGTCATCCTGCCGGGGCATGGTCCCGGCGCCGTGACTGATCAACCCCTGCTGGGAAACTGTTTCACTGACATAAAAACCGCTGCGCTCGCGGGTAACCAGAAAACCGTCATCCACCAGTTGCTGATACGCCAGCACCACCGTATTGCGGGCGACACTCAGTTGCTCCGCCATACGGCGGGAGGATGGCATCTTGTGCCCGGCGGGAATACTGCCGGAGAGAATCCCCTGGATCAGCTTTTCGCGGATCTGCTGCTGCAGGCTTTTCTCTGCCGCGGGGTCGAGAACGATCAGTGCTTCGCTCATGTTCGGCTCTTTATATTGTTATCGCCTGCGATGACTCGGGTGGTGGGTCGTGAGGGCAGTTTGCCCCGCACTTCGGAGACATTCAAGAAAGGGGCGCTCTACAGACGCGCCCCTGGCCGGCCACGGGGTCTCTATTTCAAGCCCTTACCGGCCATGCGCGATACGTGCCAACTTGCGCAAACGGAACGCCAACCACACCAGTATGATGCCGAAGGCAATGGCGTAGCCACCGATCAGCCACAGCAGAGCGAGGGCCCCAGCACCGGGTTTCAGCAACAGGACCAGCCCGAAGATCACGGACAGAACACCGGCGAATATCAGCAGCCACTCGTGCTCGACTTCCTTGCGCAGACGAATCGCACCGATAATTTCAAAGATACCCCGCACCAGTGCCCAGGCGCCGATAAAGATCACCAGCACCAGTGCCGTCACCTGTGGATAAATGAAGGTCACAATGCCCGCGGCAATCCCGGTGATACCGACAAACAGCAGCCACCAGAGTGAGGACCGACTCACCTCTTTGCGCCCGGTAATCGCGCCGTACAACGCAACGACGCCGTCCATCAGCGAGTAAACCCCGAACAGGATCACCAGGCTAAGCAGGGAAATACCCGGCCAGACAAAAGTCAGCACGCCGAACAGTATCGCAAACAGTCCGCGCACCAGCGCCACCCACCAGTGGTCGGCCATGGCGCGCAGCATAGGGCGGGTGGAGAGGTTGATCTGCCCCGGGGCGGAGCCCCCGGAAGAAGCTGGGTTGGGGTCGTTTTCTACAGGCATTGGGTGCTCCCGGCTAAAGCCTCCACGAAAATTGGAGTTTTAGTCTCTCAGAGCGCAGATAACGAGTTAATTTTTCGCCCCACTGCTGACGGGGCTCCCATAGAGGCTCCCTATAAAGGAAAGGCCCCGCAGCAAGACCGGTTCAGGAGCCCCCGGCAATAGCCGCCGCCGTGTCTCCCACCGCAATTTCACGCAGTACTTTCACCTGCTGTCCCGGCTGCAAACGCTCGGCACCGCGCACCACGACCTGATCGCCATCGTTTAGCGCGCCCTGCACGGCGATCCAGTCACCGTCGCCGCCGCCCGTTGTGATCGCGAGCCGCTCGGCCTCACCTTCATCGCTCACCCGGAACACATAGGCATTGCCGTCGCGCAAAATCAGCGCATCGCGGGGCACGGCTATGGTCTTTTCCGCCGCCTGCAGGGGTACCGCGAGCTGCACCGGTAGCCCGGCGATCCAGCCCTGAGCCAGATCCTGGGGCAGGTCGACCAGTACTTTCACACGTCGGGAAGTTGAGTCTGCCACCGGCACCAGTTTGCGCACCTGCCCCTGAATCATTGCCGCGGCAGATTCGCGTTCGGAACGGTTGAACGATAAATCGCTGCGCAGAGTGACCATGTCGCCGCCCCCCATCAACGGCAGCGCAGCGAGGGGAATGTCCGCTTCCACCTCCAGCTGCCCCATATCCAGGGCGCGGAGCAGTTCATCACCGCTGCGCACATATTCGCCCGCCTGCAATTCCCGGCTGACTACGAGTGTATCGAAAGGTGCATTGATGCGGGTTTTTCCAAGCTCGAAGTTGCTGCGGTCGAGATCAACCCTGGCCGCAGCCAACTCCTGTGCCAGAGCCTCCCGCTCGGCCTGCTGCTCTTCCAGCGCCGCACGGGAAGTGCTGTTGCGATCTGCGAGAGACTGCAGCCGCTGCAGCTGTGCATCCATATAAGTGAGCCGCGCCTGCAACTGTTTGATGCGGCTTTCGGAATCGCGCACCTCCAGTTCCCAGTGCGTGGTTTCCAGTTGCGCCAGCCGCTGCCCCTGCTTTACCCGACTACCCGGCTCTGCGACAAACTCCAGCAATCCGTTCAGTTGAGATGAAATACGGATATCCCGCCGGCTCACCACCCGACCGGCCACCCACTGGCTGGGAGAGAGGTCACGCAGCTGGGCGCGGCTGGTGGAAACAGCCACGCCACTGCTCTGGGGCTGGGCCTGCACTGAAAGCGGCAATATGCTCGCTGCCACGGTGATCGACACAGAGAGTAAAAACGAAAGGGACTTGTGGGGCGAAAAACGGATCGGTTTCATGGCTGGCTCGCTTGGCGACGCGCTACGTGGCCGCGCTTGATTCGAAGGAATGCGGGAATTGCGGAAACTGATAGTTGCCCCGTTTGCAGCAGGGCCGGAAGAAGTACCAGAGTGAACAGGGTGCTTACTGCCATGCCGCCGACAATAACGGCAGCGAGGCCGCGATAGATCACACTGCCTTCACCGGGCGCCACCAGTAGCGGCAACATGCCAAATACGCTGGTCAGGGTACTCATGAAAATTGGCCGCAGGCGCAGCCTGAGTGCCTGCTCGACCGCCGCGCTGCGCACCAGGCCTTCCTGCTCGGCAGCGCGCGTCTGGTGCACCAGTAAAATCGCATTGTTAACCACCAGCCCCAGCAGGATCACAAAACCAATCATGGTCAGCAGATCCAGCGGCTGGAAGCCAAACAGGTTGATCAGGCGCAGCGCGAGCACCCCACCCACTGTGGCGAGGGGCACCGTCAGCAACACCAGTGCAGCGTCTTTGAGCGAGCGGAAAAGCGCACTCATCAGCAAAAACAGGATCACCAGTGCGAGGATAAAGTTTTGGGACAGCGACTGGATCGCATTGTCCAGGTCACTGGCATTCCCGCCCACCAGAATACTGCCGTCGGCCGGCATGGCCGCCTGAATTTGCGGCAGGATATCCGCTTCAATCTGGGCGCGCACCTCCTCCAGAGACACGTCATCCGGCGGCACAATATTCAGCGTGATGGTCCTGCGCCCATCCACCCGCCGCAAACTTCCCGGACCCACGGTGCGTTCAACAGCTGCCAGCTGGGAAAGCGAAGCCACCTGTCCCGTCGGGGTGACCAGTGGTGTGTTTTCCAACTGCTCGGGTGTGTTCCAGGGCTTGGCCTTGAAAATCACATCAAGACGCTTTTCACCATTGAAGTATTCGCCCACATAGAGACCGTTGCCCAGCGCACGCACCAGCGAGCCTACGTCCTGCCGATTCCACCCCTGCTCGTAAATAGCCCGGTCATCAGGGTGCACGGTAAGCTCGGGTTCGGAGAGGGAAAGGCCGGGGTTTGGCTGCACCGGAACGCCGGGCATTTCCTCGGCAAAAATTTCCACCCCGCGCGCGGCGGCTTTCATCAGGCCATCGGCATCACGGGACTGCAAATGCAGGGCAATCTGGCGATCGCCACCAAACTGTCCGAACAGGTTGCCACGTGCGGCAAATCCCTGGAAATCCGGTATATCCATGAGAATTTCCTGCCGCAGAATACGCTCCATATCCGCGGCCTTATTCATGTCTTTTACCCGCACCCCCATGGTGCCGCCATTAGGCCAGGTGAGAATGTAATAATTCTTCAGCGCGGGCTCTTTTTCTCCACTCATGTAGGGCGCCATGCGACGATCAAGTTCGGCCACAATCTCCCGGGCAATGGTCTTGTTATTGGTCGCGGCGGGGAAATTCAGCCAGACATCCACGGCATCCCGTTTTACCGGTGGCAGATAGTCCAGCTTGGGTAACAATAGCCATGTGGCAATCAGCGGCACCAACAGGAACAAGATGATCACGCGCCAGCGTTTTGCACGAGTTTGGGTAAGCCGCATGACCGAATTGCTGATCCGCTCCCACAGGGGAGCAAGGCGATCCCGTGCTGATACTTCCGGCAACCAGAGTTTCGCCGCAACCGGCACTACCGCCACCGCCACCAGTAGCGAAAAAACCACGGCGACAGCAATGGTCAGCGCGAGGTCTCCAAAAATCTGACCCTCGACACTGTTGAGAAAAAATACCGGCAGGAAAATGGCCACCGTAGTCGCGGTACTCGCCAGCAGCGCACCCCAGACCTGGCCGGCACCCTGCTCGGAAGCGGCTTCCGCACCCTTACCTTTCTCCCGTAAACGGATGATGTTTTCCAGCACCACAATGGCCGCATCGAGCACCATGCCCGTGGCAAAGGCGAGTCCAGCCAGGGAGATGACATTTACACTGCGCCCAGCGGCCGATAGCACAACGAAAGTGGATAACAGCGAGATGGGAATCGCCATCGCCACAATGAGCGTCGCGCGCATACGACGCATAAACCACCAGAGCACGCCAACCGCCAGCAACATCCCCAGCAGCAGGTTGCCGCCCAGCAAATTGAGTGCCCGATAAACAAAAATTGAGGCATCGAACGACTGCACCAGAACCAGTTTTTCACCGGCCAGTGTTTCCTGATTCAGCTGTTCGACTCTCGCCTTGACCCGCTCCAGAGTCGCCAGCATGTTGGCACCGTTGGCGCGATTGACGCGGATGGATACTGCGGGGTTCCCGTTCTGGGTCGCAGTACCATTGGACTCGGAAGGCGCAACTTGCACCGAGGCAATATCGCCGAGACGCACCGGCTTGCCATCCCGCCACTCCAGCACCAGCCGCGCCAGCTCCTGAGGTCGATATTCACCGGCGAACCGCAGGGTGTAGCGCCGCCGCCCAACATCGGCGAAACCGCCAGATACATCCCGTGCCGAGGCCAACTGCTGGGTCACCATCGGTAGCTGAATACCCAGCTCCGCCGCTTTCCAGGGGTCGAATACCACTTGCAGTTCCTCGCGCGCGGCAACGCCGTTTTGCGCTTCCACACTGGCGACACCGGGCACAGCTTCCAGCTCCGGACGCAGCACATCCTCGATCAGGCCGGTGTAGTCCTGCATGCTGTTGGGATTGCCCGGTAATAACTGCAGGAAGAAGTAGGTCAGCGGCGTGGTGTTGCCGCCCCAGCCACCGAGCATTACCCGCGGCGGCTCGGCATCACGTGGCAGCGGTGGCAAGCTGCTCATGCGACTGATGACATCGATCAATACCCGATCCATGTCCGTGCCCATGGCGAATTCAAGATTCACCCAGGCACCGCCGCGCCCCGCATTCACCTGCATTGTTTCCAGGCCGGTCAGCCCCTGTAGAACCGATTCGATGGGCTCGACGATCTCAGCCTCTACCTCTTTCGGTGAGGCCGCACGCCAGCCGGCCTGAATGGTGATCTGTGGGTTCTGGATATCGGGGAATAATTGCACCGGTAACTTGCTGGCAAGAAAACCACCCAGCAAAACGGCGAGTACCACGGCCACCGCGGTTGCAGCCGGATTTTTCAAAGCGGTATTGGTGAGCGACATGCTCGCGACCCCATCAACGGTATGCGTTGTTATAAATTTTTTTGATGGGATTAGCGTAAACGCTTTCCGAAGCGAGACAACGGCATTGCGGTAGGGGGAAATATTTTGCCGGCGAGTGGGCGGCGAGGGTCGTGTTGGTGGTTTCGTGCGACGCACATTAAGCGCCACACGAAGTTAATTACTCGAAGTCAGCTATTCAAAACAAACTACACGAAGCAGGCAAGTGCGGGGCTGCGAGTGAGCAGCCCCGTCGAGGCATGCGCCTCACACTCCTTGCAGGTACTCCGCCATATGGCGATATATCCGGTCACAGGCCGCCGGCACCAGCTTCTCGACATTCAGGAAGGCGTGAATCATATCGTCAAAGTGCAGCTGCTCGGCATTGGCGCCGCCCTCGCGCACTTTGCGCACATACTCCACCCCCTCGTCCCGCAGGGGGCAGAACTCAGCAGTGATGACCAGGCTGGCAGGCAGGTTGTGGGTGAACTCTCCATGCAGCGGTGAAACCTGCTTGGGGTTTTCCGCGTTCTGCAGGTAGTTGTTGAAGTACCAGAGGATCTTTTCCTTCTCCAGCAGATAGCCGCGGCCATTTTCCTCGATGGACGGGGTCTGCATGGTGTAGTCGAGGCTCGGGTAAATAAGCACCTGGGCATCCACCGTATGCGGCTGGTGCTGCAACAGGCGACTGGCGGAAGCACACAGGGCACCGCCACCGGAATCGCCCATCAGAATCCAGCGGCCATTGTGGGCGATGTCTTTTTTATCCAGCGCCGCCCCGAGGTGACGAACCACACTGATCAGGTCATTTAGCGCTGCGGGGTAGGGGTTTTCCGGCGCGCGGCGGTATTCGACGCTGATCAGCGTGCGCCCGCAAGCCTCTGCAACGCGGCGGCAAATGGGATCGTACACCGACACGCTGCCGGCCATATGGCCGCCGCCGTGGCAGTAGATGATCGCCGCTTTTTCCTTCGCGCTTCCCTCTTCGGTATTTGCAGGTTGGTAGATTCGCACCGGCACCGGGTATTCGCCACCGTGTACCAGGGTCTCGCACACCGCCATTTCCGGGCCAGGCTCGACAAAGTTCCGCGTCAAATTCGCGAGACTTTCACGGGCGGAAATCGGGGTCGGCTCGAATCCCGCTGCCTTGAGCTGGTTCACCTGTGCATTGACGGCAACCAGCCATTCACTGAGTTTCGAATCAAGCTGCCGCATCACTGGCCTCCAGGTTTTCCACTTCGGTTTTTTTGCCGCTCTCCGGTAACAGGAAGGAGAAGACGAACAGGGAGGCAGAACACGCTACGGCGAAATAGGCTGCGGTAGCGGGCTCACCGGTAACGTCTGCAAGCACACCCGCGCCGTACATCAGCACCGTTTCCACTCCGTAGGAGATGGACCAGAACATGGCGAAGGTGACGGTAATTTTTGCCGGTGTCATACCGGGCAGTTCCTGCGGCAGGGTAACCAGCGCGGTCATCGGCAGGAACATGCAGAAACCGGCAAGTGCCGCGGCACTGTAGGCAATGATCGGGTCGCGGCTGGTGACCATCAATGCGGCGAAAATCACCAGTGCCAGGCCACCGAAACGCAGTACCGGCAGGCGCAGCGGATAACGCTTGGTGACAATAATGCCGGCGACGGTGCCCACCATACCCGCGGCGATCATTACTGCGGACAGGTGATGGCTGGCAACGGCAAAGCCATCGATTAGAGGAAAGAGTGCGAATACCGCGATGTAACAGAACAGCACACCGCAGTAGGCCAGCGGCAGCCACCAGTTGAAGCTCTCGCGAACACCTTCCTTCAGCCCGTATTTTTCCTCGGGTTTGTCACCGCCACCGGACAGCGGGAAATTTTCCGCGGTGAGCCACCACAGCACCCCCAGCGCCAGCACCATGACACCGTAGAGCACCACCACCGATTGCCAGCTACCCAACCACGCCAGCAGGGTCGTGGTGGTCAGCAGGGCCAGAAGGTTGCCGGTATTGAAGGCGGCGGCGTTGATGCCGTTGATCATTGGGCGCTCTTCCGCGGCAAAGTAGTGCAGCACCACCGGGGCAAAGTAGACAATTGCCAGCGCACCGCCGAGGCCCAGGGCCAAGCGCGACACCAGCCAGCCACCGTAGGTGCCCGCCAGGGCGCCGAGACCACCGGCCGCGATCAGCACCACGGCAATGGCGAAAGCGCGCTTGGCACCGAGACGCATCAGCAGGGCCGCGGCGGCCAGGTTGCCGACGATCTTGGCAATCGTAATGACATTGCTGCCCCAGGTGGCGTTAGCGAACCCTTCCTCACCAAATGAAGCCTGAATGGCCGGGGTGAGGATGGCACCGGAGACCCAGCTCGCCGCGAACAGCGCGTAGGCGCTGAACATAAGAATTTCCAACAGGTATTTTTTCATCGCTCTGATACCACTTTTTATTATTCCAGATTCACCGTTCAGACTGCGCCGGAACAGCCCCCCTGCCTATACGACCTTGGTCGCAACTGCGCTGCGCTTGGCACTCTGTTGCAGCAACGCGCGCAATGCGGCCGGCCGCAGGGGCTTCTGTAAGAACTGCCAGCCGGCCTGCTGTGCGCGGGTCTTTACGGTATTGGTGTTTTCCGCCGAGATAATCACGCAGGGCACCTCACCGTCCCACTGCCTCAACAGTTCCGCCGCCAGGTCGATGCCGTTGTCGCCGTCGTCCAGATGAAAGTCCATCAATAACAGGTTCGGCTCGCTCGCCGCCAGCGCCTCGCTGCGGTTCTGGGCACAGGTTACCGTGCACCCCCAGCCGCCCAACAGGGCCGCCATGGCTTCGAGAATCGAGGGCTCGTTGTCCACACACAGGATCTGCAAATCCAACGCAGCGCCGCGTCCCGCGCCTCTTTTCACTTTTGGCTGGGCATCGATCCGCGCCGCCGCGCGCGGCAATTGCAGACGGAACACACTGCCGCAACCGGGAGTGGAAGAGAGGCCGATGGGAGCATTGAGCAGTCGGCACAAGCGCTCCACCGTGGCCAGGCCCAGTCCGTAGCCATGCTGACGCTGGCCGCGATCCTGGTCTTTTGGGGTGAGGCGACAGAACTCGCGGAAAATCGCCTGTTGCTGATCCGCGGCGATCCCCTCGCCGGTATCCCAAACCTCCAGAGAAACGCCATTGCCCTTGCGGCGCGCACCAACCAGCACACCGCCCTCGGGGGTATATTTCACCGCATTATCCAGCAGGTTCTGCACCACCCGCCGCAACATTTTCTCATCGCTCTGCACCCATAAATGACTGCGGTGGTAGCGCAGGCGGATACCGCGGGCCTCGGCGGCGAGACGCGCCTGGGCAACCGCGTCATCGAGGATGCTGTCGAGAGAAACCGGGGCAAAGCTCGGCTTGATATCACCGGCATCCATGCGTGCAATCTGCAGCATATCGGTGATCAGCTGTTCTGCGGCGGCCAGCGCGCGGTCGGCGCGGGTAAGTAACTGGCGACTGTCGTCCTCCAGCGGATGTGCAGCCAGCGCATCGATAAACAAACGACTGGCGTTCAGGGGCTGCACCAGATCGTGGCTGGCGGCGGCAAGAAAGCGGGTTTTACCGGCGCTCGCCTCCTGCAGCTCGTGGTTCAGTCCCTGCAGTTCGTCATTCACACTTTCCAGTTCCGCCGTGCGGTTCGCCACCTTCTGCTCAAGGGAATTGCGGATGTCGGTGAGTTCCGCCAGTGCGCGCTGGTAATCGGAGACATCTGTATAGGTGGTTACAAAGCCCCCTCCCGGCAGCGGGTTACCGCGGATTTCCAGCACCGTGCCATCCGTGCGATTGCGCTGTACCCGGTAGGCGGTGCCGTTACGCAAATGCTCCACCCGCTTCTGCACATGGTCTTCCACCACACCCGGGCCACACTCGCCGCGGCTGGCGTTGTAGCGCACCAGCTCTGCCACCGGGCGGCCCACGTAAATCATCTCCGACGGATAGCGGAACAACTCCAGATAGCGCCGGTTCCAGGCCACCAGGTTGAGGTTGGCATCCACCACCGAAATACCCTGGTCGATATTGTCGATACTGCTCTGCAACAGGCCGCGGCCGAACTGGTAGATATCCGACGCCTGCTCCAGTTGCTGCGCGGTGACTTCCGGCTCGCCCTGCTGCCGCACCAGACGACGCGCGCTGGTGCTGCCGACGACGCCGGCGAGGATCTTCTCTACTGCATCCCGGTAGTGTTCGGCGGAAGCGTGCGGCTTCTGCTGCTCCTGTTTTTCCACCATTGGCGCCAGGGCGCGCTCCGCCGCATCTTCACCGACAAAGCGCGCGAGCAGCTGGCGCAGGCGCACGCGGTCCACAGGCGCCACTTCCGCCGCGGCACTGCCCGGCAGCCAGCGCTGCTGCAGCAGAGAACAACCGATAAGTGCCGCGGCGTTGATACCCAGCCCGAATACGCAGGCAATGGTGAGCGGGCTCAAGCCAAGCCCCAGCAGGGTGGCAATCTGGTCTTGCCCCCCCAGCGCCGCCGGCAGCGCAGACAGGGCCCAAACCAGCGTACCCAGCACCAGCCCCACAACCACGCCCGCAGCGCGCAACCGCGGCCAGCGCCCGGGCCAGGTCACGGCGGTGATCATCGCCGGCGCGAGTTGTGCCGCCAGTGCCAGCGACAACAGGCCGAAGGTACCCAGGCTAACCCCGGAGCCGATCAACTCGCTCACGCCAAAGGCTGCCAACATCAGCAGCCCGATAATCACCCGCCGCACCCGCCGCAGATCACTACCCAGTGCGACACCCGCCGGGCGCCGCTGCAACCGTTTGAGCCACCAGGGAACAATCATGGTGTTGGCGATCATGGTGGACAGCGCGATGGTGGCGATGATCACCATGCTGGAACCGGCGGAAAGCCCGCCCACAAACGCCAGCAGCGCCAGCCAGGGTGTTCCGCTCTCCAGCGGCACACCGAGAACGAAACGCTCAGGGTTGCTGTAGGCATCCGGCAACCACAGCAGGCCGCCATAGCCCACGACCAGGATGGCAACCGACAAAATGCCGAGGTACAAGGGGATCAGCTTGCGTACCGGGCCGATATCGCGCTCGTCGTCGCTCTCGATCATCAGGATATGGAACTGGCGCGGCAGGCAGAAGATTGCAGCCATCCCCAGCACCACCACGGCGAAATAACCGGTGTCTGCCGGTCGCGCCTCGGCAATGGCGGCGACCCTTTCGCTCGCCAGCGCCGCGCGGGTGAGATCGGCGGCGCCATCAAACGCGGAGTAAAGTACGAACCAGGCCACCGCCACCAGCGCGCCGATCTTAACCAGCGCCTCAAACGCCACCGCCAGCAACATGCCGTTGCGGTGCACACTGCTGTCGATATGACGGGTACCAAACAGCACCGCAAACAGGCCCAGGGTCACACTCACAACCCCAGTCACTACCGAGGCACTGATGTCACTGTCTTCCACACTCTGTGCCAGCAACAGGAAACTGTCTGCCACCGCGCGCAGCTGAAGGGAGAGATAGGGCACGATCGCTACGACCGCGAGCAGCGCCACCGCCGCCGCCAACCATTGGGAGCCGCCGTACTGGGCGCTGATAAAGTCGGCAATAGAGGTAGAGCCCTGCTGTTTGGACAGGCGCACAAAGCGCATCAGCAGCGGCGCGCCAAAAATAAGCATCAGGCTGGCGCCGACAAAGGTGGGGGGTAACAGCCAGCCCTCCTCTACCGCCTGGGCCGAAGTACCGAAAAACATCCACGCACTGGTATAGGTGCCGGCGAGTGCCAGCAACAGGGGCTTGATCGGACGGATACGTGCAGCCGGCAGCCGGTCACCCCAGAAGGCGATGGCAAACAGGATCAGCAGGTAAGTCAGACCCACCGCGGCCAGCAAAGTAAGGCTGAACAATTGGCGCCTCATTCATTATTTTGTTTATCATGCACAGACTACCCCATCGGCTGTTTTTTGTCCTGCTTCCTCCTCCAACCATGGCGTCATACCTTGGTCTAGCAGGCAAGACCACCAGCAGCCGATACAGTGCAAGTCCGGAACTTAGATAAAAACCATAAACTGGTGATCGGAGAGAGCCATGCGCAAAACAATGAAATTCAATCCCATCGCCGCCGGCATCATGCTTGCCTGCGGTGCATCCTTCGTACAAGCCGAAGCCCAACTGGAAGAAGTGACCGTGACCGCGCAGAAGCGCGAGCAGTCGCTGCAGGAAGTACCGGTGGCGGTCACCGCCTTCGGTGAAGACCAGTTGCTGGAAAACGGCGTCAGCGACCTGACCGACCTGCAAAAACTTTCCCCGAACACAACTTTACAGGTTGGACGCGGCACTAACACCACCCTGACCGCCTATATCCGCGGTATTGGCCAGGCTGACCCGCTGTGGGGCTTTGAGCCGGGCGTGGGTATCTATGTAGACGACGTATATATCGCCCGCCCGCAGGGTGCGGTAATGGACGTGTACGATGTACAGCGCGTTGAGATCCTGCGCGGCCCCCAGGGCACCCTGTACGGCAAGAACACCATCGGCGGTGCGGTGAAATACGTTACCAAACGCCTCACCGGCGACACCGAAGTTTCCGTGAGCGGCGCACTGGGCTCCTATAACCAGACCGACTTCACCGTGAAAGGCCAAACCGCCCTGAGCGACAATGTCTTTGTCGGTGCCACTGTCGCCAGCTACCAGCGCGATGGCTACGGTGAGAATGTCATCACTGGTGTCGACCAGTACAACAAGGATGTGCTCGCCGCGCGCGTTTCACTCGAGGCCAACCTCAGTGAAGACCTGTGGGTACGCCTGGCCGTCGATCGCACCGAGGACAACTCCAACTCCAAGCATGGCTATCGCCTCGCGCCCAGCTTTGCCGGCAACGAGCCCGTCCTCGACAGCGTTTTCGATACCCAATCCAACATGGTGTCTGACGAGAACGTGGTGCTGAACGAGGGCGCATCGCTGACTGCAGAGTGGGATGTCTCCGATGCGATTACCGTCAAGTCCATCACCGCCTACCGCGCCGGTGAGTCCGATACCAATATCGATTTTGACAGCATTAACGCCGCGGAATTCGATGTGCCCGCCCGCTACGCAGATGACCAGTTCTCTCAGGAATTCCAGCTCAGCTGGCAGGGAGAGAGTGCCGATCTGGTCGCCGGCCTCTACTACTTCGACGGCATGGCAAACGGCAAATATAATGCAGCCCTGTTCAGCGCAGTAACCAACGTGAGTGAGGGCCAAACAGACACCAAGAGCATGTCACTCTACGCCCACAGCAACTGGGCCCTCAGCGACCGCATGAACCTGACCCTTGGTGGCCGCATCACCAAGGATGAGAAAGAGTCCACCATCAACGCCTACAAGATACTCGGCGTCTACTCCGATGACCTCGCTGGCGCGGATCCGGTCAACGGTACTGGCGAGCTGGCCTTCCTGGCACCATTTACCGACAGCTTCTACGGCAAGAAGTCCTGGACCGAGTTCAGCCCGAAGATCGGTATCGACTACGCCATCTCTGATGATGTCATGACGTACGCATCTTACAGCCAGGGCTTCAAGAGCGGTGGTTTCAACCTGCGCGCCAAAGAAGAAGTGGATCCGCGCTCCGCAGATCCCTTCGCCCCGGAAACCGTGGCCAACTACGAAGTGGGTGTGAAGTCCGAGCTGGCTGACGGCCGAGTACGCCTCAATGCCGCAGTGTTCAACTCAGACTACACCGATATGCAGACCGGCGACTCGACCCGCATCTACTACGCTGCGACAGATGCTGCAGAGCTGATGCAGTATGTGGTCAATGCCGGTGAAGCGCAGGTACGTGGTGTCGAAGTCGAAATGGTTGCCGCCATTACCGATCGACTGACTGCCACCACCACCATCGGCCTGCTGGACCCAGAGTACAAAGAAATTCTGGTAACCCAGCCAGACGGCTCTATTGAAGACGAGTCCGACGTTCGCGAAATGGCCAACACGCCGAAGCAGACGTTCATGGCCCAACTGAGCTATGCGGTACCCATGGCTGGCGGGGAGCTGATGCTGAACTCCACCTACTCCTATCGCGACGATGTGCGCATCTTTGAAGTGCCATCTGCAATCGACCAGGATGCCTACGGCCTGATAGATGCCAGTGCGACTTTCTACAGCGCCGATGGCAACTGGAATCTCAGCCTGCAGGGCAAAAACCTGACCGATGAGGAATACATCGTTGCAGGCTATAACCTGGGCGACGCTTTCGGTATTCCCGCCTGGAACACTGCCTTCTACGGCGCACCACGCACTATCGCTCTCACAGGTAACTACAACTTCTAAACATCATCTCTCGCATTGTTGTACATTGCATTGTTATTGGGGCCCCTCCGGGGCCCCTTTTTTGTTCTTCTGAATCCCGCGAAATCACTCGCACCTGTCGCGAGAACCAGCACCCCGGCGCACGTTTATTTAAAATGGCGCCCTTATCAACATTCTGGCAGCAGACTCTTCTAGGCTGAAAAGTAAGGGCCGCAGTGAGGCGCCCTTGAATCAGCCATCGAGGTAACCGCGTGCAGAAATTGAGTAGTATTCTGCTGACTGCGGCGATAGCGACAGGAGTTGTTGCCGGTTGCACATCAACCGAGCCCAGGGAAAGTCACGTAAACCGCGCCTTCAGTAGCGCAGTCCCCCCGCATATGGATCCAACGCACCTGTCGGTGCGCGCTTCAGACCGCAGGCCCAGGAGTGGCAGCCGCGATTCGCCCCGCTCCCTGAATGTGAACGGCACCCGCTTCCGGTGTTTCGAGCAGGAGCTGGATTCAAAAGTAGTGGTGCGCTGCGTACGGCAACCGTCGTAACCCTTTCCCAGCGTCCGGTGCGGGCACTGGCGCCCGCCCACTCTCCATTTTGTGACCATTTCCGCCACAAGCTGTCGCCGTAGTCCACTCGCAAAAGGCGCGGCTGACTAAGCTTGTCCTATCTGTCGGCAGGGAGCAGGCACAGGGAGCAAAAGGAATGATCCAGAAAGGACTCAACAAGGCGATACCGGTGTGGCTGATTGGCCTCGCTATCGTCATCGCAGGTTGTATGAACATGGGCGACAAGGATTCTGGCCCGACCCAGAACCCGGGCTCAATGTCTGCCGTCTGCGGTGACAAATGGGAAATGCGCCTGCTGCGCATCAACGGCCAGGCGGTCCCCGTGGACCAACCACAGGAGTTCACCTTCCTGTGCAACAGCGACGGTGAGGCCATGGGCAAAAGCGGCATCAACACTTACCGCGGCACTCTGCAGATCACCACCAACGGCCAGATCCTGTGGGACACAGCCAGCTTTGCCTCCACCAAGATGGCTGGCCCGCCCCAGATCATGGAGCAGGAAACCCAATACCTGCGCGCGCTGTCCGGCACCCGCCAGGCATTCGTGAAAAGTGGCGGCGGTCGCCTGATCCTGCGGGATGCACCCGGAGACATCTACATCGAATTCATCAAGGCGGGTAGCTGACAGAAGCTACCCCCCCTCCAAGTCTGCTCCCTAGCCCATCACATTCGTTCGGCGCCGGATAGACCGGTTGGGTCACAGACAGCCGCCGGCAATTGATGTTAAATGGCGCAAAAGGCCACCGGATGGATTTCATGTTCCGCCAGCTACCGCTGCCATCTTTCCACGCTACCCGAAGCAACCTGCTTGGCGGGAGCATTCTCTCCCTGGCGTTCGCCTGCCTGCTCCTGAACGGCTGTAGCAGTAACGACACTAGCCCTGTAGCAATAACGGAAACCGGCAGCAGCGCCATCTGCGATCGCCAGTGGCTGCTGGACAGTCTGTCTGTGAATGGCCGCGAGCACAAACCGCGGATCTTCTGGAAAAAAATGTGGCGGGACCGCCCCTACCTAGGCTGTGACAAACTTGGATTTGTGCGCGGCAGCGCCGGCTCCAATCCCTACCTGGGCAAGTTCCAGCTACGAGAAAACGGAAGCGTCCACTGGCTGAAGCCACCGAAAATCTCCCGCATGGTGGGTCGCCGCGACAGCAGCGAGCTGGAGCAAGATTTTCTGCTGGCCCTCCCGAGGGTCACCCACGCCCACACCCAGGGTGACACCCTGATCCTGGAAGGAGATCAGGGCACGCGCCTCGAGTTCAGGCAGGCCAGCGAAGCCCCGCCGCCTGCCCCTGACACCTGACCGCAAACGAAAAAAGGCGGCCCGGGGGCCGCCTGAATTACATACTTTCCTCCACCTGTAGGAGCCTCCAAACCCGGAAGCATAAAATCACCAATGACATTGGTGTGATGCAAAGAGAGAAGATCAACGAAACGCGTTCAGTTGCGCGATGAAACAACCGGACAAGCCCAGAAAGGCCCGGAAATGAAAGCTTCGTTGTGGGGATACTCTACTTACCAGACGTGACAAACAGATTACCAAATAGGAAGTTCTCCCATTTCCCGGTAATTTTTTGATATTTACGGTCGCGAGCGTCGCTGGTGCTGCTCAAGATTTTGCTGGCGTTTGCGCTCGCTCTTGCGCAGCAGGATATAGGTAGCACCCAGGCCACCGTGCTGTTTCTGCGCACTGTGAAACGCGAGCACTTCGTCCAGCTGCGGCAGCCAGGCATTTACGCAGCTCTTCAGCATCGCTGGAGTTTTGCGCCCCTCGCCTTTGCCATGGGTGACCAGCGCACAGCGCACATCCGCCTCCACGCAATCCCTCACAAACTGGTACAGCGCACTGCGGGCCATTTCCACGGTGTGATTGTGAAGGTCCAGGCGCGCGTCCACAGTGTATTTGCCCAGACGCAGATTGCGGTAAACACCGTTCTGCACACCGTCACGCTTGAATTCGATGGGGTCGAAAGGCTCCACTGGCTCCACGAACTCACCTCCCAGCGGGTTCAGCTCCCGGTAGGTCTGGGCGGTGGCAGCTTCGCGGCGGGCGCGTTGATTGAGCGAATCCTTCGCCTGCTTCTTTAACGCAGTTTCACGCTGCTTGGGGCCCAGGGGCTTTACATCGCCCAGCGCTCCCATCGCCCCGCGAAAATCTTCCAGGTCGCTCTTGTCCACAGTTCCCCCGTTTACCTCTTACTGCCAGAACGCACCGGAAAGCGCAGTCAGGGATCGAGAAACAGATCCACTGCCAGCTCACCGGCCTTGGCGGGATTGTGCGCATATTGGGTAAAATCTTCCACCCCGCGTTCGTGCAGCAGCGTCTCGTCAATCAGTTGGGCGCCGTTCAGGCCCTGGTTATCAGTGATCAGCACCTCGTAGGCGGCGTCCGCCATCACCATGGGCTTGCGGCTCTGCTCGAACATTTCCCGGTTACCCACTGCGAACTCGATAGCGGCAGTGGCTACCAGGGTACGCGGCCACAAGGTGGCAACGCTGATTTTGGTTTTACGCAGCTCTTCCGCCAGTCCCATACTCAAAATGGTCATGCCGAACTTGGACAGCGCGTAGGGCGCGAAAGGTCCGAGCCAGCGGGGCTCAAGGTTTAACGGCGGCGACAGGCTGAGGATATGCCCACAGTCCGACTGCTTCAGGTAGGGAATGGCCAGGTGCGCCGTTAGGTATACGGCACGGGCGTTGACGTCCATCATCAGATCGTAACGCTTGGGTGGCGTGGCCTCGACGCTGGTGAGATTGATGGCGCCGGCGTTGTTGATCACCCCGTCGATACCGCCGAAGGTGTCGGCGGTTTTCTTCATCGCTTCTGCCACCTGCTCTTCCTCCCGCACATCGACCTGCATCGGCAGGGCCTTGCCACCGGCGGCCTCGATCTCTTCGGCAACACTGAAGATGGTACCGGGCAACTTGGGGTGGGGCTCTGCGGACTTGGCGGCGATAGCGATGTTGGCGCCGTCAGCGGCACACTTGAGGGCAATGGCGCGGCCGATGCCGCGGCTGGCACCGGTGATAAAGATGGTTTTGCCTTTGAGGGCGCCGGTATTCTCGGTGAGGGTGGTGAGGGTATTCGCGTCGCTCATGCAGGCACTCCCGTAGGGCTGGTGACAATAAGTTGCTGTTATCCGCCCTCGGCATCAACTACTGCGGGGCAGTAAATATCCTTGAAGGTCTGCGGCATACGCTTGGGTTTGCCACTGGAGAGTTCGATGCACACCATTTGCCAGCTAGCCCGAAGCACCAGAGCCTGGTCGCTGGCGCGATAGACCTGGAACCTGCGGGTCATATTGAGCCGACCGTCCACCATGGTGAGCCAGGTGCCGATCAGCAGCTCATCGCCCTCTCTGGCCGCCAGTATATAGTCGTACTCGGCCTGACGAATGGCCATTCCGCGGTCCATCGACTGGTAATTGGTGACATCCAGCCCCAGCTCGATACTGTGCAGCCACGCCGCGCGCTCACACCAGCGCACATACTCGGCGTTGTTGGCGTGGTGCAGGCCGTCGACCTGCTCAGCCTCGACGCGGACCTTGTGGATAAATGGCTGTGGATAATCCCATTGCATAAGTTTCCCCCCTGCAGATACAAAAAAGGCTCCCGAAGGAGCCTTTCTCAGCAAAGCCTCAGAAAAACCGAAGCTTAGGCGTCGGCTTTCTCACCACCTTGCTCGGCGGCCTGCTGCTGCGCCTGCTGCAGAGCAGCGGCGAACAGGGCGTCGAAGTTGATCGGCGGCAGCATCAGGGCGGGGAAGGAGCCCTTGGTGACGACGTTGTCTACCACTTCGCGCGCGTAGGGGAACAGGATGGTCGGGCAGGCAGTGTTCAGTGCCTGTGCCAGCTGCTGGCCTTCCAGACCCTTGATGCCGAACAGGCCGGCCTGCTGTACTTCCACCAGGAAGGCGGTCTCACCTTCAACCTTGACAGTGATGGTCAGGGTCAGCGCCACTTCATAGAGATCTTCGTCGATCTTGGCTGTTTTGGTATTCAGTTCCTGGGAGACTTCAGGTTTCCACTGCTTCTTGAAAATCTCTGCGCCCATCGGGGTCTCGAAAGAGAGGTCTTTCAGGTAGATGCGCTGCATTGCGAATTGTACTTGTTGTGCGTCGCCGTTTACTGCTGCGCCGTTTTGTTCTTCAGCCATGTCACTGCCTGTCGTAAAAAATTAGATTATTGACTGCCTTCCCTGAAAGAAAGACTCCCTGTATGGGTCTTACTTATGGGGGCCTCGAAAACTCCTTTCAAGGCACCTTTTGGAAATTTGTTGAACCCGCGCCGGGCCTTACGCCAGCAACTTGTCCAGCTCGCCGCTGCGCTCGATGGCCATCAGCTCATCGCACCCGCCTACATGGTGGTCACCGATCCAGATCTGCGGCACCGTATGGCGACCGGCCTTGGCAGTCATTTCTGCACGCAGGGCGCGATCACCATCCACGGAAATCTCCGTATAGGGGACATTTTTGTTGTCCAGCAGGTATTTCGCGCGCACGCAGAAAGGGCAGAAGCGGGTGGTGTAGATAACAACTTCTTTCACAACCGGATAACCTCTTTGCGGTACAGGCAGCTTGGGGCCAGATTAGCCCTTAACCAGCGGCAGCTTTTGGTTCGACCATTCGGACATACCGCCTTCCAGGCGGCGCACGGTGTAGCCCGCTTTCTTCAGTTGGCGACCCACCGGCCCCGCGTGCTGGCCGATCTTGTCCGCCAGAATCAGGGTCTTTTCTTTATAAGGTGCCAGCTCGCCGATGCGCTTCTCGATCTCGCCGTGGGGAATGTGGAGGGCGTCCACGATATGCCCGGCGGTGTAGTCGGAGCGGTCGCGCAGGTCCACGACCAGTGCGCCATCGGAGTTGATCAGACGCGTGGCCTCATGGGCTGACGCGGGCTTGCCCGCCTTGATACGCTCGGTAATGGCCAGCGCGTAAACAAGCGCCACCAACAGACTCACCAGCAGCCATTGCTCGCTGATAAAGACGAAAAAATCCACCTCGCCCCCGGAATTTCACAAATTGTTGTTCTGATATGACCAGACCTCTCAGTCTGGCCGCTTTGCGGCTGCTGCGTGCACTCTGCCATGCAGTCACTTGAAGGTGGCGGAGTATACACCACCGTGACCACTAAATAATCAGCAATTTCGGGGGCTCAATGGCGCCGATAGGCGGTTAATACCTGACCTCGCCGGCGCAAACAGGTTAAAATCCGCCACCTGCGGTACTTTACCCATACGAGACACCTTTAGGAGTTTCGTCTAGGAGTTTCGTCCCCCGGCACTGACGCCGAACGACCTTCCATCAACCCAATACAGGAATTCCGATCCCATGGCATCCGAGTCTTCGCCCAAACGCCCCGTGGTACTGCTTATTCTGGACGGCTTCGGCCACAGTGAGCACAGCGAACACAACGCCATCGCCGCGGCCAAGAGCCCGGTCTGGGACAACCTGTGGGCAAACTCCCCCAAGACCCTGATCCAAACCTCCGGAATGGCGGTAGGCCTGCCGGAAGGACAGATGGGTAACTCGGAAGTCGGCCATATGACCCTGGGCGCCGGCCGCGTGGTGTACCAGAACTTTACCCGCATCAACAAGGCGATCAAGGACGGTGACTTCTTCAAGAACCCGGCCTATACCGCCGCGGTCGACAAGGCCGTCGCCAACGACGGCGCCGTGCACATTATGGGCCTGCTTTCGGAAGGCGGTGTGCACAGCCACGACGACCACATTGTTGCTATGGCCACCCTGGCTGCCCAGCGCGGCGCCAAGGCGGTATACATCCACGCCTTTACCGATGGCCGCGACACCGCCCCGCGCAGTGCGGAAACCCCGCTGGCGCGCCTGACCCAGGTGTGCGATGCCCTCGGCACCGCGCGCATCGCCAGTATCGCCGGCCGCTACTTCGCCATGGACCGCGACAACCGCTGGGAGCGCGTGCAGCCCGTATACGACCTGATCACTCAGGGCAAGGCCGAGCAGCACGCCGAAAGTGCCCTTGCCGGTCTCGAGGCCGCCTACGCCCGCGACGAAAACGACGAGTTCGTGGCGCCGACCCGCATCGGTGATGCGGCTCCGGTCAACGATGGCGACGCGGTGATCTTCATGAACTTCCGCCCGGATCGCGCGCGCCAGCTGACCCGCGCCTTTACCGACCCGAACTTTGACGGCTTCGAGCGCGCAGTCACCCCGAAACTGGCGGACTTCGTAATGACCACCGAGTACGCCGCCAACATCGACGCCAGCTGCGCCTTCCCGCCGGAAAACCTGGTAAATACCTTCGGCGAATACCTGGAAAGCCAGCACAAGACCCAATTGCGCATCGCCGAGACAGAAAAATACGCACATGTGACCTTCTTCTTTAGCGGCGGCCGCGAAGAGCCCTACAATGGCGAAGAGCGCATCCTGATCAAATCGCCGGACGTGGCCACCTACGACCTGCAGCCGGAAATGAGCGCGCCGGAAGTAACCGACAAACTGGTTGCGGCCATCGAGAGCGGCAAGTTTGACGCTATCATCTGCAACTATGCCAACGGCGACATGGTCGGGCATACCGGCGTGTTCGAAGCCGCAGTAAAAGCGGTGGAAGCACTGGACGGCTGCGTGGACCGCGTCACCAAAGCCGCACTGGCTGCCGGCGGCGAGGTGCTGATTACCGCTGATCACGGCAATGTGGAAGAGATGTTCGACGCCGGCTCCGGCCAGGTCAGCACTCAGCATTCCACCCTGCCTGTGCCTTTCGTCTATGTGGGCGAGCGCAAGGTCACCATGCGCGACGGCGGTAGCCTGGCGGATGTAGCACCCACCATGCTGGCATTGATGGGCATTCCCCAGCCGGTAGAGATGAGCGGCGAACCGCTGGTAAAACTGAACTGATCCGGACTGATACTCAGAGCGAATTGCAAGGTAATACAGTCTTCATGAAAATTTCTGCGATTGTCATGGCAGCCCTGCTGTCCTCACTGTTTGTGGTACCCGCCTGCTTCGCGCAGGCGGCAGAGGAAGAGCAGCAGGCGCGCCTGGCGGAAATCAAACAACGCATCGAGTCCCTGCAGCAAGAACTGAACCAGGTAAAAAGTGAGCGCGACCAGCTGCTCAAGGACCTGGAGTCCAACGAGAAAGACATCTCGGAACTGCTGCAGCGGATCGACAAGATCAAGTCGGACATGCAGAGCCGCGGCGAAAAGCTGCAGGAGCTGAAACAGGAAGAAAAACAGCTGGAGGATTCCCGGCGAAGTATGCAGCGGCGGGTTGAGCAGGAAGTCGCCGCCGCTTACCGACTCGGTCGCCAGGAGCAGATCAAGCTGCTCCTCAACCAACAAGATCCCCAGCACATCGCCCGCCAACTCCGCTACCACGACTACTTCCTCAAACAACGCAGCCGCGTTATCGGCGACTACGTTTCCACCCTCGAGCAGCTCTCCACCGTCAGCACTGGCATCCAGCGTGAACAGGACACCCTCGCCCGCGAGCGCAGCCAGCTCGAAGAAAAACGCCGCGACCTGGTCAGCGCACAAAAGAGCCGCCAACGCACCCTCGACAAGCTCGCCAGGCAGCTCGCCAGCAAGAGCGGTGAGCTCGACCAGTTGCACAGTGACCGCAGTCGCCTGCAACGTCTGGTGGACGAAGTGGGCCGCGCCATTGCCAGCCTGATCAATCCCAGCGACCAGACGCCTTTCGCCAAGCAGCGCGGACGCATGCAGTGGCCCACCAGCGGCCGCCGTGCCAATGCCTATGGCCAGCGCCGCGCCAACGGCATCACCTGGACCGGCGTTACCCTGCGCGCTAACGAAGGCGCACCAGTAAAAGCCATTCATCGGGGCCGGGTGGTATTTGCGGATTACCTGCGCGGCCAGGGCATGCTGATCATTCTCGATCATGGCGACGGCTACATGAGCCTGTACGGCCATAACCAGTCCCTCAATCGCGCCATCGGCGAATGGGTTGAGCGCGGCGACACTATTGCCAAGGTCGGCAATACCGGCGGCATCAGCCAGCCGGGCCTCTACTTCGAAATTCGCCGCCACGGCAAACCGCAGGACCCTACGGTTTGGTGCCGGGGCTGACCCTAGGCACCCCCCCTATATTGATTCCCACCAGGGTGCAGCACGCATCACCACTCACGCATCACCACAATAGTGTCGCGGTACCTAAGGATGATTGACGCGCATCTGACCTTTACTGAATAATCGGTCACGAAGCTGAGACCAAACAAAATAAGAAATCAGCGCATCAGACCTATCGAGAAAACCAAAATAATCATCAGCCCGCTTTTGGCCAGTACTTCTGTGCGACAAATACTCGGGCGAACCATCCAGTTAGGACGCGAAGCCATGTTGCACGTAGTTTTCAGGGGAGTAGTCGCCATTGTCATATCAGCGACTTTGATCGCATGTGGTGGCGGTGGAGGTAGTAGTGATACCCCGAATAACACTGCGCCCGACAACAATAACGGTACAGTCACACCAACCACGCACAACCTTTACCTTCCTGCGGGCAATGACATCCGGCTCTACTACAACAACAGCGGTGCCGCAGCGTACTTTTCTGGTGATATCTCGGTAAATGGCACGGATGGGCGCATTCTTAGCTACCCAAGTGGTGGGCGGCACTATTTTCAGTCCACCGAAGATAGAATCGCGCTCCTCGGTTACTTCGCGTCAGAAATCGAGGTGAGTGGAATTGGCACCTTTTCCGTAGATTTGCGCCTGAACACCCCAATCGTGCTCTGGCAAGAAGGCATGCAAGTCTCCAGCAGCGCAGACTATAGTGGCACGGGCACCGTTGATATCTCACCAACCTATGGCCAGCGCGATATTACGTTTTCCGGTTCACAGAGAATTTGGCACGAAGAGATCGAAACGCCTTTTGGTCCTGCGCAAGCAAAAGTGGTGAGCGTTTATCTGAGCGCGAATACGACGATTGATGGTGCAAGTGTTGAATTGAATTATGAGATCAAATTTTGGCTCGTGGAAAATATCGGCATCGCTCGTCTGATTGAAAATAACGTCTACTCCAATTTATCCCGATTTACCGGCGACGACCCGGATGGTGATGGCGTCCCCGAACCTTTCGACTTGTTCCCTGAGGACTCCGGGAAAAGCTACGACACCGACAACGATGGTATCGCCAACGAGGAAGACCCCGACGACGACAACGATGGCACCGAAGATACTACCGACGCCTTTCCCTTGGACCCCAATGAGCAGAAGGATACCGATGGCGATGGTGTTGGCGATAATCGGGATTACGATATCGATGGCGATGGCTACGCCAACGTATCGGATGCCTTTCCGTCAGACCCAAGCGAAAACAGTGACTGGGATGGGGATGGTATTGGCGATAACGCCGATCCCGATGATGACAACGATGGCGTTGACGATGAAACCGATCGGTTTCCCCGCGTTGCGGGAGAGAGCACCGACTTTGATAACGATGGCATAGGCGATAATGGTGATCGTGACGACGACAACGATGGTGTTGACGACGTATACGACTACTATCCATATGACGCCAGTCGCCACGCGAAACTCGCCCTCACAAACGCCGCCCATGCGATCACTTACGTGCGCGGAAGCCCCAACCCGATCTACACCGTTACTACCACCTTGTATGCGCCGGACCTGGAGTGGGACCTGGGTGCACTCGCCAGCGGCATCTCGGCCGATCAAACAAGTGGCAGCGGCAGCGACACGATCACCTTCACCATTGATATGACACAGGTAGACCGGGCAGTAGCGGAATTCGAAACCGAAATTTCGGTTCTCGATTCAGATGACAGAGAGTCCGTGCGCTTTGACCTGACACACGAGCTACCAGCATTTACATTCGCGCAGGAAGAGCTAGAGCTCGACGCACAATATGGTTGGGACGAAACGCAGGCTATCAATCAGCTCAGCCTGAATACCGGCAGCAACCGCTATGCCGCAGATATTGAAGTGACCTTCCCGATAGCGGAAAGCTGGACCGCACCCACCGCGCTGGAAGTCAGTGGTGAAGAGCAAGTCCTCAGCTTCGATTTCGATCCGACAAAATTTTCAGAGGGCCTACATGAAGGACAGGTAACCGTTACCACGGAAGTCGATGGCGAGACGATTACCGGCAATTTCATCCTGCGCGTGAAAGCATCGTCAAATCGCTTGACAGCACGAGACATCGGTGTGTCTTTGTCACACTTCCCCGGAATCGACAGGACACAACATACAGTTCTGATTGACGATAGCTACTGGATCGGAGGCATTCCGTGGACTGCCTCCACAGATGTAGAATGGCTCAATATCGACGACAGCGGCGTGACCGGACAACCCCTTACCATAAATGCCGTCACAGATGGTCTTCTGCAAGATACCCTGCACTTGGCAACCATCACTATTTCATCTACAAATCCAGCAGTTGAGGGAACAGAAAAAATCCATGTTAGTTTATGGGTTGGCAGCGCGGATCCGGAACCGAAGCGCTACGCCTCGGTTACGGATGACCAATATCGGCAAATAGCTTCCGACCCGCTAAGACCATTGCTCTACGCAAGTAGAGAATCGGAAGTGGATATTTATAACATCTACACCGGAGAACTCGTTGATAGCAAAGACCTAAATCTTAGCGCCATTAATTCTCTTACCATTTCTTCCGATGGGAAGTTCCTGTACGCCTCATCGAATGTGGATAAAAGAATCTCCCAAGTAGAACTTCACACCTGGAGTGAAAAATCATGGCAGTTTGATAGCAACTCAACGCTCCTACGACTTCGCTTCGGACGGGTAAACGGCACTCCCTTTGTAATACCGTACTATGCCTCTTCGCCATTACATGGTGAGACTGGCGCAGCGATCAATCAAAACTTCTCATTCGGCGGAGATGATGACTGGGTATTTAGCCCCGATGGTCGCAGCTATTGCCACACATTCTCCAGCTCCATACGCTGTGACTCAGTCACTTATTCAAGCCTGAGCAATACACTTAAACGAGATTTCCTCTGGCAGGATTCAAACCTTGGAGGAAACGACGTAGCTATTAGTAACGACGGAAAATATGTTTACTCCGGAGACGATGTAAACAAGTTCGATGCCTCAACCGGCGAATGGCTAATGGAATTACCCGTGACGGGACGCCTAATGGCACTGGACGCTGGCCCCGACGGCGAGCTTGCAGTAGGCACTTCCTGGATCTACGGGGAGCTGGATTTCTGGCGCCTCGACAGCGCCGGCAACGTTATTCACAGCGATCGTCTCAGCTCTTCTAGCGCGAGCATTTTACAGGGACAAATGTATTTATCCGCTGATGGTCTGATGGCTATGGCACTGTTTGGGAGCTCCGACAAAACCATCGTCTTCTCTCGAAATTACTGAAGGGCAACTCCTCCTCACCAATTAAAAGACATCCGGGGGGTGCACCTACATTGTGCACTCCCGTCACCCTATAAAGGGCTGGGATGTCCATTAGTGAAGGCGCTGCACGCCGGTGCCAGTTTTCAAGTCCAGAATGAGGGCTTAGCTCCGGCGCACCAAAATCATATCTTGCATACTTCTCCATCCTCCAACCGCTCCTCTCGGTGGTACTCCCCCTCATTGGTTAACTTCCCCGCCAAGTTAAGCCCCAGAGTGAGAGCCGGGTCTACAATTCTTCATGGACAGTAACGATAAATGCCAAGGACGTGCAGATTATGTTCACCCCGAAAATGCTCGCCCGCCTGATCGGCGTGGCAGCTCTCACCGCTCTGCCGCTGATGGGACTCAGCCAGGGCGACCAAAGCGATAGTGCCGAGCGCGCTGCACTGGACGCTGAATCCCGCCTGCCGCTGGAAGACCTGCGCAGCTTCGCCAAAGTCTTCGAGCAGATTCGCCAGGGCTACGTCAACGAAGTGGACGACAGTACCCTGCTAGAATACGCCATCAAGGGCATGCTGCAGGGGCTGGATCCGCACTCCGCCTATTTGGACAGCCGCTCCTTCGACGACCTGCAGGCCAACACCACCGGTGAATTCGCCGGCCTCGGCATCGAGGTGGGGATCGAAGACGACTACATCACCATCATCACTCCCATGGATGGCACACCTGCCGAGCGCGCCGGACTGCGCGCCGGCGATGTCATCCTGCGCCTGTCCGGCAAATCCATGCGCGGCGTCAGCCTGGACGATGCGGTGGAAAAAATGCGCGGCCCGGTGGGTTCCTCGGTAACCCTCACTATCGGCCGCAAAGGCCACAAGGAACCCTTCGATGTCACCGTCAAGCGCGACAAGGTGCGCGTGTACAGCGTGCGCGGTGAAATGCTTGAGGAGGGCTACGGCTACCTGCGCATCAGCCAGTTCCAGCTGGATACCGGTGGCGACCTGATGCGCGCGATGAAAAAGCTCAAGAAAGAGGGTGAGCTGAAGGGCCTGGTCCTCGACTTGCGCAACAACCCCGGCGGCGTGCTGCAATCGTCTGTGGAAGTGGCGGATGCATTCCTGGAAGAAGGCCTGGTGGTGTACACCGAGGGGCGCAATGAATCTTCCAACCTGCGCTACTCGGCCAGTTCCGGTGATGTCAGCAATGGTGCACCACTGGTAATACTGATCAACGACGGTTCCGCGTCTGCGGCAGAGATCGTGGCCGGCGCGCTACAGGATCACCGCCGCGCCGTGGTAATGGGTACCGACAGCTTCGGTAAGGGCTCGGTGCAGACGGTTATCCCGATCAATGAAGACCGCGCGATCAAGCTCACCACCGCGCTCTACTTTACGCCCAAGGGCCGCTCTATTCAGGCACAGGGCATCAAACCGGATATCACCGTAGAGCGGGTACAGGTGACCCGCCTTGACGGCCGTGCGCGCACTACCGAGGCAGATCTCGCTGGCCACCTGGGCAACGGTAACGGCGGCAAGGAAAGCGGCTCGGAAGACCGCAAGCGCGCAAAAGCGAAACAGGACGACTGGTACAGCCGCGACAACCAGGTATTCGAAGCGCTGAACGTACTCAAGGGCCTGAACCTGTATGTGCATCGCACTCCGGTCCGCGGTGATGAGAGCAGTGCTCCGAAAGCGAAAGGACAAGTAGCGCAAATTCGCGCCGAGGACCTGTAAAAAATCGGCGAGCGTAAACAGCAGCACCCGGTTATTGGCTAGCCTTTTAACTGGGTGCGCTTTATCCGTACTGAAGTATCAGCAGTAAAAGTGGTAGCAGTAGTTGTAGCGAGGTTGTCATGCAGCAGTATCGTCGTGGCGAAAATGGAACATCTATTCCCCCTCGCGCAGATCGCTTTTTCAAACTTGATGACGACTGGTATTTTACTGTGCGCGGCGGCAAGACCTTTGGCCCCTATGCCTGCCGAGAAGAGGCCGAAAAAGCGGTAGATAACTTTCTCAGCCCCATCAATAAATACACTGGCAACGTGCGACCGTTCGGTAGCCTGCGTGCAAGGCGCTGGCGCGACGCACACAAGTTCTAGTGCTCACTGCATTGCCGATCAACAGATCGCGATTTTCAAATCACTTTGCCACCAGAGGCTCAGATGTTGAAGTTTGGGGCCGCCGTATCGACTGGGGTTCCAGGTAGGTAAGGCTGCGCCATAGCCATTCGACCGGTCCGAAGCGGTAATATTGCAGCCAGACAGGGCTCCAAGCCAACTGCACCAGCCAGACAGCGGCAACGAAATAGTAGAGTTGATAGCCGTATACAGAGCCGTAAAGATTACCGGCAAATCCGTAAAAAACCAGCGCCCCAAAAAGCGATTGCATCAGGTAATTGGTCAATGCCATGCGACCGACGGATCGCAAGGAATGCTGAAGCCAACGCAGCAGATTAGACTTGGCAAACAGCGCGAGCGCTGCGATGTGCCCCAACGCCATGGAAAGGCGCCCTAAATCGTAGGTTAAATTCGTGATCGCCTCAGCCATTGGCGAAAAGCCATTACTGGCCAGGTACCAGCTCTCCCAGACCGAAACAGGTACGCCAATGCCATAACAGAGCAATAGCATCCGCAGGTAAAAGCCCATATTTTTTTGCCCAGAAATAATACCCGCTTTGAACAAGGCCATACCCAACAGAATCGCCATGAGCGCGTCACCGAACCACATGCCAGTGTGAAGCTGAGTCTGTACAAAACGGCTTTCACCTGCACGCAGCATCCATGTATCGACAAAACCGCCCCGCATGGCCGTCAGTGTCTTCTGATTTTCCTCGCTGGAAACGCTCTCAACTTTGCTCTCCCAAGTCTCAATTGCTTTTTCCTGCTCTTCCGTTAGCTGCACCGCTTCATTATCGTCAACCTGCTCGGCAGTTCCGCTATCTTTGTTCTGGGTTTCTTCCTCTCCGCTACTGAGAACGACCCTCCCTTCATCACGCACTGTGATTGCTGACTGGTAGGCGGCATGAGCCTGTACGGAGTCTAGGAGATCCAGCCCTCGCTTTGCTGTAACCAGAAGAACCGGAATCAGAAAGAGAAAAACCAATTGTCGGGCACTCAGATTGCGCAATGGAAAAAGCAGCAGCGCCGCAATTCCGTATACGTAAAGGATGTCTCCGGGCCACATCAGAATATAGGCGTTGAAAAGACCGAATAGCACCAGCCACAGGTTTCGCCGGTAATAAATATCCGCTGGTGCCAGCCCCTGGTTCCGCGCAGTAAGACGCTGCAGCAATAACATAGCGCCAGCGCCGAAAAGCAAACTGAACAAAGCGCGCTGGGAACCTTCGGCAAAAGTAAAAATTATTAACCAGGTGGCTACCGGCGCACCGTCAGTTTCACCGAAAAAATTGGGCGTTGTGTAGTACCCGAACGGAGCGGCAAAACCCCAGACGTTCATCAACAGAATGCCCAGCACAGCGACACCGCGCATCAGGTCGAGCGTGTGGTTACGTTCCCGCTCGGCGACGGGAGAGAGAGAATCCGACATGGCAACTCCTGTTTTTATATAAACTGGTCTGGGGACCCGGAGCTGCTGGGCCAGTGGTGGCACAACTGTGAAGCAGGTTTTGTATATCGCGATGGGACGGAGAGGTCAATCTCGGAAAATTACCCGATAGTCTGAATGGCAGTTGGTCTTATTTAAGGAGTTGAATTGAGCGCCAAGGAGTTAAAAAAAATTCCGCGGCGGCGGAAATTGGTCCTACAGACCAATTCCCTCTGCCGCCAGAATGCGCACTTTACAGCACATGACTACAGGCGCATCTCTATCCCCGCATCCTGCATGAACTGCTTGGCCTCACCCACAGTGTATTCACCGAAGTGGAAGATACTCGCTGCCAGTACCGCATCGGCACCGCCTTTGAGCACGCCGTCGGCAAGATGTTGCAGGTTACCTACACCACCAGAGGCGATAACGGGAACGGATACCGCATCGGAAATCGCGCGGGTCAGGGCCAGGTCGAATCCGTTCTTAGTGCCGTCTCTGTCCATGCTGGTCAGCAGAATTTCACCGGCGCCGTAGCTATCCATTTTTTTCGCCCATTCCACCGCGTCGATACCGGTGGGCTTGCGCCCGCCGTGGGTGAAGATTTCCCACTTGTTTTCCGCAACCTGCTTCGCATCGATGGCGACGACGATGCACTGACTGCCGAAGCGGTCAGCGGCTTCGCGCACGAAGTCGGGATTGAATACGGCGGCGGAGTTGATTGCTGTTTTATCCGCGCCCGCATTCAGCAGGTTGCGAATATCCTGAAGCTCGCGCACGCCGCCGCCAACGGTCAGCGGAATAAACACCTGCGAGGCCATTTTCTCCACGGTGTGTAAGGTGGTATCGCGGCCTTCATGAGTGGCGGTGATATCGAGGAAGGTGACTTCGTCGGCACCGGCCTCGTTGTAGCGACGGGCGATTTCCACCGGGTCACCGGCATCGCGAATATCGACAAAGTTCACACCCTTGACCACGCGGCCGGCGTCAACGTCGAGGCAGGGAATAATGCGTTTGGCGAGTCCCATTGAATTCTTCCGCTTAATGATTCCAGTTATCGCACAGCTGCTGGGCGGCGCGCAGATCGAGCTTGTCTTCGTAGATTGCACGGCCCGTAATAGCACCGAAAATTTCGGTCTTGCCGTCGCCCGCCTGAAGCAGCTGTTCGATATCTTCTATACAGCTAACGCCGCCGGAGGCAATGATGGGAATCTGCACGGCGCGAGCGAGATCCATGGTGGCCTCGAGATTGACGCCCTGCATCATGCCGTCGCGGGCAATGTCGGTGTAGACGATCGCGCTGACACCGCAGTCCTGGAACTCTTTGGCAAGCTCTGTGGCCTGCACATCGGAGACCTGGGCCCAGCCTTCGGTGGCTACCAGGCCGTCTTTGGCGTCAAGGCCAACGATGATGTGACCTTCAAATTCACGGCAAGCTTCCTTGACCAGCTTGGGATTCTTTACCGCGGCGGTGCCGATAATGGTCCACTTTACGCCGGAGTCGAGGTAGTGCTCGATGGTTTTCAAATCGCGGATGCCGCCGCCAATCTGGATGGGGAATTGCGGGAACTGGCGGGCGATCGCGCTGACGGCGTCGCCATTGACGGGGTTGCCGGCGAAGGCACCATTGAGGTCGACGATGTGCAGGCGTTTGGCGCCCTGGCTGAGCCAGTGTTCGGCGGTGGCAACGGGGTCGTCAGAGAAGACGGTCGCGTCTTCCATTTCACCTTGGCGCAGGCGTACGCACTCGCCGTCTTTTAGATCAATGGCTGGAATTACAATCATTTTACTTAACTTCCTGTTGCCAGCTTTGCTACTTGCTAGTTTTTAGTTGCTGCCGTTCCAAGCGACAAAGTTCCTGAGCAGCTGCATACCCGCATCTGCACTTTTTTCCGGATGGAACTGGGTGGCGAAGATATTGTTTTTGGTTACCGCTGATGCGAGCTGCACGCCGTAGTCGGTCTCACCGGCAACGGTATCGTTGTTGTCCGCGGGCACATAGTAGCTGTGCACGAAATAGAAGCGGCTTCCGTTTTCGATGCCCTTCCACATCGGGTGGTCAATCTTTTGCTGAACCCGGTTCCAACCCATATGCGGCACTTTCAGGCGTTCGCCATTTTCATGCAGATCCCTGCCAAAGAACCTGACCGGCTGCGGGAAAATACCGAGGCAGTCGACGCCACCGTTTTCTTCACTGCTAGCCATCATGATCTGCATACCAACGCAGATACCGAGTATGGGCATACCGGTTTCGATGCACTGGTTCAGCAGCGGCACAAAACCGGGGCGAATAAAGCCTTCCATGCAGTCGCGGATGGCACCCACGCCGGGGACGACCAGACGGTCCGCGCCTTCAGCCTGCTCCGGGGTGGTGGCGAGGACGACCTCATCATTGGGGGCAACTTTCTGCAGGGCGCTGGCAACCGAGTGGAGATTGCCCATGCCGTAATCGAGAACAACGATCTTTTGCATCTTCGCTCCCGCCTTACAGCACACCTTTGGTGGAAGGCATGGCGCCTTCCATACGTGGATCCGGGGTCAGGGCCATACGCAGGGCGCGGCCGAAGGCCTTGAACACGGTCTCGATCTGGTGGTGGGCGTTGAAGCCACGGATGCAGTCGATATGCAGGGTCACCAGAGCGTGGTTCACGAAACCCTGGAAGAATTCGTAGAACAGCTCGGTATCAAAGTTGCCTATGCGCTTCTGGGTAAAGGGCACATTCATTGTGAGACCCGGGCGGCCGGAGAAGTCGATAACCACGCGGGACAGCGCCTCGTCCAGGGGGACGTAGCTGTGGCCGTAGCGGGTCAAGCCCTTCTTGTCACCAATGGCTTCGGTGACGGCCTTTCCGAGGGTGATGCCGATGTCCTCCACGGTGTGGTGGTCGTCGATATGAATGTCGCCATTACAGGTGATGTCCAGGTCGATCATGCCGTGGCGGGCTATCTGGTCCATCATATGCTCGAGAAAGGGCACGCCGGTGTCGAATTTGCCGGTGCCTTTACCATCGAGATTGAGGCTGACCTTGATCTTGGTTTCCAGGGTGTCGCGAGTGACGCTGGCGGTGCGCATGGGCTATACATCCTTGATGACGATTGGGGCATGCAGAGGCCCCTCTGAGACAGAAGGCGCGAATTATACGCCCAAATGCCCCCGAATTTGGGCGATAGTGTCAGATGAAACTTGATTCGTCATAGAGATTAAATATCATACGCCCCATGACTATGCACCCCCGCCAAAAGACCCCTGCCTGGGTCAGCTTTGTACTGCTGTTCGCGCTGTTGCTCGCGCAGCCGGTGCTGGCGGAGCATATTCACATCGATGACAAGGCGCACGCCATGTGTGACCTGTCCCACAACCACACCCCTGCACCCGCAGGTAGTGAGTTTACCTTCGAGTCCTCAGACCTGGCCCCGCTGTATATCGAGCAGCAGGCCCCGGTGGCCCTCGACTGCCAGCCGGAACGCCAGTCTGCCCGCGGCCCGCCCGCACTCCTGTCACTCAGCTGATCGCTCTCGCTGCTAGCCCCGGCTCGCCTGCTTTGGCCTGCCGTACCAGCTCGCAGCTTAATAACGCATAAGTTTTCGGGCACCGGCCTTTTGGGTGGCCGCTGCCTGTGATTGACAGGAATAATTCGAAATGTTTCTTGAAAAGTACCGAGTAAACACTCTGGCGCTGGCCGTTGCCTGCGCATTCTCTTCTGCTGCGTCTTCTGCCGTTTCCGCCGAGACCGTCGACAGCAAAGAATCCATTGAAGAGGTGAACGTCACCGTCTCGCCGCTGGCGAAGCCGGCAGACGCGGTAGCTGCACCGGTGACGGTGCTGTCTGGTGAAGCGCTGCGCCAGGAGGCCGCGGGCACACTGGGCCAGACCCTGAACAACCAGCTGGGTGTAGCCAATGCCTCTTTCGGCAGCGGCGTGGGCCTGCCGGTCATCCGCGGCCAGAGCGCCAACCGGGTGAAGGTGTTGAGCGATAACCTGGACGTGGCGGACGCCTCCAACACCAGCTCCGACCACGCAGCCAGTGTTGAGCCCCTGCTGGCAGAGCGCATCGAGATCCTGCGCGGCCCAGCCGCCCTGCGCTACGGCAGCGGCGCCATTGGCGGTGTGGTGAACATCCTTGACGGCCGCATCCCCACTGAAGTGCCCGAAGAAATGGAAGGCGCGGTGGAAATGCGTCACGACACCGCCAACAGTCAGGACGCGGGAGTGTTCCGCCTGACCGGTGGTGCAGGCAATGTGGCCTGGTACCTGGATGGGGTCTACCGCGACAACGACGACACCCAGATCCCCGGCCTCGCCATCCTCGAGCACGAAGAACATGAGGAACACGCCGACGAATCGACCGGCGAAGAAGTGCACGAGGAAGAGCTCAACACCGACGGCTTCGTCGGCAACACCAACGCCCGCGCCAAGAGCGCCAGCGCTGGCCTGTCCTGGGTAACGGATACCGGCCTTGTGGGCTTTTCTGTCAACCGACTGGAAAACAATTACGGTATTCCGCTGGGTACCCACGAGCACCATCACGACCACGAAGACGCGCTTCACGAAGGTGAAGAACACGCCCTCGAGGAAGAGCACGAAGAGCCCGGCGAAGACGCCGTGCGTATCGATTTGGCGCAAACCCGCTACGACCTGAAGGGCGAACACCGCTTCAATAGCGAGTACTGGGACAAGCTGAGCGTGCGCCTGGGCTACAACGATTACGAGCACGTTGAGCTGGACGCCGGCGAGCCCGGCACCCGCTTTACCAACCATGCCTGGGAAAGCCGCGTGGAAATGACCCACGATAACGGCGGCCAGTGGCGCGGCGCATATGGCCTGCAGCTGACCGACAAGGACTTTGCCGCGGTTGGCGACGAGGCGTTTATCCAGCCCAGCAACACCCAGAGCATCGGTCTGTTCACCATGAAAGAGCGCGCCTGGGGCGATTGGCACCTGGACCTGGGTGGCCGTGTAGAGCAGGTGACTGTGGACCCTGAGCAAGGCGAAACCCAGGACTTCAACCTTCTCGGCCTGTCCGGTGCCATCCAGTATTTCCTTGCCGAACACCAGCACCTGAGCTTTGGCGCGACCCACGCCGAGCGCGCACCGGTGGCCGAGGAACTGTTTGCAGAAGGCGCCCACCTGGCGGAAGCCCGCTATATCGAAGGTGAAGAGGATCTCAATAAGGAGAAGTCCTTTAACCTGGAGCTGGGCTACCACCACCACAATCAGGAAGCCTCCGGCTGGCACGCAATGCGGGTTGAGACCAACCTGTTTTACAACCGCGTGACCGACTACATCTACGCCGCCAACAGCGGTGAAGAGAACCTCGACGAAGAGCTGCCAATCTACGGCTACACCAACCGCGATGCGGTGTTCTACGGTGCCGAGGCCTCCATGCGCCTCCCCTTTACCGGCGGCCACTACGTTGAACTGTTCGGTGACAGCGTGCGCGCCAGCTTCACCAGCGATCTCGAACTGCACCACGAGGAAGAGGAAGGCGAAGCAGACCACGCGCATGAGCACGAGGAACTGGCAGGTTACCACCGCGCTGTTCCGCGCATGCCGCCACTGCGTGTCGGCCTGGCGTTTGGCGGCAACTACGATCAACTGAACTGGGAGCTGCGCACTACCAGGGCCGCCGCCCAGGAACGCGCCGGCGCTTTCGAGGAAGAAACCGAGGGCTACACCCGCATGGACCTGACCGCACGCTACAGCCTGAATCTGGGCGGCACCGATGCGGTCCTCTTCGCCAGCGCGCGCAACCTGCTGGATGAAGAAATCCGCAACTCCACCTCACTGCTGCGCGACTTCGCACCGGAAGCGGGACGCAGTGTAGAAGCGGGAATCCGGTTTCAATTCTGACCGGCAACTGCTTCAATAGTCGCATCCGCGGTGCTGGAGCACTCTAACCAAGAGCGCTCCAGTACCGCTTCCCTATCGCCAAAGTCAGATTAAGGATGCGCTCTGTATGGCCTGGATCAAACGCGGTCTTATCACCCTCGTTGTTCTCTTTATCCTTTTCGCTGGTGTCATTGCCTGGTTTCTCTCCGGTCTCGACGCCAACCAGTACAAACCCAAGATCGTAAAGCTGGCCGCAGACCAGGGTATCGCCCTGACCCTCGACGGCGATATCGGCTGGCAGATCTGGCCGAATATCGCGCTCAAACTCGAAGGGGTAAAGCTCGCACCTTTGGCGCTGCCCAGTGAATCTTTGCTGGAAGCAGACAAGGTCGCGGTCGGCGTCGCGTTGATGCCGCTATTCGACAAGCGTATTGAAGCCAAGGAAATCGTACTCCTCGGCCCACAGGTAGCGCTCACCGTAGACAAGAACGGCAAGGGCAACTGGGAGTTGATCACCGAGGCCATGGAGGCAAAGGCAGCACAGGACGCCAAGACCCAACGGGAATCCCCACCCGCGCTGGATATCCCCCAAGAAGAACAGGCCGCTTCTGGCGGTGGCCTCGAGCTGGCGCTGGAGCAACTGCGCCTGGAAGACGGTGTGCTGCGCTATACCGACAAGCAGACTGGCACCGAGTACGCCATTAGCAAGCTGCACATTGCCGCGGACAACCTGGTTCCCGGTGGCAAACCCGGCGACGTGCGCCTGCAGGCGGAATTAGCCGGCAGCGACCTGCCCGAGCCCGTGAACCTGGATATCCACAGCAGCCTCGCCATCGATGAGGGCCTGAACGGTCTGCGCCTGCAACCCGCCAACATCAAGCTTACCGGCGCCGAAGGCGCAAAAGCCGAGGTTAATCTGCGCGGTAACATTCGCCGTGTCGAGGCCGATGCCCCCTGGCAAATCCAGCTAAACGTGAAGGTAGATGTAGAGCCGATTTCCGGCTGGCTTGCCGCTGTGGGTAGTGAGTACAAGCCCCAGAGCAGCAGTGCCCTCAAGCACCTGCGTATCGAGTCCGATATCAGTGGAACCGACAAGCAGATGAACCTGCAGCCCTTGGAACTGGTGCTGGACGACAACAAGTTTACCGGTAGCGCCAGCTTCCAGGCGGCCACCAACGCAAAAGCGGTGCCGAGTGTTTCCCTGAGCCTGAAGGGCGGTGAACTGAATGTTGACGACTACCTGCCCCCGCCCGCTGCCAACCCCGAACAGGACGAGCTGAGTGCCGATGTGGCCGCAGCCCAGCCGGTGCCTCTGCCCCTGGAGTCCATGCGCGGCTTCAACGCCAAGCTGGACCTCACCCTGGAGAAGCTGCACGCGCTCGATTTCGACATCGACAAACCCGAGCTGGCAGTGAACGTGAACAATGGCCTGTACCAGCTGAACAAACTGGCAGCCGGCGTTTACGGCGGCACCCTGAACAGTACCGGTGTATTCAACGCCCGCGGCAGTTCCGCTCGCGGCGAACTGAGTGGTGGCCTCTCCGGGGTCGAAATCTCCAAGGTGCAGGAAGCCCTGTTTGCCAGCGACGAGCCGGAAGCAGCGGACAAGAAAAAGGTCACCCTGTCCGGCAAAACCGATCTCACCTGGGTGGGCCAGACGACCGGTGCCGACACCCTGGCCCTGCAGAAAAACCTGCGCGCCGCGGTGCAGCTGAACTCCAAAGAACTGGCACTGGCGCCATTCAACCTAGAGAAAGGCATGTGCCAGCTGGTGAGCTACGCGGAAAAAACCGCAATGCCGGAAAAAGAGTGGCCCGCACAGACCCGCCTGCAGGACCTGCGCACCAGCGTAAACCTGACCGGTGATGTGGCTAAGGTTGAGGGCATCAATGCCGGTATCGAGAATATCGCACTGACCGGCGACGGCACCGTCGACCTGGAACAGCAGCAGTTCGACTTCGCCCTCGGCCTCGCACTGGTAGGAGAGAAGACTTCCGGCAACGGCTGCTCGGTGCAAAACTCCCGCTGGCGCAATCGCCCGCTGCCGCTGCGCTGCAAGGCCAAGTTCAACGAAGCCGGCGGCACCACCTGTAAACCCGACAGCCGCCGACTCGACGACCTGATCCGCGCAGAACTGAAATATCAGGCGGAGAAAAAATACGGGGACAAGGTGGAATCGAAAACTGAAGAGCTGAAAGACAAGCTGAAAGACAAGTTCAAAGGCCTGTTTAACCGCGGGGACTGATCCCCCTACCTCTTGCGGCTTTATCCCGTTAGCATGGGCACCCTCCGCGGTGCCCATTTTTGTTTCGACCTATGCCAAACCCTGCCCCCAAATCCCAAACCAAGCCCCAAACCAAGCCCAAGACCCCAGCCCGCTTCCAGCAGGCCCTGCTCAAATGGTTCGACCAGCACGGCCGCCACGACCTGCCGTGGCAGCAGGACATCAATCCCTACCGGGTGTGGGTATCGGAAATCATGCTCCAGCAGACACAGGTCACAGCGGTTATTCCCTACTACCAGCGCTTTATGGAATCTTTTCCCACGGTTGGGGCGCTCGCCAGTGCGAGCCAGGACAAGGTGCTCGCCCACTGGAGCGGCCTCGGCTACTACGCCCGCGCGCGCAATCTGCACAAATGCGCCCAGACGGTGGTGAGTGAACACGGTGGAGAATTTCCGCAAAGCGTAGCGGCCCTGTCTGATCTGCCCGGTATCGGCCGCTCCACCGCTGGCGCCATCGCCAGCATCAGCATGAACCTGAAAGCCGCCATTCTGGATGGCAACGTCAAGCGTGTGCTGGCCCGTATCCACGCCGTCGAGGGCTGGCCGGGTCAAACCGCGGTGGCCAACAAAATGTGGGATATCGCCGAGCGCTACACCCCCGGAGAACGCACTGGCGACTACACCCAGGCGATGATGGACCTGGGCGCCACCCTCTGCACCCGCGCCAGGCCCGCCTGCGAACGCTGCCCCTTTGAAAACCACTGCATTGCCCGCGCCCAGGGCAACCCCACCGACTACCCCGGCAAGAAGCCGAAAAAGGAAAAACCCGAGCGCCAGACTACCCTGTTGCTGATCGAGCACGATGGCGAACTCTATTTGGAGCAGCGCCCGGCTAGCGGCATCTGGGGCGGCCTGTGGACACCGCCGCAGCTGGAAGGGGACGATGGCGGCGAAGCCAGCGCCCAGGAATGGCTAGCGGCACAGGATCTGGACGCCAGCGAGATCCAGGCCCTGCCGCCCATGCGTCACACCTTCAGCCACTTCCACCTGGATATCCACCCTGTGTGGATAAGCCTGCCGCGCAAGCCCACTCAGGTGGCAGAAGGAGCCAGCGGCTGGTATAAACTGCGCCAGCTCGACCGCCCCAGATCCGGACAGGATCTGGGCCTGCCCGCACCAATCGCCAAGCTGGTCAAACAGCTCGTGGCTTTGCGGGCCCCACTATTGGCACCCTGTTAGGAGAACCCATGTCCCGCACCGTCTTCTGCCGCAAATACCAGGAAGAACTGGAAGGCCTCCCCAACCCGCCGTTCCCGGGCCCCAAGGGGCAGGACATCTACGACAACGTCTCCGCCAAAGCGTGGCAGGAGTGGATGGCCCACCAGACCATGCTGATCAATGAAAAGCGCCTCAACATGATGGAACCCTCCTCCCGCGCCTATCTCGCCGAGCAGATGACCAAGTTCTTCAGCGGTGAAGACTACGACGACGCGGAAGGCTACGTGCCGGAGCAAGACGGCGACAAGTAAGCAACCGCTTACAAACTGCAAAAACTATTTATCAATCAAGGGGTTGACTCCCCCCGATAGAGCAGGTTTAATACGCGCCTCGCTGCCGGGGACAACCCCGAACCAGCAACGCCCAGATAGCTCAGTCGGTAGAGCAGGGGATTGAAAATCCCCGTGTCGGTGGTTCGATTCCGCCTCTGGGCACCATACAAAAAGCCGCTCCCGAAAGGGTGCGGCTTTTTTTGTATCTGTTGTCCGGAGCCGGATGACAAAACGCCGGGAGCGTTTTGGTCTGCCGAAGGCACCCGAAGGGTCAGGCGCATGGATGCGCCTGAGACAGAACCACCGCGGTTCGACAAATCGCGAAAGCGATTTGCAACGAGCGCACAGCGTGAAGCCCGATTTATTAAAAATCTCACTGGACGGCCAGAGCTTGCGCGCAGCAGCTTTACGCCCGCAAATCAAAGCTTCATATCTCCGACCTGCCAGTACTCCCCGGTGAGCATTTAGAATGTCGTCATTACTTCGCAAATAACTCACTTTCAATATCGCGAAAACCTTTGAATTCCAGCGCGTTGCCGCTTGGATCCATAAAGAACAGCGTACCCTGCTCGCCAGTCTGACCGGCAAAACGCACATAGGGCTCAACGATAAATTCATCGACAAATCCCTGCGCTTTCTGTGCGAACACTTCCCACTCTGAGAATGGCAGGATCACACCAAAATGTGGAACGGGGACACCGTGGCCATCTACAGGGTTGGCGATGGTCGGAACTTTGCCGTTTTTGCCAATAGCCGGGTTCAGGTGGGTCACCAGCTGGTGGCCAAAAAGATTCCAGTCAACCCAATGCTCCGAACTGCGCCCCACTGAGAGCCCCATTTTATCGCCATAAAATTCACGCGCTTCGGCAATGTCACGAACCTGTATTGCGAGATGGAAGGGAGTAAGAGACATAAATTAGCCCATAGTTCCAAATTAATAGAGAGCAAGCATAGTACCGCAAGTTGCTGACACAGCAGTTTCTGTAAAACTGACAGACGTAAAACCCGTTGTAACACTCGTGTGCCCGCTGCTAGTGTGAAGGCCAAAATTACTAACTAACAGTCAGCCAGTAGTAATACTTGAGATACAAAGCCTGGCAAGCTGAGAAGGTCTTCTGGTTATAATCCACACACGATTTACAAAAATCTAACAATATAAGGAAACCATCATGCGCCTGCTCCCTCTCCTTATCCTGTTACTGAGCTCTGTAGTCCAGGCCAAGGAAAATAAAGTCAATGTCACTCTCAACCAGAGCTATGGAAAGCCAGAAGTGCTCGTTAGGGCAGATGGCGATATCGATCTAAAGCCGGTCTTTGCCGACGCAGAAATCAAGTGTCGGAAGCCGGGCTGGCGAGCCAGTGAATTAGCAGGCGAGTCATACCTTCCGACCAAGGTAAATGAGAGTGTAACCAAGAAAAAAACAGTCGCCTCTCTGGAGGACAAAGACGCCAGTCAATATAAGGCTCTGAAAAGCTGCGTTAGCGGAAAGCCCACCACGGTGACAGTTTCCTATGGAATTTGGGGGCAATGCCAGAAAACCAAGGCAGTGATACGCGGAAAGGAAAAGCCAATATGGGGGCGTGAAAAAGTCAACGTTCAGGTTTCCTGTGACAAGAAATTCCGAATGCTCAGGTAGTCACGGCAGTATTTGAAATACCGTAACTAAAGCGGGGAGACGCACCGGCAAAAACTGGATTGTCGCAATGGCGAACATGGTGAACTCTCCGTGTAATCCAGAGCGGGAATGGTTTACAAAGTGTTAACTCCCCCACATTATCCAGGCGCTCATTCAGCATAAATTCATCTGTACAAGCCAGAATTACCCCTACAAATTTTCACCACGTTTGGAGAGAACATGAACAAGTTTCTTACCGCAGCAGTCGTCAGCCTCGTATTTGCCACTCCCGCATTCGCCGACAAGCCTGAAGCCACCGGCAAGGAAATGAAGGAAGCCAAGGTGTCCGAAGAAGCCAAGGCTGGCATGGAGAAGCAGGCTGCCGTGGCTGCTGAAAAACGCCAGATGGCGGAAGAAAAGTCCAAGGAAGAAAAGTCCAAGAAGGGCAAAGAGAAACGACCCAGCGCAGACGAAACGGTAAAAGAGGCCAAGGAGATGCCTAAAGGTCTCGAAAAGCAGAGCGCCAAAAAGGCTGAACAGGAACGCAAGGAAATGGACAAAGGCTCCGAGAAAGGCCAGGCAGCACGCGCTGAAAACAGCAAGAAGTGGTGGCAGTTCTGGAAGTGATTATTTGAGAATCAGGGGCGGCATATTCCCTATCCGCACAAAGTGGAAGTGCCGCTTGCTTCAGGCGCCGGTAGTCTATTACCTTGACCGGAAAACCTACAACACGTTGTGGTCCACCAAGTTGCGACGCGCAATTGTGACCAACCCACTCCCCTATTCTGCAGCAAGCGTCACGCAGCGATAGTGGCTTTCACCATCCTCACTCAGCGCTTTGGCAAGCGGGGGCAATAGCGCTTCCATCTGCCCACGGAGCGTCCAGGGCGGGTTGATCACGATCATGCCTGCCGACGTCATACCGTGACCACCGGCATCGGCGCGAATTCCCAATTCAAACAGTTCGATATTGCGAATGCCGGTATCCGCCAGTTGCCTTTCCAGGGCGTCGATACGGCCACGTTCTACCACGGGGTACCAGAGGGCGACGGTGGCGGTAGCCATTTTGCGGTGAATCAGCTGCAACGCAGAGATCACCCGCTGGTAATCGGCTTTCTGCTCATAGGGCGGGTCAATCAGGATCAGCGCGCGGCGAGACCTGCTGGGTAACTGGCTTGCCAACGCGGCGAAGCCATCTTCTTCTCGCACCTGAAACTGTCGCCCGCGAGGCATGTTCCCGCGCAGCTTTTCGGCATCGCTGGGGTGCAACTCAAACAGCCAGGCCTTGTCCTGCGGGCGCAGGGTCTGGGAGGCTATCAGTGGCGATCCGGGATAATGCTGCAATACGCCCTGCGGGTTAATGCCCTCTATAAGACGCAGGTAATTCTGCAACCCGGGCAGGTCGCACTGATTGAAGAGGCGGTAAATTCCGTTTTTGTACTCACAATTCTTCTGCGCCATATCCGAGGCAAGCGCATATTTTCCGGCGCCGGCGTGGGTGTCGATGTAGTCAAAAGCTGCGTCCTTTTTCTGCAGATGGGAAATAATTTCCACTTGCACACAATGTTTGAGCACATCGGCAAAATTGCCGGCATGAAAACCGTGACGATAACTGAGCATGAGCCCCACCCGGGTACAGGTTCAAACGAAACCAGAGAAGGAAAACACTGCCAGGCTGTGAAGGTAGGTGCCGGCAGCGGCAGGTGAGCATCCTCGAGGAAGGGAGAGGGCCCGGACTTTTGGGCTCACCGGGAAGCCGGCGAACTTTAGGGGCCTTTGCGGCCCCTGTAAATCAATTTTTGAGCAAACTTACCGGGTGATCAGAACCACATGGACCAGAAAAGTCGCACTACATGGGCATTGAAGCTGTAAGTGGGCTCTTCCCCGGGCAGGTAGTCGGTGCTGCCGTCGTGTACCCGCACATCGTGGAAGTTGTCGTAGTCAAAAAATATGTAATCCCAGTAGAGATTCACCGTATTCCTGCGGTTGAACAGTGCCCAGCGCTCCGGCAATTGATAGGTCGCGCCGAACCCGATGGCGGTGGTGGTGAAATCACTCAGCTCCTTGTCACGGGCGCGGAAGTTGGTGGCATCTGCGTAGGGGAACAAATCGCTGTAGAAGTCTGCTCCCGCCTGCTTGTAAAAACGAAGCTTGCCTTCAAGGATCAGGCTCTTTTCTTCCAGCGGGTGGGTGTAGCGCAGCTCCAGATTGTTGGAACTAATACCCCAGCTGTCCGCGTAGCGCCGGTATTCGCTTTTGATCGCCGCCCGGTAGGGCAACATATACTTGGCACGCAGGGCTACCGCATCACTGTTACGGGTCCTCGGATACAGCTCGGACTGATAGGAAAACCCGAGTTCAGTACCCGGGTTGAGATAGCGCACGCTCCGATAAGGGTTGTTCAGGAACCCTTCGTCGGAGACGGTTTCAACACTCAGCTCGGCAATCAGTTTGGTGGTAAGAATCTGGCTCCAGCCGAGGGAGTAGCGGCGGTGCTCGGCGAAATCGGAAAAGTCGCCGTCGTCATTGCGCATGACCGTGTCGCTGCCGTAACTCGCGCGCATTGACAAGGTACTGAGATCGCCAAAGAAATCCTGGCTGATACCAAAACCAACCGTTTCCGCCTGGTAGTCACTTTCACTGGAGTTGGTGTAATTCAGGCTCATGGTGGTCTTCTCCACCAGATAATCCGCCCCCAGAGAAAACTCGTCCCGCTGTTCTTCATAGGGGCTGGCGGTGGCCTGCACGTCGATGGACGCACCGGAAATCATGTCCACGTAGTAGTTGGCAGACAATGAAACCGAGTTGCCAATGTTTTTACGCACCAGCACCGAGGGCCCATCAATGGTCACCCCGCCACCACTGTAGGCGTGGTACATCGTGTCCGCACGCTCTTCTGGCAACACAGCGGCAAATGCATTGGTCGTCAGCAGGGAGACCGCCAGTAGAGACAGCAGTCTCTTCACATCAGTTACAGCCACAGCCGCCTCCGGAGCCACCTTCCGCGCCGCGGGCCGCTTCGCGCGCTTCGTATACATGGTTCATATAGCCCGCCGCTACCGGGTCCCGTTCAAAACTCATGATGGGATCGGCGAGATAGTGTCGCTCGTAGGGCTTTACCCAGGGCTCCGGCATCAGGGTTTCACATCCGCCGAGCAGCAGCATGACAGGCAACAAGAGAAGCGCGCGTTTGCTCATGGCTTATTCCCGGATCAGTTCCTTGATGATTTTCTTGTACTCGGCTTCGTCGCCGGTGCGGTAGCCCTTGTGCACGTAACGCACATTGCCGTCGCGATCGATAAATACCGAGCTGGGCATGGCCTCTACTCCGAACAATTTGCTCACGTCACTCTGGGAGTCGAACAGCACCGGGAATTCCACCGGTATCTTGTTCAGCATGGCCTGTGCGTCTTCACGGTTGGCATCCACATTGACGCCCCACACCTGAAAACCCACCGGCTCGTAGCGCGCATGCAGGTCGTTCAGCAGCGGCATTTCCTCGCGGCAAGGGCCGCACCAGGAGGCCCAGAAGTTGAGCATGATCACTTCGCCGCGCTGTTCGCTCAGCTTGAGGTTGCCGTCCTTGAGGGAGGCGAGGGTAAAGTCCGCGGCAGGCATATTGGCGGAAGCTGGCGCGCCCGCCAGTAATGCAGCACTGGTACAGAGAGCGGCAATCAGTTTACGCATCGGGTTTCTCCGGTTGTTTTTGTCAGTTTCTTATCAATCAGAAATAAATGGAAATGCCCAGCTGGGCGGAAAGGTTGTTGGTGGTCAGCGGCTCACCAAAAATTTCGTGCTCGAAAATGTGGTCGCGCATATCCAGGCGCAGGGCCAGCCAGTCCTGGGCCAGCATACGCACCCCCACACCCACGTTGTAGGTGAAGTGCTCCTGGTCGGCAAAACTGGTATTGCCCACGCCACCAATCAGGTACAGGTTACTGTTCAGTGCCCACTTGTCGAAAATGAAAATTTCCCCAGGCAGGAAGTTCCAGGCCAGCGACAGGTTGTACATGGAGAGCTCGCGCTCTTCCTCGGTAAGCAGCGGTGCGGAACCGCTGAGGCGCTCGTAGCTGGACTCACCCAGGGTGGTCTGGCCGTAGGCCGCCTCCATGAAAAAGTCTTCATTGATGTGGTAGGCAAGACTGCCGCCGTAGAGAGCGTTACTGCCGAAATCTTCCACATTCATGATGCCACCGAGGTAAGCGGTAAATTCGAAATCCTCACTGTCGATTTTGGCCTCGCGAATTTCGCGGCGCTCCAGATCCGGGGAAATGATCTCGTCGATCACGGCATCGCCCTGGGCCAGTGAAAGCGAGGAAAACCCGGCGATAGACAGGGCGCAAGCGATATTCCTAAAAATCGTCGCGAGCGGGAGGCTGGTTGTGGCCGCCGGAACACAGGAAGCGGAGTGTATATGTGATACATGAGCATTCCGAGCACCGCCGGACGCCGCCAGGCGCACGCGCAGTAGATTTTTCACATAAATACGTCGAATCCGAGCTTCCATTCGACTATCTCCTGGTTGTTTTCCCGCGAAGTGAGCAGGTAGTGATTGGCAACTTCCGCGCGCAGCGCAAAGCGGCGGGACAGATAAGTGGTCACGCCGATACCGGTCAGCATGGTAGTGTCCTGGCGATCTTCGGTGGCGACGATGGTGGCGTTTGGCGAGGTGATATTGATACCCGTACCAAGCAGGAAGTAGGGCGAGAGCCGCCACTGCGGGAAGGGCTTGTGCAGCAGCGCTACCTGGTAGGTCTGGCTGTCGGAGTAGGCCCCGATAGTCTGCGCTGCCCGCAGCTCGGCGGATATATTTTCGGTAAAGCGATAACCGAGAGACAACCCCAGGGAATTTGCGCCTTCGAAATCCCCGTAAGCGAATCCGAGCCGGAAGCCCTGATCGCGGTAGTCGTCGATACCCGGAGTGGGAACGGCCACCTGCTCACCTTCGGCTGCGAAGATTTCATCGAGATCAGAAATCTTCGCCCAGCCGGTTTTGCCGGTGCGGGTCATCACCTTGACCCAGTCGGTGCGGCGCTTCAGCAGCCACAGGCGCTCGCCGTACTCCACTACATCGTCGATTACATAACCGCGCCCGGGGCCGGTGTACAGATTGAGGAATTCAGCACCGTTCACCACCTGCTCGACGTCGTCCGGCAGATCTGTGGGAATGCGCTCGCCAAACTGGCGGGCAGAGAAGCTCTCCACCACCGGCGGCTCCTGGCGTGCCGGTTCGTCTGCAGCCGAAAGCGCCGCGGGTTGAACAGCAAGCAACAGACCGCCGAGCAGCGCGCCAAGGCTGAAAGTTCTTTTTCCGGACTGGCAATTCATTGTTTAGTCGACCGGTGCTTCAAAGGGGTTGTTGTAGTACTGCGCACCGATGTCCAGCCACTCTGAAATCAAACGCAATTCCGCCGCGGACAATTCACCTTCGTGGAAACCGCCCGACCCGAAAACTTCAAAGAAGCGGCTGGCGTTGGCCCCATTGGTGTTCATGATCCGCTGGATATTGACGGTAACCATAACAGGAATCGGGTTGCCATCGGCATCGAGAATCAGCTCCCCCTCTTCATCCGTTTCAAACAGGGGGTTGCCGTCGTCGTCGGTATCCTGCACCAGCACATTCTGTACCGCGCCATCGCGCAGTTCCTCGGTGGGGTTGTCGAAGATCAACTCCACATAGGAGGTGCTGAAATTGTTGTTTACCCCGGACTGGTCGCCGCGCAGATCCAGCTGCCCGGGAGGCACCTGGGCCATGCCAGCGGCATCGCGGTTGCTGTGGCAGGCGGTACAGGTACGATCTTCCAGTACGTTGCCGTCTGCATCGGTAATCTCCCGCGGCAGATCCCAGATGGGCTGGATGTGTGCCTGGTAGTGGATTACCGAGCGGCAGGCGCTGGTCCAGGTACTCTGACAGGCGACCGTCGTAGGTGCCGGGGTCAGCAGTTCACTCATCAGCAGCGCACTGCTGGGGTCTTTTGCCCGCAGGGCGGCATCCGTCCACAGATCAGAGAAGACGAGATCCCCCTCGAGTTCCGGGTGACCGGCCACGCGCGCCATGAGCTGGGCCATGGTCTCACCCATATCCGCGGTGAGCGCGGGCTCGGTATTTGGGAAGGGGGCGGCGCTGGTGGCGGCACCGGCCCAGGCGGACTCAGGCTGCTTGTCGGTGCGCCCGTGAGGCACTTCGCTATCTCGACTGTGGCAACCCTGGCACATGCGCACTTCACCGGCGCGGAACTGCAGCCAGTTATTATGACGGCCAACAATACGGCGGCCATTGGCATCCACCACGGAAATTGCCAGGGGCATATCCGCAGGCACTTTCACACGCACCGAACCGTCCGGCTGGATCGGCGTGTAGCCGATAATTTCCCGCATCAGCTGGGAGCGGTTGCGTCCAAACGCCGAGCGATCGAAGTCGCGGGTGTCCTCGTCGGGAATACCCACTGCTTTGACCACCCGCAGAAAACGCGCGGGGCGCTCGGCGGCGGTGGTCTGCATCGGGTCAGCGACTGCGGCAATATCCAGTGCGGCGGTGCCATCAAAATCGTACACGCTGCGAATATCGAGTACCGCCATCCCTTCATCGAACAGGTCGCGATCAATATCGATCCCGGGGATGGGCTGCGGGATAAATTCCGGTACCGGGCGGGTATCCGCGGTCACTGCCTCGCTGATCATTTCCCCTTCGACAGGCTGAATGATCGGGCGCTGCGTGCCCTCTACGTAGTCATAAATCCACAGACCGTAGAGCGGGTCGGCGGGAACAATATCCGGGGTTGCCAGCCACTCATCGGTACACGGCTGCGGTAATTCCGTTTCCGGGTCGATCACCCGGCATTCACTCCAGCTCACCAGCAGGCGGCTGGTGCCATCGTGAAACGCCCAGGCATTGGCAAACAGTCCGTGCGGCGACAGGCCACCGTCGGTGATTACCTGCTCTACCGAAAGTGACTCCTGCCCCTGCAGCACACCTTGCTGTTCCGGCTCGCTGTAGGCCTCGGTAAAGTTTTCCGCATCGATCACCACCATATCGCCGCCGTAGGTAATCCCCTCAGGCGCACGCAGGGTGACGAGAATTCGCCCGTCCGGCATCTGCTGGGGTTTACTGAAGGCGGCAGGCACCGGATCAGATCCGGTACCCGTTCCGGTTGCCTGGCTGTGGTAGCCGTAGTGGAACTGCAGGTCGGTACCATCCGGTTTAACGGTATACAGACTCAGGCGGTCCACACCGCCCATATTGTCCCAGCGGGTAAACAGGATGCGACCATTAAACAGGACCGTGGGAGAAAGGTCGTGACTCTGGTTGTAGGAAATCTGCTGGATATCACTGCCGTCCGCTTCCATGACGTGCAGCACGAATGCAGGTTCATCCAGGTTTTCGGCGAGCGCCGAGAATTGTGGCTTGTTGTCGTCCAGCAACAGCGCGCGAGACCGCCGCTGACGGGTAGAGGTGAAAGTGATACGACCGTCCGGCAAAAATGCGGGGGCGATATCGTCGCCCTCTTCCGCAATCAGGTCAGATTGAATCACCCGCTTCAGCTCTGCGGATTCAAATTCATACAGCCAGATATTCCAGCTGGGCTGCTCGTCGTCATCCAGGCCTTCGATATTGGGCGCACGCATGGCAAACGCCAGTTGGGCGCCATCGGCAGAGACTGCCAGATCTTTTACGTCATAACCGCCTTCAAACACGATGCCCGCCTCTTCGTCGCTGACAAACAGGCCTTCCGTAAGTATCCGCTCTGGCGCTGTGGCAGTGGCGCGATCGCGCATTACCAGTTCCGCGCCGGGGTTGAAGGTAGATGGTGCGTAGAGATCATCGCCCATCAATGCGTCTTCGTCATCCCTGTTCAGGGCGCGACGCACATAGACCACAGGGTAATCCACTACTACCGGGTCTTCTGCCTGGTCGCCTCCGCCGAGACTGGAACCTTCACCACTCCCACCGGAACACCCGGCAAGTAGCAGCAGCGAGAAAAGTCCGCCGGCAGTCGCGGCCAGCGTACGAAATTTATTCAAGGGGCGATCCTCGTATCAATGCCATCACCACCGCTTCCCTGAGGACGCGTTACTGTTTACAAGTGATCACTCACTGTGAGCACCGCGGAATAACTGGTACTAACGTACAACAAATGCAGGTGGTGTGTTGTGTCCTGATTTTCACGATTGCCCCGCACAGTCTCAAGCTGCGCACAAGGTTTTTGCCAACCAGCACACGCTTTATCTTTTTGCCGCTGGCGAATCATTCAGCATTCTTTAGTATCGGTGACCGGTTAATAGGCAAATAAGAACGCGCTGGAAGCTCTCAACTCCCTGCCGGCGCGACGAGAACCCAACGCGTACCCGCCCATGAATATAAAATCGTCCGCTGCGCGCCTGCTGCTCGCGGCGACCACCTGTGTTAGCGCCTCGCTCACCGCCCCCGCCTTTGCCGGACCGGAAGAGCAGGCAGCGAGAATCCACAGCCGCATCACCGGCATCAAACCCGATGTCGAGGTGTTAAAGGAAATGGCCGAAGACATTGCCAATAGCAATGCTCAGGCCGCAGCCTACAAGGCCATGGATAACGATGCCTTCTACAATGTGACACTGAAGAACCTGGTCACCCCGTGGACCAATCGCGACGGCGACAACTTCGCCCCGCTGAATGACTACACCGCGACGGTGATTGGCATGGTGCGCGACGATGTAGACTTTCGCGAGATACTCTCCGGCGACATCATCTATACCGGCGCTTCCGGCCTGGGTCTTCCGGCCTACAGCAACAGCAACAACAACCACTACGAAGAACTCGAGCACAGCGGCTATCCACTGCAGGCAGCGCTGGAACGTCAGACCCAGTCTTCGGTCACCGGCCTGCCCGGTGAAGCTACCGCCGGCGTTATGACTACACGTGGCGGGGCCAAGGCCTTCTTTTACGCTGGTACCAACCGCGCCATGTTCCGCTTCACCCTGATGAACCACCTGTGCCGCGATCTGGAACAGGTGCACGACACTTCAAGGCCACCGGATCGCATCCGCCAGGACGTGAGCCGCAGCCCCGGTGGCGACAGCAGGGTATTCCAGAACAACTGCGTGGGTTGTCACAGCGGCATGGACCCGATGGCCCAGGCGTTTGCCTATTACACCTACGACTACGATGTGGAAAACGACCCCACCGGTGAAGATGGCCGCCTGCAATACAACAGCGCCGGCGAAACAGATCCCGCTACCGGGACCCGGGTAACGGCCAAGCACCACATCAACAGTGCGACCTTCCCTTACGGATTCGTGATTCCCGATGACAAATGGGACAACTACTGGCGGGAAGGACCAAACATGCACCTGGGCTGGAGCAGTGAGCTTCCCGGTTCCGGCAATGGCGCCAAGTCCATGGGGCGCGAGCTGGCCAACAGCGAAGTCTTTGCCCAGTGCCAGGTCACCAAGGTGTTCGAACAGGTGTGCCTGCGCGCACCGGAAGACAGTGCCGACCGCGCTCGCATTTCCAGCATGACCGACAGTTTTACCGGCAATGGCTACAAGCTGAAGCAGGTGTATGCAGACGCTGCGGTTTACTGTGCGGGAGAATAAGACAATGAAAACTGCATTCACGCCCTCGCATAAAAAAGCCGCGCTATTATGTGCACTGCTCACTTCCGCGCTGCTGACGGCCTGCTCCGGCGGCAGCGGCCAGTCCACCGAAGAACAGCCCAACACCAACCCGGACACCAACGACACCAGCTATTCCGGCCCCGCGCCGGAAAGCGAAGACGTTCAGAACTACAAGCGTTATATCTGGGACAACCTGGCCGCGGAAAATCGCTGCGGCAGCTGCCATATCGAAGGCAACCAGAGCCCGCGCTTTGTGCGCGGTGACGATATCAACCTCGCCCACGGCGAAGGGCGCGACCTGGTCAACCTGGGCAGCCCGGAAGATTCCCGACTCGTTACCAAGGTGACGAGCGGCCACAACTGCTGGCTGGCAAACGCCAATACCTGTGGCGAGATCATTACCAACTACATCGAGGAATGGGCCGCTGCCGCGGGATCCGTTGCCAGCACCATCACCCTGACACCACCGCAAGAGCGGGATGTAGGCGCGAGCAAAAGCTTCCCCGCCTCCAGCGGCAATTTCGCCACCACCGTATACCCGCTACTGGAAGAGTACTGTGCAAGCTGCCACAGCGAAGATGCGGAAACCGCGCAACAGCCTTACTTTGCCAGCAGCGATGTCGACCAGGCGTACGAGGCCTCCAAGGCGCGGATGGATCTGGACACCCCGGAAAACTCCCGCTTTGTGGTGCGTCTCGGCAATGACTTCCACAATTGCTGGAGCAACTGTACCCAGGACGCCGACACCATGACCGCTGCAATACGCAGTTTTGTCGACGGCATTGCGGAAACGGCCGTCGATCCGAACTGGGTGATCAGTAAAGCCCTGTATCTCACCGATGGCATAGTTGCCAGCGGCGGTGGTCGTATCGACAACAACGCCATTGCCCTGTACGAATTCAAGTCCGGAAGCGGCACCATCGCCTATGACACATCAGGTATTAACCCGGCCATCGATCTCAACCTGTCCGGCGATGTGGAATGGCTCGGTTCCTGGGGCGTCCAGCTAAATGGCGGCAAGGCGCAGGCGGCCACCGCCACCAGCAAGCGCCTGTTCGACACCCTGACCGGCACCGGTGAATACTCCATCGAAGCCTGGGTGGCACCGGCCAATGTGGTACAGGAAGGTCCCGCGCGGATTGTGACCTACTCCGGCAACAACGAAACCCGGAACTTCACCCTCGGCCAGGCGATGTACAACTACACCTTCCAGAATCGCAACGATGCCAGCACCGACGCCGACGGTATGCCAGCACTGATCACCGATGACATGGCCGAGCGCGCCCAGGCCACCTTGCAGCATGTAGTGGCCACCTTTGACCCGATCAATGGCCGCCGCCTGTATGTAAATGGCGAATTCACCGGCGATGCAGACCCGGTGGAAGCCGGCCTGCTGTCTACTTGGGACGACTCCTTCGCGCTGGCGATCGGCAGCGAGGTGTCCGGCGACAACGTGTGGCAGGGCTCCGTGCGCCTGCTCGCGATCCACTCCCGCGCACTGACCCAGGATGACATCCTCACCAACTACGAAGCCGGTGTGGGGGAAAAATTCCTGTTGCTGTTCAAGGTTGAAGAGCAGACCGATGTGCCCCAGGGCTACGTGATGTTCGAAGTGCAGCAATACGACAATCACGGCTACCTGTTCAGCGAACCCAAGTTCATCACCCTGGAGGATGGCGTCACACCGGACGGCGTGGTGATTCAGGGAATGCGTATCGGTATCAATGGTCGCGAAGCCGTCGTTGGCCAGGCATGGGCCAACCTCGACACGGTCGTTACAGCAACCGATTACGACGCACAGAACGGCCAGAAACTCTCGCCGCTGGGCACCATCATTACCCTGGAAAAGGGCCCGACCTCGGATGAGTTTTTCCTGACTTTCGAGCGCCTGGGCAATGAGGAGTTCGTGCGCATAGAGGCCACTCCCGCAGCACCGGCGGCACCGGCGGACCTCACCCCGCAACCGCGTATCGGCATCCGCCGCTTCGAACAGATTCACGCGGCACTGTCAGCGGCCACCGGCATCTCCAGCGCGCACCCCGAGGTGGTGGCGACCTGGGAGAAGGTCAAACAGCAACTGCCGGTGGAAGCCGATGTGCGCGGTTTCCTCGCCGCCCACCAGATGGGTATTACCCAGCTGGCAGTGAAATACTGCAGCACCTTGGCAAACGACATCGACGCCCGCGCGGCCTACTTCCCGGGTTTTGATTTCAGCGCGAGCGTTGGCCAAGCCTTCGATACTCAGGCCAAGCGCGACCAGATCATCAATCCGCTGCTGGACAAGCTGCTCGGCCGTCCCATTGACTGGCCTGCGGCAATTGGCCACAACGAGCAACTGGACAGCGCACCGGACGAAAGTTTCGTGCGCGCGGAGCTGGGGGACCTGATCGATAAGGCCTCCGTCTGCACCGTGGGCGACTGCAGCAAGGCGGCAACCACGGTCAACACTGTTACAGCCACCTGCGCGGCAGCCATGGGCAGCGCAATGATTCTGATTCACTGATAACCGGAGCCAAGGCACCGGGGTATGAAAACATGAGCAAGAAAAAACATTTCGAACTGGATCAGCCACTGCGCCACCCGGACCACCACCGCCCGGTGAGCCGGCGGGACTTTCTCGGCCAGGGGTTTCGCGCGGGTATGGCCACGGTACTGGGCGGCTCGATCTTCAGTCTGTTCGCCAACCCCAGATCTGCACAGGCAGCACTGTCATCCGATCTCGAAAGTATTCGCGAGCTGTGCGGTGTCAGCGCCAATGGCGCCGGCAAGATCCCGTTTATCTGCTTCGACCTCGCTGGCGGTGCCAACATCGCCGGCTCCAACGTACTGGTTGGCAAGCAGGGCGGGCAGCTGGATTTTCTGAGCACTGCCGGTTACAGCAAACAAGGCCTGCCAGGTGATATGGTGCCGTCGCTCACCGACGCCGCCGGTAACAGTTTTATCAACAGCGAGCTCGGCCTCTCTTTTCATAGTGACAGCCAGATGCTTGCCGGCATTCTTGAGAAGGTGGCCATCGGCAATCGCGCTGCCATCAACGGTGCGGTGATTCCCGCGCGCTCCGAGAATGACACCGGTAATAATCCGCACAATCCTATGTACGGCATCAACCGTGCCGGTGCCAACGGCTCGCTGCTCGCGCTCATTGGCTCCCAAACCAGTGAATCCGGTGGCAATTCCATGGCCCCGGCGGACCTGATCAACCCGGAAGTGCGCCCGACCAAGGTGGACCGACCATCTGACGTGACCGGCCTGGTGGACGTGGGTGATCTGGTGGGCCTGTTAAACCAGGAAGACACAGTGGAAGTCATGGAATCCATGTACCGGATCTCCAACGCCAAACTGGGCAAGGTCAACACCCGGGTAACCAACGATGCCGTGATCAAAGACCTGGTGAAGTGCGGCTACATGAAGAGCGCCGATCTCGCCGATCGCTTTGGCAACCCGAGTGACCTGGACCCGGCACAGGATCCGGATATTGTCGGGCCGAGCGGAATTTTCACTTCCGCGGAATTCTTTGGCGATCGCGAATTCCAGAAAGCCGCCTCCACCATGAAACTGGTGATCAACGGCTACGCCGGTGCCGGCACCATTACCATGGGCGGTTACGACTACCATACCGGCGACCGCGCCACCGGCGAGATTCGCGACCTGCGCGCCGGCCGCTGTATTGGCGCCTGCCTGGAATACGCCGCGCGTGTCGGCCAACCCCTGATGGTGTACGTATTCAGTGACGGCTCCGTATTCAGTAACGGTATGATTGACGACTCGCTGGAAGGCCGCGGCAAGGGTGTCTGGACTGGCGACAACCAGCAGACCGCCGCTTCCTATTTCCTGGTGTACAACCCAAGCGGCCGTCCGCAGCTTCTCGGCGGCACTGCTGAAGAACAGGCACGCCATCAGCAGCTGGGCTATATGCGCCCATCCGGTGATGTGGAGACCGCCGGCAGTCCGGCGGCGAACAACGTGAATCAGTTGGTGCAGACGGTGGTGCTGAACTATATGGCGCTGCACAATGAACAGGACAACTTCGCCAGCCTGTTCCCCAATCACGGACTGGGTAACGCCAGCCTGATGGACAGCCTGACGGCCTTCGCACCGATTAGATAAAACGCTTTTATCCAATAAACAGAAACTACGATGTACCTCGCGCGCACTTTCGCTCTAATTGCCGGCCTGCTCTTCTCCGCACACTCATTGGCCGAGTGGCACTACGAGAAGCAGGCCATTATGGGCACCGAGGTGCACCTTCAGTTCTGGTACGAAGACAAAGACCAGGCGAAAGAAATCACCGCAGATGTGATGGAGGAGTTTCATCGCATCGACGCGGCGCTGTCCCCCTACAAGGAAGACAGCGAGCTCTCCCGGGTGAACCGCGAAGCGGGGCAGGGGCCGGTTCCGATTACCGAAGAGCTGGCATCCATCGTCGAAAAATCCCTGTGGTACAGCGATAAGACCGCGGGCGCTTTCGATATCACCTATGCCACCCTGGGCAGCCTGTACGACTTTCGCAAGGGCGAGCAGGCAAACGAGAAAATTACCGAAACGCTGCTGCCCGCAGTCAACTACCGGCACGTTCAATTAAACCGAGAACCGCGGGAAGGAATAAGGACAACGCTGGCGTTCTCGGACCCACGCACCAAAATTGACCTCGGCGGTATTGCCAAGGGTTACGCGGTGGACCGCGCTGTCGCCATTCTGCAACAGCACGGAGTACACAATGCCAGCGTCAGCGCAGGTGGCGATGCGCGGCTGTTGGGTGACAAGCGTGGCAAACCCTGGCTGATCGGTATCCGCCACCCGCGGGACAAGTCAAAGAATGCCGCGGTGATCCCGCTTGAAAATACGGCAATCTCCACCTCGGGAGACTATGAGCGGTTTTTCATCGATGACGACGAGCACCGGGTGCACCATATCTTCAACCCGGCCACCGGCAAGCCCGCGGAGACCGATTCCCGCGGAGATACCGCAGACGGTGACAAGCTGATCAGCGTGAGTGTGATAGGCCCGCACGGATTCGATACCGACCCGCTCTCCACCAGTGTTTTTGTTCTGGGCAAACAAAAAGGTATGGCGCTGATCGAAGAATTGACCGGGTTCGAGGCTGTTGTGATCGACGCGAATCACCAGATGTTTTTTACCAGTGGATTGCAACAGTAATTGCCAACTGGATCACACCGGAAACGAGGTACCCTGACATAATCTCAGGACATACAATACACACTGTTACACAATAAATTTTTCAGGCTTACCAACCCTCAGGCTTCACCATGTTTTCCCCCCGTCGTTCCCTATTCGCTCGCGCCCTGCTGGCCACCCTAACTCTGGCAATCTCCGGCAGCGTACTCGCGCAGAGCGGCGATTTCCCCGGTGGCGACCTGGAGGACCTCAAGCAGGAAGTATTGAAGCTCAACCGGGATCTGCTGGTACTGGAAGAAGACCTGCTATTCCCGGCACAGAGTCAGGTGGCGGTATACGTGTCCATGGATGTTGGCCACTTTTTTGACCTGGATACGGTCAAATTACATATCGACAACAAGCTGGTGGAAACGCACCTGTACACCAAGCACCAGAAAAAGGCCCTGTACCGCGGCGGTATCCAGCCCCTGTTCAAGGGCAATCTGAAATCCGGCGAGCACACCATCACCGCCTATTTCACCGGCATCGGACCGGAACAGCGTGAATTCAAGCGCGCCGCCACCATCGAGCTGAAAAAAACCGACGAACCCGCGGTGATCGAACTGCGTATTTCCGATTCCAGCGGTAAGCAACAGCCGGAATTTACCGTCGTACAGTGGCCCGCCCCCTGAGCCCGCCATGCTGTTTGCCGCTGTGAATAACATCTCTCCCATGCGACTGGCACTGGCCCTGTCGGCACTGATTGCGGGCGTCGCACTGCCAGCCGTCGCTGAAGAGCGCCCTGCACCCCCCGACAAAAAATTTCAGCAGGCGCAAGATATGCGCTACGGCGCTGCCCTGTATCACTATTTTCAGGGCAACACCTTCGATGCCCTGAGCACACTGATGGTATCCGACCTACGCGGCGGCATTGCCCACCATGCGGACAACGCCGACCTGATTCGCGGCGGTATCAGCCTGGCCTTTGGCCTTGAACGCCAGGCCGCGGATTTGTTTGAAAAACAGTTGCAGAAAACAGCGGATGAAGACAACCAGCAGCGCATCGCCCGTTTCCGGGAGATCGCCTGGCTCAAGCTGGCGGAACTGAATTACCGTCATCAGAACTGGGATACCGCGGCCAATCAGCTGCACAAATCCGGCGCTATTCACCAGTCCACGCTCACCCTGAACCTGGCAATTCGCAGTGGCGACCTGGAGCAGGCGAAGCAGCTTTTGGCGATGGCTGACCTGCCCCTGGCGGAGCAAGTACTCGGCCACAACAACCTCGCTGCTGCCTTCGCCCGCGACCAGCAGCTGGTGGCCGCTGCCGGTGAATACCAGCGCGCTGCGGCGCTGGTGGAACAACACCCGGATGCCGGCGAAGAACTGCGCATACTGCGCGACAAGGCACGCATCGGCGCCGGTTATGCGCTGGCGCTCAACGGAGACCACAAGGGCGCAGCGCGAGAATTCCGCGGCGTGCGCCTGGACACACCCTGGTCGGGCGACGCCCTGCTGGGGCTCGGCTGGGTATCGGTGAACGGCGGCGATCATCAGCAGGCCGTTGATGCACTCGGCTACCTGATCGATAAAAACCCTCTGTCCCCACAGGTACAGGAAGCACTACTGGCCCTGCCATACAGTTACGAAGCGCTGGACAGGCCCAGACTCGCGTTACAGTCCTACCTGCACGCGGAACAACAGTACCAGCAAGCGCTTAATGACCTGGAGGCGCTGCAACAGGCTTCTGCAGATTTACAATTTCCCCTGCCTGCGGAAACCGAAACCCTCAACCTGCAGCGTTACGGTTGGCTCGAAGATGCCGAGACCCCGGCACTTATTCGCAAGAACCAGCGCTACCTGCTACAGATGATGCAGAGCGATCGCCTGCAGTTGCAGCTGTCGGAATTGCGCGACCTGCACCAGCTCACCCGGGTACTCGAACGCTGGCAAACACGTCTGCCGGAATTCCACACCCTGATCGATGAGCGCGAACAACGCCGCGTCGCCATTGTGCAGCAGCACGACAGCGCCCAGTACGACCAGCAGGTGCAGATTGCTGAACAGGAACTCGCGAGACTGAAAGCTTCGCTGACGCGTATCGAGGCGGACCAGGACGGGCTCGCCATGCTCGCCGCAACCGAGAGTGAAGCAACCGAATACCTCGATATGTTGCGCGCGGCGGAAGTGCGCTACCAGCGCCTGAACAGGGCCGGCAAAACCAGCAACTACCAGCAGCAAACCCTGGCCCGCGCCCGCGGTATTCTGCAGTGGCAGGCCGCGGATCAGTATCACCATAACCTGTGGCAGAAACGCAAAACCATCGATGCGCTGGAACAACAACTTGTTGAGGCCGCCCAGCGCCAGCGCCGTGTGGCACGCATCACCGCAGAAGCGCCGCAACTCAATCTTCTGGCCGGCAGCGTCGACGACGCCGGCCTGCGTCTGGCACAACAGCATCGTGCCGTCGACCGCGCCAGCCACACCATTCAAAACCAGATCCGCCAGGATCTGCACCAGGCCCTCGGCACAGCAAAGCAGAGGGTCGCCCAGTACATGGCGCACACCCGTCTTGCCATTGCGCGTATTCAGGACGCCACCATACAAGGCATATATGACGCGCCCGCCGAGCAGCCCGCTGCGGAAACAGTACAACCGGCGGCGGAGGAGCAGTCGTGAAGTCCACCTGGCCACGCAAAAGATTCCTCGCCCTCGCAATTTGTGCCAGCGCCTCCCTTGGTGGCTGTGCCAGCCAGTTCGACCCGGGTACCACGCTGGCAAATCTGCCTGCAGCAACCCTGCCACCGGAACCGCAGGTTGAACTGCCCCGTGTAGCGCTGCCGGTGCTGATCGACAGCTACGAAAAAGCACTCGCAGCCAACCGCGATCCGAAAACCCGCCGCCAGATCCAGTTGCGTCTCGCCGACCTGGAAATGGAACGCCTCGAGCAACTACAGGCGGACAACCCGGAAATGGCCGTGGCCTACAGCGAGGCAGTACGCCACTACGAGGCGCTGCTGCAGACTTCCGCCGACGACGATTACCTGGCCTACCGCCTGGCACGCGCGCGCGCACTCGATGGCAACCTACCCGGCTCGCTGCAGGCACTGGAAAATATCGTCGACACCGCCCCGGAATCCCCGTTTATCGCCGAGGCGCTGTTCCGTCGCGGCGAGGCAGCCTTCAGTCAGAAAAAATACCGCGCGGCGGAGCGCGACTTCGCCGCGGTGCTCACGCAAGGTGAATCGCCCTTCACACAAAACGCCCGCTATATGCTCGGCTGGAGCCAGTTCAAGGACGCGCGCTATCGCGATGCCAGCAATACGTTCCTCGGCTTGATGGACCTGCTGCTCGCAGAGGACCAACCAGAGAAGCGCCCGCTGGAAGAACTGGAAAAGGGGGAGCGCCGCCTTGCCGACGACACCCTGCGGGTACTGGCACTCGGCTTTAACTATCTCGGTGGTGCCGAGGTCATCGAATCATTCAATCCGCAACAGCCAGATACAAACAGCACAGGCCAAAGCGGCCGCAGCTACCAGCACCTGCTGTATCGCGCGCTCGGCGACTGGTATGCGGAGAGCGAACGCTACCGCGACGGTGCCCAGACTTTCCTCACCTACGTAGAGAAGAACCCACAGAGCCGCGAAGCGCCGGCCATGCATGTGCGCGCGGTTGAAATCCTCCAGCAGGGCAACTTCCCCAGCGAGGTAGTGCCGGCCAAGCGCGAATTTGTCACTCGCTACGGAATCCGCAGCCTGTACTGGCAAAATGCCGACGAAGAGTTACACAGCGAATTGCGCGGTTTCCTGAAACCCTGGTTGGAGGAGCTGGCGCGCTTCGATCACGCGCGCGCACAGGCACTTGCCAAAGAAGCGGGCAATGCCAAAAACAACCGGAAAACCGTTGCGCGCGCCGAGCGTGAATCCCGTGCAGCGTTCCTGGCGGCCGCAGAGCTCTACAGTGAGTTTATCGAGACCTTCCCGGGCGATGACAAGACTCCACTGCTCACCTTCCTGATGGCGGAAAGCCTGAACGACGGTGGCGAGTACGCGCGCGCTTTTGACGCCTACAACCGGGTCGCCTGGGGCTTTACCGAGGAAACTCAGCAAACTCCCGCCAACGCCGTCGAGGCAGGCTACGCCGCCATCCTGATGGCCGGCGAAATGCACAAGCGGGAAAAAGAGGTGGAGCTGGCGAACCTGTGGCTCGACCGCAAGACCGAGACCAGCCTGCGCTTCGCCGACTCCTGGCCGGGTGACCGGCGCGCACTGCCAGTACAACTGGACGCAGCACACAACCTGTTCGAACAGTACCGCCACGCCGAGACCATTGCCGCTGCAGAGAAGGCCGCTGGCTGGCAACCGCCGCCCAATGCCAAGCAGCGCCGCAGTATCCTGATACTGCTCGGGCACAGTCATTTCGAGACCGAGAACTTCCCCGCAGCGGAAAACGCCTACTCCCAGCTGCTGGCCGGCATGGCCTCCACGGATCCGGAGTACCTGAACACCCGCGATCGCCTGCAGTCCTCCATATACAAGCAGGCAGAAATCATTCTCAAGCAGGTGCAACTCACCACCGACAGTATGGAATTCGTGGCACCCACGGAAGAAGCCATCGCGCTGCTATTGCGGGTGCGCGACAGCGGCCGCTCTTCCATTGCCGCTACCGCTCAGTTCGACGCCATCAACCAGCTTATGCGGCTCAAACGTTGGCCGCAGGCGCAGGCGGAGCTGGCGGATTTCCGCAAACATTATCCAGAGAACAAGCTCACACCTTCCCTGACCGCGAAAGCGGTGGCGATTTACCAGGGTATGGATATGCCGGAAGCCGCCGCTAGCGAACTGATGGCCCTGGCCAACAGCGACCCGGATCCGCGCGTGCGCCGAGACTCCCTGTACCTCGCCGCGGAGCAGTTCGAGCAGTCCGGCAATACCGGCCGCGCCATCGAAGCCTATCGCCAGTATGCACGCCAGTGGCGCGAACCGGCGCTGCAGAATCTGGAAGCCCAGTATCAACTGGTCTCGCTGTACGAAAAAGCCGGCAACCAGCGCGAGCGCAACTTGTGGATAAACAGCCTTGCGGGCAACAAGGTTTCGGAGCCACGCGGACGCTACCTCGCTGCCTACGCGCGTAACGAACTGGCGGAGCAGAGCTACGCCCGCTTTGAGCGCCAGAAGCTTACCCTGCCGCTGAAGCAGAGCCTCAAGAATAAGAAGCAGGCGATGGAAGCAACCGTAGCCGATTACAAGAAAGTGCTGGATTTCGGTATTTCCGAATTCACCACCGCGGCCAATTTCCGTCTCGCCGAAATTTACCGTCAGCTCAGCCGTGACCTGATGGATTCCCAGCGCCCCAACGGCTTGAGCCCGCTGGAACTGGAGCAGTATGAAATCCTGCTGGAGGAGCAGGCTTATCCATTTGAGGAAAAGGCCATCGAGCTGCACGAAGCCAACGTGAAGCGAACTGCGGACGGCGTATACGACGACTGGGTAAAAAACAGTTTCTCGTCACTGGAAAACTTGCTCCCCGCACGCTATCGCAAACCCGAAACCACGGTGGAGTGGAGCGATGCGGCTTACTGATATGACACTCTTGTTGAAAACCCCTAGAAATGTGCTTCTGGCAACACTCTGCTCGGTGCTGCTGAGCGCCTGTGCCGGCAACCCAACCGCGCCCACTGACACCACTGCAACACTGGAGGAGTCGGGCAAACGCATTGTCAGCCCCAACCCTTATCTCGCTGGACCCTCCAGCGTACCGACCGGCGCCAAGCAGGGCATTAGCCGCGCACGGGACTATTTTTTGCAACAACAATACGCCGCCGCAGAAACGGAGCTGCAACAGGTAGTGACCCAATGGGCCGCGCTCTCCGGAGCCTGGCTGAACCTGGCCAAAGTGCAGCTGAAGCTGAACAAGCCCGAGCAGGCCGAAGCCAGCCTGAAGCAGGCAGCCACCGTCAACGAGAACAATGTATTCGCCTGGAATACCCTCGGTGTCTTGCTGCGTGATCAGGGTCGCTTTGAGGAAGCCCGAACTGCCTACGAGAGTGCGCTGGCCCGCTGGCCGGATTTTGCCGCGGCACATCGCAATCTGGGTATTCTTTTTGATCTCTACCTGCACCAACCGGAACGAGCCTTGCATCACTACCGCGAAGCGCGCGCACTGGAGCCGGAGGAAGACCGGGTGCTGGTGGGATGGATCGTTGACCTGGAGCGGAGGCTGTAGCCGGTGATTAAAAAAATCTTGTCGGCACTCGCCGCGTATATACTGCTCGCCCCCGGTGTGGCGATATCACAGGAAGATAATGGTGAGGTGATTACCCTCGAATCCACAATTATCGGCAGCCAGGAACAGCCCAAGGTGCTGTATATCATTCCCTGGAAGCAGGCCAACAGCCTGGAAAAAATTGAAAGCACTTTGCCCAACGCCATCAACCACACATTTCAGCATCAGGAATACTCGGAGCTGCAGCGGGAAATAAAACTGCTGCAGCCAGATAATTCAGAACAGCAATAAAGCACCAGAACAATTTTTATAAACAAAAATCTTACGTCCCGGAGATTTGACCATGGAATTTTTCAACACACTGCTGCGTTTCTTCCAGAACGGCGGTCCCTTCATGTACCCCATCGCGCTGGTACTGGTGATCGGCATCGTTCTTGTAGTGGAGCGCTGGGTATTCCTGTCCCGCGCCAAAATGGCCAACCGCCGCGCTTACGGTCAAGTACTGCCGATGATGCAGCAGCGTAACTTTGCCGCCGCACTCAAGTTCTCTCAGGGTGAAAAAGCGCCGATGAGCCAGATCGTCGCCGCTGGCATTTCCACTGCCCAGCATGCGCGCAAGGATGAGAACATTGCCATGGCCATCGAGGAGAGCATCCTCGAAGCGGTGCCGCGCCTGGAAAAACGCACCAATTACCTGGCCACCCTCGCTAATATCGCCACCCTGCTGGGCCTGCTCGGCACCATTATCGGCCTGATCGCCGCCTTTACCGCGGTAGCCAATGCGGATCCGTCCGAGAAAGCGTCCATGCTTTCTTCCAGTATTTCCGTAGCCATGAACACCACCGCCTTCGGCCTGATCTCTGCGATTCCGCTGCTGCTCGCCTATTCCATGCTGCAGAACAAGACCAACGAGATTATCGACAGCCTGGAAATGGCCGGTGTGAAATTTCTCAATCTGATTACCCTGACCCGTGGCCAGAAAACTGAATCCGCGGCGCGCCCGGCAGCAAAAGCTGGCGCCACCGCCTGATTTGAGGCGACGTAAAACTAACGCGTAATCAGATAACAAGAGAGAGCCATGGCTATCCGACGCAGGCTGGAAACCGATCCGGATCTGGACATCACCTCATTTATGAGCCTGATGACCGTGCTGGTCCCCGTATTGCTGTTGAATATGGTGTTTTCCCATATTTCTGTGCTGAACCTTAACCTTCCGGGGTTGAGTGACCCCGCCGTTGAGGACCAGAAAGAAAATCGGCAGCTGGAGCTGGTGCTGCGCAAAGAGTACATCGACATCAACTATCCGGCGGGAATTCGCGTAAAGCGTATTGCCAACCGGGACGGAGAGCCGGATTTCAAGCTGGTGTCCGATGTATTGCAGGAAGTGAAACGGAGCCTGCGGGAAAAGGATATCGACAAGAAAGACCTGGTCATCCTCTCTGAACCGGGCACCCCCTATTGCACCCTGGTGACAGCCATGGATACCGCGCGCTCTTTCCGCGCAGTCGTGGCTGCCTCGGTAGTGGATGCGGAACTGTTTCCGCAGATCTCCCTGGGGGACGCGCCTGTGATTGACGCACAGGCAACAGACGAACAGCTGGCAGGCAACGGAATATGAAAGCGACGATCGGCGGAAAGCTGAAAGGGCGCAAGCAGCGCCGGCACAAGCAGACCAAGCTGAACCTGGTATCCCTGATGGATATCTTCACCATTCTGGTGTTCTTCCTGCTGGTGAACTCCTCTGAAGTGGAAGTACTTCAGGCAGACAAGACCATCAAACTACCGGAGTCCACGTCCACCGAGAAGCCGGACACCACAACCGTGGTACGGGTAAACGGAGAGCAGTTACTGGTGGGCAATCGCGTAATCGCGAATGTGGCACAGATTGATGCGAATAAGGAGCAGATACAACCACTGCTGAAAGAGCTCCAATACCTGGCCAGCCGCGCAGAGCCGCTGCCGGAAGAAAAGCAATCAGTGGGCCGCCCGGTGACCATTCTCGGGGATGAGGAAGTGCCCTACGCACTGCTCAAAAAAATCATGAATACCTGTGCCGCGGCGGACTACCGGGATATTGATCTCGCCGTCACCCAGACAGCACCGCAAGACCCGGCCGCACCGGCCGCCGGTCGCTGAAGGAGGGGCCGCAATCATGAGCACAGCGACCTTCCATTCAGCCAATTCAGTACTCGCCCAATCCCAGGGACGCCCGGCAATGATGCCGTGGCACTACTACAACTCCGTGTTGCCCTGGGCCTCTACCGAAGAAGAAGACCAGCGGTTTAGCAAGTTCCTCAAAAGCGGCATGGCAGCTTTTTTAGTGGTGGGCGCACTTTTTACTTTTATTCCTGCGCCGGAGCTTACCCGCGAGCAGGCCGAGAAACTGCCGCCGCAGCTTGCACGGGTGATTCTGGAAAAGAAAGAATTACCCAAACCGGTTGAAAAACCCAAGCCGAAACCGGTAGAGAAAAAGAAAGAAAAGCCAAAGGAAATAAAAAAAGAAAAACCCAAGCCAATTGAAAAGCCAAAGCCCAAACCAGAGCCGATCAAGACCGTAAAACCGAAGCCTTTGACCGAGAAGGCTCCGGCTGCGGAGGTCGCCAAGGCGCGGGAGAAGGCGGCTAATAGCGGCCTGATGCAGCTTCAGGACGACCTCATGGATATGCGCGACAGCCTCGACGTATCCCAGGTGGCCAATGCCAACAGCCTGGCCAGCGGCGCGGCAACAGCGCAGAAAATCGACCGTTCCCTGATCAGCGACAAGTCCAAGGCATCCAGCGGCGGCATCAATACCGGACAGCTGAGTCGCAATACCGGCGGTTCGGCCCTGTCTGGGCGTGAGACTACTCAGGTCGAAGTCGCTGAGGCCACAGTGGCGGCCAAGTCCAGCGCCAGGGAAGCGCGCCGCGAGCGCGGGACCCGCGGCGAGGAATCCATTCGCCAAGTAATGGAAGCCAACAAGGGGGCCATCTTCGCGATTTACAACCGCGCCCTGCGCCGCGATCCCACGCTTGCCGGCAAGGTGACCGTGAAGCTGGTGATCGAAGCCAACGGGACCATTTCCGCGGTCAGTCTCGTAAGTAGTGAGCTGGACAGCCCAGATCTGGAGCGCAAACTGTTGGCGCGGATCAGGCTGATCAATTTCGGCGCGGCCAACGTGCAGAAATCTACGCTCAACTACTCCATTGACTTCCTGCCCTCCTGACGAATACCGGCAACCTCGCCAGACTTCGCTCGCGGCCCACCGGTATTGTGTGGCCGCGAATGGAGCAACAGCCAGTACATCCTCCCTCCAGACCCGCCACGAAACATTCATTCCTGTCTTGGCGCAAAATTATTCCCTGCAATTTGCGCATCCGTACCAATTAGTGTTGGTTTTAAGCCTCAAAGCTGATACAAAAGTCTCAGCAATCTTGTGACGCAAATCACATTTGCGCACAGTGACGCATTTTGTAGAAAAATTGTACGGGCCTCCCTGGCACGGGATTCGGGATACTTAAGGACTCTCAGACGTGGCTAAAGAGATTCTAGAAACAAAACCAAAAACCGCGCTGTTGACGGATGTATGGGACGGCCGCAGAGCGCTGTTCGCCAAGCGTAAGACCGAGCTGGCACAGTTCAGGGTGGATGACCTGGTCAGCTCTATATTCAGTAATGGCCCCTTCTACCACTACGTGTTTGACCTGTTTGATCTGGAGCTGCTTTATGTAAGCCCTCAGGTAGAGCAGATGCACGACCTCGATCTGGAGACCGTCACATTCCAGGGTATTCTCGATCAGATTCACCCCGACGATATGGAATTTGTCGCTCGCGCCGAGGCTACCGCGATCCGGTTATTCCAGGAAAAAATCGGCATGCACAAGGTGAGCGACTATAAAATTTCCTACTGTTTCCGATTCCGGGTCAGAGGCGGCAGCTACCGCCTCTTCAACCACCAGTCGGTGGTACTGACGACCGATGGACAGGGCGGAATTGGCAAAGCACTCAACGTGCACACCGATATTTCTCACCTGACCGTTAGTAACAACCGGCGTCTCTCACTGATCGGGATGAACGGGGAGCCCTCCTATCTCAACCTCGCTGTCGATGGTCACGTAGACGATATTCGGGCTCGCGAGCCACTTTTTACCGCGCGTGAGATTTCGGTGATCAAGCTGGTGGCAAAGGGAATGACCAGTGCAGAAATTGGCCGGGAACTTTCACTATCGGAATTCACCATCAAAAATCACCGGAAAAGGATTTTGAAAAAGGCTGACTGTCAAAACATGAATCAACTTATGGCCCTGTGTATCACGGAGGGATTTATTTGAACCCTCAAACATGCCTATTGTGACTTTGCAGCATCATCGAGGATAAACCCGATTTTAATTCAGACATAACTGATCGATCGTCTAAAAACCGTGTGTCAGCTATTACTTTTTTTGCTATAAACCCAGAGCAGCTTCGCGATGGAAATCACATCTTTGTGATTGCAAACAGCATAAGAAGAAAAATTAAAAAAATCAGACGAGAACGGGGAAATGGGGTCGGATTTTCTAGAGCCACAAAAAAGTCCGAACCATCGGGCATGGCATAGTATTCCCGAATTTTTCGGCAAACGGGATATCGCCAGCTCCCAGCAACGCTATGAATTGGACCAGTTTATAGCAAGCACTTTCAGTGCGGGCAGCACATACTATTACGTGCTTGACGCCTCCAGGCGGGAAAAGCCCATGCTCGTCAGCCCTGCAATCAAACATATCCTCGGGCTGGACCCAGAGCTCACCACTATTCAGTCGATCATTGATCGGAGCCACCCGGACGATCTTCTCTTTACCAGCCGAGCGGAACAGACTGCGCTGTCATTATTGAAAAACCGCATTGGTATTGGGCGGATAAAGGACTACAAAATCTCCTACAGTGGAAGAATGCTCGTAGCGGACGGAAGTTATCGCCTGTTCAATCGCCAGGCGATCATTCTGGCAACCGATGACAGGTATCGCGCAACCAAAACGCTCTGTATCCATACGGACGTATCTCATCTCACCAATCGCAACAACCACAAACTCTCGCTGCTCGATCTTCACGGGCGGGAAAGCTTTCTGAATATCGACGTGCTCGATGAAGACGATAAACCCATGGCAACACATTCCGTGTTGACCAAGCGAGAACTGGAAGTGCTCAATCTGTTGAGTAGTGGGAGAACCAGTGTCGATATCGCAAAGATCATGAATATCTCTCCCAATACGGTAAAAAACCACCGGAAAAATATCCTCAAAAAAGCCAACTGCAAAACGACCGGTCAGCTGATCTCCAAGTGCATGAGTGAAGGGTTGATTCAGCAATAAGTGAATAAAGCTTCGGGAAGCGGTCACAAATTCACGCTAATTTCATCGAATTTGATCAGTAAGAGCTATTGTTGAATTTCGGTAACAGGCGCATTCTATCCATCGAGCGGGTCAGTTTCTCAGAGAGAGAAATTGGCCGGAATGGAAACCGCGCTCACCAACATTCTTCATCCTGTGAGTTGGTTATCAGCCGCAAGGCTGGCTCTGGGTAAGCCAGGAGGGCTTACTTCAGAGCATCTTTATTTCTCTCCAGTATTTCTTTCCCGCCGCCATTTTCAACGCAAGCGCTGCGATCAATTCAAATCGGCCGCGTACTGCCGCAAAACTTCCAACGGAACAATTTCCAAAGCCCGTACGTGAGTGCGCTGCAAAAACACCCGCGGTGCCATATTGGCCTGCTCCGCCTCCAGCCAGCGCGCCGCACACAGGCACCAGCGATCTCCCGGGTTCAGCCCCGGAAATCCGAATTCCTCTACTGGAGTACTCAGGTCATTGCCACGATCACGTGAAAATCGTAAGAAATCCCGGGTCACTTCAACACAGACCGTGTGGGACCCCATATCCTGATCGTTGGTATTACAGCAGCCATCGCGGAAGAACCCGGTCAGTGGGTCGCTACTGCAGGGGATGAGGGGCTCACCGAACACATTCTTCGAATCGTGCATTTCCAGTGTGATTGCCATGCTCATTCCTCTTCACTTTGTAAGTTGATCAAGTGTCTGCCCAACATTTCTATCAGGCGGTCTTGCGCAATTATATGTGCGCAATGGTAGCGCCCAGAAGGCCCAATTACAGGCGCTTACAAATAGGGGCATACCGCGCCAATCGCCTTCGGACCTGTGTTATCGTTGCAGGCCCTGTTGCCGGCTCCGGTTTTCTACTGGGAAACCGGCTTTGGATGTATGGCCGGCACCAAGAATGACAAAAAAAATCGATCAAGGAATTTCGACCATGAGCAGTGATATCTACAATGCGCCACAGGCCGAACTGGCGGCTGATCACGGCAGCAGCGCCAATATGGGCTCCATCCCCGGGGCACTCGCGGGGGATTACCAGGTCGCCATCGGCGATACCCTGAGTGAAGCGTGGGCCAAGACCAAGGGCAACAAGGGCACCGTGTGGCTGGGCGTTCTGCTGTACATGGTGGCTTATGTCGCTATTTCATTAATTGCCACCATGGTTACCGGCCAGTCGTTCACCGACCCGGAAGCCAATCAGGGCGTGGGCGCGTTGCTTTCCCAGCTGATTATCCTTTTTGCCACAGCACCCCTTGTCGCCGGCATGATCATGATCGGCGTGAAAATCGCGCGTGAAGAAGAAGTTTCCGGCACCGAAGTATTCGCCCATTTCGACAAGATACTGCCACTGGCACTGGGCATGATTCTCATGTACCTGCTGGTGGGACTGGGCTTTGTACTGCTGATCTTGCCCGGTATCTATCTGATGATCGGTTACCTGATGATGATGCCCCTGATCGTCGACAAAAACATGGGCCCCTGGCAGGCTCTGGAAACCTCTCGCAAAGCGATCACCAAGCACTGGTTCCCGGTATTTGGTTTTGCCATCGTGATGATGCTGCTGTACGTCGCCGGCTTTCTGGCGCTTTTGATCGGCCTTATCTGGGCAATTCCGATTCTGAGCATCGCTTACGGTATCCTGTACCGCAATATGTTTGGCGGCCATGAAGCCAATCCGGAAATGTGATTTCCAGTCCGGAGGAAGCACTGCGACAAGCAGCGCCCCCTCCGGAGCTTTCTGGATGCACCTTCAGGTTTATCTCAGAATTCCCATGTCGCACAAGCCGTAGTTCTGCCCGATGCCAAACAACAGCCCGTCTTCGTCACACCCGCCTGCCGATATCACCGGCCTCGACACCCTGTACGAAATTGAAACCCCCGAAGGGATCGATCTCACTGCACAGGTCGCGGGTCCTGTGCCGCGCATGCTGGCCTATTCCGTCGACCTGTTTTACCGCACGCTGATCTTGATCGTACTCGGGATAGCGATGACCATCGCGGGCGACGCCGGAGTGGGCATCTGGCTACTGGTATCGTTTGTGCTCGAGTGGTTTTACCCGGTTGTGTTCGAGGTAATGCGCGGTGGTCAGACCCCTGGCAAGCGTGCGTTTTCCATTGCCGTGGTCAACGACAACCTCACCCCCATCGGCTGGGGCCCGTCCATCATGCGTAACCTGCTGCGTTTTGCGGACTTCCTACCCTTCGGTTATTGCGCAGGCATTATCAGTATGACCTGCAGCCGGGACTTCCAACGCCTCGGCGATCACGCCGCGGGTACTCTCGTGATACACCGGGAAAATGCCTCGGCATCTGCCGCACTGCCGCAGGTCACGCCGCTAGCACCACCGCGCGGACTGCAACTGGAAGACCAGCAGGCCATCGTAAGCCTGAGTGAGCGCAGCCAAGAGCTGAGCCGCGCTCGGCAACGGGAACTGGCAGACCTGCTGCAACCGATTACTGGTAAATCAGGGGATGATGGACTTAATCGGCTGCACGGCATCGGGCGCTGGCTGCTCGGCGCGCGCTCAGCCGAAGACCACAAAGACAGTGGATCAAAAACGAATAAGCGGGTGGGTGGCCAGTGAAACAGCGGGATTTTGAGCAGCGCCACCAACCCCTGTGGCTGCAATTGGAGAACACGCTCGCCGGCTACCGGAAAAATGCAGCCGTTGAAAGCGAGAGCGCCGGATTGATCGAGGACCTGCCGGCAAGTTACCGACGTCTGTGCCAGCATCTTGCCGTGGCCAAAGAGCGCCAGTACACGAGCAACCTGATCGCGCGACTCAACCAGCTGGTAATGGCCTGCCATCAGCGGCTCTACCAGGAAAAGTCCGTATCCAGAAGCCGCTGGCTGGAATACCTGTTCAGTGGATTCCCCCGCGCGCTGCACGAGCAGGCCCGATTTGTCTGGCTGTCCTGCGCGCTGTTCCTGGCCCCGGCACTGGTGATGGGGCTCGGCAGCTACTGGAACGACTCGCTCATCTACGCCGTGATGTCACCGGAACAGGTGCTGCAGATCGAATCCATGTACGACCCGGCAAACCGGGTATTGGGGCGCGAACGCGGCTCGGATACCGATCTGCAAATGTTCGGTTTTTATATTAAGAAGAATATCGGAATCGCCTTTCGAACCTTTGCCTCGGGCATACTGTTCGGTATCGGTTCCATTTTCTTTATCGTATTCAACGGCGTTTTTCTCGGCGCAATTTTCGGGCATATCACCCGGGTCGGATTCGTCACCACTTTCTATCCATTTGTGATCGGACACGGTGCCTTTGAGCTGACCGCCATTGTGTTTGCCGGAGCCGCCGGCCTGCGCCTGGGACACTCCCTGGTTAATCCCGGTAACCTGAGTCGCCGGGAGTCCCTGCGCGTCGCCGGGCGCGACGCCATGAAAATCATGTACGGCACCTTTCTGATGCTGGTCATTGCGGCCTTTCTTGAGGCCTTCTGGTCGTCCAGCACCGAAGTCAGTATCGCGGTGAAACTCGCGGTGGGCGGCTTCTTCTGGTTGCTGGTCCTCGGCTACTGTTTCCTCGGTGGTCGCAACCAGCCTTCCGCGAATACACACACGGGGGGCCGGCTGTGAACCTCGATCGTCTCGCCGTGCGTGCCCGCCAGCGCTCGAGCTGGGAATCCGTTGACCTGGGAATTCTGTTGGCACGTCAGCACTGGCTTCAGTTGAGCACCCTTTGGCTGCTGCCCGCCGCCGCTCTGTTTGCACTGCTGGCTCTGATATTTCCCGACAGTCCCAACTGGATCATTTTCGTCATCTGGTGGCTGAAGCCCCTGTTCGATCGCCTGCCGTTGCTGGTGGCAAGCCGCAAACTGTTCAATGAACCCATGGGTTTCCGCGATGCCCTCGGCCAGTTTCGTCGCGCCAACAGCGCCGACTGGTTTCCCTGGTTGACCTGGCGGCGCCTGAGTTTTACCCGCGCCTTTGATCTACCGGTAACCGTGTTAGAAAATGCCCGAGGCAAAGCCCGTGCGGCTCGCCTCTCCCTGCTGCACCGTAAGGCCGCTAATGCCGCGAGCTGGCTGCACATCGTTGGCGTGCACGTGGAGATGATTCTCGGCCTCGGCCTGGCGGCACTTTTCTACCTGATGCTGCCGGAACAGATCGAGATTGACTGGATGCCGATACTGAATGACAGCAACTCGATCTACGCCTGGATTGCCAATGGTTTTACCCTGCTGATCATGGCCGCAGTAGCGCCGTTTTATGTGTGCGGTGGTTTCATGCTGTATATCGGCCGGCGAGTGGACCTGGAAGCCTGGGATATTGAAATCCATTTCCGCAAGCTGCGCGCGCGCTTGGAAATCCAACAAACTCGCGAGCGCAAACCGGCGCGTACATCGGCACCCCGCGCGACAGCAGTATCTCTCGCCTGCGCCCTGGGCCTGACACTGATCGTTGCCATCACCGGACCTCAGTCAGTACAAGCCGATGTCGCGACCCCGGCACAGGCAGAGGTACTGATCGACGAAGTGCTGGCAGAAGATGAATTCCACCAGCGCGAGAAAATCAGCAGCTGGCGCATGAAGGATTTCGAATCCCGCGAATACCGCTTCCCCGACTGGTTTATTGCTTTTATCGAGTGGCTAGAAGGACTGGGAAGCGACGAGCAGGAGGTCTCGGACTCAGACCCCGAGTTTGGCCCGTTGCTCGCCGGGATTATCGAGGTGCTGTTGTGGATCACCGCCATCGGTCTGGTTGTCTACCTGCTGTGGCATTTCCGTGATCATTTACGCAGCCTGCTCGGCTACCGGCCCAAAATTAAAAAAGCAGAGGTCGAACGCCCGGAAACTCTGTTCGGCCTGGATGTGCGCAGGGAAAGCCTGCCCGACGACGTTACCGCCGAAGTGTTGCAGTTATGGAATGCGGGCCATCAACGGGAGGCGATGGGGCTGCTGTACCGGGCGAGCCTGTCCAACCTGATCTCTCGTTTCGATTGCCCCTTCCGCGACCACCACACCGAGGCGGAATGCGCACAGCTGGTACGCGAGGAGGCCGATCAGGATCCACGCCTGCAACCCGCCCTGGTGCAATTTTTCGGCGTGCTGACAAAAACCTGGCAGCGCCAGGCCTATGCCCACCAGCCTCCCGCAGGCGCACAACTGGAATCCCTGTGCATTCAGTGGCAGCGGGTATTTCAGGATAAAGGCCTGGGCCGCGACGGCAAGGCACAGGAGGTGCAGCCGTGAAACTGAGCCGTATCGCGATCATTTGGGCTGTGCTGCTGCTCGCCGGCGCCACCGCATTGTTTCTTTTTTTCTTCGAGCGTCACACCGAAGAAGTCGACCTTGGCTTTGGCCCCGAGGCCCGTCGCAATCCGTTTCTCGCCGCCCAGCGCTTCCTCGATCGGCTGGATATCCCGCACCGCCGCGCTGACAACATCTCTATCGTTTCCACTCTGGACGACGGCGATGCCCTGTTTCTCGCCAGCTCCAGTCAGGTGTACAACCATGACCGCCTGTGGGAGTTGCTCGACTGGGTAGAAGCCGGCGGCCACGCCATTGTCATCGCCCATAGCGGTGACGGCGACAACGAGCAGGATCTGCTGCTGGAAACCCTTGGGCTGGAAGTCACTAACGGAGACCTGGACCTTTATTTCAATCGTCAGGTGCGGGAAGTGTTCGGTGAGGAAGCCAGCGATCTGCAGGACAAGACCGCCAGCGAAATGATGCGCGAGCACAACCGCAAGCTCGCGGAGAAGGAAAGCAAAAAAGACAAGCAAACATCTGACGCACAGGAGGGGGAACCCACACAGGACGAAGCAACGGCAGACGAGCAATCCCCGCGCAACCCGGATGTCGACCCGGAGCGACTGGTCAACCTCACCAGTGCCAGCGGCACCAGCTATGCCCTGTATTTTGATCCGCACCGGGTACTTACCCATGAGATGATGGGCCAGGGTTCAGATACCGATGTGGATGGCGGCCCCCTGCACTGGGTGCCCTTCCAGAAAGTTTCTACCGAAGCGCCGCTGGTTTATTACGAGCGGGGCCGCGGCCGCCTGACCCTGATGACCGATGGCGGCTTGTGGCGAAATCATCGCATCGGTGAATTCGACCACGCCTATTTTCTCGCACACCTTGTGGGCGAACGCGAACTGGTGATGATCACCCAGCCCCGCTTTGACACCCTCGGCACCCTGATTCAGCGCTACGCGCTTGAGCTGTTTTTTGCCGGACTGCTTGCCCTCGTGGCGTGGATCGCCAACCGCAGCCGCCGCTTCGGCCCTATGGCACCGGCAAGCGCCAGTGAGCGGCGCTCGCTACTGGAGCATATCCGCGCCTGTGGATACTTTTACTGGCGTCATGACAAGGGGGAGAGTCTTTTCCTCCAGGCCCGCAAACCGCTGCTGGTAAAACTCAGCGGTAACCGCCAATTGAGCGAAGACCGCCAACAGGAGATCGCCGAAGTCATGGCGGAGAAAACCGGGCTGGCGGCGCGAGAGATATTTGACACCCTGTGGGGCAAGGCGCCCCGCAGCCAGGACGACTTTACCGCGCGACTGCGCAGCATTCAGATCATCGAGGCCGCCCTATGAGCGAAACGATCAGCGAAACTATTAGCCAAAATACGAGCGAAACCAGCCTGGACCAGAACCCGGTAAATGCTATCGACAGCGAAGCTCCAGTCGACAATCGCTGGCAGCAGGCCAGCGCCCGGGTGAACGCGCTGCGTGAACGTATCAACCAGGTGGTGATTGGCCAGCAGGCGGTAGTGGATCAGGTACTGATCGCACTACTCGCTGGTGGCCACGTGTTGCTGGAGGGCGTGCCCGGACTCGGCAAAACCCTGCTGGTACGCAGCCTCGCCCGCGGCTTCGGCGGCGACTTCCGCCGTATCCAGTTCACCCCCGACCTGATGCCCGCCGATGTCACCGGCCATGCCATCTACCACATGGCCGAGAGCCGCTTTGAGGTGCGCCGCGGCCCGGTGTTTACCAACCTGCTACTGGCGGACGAGATCAACCGCGCCCCCGCCAAAACCCAGGCCGCACTGCTGGAAGTAATGCAGGAACACCAGGTCACCATCGATGGGGAAACCCACGCTACCCCGCAACCGTTTATGGTACTGGCCACCCAGAACCCGGTGGAACAGGAAGGCACCTACCCGCTGCCGGAAGCGGAGCTGGACCGTTTCCTGCTCAAGGTGTTGATCGATTTCCCCAGCCAGCAAGCAGAAGAGCAGCTGGCGGCGGCGGCCAGCGGCGGACATATCGAAAACAAACTGCGTGATTCAGTACAGGCAGTGTTTGATGCCGACGAATTGCAACAGCTGCAGGTACTTGTGCCGCAGATCCAGGTGGATCAGCAGGTACTCGGCTACGCCGTGCGCCTGGTACGCGCCACCCGCGAGTCCTCCCAGCTGCGTCGCGCCGCCGGCCCCCGCGCCAGTATCGGCCTGATTCTTGCGGCTCGCGCCCACGCCCTGCTGGAAGGCCGCGAGTTTGTGCTGCCGGACGATATCAAGGCCATGGCCATCCCGGTGATGCGCCATCGCGTGGCGGTATCCCCGGATATGGAGATTGATGGTGAAACCGCCGACTCCGTGCTGGCGCAGATCATCGAGTCCGTGGAGGCGCCGCGGCTGTGAAGCCCTCTCCGCTCCTGATCCGGTTACTGCTGATTGCCACCGGCTGCGCGCTGGCGGTCAGCGCCGCGCGTATCTGGTTGCCCACTGCGGCCGGCTTGCTGAGCAGTGCCTGGTGGCTGGGTATGGGCACGCTGGCGCTTGCGGCATTGCTGGACTTCGCTACCGGCCGGCGCACCGACGGCCTCGATGGCCGCCGCAGTCTGCCCGGCAACCTCGCACTGGGCGTCGAGCAGGACATCGGCCTGAGCCTCCGCAACCACGGTCTGCGCCCACTGCGGCTACTGGTATCCGACCAGCTGCCGACACAACTGTGCAGCGCCGATCTGCCGCTGCAGGTCCAGTTAAATCCGGGACAGGAAATCCACGCAAACTACACGGCCACACCGGTACACCGGGGTCTCGCCGCATTCGGCCGCATCGAGGTACTGGCCAGCTCGCCGTGGCAGTTGTGGCAGTGCCGGGTACTGCTTGGCGAACCCCAAGATGCCAAGGTCTATCCCAATTTTCTCGGCATTTCCTCACTGCAGGCGCTGTCTACGGAACAGTCCCTACGCTATCTGGGTGTGCACCAGCAGCAGCGCCGCGGTGAAGGGCTGGACTTTCGCCAGCTGCGCGAATTCCGCCAGGGCGACAGCCAGCGTCAGGTGGACTGGCGGGCCAGCGCGCGCATGCAGAAACTGATCAGCCGGGAATACCAGGACGAGCGCGACCAGGAAATCATTTTCCTGCTGGACTGCGGCCGCCGCATGCGCACCCGCGACGGCGATCTGAGTCACTTCGACCACGCGCTCAACGCGCTGCTGTTATCCGCCTACGTAGCGATACGCCAGGGCGACGCGGTGGGCCTGCAGTGTTTTGCCGGCAGCCACAGCCGCTTGCCGCCGGTAAAAGGCGAGGGCGGTATCAACCTGCTGCTGAATCACGTCTACGACCTGCACTCGGGCACTGCCCACAGCGATTACACCGCCGCCGCCGAACAGTTGCTGGCCCGCCAGCAGCGACGCGCGCTGGTGATCCTGCTGACCAATGTACGGGACGAAGACAACGAAGACCTCACCGCCGCGGTACAGCAGCTCTCCCGCCACCACCTGGTGATGGTGGCCTGCCTGCGCGAACGGGCGCTGGATGAATTGCTGGAAAAGCCGGTAGGCGACTTTGACGATGCACTATTAAACGGTGCGGGAAGAGACCTGGTGGCGCGTCGCGAGCGGCTGCTGCAACAACTGCGCGCACGCAATACGATTCTGGCAGACGCCCTGCCCTCGCAAATGCATATGTCGCTGGTGGAAACCTACTGGCAACTGAAGCGCAGTGGTAGACTCTGACCCCGGGATTATCGCTTTTTCCAGACGAACCACCCCAGTGAATAACAGCTCAGCGCACACGAAAGATGTTCGCCGCTGCCTGCCCCCGTGGCTGGCGGTGTTGCTGCTGGGTATGTTTCTCGCCGTGCGCGGCCTGGTGCCGGCAGGCTTTATGCCCGCGCCCATCGCCGGGGGCTCCCCCTACGAACTGTGTCACGGCGACAGCCGCAGCGCACTGCTGTTAAACCTGGCTAACGGCGACAGTCCATCCGACCATCACCAGCCGCACTACGCCCCTGCTCACGCACACCACCAGGGCCATGCTCACGAGAACGCCCATCATTCGATGGCGGAGCCGGCTGGTACCGAATCGGCAAATCCTGACCATCAGCACGACAGTGCCACTGCCCAGGCCTTTTCCGACAACCACTGTAATTTCTCGGCACCCGTGGCGTTTGCCGTTGGCGTGGAGCCTGTGTTGTGGGCGCCTCTGCGTGGTCCCTCGCTGCCCATATTCACGCCACATTCCATCGCGATCAAACCGCGGAGTTACCTGCTTCCCCCCGGGCGCGCGCCCCCCATCGTTGCCAATCTCGCTTAACAACAACCCCGATACATTCCCCCGCAGGCTCATGGCAGTCCCTGTGGCGCGTCCGCGCCCGCTCAGCTGTGCCCGCGGGTACCCCAGCCCGTGGCGCAACCACCGGCGGGCTGCTTTTCGTTAGATTGAGAATGAACAATGAATAATTCCCGTATTGAAGCCGGTAAATCCCCGGCGGCCGGCGCACGCGTATTCCGACGTTGCGCCCTCGCCTTTGTTGTTACCGCCTGCTGCGTGTGCGCCAACGGCACCCAGGCAGACACCACCGGCTTGGAAGAGATGGTTGTCACCGCGGTAAAGACCGAGCAACCACTGAACCTGGTCACTGACCCCAAGAAACCCCGCCAGCCGCTGCCTGCCAACGATGGTGCGGACTACCTGAAAACGATTCCCGGCTTCTCGGTAATCCGCAAAGGTGGCACCGACGGTGACCCGGTGTTGCGCGGTATGGCCGGATCGCGACTGTCCATGTTGCTGGATGGCGAATCCATTCTCGGCGGCTGCTCAAATCGAATGGATCCACCCACCGCGTATATCTTTCCGGAGACCCTGGACGTGATCAAAGTGATCAAGGGTCCACAGACGGTCAAGTACGGTCCAGGGAACTCTGCCGGCGTCGTGCTTTTTGAACGCAATCGGGAGCGCCCGCAAACAACAGAGTGGGATGTGCACACAAGTCTGCTGGCCGCCACTGCCGGACGCCAGGACGGCCTCGTCGATGCCGCTTACAGGTCGCCAGAGTTTTCTATACGCGGCACCATAACTTCTGCTTCGGCAGGGGACTATCAGGATGGAGATGGCGTTACCGTTCACTCCCGGTATGAGCGCTGGAATGGTCAGCTCGGGTTCTCCTGGAGCCCGGACGACGACACTCGCCTGGAACTCAGCAGCGCACGCAGCGATGGCGAAGCGGCCTATGCCGACCGCGGGGTAGATGGTTCCAAATTCGCCCGCGAAAACGTCAATGCGAAGTTTGTCCGCAACAATATCTCGGATCTCATCCAGTCGGTGGAAGTGCAGGGGTACTACAACTACGTGGACCACGTCATGGATAACTACACCCTGCGTGAGCCCAGTGGAGTGATGGCCATGCAAATGGCGATGAATCCAGACCGCGAAACCAGCGGGGGCAAGCTGCTGGTGGAATTGGAACCGCAGCAGGATATGGAACTGAGCATAGGGCTCGACACCCAGCAAAATCGCCACAGCAACCGCAGTAGCATGAACCAGAGCATTGGGGACTACCGCGATCTAAAGCGGGTAGCGGATGCGGAATTTTCCCAAACCGGCCTGTTTACCGAACTTAGCTGGGAACCAACCCCAGGCGGTCGCTGGGTTGCAGGTGCCCGTGTCGATGACTGGAGCCTGCGCGATCTACGCAATGAAGTGCAGTTGTCGATGATGTCGTCCGCTGGAAACCCTACCGCGGGTGAGAAACGGGAGGAGCAGCTATACAGCGGCTTCATGCGCATTGAAAAGGCTTTGGAACACAGTGCCCCATCCTCAACCACCTTCTATGCCGGGGTGGGTTATACCGAGCGCTTCCCCGATTACTGGGAAATCATCGCCAAGGAATCCGCCGATTCGGTGAGCGCACTGGATATCGAATTCGAAAAAACCGCACAGCTGGATATCGGCTATATCTATCGCGGTGAAAAACTCTCAGCGAGTGCATCGCTTTTTGCCAACATCATCGACGACTACCTGATGATTCAATCGGGCTATGGCAAATCGAATATGAGCGGAAGCATGGATGGCATGAGCGACACTCGCACCACCACCATTGTGCGCAATACCGATGCGCGAAGCTGGGGTGCGGAGCTCGACCTGGGGTATCACATCAGCGAAAACTGGCGCTCGGAACTGACTCTGTCTTCGGTGCGTGGAGCCAATGAATCTGACGGCGCGACCCTGGCACAATTACCGCCGCTGGAAGCTCGCCTTGGATTGCACTATGAATACTCGGCCTGGTCAGGAGGGATTCTGTGGCGTGCGCTTGCTGCGCAGGATCGGGTAGATATTGGCAAGGGCAATATTGCCGGCCAGGACTTTGGCCCCACGGATTCGGCTAACATCCTGTCGCTTAATGGAGGCTGGCGTGCCATACCAGAACTTCTGGTAACCGCAGGGATCGACAATCTGCTGGACGAAACCTATGCCGAACATATCAGCCGTGCCGGCACTGCCATTCCCGGCTTTGAACAACTAGCGCGGGTTAACGAACCAGGTCGAACACTGTGGATGAAAGCGGTGTACCGTTTTTAAGGGGATGACTTAGTTCAACTAAATTTCAGCCGGTGCGGATCAAGGATCCACCGGCTTTTTTCTGCTTAAAACCGATAGCTGAAATTAACCGTGAGCGTGCGCAAATGCCCGAAATTCAGGCGTAAATCTGACACGCCATCGTTAACCCAGACGCGCGCATCTACATCGTTGTAATTGTATTCAATGGATGTGTCGAAATCCTGGGTCCATTTGTAGCGGTAACCGACACCGGCGTTCCAGTAATTGTCATCGGTTTCGCCATTGATGTCGTACAGGATTCCCCGCTTCTCGATGCTGTCGATATCGAAGTCGCCGTAGTTCCAGCCCACCATCCAGTAGAGGCACTGCACATCGCAGGTCATGGTAAAGTCGACCTTGGCCCCTATGCCCCACTGATCCACCGAAACGCTGCCGTCGTCAAAACCGGTGTAGCGTAACTCTACCTGCCATATGCCCACATCCGGCGTCACGCCAATACTGGCGTAACCGGCGAAATCCCTATCATCATTGATCTGTAGCTCGCCAGCACCGAGCCCGATGGTACCGACGATGTGATACTCACCATTGCAGTAGCCATCGATGGGGTTGTTCCACTGGGCCAATGTCGCGCTGGATGCGAATAGAGCCAGAAGGAATACCAGACCTTTCATTGTCACCATCCTTGGTTCTTCAAAATTGGTTTTACTAGCCGGCATTTATGCCGTTTTTAAAGTGCCACTGCCTGCTCGATACGCGCTGTCGGTGAATGTTAGCGCTCAGGATTTCGGGCTCATTTCATTTTGTTCGATATCGATGATTGCCCATACGCCACCGGCAAAGGCCGGGTTTTTGCGTAGCAGGTCGAGCTCGCCCGCCTGCGGTGGCGGATCGCCGGCAGCTTCCAGTTCATCCAGGCGCTCGACAATGGTTTCAGCCATTTTTTGCAAGGCAGCTTCAAGGGTTTCGCCATGACAATGGCAGTGGGGAAGATCCGGCGCTATGGCACCGTAACCGGCAAATTCGATATTGTGGACCACGACCGGGTAACGCATTGGATTTACTCTTTTAAGTTAGCGTTTATCCCACCAAGCGTAGACCCAATTACCAGAACTTGAACAAAATTCTCGGCAAGTAAAATATTTAAGCGACGATTGAGGAAACGACTGCAACTTTTCAGAAAAAATTCCCACAGAATTCGGAACAAAAAGATTCACGCGAGTGTTCATTCCGGAAAAATTCGGCGCTATTTGTTAATCGTAAAAAGGGAGGACATACCCTGGAAGACGCTCTCAGCGGGGAATTCGCCCGAGCAGGGCGCGGCGGGAAAAAATCATTTCCCGGTAGGTCTGGAGAAGGGAAATATCGAGAGACTCATCGGCTCCCTGAAGGTCCTGCATCTGCCGGGAAAGCCAGGTAATCTCGATTTCCAGGCGATGACGCAGGTGGCGGGTTTCCATTTCGCTGATATTTACGTGCGGATAAGCGGATCCACTGTGATTAATTGTCATAGGCATTACCTCCCCATTCCCTGTAGATGGACGGAGCCGGCCGTCGTCAAAATCCACACGACGACCGGGATATAAGGTTAAGCCTAGACCAGATTCGGCGAATTGCCCCGGTCAGACCGGGACCAACCCTACGGATTAACCCAACAGCAGGGCCTTCCAGTCGAATGAGCGATCCCCGATCACGTAAAAGAACGGGTTCAGCAGTGCCTCTTTCTGGTTGTAGCGCAGCAGCTCAAACTTGTCGTCCACCACGACGCCACCCGCCGCTTCCACCACGGCCTGGGCCGCTGCGGTATCCCATTCACAGGTGGGCGCAAGACGCGGGTACAGGTCGGCAGCCCCCTCGGCAACCAGACACAGTTTCAGGGAACTACCCATATTCTTGAGACCAGTCTCGCCCAGGCTGCCCTCGATACGGGACAGCAGCGCGTCCACAGCGCCGGCGCCGTGGCTGCGGCTGGCTACCACTTCAATCGGTTGCTTGTCGTCCAGGCGCGGGGCCATGGCGCGCACAGAGATCGGGGTCTCACCGGCGGAATCGCGCTTGAACGCGCCGAGAGATTTGGCCCCAGCATAGGTGATATCCAGCACCGGCACATGTACCACCCCCATTACCGGCTCGCCGTTTTCGATCAACGCCACGTTGACGGTGAATTCACCGTTGCGACGGATAAACTCCTTGGTACCGTCCAGCGGGTCGATGATCCAGTAGCGCTGCCACTTGCCGCGCTCGTCAAAGGAGGGCATTTCGCCCTCTTCGGACAGTACTGGCACGCCGTCCAGCAGCTTTTCCAGTGCCGGGGCGAGAATCTTGTGGGCCGCGAGATCGGCCGCGGTGACCGGGGAATCGTCCGACTTGGTGTCGACTTCAATATCGCCACTGGCGTTATACACCTCAAGTATCGCCTCTCCCGCCGCTACCGAAGTGGCGATAACCTGATCCAGCAGCTCCCTGCTTACTACGTTGTCCATGATTCCCCCTATTGTGACTCTGAGAAGTGTTCTGATATGTCTGAAGCGGGAGATTATACGCGGCCGCGGCAGGATTTGTGGTTTGATCCTGCCGCTGCGGCCACCCCCCCACCCAGAGTTCGATCAGGCGCTGAACAGGTCGTCGATGGACAGATAGCGTTCGCCGGTATCGTAGCTGAACACCAGTACGCGGCTGCCCGGCGCCAACTCCTGCTCCCGCTGCTTGAGCGCGGCGAGGGATGCACCGGAGGAGATGCCCACAAAAATGCCTTCCTTCAGCGCGCACTGACGCGCCATCTCAAAGCTGTCTTCTTCGCTAACCGGAATGGTGCCGTCGAGCATCTCTTTATTCAGCACTTCCGGCACAAAGCCGGCGCCGATCCCCTGTAACCGGTGCATCCCTTTTTCCTTGCCGGCAATGACCTGGGATTTCTCCGGCTCCACGGCGAACACCTTGAGATCTTTCATGGTTTCTTTCATCACCTCACCGCAGCCGGTGATATGGCCGCCGGTACCGACACCGGTGATCAGGTAGTCCAGCCCATCGGGGAAGTCGGCAAGAATCTCCCTGGCGGTGGTATTTTTGTGCGCGGTGACGTTGGCGGGATTGGTAAACTGCTGCGGCATCCAGCTGTTGTCGTGTTCAGCGAGGATTTCCTCGGCCTTGGCGATGGCCCCGGGCATACCGTTCTCCTTGGGAGTGAGCACCAACTCAGCGCCCAGGGCTTTCATAATCTTGCGGCGCTCGACAGACATGGATTCCGGCATGGTGAGGATCAACCGGTATCCCTTTACTGCGGCCACCATGGCGAGACCGATACCGGTATTGCCGGAGGTGGGCTCGACAATCACCCCGCCGGGCTTCAGTGCGCCACTTTTTTCCGCATCCTCGATCATGCCCAGAGCAATCCGGTCCTTGATACTGCTGCCGGGATTGAAGCGCTCTACCTTCATCCACACTTCGATATCATCCCGGAACAGGTTGTTCAGTTTTACGTGGGGGGTGTTGCCGATGGTTTCGAGAATATTGTTGGCCTTCATCTGTCGCTCCGTGAGGTGATGTTGTGATATCGCGCACTAGTGGATTGAACCGCCAGCCGCTTTGTCGAATACTCGCGCAAGAATACTCGCAAGATTTGCAAAGATAAAAAAAGACAAAATAAAGAAAGAAACTGGAGATGACCATGTCCGAGACAGCGATGACCGCTCAGCCTGCGGTAACTTCGATGATTACCCCCCCTGGCGCTCTGTTTCTGGTGGGCAGTGCGCTGTATATGGCGCTGGATGCCTCGGGAGTAGACGCTTCATGGATGGCCGGACTTAAGATCGTACCGATCCTCTCCCTGATTTGGCTCGCGGCCAGGCATCTCAACGGAGTCAGTCGCACCCTGGCATTCACGGCACTGGGTTTTTCCGCTACTGGCGATGTACTGCTGGCCATCCCGTTCCACAACCACTTTGTCTTTGGCCTGGGCGCCTTCCTGCTGGCCCAGCTGACCTACGCGGGCAACTTCCTGCGCGCAACGGAGTTTGGCAGCCGACGCTTCGCACTCCGCGGGGTGGCCATCGTACTGGCGGCGCTGTTGCTGGCCCGACAGGTACTCCCCGGCGCTGGTGAGCTGGCGCTGCCGGTGGTGTTCTACATTATCGCAATCGTGTTTATGGCGCTGTCGGCGGCGGCCCACCGCAGTGGCTCCTCATTGCTGTTCGCGGGCGCGGTGACATTCATGGTTTCCGATGCGCTGATTGCCATCAACCGCTTCGTGGATCCGGTCCCGATGGCAGGCACCTGGATCATGCTGACTTATTACGGGGCCCAGGCCCTGCTGGTGACCGGCCTGATCCGCGCAGATTTGGCGGACCGCTGGGCTTAGGGGCATAATGACCGGCGTTTTTTTGTACAGCCGCCCCCGGGGCAGGTAAGTGGATAGATTTATGCTGGACTGGAGCCGGATCGATACGGTGCTGCTGGATATGGACGGCACCCTGCTGGATCTGCATTACGACAATCATTTCTGGATGGAGCACCTGCCGCGGCGCTATGCGGAGGCCAACGGTATTCCGGTGGCGGAGGCGCAGGCGCTGGTTATCCGCATGACTGACGAGTTGCGCGGCACTCTGGACTGGTACTGCCTGCACTACTGGTCGGATGTGCTGAAGCTGGATGTGCAGGCGATTTACCGGGAAATCGAGGATCGCATTGCGCTGCGTCCGCATACAGACAATTTCCTGCGCAGCCTGCGCGAGATGGACAAGCGCGCGCTGCTGGTGACCAACGCACACCCGGATGGCCTGAGCCACAAGCTGGAGATCACCGGTATCGATCAGTGGCTGGATGAAATCATTTCTTCCCACGATCTGGGGCACGCGAAGGAAAGTACACTGTTCTGGCACTCACTACAGGAACGCCAGCCTTTCGATCCATCCCGCACCCTGTTTGTGGACGACAACCTGCATGTACTGGGCGCCGCGCGGGAATACGGTATCGAACACCTGCTGTGTATCCGCCAGCCGGACAGCAAAAACCCCGCGCGGGAGATTACCGAGTTTCCGGCGATTTTTGATTTTGACGAGATTGTGGGGGCCCGCAACTCGTAGCCCAGGCTTACGTTTTACCCAGTTGTGGCGGCCGGGCACTGGGTGGCGCTTTTCAGGACCGCTGTAGACCCATCCCTGGGCGCTGCGGCGGCGACGTGGCCCAGCCGCTTCAACGCGGCGCCTTCGGCCCTGTCGCCGACGCTCCTGAAAAGCGCCACCCAGCGCCCGACCTTCGCTTCAACTCATGCACTTCGAACCGACTTGAATCAGTCCTCGGGTCTTTTCAAATTCATCATTGATGTAGAGTTTTGATGGAAAAAGTACGTATCGACAAATGGCTCTGGGCCGCACGCTTCTTCAAAACCCGCAGTATTGCCAAGCAAGCAATCGAGGGCGGCAAGGTGCATGCGGAAGGCCAGCGAGTAAAAGCCAGCAAAGAAATCACAACCGGCGCCCAGCTGACCATTCGCCAAGGCTGGGATGAAAAAGTGGTGGAAGTAATCGCACTCTCCGACCAGCGCCGCGGCGCGGATATTGCGCAGACGCTGTACCGGGAAACGGAAGACAGCATTGCTAAACGGGAACAGTTTGCGGCCGATCGCAAAGCCAACAATGCGAACATTTCGCACGAGCGCCCCAACAAAAAGCAGCGGCGGCAGATTCATCGCTTCCTGCGGGAATCGCAGGACTGACTCAATCTTTCCACCCCACAAAAGCCGGACCCGGTTCGAGCCTCCGAAGCTACGGAGCAAAGAACTGCAGCGCTAAGGCTGGGTACCGGGTGGCCCTTTTCAGGAGCGTCGGCGACAGGGACGTCGCCGCCGCAGCGCCCAGGGATGGGTCTACAGCGGTCCTGAAAAGGGCCACCCGGTGCCCGGCCGCCACGGCGGGTCAATCAGAGCCGCTCGAACCACAGAGCACAAAGCCGCCAAAGTGCTAAACTGCCCCAAACTAACGAATAACCAAGAAGCCGCGATGAAACACCTGCTGACTCTCTGCCTGCTGATTCTCTGTTTCTCCCAGGCCGCCAGTGCCGACAACCGGGAACGTGAGCAGCTCAAGCGCTCGATCATCAAGATCTACACCACCGCCGCCGCCCCCGACTACTTCAATCCCTGGGCCCTGCTCAATGCCCAGCAACTGTCCGGCTCCGGCGCCGTGATCAAAGGTCAGCAAATCCTCACCAACGCCCATGTGATCGCCAATGGCAGCTTTATCCAGGTACAGCGCCACGGCGACGCACAGAAGTTTCGTGCGCGGGTCAAATTTGTATCCCACGACGCCGACCTGGCCCTGCTGACCGTCGACGATGAGAGCTTCTTCGAAGACACCCGCCCGCTGGCGCTCGGCGAACTGCCGGACCTGCAGGAGGAAGTGACCGTTTATGGCTACCCCATCGGCGGCAAGTCTCTTTCGATTACCCGTGGCGTATTGTCCCGCGTGGAGCACCAATACTACGCACACGCCGAGAGCTACCTGATGGCCGGGCAGATTGATGCCGCGATCAACCCCGGTAATAGCGGCGGGCCGGTGATCTCTGACGGGCGTATCGTCGGTGTCGCCATGCAAACCAACCACAGCAAGGGTGCGGAGAACCTCGGCTATTTTGTGCCGCCCAGTGTGATCAACCACGTGCTCGAAGACGCCAAAGACGGCGTGCACCAGGGCTTCCCCGAGTTTGGCGCGGTAACCCAGAGCCTGGAGAGCCCGGCGATGAAAGCCGCCGCCGGTCTCACCGAAGATCAAGAAGGCGCGCTGGTGGTGCGGGTATTTGAGGACTCTCCGGCGGCACAGGTGCTGGAGCCCGGCGACGTGCTGCTGCAGGTTGACGGTTTTGATATCGCCGCGGACCGCACCATCGAGTGGCGCGAAAACCAGCGCACCAACTACCACTATGCGGTGGACAAGTACCACGTGGGCGACAAGCTGCCGGTGCGCATCGCCCGCGCGGGTGAGATCCTGGATGCGGAAATCACTCTCGAGGCAACTCCGCCCTCGCGCTCACTGGTACAGGGGGAAAAGTTCGACCAGCGCCCTCGCTATTACATCTACGGCGGCGTGGTATTTGTGCCGCTGAACATGAACCTGATCAAGCGTTGGGGCAGCAACTGGCACTCCAAGGCGCCCATCGAGTATCTCTACGCGCGCAACCAGTGGTCCAGTCCCGACCAGCATGAACTGGTTGTTGCACTCAAGGTATTGCCGGCGCCGGTTAACCTCGGCTATCACGACTGGAAAAACTGGATCATCGAGTCGGTTAACGGCGAAAAAATTCAGGACTTCCAGCAGTTTGCACAGCTGATGGAAGCATCCCAGCAGGGCTTTGTGGAACTGAAAGACAGCGCCGGCTACCGCATGGTGCTCGATTCCTCCGCAGCTGGTGAACAACAGCCGTTTATCCTGCAGACATACCAGATTCCCGAGCGCCACTCCCAGGGGCTGTTCAGTACCCTGGCCGAACGCGAAGCGCCAGAAGAGTTGGGACAAGTGCAGTAATCCCGCAGCACAAAAGTTTTCATTGGGGGAAACAGGGATGTTGAAGCAACTGATCGCACTGGGCTCTATCGGCTTTCTGGGCTGCGCCCTGCTGGCAGTCAATGCCAGCGCAGGCGAGCTGTACCGCTGGGTAGACGCGGACGGCAAGGTGCACTTTGGTGACCGGCCGCCAGTGGAGGCCAAAGCAGAATCGCTGGAAGGGCAGCTGAAACCGATCAACAGCGCCGACCCCACCCGCAAGCAGAATTTTCCCGACAGCCGCCGCGCCGATCAGCTCGAGCGTGACTACGCCGCGCGCATGCAGTCCGAGCAGTCGAAAGCCCGCCGCCAACAGCAAGCTGCCTGTGCGCAGGCGCGCAAGCAGCTCAGTATCCTCAAGGGCCCGGTGTACTTTGTGGATGAGCAGGGCAATGAATCCACCATCAGTGAGCGGCAGCGTGTGGTCGAAGCGCGCAAGCTGGAGGCGCAGATACGCCAGTATTGCGGCTAATGGGTCCAACCGGAGGGCCCAACGAAGCCCTCGACCATCCCACCCCGACTGTCGCTATCCTATAAGGCCATCGTATTTGGGCGCGACAGGCACTAGAATCGCCCCCCAAATTTTTCTGCGAGGCACTCTCTCATGTCGGATCAGTTGGAACGCTTCATCTTCTCCAAGCACGATATTCGTGGCCAGCTGGTCACGCTTACCGATGCCTACCGAGAGGTGCTGGAGCACAATCCACTGCCACTACCGGTCAAGCAACTGCTGGGAGAATTCCTCGCCGCCGCCTGCCTGCTCTCCACCACGCTCAAGTTTGAAGGCATCCTGATGCTTCAGGCCCGGGGCGAGGGCGATGTGCCGCTGCTGGTCGCCGAGTGTACCCACCACAGCGATGTGCGCGGACTGGCACGCGTGGCAGAGGGCGCGGAGATCAAGGAAGGCGCTACCCTGCGCGAGCTGGTGGGCGAGCGCGGCGCACTGGTGATTACCGTGGATCCGCAGGAGGGCGAGCGCTACCAGGGCATAGTGCCACTGGAGAAAGACACCCTGGCGGAATGCCTGGAGGACTACTTTACCCAGTCTGAACAATTACAGACCCGCTTCTGGATCGAGTCCAGCGCAGACACTGTGGGCGGCATCATGCTGCAGGTACTGCCCGGTAATAACGCCGCCACCGAGGTGGAGAACAAAGACGCCTGGGAGACCGGGGTCCACCTTGCCTCTACGGTGACCGCCGAGGAGCTGCACAATCTGCCCCACGACGAGCTGCTGGTGCGCCTGTTCCACCAGATGGAGCCGGCGAGCCTTGGCACTGCGAATATCCGCTTCAAGTGCAGCTGCTCGGCAGAGCGCAGCGCCCGTGCGCTGATCGCCATGGGGCCGGAAGAGGTATATCAGTTGCTGGAGGAGCAGGGCGGCGAGATCACCGCGGACTGCCAGTTCTGCAACCGCACCTACCACTTTGACCGCGACAAGATCGAAGAGCTGTTCAACGCGCCGCCGCATACGCTGCACTGAATTAAATTTTGTGGCGGCGACGCTACCGGGTAAACCTGTGTGAGACACGAGCTAGGCGCCCCCCCTCAACCCATCCATGGGGCTCTTCCGCGAGGTCCCTCTCGCGGAAGGTCTCACAAAGGTTTACCCGGCATCCTCGCCTTCGCCCGAACGGCAACGAATCTTTACTCCTCGGAACGCGCCACAAGGGCGCGTTTTTCGTTTCCGACCTGCCCAATTTCATTCCTCAACGCACCCCCACACCAACCGGCGTTGAGTGTAGTAAAAACTACAGGACACCCAATATTCCCCGAAATTATGAAGTAAAAAAACTACATCACTATTTTGAATGAATTTTCGCGATTTTTTTCCCTGATAACGCCTTTTTAGCTCAAAAATTATACAGTTTTTCCTGTGAACAGAATTTGAAGTTTGCCATAATGCGCGCGCCAGCCTGCCTGGTCGCGGATTTGCTCGCGGGAGCATGTCGCGAGAATGGGCGGCACCCCCTACTATTTATTTCAGTGATACAACTTTCATGGGTAATAAGCGAATGGCACAGCAAAACGAGACGGTGCAGGCGTTCTCCAACCTTTCAGCAGCTCAACTGGTCGAGCAGGCGCTGCAGCGCGGCGAAGGCCATCTCACCCACACTGGTGCACTGCTGGCTGTGACCGGCGCCCGCACTGGCCGCTCTCCGGCAGACCGTTTTGTGGTTGAAGAGCCTTCCACTTCCGACAGCATCGAGTGGGGCAGTGTGAACCGCGCATTCCCCGCCGAGAAGTTTGACGCCCTGTGGGCGCGCGTCGAAGACTTCGTTGCCAGTCACGACAGCTTCGTTCAACAGCTGCACGTTGGCCAGGACGAAGACCACTATATCCCCGTGAAAGTCACCACCCAGACCGCCTGGCACAACCTGTTCGGTCGCAACATGTTTATTCGCGCGGAAAAGTACAACCCCAAGGGCAAGGAGGAGTGGCGCATTCTGCACGCGGCCAACTTCGAGTGTGACCCGTCCCGCGACGGCACCAATTCCGAGGGCTGCGTGATCATCAACTTTGCCCAGCGCAAAGTGCTGCTGGCTGGCATGCGCTACGCCGGTGAAATGAAGAAGGCCATGTTCTCTGTACAGAACTTCCTGCTGCCGGAAAAAGACGTGATGCCGATGCACTGCGCGGCCAACGTGGGCGAAGACGGCGATGTGTGCCTGTTCTTCGGCCTGTCCGGCACCGGCAAGACCACCCTGTCCGCGGACCCGGAGCGCTACCTGATCGGCGACGACGAGCACGGCTGGGCCAAGGGCGGCGTGTTCAATATGGAAGGTGGCTGCTATGCCAAGACCATCAACCTGAGCCAGAAGAACGAACCGGTAATCTGGGACGCAATCCGCTTCGGCGCCATTGTTGAAAACGTGGTGACCGACGACGCAGGTGTACCGGACTACGACGACACCAGCCTGACCGAAAACGGCCGCTGCTCCTACCCGCTGGAGCACGTGGAAATGCGCCAGTTGGAAAACCGCGCCGGCGAACCGAAGAACGTGATCTTCCTGACCTGTGACGTTACCGGTGTACTTCCCCCGGTATCCGTACTGTCCAAGGAAGCGGCGGCTTACCACTTCCTGTCCGGTTACACCGCACGTGTGGGCTCCACCGAGCTGGGCGCAGAGGCGGGCATTCACCCCACCTTCTCTACCTGCTTCGGCGCACCGTTCATGCCGCGCGCACCGCGTGAATACGCCGACCTGCTGATGAAGCGAATCGAGGACTTCGGCTCCAAGGTGTACCTGGTAAACACCGGCTGGACCGGCGGCTCTGGCGAGAAGGGCAAGCGCTTCCCGATTCCGGTAACCCGTGCGGTGGTTGCAGCCATCCAGAGCGGCGCCCTGGAAAATGCCGAGACCGTTCACCTGGAGACCATGAACCTTGAGATTCCGGTGGAAGTACCGGGTGTGGACAAGTCCTACCTGAATCCGCGCGACGCATGGGCCGACTCCAGCGCCTACGACGCCGCCGCCAGCAAGCTGGCCGCGCTTTTTGCGGACAACATCGAGAAGTTCGCCGTCAGCGACGAGATCAAGGCAGCGGGCCCCAAAGCGTGATGCACTAACTCCCCAGGTGGTGGCAACACCGCAACCGAAAGGCGATCTCCGGATCGCCTTTTTTGTGCCCGTCGCTCGCGTCACAGCTGGCTATAGTCTTAAGAGAGCCCTTGATTCAGGGGGAGTAAACGGACGTTAAGCCACACACCAGTTCAGTCACCCAACTAAGGCAATCAGGTTGTAGGCATGCCATTGGGCAACCCTTTCAACAGAGTAAAACGGCGCTACGAACACCTACCACCAAACCAGCAAACCAACTGGTGGGTCGTCGTGGGCGTCGCTCTGTTGCTGCTATTGCTACTTCTCCTGCTGTGGATCTACCTCTACTTCAAAGCCCTGGAAAAACCCTACGACGAGCTGAAAGGCTACCGGGTGGCCACCCATGCCAGCCTCAATCAGTTCCTGCGCGATCGCAGCAACCGCCAGGAGTTCGCACAGCTGGCGAGCTATCTGGATCAGGCGGGTGTGGCGGATGCCATCGAGCCGGAAACGCTATTGCGCCAGGGATCTGACTGGCTGGACATCAACGAGCCGCCCTTTGCGATCCCGCCAAAGGACTACTGGCCAAATATGGTCGCCACCCTGAAACTCATCCGCGACGAGCTGGTGCCCAGTATCGGCCCGGTGGATGTGGTGTCCGCCTTTCGCACCGACCGCTACAACCGCAAAGCCGGCGGTTCAAAAAAGAGTAAACACAAGACTTTCTGCGGACTGGACCTGGTACCGCGTTCGAATATCAGCCGCAGGGAGCTGATCGAAGAGCTGCGTAACCTGCAGGCGCGCCTGGGGCCAGAGAGCCATATGGGCCTGGGAATATACAGCGGGGTGCGCTTTCACGTGGATACCTGCGGGTTTCGCCGCTGGTAACTGTTTAAGATGTTTGAGTAGTCAGCAGTATGGATATCAAGGAAAGCGAAGACCACGAGTTTATCGACATCCACATCGAGCGGCGGCGGGTTATTTGGATCGTCGCCCTGGTTCTGATCGCCTCTCTGGTATTGCTGGTGCTCACCGTCGAGAAAGTGCGCGAGCTGGCCGAGCGTATCGTCAGCCCGGTGGAATATATCGAACCGGTACCGGAACCGGAAATACTCGATCCCGATGTCCCTCTCATATACAAAATCAAGGGCTACACCGCAGCCAGCGCCATCGCCTTCGAAAAATTTCTGGACGAAGGCGACCACCGCGCGCACTTCGACAAACTGGAACACTTCCTGAAAATCAATGATGTGGCCGATGTGGTACCGTCGTATGAACTGATGCGCCAGGGTACCGACTGGCAGAAAATAGGCGAGCCGCCGTTTGCCATTCCCCCGGAAGAAAACTGGGAGACCATGGTAGACACTCTCAAAGTACTGCGGGATTACATTATTCCCGCGATTGGCCCGGTACACGTACTGTCCGGTTGGCGAACTTCAGAGTACAACGCCAAGGCCGGTGGCGCGCGCACCAGTAAACACATGCATTTCTGTGGTCTGGATATGATTCCGGAAGACGAATACACGCGCAAACAGCTACTGCCCAAACTGCGCCGCATCCACAGGAAACACGGGCGCAAGTGGAACATGGGTCTCGGTATCTACAGCGGTATCCGCTTTCACGTCGATACCTGTGGTTATCGTCGTTGGTAAACCACGCATCACTCTGTTTTCATACGCTGTTCTGATAAGCTGTTTTCGCCGCTCCAACTGGCCGCATTGGCGGCCAGCGTTAGCGCGCTGATGCCAACCGATAACAACAATCAAGGACGCCCGGGTGCAGGAAAGACTGGAAAGACGCTCGTTTATTTTTACGCTGTTGCTGGTAACCGTCGCCTTCGGCTTCCTGTTGAAGCCCTTTTTCACGGCCATCTTCTGGGCCTGTGCGGTGGCGCTGATCTTTCACCCCCTGTACCGCTACCTGCACCATCGGTTCCCCTCTTGGCCCAACCTGACCGCGCTGGCCACACTACTGCTGTGTATAGTGGTGGTTGTGATTCCGGTGCTGGCAGTGGCGAGCTCATTCATCAGCGAGGTCGCTAACCTTTACCAGAAGGTGCAATCGGGTGAAATCAATCTCGGCGCCAAGGTAGAGCAGGTACGTTCGGCCTTCCCGGGAATTAACGCGACGCTCGAACGTGCAGGGCTGGACTTCGACGGCCTCAAGGAGCGCCTGCTCGGCGGACTGATGACCGCGGGCAGCCTGATCGCCAAGAATGCGCTGGCGCTCGGTCAGAATACTCTCAACTTTTTTGTCAGCCTCGGCCTGATGCTGTACCTCACTTTCTTCCTGATTCGCGATGGGAACTCACTGGTTGCCCTGCTGATCCGAGCGCTGCCGCTGGGCGATGAGCGGGAGAAACTGCTGCTGGCGAAATTTGCCGAAGTCACTCGTGCCACCATCAAGGGCAACCTGGTGGTCGCGGTTACACAGGGTACTCTGGGTGGACTTATCTTCTGGGCGCTGGGGCTGCCCGCGCCGCTGCTTTGGGGTGTTGTGATGACAGTGTTGTCGCTACTGCCGGCAGTGGGCGCGGCTATTATCTGGTTTCCCGCGGCGCTTTATCTCTACGCCACCGGCGATATGGTCAAAGCGACCGTGCTGATGATCTATGGTGTGACAGTGATCAGCCTGGTGGACAATATTCTGCGTCCGATTCTGGTTGGCCGCGACACCAAACTGCCTGACTACATTGTGCTGTTTTCCACAGTAGGGGGCCTACTGATGTTCGGCATCAGCGGTTTTGCTATTGGCCCGCTACTGGCCGCGCTGTTTATGGCCTTCTGGGAAATTTTCATGCGAGAATTTATTGCTGGAAACGAGCCGCTCATTCCACCCGACGAACAGTCACCACTGGAGCTACCCGACAAGTCGGGCCCTGCGAACTCCCCAGACGCCTGACCCCAGGGACCACTCTATCGAGTGCCTACCCCCTCTACCCCCTTGGGCACTCAAACGTTCTTCGGGCCCGCCAGCTGCGGCGGGCCACGGTTAGTCTCCGACTTCAGCCGCGAACCTATCTTGCCACCACCTACACTCATCCAAACTCCCTCAACCTTCGTAACGTGTAACTGGTCGTTCGCATCCATCCGTGAACTAACTTCACTGCTAGAGTCTTCACAACATGTACAGACAACTGCTTTCCCTGCTTCTTATCGCCATTCTGAATACCGCATGCAGCGGACCCGGCATTGAGCGCCACGCAGATCGAACGCCGAAATTTATTGCAGAAGATTTTTTCTCAGGCCCGATGATGGCTTACGGTGTGGTCAAAGACCGTGGGGGCAAGGTAACCCGCAAGTTCGTCGCCGAACTGAACGGAAGCTGGGAAAACGGACAGGGCTTACTGCGGGAGAAGTTTGAATTCGACGACGGAGAGATCCAGTACCGCAACTGGCAGCTTACACCGACCTCACCTTCCGCTTCCGGTCCAAGACAATACGCCGCCACTGCGGGAGACGTTGTTGGCACATCCACCATGTCGGTCGTAGGGGATGCGGTATTCATGCAGTACGTACTACAAATTCCATTTCGCGGCCGCACACTGAATATCAATGTGGATGATCAAATGGTTCTGGTGACGCCCCATGTTCTAATCGCCGAATCCGATCTCAGCAAATGGGGATTCAATGTCGGGGAAATCCAGCTCACCATCATCAAGCAATCCGATTAACGACCTGGTCGGCTACTTGTTTTTTTCTGCCTCCTGCAGAATAAGCGCCATTTCTGCCATCGGGGTCTGGTCTACGATGATGACACCTTCCGTTGCCCGGTCGAGATCGGCAATCAACAGGATGACGGTAGCGAAGGTAAGCGCAAGGGTCACCGCCAATTGTTTGGAGCCGGCACGGCTAACCCCAAACTGGAACCCTATTGTGAGCATCGCCAGCGCAGTCAGGAAATATAGCGTCAACCATATTGGCCCCGGGATTCGGTACTCGAGCCCGATCACAATTCTCGAATTGTGAGAGTTGATGATATCGGTGATCGGCTCCACGAAATGCCGCAAATAGGCCCCCTGATAACTCGTTGCCACGTGCTCTTCAACCATGGACCAGAGCTTGTCCTGGATGATCACGCTCTCGGCGAGTCCCTCCGGCGTGATTTCATCCTTGCGCGGATTGAAGTAGCGCAGCTCTGCATATTCAATCAGTAACTTCTGCGCCTCGCGTGCCGCACCGGGCTCAAGGAAACCCGCATGCAGGTAAGCGGTATGAATTGCGTTGACTTCATCCAGCAATAGCGCTTTTCGCTGGTTGTACCGGTCCGCGGTCATATTGAAAGTAAAGGCCAGCAAAAAAGCCAACAGCCCCAGGGTAGCCGTTACCGCACTGCCAATGGATGGCTCTTTTTCCGGGGCATGCGTGCGTATATAGCGGTTTCCAAACCACAGGCCCGCTGCCAGCGAGCCGACCACAAAAAAAACCGTAAAAATGTAAATGGCCGCCAGCGGAACGGAATGAAAGAAATCGTCGGCAAACATTGCAAGCTCCAAGACCTATGACTAAGTCTGGACCAGATTGCGAGTTCCTCAACAGGCGTCTGCTCAAGGGGCTTTAGTTAATGAGCTGGCGCGACTTGTTTGCCAATGGCTGGCGGCTCAGGCGTTTTCTCAGGCCTTTTTAACGAATTCCGATTTCAGCTTCATCGGCCCGATGCCATCAATTTTGCAGTCGATATCGTGGTCTCCGTCGACCAGGCGTATATTTTTCACCTTGGTACCAACTTTCACCACCAGCGACGAGCCTTTTACCTTGAGATCTTTGATAACGGTTACGGTGTCGCCATCCGCCAGCGGGTTGCCGTTAGCGTCGTTAATTTTCAGCGTATCCTCGGATTCGACAGCGTCGCCGCCCGACCATTCGTGACCGCACTCAGGGCACACGAACATATCGCGATCCTCGTAGGTATAGCTGGATTGGCACTGGGGGCAATTCGGCAGGTCACTCATGAGGGTATTTGTTCCACAACTTGTAAGTTTGTCTGACAGTAAAGCAGAGTTTTAATCCGCACTGTCAGGCTGAGTGCGCACTATACCCGCCGCAGACGAAAACGGGCACCCGCAGGTGCCCGTTCGATCAACTGAATTCAACAAAGGCCTGTCAGTCATCACCACCATTCATACCCAGCTCTTTCAGCTTGCGGGTCAAGGTGTTGCGACCCCAGCCGAGCAGCTCCGCTGCATCGCGCTTGCGACCAGCGGTGTGCTTGAGGGCGATCTCAATCAGCGCGCGCTCAAAAGCCGGAACCGCTTCACTGAGGATCTCTCGCTGGCCTGTGGCCAGAGCCTGGTCTGCCCACAGGCGGAGGGCTTTCTGCCAGTCCTGCGGCGCTTCGCTTGTGGCACCCTGATGGTGAAGTTCCGGTGGCAAGTCGTCGACCAGCACTTCGCGGCCGGAGGCCATAACGGTAATCCAGCGGCAGGTATTTTCCAGTTGGCGCACATTGCCGGGCCAGTCGAGGCCAGAGAGGTATTCCTCGGTTTCCTTGAGCAGAATCTTGGGCTCCACCCCCAGATCCTTGGCAGCACTGTTGAAGAAGTGGCGCACCAGCCGGGGAATGTCCTCGCGGCGATCGGCGAGGCGGGGAATGTGAATGCGGATAACGTTGAGGCGGTGGAACAGGTCTTCGCGGAATTTGTGTTCTTCCACCAAGCGTTCCAGATCCTGGTGAGTAGCGGCAATGATACGCACATCGACTTTTACCGGGGTGTGGCCGCCCACCCGATAAAACTCCCCGTCTGCCAATACCCTCAGCAGACGGGTCTGCGTCTCTGCGGGCATATCCCCGATTTCATCCAGAAATAAGGTACCGCCATTGGCCTGCTCGAAACGTCCGGCGCGCTGCGCACTGGCACCGGTGAACGCACCTTTTTCATGGCCAAACAGCTCGGATTCCATCAGGTCTTTTGGAATCGCCGCCATATTGAGCGCGATAAACGGTTGGTTCTTGCGCGGACTGTGGTTGTGCAGTGCTGCTGCCACCAGCTCTTTACCGGTGCCGGATTCACCGTTGATCAGCACGGTAATGTTGGAGTGGGACAGGCGGCCAATCGCGCGGAACACCTCCTGCATCGCCGGCGCCTCGCCGATGATTTCCTTGTTACCGGTGCCGTTTTCAATGATTACCGGCTCTTCCAGCTGCTGCTCGTTGGCATGGGCCAGCGCGCGGCGGGTAACGGCAACGGCCTCATCCACATCAAAAGGTTTTGGCAGGTATTCGAAGGCGCCCCCCTGATAGGCAGCCACCGCACTGTCGAGGTCCGAGTGCGCAGTCATGATGATAATCGGCAGGGACGGACGCTCAGCCTGGAAGCGCTGCAGCAGCTTGAAACCATCGGATCCGGGCATGCGGATATCGCTGATCACTACATCCGGAGATTCACTGTAAAAATCGTCCAGGGCGCGATCGCCGTTTTCGTAGCAGGTGGTGTCTATCCCGGCACGGGAAAGCGCGCGCTCCAGCACCCAGCGGATGGAGCGGTCGTCATCAATGATCCATACGCGATTGTTCATAGTCAGTTTCCGGCTCTGTGATTACGTTCTAATAATTCTGTTTTTCTGCCGCTCGTCAGTCGCTGGCCAGCGGGAGATATATTTGAAACTCTGTCTGCCCCGGCTGGCTTTCGCATTTGATGAGCCCCCGGTGCTGATTGATGATGTGCTGGGAAATGGAGAGCCCCAGCCCAGAGCCCTCGGCGCGCCCAGATATCATCGGGTAAAAAATTCGCTCGCGGATGTCTTCCGGTATACCGGGGCCGTTATCCACAATATCGATTCGACACACCAGTGCGCAGTGTCTGCGACCGATAGTGAATTGCCGCTGCACCCGAGTGCGGATGGTCAAACTGCCCTCCGCCAGACCCACATTTTCAGCAATGGCCTGCATGGCATTGCGCGCAATATTCAGCACCGCCTGAATCAGCTGTTCACTATCGGCAGGAATATCCGGGATCGACGGGTCATAGTCCCGCTTGATCTCCAGGGCGCCGTCGCACTCGGCCTCGACCAGCTGCGCGACCCGCTCGGTGATCGAGTGCACGTTGACCGGTAGCAACTTCACTGGCTGGCGCGGCCCCAGCATGCGGTCCACCAGATTGCGCAGGCGATCCGCTTCTTCAATGATGATCTGGGTGTACTCCGCCAGATCCTCTCCTTCCGGCTGCGTCAGGTCTTTCAATTCCCTTTGCAGCAACTGTGCCGCTCCGCGAATTCCACCTAGTGGATTTTTCACCTCGTGCGCCATGCCCCGCACCAGATTGCGGGTGGTCTCCTGGGCGGAGATCAATGCATCCTCACGGGCGATGCGCAACAGACGGTCCATGGACTGGACTTCGAGCAGCAGTAAACCCAGTTCGGTGAGCGGCGTCACCGAGTAGTCCACGGTGCACTCTTCAAGGTTGTGCAACAGCCACAGGGCGCGGCGCACGGTGTACTTTTCGCCGCTAGCCAGGGCTGAACGCAGGGCCTGCTCGGCAGAGCGGGATTCGCGCACCACTTCTTCCAGCGGCAGACCGATTGAACGGGTACTGGATGCCGCCACCAGATCTTCCGCTGCGGAGTTCAGGTAGCAGAGGGACAGATGTTCATCGAGCACCAAAACGGCCGAGGTAAGGTTGTCCAAAAGCAGGCGTAACTGGCGATCATTGAGCATTCAGGGGATCCGATTTCGTTCATTTCTTCGGGTCGCCTAATGGCAGTGCAAGAAGCAAACCAAAATGGCGCAAAAAACAGGACACGGGCGCGAAGGAACAGATTTCAGGGGCGCAGGCAAACGTCACACGATGATACTGCACCAAAACTGTGCATAGGGCAAAAAATAATCAGACCTGCAGTTCAGAAGAGGGCGTAATCAGGAAAGGATCAGAAGGGCGAAGGGAAGAAACAGAGAGAGCGAACAGGCCATGAGGGGTGACGCCTGGCAAACCCAGCGCCACCACAATGTCGACTTCTCAATATGGTATCAGCGCGGCTGTGGCCGGGGCGGCTTGGCGACACCCGGTGCCTGTGGCAATTTGGGCATCTGCGGCGCCTGCTCCGCAGGGAAATCCGGGACCTGACCGCCGGGACGCTTTACATGCACCTGAATGGTCTGGGATTGCGCCAGTGGCCGCCCTCCCGCCCCGAGTAAAACTGCCTGAATAGTGTGGGTACCCCGCTCCAGTGCAGAGATATCGAGGCTGGTACTGGAGGAAGTACCAGACCAGCGCTGGCCATCAATGACCGCAAAGAACTCGAAGCCATCCTCGGGAACGGGATTCAGCGCCACCTGCAGCACAATAAAGCGCTGGCCGGGGGGAATGGTGGCATCGTTTGCGGGGCTCACAATGGCAAAATTCACCGGCCCCTGGTCGTATTGGTCGCCACTCCGCTTTTTACCGCTATCCGGGGACAGCTTGCGGGTGCGTAGTGGTGGCTTCGGCCCAATCGGCTGTACGTTAATTGGGCCTATTTCCACCTTTTCCGCTTTCTCACCGGCGGGCGGGCTGTCGCTGAATGTCACGCGACCATCCGGGCCGACGATCTTGTAGACACTGCCGGACGAGCTATGCGACTTCTTGTCGTCGGTATCCGCGCCCTGCTGTGCCATAAGTGGCGCGGCCAACACCAGCGCCAATAGTGCAATCCACCTGTTCATGGGCTTTCCTGCCTCTCGCGTTCTTTCTGAGGTTGCATAGAAAAGGCTAGTGTACTCCTGTCGACACCACCGGCATAAAAAAAGCCCACATCCAGAGGATGCGGGCTTTCTCGTCATCTTTGCGCCGTTCTCACCCACTCTCTATGAAAAGAGCTGGGCGGCGGCACTCCGATGATACTCCGTTTTAAACGGAAGCGCCTGCGGCGTCTTTATACTGAATAGTACAGCTCGAACTCAACCGGGTGAGTGGTCATGTTCACACGCTGAACTTCTTCGCGCTTCAAGTCGATGAAGGCGTCGATGGCGTCGTCAGTGAATACACCACCTTCGGTCAGGAATGCGCGGTCCTGATCCAGGCAATCCAGAGCCTGTTCCAGGCTGGAAGCAACGGTCGGGTACTCGGCCAGCTCTTCCGCCGGCAGGTCGTACAGGTCCTTGTCGGCCGCGTCGCCAGGGTGGATCTTGTTCTTCACGCCGTCGAGGCCAGCCATCAGCAGAGCTGCGAAGGCCAGGTACGGGTTAGCGGTCGGATCCGGGAAGCGGGTCTCGATACGCTTGCCTTTCGGGCTCGGCACGAACGGAATGCGGATGGACGCAGAGCGGTTACGCGCAGAGTAGGCCAGGATAACCGGCGCTTCGAAGCCAGGAACCAGACGCTTGTAAGAGTTGGTGGAAGAGTTACAGATCGCGTTCAGGGCGCGCGCGTGCTTGATGATACCGCCAATGTAGAACAGGGCAGTTTCAGACAGACCCGCGTAAGCGTCGCCAGCAAACTGGTTAACACCGTCCTTGCTGAAGGACTGGTGTACGTGCATACCGGAACCGTTGTCACCTACCAGCGGCTTGGGCATGAAGGTGGCGGTTTTGCCGTAAGCGTGCGCTACGTTGTGTACCGCGTACTTCAGGATCTGAACTTCGTCCGCTTTCTTGGTCAGGGTGTTGGCGCCTACGCCGATTTCACACTGGCCAGCAGTACCCACTTCGTGGTGGTGCACTTCGATTTCCAGGCCCATGGCTTCCATGGCAGAACACATGGCAGCGCGGATATCGTGCAGGGAGTCGACCGGCGGAACCGGGAAGTAGCCGCCCTTGACGCCCGGGCGGTGACCCATGTTGCCTTCGGCGAAGCTGGCACCGGAGGACCAGGCCGCTTCTTCAGAGTTGATCTTGTAGAAGGCGCCGCCCATTTCGGCACCCCAGGTGATGTCGTCGAATACGAAGAACTCGGGCTCCGGACCGAACAGTGCGGTGTCGCCGTAACCGGTGGACTTCAGGTATTCCTCAGCGCGCAGTGCGATGGAACGCGGGTCGCGCTCGTAGCCCTGGCCAGTGATCGGGTCAACGATGTTACAGCGAATGATTACGGTCGCTTCGTCGGTGAAGGGGTCCAGGAAAGAGGTTTCGTCGTCCGGCATCAGGATCATGTCGGATTCGTTAATGCCTTTCCAACCGGCGATTGAAGAGCCGTCAAACATCTTGCCTTCTTCGAAGAACTCACCGTCAACTTCCTTGGACGGAAGAGAAACGTGTTGTTCCTTACCTTTGGTATCGGTGAAGCGCAGGTCTACCCATTTGGCTTCGCTCTCTTTGATCAGTCCTAGCGTTTTCGCTGACATTTCAGTCCTCCAAGAATGAAAAGTTATGTATTGCGCCAATTCGCTTTATCTTGTGGCAACAGACGAAGCAAGGAGTGTGCCAAATTGGGGCAAACTGGCTGCAGGCAGTATTTGGGATGCTGAATCCGGCCGCAAGCCCCGGTTTCCGGTCACTTGCTACTGGGGCACCTCCACGATAGTCACAACTTTGGTGCCCCAAAAGGCTGTATTGCACCAATTTAGGGCTGAGCGGTCATGCTGGGCACCAAAATGGTGCCGCAAGCAAAATGCTGATACCGAGTTTATAATTCGCCACCTTTTCCGGGAAGCTGTCTGGCTCCGTCCAGACATCGCTCTAGCCAGATATTTCCCGGCCTCAAATTCAACCGCGGTTCCGGCACAAACACATGCACTTCGTCGTCAAATTTTTCCCAGAAATCACCATCAAGAGCAACCCAGTGCGCAAGCGCATGTCGCGACAGCTGGCAGACAACCTGCGCAAGCTGATGCGACAACTGGACGACCGCATCAAGGTACAGAAAGACTGGGAAAAGATCGACGTTACCGCACCCGATGCAGTATCCCATCTTTCCGAGCGCATTGAAGAGGTACTGGCGCACACTCCCGGTATTGCCAACTTTGCGCGTGTCCAGCAGTTCCCCCTGGGGGACCTGGACGACATGTACCAGAAAACCCTGTCGGTCTGGGGCGACAGGCTTGAGGGCAAGACTTTCTGCGTGCGCGTAAAGCGCACCGGCAAGCACGACTTCCAGTCACTGGACGTGGAGCAGTATGTAGGCGGCGGCCTGAACACCAATACCAAAGCCGCCGGCGTGAAGCTCAAGAACCCGGATATCACCGTTAAGCTGGAAGTCCGCCACGACAAACTGAACGTGATCGAACAATTGCACCAGGGCCTCGGCGGCTTCCCGCTGGGCACCCAGGACCCAGTACTGTCGCTGGTATCCGGCGGTTTCGACTCCACCGTATCCAGCTATCTGACCATGAAGCGCGGTATTCGCACCCACTTCCTGTTCTTTAACCTGGGCGGCCGCCAGCACGAGCTTGGGGTCAAGGAAGTCGCCTTCTACCTGTGGGAAAAATATGGCGCTTCCCACCGGGTCAAATTTATTACCGTACCCTTCGACGAGGTGGTGGCGGAAATTCTGGAGCAGGTCGACGACTCCTATATGGGCGTGACTCTGAAACGCATGATGCTACGTGCCGCCTCCGCGGTGGCCAAAGAGCTGGAAGTGGACGCCGTGGTAACCGGCGAGGCCATCGCCCAGGTCTCCAGCCAGACTCTGAAAAACCTGGCGGTGATCGACAGCGTCACCGACACTCTGGTACTGCGCCCGCTGATCACCTCCGACAAAACCGACATCATCCGCACCGCACGGGAGATCGGCACCGAAGAGTTTGCCGCGAACATGCCAGAGTACTGTGGTGTGATTTCGGTAAAACCCACTACCCGCGCGAAAATGGAAAAAGTCGTACACGAGGAAACCCGTTTCGACTTCACCGTCCTCGACCGCGCCATCGGCAATCGGGTGATGCAGAATATCGACGAGGTGATGACGGACCTGGGCGAAGATGCGCCGCCGGTGGACATCGTGGCCGAACCCGGCAGCGCCACCATCATCGATATCCGCCACCCCACCGAGGAAGAAGTAAATCCATTAGAGCTGGACGGGGTCGAAGTGGAAACCATTCCGTTCTACCGTCTCAGCACCGCGTTCCAGAAGCTGGAGAAAGAAAAGCACTACCTGCTGTACTGCGAGCGCGGCGTGATGAGCCAGCTGCATGCGTCGCATCTGCTGGATGAGGGGTATCGGAATGTAGGTGTGTTCCGGCCAGAAATTAAAAAGTAATTTTCGCTGGAAGCTTTTTAGTAAAAAGCCAGTTAGTAAAGCCAGTTGCGGCGGCCATTCCTGACCGCTGCAACCCAACTCTCAGAAATAACCTTAACCAGTATTACGCATTCCCGCTGCAATACCGGCAATGGTCACCATCAACGCACTTTCCAGTACCGGGTCTTCTTCGCGCGTGCGCAGGCGCGCCATCAATTCCGCCTGCAACAGGTGCAGCGGGTCGGTGTAGGGGTCGCGAACGCGGATGGACCAGCGCATTACCGGATTGTTATCCAGCAGACTTTCACGGCCAGTGAGTTCGCTCAATGCGGCAACGGTACGCGCGAGGCGGCTACGAAGCTCCACACCAAGACGCTGCTGCTCGGGATCGTCACTCAGGCGCTCTTCATACCACAGCGCAACACGGGTATCTGACTTGGCCAGCACCATCTCCAGCATGTCCACCACCGTCTGGAAAAACGGCCACTGGTCGCTCATTTCACGCAGGGTCTCCGGCGCTTTTTCCAGGCCGGTTTCCAGCGCCGCGCCAGTGCCGAGCCAGGCGGGCAGCATCAGGCGCATCTGGGTCCAGGCAAATACCCAGGGGATCGCACGCAGGGTTTCCACACCGCCGCCGGGTTTGCGCCGCGCCGGGCGGCTGCCAAGCGCGAGTCGACTCAGCTCGGTTTCCGGCGTTACGGTGCGCAGGTAGGAAACCAGTGCCGGATCGTCCTGAACCACTTCGCGATAGGCGCCCACAGAAGCCTGGGTCAGGCGGTCCATTTCCGCGCGCCACTCCGGACGTGGTTCCGCCGGTGGCAACAGGGTGGCCTCCAGAGTTGCGGCAACATACTGCTCCAGGTTGTAAGCGGCCACCGACGGGCGCCCGTATTTCACGCGGATCATTTCACCCTGCTCGGTAACCCGGATACGGCCAGCCACGGACCCGGGCGGCTGCGACAGCAGCGCCATGCGCGTGGGCGAGCCGCCGCGGGAAATGGAGCCTCCGCGGCCGTGGAACAGGGTGAGCGGGATACCGCGCTCCTGGAAGATTCCGGTCAGCGCCTCCTGCGCGCGGAACTGCGCCCAGGCAGCGCCGAGGAAGCCAGCGTCCTTGGCGGAGTCGGAATAACCGATCATCACTTCCTGGCCGGACTTGACCCGCTCCCGATAAAACGGAATTTCCAGCAAGGCGCTCATGGTGTCGCAGGCATTGTTGAGATCGTCGAGAGTCTCGAACAATGGCACCACGCGCATGGGCGCTTTTACGCCGGCAATTTTCTGCAGCAGCATCACGGCGAGCACATCGGAAGAGGTTCTCGCCATGGAGATCACATAGGCACCCAGACCTTCCGGGCCCTGCTCCGCAATCACCTTACAGGTGTCGAGTACCTCGCGAACTTCGTCGGTACAGAATTCACTGTCAAAGAACGCGCCGTTCACCAGCGGGCGACGATTTTCCAGCTCGCTCAATAGGAACTTCTGCTTCACTTTTTCACCCCAGCTGGCGTAGCTGCCGAGATCGAGGAAGCGGGTGATGGCATCAATCGCATTGGCGTGGCGAGTGGATTCCTGGCGGATATCCAGGCGCAGCAGGGTGATACCGAAGCAATTCAGCCGGCGCAGGGTATCTTTCAGCTGGCCGTCGGCAATGGCACCGAGGCCAACCTCTCGCAGGGAGCGATCGATAAGGCACAGCTCTTCGTACAGCTCGCTGCCGCTGGAATAGATCTCACCCTCTGGCTCTGCCTCACCGTTTACGCGCGCTTCCATCAACTCCCGGGTATTGCGCAAGCGATCGCGCACTTCGCGCAGCAGCACCCGATAGGGCTCCGCGCTGGCGCCAGTGCGCGCCAGCAGTTCTCCGCAGGCACGGTGCATGGACAGGTCGGCAAGGAGGTTTTCCACATCGCGCAGATACAGGTCGGCGGCCATCCAGCGCGCCAGAGTCAGCACCTGCCGGGTCACTTTTGCCGTGACATTGGGGTTACCGTCGCGATCGCCACCCATCCAGGAGGCAAAGCGGATCGGCACCCAGTCGGACGGCAGCGGGTCGAGGCCGGCGAGCTCCAGCTCCTTTTCGATATCCCGCATACCCCGGGGCACTGCCTGCCACAGGGACTGCTCGATGGTGGCAAAGCCCCATTTAGCTTCATCCACGGGGGTGGGGCGCTCGCGGCGGATTTCGTCGGTGCTCCAGGCGGAGAGGATCTGCTCACGCAGCAGGCGGCGCAGGTGGTCGGTTTCTTCCGGTGTACAGTCCGGGCGATCCAGCCCCGCAAGCAGGTCGGCAATCCGGTCGTACTTTCGGATCAGGGTGCGGCGGGTCACCTCGGTGGGGTGCGCGGTCAACACCAGCTCTACGGAAAGGTCGGAGAGCACCTGCCGAATCTTTTGCTGATCCACATCGGCATTTTTCAGTTCGGTGAGAACCTGACGCAAGCCGCGGTCGGTATCAGGATCCCCGGGGAAACGCTCGTGCTGGCGGCGCAGGCGCTCGCGGTGGCGCTGCTCGGCCAGGTTGGCCAGGTTCAGGAACTGGCTGAAGGCCCGGGCGACTTCCAGCAGGGTTTCGTCGTCAAGCGGGTCGAGCAATTCCCGTAGTTTTCCTACAGGCATTTCACCGTGGCTGCGACTCTCCACAGCCACCTGACGGATGGTCTCCACGGTCTCGTACAGCGCATCGCCGGCCTGGGTGCGCAACACGGTTCCCAGCTCTTCACCCAGCAGGCGAACATCTTCCCTCAACGGCGCATTCTGGTCTTGATCCACGAAACTCCTCCCCCTTGTCGGAACAAATTTGCCAGCTATTTTTACATATTTTGCTGGCGATTAAGATGCTTCAGCGGCCAATCTTGTAATTTAACTACAAGAATCGAACAGAAAGCGGTCAACTCAACGCCCCAGGGGACCAGGAAAGCACCAAACAGTCACAACTGACAATTGACTGACGAAACAAAACCGCCATAATGCGCAGCCTCAGCGGCAAGCTCCGCTGTGTGCCCAGGTGGCGGAATTGGTAGACGCGCTAGCTTCAGGTGCTAGTGACCTAACGGTCGTGGAAGTTCAAGTCTTCTCCTGGGCACCATCTCTTCTCTCTGTATTTCTTTTTCCCAACTTCTTTCTCTTTTTCCCGATCGTGTTATCGCGAGCAAGCACTGTGCCCAGCATTTGCAGCCAATCCGCGTGCGCGCACAAAAAAGCCCGAGCGCTTGCCCGGGCTAAAATGGGGATCCGGCAGCCGCGGCTGCCGTTATATCTCGACCAAGAGAATTTCTGTTTTTATCGATCGGAGCCGGAATCTGCTTCGCAGCTTCCTTCCTCTGTATCTTCTTCCGCGCCTTCTTCGCACTCTTCAGGCTCGAAGTAAAACGCATAGCGCCATTCTAGGTCCGGCCACGACTGGTCTGAGGGTACAAACTGCCAGTTGTTGATGGAAGCCATGATCGGGCCGGCATAGGCCATGACTTCATCGCTGGACTTGGCCTTCACGGCGACGTCGGAGACACTGCCGTCTTTCTCCACAGTAAAAGAGAAATACAGCGCTCCTTCGATCTTGTCTTCAAACGCCTGCTCCGCCTGTTCGTCCTCCGAGTAATCGGGACGCTCGTAATACCAGAAAGATAATCCTTTATCTTTGAATTCCTGCTGCATCCCGCGGCGGTAGGCATTGTTCAGCGCATTCTCGCACTCGCTGTGACTGTCATAGGCGGAGCAATCCGGGCGCTGCCAATCCAGGCTGAATGGCTGGCTGGCAGCGACAAGGGAAGCGGCGGCAATCAACGACTTAACCACGCTTTACCCCCTCGTAGTACTTGTACTCCAGGCCAATAGCACCTTCAGGAACACAATCCTGACGCGGCGGGTCGGTAGGCTTGCGATCACCGATATGACGGTCCATAAAGTCGATCATGCGGCAGTAGATTTCCAGCTGACTGTCCGTCTCGCGCGCACCGTGAGCGGCGCGTGGCGCAACCAGGGTTTCCAGCGCATGATTTTTCTCTGCCAGCGCATCACGCATGGCCACATAGTGGTCCCAGTGTACGCGTACGTCGCGCTTGCCCTGTACCAGGAACACCGGCGCTTCGATGCGATCCACATGGGTCAACGGCGACTGCGCCGCGCGCTTCTCTTCAGTCGCACCAGCGGCTTCCAGCAGGTATTCACGGCCGCCCTTACGCATCTGAACATCACCGGAGTGCATAAAGATATTCAGGTCGTAGACGCCCACGTAACCGATGCTGCACTGATACAGATCCGGCTCCTTTGCCACCCCCATCAGTGAGGCGTAACCGCCGTAGGAAGCCCCGTAAATGCAGATGCGGTCCCGATCAGCAATACCAGACTGGATCGCCCAGTAGGTTGCATCGGTCAGGTCGTCCTGCATTTCCAGGCCCCAATGGCCGTACCAGTCATACTCGAAGTCGCGACCGTAACCGCCGGAGCCGCGGTAGTTGACGTGCATCACTGCGTAGCCGGCGTTGGCGAACAGAATACTTTCGCGATCGAAGCGCCAGTAGTCACGCGGGCCGTGCGGGCCGCCGTGGGGCAGGATGATCAATGGCAGCTTCTTGGGATCCTTACCCACCGGGAGGGTCAGGAAGCCGTTGATCTCCATACCGTCACGGGCGTTGAAGCGCACGGGGTGGGTCGCAGGAATGTTCGCGGGATCGATCCATTCGAAGGGGTCAGCAATAAATTTCAGACTGCCATCGAACTGGTTGTACAGGTAGTACTTGCCCGGATCGCGGTCACCGCGCACGCTGACCACCCACTCATTGTTGTCAGCGGTGCGGTTGACGATGCTGACATACTGACTGGGGAAGGTGCCCTGCAACTTCTTGTGGGTCTGGGCGTAGTGGTTTTTCTCGTCGATGTACACCACTGTCGGGTAATCGTAGTTGACCACTGCGCCCCAGGGATTACCGTCGTCATCCCGTGCGATCGCATCGTAATCCACCTTTGGGTGGCGGTAGACGAGTGTGCGCTCACCGGTTTCGACATTGACCCTGTAGAGCCCCTTGGTTGGCGCCTCGATGGTGTCGGTGTACCACATTTCCTCGTCGGAGCCACGCACCCATCCTTCTGGCAGATACAACCCCTTGGACTCGTCGTAGACGTTCTCGTCCCAGCCACCACTCGCATTACGGGTGGCTACCACGCGGTTCTTGTAGCTGGAAGGCTGGTAGCCCACCCAGTGCGTGATCTCTTTATCTTTGTTAAAGATTGGGGTCGCGGAACGAATCGGCGAGCGGGCGATACGCAGGCTCTTGCCGGTATAGATGTTCAGCTTGTAAATGTACAAGTAGGGAAACTTAAGACCGGTCCCGGACGGATACACCGCCACGCGGAAGTGGTTCTTGTCGATTTTGCCCTGCAGCATGGCACCCTCGCCACCGCCGTAGTCATCGGAGCCGCGCCAAAGGATATCCTTGCGGCTACCATCGACATTCATGCCGGCGATAGCGGCTACACCGTCGCCTTCGGAAGTGGCGGACTTGAAGGTGAAGTGGAACAATACCCGCTCGTTGTTGGCCCATCGAAAGCCGGTCACACCGATATTGCCGTCGATCGCCAGTACCGACTTCACTTTCATGGTGCGGCGGTCAATGATTACACCGTCGGTCAGACCGTCCTCGCGGCGCATGCCCGCGGCAAAGTGACGACCGTCCGGGGAGATACGGATATTGGTATAAGTGGGCGGACGGAACAGGTCTTCCAGTGCCACCTCGGATTCCATCGACAGCTCCGCGCCGTCTTCAGCCTGAGACTGCTTGGCCGCGGCAGCTTGCTGCTCTGCCAGTGCCGGAGCGATCCCCGGGATAGCAATTGCTCCCGCCAACAGGCTGGCGATCAGAGCTTGTTTCATTTTCATTTTTCTCTCCTGTGGCCGGCGCCCTGACGGGCGCCGACCGGCACATCAACAGGACATCAGTTACTCAGGAAGTAGCTGAAAGACAGGTTTACACTGCGGCCCAGCGCACTCTGCAGGTGGCTCCAGTAGTAGGGCCAGCGCTGACTGGTCTCATCGCGGTTCGGCATGGCATTGGTCAGGTTATTGATACCCATGCCCACGGTCAGACGGTCATCCACTTTGTAGTGACCGGTCAGGTTGGCGGTGTAGTAGGGTTCCAACTGCTTGGTGCCGATGAAGTTGTCGACACGCCCCTGGCGCTGGATCAACAGGCCCGCACCCACGGATTTGAACGCACTCAGCGGGTTGCTCCAGCTTACGTTGAAGCTACTGCGAGTCGCTGGCAGCGACTGGCCGGGCAGGCCGGTACGCAGGTCAATGGGCTCGTCGCCGGAAAAACGCAGCCAGTCGTGGGACAGGGTATTGACGTAGTTCATACCCACTGCGAAGTTGCCGTAGCGGACGGACTCAAAGCGGGCAGACGCACGGATATCCAGCCCTTCGACCTCACGGTATTCCTGGTTTTGTGGTTCGATGGTGATTTGCTGGACAAAGCCACTGGCATCGCGGTCGACACGGTCATAAATGTCCTGACAGAAGCGGCTGCCGCTGGGCAGCGCGCCCGTAGAACACTGCCACTCGCTGTTCATCACGTCGAACGCTGACTCGGTTACCACCAGGTCATCAAGGCGCACCTTGTACCAGTCTGCTGACACCGCAACGTCATTGGTGGGGGTAAATACCAGGCCGAAACCGATGTCTTCACCCTTCTCCTCTTTGAGGTCCTCTTTGCCGCGACGAGTGGCCAGTACTTGATAGGCCGGGCAGGAACCGGTGAACGCTTCGCCGTCGAAGCAGTTACCCGCAACCAGATCCTGGACAAACAGGTAACCAGTGGACTCACCATAGATGTTGAACATATCTGGGGCGCGGAACGTCTGCCCCCAGTGACCACGCAACATCACCAGATCGCTTGGACGGTAGACGAACTTCGCCGTGGAAGTGCTGCGGCCACCGATCGCACTGGAGTCGTCGTAACGGTCCATGCGTGTGGCCAGGGTGATTTCCAGGTTTTCTAGCACCGGCACCAGGAATTCAGCACCAACCGCTGTACGGCTGCGGCTGCCGCCGGCCTCTAGAGCACCAACACCCATCCAACCCGCACCTTCAAGGTTTAGGGAACGCTCATCGGGGTCAATACCCGTAGACTGCCTGGACCAGTCTGCAATCACCGCCATAGTGATCGGGTTGTAAAGCTTGCCGCCGAAATCAGTCAGGTCACCCACCACCTTCGCGCTAAAGCTATCTGCGGAAGACATACCAAATGTGGTGGACTGGCCAACCAGGCTGTCACGGTCGGCGGACGCGTCGCGGAAAATGTTATTAACGAGATCGTTTTCGTAGAAGCTTTCACTCACCTGATAAATATTGGTCGCCAGCTCCTGTGGTGCACCAGCTCCCTGCAGAATCCAGTCTGCTACGACTTCCTCACGCAGGGCGTCAATGCGCTGCTCGATGTTGTAGCGGGCCTTGGAGTAGCCAATATCCCAGTTCCAGATACTGTCACCCAGGGCCAGATCGCCCTGTATACCCGCCATCAGGGTCCACATCTCCTGGTCGTAGGTGGAGTCACTGAAACCCAGATCCTGGGAGAAAGAGCGCTGTACCGTCACAGCCTTGGTGAAGTCACTGTTGTAGACCTGACCCTGCCATACACCAATCGGCGCCCGGCTCGCCACCTGCTGCTTGGATGCCAACACAGTAGCAAACGCACTGATGTTGTCCGTAATCTGGTAGCGTCCATCGACAAACATCGAGGAACGCTCCTGCTCACCGGCCATAGCAATGCCGGCGCTGCCATCGAAGTTACACACGGTGGAGCCGTTAGCATTGGCGCTCTGCGCCGTGATCATGCCATTTGCAGCACAGTCGTAGCCGTCCGGGGAAACATATCCAGACTCTGCGCTATTCAGCGCACTCTGCTGGAGCACATTGATACCGGAAGTGACGAAAGGCACTTCGTCCAGGAACTCAACTTCATCAGCAAAAACCGGGTTGGTGGAAAACGTCTCCATACTGAAAGTGACGGAACCACGGTCAAACGCCTTGCCGGTAATAAATGAAGTCTGCTGGCCAAAACCGTAACCGTCTTCGAATACTCCTACGGTGCTGGTAACTGCGGTGCGCTCCATGTCACGCACGGTAATGATGTTGATCACACCGCCAACCGCGTCGGAGCCATAAATAGCCGATGCGCTGCCACTGAGTACCTCTACCCGTGAGACTGCAGACGTGGGAATAGTGCCGAGATCGGCACCATTCTGCTCGCCACCAAAGGGCATCGGATAGTCGGCGATGCGGCGACCATTGACCAGTACCAAGGTACGGCCCGCGCCAAGTCCGCGCAGGTTGGCCTCGGTAGCGCCGACGGTAAAGCCACTGAGGAGATTGGAGCCGCCCTCACGGTAGCCGGTGTTTTCAGCGAGCGAGTCAATCACGTCTGCCACTGTCAGCAGACCTTTCTCTCGCATTTCCTCGGCATCGATAACCGTCATGGGGTCAGCGCCATCAAAGCCGGTGCGGGGAATCAGGGATCCGGTCACCATAATGGTTTCAACAGGTTCTGACGGCTTTACTACCAGGCTATCGTCGCCCGCCTGAACTTCAGCCGTCGAGCGCTTTTCTTTTTGCTCTTCTTTGCTTTCAGCACTCGGCTCTGCAGAGCCCTGCTGAGCCTGTAGCGGCATGCTGGCGGCAAGGCCGAGCACTACCGCAACGCAAAGTGCGAGTTGATTTTTTTCAAACATTTTCAATTCCTGTGGACCTGGGTCCATGCGAAATTTCTGGAATAAACGGTGGTCGGGGGCGCAGACGCGCCCCCTGTTGCGAGTTACAAGCTGCGCGAAATCGCGAAGTGTCCGCTCAAGCCATTTTTGTCGGTGTCACCACTGTGCACACCAAGACCGGTCTTGATAGTCCACAGCTTGTATTTACCGTCGACACCGAAGTCGATGTTGAAGCCGGTACCAGATACATCGCTGTTGAACACAACACCGTTGGCGTGCAAGTCATGCGCATCGTGATTGCTGCTGTCCGCAACGCTAAAGGTGGCGTACGGCATGGCAAATCCATCACTTAACTTGAAGGACTTGCGCATGCTCAGGCCAAGGCGAGTGGTCGACGTGCTACCCAGGTTGTAGGCGTAGTCAAAGTTGCCATCGGAGGAAGTAAACCCATCGATTTCAGACTTCACATCGCTCCACTGGGCAAAGGATGTCATCGCAATGCCGGACTCCATCAGATAAGTCCAGCCACCTTCCAGGCTGTAGCCCTTCGCCTGACCGGAGGTCATCGCGGCGGAGTCGTAAGCGCGGACGTTCGCGTCGAAGTCCACCTGCTGATACATGGCGCTCGCGTAGAAATCGCCCATGCTCAGGGTGCCGTTCAGTGCGAAGGTCTCGGTATCCAGAGCCGCGCTGGACTGCTGTGCCAGCTGATTGCCGTCGGCGTAACCTTTACCCACCATCGGGCTGATGGAAAGCCAGGTACCGCCCAGCTTGGTGTTGTAGGTGGCACCGGCCATGTGGTTGCTCAGCAACTGGGTGTAGGCCAGGTCCTGCCCCTTCACGTCCCCACGGCTTGCCACATCGCTGTCGGTGTGGAAAACACTGGACCAGGCATGCAGGCCTTCCACGCGGCTGCTTTCGCTCATATTGGCCGCGCGCTCAGAATCGAAGAACGCCGATGCGGAGCGGGTCCAGAAGCTTTCGGCCAGGTGGGACACGGAACTCGCCGCAGCACCCAGGTTGGAAAGGCCGGCGGTATAGGCAATTACCCAGTTGCCGTTGCCGTCCTGCTGCATCTCTGCTTCGAGGATGGTGTCGGCAAAGTCGCCACCCAGTGCGGCCAGAGAAACGCTATCCACGTTCTGCTCGCCATTGACGGTGAGGATCGCACCGGTGGTCTGCGCGCCCTTGCTCTGGTCGGTCACGTTCATCGCAACACGCAGGTCACCCGGCTGGGTGTCACCGGCCTGGTTCAGCAGGTCCACGACATTCAGGTCACCGTTGATGGTGATGTTGTCGCTGGCAGTGGAGCTGACATCCACCAGGAAAAGGCTGCCAACGCTCTGGATGTTGGCAAAGGTCACGTCACCGTTGATGGTGAGAGTGTCACCCACCTGATCATCCAGACTGGAAATGGTGACGTAATTCGCGCCGCCGGAGTAGTTGACCATGGTGCCCTGAGCACCCAGCTCGATCGCGCTGTCTCCAGAGAAAACGATATCGCCCGCTTCGTTGATGAAGGTATTGCGGCCGGCGCCCATGTCGATGGCCGCGTCGTTCAGGGTGATTCTGCCAACGCCAGCAATGTTGCCGCTGTTGTCGTAGCGGAAGCCATTGCGCAGCACATCATCGCTGTCGCTGGTGATGATGGAGCCTGTGATATTGCCGCTGTTTAAAATAGTGTTCGGGAAAACTACTCCGGTTTCCAAATCCAAGTAGTCTTCACCAATCAATTCAATTGCAACACCACCTCGACCAGTATTGATATTGCCGCTATTAACGACAAACCCTGGTACAGCTACGCTAGATACTTTAATACCGGTGCTATTGTCCCCGGTAGAAACATTGCCGTAGTTTCGCGCATAGGCGGAGCTACCGGTTACAGCGATGCCAGTAGAATCATCACCAACCTCGATATCGCCGGTATTGATGGTGGCCGCATAAATCGCGTAAGTGTGCATACCAACGCTGTCGTCACCCGCAGTGATTGCACCTTCGTTTTGGGCAAATGCCTGCACAAAACCCACGGAGCGCATACCGTAAGAATCATCGCCCACTGTGATGGAACCGTTCTGGCCCTGCATTGCAGCGGATACAAACAAAGCGCCGGCATCCATACCGGAAACTCCGTCACCACCAACGATCGAGCCTTGGTTGATCAGGGTCGACTGGTTGCCGCTGTAGATGCCTCCCATGCTGGCCATTCCGGCTCCACCCAAGACGCTCGCGCCAGTAACCAGATCGCCGCTACCAATGGTAATGTTGCCGCCGTTGTAGCCCAGGCTGGCATGGGCGCCGGAAACACCGATACCGATGGCACCGTCTCCCATACTGATATCGCCGGTATTGCTGGCAACCGCGGTGTGGTAACGGCCGAATTCCGGCGTCAGGAAGAGCCCGGTGGTGTTATTGCTCGCCGCGATACCAATGGCGTTATCGCCGGTATTGATGCTGCCAGTATTCAATGCGCGTGCGTAGGCATCCCAGCCACGCTGTGTATTGGCCTGCATGCCCACGGCGGCTTTACCTAGGGTAACGTCACCGGCGGTAATCACCTTGCCGCTGCCGACAGTCACTTCACCTTCGTTGGTCACATAGGCGGATCCACCCACCGAGGACGCGCGCAGGCCGGTGCCTACATCGCCAGTGGACACAATACCGTTGGCGGTGTTGTAAACGCGGTTGGTGGAGAGCGCCTCGGTCTGGCGGCTGTTGGCATGGATACCGTAGACACCCTGCAGACGGACAGGGTAAGCGCCTACATCTGTCTGCTCACCCACGGCAAATACACCGTCACCGACGCTAATGGTGCCGTCGTTAACCACGGTAGCCTCACCAAACAGCGCACCTACCGAAATGCCGGTAGACATGTCGCCGAGCGCGATCTCGCCCCGGTTAACCACATTGGTATCGAACAGCTCGACATGATCGCGGATCTCGATCTTGTTGTATTCCCACGCGTCTTCGGCGTCCAGCTCGCCCGACTCAACCAGCGCTTTGTCAGCCAGATAGCGCTCGTAATTGCGCTCGTTGACCATGTCTACCGCGGCCTGACCTGAGTGCACATAGGTCATGCCTTGGCCGCGGCCACTGGCATTGCTTGCGGAAACGCGGATTCCGTATGAGCGGAACTGGGTCGGATTGGTTTGTAGCTGGCCGTCATCGTTGTAGCTCAGCAATTCGCTGGCATCCACATCGCTGCTGATGCGTCCGGTGTTCACCACATTGGTGTCGCCACCGAAGCCACCCCAGGTTGCATTGACATACTCACTATCAAAGCCGTGGTATACCTCCAGCGAATCCATCTTTGGATCCACAAAGCCTGGGTTGAGAATGTAATTGTTTACCTCAATACCCTTACTACCAGCGCCGATATTGATGTCGCCGCTGTTGATCACGGTGGTGTCGGATACGCCCTCGGTGTGGATACCGGAGTTGCCGTCACCAACTTCGATCACGCCATCCGCGCGGTTTTCGATAAAGATGGAACCGTAGCTCGCCGCCAGGATGGCATCGGCACCGGTGGCCGCGGATACGTCGATGGTGCCGGCGTTGGCAATGGCGATATCACCGTGGTCATCGACAAAGCCGTGACCTTCCACTTTCTCGTGTCTGACCTGGTGCTGGGCCTCAATGTACTTGGTGCCCAAAGCCATACCATAGTAGGTATCACCCTTCACGAAGTCCGGATCGGTAGTGCCGGGCGCCTCGCCTGGTGCAAACACGACTTTGGCACAAATAGGAGTATCGTCGCCAGACGGCACATTGCCCAGCAGACAGTCTTCGTTGACATTGCCATAAAAAGTCTCGAAGCCTGCGTGAGTAGAGGCGGAAATACCTGCACCACCCTCGCCTGCGCCGACACTGATGTCGCCGGAGTTAATCACGGTGATCTCGTCACCAGAAGGGTTGTGCGCTTCGATACCGATGCTGCCCTCGCCAACACTGATCGATCCGGTATTGGAAATCTCGATAATGTTGTCGGCAGCGTCGGCGCTATAGATCTTCGCTTCTACTGTTTCTTTGTTGTGCTGGTAGTAGCCAATAACGATACTTCCCCTTGGCGGGGAAACTTCGTCGACCTTCACCTCGTAACCGTAGCTGTAGACCAATTCTGCCTTGGCCTCACTACTGGCACTGATACCGGCGGAGTCGGCGCCGACACTGATATCGCCGCTGTTGGTGATAGCAATATCACCTTCTACGGTTTGTGCGCGCATACCATAAGAGATGTCGCCGCCCTCGATGCTGCCCGCATTACCCAAATTGATATTGCCGGTAGTAGTCTCTGCATCGACACCAATGGCCGCTGCTTTCGCGTACTGCATGCCGCTCTGAACAAACAGCTCGCGACCCTCACCGTAGAAGGCAATATCGTTTTTACCGTCATCATCGATATCAACGAGCTTTTTAGAGACAGTGTGCTCAGATAGATATGCGCTCGTGGCGTAAGCCACGGCTACACCGCTGCCCACGGTCACATCACCGGTGTTTTGGATCTGGATGTTCCCAGCTTCGGTTTTCGCTGAAATTGCGGCGCTGTCCTCAAGATCAAGCCCTTCCGGGGCCACGATTAAGGAAACCACATCCTCTCGACCGGGCTCAAAGATACCGTTAGAGACGTCAACACCCTGCGCCGCCATGTAGTCGACAATGTCATCGGCACTCACGCCGGCACTGAAGGCCACTTCCGAGCCGTCGACCTTATTGCTGTTGGCGGTACCGTCTACACGGTAGTAGCCAGTATATTCAACCCCGCTTCGCATCTCTCCGACATAACGCACTGCGACGTCTTCAAAGTCGGTGTAGGACAATGAGTCGGGATCGATAGCATTGTCACCGGCGCTCGCGTCTATATCGCCGTGGTTCTCAATCACGATGGAACCTTCGGCTGCAGACATGGCGCCCTCTGCCGGTGCTGCGCTGACGAGGATACCGGTTGCGGTACTGCCCTCGGCGACGATCACCTCGATTTCACCGGGCGTCACCTCGCCGTCAACAACGGTAAAGTCCTTCACTTCATATTCAATGGTCGCATCGAACTCACCACCGCACTGTACGGCGCCGGTGGTAAATTCGGTGGAAATCGGGTTGCAGGCACCTACCTGCTGGGCGTAGGCGTTGTGCCCGGGTGCACCCACCGCAATCGCGGTCACGGTGGCAGAAGTAAACAGAGCCTTGCGGACCGCAGAGGTCAGCTGACTCGGGTTGCTGGGAAAGCCTTTATTATTGGCCATCGATTCTCTCCCCAAGTGGAATGGTTGCGTAAGCACGTTGTTATCAGAAGTTTTTCAGCGACCGATAAAACCACGGGGCGAATCAAGGTCTCCAAGGGTTTCACGTAACAGTTTGTAAGCGCACCAGCCCGGGGCGCGGCCCGCGGTGAGCCGCCCCCATTTGGGGCAGCCGGCAGCGAGTTCAATACACTGTGATTTTGGGAAGTACGGACCGACTAGAACCGACCAGAAGGTCGGAATATTGCTGCAGGCAATTTGTTTGACAAACGTCCACTTTGGCGAAAATAAAACCAGAAAATAACGTTTTGTAACAGATTGTAAGGAATGCAATGCAGCTGTGGAGCGGCCGGTTACGCTGTGATACAAACGTTCAAAATACAAGCAGCACAATAGTAATAACACCACGCCGCCGCTCACCAGATGACCAGAAGTAAACGATTATTCCAGCTGATTTTGCTCGGCGCTCTTGCCCTTGGCTTTGCGCAAGCCTCGGCCGCCAATCCGTCGGAAGTGGAAGCATCCGAGTGGGAGGTCAGCCTCGCCACGGGCCGCGGCTTCCTGGAAAACCCACTCGCCGGAAAGGGGGATGCCGAGACCTATTTTCTCCCATCCTTCAGCTACTACGGAAAACGTTTCTTCGTTAGCAACCTGACTGCTGGCTATAGCCTGCTGGAGAACGAACACGTTTATCTGGATCTGGTGGCGCGCCCCAACGACGATGGGCTTTTCTACCAGCTGGACAAAAACAGCGCAGCCAGCAACGGACTGGTAACAAACTGGTTCACTCATGCTCAGATAACCGACGCCGAGGACCTGGAGCGCAAAGTCTCTGTCGTCGGCGGTCCCAGTGTGACGCTGGTATCCAAGTGGGTAGACGTGTCCTTCTCCTGGCTTCATGACCTGAGCAATGTGCATCACGGCAGTGAAACCCATTTGAGCTTGGACAAGCAGTACCCGCTGTTCGGCGGTGCCTGGGGTTTCGGCGTGGGCGCGATAAAGAAAGATGTAGACCTGGTGAGCTACTACTACCAGTTTACGGAAGAAGAAGCGGATATTTTCTACAACCGCTACCTGCTGAGATATCCCCTTGCCGACGCCACCGACACCTACGCAAGACTGCACTTCTCTTACCCACTGGGTGAGCGGTTTGAACTACGGTTGGCGGCGCGCTATAGCGACTACGATGAAGCGGGAAGAAATCTAAACATCCTCGAAAACCCGCACACCCTCAGCTGGTTTGCCGGCCTGCAGTACTCATTTGGCAGCAGGCACTGACCATGAATCGGACAATCCTCATATTGTTCCTGACTCTGCTGCCCAGCTTGGTAATGGCCGCGGAATTACGCGTTACACCCAGCATGTGCGCACTCGACGATGAGGAGCGCCAGTGTAGCGTTTTGGTCAGGCTTGCTTTCGACGCAGACGACGAAGCTCGCTACTGCCTATCCATTATTGGCCAGGGCCAGGTGCGCTGCTTCTGGGGCGACAATGACGACCTGAAAGTGTACGTCAGCAGTGCCGACGATATTCGGTTTCAGGTGACCGCTGACGAGAACGGAAAAGATATAGCCAGTGCTGTGCTCAAGGTTGCCCAGTACCAGCCCAAGCGCCACCGCCGACGTTACGGCTGGGGACTTCTGTGATGAAAGCCATGATTGATTCCGCCAACGCTGCACCGCCCATTGAGGGAGAAAGCGCACCCAGTAAATACCGGATTCTGCTGCTCGAAGATGACGAGCAACTGGCAGAGCTGATTGTGCGCTTCCTCGCTGAACGCCAATGTGAAGTGACCTATGCCGCCAGCGGCAGTGATTTTATGAAGGCGGTACACCACAAAGAATACGACCTGATCATTGCGGACGTCGTCCTGCCCGATGCCAGCGGCTTCCGCTTGCTGGAACAGTTTCGCAGCCAGTTGCGCTGCCCGCTGATTTTCCTCAGTGCGCTCAGCTCCGTGGACGACCAGGTTGCGGGATTGCGCCTAGGCGCCAACGACTACCTGGTGAAGCCGGTCGACCCACACCTGCTATGGGCAAAAATTGAGACCCACCTGCGTACCACTAACAGCCAAGTACCTACCAGCTCCAGTATTGTGTTTGGCCCGCTCAACGTTGACCTGGTGAGCCGCCAGGCTGAGGTAAACAAGCAACCGCTCCCACTCACCACCAACGAGTTCGACTTGCTGCAGATTTTTGCGGAGCAACCGGCACGCTTGCTGAGTCGCGAGTACCTTTTCCGACGTGTTATCGGGCGGGAGTTTGACGGGCTCGATCGCGTGATCGATATGCGTGTGAGCCGCTTGCGCAAAAAGCTGGATGCCATCGCCGACGGTGTTGCCATCCAGTCTATTCGCGGCCGCGGCTACTCCCTCAATACGGTTCACAGTACTTCCTGATGCGCCTGCAGATGTTGCGCATGGTCAGCGTGCTGGCGCTGGCCCTGGTGGTGGTTTACTCGTCCGTTGCAGCGCTATACAGCCTCTACTCAACGGCCCCCCAGGAATACACCATCAGTGCCGCCCAATTGGCCGAAGCACTCGAACGGGGCGATGCCCCCCTGGCCCAGAGTTATCCCGCGGACGCCATTCACTTTTCCAACGTACTGCGGCAGCGCCTGAATAGCGGTGAAGTTGTAGGTCTGGATGCTGGTGATGGGCAAATTCTGTTTTACCATCGCAGCGGCAATACGGTACTGGAGATCGGACCCTTCCCCCACGAGCCGGCGCACAGCGTTACCCAGTGGCGGTTGCTGTTTATTGGCGCCATGCTGGTGGTTTTACTCTTGCTGGTCTGGCCCATGTTCAGCGACCTGAATCGACTGCAAAATCAGGCCATTCGCTTCAGCAAGAAGCCCTTCCATATCCCGGAACAACTCAGTCGCCGATCCCCCATTTTCCCTCTGGCGGAAACCTTTCGCCGTATGGCCAACATCGTAACCGGCCACTTCCAGATGAATCAGGACCTGGCGCGCACCATCGCCCACGAAATCCGTATGCCTCTGGCGCGGATCAAATTCCAGCAGGCGCTGTCTGCGAGCGACTCAGAAAGAGAATCGGAAAGCGCACAGGTCATTGACCGCGCTACGCGCGACATCGAACAGCTGGTGGAGAAATACCTGAACTTTGCCCAGGTCGAGGTGCACGAGCAGTTTCTCGCTCGAAAGCTCAACGAGCTGGAATCGTTTTTTGCCGACCTGGGCTCCCATCTTGAACACCAGTGTCCGACCCTGGAAATTGCCTATTATTTTCCCGATGAACATGCCTGGCTGGAGCCAGACTCATTGACCATCGCGATTCAAAACCTGGTGGTTAACGCGGCAAAATACGCGCGCGACAGGGTCGATATTCGCTTTGAATTTGATAGCGTGAAGGGTTATTGCAGCCTTGCCGTGGAGGACAATGGACCGGGGCTGGGCGGTGACGCGCTGGAGCTCACGGACGCCTTTACCCGCTCCGCCACAGATGACCAGGGATACGGCCTGGGCCTGTATATCGTGAAGAAAGTAATGATGTGGCACGAAGGCGAGTTGCGCCTCGACCAGTCTCCCAACCTGGGCGGCACCCGCGCGACTCTTCGCTGGCCCAACCGGGCGTGACCCCGCTCAGCCCTGAGCGCGCGCGTAGCGACGAGAATTTACCCGCTCTGGGCGACGTCCTGCGCAGAGAGATTCTCTGTCACCGACTCATCGAATTTTCGCCCATACACTGGATCACCATTGGGCAGGAAGCCCACGGTAAAGAATCCGATTTTGTTGCCCGCTCTTAGCACACTGCGGCGGGTGAGCTTTCGGTTCTCCGGCACCACGATGATGCCTAGCGGCTTGCTCGGCAAGAACCTGGGCTCCCAGGCCTTTAAGATGGTGTAACTCTGCGCGAGCATCTCCCGCCACATCAGGTAAATGCGATGGCCGGGCTGAACGAATTTTCGGTAGAAATAGTATTGCTGCCGGTCCAGCGGCGCGCGGTCTACATACACGGAGGTAAGGGCGGTGATGACGCCATCGCGCACCACTGCTACCACCACCTGGTTAGCACGACGATTCAGCTCACGTTCCGTAAGACCTTTTGGCAGCGCATTGTTGCGCTGCCAAAATTCGATCACCGCCCGAATATCTTCGGAGGTTAGCCTGCGGTAGACGTCCAGTAGCTCGTAACCGTTGTAGTCCGCTACCCGCTCGTATTTCCCCTGCATTTTTAGTTAGCGACTGTGCTGGCCGAGGTTCCCGTAGCGTCCTCGTAGGTCACCATGGTCAGGTTTTCCTTGCTCTGCTGGCCAATCCCCATCGGGCAGCGCACGCCGGGCAGCACGGTCAGGTCGAACAGCTCGGTTACCGGGCCATCCAGGCGAATCCAGTGGTCCACGGTGCCGGTCTTAAGGTTGATAAACTGCACGCCGCACCAAGCCTCGGAGTCCTTGTCGGCGAGGTTCTGATCCAGCTGCAGGCCTTCAAAGCGCTCGTAGCGCGGCTTGGAAAGGCCGACGATGGCGTGGTCGCCGTGAATCTGAAGGCCGCGCATAAAGCCCGGGCAGAAGGTGTGCGGCACGAAGGATTTGGTTTTGAAATCCACATAACCCAGGTAGCCGGTACCGCTGTTCAATACCCACAGCTTGCCATTGGCCCAACGCGGCGAGTGCGGCATGGACAGGCCTTCACACACAATCTCGTTGGTCTCGACGTCGATAATGATACCGCCGTTGTCGCGGCGCTCGCGCCAGCCGTCGATGGTGTCGGACTTGCACACTGCGGTGACGTATTTGGGTTTGCCGTCCACCATTGCCAGGCCATTCAGATGGCAGCGATCTTCCGGCACGATCTTGCTGATGAACTCCGGCTTCCAGATCACGCGGAAGCTGTGGGTCAGGCTCGGCTCGGCCAGGCAGTTGTACTTGGTGTTGACGAAAATGATCTTGCCGTCTTTCTGGATACCCAGCTCGTGAATATCCACCTCACCGGTGAACTGCGCGTTGCGCGGTACGTAACAGGCGTCGAAGATCTTGTTGGCCACCTGTCCCGGCTGTAGCACGTTTTCAAAACGCCACACCTGGTACAGGCCGCCCATATAAATGCGCTTGCGGTTGCCCACAATGCCCATGGCGCGCTGGAAAATACGCTCATGGAATGACAGTTTGCCGCCGGGCTCGGCACCGACCATGTAGACACGGCCGGACTGGTACGAAGTAAAGGCGATAGAAAGCTGGCTCTGGTGCATCCACTGGGCGAGGCCCGAGGAACAAGACTTACGCACCGGCTCGGGCTTGGCCTTTTGCGGCTCACCGGCGGTGGGCTCGGTCGGTTCGGTGGCTTCAGTAGATTGTTGCGGCTGCTGCGCGGTGTTTTCTACCTGATTGTCTGCCGGCTGCACTTCGGCTTCGGCGGTTACTTCTGCGTCACTCATTTCGATACCACGGTGTTGCTTTTAGGCCCGCAGGTGCGGACTCGGTCATTATTCTCGCTGGCCAGTTTTCAGCCACATGAGACTTTACCGCGGCTAACAACGTGACCGGCGAGATCAACTGTAACAGTTTGTAGCAAGCGCAAACTGGCGACTCGACTCCATGGAGAACATCAGTCATCGGCACTGCCTCGCGCCACTTCGCCCCACCCCACAAGCCAAATTGTTAGCCATCCACAGGCGGACTGGGCCCCTATGACTAAACTAAAAATATTCGTTTAAGTGATGTGGAAAGGGCAGATGCGAAAGTACCTGCGGGCATTCACAGGTCTCTGTGTGCTCTGCGTATTGATTGCGGTGGCGGGTTGCGACCGGCCGGCGGAAAATTCGACCAGCCCGCGAAACGACGGAGCCGAAGCTCGGGAAAAGGGGCCCGCCGGCACTGAACCTGCCGAAGCGCCCCCGTCTACCGTGCCTATCGCCGAGGCTGCCAAGCAAGCAACCGAGGCAAAAGAAGCGCAGGAGACGCAGGATTCAGAGGAGACAGCGCAGGAAAGCCAGCCCGGCACCATATTCACCGGCGAACCGGCGGAAAAAAATGACTTGCGCCCGACCGCGGACTGGGCGCCGGACACTACCGGTGAATACCCCATTGGCGCGTTTAATAACTACATCGAGAAGGGCGACCTGGACGCGCTTCGCAAGCGCGGGAAGCTGCGTATTCTTATCGACGTCGCCAATACGGATTCGCTCCACCGCGCGGCAACCCAGCAGGACATCGAGATCGAACTGGCAAAGCAAAAGGCCGAGATTTTGGGGCTCGAACCTGTCGTATTGATCGTAAACAGTTTCGATCAGCTCATCCCCAGTCTCATCGCGGGAAAGGGCGATATGATCGCCAACAACCTGGTGCCAACCCAAGAGCGCGCAGAACTCATTGATTTTACCCGCCCGCTGGGATCGACCCACGATACCTTGATATCCAAAACCGATATAGCTGAAGTCAAGCCCGGAGACGATTTGGCAGGCAAAACCCTTGCCGTAACCAGGGGCACCGTATTCGAAACGCGCGGGCGCGAGCTGGCGAAGCAGTATCCCGGATTAAAGCTGGAGGTTGTAGAAAAAAATTACGTTGAGCTAGCGCTTGATGTAGCACTTGGGCGTATCGACTTTACGGTTATTGATGAGCAGATCTTCGACCTCGTTCACCAGTTCCGTGAAGACCTAAAGAAAAATATTGTGTTCGAAAGGGAAGACCCGCTGACGATTGGCATCCGCAAGAATTCACCACAGTTAAAAGAAGCATTGAATGCAGCAATACGCGACATCAAACTCACCAACCCCTACACACGCCACCTGGGTGACCTGGATAAAATCAAGGAACGCGGCGTATTGCGCGCGGTAACCCGCAACCACCCGGGCACCTATTTTATGTGGAAGGGAAGGGTGATGGGTTATGAATATGAACTTCTGCAAAAATTTGCCAAGTCCCTTAATGTGCGACTTGAAATCATCGTCGCACCCACGCACAAAGAAATTTTCACCATGGTCCGGGATGGCAAGGCCGATGTGGCGGCAAGCCTGATTTCTGCGACCAAGGCGCGGGATGCAGCGGGCATGGATTTTGGGCCGCCCTACATGAAGGAAGCGGTATCCCTGGTTGGCCGCCCCGACGACAAGATCGAGAAATTGGAAGACTTGAATGGCCGCAGCATTCATTTGTTGCGCTCAAGTAGCCAGTTCGAACTGTTGATGGAGCTGCTCGCAGAGCATCCCGAGTTAAAGGAACTCAAGATCGACATCACCCTGGTGCCCGAGGAGCTCACCATCCCACAAATTCTTGACCGCGTTGCGGACGGGGAATATGACCTGACCATCGCCGACGACATAACCGTACGCCTGGAGCACCACTGGCGCGATGATGTGGTCAACATTTTCGACCTGCATGTTGAAGAGAATAACTATGCGTGGATGGTGCGCGAAAGCAACCCGAAACTACTGGAAGCGGTGACCAAATTTTTTAACGATCCCAAGATCGTCAAACTGCGCGAAATCCTATACCACAAATATTTCGACGAGCCGAAACGCACCCGTGACGAAATCAAAACGTTGAGTGAAAAGGGCGAAATATCGCCGTTTGACAAACTCGTGAAAAAATATGCTGATGAATACGACTTCGACTGGCGTCTGGTCGTGGCGCAGATGTTTCAGGAAAGCACCTTCAACCCCAAGGCCAAATCCTGGGTCGGGGCGCGGGGCCTGATGCAAGTAATGCCCGATACCGGAAAGCAGGTTGGCGAAAAAAATCTGTTTGACCCAGAAACCAGCGTGCGCGCTGGCCTGAAATATTTGAATTGGCTACACCGCAAATTTGAAGACAAGGGCATCAGCCCGGAAAACAAGATGTGGTTTACCCTCGCCTCCTATAACGCCGGGTTGGGGCACGTCTACGATGCGCAGGACCTTGCAGAAGAGAAGGGCTGGGACCGAAAAGTCTGGTTCAATAATGTGGAGAAGGCCATGCTGCTGCTTTCGGAGAAAAAATATTACTCCAAGGCGCGCTATGGATACGCCCGGGGCCGAGAGCCTTATGACTACGTGCGCAAGATTTCACAGCGCTTCCGCACCTATGCGGCATTACTGGAGGCCTACCAGCGGCAGCAGGAAGTTGGCGCCATCCACTGTGCGATTGCGTCGGCCTGGCCCGAGTGGCTACGTGACTCCCCGGGACGCTGCGCCCCGACATTAATCGGGGTGGTGAATCAGCAGGCAAGCCTTTCGCCTTGAAAAAAAGCGCAGTCAATACCGCTCACTCGACAACAGTCCGCATCGGGAACAGTGACCAGCCGTTCAACCATATGGCACGCTGACGGGAACTTGTTGCTTTTATTTGGCCAGATAGAGCACCAATGACCGTTCTGCATCACATATAGGCTGTAAAACCCTAAGTTATTCATCGAGGGCGCCCCGGCTTTGCCCTGCGCCAGGGCTAAAAAAGCGCCCTCTCAATCCCGAAACCGCACAAATTTCCGCCAATTCGACTCCCAATTGCCACACTTCACCTCTATAATGCGCGCGCCTTGGCCGGATAGCCGCTGTTTTACCCCTCAGCCCAGCCCCCGCCTAACAAAATTCTCCGGTGTGGCCACACTCTAGAAGTGAGCGCCACGCCCAATCACGCATTACGCCCAGAGGCCCCTAGTGATAGACAATCTTCGCAATATCGCGATCATCGCCCACGTTGACCACGGCAAAACCACCCTGGTAGACAAGCTGCTGCAGCAGTCCGGCACCCTCGACCGCCGCAGCGCCGACTCCGAGCGCGTGATGGACTCCAACGACCAGGAAAAAGAGCGCGGTATTACCATCCTCGCCAAGAACACCGCGATCCGCTGGAACGATTACCGCATCAACATCGTGGACACCCCCGGGCACGCCGACTTCGGCGGTGAGGTAGAGCGCGTACTGTCCATGGTGGACTCGGTACTGCTGTTAGTAGACGCGGTGGACGGCCCCATGCCGCAAACCCGTTTCGTGACCTCCAAAGCCTTTGAACAGGGCCTGAACCCGATTGTGGTAATCAACAAGATCGACCGCCCGGGCGCGCGTCCGGACTGGGTGATGGATCAGGTGTTCGACCTGTTCGACAGCCTCGGCGCCACCGAAGAGCAGTTGGACTTCCCGGTCATCTATGCCTCCGCACTGAACGGTATCGCCGGTCTCGATGAGACCGATATGGCCGACGACATGACGCCGCTGTTCCAGATGATCGTCGACAAGGTTGAACCGCCCAAGGTTGACCTGGATGGCCCATTCCAGATGCAGATCTCCGCACTGGACTACAACAGCTACGTAGGCGTGATCGGTGTCGGCCGTATCAAGCGCGGCACCCTGAAGCCAAACCAGCAGGTAGTGATCCTCGACCGCGACGAGAACAAGCGCAAAGCCAAGGTGCTTCAGGTCATGGGTTACCTGGGCCTGGAGCGCGTGGAAGTAGATCAGGCCAGCGCCGGCGACATCGTATGTATTACTGGTGTAGGCGACCTGAACATCTCCGATACCCTTTGTAACCCGGACCACCCGGAGGCTCTGCCGGCACTGTCAGTGGACGAGCCCACCGTGAGCATGACCTTCCAGGTGAACGACTCTCCGTTCGCCGGCAAAGAAGGCAAGTACGTTACCTCGCGTAATATCAAGGACCGCCTGGACCAGGAACTGATTCACAACGTGGCACTGCGTGTAGAGCAGGGCGATTCCCCGGACAAGTTCAAGGTATCCGGCCGTGGTGAACTGCACCTGTCGGTACTGATCGAGTCCATGCGCCGCGAAGGTTTCGAGCTGGGTGTTTCCCGCCCGGAAGTAGTACAGAAGATCGTAGATGGCGAGGTACAGGAGCCCTACGAGCAGGTAGTGATCGACGTTGAAGAGCAGCACCAGGGTCCAATCATGGAAGAGCTGGGTCTGCGCAAGGCCGACCTGACCAACATGGAACCGGACGGCAAGGGCCGTGTGCGCCTGACCTTCATCGTACCGTCCCGCGGCATGATCGGTTTCCGTAACCAGTTCCTGACCATCACCAGCGGCTCCGGCATCATGACCAGCATCTTCGACCACTACGGTCCGGTGAAGCTGGGAGACGTGGCCAAGCGTATCAACGGTGTGCTGGTCTCCATGACCAAGGGCAAGACCCTGGCCTACGGCCTGTTCGCACTGCAGGATCGCGGTCGCCTGTTCCTGGGCCACGGTGAGGAAGTGTATGAAGGCCAGGTGATTGGCATTCACTCCCGCGGTAACGATCTGGTGGTTAACCCCACCAAGGCCAAACAGCTCACCAACGTGCGCGCCTCCGGTACCGACGACGCGCTGACCCTGTCACCGCCCATCCGTCACACCCTGGAGCAGGCGCTGGAGTTCATCGAAGACGACGAACTGGTGGAAGTGACTCCGGAAAGCATCCGGATTCGCAAAAAGATCCTGCAGGAAAACATGCGCAAGCGTGCGAAGAAGTAATTCTTCGGGAAAATAAAAAAGCGCCCCTCGGGGCGCTTTTTTTTAACCTCCAAAACAGCGAAAAAGTTTAGAACTCATAACCGGCTTTCAGGTAGTAGAAGCCACCACCAATACCGTAGGGCGAAGTCTCGTAGTACTGGCCACCCAGTACATTGTTCGCTTCACCGACGATGGAGCCATCGATCTTTCCGCCCTTTTCATCAAGCAGGTTGGATGCACCGGCAGTCAGGAAAATGGATTCGGTTGCCTGGTAGGAAGCCTCCATATCCAGGGTAAATGCAGAACCCAGCTGCTCACCAAACCAGTCGGCGTGTACCCCTACATACTCACCATAAAAGTTTGCACGCACGAAGGCGCTGAACTTGTCCCAGTTTTGCGCCATGGTGAAGGAAGCCCGGTGCTCAGGCAGCCCGCGCTCCAGGCGCACCGCTTTACAGATCTCGCCCTGGTTATTCAAAAAGGCACCGCCACAGGTGGCGTCACCGCCATTTACCTCGGTCTTGGTCCAGTTGTAGGCCAGGCTGAAGTCCGTAGCACCGCCCATCAGCTCCGCACCGTAGGTTGCCACCACATCGACACCGGTGGTTTCGGTATCGAAATCATTGGCGAAATAGTTGATCTGTCCGATCAGTTCCGGGTTGGGCACGCCAGCTAACGCCATTGCCGTGCGCTGGGCATCGGTGGGGGCGGCGTTATCGGTCAACGCAATGCGGTCTTCCACCTCGATGTAAAACGCATCGATGGTCACATCGACAGCACCCGCGGACATCACCAGACCGGTAGCGAAGTTAACGGACTCTTCCGGCATCAATTCGGCTTCACCCAGCTTGGTAGCCGGCAGGGTCTGCGCCTGGGTTAGTTGACCGCCCACGATGGAAGTCTGGGTATTCACCACAGAGGCCTGGCCCATGGTCGGTGCGCGGAAACCGGTGCTGTGGGAACCGCGCCAGGCGATGTTATCCGTCAACCGCCAGTTAAACGCCAGTTTGTAGTTGGCGGTATCGCCGAAGGTGTCGAAGTTCTCGTAGCGTACGGCGCCGCCCAGTAACAGGTCATCGGTAACCTGGTTTTCGACATCCATATACAGCGCGTAGTTGCTGCGCTCTGCGGTGCCCGCGGAATCAATGGAGAAACCGGCAAAACCGTGGGAGCCGATGTTGAAGCCTTGCTCCGCCAGCGGTCCTACCTGCCAGGACATGCCCTCACCGGCAATGATCTGGAATGACTCTTCACGCCATTCGGTACCCATGGCCAGGCTCACAGAATCGAACTGCTTTTGCAGGTCGAAGTTCAGGGTCTTTTCCAACTGGATGTAGGCACCGGTATCGAAATTGCGCTTGCTGTCCGGACCAAACGACGGGTTGATGGTGTTGTTCAGACCAAACTTCGCCTCGTTGCGACCAACGGAAGCACTGACGTCATAGCCCCAACCCTGCATGAAGCCATCGCCAAAGTCACCGCGGCGACCCGCGGTAATCGAGGTGTCGGTAATATCGCCAACAAAGCGCGGGGTATAACCGCCAGGAATCATTTTGTTGAACACAAAGCAGTTGTCATCGGCCGTCAGCCCCGACGCCACCATGTCGGAGCCATCGTCCACTGGTGTGGTGCGGTAGGCATCGCAGCTCGCCGCATTGCCATCCAGTGCGCCCACAAGTCGAACCCCGTCACCGTCGGTATATACGCCTTCACGGCCATTCGGGTTGCGGTAATAAAATCCGCCGTCAACCATGCGGTTGGAATAGTTGGCAAACGCATAGATTTCGCTGCCGTCTTTCAGGTCGATGCCGAAATTACCAAACAGGGTCAGGTCATCTTCGATCTTGGGTGAACCCCAGATTTGCGCCGGCTCCGGCACTGCGGTATTACCGGCGTCGATCATTGCCTGCGCATCCGGGCGCTGTACAGAACGCGAGGTATCGTCAGCGTTCTTCAACTGGAAGCTTAAATTCAGGAAACCGGAATCGGTCATGGGCATGCCATAGTTGCCCGACATGGTCGTGGTCTGGCCGTCCCCTTCAAAAAACTCGCCGCTTTTGATTTCCAGGGAACCGCCCTCGGCGTCGTCCTTCAGCACGAAGTTCATCACCCCGGCAATGGCGTCGGAACCGTACTGGGCCGCCGCACCATCGCGCAGCACTTCAACCTGCTTGAGCGCGATGCTCGGGATCACAGAAATATCGGGACCCTGGGCACCATCGTTCAGGCCACCGCCCTGGAAGGCAATGACAGAAGCGCGATGACGGCGTTTGCCGTTCACCAAAATCAGGGTGGAATCCGATGACAATCCGCGCATGTTGACCGGGCGGATCATCGACGCAGCATCGCTAATCGGTTGGTCATGCACGTTGAAGGAGGGGACTGAGCCTTTCAGCAAGTCGAGCATGTCGCTGCTGCCAGATTTGGCCAAGTCATTCGCGTTGAGCACATCCACCGGTACCGGTGACTCGGTCACGGAACGGGGTTTGGTTCTGGACCCCACGGTAACTACTTCTTCAATCACTTCCTGGGCATCGCCACTGGTCTGCGCAAATGCAGGCATTCCCAGGCTACCGGCCAGCGCCACCAGGGAAAGCGAAGTAACTATTTGTTGGACCTTCATGGTTTCTCTCCAATTAGCATTTATTATTTTTTGGCGCGAAATTTCATTTAATTTTTAAGGATGGATTAAATTTTCGCAGTGATCACAAAGAGTCAAAAAATTCCGTTGCGAACGAAATTATTGGAATGCATTCACGCTGTGAAGTCTACCGAAAAGCTCCATACGGGCTTCGCGATAAAATCAGTAGATCCAGAAAAAGGAGCAGGGGCAAGAAAGCCAGAAAAGACAGGTTTAAATTCCAGTCGCGATAGAAAAAAATCCTGCAAAAAAGTATGTGCAAGCGCCTGAAGAAACATTTCCGTCAACAATAAAAAAACGGGCCTGGATAGCCCGTTTTTTTATGTCTGTGACAACGCTTACATCAGAAACGGAAACGGGTACCGATTTCCGCAATGAAGCTGCTCATTTCCACATCAAACTGTGCGTCGAACAAATCGGCGTTTACGGTAATGTCATCGGTCTCGCGCCAGCGCAGGCCACCAAACAGGGTTACCTGTTCAGAAAGGTCATAGTTCACGCCGCCCATGATCTGGTAGGCAAAGACGTCGTCGCTATCGTCGATGATACCGACATCCGACGGTGAGTAAGTTACATCCACACTGGCACTACCGATACCAGCCCCCACATAGGGCTTGAGTGCGGTACCCAGGTCAAAGTCGTAGTAGAGATTGGCAAACAGGTAACTGGTGTCGAATTCACCGCGCCCGTCCGCGACCAGGTCGGCTACGCTGACGCCGAGATTTCCTGGAGCACCGGTCACCAGCACTCCCGCATCCTCGGCACCCAGATCGATACCGGCCGCACTTACACCGCCGTGGGAGGTCACATCATTTTGAGCGCGCGTACTCGGCCTCCAGGCGCAACTGACCCAGTTGATAGCCCAGGGTCAGGCTGTAAGCGGTACCGCTGTCGACACTGGTATCCCAGCCCACATCAGTGCCCGCGGGCAGTGCGACGCCAGCGGGAATTGAGGTACCCGGACCGGTGACAAACTCGCTGTTAAACGAACCGCTGGTAGCGGTGTCGTCCATATTGCTGTAGCCCAGGTTACCGCCCACATAAAAATCTTCAGCCTGGGCTGCAAAAGAAAATGCGCTGACAGCAATTACACAACACAAATGATTTTTCGTAAACATGCCGTTCTCCATTCACTTTGATAAGTGGTGTGGAGTACGGGCACTGATAAAAACTGGATCAAAGATTTTGGCCGCGGATTTTTGAATCGTGCGGCATTAGTAATTTTTTGAAAAAACTACGCGCCGCTCTGATCCGCTTTTCCTGTTTTACCGTAACAGCGAAATCGAGCCAAGTATTCGACTCTCACACCAATCCCTTGCGCGCGGATTTTTGCGCGCGAAAGAGATCGGTGAAAGTGTCAGATAACTACTGCAGAAAAATTCAAACAGAGGGCGGCGCCGTGGCCGCGAAGGAGGGGTCGTCTACGGCCAACGCCAGCAGGCGTTGCAGATTGTCATGTGCATCAACTGAAAAACGATTGCGGAACTGCCCCCAGGCTACGCCCACCGCAACGCGGTAATCGGCATCGTTCAGGTTGCCGGCTAGCGGTAGCGGAGCGGAATTCAGCTCGAAAAGAATCATCTCGATCCGCTTCTGCTGTCGAAGGGTGTACTTGTTCGCAGCGATATCAATTCCACTGCGCTCCAACAGGAAGAGATTGATTGCCGCATCTAGCAGGGTGTTGGCCAGGCAATATCGATCCAGGTCTTTTGCATCGGGAATAAATGTCTCCCCAGATTTTTCGCGCACATATTTCACAATGGAGGTGGAGTCGGTGAGCTTCACGTCACCATCTTCCAGAAACGGAACACGCAAAGTGGGAGTACCGGGATTTTCATTGGTGTGAATATCCAGTTCCACCATTTCCCACTCGAGGCCTGACTGCATCAGCGCGATGCGACAATGGCGTACAAATGGTGAGGTCAAGCTGCCAAAGAGTTTTATCACGTAACTGATCCCTTGTTTCTCTTGTTTTTTAACCGTCTTCGCTGGCCATCAGCACACGCGGGCTGATGGCCCCGACTAGTATACAGACGCACAGACGCTGGCAAACCGGCAAAGTCATTTGGCGCTCGCCGATCACACCATAAGGTACCCCTAAAACTACACCAGTGCCCCCAGGAGTTTGCCAACAAAGTAGGCCACCGCCGCGGCGAAGATGCCCAGGGCAAAGGTGCGCATTCCGGCACGCATGAGCGAACTGCGGTGCACCCAGCCTTTGACCAGGCCAATCAGAAAAAACACCAGCGCGGCCAGCACGGTGCTCAGAAGAAACTGCCGCGGCATGGATAATTTACTGAAGAGGAACGGCAACAGCGGCACCATACCCACGGCAACAAAAGAGACAAAGGTCCACCAGGCAGAGGCCACGGGATTCGGTGGGATATCGGACAGGCCGTACTCTTCTCGCAACATGGTCTCTATCCACAGCGAGCGGTTGGCAGTGACTGTGCCAACGATATTTTCCAGGCTCTCGCCACTGAACCCCTTGCGGGCGAAGATCTGCCGAATCTCCTCCGTCTCCCCCTCCGGCACCAGCTGAATATGTTGCTCTTCGGTGCGCCGCGCGAGTTCTACCTCGGACTTCTGCGCATTGACCGCTTCATAGTTACTGACCGCCATGCTAACGCCGTCAGCCAGCAGGTTGGCCACCCCCATGACCAGTACCACGACAGGTGAAAAGCCGGCACCAAAGGCACCGGATACAATAGCGAAGGTCGTGATACAGCCATCGATGGCGCCGAGCACCGCATCCGACAGATGACTGGGCGTCGGTGACTTGTCCAACCGGCGGGCAATATTGTCCGGGTGGTGTTCGCGCTGTAATTGGTGTCGACGGGTATTGCCCATTGTGTCAGCTCCTGTGTCCAGCCCTGTATCCTGCTTGGTGGTGCTCGTGGAGCGCACACTCCCGTGCATCCACCTCGATAGTGAGAATGTCGTCACAAATCTGTAGCAGTTGTCCCATGCTGCACTCTGCGCCAATCCCGTTCGCCTTTACTATAGCCCGCGGGTGTCCCGAAGCCGGGGCGAGGATCAATCGGCCGATGGAGCTGGCCGGCAAGTACCACCGAGCTTATGGAAATCGCAGCACAGCAGAACAGAAACGCGGCAAATCGCGACACTCCTAATTCGGACGGCTCCAGCAGCGCAGACCCAATAGCCCAGGTGCGCGGCCTCGACCTGCGCCGTCGCATCCAGGCCTCCGGCTATATGCTGATCTTTGCCTTTGCCATTACCGGTGCCATGGGTGTGATCGCGCTGATGGGCGCAGACCTGCTTCTTGCCACCACCCTGTTCGGGGTAGCGGGGGTCATCCTGCTGGCCTATATCGGTGTGAATGTGGCCGGACCCAGCCGCAAAACGCCGGTGCTCGTCGGTGTGTTATTGCTGGTACTGTATTTCTACTTGCTGCTGTCTGGTGGAGTAAACAACACCGGCTTGATGTGGGCGGTGATGCTGGTACCCGGGTTCATCAACCTGTACGGCTACAAATGGGGCACGGTGACCCTTGCCGGGGTGGGCGCTGCCACCGCGCTGATTCTGTTCTATCCGGATTTCCCCGGCCTGCTGGCGCAGTACGACACGGCACACCGCGCACGTTTTATCGCCGTGTTCGGCGCGCTCACCGCCCTCACCGCAATCCTCGACAGCAGCCGCCACCAGACGCAGCAGATGCTGCATCGACTGACCGCGGAACTGGAGAACCACGCCTGTACCGACGCCCTCACGGGGCTTTCCAACCGCCGCGAGGCCTACAAGGCGATCAATGAACTGGAACGGCGCAACCGCGAACTGGCCGGGCGCTATACGGTGCTGATTGGCGACCTCGACAGCTTCAAGGCCATCAACGATACCTTCGGACACAGCTTTGGCGACCGCGTACTGCGGGATGTGGCCAATGTCCTGCGCGAAAATACCCGCGGCGACGATATCGTCGCGCGCTGGGGCGGGGAGGAGTTTCTGATCCTGCTGCCCAACACCGATGTGGAAGGCGGCGGTGTGCTGGCGGAAAAACTGCGCAGCAAGGTTGAGGCACTGAGCGAAAGCTACGCCGAAGACGTACGTATATCCATCAGCTTTGGCGTGGCGGAGGGCGGTACCGGTACCGAGCAGCCCGGCCACGGCCAGTTGCTGGCGGAGGCGGACTCCCGCATGTACCGCGCCAAAACCGGCGGTCGCAATCAGGTGGTCAGCGCCGGCTAGGCAGTGACCCAAGGCCCTCCCGGGTTCGCTCACCACACTCCCTTCGACTACCGCTCCGGCGCCGCTCTCCCTACTATATAGACGCGAAAAACCCGGTGGTTGCGGCGCTTGCCGCAGCTACCGGCAACGTTTCGGGAGGTGAGAGTCATGAAACTGATACCCCGTGACACCATGCTCAATTTCGACGATTTCGTAGAGCAGTTTTTCAACCCAGGACAACCGAGAAGTGAATCCCGCAGCGGCTTTTTCTCCCCGCGTGTGGATGTTCACGAGCGCAAGGACAGCTACGAAATCAGTGCCGAAATGCCCGGTATTCGCAAGGAAGACCTGGATGTGACCCTGGAAAACGGCGTGCTGACGCTGGAGGCCGAGGTACACGAGCAAAGCCAGGAAGAGGGCGATGAGGAGCATCGCGTACTGCGCCAGGAGCGCCGCTACGGGAAATTCACCCGCAGCTTTAACCTCGGCGAGGACATCAAAGAGGAAGATATTGATGCCACCTTCAAGGACGGTGTGCTCACGCTGACGATTCCCAAAGCGGAACCGAAAAAGCCGGTGAGTCACCGCATCCAGATCCACTAAGCGAAATTTGTGCAACCCGAATGCCGGCGACCAGCCGGCATTTTTGTGTCAGGTGATGTGCTGCTGCAGCTTCTCTTTCACGTCCCGCGGAATCGGCGCCTTGGTCTGCTGCTCATAGTCGAAGTGCACCATCACGCAGTCGCCCTGCGCCACCAGCTGGCCCTTCTGCCACACCTCCTGGTGAATGGTCATCGAGGTGTTACCCACCGCGCTCAGACTGGTGCGGATCTCCACCGGTGAGTACAGATAGATTTGCGCGACGAAATCCACCTCCATTTTCTTAAGGATGAGATTCCATTTATTCAGCGCCAGGTCCGGGTTGAACAGCTGGAATATGGGAGTGCGCCCCTGCTCGAACCACACGGGTACCACGGTGTTGTTGATATGCCCGAGGGCATCGGTCTCGCTGAAGCGGGGCTCTACCTGATAAGTGAACATCGCACTTTCTCTCATTGGCTCATGTTAATAAACGCGAGCGCAGATTTAATCAGCCGTCAGCGCCATCATCCAGTAATCATCTGCCATAAATCGCACAGAACCCGGACAAATGTTTGCATTTGCAATCCAATGCGGCATATCTGGTCAAGTGCGCGTAAAATCTGCGGCCAAATCCGCTACCCTGAGTTTCACAGTCCGCCCTCGAACAGCGGCCATTTGCCGACCAGAAAAGATTTATGAGTCAAAAAGATAAGCGCCCCCTTTACATTCCCCACGCCGGCCCATCCCTGCTGGAAATCCCGCTGCTGAACAAAGGCAGCGCCTTTACCCTGCAGGAACGCATCGAGTTCAACCTTATCGGGCTGTTGCCGAATAATGTGGAATCCATCAGCGAGCAGATCAGACGCGCCTATCACCAGTACGAGCAGTGCCGCACAGACCTCGAGCGCCATATCTACCTGCGCGCCATTCAGGACGACAACGAGACCCTGTTCTTCCGCCTGATCGAGCAGCACATCGAAGAGATGCTGCCAATCATCTACACCCCTACCGTGGGTGCGGCCTGTGAGGAGTTCTCCAATATTTACCGCAACCACCGCGGACTGTTTGTGTCCTACCCGGACCGCAAACATATGGACGACATTCTACGCAGCGCGACGAAAGAGAACGTAAAGGTAATTGTGGTCACCGATGGTGAACGCATCCTCGGCCTCGGCGACCAGGGGATCGGCGGCATGGGCATCCCCATCGGCAAGCTGTCCCTGTACACCGCCTGCGGCGGTATCAGCCCCGCCTATACATTGCCGGTCACCCTGGATGTGGGCACCAACAACCGCACCCTGCTGAACGACCCGATGTACATGGGCTGGCGCAACGAGCGTATTTCCCAGGAGGAGTACGACGCGTTTATCGAGGAGTTCATTGCGGCGGTAAAACGCCGCTGGCCGAAGGTGCTGATCCAGTTCGAGGATTTCGCCCAGACCAACGCCATGCCGCTGCTGAACCGCTACCGCGACAAGGTATGCTGCTTCAACGACGACATTCAGGGCACCGCCTCTGTCGCCCTCGGAACCATGTTGGCCGCATGCAAGGCAAAAGACGAAAAGCTGTCCAAGCAGCGTGTACTGGTAGTTGGTGCCGGTTCCGCCGGCTGCGGCATCGCCGAACAGGTGGTGGCGGCAATGATCAACGACGGCCTGAGTGAGGCCGAGGCCCGGGCGCGGATCTTTATGTTCGACCGTTACGGGCTGGTGACCAGTGACATGAAGGGCCTGCATGACTTCCAGGCAAAGCTGGCGCAGGATCCGGAAACATATCCACAGGCACCGGAGTGGGATCTGGAAAACCTGATCACCAAGGTCAAGCCCACCATGCTGATTGGTGTCTCCGGCCAGGGCGGCCTGTTCACCCAGCCGGTGATCGAAGCGCTGCATAAAGGCTGCAAGCGCCCTCTGGTAATGCCCCTGTCCAACCCAACCTCCCGTGCCGAAGCCACCCCGGAGGAAGTACTGACCTGGACCGGTGGCGAAGCCATGGTTGCTACCGGCAGTCCGTTCGAGCCGGTGGAGCTGGCTGGTAAGAAATACCCCATTGCCCAGTGCAACAACGTGTACATCTTCCCCGGTATCGGCCTCGGTGTTATCGCTGCCGGCGCCAACCGCGTTACCGAAAATATGCTGATGGCTGCGTCCAATGCGCTGGCGGAGAATGCACCAGTGGTGAAGAAGGGCTCCGGCGCCCTGCTGCCGTCGCTGTCGGATATCCGCGAGGTCGGCAAGGCGATTGCCAGAGCTGTTGGCAAACAGGCTCAGGAGGATGGCGTCGCCCCGGGAATTACCGAGGAGAAGCTGGAAAAAAACATCGAGAAAAATTTCTGGTCGCCCAACTACCGTCGCTATCGGCGCCGGGCTTTCTGAGGCCTTTTTCTTACTAAGGTCCGCGGCCCAGAAAAGAAAAAGCCACCTTGGGGAAGGCGGCAAAAAGGAGCCAACTCTAGAACCGCCCAGAGGGGATAAAGCGGCTTCGAGAGAGATGGGAATGGGAGAGGGCGTCCCTGCCCTTTTCCACCCCGGATTGCGACCACCCACTGCAATCTGTTTTGAAGCGCTGCTTTTCTCCAGACGCTTCTGTCGGTTTTCCATTGCCGACACCTAGGGCTCTTCGCCCAAATTTCAGAAACGCCGGTACACACCCTGTTCCATTCTGACCATGATTCGATTCGACTTGTGAATCGTTGTGGAAATGTTTACGGACATCGGGCGTAACTGGATTCAATATTTTTTCTAATTGTTGCCTGCGGTGCCAATAGTCACTCATGGCTCACCGCGGCGGGATTTCAGACATCCAATTTCTGCGGCTAGCGTATACAAAACCTGGCTTTTTGCAGGCAAAAAAATAGCGGGCGCCAGGCCCGCTATTTCTTCACGCAAGTCGGATTAGCTTTTTACGCTATCGATCCAATTGTTTACACGTCTCTCCAGCAGCGGCAGTGGCAGCGCACCGCCACCCAGTACTGTGTCGTGGAAGGCGCGGATATCGAACTGGTCACCCAGCTCTTTTTCCGCCTTGCTGCGCAACTCTTCGATTTTCAGCATACCGATTTTGTACGAGGTGGCCTGGCCCGGGTAGGTCAGGTAGCGGCGCACCTCGGAGCGCACAGCGCCCTCGGGAATTGCAGAGTTTTCCAGGAAGTATTCCACCGCCTGATCCTGGCTCCAGCCTTTGGAGTGCATACCGGTATCCACCACCAGGCGGATAGCACGCCACATTTCCGCCGTCAGGCGGCCAAAGTCGCGGTAGGGATCTTTAAACTGGCCCATCTCCTTGGAGAGTTTTTCCGAGTAAAGCGCCCAGCCCTCGATGTACGGGGTAAAGTGGGCCTGGGTACGGAATTGCGGGATATTTTCCAGCTCCTGGGCGATGGAGATTTGCATGTGGTGACCGGGGTTGCCCTCGTGATAGGTCACAGTCTCCATATCCGCCATGGACAGAGCGCTCATGTCAGACATATGCACATAGTAGGTACCCGGGCGCGATCCGTCCGGGGTGCCAGATGAGTAGTGCTGAGCGCCACCGGGTACTTCGCGGAAAGGCTCAACGCGCTTCACGACCAGCTTCGCTTTGGGCAGGATACCGAAGTATTCCGGCAGCTTCGCTTCGATATCGGCGAGGTAGCCCTCAACTTCTTCGAGGTACTCTTTACGTCCCTCATCGGTGTTCGGGTAGTAGAACTTGTCGTCGGTACGGATGTAGGTAAAGAATTCCTGCAGGTTGCCGTCAAACTCAACCTGGTCCTTGATGGCTTCCATTTCCTTACGAATGCGCGCCACTTCGTCGAGGCCAAGCTGGTGCACTTCGTCAGCGGTCATCGGCAGGGTGGTGTAGTGGGCAAGGCGGTTGGCGTAGTACTTTTCGCCATCCGGCAGATTGGAAACTCCTCTGGGTTCCTTGTCCGCGTTTGCACGGTCTTCCTTCAGCCAGGCGATGTAAGCATCGTAGGAAGGCTTCATTTCGCCGGTGAGCGCTTTCGCCGCCTGCGCCTGCAGGTCCTTCGCGGTCGCCTCGTCGATGGTGCCGGCGTCTTTCAGTGCGGCGATCTTCTTCTTGGCATCCGCCATCAGCGGAGCGTCGTCGCCCTCACCGAAGGGCTGGCCGGTAGTGACCTTCTGTGCGCGCTCAATCGCCAGATCGTAGGCGAACTGCGGCGGGCGGATTCCCTTGTCGGCGGAACCCTGGGCGCGCTCGAGCAGCTGGCCCAGTGCGGTGCTGATACCACCGATACGGGTGATGTAGTCACGCATATCCTGTTCGGTATCCACCTTGTGCTGGTTGATCAGGAAGGTGGGGAACTGAGCTTCCGGGCCACCCAGCTCGCTGGCAAAGTAGCTGTGATCCCAGAACGGCTGGTTAGCCTTGGACTGCTCGTACTGCTGGATCCACAGGTCGTAGGACTCTTTGCCCTCGGCGGTCAGCTTGTCGTAATCGAACTGTTCTTTCATCTCTTCGACGGTGGCTTTCTTCCAGGCCAGCTCGCGCTCGTCGGCGGCCTTGGTCATATCGTCGATCTTGCTGTACTGCTCCTTGCGGCCCAGGTAGCTGAGCTGGATGGGGCTGAACTGCAGCTGTTCTTCGAACTTGGCATCGAACCACTCGGTCAGGCGCGCGGTTTCGTCCTGCTGCTGGTCTTCCTGCACCTGGGGCTGCTGGGCCGCCTGCGCTTCTGCCTGAGCGGCCGTCGCCGCCTGCTCGGTATTCTTGTTGGGTTCTTCTCCCTGCTGACAACCCGCAATCGCGGAGGCTATCACCAGGCTCAGGAGCGCCTTGCGCATAATTATTAACCTCTATCTCTAAATGGCTCGTGAAATTCAGAATGGGTAACGTAACCGGGGAACATCGCACACTCAGGGCAAGTGGTCGATACCGCTGCGACGAATTTACCGCCGCGCGGGATCAGTGGTGAGCGACGCTCACTGCTGCTCGAACACTTCCGTGTTCGCCAGCTTTTTTTCGGCACCATTGACGATATGCAGCTCCCGCTGCGGAAATGGAATGGTGAGGCCTTGCGCCTCCAGTGCGGGCTTGAGCTTTTTCATCAGTTCCCAGTACACATCCCAGTACTCCTCGGTTTTCACCCAGGCACGCAGGTGCAGGTTTACCGAGCTGTCAGCGAGGGCACGCACGGCGTAGGCGGGCTCTGGTTCCTGAAGAATACGCGTCTCTTGCGCCACCAGGTCGCGCAGCACGCGCATACCGGTTTCGATATCGTCGCCGTAGGCGATGCTGGCGATAATCTCGATCCGCCGGCTGGCGTTGCGGGTGAAGTTGGTCAGCGTCTCGCCCCACACCTTGTCGTTGGGAGCGGAGATGCGCAAGCCGTCCGGTGTATCCATCTCGGTGGTGAACAGGCCAATCTTGCGCACAGTGCCGATGATACTGCCGAACTGGATGGTCTCTCCCACCCGAAAGGGGCGCAGCCCAAGCAGTACAAACCCGGCGGCAATACTCTGCAGGGTGTCCTTGAGGGCAAGGCCGATGGCCAGACCCGCAGCACCCAGCAACGCAACCAGGGAAGTGGTATTGGCGCCGAAAATGTCCAGCACCACCAAACCACCCACCACGTAGGTGCCCCACACGGCGAGGGTTTCCAGTACCGGCACTAGGGTCTCATCGATACCGCGCTCGGTCAGCCGGTTGACCGCACGGGATACCAGCTTGCCCGCGATCCAGGTCACCACCAGCGCAAGCAGCGCCCACAGGATATTCAGGCCAACACCCATGACCACCGGCCACAGCTCTTCCAGTTGTGCTTTCAATCCATCCACAGATCGATCCCCCGATTCAGAAATTTAGTGCGAAGCATATGACAGGCAGGGCACGCAGCGCTACGGCGCCCCGGAGAAGAAGTAGTGCTGCACCAGCTGCAGTACCAGCAGCGCCATCACCAGAATAAAAATAATATTTTGACGATTCATAAGCGGTATCTGTGAAGCTCAGGTCAACCCGGCTGGGCTTGAGGCAGCTTCAGCAGTCCCTCAGCCACCAACCAGTCCCTAGATTCCCGCAGCATATCCGCAAGCGGGACCGAATTGCGATAACCCAGCTCACGCTCTGCCCGCGAGCAGTCCGCCAGGGCACGGCTGGTCAGCATACTCGCCTTTTGCGGCGTTATCGCCGGTTCGCGCCCGCTAAAGCGAGAAAGCAAATCGGAAAGTGCGGCGATGGCGTGTAAGGCAAAAGCCGGTGTGGTACGCCGGGGTGCGGGCACGCCCACAAGATCTGCGATCAAGCCGAAAAATTCCAGGAAGCTCGCATCGGTGCCGGCGAGTATGTAGTTCTCACCGCAGCGGCCGCGGTGAAACGCATTGATATGCGCGCGCGCCACGGCGCCCGCATGGCAGAAGGAACCCGCCCCGGGTGGAACCCCCGGCAGCTTGTTTTCCGCGAGCATGAAGAAAGTCTGCGCCCAACTGGAAACATCGTATTTACCGACGATGCCGCAGGGGTTTAGAAACACCGCATCCAGCCCGCGGGCAATTTGTTCCCGCACCGCGAGCTCTGCGTGCATTTTGGAATAGTGGTAGTGATAGCGGGGATCCGTTGCGAGTTGCGGGCTGGCTTCGCTGATCACTCCCTTCTGGTACCCATAAGCGGAAATGGAGCTGGTAACAACCATACGACCCGGCTTGTCCTGACGCGCGAAATGCTCCCGCGCAGTCAGTGCGAGGTTCGCCGAGCCGACCACATTGTCCTGCCACTGCTGGGCATCGCCGCCGCGCCACATGCTGGTATTGCCGGCCAAATGGAATACCGCATCCGCTTCCGCCGGCAGAGCCGCGCGCAGCGAATCGCAGTCTCCGAGGGATGCCTCTACCGGTATTGCACCCAGCCTGAGAAGTCGGCTTATATCAGCTCCGGGACGATGCATGGCGGTAACTCGCCAGCCCTCGGCCACCAGTTGCTCGATCAGGTTGGCACCGAGAAAGCCCGTGCCGCCGGTTACAAATGCGTGCATGATCACCCTCAATCGCCCCTCGCTTCCGGGGCGCGGTCAGCGCCCCGATATCAGGAGATTACTCGATTGCGAGCCCCAGTTCATGGGCAAGAAACGCATACTGGTTGGTAAAGTCTTCCACCTGCATCCACACCGGCTTGCCGGCGCCATGGCCCGCGCGGGTCTCTACGGCGAGGTAGATGGGGTTGTCGCAGCCCTGGTCGCGTTGCAGCGCAGCGGCAAATTTGTAGCTATGCCAGGGCACCACGCGGTCATCGCGGTCGGCGGTGGTGATCAGGGTAGCCGGATAGCAGCTGCCTTTTTTGGTGTTATGCACCGGCGAGTAGGCGTAGAGCGCGGCGAACTCGTCTTTGTTTTCCGACAGGCCGTAGTCACTGGACCACTGGCGCGCATTGGCCGATGCCGTGTGGTAGCGCAGCATATCCAGCACGCCGACGATGGGCAGTGCCACCTTGAACAGCTCCGGGCGCTGCACTTCCGTCGCGCCTACCAACAGGCCGCCGTTGGAGCGGCCCATAATGCCGAGCTTTTCCGGTGAGGTGACCTTTTCGTCAATCAACCATTCCGCCGCACCGATAAAGTCATCGAAGACATTCTGCTTCTGCAACTTGGTGCCGGCCTTGTGCCAGTCACCGCCGTACTCGCTGCCACCACGGAGGCTGACCATGGCGAAGGTCCCGCCCATGTCCAGCCAGCCGGCAAAGCGGGTGTAGAACTGCGGCAACTGCGCCGCATTAAAACCGCCGTAGCCGTACAGCAGGGTCGGGTTACTGCCATCTTTTTTCAGCCCTTTCTTGTGTACCAGGAACAAAGGCACACGGGTGCCATCCTTGCTGGTGAAGAAATGCTGGCTAACGGTGTAATCAGAAAAATCGGCCGGGTAAGCCGGCGCCTTGACCTTCTCACTCTTTCCGGAAGCTACGTCCAGCTTGTAAATACTGGGGGGAGTCAGGAAGTTGCTGAAAGCGTAATAGGTTTCGGTATCGTCCGGATCCCCGTAAAAGCCCTCTACCGTACCCATGCCGGGAATCTTCAGTTCGTATTTCTGTTTGCCGTCCAGATCGGTGACCAGCACTTTGGATTTGGCATCTTCCAGATAGTGCAACACAAAGTGCCCGCCGATCAGGCTGGCACCCTGCAGGGCATTTTTCTGCTCCGGCACCAGCGTTTTCCAGTTGGATTTTCCCGGCTTGTCCAGGTCGATGGCGACAATGCGGCCGTTGGTAGCATCGGCATTGGTCTCGAAATAGAAGGTCGTGCCGCTGTTGCCGAGATAGGTGTACAGAGCATCCCATTGATCCAGCAGCTTTACGACCGGGCTGTCTCTTTGACTCAGGTCTTTGTAGTAGACGCCGTTGCTGTCGTAGCCGTCGAAAATACCCAAGATCAGGTATTTGCCGTCATCGCTGACTTCCGCTTCCGGGTTGCGGGTGGGGTGATCGGTAATTTTATATACCAGCTGGTCTTTGCTCTGGGGCTCGCCGATCTTGTGGAAGTACACCGATACCTGCTTGCTGTCGTCGGCAGTACCATCTTCGTTAAACGGGTATCGGCTGTAATAGAAACCGGATTCATCCTTGGCCCAGCTGGCCCCACTGAACTTGATACCGGTCAGGTGGTCCGGCAGCAGGCGGCGGGTCTTCAGGTCGCGCACATGGTAGTCGGTCCAGTCGGTGCCGCCATCGGAGGTACCGTAGGCCAAGTAGCGCCCGTTGGGGCTGACGGAATAGCGCTTGGCGGCGATGGTGCCGTCTTCACTCAGGGTACGCGGATCCAGTACCACACCACCGTCTTGTTGGATATCCCGGGTGGAGTAGAACACGCTCTGGTCCCAGGTGCCGTCGTTGTACTCGTAAAATACCTGGCCGGCCTTTTTGTAAGGCACACCGTAGCGTTCGTACTCCCACAATTCGGTGAGCCGCTTATTGATCTTGTCCCAGCCGGGCAGCGCCTTAAGTTTGGGCAGCGAAAATGCGTTTTGCTCGGTCACCCAATCTTTGACCGGTTTAGACTCCTGATCTTCCAGCCAGCGGTAAGGGTCGCTCACGTTGGTGCCGAAATAGTCGTCTTTTTGCTCGACCGTCGCGGTCTTGGGGTAGGCAGGCGTGTCGCTATTGGCGGCAATAGCGGCTACCGCGGCAATGACGGGTATGGCGGCACCCGCAATCAGGGTCAATGCGGTCTTGTTCATGGAGGCTTCCGGTTTTTTATTGGCGATCAGTGGGCTAATCTAGAAAATTCGCCGCCAGGGATCCAGCGGCTCACAGCATTTTAGAAGAGGTTATCGATGAAAGGCCTGATACAGCGGGTAAAACACGCAAAGGTGGAAGTCAGCAGTGAATCCGTCGGCGCCATCGATCACGGCATCCTGCTGCTACTGGGCGTCGAGGCGACGGACACCGAGGAGACCGCGAACAAGCTGCTGCACAAGGTACTGCACTACCGAATTTTCAGTGACGACCAGGGCAAGATGAACCTGAATGTGCAACAGGCCGGTGGCGGACTTCTGGTGGTAAGCCAGTTCACCCTGGTGGCAGACACCGGCAAGGGGCTGCGGCCCAGTTTCAGCCGCGGGGCGACGCCAGCGCAGGCGGAAGCGCTGTATGAATACTTTCTCGCACAGGCGCGGGGAAAAATTGCGGCAGGCTGCCCGGTGGCCGGCGGTCAGTTTGCGGCCGACATGCAGGTGTCCCTGTGTAACGACGGTCCGGTGACTTTCTTGCTGGAAGCCTGAGCCCGCTCATTGAGCAATTTCAGGCGCTTCTTGCGCTCGTCTTTCGGCAACGCCCCCAATTGTTCCACTGCGGTATAGAAGGCTTCCCAGTCACTACCGGAATCCTTGTACAACTGCACAAAGGCCGGTACCTGAGACTGGTACTCACTCACCAGCGCAAGCGTGGCGTTGTTGGTTTTCTCGATCAACCGGGTGAACTTTTCGTCCTCAGTCCAGCCTTCCGATACCTTGCGGTAACAATATCTCAGCTGTTGCAGGGTGTTCGCTTTTCGCTGGCGCTTTTCCTCGTCCGTAGCCTTTGAATCGTATATATCCTGAAGCTGCTTGCGTGCACTTACCATTAATCCATTCACCCGTCGTGCCTGCTCCACATTCGCCACCTTTGGCGCCGCGATGCCATTGCGGCGGCGCCAGTCCGGCAGGGCTATGCGGGAAACAGCGGTGGCAAAGCTCTCGTTGAACCGGGTATCGCCTGAGATATACACGCGGCGATGGGCCAACTCGTGGAATAGCAGGCTGGCCAATCGATCTGGCGTCCAGTTCACAAAACTCGACAGCACCGGATCGTCAAACCACCCCAGCGTGCTGTAGGCGGGCACCGGCCCGAGATATACGTCGTACCCTTCGGCGCGCAGCCGCGCCTCCTGAGTTTCCGCATCATGCTTTTTGAAATAACCCCGATAACTGGCGCATCCGGCAATGGGGTAACACCAGCGCTTTGGTGACAATGAAAATTCCGGCGCCGCCACCAGGTTGTAAAGGACGTACTCATCCTCCAACTGGGTGAAATCACTGTAGGCGGTGCCCACCGGCAACCGCAGCTCACCAGCGGCGTAGGCACGAATGGCACGCACCCACTCCAGTTGACGGCGCAGCGTAGGGTCCGTCTGCTCGTCCTGCACCAGGCGATCAATTGGCTTGCGGCCTGCGAGAACCTTGAGCTGACCAGTGGCCGCCTGGGAGTAGAAGTGGACGGTTTCGCAGCCGCCGAGGGGCAGAACCGCCATCATTACCAGAGTCGGAAACAACAAGCGACGACGGCAACTTCCGATTGCGCTGGAAGCAGCTAACTTTAGGGGAACGAGTAGGTATTTAAGGGAAGTGTCCATGCAGCCCGTGGCAGCGGTCTCATTGGTGTTTGCGATTGTGCTTAGCGTCGTTCTGTGGCTTCAGGTGCTGCGGCTGAGCTTTGCCCGGTCCGCATTTCTGGCCGTGCTGGCCTTCCTTTGTCCGCCCATCCCGCTGCTTCTGCTGTTGCTCGAAGCCAAACATCGTCAGCGCCTGTTGCCACTGGTATTACTGGTGGCCGGCTTCTCCAGCATAGTCGCAATTTATTCCTGAGGTAGCACGCCCGGCGCAACCTCAAAAACCAGCAATGATCTCAGGGGCTCTCGAGCTCTTCGCGCTTGCCGCGCTTGATCATGCGCCCGAAAAATACGCCCACTTCAAACAGGATCCACATGGGTATCGCCAGCAGGGTCTGGGAAATCACATCCGGCGGGGTGAGTAACATGCCCATCGCAAAGCAGGCGACAATCACGTAGGGACGTTTTTTGGCGAGATCTGAGGCACTCACTGCACCGCTCCAGATAAGCAGCACTGTGGCGATGGGAATCTCAAAGGCAAAGCCGAAGGCGAAGAACAGCTTCAGTGCCAGATCCAGGTAACTGCGAATATCCGGCATTACCTTGATATCCGCGTGTGCGGAACTGATGAAGAATTCAAAAATCAGCGGGAACACCACAAAGTAGGCGAACGCCATTCCCGCGTAAAACAGAAAAATGCTGGAAAACATCAGCGGCGCGATCAGGCGCTTTTCATGCTTGTACAGCCCCGGGGCAATAAACGCCCAGAACTGGTACAACACAAAGGGTATGGCGACGAAAAAGGCCAGTACAAATGTGGTTTTGAACGGGGTCAGGAAGGGCGAGGTCACTTCAGTCGCGATCATGCCTGCGCCTTCAGTGAGGCGCGCCTGCAGCGGGTCGGCAACAAAGTTATAGATGTCGTTGGCGAAAGGCACCATGCAGGCAAAAATCGCCACCACCACCAGCAGGGTCTTCAGCAGGCGGTCGCGCAATTCGATCAAATGCTCGATAAACGGCTGGTCTTTTTCGCTCATGGACGCTTGTCTTCCGACTCGGTGGGACTGTCATTCTCGGACGGGCGGTTCGGGGCGGCGGCTTCCCTGGACTTTTCCTGATTGGGCTCTTCCAGATCCAGGCGATCTACCTCTGCCCAGGCCTCGTCTTCCTCGTGCTTGAAATGATCCGGGTGGTGCGGATTAAATTCCGGGTCACCATGATCGTGCAGATGTTCCGGGTACTCTGGATCTTCCAGGTCCTCGTCGTCTTCGTCCTCTTCCGGCAAATATTCCTCACCGGCCTTTTCGTCCATCGGCGAATCGCGCTCTTCTTCCGGCAGGTAATCCGCGGCCTGGCGAAGCTTGTCGGCCTCCACATCCGGTTCGGATGGCACCTGCGCCGAAATTTTCTCTTCCGACTTTACGGCTGTATCCGCGGTTTTCGCCGCATCATCCTTGAGTGCGTTAGCCTTGGCCTCTACGGACTTCAGGTCCTGCTCGAACTTGCGCTCGGCCTCACTGAAAGTGCGCTCCATGGCCTCCTGGCTTTCGCGCAGTTCTTTCAATACCCGCTCGTTGTGCAGTTCACGACGAATATCGTCGGCGCCCACTTCCCGCTCAAGTTCATCCTTGGCATTCCCAAGGGTCTGCTTGAGCTGCGTCCACCAGCGCACGGTCGTGCGCACGGCATCCGGCAGGCGCTCGGGGCCGATGACCACCAGGCCAACGACGCCAATCAACAGCAGTTCAAAAAATCCGATATCAAACACGCGCGCTCGCTCTATCAGTTGCGGACGATGGCTGTCCTGGATTTATTTATCCTGAGACTGTTTTTCTTCGCTGGAAGTTTTCTGTTGTGGCTTGGTGCTTTCGTCCTTGGTCAGCAGCTCCGGATCCTTGTCTTCGTCTTCCTCGCCGTCTTTTTTGCCTTCGTCCTTCATGGCTTTCTTGAAGCCCTTGATGGCGCCGCCAAGATCTCCACCCAGGTTGCGCAGGCGCTTGGTGCCAAAAATCAGCAAAACGATGACCAACAGAATCAGCAGTTGTTGCCAGCTAATGCCCATGAGAAATACTCCTGAATCAATACTTAATTGCGAAATTTAAAAACTGTGTGGCAACTCGCGATCAGTCCTGGTCGCGGGAAGCTTTCTCTTCCAGCCCGGAAAGCCCGAAGCGACGTCCCAGCTCATCCAGCACGGCGCGGGAGTCGGTGCCCAAATGGTTCAGCATGACCAGGGAGTGGAACCAGAGGTCCGCGGTTTCCGCGATCATTGCCTTGTGCGCTTCGCTGTCCGTATCTTTGCCCTCGGCATCTTTGGCAGCGAGCAACAGCTCGGTGGCTTCTTCACCCACCTTTTCCAGAATCTTGTTCAGCCCTTTGTGGTGCAGGCTGGCGACATAAGAGGAGTCTGCATCACCCTGCTGCATACGCAGTCGCAGCACCCGATCCAGCTGTATCAGCATATTACTCATGGCGTCGGTCTATTTCCCTGCCTTCTTTTCTGAATATATTTCTTTCGGGTCGGTGATTACCGGCTGGCGGACCTGCCACTGGCCGTCTTCCAGTACCTGATAGAAACAACTGGTTCTCCCGGTATGACAGGCAATGCCACCCAGCTGCTCCACCATCAGCACGATGGTGTCGCCATCGCAGTCGAGACGGATTTCCCGCACCTCTTGTACGTGGCCAGAGGACTCTCCCTTGCGCCACAGCTTGCCGCGGGAGCGGGACCAATAGACCGCACGGCCTTCTTCCACGGTCAGGCGCAGGGACTCCGGGTTCATCCACGCCATCATCAGCACGCGACCGGTTTTGAAGTCCTGAGCAATGGCGGGTACCAGCCCGTCGCCATTCCAGCTGACCGCTTGGGTGAAATCGGATTCGCTCACAGTTACGTCCTTACTGCACTCGTTATTGTAGGCTGCCGACTGTTCGACCCGGCGGCCATTTTAACCCCTGCTCGACACACTGCGCGTTGCCCAACCTGTAAGTCGGGCTCAGGGCCAGAGCAACAACCCCAGCGCTACCGCACCGAGCACCCAGCTCGCCACCGGCACCTGCGCCAGCAGACCGGGCGAGGCCACAAGCGCCGCACCCGCGGCCAGCAGGCCGCCCACGATCATGCGCGCATAGCGAGCGCGCCCGCGCTGACGGCTGCCGGCCAGCTGATCGCTCAGTTGCTGCAACTTGGGTCCCAGCTCCTGCCCCTGCTCCAGGGCGGAGAAGGCCATTTGTGGCAGTTGGGGGAATTTTTCCAGCCATTCTGGGCCGTATCGCCGGATTTCGCCGACGATGGTCCGTGGGTGAATACGCTCGCGCATCCAACGCTCCAAAAATGGATGGGCAGTCTTCCACAGATCCAGTTGCGGATAAAGCTGTCGTCCCAATCCTTCGATATTGAGCAACGTTTTCTGCAGCAACACCAGTTGAGGCTGCACTTCCATCTCGAACCGCTGCGCCGTCTGAAACAGACTAATCAACACCCGCGCAAAGGAAATCTCTCCCAGCGGCTTCTCGAATATCGGCTCGCATACCGAGCGGATCGCGGATTCAAAGGCGTTGATCGGCGTGTCCTTGCGCACCCAGCCGCTCTGCACATGCAATTCCGCGACCATGCGATAGTCGCGACGGAACATGGCGAGCAGGTTGCGTGCCAGATAGTACTGATCTTCGCGCGTCAGACTGCCGACGATGGCGGTGTCGATGGCGATGTATTTGGGGCGGTCGGGATGCTCACGGGACACGAAGATATTGCCGGGGTGCATATCCGCGTGGAAGAAGTTGTGCTCGAACACCTGCTTGAAGAAGATCTCCACCCCGCGCTCAGCGAGCAGCTCCATATTGGTATTCTGCGCGCGCAGCTGATCGAGGTCCGTCACCGGGATACCGTCAATGCGCTCCAGCACCAGTACATTTTCACGGGTGTAGTCCCAGTGCACTTCGGGGATATACAGCAGGGGAGAACTGGCAAAATTACGCTTCAGCTCAGAACCGTTCGACGCCTCGCGCACCAGATCCAGTTCGCCCTCAATAGTGTGACGGTAATCCTCCACCACCTCCACCGGACGCATACGGCGGCCATCGGGAAGATAGTGTTCGATCCAGCGCGCAATATAGTGCAGTAACTCCAGATCCTGCTGGATGATTTTATCGATGCCGGGACGCAGCACCTTCACCACCACCGCCTGACCCGGCTCACCATTTTCGCCCTTCAAACGTGCGCCGTGCACTTGGGCCACGGAAGCGGACGCCAGCGGCTCGCGCTCAAACTCCGCAAACAGTTCATCCACAGGCGCGCCGAGCGCTTCCTCGATACGCGCAATGCACTGATCCGCCGGGAAGGGCGGCACATTGTCCTGCAGATGATTCAGCTCCTGCACCATGTCCGGCGGCATCACATCCGGACGGGTGGACAGCAACTGGCCGAACTTCACATAAATCGGTCCCAGATCCTCCAGCGCCCGACGCAGCCGCTCGCCGCGGCACATGTTCTTTGACGCGCCGCTCGGCAACAGCTTTGCCGGCGCCCACAGCGCCCGCAGCCACAGCGGCTGATGTTCCACAGGTACCAGTTCATTCAGGCGGTAGCGCAGGAACACCCGCGCAATGGTCAGCGTTCTCGCAATCGGCACTTGTTACTTCTCCTCGCCACCGAACTGGCCCCGGCCTTCCAATTTGCGACGCAGAACCTCGATCCGCGCCTCCAGCCGATCCACGCCCTGAGCAAACTCCGCTACATCCTCCGCAAACGCCTCAAACTGCGCCTGCGGCGGCGTCATCTGCCACTCCTCACTTACCGCCTCGGCACTGGCCTTCGGCGCCGCACCCAGCGCATCCTTCAGCCAGCTCGCCGCCACGCGCACACCGGTACCCAGCTGATGCGCAGGAGAATCACCAACCAGCTTCGCCAGTGGCTCTTCCCAATCAATATCCAGGTCTCGCATGATCGCCTGCAACTCCGCCAGCAGCGCACTGGAACCACGGACCGTCACCCCCAGCTTGGCCGGTGTAGCGTCGCGATTTCTCAGTAACTGCACAAAAGCCAGCGCAGAGCCAGACAGCTCGGTAGTCACATCGCCACTCCAGCGACTGTGCACCTCGATATAGCCTCCATCCTCGTCATCTCCATCATCGATGGGGAGGAATAAGGTCAGGGCAGGCGCAGTGAGATCCACCCGCAACACCTTGCCCGCCAGTTTTGCCAGGCGCGCGCGGCTGCCCGGGTCATAGCGCAGGGCGGTGTTGATGGCGGTTTCCAGGGTGGCGTCGAAGCCGGCGCGGAAGGTGGGGTCGGTCATTTTTATCTGTGTTCGTCCATGCGATAAACGCTGATGCGAAGGTCCGGGCGGCGGGAACCCCTCGCGAGACCTTCTAAAACAGGGATGTTTTAGAAGAGCCCCCAGGGATGGGTTCACGGCGTGTCTCGCGAGGGGTTACCGCCGCTCGGACCGCCACAGACTAGGAAAAGAGCTACAGAACTAGGGCTTGATGCCCTTGTGCAAGGCCACAATGCCACCGGTCATATTGTGGTATTCGCAGTCCACGAAGCCGGCCTCGCCCATCATGTCTTTCAGGGTCTGCTGATCCGGATGCATACGGATACTCTCGGCGAGATAGCGGTAACTGTCCGCATCGTCCGCCACCAGCTTGCCCATAAACGGCAAAAGGCGGAACGAATACTGATCGTAGACCTTCTCCAGCAGCTTCGACTGCGGCTTGGAAAACTCCAGCACCAGCAGGCGACCGCCGGGCTTCAGCACCCGCAACATCGAACGCAGCGCCAGATCCTTATCGGTCACATTGCGCAGGCCAAAGGCAATCGTGATGCAATCAAAGGTATCGTCCGGAAACGGCAGGTACTGGGCATCTGCCTGCACCGTCTCCACATTGCCCGCGATACCCCGGTCCAGCAGACGATCGCGCCCAACTTTCAGCATCGACGCATTGATATCCGCCAGCACCACCTTGCCAGTGGGGCCCACGATGCGGGAAAAGCGCGCCGTCAGATCCCCGGTACCGCCGGCAATATCCAGAATCGTCTGCCCCGGCCGCGCCGCGGAAAGCTCGATAGTAAAACGCTTCCACAAGCGGTGGATGCCGCCGGACATCAGATCGTTCATCACATCGTAGCGGGCCGCCACCGAGTGAAACACATCCGCCACCCGTCCGGCCTTCTCCTCGACCGGTACTTGCTGGTAGCCGAAATGGGTCGTCTTGCGTTCTGTCATTGTGTGCCTGCTGTGCCAAATACTGGGCGTTATTGTACATGGGGCACGCGGGAACAGCACTGCCACCGACTAAACTACCTGGTGACCGATTCTTGCACAGTACGCTCTACCCAAACCCGCTGTCCACACTCGATCGCCACACCCTATGCCCTATCGATTCCGAGCCAGGTCCAAACCCGCCAGCAATATCTCAAGGGTCGCATGGGCGCAAGCCGGGGCAGCAATCGCCTGCTGTCAGGCAGACAACCCGGCTGAAGCCATTCACAGTATTCGCAAACACGGCAAGAAAATGCGCGCGCTCGTACGCCTGACTCGCAACACTGACAGTCGCAGCAAAGCCCTGTACCGACTGGAAAATGCCCGCTACCGCCACATCAACCTGCAACTCTCAACCAGCCGTGACGCCACCTCGCTGTACCACGCCCTGAGAGACCAGCTCGGCGCCGATCGCTTTCCCGGCACCGCTGCCTACCTGCAAAGTCGGATACCGGAAGACAAGGGTGACGAACTGGAACAGGCAGAACTGCAGCTGCGAGAGGGAATGGCACACATCGAAAACTGGGATCTTGCGCGACTCAAGTGGGGGGATATCGAACGCGGCTATTGCAGAAGCTATCGCCGGGCCAGAAAGGCCAGCAAACGCGCATTCCAGCGGGAGACAGACGAAGCGTTCCACACGTTACGCAAACGGGCAAAAGACCAGTGGTACCACAGCCGCCTGCTAAAAAAACGCTACCCGAAAACTGTTGGTAAACGCGTTGCCGATTTGAAAAAACTTTCGAGCGCGCTGGGAGACTGGCGCGACCTGCGCCTGCTGTGTCACTTCGTCGCCCTGCACGGCAGCGACAACCCGGACATGGCAAAGGAAAGAATACCGCTGCTGGACCTGGCCCAGCAGCGGCTGCGGTCGCTGCGAAAGAAGATCGACCATTTGAGTGAGCAGCTGCTTCATCGCAAGAAGTGGACTTTCGACTAAGCAGCTGCCCCCTGATCGCCTTTACTGTTCTTCCAGCAGCCCGCCCGCATGGGCCATCACGTGGAAGATAAAGCTCTGCTCATTGGTGCCGGACAACAGGTGCGCGCCGGGGCCGCGCGCCCAGATGCCGACGTCTTCACCGCCGTGGGTTTCGCTACCGAGGGGCACCAGGGCTTCCTGGTGATAGCCGGCGGATTCGGTATCGCTGGCGCTGATATCCTGGCGACCGGCGCTAATCGGATCTTCATAGCGATCGTCGGCATCCGGGCTGGCACCGTAGTGGGCGTGGCCCAGACCGTTGGCATAGGTAATGGTGGTGTAGGGCATGCCATCAGCCGCCAGAGCCACCGCAGATTCCGGCTGCCCGCTGCTGTCGTTGTTGACCACCTTACCCAGGATGGGATTGCCGCGGGTGGGGTAGCCGGCGATGGTCATCACGTGGCTGTGGTCCGCGGTGACGATAATCAGGGTGTCTTCCGCACTGGTGTTGTCCATTGCCACCTGAACTGCATTGGCCATTTCCACCGCGTCGGTCAGGGCGCTGTAGGCGCTGCCTGCATGGTGGCCGTGGTCGATGCGACCGGACTCCACCATCATGAAATAGCCGCTGTCGTTCTTGCTCAGCAGCTCGATGGCCTTGGCGGTCATTTCGGACAGGGACGGCTCACCGGCCACATCATTTTTGCGGTCCGCCTCGTAACGCATATGAGCGCTTTCGAACAGGCCCAGCAGCTTGTCGGTGCTCGCCACGTCCAGTCCGTCGAAGCCCGCCTGATCCTCAATGTAGAGAGCGTTGGTGACACCGTCGCTGTAACGGTCTTTCCACGCATCGACCAGGTTTACACCGTCGGTGCGCCGACCAGCCTTACCTTCCAGATCAGTGACATCACTCGGCAGGAAATTGCGGCGGCCGCCGCCCATCACCACATCGATGCCATCGCCCGCACTCAATTCCACCATCTGCGTGGCGATATCCACACAACCCTGCGGTGCGGCGTACTCCCAGCCGCGCTCGGGTACCTTGGCGTAGGTAGCAGCAGGGGTCGCGTGGGTAATACGCGCGGTACTCACCACACCGGTGCTCTTACCCAGTCCTTCCGCCAGTTCCAGCGCGGTGGTCAGCGGGCGCTCAAGGCTTGCCGCGCAGTCGCCGCGGGGGACAGTTTCATCCACATTCAGCACGCCGGCCTTGGTTTTCACCCCGGTGACCATGGCCGTTGCAGTACCGGCAGAGTCCGGAGTCTGCTGGTTGGTGTTGTAGGTCTTGATCAGACCCGCGAACGGCATCTTCTCAAAACTGAGCTGGTACTCCTCACCGCTTTGGCCCTGCATCTGGCCGGCGAGAATGCGGGCGGCGGTGACGGTGGAAATACCCATGCCGTCACCCACAAACAGGATGACGTTTTTGGCTGCGCCGCGCTCATTGTTGATCACTACATCGCGCGCACTGGCGATTGCCGTTTCACCACTCTGGTACCAGCTGCTGCTGCGCTGGGATTCCGGCAGGCTCAGGCGCTCTGGTGCGGGCTCCGGCTGCGGGTCCGGCACTTGCGGTGCGGGACTGGAATTGTTGTCGCTACAGGCAGCGATGGTGATGGCAAACGCCGCGGTAAAGGCGACGGAAATTCGTTTCGGTTGCATGATGTTACCCCCCAACTTATTCGGCAGTGACCGGCAGCCCACTGGCGCCGATCATCAGATGAAATACCGCACTCTGCTCCAGGGTGCCCTGGACCAGTTCCGCGCCCGCGCCGATGGCATGCAGGCTGATGTCTTCCCCAGCGTGTGACTCAGAGCCCATGGGAACCATCGCCTCTTGATGGAACCCCGGGGCCTCGGTGTTTACGTCAGACAGGTTCTTGCGGCCGGTATCTGCAGCGAGATTGTAACGGGCATCGGCGTCAGTTTCGTCACCCAGATCGGCAAAGCCGAGGCCATTGGCATAACTGAGTGCGGTGTAGGGTTGATCGTCTGCGGCAAGCGCCGGTTCGCCGGCGGGTGCGCCGGCGCCATCGTTGGTTTCCACTTTGCCCAGAATCGGGTTACCGCGGGTGGCATAGCCGGCAATGGTCATCACGTGGCTGTGGTCCGCGGTCACCAGAATCAGGGTGTCTTCGAGATCGACTTTCTCCGCCGCGACCTTCACCGCTTCGGCAAAGGCGATGGTGTCATGCAGTGCGGTGTAGGCGCTGCCGGCGTGATGCCCGTGGTCGATACGACCGGACTCCACCATCAGGAAGTAGCCGTCTTCGTTTTTGGACAGCAGCTCGATAGCGCTGCCTGTCATCTGCGCTACCGACGGTTCATCTTTGGCATTTGCCATGCGATCGGCTTCGTAGCTCATATGGGAGCTGGTAAACAACCCCAATAGTTTGTCGGCAGCTGCGAGATCGGCAGATTCCAACTCGCTGCCAGTCTGCACATAAAGCGCGGTCTGATCGACGTAGCGATCCAGCCATTCGCTGGTAAGGTCGCGTTCGTCGGTTCGCTTGCCGCCATTCTCTGCCGTGATGAAGTGACGGCGGCCACCGCCCAGGATCACGTCGATACCGTCACCCACATCCAGGCCCACCAGCTGTGCGGCAATATCGGCACAGCCGTTTTGCACTGCCTCATCGCTGAGGCCATCATTTGACTCCCAGTTGCGCTCTGGAGAGCGCGCATAGGTTGCGGCGGGGGTGGCGTGGGTGATGCGCGCCGTGGAAACGATACCGGTACTGCGGCCCTGGTCTTCCATCAGCTCAAGAAACGTATTCAGCTCGTTACCGGCAGTGCCCGCACAATCTGCGCGCAGGCCGTCGCTGTCGATATTGATCATGCCCGCACGTGTTTTTACGCCGGTCATCATGGCGGTCATGGTACCCGCGGAGTCCGGGGTCTGTTGATTGGTGTTGTAGGTTTTGATCAGCGCAGTGTAGGGAAATGCCTCGAAGGAAAGCAGGTTTTCTTCACCGCTCTCTCCACGCAGCTGCCCCTCAAGAATCCGTGCAGCGGTAAGCGTGGAAATACCCATGCCGTCGCCCACAAACAGAATGATATTTTTGGCGGTTCTCGGCGAACGCTGATCAGCGAGCTTCTCTGCCAGCCTCGACTCACCACTCGTGTACCAGTTACTGGCTTGTTGGTATTCCGGCAGCTCTGCCGCCGCCTGCATGGAAAGTGTGAGTGCGGTGGCTGCCGTCAGCGTGCACAACCCGCGGTAGACCTGCTTGGCCATATCTGTTGCCCCCCTGGCAAACTTGAATTGGAGGCAGGCATTAAAAGCGCCGGCGTGTGAAGCTGGCGTTACAGATTATTCACGGTTTGATGAAGGAAATAATAAATGGGGAGTAATTCGCGATCCGGGACGCTATCGCGTCAACTGTGCAAGCCTCGCTAAGTTCAGCCGATGAACTTCACCGCACTTTCGTCAGGATCTCGTCCTTTACCAGCATTTTCCAGTTGCTGCAGATAGTCCCGCCATTTTTGCGGATGGGTATCGCAGAGTTCGCGCAGGTACTGCCAGGTATAAATACCGCTGTCGTGACCATCGTCAAAATAGATCTGCAAAGCGTAACGGCCGGCAGCGGCGACCCTTTCAATACCCACGTGTATTTTTCCACTGACCAGTATGCCTTCGCTAGCGCCGTGACCGCGCACTTCGGCACTGGGGGAGTAAACGCGAAGGTATTCAGCGGGGAGTTCAAATTCGCCATCCGGGTAGTGAAGGATGAGCTTTTTACCGGCTTTGTCGAGGCGGATTTTCTTGGGTGAGGACATTTTGGATCCGAGCGCAATTGCCCTGTAGGAGCCTGCCTTGCAGGCTCCTACAGGGAGAGGGGTGGCTGGTTTACAAAATAAAGCGCGACAAGTCTTCGTCTTTACTCAATTCACCCAGGTGTTTGTCCACATAGGCCGCGTCGATGGTGATATTGGCACTGCCATCACCACCGGCAAACGAAATTTCTTCCAGTAGTCTTTCCAGCACCGTGTGCAGACGGCGCGCGCCGATGTTTTCGGTGGACTCGTTGACCTCGAAGGCGACCTCGGCAATACGCTGGATACCGTCTGCGGAAAATTCCAGGTTTACACCCTCGGTGCCGAGCAGCGCTTTCTGCTGTTCAGTGAGCGATGCGCTGGGCTCGGTAAGAATGCGCTGGAAATCCTTGGAGGTGAGCGAGCTCAGTTCCACCCGAATCGGCAGTCGGCCCTGCAGCTCCGGAATCAGGTCCGAAGGCTTGGACAGATGGAAGGCACCGGAAGCAATGAACAGAATGTGGTCTGTTTTGATCATGCCGTATTTGGTGGTGACGGTGCAGCCTTCGATCAGCGGCAGCAGGTCGCGCTGTACACCTTCGCGGGAGACGTCGGCACCGCCGCTTTCCTGACGCTTGGCGACCTTGTCGATTTCATCAATAAATACGATCCCGTTCTGCTCAGCGGAGCGGATCGCTTTGGTTTTGATTTCTTCGTCGTTGATGAGCTTGGACGCTTCGTCGTCGGTGAGCTGCTTGAGGGCCTGCTTTACCGTGAGCTTGCGCTTTTGGGTTTTGCCCTTGGACATGTTGGAGAACATGCCCTGCAGCTGGTTGGTCATTTCTTCCATGCCGGGAGGTGCCATGATTTCGACACCCATGGGGCTGGCGGAGACGTCTATCTCGATCTCTTTGTCGTCGAGCTCACCTTCGCGCAGTTTTTTGCGGAATACCTGGCGGGTGCTGGAGTCTTTTTCGCTGGGGTCGGTGTTGCGCGCAGGGGGCAGTAGGGCGTCTAGCACGCGATCTTCTGCGGCATCCATGGCTCGCTGTTTTACGCCTTCGGTGGCGCGTTCGCGCTCGAGCTTGATCGCCATTTCGACGAGGTCGCGCACGATGGATTCGACGTCGCGACCGACGTAGCCGACTTCGGTGAATTTGGTGGCTTCGACTTTGATAAACGGTGCGCCGGCGAGTTTGGCGAGGCGACGGGCGATTTCGGTTTTGCCAACACCGGTGGGGCCGATCATCAGGATATTTTTCGGGGTGATTTCCGCGCGCAGCTCTTCGTTGACCTGCATGCGGCGCCAGCGGTTTCGGAGCGCAATGGCAACAGCGCGCTTGGCGTCATTCTGGCCGACGATGTGGCGATCGAGTTCGTGGACGATTTCTCTAGGGGTCATGGACATGGTCTTTACTCGGATTCTTTTCGCTTCGCTCCGGCTTCTGATGCGTTGAAGCTGGCTCGGTGGCAGCGGTGCACCGGGTACTGGTTTTTGAAACCGCTGTGAATACGTCCCTGTACGCTGCGTCGGCGACTTCCCTGTCGCCGACGCTTTCAAAAACCAGTACCCGGCGCCCCGCTTTCAATTCGGGTTAATTGACTTCGTTAGATGTTGAGACAGTTAGTAACTCAGCTCTTCAATGGTGTTGTTGTGGTTGGTGTACACACAGATATCACCAGCAATCTTCAATCCTTGCTCGACGATGCTGCGCGCATCCATCTCGGTGTTGTCGAGCAATGCGCGCGCTGCGGACTGGGCAAAGGGCCCACCGGAGCCGATGGCAATCAGGTCATCTTCCGGCTGGATCACGTCGCCGTTACCGGTGACGATCAAGCTGGCGGTTTCGTCGGCGACGGCGAGCAGCGCTTCCAGGCGGCGCAGGGCGCGGTCGGTACGCCAGTCTTTGGCGAGTTCGACGGCGGCGCGGGTGAGCTGGCCGTTATGGGCCTGGAGTTTGGCTTCGAAGCGTTCAAACAGGGTGAAGGCGTCAGCGGTGCCGCCGGCGAATCCGGCGATGACTTTGTCGTTGTACAGGCGGCGCACTTTGCGGGCGTTGCCTTTCATGATGGTGTTACCCATGGAGACTTGCCCGTCACCGCCGATTACGACTTTGCCGTTTCGGCGGCAGGAGAGGATGGTAGTGCCGCGATATTGTTCCACGTGTGCCTCGGTGTTTTACATTTCGAGAGCACTAAGTGTGGTCGATGGGGCTGAATTTCAACTTGGCCGTTGCGGCTTTATACTGCGCGGCGTCTTCTGAGGCTCTGTGGAGAACGCCTGTGGCCCGTATCAAGCGCCGGTATTACACCCTGGTTTTTGCCCTGTTTATGTCGTTTTTCATGTCGAGCCTGATGTCCGGTGTAATCACGGTGATCAATACGGGGCTGACAGAGGGGTTCTTTGAGCGCTGGCTGCACGCAGGTGTGGCGGCCTGGGTGATTGCGTTTCCGCTGGTTTCCTTTATTGCGCCGCTGGCGCACTGGATTACGCGCAAGCTGGTGGAAACCGAGTAGCGGCGCTTATCCCTGCGCCGGGCGCTTGAGGACCAGGGGCATCAGCCGGTGTTCGGCGAGGATACTGCGGGCTTTGGCGACCTTGGAACGGTTGGTGTAGGGGCCGACGAGGACCCGGTGCCAGGTGCCGCGGCTGTCGGTGGCGGATTCCACTTTGACGTCGAGGTTGGCAAGCATCAGCTGGGCCCGCAGGCGCTCGGCTTCGGCCTTGTCACGGAAGCTGGCGGCCTGGAGGATATACACCAGGTCGGACTTGGGCTCGACCCGCGCGCTGGTCTCGCCGCTTTTCTCTTCTCCCTCGCGCACCCGCACCTGCTGGTTTTTCGGCTCGGGAACTTTCACCTCGTTTTCTTCCAGCAGCTTGTAGAAGTCGAAGCGTGGCTTTGCCTCGGTGGGCGCGGGCTGGCGGGCGGCGGGCTTTTCGGCTTTGGCCGCGATCTTGCCCTGCTCGACCTTGAGGTCATTTAACAAAAATACAAATACCGCGAAACCGCCGACAAAATTGCCGAGCACAAACCAGACCCAGGCAGGTTTACCGGTGGACTGTTGGCGGCGGGTATTGCGGCGGGCCATGTGACTTCTCTCGATCTGTACTGATTATTCTACGGGCGGGAAATTGTAACCCCTGCAAAGGATGTTTAGGAAAGTTCCTGCGCGTCCATGTCGATCGCCCAACGGATGCGGCGATTGCGATTGCCTTCGGCCCACTGGCTGAACTGCGCAAGCATCCGTTGCAGCAGGCCGCGCTTTTCCGCGGTGATCTGTATATAGAAGCGGAAGCGCCCGGACTTGCGCTCCAGCAGCGCGGGCACCGGCCCCAGATACTGCAGTTCCGGCGAGGGCGGCGCCAGGGCCTGAAGATAGTCCCGCGCATTGGCCAGGAATTCCTCGGCCCAGCGCGGCTCTTCGCATTCGGCACGCACCAGTGCCATGGCCCGCAGTGGCGGTAGCTGCGCGATCTTGCGCTCCTCCATCAGCTGGCGGGCGAAGGCGCCGTAGCCCTTGTTCAACAGCAGCTGCAGCAGCGGGTGCTCGGGGTAGCGACTCTGCACCAGCACGTGTCCGGGCAAGTCACCGCGGCCGGCGCGTCCTGCCACCTGCTCCAACAATTGGCCCATGCGCTCGGGAGCGCGGAAGTCTGCGCTGAACAAACCGCCATCGGCGTCCTGAATCACCACCAGGGTTACCTTGGGCAGGTGGTGCCCCTTGGCCAGCATCTGTGTACCCAGTAGCAGACAGGGCTCACCGTTGCGGGCGGGCTCCAGCAATTTGTCCAGGGCCTGTTTGCTGGCGGTAGTGTCGCGGTCCACGCGCACCACCGGAAACTGATTGAAGGTGTGGGTAAGGAAGTCCTCACTGCGCTCAGTGCCGGCGCCCAGCGCATTTAGGTTGCGGCTGTGGCACTGCGGGCAGCTGTGCGCCTCGCGCATGCGGTAGTCGCAATGGTGGCAGCGCAGGTGACGCTGGCGCCGGTGCAGGGTGAGCTTGGCGGAACAGTGGGGGCAATCGGCAAGCCAGCCACAGTCTTCGCAGGTCAGCGCCGGGGAATAGCCGCGGCGGTTGATAAACACCAGCGCCTGCTCGCCCCGATTAAGGGTTTCACCGATGTGCCGTAGCACCTGCGGTGTAAAACCCTCCTGCAATTGCTGGTGCAGCGTCGGCACCACACTGATTTCCGGCGGGCGAGCATTGCCGGCGCGGTGGCGCAGGCGCAGGTGCTGGTAGCGACCGGTAAGTGCGTTGTGCAGACTCTCCAGCGACGGCGTGGCGGAGCCAAGCAGCACCGGTACACCAGCACTTTTCGCCAGCACAACCGACAAGTCGCGCGCGGAGTAGCGCACGCCGTCCTGCTGTTTGAAGGAGCCATCGTGCTCCTCGTCGATCAGAATCACCCCGAGGCGCGGCAGCGGGGTAAAGATCGCGGAGCGGGTGCCGATGACGATATCCGCCACACCGCTGGCAGCGGAGAGCCAGGCGCGGGCGCGCTCGCCATCGGCGAGACCCGAGTGCAGGGCGGCAATGCGAAAATCCGGGAAGCGCGCGGCAATCCTCCGCAGGGTCTGCGGCGTGAGGCCGATCTCCGGCACCAGCAGCAACGCCTGGTTACCTTCGCGCAGGGCGCGCTCCATCAGGCGCAGGTAAACTTCGGTCTTGCCGCTGCCAGTGGTGCCCTCCAGTAACGAAGCGCTGAATCCTTTGGTCGGCACCGCATCGATCACCTGGCGCTGCTCGTCATTCAATTCGGGGGCAGGGCGGGGCTCCACCACTTCCAGCGGTGGCGGCGCGGTGGGACCGGATACCCAGCGCGCCACACCGCGCTCGACCAGCGCCTTGCACACGGCGCTGTTAAGGCCGCGGGCATTCAGCGCAGTGCGGCTCTGGCGGCCGCTGCGCAACAGCAGTTGCAGGAGCTCCTGCTGTTTTTTGGCGCGCGCAAGCGCAGTCTCCGGCAGGCCCTTGCCCTCGGTGGTGATTTCCAGCCACTGTTCCGCCCAGTGGTCGGCAGGCTTGCCCTTGCGCAGGGCAACCGGCAGCGCCGCGGCATAAAGTTCGCCAATTGGCGCCTGGTAGTAATCCGCCGCCCACTGCAGGAACCCGCGGCTGCGCTGGTCGAAGATCGGCTGGCTGTCGATGCGCTCCAGCGCCGGCTTGAGCTCTGCCAGCGGGGATTCCGCCACCAGGTCCACCAGTACCGCCACCAGGCTGCGGTTGCCAAAGGGCACCCAGAAGCGCTGCCCCGGGCGCAGGTCATCGGCGCTCAAGCCTTCCGGCGGCAGGTAATCAAACAGGCGGCGCAAAGGAACGGGTACGGCCAGGCGCAGAATTACCTGCTGACCACCTTGCTGCGCAAATTCCGGGCCTGATTCCTGGCCTGGCTCCCGGCTTGAACGTACCGCCGCTCCCGTCAAACTGCCTCCACCTGTAACTCTTCTTGCCTTATCTGGATCTGATTCTTCACGCTGCACCCGTCCCTTTACCGGCTCAATGACCAGCACCGCGCGAAAGCGCGCTAGTTTACCGGCTGTGATCCGCGGTTACAGCAGCCGCGCACAATCTAGGGTGAAGCGCGATTGGCGGCGCGAAAAGTCACGCAAGATGCCGCCATTCCATTGCCAACTCTATTTTTTAGAGTACTCTACAACTAACTCTAAGATTTAGAGTCCGCACATATTCAGAATCAACAGGGAATCGTGATCATGACCGACGTCAATAAACTGCAAAGTGACCTGGACTATATCAGTAGCGCGGTACGTGCCGACGCCACCGCCGGCGGTATACCCGCGCTCTACTTTTTATGGGCACTGCTGATCGCCGTGGGTTTCAGCCTGCCGGATTTTGCGCCGCAGCTGGCGGGGATCTACTGGTTATTCGCCGGTATCGGCGGTGGCCTGTTCAGCTGGTGGCTGGGCGCACGCCAGAGCCGGCGCGGTGGGGTCAACAATACGCAGCTGGGGCAGCGCTACGGGCTGCACTGGTGCCTGGCTGGCGCGGCCTTTCTGCTGTGCTTTCTACCACTGACGCTGGGGCGCGTGCCCCCGGAAATGGGCGGCGCGAACTTTCTACTGGTGACCGGCATCGCCTACGGCCTCGCCGGGGTGCACCTGGAGCGACCGCTGCTCTGGTGCGGCATGCTAATGCTACTGGCCTACGGCGTACTGGTTGTACTGATGCCGCCCTATATCTGGACCATCACCGGCATCACCGTAGGGATCGCCCTGTGCTGGGCCGGTTTCAGTCGCCGCGCCGCTATCACGGCAGGTGGAGCCCAATGAAGGCACTGGCATCCCTGGACCCGCTGCTGGAACACCGCATCCGCCTGGGCGCCAGTGTGCTGCTGGCAAAGCACGGAGAGGTGACCTTTGCCCGCCTTAAAGCGCAGCTGCAGGCCACGGACGGCAATCTGGGCGCGCAGCTGCGCAAGCTGGAAGACCGCAACTATATCCAGTCGCGCAGGGATTTCGTGGAGCGCAAGCCGACTACCTGGTACCAGCTCACCAATGAGGGGCGCGCGGCCCTGGAGGGGCATATGGCCGCATTGCAGGCGCTTATCGACGCCAGCGCCGGCGGGGGCTGAGCGCCAATTGAGCGAGGGCGGTACTTCACCGCCACCTGCACTGCAATTGCGCTTGAATCGGCGGACTAATCTGATAGTATGCGCCGACTTTTTAAGCAGCCCGGGGAATCCTCCCCTGCACCAATGACGATCCCGTGCTCAGCAGATGACTGGGTGGCGGTATCGAGTAGAGGCCATCATGAAGACCGATATCCATCCGAACTACAGCGAAATCACCGCAACTTGCTCCTGTGGCAACACCTTCAAAATGGGTTCCACCCTCGGCAAGGACATGCAGCTGGACGTATGCTCCAACTGTCACCCGTTCTACACCGGCAAGCAGAAGCAGGCGAGCACTGGCGGCCGCGTAGACCGCTTCAAGAAGCGTTTCGGCAGCCGTATCACCAAGTAAGTACGACCGAGCCGCACACCGGAATGACTTTTGTGATTCCGGCAGCGATCAGCTCACGACTTACCAGAAAGACGCCCAGGGTTTCCCTCGGCGTCTTTTTTTGTGCCTGCCTATCGCTAATCAGTGCCTTTCTTCCCATCCACGCCCGCGCCGATTGCGTACTGGGGCCGGCGGACGAGCTGGTAGCGCTAAAAAAAGTGGTGGACGGCGATACCCTGCGCCTGAAAGACGGCCGCCGGGTACGCCTCATCGGCGTCAACACGCCGGAACTGGCACACGGCAAGCACCCCGCCCAACCCCTGGCGGAGGAAGCAAAGGAGTTTACCGAGCGCTTCCTGGCCGGTGGCGACCTGGAGCTGGTATACGACCGGGATCGTCACGACGACCACGGCCGTGTGCTCGCCCACGTCTACAATCATCGCGGCGACAGCCTCGAGTCGGCACTGCTCTCAGCCGGCCTCGCCTTCCATATTGCCATCGCGCCCAATTTCGCCCTCGCTGAATGCCTCGCCAGCCGCGAAGACCAGGCCCGTGAACACCATCGCGGCGTCTGGGCACCCGGTGTTTGGCCGACGCTCGCGGCAGATCGGGTACGCCCCGGCGACGGTGGCTTTGTGGTGCTCACGGGCACGGTTAAAAAGACTGACCGCAACCGCTACTTGTGGCTGGAACTGGATGGCCCCGTGGCCGTGCGACTGGATCCAGAGCGGGATTATGGCCACCGAAACGGGCGCAACTGGCAAGGGCGCAAAATAGTGGTGAAAGGCTGGCTAGTAGACAGGGGAGAGAAATATTCATCCCGAAATAAGCAACATAAAAGATGGTTTATTGCATCTGATTCCGAATTTACCATCGATATTAGTAGGAATTAACCCAGCAGCTCAGTTTTTGAGCTTGTGAACTTCCAGTCGTCTCGGTTATCCTTCGCGCCCCGGATAGGGTGGCACAACACCCCACAATAAAATCAGAAAATCCGCTGTAACCCTGCCGCCAGCGAGAGTGCGCTGGCCGCACTCCAATTCCAAGAGATGACATCCTGATGACCGACAATCTGCGCCAGGCCGCGCTCGATTACCACGCCTTGCCGACACCGGGCAAACTATCGGTGGAACTCACAACACCCGCACACACCCAGGAAGATCTTTCCCTGGCTTATAGCCCGGGCGTGGCGGAACCCGTGCGCGAAATCGCCAAGGATCCGGAAGCCGCATACCTGTATACCGGCAAGGGCAACCTGGTGGCGGTCATCTCCAACGGCAGTGCCATCCTCGGCCTCGGCAATCTGGGCCCGCTGGCCTCCAAGCCGGTGATGGAGGGCAAGTCCCTGCTGTTCAAGCGTTTTGCCGACATCAACTCGGTGGATATCGAGGTGGATTGCCCCAGCCCCGAGCGCTTTATCGAAACCGTTGCGGCCATTGCCGACACCTTCGGCGGCATCAACCTGGAAGATATCAAGGCGCCCGAGTGCTTCCACATCGAGGAAGCCCTGATCCAGCGCTGCTCGGTACCGGTATTTCACGACGACCAGCACGGCACCGCGATCGTCACCGTGGCGGGTATGCTCAACGCGCTGGAGATTCAGGGTAAGAAGATTGCAGATGCACGCATCGTCTGCCTTGGCGCCGGCGCCGCCGCCACCGCCTGCTGCAAATTGCTGCTGGCCGCCGGCGCCCGCAAAGAGCAGATCACCATGCTCGACAGTCGCGGTGTGATCCACGCCGGCCGCAGCGACATCAATGCTTATAAGGGCGAGTGGGCCCGCGATACCGAAATGCGCACCCTGGACGACGCCATTGAAGGCGCCGACGTTTTCCTCGGTGTATCCGGCCCGGATCTGCTGACCGCCGAGCAGCTGGCGCACATGGCACCCAAGCCCGTGGTATTCGCCTGCTCCAACCCCAATCCGGAGATTGCCCCGGAGCTGGCCCACGCCACCCGCGACGACCTGATCATGGCTACCGGCCGCTCGGACTACCCGAACCAGGTCAATAATGTGGTGTGCTTCCCGTTTATCTTCCGCGGCGCTCTAGATGTGCGCGCTACCCGCATCAACGAAGATATGAAGCTCGCCGCCATCGAGGCCATCCGCAAGATCGCCCACGAGCCGGTACCCGAACAAGTGCGCGCCGGTTACGGCGGTGTGGAGCTGAGCTTTGGCTCTGACTACATCCTGCCCAAACCCACCGACCCGCGCCTGCTGCCGGAAGTAGCGGCCGCCGTTGCGCGCGCTGCGGTGGATAGCGGGGCGGCGCGCCTGCCATATCCGGCGCACTATCCGTTGAAGACCCTTTAACCGCTCACCCTCTCACTTTCCCCCTGTAGGAGCCTGCCTAGCAGGCTCCTACAGGTCGGGCTCAAGCAGCTCGACCGCCCCAATCCTTGAGCCTCCCCCCCACCACCGCTAAACTGCGTCTCATGTCTGAGCAAAGATGTCCCCACGCATGAGTCACGTCTATGTGCTGACCAACCAGCACCAGCAGTTTTTAAGCAAAAGCAACGAGTGGATTGACGGCCGCGAGAGCACCAAGCTGTTCCGCACCGAGCACAAAGATGTCGCCATCAACCAGATGTTCGAGGCCAACACTCGCAATGTGAGCCTGCGCATCGAACTTCTCGAATGCCCACTCGACACTAAAAAACACCCCCAGATTCCCGCCGACGCCCTCAGCGACGAGCCATTACTTGCGCCCGATGAGGCGGCACCCGCGGAAGAAGCACTGAGTGCCGGCGACCCGGAAGAACTACCGCAACCGGATCCGAGCGAGACGCCGCCGGAGTACAACCCGGAAGTGGAGCCCGCACCCGCCCCAGAGGTTGCGCCGGATTCGCAGCCAGAGGTAAACCCGGAGCAGTTCCCCGGTACCGCCCCTGAAATCCAGCCGGACCAGCCCCCGGAGTCCACAATCGGGCAAGCGTAACCCGCGCGGTCACTTTGACCACTTGAGTTGCAGACACGCGCCCCCATTTAGGCCGGATCGTCTTTAGACGGACATTGCGCAGCGCCCCCGTGGCGCACCCGGCCAATCAGCCTACCGGCTGCCCACAGGAGATCCCCTTGTCGACGTTCAATCTGGCCGAGCTGGCCCAGCCGGAAGCTTTAGCCCTACTAAAGGGCATTCGCCGCGGCATTGAAAAGGAAGGCCTGCGGGTTTCCCCGCAAGGGGAGTTGGCCCAGACCGACCACCCCAAGGGCCTTGGCTCCGCACTCACGCACGAGTACATCACCACCGACTTTGCCGAAGCACTGCTGGAATTCATCACGCCACCTGTGGCTACGCCTGAGCAGGCGCTGGAGCAGCTCGACCATATCCACCGCTACACCTACAGCAAGATCGGCGACGAGCGCCTGTGGGTAAACAGCATGCCGGGCCGTATCGGCCGCGACGAAGACATCCCCGTGGCCCGTTATGGCAGCTCCCACAGCGGCACCATGAAGACCATCTACCGCCTCGGCCTGGGCCTGCGCTACGGCCGTGCCATGCAGACGATTGCCGGCATCCACTACAACTTTTCTTTGCCAGACACCTTCTGGCAGTGGCTGCAGGAAAAAGAGGGCGCCAGCAGCGAAGCGGGCAACAAAGAATCCCTGCAGGATTTCAAAACCCGCCGCTACTTTGACCTGATCCGCAATTTCCGCCGCCACTACTGGCTGCTGATCTACCTGTTCGGCGCCGCTCCCGCCGTGTGCGGCACCTTCGTGCAGGATCGCGAGCACAAGCTCCAGCCCTTCGATGGCGACGGCCGCAGCCTCTACAGTCCGCAGGCCACCTCACTGCGCATGGGCGATCTGGGCTACACCAGCGACGCACAGAAATCCCTGATCGTCTGCTACAACGACCTGCAGAGTTATCTGTCCACCCTGTGCGCCGCCATCAGCAAGCCCTACCCGGAATACCACCAGCTGGGCGTGAAGGACGACAAGGGTGACTACCAGCAACTGTCTACTGGCCTGCTGCAGATTGAAAACGAGTTCTACTCACCGATCCGCCCAAAAAATCCGGCGGGTATGGGCGAAACCGCACTCTCCGCCCTCGACGCCCGCGGAGTCGAATACATCGAAGTGCGCTGCCTCGACCTCAACCCGTTTGTACCGCTGGGTATCGAAGCTCCGCAGATGCGCTTCCTCGACGCCTTCCTGCTGCACTGCCTGTTGAGTGACAGCCCCATGACCGATGAAGCCGACTACCGTGCGGTTCAGGAGAACCAGGCGCGCATCGTCTACCAGGGGCGCGACCCGGAAGTACAGCTGATTCACAACGGCGACGAGCGCAAGCTCACGAACTGGGCCGAGGAACTCCTCGATCAGATCGCCCCCATGGCCGAGCTACTCGACAGCGCCTGGGACAGCCACGACTACCAGCGCGCCGTCACCGCCCAGCGCGACAAGATCCACGGCAAAGTGCCCACCCCCGCCGCGCAGATGCTGGCGGAAATGCACGAACACAAGCAGACCTTCTTCCAATGGGCTCAGTCCAAGGCCGAGCAACACCGGCAGTATTTTCTTGAGCGCCCGCTCAGCGAGGAAGATCAGGCCGAGTTTGAACGCCTGGCGACAGAGTCGCTGGAAAAGCAGAAACAAGTGGAAGAGGCCGATACCGGCAGCTTTGAAGACTTTCTCGGCAAGTACTACGCACAATATGTGTTTTGTCAGAGAGGGCTCTGAAACAGCCGGGTGACCAATTGAGTTCCGGGCGAAGGTGCCGATGGCGGGGGCAGCCTTGCGAGACCTTCCGCGAGAGGGACCTCGCGGAAGAGCCCCCATGGATGGGTCCACGGCGTGTCTCGCAAGGCTGTACCCGGCAGCGGCGCCGCCAATAAAGCCAATTTAGAACCCAATCAACAAGACTCGCAATGAACTACCTTGCCCATCTGCTGCTCTCAGGCCCCGACCCGGACTGGCAACTGGGCGGGCTGCTCGGTGACTTCGTCAAAGGGCCCATGAAAGGCGAGCGTCCGCAGGCCATCGAAGACGGTATCCGCCTGCACCGGCGTATCGACCTGCTGAGCGATCAGCACCCTGCCTATCTCAACGCACTCACGCGGCTGGGCCCCCAATGGCGCCGTCTCGGCGGCATCGCCCTCGATATCTGGTTCGACCATCTGCTCGCCAACGACTGGCAAAACTGGCACTCACAGTCCCTCGAAACCTTTACCGACCGATGCTGGTCAAACTTCCGAAAGCGACAGCAGTGGATCCCCGAAAACGCCCGGGCATTTATTCACAGGGCCGAGCAATTTAAACTGCTGCCCGGCTACCGCGACGTAGCCATCATCCAGCGCACCCTCGAACGGGTGGGCCTGCGCCTGCGGCGCCCGCAGCCCCTGGCAGATATGCTGCCATTGCTGCTCGCCGACCAGGCCGCACTGGAACACGACTTTCAACAACTATTTAGCGACCTCACCCATCAGGCCGAACAGTTCCGCCTGGAGACAGGTCCACGGAAACCATCCGGACAATAACGTTATGACACTGCCGACACCCCGCACCACCTTCCTGCTGATGTTTCTCGCCGTCATCTTTGTGCTCGGTGTCGCCTTCTACATGGAATACATCATGGGGCTGGAACCCTGCCCCCTGTGTATCACCCAGCGAGTCATGTTCCTCGGTGTCGGTCTCATATCCCTGATTGCCTTCCTGCACAACCCGCAGGGGGCAACCCAGATCGGCCGCCGCATCTACGGCCTGCTGGTTTCCCTGTTCGCGATCGGTGGCCTTTACTTCTCCGGCCGCCAGCTGTGGCTGCAAAGCCTGCCGGCAGACCAGGTCCCCGCCTGTGGCCCGGGTATCAGTTATATGGTGGATGCCTTCCCCATGTCCGAGGTCATCAAAACGCTGCTTACCGGCGACGGCAATTGCGCGGAAGTGCAGTGGACCATGCTCGGCCTGTCCATTGCCGGCTGGGCCGCGGTGGGCTTTGTGGGGCTGATCTTGTTCGGCGTGTGGCAGGCGTTCCGCAAAAACTGATTCGACCTTGCCGATGGCGTTACTGCGCAATCTCCCTCGCTGGCTGCTGGGGGCCGGCCTGCTGCTCGCTTTCGACCTGGCCGGTCGCACCCTGGTAGCGGCCCTCGCACTTCCGGTACCGGGGCCGGTTGTCGGCATGCTGCTCCTGTTGCTGGCGCTGATGCTCTACGGGCGCGTACCCCGCGGACTGGCGGAAGTTGCCGAGCAGATACTGCGCCTGCTGGTTCTTATCTTCCTGCCCGCCACCGTGGGCATCTACTTCCTGCGCGATCTCTCCAGCGGCGACTGGGTTGCACTGCTCGCCGCCATGGTGATCGGCACCCTGATCAGCTTTACCCTTACCGCACTGCTGCTGAACCATCTTATCCAGCGCGCTGGCACCAAGCGGAACAGGGACTCCCATGTGGATTGAATGGCAGCGCTGGCTCGATCAGCTCCAGCGGGTTATCGGCGATTTTGCGCAACCGCTTACTGGTGCACACCCGCTGGTCATCCTGCCCCTGAATATTCTCGGCTTCTGGATCGGCCTCAAGATTTATCGCCGTATCGGCAGTCCAATACTGCATCCGGTGGTGGGCGGCAGCCTGCTGGTGTTTGCCTGGCTGGTGTTCATGGGTGTGGATTTCGCCGCGTATCAGCGCGGCAGTGGTCTGCTGTACCTGCTGCTGGGCCCCGCGGTAGTCGCCCTCGCCATTCCGCTCAAACAGAACCTGAGCGTGGTGCGCAAAGTCGGCTGGCCGCTGATGTTGGGGCTATTGGTGGGCGCAGTGCTTGCGCCTCTGGTGGCGGTGGTAATCGCGCTGCTCCTGGGCGGCAGCAAAACCGTGCTGATTGCGCTGACCACAAAGTCTGTGACCACACCGGTGGCGCTAGCGCTGGCGCAGGAGATGCACGGCATCCAGAGCCTTGCAGCCGGCGTGGTCGCGTTCACCGGGATTGTCGGTGCCGTTTTCGGGCCGGGGCTGCTGCGCCGGATGAACATTACCGACGAGCGGGTCGTGGGTTTCTCCATGGGCGTTAACGCCCACGCTATCGGCACCGTGCGCGCGCTGGAGATCAGCGCCCTGTGCGGTGCTTTTTCAGCCTTGGCGATGGGTCTTTGCGGCGCGCTGACCGCGCTCGTCCTGCCAGCATTCGTGACTCCATAAAGCCAATCCGTCACCGGTGGACATACTTCTCTTTCTGGCGCTTATTGTGGTGTCGTCCTTGCCCGCGGCGGCAGAAGCTTCTACATTCCTAAGAGCAGGTGTAGAAGTCACAAAAGGAAACTTGGAGATGTTGGAAAACTGTAAAAATGCGCAGGAGCGCTGGGGCGGCGTGAGCCAGATTATCGATCGCTGGCTGCATTCCCGTCAGTCGCTACTGGTCAGCTTTTGCCAGCTTTCGGAGAAGAAATCCTTCGCCGATGGCGACAAGGAAGCTGAGACCAATGTGCGCATCCTGTGCCAGCAACTGGTGGACTATGTGTCTGCCGGGCACTTCGAAGTTTACGACCAGCTCATTCAGGAAGGTCAGGCATTCGGCGATACCGAGGGCCTGCTGCAGGCCAAATCTCTCTATCGTGAAATCGACGCCACCACCGATGTTGCCGTGGACTTCAACGACAAATACCTTGAGACCGACGACCTCAGCACCCTTACCAAAGATCTATCTGAACTCGGCGTTGCCCTGGAAACCCGCTTTGCCGCGGAAGACCTCATGATCGACACCCTGCACACCGCACACAAAAATCAGCTGGCCTGACGTCTCTTAAACGCGCAAAAAAAGGGGCCAATTGGCCCCTTTCTTTTCTTCTGCTTTTTTCTGCAGATTCGGAAACCTTATTCGGTCTCCGGAGCCTCTTCCGCGGCCTCTTCTTCCGCAGCACCGTCGCTATTGCTGGCGTCGGCCTTGTGCAGCTCCACCTCGAAGATCAGTGTGGCGTTAGGGCCAATCAGGCCACCAGCGCCGCCCGGGCCATAGGCCAGGTCAGAGGGGATATACAGTTCCCATTTGGCACCTTCCTTCATCAGTTGCAGCGCTTCGGTCCAACCCTTGATCACGCCGTTCACCGGGAACTGAACCGGCTTGCCGTTTTTGTATGAGCTGTCGAATTCGGTCCCGTCAATCAGGGTGCCTTTGTAGTCCACTTCAACCACGCTGGTTTCGGTCGGGCTGGCACCGGTACCTGCAGTGATCACTTTATACTGGAGGCCCGAATCGGTGGTCTGAACACCTTCTTTCTTGGCATTCTCTTCCAGGAATTTTTTGCCTTCTTCCAGGTTCTTGTCGGCGGATGCCTTGAACTCAGCTTCCTGCTTCGCCATCAGTTCTTTCTGCTTGGCCTGCATGCTCTCCTGGAAAACCTTGATCACTTCCTGCTTTTCTTCTTCGCTCAGGCGGGACTCGCGGCCGCTCGCCACATCGTTTAACGCCATAGCCACAATGTTCGGATCCAGAGCCACTTCCTGGCTCTTGAGGCGATTGGCCATATCTTCGGCGATGATATAGCTGACCTTCTGCTCCTGGGACTCGAGCTTGATATCGGCGGAGCCGGCAGACTCCTGTTTGTTACAGCCAGCCAGTGCAATACCCAGTGCAACCGCAGCGGCCAAAGAAGTTTTGTTCATGAGAATCGTCTCTTTATTTCCGTGAAGCATTTATTCGTACGAGCGGGGTTCCACCCTTCTCTGCTGTTGTACACCCGAATGCCCGCGCACTTTGTGCGACAGATCACAGTACTGCGGGTTCGGCCAGCGACAGGCAAGTCTACCCCATGCAGGTTGACCCTGCACATCGCTGGCTCAGACTACGCACAATGCAAGAGGTTTCATTTTGCAGTAATTTTTCTGACCTCCGTCGCCCGCGCTTCGCAAGGTAGAAAATCCTCAACAGCGGTTAGCTGCGGCCAACCGCAGAAACACCCTGTAAAAAAGCATTGAATCGAAGCGCGCACAGGGATGCACTTACTAAATAACAGCGCTATTATCAGCGTTCTACCCTGATATTTATTTACTCCTGCAGAGAGGTGATGCTGCATTAAAAAGGGAGGCCTTTCAGGGCGCTGTTCGGACCTATACTCACAATCGATACCCAAAACCGTTTCAAACGCAGGATCTCAACTCATGGCCGCCAAACGCAAAGCTGCTGTATCCATTGCCGATCTCGAAAAACAGATTGCCAAGATCACCACCCAACTCGACAAGGCTCGGGCCAAGGAAGCGGCCGATGCCGAAAAAGCCCTGAAAAAAGCCAGCAAGGAAGCGGAGAAAGCACAGGCCCAGGTGAAGAAAGCCAAAGCCAAGCTGGCCACCGCACGTACCGCTGCCGGCAAGGCAAAAACCCCAGCCGCCAAGACCTCGGCCAAGAAAAAGGTCGATGCGGCCAAGGCTGCCGTTACAAAGGTAGAAAAAGTCGCCAAGGATGCTGCCAAGTCACTGAGCGACTCCAAAGCTGCAGCGGCCACCAGTAAACTGGCTGAAAAGACCGCGGATACCATCAAGAAGGCCGGTGCAGCCGCGGCGAAAAAAGTGCAGGCCGCCGCCGGCAAAAAACAGAAAAAGGCTTCCAGCAAAAAACCGGCCGCCAAAAAAGCCACAGCGAAGAAAGCCACTGCCAAGAAGGCCGTAAGCAAGAAATCCCCCGCTAACAAGGCCGCGGCGAGCACCGCAACTGCGAAAAAGGCAGCCGCGAAGCCAGCGACGAAGAAAGCCTCTGCGAAAAAAGCACCTGCGAAGAAGACTGCCACGAAAAAAGCGACCAGCGCCAAGTCCGGTGCAGCTGCGGTAAAAACCACAAGCAAGAAGACTGCGGCTAATAAAAAGGCCGCTCCCAAGAAGGCCGCTCCCAAGAAAGCCACAGCGGCAAAACCGGCACCGACAAACGGCAGCAAGCCCGCGCCTCAGGCGAAGCCCAGTGCACCGGCGGCACCTGCCGCAGACAAAGCCGCTGCAGAGCCGATCATGGGCAAGACTTCAGAGCCAAAACCGCTGGTACCCGAATCCAGCCCGGCCGCTGTAACACCGGTGACACCATCCATCACCCCTAGTACTCCGGCCAATAGCCTGTTTTCTACTGAAGAAAACCCCCACTACGGTCCGGAAGAGCACAAACACAAGCACTGAGTGCTCGTGCTACAGCCAGACATCAGGTAACGGCGGCGCCACTATCGGTAGTGCCGGTTCCTGTACTGTAGGCATCGATCAGGCCCGCCCAGCGGGCCTGTTCTTTTTGTAGAAGTCCGTATTGCTGCCCCGCGAGTTCCAGCGGTGAGCGGGTCTCCGGCCAGGTCTCACTGTCCAGTTTCCACAGAGCCGCCAGTTGCCGCTGCTCCATGCGCAACTCGCAGCGTTTGCACCACTCATAAAGTCCGGTGTTTTTCTTTATCCGCCCGAGCAGTCGGCGCAGGTGGCGCACGCTGTTGATCATGCGACGGCGGGGCGCCAGTCCACGATCCGCCACCCGCCAGCTCTCCTCACTCAGCTGCCGACCGCAGGCACTGGTATAACTCGCCCACAGCAGCAGACACACATCCGCACCGCGGGTGTCCTGACACTGGAGCAGGAATTCGGCGACCTGAGGCTGGCGATAGAAGTCCAGGCTGAAGGTCCACAGGGGGTTCTGCAGCGGCGACTCGGGCGGCGTGTCTGACGGAGAGTGCGGCGGTGATGGAGGTGCGGTTTCTGTCACGTTAGAATCCCGGCGGTTTGTTATAGCCGATAGCTTAGCAGGCTGCTGTATACCCCGCCGCTGGCGAGCAATATCGGTCAAGTATTAAGAGGTCTCCATTGATTAATCTGCAAGGCGTATCGCTGCAGGTGGGCGGGCGCGATCTGCTCAACAACGCCAGCTGCCGAATCTTCCCCGGCCACAAGGTAGGTGTGATCGGCGCCAATGGCTGCGGCAAGTCCACCCTGTTCAAAATGCTGCTGAAACAGCAGGACAGCGATGCCGGCAGTATCGACATACCATCCGGCTGGGAAGTGGCGCATATGGCCCAGGAAGTCTCCGCCACGGACCAGAGCGCTCTGGACTATGCACTGGATGGCGACCACCGCTTGCGCGACCTGCAACAGGCACTGGATGCTGCCGAAGCCGACGGCAGTGACGGCAAGCGAATCGCAGAGCTGCACGAACGCATGGCCGCCATCGACGGTTACAGCGGACCCGCGCGAGCAGCGCAACTGTTGGACGGACTCGGCTTCTCCCACGCCGACCAACAGCGCCCGGTGAAAAGCTTTTCCGGTGGCTGGCGTATCCGCCTCAACCTCGCCCGCGCCCTGATGTGCCCGGCCGATCTGTTGTTGCTGGACGAGCCCACCAACCACCTGGACCTGGACGCCACCCTTTGGCTGGAGCAGTGGTTGCAGCGCTTTCCCGGTACTTTGCTGATCATTTCTCACGACAGGGACTTTCTCGACGCGGTGGTCGACGGCATCGTCAGTTTCGAACAGCAGGATATGGTGCTCTACAGTGGCAACTACACGGCATTTGAACGTGCCCGCGCCGAGCGTTTGGCACAGCAGCAGGTCCAGTACGAGAAGCAGCAGGCGCAGCGCGCGCACATGGAAGACTTTGTGCGCCGGTTTCGTGCAAAGGCCACCAAGGCAAAGCAGGCACAAAGCCGCCTGAAAGCTCTGGACCGCATGGCGGAGATCGCGCCGGCCCATGTGGACTCACCGTTTCGCTTTCGCCTGCCTTGTGCCGACAAGGTGTCCAACCCGCTGATCGACCTGCGCGAGGCGGAGATCGGCTACCCCGGCAAAACCATTCTGCCGAAGGTGGAGCTGGGTATTCAGCCCGGTCGCCGCATCGGCCTGCTGGGCCCCAACGGTGCCGGCAAATCGTCGCTGATCAAAACCCTCGCCGGCGACCTGCCGCTGCTGTCCGGCGTGCGCCAGTGCGGTGAGCACCTGAAGATCGGCTATTTTGCCCAGCACCAGCTGGAGGCACTCGATGCCAAGGCATCGCCGCTACTGCATGTACAGCGACTATCTCCCGATGCCAGTGAACAGCAGCTGCGGGACTTTCTCGGTGGCTATGGCTTCGTTGGCGACCGGGTGTTTGAACCAGTGGGCGGTTTTTCCGGCGGCGAAAAAGCGCGGGTAGCGCTGGCGTTGCTGGCCTGGCAGAAACCCAACCTGCTGCTGCTGGACGAACCCACCAACCACCTCGACCTGGAGATGCGCCACGCGCTCACCCTGGCGCTGGCAGAGTTCCCCGGCGCCATGCTACTGGTATCCCACGACCGCCACCTGCTGGCCAACACCACCGACGAGTTCATTCTGGTGGCCGACGGTCGCGCCGAGCCCTATGACGGCGACCTGGACGATTACAAACAGTGGCTGCTGTCGTTCAAGCGCGATGAAAAGCGCCGCCAGGACAGTGACTCCGGCTCCGCGCAAACCACAGACAAGCCTATCGAAGACAAAAAAGCCCAGCGCCGCGCCGCAGCCGCGCTGCGCGAACAGTTGAAGCCGCTCACCAACAAGCTCAAAAGCATCGAGCAGAAGATGGCGAAGCTGGAGAAAGAGGTGCAGTCCCTGGAGGAAAAGCTGGCGGATGAAAGTCTTTATAGCGGTGGCCAGCAGGATGAGATCACCCGACTGACCAAAGCGCAGGGGGAAGCAAAGGAGTCACTGGAAGAGCTGGAAATGGAGTGGCTGGAAATCTCCGAGCAGCTGGAAGAGGCCCGCGGCGCCTGATGCGCCGCTAGCCCTGCATTATTTGGAAAAGTCACCCGGGTCGTAGGGTTCGCGGGGGCAGCCATCATCGTTCACTGCCATACCCATGGGCGTCCCCGGGCACATGTCGAGATAGTCCGGCACGCCGTCACCATCGCTGTCGATGGGGCAGCCGCGCGCGTCCACATCGATACCCGGTGGTGTTTGTGGGCACTGGTCAATATTGCTATAGACACCATCACCATCCCAGTCCCGCGGCGTTACCTCATCCTGCCACTGGTAGCCGATGGCAAAGCTCAGGAAACCGTCTAAACCGCCTTCCTCGACGCCCTGAAAGCCACGCAGGTCGCCGCGCATCTGCCAACGCGGCAAGAACTGGTATTTGATGCCGGCACCAAAGTTGACCATGGTCTGGCGTTCATTCCAGTTGTCGGGATACTCGAACGAGTCTTCATCTATCCGCAGTTCACCGGCGCCGACGACAACATACGGCTGCCAGACATAGTTGCCACAGAATTGGCCAGCGAACTGGTACATCAGGTCCAGGTGGTAGTTTTGTACTTCGACGTTATTGGGGGAGTCTTTCAGGTTGACACTGAAGTAGTCGTATACACCCTCAATCGCCCAGCGGTCGGTAACGTTGTAACCAAAACCGATACCGCCACCACTGCTATCTTCCAGCTCATCGAGAAAATAGGGTGTGCCTGAGAGGCGCTCCTCATCAAACCAGTATCGGCCGCCATTCAGGTAAAGGTTGAGGGTGCCTTCGGCGTCGGCATACGTATGGCCACTGAGCACCAACAGGCCACTGCTGAGGAGTAGCGCGCAAAGACGTTGGCGAGCGAGGGTGGGGCTTGTTGTCATTGTTGCTCCGGAGCATCCATTTACCGGTAGACAGAAGATAGCACAGCGGGGGTGGCGCAATTATGCAGAGCCCGCTGCGCCCAGTGACTATTTTTTCTTGTACAAGAGGTCCCAGACGCCATGCCCGAGGCGCTCACCGCGGCGCTCGAATTTGGTCTGCGGGCGGAATTCCGGGCGGGGGGCATAACTGCCCTGGCCGGCGGTATTTTCCAACTGCTCTTCCGCCTCGAGAACTTCGAGCATCTGCTCGGCGTAGTTCTCCCAGTCGGTGGCCATATGCATCAGACCGCCTGGCTTTAATTTTGTGCACAGGAGTTTTACAAACTCTGGTTGCACGATGCGGCGCTTGTTGTGCTTTTTCTTGTGCCAGGGATCGGGGAAATACAGCTGGAAGCGGTCCAGGCTGGCATCGGGGATGCAGTCGTTCAGCACGTCGATGGCATCGGCCATATAGACGCGCAGGTTTTTCACTTCGGCTTTGCCGGCGTTGTTGATCAGACGACCGACGCCGGGCGGGTGGACTTCGATACCGATAAAGTCTTTGTCGGTTTCGGCTTCGCTCATCTCCAGCAGGGAGTCGCCCATGCCGAATCCAATTTCCAGCACCACCGGTGCTTCGCGGCCAAAAACCTCTTTCGGATCGATGAGGCCGTCATACAGGGACAGGCCAAACGGCCCCCAGTAGGTATCAAACGCCTTGCGCTGCCCCTCGGTCATCCGCCCGCCGCGAATCACATAGCTGCGGATAGATTTCTTTTTGAATTCGGTGCGGTAGGGGAAGTCTTCTTCCTCATTACCTTGTTCGTTGTTGGGTTCTTCTTGCATCTTTTACCTCTGAGCTTCGTAGCTTTTTGGGTGCTCCGTAGCTGGTGGTGGGGCGGCCCAGCACCGGGGATGGGGTTTCAGAACCGGGCTAGGCGCCCCCCTTCAATACATCCCTGTACGCTGCGTCGGCGACGTCCCTGTCGCCGACGCTTCTGAAACCCCATACCCGGCACTAGGCCTTCAATTCATGTTTCTGTGTTCTTACCACTTAACGTGGACAGTTACTTTGAATAATTTAGTGCGGCGATAAACAGCGCTATCCAACCGCCAATAAGCAGGGTGCCACCCAGCGGGGTGATGGGGCCGAGAATTCTGGGGCCGCCGAAGGTCAGGCCGTAGAGGCTGCCGGAAAAAAACAGGATCCCAACCGCAAACAGGGCACCAGCGACGATCAGCGAAGTTTTTGCGCCAACCTGGTGAATCAGCACAGCCACGGCAATCAGAGCCAGGGCGTGGATCATCTGATAGTGCACACCGGTTTTATAGGCTTCTAACAGGTTTTCTGCGACCTTGTTGCGCAAGCCGTGGGCACCAAATGCACCGAGCATGACGCCGGTGCCGCCAAAAAAAGCGGCGAGCAGTAAATACAATTTAGCCATCTTTATTCCTTTCGTTCTGGCTTACGAAGCAATTCAGTTCAATGCGAAGGGGGAGCACTGGGTGCGGGTTTTCAGAAGCGTCGGCGACAGGACGTCGCCGCCGCAACGCCCAGGGATGGGTTCACAGTGGTTCTGAAAACCCGCACCCAGTGATCCCCCGCCACCGGACCGGCTTCAAAGCAAAACCCCCGAACCAGATACGAAAAAACCGCGCCAATAGCGCGGTTCTTGAATCCGGTCAGTGATAAGGCTTATCAGGCCTCCATCGCCACCCGGACTTTTTTCATGGCGTTCTTTTCAAGCTGGCGGATACGCTCAGCGGAAACACCGTATTTGTCGGCCAGTTCGTGCAGCGTCGATTTGGACTCGCTCAACCAGCGCGCTTCGATAATATCGCGGCTGCGGTCGTCCAGCTGCTCCATCGCGGCAGTCAGGTTGTTTACGCTGGTTTCCTGCCAGTTATCATTCTCCAGCATGGTGGCCGGATCGTAACGGCGATCTTCCAGGTAGTGAGCCGGCGCTTGCCACGCGGAATCTTCATCGTCATCCACGCCGGCATCAAAAGCCGCATCGTGAGCCGCCAGGCGGCCTTCCATGTCGTGAACATGCTGCACATCCACGTTCAGCTCAGCAGCCACGCGCTTGGCTTCATCGTTGGTCAGCCACGCCAGCTTCTTCTTCTGGCCACGCAGGTTGAAGAACAGCTTGCGCTGCGCCTTGGTGGTCGCAATCTTGACGATGCGCCAGTTGCGCAGGATGAACTCGTGGATTTCCGCCTTGATCCAGTGCACCGCAAAGGACACCAGACGCACACCCTTCTCAGGGTTGAAACGCTTCACCGCCTTCATCAGGCCCACGTTACCTTCCTGAATCAGGTCGCCCTGGTTCAGACCGTAACCGGAGTAGGATTTGGCGATATGCACTACAAAGCGCAGGTGAGACATGACCAGCTGACGGGCCGCCTCAAGATTTTCGTGATAGTAGAGATCTTCCGCGAGCTTCTTTTCTTCCTCGGCGGACAGTACCTCAAAGCCGCTGACTGTCTGAATATAGGCGTTCAGGTTGGCGCCCGGCGACAGTGTATGGATCGGCTGTAGACTGGTTCCCATTCAGGATTCTCCTCGTAACTCTTGTTGCCCCGCTTGGCACTTGCTGCCCGGACTATTTCTTACCGGGACCAGTAGTTTGCGGCGGCTTGCGACTCTCAGCCCTGGACCAAACAGCCCTAAGCTGTTCGGTTTTTAAGCGGCACCGGGAGCGCAAAGTCGGCCACAGTGTAGCACTCGCAACGGGAAATGGAACCCCGTCAGCGAGCGGCCGGCAAACCGCGCCAGGCCTTGATTTTCGCTGGATTAGAGCAGTTATCCACAGGGGAAGTTCCACCCGGCGGAGGGGGCTTTACGAATCTTGACTGACCGGATAGTCAGCGTGGCTGAATCGCCGAAATATGCCGCGCCACCGCCAGCCAGGCGCCGGTCAGGCCGAGCAGGGCGGCGCCGCCCGCCAGCCCCACCAGATAGGTAAACCCGGGCCCGTCGAGGCGGAAGCCACTGCCGTAGAGATTCGCCAGGCCGCTCACCGGCCCCGCCAGCATCCAGACCCCGATACTCACCAGCAGCCAGGCAACCAGCCCACCCACCAGTCCGTATACCAGTCCGGTGTACAGGAACGGCCGGCGCACAAACGCATCCGTCGCCCCCACCAGCTTCACCACCAGAATCTCGTCCCGGCGGTTCTCGATATGCAGGCGGATGCTGTTCACCACAACCAAAAGCACCCCCAGCGCCAGCAGAAACGCCAGCCCAAGGCTCATGCGGCGCCCAAGCGCCGTCAGGTTCGCCAGGCGCTGTACCCAGGCCATATCCAGCACAACCGAGTCCGTCAGCGCGCTCTCGCGCAACTGCGTGGCCAGGGCCTCCAGCGAAGTGCTTTCGGAACTCCGCGGGCGCACCAGCAATACTGCTGGCAGCGGATTGCTGTCCATCCCCAGCAGTGCATCACCAAGTCCGGATGACTGCTGGAATTCCGCCAATGCCTGCTCGGGGGAAATGTACGTCACCTCCGCCACCAGTGGATCACCGCGCAGATCGTCGGCGAAGGAGGTTACTGCACTCTCCTTGGCGCGCTTGTGCAGAAACACCGAGATCTGCGGCTGCCCATCCCAGCCGGCCACCGCCTTCTGAAAGTTAGTAAGCCCCAACTGCAGTGCCGCCGGCAGCGCCAGCGCAATCGCAATCACCAGCGCGGTCATGCTGCTGGACATGGGCGAGGCAAAAAACCGCACCCAGGATTCCTTCCACATCTCGCGGTGGTGATCCAGCCAGCTGCTGAAGCGGTCACCCACACCAGTTCGCGCGGTCACCGCACCGGCTGAGCGGGTGCGTTCGGGGGCGGGGGAAGCGGTTCTGGCGGGTGAGGGTTTAGTACGCTGGTTCACGGCTCGGGTATCCGTCGTAGATCAATTGGCCCTGCTGCAGGGTCAGCACCCGCTGGCGCATCCGCGCAATCAGCTCGAGGTCGTGGCTGGCAATCAACACGGTCGTGCCCACCGCATTGAACTGCCGGAACAGCCCCATGATCTCTTCCGACAGCTTCGGGTCCAGGTTGCCGGTCGGCTCATCCGCCACCAGCAGCGCGGGCTTGTTTACCACCGCCCGCGCAATGCCGACCCGCTGCTGCTCACCACCGGAGAGCACGATCGGGTTCTGCTTTTCTTTGTGCAGCAGGCCCACCTTGTCCAACGCCGCGCGCACCCGCCGGCCCACCTCGCGCTTGCTGCAGCCAGACACGGATAGGGGTAGGGCCACGTTTTCAAACACACTGCGATCAAACAGCAGCTGGTGGTTCTGGAACACGATGCCGAGATTGCGGCGATAGTAGGGGATCTGGCCGTTGCGCAGCCGATTCAGGTTCTGCCCGCCGACAATGATGCTGCCGCGGGTAGGGCGCTCGATGGCGGTGAGGAGTTTCAGCAGGGTACTTTTGCCGGCGCCGGAGTGGCCGGTGAGAAACACCATCTCCGCACGGTCGATTTCCAGACTGACACGCCCCAGCGCATCCTGGCCGGATTCGTAGCGTTTATTGACGTTATCAAACTGGATCATGAGCGCGTTTTTGTTGTTTTTAGTTTTCGAGAGCGGGACGGCACCTTCAGGTCCCGAGGCGGCGCCGCTACCGGGTATAGGTTTGTGAGACACGAGCTAGGCGCCCCCCCGAAAACCCATCCATGGGGGCTCGGCTGCGGCCGTCCTGGCCGCAGACGGTCTCACAAACCTATACCCGGTATCGACACCTTCGCATCTGAGTTCAGATTATTGAATCTGCCGCTGAAAGGTCTGCCAGTTCAACCTTGGCTTCTGTTAAACAGCGCCGCCACAAAATCTTTAGCCACAAACGGTTGCAGGTCCTCTGCCTGCTCCCCAACTCCGATAAAGCGTACCGGAATCCCCAGCTTCTGCGCCAGCGCGAAAATAACCCCGCCCTTGGCGGTGCCGTCAAGCTTGGTCAGTACCAGGCCAGAAACCCCCGCAGAATCCTGGAACGTCTCCGCCTGGGAAAGCGCGTTCTGGCCGGTCCCCGCATCCAGCACCAGCAACACCTCATGTGGCGCCGAATCGTCCAGTTTGCCCATTACACGGCGCACCTTGGACAGCTCCTCCATCAGGTTGGCCTTGTTGTGCAGACGGCCCGCAGTATCCGCAATCACCACGTCCACACCACGAGACTGTGCAGACTGTATCGCATCGAAGATGACAGAGGCGCTATCCGCACCCGTATGCTGGGCCACCACTGGCACATTGTGGCGCTGACCCCATACCTGCAGCTGCTCTACTGCGGCCGCGCGGAAAGTATCACCGGCCGCCAGCATCACGGATTTGCCTTCGTTCAGGTAGCGGTGCGCCAGCTTGCCGATGGTGGTGGTCTTGCCCACGCCATTGACGCCCACCACCAGAATTACAAAGGGTTTCTTGGTCTGGTCGATGGCCAGTGGCGCTTCTACCTTGTCCAGCAATCCCGCGAGCTCTTCCTGCAGCGCGTTGTACAGTGCCTCGCCGTTGGACAGCTCGCGGCGGGAAACCCGCTCGGTCAGGCGATCGATAATCTCGGTGGTCGCATCTACACCCACATCCGCCATCAGCAGCTGGGTTTCCAGCTCCTCCATCAGGTCTTCGTCGATCTCCTTGGCACCCAGGAACAGGTTGCCCATGCCTTCAGCAAACTGGCTGCTGGTGCGCGACAGGCCGCGTCGGATGCGAGCAAAGAAGCCCTCTTTTTTTGGCTTGTCCTGGGTGACGGGCTGGGGTGCAGCTTCCGGCTCCACTGATGTCTCGGCAGCGACTTCGGCAACCGGATCAAACGCCGCTTCCGGGGCCTCTTCAGTGGACAGCTTTTCCTCGGGCTCAGCCACCGGCTCTGGTGTGGGCTCGGCCGCCTCTTCGCTCGGCTCAGCCAGCAGGTTGTCCGGAATCTCCAGCTCCGGCTCGGCAGATTCCGTCGCCAGGGGATTCTCCACGCGCTCTGTGGTGGACTCTTCTGCCTCGGGCTTTTTCTTGCGCAGGAAATCAAAAATCATCGGATGTGAATTCTTCGGCTGGAGAAACGATAGATGAAGAGGCCTACGGCAGCGGCTGGCGGCCGAAGGCGGAAAGGCGCTAATCTTAGCACCGCTGACTGTTTAGCACACAGTAACGCCCGTCATATTTTGACAGTAACTATTTTTGCAGTACCCGCCCCTGAAACCGGATTCCGAATGCCCAGAAATCGCAGCGCCCGTCCCAGCAGCCAAAAAACCAGCCGGCAAAAACCCGCTGCCACCTCACAGCTGCGCATCATTGGCGGCCGCTGGCGCGGGCGCAAAGTGGCATTTGCGCCCATAGAAGGCTTGCGCCCCACCGGCGACCGACTGCGCGAGACCCTGTTCAACTGGCTGCAGTTTCACCTGCCAGGTGCCCGCTGCCTGGATCTCTACGCAGGCTCCGGCGCCCTCGGTCTCGAAGCCCTGAGCCGCGGGGCCGCCGAAGTGGATTTTGTAGAGCTGGATGGTGGCGCGGCGCAGACCCTGCGGCAGCAGCTGGATCTGCTACAGGCAGAAGGGGCCCGCGTGCACAACTGCCCGGCAGAAGTGTTTCTAAGCCAACCTGCACAGCCTTACGACGTGATCTTTGTTGATCCGCCCTTTGCCAATGACCTGTGGGAAAATGCCCTGGCAGGGCTGGAGGACGCCGGGTGCATTGGCGAAAGCACCCGCATCTATGTGGAATCACCCCGTGCCACTCAGGTTGCGGCACCCGCCGACTGGCAACTCGAGAAGGAAAAGCAGGCCGGACAGGTATGCATGCGGCTATTTACCCGCTGAATCCCGGGTATACCCTTGAGTTTGACGGTTTTTGAGCGGACTTTTTGAGAGCGGGGGCTAAATTGTTTAACATGCGCGTCCCTTCTGGCCGGCAAGGCGAATTGGCTTATGAAAAAAGTGGTTTACCCGGGTACCTTTGACCCCATCACCAATGGTCATATGGACCTCGTTGAGCGGGCTTGCCGCTTGTTCGATCACGTGGTGGTCGCCGTTGCCGCCAGCACCCGCAAGAACCCCCTGTTCACCATGGAAGAGCGGGTTGAGCTGGCCCAGCAGGAACTGGCCCACCTGGACAATATCGAGGTGATCGGTTTTGACATCCTGCTCGCCGACCTGGTGCGCCAGCTGGACGCCTACGGCGTGGTACGCGGCCTGCGCGCGGTATCGGACTTCGAGTACGAGTTCCAGCTCGCCAATATGAACCGCCAGTTGGCGCCGCAAATGGAAAGCCTGTTCCTGACCCCGGCAGAGCATCTTTCCTATATCTCTTCATCCCTGGTACGTGAAATCGCCTCCCTCGGCGGCGACGTCACCAAGTTCGTGCCACCGGGCGTGCAGAAAGCTCTGAAAGAAAAGTACAACCGCCAGACGCCCTGATCGGCGCCAGGCGGCCGTCAGGCGGCTACTACAGCTAAACTCTGTCCTGCTGTCCACCTACCACCCGTCTGGTACACTCGGGCGATCCCGCGAATTTATTTGGATCGCCCAGTGAAAAAATCGCTCTCGTTTTTCCTTTCTGCCTTGCTGTCTTCCGCGCTCACTGCGAGCACCGCGGTTGCTTCGCCCATGCCCGGCAAGCAAAAAGAACCGCACAAGGAAGTCCAGCCGGAAGTGGCCACCGGGCGCTCGGAAATCAAATCCGCTACCGCAGAAAAGTACATGGCGGTCACCGCCAACCCTCACGCCTCCACCGCCGCTGAAAACATGCTCGCCAGGGGCGGCACCGCTGTCGATGCGGCTATTGCCGCACAACTGGTTCTCAGTCTTGTCGAACCGCAGTCGTCCGGTATCGGCGGCGGCGCCTTTATGCTGAGCTACCGCGCCGACGACAAAGATCTCTACTTCTACGACGGCCGCGAAACCGCTCCTATGGCGGTAGACGAGAATTACTTTATCCGCGACGGCAAGCCCCGCGGCTTTTTCGAAGCGGTGATCGGCGGTTACTCTGTGGGGGTTCCCGGTGTCATGCGGATGCTGGAACTGGCTCACGAGCGGGATGGCAAACTGCCGTGGAAGGAACTGTTCCAACCCGCCATAGAATTGGCCGAGCAAGGGTTTGCAGTGTCTCCACGTATGCATCAGTTGATCGCCCGTATGCCGCGCGTAGACGCACGCCCGGCCATCCGCGATTACCTGTTTAACGATGACGGTGAGCCGCTGCCAGTTGGCCATATCCTGAAAAACCCGGACTATGCGGCGACCCTGAAAGTGCTCGCAGAGCAAGGTGTAAAACCCTTTTACGAGGGTGACATCGCTGCAGCCATTGTCGATGCCGTGAGCAACGAGCCTGAAAACCCGGGCGTGATGACCCGCAAGGACATGGCTGATTACCAGGCCAAAGTTCGCGAGCCGGTATGCGCGGAATTCCTGGTATATGAAGTCTGTGGTGCAGCCATGCCATCTTCCGGCGGCACCACGGTGGGCGCCATCCTTGGCATGCTGCAACATTTTCCGCTGGACCAGTATCCGGTCGGTAGCGCCGAACTGACCCACCTGTTTGTGGAGGCATCAGAACTCGCCTTTGCGGACCGCAATACCTATGCCGCCGATAGTGACTTCACCGATGTGCCCACCAAGGCACTGGTAGCCCCCCACTATCTCGCCCAGCGCGCCAAGCTCATCAACCTGCAACGCGCACAACCGGCACGGCCCGGTGTCCCCGGCGAGTTCAGCGGCAAGCGCCTGAAAGCGGCTTCTCCAGAGATGCCCAATACCAGCCACCTCTCTATTGTCGATCAGTACGGCAATGCGGTGAGTATGACCACCAGTATCGAAACCGCGTTTGGCTCACGCCTGCTGGTGAAGGGGTTTCTGTTGAACAACCAGCTGACCGATTTTTCCTTTGTGCCACGCAACAGTGACAAGCAACTGGTGGCCAACCGCATTGAACCGGGCAAACGCCCGCGCTCTTCCATGTCACCCACCATCGCCTTCAACCGCGACGGCAGCCCGCGCCTGATCGTCGGTTCCCCCGGCGGCTCGCGGATCATCGGTTATACGGCGCGCACCATCCTCTACCACCTGGCCAAGGGCATGCCCATCGCCGAAGCCATCCATGCAGGCAATATCGGTGCAATCGGTTACCGGGTGGAAGTGGAGCCGGAGACGCTCACAGATTCTGAGTTGAGAAAGCTCGAGGCCAAAGGTCACCAGGTGGTGCGCAAGGAACTGAACAGCGGTCTCCACGGCATCGCGCTGGAGGACGGCAAGCTGTTCGGCGGCGCCGACACCCGCCGCGAGGGCAGCGCCCAGGGCAAGTAAGTCAGGCGCACACTATCGGATTTATTTGCCCGGCAGCCACAAGTAGTTGGTGGGGTTGTCCGGGCAGGGGCCGAAGCCGCACTCCACCAGCGTGGAGAGTACATTCAGTATCAGAATCACCAGAAAGCTGATGCCCGCCAGCCTCCCCAGCCAGCCCATCACGCGCGGTGTGTTCGCCGCTTCCTTCAGCTTCATTTCATCGATCAGCAACAGCCCCCCCAGGTACAGGGCGAGCAAAAAAAACGCGATCAGCGCCCAGGTGTAAAAGTGCAATCCCAAAAACGGTGAGCCGTACCCTGGATCGCCGGGAGCAATATGCAGCAGCACCTGACGTGTGGAGGCGACCATCCCTGCGAGCGCCGAGATCAGCGCAATGCCGTAGTGCGCCGGCCGGCTGCCGAAGCAGATATTTAGCAACAGGCCGATCCCAATCATGAGGAAGGCGACGCGCTGCAATAAGCACAGGGGGCAGGGCAGCTCATTCAGGACTATCTGCCAGGCGAAGGCGAACCAGAGCACACCGCTCACACCCAGAAGACCCAGGGCATTGAAGCAATCGGACCAGCGGCCGAGGCCGGTGACGGGCTTAGTCACTACAGGTTTCTCCAAGGGCAAGGTGGGCTAGAGGGAAATTTTTAACGCGGAGGTCATGTGGTAGAAGCACCAGGCCACGTAAATGACACCGGTGACGGCCCACCAGGCCATGGCCGCACTGCGCCGCCCGCGCCAGCTGAACCAGGCGGAGATGAGCACAGTGAGGAAAGGCAACATCATGACCATTTGTGCGAGCCCGAGTGGAACTTTGGACTCAAATTTAGGGTGGGGGTAAACGAATTCCCAATTAGCGCTGGCACCGCGGACAATAGAAGGTATTGCGCTGGCCGATGATTTGCTCGCGGATGGTGCCGGGGCAACGGGGGCAGGGCTGCCCGGCGCGGCCGTAGGCGTTGAGTTGCTGGGCGAAATAGCCCGGCTTGCCGTCGCCACCCACGAAGTCGCGCAGGGTGGTGCCCCCTTGCCGGATCGCGTTGTCGAGAACGGTTTTTATGGCTTCCACTAGCCTCTCGTAGCGCGGGTGAGAGATTTTGCCAGCTGGGGTAGTCGGGCGGATACCAGCCATAAACAGGGCTTCGCTTGCGTAAATGTTGCCAACACCAACGACGATACGGCCATCCATGATAAATGCTTTCACCGGGGCTTTGCGGCCGCGGGAGGCATTGAACAGGTAGTCGCTTTGGAAGTCGTCACTCAGTGGCTCGGGACCCAGGTGGGCGATGAGTTCGTGCTCGGCGATATCTTCGGTGGTCCACAGCAGGGCACCGAAGCGCCGGGGGTCGTGGAAACGCAGGCGCTGGCCGCTGTCCAGCAGCCAGTCGATATGGTCGTGTTTTTGCGGGGGTAGTTTGCCGTCGACGATGCGCAGGCTGCCGGACATGCCCAGGTGCCAGATCGCCATGCCTTTGTCGGTCTCGACCAGCAGATATTTGGCGCGGCGATCCAGGCGCTGGATCCGGGCGCCCTGGATCTTCTCGGCAAAATCCGCGTCCACTGGCCAGCGCAGGCTGTGCTGGCGGATTTCGCACAGCTTTACCTTGCGGCCCTCCAGGTGAGGGGCCAGTCCGCGCTTGGTGGTTTCAACTTCTGGCAACTCTGGCATCGATTGGGCTCCGGGCAACCACTAGCTGGGTCCGTGGCGGCTCCACTGCCGATGCCCCTTTGCGGGACACGCCGTAAACCCATCCATGGGGGCTCGGCTGCGGCCGTCCTGGCCGCAGACGGTCCCGCAAAGGGGCATCGGCAGCAGAGCCTTCTATTCTTAGGCTTTAAAAATATCCAGACACAAAAAAGCCCGGAAAACCGGGCTTTTTCGCGAACTCGTCAGGCAATCAATTACTTGATTTTGCCTTCCTTGTACATAACGTGCTTGCGAACAACGGGATCGTATTTTTTGATCTCCATTTTCTCAGGCATGTTGCGCTTGTTCTTGTCAGTGGTGTAGAAGTGGCCGGTACCGGCGCTGGAATTCAGGCGAATCTTGTCACGCATTGTTCTGTCTCCAATCTGCAGTTAAGCAGTAATTAAACTTTCTCGCCGCGCTTGCGCAGCTCTGCCAGTACGGTATCGATACCTTTCTTATCGATAATACGCATACCTTTAGTAGATACACGCAGCTTAACGAAGCGCTTCTCTGCTTCCACCCAGAAACGGTGGGACTGCAGGTTCGGCACGAAGCGACGCTTGGTGCGGTTTTTGGCGTGAGAAACGTTGTTTCCGGTTACCGGGCGTTTACCGGTTACCTGACATACCTTGGACATCTGATTGGCCTCTTTAAAACTCTCGTGCCCTCAGCTCAGGTGCGGGGCAAATGCAAAATTCGGTATCCAGCGCGACCGCGGGATCTGTACAGAATCTGGCCCGGCCGCAAAGAGCGGCGTTTTATACCAGAACACCCTAGGTGGGGCAAGTTTTAACCAGCTTTTTTGCTGTCTGGTCGGACACTTTGGGTCGAAGGTTGGAAACCCGACTATGAGGTCCCGATTACTCGCCACAAAGCACACACGCTGAAGCGAAGGCAGGGTGCCGGGTGCAGCTTTTCAGGATCGTCGGCAACAGGGATGTTGCCGACGAAACGTACAGGGATGTATTCACAGTGGTCCTGAAAAGCTGCACCCGGTGCCCTGCCGCCACCAGCAGCCTCTACGGAGTTCTATTCAGGGCTCAAAGCAGCCCGCGCTCCGCAAAAGAACACCCACCGCCCTCGCCAACAATAAGATGATCCAACACCCGAATATCCACCAGTGCCAGGGCCTCCTTGAGACGCCCGGTGATATGGATATCCGCCTGACTGGGCTCGCTCACCCCGGAGGGGTGATTGTGGGCGAGGATCACCGCAGCGGCGCCCTTAGCCAGAGCTGCCTGCACCACCTCCCGCGGATACACGCTGGCGGCATTCACGGTGCCTTCGAACAACTCCTCGTAGGCGATTACCCGGTGCTGACTGTCGAGAAACAGGCAGCAGAATACCTCGCGGGTACGGTGGCGCAGCTGTGAAGATAGATAGTCGCGCACCGCTTGCGGGCTGGTGAGCGCATCCGAGCGCTTCAGATCCTCTGCCAGATGCCGCCGGCTCATTTCCAGTACCGCCTGCAACTGCACAAACTTGGCGTCTCCGAGGCCCTTGCCCGCGCAGAAGGCCTTGTGCTCCGCCTCCAGAAGCGGCCGCAGACCGCCAAAGTCCACCAGCAGCTGGCGCGCAAGATCCACCGCCGAAAGCCCCGGCAACCCGGTGCGCAGAAAGATCGCCAGTAGCTCCGCATCCGACAGCGCCGCCGCACCTTTCACCAGTAACTTTTCCCGCGGGCGCTCCTGCGCCGGCCAGTCTGGAATGGCCATTTCCCCTCCCTGGGTAAAACTGATCAGTCAAAGTGAACGCTCGCTTCCCCTGCAAGCCTGTAAGGGCTCCCGATTGGGCATATTGCCAACGGCGCTAAAATGGTAATCTTACGCGCTCCCCGAGTTCCGGAACCACTGAATATGTCCTCTCTGGCCCACAAACGGATACTGCTTGGCGTTTCCGGCGGTATTGCCGCCTACAAAAGCGCCGACCTGGTACGCAGGCTCCAGGATCGTGGCGCCACCGTGCGCGTAGTGATGACAGCTGGCGCCCAGGAGTTCGTAAAGCCGCTCACCTTTCAGGCGCTTTCCGGCAACCCGGTGCACACCGATCTGCTGGATCCGGCCGCTGAAGCCGCCATGGGACATATCGAGCTGGCCAAATGGGCCGATGCGATCCTGATTGCACCGGCGAGCGCCAGCGTAATGGCGAGACTTGCGGCGGGCATGGCAGACGACCTGCTCTCCACACTTTGCCTTGCCAGCGAAGCACCCCTGGTGCTGGCGCCGGCAATGAACCAGGCCATGTGGCTCCACCCGGCCACCCAGGCCAACACACAAACACTGCTGAGCCGAAACGTTACCCTTTTGGGCCCTGACGCCGGCAGCCAGGCCTGTGGCGATGTGGGTCCCGGGCGTATGCTCGAGCCGCTGGATATTGTCGAAGGGCTGATAGACGCCATCGCACCGGAGCAGATGCTCGAAGGCAAAAAGGTCACCATCACCGCAGGCCCGACCCGCGAGGCGCTGGACCCGGTACGCTACCTGAGCAACCACAGTTCGGGGAAAATGGGCTTTGCGATTGCCGCCGCCGCTGCGCGCGCCGGTGCCGAAGTGACGCTGATTGCTGGGCCAGTGAGGCTTGCCACTCCTGCGGGCGTCCACCGTGTGGACGTGGTAAGCACCGACGAGATGCTTGCCGCCGCGGAACAGGCAGCCGATGACTGCGACCTGTTTATTGCCGCTGCGGCGGTGGTGGATTTCCGCCCGAAGGTGGTCGCAGACCAGAAGATAAAGAAAGAAGATGGCAACGACAGCGACGTGTTGAGCCTGGTAAAGAACCCGGACATCGTCGCCACCATTGCCGGGCGCACGAGCAAACGCCCATTTGTAGTGGGCTTTGCCGCAGAAACCGAAAAGGTTGCCGAGCACGCGAAAGGCAAGCTCGCGCGCAAAAATCTCGACATGATTGTGGCCAACGACGTGAGCGACCCGGAAGGGGGCTTTAACAGTGACCGCAATCAGGTTGTGGTGATCGATCGCGATGGAGAGCAACCGCTGCCGGCGGCACTGAAAACGGAGCTGGCAACACAGCTGGTGGCACTGATTGCGGCGCGGGCGTTTCCGGACACCTAGCATGAGAAGCTCAAAGAGTTAAGCAGTGCAAGCGAGCACAAGATAAAAACAACAAACCCAACAACACAAAAGATTCAGAAAACACTGAACCGGTCCGGGGGCTGGTCTGGAAAGACTGGGAGACTGAGCTAGTCGTGGCTTTACAAATTCAATTGCAAAACAAACCCCTGTGGCACCGGGGGTTGAGCCTGCCTGCACTGCTGGCCGCCGCTGTGTGGCTCGGAGGGGCGCACCTGCTGATGTCAAACGTCATCGCGGGGCACAATGCCAATAGCGTACACAGTGCAGCGCAACAGGTAGCCGACCGCTACGCGCAACAGCTCGACAACTTTTTCACTGAGCGCCAGCAGAAACTGGCCTCATTGAAAATGCCGCACAAGTCCACGACTGCTGTCGCCATGGGGCCCACGACCTTACAGTTTTTTCCCCCGGACCAGCTGGGGGTAGGGTCGGGTAAACCACCGCTGGATTTCGCCCTCGTCGACCTGGCCAAACGCAGTCTGGAAAAAAAACAGAAACCGGAATTCCTGCGCGGCAGTGACCAACAGTGGCGCCTGTACAGTGCCCGTGCGGAAGAGGGCGGTGTACTCCTCGCCAGCCAACCTTTCTCGGTATTTGAACAAGCGCTGTCGGCTCTCGACCAGAGCATCGGCACCATCCAGATAACGCAGCAGTTTCCCGATGGCCCACCTCGCGGGCTGTGGAACTCACCCGCAAGGCCGCGCGGCGGTGACGCAGCCACCACTGCGGTCAACGGATCCTACCTGAAAGCTTCCTTCACGCCCTCGACAGAATTCGCTGCCGACCACAGCATTCCCGCAGGCTGGATTTATGGGCTGGCCTTGATTGGCTTGCTGGGCACCCTGTTTGCGCTGTGGAAAATGCTTCCCGCTGACGCTGACGCTGCGCCTTGGGAAAAGTTCTCCCGTACTGGCCGCGCGCCGGCGAAAAAAGCGCTGAGCAGAGAAGACCTGAAAAAGCCCCAGGTATCGAAAGAAAGTGAGGCAGCGCCAGCCGCTGCCGCTTCAGCGGTCGCCCCGCAGGCCGAGGAGGCAGCCCGCGGCGAATTGATGCGCACGCCGAGTACAGAAATTCCACCGCATGTATTCCGCGCCTACGATATTCGCGGGATTGCCGGTGAAGAGATCAACGAACCCTTTGCCTACCAGTTGGGCCGGGCGCTGGGCACTCTTGCCCTTCAGTCTGGTGAGAAGCTGATGTTGGTCGGTCGCGACGGTCGCAACAGTAGTGAGCTGCTGCGCGACTGCCTGATCGAAGGCCTTCTGGAAAGCGGCTGTAACGCCGTAGATCTAGGGCTGGTGCCGTCGCCGGTGCTCTATTTCGCCTGCGCCAAGGGCAAGAATGCAAACAGCGGGGTCATGGTGACCGCTAGTCACAACCCCGCCGAATTCAATGGCTTCAAGATTGTGATGAATGGCCGCCCGCTGGCCGGTGAAAAACTACCCGAACTGCGAGCACTGATGCAGTCCGGCCAGTTCGCCAGCGGCGAAGCCAGCAATAGCCGGCAGGATATCCGCGACACCTACATCGACGAAATTTTCAACGACGTGGCTCTCGCCGGCCAACCCCGTATCGTGATCGACGCCGGCAATGGCGCCACCTCCGAACTGGCACCGGAACTGTTTGAGCAATTGGGCTGCGCGGTGGAAACCCTCTACTGCGAAGTAGATGGCGACTTCCCCAACCATGCGCCGGACCCATCGCGCCCGGAAAACCTACAGGACCTGATCACCGCAGTGAAAGGCGAGGATGCAGATCTGGGGGTAGCCCTGGACGGGGACGGCGACCGTGTAACCCTGATCAGCGGCAGTGGCCGCATTGTGTGGGCCGACCAATTAGTGATGCTGCTGGCACGGGATATCCTCGCGCGCAATCCGGGTGCGGATATCGTGTTCGATGTAAAGAGCACCCGCACCCTGGCCAACCTGGTGACGCAATACGGCGGCCGTCCGGTAATGTGGAAAACCGGCCATGCGCCGATGAAAGAGAAGATGTTGGAAACCGGCGCGTTGCTCGGCGGCGAGCTGTCCGGGCATATCTTTATCAAGGACCGCTGGTATGGGTTCGACGACGGCATCTACGCGGCGGCGCGCGTGCTGGAAATTATGGCCCTGCGCGAGCAGAGTCTCGACGAGTTGATCGACTCCCTGCCGCAGATGGTCAATACCCCGGAGATTTTGCTGCCGGTACCCGAGCAGAGAAAATTCGCCCTCATCACCAAGCTGCGCGAGCAAGGGCACTTTGGCGATGCCGACCTCAATACCATCGACGGCCTGCGCATCGAATTCGCCGATGGCTGGGGGCTGGTGCGCGCGTCCAATACGACGGCCGCCCTGACCCTGCGCTTTGAAGCCGACGATGAAGAAGCGCTGGAGCGCATCCGCAAAATTGTGGCGGTCCAGCTCCAATCCATCGATCCCGCCCTGGCTCTCCCGGGCTGATCAACCGGTTTATGCAGTAACCCCAAGTAGCAAGGAAAACGCTATGTCTCTGGATCAGAAATCCGCCCTGCGCGTTGCACAGGTTCTCAATGAAGCGCTGCCCTATATCCAGCGCTTTATAGGCAAGACCGTGGTGGTCAAATTCGGCGGCAATGCCATGGTCGACGAGGAGCTACAGAACAGCTTCGCCCGCGACGTGATCCTGATGAAGCTGGTGGGCATGAACCCGGTGGTCGTGCACGGCGGAGGCCCTCAGATCGGCGACCTGCTGAAAAAACTCAGTATTGAATCCCGCTTTGTCGACGGCATGCGCGTCACCGACAGCGAGACCATGGACGTGGTGGAAATGGTGCTTGGCGGCACCGTAAACAAACAGATCGTAAACCTGATCAATAAAAACGGCGGCCGCGCTGTGGGCGTGACCGGCAAGGATGGTTTGCTGATCCGCGCTAAAAAACTGCGTCGCAAGGACCAACAGGAAGAGACCGCTGGCCTGCACGCCTCGGAAATTATCGATATCGGCCACGTGGGGGAAGTGGACAGCGTGGATACCGGTGTGATTGACATGCTGATCAACAGCGACTTTATCCCGGTGATCGCGCCGATCGGCGTTGGCAAAAATGGCGAGTCTTACAACATCAACGCCGACCTGGTCGCCGGCAAGATCGCCGAATACCTGAAAGCGGAAAAACTGATGCTGCTGACCAATGTGGCGGGCCTGCAGGACAAGGAAGGGGAAGTGCTCACCGGCCTCTCCACCCTTGAGGTGGACGGCCTGATCGCCGACGGCACCATCTACGGCGGCATGCTGCCGAAGATCGCTTGCGCCCTGGATGCGGTAAAGGCCGGCGTGACCTCCGCGCACATCATCGATGGCCGCGTTCCCCACGCGGTATTGCTGGAAATTTTCACCGACACTGGCGTCGGCACCTTGATCACTAACGCCAACCTGAACGAAGATTGATTGCAAACCCGCGTGACACCGATCACAGAACCGGTGTTAACGGTCACTAACAATTGATGCCAAGGCGCCGAATCGTTACGATTCTGGCGCCGGTTTACAGGCTTTCAGCGAATTAAACTTTTTATCAAAAAAAGTGCGGGCTTCTGACACCCCAGCGCTGCCAAGCCAAGCATCGATCAAAAAACCGGCACAACAACAAAATCAGATCCCGGCTGAATACTCCGGGCAAAGGCAGTTCATGAGCAGCGAAAAAATCAATCGACGCCAGCAGATCCTGCAGGCCCTGGCCCACATGCTGGAAGCCAGCCCCGGCGCCCGCATTACCACCGCAGCACTGGCCAAAGAGGTAGGCTTCTCGGAAGCCGCGCTCTACCGCCACTTCCCCAGCAAATCCAAGATGTTCGAAGGCCTCATCGAATTTATCGAAGAGACCATCTTCAGCCGCATCAAGATGATCATGCAGGACGAGCCCAGCGCACTCGCCCGCTGCCAGAAGATACTGCATCTGCTGCTCGCCTTTTGCGAGCGTAACCCGGGTATCACCCGCCTGCTTACCGGAGACGCCCTGACGGGTGAAACCGAGCGCCTGCACGGCCGCATCCTGCAGTTGTTTGACCGCCTGGAGACCCAGCTCAAACAGATACTGCGAGAGGCAGAACTGCGCGAACAGCTGCGCCCAGCCATCCCGCTGACCGCCGCCGCCAACCTGCTGCTGGCCAGCGCCGAGGGGCGCATCGTCCAGTACGTGCGCAGCGGCTTCAAGCGCAAGCCCACCGAATACTGGACAGAACAGTGGCCGGTTCTGGTGGCAGGGTTCTTCCGGGAAAGTGCGCTGGCTGCGCAGAATGGATAGGGAAGGAAACAGACCAGGGCGAACTAAACCGCCCTGGACGAACACAAAAAAGCCGGCTTATTTGCCGGCTATTTCCTGATAGCGGCTGGTAGCCTGATCGAACTCACTGTTGATGGCCACTGCTTCTTTCTTTCGCAGCGCCAAACGCTGATTGACCACATCCACCTCTTTGCGCAGATTCTCGATGCGCGCCAGCTGTTCCGTAGACACAGAGCCGCCATTGCGCTGGGTGCGTGCCGCTGATGATTCTTCGCTTTCGATCTGACGGTTGAGGGACGCCATATTGGAACGCAGGATCGCCATATCCTGCTGCACGATGGCGAGCTTGCGCTTGCGCGCGGATTCGATGTCGGCAAGGCTGTTGTAGCGTTTCAGTAACTGCAGATCGGCGGCCAGGCGCGCCTCGCGGCGCTGCTTCTCGGCCAGTTCCTTGCCAGTCAGCTCGGGTTCCACCACTTCCAGAAGTCGCCCGGAAGGCGTCAACACCTCGTAGCCCCCGGCTACATAACGTGGGGGCACCAGATCGTCCAGCACCTGCACGCCGTGTTCGTTGGTATAGCGGTATAGCTTCTTGCCATCCCACCCCGATCCTGCAGCTCCGACATCCATTGTCAGAAAGGCGCCAGCCAGTGCCAGCGCTAGTGCGGTTTTCACGCTTGCCTCTCTAGTTATTTTCAATAAGCGTTCAATAATCGACCAATGGCGCTGATCCATCTGCGCCGGCAACTCTGTACTAGCTCTTTATCGCTAATGGGCTTTGCTTTTTTAGCCTCATAGAGTCAATTACGTAAATCGCTCTACTTACCCCTCAGAAGATACGCCATATTTCTGCCGGTAGTCGATAATCCGCTGCAGCAATTCATCGCTTGCAGCCTCAGTCTTAAGATAGGAAATAATATCGTCCAGTTCCACAATCCCGATCACAGGAATGCTGTATTCCTGCTCCACCAGCTGGATAGCGGAAAGGTCAGTGTCGTCGTTGGCTTTTTCCTGACGGTTTAGGCCAATCACCACGCCGGCAGGCTCGGCGCCCTGGGCCTGGATGATCTGCATCACCTCGCGCACCGCGGTACCCGCGGTAATCACATCATCGATGATCAAAACCTTGCCTTTAAGCGGCGCACCCACTAAGGTTCCGCCCTCGCCGTGGTCCTTGGCCTCTTTCCGGTTGTAACAGAAGGGTTTATCGACCCCTTTCTGCGCCAATGCCACTGCGGTTACCGCTCCCAGCGGGATGCCTTTGTAGGCCGGCCCGAAAATGACATCAAACTCCACTCCAGAGGCGATGATCGCTTCCGCATAGGCATTGCCCAGCGCGGCGAGCGCTGCACCACTGTGGAATCGGCCGGCATTAAAGAAATAGGGGCTCTGGCGCCCGGATTTCAGCGTAAAATCCCCGAAACAGAGCACATCGTGCTCCAGGGCCAGTTGGATAAAGTCGCGCTGGTACTGCTGCATGGCAATTTGATAACTATTGGCTAAGGTGAAGGAAGGTCCCCATGGAACGGGGAGCGGCTATCGAAAAATGTTCAGACGAATAACGACTGCAATTTTACACAGTCCGCTGGTAAGGGGCTAATAATGCGAATAGTGAGTTTGTCCGTAGATGGAGTGCACCAGGCTGCACAGCGCGGGCTCTACGATTGGCTGTCAGATCAGGATGCGGACATCATCTGCCTGCAGGATCTGCGCTCACTGGAACCGGAGCTGGATCACCCCATCTTCCATCCGGACGGATACTACAGCTATTTCTTCGATTCTGGCACACCCCACGAGAATGGTGTTGCCATCTATACCCGTGCCCAGCCCAAGGCGCTCATCTACGGCATGGGCTTCGCCAACGGCGTGGACATGTACGGCCGCTACCTGCAGGCAGACTTTGAGCGCCTCAGCGTCGGCTCCCTGCTGGCACCGGTAGCCACCGATGAAGCCTCTCTGGAGGTGAAGGTCCAGTTCTTTGACGACATGCAGGCGCACCTGGCAAAGATCAGCCGCAAGCGTCGCGACTTCATTTTCTGCGGTAACTGGGGCATGGCCCACCGCCGCGCCGACGTGCAGAACTGGCAGGACCACCAGGACACCCCCGGATTCATGCGTCACGAGCAACGCTGGCTCGACCAGCTGTTCAACGATATCGGCTATATCGACGCCTTCCGCCGCGTGGTCAAAGACGCCGACGAATTTACCTGGTGGCCAAGCGGCGAGCCGGGCAAAGGGGATGGCTGGCGCACCGACATGCAGATCGTGTCGCAGACGCTGAAAAACAAGATCGAATACGGTGCCATCAACAAGAACGTCAACTTCTCCAGCCACCTGCCATTGATCATGGATTACGACCTGGAAGTCTGACCTCAGGGCTGGCTGTGAATACGCAGCGGGCTTTCAAAAAAGGGCGCACTGACCTGTTCAGCGCGCCCTTTTTAGTTTGTGGTTGTCTTAACCAGCGAGGTTTCGCTAGTGGATACGCGAGGAAGTCAGCTTCACATCCGCGTCCCTCCAGGCCTTGGTAAAGCGCGCCTCGATCAATTTCGCCTTGTCGGTTTTATCCTGCTTTTTCAACGCTTCGGCCAGGCCAAAAAGCGCCCAGCCACTGTTGGGGTAGCGGTCGAGCACCTGCCAGTAAACCGTCTCTGCCTCGGCGGGACGGTCCGCATCCATTAACACTGCACCCAGAGCCAACCTCGGTGGATAGTGCCATTCTGTCGGTTCCGTATACACCAGCCCGTCCTCGAGTCGCACGGCCCGTGCCAGGTGCGCCGCCGCCTTTTCGTAATCACCCTTGGCCGCAGCCAGCTCACCGGCGAGCACTTCCGGGCCTATGGCGATGATGCCAGCCGCGGTATTGGGGGAAAACATCGGATAATCCAGCGCCGGGTTCACCGCGATCTTGTTCAGTGCTGCCAGTTCTTTTTCCGCAGCCCCGGTATCGCCCTTGCCGATAAACGCGAGGCCACGCACATAGTGCCAGGCGCCGGTCAGAAACAGGTCCTTTGCCGGCTTCGGCAGCGCCAGTATCTCGTCCCACTTGCCGAAGCGCGCCAGCGCCCAGTATTTCACGACACGGAAGCCCGCCAGCATTGGCATCTGCTCAAGGGCTTCGTCACTAATCTGTTCTCCGGTCTTGTTCGCCGCTTCAATCGCAGCTGCACTGCGCCCCTGCGCGGTAGTCGCAAACCAAAGGAAGTGGATATTGTGCGGGTAATACGCCATGGGATAGATACCCTGCGCACGGCACTGGCTGATATAACTTTCATCCGCGGCAATGGCGCGCACATTGGCTTTTGCCGAGTCGGCGTAGCGACCCACGCGCTGGTAGATGTGCGCCGGCATATGCACGATATGCCCGGCGCCCGGCATCAAGCCGGAGAGTGCGTCCGCCGCTTTTTCCGCGCGCTCTGGATTTTTTGTTGGTTCAATCAGGTGAATGTACAGATGCAGTGCGCCCGGATGTTTTGGGTTACGCGTCATCACCGATTCCAGCAGTGCGACGATTTCCTCAGTGCCCTCATAGGGCGTGCCATCACGCATCCAGTAATTCCACGGGCGCAGATCCATCATGGATTCGGCGTACAGGGTCGCGATATCGAGATCATCCGGAAACTGCTGAGCCACCTCTGCCATTGCCTGCGCGTATTCCTGATCTCGTGCCTTGCGATCTGCGGAGTCCCCCGAATAGCGCTTTGTCAGCGCTTCGATCAATGCCTTTTCGCGCGCACTCGCGCCCTTGCTTAACGACTTTGCTTTTTGTGCGAGCTCATAAGCCTGAGGTTCCGTATCCGGGTCCATCGGCGCATTGATATTGGGGCCCAATACCAGTGCCTGCCCCCAATACGTCATGGCGCAGTTGGGCGCGAGACGTGCGGCTTCACGGAAAGACCTGCCAGCCTCGGCGTGATTGAACGCGTACGCGAGGTTTACCCCCTGATTGATAAACGGCTGCGCCTTTTTCGACGCGCAGCTGACAGGGAATGTATGCTTGCCCAGGTCTTGCAGACGCGGCGCCAGGGCACCTGAAGGCGCGGGCTTGCGGGCCTCGGGGGATTCGCGGTAATGCTTGTGTTGCGGCTCGGACCCAACGTCGGCTTCCTGCGCGGCGACAAGCCCTGACATTGATAACAGAATCAGGCCGCTGATCAGCTGTCGGATTTCCATGCCGGTTTTCCTCACATGCATTTTTGTTGTGAGGAGTAGCTTATGCAGCCATGCTGCCAGCGCGCGCAATTACTGTGGTATTTGGTGCCTGTTTTGGAAAACAGAGGGAATCGCCCGCCGAAGCGAAAGGCTTTCGCTTCGGCGAGTGGCGGTTTACTCCGCCAGCGCTTTTTTCTGCAGCTCGATCAGTTCCCGGATCCCCGCCTTGCCCAGCGCCAGCATCTCGGCAAACTGATGCTCGGTGAAAGGCACGCCTTCCGCGGTACCCTGCACCTCGATCATGCCGCCGTCTTCTGCCATCACCAGATTCATATCGGTATCGGCATTGGAGTCCTCCGGATAATCCAGGTCCAGTACCGCCTCACCTTCATATATACCCACGGAGATCGCCGCCACCATATTGATCAGCGGATCGGTGGTAATCATTTTCTCCCGCTGCATGAAACGGATTGCGTCCACCAGTGCAACACAAGCACCGGTGATAGAGGCGGTACGCGTGCCGCCGTCTGCCTGGATCACGTCGCAGTCGAGGGTAATCTGGTTCTCACCCAACGCCTTGAGGTCTACCGCTGCGCGCAGGGAGCGACCTATAAGACGCTGGATTTCCACTGTACGCCCGCCTTGCTTGCCTCGCGCCGCCTCGCGTCCCATACGGGAGCCAGTGGAGCGGGGCAGCATACCGTACTCCGCAGTGATCCAGCCGCTGCCCTGGCCCCGCAGGAAACGCGGCACTTCCGCCGCCACCGAGGCATTACACAGCACCTTGGTGTCGCCGAACTCCACCAGGACAGAGCCCTCCGCGTGGCGCGTGTATTGGCGGGTAATGCGCACATCGCGCAGTTGTTCCGGTTTGCGGCCGCTGGGTCGCTGCATATTGCACCTCTATCGTTGATTCAGATTCCTTAAGGCCCGGCATTATAGCCGTCTAAACCGCAAATCACCCTGTGCTATGATTTGCCGCTGTTTTTTATCATCGAAAATTCATCACCCAGCGTTTGTGGAGCTCGGCAGTATGGCCAATAACAAAGTGCGCAGCATGACCGCCTTCGGGCGTGCAGAAGTCAATTACTCTACCGGCACCGCCGTATGGGAAATGCGCTCGGTCAATCATCGCTATCTGGAGCCCCACTTCCGTCTGCCGGAAGCCGGGCGTGCGCTCGAACCCAAACTCCGTGAGGTGCTGCGCAAAACCCTGAACCGCGGCAAGGTCGAAATGACCTTGAACCTCAAGGTCAACAGCGGCGAGGTAGCCGGCATCGAAGTCAACCAGGCACTAGTGAACGAACTGGTGAACGCGGCACAGAAAGTCGCGCCGGAGAGCCAGCCACTCAACCCGCTGGAGGTATTGAAGTGGCCAGGCGTGATCGCAGAGCCGGAAACCGATGCCGAAGAACAGGCTGGCGCAATTCTCGATGGCTTCAAGCAGGCGCTGAAACAGGTAGTGGATAACCGTGAGCGCGAGGGCGCAGAACTGGCTGGGTTTATCGAAGCCCGCCTCGCGGGCATCGACGAGCAGGTCACTACCGTGCGTGCTCTACTGCCGCAAATTTTGCAGAACCAGCGCGAGAAACTAAAAAACCGTCTGCTGGAACTGCTGGAAGAGATCGACAAGGACCGTGTTGAGCAGGAAATCGTTTTGCTCGCGCAGAAAGCCGACGTAGACGAGGAACTTGATCGACTGGAAGCCCATATCACCGAAACCCGCCGTGTACTCAAAAATGGAGGCCCCATCGGCCGCCGACTGGATTTCCTGATGCAGGAATTCAACCGCGAGGCGAACACGCTTTCATCAAAAGCAGTGGTCACAGATACAACGCAAGCAGCGGTGGAATTGAAGGTTTTGATCGAGCAGATGCGGGAACAGGTGCAGAACATCGAGTAATGTCTCAGGGTATTCTGGCCAATCTAAAGCAAAGCGCTGAATGCCCCGTCTTTCCTGACTTCCCGCCCAATTTCCCTCTAGACTAAGCTAACGCCAACTGGCGATAATCCAGCCTAATCTAAGCATAAGGTTGTACCAAAGCTTGTACCAAGTATTCTATCTTTGGTTTTGGTACAACTATTGGGCACTAGGCAAGGATCGCCATGGGAGCACTGAACGACGTGGATCTTCGGCGCAGGAAAGCGCAAGGGACCTACACGGAAGGCAAATCAGACCAACAGAACGGTCTGTACTGGGTCTTCCGTAAAACCTTCAAGAATCCCAAGTGGCGGCTGCGCTATAACTTTCGCGGTGCAGCCCGCACCATGTGGCTGGGCGATTACCCCGCCATGACTCTTGCTGAGGCTCGCAAGGAGGCTAAGCGTCTGCGTGCCCGAGTCACCTTGGGGCATGACGTCGCTCAGGAAAAGCAGGAGCGCATCCAGGAGAGCCGCGCCAAGGCTGAGGCCGATCGCCTGGCGATGACCTTCAGCCAGCTCGCCGACGACTGGTACGACCGTAATATCTGGCAGCGCCACCTCAAAGGTAACTACAAACATCCCCGGCCCGTTCGCCGGCAAATCGACCAGCGGCTGCTGCCATTTATCGGTCACCTAAAGGTCGAAGACGTTAAACCCCACCATATCGATGCCATTCTCACCAGTGCAGCCAAGGATGCCCCAACCGTCGCCAACCGTTTGTCCGGCATGCTCAAGGCAATATTCGACCACGCCATCAAGCGCCACATTGTCGATTCCAATCCCGCGCAACCGTTTGGTATCGAAGATGCTGGCGGCAAGCGAAGTGCTAGAAATCGCTGGCTGACTAAAGCGGAGCTAACTCAACTTTTCCAGGCTATGTATCGGACTGACAGCCTGGGCAGACAAAATGAGCTAGCCATCAAGCTATTGATCCTACTAGGTGGTCGGAAAATGGAGCTCCTAACCGCCCGCTGGGAGCACATCGACCTAGATGAAGGAGTTTGGCTTTTACAGGCGGGCAACAAGTCCAAGCGAAGTATTGCTATACCCCTACCTGAACTCGCCGTTGAATGGCTTACGGAATTAAAGCGCTATGCAGGCCGAAGTGGCTGGGTATTCCCCGCCCGCAAAATGCAGCAAAAAGGCACCCCGCATATTTCCTCTGACACCCTCAACCGGGCTCTGGACCGGATTAAAGCCAACCTGCCGGACATGGAGCACTTCACCATTCACGATCTGCGACGCACTACCCGAACGCATTTGGCCGGCCTAGGGGTGAAGAGGGATGTAGCTGAAATGTGCCTAAACCACGTAATTAAGGGTATCGAAGGCGTCTACAACCAATACACATATTTCAATGAGCGCTCAGAAGCTTTGGTGTCTTGGTCGCAAGTTTTGTCAGTACTCGATAACCGTTCATTAGATCAGGAGCACAGTTAATGCCTGAGATCCATCATTTGAGCCCGGTCCGTATTCGTGATGTTCATAACGATCAACCTGGATTTAACTTGCGCAAATTACTTGCGGCTCTGTGCGATAGCAAGATCAAGCTTTATCAGCTTATTCCGCCTGGCATCAGTGTTGATCAATATCCCAAAAAGGACACGATTATCGATATAACTGGTTTTCTTGGTGATGAGAATGTTCAGGAATGGCGCCGAACACCAACTCGAGTTTGGCCTGCTAGCGATCAACTACGGGACGGTCCTTTCGCTGTTCAGATTTCACCAAATAGCGTGGTGAATATGGCCAAAGAGGTACTCTATGAGTTGGTAGAGAAGGGATTAGCAGCACTTGAGATCAACGATTTTTTCGACCCATATTACGTTGCTGACAACGGATCAGAACTAATACTGGTTAAGACTTGCTACCCGATTCTTGACCTTGGACCAAACGATCCTGCTTTTCTGAGCCCCAATATGCTGAAGTTCGGCACAATTTACTTCGAGGCAGAGCGACTAGTGCCCACGTTCGGGGATCTCGTAATCTCTCAAAATGATCTCGACACGCTAATTCACTGTCCCGAAAGGCTAACTCCCAAAGAACTTACCGTCGAAACGCGAAACAAGAGCTCAATCAACCACCCAGCAAAGGATCCCTCTCTCGACATTTATGCACCAGAATTACGTCTGGCCCTAGAAATCTGGGAAGCTTTTTATCTGCGCCAAGAAAAGCCTGAGCATCTTGGTCATACACGGGCAGCCGTCAACTTCGTCAGAAAACAATTCCCAAGCATGGAAATCAGCGAACAATTAATCAAAGATAGAATTGGACCAGTAAGCAACATTAAAAAGAATAAAAGTTCCGGAAATCGAGGCAAGGGCCCTAACGGCCCAAAATGACGACTTATCTTGCTATCTAATCTCGGCGTGGTCGGACCAACATAGTGGGACCATTTTCTTAAGTCCCACCTCTGGACTCGGACCATAGCCTAGGCAATATCTTTGTAAGCCTTCAATCCAAGTAAGGCTTACACCATGCACCGAGATAACTACCCTTCCGAGCCGATCAACCCTGACGCCATGTACCGAGCACCAGCCTGTGCAAGGCTATTCGGAATTGGACTTTCAACCTGGTGGTACTGGGCCAAGATAGGAAAAGTCCAGCGCGGCCTACGGATAGGTCCGAAAATGACGGTTTGGCCTGGCGAGAGCCTTTTGGCGCTAAGGGCGAAACTTATCGAAGAAGCCGAATCTCTGGGGCATTGAACGTGTGCCCTCAAGATTCCACAGACATTTATGCTCCAGATCCCAGCTCTGTGACTCCGTTGCCCAATCCATCGATAGTGGCACGCTTGCTCTGTCGCGGCGATCGAATGGAAGTGGCTTGCGGTCGCCTCATGATTACTCCGTCGTCAGGCCAGCCGGTCCCTAGAAACTGGCTTAATCGACACTTTGAGCAGCTGGTGTCAGAGACTGCCCTTCAGCTGGGCGAAAGACTTTACATCTTTGAAAGCTACAGCACAGGTCGCTTCGACAAGGGTCGGTATAAGGGTGTGCAGCTGCAGCTCACCTGTGCCCTCACTGGAGCAAGCCGCTTCGTCATCTTCAATGCGGAGATTGAGCGGCAGCGTAAAACCAAGCACGGGCGGCCGGGATCAATTCTTCCCAACCATCAATTCAAAGCAGGCAAAAAAAGTGCCTTTGCGAAGTTTTGGCGAAATGCGGGACTCCCCAAGCCCCAGCGCAAGGGCTGGTATAGCAATCTAATGGGTAAGCTCAAGGGCGTGATCTTTACCGGTGCAGTGTTGACGGGAGAGAAGCTAGATAAACTGTCGTTGCTGCCACTAAATTTAGCTCATGGCGCGCTCTTAGAGCTTTTTGAGATCACCAAACCGAACATCTCTCAAGCAAGCCCCGAACAAAACCCAAGCAAATCCCAAACAGTTTTCCCAAACACAAGATTGCCGGAAACCCAGGTACAGCAACGTGTTCAGCTCGATAAAACTACGGGCGCTCCGAACTGCGGTAATACGGTAATCAGGCAATGCGGTCATCAGGGAAGTAGCAGGTCCCCTTATGAACAAACAGATGAGGAATGGCTGGCAGACTACAATCGCCACGACTCTAGAGCGGCGAACGTTGATGCTAAGCCACCCCAAAGCAAGGGGGTCATATTTTGATCAGGTGGAATTTTGGAGTCGTCGCTTCTGCGTTGTGCGCTATTTCAGCCATATTCACGGCGCTACTATGTATATCGTTTGCAAGCACGCCCTTTTTGACCGTGGTTAATGCTGCTGCCGGACTTGCGCTCGAGCTAATGAAATTCTCGCTATTTCCGGCGGCACTGACCCTTTGGCGGCACGGACGATCTCTCATTGCGCTACTTTGCTATACGCTAGGTTCAACGCTTGTCGCCGCTTCCTTAGCTGCATCGTGGGCTTATTTTTCAGAAGCGCAAGATACAAAGACGTCTGTGCAGCTCAGCAAGAGCATGAACTTTAAGATTTGGCAAGACCAAGTCTCAGCTGTTAGCAAGCAAATTTCCCTGCTACAGCAGTCCGCCTCAAAAGACCTGGAAAATGGCTACCGAGCACGCGCCAATAGTACTTTGGCGAAACTTCGGGAGCAGGATCGGCTGCGCTCTCAACATCTTGCAGGACGCCCTGAAAATATCGTGTCTAGCGCAATGCCAATCGAGCCAAAATTGATGTTTGCGATCCTGGCGACACTAATAGAACTTTGCGCCATTGCAGCACTGATGCTTCCTCGCTTGTTAAAGAGACACCAATCCACTGAAATTCGCCCCAGCGCCAACATCAAGCCTGATTCAGGAAGGAGCCACCCGGAAACTGGTCCGCCCAAAAAACCCTATAAAACTTTATCTTCCACTTATGGGTCGCCCGCCGCTCAATTACAGCTCAATATTTAGCCACCCACTATCCCTTGCCACAAAACCCACAGCTATTGTGGGTTTTTCTACTTTCTACTCTACAAATCAGTACATCGCTAATGCCTGTCGACTTGGGCGGCGTGAACTTCATCACGTTTGTCGGTAGTATCGTACGGTTGTCTTAGGTAGCCCTAAAAAGCAGGGAAGGCCATAAGCTCTAAGGGGGAATAGTGAAGGGCACTAACACTGCGCAGTCCGCAAACTTCGGTTTCCTGGCCGAACACGACGAGCTATTCGTTCAGCTGGCAAGCGCCGCCGAGCGATCCTTTTCCAGTGACCCCAATACCACGCTGATCAAGCTACGCCAGCTTGGCGAGGCCATAGCACAGCACATAGCTGCGCGTGTGGGCGTCGAGGTAGATGAGCAAACCAGCCAATCAGACCTGCTATACCGCCTTAATCGGGAAATACGCCTGGAGCCGGTGGTGAAAGAGCTGTTCCACACGCTGCGTATCGAAGGCAACAAGGCTACCCACGAATTCCGAACCCAGCACCGGGAAGCCCTGGACGGGCTGAAGGTCGCTCGAGCCCTGGCTATCTGGTTCCATCAGTCCTTCGGCGGCGCGGGCACCAAGTTCAAGCCCGGCCCCTTCGTCGCCCCTGCAGACCCCAGCAGCCATCTGCGTCAGCTTCAGAGCGAGATCGACAAGCTTAAGCACGATCTGCAGGAAGCCAACGTACAGCTCGACTCCAGCCAGCAACTAAACGACCTGATTGCCAAGGAAAAAGCCGAGTACGAGGCTTTGGCACTGGCCATGGACGAGGAATCTCGAGCAAAGGCCGAGGAGGCCGCGACGCACGAGCAGGCACTCACTGCACAGCGACAAGAGTACGAACAGAAGATCAAGGCCCTACAGCAGCAACTGGCCGATCAGGGTGACAAGACCGTCAGTGCCGAGCGCCAAAAGGTCGCTAAGCAGACCCAGGCCGCCGGTCAGCACATCGTACTGAACGAGGAGCTGACCCGCATCCTGATCGACCAGCAACTGGTGGAGAACGGCTGGGAGGCAGACAGCCAGGAGCTGACTTACCAGAAAGGGGCGCGGCCCGAGAAAGGCGTTAACCGCGCTATTGCAGAATGGCCCACCCAGAGAGGCCCCGCAGACTATGTGCTCTTCGCCGGCCTCACCCCCGTCGCAGTGGTGGAAGCCAAAAAAGAGAACACCAATGTCGCCGGCAAGATCCGCCAGGCGGAGCGCTATAGCCGGGGGCTTCAGATCGCCGCCCCGTTAATTGGCGCCTGGGAACTCGCTGGTCGCACCGTGGCCTGGCCAGACGAAGCTGACGGGTACTTCAAGGTGCCGTTTGTCTATTCCTGCAACGGTCGACCCTATATCCCGCAGCTGGCGGAACAATCCGGGACTTGGTTCCGGGATGTCCGTGAGCCAAGCAATATCCGCCGCGCACTGCAAAAGTTCCATACCCCGGCCGGTCTGCTCGACCTGTTGCAGCGCAGTAAAGAAAAAGCGGAACAACAACTGGAGCAGGAGCCGTTCGGCTACCTCAAGTTGCGTGACTATCAGCAAAAAGCCATTGTCGCTACCGAGAATGCGCTGGCTGCCGGTGTCCGACAGGCGCTGCTGGCCATGGCCACCGGCACCGGCAAGACCCGCACCATCATCGGCCTGATGTACCGGTTCCTGAAAGCCGAGCGTTTCAAGCGCATCCTGTTTCTGGTGGACCGCACCGCCCTGGGCCAGCAGGCAATCGATGCCTTTAACGAGGCGCCACTGGAACAGAATCACACCCTGTCCAAGATTTACAATGTAGCCGAGCTCGGCGATATGGCCGCCGAAGCGGAAACCCGCGTCCAGGTGGCCACCGTGCAGGCGATGGTTGCGCGAGTATTCAGAAGCGACACGCCACCGCCGGTGGACCAGTTCGACTGCATCATCATCGATGAAGCCCACCGCGGTTATACCCTCGACCAAGAGATGACCGAGGGCGAGCTGGCCACCCGCGATGCCAGCCAGTACCTATCCAGCTATCGACGCGTACTGGACTACTTCGATGCGGTAAAGGTGGGGCTCACCGCGACGCCCGCCAAGCACACCAGCGAAATCTTCGGCAAGCCGGTGTACACCTACTCCTACCGTGAGGCGGTGGCCGATGACTGGCTGATCGACCATGAGCCGCCCATCCGTTATGAAACCCTGCTAACCCAAAAGGGTATCCAGTTCGAGAAGGGTTCCGCGGTACAGGCCATCAACACCCAGACCGGTGCCGTAGAAACCGCAGAACTGGAAGACGAACTGAACTTCGAGGTGGAAGCTTTTAACCGCCGCGTGATCAACGAGAACTTCAACCGGGTGATCTGCGAACAGCTGGTACAGGAGCTGGACCCCTTCGGGGATGAGAAGACCATGATCTTCTGCGCCACCGACCTGCACGCCGACATGGTCAAACGATTGCTGGATGAAGCCTTCAAAGACCTCTACAACGGCGAGTACAACCAGGCCGCCGTGGCCAAGATCACAGGCCAAAGCGACAAGGTGAGCCAGCTGATCCGCGAGTACAAGAACGAGCGCTACCCCAATATCGCCATCACCGTGGATCTGCTCACCACCGGCATCGACGTACCCAAAATCTGCAATCTGGTGTTCCTGCGTCGCGTTCGCTCTCGCATCCTGTACGAACAGATGATCGGCCGCGCCACCCGCCGCTGCGATGAGATCGGCAAGACTGTATTCCGCATCTACGACCCGGTGGATATCTATGCGGCGCTGCAGGATGTAAACACCATGAAGCCGCTGGTGAAGGACCCCAATATCAGCCTCGAACAGCTGGTGGACGAGCTCACCGATCCGGAGCAGCTGGAACGGGCCCTGAACAGCCCCGGCGAGCAACAAGGGGAAACCCATGCCGACGCCGTGCTGAGCCAGCTCAGCCAGAAACTGATGCGGGTGCTGCGCAAAGCGGACAACAAGGCCGACAGCAAACCGGCACTCAAGCAAAAGCTGGGCGAGCTCGAGCAACAGTGGGGCGTCGCACCCAAGTCACTGCACAAGCACCTGCACGACCTCGGGCCCAGCCAGGCAGCCGAATTCATCCGCCAGCACGCCGGCTTGCTACATCAGCTCACCGAGGTCAAAACCCTACTCGGCAGTGACAAGATTCCGCTGATCTCGGAACACGAGGATGAAATCCGCGAGCGCACCCAGAGCTATGGCGCACACAAACGGCCTGATGACTACCTGGATAGTTTCAATCAATTCATCAAGGAACAGCTCAACCAGTCCGCTGCCCTGGCAGTGGTGGTGAACCGACCCCGAGACCTCACGCGGGAGCAGCTGAAGGAAGTGAAGCTGCTGCTGGACAATCACGGCTACTCGGAAGCGAACCTGCAAAGCGCGGTGCGCAACCAAACCAACCAGGATATCGCCGCCAGCATTATCGGCCATATACGCCGTGCAGCGCTTGGGGAGGCGCTGGTGCCGTTCGAGCAGCGGGTTGCCAAAGCCATGGACAGGATCTTCACCCAACACCCCTGGACCCCTGCCCAGCGTAAATGGCTGCAGCGCCTCGCCAAGCAGCTGACCCATGAAGTGGTTATTGATCGCGAAGCCATCAACCAGATGCCCGCCTTCGAGGGTGGCGCCCGCCGGCTGGATAAAATTTTGAACGATCAGCTGGATACCGTACTGGAAGAATTCAAAGCGGCACTCTGGCCTGCCGCCCAGACCGCATAACAATTTAGATGTAAGGAAGTACCATGAACAACAACGACATCGTGCAGAAACTCTGGAACCTCTGCGACGTGCTGCGCGACGACGGTATCAACTACTCGGACTACGTCACCGAGCTGGTGCTGCTGCTGTTTATCAAGATGGTGCACGAGAACACCGAGGCTGGCACCCTGCAGAAGCACCCGCTGCCAGAGGGTTGCCGCTGGAGCGACCTTAACGGCAAGTCCGGCATTAACCTGCTGGACGACTACAAGCGCATCCTGCTGACCCTCTCCACCGGCAAGGACGGCGACGGCAATATCGTGCACGAGGACCCGCTGATCAGTGCCGTCTATGCCGACGCCCAGACCCGTCTTAGAGAACCGCGCCATTTGGAGCAGATGGTCAAAACCTTGGACCAGATCGACTGGTTCAGCGCGCAGAAAGATGGCCTCGGCGACCTGTACGAGGGCCTACTGCAGAAAAACGCCAACGAGACCAAGTCCGGTGCCGGCCAGTACTTCACCCCGCGCGCGCTGATCAACTCCATGGTGCGCTGTATCCAGCCGCAGCCGGGCGAGGTGATCCAGGACCCCGCCGCGGGCACCGCGGGTTTCCTAATCGCCGCCGACCAGTACATCAAGGAGCAGACCGACGACCTGTTCGACCTCACCGCCAAACAGCAGGCGTTCCAGAAAAGCCAAGCGTTTGTCGGTATCGAACTGGTACCCGGTACCCGCCGCCTGGCGTTGATGAACTGTCTGCTGCACGGCATGGAAGGGGACGACGAGGGCGTGGTGCACTTGGGCAACGCCCTCGGCCAGGCCGGCGCCAGCCTCGCCAAGGCGGACATCATCCTCGCCAATCCACCGTTCGGTACCGCCAAGGGCGGCGAGGCCAGCATCACCCGCGACGACCTCACCTATAAGACCAGCAACAAGCAGCTGGCCTTCCTGCAGCATATCTACCGCAACCTGAAGCCCGGCGGCCGCGCCGCGGTGGTACTGCCGGACAACGTACTGTTCGAAGCCGGCGTCGGCACTGAGGTACGCCGCGACCTGATGCACAAGTGCAACCTGCACACCATCCTGCGCCTGCCCACCGGCATCTTCTATGCCCAGGGGGTGAAGACCAATGTGCTGCTCTTCACCAAGGGAAGCGCCAAGGACAAACTGCAGGAAGAAAACTGTACCGAGAATGTGTGGGTCTACGACCTGCGCACCAATATGCCCAGCTTCGGCAAGCGCACCCCATTCGGTGAGCAGCACCTGAAGCCGTTCGAAGAGGTCTACGGCAAACAGGCAGACGGCACCAGTAAACGCAACGAGGGCGAATGGAGCTTCGGCGCCGAGGAGATCGACCTGGCACCGGAAGCGAAAAAGGCCGATGAGAATCAGGATGTGGACGAACGCCTGACCCACAGCCGCTGGCGCTGTTTTACCAGAGAGTGGATCGCCGAACACAAAGGCGATTCGCTGGATATCAGCTGGCTCAAGGATGCAGATAGTGTGGATGCGGCCAACCTGCCGGAACCCAGTGTACTGGCCGCGGAGGCGATGGGTGAGCTGGTGCAGGCGCTGGGGGAACTAGACGGGTTGATGCGGGAGCTGGGTGCCGGAGATGAGGCCGACGCTCAAAAAACCTTACTGAAAGAATTCTTTGGTGAGGTGCAGTAATGAGTCTTGGCTATATTGGTGACTCTTTACCTAGTGAATGGAGCAAACCGCTCCTGATCGAGTTAGTAACACCTAAACAGTGGAAAACGATCCCGACAAAAAAACTGATTGATGAAGGGTATGTCGTTTATGGGGCAAACGGGAAGATCGGATTCTACGACTCATATACTCACCCGAACCCTACGGTAATGATCACCTGTCGCGGCGCAACTTGCGGCAACCTGCACATTTCAGAGCCATTTTCCTATATCAATGGCAACGCAATGGCTTTAGATCATCACCCTACAAATCTAGTTGGGCTTAAGTTTCTTTATTACGCTTTAGCAGCCCGTGGCTTAGAAGACACGATATCGGGGTCAGCCCAACCTCAGATCACCGGCAAAGGCCTTTCTGGAGTAAGGGTTCCGCTACCTCCAATCGCCGAACAAAAAGTCATCGCCGACAAACTCGATACACTTCTGGCCCAGGTAGAAAACACCAAAGCCCGCCTCGAGCGCATCCCCCAAATCCTCAAGCGCTTCCGGCAGTCTATTATCGCCGCAGCCACTAACGGAGATTTAGGTGGATTTGGCGTCGACTCTTGGGAATCGGTAAAGCTTGTTGATGTAGTGAAAGAAAAACCGAGGAATGGAAAATCGCCAAAAGGAGTGGATCAGGAAACAGTCTTTAAAAACTTAACTCTTTCGGCCACAACGAGTGGAAAATTCAAAGAAAATTGCTTCAAATACGTTGAGCTAGATATTGACCACAGCTCATACCTCTGGGTAATGAATGGGGACATCCTAATTCAACGCGCAAATACGCTTGAATATGTTGGCGTTAGTGCCCTTTATGAAGGGCCAGACCGCCGGTATGTATATCCCGACCTCATGATGAAATGCACTCCAAATGAGAGGGTTCTTGGCAAGTTTCTGCATTTATCCCTTCTGTCAGAAAAATCCAGAAAATATTTCAGGGATAATGCCACTGGCACCGCAGGAAACATGCCAAAAATCAATCAGAAAACTGTCTCTGATCTAAATATTTCACTGCCAAGTATTCAAGAACAAATTGAAATTGTTCGCCGCGCAGAGCAACTCTTTTCCTACGCCGACACCATTGAAAAACAGGCCAACAACGCCCTGGCGCGGGTCGAGCACCTCACCCAGTCCATTCTCGCCAAAGCCTTCCGCGGCGAACTCACCCAACAGTGGCGAGTGGAAAACCCGGATCTGATCAGCGGCGACAACAGCGCCCAGGCGCTGCTCGAGCGCATTCAGGCCGAGCGGGCCGCGGCCAAACCGGCGAAGCGCACCCGCAAGAAGAAAGCAGGAGCCTAAGTCTGCCACCTGTTAGTAGTGTGAAATATATAATAAGTGATACCACATGAAGATTCTGGAGAAGCTATTCGCCAATACCAACGCCCACACCGCCGAGGATGAACTGATCTACAGTCTGGTGGCGCAGGAACTCGAGCAGGGTTCCTTGCTGCAGGGATTGTGGGCCAGGGCAAACGCGCACTGTGACTTTGACGAAGCCAAGGCCAAAGGCTACTACATGCGCCGACGCGCCGAGCAGCTGTCGGACAACCGCGACAAGATTGCCCTGTACCTGAAGACCAGTGCCGAGCTCGCTGACCTGCGGGTACAGCTGGCGAAGTTTGACCAGAGCGAATTGCACTCCATCAAACGCGACCTCGCCGCGGCTGACGACAAGCTGAATGATATTCAGCGACAGGCAACACAGGCCGGCGACACCGCGCGCGCTCACGCCATCGCCCGCGCACAGAAGACCCGCAAGTACGTGCTGCTGACTACCGCTTTCCTAGTGCCCTTCGCATTTCTGGCACCTTTTAGTGCCGAAACCGCATCGGCACTAAAAAGTTTCGCGGTGCTCACGACAATCGCCGTGGGAATATACTGGAACATCTCAAGGAAAGCCCAAGGAGATAGCGCCGCCTTTGATGCCCGACACGAAGCTATGCGAACGCTCGGACACAGCAAGGTAAAAGAGAGAGCAGACCAGCTGCAGCAGCGCCTCAAGGAGCTTTTCGGCAAAAATGGAAATCTCGAAGAACAGATCAACGTATTACGCCAACGTCAACAACAAGTAATACAGGAGCTGGGCCCACTGTTCCCCTACCTAGAGCCAGAACTTGTGTAACTATTTCACGGTCGACTCGCATATCAAGCGTAAAAATAACTGCGAGCAAATTCTTCACACTACATATTGAGAACTAATAAGATCCTAAGTCATATCAAAACTTAAAAATGAAACATTGATCCCTTGTGCTTATGACAGATGAAGAAGAGCAAATTCAGGCAAGAGCGATAACCTTTGCGAAGGCTAACAAAACGCAAATAGCCAGAAAATTAACTTGCAAAGAGGAGTACCCCAGGAGCCCTGTAGCGACCTCCGTGTTCATGGCTGGCTCCCCAGGGGCTGGTAAAACCGAAACGGCCACTGAAATGGCGGCAATGGCGATGTCGAAAGGAGCGCCAAGCATCCATATCGATACTGATGCTATGCGGCCTTACTTCAGTGAATACAACGGGGCTAATAGCTGGCTATTCCAGTACCCAGCATCGATTCTAGTAGACAAGATTCATGATCTTGCGTTAAAAAATGGTCAGAACTTCTTCTTTGATAGCACTTTCTCAAATTTTGAGAGAGCCAAGAAGAATATTGCTCGCTCCATCAGGAAGAACCGAGTAGTCATCATTCTTTATGTCTACCTAGACCCCAAAGTTGCTTGGAATTTCGTCTTAAAACGAGAAAAAGCAGAGGGGAGAAACATCCCAAAAGAGAGCTTTATTGAGCAATATTTTAACGCAAAGGACACGGTTAATAGGATAAAGCAGGAGTTTGGCAAGAAAATCATCGTGGAACTCCTCCACAAAAAAGAGGATTTCAGCCCCAAAAGCACCAAATTCAATATTGACCAGATTGACAATCATATTGGCGAAAAATACACTCGCGCCGGCTTGTTGGAGCTGTTACCGTCCAACTACACTTAAGGGGATGAAGAAAATGTTTAGCTCAGGAGCAACTGCTTCCGCTTCACTGGCGGATATTCTTACCGCATCTTCCAAAGAGAAGAAGCGACTCTATGAGCGCGTCCTGCAAAAGGCTGCTGAGCGCCAAAGAGCAGTGCTTATTGAAGCCGAAAAAGCTGCGGCTCATAAACACAAAGAATCGCTCGAGTAATCAAAAAGGCAGCGTGTCGCTGCCTTTTCTGAGTCCCTTTGCGCCCCTACTGCCCGCCCACTCTACGGCCTCCCTTAAGGCGACGATCTGAACTCGAATTCAAGTCAGCTGTATTAGCTCGTGGCACAAAAGCCTCTTCAGTTATTTTATCTCGCCGCTGAAATGTGAGGCCCTCTCTAACTGTCAATTTCAGTAAGCCCTACCTCTTCTCTTCTCTGCCTAGCTGCCTTTTTTTCTGATAATCGTGAAAAAAACCCTACGAGCAGGCAAAGTAAAGATGCACCTACGATCAATACTTCTTTTCCATCTCGGTACATCATTGCAATAAGTGCGACCCAGAAAAAGGGAGCTACGCCGATTACTCCGGACTTAAGGATACGACGGGTTTCAACATCTACCCTTGCACGCTGACTCTCTTGTTGCCTCTTTGCAGCAGCCTCTGCATTCCTGTCATTTCTCTGGCGGGTATTCTCTTCGTCTAGCAACTGAGCCGTTATTAAATCACCAGAGGCGGATCTATCAAAATCACGTAAATTTGGCCAATGAGGGAAATAGGCAATATTACTCTTTGACAGGCTCTCAATGGCCCTAACGCCTTCTTCTGGGTCGACCTTAAAGAGCTCCCTTCCCCTTATCGGTCGGTTTTGACTAAGCGAGCGGTGGACAGCTTGCTCTACCACATCACATTGCGGGACCAACCTCTGATGGTGGACCTTCCAATACCCCGGCACGCCGGAAGTCGAGAGTTCTTTAGCTCTTATTGCGGGATCCCGATGTGTTTTTCCGATCTTTACGTAACCTGGTATCTCTGGATTCACCAGTAGATATACGTAGCCAACATCTAGGCTATTCATACTCCAAGACCAACCTCAGGGTGCTTAATTATGTGTCCGAAAAATCATAGTCCACCCGCGAGCGCTCTCTGCGCATTCGACAAAGACCCGACACCTGTGTGTTAACCAATCAACATACGTGTCGGGCTGATATAGAATTGGAAGGTATGAGATTTAGCGGCGAAACTGGCATCCTCACAAAACGCGTACAGCGCCAGCACATTAATGACCTAGATATGTCTGGAGTTAGAGTTGTACCAAAGCTTGTACCAAGTGATTTTAGCCACCTAATGCATACCAAGAAAATCAAGGGCTTAGCAGCCCTTGTCCGCATTTAGGTGCAGAACATCGAGTAGCCGCGACCGGCAAGTCCACAAAAAGGTATCTCTGTGCCTTCAGTTACATGCATCCGGCAAGGTGTACACAATATCCCGTACAAACAGCCATTGACTGGAGGCCGACTCGCATACTATATAGCCGCGCAGTTCAAGCACATACGCGGATATATAGTGAATTGCTGATGGCAATATCACCACTAAAACCAGCCCCAAAAAAATTACTTTACCCATTTGTCGTTTTAGGCTTTCAGGAACGGGGCGGTGAAGCAAGGCGTTATAGCTACCATCCACCAGTAAACCCGATAGCGCGACGCCCACGCCAAAAAGATAAAAAACACCTTTGTTAATCAGAACGGCGTCTGCAGTTCCAGATATCTGCCCAGCCATCTCTAAAAAAGAGGCAACCGGCAATAGCATACAGACCACTGCCACAGCCAAAAATATGGATAAGATCAAGACTGCAGCTGGGCGCGATACTGGCGTTATAGTTTCCACCTTATCTACCATTGTGGAATTCTCTTCGGTAAGTAGTGCCTAGCGGTATTTATCAGGATACGCCTTGCTTCATCCACCGCATAATCGATAGCACCACCCACGAGCTCGCCGGAGAAATCAACGGTGTTTTTTTGTAACTTTTCTAAACCGACGTTTTTCCGTTGCTCTAACTCATCTAGCGCTGCGATCAACTTCGTGGTTATCTCGTAATGGTCATCCAGCTTCGATAGCCCGTAAGAAACCAGCAATCCGACTCCAATTGCTGCAATCGTAGGGCCTATTGCCACAGTAAAAACCGCAGCAGCCCCGACCGCTGCGACAATAGACGCACCGGTCGCAATGCCGATTTTCACGACATCTGTCGCTAAAGTACCAACCAGTTGATTCAGTGTCATCTGGTCGGTAAGGATGTAATCCGCGATTCTAAATGCACTGACGAGAATGATGGTTAGAATGCCACCACTTCTCGCAGCAGTGACAGCGCCACTACGGCCGATACCCATCTGGACAACTTTAGCGTTTTGAAGCCCATATCGCGTGCCAGTGAAAATTTTACGCAAAGCGGGACTCCCCTTAAAAATCACGTATGGGCGTCCTTTATAGTATTTTATATACGCCTTGGTTCCTGAAAAGCCAAGATCTGCGAATAACTTCGTTAGCGTGCCCACATCTTTACCGGTCGCTGTGTAATTCGCGCCAACCTCCACACCGCGCTTAAGAGCCTCCCAGGTCGATCGCTGTGATGCGTATTTATCGGACTCAGCCATAACTTTAAAAGTACGGTCAAATTCCTCTAACGATAGGGCGTATAACTCATGGGAGTTGTGACGAATAGTATTTCGCGTTAATGACTGATCCGCTTGATTCATTACCCTGCTCTTCCGTGACTACCAGTTGGAACTCGCCCGCCGTTATTTCGGCCGCTCGCTTGAGAATATGAAAAGCAATTCGCCTGTACAACCAAATATCGAGGCACGGTGGTACCAACTGGACTGGCCAGTACAACTGCAAGGTCATGGTGGTTTCAATCACTATACGTTTATACGCAGCCCAAATGTTGTAACAGCTCCAGATCTCCATGGATCAGCCGCAAATGATCAACTGTGTGGTATCGAGGCGACGCAAAAAGAGAGGCTGCGTGTTTCAGCTTCTTTTCGCACACCTCGTTGAACAGTATTTGAACAGCTTTTCTTGGCTTGCGGCTTAACTGCTTGAAAAGTATTACCTCACCAATGAACGCCGCCCCAGAACGGCGTGAGCTTCATCGCATTTGTCGGTAATATCGTAGGATTGTCTAACACACCGCTGAGAAAGAAAGGAAGCCTCGGATCTCAAAGAGGGACTAGTGAAGGGCACTAACACTGCGCATTACGCAAACTTCGGTTTCCTTGCCGAACACGACAAGCTATTCGTTCAGCCGGTAAGTGCCGCCGAGCGAGCCTTTTCCAGTGACCCCAGTACCACCCCGTACAAGGGACTTGGGTACCGTAGGTACAAGCCTGCCCCCTTTTGTCGCCCTTCTTTTGCGGGTAACCAAGAGCCAAAATCTTAAGCTTGATTGGAGCCAAAAATTACGCTTTACCAAAGGTTGTACTAAGTGATTCTAGTCAACTCAATCTTTTCCCAAATTTAAATGCCTAAAGAAGCCAGTTCGGTATTTAGGCTCAAAACATCGAGCAACCCACAATGTCCCGCGATACACACAGAAAGTGCGCGCTACTCATCGCCAAGCAGTGGCCCGAGCCCGCCTCTACGGCTGCCGGACGGCGCACCCTGGATATCCTCGACCTGCTCGCCGAGGCGGGCTACCGGATCGAGATCGCGAGCCCGGCACAGCCAACACCATTCCAGGCCAAAACCGGTTACGGTGAACACCAGATCAAAGTGAACGAATCCAGTTTTGATGATTGGGTGCGTGCACTCGATCCTTCGCTGGTGATCTACGACCGTTTTATGGTGGAAGAGCAGTTTGGCTGGCGAGTGCGAGAGCAGTGTCCGGGAGCGGTTACGCTGCTGGATACAAGCGATTTCCACAGCCTCCGGGACGCGCGCCATCAGGCGCTGAAAAGCGGCCAGCCACTCAATCTTTTTCAACCCGTTGCCGAGCGCGAAGTGGCAGCCATAGCGCGCTGCGATCTCACCATCATGATCTCCCAGGTCGAGGTGGATCTGCTGAAGCAACACTTCTGCCTGCCGGACTGGCAACTGCACTATCTGCCTTTTCTGGTTAAGGAAATACCCGCCCCAGGTTCCACACCCGGTTTTGGTGAGCGCCAAAATTTGGCCATGATCGGCGGTTTCAAACACGCGCCAAATCGCGATGCGGTTGTCTGGCTGGCAGAAGCTATCTGGCCGAAGCTGCGCGCTCTGCTGCCCGGTGTCGAATGCCACGTGTACGGCGCTTATGCAGATCACGCCATGCAGCGCTTCCACAATCCCAAACAGGGACTGCGCATTATCGGCCGCACCGACGATGCGCTCGCCACGCTCTCACGCTACCGAGTGAACTTAGCGCCGCTGCGTTTTGGCGCCGGGCAAAAAGGAAAGGTGCTCGATGGCTGGCTCTCTGGCACCCCAACGATTACAACACCCATAGGTGCGGAATCGATGGCAGAAGCGGAAGCCTGGGGATATCCCCTGACAGATGATGCCGGTCAGCTTGCAGAAATTGCGGCACAGGTTTACCGGAATGAAGCTGACTGGACGACGGTGCGGGATGCCAGCCTGTCAGCGCTGGCATCCGGCTTTTCCTACCGACCACACGCCGAAGCGCTTATCGAGAGACTGGATTCCATTGCACGCGACCTCGATACACACCGCAATCGCAATATCTGGGGACGCATCCTGCGGCGTACAGAGCACCGCGCGGAAGAGTTTATGAGTCGCTGGATCGAGGCAAAAAACAAGCTGGCGGGCAGCTAGCGCGCTGCCGTCAAGCCACAGTTACTTAAATCCAATGTAACTAGAAACCAAAGTAACTAGAAACCAAAGTAACTCAAAACCAAAATAACTACGACCCGCTATCCTTTTTCGGGTCTTGCGCCTCGAGCAGGGATACAAAGGATCGGAAGCGCGCTTCGATCTTGCGGACATAATCTACCGGCTCCTGGCCGCGCGCATAGCCGTACTGTGCTTTTTTATAGTAATTGGGGTCGGAGAGAAGGAGCATCGCCCGCTCCACATTTTCGAACCAGACGTTGCGATCCCAGCCTTTTTTCTCTGCGAGATTCTGTGCATCGTACACATGCCCGAGACCGGCGTTGTAGGATGCCAGGGTAAACCACATTCTGTTATCCGGCGTTATTCCCTTGTCTTCGAATTTCGCGTACAGCCACCGCATATATTTTACACCTGCTCGCACGCTGGTTTCCGGGTCTTCCAGATCCGTTTCACCTACCTGTTTGCCGGTATCCGGCATGACTTGCATCAGGCCCCGCGCGCCCACCCAGGATCGCGCCTTGGGATCAAAGTTGCTCTCCTGATACATCTGAGCAACTAACAAGCGCCAGTCAAAACCATGTTCTTGCGCGTAACGACGCACATATTCATCAAACGGGGAAATTTCCCCGGCCTCTGCCAACTCTTCAATTTCCGGTCGCGTGCGCTTTGGTGTTTTAAAATAGCGCGCTAGCAGTTGTGGCAAAGCCTTGTCTGTTTCATTTTTGTCAAAAAACTGGTTGATCGCTTCAAGTAACTTCGGGTTTCCATCCCGCACCATCCACGCGTAGCGACTGCTTTTATCCGGCAGGTCAAAGGCAAAAGTCACATCATCCCGCCATGTCTGCTCCAACTTTACAGAAACTTCATCCGCAATTGCCAGGTCGCATTGCTGCTCCACCACCAGATCGATGACACTCTGGATATCCAGGCTACTGTCCACCTCCTGAATCTTCAGTCTCGGAATGTTCTGCTGAAGTTTTTGTGCGACCTGGTACTGGCTGCTTGCAGGGCGAACACACACCGTGCGACCAGACAGGTCCTGCTCGTCATTGATCTTCTCGCCCTTGCGCCCCACGATACCGGTACTGCTTTCCAGGTAAGGCGAGGAAAAGGCCATCCCCGATGCCTTCCTCTCATCGGTGATTGCGAGGAGGCTTGCAGAGACATCGGCGTCGCCATTTTCGAGAAGCCTTACAAAATCTTCGTGGGTTTCTGCCACGGTAATGGCTAGGCGCACATCGAGGCTGGCGGCAAATTTTTCCAGAAGGCTGAACTCAAACCCGAGCAGCTGTCCTTTCCACATAAAAAATGTGCCGGGGTGATTGCGCGTCACAGCGCGCAGCACACCGCGCTCCTTTATCGCATCCAGATCACCAATGGAACGCTGCTCGGGACGAGTAAGGCGTATCAGCTGCACCTGTTTTTCGAGGGCCTCACGCAATTTTGGCGAATTCTTGCGAAGTGCCCATGCGAGAGCAAATTCTCCCTCGAAAATATGATTGGCTTTTATGTCATCGCGAAACTGTTTTACCAGGTCCAAGACTTCTTGGTCGACAATCGTAAAGTCAATGTTCCCATCGGCCACTTTAACCAGCAGATCCACGTAGTTATCACGAGTCAGCTCAATGTTAAGCCCTGGGTTACTTTCCCCCAGCGTGCGCGCCTGCTGTTCAAACGCCGTGCCTTCGGTGACCACCAAAGTCTTGCCCTTGAGGTTGCGCGCTCCGCCTGTGTCGGGTGTATCGACAGCTGAGACAAGAACAATTCGCGTCTCTGCTGTTGGCGATGTGAAGTCGACCTTCTGTTTGCGCGCGTCTGTGACTACCAGGTTGTTTGCAATCAAGTCACCTTTGCCCGCATTGAGTGTGGGAATCAGATCCGGGAATGCGTCGACTTCCAGCACCACCAGGGTCAGGCCCAGGGCTTTGGCCATCCGCTCGGCATGGGATATTTCCACATCCTGTTGCGTGGCGGCGCGATGTAAAGCACTGGCACGGCTGGGGTCTACCAATAAACGCAGTTTGCCGCGCTTGCGGATCGCATCCAGGTCACCGGTTTCGACATAATTCTCAAACTGGGCAATTGGCGTGACGTCAAAGTTATTTACCCCTGCATCAGTCAGGGTTTCTTGTTGAGTCGCTTCAGGCTGCCGACCTCTTTCCTGGCCACAGCCAGCAGTAAGAAACTGCGCCAACAAAATGAAAAGTACGGAAACTTTCCCGGGTTTTCCCATGCTCTTTCACACATCTGCAGATTAAATTTGTGCTGAAAGACTAGCTCCAAAATGGGAAACTACCGGGTTTATGCGCCGCGATTGCCGTTAACATCCATGCGATTTTTTAGCCCCATTACCATTATTGCCGCAGCACAACTTCTTGGCACTTCCCTTTGGTTCAGCGCCAACAGCGCAGCTGATGGACTTGCGCTGAGCTGGCAGGTTACGGCCACCGACATCGGCTGGCTGACCAACGCGGTTCAGGGCGGGTTTATTCTGGGTACCCTGGTGCTCGCCCTCGGCGACGTCGCCGACCGCTATCGCGCAAGCCATATCTTTATTGTCAGTGCCCTTGCGGGAGCGTTTTTCAATGGATGCTTCGCCTGGTTTTCCGAAGGCTTGACCAGTGCATTGGTATACCGCTTTATGGTGGGTCTATGTCTTGCGGGCATCTATCCAATGGGGATGAAACTGGTGGTGAGCTGGGAACCGGAGCGCGCCGGTGCCGCACTGGCGCAGCTGGTGGCGATGCTCACCCTGGGAACCGCTCTACCACACGGCCTGCGGGAAATTGGCGCGGGGTTGCCATGGCAGTGGGTGATCTTCGCGTCTTCGGTGTTGGCGGTGGCTGCCGCAGGGTTGATTTACCGTCTCGGGGACGGTCCGCATCTGCCGCGCCCCGTAACCAGAACACCACATAGCACCACACGCCGCCTTTTCACGCAGCCCGCTGTTTTCCAGGTATTTCGCATTCCGCAGTTTCGCGCGGCCGCCTTTGGATATTTCGGGCATATGTGGGAGCTCTATGCGTTCTGGGCGATAGTGCCGCTATTGGTTTCAGGCACTTCGCTGTTCGAAGAGAGCTCTGCCCTGGGCGTTCCGGGTTTGTCATTTGCGATTATCGCTATCGGCGCGCTGGGCTGTATTGTTGGCGGTTTGTTGTCTCGAAAAATGGGTAGTGGCCCGGTTGCTCTGGGCGCGCTGGCGGCCTCCGGCAGCTGCGCACTGATTTTCGTTTTGTTCTGGGAGACATTGCCAAGCATCTGGTTGTTAGTACTGCTTCTGGTTTGGGGGGCAACGGTAATCGCAGACTCCCCGCAATTTTCTGCTCTTTCTGCCGCCGCGTGCCCACGGGAAATTGTGGGCGCAGCACTGGCGATCCAGAATTCCATTGGCTTCTCGATCACCCTCGTTTCAATTGCTGGTATCAGTGCGCTGTTTGAGCTGACGGGTCCGGCCTCGGTCTGGCTACTACTGCCCGGCCCGATATTCGGTCTGCTTGGTTTTATCTTAACCACGCGCGGTTTTACGCCCGCCCGAGAGCAACAAAGTTAAACACTCGCCTCAAAATTAAATCGGTGCCACTCGCCGAGACTTCTGTCACACGCGGTTTTTGATGTGTGACGAACGTACCAGTCATAAACTAAATTTGGCGCAGATTCCAAAGAGTTGTCCCGCTTTTCCTTTGCGGGCGCAATGAAACTTCTCGTTAAACAAGAACCTTGGGAAATAAATCCGCAACAAAATTGCGCGACCTGTCCCGGGGGTGCCGCGCAGGAGTTCCGCGGTGGTTTAACGGCGGCTCTACCCAGCTCCGTCGATAAAAATAAATATGGAGAAATTCGCAACAATGAAATTATCAGCATTATTGAAAGCCGGGCCCGGCTCTGTTCTGGGCACCGCGACACTGCTGCTTAGCGCTACTTTCGGCGCGAGCTTTTCTGCACATGCGGTCGAGCCGGAACTGTCGGCCATGTCAGTGGCAGCAGAAGAAGTAGTGACCGATCGCATTATCGTGAAGTACAAAAGCACCCTCGCCGGTGCAAATTCCATGGCCATGTCGCAAACCGCTATTGACCGCATTGCACAGACCGCCGGCCACCGCTTCAAGCATATGCGCCGCCTGGCCACCGGTGCGCAATTGATGAAACTGGAAAAGCGCGCGAGCAAAGTGGAACTGGATGCGATTATTGCGCGCCTGCAGCAGGATCCGCAGGTTGAGTACGCGGAGCCCGACCGCTTGATGCAACCCATGGCCACCCCCAACGACAGCAACTACAACCAGCAGTGGCATTACTTTGAGGCCACCGGCGGCCTGAATCTGCCAGCGGCGTGGGATGTGACTCAGGGGGAGGGCGTTGTAGTGGGTGTGATCGACACCGGTTATCGCCCACATGCCGACCTGAACGCCAACCTGCTGCCAGGCTATGACATGATCTCCGATACCACGGTCGCCCAGGACGGTAACGGCCGTGACAGTGATGCCAGTGATCCTGGTGACTGGTCGCCGGCGGGCGCCTGTGGTGCCGGGCAACCTGCGCGCAATAGCAGCTGGCATGGTACCCATGTGGCCGGCACCATCGCCGCGGTAACCAACAATGGTACCGGTGTGGCCGGCGTTGCCTATAAATCAAAAATTGTCCCCATCCGTGTACTCGGCCGCTGTGGCGGTTATACCTCGGATATTGCGGACGGCATTATCTGGGGTGCGGGCGGTAACGTCAGCGGCGTACCAGCCAATGCCAACCCGGCGCAGGTATTGAACCTGAGTCTCGGCGGTGGCGGGAGTTGTGACACAACCACACAGAATGCGATCAATACCGCGCGCAGCCTCGGTACCACCGTGGTGGTGGCCGCAGGTAACTCCAATGCCAACGCCAGCAATTACAGCCCGGCAAGCTGTAACGGCGTAATTACCGTAGCCTCCACCAATCGCGCCGGCAGTCGCGCCTATTACTCCAACTACGGTAGCGTGGTGGATGTCGCAGCTCCCGGTGGCGAAACTTCAGTAAGTTCCAACGGCGTTCTTTCCACTCTGAACAGTGGTACCCAAGGCCCGGGCAGCGACAACTACGCCTTCTACCAGGGCACCAGTATGGCTGCACCTCATGTCGCCGGCGCTGCGGCACTGCTGTATGCGGTGGACAGTAGCATTACCCCCGATGAAGTGGAATCCAACCTGAAGAGCACTGCGCGCAGCTTCCCCGGCTCCTGCAGCCAGTGCGGTAGCGGTATCGTTGATGCAGCGGCGGCGGTCGACGCTGCCAATGGCGGCGGCGGTGGTGATCCGACTCCGGGCGATGGTGAACTGACCAACGGCGTTGCTGAGTCCGGTCTTTCCGCCAGTACTGGACAGGAACTGCGCTTTACTTTGGAAGTGCCTGCTGGCGCCAGCAATCTGAGCTTCCAGATCTCCGGCGGCAGTGGTGATGCGGACCTTTATGTGCGGTATGGCAGCCAGCCTACAACCAGCAGCTATGAATGCCGCCCGTATCTGAACGGCAACAATGAAACCTGCTCTATCAGCAATGTGCAGGCTGGCACTTACCATGTGATGGTGCGCGCCTACAGCAGCTTCTCGAACGTGAGCCTGGTTGGCAGCTTCGACGAGGGTGGCAGCGGCGGCGGTGGTGCGACCGGCTGGACTGAGAGTAACCTCTCCGGCAATAGTGGCAGCTGGCAGCATTTCACACTTGATGTGAACAGCGGCATGGGGTCACTGGAAGTACTCATGAGTGGTGGCAGCGGCGACGGCGACCTGTACGTGCGCTACGGCAGCCAGCCCACCACCAGCAGCTACAATTGTCGCCCCTATCGCTACGGCAACAACGAGAGCTGCAGCTTCAGCAATCCGCAAGCGGGAACCTGGTATATCAGCATCCGCGGATACAGCGCCTACTCTGGTGTGACTCTGCAGGCCGAAGCGGCCCCCTGATACAAAAGGTAAGAAGCAATCCCTCCTTGATTGGCCGGCATTTGCCGGCCTTTTTTGTTTGACAGCGAGGACGACGGCGACGATTCACCCAGCAAGCTGTGCCTGTTGTTAGCTACAGATCCAACGGATCAGCCTTGTAATGGCGATCGCGACACTTTGGAGGCGCGAACGAACAACATTTTGACGCCCACAGGAGTTGATAGGACTCCTCGACGATCAATCCTCAAATTCCACTTCTGCGCAAGGAACGCCATTGACATCAACAATGTGAACGACATCAACGGGGGTGCCAGTAATTGTTGCGGAAAATTCTGCGTACAGCACTTCCAGCCCAGGGGGGAGCAGCCCCTCTCTAAACGGATATCGCAGTGGAAGCTCCTCCAGCGGAATGGACGTATTCCGTTGTTGATCAGCCACTTCTTTACACAATGGCAACAGGTGCGAGTAGACGCCCAGCGCATCATTGGCGGGGTCAATGTTGTTCAGCACAAATGCCTCCAGGCTTTTGGCATCGCGCGCAAGCTTTTTGGGGTCAATATCAATAAACCTTCCGCTTGCCGGATCAATGCGAACGAGTTTTTTCATTTAGGGAAACTTCCTGCCGGTCGCTTTCGGTTGTGAAAATTTAGTGCGGTTAATAATCAAGGTTTGCCTTCCCCCGCCAGGCTGGGAGTATCCGTTTTGCGTCGTCGGCGCTATGGTAGATTGATACACGGTGACGTCCTCCAACGCTTCCACTTCCATCAAATCAAACTTCAGGGTTTGCTGACTTTCGAGCGGGATACCAATGGCATCGGTGATCTCGTCGTAACTCACGCCTTCAAAACCATGGATATCCCGAGCCTCGGCAAAGTAAGCAGAATATGGTCCCGGCTCCTCTCCCGCGGGGACCAATTTGTAGAGCTTTTGCCCTTTTTTATTTGTTTTTTTCACCGGAAGCTCACTTCCGGACGCAAGGAATTCCTGGGCTTTCATCACCGCCTGGGTACGAGACATCCCCTGCGACTCCAACACGGCAACCATTTCCCTACCGACTTCGCTCGCCATAGGTGTTTGCACAACACCGTGGGTTTTATAGGTCTGCCAGTTGTCCGGTTCCGGTCTCGACCTTTTAGGGGTTTCTGAGCGGTTGTTTACTGGCGCTTTCGCTGTGCGCTTCTCAGGTGTGGCTTTGGCCTGTGGTGGATCATTCACGGGGGTGGTTCTGGTCTCGACCACTACCTCATCCCGCGGCAATATTGTGAAATCGTTTGCTCCTGCACCGCTACCCACGCCGGTTCTGCGTTTTCTCTTTGCAGCTTCGGCCACTTCGCGCGCATAGCGTTTTAGAAGGTCTCCGACTTTGCGGAACCTGACCAAGTGGCGCGCTTGACCAGTGACCCCAGCTGCCGCCCCAATACCTGCCGTTACTGCTGCCAGCACAAGGGTAAACAACACTTCAAATACCGCTGCACCGGAAAACTCGGCCAATTCCAGCGTGTGCTGGGCCCTTACGTAATCCACCGAAAACCGGCGAATATCATCCTGCAGTGTCGGGTCCTGCCAGATCAGATCGGCAATTTCCAGGGCGTTATCGAATTGCGCGCGGGTAATGCCGGACGGATCAAACCCAAGTGCTTCCACCAGCTGCCGCTTCTCTGCGGTCAACTGTTCGGCGGCGAAGGCTTTCAGATAGTTCTCACCGGTTTGGCTACTGCGCTCGCCGGCACGAATACTGATCTGAAGGCTGCGCAAAATCCGCTGGGTGGGATTTACCACATCATTGACTTGTTTGAGCCACCGGGCGAAATCTACACCAGCGCCCCACAACCCGTTGAAGAAGGCACCGGTGTAGATGAGCCCTCGTGTTATCCCTGCCTCGCTTGCAATAAGTTGTGCGTGACCTGAGGCTTCCGCGCGCTCCTGAGCAACGATCTCGGCGAGCGCCAGGCGGATTTTCACCCGCAAGGCATTACGCTCATCTACGGGTTGACTGCGCACCGCCGACTCGAGTGCCTCCAGCTTCAATTCACCTGCGCGAATCGCTTCCAACAAAATTTGTCCGGAATCCGGCGGGGCGGCAACCGAAAGGCCGGGCCGAGTGCAGGAAGACTCTGGTGCACCGCGGTGCAAATAGGGGTAGGCGCCGGTACCAGAACCAGAACCAACACCAAAAAAATGGTGCTCGGCCAAAAACAGCTGGTGAGCTTCCGTATTCGCAAGCAAATTTTCGGCACGCAAAAGCTGGTGCGGATCTACCCAGGGGGCAGAAAAGCAGATATCTGCGGTCAGGCGATAGCGCTTTCCCTGCCGGTCGCTGAGATCAAAGTAGGGCATTTCCCTGTCCCGTTCATGTGGTTGGGTCAAATGCTACCGAAAACAGAAATCATCAGAAAGCGCCAACAAAGGTACGCCCGTGCCAGTCTCACTACGGGTGGTTGGGCTTCGCCATTATTTGCCGGCTTCCAGCACGATGCGGTATCGCGCCTCACCGCTCTCCAGTCGCCTGAACGCATCATTAACCTTGCTCATCGGAAAATGCTCCACCTTGGGCGCAATATTGTGGCGCGCAGCGAATTCCAGCATATCGGCAATGGTGGCCGGGCTTCCCACCGGGGAGCCTGAAACCTGGCGCTGGGCCATCAGCAGATTGAAGACATTGAGATCCAACGGTGCAGTGGTGGCGCCGACAAAATGCAGGCGACCGCGGGGCTTGAGGGTGGTGAGATAGGTATTCCAGTCGAGCTTCACATTGACCGTGGAAATAATCAGGTCGAAGCTGCCGGCGGCGGCTTCCAGTGCTGCCGGGTCACGGCTGTTCAAGGTGTGATGTGCCCCCAGCTCCTGCGCCTCCTGTTTTTTGCTGTCGCTCGAGGTAAAAGCGGTCACCTCGCAACCCCAGGCATTCAGGAACTGAAGCGCCAGATGGCCAAGACCGCCAATACCGATAACCGCGACGCGGCTGTTGGGCTTGATGCCGAACTGCACCAGTGGGTTATACACGGTGATACCTGCGCAGAACATCGGGCCCACTACCTTGGGATCGAGGCCGTCGGGAATCGGCACCACACTGTCTGCACTGGCGCGCACTTTGTCGGCAAAGCCGCCGTGGTGGCCAATAATCGTGGGCTGGGCCTCGGCGCAGAGATTCTGGTTGCCGGTATCGCACTCGCCGCAATGCCCACAGAATCCCGAATGCCAGCCAAGGCCGACGCGCTGGCCTTTCTCGAGATGAGTTACGCCGTCCCCCATCGCGCTCAAACGACCGACGACCTCATGGCCCGGGACCACCGGAAAGGCAGTCATACCCCATTCGTCGTTCACCACACTCAGGTCACTGTGGCACAGACCGCAGTATTCGACATCGATTTCCACCTGCCCCGGCGGCAGTTCACCCGGGTCGTAGCTGAAAGGTTTCAGTTCGGCGCCGGCACTGTCGGCGGCGTAGGCGTTGATCATGTTGACTCCCGATGGATGACTATTGGTACAGATACGTCGACAAAAAGCTCACGGATTTCGGAATCCGGTCTCCCAGGACATTGTTCACGTCGCGGCCTGTGGCAACATTACCCGGGAGGTCAGAACAAAAACATATAGACAATTTCCGAGGTGCCCGTGGGCCTAGTCACTGCCGCCATTCCCTTTTTCCTGCTCGCCGTGCTGATCGAACTGGCGCTCGACCGCTGGCGTGGCTGGGGCCTTTACCGCCTGAACGACGCCATCGGCAGTCTCGGCGCCGGTATTCTGAGTCGTATTCTCGGGCTGGTCAGAGTCGGCATACTGATGCTGCTGTATATCCCGCTGTATCAATGGCTGGAGCCTACCTACCAGAACCTCGGGATCCACTGGTCGCTGGAAAATCCCTGGCACCTGATCGTTGCCGTGATCGCCTACGATTTCTGCTACTACTGGAAGCACCGTATCAGTCACGAGATCAATATTTTCTGGGCCGAACATCTGGTGCACCACCAGAGCGAGGACTACAACCTCACCACCGCCCTGCGCCAGTCCAGTGACCTGGTGCCACTGGGCTGGGTTTTTTACCTGCCACTACTGCTGATCGGCATGCCTCCAGAGGTGCTGATCACTGCCGGAGCCATCGACCTGATCTACCAGTTCTGGGTGCACACACAGAAGTTTCCCAAGGTGCGCTGGATGGAGTGGATCTTGGTGACTCCGTCCAACCACCGGGTGCATCACGCCCAGAACAAGGTATACGTAGACCGCAATTACGGGGGTGTGCTGATTGTGTGGGACCGCCTGTTCGGCACCTACCAGGAAGAGCTCGAGGACGAGCCCTGTATCTACGGCGTGCGCAAACCTCTGAACACCTTCGACCCGCTCGCGGCCAACTTGCAGCACTTCAAGCGCATGTGGCTGGACGCGCTTTACACAAAAAGCTGGAAGGAAAAACTTACTTTGTGGTTCCGCGCCACCGGCTACCGACCGGCAGATGCCGAGGCGGCAATGCCTGTACCGAGTAGCGATCTCGAAGACTTTCACCGCTTTGACCCGCAGATTAGCCGCGGCCAACGCTGGTACGCACTGACCCAGCACGTGATCTTCTCTGGCGCTACGCTCGCGCTACTGGGAAGTGCCAGCGATCTTTCCTACGGTGTGCTCTCGGTCCTGGTGCTTATGCTGGTGATCGGCCTGGTGGTCAATGGCCGCATTCTGGATGGCGAGTTGCGCAGCCGACACTGGGAACTCGCGCGCCTGGCACTGCTGGCGGCGGCACTCCCGGTTCTGCCAGCGGCCATTTGGCTCCCGGTCATTGGCTACTGCCTGGCCAGCGGTTTCGTCTGGTGGGTGTTGGTTTTTGGCAGCAAAGACGCTACAGTCAGCCACGTTCGCGATTAGCAACTGGAATCCGCGGTAGCCCGAGCCCTCCCCAAGGGCGAAGGGTTGAGATTCCGCAGGTACTCCCGGCCGGGTTCGGGACGCCTGCCTCCCCGAGGCAGGCCGACCGGAAAAGCCCAACACTTTGCCCCCAGCACCGGCCGGGGGACTGCCTGTCTTCCTTTCGTTATAATCCCCGCCCACGACTCTCACTCACCAACACAGCAGCAGGGTTCGCCGTGTCTACAGGTACTCTTTATACGGTCTCCGCGCCCTCCGGCGCCGGCAAAACCAGTCTCGTCAAAGCGCTGATCGAGGCGGACACCCAGGTCACCGTATCCGTGTCCCACACCACCCGCCCCATGCGCCCCGGTGAGATCGAGGGCATCAACTATCATTTTGTGGATCGCGACGAGTTCGTGGCGATGCTCGGGCAGGATGCGTTTCTGGAGCACGCCCAGGTGTTCGACAACTTCTACGGCACCTCGAAAGCCTGGGTGCAGGAAACCCTCGCCAGCGGCCGCGATGTGATCCTGGAGATCGACTGGCAGGGCGCGGCACAGGTACGCAAGCTGATGCCGGAGACCGTGGGAATTTTCATTCTGCCGCCGTCCCAGCAGGCACTACTGGAGCGCCTGACCGGGCGCGGCCAGGACGACCAGGCGGTGATCGACAAGCGCATGGCGCAGGCGATCGATGAAATGTCCCACTATGTGGAGACCGATTTCCTGGTGATCAATGACGACTTCACCACCGCACTGAATGAACTACGCGCCATTATGGTGGCGGAGCGGCAGCGCCTGACTCGGCAGCAGGAGCAACACAGCGCCTTGCTGCAATCGTTGCTTCGCAGCCAGTAAAGGCCTGAACAGACCCTGTGGCGGTGGCGCTACCGGGTATGGGTTCGTGAGACACGGGCTAGGCGCCCCCCCGTTAACCCATCCATGGGGGCTCGGCTGCGGCCGTCCTGGCCGCAGACGGTCTCACAAACCCATACCCGGTATCACCACCTTCGCATCTCAGTTCGAGCGCGTTAAGCCACTGTTCGATTTGCGTACACCGCGCGGTCCGGTAGAATAGAGGGTCCCCGTCTGTGCAGGTACTGACCGCTCAGACAACAGAATTTGCCAATCCTCGCCCAGCCGGGCGAACTTACACACTGGAACAGAAGATTTATGGCACGTATTACCGTTGAAGATTGCCTCGACCACGTAGACAACCGCTTTGAGCTGGTAATTGTGGGCAGCAAGCGCGCCCGCCAGATCGCCACCGGCGGCCGCGACCCGATGGTTGCGGAAGAAAACGACAAGCCCACCGTAATCGCCCTGCGCGAGATCGAAGAAGGCTTCGTTGATGCCAGCATCCTGGACGAGCCGGAAGAAGAGCCGGTACAGCACTCCGCACCTGCGCCGGTATTCCTGTCCGAACAGGATATGTAATCCCGGTTGATCGACAGATTCAGGAACTGCTGGAAATTTAAGAGGCGAGCGCGGCTTTGCACACCATAGACAGTCTGGCCCATCGCCTCTCGTCCTACCTTCCTCCCGATCAGATCCAGTTCGTCCGCCGCGCATACTTTTATGCGGAACAGGCCCACGAGGGCCAGAAACGGCGTTCGGGCGAGCCCTATATCACCCATCCCCTCGCGGTTGCCACCGTCCTGGCCGGCATGCATATGGACGCCCAGAGCCTGGCCGCGGCCATGCTCCACGACGTCATCGAAGACACCGGCATCCCAAAAGCGGCGCTGGCGGAACAGTTTGGCGAGGAAATCGCGGATCTGGTGGACGGCGTCTCCAAGCTGACCCAGTTCGAGACCGACAGCCCGGCGGAAAAGCAGGCGGAAAACTTCCAGAAAATGGCCCTGGCGATGGCGCGGGATATCCGCGTGATCCTGGTGAAGCTCGCCGACCGCCTGCACAACATGCGCACCCTCGGTTCACTGAAGCCGGAAAAGCGCGCGCGTATCGCCCGCGAGACCCTGGAAATCTACGCACCTATTGCCAACCGCCTGGGCATGAACGATGTGCGGATCGAATTTGAAGACCGGGCCTTTTTTGCGATTTATCCACTGCGCGCCAGCCGCTTGCGCGCAGCGCTGGTGGCCGCCAGAGGCAATCGCAAAGAGCTGCTGGAGAAGATCCAGAATGCCATCGAGCTTCGCCTGGACCGGGAAAATATCGACGCGCTGGTAATCGGCCGCGAAAAACACCTGTACAGCATTTACCAGAAGATGCGCTCGAAGAAGAAGTCGTTCCGGGAAATCATGGACGTCTACGCCTTCCGCATCATCGTCGACAGCGTGGACACCTGTTACCGGACCTTCGGGGTTATCCACAACCTGTACAAGCCGGTGATCAGCGAATTCAAAGACTATATCGCCATCCCGAAATCCAACGGCTACCAGTCCCTGCACACCGTATTGCTCGGTATGCACGGGGTGCCGATCGAGGTGCAGATCCGCACCAAGGAAATGGACGAGATGGCCAACAGCGGTATCGCCGCCCACTGGCTGTACAAGTCATCCGGAGATGAAGTACTGAACACCGGCGGCACCAGCCAGGTGCGCGCGCGCCGCTGGGTGCAAGGCCTGCTGGAGATGCAGCAGCGCGCCGGCGACTCGCTGGAATTTATCGAAAACGTGAAGATCGATCTGTTCCCGGACGAGGTTTACGTATTTACCCCCAAGGGCAAGATTATCGACTTGCCGGCAGGTGCCACTGCGGTGGATTTCGCCTATTCGGTACACACCGACGTGGGCAACTCCTGTGTGGCGGTGCGCATCAACCAGCGGCTGGCGCCGCTGTCGCAACCGCTGGAAAGCGGTCAGAAGGTCGAAATCCTTACCAGCAAGAATGTGCAGCCAAATCCAAACTGGCTCAATTTTGTGGTCACCGCGAAAGCGCGTAGCGCGATTCGTCATTACCTGAAACACCAGCGTCATCACGACTCCATTGAACTGGGACGCCGGTTGCTGGAAAAGGCGCTGGTCAAATTCCACCTGAAAATATCTGAGCTGGACGAGGCGCAGATTCAGCGCGGCGTAAAAGAGGCCCGGTGCGAGAGCTTTGACAACCTGCTGGAAGAGATTGGCCTCGGCAACCGCGCGGCATTCTCTGCGGCAAAGCTGTTGATACCTCCGGGTACTGTGGAAACCGAGGCGAGCAATATCTCGTCACCGCTGACCATCGACGCCCAGGAGGGCATGATGATCAGCTTCGCGCGCTGCTGCCGGCCAATTCCCGGCGATGCCATCATGGGGCATATCAGCTCCGGCAAGGGTGTGGTGGTACACCGGGATACCTGCCGCAATGCGGCGGAACTGCGGGAACACCCGGAGAACATCATGGCGGTAGCCTGGTCCCCAGACGTGAAAGGCGAGTTCCTCGGCGATGTGCGGGTGGAGGTGGAATCCGAGCGCGGCATCATTGCTCGCCTGGCCACCCGCATCACAGAAGAGGGCGCCAGCATCGAACAGATACACGTGGACGAGAAAGATGCGCAACACAGCGTGATTGCGCTGACCCTGGAAGTGACCAATCGTGTGCACCTGGCTCAGGTCATGAAGCGCCTGCGCAACCTGCCGGCCGTTATCAAGATCGCCCGTCCCTGATCCAACAGCGACATACCGCGTCCCGTCTCATCGATCGTTCTGACCCCGATGTTTTTGCGGACGCAAATTTCGACAATACAGTGAAAGCCGATAGGGTTTTGCTGGAAAATTTCCAGATTGTGGACAGGCTCCGCATATCGTTAATGCGCCCTTGCCGCCGCTCCCCAAACTCCGAAAACCGCGCTATATTCTCCCGCTTTCTTTTTCAGTAAGCAGGCCGTATCAGGCCCGGAGAGAAGTAACCATGCCCAATCGCGCCGTGATAAAAACCGATAAGGCACCGGCTGCAATCGGCAGCTACTCGCAAGCCGTGAAAGTGGACAACACCATTTACCTTTCTGGCCAGATTCCTCTGGTACCGGAAACAATGGAACTGGTTTCCGACGATTTTCGCGAGCAAGCGGTACAGGTGTTCAAGAACCTGCAGGCGGTCTGTGAAGCAGCCAATGGTAGCCTCGATGATCTGGTGAAATTGAATCTTTACCTGACCGACCTGAGCAACTTCGCCATCGTTAACGAAGTGATGGAGGAGATGTTTACCAAGCCATTTCCGGCCCGCGCTGCTGTAGGCGTGAGCCAGTTACCCAAAGGTGCTCAGTTTGAAGCTGAAGGGGTGTTGGTGATTTAAGCGGGTCACTGCTTACACCGATTGCTAAGGCGCCGCCTGTGAATGGCGGCGCGAACAGAACGGCTTTTGCTGTTCAGTCGTTTTCCAGCAGGGTGCTGTAGCCAGCGCGGTAGTCGGGGTACAGCATTTCATAACCGCTATCCAGCATGCGCTTGTTGCTCATTTTCTTGGAGCGGCGCTCGCTGGTAGCCACTTCCTCGCGCAGATGTGCGCTGGTGTATCCCATCGACTTGGCCAGCCAGCTCTGCAATTCATACATCGGCACCGGCGTGCAGTCCGCACCGATATACAGCTTCTCCAGCGGCATTCCCTTCTTCTGCCCCTCGATCAGGTGCGCCAGGAACCCGACGGCATCGTCCACATGAATGCGGTTGCTGAATTGCGGTGGAGAGGGCGGTGCGCAGCGGCCGGCGCGCACCTGAGACAGTAGGCGATCACGCCCCGGGCCATAAATGCCCGCAAATCGCACCACGCAGGATTCTGTAGCCGAGGATTGAATAATCTTTTCTGCAGCGAGCAAGGCTTCGCCCTGGTAACTGCCGGGCAGGGGCTGAGAGCGCTCATCCAGCCACTGGTCGCCACTTTGGCCATAGACACGGGTTGAGGATATCCACAGCAACAGGCGAGGAGGTTTTTCCATGGCCGCCAGGGCATCACGCAGGGTGGAGGCGGTTTCGACGTAGGCGCGCTGGTAGGCCTGAGGCGTACTCGCCCCGGGCGTGAAGGTGGCTATGACAATATCGGCACCGTTACTGAGATGCCGCTGGATGTCTTCGAGTTTGGTGGCATCGCCGCGGCGCCAGTTGACCACGTCTGCACGGCGCTTGCGCGAAAGTGCCTGCAGTGGATTGCGTCGCACACCAAATACATCGTATGCCTTGCGATCCAGCTTCAATGCCAGACGAGTCCCCAGATCGCCACAACCGAAGATCCAGACTTTTTCCTTTGCCATAACTGCTCGAGTCAACCCCCGGGTACCGCAACTGGCCCCACAATACACGATGCCCGGACAAAAAAGCATCGCGTCCAAAAAGTTTTATGAATTACTGCGAATTATCAGTCAGCAACAGTGTTTATAACCTGTTTGCCAACCATATTCTGTGAACAGGGCCCACAGAAGCTGCGGGCCCCTGCAACCGAAGTGCAATCAGGCGACGTCAGCTGCGAGATTTCACCATACGGTAAATAAACAGCAGGACGACGGCACCAACCACGGCGGTGAGAATGTCTCCGAGCGAAAAGCCGGTGACCGGACCACCAATACCCACCAGGGAGCCCAACCAGCCGCCGATGAACGCACCGACGATACCGATAACCATGGTCACGATCCAGCCACCCGGATCTGGGCCGGGCATGATCCATTTGGCCAGTGCACCTGCAATCAGGCCAAGAATAATCCAAGACAAGATACCCATAGAGCGTTTCTCCGCTTTGCATGTTTTGAACACTTGCCCTTACACGTATAGCAAAAAAAGCGCCACACCACCGCCTGCGCCGGCATGTTAATAGCAAATTTTACTAACTATAAGCCTTGTTAATAGCATTTTTTGTCGGATTGAGACATTCATACGCGGTATCCCCAGTTTTACTGGCCGCCCGGGGGTGTTTATGAATAAACTCTATCGCCAAGTTTTTTCTAATTGCGTTTGCCATGACACTGAACGAATTGCGCTACATCGTCACCCTGGCCCAGGAACAGCACTTTGGCCGCGCCGCCGAGCGCTGTTTTGTCAGTCAGCCGACCCTTTCCATCGCCGTGAAAAAGCTCGAAAAAGAGTTGGGCGTGGCGCTGTTCGAGCGCTCGAAAACCCGGGTGCAGGCTACCCCGCTGGGTGAACGCATTGTGGCGCAAGCACAGCTGGTGCTTGAGCAATCCGCGGCGATCAAAGACATCGCCAGTGCCGGCAAGGACCAGCTGAGCAGCCCGCTGTCGGTGGGTGCCATCTTCACCATCGGCCCCTATCTGTTCCCGCACTTTATTCCCCAGTTGCAACAGCGCGCACCGCAGATGCCGCTGTACGTGGAGGAGGGCTACACCTCCACCCTGCGTGCGCGCCTGCGCAAGGGCGAGCTGGATGCTGTGATCCTCGCGCTGCCGTTTACCGAGCCAGACGTGGTTACCCAGCCCCTGTACGACGAACCGTTTGTGGTACTGATGCCTTCGGACCACCCGCTCGCGCAATACGAGGCACTGACACCAGACCAGTTGTGCGAGGACAATGTGCTGCTACTGGGCGAAGGTCACTGTTTCCGCGACCAGGTTCTGGAAGCCTGCCCGCAACTGCAGCAGTCCATCGAGAAAGAAGCCGGCAGCGGGCATATTCGCACCGCCGCGGACGGCAGCTCCCTGGAAACCCTGCGCCATATGGTTGCCTCGCGTCTTGGCATTACCGTGCTGCCACTGTCTGCGGCCGCCGCCTCCCAATACGCTACCGGCGTGCTGGTCACCCGCCCGTTTGTGGCCCCAGCCCCGCAACGCACCGTAGCACTGGCATGGCGCGCCAGCTTTCCGAGACACCGCGCAATCGATATGCTGCGCGACGCTATTAACCAGTGCCAACTTCAGAGTCCGTGAAGCAGACACACAAACAACCCCAAAAAGCCCTGGCAGAAATCCCCGTCACCGCCCTGAAAGGGGTAGGGGCAAAACTGGCGGAAACACTCGCCAAACTGCACATCAGCTCCCTGCAGGACCTGCTATTCCACCTGCCTGCGCGCTACCAGGATCGCACCAGAGTCATTCCCCTTGCGGGCCTTCGGCCCGGAATGGACGCGGTCATTGAGGGGGAGGTGCGCGCCGCCGATGTAGCCTTCGGGCGACGCCGCAGCCTCGCAGTGCGCCTGCAGGACAGCACCGGCAGCATCACCCTGCGTTTCTTTCATTTCACCGCAGCACAGAAAAACCGCCTCGCACCTGGCACCCGGGTACGTTGCTATGGCGAAGCCCGCCGGGGCAGTGCCGGCATTGAACTCTATCACCCGGAAACCGAGATTTTGGGTGAAGGAATTTCTCCCGTAGCGGACACGCTCACACCGATATATCCCCTCACGGAAGGTCTGGGACAGGGGCGCCTGCGCGCGCTGATCGGCCAGGGGCTGGACTGGCTGGCCGAGGGAAATGTCACCGAGCTGCTCCCCACAGAGTTATTGCCACGCGCGCTTCAAATGCCACTAGCAGGCGCCCTCATGTACCTGCACCGGCCGCCGGCCGACGCGGATCTGTCACAATTGGCCGAAGGGCAGCACCCCGCACAACAACGCCTGGCAGTGGAAGAGCTTCTCGCCCACCACCTGAGCTTGCTGGAATTGCGCCGCAACGCATCCGCGGTTGCCGCGCCGCCACTGCAGGCAAGCGCTGCTCTGGAACGGGACTTTCTCGCCCGTCTGCCTTTTGCCCCCACCGGTGCGCAGCAACGGGTGGGCAAAGAAATTGCCAGTGACCTCGCCAGCTCAGCCCCCATGATGCGCCTGCTGCAGGGCGATGTCGGCGCCGGTAAAACCCTGGTGGCCGCGCGCGCCGCGCTACAGGCTATCGGCGCTGGCTTTCAGTGTGCGGTAATGGCGCCCACGGAAATTCTCGCGGAGCAGCACCGCATCAACTTCTGCGGTTGGCTGGAACCCCTCGGCATCAGCGTCGCCTGGCTAACCGGCAGCATGAAAGTGGCGGAGCGTCGCGCGCAACTGGAGGCGATCAAAAACGGCGATGCACAGCTGATTGTAGGGACCCACGCCCTGTTCCAAGAGGGGGTGGAATTCCATCGTCTGGCGCTGGTGATCATCGACGAGCAACATCGTTTCGGGGTGGCCCAGCGCCTGCAGTTGCGAGAGAAGGGCGCTCAGGAGGGAGCTCCTGGCAAACAGCAGCGCACACAGCCCCACCAGCTGATCATGACCGCGACCCCAATCCCCCGCACCCTTGCCATGTCCGCCTTTGCCGACCTCGACTGCTCGGTGATCGACGAACTGCCCCCCGGACGCCAGCCCATCAATACCGTAGCCATCTCCAATGAGCGCCGCTATGACGTGATGGAGCGAGTGCAGAGTGCGGTGAGGGAAGGGCGCCAGGCCTATTGGGTGTGCACCCTGATTGAGGAGTCGGAGACCCTGCAGGCTCAGGCCGCGGAGTCTACCGCAGCGGAGCTGGCAGACACCCTGGACGGCGTGCGCGTGGCACTGGTCCACGGGCGCATGAAGCCCGACGCCAAGGAACTGGTAATGAAGGCTTTCAAGGCCGGCGAGGTGGACCTGCTGGTGGCTACGACCGTGATCGAGGTCGGCGTAGACGTGCCCAATGCCAGCCTGATGATCATCGAAAACCCCGAGCGCCTGGGGCTCGCCCAGCTGCACCAGTTAAGGGGGCGCGTCGGCAGGGGTAGTATCGCCAGCCACTGTGTCTTGATGTACTCCACACCACTTTCCGCCAATGGTCGCGCGCGCCTGCAGGCCCTGCGCAGTCATTCCGATGGATTCGCCATTGCCGAAGAGGACCTTCGCCTGCGCGGTCCAGGAGAAATCCTCGGTACCCGCCAGACCGGCGAGATACAGCACCGCATTGCCGACCTGCAACGGGATGCCCACCTTCTGCCACAGGTCCAGAAAATTGCCGCATCCCCGCAACTCACCGCAGAGTCTCGGGCCGCGCTGGTGCGCCGCTGGCTGCACAACAAACCCCGCTTTGCCGAAGCCTGAGCACGCTTCACAGGTTTGCACCTCCCCGGGCAGCCGGCCCCCGGAAATTTCGGACATCTCGAGGAATTTGCGAACTGCTGCCCGAATTTAAGTGGCGCCCTACATTGTCAAGACCAATTGGTCACTGGCGGTCACTAATAATTTTGCACTCCTGATCGCGCGGTGGCAGCCTCACTAAAGAGAGCTAATTGCACCTGCAGTTGCGGCCACCCCGCGGCTCGCAAAAGGGCGCACCAACATCAAGAGCGAACATCAACGGAAGATCCCTTGAACAGACATATCAAGCACACACTGGCCCTGATCGGGCTGTTGCTCGCCACCCCCGGATGGGCACAGGGCCTGTTTGGTGGCAGCGATACCCCCGCCCCCCATATCACCCTCGCCCACACCGAAATTACCGCAGAAATCCCCACGCCCCTTGAGGGCAACGACTTCGATGCCCTGCTGGCACAGGCAACCTCCGACGAGGGCCTCAGCGCCACTCGCGAGAAAGCCATCAGCGCCTTCAGCGATCAGTTGCGAGCGAAGCTGAACTTTGCACTGCGAGAATTCTTCACCGACGAGGATGTGCCACTGATTACCGACAACAGCTCACTGACCCTGCACAACAGCATCGATATTTCCGTGGTGAAACAGTTGAGTGGGCTGAAAAACAGCGGAAGCTATGAGGTGGAGCGCGGCAACCTGACCGCCAGTGGCAGCTACGGGTTTCGGCTGAATGCCCCCGATGGACGCGTATTGAAAGAGCAGCGCCTGGACATTGCCGAACTGCGTCTGAAAGGCAAGTACCAGATCAAAACCCCCCTCGGCAACGGGGAAGCGGAAGACAACACTAACGAGCAGCTTCAGAAAATGGTCGATCAGCTGGTGGTGCGGATCATCGATCGTGTCGAAGACGACCTGGAAGCAGACAGCCTGCGGGAGCTTTCCGGACGGGGCTGATTTCCCCCTGGCAATAACAGCGATCATTCAGGGGGCTGGTCCGGCCCCCCGTCACCACATTTTTAGCCCGCCTGCTGATTCCCCAGCCAAACCGTCGACGCTTACCTCAATAAAACGGCCTACGCCGAGACCAATTTCACAAAAAAGACTGCTACTGACGCACAGGTCACGGAATTTTTTTGCTCTCCGCTCTAATAAGTGGCAGCCTGTCACAGTAATTTCATAAATATAGAGCGAACCCATTCGCCGCTGATTTACGAATATCCCGGTATAAAAAAGAAAACAGGGAATAGATGAATGAGAACTTCAAAGTTACGCCGACTGGCCCTGGCCGGTCTGCTGGGTATTGGTATGTGCGCGCAGGCCAAGGCCCAGTTTTGGGGAGGTGACGAGCACACCCCCAGCCTGGTCATTGCGCCCTCCAATATCCAGTTAGATGTACCGATGCCGGTTTCCAGTGGCAACCTGCAGCTGATGCTTGCCCAGGCCACCAGTGGCGGCGGGCTCGCAGAACTCAAGCAGCAGGCGGTACGCAACTATACCCAGCACCTGCACAGTGAATTCGCGCGCGAGCTTTATGAACACCTCGAAGACGAAAAAGTACCGTTAGTAGAAAGTGAGGGCGTGCTTACCCTGCAGAACGCCCTCGATCTCAAGGTAATCAAACACCTGAGCTCCATGAAACCGAAAGGTGACTACGATATCGAACAGGGCGAGGTGGCCCTGAGCGGAGAGTTCCGCTACACGCTTTCAAATCGCGGTGGTACCCCCCTGCGCGAACAGCGTATCGATATCAGCGAGCTGGATATCCAGGAAAAGTATCTGGTGCGCACCTATCACGACGGACGCGCTACCGAAGACACTACGGAAGAAGCCATCAAGGACGCACTCAGCGAGTTGGCGGAAGCGCTACTGCAAACGATGGAAGACAATCTGGAAGCAGATCAATTGCGGGAAATGGCGTCTCTCTGACGCCCGCTATCGTTGCGATCCACACCAACAAAAAAAGGGCGAGCTGTCACCAGCTCGCCCTTTTCTGTTTATCGTTTCTTGTTAGTTCTTATTGTTTCGCGATGCGAATCCGGTCAGGAGGTAGCCCGCCGACCTTCACCGTTGTCCACCACGCTGTTGTAGTTGTCGTCTTTGAAGGTATCCATATGCAGCGCGCCTTCACTCTTCGCCACAATGGTACTTACCACCGAGTCCCCGGTGATATTCACCGCCGTGCGCACCATATCCAGCAGACGATCCACACCCATCACAATGGCGATACCCTCAAGCGGCAAACCGACCTGTTGCAGCACCATTGCCAGCATGATCAGGCCAACCCCGGGAACCCCGGCAGTACCGATGGAGGCAAGGGTCGCGGTCAGGATTACCGTGAGGTAGCCCATCAGGCCAATCTCGATACCATACAGCTGGGAGATGAAGACCGTAGCCACCCCCTGCATGATCGCCGTGCCATCCATATTGATGGTGGCTCCCAGGGGAACGGTAAACGACGCCACCTTGTTATCTACACCCAGACGCTTCTCCACCGTCTGCAGGGTGACCGGTATGGTGGCCGCAGAAGACGCCGTACTGAAAGCAAACACCATCGCCGGGCGCATCTTCTTAAACAGCTTCAGCGGGCTCAGGCCAGAAAGCAGCTTCAGCAGCAGCGAATAGACACCGAAGGCGTGCAACAACAGCGCACCCAGCACCACCAGGAAGTATTTCAGCAGCAACAGGATCGTATCGAAGCCAAGCTGCGCAATCTTGTTCGCCAGCAGTGCAAACACACCGTAGGGTGCAAACACCATCAGCACACTCACCATGCGCAGGATCACTTCATTCAGGTCGTTGAAAAACCCTGCAACGCGCTGGCCCGGCTTGCCACTGCGGGAAATGGCATAGCCCATCAGCAGCGCAAACACGATGATCTGCAGCATATTGCCCTTGGCCATCGCATCCACCGGGTTGGTGGGGAAGATGTTCACCAGCACCTCTGACAGCGGTGGCGACGGCTTCGGATCAAAACTCGCGTCCCCCGCAATCGCTTCCATACCCACCCCGGGCTGGAACACGATGGCCAGCAACAGTGCCAGCGAAATCGCTGCCGCGGTCGTAACCAGGTACAGCAGCACCGTCTTGCCCGCCAGCACCCCGACCCGGCTGCCCTCGGAAAGCGCACAGGCACCACAGATCAGCGACACCAGTACCAGCGGTACCACCATCAGCTTCAGCGACGCGATAAAAATCCGCCCGACGATATCGAACAGGCCATTGGTCAGGTAACTGTTTATAAAGCTGGTCACCCGAGCTCCCAGCACCTGGCTGGTATCGAGGAAATTAAAAATCAGGCCAACTGCGATGCCCGCAATCATGGCCAGTACAATTTTTTTGGTGAGCCCCATGGTCTGTCCTGTTGTTATCTACCTGCACCCGGTAGCGGCACCGCCACCTGATATTTTTCAGCGTCACTATATCCGCAGCACGGGAGCGGGGCAAAAATCCCCCGGTTTCCCCCTGCCGCCGGTCAGGTACAATGCGGCTATTTGAACCTGCGCGGAGTCTGCGTTGTACCACCCCCAGCACCCGTCCCAGTACCATTCACCTTACGAGTCACCCTTCCTGACTATCGGCGACTGGCAACCGCTGGAGAGTCTCCACGGACACGCGCCCCCGGAGCGCCTGCTGCCCTGGCTTTTGCACCCCGGCTCCCTTACCGCCGCCCTCAAACACCTCAGCAACGGCGAGTTTAGCGTACAGATCCTCAGCCAGGGCTGGCAGCAACCACACCTGGAAGAGCGCCGCGCCCTCAACCTGAAAGAGAGAACCCGCGCACTGGTGAGGGAAGTTCTGCTCTACGGCAGTGACGAAAACCCCTGGGTCTACGCCCGCAGCGTACTGCCCGAGCGTACCCTCGCCGGCAAATCCCGCTACCTGCGCACCCTCGACAACCGACCCCTGGGCGAACTGCTGTTCAGCCAGCCCGACATCCGCCGAGGCCCTATCGTTCTCAACCGTCTCGAGCGCAACCCGCGCTGCCGACAGACCGAGCTGGACGCCATCGAACCCAGCGCCTGGGGTCGCCGCTCCACTTTCTGGCTGCACGACAAGCCGCTACTGGTTGCAGAGACCTTTCTCAGCAGTTTCAATCCACATAAACCGCCCCTGACCTGAGTAAACCACACGGCGTATCACAAGAGAAAAGCCATGATCAGCCAACAGATCCAGCAGCGCTGGCCCGCCGCACTCCCGTACTGGCAACTTGCGCGGCTGGACAGACCCATCGGCTCACTGCTTTTACTTTGGCCCACCTGGTGGGCACTGTGGATCGCCGCCAACGGCTGGCCGGGACTGCACCTGTTTGTGGTGTTCACCCTAGGTGTCATCCTGACCCGCGCCGCCGGCTGCGCCGTCAACGACTTCGCCGACCGCAATATCGACGGCCACGTAAAACGTACCAAACAGCGTCCACTGGCCACCGGCGCCGCCACACCTAAAGGCGCCATGCTGCTGTTCGCCGGGCTGATGCTGCTGGCCTTCTTGCTGGTTCTGACCACCAACAGGCTCACCATCCTGCTGTCACTGCCGGCACTCGCGCTGGCCTTCTGCTACCCCTTCGCCAAACGCTATACCCATCTGCCACAGGTCGTGCTGGGCGCGGCATTCAGCATGGGCATCCCCATGGCATTTGCCGCGGTCACCGGAGAGGTGCCCGCAGTTGCCTGGCTGCTGTTCACTGCCAACCTGCTATGGACGGTGGCCTACGATACGTTTTACGCCATGGTGGACCGAGACGACGACCTCAAGATCGGAGTCAAATCCACGGCAATCCTGTTTGGGGACATGGACCGGGTGATGACCGCCAGCCTCCAGGTGATGGTGATTCTGGCGCTGCTGATGCTCGGCAGTCGCGTTGAGCTGGGCGCCCTCTACTACGGCGGTGTCGCCGCGGCAGCGTGCCTGTTCAGCTATCAGCAGTGGCTGGTGCGGGATCGGCAACGGGACAACTGCTTTAAAGCGTTTTTGAACAATAACTGGGTCGGCGCGGCGGTTTTTTGCGGACTATTTTTCCATTTCCTGACCAGCTGACTGGCGAGTGGCCGCGCCGGATTCGCGATCGTCGGGCGCCTGTCATATATTTGTCACCAAAGTGACGTTAAATGGCCACTCTAAGAAGGAAGTGTCAGCGGAGTGACACGCTCATCAGTTAGGGTACGGCAGGCAGATGCACAACAAAACGATTCTCATCGTCGACGACGAAGCCCCGGTAAGGGACATGTTGCGAATAGCCCTGGAGATGGCGGATTACCGCTGCCTGGAGGCGGAGAATGCCCAGGCGGCACACGCACTGGTCATCGATGAGAAGCCGGACCTGATTCTGCTGGACTGGATGTTACCGGATGTCTCCGGAGTCGAGCTGGCCCGCCGCCTGAAACGGGATGAGCTGACCGCTGCCATTCCAATCATTATGCTGACCGCGAAAGGCGAGGAAGACCATAAGATCAAAGGGCTGGAGACCGGTGCGGACGATTACATCACCAAACCATTTTCTCCCCGTGAGCTGGTCGCGCGCCTGAAGGCCGTACTGCGTCGCGCGGGACCGAGCACGCCGGAAGAACCTCTGACAGCAGGTGGTCTGGTGCTGGACCCGATCAGTCACCGGGTGACGATCAATGGCAACCCGGTAGATATGGGGCCGACGGAGTTCCGGCTACTGACCTTTTTCCTCTCGCACCAGGAGCGCGCCTATACCCGCACCCAGTTGCTGGATCACGTCTGGGGCGGCAACGTGTATGTCGAAGAACGCACCGTAGACGTACATATCCGCCGCCTGCGCAAAGCGCTGACTGTGGACGGCCACGAGCGCTACATCCAGACCGTGCGCGGGACCGGCTACCGTTTTTCTGTACAGACCGCAGAAAGGGTGTAACCTAACAACCTATCGAATTTAGCGCTGCTAGCCCTCAAAACAAGATGGCCCAACCATCATGCTCGATCGCAGTATTGGCGAGTTCTCGCGTTTTATCGTTATCGCCCTCGGCACCACAATTTTCGGCTTTACCACCAATCACTGGTGGCTGGCACTTTGTGCCGGCCTAATCACCTATCTGTTCTGGCTGCTGTATCAGCAGAGTCAATTCGATCGCTGGCTCTCCAACGGCCGCCGTGGCCCCGCGCCGACCAGCTTCGGCGTGTGGGGTGATATTTCCGACGATTTCTACCGCCTACAGCGCCGCCACCGCAAGGAGAAACAGAAACTGCACTCCATGTTGCGGCGGGTACAGGACAGTACCAGCGCGCTGCGTGAGGGCATTGTCGCGCTGGAAGACGAAGGCAACCTGGCCTGGTGGAACCCGGCCGCTGGGCAGATGTTGCGCCTACAGGCCGACGACGCCGGCCAACCGATCGTGAATTTTGTGCGCGATCCGCGCTTTGTCGAACACATGTACCAGCGCATGCTGGAGCGAAACAACAAAACCCAGGAGCCGATCACCTTGCCGGCACCGGGAGACGATTCGCGTATTCTGCAGATGGAAGTCACCCGCTTCGGGCAGGATGAGGCGCTGGTGATCGTTCGGGATATTACACGCCTGCACAACCTGGAACAGATGCGCAGGGATTTTGTGGCGAATGTCTCCCACGAGCTGCGCACACCGCTGACGGTCATCGCCGGCTATCTGGAAACCCTGCAACTCAGCGGTCAGGCTCCGCAGAACTGGGGTCGACCGCTGGCACAGATGAGCGACCAGACGGTGCGAATGACCAGCCTGGTAAACGACCTGTTGTTGCTGGCGCGACTGGAGACATCCGAGCGGGACAGCGGCCGCGACAAGGTTTCGGTGCGCGAACTGATGGAGCGTGTAGCCGGGGAAGCGCGCTCACTGAGCAGCGGCCACCACGAAATTTCCGTGCACTGTGAAGACGACAGCATCATTACCGGGGATGCCGGCGAGCTACACAGCGCCTTCGCCAACCTGGCCTTCAACGCAGTGAAATACAGCCCCGACGGCGGACCTATCGAGCTGCGCTGGAAAATCGATTCCGCTGGCGGCCACTACTCGGTGAAGGACTCCGGCATCGGTATCGACCCGCTGCATATTCCGCGTCTGACCGAGCGCTTTTACCGGGTGGATGCCGGGCGTTCGCGGGAGAGCGGCGGCACCGGGCTGGGCCTGGCCATCGTCAAACACGTGCTGTTACGACACAGCGCCAACATGAGCGTTGCCAGTGTGCCCGGCCGCGGCAGCACCTTTACCCTCAATTTCCCCACCCAGAAACTGGCCCTCGCCAGCTCCGCCTGAGCAGGAAATCTGGCTGGGCCAAAATAACGGAATCAAAAAAGGAGTTGGACCGGGGCCGCCGATCAGATAAAAACAAAAAAGCGGATGTCGTTATTCCAGTTCCTGCAGACGGCGCTCTTCGCCAGCCGCACAATAGTTCACCACCGCATCTTCTGTTACCGGCTCTGCGGTTTTCTGCACAGTGATATGCACAAGCTTGCGCCCGCTGTCGCGGATCAGTAAGTGCTCACGCCCCTCATCGTCTACGGGCAGGTTGCGCTCACCAATAAGCCCGTCACGCAAGGCGCGCAGCTGGGGTACATCGCGATAGCGGTTCAGGTCTTTCGACAACTTGTGTTTCATCCGCTCGGACTCGTGCAATGCCGCTTTGGTCTCGCGGTACTTGCCGAAGAAAAATACCGCGGCAATAGCAGCGAGGATCGCGAGAGTGGTTTCAAACCATGGGGGCATAGTGCTCTCCTGTTTTACGTCTTTGTCAGGCAGGCTGTTCGTCGCGCAGGAACACCCAGTCGTTGCCTTTTGAGTGCTCTTCGCTGTAATAATATCCAGCCACGTCAAAGCCTTTCAGCTCATCCGCCTTTTTCACCCGGTTGTCGATCGCCCAGCGACTCATCATGCCGCGGGCTTTCTTGGCAAAGAAGCTGATCATCTTGTACTGGCCGTTTTTCCAGTCCTTGAAGTGTGGAGTAACGACCTCTGCTTCCAGGTTTTTCGGCTGTACGGACTTGAAGTACTCATTGGAAGCGAGGTTCACCAACTCGCGGCTTTTCAGTGCCTTGAGCTGCGCGTTTAGCGCATCGGTAATCTTGCCATCCCAGAATTCGTACAGATTCTTGCCACCCGCATTGGCAAACCTGGTGCCCATTTCCAGTCGGTAGGGCTGCATCAGGTCCAGAGGGCGCAACAGACCATAGAGACCCGAAAGCATACGCAAATGCTTTTGCGCAAAGGCAAAATCCCGCTTGCCCAGAGTTTCCGCCTCGAGCCCGGTGTACACATCGCCCTTGAACGCCAGCAGCGCGGGGCGCGCATTTTTGTCGGTGAACGGACGCTTCCAACTGTGGAAGCGATCGTAGTTGAGCACACCCAGCTTGTCAGAGATCTTCATCAGGCTGGAAATGTCTTGCGGGCTGAGTGACTTCAGCTCCTTGATAAGGGCCGCGGATTCCTTGAGGAAATCCGGCTGGGTGGTCTCCAGCGCGGGGATCTCGCTCTCGTAATCGAGGGTTTTGGCGGGGGAGATGACAATCAACATACTGCAAACTCTATCGAACTAAATACAGAAGCGCGGGCTTATTCTGGTTTAAGGATGTCTTGCCACCAGTTGAGCGGCGTCTGGCCATCCACCGGATCGTACACATTGCCGTAATACCAGACACTGTTGGCACCATCACATACGCCGTTAAGGATCTTCTCGATCTCCTCAAAACCGCAGCTCACGTGGATGCTGTACACCAGCAGGCGTGGACTCTCCATATCCAGCTCGCCGCCCAGCTTTTCCAGCTGCGGGGTCAGCTGGTCAGAAAGCTTGGTGCTGTCGCCACGACAGAACACCCGCACCGCCAGATTGCCGGAGCGCTTGATCAGCTCGAAGCTGGGCTTTTCCGGATCTTCCCGGTTGACCTTGATGGTATCGCCACTGGCAAGGCCCTTGATAAAGGCGGGCGAACGCACCAGCTGTACGCTGTCATCCTCGTTGACGCGCACCTGCATACGCTCCACCACCGGCTCGCCGTCCGGGTTGGTGCCAGCGAAAAGTTCGATAATCTGCAGTGCGGTCGTCATAACCTCGGTCTCCGGACTGTGTAAAATAACCGTTCGCCGCGGCGCAGGCAGAAGATGCCCCGTGCGGCAATGAATCGAACATTATACAGGGAGAGACCCATGATTCCGCGTTCAATCTCTAACCGCCTGCTGGCTGCGGCGATCGCAGCCTCTGTGACCGCGGGTATCGCCGGCTGTGCGGTCAACCCGGTCACCGGCAAGAAAGAGTTGTCCCTGATGTCCCAGGGGCAGGAAGTTGCCCTCGGAGAACAGCAGTACCCCCAGGCCCAGCAGACCCAGGGTGGGGAATACCTGATCGACCCCTCCCTGCAGAGCTACGTCAGCCGCGTGGGTCAGAAGCTCGCCAGGGTTTCTGACCAGCCGCAACTACCCTACGAGTTCGTGGTGCTGAACAACTCCACGCCCAATGCCTGGGCGCTACCCGGGGGCAAAATCGCGGTCAACCGCGGGCTGCTGGTGCTGCTGGAGGATGAAGCAGAGCTGGCAGCGGTGCTCGGCCACGAGATCGTACACGCGGCCGCGCGACACTCCGCCGCGGCCATGTCCCAGCAGCAAATCCTCGGGGCGGGCATCGCCATTCTTGGTGCCACCACCCAAGATACCGCCTATGGCGACCTGGTTTCCCTCGGCAGCCAGTTCGGCGGCTCCGCCTATATTGCCAAGTACGGCCGCGACAATGAGCTGGAATCCGACCAGTACGGGATGAAATATATGGCCGCCGCGGGTTACGACCCCTACGGCGCGGTACGCCTGCAGAAGAAATTCGTCGAACTGTCCAAAGGCAAGCAGGCTGGCGCCCTGGAGGCTCTGTTTGCCAGCCACCCACCGTCACAGTCGCGGGTGGATGCCAATATCGAGCACGCCAAGCAGCTACCTCAGGGCACAGCCAACCGCAGCCAGTACCAGCAGGCAATCTCACAACTGAAAAGGGATGCAGATGCCTACAAAAGCTATGACGATGCCGTCGCTGCGGTAAAAAACAAGCAGTTCGACCGCGCGCTGACCTTGGCCCGTCAGGCACAAAAACAACAGCCTAAAGAAGCGGCCTTCTATGCGCTGGAAGGGGACCTGCTGGCACAGAAAAAGCAGTATCAATCCGCGCTACAGTCTTATGAAACCGCGGTGCAAAAAAACCCGACACTATTTTCCAACTGGCTGATGCGCGGCATGCTCAATGCACAACTGAAAAACTACACAGCGGCGGAGCGGGATCTGCAACGCTCTACCCGTTATCTCGAAACGCCTCACGCGCACTATTACCTGGGCCAGGTGTACGAGCAGCAGGGCAACACCAAGAATGCGGTAAGCCATTACCAGATTGCCGCCAAAGATAGTGGTGATATCGGCACCAAGGCGCAGGCACGCGTACAGGCGCTGGGGAATCAGGGATAGCGGTTTTTAAACTCTGAAAAATAAAAAAAGCGGGCGAATTTCTTCGCCCGCTTTTTTATGGGTAATTTCCGGGGTAGAAATTACAACTGCACGGTTACGCCGATGCTGAACACGTCCAGCTCGCTCAAATCGCGATTAGAGGCGTATCCGATCTTGCCGGCCACATTGCGATTAAAGAAATGGGTCGCATCAAGGAAATAAGATTCATTTTCTGCGTAACCACCACCAATGGAGGTGTTTTCGTTGAAATAGAACTCGAGTTCACCCTGCCAATAGAGGTCACTGAAATCTGTGTCGATAAGGCTCAACTGAGCCGTCAGGTACTGTCCACCGGACAAGGCGGTGAAGTACTTTGTAGAAACGCTTCGGTAATCGAAATCATCATCCACTTCAGCGGTAAAACCAATGTAATCGGTGCCAGTCAGCTGGTGGTTATATTTACCGCGAATAAGCAAAGTTGTGTCGGAATTGTCCGAATCGCGTACTTCTGCTTCGGCGAGCAGATTCGGTGTAAACAGGAAGCCAGCACCGGCACGGTACAGGGTGTCCGAATCTGAGTCCGAAAGCCCTCCAAACAGCTTCCACTGGCCGGTGTAGTATTCACCGCCGAGATTCACGTTATCACTGTCGCCGCCGTCGTAATCGACATACTCAAAGCCACCGTAGATATTGGAAACCGGCAGGATATAGTTGAATTCCTTGCGCGGACCCAACGTGTTCAGTGCACCGAAGTAGTACTGCGAGTTAAAGCCCAGAGTATCAACATCGAAATTGCCGTAATCAGCAGAGGTGTAATCAACGTCGGTGAAAGAATTGTACTGCTCTGCAGAAACAACAGCAGAGGCCAGCATAAGAGGAAGTGCGGCAAACTTGAACTTCATGGAAGTGTTCCCTGTTTAATTTACATCTGTACCCTTGGTACCCGTCCGAACTGCCTGGCGGTTCATGGTGAACCATATTAGTGCTTGGCAAATTCGGCGCGGATTCTAAGCGCAGGAAAATTTATGTGCAACGAAAAGCGGTAGTTGTGACGAACGTCCCAAGTAGCATGATACGTTGGTCATTCAACCACATTCGCCGAGGTAGTTTGAGGTAGGGGAACTGAACAGAAACTGAATTAAAACCGACAAATATAAAAAGGCCGCTTCGGCGGCCTTTTTATAGAAAAAATCATGCCGGGAAAGCTTCCGTTTCCCCGACATAATATTCACTCAGCGCATATTTTTTTCATTTCCGTGACGGATATCCGCGCCCTTCACCAGATACACCACCTGCTCACAGATATTCTTGGCGTGATCACCAATACGCTCCAGTGAACGCAAGGTCCAGAGCACATTCATAACCCGCGAGATACTGCGAGGATCTTCCATCATGTAGGTGATCATCTCGCGCACAGCACTACGGTAGTCCATGTCCACCTGCTCGTCCTCCGCCAGGGTTTCCATGGCAGACTTGACGTCAAAACGGGTGTAGGCGTCGAGAGCATCGTTGAGCATCTTGCGCACTGCATTGGCAATGTGACGGATCTCGGTATAGCCGCGCGGTGCGGTGCCCTCGTCGGTCAGTGCGATGGCCATCTTGGCGACTTTACTGGCCTCGTCGCCAACGCGCTCAAGATCGCGGGCGATACGAATGACAGACATCACCATACGCAGGTCGGATGCCGCAGGCTGGCGCTTGGCGATGATCAGGGTCGCGTGCTCGTCCACCTCCATTTCGCAGCGGTCGATTTCCTCTTCCACCTGCAGGACTTTTTCTGCCAGCTCGCTGTCGGCGTTGGCCAGCGCTTCTACCGCGTCGGCTACCTGACGGGTAACCAGGCCACCCATTTCCAGCATTTCCGTCTTGAGGGATTCAAGATCTTCGTTGAACTGGCGGGAGATGTGTTGATCGAAATGCATTTCCATAATTCTTTGTAGGCTCTCCCCAACCTTAGCCGAAACGGCCGGTAATGTAGGCTTCTGTAAGTTCGTGTTGCGGATTGGTGAACACGGTCTCGGTGTCGTTCACCTCCACCAGCTTGCCCAGGTGGAAGTAGGCAGTACGCTGGCTTACGCGCGCGGCCTGCTGCATGGAGTGGGTAACGATGGCGATGGTGTAGTTCTCGCGCAACTCGTCAATTAGCTCCTCAATGCGTGCGGTGGCAATCGGGTCCAACGCAGAGCAGGGCTCATCCATCAGGATTACTTCCGGGTTTACAGCAATAGCGCGGGCGATACACAGACGCTGTTGCTGACCACCGGACAGGCCTGTGCCCGGCTTGTCCAGGCGATCCTTGACTTCGTTCCACAGGCCCGCGCGGCGCAGGCTGTTTTCCACAACCTCGTCCAGCTCGGCACGGCGGCTGGCAATACCGTGGATTTTGGGGCCGTAGGCAACGTTATCGTAGATGGACTTGGGGAAGGGGTTCGGCTTCTGGAACACCATGCCCACCCGGGCGCGCAGGGGCACCACATCCACCTTGGAGCCGTAGATGGCTTCGCCATCCAGAGTCAGCTCACCTTCCACACGACAACCTTCGATGGTGTCGTTCATGCGGTTAAGGCAGCGCAGAAAAGTGGATTTACCACAGCCGGAAGGGCCGATCATGGCCACCACCTGGTTGCGGCCGATATCCAGGCTAACGTCGTGAATGGCCTGGGTTTCGCCGTAGAACACGTTGACATTGCGCATGCGCAACTTGGCTTCATCGCAGAACGGGCTGCCTACGGTGCCGGCGATTTCCTCGGGTTTCTTCACGGCCTGGTTTTTCACTGAAGGGGGCTCCGCTGCCAGTTTGGTGGCTTTGTTTTCCGCCGGTACAGCTTCGCCGGCGTTCAGGGTCATGGTATTCATGGCTCTTTCTCGATTCGCAATCTTAGCATTCACAGGCTGCGCAACGCGTTACCAGCGGCGCTCAAGTTTTTTGCGCAGCCACACTGCGCAGGTATTCATGGTGATCAGTACCGCGAGCAAGACCATGATCGCGGCGGAGGTACGCTCGACAAAGGCGCGCTCCGGGCTGTCTGCCCACAGGAAAATCTGCACCGGCAGTACCGTGGACGGGTCGGTGATACCGCCAGGCACATCCACGATAAATGCCACCATGCCGATCATCAGCAGGGGTGCGGTCTCACCCAGGGCCTGTGCCATGCCGATAATCGCACCGGTCAGCATGCCCGGCATGGCCAGCGGCAACACATGGTGCAACACCACCTGCATCCGCGAGGCGCCCATACCCATGGCCGCCTCGCGGATGGATGGTGGCACGGACTTGAGCGAGGCACGACTGGAAATAATGATCGTCGGCAAGGTCATCAAGGTCAGTACCAGGCCGCCTACCAGCGGTGCGGAACGTGGCATTTCAAAAAAGTTGATAAAAATAGCCAGGCCCAGCAGACCGAACACGATGGACGGTACCGCCGCGAGGTTGTTGATGTTTACCTCGATCAGGTCGGTCCAGCGGTTCTTCGGTGCGAACTCTTCCAGGTAAATGGCCGCGGCCACACCAATGGGGAACGACAATGTCAGCGTCACCAGCAGCGTGAACAGGGAGCCCACCAGCGCCGCGCGAATGCCGGCCTGTTCTGGTTCACGAGAGTCACCATTGGTAAAAAACGTGGTGTTGAAACGCTTCTCCAGTTCACCGCTTTCACGCAGTGACTGTATCCACTCCGCCTTCTGTTCGGAGGTCCGCCCAAGGAAGCCGTCTTCGGATTTCGACAGGCTCTTCACGTAAGTGTCCACGTCGTCATCGGCGTTGAACCACAGGGTCTCGGACTTCCCAAGCAGCTCCGGGTTCTGTGCCAGACGTTCACGCAGTGCAAAACCGGCACCAGTGGAGACCAGCGAGTAAAGTTCCCGCTTGTCGCGACGCCCGGTCACATCCGGAAAACGCTCGCGCAAGGCTTCGCGGATAACACCGTCGAAATTGGCCCAGGCCAGGCTCTCTTGGTCCACGGTTTCGATACCCAGGACGGCCGGATCGTAGGTTACTTCCAGCTGAATGTCCGTCTGCACGAAGGCGCTGCTGCCCTTGCTGATAATGTCGGTGAAGAGCACCAGTACCGCCAGCACGCCGAATGCGATACTCGCGATACCAAAACCGCGGAAGATTTTTTCCTTGCGGTGGCGGCTGGCGAGCCGCGATTCGATACGCTCGCGCACCTCTTTCTGGGTCAAGGTGGATTGAGTCAGATCAGTCATACTGTTCCCGGTATTTTTTCACGACGTGCAGGGCGATAAAGTTCAGAATCAGGGTGCTGATAAACAGCATCAGACCGAGGGCGAAAGCGGCGAGGGTTTTCGGACTGTCGAATTCCTGGTCGCCCACCAGCAGAGTCACGATTTGCACCGTTACGGTGGTAACCGATTCCAGCGGGTTCGCGGTGAGGTTGGCGGCGAGGCCCGCGGCCATCACCACAATCATGGTCTCGCCAATCGCGCGCGACACCGCCAGCAACACGCCACCGACGATGCCGGGCAGGGCAGCGGGGATCACCACCTTGCGCACGGTTTCGGATTTGGTGGAGCCGAGGCCGAGGGCGCCGTCGCGCAGGGACTGCGGCACTGCATTGATCACGTCGTCGGAGAGAGACGACACGAACGGAATAATCATCACGCCCATTACCAGGCCCGCCGCCAGTGCACTTTCACTGGACGCCTCCAGGCCGATGGACTGGGCCACCTCTCGCACAAACGGTGCCACGGTAAGCGCGGCAAAGAAGCCGTATACGACGGTGGGTACACCGGCGAGGATCTCGATCAGCGGCTTGGCGAAAGCACGCACTTTCTTGCCCGCATATTCGGCGAGGTAAATCGCGGACATCAGCCCAACCGGCACCGCCACAAACATGGCGATCGCGGAAACCATCAGTGTGCCGGTGAACAGGGGCACCGCACCAAAGGCGCCACTGGAACCAACCTGATCCTCGCGCAGCGCCATCTGTGGACTCCAGTGCAGGCCGAACAGGAATTCGGTCACCGGCACTGTCTGGAAAAAGCGCAGGGATTCAAACAGCACCGACAGCAGGATGCCAACGGTGGTGAAGATGGCAGCGCAGGCACACAGCAACAGGATCGCGCGCAGCACTTTCTCCACTTTCTCCCGCGCGCGCATTTCCGGTGAAATCTGCAACAGGGCAAATGCGCCTAGGCCAATAGAAAGAATCAGTATCAGCGCGGTCTGCAGCCACTGACCGCTCTGGCGCAGGCTGGTCAGATGTTCGGCCGCTGCCGTCAGCTGCGGTGTCGCTTCGCCAACCAGATTGCCCGCGGCCATATTCTGGATCTGCGCGTACAACAGGTTCTGCCCGGAAATGGACTCCGGCTTTGCGCTGAGCCCACCCATCACCAGAGTGCGGATAATGGAATCATCAAAAGCCAGCCAGAAGCCCAGAATGATCAGGGCCGGTAGTCCGCACCAGAGCGCGGTGTGCACTCCGTAGTAACTGGGCAGGGAGGCAAGGCTGCGGATTCCGCCGCGGCTGCGGGCGGCTCCCACGGCGCGGCTGAAGCCGGTGCCGTAGGCAACCAGGATCAGCAGCAACAGCAGGGCGAAGAGAGTGGGGGTCTGCATCGATTCGCTCGGGTTTATCTCAAATGAATTGTGAATCTGCGATGAAAGGCGCGGGCCATTATGCGGACTTCACAAGTTTTTGCATGTATTGGATATGAGAACGGCCAAGCCCCTGTTTTGTGGGAGGCTTGGCCGGTAATTCCATCTACCTGCTAGAAGTGGATCGGGGCAGCGCCGCAGCGTACCCCAATCTCTCCTGATTATTTTGCAGCCAGATTGGTCAGCGCGTTCAGCTTGCGAACGTTGATGGCAACTTCCTGACGCTTGGAAGTGGGCAGCGGGATCATGCCCTTGTCTGCCAGATAGCCTTCATCACCCCAGGCGCGTTCATTGGTGAACTCGGCCATGAACTGCTTGATACCGGGCACCACGTCCACGTGCGCTTTCTTCACGTAGATGAACAGCGGGCGGGAAACCGGGTAGCTGTTATCGGCGATGGATTCGAACGTCGGCTCCTGGCCTTCGATCAGGGAACCCTGCACCTTGTCCGCATTCTGATCGAGGAAGCTGAAACCGAAGATGCCCAGGGCATTCGGGTTGGCGGCCAGCTTGTTCACGATCAGGTTGTCGTTCTCACCGGCTTCCACGTAGGCACCGTCTTCGCGCACATTGTGGCAAATGGCTTTATAGGCATTCTTGTCGGAAGACTTCTTGGCCGCGATCCAGTCAAACTTCTTACAACCACCTTCCATCGCCAGCTCGGCAAACGCGTCGCGGGTACCGGAAGTCGGGGGCGGGCCCAGCACTTCAATTTTGGTGTCCGGAAGCGTCGGGTTTACTTGCTTCCAGGTTTTGTACGGGTTGGCGACCAGCGTCTCGGAGCCATCCGGGTTGGGTACGTCTTTGGCCAGGGCGAGGAAGATGTCCTTGCGGCTCAGTTCGAAGGCCTTGGCGGTCTTGGCGTTGGCCAGCACGATGCCGTCAAAGCCGATCTGTACTTCCACCACGTCCACGCCGTTGCCGTTACACATCTCCAGCTCGGACTGCTTGATACGACGGGAAGCACCGGTGATGTCGGCAGTGTTCTCACCCACACCCTGGCAGAACAGCTTCATGCCACCGCCGGTACCCGTGGATTCGACAACCGGAGTCTTGAACTGGGTGGCGCGGCTGAAGCGCTCGGCCACTACCGTGGTGAACGGGTAGACGGTAGATGAGCCAACGATGCTGATGTGATCGCGCGCGGCCAGGGCGGCGCTGGAAGCCGCGATGGTCAGAGCGGCCAGGGCCGAAGCCAGGGCTTTTTTGCTCGCAGAACGGTTGTTCATGGATATCTCCAAAAAGTGGTCGCTAAATTGGTCGAAATGTCTGCACGCGACGCATGTTATGTCTAACTAGTGACGATTCTATGAATGAAAAGTTACAAACAGATTACAGTGAACAGCACAGTTTATGACCGGAAAACTCAGTGCGGTCATAATCACCCTGCTGTATCCGGCGCTGGCGCAACTTCTGACCAGCAGGTAGGCTCTTCATCCTAGATAACAGAACAATAACGATGATTTGAGAGACCTCCCATGAAGTTTCTGCCGCGAATCGCCAGTGCCCTCGACCGCTTTGCCAGCGGTTGCGGGCGCTTTCTGGGGTGGTTCACCCTCGCCATGGTACTGATACAGAGCCTGGTGGTTGCCCTGCGCTACGGCTTCGATGGCGGCTCGCTGGCACTGCAGGACGCTGTGGTTTACCTGCATGGAGCCGCCTTTATGCTCGGTCTCGCCTATGCCCTGCAGGCCGGTGCCCACGTGCGCGTCGATGTCTTCTATCGCACCATGTCCGCCAGAGGTAAGGCCTGGGTGGACGCGGTGGGCTGCCTCATCTTCCTGCTACCCGTTTGCATTTTTATTGCAGTGGGCAGTTTGCAGTTTGCCGCCTCCAGTTGGGCGGTGTGGGAGTCCAGTGCCAGCGCCGATGGTCTCGGTGGCGTTTACCTACTGAAAAGCCTGATCCCACTGGCGGCCGCGACTCTCGCGCTACAGGGTATTGCCCAGTTCGCGCGCGCCCTGAACACATTGATGCAGGTTGAAACCAGCCCCGCCAGCTCAGGGGCCCCCGCACCGCAGGTCGCCGAGGCATCAACACAGCCGGCGCCGCTGATTCGGGAAGCGGCCGGGGAGGCCAGCGCATGATGGAATTGATCCCACTTCTGATGTTTCTGGCCGTGTGCGCGGCACTGATGTTCGGTTACCCGGTGGCCTTCACCCTGGGCGGCACGGCTCTGATCGCCGCCGGTCTTGGTATTGTCGGCGGCGTGTTTGATGCGGAATTGCTCAGGGCGTTTCCAGACCGCCTTTTCGGAATCATGCAGAACGGCACCCTGATGGCGGTTCCGCTGTTCGTTCTGATGGGTGTCATGCTGGAGCGTGCGCGCATTGCCGAGGAGCTGCTGGTCAATCTGGCACGTGTTTTCTCCGGTATTCCCGCCGGTATGGCGGTCTCCGTGGTGGTGGTGGGTGCACTGCTTGCCGCCAGCACCGGTATCGTCGGCGCCACGGTGGTGACCATGGGCCTGATGTCCCTGCCTACCATGCTAAAACGCGGCTACTCGCCGAAGCTCGCTACCGGAACCATCTGCGCCACCGGCACCCTCGGCCAGATCATTCCGCCGTCCATCGCGCTGGTCCTGCTCGGTGACACCTTGTCCAATGCGTACCAGCAGGCGCAGCTGTCCCAGGGGATCTTCAACCCAAAGCCCGTGAGTGTGGGCGACCTGTTTGTGGGCGCGATCATTCCGGGCCTGATATTGGTAGCCGCCTACATTCTCTACCTGCTGTTTATTGCTCGCCGCGAACCCTCGGTCGCCCGTGACAAACGCGAAGAAGTCGAGCTGCTGCAGACCCTGAAAAGCCTGGTTCCGCCGATTGCGCTGATGCTGCTGGTGCTCGGCTCCATCATTACCGGCGCCGCCACCCCCACCGAAGCCGCCGCGGTCGGCGCGCTGGGTGCGGGGATCCTGGCGTGGGGACGAGGCGCACTAAACTGGAGCCGTGCCGGAGAAGTGGGGCAGAGCACCCTGCAGGTCACGGCGATGGTATTCGCGATCCTGATCGGCGCCTCGCTGTTTTCGCTGGTATTCCGTGGTTTTGGTGGTGAGGAAGTGGTTACCCACTTCTTCGAAAGCCTGCCCGGTGGCGTGATCGGGGCGACCCTGCTGGTGATGCTGGTGATCTTCCTGCTGGGATTTATCCTCGACTTTATCGAGATCACTTTCGTGGTGGTGCCCATTGTCGGCCCGGTGCTGCTGGCCATGGGGCTGGATCCCGTATGGCTGGGTGTGATGATTGCGCTGAACCTGCAGACCTCTTTCCTTACCCCACCCTTTGGCTTTGCGCTGTTTTACCTGCGTGGGGTCGCACCGGTCGAAGTGTCCACCGGCGCAATTTACAGCGGCGTAGTGCCATTTATCGGGATTCAGTTGCTGGTGATGCTGTTGCTGGCGGCATGGCCCGCGCTGGCGACCTGGTTGCCCGCTTATTTAGCGGGATAACCGATAGCGGGATGATTCTTCGCAAGCGCCGCACCAGAGCCGATGCGCCTGCCGCGATACAAGTCAGGTAGCCGGCACCGGATCATAGGGGCTTTCGGAACCATCCGGCCGAGAGCAGAACCAGCGGAAGGTCCACAAGTATTGCTCCGGGGCTTTACGGATCATGGTTTCCATGGCGCTGCAGATGGCTTTGGCATCCGCCACCGGGTCTTCCCCTTTGACCTCTGTCAGTGGTGGTGTGAAGGTGCAGATATATTTGCCGGTGGTTGGGTCCAGGCGTGAGGTGCAGAGAGTCACAGCCGCACCGGTGGCCTTGGCAATACGGCCCGGCGTCGTGACCATGGCGCGGGGCACGCCGAAAAACGGTACATAAACCACATCCCCACCGCGGAAGCCAAAGTCTTCGTCCGGCAACAGAATGCACTGCCTTCCCGATTTCAAGCCCTTGATCAGTGGGCGGATACCCGCCTCTCGGTTCATCAACTTTAGATCCGATAAATGTCCGCGCCCGCGGGCGACTACCCAGGTCAGCAACGGGTTTTTCAAGGACTTCATCATCGAAACCGTTGGGCCAGCCATAGTCATCAACAGGCCGGTCAGCTCAAGGGTAGTCAGGTGCCAGGTGATGGCCAGTACGTTCTTTTCCGCTACCAGCTTTTGCTGCTCCTCGAAGCCTTCCAGCTCCACCAGTTTCTTCAGCTTTTTTTCGCTGCCCCACAGTGTCAGGCCCATATCCAGCAAGCTGCGCCCGTAGGCCCGGAAGTGATCTACCAATAGCACCTGACGCTGCTCCGGTGACATTTCCGGGAAGCACAGTTCAAAGTTGACCTCGGCGATACGCCGCCGCTTCTCATTGGAGCAGCGGAAGATATCGCCGAACCGCGCCCCCAGGAACATGACCCAGCTTCTTGGCAATACGGTCATCAGGCGCAGAAAGCCCAGTAACAGCCAGGTTCCCCAGAAGCGAGGCGCGAGAAAAGACAGTTCAAATTTAGCCGGTACAGCACCGGAGGGTTTTTTATTTTTCATTGCAGGTCTTACAGCTAATCAACAGGGGCACCCCACTCGCAAGCGATCATTTCTTCGACGGGCGCCCTGCAAGGGAATGCTAGGTTGCGGCGGCCAGACTGCGCCCTTTCCACAACCGGTACACTGCCGGCAATACCATCAGCGTCAACAGCATGGCACTAACCATACCACCAACCATGGGCGCGGCAATGCGCTGCATGACTTCCGAGCCAACGCCACTACCCAGCATGACCGGTATCAAGCCGATAAAAACGGTGGACGTGGTCATCAACACCGGGCGCATGCGCTGACCGGCACCGCTGCGGATCGCCTCACGCAGGTCCGCCACGGTGGGCTTGCGGTCGTCGGCTTCGCACTCTGCCTGCGCCTGATGCCAAGCCTGGTTGAGATACACGAGCATGATTACTCCGATCTCCACAGCCACCCCGGCCAGTGCAATAAAGCCCACGCCCACCGCCACCGACAGGTTGTAATCGAGCCAGTACAACAGCCACAGACCGCCGATCAGCGCCAGCGGCAGGGTGCCCATGATCACCAGCACCTCACCCCAGTGGCGGAAGCTGAAGTACAGCAACAGGACGATGATGCCGAGGGTCACCGGCAACAGCAGACCCAGGCGCTCGCGCGCGCGCTCCATGTATTCGTACTGGCCGGACCACGCCAGGGAATAGCCCGGTGGCAGCTCCAGTTGGTCCGCCACCAGCTGCTGCGCCTCCGCCACCCACGAGCCCAGGTCGCGGTTGGCGATATCGATATAGATCCAGCCATTGGGGCGGGCGTTCTCGGTCTTGATCATCGGCGGACCGCTCTGCACCTCAATGGTCGCCACATCGCCGAGGCTTAGGTGGGTACCGTTAGGGGCCACCAGCGGCAGGCCGCGCAGGCTTTCCGGCGAGTCGCGCCAGGCCTGTGGGTAACGCACATTGATCGGATAGCGCTCCAGGCCTTCGGTGGTCTCACCCACCTTCTTGCCGCCCACCGCGGTGTCGATCACCGTCTGCACGTCCTGGATATTCAGGCCGTAGCGCGCCGCGGCACTGCGGTCGATGTCGATATCGATATAGCGGCCGCCCTCGACGCGCTCGGCAAATACCGACGCGGTACCTGGCACATTCTTGAGCAGGGACTCCAGTTGGGTACCGATCTGCTCGATCTGGTACAGGTCAGCACCGGCAACCTTGATGCCCACCGGGGTCTTGATGCCGGTGGCGAGCATGTCGATACGGGTCTTGATCGGCATCACCCAGGCGTTGGTGACCCCGGGCAACTGCACCGCGGCATCGAGCTCCGCGCGCAGTTTTTCCGGGGTCATCCCCGGCCGCCACTGGTCGCGGGGCTTGAAGCGGATAATCGTCTCCACCATGGTCAGCGGCGCCGGGTCGGTGGCGGTTTCGGCGCGGCCCATCTTGCCCCACACCTGCGCCACTTCCGGTACCTGCATGATCATCTTGTCGGTCTGCTGCAGCAGCTCGCGGGCCTTGCCGATGGAAATGCCGGGATGGGTGCTGGGCATATACATCAGGTCGCCTTCATCCAGCGGCGGCATGAATTCACTGCCGGTGCGCGACAGCGGATACAGGCTGCTGGCGAGCAACAACAGGGCGGTGATGACGACGAGCAGCGGATGGCGGATCGCCAGTTCCAGCGCCGGGCGGTAGGCGGCAGTAAAAGCGCGATTGATTGGGTTGGCCTGTTCCGGCTTCACTTCGCCGCGCACTAGGTAGCCCATCAGCACCGGCACCAGGGTGATGGCGAGGCCGGCGGCCACTGCCATGGCGTAGGTCTTGGTATAGGCCAGCGGCGCGAACAGCCGCCCCTCCTGGCCTTCCAGCGCGAATACCGGCAGGAAACTCAGGGTGATGATCAGCAAGCTGAAGAACAGCGGCGGCCCCACCTCACTGGCCGCTTCACCGACAATCTTCCATCTGTTCTCCTCAGTGAGCGGGGTGCGCTCCATATGCTTGTGCAGGTTCTCGATCATCACGATGGCGCCGTCTACCATAGCGCCGATGGCGATGGCGATGCCGCCCAGGCTCATGATGTTGGCGTTGATGCCCTGCAGGCGCATCACGATAAAGGCACCGATAATCCCCAGCGGCAGGCTGATGGCGATCACCAGCGACGAACGCAGGTGGTACAGGAACAGAGCGCACACCAGTGCCACCACGATGAACTCCTGCAGCAGCTTGTGCCACAGGTTGTCCACCGCGCTGTCGATCAGCTCGCTGCGGTCGTAGGTGGGCACGATTTCCACACCCGCCGGCAGGCTGCGCTGCAATTCTTGCAGTCGCTCACGCACGCGGTCGATCACCGCGCGCGCGTTCTCACCGAAGCGCATCACAATCACACCACCCACGGCCTCGCCCTCGCCATCCAGCTCGGAGAGGCCGCGCCGCATCTGCGGCCCCAGGTGTACATCTGCCACATCCCGCAGCAACAGCGGGGTGCCGGCGGCATTGACCAGCAGCGGCAGCTGGCGCAGGTCTTCCACGCTCTGGATGTAGCCGCTGGCGCGCACCATGTATTCGGCTTCCGCCATCTCCACCACCGAGGCACCGGATTCGCGGTTGCCGCGCTCTATCGCCGCCTGCACCTGGGCCAGGGTCAGGTCGTAGGCGCGCAGCCGCAGGGGGTCCACCTGCACCTGGTACTGTTTGACCATGCCCCCCACGGTGGCCACCTCGGACACCCCGGGCAGGGTCTGCAGCTCGTATTTCAGGAACCAGTCCTGCAGTGAGCGCAGCTGCGCCAGGTCGTGTTTGCCGGTGGGGTCCACCAGGGTGTAGCTGTAGATCCAGCCCACGCCAGTGGCATCCGGCCCCAGTTCCGAGCGCGCGGCACTGGGCAGGCGCGGGGCCACCTGGCTCAGGTATTCAAGTACACGGGATCTGGCCCAGTAGAGGTCGACATCGTCGTCGAAAATAACGTAAACGTAGGAATCGCCGAAAAATGAATAACCGCGCACCGTATGCGCGCCGGGTACACTCAGCATGGCGGTGGTGAGGGGGTAGGTAACCTGGTCCTCCACCACCTGCGGTGCCTGGCCCGGGTAGCTGGTCTTGACGATCACCTGCACGTCGGAAAGGTCCGGCAGGGCATCCACCGGCGTATTGCGCAGGCTGTAGAGGCCGGCAAGGGTCAGCACCACCGCGCCGATCAATACCAGCGCGCGGTTGTGCAGGGACCAGTGGATGATACGCGCGATCATTTCACCGGCTCCTGCGGTCCGGAGTGATCCATGTCACCGTGGTCCATCTCGCCGTGATCCATCTGCGAGTGGTCCATTTGCTCGTGGCCTTCGTGTCCCGGCATCAGGGAATCATCGGCCAAGGCGTGAGCGGCGATCACCTCGTATTTACCGTCGTCGCGCTGGCGCATCTGCACCCGCAGCGGCGCGCCGCTTTCCAGCGCATCGCGTAATGCCTGCTGCCCGCCTTCCGCCACATGGAATCCCATCACCATACCGGGCCAGTCCCATTCCGGCACCGGGCCGTGCTCGAGGCGCGCGTAGTGGTTGTCGTCGGGCATGCTGAGCACCGTGGCCTCGGCCCAGGCGGTATCGGCTTTTGCTGACTTTTTACTGCTGTTCGCGTCACCTTCGCCCTCGATGCGCTGCAGATCGGCGCTAATGCTGGACTCGGAATCCAGCAGGAACTGGGCCGAGGTGACGACCTCGGTACCGGGTTCGAGTCCGGCGAGGATTTCCACTCGCTTGCCCAGCTCGCGGCCCACCCGCACGCGCACCGAGCGATAACGGCCGCCACCCTCGGCGATCACCAGCCGGTCCATATCACCGGTGCGGATCAGGGCGCTGCGCGGTACGGTCAACGTATCCACCTGCTGGCCGCCCAGCTGCAGGCGCACAAACATGCCCGGACGCAGGGTTTTATCGGCGTTTTCCACAAGCACCCGCACGCGCAGGGTGCGGGTCTTGGGGTCGAGATCCGGGAGAATGTGCACTAGCTCGCCGGTCCAGCTGCGGCCCGGGGCAAACTCCCCCTGCAGGGTGGCGGTATCGCCCACGCGTACCTGGGCGCCCTGTTTCGGGAACAGCTCGCCTTCCACCCACACGGTGTCCAGCGGGCCAATGCTCATCAGGGTGGTGGCGGGGGTGATATACATACCGTCGCGGGCGGCGAATTCATTTACGTAGCCATCGGTGGGCGAGTAGAGGGTGATGGTCTGGTTCACCTGACGGGATTTATCCAGCGCGCGCACCTGCTCGGCAGGCACCCCAAGGCTGTTCAGGCGCTCGCGGGTGGCCTCGATCAGGGTGCGGTTGCCGCTTTCCAGGGCCGCTACCAGTTCACTCTGAGCCTTGACGAGCTCCGGCGAGTAGATCGCCACCAGCGGCTGCCCCTTGCGCACACGATCCCCCACGGCCTTGACCCAGCTCTTGTGCACCCAACCGCTCAGGCGGGTGTGCACGTGGTGCAGCTTGTCTTCATCCAGCTGCACCAGGCCCACGGTGTCGACCTCTATGGTCACCGGGCCTTTCTCCGCTACCGCGGTGCGCACACCCAGGTTGTTTTCCACCTGGGAGGAGATGGATACGGTGCCTGGCTTGGCCTCACCTTCCTCGCCCTCGTAGACCGGCACCAGGTCCATGCCCATGGGCGATTTGCCGGGGCCGTCGCGACGGTAGTTGGGGTCCATGGGCGCGACCCAGTAGAGGATTTTCTTTTCGCCGCTGCCTCCCTGCGCGGTGTCGTCACCGCCGGACAGGCCGCGCCCCACAAGAATTCCCACCACCAGGGCGATGATGGCGAGCACGACTATCAATATTTTGTTCATAACGTTGCAGATCGCTGATTATTTGAAGTTGGCGTCGAGCTCGACGGCGCGGAAATAACGGATGCGCGCGACGGCGCGGAAGTAGCCATAGGTGAGGCGCGCGGCACTGATCTGGGTCTCGATGTCGTCCATGCGCGCGGCAATGGCCGCTTCCAGATCCGCGGTATTGCTGGCGTAGCCCCGCAGTACCGCATCGGCGGTAGCGTCTGCCTGCGGCAGCAAGTACTCCCGGTACTCCGCGCGACGGCGATCGAGTGTCTGGGCCATGGCCACGGCACCATTGAGCTCGGCGTGCAACTGCTGCAGTAGGTTCTGTCGCTGCAGGATGCCAGCGCTTTCGCGCGCGCGGCTGGCGGCAAGGCGGCGGTCCTGGCGATCCTGGCGGAACAGGGGCAGGTCGAACGACACCATCACGCTGGCAAAGTCCGAGCCATCACTCATTGGAGTCCGGTCGCGCTGGCCGTAACTGAAATCGACACCGAACTGCGGCTTGTAGGCCTCCTGGGCCAGTGCCACATTGGCCCGCTCTGCAGCCACGCGGGCACTGCTGGCAGCCACGGCGGGGTGCTGCTCCACAAGCGCCATCGGGACCGGAAGGGACTGCCCAACCAGCCAGTCGCGGGTATCCCGCCAGGCCGGCGGCGTTGCATCCAGCACGCCCCAGGCGGCGCCGCCGATCCAGCGGCTGAGCGTGCCGCGGGCGCGATTGATCTCGCCATCCACCGCGGCAATGCGGTCGTCCAGTCGCGCCAGTGCCAGCTGCGACTGCAACAGCTGCTGGGAATGGATCTGCGCACTGGCGAGGCGCGCGCGGTTGTACCCCACCAGCTCCTGCATCCAGCGACGGTTCTCCGCCAGCAGTTCGCGCACCCGCAGCTGCTCCGCCACGCTGAGGTAGGCCAGCGCCACGTCCCGCGCCAGCGCCAGTTCCAGATCCGCGGCACCGGCATAGCCCGCCTCCGCAGTGTGGGCGCCGCGCTCACCGGCGAGTGCCGCGGAATCCCCGCGGGGCAGCTTCTGGCTAATGCCGATCACTTTCTGGGTCATTGGCTGGTCGTCAAAGGCGAAAGTGTCGGTGGGCAGGTTAGCCACACCCAGCTTTACCATGGGGTCGGCCCACTGGGCGTCCGCCACGGCGGTTTCCGTCGCCGCGTCGGCGGCGGCCAGGGCAGCCGCCGTTTGGGGATCCTGGTCCAGTGCCAGCTGAATCGCGCTGTCGAGGGTCAATTGCGCCGAGGCGGGACCGGTAAATGTGGCAATCAGCAGCGCCGGCGCCAGCTTGCCGAGGGCGCGCGTAACAATTCCCATGGATAAATCCTGTATGACTGATGCTGGATCGCGACGGCGTCTGCCGTTGCGGTCGTCGATTTATGCGTCAGGCAAGACGCAAATTAGCTGTGCATCAGGCGCCGATGGGTGGGCGCAACAGGTTTCGCTGCGAAGCAGCAAGGGGGGAGGGGTCAATTGGCACTAGCGGGGCCGAGACGGGCAGGGCGTTGATCTGCCACTCCTGGTCAACAACAACCGCGGCACTGCAGCCGCCAACCGCACAGGTCAGCTGACAGAGATCCTGATGGGATGCATCTGCGGAGTCCTGACAGCAGGGCATATCGCCATGGCCATCGCTATGCATATCGTTTCCGGCATCGGACTCCATCATCATGGCCCCGTGCTCGGCGTGAGGATCTGCACCCGGATCACAGGCAGGGGTGACCGCCAGAGCCAGGCTCTGGGCAGCAAAACACCACAAGATCAGGGTCATAATCAACGTACGCATGCCGCGCAGTCTAGGAGATGTGCGAAAAGCAGACAAGTCGGCGCGGAACCTGCTAGCAGGAATTGATGAATTTAACGCGACCAGGACTGGCTAATTAGTACCCAGTTTGTGTTAGAATGCGCCACCGGAGCTGGCAGCCGTTTACGCGCCACCGGTCAATAAATCTAAAAATGTGAGCACCTGCGATGTCCGCCATAGATGAAGAGCCGCAACCCAGCGGTACCCTGACCCTACAGACCCAATCCATGCCCCGGGACACCAACCCCCAGGGTGACGTCTTTGCTGGCTGGCTGATGTCACAAATGGATGTGGCCGGTGCCATCCTCGCCCAGAGTATTGCCCGTGGTCGCGTCACCACTGTTGCCGTTGGCAGCATGGTGTTTCTGCGCCCGGTGCCCGTCGGCTCCACCGTCAGTTGCTATGCGGAAACCCTGGAAGTGGGCCGCTCCTCCATCAAGACCCTGGTGGAAGTCTGGTTGACCCGTGTGGATACCGGAGAGCAGGTGAAAGTCACCGAGGGTGAATTCGTATTCGTCGCCATCGACGACCGCGGGCGCACTCGACCGCTGCCCTGATTCCCCCCAGAGCTACTCGCATTGGGGCCTCAGCCTCAATGCGCGCCACACACTTCGACCCCACTCGGACAACCTGGCGCTACATCTCCATCGCCTGGTATACCGCCGACACCACTTCACCATACCGCCCGGTTGCAAAGTAATCCCCGATAAACCTACCGGCGTTGCTTCCGGTCGCAATCACTGGGGAATGTTTTTTGTTGGTTAGCAGTACGATTCCAAGATCGTATGCGGGATCAATAACGGTCAGGGTGCCGGTCCAACCGGTGTGTCCATATGCCTTATCGCTGGCGAATTCGCCGAACATCCACTGCATATTTTCATTCCCATTGATCCGCCAACCGAGTGCAAAGGTAGGATCGCGCTCGGAGGGCTGGGTGAATGCACTGATGGACTTGCTATCAAATAGTGAGAACTGGCCGTAGCCACCGTCATTGAGCATCACCTGCAGCAGTACTGCCAGATCCGTAGAGGTGGAAAACAAACCAGCGTGGCCAGATACACCTGCCATTGCATAATAAGCTTTCTCATCGTGTACCTGACCCTGTAGCGTTGCGGTGCGCACATTGGGAAACGAGACGATACCACCACGCGTGTTACCCTGGAGTTCGGTGGCTGCGAATTGCGCACGCGCGAAACCCTTTTGCAATGGATTGAAGTGGGTATGCGTCAGCCCCAGCGGGGCGTAAATGGCACCCTCTGTATAGTCGTCCAGCCTTTGGCCGGTGATCCGCTCAATGATCAGCCCGAGCAACATATAGTCCACGTCACTATAAATAGTGTCGGTGCGCGGTGGGTAAACCAACGGCGTTTGTACAATCATTTTATGCGTAAGGTCTCTCACCTGAGAATACAGACCTTTTGCAACCTTCTGGTTGTGATATTGCGGATCGGCCGTAAAGCCGGCTCGGTGGCGCAGCACATCCTCCACCGTCAGGTCATCTTTACCACGAATTTCGTCGTTATCACGATCGCGGAATTCCGGCAGGTAATCGCGCACGCGCGCTTGCAGGTCCAGTCTGCCCTCGCTCACCAGCTTCTGTAGTGCAAAATTGGTTGCATACATCTTGGTATTGGAGGCCAGATCGAAGAGGGTACTGGTTGTCATCGGCAGGAAGTCTTGTAGCGGCGCCGCGCCATCAAACTTCTGTCGATAACCGTAACTGGTGTTCTTGACGATTTTTCCGTCGCGAATGATTAGCAACACCGCGCCGGGAAAGCCGGCAGCGACATCGCGGGAAATCAGGGCATCTACCTCTCCTAGCCCCCGCGCAGAAAACCCGGCCTCCTCGGGCGAGATGGCCGGGCGCAATACCGGATAGTTGAGCTCCGGCGTCGAGTCGGCAAATACCGGCCACGCGACGGATATCAGTACAACGCTAATGACCCAGTATTGAAACTGCTTCACCAGATCCTTCATCTGTTCCTCTCCGGGTTGATCAACCACGATTCCAGCGATATGTCAAAACGGATATGTGCGTTTTAATGCGCGCCTAAATCTCGCGTTTGATAGTACGCTTCCTCGCTGATCCGGTGGTACGGAATCACCTGGGATTCGAATTCTTTAAATGCGTTATAGACGCGACTGAACTGGGGATCTTCAGCCGCAGTTTTTTCCATGATGCCGGTATTGATTGCCTTCAGGTGCGCGATCACCTCATCTGGCAGCTTGCGCAATTCCACACCGTGCTCTTCCACCAGTTCTTTCAGCGCGCGATTGTTGCGTGCGGTGTATTCGTCGAGCATGTCTTGGTTGGCATCGCGGGCGGCGGTGCGCACGATGGCTTGCAGGTCCTGCGGCAATTTCTCGAACGCTGTTTTGTTGATGATGATTTCGAGAACCGAGCCGGGCTCGTGCCATCCGGGGTAGTAATAGTATTTGGCGATCTGGTGGAAGCCGAAGGCGAGATCGTTGTAGGGCCCGACCCATTCGGTGGCGTCAATCACGCCGGTCTGCAGTGCGGTGTAGAGTTCGCCACCGGGGATGGTGACTGCGGTTCCTCCGGCCCGGTTGAGCACTTCACCGCCGAGGCCGGGAATACGCATCTTGAGACCCTTGAGGTCTTCGACAGAATTGATTTCCTTGTTGAACCAGCCGGCCATCTGTACACCGGTGGAGCCACCGGCCATCGGAATCAGGTCAAAGGGGGCGTAAAGTTCTTCCCACAGTTCCAGGCCGCCACCGTAGTGCAGCCAGCCGTTCATTTCCTGGGCATTTAACCCAAACGGCACCGCGGTAAAGAACTGTGCGGCGGGCACCTTGCCCTTCCAGTAATAGGCTGCGCCGTGGCCTACCTGGGCAGCACCGCTGGAAACCGCACCGAACACACCCATCGCAGGTACCAGTTCACCGGCTCCGAACACCTTGATCTTCAATCGGCCATTGGACATTTCCGCCACGTTTCTGGCGAAGCGCTCCGGGGCGCTGCCCAGGCCGGGGAAATTTTTTGGCCATGTAGTGACGAGCTTCCACTCGAAAGTCTGCTGGCCCGAATTTTTCAGGTGAGAGTTTTCGATCGAGGTGACCGTCTGCACCTGATCGGAACGCGAGACCACCAGGGCACCGAAGGTGAGTACCAATAGTGCGAGCAGTCCGAGAATAACGGGGGGGTACCAGTTTATTTTTTTCATGTCCGTTTGTTTTTTTATTGTTTTGCCCGCCCGTTCAGGGCGGGGTTCGGCTTCGAGCAGACGCTCACAGGCTATGGTTCAAATTAAAGAGGCTGCAGCTTGGCCATCGATACTACCAGCCATTTGCTGCCGGCGTCGTCGAAGTTGACCTGCACGCGGGCGCGCGGGCCACTGCCCTCGAACTGTGTCACGGTGCCCTCGCCGAATTTTGGGTGGTCTACGCGTCCACCCAGCGCCAGGGGTGGCAGGTCATCGTCAAAGTCCGGGGCAGCGTCAGAGTAGGGGTTTATGCCACCACCAAACTTGCCCCAATCCTTTCCAAAAGAGTTCGGTTGGAATAGCGGCTTGGAGACTTCAGTTTTCAGCCGCACCTCGTGGATATATTCCACCGGGATCTCACTGACGAACCGCGAGGGCTTGTTGTAGGTCTCGCTGCCAAACAGGCGTCGGCTTTCCGCGTAGGTGATATACAGTTTCTGCATGGCGCGGGTGATGCCCACGTAGCACAGCCGGCGCTCTTCCTCCATGCGTCCGGGTTCCTGCGCGGACATCTTGTGCGGAAACAGGTTTTCTTCCACACCCGCCATAAACACCAGCGGGAATTCCAGGCCCTTGGCCGAGTGCAGGGTCATCAGCTGCACCGCATCTTCAAACTCGTCCGCCTGACCCTCGCCGGCGTCCAGCGCGGCACTGTCGAGGAACTGGTTAATCAGCGGTATTTCTTCTTCATCTACCGCCTCGCCATCGGGATCGACAGTGGGGATGCCGTCAAAGCCGCGGCATGCGCTCACCAATTCCTGCAGGTTTTCCACCCGGGTCTGGCCCTTCTCGCCCTTTTCCTTGCCGTGGAATTCGATAAGGCCGGTCTGCTCGATGGCCAGCTCGGCGATATGGTCGAGGGTTTTGTCGGTACTCTCTTCGTCCAGCGCGTCGATCAGACTGAGGAAGTTGGCCAGCGCATTGCCGGCGCGGGCAGTGAGGACTTTCTGCTGTAGCATCTTGGCGGCGGCGTCCCACATGGAACAGCCGTGCTCGCGAGCAAATTCGCGCACGGCATCCACGGTACGCGCACCGATGCCGCGGGTGGGGGTATTCACTACCCGCTCGAATGAGGTGTCGTCGTGACGGTTGGTAATCAGCCGCATGTAAGACAGCGCGTTCTTGATCTCCATGCGCTCGTAGAAGCGCTGGCCGCCGTAGATGCGGTAGGGCACCTGCTCCCGCAGCAGGCCTTCTTCCAGCACCCGCGACTGGGCATTGGAGCGATACAGAATCGCGATGCTGTCGCGACGGTTGCCGTCGCGCACCCAGTCCTGGATACGCTCGACGATAAAGCGTGCCTCGTCCTGTTCGTTATAGGCGGAGTAGAGCGAGATGGGCTCACCCTTGTCACCCTCGGTCCACAGTTCCTTGCCGAGGCGACCAGAGTTGTGGGCGATAACCGCGTTGGCAGCGTTGAGGATGGTACTGGTAGAGCGGTAGTTCTGCTCCAGACGCACCGTCTGCACGTCCTTCAGGTCCGCCTCGAAATGCTGGATATTCTCGATCTTGGCGCCGCGCCAGCCGTAAATAGACTGGTCATCGTCACCTACCGCAGTAATTGCACACTGGTCACCGGCCAGCAGGCGCAGCCAGGCGTATTGAATGGTGTTGGTGTCCTGGAACTCGTCGACCAGGATAAACGGGAAGCGGCGGCGGTAGTGGGCGAGGATACTGTCATTGTTCAGCAGTAGCTCGTGGGCGCGCAGCAGCAGCTCACCAAAATCCACCACGCCCGCACGCTGGCAGGCTTCTTCGTAGCTGCTGTAGATCCGCACCATGGTGGCGAGCCAGGGATCGCCGGTGAGCTGGATATACTGGGGACGGATGCCCTCATCCTTCTGTGCGCCGATCCACCACTGGGTCTCCCGCGGCGACCACTTCTTTTCATCCAGCCCCAGCTCGTTCTGCACCCGCTTGATCAGGCGCAGCTGGTCATCGCTGTCGAGGATCTGGAAATTCTGCGGCAGCTTCGCCTCCTGCCAGTGCGCGCGCAGCAAGCGGTGAGCGAGACCGTGGAAGGTGCCCACCCACATGCCGAAGGTATTTACCCCCAGCAGTTCCTCGATGCGCCCGCGCATCTCGCGCGCGGCCTTGTTGGTAAAGGTCACTGCCATAATGGAGTAGGGCGACGCCCCCTCCACCTGCATCAGCCAGGCGATACGGTGCACCAGCACACGGGTCTTGCCCGAGCCGGCGCCAGCCAGAACCAGTTGATTGCCCGGCGGCGCCGCTACGGCTTCGCGCTGGGGGTCGTTGAGGGGGTCTAAGAGTTCAGATACGTCCATGGGGCGGATTGTATCAGGGGTGAGGGAAGAACTGGGTATATAAACAGGGTTTTGTAAGCGGTCTTTTTCCACTGCCGTGGCGGACCTGCTACCGGGTATTGCCTTGCGGGACACGCCGTAAACCCATCCATGGGGGCTCGGCTGCGGCCGTCCTGGCCGCAGACGGTCCCGCAAGGCAATACCCGGTATCAGGCCCTTCGCGCGGGGCTTCGTGGCACCAACACTCGCCAGCACAGAGCCATGCCGCTAAACTGCACAGCTTGAACCAGAGAAGGTGTTGTCGTGAAGCCAGCGGAAGTCACGCAGAAGATCAGCGAACAGCTGAGTTCCATGCGCAAATCTGAGCGCAAGGTTGCGGAATATATCCTCGCCAATCCCGGCGAAATCATACATATGCGTATCGTCGATCTCGCCACCGAGGCCCAGGTGAGCGAGCCAACCGTGGTGCGTTTCTGTCGTGCGGTGGGTTGTTCCGGATTCCAGGAATTCAAGCTCAGCCTCGCGCAGCAGCTGGCGTCCAGCCCGAGCTTCGGCCAGATCGCGGTTACCGAAACAGACACCATCGCCGAATACAAGCGCAAGGTCTTCGACTCCACCGTCGACACCCTGCTCAACGTGCGCGACAAGATCGACGGCCGCGCTCTGGAGGCCGCCGTGGCCGCTATCGCCGCCGCCAAGCGGGTGGAATTCTTCGGTTTTGGTGCCTCCGGTGCCGTGGCCGCCGATGCCCAGCACAAGTTTTTCCGCCTGCAGATGGCCACCGCAGCGCACTCCGACCACCATATGCAGAGCATGTCGGCGATGAGCATGCAGCCCGGCGATGTCGTGGTCGCCATCTCCCAGAGCGGCCGCACTTCCTCGCTGTTGCGCTCCATGGAAATGGCCAAGCAGCAGGGCGCCACGGTCATCGGACTCGGCCCCAGCGGCTCTCCCATGACACGCCAGTCCAGTATTCCGCTGGAAGTGGATGTGGAAGAAGATATCGAGCTGTATACGCCACTCTCCTCCCGCATCGCCCATCTGGTGGTGATCGATGTGCTTGCCATCGGTGTCGCCCAGCGCAAAGGCCCACAGCTGCAGGAGCACCTGCTGAAACTGAAGAAAGGTCTCTACAATCTCCGGGAAGAAAAGCACTAACTTCCCCTAAAAGACCCGAACAGGACGCAAAATGCACGGAAGCAGCGGCCAAGATGCGGAAAGCCCCACCGAAGTACAAAGTCTTGGCACCCCGCAAAAGCGCCTGATCCTGATCGCGGCCCTGATCCAGGGGCTCGCGCTTTACGCTCTCAAGTTCTTCGACGCCGTCGAGCAATGGTCTGCGGTGTGGCAGTTCCTCTGCTACACCGTGGTGATTGCCATTCCACCGCTGGTGATCGTTACCATCGCGCCGCGACTGGCGCGGGGTTACTGGTGGATTGTTGGCGGCTACACCGTATTACTTGCACTGGTCGCCAGCTACCGGGGTTTCCAGTGCACCCCCGCGGACACAATCAATTGTGGCTGGCCCTACGACTTTTGCATCGCGGTAGTTATTGCCACTTTTGTTGTCTCCTTTCTGTTGCGCGCCAGTGCCACCAGTGCAAAAAAGCTTCAGCAACCAAGCTATCCCGCACAGTTTCACTACTCATGGGATACCGCACTGACGGCTTGCCTGACCATCGTATTCACCGGAATTTTCTGGCTGATCCTTATCTTGTGGAAGTCCCTGTTCACACTGGTGGGCGTGGATTTTTTCAAGATACTGTTTGAAAAGGACTGGTTCTTCTATCCCGTCACCTGGCTGGTCGCCGGCTGTGGTGCCATTCTGTTCCGCTCCCAGCAAAGCTTTGTACTGACGCTGAAGCGCCTGCTGCGCACCATGCTGGTGGCGCTGTTGCCTCTGCTAGCGGTACTCACCATCGTGTTTCTGGCGACTCTGCCATTCACCGGTCTGCAACCGATCTGGGATACCGGACGTGGCAGTGCACTGCTGCTGTGGCTGGTCGCGTTGCTACTGTTCTTTACCAATGGGGTGATCCAGGATGAATACCCCTTTTCCCGTTATCCCAGGTGGATAAATGGGGTACTGCTGCTGGCATTGATCGTGGCGCCGTTTTACACCGCGTTTGCGCTCTACGGGCTGACCCTGCGAGTCCAGCAATACGGCTGGACCCCCGAGCGGCTGTGGGGCGGTGTGGTAACGCTGACCCTGGCACTACTCGCGATCAGTTACAGCATTTCGATCCTGTACCGGCGGGGTCACTGGGCGGACCTGTTGGCGCGGATCAATACCGGGCTAGCACTGTGGGTGCTGGCGGTGTGCCTTATAACCCAGTCGCCACTGGCCAACTTCTGGCGTATCAGCGCTGATAACCAGTTGGCGCGGCTGCAAGATGGGCGTGTTGAGCTGGGGGAGTTTGATTTCTTTTTCCTGCGCCAGAAGCTGGGGCGCCCGGGACTTGAAGCACTGCAGCGAGCGAAGGAGTTGCCTTCCGTTAAACGGGACACCACTGTCACAAGCTACCTGGATGGTCTCATTGCAAAAAAAGTGGAGCACCATTGGCGCCTTCAGGAAAACCCGCTGCGGGAAGTCGAACGACAAAAAACACTGAAGGATTTGGAAGTGCTGCCTGCGGGCAAGTCGCTGGCAACGGACTTTACCTTCGATGCTCGTCACCATGAATGCCTACAGGAGAACCGCCAGTGTTTCTGGCTCGCGCAGGATATTGATGGCGACGGCAGCGATGAATACCTGCTGTTCATCCACAGCGGAGAACGTGTTGAACACCGGGATAACCAGTACCTGTTGGATATCGCTCTCTATGGCACCGTCGACAGCGAGTGGCGCTTGATTCACAAAAAACACCGTCAAACCGACGAGGATGTCGCCACACTGAAAAGCAAACTTTCGAAAGGCCCGCGCAACCTGCGCCCACCCCGCTGGCAGAGCTTGTATATAGGCGATGAACTGCTGTTCGACCCTACCCAATAGGTGGATGACCACAAATTCGACAACTGCCATGGAAACTGAAGGCTGCCCCCGTTACCATGCCGGCGCCCGCCGGTGGACAGCGCCGATTTGACTGCCCGAAGCCGGGATTGCCCGACCTTACCCCTGTACCCGAGTTTGTATGCCCCCGAATTTCTTCGACGCCGAAGGCAAGCCACCCCGCTGGCTCGCCCCCTGTCTCGCCGCGCTGGTGGCGCTGACGCCCTTTGCCATCGATACCTACCTGCCGGCGATTCCGGCGATGGCGGCGGCACTGGGAGTCGAGGTGGCGCAGGTGCAGCACTCGGTATCCAGCTACCTGCTGGGTTTTGCGGTGGGGCAGATCTTCGGCGGGCCACTGTCAGACCGCTGGGGACGTATCCTGGTGGGCACCATCGGCCTTAGCATCTTTATCGCCAGCACCGCCCTGATCCTGTTTGCCAACAACGTGGAAGTGCTGGTGGCACTGCGCTTCTGCCAGGCGGTGGGCGGCGGCTTTGCCACAGTGATCTGCGGCGCCATTGTGCGCGACCTCTACCATGGCCGCGAGGCGGCGCGGATCATGTCGATGATCGCTACCATGATGCTGATCGCCCCCATGGTCGCGCCGGTGATTGGCGCCACCCTGCTGACCTTTGGCGACTGGCACGCGATCTTTATCTTCCTGCTGGTGTACGGCCTGCTGATGATGGTGCTGGTGCGGGGCATTTTGCCGGAGACGGTTTCCCGCTTCCGCCGCGCCAAGCGTCAGCGGCAGTCGCGGCGCAGCATGCTCAAAGGCTACGTACAAATTTTCCGCTGCCGGCGCGCGCTGGGCTTCCTGTTCGGGCAGGCATTTGTGAGTGGCTGCATGTTTATCTACATCACCACCGCGCCCTTTGTGTTTATGGAGCACTTTGGCGTTAGCTCGCAGCACTTTCCGCTACTGTTTGGGAGCTGTGTGCTGGGGCTGGTGATTCTGGTGCAGCTGAACATCCGCCTCCTCAAAGTATTTGAGCCGCGGCAGATTCTGGCGGTGGGTATCAGCCTACAGGCGCTGTCCTGCGTACTGTTGCTGGCCAGCACCCTGTATTTTGGCGACCAGCAGCCACTGCTGGCGTGGATGATCCCGCTGGTGATGGCAATGGGCGTGATCGGCATCATCACCCCGAATTCCGCCGCCTGTTATCTGGAGTTTTTCCCCAATATCAGTGGCACCGCCAATGCGCTGTACGGCGCTTCGCTGTTTATTTTTGGCGGAGTACTGGGCGGCGCGGTAAATGCGGTACATACCGGCACCCTGGTGCCGATCGCGGCGGGTATGCTGTGCTGCTCGGCCGCCGCGCTGTGCCTGGTACTGTTCGTCGCCAGGGCGCGACAGCCGATCGGGATCGAGGAACGGGTAAAGTAGGAGAAAACTAGAGCAGCCCCTCTGCCTTCATCGCCTTCTGTACTCCTTCACGCTGGCCCATGCGCTCGACAAACGCCCTGAGCTTGGGCCAGCCGCTTGTTGACACATCTACCTTGCTGCACCAGCTGTACAGGGTGAACAGGTAGGCGTCTACGATGCAGAAATCGTCGCCCATCAGGTAGTCTCCACCCATGCTGTCTTCGAGGTACTGGAAGCGTTTCACCAGCCTTTCCTTGGCCTCCGCTTTTTCCTCGTCGCTGCCGCCCCAGAACAGGGGTACGAAGGATTTGTGTACCTCGGTGGAAAGGTAGTTCAGCCACTCCAGTACCCGGTAGTGATCCAGTGAGCCCTGCTCCGGTGCCAGCTTTTTCTCCGGCTTCTGTTCCGCCAGGAACTGCACGATCGCCGGCCCCTCCGTCAGGACCTCACCCCCCTCCAGCTGAAGCGCGGGTACATAGCCCTTGGGGTTCACTTCCCTGTAGTCACCGCCACTCTCGGTTTCCTTGGTCTTCAGATTGACCTTGCACAGCTCCAGATCAATTCCCGCCTCGCAGGCGACGATGTGCGGCGACAGGGAACAGGCGCCGGGGGCGTAAAACAGCTTCATTGCTTTCTCCGTGATGTGAAATTAGCCGCGACCGTGAGGCGCGCTGTAATCCAGTTCCGGGCCCACCGGCACGATACCGGTGGGATTGATATTGCGGTGGCTGGCGTAGTAGTGGGTCTTGATATGGTGGAAGTCCACCGTATCGGCGACCCCTTCCCACTGGTACAGCTCACGCACATAGCCCCAAAGGTTGGAGTAGTCCGCAAGCCGCTGTTTGTTGCACTTGAAGTGGCCGTGGTACACCGCATCAAAGCGGATCAGTGTGGTGAACAGCCGCCAGTCCGCCTCGGTAATACTTTCACCGGTGAGGTAGCGGTTGTCACCCAGTCGCTGCTCCAGTTGCTCCATTACCTCGAACAGGCGGTGGTAGGCGGACTCGTAGGCCTCCTTGCTGGTCGCGAAACCTGCACGATAAACGCCATTGTTAACGTTTTCGTAAACCAGGGCGTTGGTGGCATCGATATCGCCGTGTAGATCCTGTGGATAAAAGTCCTGCTGGTCGCCAGTGAGCTCGTTGAACGCCGTGTTGAACATGCGGATGATTTCCGCAGACTCGTTGCTGACGATGCACTCGCGCTGTTTGTCCCACAACACCGGCACGGTAACCCGCCCGGAGTAATCGGAGCGATTGCGGGTGTAGATCTGGTGCAGGAACTCGCTGCCGTACAGGTCGTCACCGGTGCTGCCTTCCTCCTTATCGAAGGTCCAGCCGTTTTCCATCATGTAGGGACTGACCACCGACACAGTGATGTAGTCATTGAGTCCCTTGAGCTCGCGGAAGATCAGTGTTCGGTGCGCCCAAGGGCAGGCGAGGGAGACATACAGGTGATAGCGACCTTTTTCTGCCGCGAACCCGCCTTCACCACTGGGACCGGCACTGCCGTCGGCGGTGATCCAGTTGCGCAACTGCGCCGCCTCCCGCTCGAATTCGCCGCCGCTCTTGTCGGTGTCATACCACTGATCTTTCCATTCGCCTTTTACCAGCAATCCCATCGAACGATCCCCTTACTTGCTCTTCACTTTGGCCATGGCGTGGTCGAAACTGAATCTGCCCGCTCCGGCACAGGCCAGGATCAGGAAGCCACCGGCGATGGTGATGTTTTTCATAAACATGATCTGTTGCATCTGATCACCGGGGACGTTGTGGAACATCCAGGCGCTGATCACACAGAAGGCGGCAAAAGCCACTGCCACCCAGCGGGTGAAGAAACCGAAGAGAATTGCCAGGCCGCCACCCAGCTCCAGCAGGATGACCAGTGGCAGGAAAAATCCGGGAACGCCAGCGGCCGCCATATATTCCTGGGTACCAGCGTAGGCGCCGATCTTGCTGTAGCCGGCGACAATAAACATGATCGACATCAGAATGCGCGCCACCAGTTTGGTGAAGTCGCAAAGTACACCGTTGTTCATAGCGAAGTCCTCATTGGGCACCCTTTAAAAAAACCGGGAAAGCGGGGTTTAAGGGTGGAAGTGTAGAAAGTGACAACGCTGTTCAGTGTAATTCGGAATTTCGAAACAAAAATCGCAGATATTCGACGGAATAGACCCAATTTTTAGGAATGAAGGCGGGTTATTTGCGGAACCCCGCCAGTATCTGGTCCATCACCTGCGAAACTTTCGCGCCCTCACTTCCGGCTGCCGGATGATGGCCCCGGCCGTTCAGGTGTTTGACCATGTTTTCGATATGGAAGTACTGGATGTTCTCCGGATGGGCGATTTCGACGGTTTCCAAACCTTCATCGGTTTCGAGCACCAGCGGTTGGTCGGCAAACACGGAAAAGCGGATGTTGCCCTCGCTGCCGTAAATCACCACTTCGTCCGCGTATGTATTGGCGCCGAAGTTCCAGAAGCCGGCACCGGTGGAGCCACTGCCAAACACCCAGCAGGCGGAGACCGCATCTTCGGCGTCGTAAAGGTTCTGCTGATTCACTGCGATTCCCCTGGCCTCCGAGATATCCCCAGCCAGGTGGATAAACAGGTCGAGACCATGGCAGGCCAGGTCGACGAAATGCCCGCCGCCGGCAACCGCCGGATCGGTGCGCCAGTCGTATTCCGGCGACAGGTCCGCGGCGGAGGGCGCGCGGGAATAGCTCCAGTTGATATGGCGAATGGCACCGACTCTGCCGCTGTCTATCCACGCCTTAACCTGGTTGAAGCGGGGCAGGGAGCGGCGGTAGTAGGCCACAAACAGCTGTGCGTCCTTACCTTCAAAAGCCTCGGCTATCTCCTGGCACTCGGTGAAATTAAGCGCCATCGGCTTTTCCAGGCAGCAATGTTTGTTAGCGCCCGCCACCTTCAGCGCGTACTCGCGGTGGCTGCCGGGAGGTGTTGCCACGTAAATAGCATCGATCTCCGGGTCGTTTATCAGCTCGTCGGCGCTTTGGTAGGTTTTCGGCACATCGTGGCGTGCGGCGTAGTCCTTGAGCTTTTCCCGGTCCCGGCGCATCACCGCCAGCAGCCTGGAGCCCGGCACCTTGTTGAAGGCGGGGCCACTTTTTACCTCGGTGACATTACCGCAGCCGATAATGCCCCAGTTGATTACTTGCATGTCCTGCATCATTTGCTTTGCCGCCCCGGTCGAGAATTGAGTGGTAGTAGCAGGCTGAACGGGGTATGAGTACTCACTCCAACGGAGGCAGCCCCTCGCGCAGCGCGCGCAGTAGTAGGCAGGCAGCGGGGCCGGCACGATCGCGATCGGCGTACACGAGATAAACGGTTACATCCCGCTCCCAGGGTTCTTCGGTGCGCAGCGGCAATAGCCGGTCGGCAGATAGGGAATCGCGAATGCGGGTCTGTGGCAGCCAGGCAAAGCCGAGGCCGCGCTCAATCAAGTCGATGGAGGTGTGTACGTTGGTGACGGTGATACGCTGATCAGAACCGAGCCAACCCGCATCTTGGCGATTTTTCAGCGCGGAGTCCCGCATCACGATTTGACGCGCCGCTTTCAGATCCTCCCGGTTCACCGCACGCCCCAGCTGGTGCAGCGGATGATCCGGGTGCGCCACCGGGACAAACTTCACCCGCGACACCGGCTCACCCACGAAGCCCTGGGGCACCCGTGCTGTGAGGATAAAATCCACCTCCTGTTGCAACAACAGCTCCTCGCCACCGGACAATACGGTCTCGCGGATTTCCAGGCGGGTGTGGGGATATTCGACAGCGAAGCGCTCCACCGCATTGAACAGCGCCTCGTAATCGAACAGTACATCCACCGCCAGTCTCAATTGCGCCTCGGTGCCCTCGGCGAGGCTCGCGGCAACCGACTCCAGTGCCTCCGCTTCGTCCAGCAGGCCACCGGCACGATTCAGCAATACGCGACCGGCGTCAGTCAGCTCGGCCTTGCGCCCGCGCACTTCCAGCAGGGAGACCCCGAGGCTTTCCTGCAACTTGTGCACCGCGTGATTGATGGAGGACTGGCTCTTGTGCACCGCCTCTGCGGCCTGGGAAAAACCACCGTGCTCCACCACTGCCTGAAACATTCGCCACTGTTCCAGTGTTACCTTGGCCATGGACTGTCCTTTGTCTGCTCCGGATATCGTATTTCGATTTGTAATACGGAGTATGGATTGATCTATCGAGCCGTTCGAATATTAGCTGCGATTATTTGCCATTTTCTGGCGATTTTATCGGCCTATACTGCCGGAAATGGAGGAACAGAACCATGTCAAAAGTCACATCAGATAGCGCAACCAACGCCAGCATCCGCCCCGCAGCACGTGTGGTGGCGGGACATCCCTCCGCCGATGGCGCAGGGGTCAAGATTCACCGGGTGGCGGGCTTCCAGTCCCAGGACTTCAGCCCGTTCCTGATGATCGACGAGATCCGCTCGGAAAACCCGGATGACTATATCGCCGGATTTCCCCCGCACCCGCACCGGGGTATCGAGACCCTCACCTATATGTTGAGTGGCGAATTCGAGCACCAGGATCACCTGGGTAACCGCGGTGCCATCAATGAAGGCGGCGCCCAGTGGATGCGCGCCGGTCGCGGCATCATCCATTCGGAGATGCCGTCCCAGGGCGAGGGCGGTATGCACGGCTTCCAGCTGTGGATCAACATGGCGGCCAAGGACAAAATGAACAAGCCGGACTGGCGGGATATTCAACCCGAGCAGGTGCGGGAAGTATCTCTGGATGATCGCGGTTCCCTGATTCGCCTGATCGCGGGCCAGTGGCAAGTGGCGGGTGAGCCCCAAAGCGCACCGCTGCTGGACGCCGCAGCGGCCGCCTCGGTTGCCGACTTGCGACTCGCACCCGGTGCCGAAACCACTCTGGAACTACCTCCGGAGCACACCGCGCTGGTGTATATCTACCGCGGCGCCCTGCAAACAGAGCGCGGAATCGTGAATCGCGGCAATTTGGTGTTGTTTGGAACTGGTCAGTCGCTACAATTGCGCGCGCCCGAGGGTGAGCCAGGTGAAAGCACTGGCTTGCTGATACTGCACGGGCAACCTCTAAACGAGCCAGTAGTGCATTACGGACCCTTCGTGATGAATACCCGCGAGCAAATCGAGCAAACCTTGCGCGACTACAATAACGGCACGCTGACGGATTGAGCACGGATTAAACAGAGTGCGCACCGACCACACCCGGCGCGCACATTATTTTTTGAGGTACCCCCTTGGGCATGGACGTCTATTACATCTTCTGTTTTCTCGCCGCTGTCTCCGTGTTCCTCGGGTTCCTCAATCAATACGTGCTGCGCACCCAGACCACCATCGCCATCACCGCAGGCTCTCTGGCGCTGTCGCTGATTGTTACCGGTCTCGGCAAGATGGAAGTGGTGGAATTGCGCGACTGGATATCGCAGCTGCTGCCGCTGATGAACCTGCAAGACCTGCTGCTGAAAGGCATGCTGGGCTTCCTTCTGTTTGCCGGCAGCCTGCACATCGACCTGTTGATGCTGCGCAACCAGAAAATCGAGATTACCGTGCTGGCAATTGTCGGCACTCTGATTTCAACGTTTGCCGTGGGCTACCTGCTGTACGGGTTCCTCGCCCTGATCGGTATACCGGCGAACCTGGTGTACTGCCTGCTGTTCGGCGCGCTGATTTCTCCCACCGACCCGATTGCGGTGCTCGCCATCATAAAAAGCCTGAAGGCACCGGAGCAGATCTCGATCCAGGTGGAAGGCGAGTCGCTGTTCAACGACGGCTTCGGCATGGTGGTTTTTGCAGTGATCTACGCGCTGGCCTTTCAGGGTGCGGACCCCACGCTGCCTGCCATCAGCCACCTGTTCTTGGTGGAAGCCCTGGGCGGTATCGCACTGGGGCTCGCCATCGGCGGGCTGTTTCACTGGCTAATCTGCTCCACCAACGAGCACAGCCTGGAACTGCTGCTAACCCTGGTTATCCCCACCGCGGGCTTTGCCACCGCCAATATTCTCGGTGTGTCAGGGGCCCTGGCAATGGTGGTGGCGGGGATCATCATCGGCAACTTTACCCGCGAGCGCGGCTTCTCGCGGGTGAGCCAGCACGAACTGGACAACTTCTGGACCATTACCGAAGAGTTTCTCAACGGTATCCTGTTCCTGCTGGTGGGCCTGTTCCTGATCACCATCGACTTCCAGCCCATCGACTATGTGCTGATCATTGCGGCCATTGTGATCGTGCTGATTGGCCGCGTCCTGGCGGTGGGCGTGCCTTTCCAGTTTCTCAAGCGGCACCGCAGTTACCACCCCTACACGGAGCGCATCCTGATCTGGGGCGGGTTGCGCGGCGGCCTGGCGCTGGCGCTGGCGATGTCGATACCGGCGGGGTACGCCGTCGGCGGCAATGCCGACGACAGCAACCAAGACCTGCGACACCTGTGGGTGGTGATGACCTACGGCGTGGTAGTCTTTTCCATCGTGGTGCAGGGCTCGACCATCGCCCCGCTGATTCGCCGCAGTCGCGCCGCGATCAGCCCCGAGACCGGCGGCCCAAGCCCGCAACCCGACTGACACTGCCGCTCCAGCGGCATACTTTGTACAAACACAAGAACAGGCCATGCCGCACGATAACTACCTCCTGCAGACCGTCATTTTTCTCGCCGCCGCTGTTTTCTCCGTACCCCTGGCCAAACGCCTGGGGTTTGGTTCTGTGCTGGGCTACCTGGTAGCGGGCGTTCTGATTGGCCCGCACGCCTTCGGTCTGGTCGGCGATACCAGTGACGAGTTGCACTTCGCCGAATTCGGCGTGGCATTGATGCTGTTCCTGATCGGGCTCGAACTGCAACCGCGTAAGCTATGGGCACTTCGCGGATCCATTTTCGGCACTGGCGGCGCCCAGGTAGTGCTCACCGCGACAGCGGTCGCGCTGATTGCCATTTACGCCTTTGGTAACAGCGTCCGTGCCGGTATCGCCATTGGCCTGATCCTCGCGCTGTCATCGACCGCTATCGTGCTGCAGTCGCTCTCGGAGAAAAACCTGCTCAATACCGAGGGCGGGCGCAATGCCTTCAGCGTACTGCTGTTTCAGGATATCGCGGTCATCCCTATCCTCGCGCTGTTGCCACTGCTGGCGACCGTCGAAATCGCCCAGGACCCCGATGACCTGCAGGGCTGGGCCTATGCCCTGGCGGTGCTCGGCGCGGTTACCGGGCTGGTGCTGGCCGGGCGTTACCTGCTGACCCCGTTACTGCGGCTGGTCGTGGGTTCACGTACCCGCGAGCTGTTCACCGCCTGCTCGCTGCTGATTGTGCTCAGCGCCGCGGCGATCATGAGCTGGCTGGAACTGTCCCCAGCACTCGGCACCTTCATTGCTGGCGTAGTGCTGGCGGACAGCGAGTTCCGCCACGAACTGGAAGCGGATATCCAGCCATTCAAAGGCCTGTTGCTGGGTCTGTTTTTCCTCGCCGTAGGGGCCAATCTGGATCTCGCGCTGGTGATGGCCAAGCCACTACTGCTGCTGGCGCTGCTGGCTCTACTGGTAACGGTGAAATTTGTCATCCTGTATGCACTGGCGCGGTTTCGCGGCATGGCGAGAGGCGAGGACTGGCTGTTTGCGCTGTCGCTCGCCCAGGCCGGTGAGTTTGGCTTTGTGTTGCTGGCCTATGCCAGCCAGAACCACGTGCTGCCTAGCGATGTGAGCAGTGTGCTGATTGCGCTGATCGCCCTGTCCATGGCATTCACGCCATTGCTGCTGCTCGCCTACGAGCGACTCATTCAGCCGCGCTTCTTTACCGGTCCGCGGCAACCGGACCTGCCAGAAACCGATCCACACGACGACGGATCCCCGGTAATCATTATTGGCTATGGCCGCTACGGCCAGATTGCCGGTCGTCTGCTCAATGCCAGCGGCTTTGACACCACGCTGCTGGAACACAACGCGGAACAGCTGGAGCTGGTGCGCCGTTACGGTATCAAGGCGTACTACGGTGATGCCTCTCGCGAGGATCTGCTGCACGCGGCGGGTGCGGAGAACGCGAAAATCGTGATCCTGACCCTCAGCGACCAGGCCGCTTCCCTGGAAATCGTCAGCCGCATCCAGAAACACTTCCCACACGTCACCATCCTGGCGCGCGCCCGCAACCGCATGCACCAGTATGCGCTGATGGAAGCGGGGGTGAAGTACATCTACCGGGAAACCGTCGACAGCGCCCTGGAAATCGGCGCTGGAGCGCTGCAGTTACTGGGCCTGTCAAAGCACCAGGCCCAGCGCGCCGCGCGCAAGTTCAAACAGCATGACCAACGTATGCTGGAATCCCTGTTTCCCTACTGGCGCGACGAATCCCAGCATGTGGCGCAGACCAAGATTTACCGCGAGCAGCTATTACAGGCGCTGAGGGAGGATCGGCGGGATCCAGACCTGCATCTGGACCACCACTGGAAAGACAGCGGGCACCACCAGGAAAAGACCAAGGACTCCACAGGAGGTAAGAAGGTGCAGCCCGGTCTGTGAACCGGGCTGTCAAAAGTCAGTTGTCCCGAGGGACGCTGCCCTGTTCAGGATGAGCGGCAAACTGCCTGCGCAGATATTCCAGCAGCTTTTCCAGTTCCGTTTTGCTTAGGTGCCGGGCAAAGCTCGGCATCATTTTGACCTCACCGGCGGTTTCCCGGTGTACTCCTTCGAGTATCACTTGCCGAAGGTTGTGATTACTCCGCGCGCCAACAGTACTGTTGTATACCAGCGAGGGATAGTAGCCATCTCGGCTGCCAGTGCCATCCACGCCGTGGCAGGTCGCACACAGCCCCAGGTAGAGGCGCGCTCCGTCCGACGTGGCTTTCAGGTTTTGCGGTTCTGCATCTCGCCGGATCAGGTTTCCGCGCTTAATGACAACATCTGTCGCCGGGTTGCCGCGGCGCTGCCGCGGTATCCGTTCGCGCCCCCGCACCGGGGGGATGCTTCTCAGGTAGGTAACGATTGCGGCAATGTCTTCGTCTTGCCACTGGGAGAAGCTGTTCTCAATCGCCTCCGCCATAGTGCCACCCGCCTGTGCCAGCCGGTTTACATGGCCGGTGGTCAGATATTGGATCAGCTGCGCTTCAGTCCACAGTCCGATTCCGTTGTCCGGATCCGGGGTGATGTTATAGGCCTGCCAACCGTCCAGTACCGGACCGCCGCCAAGAAATCCTTTTTCAGTTTCATCGTAAGCCTTGTCCTGAAACGCGATACCGCGGGGCGAGTGGCATTCGCCACAGTGGGCCAACCCCTGCACCAGATAAGCGCCGCGATTCCAGGTTGCGCTCTGCTGTGGATCTGGCGCAAACGGCTCGTCGGGTACGAACAGGAAATTCCAGACCTTGAGAGGCCAGCGCGGACTCATGGTGCGCCGGATTTTGTTCTCTGGCGGCTTCTCATGTACCGCTGCGACCCCGAACAGGAAGTAGGCGTAGAGCGCGCGAATATCCTCATCGGTAATCTTGGAATAGGCATCGTAGGGCATGGCCGGATAGAGATTGCGACCATCGCGGCCGATACCATGACGCAGCGCTTGCTCGAACTCCTCCAGTTTCCAGGCGCCGATACCGGTGTGGATATCCGGGGTGATATTGCTGGTGTAAACGATACCGAGTTTGGGCATCTCCATCGCTCTGCCACCCGCATACAGCGCGCCGCCCGGGGCGGTATGGCAGGCCCTGCAGTCTCCCAGTACCGCGAGATAGCGTCCCTTTTCGATCAGCGCTGGTCTATTCAGCTCCGTGTTTACTTCTACCGCCGCGGCCTCGTCCCACACCTCCTGCGCCAGTGCAAACCCGGCTGCAAGTAGCAGCGGGAGAAACACAGCAACAACCTTAGAGAGGATCGCAGCTCGCCACATCATACTCACGCTTCCTGCAACAGGGTGTCTGCCAGGCGCAGGGCGAGGGCGGCAATGGTGAGGGTGACGTTGACTGTGCCCACGGTGGGCATCACGGAGCTGCCGGCAATAAACAGGTTGGGATGGTCGAAGGTGCGGCAGTCCTTGTCCACCACCGAGTCCGCGGCGCTTTCACCCATGATGGTGGTGCCGGTGATGTGGTTGTTGGGGGCAAAGGTGTCAGAAAACTCCACTTCGGTACCACCCATTACCTTGGCAATCTCGCCATAGAGCTCGCGGGTGTGCGCCGCGCTTTTCTTCACATAGTCATCGATGGCATAGGTGATTTCCGGCTTGGGGATACCGCTGGCATCTTTTTCCGACGTGCTGGGGCGAACGCGATTTTCCGGTTGTGGGAGAATTTCGTGGAAGCTGGAAAATTCCGCATGGCGTGCGGCGCGGTCGCGCAGCGCGTTGGTGAGCTCTGCTGCGGACAGGGGCGCTTCACCGGCAATTAGCTGGCGGGTAACCCTTTCCAGTGGCGAGATGTTCGACTGGTTGATCTTCTTACCGGCGTAGTCTGCGCGAAAATCACCATCCCGATAGCCCACCAGCGAGGTCATCTCCTGGGGACCGCGTCCGGCCCACAGCGGCTCGTCCGCGTAAAAGCGCACACTGGTGCCCGGGTGGTCCATCAGGTTGCGGCCCACCATATCCGAGCTATTTCCCACCCCGGTAGGATTGTGGCGCCCACGTGACATCAGCATCAGTTTCGGGGTTTCGATACCGTTAGCGGCAAGAATGAAGTTTTTACCGGAAATACGGTGGCTTTCGCCGGCCGGATCCTTGTATTCGGCGGCCACAATACGATCGCCCTCAGACACAAGGGTGTTAACCACCGCGCTGTGGACAAGCACCGCGCCGTTAGCCTCCGCCTTATCCACGTGCACAATCGCGTTGTACATGGCACCGGTGGGGCATATGGGCATGCAGTTGTTGTTGCCGCAGCAAATGGGGCGATCATCGTAGACGCGACTGTTGCGCGCTGCTGGCTCGGTCACCACCTTCCACGCCGGGCTGTGCTGGTTCAGACGCGCGGCGGTGCGTTGCTCGCTGTAGGAGAGCGGTAGTGGTTCCATCGGGTAGGGCGCCGAGCGGGGTGAACCAAGATCCTGATCACCAGGCCCCCAGACCCCGAGCTCCTGCTCTGCGCGCTGGTACCACGGCTCAAGGTCATCGTATTCAATCGGCCAATCCCGGCCCACGCCGTACAGGCTGTTCATCTTGAAATCGTTGGGCAGGTAACGCCAGCAGCAGCCAGCCCAGTGCCAGGTAGTGCCACCCACAGCACGAATATATTGGGATTCGAACTTGTCCGGCCCCTTGAACTGCATGTAATCGTTGGCAAGGTCGCCGTATTGCGGATGGGGGGCCCATGGCGCAGAGGGGTAGGGCGCCATCCAGTCCAGCTTGTTCGGCTGATTGCGGAAGCGCTCCACCGTCTGCCAGCGGGGTATGCGGGGCCCGGCTTCCAGAATCACTACGGACCGTCCCGCCTTGGCCAGGGTGTTTGCCACCAGTGCCCCGGCCACGCCGGAACCGATCACCACAAACTCGGCTTCCTTGCCTGCCACCAATTTACACCCTCCCGAATTTTGCTTGCGGGGCACTGGCCCAGGAGCCGGGCTTACCCGCGCAGTATGAGCGCACCGGGAATAGATCCGCAGTCAGCCGGTTCATCAGCGCGCGCTCATAGGTCACCAGGGTCTTGCCCACCACCCCGAGAAACCACGCGGCGACGATCAGCTTTGCCACCGGCGAGCGCTTGTCGGCTTCACCGGGGCTGTCCGGGAATATATCTAGCTGTTGGGGGAAACTCGGATATTCACTGTTAAGCGCGGCGAGCAAACGTACCGCCACCCGCTCGTCCAGGCGGGTATTCAGGGGTAGCGGGGCGAGGAGCTTCTGCGACACACTGAAAAACTTGCCGAGGCGCTGCCTTGCATCCTTCACAGGCTGAGGCTGGGCCTGCAACAGCGCTGCTGGGGAAACCGCCAGCCCCCCGCCAACCAGCAACTGGTTGCGCAGAAAACGGCGCCGCGCCGGTGAGTAGTGCTCAGCAGGAATGTGCTGGCGCGGATAACCTCGCCCGCGATTGGGACCGCCTGAACTCACACACCACCTCCCGCCTGCAATTTGACCCGCTAAAGGCAGTATAGAAAAGGCTGGCGAGCTACAAGGCGAGGGAATATAGACACAAAGTTTTGGCCATACGCTCCGGCAACGGGCCGAGGTGTTTACGCTGTCAGGTATTTACTCTTGCGGTTGCTGGTCGACGAAAATCAGCGCATCGGTGTCAAATCCGAGTTCACCCGCGCGCTTAATAAACCGCGCTTTTACTGCTTTACTCACAGTGGGCGTACGCGACAGCAGCCACAGGTAGGACTTGCTAGGGCCTGCAACCATGGCATAGCGGTAGCTCTCATCCAGTTCGAAAATAATGTAAGAGCCATAGAAGGGCCCGAAAAACGACACCTTGAGATGCCCTACATTGGGTGCGCCGATAAAATAGGCTTTCCCCTCAGCCTCTTGCCACTCGGACTTCTCCGCAGCAAAGCCCCGGTTCAGTACCCTCACGCCACCGTCATCGCGCAGGGTGTAATCTGCCGTCACGCGGCTCAGCCCCCGCTCGAAGGAATGGTCGAGGCGCGCGATTTCATACCACTTGCCGAGGTAACGATTGAGCTCAAAATCATTGATTGGCTCCACCCCTTCCGGTATTCCGGTACAGGCGGAAAGCAACCCGAACGCACCAATCAGCAGGGTCTTCAGCAAAAGGTTACACACTTCAAACACTCTCACTTGATCACTTGTGCCATGGATTCCTGTCACTGAAGGTGGCGACATAAAGCGACTCCACCTTCTCTCTCGCCCACGGGGTCTTACGCAGGAATTTCAGGCTGGATTTCACGGAAGGGTCATTCCTGAAACAGTTCACAGGTACCCGCTCGGCAAGCCCATCCCAGCCGTAGTGCTGCTCTAGCTGCTCCACGATGGTTTGCAACTTGACCCCATGCAAAGGGTTGTTGGGCTGTTCATGATGCATAACGGGAGCTCACACAATTAGTCTAGTGATTACTTACCATATCAAACCGGCACCCCTGTTCTGCGATCATCTCTCGCACACCTTATCGCACACCTTATCGCGTACTTTTCAGTCTAAACGGTAAGTCTGGGGTTGGCGGGGAAGAATACCCGGTCTCTTTTCCACGAATAGACTGCACAGTCCTTTAGCTAGCAGTTTCACTATCTTGAAAGACAACGTGGGTAGCACCTGCCTGTGACCCTACACTCCCCCGAAGCTCAGCGAGGCCGCCATACAGGCGACGCCTTGTCTTGGAGCGCGTTCTAACCTGGAGGTAATTTCATGACTTCATTGACTACTTCTCTTGCCCGCTTCCTATTTGCCCCACTTTTGACGGCGGCGGTATTCGTGGCACCACTTCAAGTGCAGGCTGACGAGAGTAAGACAATTGCAGAGAATGCAGCGGCTACCGAAGCATTATCCACCCTGGTTGCCGCGGTAAAAGCAGCGGAGCTCGTCGACACCCTCAAGGGGGATGGCCCGTTTACCGTATTCGCGCCCACAGATGATGCCTTCGCTGCACTGCCTGCCGGTACTGTCGAGATGCTGCTAAAACCCGAAAACAAGGCGAAATTACAGAGTATTCTCACCTACCATGTGGTGCCGAGCAAAGCTACTGCCGAAGCGGTAGTGGGACTAATCAAGCAGGGCGGTGGTCACACCAAAGTCAAAACCGTCCAGGGCGACGAACTCACTCTGAAATTGGCGGGCGACAAGGTAACGGTGACCGATGCCAAGGGCAATACTGCCACCGTGGTCCAGGCGGATGTAATGAACTCTAATGGAGTGGTTCATGTAATCGATGCTGTATTGATGCCCAGCAAATAAAACACGGAAATTGCATATTTCTGCGTGTGCGCTGGCGGCCCTATGGGTCGCCAGCTTTATATTTGGCGCATTACAAAAAACTGGTTAACCAATTTTCACTTAAACATTCGATAGTGCGGGCAATCGATACGGTTTCTTGTCAGAATAATTTCGACTATCTGAGTTTACGATCGATTTTCCGGACAACATGCACGCTCAAGAACCCCTTAAAACCTCTCGTACCTTTCGCTGTAAATACTTCGTTCTCATGATTTCCTCCGTATGGCTTGCGGCATGTCAGGGCGGAGCGGAGACGTTTGCTCAAAACGAGAAAAGTCCAGCAGGCTCCACGGTCATTGTGCCCGGCTCACTGGTGGATTTAAGCCGCTGGAAAATTACCCTGCCGATGGACAGCAATGGCGACGGTAAAATTGACGAGGTTTCACCGCCACAGATTTCCCGCCTGTATGAGCCACGCTTTTTTTACGGCAATGAAAAAGGTGAGGTGGTCTTTACCGCACCCAACAAGGCGATCACTACCGCGAACTCGACCAACACACGCAGTGAACTGCGACAAATGATCGATCCGGTAAAATCCAGGACCAAGGCACCGGGTAATAATTTCGTTCTCGCTGCACACCCCAATGCAAATCGTTTCGGCGCAATTGGCGGACAACTCTCGGCCTCGCTTGCGGTCAACCATGTCGCCGTGAAAGCGGCACACCCGGATAAGAAACCGGCATTTTCGGTGGTCGTCGGGCAGATTCATGCGGGAAAGGAAGAGCGCATTTTCGGCAATGGTTTTGGCTATGGTTTTGGCTATGGCAACGAGCCATTAAAGATCTATTACAAAAAATTGCCTGACCATGAGTATGGTTCTGTCTTCTGGACTTACGAGCGAAACCTCGAGAAAAACGATCCCAACCGTACAGATATTGCATACCCGGTTTGGGGAAACACCTGGGAGTCGACAGAGAATCCCGGTACAAACGGGGTCAGACTTAATGAAGAGTTCAGCTACACCGTCACGGTAGACGGCAATACGATGCACCTTACTTTCACGGCAACAGACAAACCCCGTATAGAATATTCGGTCGATCTGGCGAGCAACGTGAATCCTTACGGGGAGCCAGATGTACTGGATAACCCAGCGAGCTACGCCGGAGACTGGTTCTACTTCAAGGCCGGTGCTTACAATCAGTGCAGCAGTAAGAATCAGGAAGGTATGTGGTATGCCGGTTGCGCGGGATCCGGCAACTGGGAAGAGGACTACCGAGAGGGCAATTACGCTCAGGTAAGTTTTTCTTCCATCATCTTGAATTAATCAAACTTGCAGGCCGGCGGCCTGGCGCGCTTGTCAGGGCGCCAGCCACCACTTCAACAACATCGATAGACAGCCAAGCGCAGCCACGCTCATCAGCCAGATGGCGATCATCCAGCCCAGCCGCTTCCACGCAGCTGCCTCGATCTTCATCAGTGATACCCCTCGGTGCCGACCTTGCCGCGGAATACCCAGTACGCCCATCCGGTATAACCCAGAATGAGCGGGATAATGAATACCGCACCCACCAACAAGAACAACTGACTATCACGCGGCGCGGCGGCCTCCCAGAGAGAGATGGATGGCGGAACCATATTGGGGAAGATGCTAATGCAGAGCCCGATAAACCCCAACAGAAACAGGGCCAACGCCATCAAGAATGGCATCAACTCATGACCTTTTTTCAGGCTCCAAAAAAGCACGCCGGTGCAGATGGCAACCAGTAGCGGAACCTGGGCGGTCCACAGCACCTGGGGCATTTCAAACCAGCGGTACCAGTAGTCTGTGTATAAAAATGGCGTAGCGGCACTTACCGCAACCAGTGCCAACACCGTCGCGATGGCCAGCCAATACGCCAGACGGTGCGCATGACGCTGACACCCACCTTCGGTTTTCCGGATCAACCAGGTGGCGCCCAGCAGTGCATAACCGATCACCACCGAAATGCCAGTAAGGATACTGAACGGACTCAGCCAGTCTAACCAACCTCCAGCGTAAGCGTTGTTCTCCACCTCAATACCTTGCAGGATCGCGCCAATGGTGATGCCTTGGGCCAGGGCTGCCACCGTGGACCCCACGGTAATCACCAGATCCCACAGTGGTTGATGCGCAGGATCGCGCCAGCGGAATTCGAATGCAGCGCCGCGGAATACCAGCCCAAGCAACATGGCAATCATCAACGGGTAGGTCGCCGGCAGAATAATGGCGTACGCGAGGGGGAATACTGCCAGTAGTCCTCCTCCACCCATTACCAGCCAGGTCTCATTACCATCCCAGAAAGGCGCAATAGAGTTGATAGCCTGATCCCGTTCCACACCCGGCTCCAGTACCGGGGAGAGGATGCCCACCCCAAGATCGAAGCCATCAAGAACCACATAGGCGAAGATTGCAAAGCAAATGAGCCCGGCCCAGATTAGCGGCAGATCAAGATTTTCCATGGGCACCTCCATCCTGATTCAGGTCGGTCGCTTCCAGGCTGGACGCCGGCGTGATACCCGCCGCATGACTGGGCACATTGGGGGGCGTTGTCTCGCCGCGGTGTGGTGGATTCGCCATCAGGCGCAGCAGGTAATAAATACCCATCCCGAATACCGCGGAATACACCACAATAAACGCAATCAAGGAGGCTGCAACTGCCGGCGCGTCCAGCGGCGATGCGGATTCCGCCGTCTTCAGCAACCCGTACACGGTATATGGCTGGCGGCCGACCTCGGTGGTGATCCAGCCGGCGATGACCGCTACGAAACCCGCCGGCCCCATCAATACCGCGGCCCGGTGTAGTGCCCGCGACTCGTACAGCCGCTTTCGGTGCCGTGCGAGCAAACTCCACAAACCGAGTCCCAGCATGGCAAAGCCGATCGCCACCATTATGCGGAAAGACCAGAACACTACTGCCACCGGCGGCCATTCCTCACGAGGATAATCCTCCAGACCCGGAAGCGGTGCATTCGGGTCATGCCGCAAAATCAGCGAGCCCAGCTTCGGAATCGCCACCTTGAAATGCACCGTCGCCGCCTCTTCATCCGGCAGGCCAAACAGAATGAGGGGCGCGCCATTCGGACTGCGCTCAAAGTCCCCCTCCATGGCGAGAACCTTAACCGGCTGATGCTCAAGAGTGTTCAACCCGTGCAAATCACCGGCGAAGATTTGGACAGGCGTCACCAGCACTGCCATCCACATGGCCATCGAGAACATTTTCCGTGCCCCGACGTTGGAGCGATCTTTCAGAAGGTGCCAGGCACCGACACCGCCGACCGCGAATGCCGTGGTGAGATAGGCGGCGGTCACGGTATGCACCAGACGATAGGGGAAACTCGGATTGAAAATTACATCCCACCAGGAGCTGCCAACAATAAACTGGCCCTGGGCATTTATTTCGAATCCCGCCGGCGTCTGCATCCACGAGTTGACCGACAGAATCCAGAACGCAGATACGAAGGTACCGAGCGCCACCATGCAGGTAGCGAAAAAATGCAAGCGCTTGCCCACCTTGTTGATGCCAAACAGCATCACGCCAAGAAATCCCGCCTCCAGAAAGAATGCCGTGATGACCTCATAGCCCATGAGTGGCCCGATCACAGGTCCGGCCTTGTGGGAAAACTCTGACCAGTTGGTGCCAAACTGGTACGACAGTACAATGCCCGAAACGACCCCCATCCCGAACCCCACCGCGAAAATTTTCAGCCAGTAGCGATACAGGTTGGCATAGACGCCGCGACCGGTTTTCAACCACAGTCCTTCGAGCACCATCAGGTAACTGGCCAGCCCGATGGAAAATGCGGGAAAAATGAAATGGAACGACACGGTAAATGCGAATTGCACCCGTGCGAGGAAAACGGCGTCTAGATGTTCGAACAAAACCTGTGTACCCCAGTGACTGGTTTTATTTGTCCCGATAAAAGTAGTCGCCTATGGGTCGCTGTACAGCAAAGACCGGGATGTTTTGCTTGCCTAATGCTCAGACGAGGGAGATTATCGCGGAATCGCTATTTACGAAGGGGATATACCAGACTGGACACTCTGGATCGCCGTATCAGCAATCACGTGCGTCCTGTTCATAGCAAAGAGGGCTGGCTGATGGATGCTTTTACTAGTTTGACGGCTTCTCTCCCGATTGACGAGCGAAAAACTCCAGCATATCCCTTTCAACCGGCGCCTTGTAATCCAATAACCAGCTGAGAGAGCCGATGATGTCGATATGATCAACATCTTCATAGACTTTGGCTTCGACCACTCCACCCGATTTTTCAATTTTGGCTCTCAACCGATTCAGATTGCGCTGAATCACGTCAGTATCGTCGGCGCCATGCAATAAAAGCATGGGCGGTTCATCACCGCGTACAAAGGTTGGCACCTGCATATTTGGATAATTTTCCGGCGGACCGAAAATGATTTTCAGATCCTCCGCTTCCGGAATGAAGTCGTAGGGCCCGGCCAGTCCGGCAAAGGCGGTGACGATGGATAGTGTCTTACCCTCCGCTTTCAGGTACTCGGGATTGGCTGAGACTAACGCCCCCATATGCGCACCGGATGAATGGCCCGAAATATAAAAGCGTGCGGGATCCCCACCATACGTCCCTATGTGATCGTGGGTCCAGGCAACGGCCTTGGCAGCATCTTCGACAAACACCGGGAATTTTACCGCGGGATATTTGGAATAATCCGGCAAAACCACCACGTAGCCAGCATCAGAAAATGTTTTGGCGACGAACGCGTACTGTTCTTTTTTACCGAAGGTCCAGCGGCCACCGTAAAAAAATACAAGAACCGGGGCTGGAGCGCTTGTTTCTTCCGGTAGGTAGATATCCAGCTTGTGCCACGGCTTGGGACCATAGCTGACATCCCGGCGTGTCTCGGGGCCCGCGAATTTCACCGGCAGATTCGCTAGAAAAAAGGCGCCGGAGGAACAGGCCGACAAAAACACCACAGATATTCCTGCAAACAACACCTGAGTCAGTCTGCGTAACACCGGCTTCCTCCTGATCGAACAACCATTACCAATAGTGCCGGGGCGGCAACCTGGCAAACATCACTCACAGCGTTTGCCAGAATATCTAGGATAGCCCAGAGCAATGAAAAAGCCGGCGGGGTTACCGCCGGCGTCTTCGTTACTTGTGCTCACCATTAACAAGCTACTCTCCGGCGCCACAGACCACCGAGCGCCAGCAGGCAAAGCAGCCCGAATCCAACACTACCGCCACTGGATCCTCCCGAGCTGCTACCACCGGAGCTCACCGGGGTCTGGCCGCCATCACCATCACCATCACCATCACCATCACCATCACCATCACCATCACCATCAGAAGTATCTTCTTCTTTGAGCGTGAAACCGAAAGTGATCTCCTCAGACGAAAGCATCGGATTGCCATCATCGGTGACGACGATACTCACGCTGTATTCACCTGGAGGCATAAATTGTGGGTCAAAAGTGAAACTCGACTGATCACCCGGGGTTACCGGCAGCTCGCTGGTATACCACTGGTAGCTGTGGCTATCGCCGCCGTTTACGTCGGTTACTTCTGCGCTCAGCGTGATTTCACCCGCCCCAATTTCGAATTCGGTCTTAGTCTCACCGCCTTGTGTGGCACTGATGCTTGCCTCTGGAGCGATATTGGTTTCGGTAATCGTTAACTGGTGACGCTGCTGCTCTTCGTCAATGGTCATCGCAAACAGGGTTCCGGTACCGGCGCCAGCGGAGGCCAGTTCGAGAATCAGGCGCTCATCTGCCTCAGTGGACTCGTCCGCGGCGATTGGAAGCTGCAGCGCTGCATCGTTTATCGCCTCTGCCGTGGCGATGGTCAGGGTCAAAGCGTTCAGGTCGACACCGGCATCCCCTTCGGTAACCACATCGTCCGCCGTGGCATCACTCTCCGACGGTATCCAGTGAACCAGTATGCTAATCGGATACTCTGGCGAGGGACCGGACAGGCTGACGCGCACCGAGGCCACGCGGTCTTCGCCGGTTATGGACTCGGTGTCCGTGAAGCGCACCTGCGGGTAGACATTGACCTGTTGTGCCATTGGCTCGGAACGGTTGCCCGCGTCGTCTACTGCAATCCATTGCAAAGTCAGGGCTCCGCTGGGCAGGGATACCTGTTGCTCTTCATTGCGCGCCAGAAGTTGACCGTCCAGCTGTACTTCGAAGTCCAGTTCATTATCAAAGTTATCGATTGCCTGGGCTTGCATGACATCCAGGGTAACCAGAGTGAAGTCACCGGTCGCTGCAATGCTGATGGCTTGCGGGGCCTGCAGCATTTCCGGGGCGTCCTCGTCTTCGGTGCGGCCCGGGTCGGACGGGTAGGGATCCTCACTGTTCACCAGACCATCGTTGTCGGTATCGTTCAGTGATTCATCCAGTGTCAGTCCGGATTCGGACTGGCAGTCGCTATCACAATCGTCATGCCAGGCATCGGGCAACCCGTCATTATCGGCATCCACAGATGCGGCACTGTTGGTTGCAAACGCATCCTCCTCATTCACCACACGATCGTTGTCGGTGTCATTCAGAGAGGCGTCCAGTGTCAGGCCAGAGGCAGACTGGCAATCGCTATCGCAATCGTCGAGCCATGCATCCGGAAGACCATCGCCATCCGCATCGACTGCCGCAGCGGCATTGGCTACGAACGCATCGCTGCCGTTATCGACACCATCGTTGTCGGTGTCATTCAGGGAAGTATCCAGTGTAAGCCCGGATTCAGATTGGCAATCAATGTCGCAGTCGGCAAGCCAGGCATCGGGAAAACCATCGTTATCAACGTCTACGGATGCGGCTTGATTGGCCGGGAAGGCATCGTCTTCGTTGGCAACACCATCATTGTCGTTGTCACCATCAAGGGTCAATCCCGACGAGGCCTGGCAGGCGCTATCGCAATCATTGTTCCACTGGTCAGGCATGCCATCCAGATCGGTGTCCAGTGCAGCCGCTGGATTATTGGGAAACTGATCCAGCACCAGACCACTTACGATACGGAAATAGGGGCTACCACCGACTTTCCAGACATCCGGTGCGCCATCCCCGTCACTATCGACGCTTGCGGCAAATTGTGTGGGAAAAGCATCGCGCTCATCCAGGGTGCCATCGCCATCCCCGTCCCGGTGCAAACGCCCGTGTAAACGCAATCCCGGTAATTCGCTGTCGCTGCCGAAATCCCAGTAGGGGTTACCTTGGGCATCTACATGGCTGGACCATCCATCAAACAGCGGGTATGGCGCACAGGCGGTGTCGTCTGCGCTGGTAGGACACTGAAGGTCGGCCAGTACAGATATGGTCCCGCCATAACTTCCAAGCTTGGTCGATGTATCCACAGCCCAGTAGCTTGCGATGACTTCACCAGCATCGCCACCCACACCATAGCCAATCAACCCACCGCTATCACCGCTCAGCACATATGCGGTGGACATGCTTGCGATGACATCCGCACCCAGTTGATAGCCAACCAGTCCACCGACGTGGCGATTTCCTTCCGAGGTCACTATTCCTGTGACATAACTGGCGATAATCGGAGATCCGAATGCGGTGCCCACCAGACCACCGACTTCGCTCCCTTTAGCATCGACAATTCCACTGACAAAAGTCGCGATAATCGCGGTTTCCTGTGCCCAACCTACCAGGCCACCCACTTCATGAAAGCCCTGAATTTTCATTAGAGGTCCGGATAAACCAACTTCTTTAAGAACAGCGTTTTCCGTATAACCAAACAACCCCTGGAAAGATTCCTCAGGGCGCGCCGTCATCAGGTTTAGGATAAGGTGGCCATTTCCATGAAATTCACCACTAAATCCAAAATCTGGTCGGACACCAATGGGTTCCCAGCCTTCCCCTTCGTTCCAATAGGCATCACTGCTGTTCAGCTCGCCATCCCCATTGGTGTCAAAGTCGAGACTGGTGGTGAGTTCAAAACCAATACAACCTTCCGCGGGGCAGCCCGCACTGCTTCCATAGAGGCTCGAACCATCCAGGTTGTTACGGATTTCATTCAGGTCTTCCCAATCGTCAATTTCGATCAGACCGTCGCCATCCAGATCGTAATCCGCTCGGCCATCGGCCGCCCAGGAATACTGCGCTGAAAGTATAAAAATAAAGAATAAGAATAAAGCACGCGGCATAGCACTCTCCATGTAATTGGCGTTTGGGTATCCGACCCGCCAACTAATCGAATAGACACGATTAGTATTCGGTTTTGTGAATACGGAACGGGCGGCGACCTTAACAGATACATTGGCCACGCAGTGGTATTTACGTCACTAAAAAGGGGAGAGTATTGGAAATACCTTATTAAATAGTACGTTCGTAAAACTTAGAAAGTGTTTCGAATTTATGTTTACCAATAAATGAAACGATGGTTCCAAGAAATTTGAGTAAGAGGTTTCGTTAACTGGAACATTTGTTCTAAAAATTATAGAAGTCGCAGTTTGAGTGGCTAGAACATAAAGGGATTATTTAAAAATGGATAAGTTCGGTATCAATCATATAAATTGAATACCGCAATAAAAAAATGGGCCGCATTAGCGGCCCATTTTTTACTTTAATGCCAAGGTTTATTCTACGGTGACCGACTTCGCCAGGTTGCGAGGCTGATCGACATCGGTGCCTTTCAGCAGCGCGACATGATAGCTCAGTAGCTGTAGTGGTACCGTGTACAGGATTGGCTGCAAGCTCTCCGGCGCATCCGGGACTTCAACAACCGTAAGCCCTGATTCGCTTTTGAATCCCGCTTGTGGACTGGCAAAGACAAACAGTTCGCCACCGCGCGCGCGCACTTCCTGCAGGTTGGATTTCAGTTTCTCCAACAATTCATTATTGGGGGCAACAACGATGACCGGCATATCTGCATCCACCAGTGCCAGCGGACCGTGCTTCAGTTCGCCGGCGGGGTAGGCTTCGGCGTGAATGTAGGAGATTTCCTTCAGCTTGAGCGCACCTTCCAGCGCAATCGGGTACTCGACGCCGCGACCTAAAAAGAGCGCGTGATTTTTTTCCGCGAAAGCCTCGCTGGTGGCTTTCACCAGGGCATCCAGACCGGTGAATTTTTCCATCAAGGAAGGGAGCTGGTGCAGCGCAGTCACCAGTCCTGCTTCTGTTTCAGCATCCATACCGTTGGCTTTGGCCAACGCGATGCAGAACAGTTGCAGGGCTACCAGCTGGGTGGTGAAGGCCTTGGTAGAGGCGACACCGATTTCCGGGCCAGCTTCCGTCATCAGGTGCAGTTCGGACTCGCGCACTAGTGAGCTGTTGGGCACGTTGCAGATCGTCATGGAGGCCAGATACCCCAGTTCCTTGGCCTGGCGCAATGCTGCCAGAGTATCCGCGGTTTCACCGGACTGGGAAATTGTGACAAACAGGGTCCCCGGACGCACCGCGGTTTTGCGATAGCGGATTTCGCTGGCCACTTCGACCGAGCAGGGCACCCCGGCCCAGTCTTCGATCCAATAGCGCGCGACCAGGCCGGCGTGATAGCTGGTACCACAAGCGACGATCTGTACCTGTTTTACCTTGGGCAGGATTTCATTGGCTGCGGTACCCAGCGCCTGAGAAAGTACCGAGTGCTCACCAATGCGGCCGGCCATAGTGGCTTCGACCACTTTCGGCTGTTCAAAGATTTCTTTCTGCATGTAATGGCGATAGCGCCCCTTGTCGGCGGCGTCATGACCGCCCTGCAGTTTGTTTACCGGGCGGCTCACTTCAGCACCGGTCTTGTCCCAGATGGCAATGCCGTCGCGAGTGACTTCGGCGATGTCACCTTCTTCGAGGAAAATAAAGCGGTCGGTAACCTGCTGCAGGGCCATGGGGTCGGAGGCGATAAAGTTTTCGTCATAGCCGACGCCGATAACCAGAGGGCTGCCGAGACGGGCGCATACCAGGCGCTCGGGTTCGGTGGCGCAGACGACGCCAAGAGCGTAGGCGCCGTGCAGTTTTTGAGTGGCAGCGGAGACAGCCTGAAGCAGATCGCGGTTGTCTTTGGCGAGGTCGTGGATCAGGTGGACCACGACTTCGGTGTCGGTTTCGGACTGGAATTCGTAGCCTTTGGCGACAAGTTCGTCGCGCAATTCTTGATAGTTTTCGATGATGCCATTGTGCACTAGGGCGAAATTACCGGAGACGTGCGGGTGCGAGTTTTTGTCCGACGGTACACCGTGGGTGGCCCAGCGGGTGTGGGCAATACCAAGCTGGCCTACGGTGGGGTTATCGTCGAGGGCGGATTCAAGGTCGGCAACCTTGCCCTGGGTTTTACGCAGTTGCAGTTTTTCGTCGCCGTTGACAAGGCACACGCCAGCGGAGTCATAGCCGCGGTATTCCAGACGGCGGAGACCTTCGAGCAAGATTCCAGTTACATTGCGTTGGCCCAGGGCGCCTACGATTCCACACATGTTGTCTTACCTCGGTAATTCTTAAGTTTCTAATTCTTTAATTCACTTCTGCGCAGATAACCCGCAGGCCTCTGCTTTCAAGCTGCGCACAGACCTTGTCTTCGATACCGGTATCGGTCACCAGGGTGCCGAACATTTCCCAGCTCAACTCCAGATTGGGAATACGTCTCCCCACCTTGCTGGACTCGGCCATCACTACCACTTCGCGAGCGACATCGGCCATGACGCGGGACAGGCCGATTTGCTCATTGAAGGTGCAGGTACCGCGTTCCAAGTCGATGCCATCGGCACCAATAAATGCCTGGTCGAAGTCGTAGCCCCGCAGTACCTGCTCGGCGACCTGGCCCTGGAAGGCTTCGAAGTGGGGATCCCAGGTGCCGCCGGTCATCAGCAATGTAGGTTCGTTTTCCAGCTCCCGCAGCTGGTTGGCGACGTGCAGGGAGTTGGTCATGACTACGAGTCCACGCTTGTGGTTGAGTTCGGGGATCAGTCCGGTGGTGGTACGGCCGTAGTCGATGACGATGCGGTTGTGGTCGCGGATGAGTTCAGCAGCGGCGCGGCCAATGGCACGCTTGGTCTGGGACAGGGCATCTTCGGCGACCAGTTCCCTGGGCAGGGGGATAGCTCCGCCGTGCCTACGCAGCAGCAGGCCGCTGTCTTCCATCGCCGCCAAATCCTTTCGGATCGTAACCTCAGAGGTTTCGAACTGGCGCGCCAGTTCTTCAACACTGCCCTCACCGGCTTCATTGATGAGGCTTAGTATCTGGTGACGTCTTTGCTGGGTATTGCGTTTGGACATGCTGGCATAACTTTCGTTTCGAAAGATAAGCATAGCAAAATGAAACCTGAGATCACACCCCGGATCGCCTGCCAGAGTTATTCGAGGTGATGCTTCAGGGCCTTGAGAAATCTGGCGAGTTCGCCACCAGTGACGGCGCGATGATCGGCGGTGACAGACAGAGGGAGCAGTTTGCGCACGCGGGCCTTGCCCTTGTGAGGCAGCACGGCCTTGTGGCTGCGGCCGGCACCGACGATGCATACCAGCGGTGGCACCACAACCGGGGTGGCGAATCGGCCGGCGAAACTGCCGAAATTGGAAAGGTGGATGGTGGCCCCCTGAAGGTCTTGCTGTGGGATGGCGCCTTCGGACGCTTGCTGTTTAAAACGGGCGATCGAAGCCAGTAGTGATTCATCCGAGTGGGCACCAACATCTTTGAGCACCGGAACGAACAGGCCTCTGGGGGCATCCACCGCCAGGCCCACATTGACCGGGGTTTTCGGTTCCAAGACTTCGCTTTCAAAGTGCGCATTTAGATTCGGCTCGTCAACCGCGGCCCTCGCGATGGCCTTGAGCAGGCGCAGGGTGACGCTTGTGTCCTTGGGCCAACCGGAGATGTCCACCTCGTCGAACAGGGTCATGGGGCAGACCTGGTCGCGGGCACGGTTCATGGCAACTGTCATAGCGCGACGGACGGACGCCATTTCACTGGAGGCGGGTGAGGATGGCTTGTCTTTCCCCTCGCGAACCGGGTGTTCGCTACTTTTCGCTGGCTTTTCGCTCCACCTGGGCAGGTTTTCGCCACGAGCCGCGGCGCGCACTTCCTGTTCGCTGAAACGGGCACCGGATGGATGCAGGCTTTCCAGGTCGACACCGAGGCGGCGGGCGAGGGCACGGATGGCAGGCGTGGCGCTGCGGGGACGGTGGGTTACCGGTCGTTGTTCAACGGCGAGGGCCTCGCTGCCCTGCTCGATTTTGCCAACCACGGTGCCACTGTCACTTACGTCTTTGGGAGCGGGTTTGTCATGGGCTTGTCGCGCTTCCGTCGAACTGTCGCCCGCAAAACCGATCAGCGGCTGTCCGGTTTCCAGTGTCTCGCCTTGTTTGGCAAACAGGCGCTCCACGGTACCGGAATACGGTGAGGGCACTTCCACCAGCGCCTTGGCGGTTTCCACCGTGACCAGGGTCTGGTCGGCAGTGACGCGATCACCTTCTCCCACGTGCCACTCCCGGATCACGGCGTCCGGCAGGCCTTCCCCCAGGTCGGGCAGTTTAAAGGTCTTCATTTTCTGCCCTCCCGCCCAGATTGCCGGGCATAGTCGAGGGCGACCCGGGCGCCTGCCAGTATCCGCTCGACGCCAGGCAGGTAGGCTGTCTCCAGTTGGTAGTAGGGCATCACCGTGTCGTAGCCAGTGACCCGCTGAACCGGGGCATCCAGCAGGTCGAAGGCATACTCCTGTATCTGCGCGGCAATCTCCGCACCGAGACCACCGAAGCGTGCGGCCTCGTGGATTACCACGCAGCGGCGGGTTTTCTCCAGGGAGTCGATAATGCTGTGGATATCCAAAGGCTTGAGGGTGGCGGGATCGATAACTTCCGCCTCGATGCCCTGTGTCGCCAGCCGCTCTGCGGCGGCGAGGGTTTCCTTGATACTGGCGCCCCACGCAACCAGGGTGAGATCTCGGCCTTCGCGCAGTACGAATGCACTGTCCAGGGGGAGGGCTTCGCCGTTGTCTGGAACCGGCTGTCTGGCGGCGCGGTATATCCGCTTGGGCTCGAGGAACAGTACCGGATCCGGGTCGCGGATGGCGGCAAGCAACAGCCCATAGGCGCGCGCCGGGGAGGAGGGGACCACCACGCGCAAGCCGGGAATATGCGCGAACATCGCCTCGGTGCTTTCGCTGTGATGCTCCGGTGCGTGAATTCCACCGCCGTAGGGCGCTCTATAAACAATGGGACAACTGAGCCGTCCTCGGGTGCGATTGCGCATGCGCGCAGCGTGACTGAGGATGTGGTCCAGCCCCGGGTAAATGAACCCCATAAACTGGAATTCCGCGACTGGCTTCATGCCCTGCGTCGCCATGCCCACGGCGATGCCGGCGATCATGTTTTCCGCCAATGGCGTGTCCAGTACACGGTCCGTGCCAAAGCTGCTCTGCAAACCATCGGTTGCGCGGAATACACCACCATTCGCGCCGATATCCTGCCCAAATACCACCACATCCGGGTCGTGCTTCAGCTCGTACGCCAGTGCCTGGGTGACCGCCTCCACCAGGGTAATCGGACTGGATTGTTCTCCCGCCTTCGCGTGCTCACTCATTGGCGCTCCACCCCCGCCTGCTCATCCCGCAGCTGGTCATACTGTTCGTACAGCCCCTCCGGTAATTGCGCGTAGAGATGATCGAAAATGGCGGTCGACGGCTCCGGCGCGCGGGACTCCCAGTTGTTTAGCGCCGCTTCCATAGTCTGCGCCAGCTCCCGCTCCATATCCTGCTGGTTGGCGTCGCTCCACAGATTCTGATTACGCAGGTAAGTTTCCAACCGCCTTATCGGCTCCCACTGCCACGCCTGCTCCAGTTCTTCCGCGCTTCGATATCGACTGGCGTCATCGGCAGTGGTGTGGTCGCAGAGTCGGTAGCTAAGGGCCTCGATTAGTGCCGGTCCGTCCCCGCACCGGGCCCGCATCATGGCATCGCGCACAGCCCAGGCCACGGCGACGATGTCGTTGCCATCCACCTGCAGGGCGGGCATGCCGGCGGCGATGGCTTTCTGGGCAATGGTTTGAGTGGCGGTCTGCGCAGTTCTCGGCACTGAGATGGCCCATTGATTGTTATTCACCACAAACACCATCGGCAATTTCCACACCCCGGCGAGGTTCATGGCCTCGTAAAAATCACCCTTGGATGTGGCACCTTCACCGGAGCTGGCGACAGCCACCTGTAACGGTTCCCCCCGTTGTTGGTGGCGGTGCCTGAGGGCAAAGGCTACACCGGCGGCGTGCAGCATCTGGGTGGCAATGGGCACGCAGATCGGCAGATCCTTGCGCGCGTGCTCAAAGTTTTGCCCGCGCTCGTCACCACCCCAGATGGCGAGAATCTCCTCGATCTCCACACCGCGCTCCAGTAAAGCACCGGTTTCGCGGTAATAGGGGCAATAGATATCTTCAGCCATCAGGGCGTTACCGGTGGCGACGCCAATGGCTTCCTGGCCAAGAGTGGAGGGGTAGGTGCCGAGGCGGCCGGTGCGCTGCAGTTTGACCGCGCGATCGTCTACCAGCCGGGCCAGCTGCATCTGGCGGAGACAGTAGGTGAGCCAGTCGGGCGTGGCAAAGTCAGGCAGGGGCTGAGTAGCCCGGCCCTGTTGATCCAGATACTGGAGATAGGCGATATCGAAGGAAGCCTGGAGCTGCAGGCGGGGTTTGTGCATCGGCGGGTTTCCTGGGATTCCGATGCTTTTAGTGTAGTTGGGGGAGATAGGTGGATGCGCATGGCGCATCCACTTAAAAAGGGATGGATCAGCTTTTCTTGGTCGGTCGCTGCCAGCCGGAGATATTGCGCTGCTTGCCGCGGGCCACAGCCAGTTCGTCAGCGCTCACTTCACGGGTAATGGTTGAACCAGCACCAATCGTTGCGCCGGCACCTATTTCCACCGGGGCCACCAGGGCAGAGTTGGAACCGATAAAGGCGCCGTTACCGATGACGGTTTTGGATTTGTTTACACCGTCGTAGTTACAGGTAATGGTGCCGGCGCCAATATTAACGCCTTCACCCACCTCGGCATCGCCGATGTAAGACAGGTGGTTCACCTTGCTGCCGAGACCGATCTTGGCTTTCTTGGTCTCTACGAAGTTGCCCACCTTGGCACCATTGGCCAACTCGGTACCCGGGCGCAGGCGGGCGAAGGGACCGACTGTACAGGCTTCACCAAGGATTGCCTCCTCAATAATGGTATTAGCCTCCACTAAGGTGCCTGCGGCCAGCTGGCAGTTCTTCAGCAGGCAGTTGGGGCCAATTCGAACATTGTCGCCGAGGGTGACCTCACCTTCGAAGATACAGTTGATATCAATGGAGACGTCGGAGCCGCAAGTCAGGGTGCCGCGCACATCAATGCGCGCCGGATCCAGCAGCGTGACACCGGCGGTCATCAGAGCATCGGCGATATCGGCCTGCAGTGCGCGTTCCAGCTCTGCCTGTTGCGCTCGGCTGTTTACGCCGGCGACTTCGTTGGGATCGTCAGCGATCACACCGGTAACAGCGATGTTTTCGCTGACCGAGCGCGAGATCACGTCGGTCAGGTAGTACTCACCCTGAGCATTGTTATTCGAAAGTTCCGGCAGCCATTGGGCCAGCAAATTGGCGGGAGCCGCCAGGATGCCGGTATTGATTTCGGTGATTTTCAGGGCCTCGGCATCTGCATCTTTCTGCTCGACGATAGCCTGTACCTGTCCCGCGTCGTCGCGCACGATGCGACCATAGCCTGCAGGATCATCCATCATCACCGACAGCAGAGCCGGGCCGCTTGCGGAAGCCTTGAGCAGATCCTGCAGGGTTGAGGTTTTCACCAGTGGCACGTCGCCGTAGAGAACCAGCACGGTGGCGCCTTCGCGGAAATTTGGAATCGCCTGGGCCACCGCGTGACCAGTTCCCAGCTGCTCAGTCTGCTCCACAAACTTGACGCCGCTGTCGGCAAAGCGCTCGCGCACCAGCTCTGCACCGTGGCCGATGACCACGGTGGTCTCGACGTCACCCAGCGCCTGGGCCGCGCCGATCACCCGCCCCAGCATGGGCACACCACCAATGGGGTGCAGGACTTTGGGCAAGTCGGAGCGCATGCGGGTGCCTTTGCCGGCGGCGAGGATTACTACGTCGATCGTCATGTGGGTACCTAGATGGGGGCTAGTTCGGTTAAACCGGGAGCGAATTGTCACGAGTTGAACCAATTACCGCAAGCCAGGAGGAAATTTCGGGGAAGTGCGTTAGTGGCTGTTGCGGATGGAGCTGTATTTTACCCGACCGACAAATACCGAACCGCCGATGATATTGCCCGCCGTGGCAAAGGCGAGGAACTGCAACACATCTGCCAGCCCCACGGTGGTGTCTTTCGCAAACCAGGCACAAAACATCCCCACGGCGCCGGCGATACAGTGCGGCAGGCCGCCCAGCCCAATCACAAAAGTGATGATCGCGACCACCGTGATACGGCTGATGGTTTCGGCGGACGAGGTCACCATCCAGGCCAGCTGCCCCATCAGCCAACCGGCAAAAATGGCACCGAGAAACTGCCCGGATAAGCCGTCGGCGACCATTTTCTGCCCGTAATAGGAAAATACGGATTCATCGAAACGGTCTGTCATCCCGACGAACTGGACGAACAGGGCGCTGAACACGATGGCCCCGAGCATGTTGCCCGCATAGATAACCCCCCATACCCGTAACAACTGGGGCAAGGTTTTCCTCCCATCCAGTACCGGCAAGATTGCCAGGGTGGTGTGTTCGGTAAATAGGTCCGAGCGGCCGATGATCACCAGCATAAAACCCACCGGGTAGCTGAGTGCAGCAAGCAGGTACATTAGCTGATGGGAGATACTGGCGTGAAAGTGGCTGTAAAACGCCGCTATCAGAAACACACTGAAGCCGATCTCCATGCCCGCCGCCATGGATGAGAGCAGCAGTGACCGATTGTTGCGTTGGTATTCCCGCAGACTCTCATCCATCTGTTCAGACAGAATCTGGCGATCACTCTTGGGCCTGTCGTGACGCTTGTGGTGACTCATGGGGTGATCCGCGGTTGACCAGGTGTGCAGTTGCAGCACCCTTTTATCTCATTCTAGTCACGGCCTCGCGGGGTCTCGGACAATGTCATGCCCGTTCATGGTCCTGGAAAACGCAGGCAAAAATCCTGCAGCCGCTGGATTTGCCGAGTTTTATCCCGTTCGGCGCAGTTTTGTTGCCTATCCGCTGTATTTCGGTAATTTGACTGCAGATTACTCTTCGGCGCCGCTCGACCCGGGCGCGACCGATCCGTACTTCAACTCCAGTAACTCCAATTACCCCGGGGAGCCCACATGATAAAAACCAGAATGCGCAAGCTCGCACGCCTGATCGGCGGCGCCAGTCTTGCCCTGACCCTGCCGCTGGCCGCGGCGGCGGAGGAAGCCAAGAAGGAAGCGGAAAAATGGGATGTGAACAAGCCGCCCTTCGAGTTCAAGGCCATACCCCTGGACACCCGCGAGACCACCTGGAGCAACCTGGACATCAGCCCGGACGGCGAGACCATCGTCTTCGACATGTTGGGCGACATCTATGAAATGTCGATAAATGGTGGCGAAGCTAAGGCGATCACCAGCGAAATTGCATGGAACATCCAGCCGCGCTTTAGCCCGGACGGCAAGTCCATCGTATTTGTCAGCGACCGCGACGGCGCCGACAATCTCTGGATCATGGACCGCAATGGAGAAAACCTGCGCCAGCTGACCACCGAGCGAGAAAACCTGGTACACGCCCCCAACTTCAGCCCTGACGGCCAGTATCTGGTTGCGCGCAAGGGCTTTATGAGTGGCCGCAGTATCCCCGCCGGCGAAATCTGGATGTACCACTACGGCGGCGGTGAAGGACGCCAGATCAAGGCACGCATTGGCGGTGACATTGCACAAAAGAACATCTCCGATGCGGTCTTTTCGCCGGACGGCCGCTACATCTATTACGCCATCGACACCACCCCGGGCACGGTATGGGAGTACAACAAAAACTCCACCCAGCAGATCTTCGCCATCAATCGCTACGACCTACAGGATGGCAAGGAAGAGACCTTCGTTTCCGGCCCCGGGGGTTCTATCGCCCCGGTGCCGTCCCCAGACGGTGAGAAACTGGCATTTATTCGCCGCCAGGACGACCAGACCTCCCTGTTCGTCAAAGACCTGAACAGCGGCCTGGAAGAGCCCATCTTCACCGGCCTCGAACGGGACCTGCAGGAAACCTTCGGCTCCCACGGTAACTACGTGCACTACGACTGGATGCCGGACGGCAAATCCCTGATCGTGTGGAGTGGCGGCAAGTTCCTGCGCATCAACGCCGACGGCAGCAGCCTGGAGAGCGGCGCGCGGGAAATCGTTGCACACATCAAGACCGAGAAGAAAGTCGCCGACGCGGTGCGCTTCCCGGTGGATGTGGCCCCGGAACAGTTCGATGTGAAGATGATTCGCTGGGCGCAGAAATCCCCGGACGGCAAGCAGATCGCCTTCCAGGCTCTGGGTAAAATCTACGTTCAAGACGTGAAAAGTGGCGAACGTCGTCGACTGACCCGCCAGGATGAGTACTTCGAGTTCTACCCGAACTGGTCCCGCGATGGCAAGCAGATCACTTACGTGACCTGGGACGACGAGAAACTCGGCCAGGTGCGGGTTGTTTCCGCGCGCAGTGGTCGGGGCAAAACCATCACCAGTGAACCCGGCCTGTATGTAGAGCCGAGCTTCTCCCCGGATGGTGAAACCGTGGCCTTCCGCCGCTTTACCGGCGGCTACCTGCTGAGCCCGGAGTACTCTCTCGAGCCGGGTATCTACCTGGCCGATGCAGACGGCGACTGGCAGCGCCGCATCAGCAAGTCCGGCTACGAGCCGCACTTCGGTGCCGACGACGACCGCATCTACTTCTCCGAGTACGTATATGGCGACGGCGGCAAGCGCTTGTTCAAGAGCGTCGACGCCAACGGCAAGGACGAGCGCGAGCACTTGCACGGTGCCGAGATCACCTCCTTCCGTCTGTCACCGGACGGCCGCTGGGTGGCCTTCACCCAGGACTTCAAAGCCTTTGCCGCACCGTTTATGCACACCGGTAAATCCGAGTCCATCGGCCCAAAGGCCAGTGCGGTAAAAGTCACCCAGGTGTCCAAGCGCGCCGGCGAGAACCTGCACTGGTCCGGCGACAGCCAGACCCTGGGCTGGGCCCACGGCCCGAAGCTGTACGAGCGCGAACTAAAAGACGCATTTGATTTTGTTGCCGGCGCCCCGGAACAACTGCCGGAGCCGGTAAGCGAGGGTATCGACCTCAGCTTCAAACAGCAGTTCGCCAACAGCGACAAGCTGGTGGCGCTGACCGGCGGCACCGTGGTGACCATGCGCGACGCGGAATCCGCTCAGGAAGTGATTGAAAACGGTGTGGTGCTGTTCCGCGGCAACCGCATCGTTGCAGTAGGGGCACACAACGAGGTGGAAATCCCCACCGGTGCGCAGCGCATCGATGTCACCGGCAAAACCGTACTGCCGGGGCTGGTGGACGCCCACGCCCACGGCGCCCAGGGCCGCGAGGAGATCATCCCGCAGCAGAACTGGAACCTGTACTCCAGCCTGGCGTTTGGTGTGACCACCATTCACGATCCTTCCAATGACAGCAGTGAGATTTTCTCTGCGGCGGAAATGCAGAAGGCGGGCATCATCAACGGCCCGCGTATCTTCTCCACCGGTACCATTCTTTATGGCGCCAAGGGCCCCGGCTACAAGGCCAAGATCAACAGCCTTGAAGACGCCGAGTTCCATGTGGGCCGCCTGAAGGAAATGGGCGCGATTTCAGTGAAGAGCTACAACCAGCCGCGCCGTGAGCAGCGCCAGCAGGTGCTGGAGGCGGGTCGCAAGCACGGCATCATGGTGGTGCCTGAAGGCGGTGGTAAGTACCAGCACAATATGAACATGATTGTGGACGGTCACACCGGTGTTGAACACTCGCTGCCCATCGCCAATATTTACTCGGATGTGCAGCAAATGTGGGGACAAACGAGCGTTGGCTACACCCCGACTTTCGTGGTGGCCTACGGCGGTCTCTCCGGCGAGTACTACTGGTACGACCGCACTGAGGTGTGGAAGAACGAGCGCCTGACCAGCTTCACACCGGACTTTATCGTCAACCCGCGCTCCATCCGCCGCCCCACCGCGCCGGACCATCACTACAACCACGTGAACGTGGCCAGCCACGCAAAACAACTTCGCGAAAAAGGCGTTACCGTGCATATCGGTGCCCACGGCCAACGCGAAGGTCTCGGCGCCCACTGGGAGATGTGGATGATGGCGCAAGGGGGCTTCACACCCTGGGAAGCCTTCCGTGCCGGCACGATCGACGGTGCCCGCTACCTGGGAATGGACAACGACATCGGCAGTCTGGAGCCGGGCAAACTGGCGGACATCATTGTGGTGGACGGCAACCCGCTGGAAGACCTTCGCCTGTCCGAGAAGGTGAAATACACCGTGATCAACGGCAAGGTATTCGACGCAGCCACCATGAACGAGGTGCAAGGCGAGGAGCGCCTGGCGTTTTTCCACGAGCGTTTGCCGGTCAGCGCCATGCCGACGCCAACGGCAGAAGCGATTCAGGAGAAGCAGGAGCGCCATCACTGGGTGCACTGATTTTTCTGATTGGTTTGTAAAACAGAAAGCCCGCCGTTTTCACGGCGGGCTTTTTTTATTTGGTGAACACCCGGAAGTTTACTTTCTCCCCTCGAGCATCGCCTCCGCACGCGCGCGAAGATCTTCCGAGTGACTCCAGGCCACCACCCGCTCGAGATATTCCCGTGCCAATGCATCTTTTCCCAGATGGGCAAGATAAAACCCAATGGTGGCATTCAGGTTCAGGTGATTGGGATCCTGATGGTAAGCCGCCAGCATGACCTGTATGGCTTCTTCACTTTTTCCTTTTAGCTGGTAGGTGGTCCACAGGGCGCGATAAGCGGGAAGATAGTCCGGGCCCATCTGTACAGCGTTTTTCCCGTATTTCAACGCGGCTTCGTAAAAATAGTCATCCCATTTTCGCGTGAGCGTCAGAGCCTGCAAACGCAACAGATAGAAATTTGCGAGATTAGCGGCGGTGAGGTGGCTGAGCTGGCCGTGCTCACCGATGTCCTTAGCGACTTCTTCACCCAGTGTGTAATTCTTCCTCTGCGCCTCTATTACCGCCATCGCGGTAAGATTTTCCCGCCAGCCGAGACCTTGTTGCTCACTGCGCTCAAGGTACTTCATCGCCAGCTGCGGCTTACCGAAATCCACTGCCTCGTTGGCGAGTAAATGCAAGCGTTCGTTTTCGTTGAGTTTACGACGCGGGATGGAATAGGTGTATTCGGGGATATCCAGTTCGTGGCGGTGAATATCGTCGCGCATATAAGCGCGCATTCCCCGCTCCATTTCCTGTATGGTTTTTCCAAAATGCTCCTCGAATACCTTATGCGGATTTTCCCCCGCAGCCACCGCCTTCAGGTAAGTGCTGGTGGCCGCGCGAAAGTCCGGATGGCCTGCATTGTGCCCCAGCTGCAAGTAGTGGGTGAGCAACCAGGCGCTAGCGTAATAATTATTCCAGTAGCGGCTGTCGCCTTCGTCGTTTTGCGATGCAAGCGGGGGAGGGGAGAGCAATTGCTCGATACCAAGTGGCTCATCTTCGGCCCAGGCGCTCAATCGCCATTCCGGCAATCCGCCCACAAGCACGGTTTTTTTTCGCAATTCGGCGCTGGCCAGTAACTCGGCAAAACCCTCTGAATACCAGCGCGGGTAAGTAATGCCGCTGCGTTCGCGCATCAGGTGGTGGACGTATTCGTGGAAGATAAGGCCGGAACCAGAGATACCGTGGTCGCCATCACGGGAAAAGATGATCGGGCCTTCCCAGGTTTCTCGATAGAGCCCGGCGATCTTGCGGTCACCGGTAAATTTGCCGAACTCACGGGATTCGCGAAAGTGAAATACTCGCAGCTTTTTGTTTTCCGGCGTTTCCTCCTGACCGGTGAAGCGGATGGCCGTTCGGCGAAACCGTTCGAGATCGCGCATCAATGCATTAACACGTGGCTCGGGAACATCGGAATAGACGGTGAAGTTTTCCGACTGGTATTCGTACCAGTCATTGGCGGATGCACTACCGCACCCGATGGCAAAAATTACAAAAAGGGTTCTGAGCAAAACGCTTGTCTGCCGGAAGCGCTGCATGTCGCTAACTCGGGCTCACCATATCTTCTATCCATGTGCGCAGGCGGTAGGTTTCTTTTTCCCCCAGCTCGATTGCTTCTGCAGCGCGCGCATATTCATTGCCACCGATATCGCCTACCTTCGGTAGAATCAGCACATCCGGTGGCGATCCCATCATGCGCACGCGTTTGTGGCGCCGTTCAAGGATTTCCATGGCCTGCCGCATGGTGTCGAACATACCTGGCGGTGTCGCTCTCGCTTCGTGCCGATGGCGGAGATGGTGGAGTTGCTCACGTCCCTGTTCTACAAGGCGAGACAGACTGGCTCCGACACCGTTGCCGTTGGTTTTTTCATCTTCCGTTGTCACTTGGCGCTCAGTGTCGGTGGAACCACCCTCTGCTTGCGCAATGGATTCTTTTTCCGCTTCCAGCACCCGCTCGTCAAACTCCGTGGACTTTTCACTGACGACGCTGCGTACTTCACCTCGCTCTTGTTCCAGCAGGGGAGGCTTGTCTTCTGTTACGTCTACCGCGATTACCGTTGTGGCACCCATGGCTCGGCACACATCTACCGGCACCGGATTCACCACGGCGCCATCCACCAGCCAGCGCCCGGCAAGAGACTTTGGGGAAAGCAGGCCGGGAATGGAGCAGGAGGCGCTCACCGCGTCCTGTAAATTTCCCTGTTGTAGCCAGATCTCCTGGCCGCTGTGCAAATCGGTCGCCACAGCGGTAAAGGGCAGGGGAAGGTCTTCAATGTTTTCAAACTCGAAGCCATCAAAGAATTCACGGAAAGGCTTTATGCCGCCGATCACACCACCGCTCAGTGACCAGTTGATATCGAGCAGGGAGAACACCTTCCAGTTATCCAGCAGGCGCACCCAGTCTTCGAGCTTGCCGAGGTGACCGGCGGAATAGGCGGCACCAACAAAAGCACCCATGGAGGTACCGACGACAACATCCGGGCGCACACCCATTTCATTCAGCGCTTTCAATACGCCGATATGGGCAAAACCCTTGGCGGCGCCACTGCCAAGCGCAATGCCGATACGCGGTTTTCCGTTAATGGCATCCTGTGTCTTCATAATTTCCCGTTGCACTCCAACTTGCTCACCAATAATGGCCTGCCGCGTTGAAAAGTTAAATCGCGGGCACAAAAAAAGCAGCCGAAGCTGCTTTTTGTGACCTGCAGGAAAGCAGGTTGGTTCTCCACGCGATTACTTGCCAGCAGCCCTGCGGATCGCCTGCATGGTACGCAGACGGGCTTCGGCTTCGGCGAGTTGTGCGGAGATACGGGCGTAGTCGATATCTGCCGGAGCGCTGCGCAGGGCGTGTTCCGCCTCTTCGCGCGCCTTCTTGGCGGCTTCTTCGTCGATTTCGCGCTCGGCGAGATCGGCGAGGATGGTCACCATGTTCGGCTGGATTTCGGCATAGCCCCCGCTCAGGAACAGCACCTCTTCATCACCATTGTCTTTGATGATGCGTACCGGGCCAGGCTTGAGGTGGGTGAGCAGCTGTGCGTGACCGTAGGAGATACCGAGTTCCCCTTCCACGCCGCTGACAATCACCATCTTCACCAGACCCGAGAAGAGGGATTCCTCTGCGCTAACAATGTCGCAATGTACAGTCATAGCCATAAGGCTACCTCATTCTCAGCTGTTTGCCTTATAGCGCCGGAAAGCCTTCCGGCGCTACGCGCGTGCCTTACTTCTTGTTGGCTTTCTCGACGGCTTCGTCGATGGTGCCGACCATGTAGAAGGCCTGCTCTGGCAGGTGGTCGTAGTCGCCGTTCAGGATGCCCTGGAAGCCACGGATGGTTTCTTTCAGGGATACGTATTTGCCCGGTGCACCGGTAAATACTTCGGCTACGTGGAACGGCTGAGACAGGAAGCGCTCAATCTTACGCGCGCGGGCTACGATCTGCTTGTCTTCTTCAGACAGCTCGTCCATACCCAGGATCGCGATGATGTCCTTCAGCTCTTTGTAGCGCTGCAGTACAGACTGAACACCGCGGGCACAGTCGTAGTGCTCCTGACCAATTACCAGCGGATCCAGCTGACGAGAGGTGGAGTCCAGCGGGTCAACAGCCGGGTAGATACCCTTGGCGGCGATGTCACGGCTCAGTACTACGGTGGAGTCCAGGTGCGCGAAGGTGGTTGCCGGAGACGGGTCGGTCAAGTCATCCGCCGGTACGTATACCGCCTGGATAGAGGTGATGGAGCCAGTCTTGGTGGAGGTAATACGCTCCTGCAGAACACCCATCTCTTCCGCCAGGGTCGGCTGGTAACCTACCGCAGACGGCATACGGCCGAGCAGTGCGGATACTTCGGTACCGGCCAGGGTGTAACGGTAGATGTTGTCAACGAACAACAGTACGTCACGACCTTCGTCACGGAATTTTTCGGCCATGGTCAGGCCGGTCAGGGCGACACGCAGACGGTTACCGGGCGGCTCATTCATCTGGCCGTAAACCATCGCTACCTTGGACTTGGAAAACTCTTCGACGTTTACAACGCCAGCTTCCTGCATCTCGTGGTAGAAGTCGTTACCTTCACGAGTACGCTCACCTACACCCGCGAACACGGACAGACCGCTGTGCTCGGTAGCGATGTTGTTGATGAGCTCCATCATGTTTACGGTTTTACCTACACCGGCACCACCGAACAGACCAACCTTACCACCCTTGGCGAACGGACATACCAGGTCGATTACCTTGATGCCGGTCTCCAGCAGTTCAGTGGAGCTGGACTGCTCTTCATAGGTAGGCGCCGCGCGGTGGATAGAGGAACGCTCTTTCTCACCGATCGGACCACATTCGTCGATTGGGTTGCCCAGTACGTCCATGATACGGCCCAAGGTTTCGGTACCTACCGGTACGGAAACTGGAGCGCCGGTGTTTTTTACCGGCAGACCGCGGGAGATACCCTCGGAAGAACCCATGGCGATAGCACGTACAATGCCGTCGCCCAGCTGCTGCTGCACTTCCATGGTGAGGTCTTTACCCTCAACCACGAGTGCATCGTATACATTCGGTACGGCGTCGCGCGGGAATTCCACGTCGATGACCGCGCCGATAACTTGCACAATTTGCCCGTTACTCATTTCCCGATCCTCAAAGTTCAAATCTTTCGGCGGTCTGCTTAGACCGCTGCGGCGCCGCCAACAATCTCAGACAGCTCTTGCGTAATCGCTGCCTGGCGCGCCTTGTTGTAAACCAGCTGCAGTGCGTCGATCAGCTCACCGGCGTTATCGGTGGCGCTCTTCATCGCAATCATACGTGCCGCTTGTTCACAGGCCTTGTTTTCAACCACCGCCTGATACACCTGGGATTCGATGTAACGGGTCAGCAGACCGTCGAGAAGCTCGACCGGTTCTGGCTCGTACAGGTAGTCCCACTCGTGCTGCAGTTGCTCGTCTTCGTCTTTTTTCAACGGAAGCAGCTGTTCAATCTGCGGCTTCTGGGTCATGGTGTTCACGAATTCGTTGGACACCAGGAAAAGACGGTCGATTTCGCCATCGGCGAATTTGTCGAGCATTACCTTGACGGAGCCGATCAGCTGCTTGGCCTGAGGCTGGTCGCCCAGGTCGCGTACTGCGGCTACGACGTTGCCGCCGATGTTGTTGAAAAAGCTGGCCGCCTTGTTGCCGACTGCACAGATATCCACGCCCACACCCTGCTTGTCCCAGGAGTGCATATCGCGGATCGCTGCCTTGAACACGTTAATGTTCAAGCCACCGCAAAGACCGCGATCGGTAGATACCAGGATGTAGCCCACACGCTTGACTTCGCGTTCCTGCATGTAGGTGTGCTGGTATTCCGCACTGGCGTTGGCCACGTGGCCAATCACCGCGCGAATGCGGCTTGCGTAAGGGCGCCCCAGTGCCATGCGATCCTGAGCTTTGCGCATCTTGCTCGCCGCAACCATTTCCATGGCCGAGGTGATCTTCTGCGTGCTCTTGATACTGGCAATTTTTGTGCGTACTTCTTTTCCGCCTGCCATAGTCAGTTACCTTTTTGCCGGAAGTTAACCTGCAGGAACAAATCGCCAGACCTGTTCCTGCACATGGGTACTTACCAGCTACCGGTAGCGACGAACTTCTCGATCGCGGCCTTGAAGGCGTTGTCGATTTCGTCGTTGTAGTTACCGGTGCTGTTTACTTGCTCCATCAGCTCTGCGTGTTCGCTGTTCATGTAAGCGAGCAGGGCGGATTCGAAGTCCAGCACTTTGTTAACTTCTACGTCGTTCAGGTAACCCTTGTCAGCGGCGTAAACGGAAACAGCCATGTCCGCGATAGACAGCGGAGAGTACTGCTTCTGCTTCATCAGCTCGGTTACGCGCTCACCGTGATCCAGCTGAGCTTTGGTAGCTTCGTCCAGGTCAGATGCGAACTGGGAGAAAGCCGCAAGCTCGCGGTACTGGGCCAGGGCGGTACGGATACCACCAGACAGCTTCTTGATGATCTTGGTCTGGGCGGAACCACCAACACGGGATACGGAGATACCCGGGTTGATCGCCGGACGTACACCGGCGTTGAACAGGTCGGTTTCCAGGAAGATCTGACCATCGGTAATGGAGATTACGTTGGTCGGTACGAATGCGGAAACGTCACCCGCCTGGGTCTCAATGATTGGCAGTGCAGTCAGAGAACCGGTTTTGCCTTTCACTTCACCGTTGGTGAATTTCTCCACGTACTCGGCGTTTACACGCGCGGCGCGCTCCAGCAGACGGGAGTGCAGGTAGAAAACGTCACCCGGGTAAGCTTCACGGCCCGGAGGACGCTTCAGCAGCAGGGAGATCTGACGGTAGGCCCAGGCCTGCTTGGTCAGGTCATCGTAAATGATCAGGGCGTCTTCACCGCGGTCGCGGAAGTACTCACCCATGGTGCAGCCTACGTACGGGGCCAGGAACTGCATCGCAGCCGGGTCAGCAGCGCCAGCGGCAACCACGATGGTGTGGTCCATTGCGCCGTGCTCTTCCAGCTTGCGTACAACGTTGGCAATAGAGGACTGCTTCTGACCTACGGCAACGTAGACACACTTAATGCCAGTGCCTTTCTGGTTGATGATCGCATCGATCGCAACCGCAGTTTTACCGATCTGGCGGTCGCCGATGATCAGCTCACGCTGGCCACGACCAATCGGGATCATGGTGTCGACCGCTTTCAGACCGGTTTGTACCGGCTGATCAACGGACTGACGGGCGATTACGCCGGGGGCTACTTTCTCAACGGCGTCGGTCAGCTTGTTGTTCAGCGGACCTTTACCGTCAATCGGGTTACCCAGTGCGTCGACCACGCGACCCAGCAGCTCCGGACCAACCGGGGCCTCCAGGATGCGGCCGGTACAACGGCACTTCTGGCCTTCGGCCAGGGATTTGTAGTCACCGAGTACGATGGCACCAACGGAGTCGCGCTCCAGGTTCAGTGCCATACCGGTAACGCCGCCTTCGAACTCGATCATCTCACCGTACATTACGTCGGCCAGGCCGTGGATGCGGATGATACCGTCGGAAACGGAAACAATGGTGCCCTCGTTCTGGGCTTCGGTGCTCACATCGAGATTGTCGATGCGGCTCTTGATAATTTCACTGATCTCAGAGGGATTCAGTTGCTGCATGCTCTGTTCCTCGAATTCCCTTCCACCGCCGGAGCAGTAGAAGGGACGATAATTTAGGAGTTCATCGCCTCGGCGAGTTTGGCCAGTCGACCGCGCACGGTACCGTCGATCACCGTGTCGCCAGCGCGAATGATTGCGCCGCCCAGCAGGTTTTCATCCACCGCGCTGTGCAGGTGCACCTCGCGGGAAAATTTCTTGCTGAGAGCCTGGGTGAGGCGCTGGGACTGTTCGTCGCTGAGCGGGCGGGCAGAAACAACTTCCACTTCGAGAGTGGCTTCTGCCTGGGCCTTCAGGTCTTCGAACAGTTCGGAAATTTCCGGCAGCAGCGGCAGGCGGTGGTTTTCCGCCAGCAGCTTGATGAAGTTCTGCTGGGACGCGTTGAAATCGCCACAAACAGACAGGAATTTTTCCGCGCGCACTTCACTGGTCAGCTGCGGGTTATCCAGCAGCTCGCCAACTTTTTCGTTCTGGCTGACCGCCGCTGCGGTTGCCAACGCCTGGCTCCAACCGGAAAGGTCGGAGGCCTGTTGGGCGTGGGCAAAGGCCGCTTTTGCGTAGGGCCGGGCCAGAGTGCTGAGTTCCGCCATGGGTTCCTCGCTTACAGCTCGGCTGCCAGTTTCTCGATCATGTCATCGTGCGCTTTGGCATCGATGTTGACCGAGAGGATTTTCTCGGCGCCGGCAACAGACAGGGCAGCGATACGCGAGCGAAGCTGTTCTTTCGCACGGTTTACTTCCTGTTCGATTTCCGCCTGGGCGGCAGCTTTCAGGCGGTCGCCTTCGCTGCGCGCGGCTTCTTTGGCTTCATCAACGATCTGATTGGCGCGCTTGTTGGCACCATCGATGATTTCTGCAGCCTGAGCCTTGGCTTCTTTCAGTTGCTCGGCAGCTTTGCGCTGCGCCAGTTCAAGATCTTTTCCCGCGCGCTCGGCTTCTTGCAGACCGGTAGCAATTTTTTGCTCACGTTCCTGCATTACACCCAGCAAGGCCGGCCAGACATACTTCCAGCAGAACCATACAAAGGCGAAAAAGGTGATCGACTGGCCGATCAGAGTCAGGTTGATATTCACACCGACACCTCTTGCTCTTTCAAAAATGGGTTAAAGGGCAATTGGAACGGGGAATTAACCAGCCAGACCAGGAGCTACCGCGAAAATCAGGTACATAGCGATACCAACACCGATCATCGGTACGGCGTCGAGCAGACCAGCCATCAGGAACATTTTGCCCTGCAGAGCCGGAGCCTGTTCCGGCTGACGCGCAGAACCTTCCAGCAGCTTGCCACCCAGGGTGCCGAAACCGATAGCAGTACCCAGTGCGCCCAGACCGATCAGCAGTGCAGCAGCTACGTATACCAGACCTAATGCTTCCATTGTTTTCTCCAAAAGTAAGTTGAGAGTTGTTGAAGTTGATAGTGAGTGAAAAAAGTCAGTAAACCGACAAAACTTTTACATCCCCGGCAACAGGGGGCACGACCTTACTGGTCGTGCGCGTGCTCCTCTTCCCGGTCGTGCGCCATGGACATGTACACGGTGGTCAGCACCATGAATACAAATGCCTGCAAGGTAATAACCAGGATGTGGAAAATGGCCCAGCCCATCTGCAGCAGACCGGCACCGATAAAGCCCAGAGCGCCAACACCGAACACGATGGCGATCAGGATAAAGATCATTTCGCCCGCGTAGAGGTTACCGAACAGACGCAGACCGAGAGAAACCGGCTTGGCGATCAGGGAAACCGCTTCCAGCAGGAAGTTGAACGGAATCAGGAAAATATCGATGTACCACTTGCCGGAGTGGAAAGGGTGCAGGGTCAGCTCTTTGACGAAGCCCAGCAGGCCCTTCTCTTTGACACTGAAGCAGATCATCAGCGCAAATACCGCCAGCGCCATACCCAGGGTGGCATTCAGGTCGGTGGTGGGAACAACCTTGAAGTAGACGTGATGCGGATCCGCGCCGGTGATGGCAGAAGTACCGTGGGCGAAAGCCAGCGGCAACCAGTCAACCGGGATCAGGTCCATCAGGTTCATCAGGAACACCCACACGAAGATAGTCAGCGCCATAGGGGCGACCATACTGTTGCGGTGCGGGAAAGTATCTTTGACGGTCTTGTCGATGAACTCGGTAACCAGCTCAACGAAGCTCTGGAACCCCGTGGGGACGCCGGCGGTTGCCTTTCTCGCAGCGCGTGCGAACAGCAGACAGAAGATCAGGCCCAGGCCGATAGACCAGCCCAGGGTGTCCAGGTGCACAGCCCAAAAGCCCATGTCGGCAGCTTCCTGCGAGCTGTGGGCAATGGTCCAGGTGGATTCGGAAAGCACTGTTCCATCGGCACGGGTGTAGCCGGCAGGAAGTTTACCGTATGCAAGATTTTGCAGGTGGTGCTGGATATAACCCGTCGCGGTTTGTTCGGCAGCCATAGTTCCTCAACACGTTCTAAGATAAAAAATCTGCTTCGCGGAACCCCTGGTCTGCGCCGCGGCCGCATATGTTTCGGCTCGCTCAATCCGCGCAGACCCATCCAGAGGTTCCCCGCCCCCTGCTACTTCGCGGTATGCAGGCGGGCCACGAGAATCCATTGCAAAATCACGCACAAGCCGTAGCTGATAAACAGCACCGCGGGGTTCAGCGTTTTGACGCTGGCAAACACCGCCGCGAACCCAACCAGGGTCATTACGAACTTGCCGGTTTCGGCACGGTAGAAACTTCCCACCGCTCGCTGGCTCGCGCGCGCACCGCGTACTTTTCCGCGGTTTGGCCCCAAAAGTTCAAAAGCGCGCAGGCCGAAATACAGATTGGGCAGCACACACAGGGCGCCGCCGAGCAGGGCGGAGAGGGCGATCACTCGTCCCAGGGTGAATTCGAGCGCCAGTACAGCGAGCACAACGACAGCCAGCTGGATCAGCGAAATCTTAACTACTGGGGGATTACGCATAGGCGGGAACAGACCGGCCAAATATTCTTCTCCGCCCAAAATTTGGGCGTGCGAATTATGTCTGAACCGGCTTGCCGGTTCAACTGCCAAATCTAGTCAGTTGGTATGGCTTTCGCGTTCTTTCGCAACAGGATAGCGCGATAGTAAACACTTACTTTTTATGCGTATGCATAACGGTCAGAAGACAAAAATGCGCCAAAACACCGCACTATTTTGGCGCATTTTTTACAGAAACGTTGCAGTGGTAACGGTTTCCGGGGGGTGGGGGCGGAATGGGCTCAGTCTTCGCTATAGCCCATATGGGCTAGAATGCCGTCCAGCTCATCGAGACTGGTGTACTTGAGGACCAGTTTGCCAGCCCCTTTTTCTCCGTGGTCAATCGTGACAGGCACGCCTATTTTTTCGGCCAGGCGCTCACTCAGGCGGCGGATATTCGGGTCCACTTCGATTTTTCTCGGCTTGGGCTTGCCCGCCTGCTCCTGAATCTTGCGCACCAGGGCTTCGGTTTGGCGCACAGTCAGACCGCGATCCACCACCTGGCGAGCAGCTTCCCGCTGTCCGTCGCCAGACAGGCCAAGCAACGCCTTGGCGTGGCCGGTTTCAATGTCGCCGCGCTCGAGGAAGGTGCGCACTTCATCGGTCAGGCTCAACAAGCGCAACAGGTTGGTCACCGCGGTACGGGATTTACCGACTGCTTCGGCCACCTGCTGCTGGGTAAGCTCAAATTCGTCCTGCAGACGTTTCAGCGCGATGGCTTCTTCCACCGGATTCAGGTCTTCGCGCTGGATGTTCTCGATCAGCGCCATGGCGATGGCAGCTTCGTCGGCCACATCGCGAATCAGCGCAGGGACTTTTTCCAGCTCTGCCAGTTGCGCGGCGCGCCAGCGGCGCTCACCGGCAATGATCTCGTACTTACGCTCGCCAATCGGGCGCACCACGATCGGCTGCATGATGCCCTGAGCGCGAATGGAGTCAGCCAGCTCCTGCAGGGATTCCTGCGGGAAGTCCCGGCGCGGCTGGTAACGGCCGCGCTGCAGGTATTCGATGGGCAGCTCTTTGAGTTCGCCATCGACGCGCTCGACGATATCGCCATTGCGCTCACCGGTGGCCACAGCAATGGCTTCACTGGCGTTATTGCTGATCAGGTGGGAAAGCCCTTTCCCGAGGCCCTTGCGTTTCGCGGCCATAAGTCTTTTACCTCAGTCTTAAACCGCTTCTGCTACCGGACGGGATCCGCTGCTTTGGGTGTTCTGTTTGGCCGCGGAATCGCGGCGGGTAATCTCACCCGCGAGGGCCAGATAGGCGATGGCGCCTTTTGAGCTGCGATCGTAGTCCAGCGCCGGCTTGCCAAAACTGGGAGCCTCCGCCAGGCGCACATTGCGCGGAATACAGGTGCGATACAGGCGCTCGCCAAAGTACTCGTTCAGTTGCTCGGAAACATCGCCGGTCAGACTGTTGCGCGGGTCGTACATGGTGCGCAGGATGCCTTCGATACGCAGGTTCGGGTTTGCCGCCTGCTGCACCTGGGTGATGGTATCGATCAGGGAGGAGAGGCCCTCCAGTGCGTAGTACTCACACTGCATCGGGATCAGCACACCGCCGGCCGCACACAGGGCATTGACGGTAAGCATGTTAAGCGAGGGCGGGCAGTCGATGATGATGTAATCGTAGTCGCCTGCAATCTGCTCCAATGCCTGGCGCAGACGGGATTCGCGGCCATCCATTTCCAGCAGTTCAACTTCCGCAGCAGAGAGGTCGATATTCGCCGGCATCAGGTCATAGCCGCTGGCTGTGGGCACGATCGCCTTGCGCGGCGGCAGCAAGCTGGCGAGCACGTCGTAGCTTGAAAGTTGCAACTCGCTCTTGTCGACACCACTGCCCATGGTGGCGTTGCCCTGGGGGTCCAGGTCAATCAGCAGCACCCGACGCTTGTTGGCGACGAGGGAAGCAGAGAGGTTGACACAGGTGGTGGTCTTACCGACTCCACCTTTCTGGTTAGCTACCGCAAAAATTTTGCTCAAGGTTCTGGTCCTGTTATTCCCGGAGGCGCACTGTCCCGTGGCCTGCCGGGCTCGCCGCTAGGCCGGATTCACCGGAAGGCGCGGCAGCAAAAGTGCACTCGCGAACATTGGCCCGGTGCACTGGTGTCGTAAACAATTAAGTGTTCTGGCCGTGCCAGATGGTGCAATCGCGACGGCAAACCCGACAAACTTGCGGTTCACACCTCGCGAGCGAGGACGATCAGGTGACGCTCGGCATCACACCCCGGCACTCGCAGGGCGTGCACCTGTTCGACCTTAATGCCTTTTGGCAATGCACTCAACTCATCTTCCGGAATCTTGCCCTTCATCGCATAAAACCTGCCCTGCAGGGCGAGCAAGTGCTCACTTCCAGAGATCATATCCTGCAGCGAGGCAAATGCTCTGGAAACCACGCCCGCGTATAGGTTTTCGGGCCGGTAGGCCTCCACCCGCTGGTTGACCACGTTGATGTTGGCGAGCTTCAGCTGGCTGGCAACCTGGAACTGGAAGCGGGATTTTTTGCCATTGCTGTCCAGCAGGCTGACGGGGCGGTCGGGGTGGATAATCGCCAGTGGAATGCCGGGCAGGCCACCGCCAGACCCCACATCGATCAGCGGAGACTGATCATCCGGGCTGGTGCCACACAGGTTCACCACGCTCAGGCTGTCGATAATATGCCGCTCCAGCATTTCCGCGGGGTCACGTACGGCGGAAAGGTTGTAGGCGGCATTCCAGCGCGCAAACAGATCGAGGTACGCCAGCAGTTTGTCCTGCTGCTCCGCGGTAAGCGCCAAACCAAGTTGTTCAGCCGCCTGCAGCAGGCGGGGGCGATACTGCTCCATCGGCTCAGACCGCCTTCTTGCGGCTCAGCAAGCCACGTTTTTTAAGCTGGATCAGCAGCAGGGATACCGCCGCCGGGGTAACGCCGGGTACCCGACCGGCGCGGGCCAGAGTGTCCGGGCGCGCGTCGCTCAACTTTTGGATTACCTCGTTGGACAGACCGGAAACCGCTGAGTAGTCGAAGTCTACAGGCAGCGGGGTGTCCTCGTACGCCTGCAAACGCTCGATCTCGTCGCGCTGACGATCGATATATCCCGCGTACTTGGCCGAGATTTCCACCTGTTCCGCAACCCGTTCATCGCTGACAGCTTCACCACTGAGGCCGGCGACATCCGCGTATTCGAGCTCCGGACGTTTCAACAGGTCCTGCAGGCTGTACTCGCGGGCGAGCGGCTGAGGCAATTTCTGCTCGACGGCTGTGGCCGCGTCGGTCCCCGGCTGAATCCAGGTTTCCCTGAGGCGCTGCTGCTCGCGCTCGATGGACTCGCGCTTTTCACAGAAGGCCTGCCAGCGCTCGTCGTCCACCAGGCCCAGTTCGCGGCCTTTTTCCGTCAGGCGCAGGTCTGCATTGTCTTCACGCAGCAGCAGGCGGTATTCCGCGCGGCTGGTGAACATGCGGTAGGGCTCCTTGGTGCCGCTGGTGATCAGGTCGTCGACCAGCACACCCAGATAGGCCTCGTCGCGGCGCGGCGACCAGGCTTCCTTGTCCTGCGCCTGCAGGGCGGCGTTGGCACCCGCTAACAGCCCCTGGGCCGCGGCTTCCTCGTAGCCAGTGGTGCCGTTGATCTGGCCGGCGAAATACAGCCCGCCGATAAATTTGGTTTCGAGCGACGGCAGCAGGTCCCGCGGATCGAAGAAGTCGTATTCGATGGCGTAGCCGGGACGGGTGATGTGGGCGTTCTCAAAGCCCTTGATCGAGCGCACCAGGTTCATCTGCACGTCGAACGGCAAGCTGGTGGAGATACCGTTAGGGTAGAGCTCGTTGGTCGTCAGCCCCTCCGGCTCGATAAAGATCTGGTGGCTATTCTTGTCCGCAAAACGATGGACCTTGTCCTCGATGGACGGACAGTAGCGGGGGCCAATGCCCTCAATCACCCCGGAGTACATGGGCGAGCGGTCCAGTCCACCGCGGATGATGTCGTGGGTGTTCTGGTTGGTGTGGGTAATCCAGCAGCATACCTGGCGCGGGTGCTGTTCGCGGTTACCCAGGTAGGACATCACAGGCAGTGGCTCATCTCCCCACTGCTCCTCCAGCCCGGAAAAATCCACGGAGCGCGCATCGATACGTGGCGGGGTGCCGGTCTTGAGGCGCTCCACCCGGAAAGGCAGGGCGCGCAGGCGCTGCGCGAGGGCGATGGAGGGTGGATCCCCAGCACGGCCACCGGAATGGTTATCGAGGCCGATATGAATGCGACCGCCGAGGAAAGTACCAGCGGTGATTACCACGGTCTTGCCCAGGAAACGCAGCCCGGCATTGGTCACCACGCCGGTTACGCGGTCATTTTCGACGATCAGGTCATCGGCAGCCTGCTGGAAGATATCCAGATTCGGCTGGTTCTCCAGGATATGGCGAATGGCGGCCTTGTACAGGGCACGGTCGGCCTGGGCGCGGGTAGCGCGAACCGCCGGCCCCTTACGCGCGTTCAGCACACGGAACTGGATACCCCCCAGGTCGGTGGCTGTGGCCATAGCTCCACCCAGCGCATCGACTTCTTTGACCAGGTGGCTCTTGCCAATACCACCAATGGCGGGATTACAGGACATCTGGCCCAGAGTCTCGATGTTGTGGGTCAACAGCAGGGTGCGACTTCCCATACGCGCTGCCGCCAGGCACGCCTCGGTGCCAGCGTGTCCGCCGCCAATCACGATCACATCATACTGTGTGGGGTAGTCCATACGGTCGAGCTCTAGATACCTGTGGTGCCCGGCCGGCAGAAGGTGACTGTACCAGGTGGGCAAAAATTCGGCCGCACATTATAGGCACCTTCAGCTGTGCAAAAAAGCGGCACGTTGAAAATTCTTTTCTGCTTTCTTTTCTTATACATAAATAAAGTTATACATACCTTACGTATAAGTACGTGTTTATATTTAATGTTGTTATATAGGGCAGCCATTTTTATGTATAGATACTAAAAAACTAACAAAAACAGATACTTACGTTGATGATAAGTACCCCCCGAACCCCTGCCTTTAGAGGGGTAAAACCGCGGTACAGCAATGTGGACAGACGGGATAACTTTTCCTGTTTTGCCCCTGGTCCCGGTTTGTACCCGGTTGCGTACCGGTTTTCGCACCCCTTTTCCCAAAGGTTTGTCCACACAACGTGAATTTGCGGCGTATCGATAGCTTTACTGTGGGTAACTCTGTGAGTTCTCGGGATAATTTACTGTGTGGGAATCTTGGATAAGCGGTCCATCTGGATAACCTTGTGGATGGCTGTGAGCAACTCCTGTGGCTGGGGTGGGGAGTCCCTGTAGTTGATTGCCAGCCTTCACACAATTTTCACGCTCTTTTGACGCGCTCCTGATGCGGTACTGGCCAGTATCGTGACACCAACACAACAGGAGAGCCTCATGAGAACCTCGAATTTAGGGAATTTTTCGAAGCTGGCATTGGCGCTACCGCTCGCGGTACTGATCGCCGGTTGCTCGGATGATGGTGATGACAACGTAGTGCAGTTCCCGGGGCCAGTGGAAGAGCCCCCCGCTAGCGGGTTTATCCAGGTGGTTCATGCGTCACCGGATGCGCCGGCGGTGAATGTGCTGGTTAATGGCAGTGTGGCCATTGAAGGACTGGATTATGCCGAAACCAGCGGATTTACTGAGCTGGATGCTGGTAGCTATGACATTTCCGTGGAGGGAATCCTCCCGGGCGAAACCGCGAGTGTCATAGAGGTGGCCGGCTTCAGCCTTGAGGAGAACGCGCGTCCTACCGTATTCGCCGTCGGCAATGTTGCTGATATAGCGCCGCTAGTTGTTAACGAGTCTGCGACTGACCCGTCGGAGGGGGAGGTTGCGCTCACCGTGACCCATGCGGCCCCGGATGCCCCGGGGGTAGATGTTTACCTCAGTGCGCCGGAAGATGATTTTGCCAGCCTTTCAGCGGCTTTTACCTTTGAATTTGGGGAGTCGATCGATGCGGGGGCGGTTACTGCCGAGCCTGTGCGCATTCGTGTAGGGGTTGAAGAAGACGTGGTGTACGACTCAGGTACCGTGGACCTCACTGCGTTTGCAGGTCAGAAGTTACTGGTGACCGCAATCGCCACAGAGAACAGCACCGAGGCGGCAGCTTCGCCAGTCAAGCTATTGGTCACTACCGAGGGCGGTGACGCGGTCGAGCTGCTCGACGCTGATACCAATGCCGGAGTGCGGGTAGTGCACCTGTCTCCTGATGCGAATGCTGCGGCTGGCGGTCCCGTGGAGGTATTTGCCACCAGTGAGGCCCTGGGCATGGATCCAGTTGAGCTCATTCCCAGCTTCGATTATCTGGAGCAGTTCCCCGGCGAGAGCGCCTATTACGGTGTACCCGCGGCAAGCTACGTGTTTGATGTGGCCCCCGATACCGACATGATCGGCGACAGTGTGTTCATGTCAGATGAACTCGCGGTGGAAGCCGGCATGGAGTACACGGTGATAGCAGCGGGTCGTGTACTGAGTAGCCCGGCGTTCAGCTTGCTCGCGACTGGTGACGCCAACCGCTCAGTGGCGACCGAAGCTTCCGTCAAAGTAATCCACGGTGCGCCGGCAGCCGGTGCCGTTGATGTCTATGTGACCCCCGCGGGCGAATTCACCGCGGCGGATGTTGAAGGTGGCCTGGCCGGCATGCCGCTGCTGGACGACTTCGCCTTTGGTGATATCACCGACTACGTGACGGTCGCGCCCGGTGCCTACGATATACGGGTGGTGGCTGGTGGTATGGTAGCGATCAATGTGGAGAGCTTTGAACTCGGTGGTGGTGTGGTCGCCAGCGTGCTGGCCTACGGTCCGAGTGAGCAGGGGGGCACTGTTGATGACTTTGGCGTCGTGGTGCTTACAAACTGATTTACGTATTATTTCGTAGAGAGGTATGCGGGCCCACGATGGGCCCGCATTTTTTGTTTTTGGCAATCTGGCGGGGGCAGTGGTCATGCAAGGGAATGGCACGGTTTTGCTCATTGAAGACCATCGGGATATCGCGGAGATGATTGCCTCCTATTTAGAGGGGCGTGGTTTTGCGGTGGATTATGCTGCTGACGGTGTGACCGGATTGCATCTGGCCACCACCAAGCCGGTAGACCTGATTGTGCTGGACCTTTCCCTGCCCGGTATCGACGGGCTGGATATTTGCCGGGCTATCCGGGAACAGGCCAAGCTCGACACGCCGATCATCATGCTGACCGCACGCGACACCCTTGATGAGAAAGTCGCAGGGCTCAATGCCGGCGCTGACGATTACCTGGTCAAGCCGTTCGCCATCCGTGAACTGGCGGCGCGCGTGAATGCGCAGCTGCGGCGCAACCGTTCCGAATTGACGCGGGAAAAACTGGTAGTGGGCAAACTTGTTCTGGACAAAAGCACTCTACAGGTGCAACGGGAGGGGCAGGATATCCGGCTACCTCCCACCGGTCTGCGTTTACTCGAAGTGCTGATGCGCAGCTCACCGGCCGTGATGAGTCGCGCGGAACTGGAGCGCAAGGTGTGGGGAGATGTGTTGCCAGACAGTGACACCCTGCGCAGCCATATGTACAGCCTGCGCAAAAAAATCGATAAACCTTTTGCCCAGCATATGATCCTGAACCACCCCGGCAGTGGTTATCAGCTGGTGGTGCCCGATGAGAAATAATCGCCTGCAGGACAAAATCCTACGGACCTTTGTGCTGCAGGGGCTGTTAATTGGGGTTGCCGTCATACTCGGGATCCTGTTGACGAACTGGCTGTTGTCGAACCTGCTGGTGCAAGAGGCCATGGAGAGGGAGACCGCACACTATTGGACGCTGGTCGATAAAAACCCTTCGGTGCAGTTGTCCAATTCCCTGAACCTCCGTGGCTACCTTTTTCCCCGCGATGAGGGCCTATTTCCCTGGCAGATGCCTGAGAGTATTGCGGACGGTTATCACGAGGTGAGAGCGGATGTATTCAACTCGCTGTATGTGAGTTCCCGCGGTGGCCAGCGCATGTTCCTGTTTTTCAATCGCTCCGGTGTTCAGAGCCTGATCTCGCTTTATGGACTTGTTCCGCTGGCGGTTGTGCTGTCGCTGCTGTACCTGGTGCTTTGGTTTAGCTACCTGCGTGCGCGTCGTGCGGTTTCCCCGACCATTGAGCTTGCGCGGATCATGAAGACGTTGCCGGAGGAAAAAGGCGAGGCGGACCTTGGGGACCTGTTGCCTGCGAGCCTCGACACCGAGGTTGCGATGCTGGTGGATGCTATTGAGCACTATCGCAGCCGGATCACGCGCTTCGTGGATCGGGAGAGAGCCTTCACACGCGACGCGAGCCATGAATTGCGCACCCCGATCACGGTCATTGCCATGTCGGCAGAACTGCTCGCGGCAAGGGGCGAGCTCGCGTCCGAGGATGCCAAACTGGTGGGCAGAATCCAGCGCGCTTGCCACGACACGCAGGAGTTGATTGACGCCTTCCTGGTGCTTTCCCGCGAGCAGGACGATGGTCTGCGAACGGAAAGCGTGGATGTCTGCGAGTTGGTGGCTGGGGAACTGGATGGGGTCGCCGAGTTGGCCGAGCAAAAGGGCATTGCGATAGAGCTGGAGCGTGACACGAGCCTGTCGCTGAATGCGAACAAACGCGTGTTATCAATCCTGGTGAGTAACCTGATTCGCAACGCGGTGAATTATACCGATAGCGGCAAGGTGGTTGTCAGGGTCGGGGACGGTCAGGTGCAGGTGATCGACAGTGGATACGGGATCAGCGAGGAAAAACTGGCCAGCATATACAAGCCTCATGTACGTGGTACTGAGCAGTCGCGCTCCGGTTACGGGGTGGGTTTGGCGATTGTTAAGCGCCTTTGTGAGCAGAATGGCTGGCGGGTATCGCTGGTGAGCGAAGAGGGTGCGGGCACTACGGCGACGCTCACGTTTGCTTGAGCCGTCGGTAGAGTCTGCGCCTTACGTTCAGGGAACTGGCTGCGGCAACAGCCAGTGTCGTCTCCATTTAAACTCTCGATTATTTTCCGATGCAGAAACTGCCAAAAATTTTGCCGAGTAGTTCGTCTGCCGTCATCGCACCGGTGATTTCTCCCAGAGCCTGCTGGGCCTGGCGCAGGTCTTCCGCCAGCAGCTCGCCGGCGCCGCTCGCGTGCAACTGGGCCTGTCCGGTGACGATAAAGGCCCGCGCCCTGGCCAGCGCATCCAGGTGGCGCCGACGGGCGCTGAAGGTTCCTTCGTTGCCAGCCTGATACCCCATACACTGCTTTAGGTGCTGTTGCAGTGCTTCAATGCCGGCGCCAGTCATGGCGCTAATGGCTACGATCGGCACACCATCGCTGTGCGCCTGGAGCCCCGGTGTGTAGTCGGTGAGGTCGATCTTGTTGACCACCAGGGTGAGTTTTTCTGGATCCGGCAGCTGGCGGGTAAAGTCTGGCCAGGCCTGATCCGGGTCAAGACTGTGCAGTTCTGCGGCATCGACCACCAGCAGTACCCGGTCTGCGCTGCGGATCTCATTCCAGGCGCGCTGCATTCCGATCTGCTCTACCTGGTCCGGTGACTCGCGCAGCCCTGCGGTGTCGGCGATGTGCAAGGGCATACCCTCGATGTGAATATGCTCCCGCAATACATCGCGGGTGGTACCGGCAATGTCGGTCACGATTGCAGTTTCTTTCCCCGCCAGTGCATTGAGCAGGCTGGACTTGCCGGCGTTCGGTTTGCCCGCAATTGCCACCTGCATTCCCTCGCGCATGATGGTGCCCTGGCGCGCCTGAGCCTCCACACGGTCAAGTTGTGCAAGTAGTGCCTCAATATCCGCCGCAACCTTGCCATCGGCCAGAAAATCGATTTCCTCTTCTGGAAAATCGATCGATGCTTCGACATAGATGCGCAAATGAGTCAGTTTAGTAGCTAACTCTTCGATTTTTTCGGAGAAGACGCCCTGCAATGACCGCAGTGCGTTCTGAGCCGCCTGCGTACTTCCGGCGTCAATCAGGTCTGCGATGGCCTCCGCCTGTGCGAGATCCAGCTTGTCATTGAGAAAGGCGCGCTCGGAGAACTCGCCGGGACGCGCCTGTCGCGCACCCAGTTCCAGTAGTGCGGACATCAACGTATCCAGAATCACTGGCCCGCCATGCCCCTGTAGTTCCACCACGTCTTCACCGGTAAAGGAATTGGGTCCGGGGAAGAACAATGCCAGTCCCTGGTCCAGCAACTGTGCATTGTGGGTGAAATCGCAGTAGTGGGCGAAGCGGGGCTTAAAAGGTTTTCCGGCCATGGATTCACCAATCTCCCGCGCTTTTGGTCCGGACAGGCGGATTACCCCAATCCCCCCACGTCCTGGAGGAGTGGCAACGGCGGCGATGGTGTCTTTGCTGAGGCTTTGTTGGGACATGTCTTGAGTTTATCCAAAAGTCAGATAAAGGAAGGGCCGCATGCTGCGGCCCTTTGTCTTCCAGATACTATCCAGATACTCGGTGGTGTGCTTTGAGACTGACCTGCCACCCAGGTATCCAGCGTTGCTCTATTTGGTAGCGCTCGCCGCCTCCACCTGCTTGTTGATAAACCAGGTCTGGGCGATGGAGATCAGGTTGTTCGCGATCCAGTACAGAACCAGGCCTGCGGGGAACCACAGGAAGAAGAAGGTCATCATGACGGGCATTAACTGCATGATCTTCGCCTGAGTCGGATCTGTGGGTTGCGGTTGCAGCTTTTGCATCAGCCACATGGAAGCACCCATGATCACCGGCAGGATAAAGTAGGGGTCTTTTACCGACAGGTCGTGAATCCACAGGATCCAGGGCGCGTGGCGCAATTCCACGGTCTCCATCAGCATCCAGTAGAGGCCGATAAACACCGGCATCTGCAGCAATATTGGCAGACAGCCGCCCACCGGGTTGATCTTCTCCCGGCGATAAAGCTTCATCGTCTCTTCCGCCAGCTTCTGGCGATTGTCCTTGTACTGCTCCTGCAGCTTTTTCATCTGCGGCGCGAATTTGCGCATGCGAGCCATCGAGCGCAGGCCTGCGGCGGACAGCGGGTAGAGCAGAGCCTTGATGAACACGGTCAGCAGGATGATGGACCAGCCCCAGTTGTCGACGATATGTTCGTGAATCCAGTTGAGAACGCGGAACATGGGCTTGGCCAGCCACCACAGCCAGCCGTAATCCACAGTGAGGTCCAGGTAGGGAGAGATTTTCTCCAGGCTGAATACATCTTTCGGACCCGCATAGAAGGCCGCTTCAACGGAACCTTGCTGGCCCGGCTCGATGCGTAGCTGCGGGCTGGTAAAGCCCATGCTGTACAGGCCGTTACCAATGGGCTGCAGGGTAAAGGTATTGCGCTCTTCCTGGTTGGGTACCCAGGCACTCAGGAAATAGTGCTGTACCATCGCAACCCAGCCGCCCTCAATGGTCTCGGTGGTGGGCTTTTTGGCGATGTCTTCGAAATCCTGCTTGAAGTAGTTTTCTTCACTGGTATGCAAGGCCGCGCCGAGGAAAGGCGCCATGCCGATGCCTACATCCACCGGTGGCTCCAGGCTGTCGCGCACGATATCGCCGCAAATACCCGCCAGTAGAGGCTTGCTGCGACCATTGTCTACGAGATACGAAACCTTAATGAGGTAGTTGCCGCGAGTGAAGGTAAAGCGCTTGGTGAAGCCGATTCCGTTCTGCGATTGCTTCAGGTCCACGGTCAGTGTGTCACTCCCTTCCTTCAGGGCGTACTCACTGGCATCGCTGGTGAACGCTGGGCGACCGGCGGAGCAGTTGCCCTGGCCGCCGACCAGTCCGCTCTTGGCCACGTAGGTGTGGCTGCGCGTTTGGTTCAGCAGGATCAGCGGGCGGTCCGGTGTGTCAATTTTTTCGTAGAACTTGCGCAGTGCAACCTTGACGATGTCACCGCCGTTCGGGTCAATCAGCAGACTGAGGGTATCGGTCTTTACACTGATCAATTGAGGTTGGCTGGTCGCGCCCACTTCGGGGATAGCGCCTTCCGGGAGTTCGTTGCCGCTAGTGCCGCCCTGAGCCGGTGTACTGGCCTGGGCCTGACTGCTTGGCAGTGTCTCAGAGTCTGTGGACTGCTGGTGTACCACAGTTTTCTGATCGAGGGCCGGGGCGTGCTCCTCCTTGAAAGCGTTCCACTGATAAATCAGTGCCAGGAGGACGGCGGCGATGCCGCCGACCAGCGTGTAGCGTTGCCAATCCATTATTTCGATAGCCTTATTGCGGTGGCGGAGTCTCGTCGACCGCCTGAGTTTTCGATTTTTCGGGTGCGGGGGGAACGTGATCCAGACCGCCGGGATGCCAAGGGTGGCATTTTATAAGGCGGCGCAGGGTTAAATAACCCCCTTTGCAGAATCCATGGTTTTTTAATGCATCTTCAGCATAACGGGAGCAGGTGGGGTAGAAGCGGCACTGGTTGCCGACCCACGGACTAGCGATTAGCCGGTATAGGTGGATCAGCTTGATCGCTAGCCAGGTCACGACTGCTCCCGGGGTGCGGAGGGTTTGTTTCCGCTTCTGCCTGCGTTCTTTTTCTTTCCCCTTTGCTGTCCGCGTTGCTTGCCTGCCTGTGGATTTTCCGGTTGTGGGTTGCGCGCGCGCTGATCCAGTTTTCGCCAAAGCTTGCTAAATATTTTCGTCAGTGCGGCGTTGTCGAGTTCACCGGCGCCGCCCCGTGCGAGGACGATGGCATCCAGGGGGAAGAGTTCGTGTTGTCGCAGGCGAAAGGTTTCCCGGGCAATGCGCTTGATGCGATTGCGGTCGGTGGCGTTGCGGACATGTTTTTTGGCAATGACGAGACCGAGTCTGGGGTGTTCCAGCTCGTTCGGGCGGGCGAGGATCAGGAATTGGGGTTGCGCGGCGCGAACCGGCGCAGAATCAAAAACGGCGCGATATTGCGCCGCATTGAGCAGCCGCAGCGGCTTTGCGAATGCGAAGTCGCTGCGTAGGCACTGCATAATGATTCAGTGGCAATTATAAGGTTGCTCGCAAAGCGGCAATCTTAGGCGCACAGAACCTTACGGCCTTTGGCGCGACGACGAGCAAGAATCTTGCGGCCGTTCTTGGTGGCCATACGGGCACGGAAGCCGTGGTTGCGCTTGCGCTTCAAGTTGCTGGGCTGAAATGTACGTTTCATGGTGTTACTACCTGGAGTTATGTCCGGGAGTGGTGTCCTGGAGTTTGCCTAATTCGGTACCGCTTGCGGCAATAGCCCGTTGCGGCTTGCCCATTTGGGCAGACTTCGGAGCGGGCTATGCGCTGCGAAGGCGGCGGATTGTATAGAAAGAAGCCAGCCAAAGCAACGGGATAGGTGATTTCCCGCGTAGGAAAATCGCAATTTTAGTCAGTGGTTCCCGTGGTGGTAGCCTGCCGCTCAGCGGGTCAACGCTTCCTTTTATATATAGGTTGTCCCCGCTGGTGGTGCATCGGGAACCGGGGTTGATTTTCGCGTCATTCCCTCAAGCCCTTGTATTGGTTGGGGTATTTGCGGAAGTGCACCGGTTGACCCCAAGGTATCCACAGGTTGCTGTGGATAACCTCAGCGTGCGGTGTTGGCATTCTCGTTTAATTTCTGCACAAGTGTTTGATATTACAGGGCTTTCCATAGAAAAAGTTGTCCCCAATCAGGGGTTATTTGTGGATAACCCGCAGAGCAACCGATATACTAGCCGCCTTCTTTTGAGGTGTAGCCCGGTACCTTTTGGGGCCGCAAATTGCTGGCAGGTTTATCCGGGCGCAGTCGCACCTCGATCCGTCTTTTAGGGGGTTCCTTGTCTGATTCCGTTTGGAAGCAGTGCGCCGCTTGTTTGCAGGATGAGCTGCCGCCGCAGCAGTTCAGCACCTGGATTAGGCCGCTGCGCGTCAGCGATGACAGTTCAGAGGGTGAGCTGCGTCTTGTGGCGCCCAACCGTTTTATTCTCAATTGGGTGAGCGATAAGTTTCTTGATCGCATTCGCGAACTGGTGCAACAGTTTGCCGGCCGTTCTCTCCTTGTTGAGGTGGTAGCGCTCGATCGTCGCACCTCTCGTTTCCGTCGCAATCTTGGCGGTACTGAACAAGTTTCAGAGCCTTCTTCCCAGTCTGGCAGTTATCAGCGTCAAGTATCTCAACCTGCACATGGAGCCTCTCATCCGACGGCTGGCGCGCATGCCAACGTCGCCGTTAATAGCTCCGGTCATTCCCGCGGGCCAGCGGCCACACCGGCTTCCGGGGTGCGCAGTAATGAGGCAAGTGCGGCTTCTAGGTACGGTGGTTTTCGTGATTCGGGCGCGCAGTCGCGCGCCTTCGGTGGTACGGCTCGCGCGACAGTAGATGCACAGAATGTTGCTGCGGAGGAGGCTGGCGTAGATGCGCTGACACCGGCAGAGCGGCTCCCGGCGGATTTGTTTTCCGGCAGGGAGGTTGCGCCACCGGTGCAGAGCACTGGCGGGCAGCGCAAGGTGGAAGTTGAGGGTGCGATCAAGCACGGCAGCTCGCTGAATCGCGGTTTCACGTTTGCTTCCTTTGTTGAGGGCAAGTCCAACCAGCTGGGGCTTGCCGCGGCTCAGCAGATCGCCGACAACCCGGGCGGTGCTTACAACCCGTTGTTTATATACGGCGGTGTGGGCTTGGGTAAGACCCACCTTATGCACGCGGTAGGTAATGCCTTGGTCGATCGCAATCCGAATGCGAAGGTAGTGTACCTGCACTCTGAGCGCTTCGTGGCGGACATGGTGAAGGCGCTGCAGCTGAACGCCATCAGTGATTTCAAGCGTTACTACCGCTCCGTGGATGCGCTGCTGATTGATGATATTCAATTCTTTGCCGGCAAAGAGCGCTCGCAGGAGGAGTTCTTTCACACCTTCAATGCGCTGCTCGAAGGTGGTCAGCAAATCATTCTCACTTGTGACCGCTACCCCAAGGAGATCGACGGCCTTGAGGAGCGTCTGAAGTCCCGTTTTGGCTGGGGTCTCACCGTTGCAGTGGAGCCACCAGAGCTCGAAACCCGTGTGGCCATTTTGATGAAAAAGGCCGAACAGGTCGGCGTCGAGTTACCCCACGATTCCGCGTTTTTTATTGCCCAGCGTATTCGCTCCAATGTGCGTGAGCTGGAAGGTGCTTTGCGCAGGGTGATTGCGAATGCGCAGTTCACCGGTCGCGCGATTGACGATATTCTGGTGCGTGAAGCGCTGAAGGATTTGCTTGCGCTGCAAGATCGCCTGGTCAGCGTCGATAATATCCAGCGAGTGGTGGCCGAGTACTACAAGATAAAGGTGGCGGATCTTTTGTCCAAGCGCCGCAGCCGCTCGGTGGCGCGTCCCCGGCAGGTTGCCATGTCACTAGCGAAAGAGCTGACCAACCACAGTCTTCCAGAGATCGGCGATGCCTTTGGCGGTCGTGATCACACGACGGTGTTGCACGCCTGCCGCAAGATCCGCGAGCTGCAGGAGTCCGACGGTGATATTCGTGAAGATGTGCGTTTGCTTACCCGTTCGTTGACCACCTGATGTCGATAACAGACTGATAGATAAAGACTTTTTGCGCGAGCGGAGCTTTTGCCGTTGCGCTGAAACAACCAGAAAGACCTAACTGAAATCAAGGCAATAACTATGAAATTCAGCGTAAGCCGCGATGCCCTGGTAAAACCGCTACAGTTGGTGGCGGGCGTGGTTGAAAAGCGTCAGACCTTGCCGGTGCTGGCGAATGTGCTTCTGCAATTGCAGGGGCAGGAACTCTCTCTGACCGGTACCGATCTTGAGGTTGAGATTGTCGGCCGACTGCAGCTGGACCAGCCTGCGGAAATGGAAGGTGAGGTGACTGTCCCCGCGCGTAAGTTGCTGGATATCTGTCGCTCGCTGCCAGATGGTTCCGAGCTTAAGTTCGAGCGCGACGGCGAGCGCCTGATCCTGCGCAGCGGTCGCAGCCGTTTCCAGTTGTCCACGTTGCCCGCGAGCGACTTCCCCAACCAGGAAGAGACCAGCGCGCAAAGCCGCTTCAATATTTCCCAGCGCGAAATTCGCCGCTTGATTGAGGCTACCGGCTTCGCGATGGCGCAGCAGGATGTACGCTACTACCTGAATGGTTTGCTGCTGGAGTGTCGTCCTCAGCAGTTGCGCGCCGTAGCCACCGACGGCCATCGTTTGGCACTGTGCGATCGCGATGCGCCGGGTCTCAACGTAGAGTCCCCGATTCAGGCGATTGTGCCGCGCAAAGGTGTTTTGGAGTTGGGCCGTCTGTTGGAAGATACGGACGCGACTGCTGAGGTGGTGCTCGGCAACAACCATATTCGAGTTAACAGTGGGCCTTTTACCTTCACCTCCAAGTTGGTGGACGGAAAGTTCCCGGATTACGAGCGGGTTCTGCCCCGTGGTACTGGAAACGAAGTATTTGCGGATCGATTGGCTCTTCGTCAGGCTTTCCAGCGCGCGGCGATTCTTTCCAATGAAAAGTATCGTGGAGTTCGCCTGCAACTTTCCGAGGGCTTGCTGCAGATAGTGGCGAATAACCCGGAGCAGGAAGAAGCGGAAGAACAGTTGGTGGTGGATTACCACGGCGATCCACTGGAGATTGGTTTTAATGTGGGGTATCTGCTGGATGTAACGGCGGCTATTCACAGTGACCAGATCCGTATTGGTCTGGGCGATGCCAACAGCAGTGCGCTGTTGCAGCAGCCGGAAGAGGGCGATTCTGTTTACGTCATCATGCCGATGCGCTTGTGATCGCGGTTTTCCAGGGCTAGGCGGCGCATATCTGGGGGGGCAGATCTTGAGTCGCCGCGCTGATAGTAAATCTAGCTGTGCTAAGGCCGTCACCCTGCGGGGGTGGCGGTTTTTTCGTATATGGCGCTTACGCATGTCTTTCGGAGTTTTGCTTAAGAGCTATGTTTTGTCTCCTGTGCGCGCCGGGCGAGGGGGTTCATCGTGGCACTAAGTCGACTGGCGCTTTCCAATTTCCGCAATATCTCCCATGCTGACCTCCAGTTGTCTCCCGCGGTGAACCTTTTCTGTGGCGCAAATGGCAGTGGCAAGACGTCGTTGTTGGAGGCGGTACACATGCTCGGTACTGGACGCTCGTTTCGTTCCCGGCAGAATCAGAGCGTTATCCAGTACGACAAGGAAACGCTTACGGTGTTTGCGAGACTATCGGGCGGCGCCACCCTTGGCGTGGAGAAGCGTCGAGACGGGCAGGGCCGCATACGGGTAAACCAGGCACCCGCGGAGAGCAGTTCCCAGCTGGCCGCTTGTCTCCCGCTACAGGTTATTAACAGTGAAAGCTTCGCGGCGCTAGATGGTGGTCCTGGGGTCAGGCGTCAGTTGCTGGATTGGACAGTGTTCCACGTGGAACATTCTTTTGCTTCTCACTGGAAGGCGTATCAAGGCGCACTCAAGCAGCGCAATGCGCTGCTCCGTCGTGGTAAAATCGACTCTAACTCCCTGGTCCCCTGGGAGCAGCAGCTGGTTAAAAACGGCATGCTAGTGGATTCACTTCGTCGTGCGGTATTTGAGAGGCTGTACGGTCTCTTCAAAGAGCGTCTTGGGGATCTTCCTGAGGCAGTGTTTGGTGAGCTTGATATTCACTACCGTAGCGGCTGGAAGAAAGAGTTAAGCCTCGCAGACGCTCTGCAGGCGTCGCTTGAGGGTGATATGGCACAAGGATTTACACGTGTTGGGCCGCACCGCGCAGACATCCGGTTTGTAATCCACGGTCAGCCCGCACATGCGGTTTTGTCTCGGGGGCAGCAGAAAATGGCGGTGTGCGCCTTGCGCACAGCAATGGCGGCGGCGGTAGAAGGGCGGCAGCGCCCAGTGTTTCTGGTGGATGATCTTCCTTCGGAGCTCGATGAGTCAAATCAGGCACTTTTTGCCCGCTGGGTTAGTAATTGTGCCAGCCAGGTAATGGTTACCGGTATCGACCATCCTGTCACAGCACGCCCTTGGCTTGGATTGTCATCACCATGGTGTGAACCAAAAGTGTTCCACGTGGAACATGGGGCGGTGAGTGCAGCGGAAATCGAACGCTAAGTACTGCCCCTAAAAGAATTTAATAGTCAGAAGAGAAGGCCGGGCTAAAGCCTGCCGTTAATGGAGCAACAGAATGTCGGAAGAGAATAACTACGATTCCAGTAGCATCAAGGTACTGAAGGGCCTGGATGCGGTGCGCAAGCGCCCGGGAATGTATATCGGCGATACAGACGACGGCACTGGTCTCCACCACATGGTCTTCGAGGTGGTGGATAACTCCATTGACGAAGCGTTGGCAGGTCACTGTGACGAGATCCGGGTCACCATCCACCCTGACGAATCCGTCAGTGTTTCCGACAACGGTCGCGGTATCCCCACAGAGATGCACTCGGAAGAGGGCGTTTCGGCCGCCGAGGTAATCATGACTGTGCTCCACGCCGGTGGTAAGTTCGACGACAATACTTATAAGGTCTCGGGTGGCCTACATGGTGTGGGTGTATCCGTAGTTAACGCGCTGTCGGAAGAACTGAAGCTCACCATCCGTCGCGGTGGCAAAATCCACGAACAGGTCTACCGCCACGGTGTGCCCGACGCGCCACTGGCCGTTGTGGGGGACAGCGAATCCACCGGTACCGCCGTCCATTTCAAGCCGTCAGCCGATACCTTTTCCAACATTGAGTTTCACTTCGAACAGCTGGCCAAACGCTTGCGCGAACTCTCCTTCCTGAATTCCGGGGTGCGCATCGTGCTGCGCGATGAGCGCACGGGCAAAGAAGAAATCTACGAATACGAGGGTGGCCTGCGTGCATTCGTGGAGTTTCTGAACCAGAACAAGACGCCGATCAACAAGGTATTGCACTTCCAGAACCAGCGTGAAGACGGTATCGCAGTGGAAGTGGCGCTGCAGTGGAATGACTCTTTCCAGGAAAACATCTATTGCTACACCAACAACATCCCGCAGCGGGATGGTGGCACCCACCTGGCGGGCTTCCGCGCCGCACTGACTCGCGGCCTGAATAACTACATCGAAAAAGAGGGTGTAGGCAAGAAGGACAAGGTTAGCACCACCGGTGACGATGCGCGTGAAGGTCTGACCGCCATCATTTCCGTAAAAGTGCCGGACCCGAAATTCTCTTCCCAGACCAAGGACAAGCTGGTTTCTTCCGAGGTTAAGCCAGCGGTCGAGCAGGAGATGGGCCAGTCTTTCAACGACTACCTGCTGGAAAATCCGCAGGAAGCCAAGGCCGTAGTGGGTAAGATGATCGATGCCGCACGCGCCCGTGAGGCTGCCCGTAAGGCCCGTGAAATGACCCGTCGCAAGGGTGCCCTGGACATCGCCGGCCTCCCAGGAAAGCTCGCAGACTGCCAGCAGAAAGACCCTGCGCTATCCGAACTTTACCTGGTGGAGGGTGACTCCGCCGGCGGCTCTGCCAAGCAGGGCCGCGACCGTCGTACCCAGGCCATTCTGCCGCTGAAAGGTAAGATCCTGAACGTGGAAAAGGCCCGTTTCGACAAGATGCTGTCCAGTGCGGAAGTCGGCACCCTGATCACCGCCCTCGGCTGCGGTATCGGCAAGAGTGAGTTCAACCCGGACAAGCTGCGTTATCACTCCATCATCATCATGACGGACGCCGACGTGGACGGTGCGCATATCCGTACCCTGTTGCTCACCTTCTTCTTCCGCCAGATGCCGGAGCTGATCGAGCGTGGACACGTGTTTATTGCCCAGCCTCCGCTGTACAAAATTGGCAAAGGCAAACAGGAGCAGTACCTGAAGGACGAGGCCGCACTGACCCAGTTCCTGACTAACGCGGCCCTGGAAAGCGCCACCCTGTACGTCAATCCGGAAGCCCCGGGCCTGTCTGGAACTGCCCTGGAGTCGCTGGTGAAGGAGTATCGCGCGGTAATGGCGACCATCGACCGCCTGTCGCGCCTGTATCCGGAAGAGCTTCTCCAGAGCATGGTGTACCTGCCCAGCATCAAGCCTGAAGAACTGCAATCGGCTGATGCGATGAACCAGTGGAGCCAGAAGCTGCAAGAGCGACTGGAACAGGAAGGAGAGGGCGGTGGCCGCCGCCATGCAGTGCGTGTTTCAGAGGATACCGAGCGCAACCTGTACCTGCCCACCGTTGATATTGTCGCTCACGGCGTCAGCAGCAGCTATACGGTCAACCACGAATTCTTCGAATCCGCGGAGTACCGTGCGATCTGTCAGCTGGGTGAAAAGCTGCAGGACCTGCTGGAAGAGGGCGCTTACATCCAGCGCGGCGAAAAGCAGCAACCGGTTCACAGCTTCCCGGAAGCACTGGGTTGGTTGATGAACGAGAGCCGCCGCGGCTACAGTATCCAGCGCTATAAGGGGCTTGGTGAAATGAACCCGGAGCAGCTGTGGGATACCACCATGAATCCGGAGACTCGCCGCATGCTGCAAGTAACCGTGGAGGATGCAATTGCCGCCGACCAGATCTTCACCACTCTGATGGGGGATCAGGTAGAACCGCGTCGCGAGTTTATCGAAAGCAACGCCCTGTCGGTGGAAAACCTCGACGTATAAACGGGGAATCCTCCCCTCCCAGAAAGGTTCAGGTGTTAAAAAGAAGCCCGGCGTATGCAAGTACGCCGGGCTTCTTCTTGCAGGTAAAAAAATGTTCAGGCAACGCGACAATTCATCACGATTTCATCCTGATTCGCCGCCTGATTGAATTGCCTTTCGGTCTCCGCAAACCCGTGTTGTTGAAGAAAATAGCGGCCGCGCAGATTCTCTTCGAGAACCCGTGCCTCCAGCTGAATACGCCCGAACTTCGCCTGCTCCATTAATTCACTCCCGACACCATGACCCTGTTCACCAGGGGACACAAAAATAGTCTCCACACGCAGGTTATCGCTGATGGTAACCAGCCCCTCCGCCGTGTCACTCCCCGGCCGGGTATAAACCCAGTGATTGATAGTGCCCGGGACTTCATCATTTGATAGCGCTTTGCGGGCGCGGTGCTGGGCGGTCAACTGCCGCCTTAGTTCTTTTGCCCTGGCCATCCAGAACGTCACTGGCAGGCTGGGGTGGTGGCTACAGGCGAGATGCAGCCAAAGTTGAGCGAGCCGTTCTATATCGGGCTCCTGCAGTGGTCTCAGCATAAACGCTCCGAAATACTACGGGTGTAACGGCCCATAGTAGGCTCGCTCTACCTTGCCTCAAACTGATACTCCCACGCCCATCTTGAACCTCAGCCCGACATCTCAATTATCGTCGACCCTGTTCTTGCACATACGTACAAGTAAAAGTCCAGAGTTATCGTGACAGAAGTAGATTGAAGAATTATAATCGTTCTCATTAAAAATATTGATGACTGCTTTGGACCAAGGAGCACCAATGGCCCGTTTTGCCCTCAATCCTCTTTCCATCGCCCTGCTTGCAGGCCTGAGCGCCAACGCTTTTGCGGCGGAAAAATATGAGCCCCTGGAAACGATCTCTGTACTGGGTAACAGTGAAAAACTGACCAAGCTGCCGGGTTCCGCGCACCTGGTCAGTGCTGAAGAACTGGAAAAGTTTGAGTTTGTCGATATCAACCGCATGATGCGCAACGTACCAGGTGTCTACCTGCGGGAAGAAGACGGCTACGGCCTTCGCCCAAATATCGGTATCCGCGGTGCCTTTGGTGAGCGCTCGGGCAAGATCTCATTGCTGGAAGACGGCGTTTTGGTGGCACCGGCCCCTTATTCCGCCCCCGAAGCCTATTACTTCCCAACCGCAGGTCGGCTGCAGGCCATTGAGGTTCTGAAGGGCCCCGGCACTCTCAAGTACGGTCCTTTCACCGTAGGTGGTGCGGTGAATATGGTAAGCACCCAGATCCCCGAAGACAGCGCCGGGAAAGTACAGCTGGAAGCGGGTCAATTCGGTGAAACCCGCTTGCATACCTACTACGGCAGCAGCACCGACACGAGCGGTTGGTTGATCGAGACTCACCAGCAGCAGGCTGACGGCTTCCGCGATATCGATCGCGCCGACAGTGCTGATATTGCGAAACAAGACTATCTGGTGAAAGGCCGCCTGAACTCCGCACAAGGTGCCAAATACGCCCAGCAGCTGGATATCAAGCTGCAGTACTCTGAAGAAGAGTCTGGCATGAGCTATCTCGGGCTGACGGATGCCGATCTCGCGAAAGACCCCAATCGCCGCTACGGCATCAGCGCCCTGGATAAGATGGACAATCGCCACAGCACGGTGCAGCTGAACCACAGTATTGCATTGAGCGACAGCTTCAGCCTGAATACCCAGGCCTACTACAACAAGTTCAAGCGCGACTGGTTCAAGGTAAGCCTGGGCGGTTTGATCGACGCCGCCAATTCTGGTGACGCTGATGCCCAGGCCGTACTCGACGGCACCATGGATTACGATAACGTCGGTATCAAGCACAATGACCGCACCTACGTTTCCCGCGGTGTGCAAGTAAGCGCTAACTGGCAGCTGCAGACCGGTGGCATCGCCCACGATCTGGAGTTTGGCGTGCGCGACCACTACGACGATGTCGATCGTTTTCAGCCGGTAGACAACTACAGTCAGGTAAATGGTGAACTGGTATTCCAGGGGGTCAGCGACCCCAGCGCCAGCAATAACCGTATTGGCAAAGCGGACGCCACCTCGGTATTCGTGTATGACCAGATCCAGGTAACCGATGCGCTGGCACTGACCGCCGCTCTGCGCTACGAAGACATGGAAACTCACCAGCAGCGTTATGAGAACAATGACCGCACCGAAGAAGGTAGCAGCCGCGAAAACTCCCTGAGCGAGTGGCTGCCCGGGCTGGGTATCACTTATACCGTGAACGAAACGTTCACCTTATTGGCTGGTGTCCACCGCGGCTTCGCACCTCCCGGTAGTGGTTCTTCCGAAGGCGAAGCAGGCGATCTGTCCACCAATTACGAAAGCGGATTCCGTTTCGACAACGGCAACCTGCAACTGGAGCTGATCGGCTTCTACAGCGACTATGAAAGCACCGTACAAAACTGCTCTGTGGCACAGCCCTGCGTGAATGGCCAGGACAGCGGAAATTATGCCCTCGGCAAGTCTGAGATCCGCGGCCTCGAAGCGAGCATCGGCAGCGAGTGGTCCCTGCAGAACGGTTGGTTGATCCCCCTGCAGGCGAGCTACACCTACACCGATGCGGAAATCAGCGAAGATAGTCTGGAATATATTGAATCCGATGGACTGAACGGACTGGCGAATGGCGACAACTTTGCCTACCTGCCGGAAAATGTCTTTGCGATTACCACCGGTATCGATAGCGGTGCTGCCTGGCGGGTAAACCTGACTGCGGCCTACCAGGATGATATGTGCATCGACAACTACTGCAACCGTGGTGATGCCGACAAGTTCGATGTTACCGAATCGCTGTGGGTAATGGATGCGGCTGCCCACTACGACTTCAGTGCAGATCTGTCCGGTTATGTAAAAGTGGATAACCTGCTCGATAAGCAGGCCATTATCAACCGCGCACCAGATGGTGCTCGTGTTAACCGTCCACGCACCGCTTCCGTGGGCGTTACCTACCAGTTCTGATTTTTATAGGTGAGATCTCGCGAAGACCTTGCGGGGGTCGGCCATCGCCTTATCGCGCTGGCCGACTCAACCACGCTACCGCCCAGTGCTCGTTCCGGTTCCGGAGCGGCAAAATAGGGCGGTTTACAAACAAGTTAGATTAGAAAGAAACAGATCCTGACAGGTGCACAAAATGTGCCTTCAGATAACGGGTTTCCGGAATTGCCGGGTGTATCGGGTGGTCGGCTCCCTGACCGCCACTGCCGATAATACTGATGGCTTTATCCAGGTGACGACCAGCGCCGCGCAATATCTCAAGCAGAGTATCTGACTCCAGGTGCATGGAGCAGGAAGCACTCACTAACAGGCCATCCTTTTCTAGCAGGCGCAGCGCGAGTTCGTTGATGTGCCGGTAGGCGGATTCGCCAGATTTCTGATCCTTGCGCCTTTTGATAAATGCGGGCGGGTCCAGCACGATGGCATCGTAGCGATGCCCCTCGGCAATCAGCTCCTTCATCGCATCGACGGCCTTGCCCTGAATGGTAACCAGGTCATTCTGGCGATTGTTCAACGCGGCGTTTTCCTCGCACCAGTCCAGCGCCTGCCCCGAGGCGTCCACGCAAGTGACCTCTCTCGCTCCGTTAGCGAGTGCTTGCACACCCCAGCCGCCAGCATAGGAAAAAAGATCCAGCACCTTGCGCCCGTCAACCCATTGATTCAGGCGCGCCCGATTTTCCCGGTGATCGTAGAACCAGCCCGCTTTTTGTCCCTCGTAAACGGGCGCCAGCAGCGGCACACCATTTTCTTCGAAGGGTGCCATCTGTGGCACTTCGCCGTGGGCCACTTCGCACACTGCCGGCAACTCTTCCACCTTGCGACCCTGGTGATCGTTGCGCAGCAGAATACCGGTAGGCTTCACTAGTGCCACCAGCGCATCGACAATTTCCTGCACAAGATTTTCCATACCCCAGCTACTGATCTGCACCACCAGATAGTCCCCGAAACGGTCCACGACCAGACCAGGCAGCCCATCGGAATCGCCGTAGACCATGCGGTAACTGGGATGTGGAAAATACTTTTCGCGCAGCGCCAGTGCAGACTCCAGTCGGCGCTTGAGCAGCTTGCCGGTAAACGGGCCCTTCCGTGAAACCAGACGCGCACAGATCAGCTGGTTCGGGTTGGCGAGAGCGAAGCCCAGACTCTTGCCTTTGCTATCAAGAATTTCGCACTGACTCCCGGGCTCCAAACCCTTGAGGGGACTACGCGCAGTATCCACTTCATTACTGTAGATCCACAGGTGACCGAGTTTCAGACGACGCTCGGCGCGGGGGTTCAGAATCAGTTGTTGCACGGGGGAACTCCAGGTTTCAGGTTTGCTCGGGGGCGCCATTGTTGGTATCTGTCGGGTGGAATACAAGCGTTAAAAAACTCGGACACCTATCGGCTAACCATAGCGAAGATGGGCACAAACTGCGGACATAAAAAAGCCCGGCAGCGACAACGCTACCGGACTTATATGCAGAACTGCATGAACGCTATCGGGATAAATCAGCGAGTGTTGATAGAAACTTCCGTCGTCGCGATCACGCCGGATTCGTTCTGGTGTTGAATGATGCCAAGAGCGCGAGTGCCAGGGTTCAGGCCCATCCATTCCATATGCAGCATGCCAGTTCCGCCCACGGTTGCCGCCGCAGGAGCGTCGAGCTGGGTGTTGCTGGCGTCGCCCTGCAGGTTGAAATTGAACAGGGTAAAGGGCGTAGCTCCTGGGGCGGAAGCGTAATCGATCACGAACACCGCATAGAGTCCGGGCTGCGGATTTGCCATGTCCACCTGTTCCGCGGAAGTGGGTGTGCCACTGGAGCCCACAAGCGGCCAGCCTGCGACATCCGGGCCAAGAACCTGGAGGTCCAGATCGTCGGCGCCATCGCCAGCACCCACGTCGCCATCGAACAGCGCAAAGCGGCTGAAACTGGTGCCCGCGGGAACCTCAAAGAAGATGAGACTATCGCCGCCATCCTCCACTGCGTCGGCGTAGGGTAGGCCTTCCACAATGCCATTGACGGTAGCGCTGTAGGTGCCTTCATAACCAAACGCCAGCGGAATCTGCAGGCTGCCTTCGGTGCCGGAACCAGCCATTGTGGAGTCTACGGATATTGCTACTGGTTTGACCGCGATGGGACTGCGCACCTCGCGGAAGCCCTGGGACCAGGTCAGGGAACCGAATGCCCACTCGTCTACAGTCGCCTCTGAAGTCGCGGTAAAAGTGACCTCAAAACTGGCAGTCTCCCCCTCGTTTAAGCGAAGGATGCGCGGCGAAACCGATACGTGGATGCCCGCAGGAGCTTCCACATCTGCCCAATACCACTGGGTGCCTTTGCCGACGCTGGTCACGCGACGGGTGACGGTCTGGCTGCCCACAAGTTCAGCGATGCCAATTGACGGAAGGTTGAGGTCCGACGAGTCGAGTGAGTAGCCGAAGCCCTGAAGCGCTTGGCACTCTGATGATGGCAGCAGCGCTGGCTGGTTCTCCGCACCACAGAGGAATGCAAAGTAATCCAGCAGGTCGGCATCGTAGACCAGCCCGGGGAAGAAAGCGTTGGCTGGTTGCACCATGCCTGCGCCAATATCGAACGGGTCCGCCGCTTCATCCCCGAAGGACTTTTTCATGTTCTGCCGCGCGGTGGTCATCAATGCCGAGCGCGCCATGGCGGGGGTCCAGTCCGGGTGGACTTGTTTGAGTAACGCCATCACTCCGGCGATATGTGGGCTCGCCATGGAGGTACCGCTCAGGGCCCCAAAGGTTTCGCCACTGCCCACCGGAGAAATACCCGCAACAATGCCGACGCCCGGCGCAGCGATATCCGGCTTAATGATATCTGGTGCGCCCGCATTGGCGCCGCGTGAAGAGAAACCGGCAATGCGGTTGTCGCGGGAAACCTGGATGTCCGGACTGAGGCTGCCAACCGCACCGGTGGTCGACACCAGCGCTGCACCGTCCGGGTAGCGGATCATGATCCCGGGGATGGTTGTGCCGGGAGCGGACATGGTGATGGGGTCGATGCGATCCGGCGTCGCGCCATCGTTGAAGACAACGATTGCGCTGGCACCTGCGCCTGCTGCCTGGTTGTACTTTTCACTAAATGCACAGGCACCGCGAATCACCAGCGCGATTTTGCCGTCCATGTCAGCGGCGTTGGTCAGGGGGGTACAGGCATTCAGCGGGTCGGCGCTTACTACATCGGCGACCATGGCGCCGCTATCGGCGAGCTGCACCGGACCGGAACCTTGCAGACCTTCGAGAATACCCGCGAGCTCGGAAGGTGCGGTTACTTCCAGCCCAGTACCGAAACTCTGGTTATCTTCGGTGGCACCGACCGCAGTAATCCAGGGCACCCCGGAAGGCGTGCCGATGGTTTGATTTCCCGGGCCAGAGTTGCCCGCAGAAGTTGCAACAAAAACGCCCGCGTCAGCGGCAAACAGGAAGGCGATATCATCCGGGCCATTAAACAGGGTGCTAGAGCCACCAACGGAGAAGTTGATAACATCCACACCATCGGCAACCGCCTGATCGATGGCCGCCATGGAGTCCGAAGAGAAACAGCCGCTATCATCAGGGTCGGGAGCATCCCAGCAAACCTTGTACACCGCTACGCGCGCCCGTGGCGCAACGCCGCTTAGTGTACCGGTCGCCTCGCCATTCATGATTCCTTCGACACCATAGTTACCCGCAGCCGTTGTTGCAGTGTGGGTACCATGGCCATCCGCATCCCGCGCCGAAAGAAACTCGTAATCAGCAAGGGTATTAACGGAAAGGAAACCGTCGGAAAATGACTGCGCTTTGACAAGTTTATTGTTGCATTCGAACGGTAGGTCGTCAGGATTAACTTCGGTATTGCCGAATTCACAACCGGTACCGGTAAACCCTTCGGGTACCGCATCATAGATAATCCGCCGACCATGATGACCCCGTTTCGGAGTGCGGGTGTCCTCAAGGCTGGGGTGTTCCGGATTAATGCCGGAGTCGATGACCCCGATAACCACATCTTCACCGGTGGCTCCGAGCAACCAGGGGCCGGGTGTCTTGTCGAGGCCAAGATAACCGTAAGTGGAGTTGGTCTGGGTTTTCATCAATTGATCTTCCCAGACCCCGAGCACGTCTTTGCGATTGCGCAAGGCCTCCGCCTGTTTGGCGGTCATCTGCGCGGCAAAGCCGTTAAACGCAACCTGGTAGTCGTGGACCTTGCGTGCACCCGGTACAGAATCCAAAGCCTGCTGTCTTCGTTCCGAGAGAAAGCTGCGATAGCTTTTATTCGCGCTGCTGGAAAGATCCAGCTTTTTATTGCGCGCCGGTTTTGTCGCCGCGAGCCCCTGAATATTTCCTTCGTAGGCAATCAATGGCTTGTCGGCCAGTTGCACGATGTAGGTTTTTTTCTTTGTTTCGACAGTTGTCGTCAGGCTGCTCTGGTCGTTGGCGAATGCGTGAATGGAGAGAGTTGTGAGTGCGGTAATAAATACTGCAGAAAAATCCAATGAGAAACGTCTGCCAATAGGCTTCCCCCCGAGAGGTCTCGCACGAGACCCGGGTGTACGCAAAAAACTCATAAATTTGCCCCGTAAAAAGTAAACCGGCACCAGGTTTGCTTGTGGCAATTGGTGGCCAGTAATTCCGTTAGATGGTCGGAAAAGATCGCGACGTACCGAACTCGAAGGGGATGTCTTTGATGGTAACCAATACTGCCAAGCCCTTTACCTCAAGGTCGTTCCGTCAACCTCTGATCCTGTCTTGTCGTTAAAGAAAGGAGTGTGTCGCGCGGCTCGGCTTCTTCCGTGAACTACGCGGCACTAGATCCCTCGTAACGGTTTCTACGGAAACCAAATACAGGAGGCAATACGCTGGCGGCAATTGGATTGAATGGCAGAAAAAAAGCGGTTTGTTTCACAAACTCGTCGCATAACGCCTTGTGAAATTGGCTGTGGGACTGGCACGTCTGTGCAGATTAGTGAAGCAGGAAGTCAGTAAATTGCGACAGATCGTCGAAAACTGCCGTCGTAACCAGTGTGGGGTCCGGCGTTTCAATCAACGCCTGTAACGTCTGTCCGCCGCGCCCGGATTTCACCAGTACTGGCTTACACCCCTTGGCCACGGCGCACTGCAAATCCTTGCGTTGATCACCGACGAAATAGCAGTCGTGCAGGCTGGTATCGAATTCCGCTTCGATGGCGTCGAGCAAACCGGTTTTAGGCTTGCGACAGCGACAGTGGTCATCGTCACTGTGCGGACAGTAAAAAATGCCGGCGACTTCACCGCCGGCATCCTCCACCAATGCGCGCAGCTTTGCGTGCATCGCTTCCAGGTCATCCAGGTCGAACAACCCGAGGGCGAGACCGCTCTGGTTGGTGGCGATTACCAACTGGTGCCCCGCCTGGCTCAGCCGCGCCATGGCCTCAATGCTCCCCTCGACAGGGATCCACTCATCGACACTGGTCACATGACCATCGGGCTGATGATTGATAACTCCGTCGCGGTCGAGAACGATGATGGCCATGGCGCGCTTCTCTTACTGGGCCTTACTTGGCCGGCGCCAGTAGAGAAATATCCGCAGCTTCCAGGAACAATGCACGCAACTGCGCCAGTAGTGCCAAGCGGTTGTTGCGCAGCTGTTCGTCCTCGGCCATGACCATTACACCGTCGAAGAAGTTGTCCACCGTCTCGCGCAGACCGGAGAGACCCGCGAGGCCTTCTTCGAAGCGCGCTTGTGCGTACAGGGGGGCAACCGCCTCCTCGGCATCGCAAATGGCCAGATACAAGGCTTTCTCTGCCTCTTCCTGCAGCAGTGACTGATCCACTTCGCTCGGCGCGGGACCGTCCAGCTTGGCGAGAATATTGGACACGCGCTTGTTGGCCGCAGCCAACGCTTCCGCTTCCGGCAACTGGCTGAAGCTGTGCACGGCCTTTACCCGGTTGTCGATATCCAGCGGGCGGGACAGTTTGCGCGCGGATACTGCGAGGAAAACCTCTGCCTTGATGCCGGCATCTTCGAAGCGCGCGCGGAAGCGCTCAATCATATACGCCAGTGTCTGCTCGACCACGGTATCGTGTTCCGCTAGCGCGGTACGCGGGTAACCATCGCGGGCCAGGGTCAACAGTTCGCGCAGATCCAGGTCGATATTTTTTTCCACTAGGATACGCAGCACACCCAGGCTCGCACGACGCAGTGCGAACGGATCCCGGGAGCCGCTCGGCGGCTGGCCGATACCGAATATACCTACAAGAGTGTCGATACGATCGGCGAGGGCGATAATGGTTCCGGTTTCGCTGACCGGCAGCTCATCGCCGGCAAACTTCGGCATGTACTGTTCGTACATGGCCTTGGCTACATCCAGAGGTTCGCCGTCATTTTCCGCATAGTAATAACCGGCGATACCCTGCATATCCGCAAACTCGAATACCATTTCGGTAACCAGGTCGGACTTGCACAGCTGTGCAGCGCGTTGTGCAAGCGCCGCATCACCACCAGTTTTTTCTGCGATCGCGGCCGCCAGTTTGGCGAGGCGCTCGGTCTTGTCGTACACGGTACCCAGCTTCTGCTGGAACACGATGGACTTGAGTTTTTCCCGACGTGCTTCGAGGCTGGTTTTTTTGTCGGTCTCAAAGAAGAAAGCGGCATCGGACAGGCGCGGACGGATTACCCGTTCGTTGCCTTCGATGACCTGCTTGGCATCTTTGCTCTCAATATTTGAGACGGTAATGAAAAACGGCATCAGGTTGCCGTCTTCGTCCACCACGTGGAAATATTTCTGGTGCTCCTTCATGGAGGAGATCAGCGCTTCGGCAGGTACTTCGAGGAAGCGTTTTTCAAAACGCCCGGTCAGGGCCACCGGCCACTCTACCAGTGCCGTCACTTCATCCAGCAGATCTTCGTCGATGACGGCTTCGCCGTTGACGTTATTCGCCTCGGCCTGCACCTGCTCGCGAATCATCTCGCGGCGCTCGGCGAAGTCCACCACCACGAAACCCGGTTCGCGCAGTTGCTGCACATAATCATTGGCCGACGACACGGTCAGCTCGCGATTACAGTGGAAGCGGTGACCGCGCGTGGTGTTTCCGGCTGTCAGGCCGAGCACCTCGGCACTTACCACATCATTGCCGAACAGCATCAGTAGCCAGTGTACCGGGCGCACAAATTCTTCCTTGCGAGCGCCCCAGCGCATGCGCTTGGGAATCGGTAATTGCGCCAGTGAGCCAGCAACAATGTCGCCCAGCAGGTTTTTGGTCGCTTCACCTTTTTGCTCACTAATAAATGCGAGGCGCTCGCCCTTGTCGGTCTGCACCCGCGCCAGTTCATCGACGCTGATACCGGCACCACGGGCAAAGCCCTGTGCGGCCTTGGTGGGATTGCCGTCTTTATCAAATGCAGCGGCAACGGCGGGGCCGTGCTTTTCTATCTGTTTGTCCTGTTGCTGTTCGGCCAGGTCACTCACCGCCACCGCGAGGCGGCGCGGGCTGGCATAGGCCTTGACGGAACCATAGGAAAGCTCGGCGTTTTTAAGACCCTGCTCGATACCGTCGGCGAAGGCCTGCATCAGTGTGTGCAGGGCTTTGGGGGGCAGCTCTTCGGTGCCCAGCTCAACCAGAAAATCCTGAGCCATTACTTCTTCTCCTTCTTCGCTTTGGCCTTGGCCTCGGCGGACTCCGCCTGGGCGAGTACCTCGTTGCGGATCTGTTCATTGGCCATCGGGAAGCCGAGCGCCTTGCGCGCGTCAAAATAGGCCTGGGCGACGGCGCGCGCCAGAGTGCGCACGCGCAGAATGAAACGCTGGCGCTCAGTGACAGAAATTGCGTGGCGCGCGTCCAGCAGGTTGAACGCGTGGGACGCTTTCATTACCTGCTCGTAGGCGGGCAATGGCAGGCCAAGCTCGATCAGGCGCTGACTGTCGCGCTCGCAGTGATCGAAGGTGGCGAACAGGAATTCAACGTCCGCATGTTCGAAGTTGTAGTGGGACATCTCCACTTCGTTCTGGTGGAATACATCGCCGTAGGTAACCGGGGTACCGTCCGCATTGCGGGTCCACACCAGGTCGTAGATGGATTCAACGCCCTGCAGGTACATGGCGATACGCTCGATGCCGTAGGTGATCTCACCAGTAACCGGGTAGCATTCGAGGCCGCCGACCTGCTGGAAATAAGTGAACTGGGTCACTTCCATACCGTTCAGCCAGACTTCCCAGCCCAGACCCCAGGCGCCCAGGGTGGGGGATTCCCAGTTGTCTTCCACGAAGCGGATGTCGTGCACCGCCGGGTCGATACCCAGTGCGCGCAGGCTGTCCAGGTACAGTTCCTGGATATTGCTGGGGGAGGGCTTCATCACCACCTGGTACTGATAGTAATGCTGCAGGCGGTTGGGGTTTTCGCCGTAGCGGCCGTCGGTGGGGCGGCGGCAGGGCTGCACATAGGCGGCGTTCCAGGTTTCCGGGCCGATGGCGCGCAGGAAAGTAGCCGGGTGAAAGGTGCCGGCGCCCACTTCCATATCCAGAGGCTGTAGAATGACGCACCCCTGGCGCGCCCAGTATTCCTGCAGGGTAAAAATCAGTCCCTGGAAGGTGCTCAGGTCCTGCGCGGGGGCAGAACGGCTGGTTTGTTGCTCGGACACCACAATCTCCGGTTTCAGCTGGGTGAAAAGACAAGGGGCGCAATTATAGCGGCAGCGGGTTGCGCGCTAAACCGCGCAACGGGCATTGTCAGTAAATTGATGGCCATAAAACGGTCATACTGCTAAGAATTCGAAGCATCCAGAATCCTTTCGACAGATTGTGGACGCTTGCGGGCCCCGTGGCCCACACAGAAGGAAGTATCGCTTGGATATAAAAGGGCAAATGGCGGCGGGTGCATTGAAGCTGATCGGTAGCCTGCCACTGGGATGGTCGCGACGCCTGGGTAAGCTGGTGGGTTACGGCGCCTCGGCTGCCGGCGGAAAAAGCCTGCGTATCAGCAGAATCAACCTGGCGCGCTGCTTCCCTGAAATGCCGGAGAAAGAGCGCGAGAGGCTGGCCAGATCCAGTGTCGTGAACACAGTGACTACCGGGTTTGAGATGGCGACCCTGTGGCGCAAGCCCTGGAGTGACGCAGAAGACAGCATCGCGCGGATACGCAATCAGCAGCTGCTCACCGATGGAGTGGAGGAGGGCCGCGGCGTTCTCGTATTGGCGCCGCATATCGGCAACTGGGAGATCTTTGGCCAGTATCTGGCGACGGTGGGTCCGACCACCAGCCTGTATGCACCACCAAAAATTGAAGCCCTGGATCCATTGATCCGCGACGGACGCGAGGCGACCGGTGCCAAGCTGGTGCCCACCAACGTGCGTGGCGTGCGTGCGTTGCTCAAGGCCCTGAGGGACGGCGGCATTGTAGGTGTGCTGCCGGACCAGGAGCCGGATCTTTCCGGGGGCGATTTCGCGCCGTTTTTCGGCCATCCGGCCCTCACCATGACCCTCGCTTACAACCTGATTCAGCGCACCGGCTGCAAGGTGGTGTTTGGCTTTGCCAAGCGTGTGGAGGAGGGCTTTGAACTGGTGTTGCTGCCGGCGGAACAGGCGATCTACAGCGAAGAGGTCAAGGTGTCACTGGCCGCGCTCAACCGCGGGGTGGAATCCTGCATCGCCGAAGCACCGGAACAGTATCAGTGGGAATACAAGCGATTCCGCCGGGCACCGGAGGGCAAGACCGGGCTCTATCGAAAGCGTTGATTAATCGCTGCACTGCAAGGGTGCGAGGGAGTGAGGGTGCGAGGGAGTAAGGTGCGATGCGCGCGTGGATGGTGGTGACGCATAGGCTATGGTTGTACAGGGCCTTGAAGTTGCGGCTCCCGAACTTTGAATCCGATGCCAGAACTCTCAGCGCGCCATCACCATGTACAGAAAACGGAAAACCGAAGCGCCGGTGTACGAGGTCCGCTCGCGCTCACCCTTGCGCCACTTACCCAACCTGCTGTCCTTCATCCGCATTGCGCTGATCCCGCTGATCATCTGGCTGTCATTGACCGATGAACATCTGTGGGCGCTGGCGGTTTTCTGCTTCTGCGCAGTGACGGATTTACTGGATGGGCTTCTCGCGCATGCGTTTGGCTGGAGTACCCGGTTCGGGGCATTGCTTGATCCAGTGGCCGATAGGGTTTTTGTCTTCAGCCTGATCCCGTTGCTTTGGTATTTGGGGTCGATCAACTCGATCTATACATTGCTGGTGGTGGCCCGCTTCTCAATCCAGCTGAGTGCTTTCCCGGTGTTACTCTGGTGGCTGAAAAAGCAGGTGCATGTGGTGCCCGGGGTGCTGTCGAGAATCGCGATGGCGGTGGCGTTTCTGGTGCTGGGCATGGGGTTTGCCGAACAGGTGGCAATCGAAATGATCCCGGGGGATTCAGGTGCGGAGGTGATGTTTGAACACACCCTGGACGCCATCACCGTGATCGGGTGTCTGCTGGAGGTTTGGATGCTGGCGAAGTTTGTCCCGCGCTACTGGGACATCATCCGCGGCCGCGCCGATACGATTGAGTAGGGCGCATCAGAGACAGCAACGTAAAGCCTCAGTGTCTCCAGAAGGCCGGGGTCAGCAGCACCAGCAGGGTGAAGATTTCCAGACGCCCCATCAGCATCGCCAGAATCAGGAAGCATTTTGCCACTTCATTGACCTCACCGTAGTGTGCCGCCGCATCCCCCAGTGCCGGGCCGATATTACTGAGGCAGGAGGCCACGGTGGAAAAGGAAGTGACGAAGTTTTCCCCGGTTGCCATAACCACAATGGTGAGCACGAAAAAGGACAAAATATAAATCGCAAAAAATCCCCAAACCGCATCGGTCACCCGCGGCGGCACGATTTTTCGATTTACTTTGATCGGCACCACCGCATTGGGGTGTACCAGCCGGTTCAATTCCCGCAGACCGGACTTCACGATCAACATTACCCGAACCGCTTTGATGCCCCCGGAGGTGGAACCGGCACAGGCGCCCATAATGCCGAGTAGCAGCAGAATATAGGGCAGGAAAGCCGGCCACAGCGCAAAACTTTCCGACGCAAAACCGGCCGTGGTTCCGATCGAGACCACCTGGAAAATCCCGTGCAGAACACTGCCGCGCATATCGAAGGTGCCCGACATATACAGGTAGCCGATAATGATTGCGCTGGCACCGAAGGTGACCATCACATAAAAGCGGAACTCGGAATCTTTCCAGTAGTGTTTTAGTGTTCTGTTGCCCAGCGCATAAAAATGCAGGCCGAAGTTGATCGCGGCGGTGAGCATGAAAATGATCGCAATGGCCATGATGCCATTGTTGTGCGCGTAAAATCCCATGCTGGCATCGTGGGTCGAAAAACCGCCGTTGGCCACGGTGGAAAAGGCGTGGCCTACCGCATCGAACACGGTCATGCCTGCCCACCAGTAACCGATGCCACACAAGATGGTGAGGACGATATAAATCACGAACAGTGCACGTGCCGTTTCTGCAATACGCGGCGTGAGCTTGGTGTCCTTTACCGGGCCGGGCATTTCCGCCTTATAGAGCTGCATCCCCCCGATACCGAGCATCGGCAAAATTGCCAGTGCGATAACAATTACCCCGATACCTCCGAACCACTGTAATTGTTGGCGGTAATAGAGAATGGCCGGCGGCAGCGTGTCCAGACCGGTAATAGTGGTGGCGCCGGTGGTGGTGAGGCCGGAAATAGATTCAAAAATGGAATCCACCACACTCAGGTCGGGCTGCGGGCTGATGATAAAGGGCAGGGAACCGAAGCTGCCAAGAATCAGCCAGAACAGCGAGGTCACCACGAAGCCGTCGCGGGTGCGCAGGTCCTGCTTGAGGTCGTGCACCGGCAGCCACATAAACAGCCCGGTGAGCAGGGTAATGGCGAAGGCCACCGCAAAGGCGATATGTGTACCATCCTCGTACCACAGTGACACGCCGATGGGCGGCAGCAGCGTAAGGCTGAACACTGTCAGCAGTATGCCGAAAACCCGCGATATGACCGAAAATCGCATTAATCCGGTTCCCGACGTCAGAAGAAGCTGAAGCCAACCTGGAACAATTGCTCCACGTGGCGGGTGTGGCGGCGGTCGACGAGAAACACGATCACGTGATCGTCGGTCTCCACAATAATATTGTCGTGGGCGATGAGCACCTGGCTCTCGCCCTCTCGTTCACGCACGATGGCGCCGATGCTGGCACCTTCCGGCAGGTCGATATCCTCGATTTTCCTTCCCACCACCTTTGAGGTGCGTTTGTCGCCGTGGGCGATCACCTCGATGGCTTCCGCCGCACCGCGTCGCAGCTGGTGCACATTTACCATATCCCCGCGGCGCACATGGGTAAGCAGGCTACCGATGGTGTTCTGCTGTGGTGAGATAGCAATGTCGATTTCGCCTCCCTGTACCAGGTCCACGTAGGCGCGGTTATTGATCAGGGTCATCACCTTGCGGGTGCCGAGGCGCTTGGCCAGCAGCGACGACATGATATTGGCTTCGTCGTCGTTGGTCAGGGCAAGGAATACATCGGTGTCTTCGATGTTTTCTTCCAGCAGCAGGTCCTGGTCGGAGGCGCTGCCGTGAAGCACGATACTGTTGCTGAGCTCTTCCGACAGGAAAATACAGCGGTCGTGGCTCTGTTCGATGATTTTTACCGAGTAGCGGTTTTCCAGCTTGTGCGCGAGGCGCAGCCCGATGTTGCCGCCGCCGGCAATGGTGATGCGCTTGTAGCCCTGCTCGAGACGGCGTAGCTCGCTCATGACGGCGCGAATGTCCTGTCTGGCGGCGATAAAAAAGACTTCGTCGCCGGCTTCGATCACCGTGGATCCCTGGGGAATTATGGGGCTGTTACGCCGGTAAATGGCGGCAACCCGGGTATCCACCTTGGGCATATGCTCGCGCAGGTAGCGAAGCTGGTGGCCTACCAGTGGCCCGCCCTGTACCGCACGCACGGCAACCAGCTGTACGCGGCCATCGGCGAAGTCGAGTACCTGCAGTGCACCGGGGTGTTCAATCAGCCGGGCAATATATTCCGAGACGATCTGCTCCGGGCTGATCAGTACGTCGATGGGGATCGATTCGATGGAGAAGAGCTCCGGGTATTGCAGGTAGGCGGCGGCGCGGACGCGGGCGATCTTGGTGGTCACCCGGAACAGGGAGTGGGCGATCTGGCAGGCGGCCATGTTGGTTTCGTCATTGTTGGTGACGGCTACCAGTATATCGGCGTCCTCGATGCCGGCTTCCTGCAAGATGTCCGGGTGGGAGGCGTGGCCGACGACCACGCCGATGTCGATGCGGTCGCGCAGTTCGCGCAGGGTCTTCTCGTTGCTGTCTACCAGAACAATGTCGTTGCGTTCCGAGGCCAGGCTTTCTGCCAGTGATCCACCGACCTGGCCGGCGCCGAGAATGATGATTTTCATAAATGCGATTGGGCCTGTGGTTTCTGGCCTTTGTGCCGAGCCCGGTAGTACTTCTTATGCGGGCGCGGTGGCGTCAGGGCACCGGGTGGGGATTTTCAGGACCGGGCTAGGCGCCCCCCTGTGAACCCATCGCTGGGCGCTTCGGCACAAACATCCTGTTTGTGACGATCCTGAAAATCCCCACCCGGCACCCAGACTTCAATTCTTACTTTTGTACTTCGTACTAATTTGGGTTGCCGATTTAAGCAGGCTCTTAAACTGTCTTTTCCAGTTTTGCGTAATAGAACCCATCGCCTGCGTGAATCCCGGGCAGCAACTGCATACCGGCTTCCTGCGGCAGCCCCCAAGGCTGCTCATTCAGCAATTGCGGCGTATTGTCCCTCGCATCCGGTGTCTCCGCAACGAAACGCGCCACTTGAGCGCTGTTTTCCTCGGGGAGTATGGAACAGGTAGCGTAGAGGAGGGTGCCGCCGGGTTTTAAAAGGCGCCACATTGCGCGCAGGATTTTGCCCTGTAATTGGGCAAGTTCGGCGATATCTTCGGGGCGGCGCAGGAGTTTGATGTCCGGGTTGCGGCGGATGACGCCGGTAGCGGAGCAGGGGGCGTCGAGGAGGATGCGGTCGAACGGTTCGCCGTCCCACCAGTGCTCCGGTTCAGAGGCGTCCGCACATATCAGTTGGGCGCCAACGCCCAGGCGCTCGAGGTTTTCGATGACGCGGTCGAGGCGCTCTTCTTCGATATCAAGGGCGCTGAGGTCGAGATCCGGTTGAATTTCGAGCAGATGACAGGTCTTGCCACCGGGGGCGGCGCAGGCGTCGAGGATTTTTTCACCGGGCTGCGGGTCGAGCAGGGGGCCTGCAAGTTGCGCGGACTGGTCCTGAACGCTGACGAGACCGTCGTCAAACCCGGGCAGGCGGCTGACAGCAACCGGGCTTTCCAGCACCAGGCCCGCAGCGGAGAATTCACAAGTCTTCGCCGGGATGCCCGCTTCCTTGAGCTTTGCGAGATAGTCGTCACGGCTGTTTCTCGAAAGGTTCACCCGCAGGGTCATGGGTGGGTTCTCGTTGTTGGCGGTGAATACGGTTCGTGCCTCGCTGCCCCAGGCGGCTTTGATGGCCTGTTGCAGCCACTCGGGGTGGGCGGAGCTGAACTGGGGGTTGCCGGAAAGCTTGCGAGTGAGCATTTCCTTGTTGCGCAGGGCATTGCGCAGCACGCCGTTGACCACGCCGGTGGCATGGCCCAGTTTGAGTGCCCGCGCAGCTTCCACGGTGGCGCCGATGGCGGCGTGGTCTGGAATACGGGTGTATTCCAACTGGTAAAGGCCCACCAGCATCAGTGCAGCGAGCTCTTCATCTTTGATGGGTTTTTTCGACAGTTTGCCGAGGATCAGCTCTAATCGCGGCGCGAAGCGGGCGGTACCGTAACAAAGTTCGCGCAGCAAAGATCGGTCCTTGCCGTTTCCTTGAGAGTCATCGACCTGCTTTTCCGCCCACGGCAGTAACCGCTGCAGCGAGCCGCGGTCCTGATACAGGCGGGCGATAACGCGTGCCGCCAGCGCGCGGGGATCATTCATTGCCAGTACCCAGTGTGGAGCCTGCGGCGAACAGATCGCGGTAGCCCTTCAGGATCTCCGCCACCGGCAGTGCCTTCTTGCCCGGCAATTGTAGTTGAGTCAGGCGCAACGCCTCGCGTCCACAGGCAACCAGGATACCTTCGTCGTCTGCACTTAAAATTGTCCCCGGCACATCGGTGTGACAGCCCTGCTCGTGCCTGGCCGCATAAACCCGCAAACGCTGTGGTTTACCCTTGCCGTCGAGGTGCTCCGTCCAGCACACCGGAAACGGATTGAACGCGCGGATCAGCCGCTCCAGCTCCGCCGCGGGTCGCGACCAGTCCAGCCGAGCCTCTTCTTTGGAGATCTTGCCTGCGTAATTTGCCAGCGTCTCGTCCTGAACCCGCGGTTGTGCAGTGCCGCTTTCCAGCAGCGCAAGCGCCTCCAGCAACGCCGGCCCGCCAAGCCCGGCCAGCTTGTCGTGCAGGCTGCCACCGGTCTCATTCGCGGTGATTCGCGTGCGCGCCTCCACCAGTACCGGCCCGGTATCCAGCCCCGCTTCCATCTGCATAATCGCCACGCCACTCTCGGCATCGCCCGCTTCCACCGCCCGCTGAATCGGCGCCGCACCGCGCCAGCGCGGCAGCAGGGATGCGTGAACGTTCACACACCCGAGGCGCGGCGTATCCAGTACCACCTGCGGCAGAATCAGCCCATAGGCCACCACCACCATCACATCGGCATTCAGTGCCGCCAACGCCTTCTGCGCGTCTTCATCCCGTAGCGACAGCGGCTGGTACACCGGAATATCGTGTTCCAGCGCGAGCTGTTTCACCGGGCTCGCCAACAGCTTCTTGCCGCGCCCCGCGGGGCGGTCTGGCTGGCTGTAGACCGCGATTACATTGTGTTCACTCTCGAGCAGCGTTTGCAGGTGTACGGCGGCAAAGTCGGGGGTGCCGGCAAAAATGATGTTCAGGCTCATGAAAATACTTTCAGGTAAAAAGAGGCGGACTCGAAAACGAAGTCCGAGAAGTAGGATGCGAAGGCAGGGTGCCGGGGAGTTGCTTTCAGAAGCGTCGGCGACAGGGACGTCGCCGACGCAGCGTACAGGGATGTATTCACAGTGGTTCTGAAAGCAACTCCCCGGTGCCCTGCCGCCCAAGGACTGGCTTCAAAAGCGCCATCCTTGAGGGGGTCAAGCTCTCTGGCGATGCGCCTTTTCAAGCTTGGAGCGAATACGATTGCGCTTGAGCGGCGAAATGTAATCCACAAACAGCTTTCCATCGAGATGGTCGATCTCGTGCTGGATGCATACCGCCAGCAGCCCCTCGGCTTCCAGCGCGTAGGTCTCGCCGTCGCGATCCAGCGCCTTCAGGCGGATCTTGCGCGGGCGCTGCACCGTCTCATAGAACCCGGGCACCGACAGGCAGCCCTCGTCGTACTTGTGAATCTCCGGATCCAGTACCTCAACCTCCGGGTTGATCAGCACCAGCGGCTCACTCTGATCTTCCGATACATCAATTACCACAATGCGCTCATGCACATTGATTTGCGTTGCCGCCAGGCCCACGCCCGGCGCCTCATACATCGTTTCGAACATATCATCGATCAACGTACGGTGCGCATCCGTGACTTCGGAAACGGGCTCCGCAATCTTGCGCAGACGTGGATCGGGAAATTCCAGGATATCCAGTTTGGCCATAACACCTGTGACAAACTTCTAGTCTTAGTGGAACTTGCGCTGATAACATAATGATCGCGCTTGAAATTTGCTGAATTGGGGGGCTGTTTCCGCGCGCCGGCCAACGGGCCAGATGGCGCTCTTTTCGCTTCCCACCCCGGCGACGTCAGCCGCCACCGGTTCAGCGCTGTGAGATTATAGCGATATAAGCCAGCAGTGATAGCCGTATAAAGAATCAGCAGACTCGAAGGCCAATAGCGTTAGCGACAAAAAAAGCATAGGAATGCTTCCATGAAAAAAATAATCCTGGCCGCCGCCGCAACCCTGCTGGCGACCTTTGGCCTGCAGGCGCAAGACGCGCGCCTCAAGCCCGACCATCCGGACACCTATGTTGTTCAGAAAGGCGACACCCTTTGGGACATCTCCGGCACCTTCCTCTCCCAGCCCTGGTACTGGCCAGAGATCTGGCAGGTGAACCCACAGGTGGAAAACCCACATCTTATTTACCCCGGCGACCGCCTGAACCTCGTTTATATCGATGGTCAGCCTCGCCTACAGCTTGATCGCGCACCCACCGCCTACAAGCTGAGTCCGACGAGCAACAACCGCCTCGGTCCCGCCGTGCGCCGCGAGCCCATTGGCTCCGCCATCCCCGCGATTCCGCTGGACGCCATTAACGCCTTCCTGTCGCGCACCCGCATCGTCGGCCCGGGCGCCTTCCAGGGCGTGCCTTACGTGATCTCCGGGCAGGACCAGCGCATCCTCATGGGTGCAGGTGAAAAGATTTATGCCCGCGGCGACTTCCGCGAGCCCCTCGCCTCCTATGGCATTTACCGTCCGGGTCCGGTCTACGCCGACCCCTACACCGGTGAAGAACTGGGCCAGCAGGCGTTGGACGTGGGTTCTGTTGATCTGCGCCAGCTGGATGCGGACAACGCCAATACCGAATTTGCCGTTGCCACCCTCGACGTGACCCGCACCAGCCGCGATATCCGCCTGCAGGATCGCCTGCTGCCGGTTGAAGAACGCGCTATTGCGGCTCTGTTCCAGCCCGGTGCGCCATCTGTACCGGTGGATGGCGTCATCCTCGGTGTGGAAGAGGGCGTGACCCAAGTGGCCAAGTACGACGTGGTTGCCATTAACCGCGGCCTGCGCGAAGGCCTGGAGCCCGGTCACGTACTCGCCATTTACAAGCGCGGTGCCACCGTGCGCGATCAGCTGGCCCGCCAGAACGTCAAACTGCCGGACGAGCGCGCCGGTGTGATGATGGTCTTCCGCAGCTTCGAAAAAATGAGCCTCGGCCTGGTGCTGGAAGCCGACAAGCCGCTGGCAGTGATGGATCTGGTTAGAAACCCTTAAAAAAGGGAAGTGAGCACGGCTAACGGACGTTCATCGATCCAATAGCTGCGCTCACGCAAACACCATGGAGGTACCGGACGCATGGATGCGTTGACCGCTACTCTTTCTCTTCTTCGCCTCGAAGGCATCGGTCTCGGCAACTACTGGCAACTGCTAGAACGCTTCGACTCCGCTCAGTCCGCGCTCCAGCAACCTCCTGAACGGCTCACCCGCAAATTGCCCGATCGCGCCCGCACCCAGCTGGCGGAATTTCAACGTCTGGAACTGGACAGCGAGCTTGGCCAGTGGGCCCTGGCCGAACGCCAGCGTTGTGCCGAAGAATGCATTTACCTGCTGCACTGGGACGACGAAGACTATCCGGCGCTGCTGAAAGAAATCCCGCGACCACCTCCGTTACTGTATGTTCGGGGCAACCCGGATGCACTCTCGCTGCCTCAAGTGGCCGTCGTCGGTGCCCGCCGTGCGTCGCAGGCGGGGCTCGACAACGCCAAAGCCTTCTCCGCCGATCTCGCCTCTGCCGGCTTTGCGATCACTTCCGGTCTGGCTCTCGGTGTTGATGCCGCTGCCCATTGGGGCGCGCTGCAGGGCCAGGGGAAAACCATTGCGGTGTTGGGCACCGGGGTAAACCGGCTGTATCCACACCGCAACTTGGCACTCGCCGAGCAGATACTCGCCGCTGACGGCGTCATTGTCAGTGAAATGCCGTTGGACACGGCCCCGGAAGCGGCCAATTTCCCCCGCCGCAACCGTATTATTTCTGGCTTAAGTCTCGGCACGCTGCTGGTGGAGGCGGCGGTCCGCTCCGGCTCACTGATTACCGCGCGCCTTGCGCTGGAACAGAATCGTGAGGTGTTCGCCATCCCCGGTTCAATCCATAACCCCATGGCCCGCGGCTGCCACCATATGATCAAGAATGGCGCACATCTTGTGGAGACCAGCGCGGATATCGTCGACGACCTAGGCGGCCTGCTGTCCGGACTGTGTGCCAGTGCCGTCCAGCAGCCGGGGCTGTTCGACGAGAGCTCCGGGGAATCGTCGCCACTGCCCGATGAGCAGCGCGCAATCATTTGCGCACTGGGGGGCGATCCGCGCAGTATCGAGCAGCTGGCAAAAGACACCGACGGCGAAACCGGCGCGCTGATGGCCTGCCTGCTACAGCTGGAACTCGAGGGGCTGGTGGAGCAGTTGCCGGGAGGTTATCAACTGACCGGCAGTGGCAGCAAAGCACTTCTTGCGCTGGCCGAATAAGCAAAAAGCCGCTACGGTCACCCCTGAAAATCTCAGGGAGTTCAATTTATGGGTCTGCTCACCAGGCTGTACCACCACAGCGTTTTCCGCTGCGCACTTGCCGGCGCGGCGCTGACTTTTTCCTTTTCCGCCGCAACCCATGCTGCCAAGGGCGATATCTATCTCGACAAGCTGAATCTGCCGGAGGGGTTCAAAATCGAGGTGTACGCGGAGGATGTCCCAAACGCTCGCCATATGGTGCGCAGCGAGAATGGGACCCTGTTCGTCGGTTCCATGGGTGAGGGCAAGGTCTACGCGGTACTGGATAAAGATGGTGACCAGAAGGCGGACGAGGTGAAAGTGATCGCCGAAGGGCTGAAGCGCCCGACCGGCGTCGCACTCAAAGATGGGGACCTGTATGTCAGTGCAATTACCAGCATCCTGCGCTTTGATGATATCGAAGCCAATCTCGACAACCCGCCGCAACCGGTCACCATTACCGACCAGTTCCCGGAAAAACACCACGGCTGGAAATACATCGCCTTTGGGCCGGATGGCTGGCTGTATGTACCCATTGGTGCACCGTGCAATATCTGCGATGAAAAAGGCTACTCCAATATCCAGCGCCTGAAGATTGAAGGCGACAAGGTGGCCAAAACCGAGACCTGGGCAGAGGGTGTGCGCAATACCGTAGGCTTTACCTGGCACCCGGAGACCCGGGACTTGTGGTTTACCGACAACGGCCGCGACATGATGGGCGACGACATTCCCCCCTGTGAACTGAATACCGCGCCGGTGGCGGGCAAACATTTCGGTTTCCCATACTGTCACGGCGGCGACATTCTCGATCCCGAATTCGGTGAAGGGAAGCAGTGCAGCGCTTATGTACCACCTGTGCAGAAGTTGGGTCCGCACGTCGCCCCGCTGGGCGTCAAGTTTTACACCGGCGACCAGTTCCCGGCGGCGTACAAAAACCAGGTACTCATCGCCGAGCACGGCTCCTGGAACCGCAGCAAGAAAATCGGTTATCGGGTAACCATGGTGACCTTGAATGACCAAGGAGAAGCCACCGCTTACGAACCGTTTATCGACGGCTGGTTGCAAGGGGAGGAGGCCTGGGGGCGTCCGGTGGATGTGCTGGTAATGCCAGACGGTGCGCTGCTGGTGTCCGACGACTATGCCGGTGCCATTTACCGGGTCAGCTACGAGCAGTAGGCAGCTTGTGACTGCCTTGTCTAGGCTGGGAGTATCCGCTAATGTGCGGCGCTCCCATTCCCATTAGAGAGATGCGGCGGCTGCTTTAGTCGCATCGCAAGGCCGAGAGAGTTCCCACCCTTGCCTGAGCAACAAGATCCAATTGTGCAGAGTAGACACCTGAGCATTGCCAGCGCAGTACGCGTTTTGGCTGCCGGTGGCGTGATTGCCCACCCCACCGAGTCTGTCTGGGGGTTGGCGTGTGATCCGTTCAACCCGGAGGCGGTCAGCCGCCTGGTGAAACTGAAAAATCGGCCTCTGGAGAAAGGGCTGATCCTGGTTTCCGGTGATGCCGCTGATTTCGGCGGCCTGCTGCACAACCTCACGGGCGACCAGCGTGCCCGCATCGACGCCACCTGGCCGGGGCCGGTTACCTGGCTGGTGCCGCACTTCGACCAGATTCCGCCCTGGGTCAGCGGAGTTCATCACAGTGTGGCCCTGCGTCACACCGCGCACCCATTTACCGCGGCGTTAACCCGCGCATTCGGGGGCGCCATCGTATCGACATCCGCCAACCCGACAGGTTGCCAGCCGGCGCGACACAAATTCCAGGTGTTGCGTTATTTCGGTAACGAGCTGGATTTCGTCGGCGGCGGTAATACCGGTGGGCGCAGCTCCCCCAGTGAAATTCGCGATGCCGCCAGCGGTCGTATAGTGCGCGCGGGCTGACGCGCGCCTGCCCTCGACCCCGGCCAGCACCCCGAGCCCAGCCAACAGAAAAACACGAGCACCTCATGAGTGACGCCCATACCGAAATCGATATTCAGTCTGTAAAAGATTACCTGCTGAACCTGCAGGACCGCATCTGCGCCGCGCTGGAGGAGGTGGATGGTTGTCCGTTTCTGGAAGACTCGTGGGATCGCGAAGCTGGCGGCGGCGGTCGCACCCGAGTGCTGGAAAACGGTAATGTCATCGAAAAGGGAGGAGTAAATTTCTCCCACGTATTCGGCGAAAAGTTGCCACCCTCGGCCACCGCAGCGCGACCGGAGCTTGCCGGGCGCTCTTTCCAGGCAATGGGTGTCAGCCTGGTGATTCACCCGAAAAATCCCTTTGCGCCGACCAGCCACGCCAATGTGCGTTTTTTCGTGGCGGAAAAAGAGGGCGCCGAGCCGGTCTGGTGGTTTGGTGGTGGCTACGACCTGACCCCTTACTACGGTTTTGAAGAAGATGTAGTGCACTGGCACCAGACCGCAAAAAATGCCTGTGCGCCTTTTGGTGAGGATATTTATCCACGCTTTAAGAAGTGGTGCGATGAGTATTTCTATTTGAAGCATCGCGACGAGGCGCGCGGTGTGGGCGGTTTGTTTTTTGATGACTTCAGCGAGGGCGGTTTTGACAATGCCTTCGCGTTTATGCAGGCGGTGGGCGACTCGTATGTGGACGCTTATCTGCCGATCCTGAAAAAGCGCAAGGACACCGAGTACACTGAGCGCGAGCGGGATTTCCAGCTGTACCGTCGCGGTCGCTATGTGGAGTTCAATCTGGTTTTTGACCGCGGAACACTGTTCGGCCTGCAGAGTGGCGGCCGCACCGAATCGATCCTGATGTCACTGCCCTCGGAAGTGCGCTGGCGTTACAACTGGCAGCCGGAGCCTGGCAGCTCGGAAGAAAAACTCTATACGGATTTTCTGCCGCACCGGGATTGGGTTTAATCGCAATAGGAAATCGCCATGCACAAGGCACGCCTGGAAGACATCAATAAACTGTTTCTGGAATACCGCCGTCTGTTCGAAGCGCGCGATGCGGAGCAGATCGCCGATTTTTATCGCTTTCCGATCCATTACTATTTTTCCAACGGCAAAAAGTCCGAACTCAGTCGCGACTATTTTATCGGCCGCGTCAAAAAACTGTTGAAGCTTTATGAAAAACTGGGCGTGAGCCAGATTGTGGGTGCGGTAACCGATGTGATCGAGTTGAATGAAAATACCAGTCTGGCGACCCTGAACTGGGTGCTGCTGGATAGCACCGGCGAGAAGCCGCGGCAGATTTACAGCGCAATCACGCGGTATCTGGTTTGTGACGTCGAAGGCGAGCTAAAAATTGACGGCCTTATTGGGGTCAATGAAACCCAGCAGTTGAAAGTCGCTCTGCGCGAGCAATAGTCAAACATTCAGGAAGAGCCCCGGCCGCAAATGGATAAATACGCAGTAATCGGCAATCCCATTAAACAATCCATGTCTCCGGATATTCACGGTGCTTTTGCCCGCGAGACCGGTCAGGAAATCGCGTACGGAAAACTGTTTGCGGAGGTGGATGGTTTCAAGGCGGCGGCGGATGCTTTTTTTGCCGCTGGCGCGAAGGGATTGAATGTTACTGCCCCGTTCAAGCTCGACGCGTTCGACTACGCGGATGAACTCACCGAGCGTGCGCGCACCGCGGGCGCAGTGAACACGCTGGCGCGGCAGCCAGACGGCACTTTCCTTGGGGATAACACCGACGGCCCGGGTCTCGTTTCCGATATCAAACACCATCTCGGTTGGCCAATACGTGGCAAGCGGGTGCTGATCCTCGGTGCCGGCGGCGCGACCCGTGGCACCTTGCTGCCACTGCTGGAAGAAAAGCCTGCGACGCTGCATATCGCCAATCGCACCGCGCACAAAGCGCAGCAGCTGGCGGAGGACTTTGCGAAATACGGCCACATTACCGCCAGCGGGCTGGATGCGGTGCCGGATGAATTTGATCTGATCATCAATGCCAGTGCCGCAAGCCTGTCCGGTGAACTGCCGCCGCTATCGCCCCGGGCACTGGCCGACGGCTGCCGCGCCTACGATATGGTGTATGGCGCCCAGCCGACGCCATTTATGCACTGGGCCACCGGTCTCGGCGCCGAGGTCTCCGACGGCCTCGGAATGCTGGTGGGGCAGGCGGCTGAGTCGTTCGCGTTGTGGCGCGGGGTGCGCCCGCAGGTTGCCCCGGTGCTGGCGATGCTGCGCGAGCGATTGCAGCAAAAATCTTCGTGAAAAAATTCAGGATCCGGTCACATCTTCTGTTCTGCTGTCTTCTGCCCCCCGCGCGATCGCGCAGAGGCATGCCGTGACCACTTCGCCACACTACTGTTAATCATCGGAAAAGGCGGCTTTAGGGTGCCATTCCCTCGGGTTCATCGCGTCCACCCCGGAAAATCGCCGTGAAAACCGGCGGAAAGCCCCGTATGACGTGCTTTCTCGCTGAGTTTTGGTATCCTCTCCGCCCTAAATTTGGGGGCGGTAGTTGTCGTTCCCCGGTGTGCGCGTAACTCTGGAGTTAACAGCTAGTGAATCAGCTTCCGTTTGAAAAAGTCACCATCGTGATGGGCTCCCAGTCCGACTGGCCGACCATGGAAATGGCGACCAAGCCCCTCACCGAGCTGGGTGTACCCTTTGCCACGGCAGTTGTCTCTGCCCACCGCACACCGGCGCGCATGACAGAATTTGCCACCACGGCCCACGAGCGCGGTACCCAGGTCATCATCGCCGGCGCCGGCGGCTCCGCCCATTTGCCGGGTATGATCGCGGCCATGACGCCGCTGCCGGTGATCGGCGTACCGGTGGCGAGCAAGTTCATGACCGGTATGGACAGCCTGCTGTCCATCGTACAAATGCCCAAGGGTGTTGCGGTTGCCACCCAGGCGGTCGGCGCCTCCGGCGCGTTCAATGCGGGACTGATGGCGGCACAGATGCTGTCCCTGACCGATCCGGAGCTGCAAAAGCGCCTGATCGCCTGGCGCGAGAAGCAGAGCGCTAGTGTCCCGTTCGAAGTTCAATAAGCCGAGTTTGAAATCACTGAACGTTTACGAGGTGTAGCGGAAAATGACGGTCAGACGCGTTGGTATTGTCGGTTGCGGTCAGTTGGCCCAGATGATGGCTCAGGAAGCCCGCCCGCTGGGTATTGAATTCAGTTTCCTCGCCGAGGGTGGTGAGAACACCACCTGTGTGGAAGGCCTGGGCACTATCGTAGATGCCGGTGATGGCAAAGACATCGAGGCGCTCTACAAGGCCATGGGCAGCCCGGAAGTGATCACTGCCGAGCGCGAAGGTGTGGATGCAGGCCTGCTGCGCGCACTGGAAAAATTCTGCCCGGTGTATCCGCGCCCGGACGCGTTTGAGAAAACCCAGCACCGCGTACGTGAAAAAACCGCTATCAACGATGCCGGCCTGCCGGTAGCGCCTTTCCGCGCCGCTAACAATTACGACGAAATCTGCGCGGCCGTGAAAGAACTGGGTTACCCCTCGTTCATCAAAAGCTGCGAGCACGGCTATGACGGCAAGAACCAGTGGCGCGTGAATAGCGATGAAGACCTTGTGGCCATCGCCAGCGAAGTACCCGAATCCGAGTATGTGGTGGAGAAGGGCATTAACTTCTCCCGCGAAGTATCCCTGATCGGCGCGCGCACTGCCGACGGCAATGTGGTGACCTATCCGCTGGCGGAGAACGATCACTACAACGGCACGTTGCTGGTTTCCACCGCGCCTGCGCCGCATGTGGATGAAAAACTGCAGACTACCGCTGAAGAGTATCTGTCGACGTTAATGAACGCCTGGGATTATGTGGGCGTACTGGCGATGGAGTGTTTTGTTACCGACGATGGCCTGTTGATCAATGAACTGGCACCGCGGGTACACAACAGCGGTCACTGGACTCTCGCCGGTTCGAAAACCAGTCAGTTTGCCAACCATGTGCGCGCAATTCTCGGTATGGCGCTGGGGGACACCCACGCGGCACGCCCGGCGGTGATGATCAATATGCTCGGTGTGGACAAAAAACCCGCACTGCAGAATGAGGGTGTCTGGTCCTATGGCAAGGGTCTGCGCCCGGGCCGCAAAATGGGCCACGTGATCCTGCTGGACGACTCCCAGGACGCACTCGCAAGCCGCATCGACAGCATGCTGGAAGAGCTCTACGGCCCCGGCAAGCGCCCCGCCTGATTTATAAACCGGTTAGCGGTCTTTCCCTCCAGTTCTGGCATACTTTCCCCATTGCCCCGTCAGGCACCTTCCTGACGGGGCGCAAAAAAACCGGGGGGACACACATGCGAGAATTTATAAAAAACCTTTCCATCTGTTTTGCCGCTGGCGGTATTGCCGGTCTGGCGTATGCGCTCGGCCTGTGGGCACTGGGCCATTACGGTATTACCCGCGCGATGTCGGTCGACATAGCGCCACATCTTTCCAATGCTTACATCTACCAGCGTGTTGTATGGGGCGGAATCTGTGGGCTGATTTTCCTGCTGCCGTGGCGCAAGAGCTGGATTACCCGTGGCTTCCTGCTGTCACTGATTCCAGCGGGAATTCTATTGCTGGTGCTTCTGCCCATGCGTGGATTTGGCGTGGGCGCGCTGGCGCTGGGTACGCTGACGCCGCTAATTATCATTCTGGCCTGTGCTGCGGGTGGTATTGCAGGCTCCGGCTGGCTGCGCGCGCAGGGAAAATAACTTCGTATAATTTACTGGCAAGAGGATGCATTGCATGAAACGCACACTTTCCGTCGGAACACTGTTTGCAACGCTCTCGCTGGGGGCGGTCGCTTCAGAGCAGGAGACCCGTGACCTGATTGGCTTTGGTGCCCTTACCTTTGCCGACAATTGTATGAAGTGTCACAAGATAGACGGCTATGGGGAGGAGGCGTTGTACCCGTCTCTGCACGATCCCGCGTTGCTGGCGAATAAAAAACTGCTGGTCGAGACGCTGCTGCACGGGCGGTCGGCACCGCGTCGCAATGGCGGTGAAGAGGATCTGATGCCGGCACTGGAGTTTCTGACCGACCGCGAGATCTCGGCGATCATCGCGTTTATTAGCAATACCTGGGGTGATGAGGTGTTGCTGGTGAGTGAAGAGGAAATTAAGGCGGCTCGCTGAATGGAATCTTCGAATGAAGAAAGGGCGGCCATTGGCCGCCCTTTTTATTGCCCTTTTGTTTATGCAGGCTTGCGCGCCAGCGGCTGACACATGCAGTGCACGCCGCCACCACCGGCGGTGATCATGGATATATCCGGGTCGATCACGTCCAGGCCGTGGGCGCGGCACTTTTCTTTCAGCTCGGTGTTGTCGGACGGCAGCATCACGCGGTCATTGCCGAGCGCCACTACGTTCACACCCAGTTCCATCACCTGCGGGTAGGAGATGTCGATAATCTCGAAGTTGCGGGATTTGAACCATTGCACCAGTTCAGGCTCCACGGCGTCCACACAGACTGCGACGAGTTTTTCTGCCAGCGCGGCTACAAGCACGTCGATGTGCAGGAAGTAGGGATCGAATTCGTAGCCTTTTACTTCCCAGCCTTCTTTTTCGATCCAGCTTTTCATTTGGTTGAAGCCCTGGGGTGAGGTGCGTTCACCGCTGTAGCCGCACAGGATCACATCGGGTTCCAGCACCATGAAGTCACCACCTTCCAGGCTGCCGGCGGTGATGATGTCGTAAATGGGGATGTCGAGTTTCTGGTAGGTCTTTACCACGTCTACCCATTCGCCGCGGCGCCATGGGGAGTACATTTGGGTAACGATCGGTCCCCAGGGTGTCATGACGCTGCTGTCGCGGGCGTAAAGTTGGTAGGGCAGGTTGCTGTCTGCGGGCAGCAGGTGGGTGGTGACGCCGGCGTGTTTGTAGGCGTCGAGCATTTCCTGGTGCTGGCGCTTGGCGACGGCGGCGTCGAACTGGCGGCCGAGGCGCACGGAGCGGCGGGAAGCAGCATTGCCCATCTGCCAGGTGTAGTTGTCGATCGGGCCCACGAGCAGGTCGGTGAGCACACCGTATTCGGAGTCGATACCCCAGTTTTTCAACGGCGCGGTGTTGCCGTCTTCGTTGCGGTGTTTGTAGGTAAATTCAGTCATCTTTTTTCTCGAATCTTTTTTAGTCCGGCCCTGTTATGGGTCTGGTGGCGCCGCCACTGACGGTAACCCTTCGCGCGACACGCCGTTAACCCATCCCTGGGGGCTCGGCTGCGGCCGTCCTGGCCGCAGACGGTCGCGCGAAGGGTTACCGTCAGCGGCGGCTTCGCATTGAGTTTCTGTGCTTTGTCAGCTGGCGTTGTTTGCCATCTTCAGCATCGCTTGCAGCAGCACGTTTGCGCCTGCTTCCAGATCTTCCGGTTCCGCATTTTCCGCTTCGTTGTGGCTCAACCCTTTTTCGCAGGGTACGAAGATCATGCTGGTGGGCGCTACGCGGGAGATGTACACGGAGTCGTGGCCGGCACCGGAGACCATTTCCTTGTTGCTGTAACCGAGTTCGGCCACAGCGCTACGCACTGCCTCCACGCACTTGGTGTCGAAGGCGACGGCAGGGGAGCGCCATTCGTTGCGAATATCGTGCTCGAGACCGATCTCATCGGCGACGCGGGCGGCGATTTCGCGGAAGCGCTGGTCCATGGCGTCGAGGATTTTCTGGTCCGGGTGGCGCAGGTCGACGGCGAGAACGAGTTTTTCTGGCACGGTGTTGCGGCTGCCGGGCTCGACGCGGATGTCGCCGAAGGTGGCGCGGGCCCAGGGGGCGTGCTCGGCGGCGAGTTTGTAGAGTTCGTCGAGGATGCGGTGCAGTCCCATGAACGGATCGCGGCGAGATTCCATGGGGCTGGGGCCGGCGTGGCAGGGCTGGCCGATGAGGGTCAGGTCGTACCAGTACATGCCCTGTACCCCGGAGAGTACGCCGATCTGCTTCTGCTCGGCTTCGAGGATCGGGCCTTGTTCGATATGCACTTCAAATGCGGCGGCCAGTGGGCGCGGTTTGGCCGGGGTTTCGCCCTTGTAGCCGATACGCGCGAGTTCTTCGCCGAAGGTTTTACCTTCCTTGTCGGTGCGCGCGTAGGCGTAGTCGAGGTCGAACTCACCGCTCCAAACGCCGGATCCGATCATGGCGGGCGAGAAGCGGGCACCTTCCTCGTTGGTCCACACGGCGATCTCCAGCGGTGCTTCGGTTTCGACGCCGGCGTCGTTCAGGCTGCGGATCACTTCGAGGCCAGCGAGCACACCATACACGCCGTCGAACTTGCCGCCGGTGGGCTGGGTGTCGAGGTGTGAGCCCGTCAGTACTGGCGGCAGATCCGGGTTTTTACCGGGACGTTGGGCGAAGATATTGCCCATTTCATCGAAGGTCACGGCGCAGCCGGCGTCTTCGCACCACTGTACGAAGAGGTCGCGGCCCTGTTTGTCGAGGTCTGTGAGGGCCTGGCGGTTGCAGCCGCCTTTGTCGGTGGCACCGATTTGGGCCATCTCCATCAGGGAGTCCCACAGGCGTCGACCATTGATGCGAACTTGAGGGATACGGACTTGGCTGGTATCAGTCATGGAATGGATCCGGACTTTTGTTGTTGATTTGGATTTATAGGGTTTAGCACAAGTCTATGGTTTGCTATTGCGAACACAATTAACATTTAATTGCCATCTTGGTGCCTAAAAGGCACCGAAAGATCTCTCAGAGAGTTACGCCATGGCCGCCGAGCTTCGAAACCTGTCCCTGACCTCCCTGCGTAGCTTCCACGCGGTGGGCCGCCATTGCCACTTGCGGCGGGCGGCGGAGGAGCTGCATGTCTCGCACCCGGCCCTCAGCCGGCAGATCCGCGAGCTGGAGGAGCGTTTGGGGACGCCGCTGTTCCTGCGCACCGGCAATCGGCTGTCACTGACCGCTGCCGGCAAGCGCCTACATCGCGCAGTGTCTGAAGCCTTCGGCCGCCTCGAGCAGGGGCTGGTGACCCTGGACCCGGGCAACCTGTCCGGCGAGGTGGTGATTGCCACCACCGCGACCATCGCCACCCGCTGGCTGCTGCGGAGTCTTGCGGAGGTGCAGCAGCGCTATCCGGAAATCCGTCTGCGTGTCACCACCATCGAGCCGCGTGCGCGGCGCCTGGACGATGAAGCGGATATCGCCATCTGCCTGGGGGAGCCGGAAGCGCCGGGCCGTGATGTAACGCCCCTTTATCAGGAACATTATCTACCTGTGGCCAGCCCGCAGCTGCTGCAGGCGCGGCCGGATTTGAGCCGCGCGCTGCGCCCCGTGGACCTGCTTGCATTACCGCTGCTGCATGATCGCCAGCAGCAGTGGCCCGGATGGTTTACCGCCCAGGGTGTGGACTACGCGCCGGCGGCGCACGGAATTTCCGTGGATTACGCCTACCAGGCCATCGAGGCGGCGCGCCTGGGTATGGGGGTAGCGCTGGCGGACCGCCTGGAGGTGAGCGAAGACCTGAAAAGCGGGCGCCTGGCGACGGTGATTGAGCGGCCCTATACCATCGGCCAGTTCCTGTACCTGGTGAATGATCACCGCGCAGCGGTCAACGACCGCACGCGGCTGGTGCTGGAGCGGGTATTTCGCTGGCTGGAAAGCCGCGGCGCTCCACTGGCTCCGGAAGCTCAGGCCCTGCAGCAGGCTTGGGCGACGGCAGCGACCAGTTACTCGGACACTGCTCCCGATTAATCGACCACCTTTCTGCGCTGCCTTGCCATTCCGTTCCCGCCTGGCCCCTGAGTCTCACATCACCTGTTCAGGTGATACAGGGGTACGCGACCTTGCCGCATACTGAATAATCATTCGAATAAGTCTAACTATTGCGCAGATTGTCCGTTTGATGGACGATGCACGTCCGTCTTCGTTGTTGAAAACGGCGCCATTCGTCGCGCGGGCTCAATCGCGCCGCAATACTGCAGCAGGCAGGTCGAGCAAGATGGAAAACCATAACAAGATCTATATCGATGGCCAGTGGACAGAGTCCACTTCTGGCGAGTGGCTGGAGGTCATCAACCCCGCCACCGAATCCCCAATCACGCGCGTGCCTGCCGGCAGTGCCGCCGATGTAGATCGTGCGGTAGAGGCTGCTGCACGCGCTTTTGATGCCTGGGCCAATACGCCTGCCAGCGAGCGCCGTCTATTGTTGCTGCGCGCCGCCGACCTGATGGAAGCGCGTAAGGACGCGCTGATCGCTGCGGTGTCCGACAGCATGGGCTGTCCACGCCATATTGCCGGCTGGCTGCAGGTTGAAGGCCCCATCGAGGCCATGCGCCTGTTTGCCGAACACACCGGCGTCACCGAAGAAACCGCTGAACACGGCCACTCCCTGGTTTGGCGGGAAGCGGTGGGCGTCTGTGGTTTTATCAATCCCTGGAATTACCCGCTGCACCAGTTCGTGGGCAAGGTCGGCGCGGCCCTGGCCGCCGGTTGCACCATGGTCGTCAAACCCTCCGAGCAGACGCCGCTGCAGGATTACCTGATGGCGGAAGTCTTCCACGAGGCAGGGCTGCCGGCGGGCGTGTTCAACCTGGTCCCCGGTCGCGGTGCCGAGGTGGGTAAGGCGCTGTGCGAGCACCCGCGGGTGGATATGCTGTCGTTCACCGGCTCTACCCGCGCAGGCATCGAAATTGCCAAAGCCTGTGCGCCCACCGTTAAACGCGTAACCCAGGAACTGGGAGGCAAGTCCCCCTACATCATCACCGCGGACAGTGACTTTACCGCGGCGGTGCGTTACGGCGTCGACGATGTGATGATCAACACCGGGCAGACCTGTACCGCGCTCACGCGCATGCTGGTTCCGCAAAGTCGCTACGACGAGGCGCTGGAAATCATCCGCGCGCGCGTCGCCGAAATTGAAGTGGGCATGGATGAAAACGCTTTCATGGGCCCGCTGTCGTCCCAGCGCCAGTGGCAACAAGTACAGGACTATATTCAGATCGGCCTCGACGAGGGCGCGACCCTGCTGTGCGGCGGTGCGGGAAAACCGGAAGGACTGGATCAGGGCTTCTATGCGCGCCCAACGGTGTTCGCGCACGTGAGTAACAGCATGCGTATCGCGCGCGAGGAAATATTCGGTCCGGTGCTGTGTGTCATTGCCTACGACGATATCGAGCAGGCGTTGGCCATCGCCAACGATACCCCCTACGGACTTTCCTCCGGCGTCTACGCCAGGGATCACAAGGACGCGCTGGCAATTGTGCGGCGCATTCGCGCCGGACTGTGTTTCGTCAACGGTGGCGAGTTCAACTATCAAGCGCCGTTCGGCGGCTACAAACAGAGCGGCAACGGCCGCGAGTTTTCACACCACGGCGTCGAAGAATTTACCGAAATCAAATCCGCTCAACTGGGTGCGCCTTAACCGGATGCCGCGCACCGGCTCAAACTGAAAAAACAAAATAATCAACGCGGGAGAATCTCCGTGACAGAAGTTGCAGTCAAAAAGAATCTCGGTAAACGGGACATGATCCTGTTTACCGTGTCCGCAATTTTGCTGGTGGACACCCTGGCGGCCACCGCCGCGATCGGTACCTCGAGTATTTTCTGGTGGCTGTTCCTCGGCCTGTTTTTCTTTGTACCCTTCGCACTGGTATCCGCGGAACTCGGTTGCGCCTATCCGGAAAAGGGCGGTATTTACGCCTGGGTGCGCGATGCGTTTGGCGGCCGCTGGGCGTCGCGTATCAGCTGGAGCTACTGGGTTAACGTAGCGATCTGGATGCCGGCAATCTTCATTCTTTTTGCCGGCGTGGCCAAACAGCTTTTCTGGCCGGACATGGGCGTCGCAGGGCAGATTGGCCTCGGTATTGCACTTACCTGGGTTGCGGTGATCGCCAACGTAGTGACCCTTAATGTGGGCAAATGGGTGCCCAACATCGGTGCCATCTTCAAGATAGTGATCTTTCTTGCGATCATTATCGGCGCCGTGTTCTATGCCGGTGAAAATGGCCTCGCCAATTCGATCACCTTTGAAAGCATCAAACCGAATCTCAGCGACAGCCTGCAGTACATCCCAGCGATCATTTACGGCATGCTCGGCTTCGAGCTGATCAGCTCGAGTAGTGAGGAAATGCGCAACCCGCAGAGGGACGTACCGCGCTCCATTCTTGTGTCCGGTGCCATCATTCTCGCCCTGTACACCCTCGGCACCACGGCTATTCTGGCGGCCATCCCCGCTGGCGAAATTGATCTCGTCGAGGGGCTGGTAGACACCCTGCGGCTGTTCTTCGCGCAGCTGCCGTTTGGCAACGCGCTGGTAATGGCGCTCGGTATCGCCGCGCTGTATACCTTTTTCTCCAACGGCGTCACCTGGGCGATCGGCGGCAACCGCGCGGCGGCGGAAGCGGCGGAAGAGGGCGAGCTGCCCAAAGCATTTGCGATCAAAAGCCGCAGCCGTAACACCCCGGTGGGCGCCGCAGTACTGATGGGCGCAATGAGCACGCTGATCCTGGTACTGTACGGTTTCCTGGTGAACTCCAACGAAGACCTGTTCTGGTCGCTGTTCGCCTTCAGCGGGGTGATTTTCCTCTTGCCCTATGTAGGGATGTTCCTGGCATTTCTGAAGATGCGCCGTGTTGACGGTGCCCGTGCGCGTCCTTTCCGCGTGCCTGGTGGCGAAAGCTTTGTGCGTGTGCTGACCTATTTCTGCGTAGCGATACTCGCCGGCAGTATTTTCCTGTTTATTTACACCCCGGGTGAGGGCGTGCAGTGGCCGGTGCTGATCGGTTCCATCGTCACTCTGTTGCTGGGTGAGTTGGCAATCCTGTGGGCCGAAAAACAAAACTGTGAGGGTAAAGTACCGGAAGAAACCTCTGGAGCCCTCGCTGCGCAATAAACTTTCGAGAGAAGGGCGCGAACAAGCACTCTGGCAGATCCGTGCCGTCGATATAGATTGAGGCGGTACCGCTACCGGGTGTTGCTTTGTGAGACACGCCGTAAACCCATCCATGGGGGCTCGGCTGCGGCCGTCCTGGCCGCAGACGGTCTCACAAAGCAACACCCGGTATCGGTCCCTTCGCCGATAGCTTAATGAGTAAAACAGCATCGCTGAATTAACCCGCTCCTGCGGGTTTTCGTGTTTGCCAATAAAGTCGAAGGAAAATTCGGTTTCCTCACCCGTTGGGGTGATACCTGAATTTTGATTCGGTTTTTATAGTCTCCCTCAACATAAAACAGATAATTGAATCAGAGGGATATCGTCATGGGATTCTCGGGCTATACCAGCCGACGCTTTAGCAAGAACTCGCTTGCCGTCGCCGTTACCGGCGCATTCCTGTCCACCATGGGAATGTCATCCGGCGCCTTCGCCAACCAGATAGAAGAAGTCGCGGTCACCGCGCAGAAGCGTGAGCAGTCCGTGAATGACATCGGCGTGTCCGCCAATGCCTTCAGCGGCGAAATGATGCAGAACCTGGGCATCGACAGTGCCGTTGACCTGGGTGCGCACACCCCGGGCCTGGTCACCGTCAACAGCACCTCTGGCGGTACTCCGGTATTCGCCATCCGCGGTATCGGCCTCGATGATTTCAGCCCCAACAACAGCAGCGGTGTGGGCATCTACACCGACGAAGTGTTTGCCAGTAACCCGTCCTTCCTTGGTGGCCAGCTGTTCGATATCGAGCGGGTGGAAGTACTGAAAGGCCCCCAGGGCACCCTGTACGGCAAGAACACCACCGGTGGCGCGATCAATTTCATCAGCGCCAAACCCTCTAGCGAATTTGAAGCGTTTGTGGACGCCGGCATCGGCAACTACGGTGCACAGGAACTGACCGGCGTGGTCAGCGGTGAGATCAGCGGTGAAGTACTGGGCCGGCTGAGCCTGAACATGTCCAAGGCCGATGGCTGGCAGGAAGATCCGCAGACCGGGCGCGAGTTCGGCAGTGTGGACCGCTCGGCGGGTCGCGGCCAGGTGTCCTTCCCAATCGCCGATAACGGCGAGGCGCTGGTCAAGGTCTACTTCAGTTCCGACAAGTCCACCCCGGTATCCCCGCAGGTCAGCGGACTTGGCGACGCCTTTGGCGATCCCTCGTTTGATGTGCTCAACAGCAGCGACGATGCATCCATCGTCAACGTTGGTGACCTGAAGGTGGCTCGCGATGAGTCCGGTCACGGTGCGTCCGTGAACCTGAGTTATGGTTTCGAGACTTTTGATGTGATCTCCATCAGCGCGATCGACGCTTACGACCGCGAGGTGGTGGACAACTACGGCGGCTCTTCAGCGGCGATTCTCGACCTGTACCAGGACAATGAGATCAGCCAGTGGTCCCAGGAATTCCGCGTGGTCAGCAACGGCGACGGCGCCACCACCTGGGTAGCCGGGGTAAACATTTCTGAAGACACGGTAAAAGTGCGCGATGTGTTCGACGACTCCTTCTTCGTCACCGATTCCGTTGCCAGCACCTTTGTACTCGACCCGGCGGATGTTTCCGTTCAGGGCTGGGATCTGCTTACCGCAGAATACGAGCAGGTCACCCAATCCTGGGGTGCCTACCTGCACACCGAAACCGCGCTGGGTGATTCCTTCAACCTGATCGCCGGTATCCGCTACAGCGCGGACGACCGCACCTTCGACGGTATCTCCACCAACCACGATGATATCTACTCGTTCAACGACACCATTGCCGAACTGAACGACAGCAGCAGCGAAAACGCGGTGACCGGCAAGCTGGGTCTCGACCGGCAGCTGCACGACGACCTGCTGCTATACGCAAACGTGTCCAACAGCTACAAAGCCGGTGCCTATTACGGCGCGGCGATTCTCGACGACGCCAGCTGGGCCTATGTGGAGCCGGAAAAAGTCCTGTCTTTTGAAGCGGGCTTCAAGGCCACCATGTTCGATGCGTCGCTGCAGTTGAACGGGGCTGTGTTCAGTCTCGACTACACCGATCGCCAGTCCCTGGTGACCATCATCGTCGACGACTTCAGTAACTACCTGGAATTCCCGGTGGCGGATACCACCCTGGTCAACGTGCCGGAATCCAAAACCAACGGCTTCGAGCTCGACCTGCACTGGCTTCCCAGCGACAACCTGACCGTGATGGCCGGTGTGGCTTACCTGGATAGCGAAGTCACCAGAGCGCCGACTACTGCCGACATGCGCGGTATCGCCGCCGATCCATCGGTGAACGACAACGCCGATGGCGTGAGCCAGCTGTTCGTCGACGCACTGGCCGCACCACTGCCCGCCGGGGCCTCACTGTCGCAAGCACCGGAGTGGAGCTACAACAGCCTGCTGGCCTACGACCTGCCGCTCGCGGACTACAACCTGCGCCTGCAAACCAGCTACACCTACAGCGATGAGATGACCGCGCAGCTGGCGGACGATAACGCCCTGTCTGGGCCGGTGCACTCCTGGGATGCGGAAGCCTCGCTGAGTGACGCCGACGAGCGCTGGGAAGTCAGCGGCTGGATTAAAAACATTGAGGACAGCAGCGCGGAGACCTATGCCTTCTCCAGCTTTGCTGGCCGCTCCTACTATCGCCAGGCGCCGACCACCTTCGGGGTATCGGTTCGCTACAACATTTTCTAATTGCGCGCCGGCGATAACGCGATGATGAAGAGGTAATCATGTGTGACCCACAGACCAGGGCGGATGCCCTGGAAGCACTACAGAAAACGACCTTTTTCCCTTATTGGCTGGATGCGCCGCAGCGTCCGGGCGATGAGCCTGCGCTGCAGCGTCCGCTTAACTGCGACCTGCTGATTGTCGGCGGCGGATTTACCGGCCTCTGGGCCGCGGTGCAGGCCAAGGAAACCAATCCCGAGCGCGATGTTGTGCTGATCGAGGCCAACAGTATTGCCATCGGCGCTTCCGGGCGCCCGGCCGCAATCCTGTCCACTTCCGTCATGCACGGCCTGGCCAATGCGCAGCGCTTGTTTCCCGAAGATATGGAAATGCTGGAGCAACTGGGTAAAGAAAACCTTGACGGTTTCCGCGAAACCATCGAGCGCTATGGTATCGACTGCGACCTCGAGTGGGGGGGCGAGCTGACCGTTGCGGTCGGTGATGAAGGTATCGAGGATATCGAAAAGGAATACGAGCTTTACCGTCACTATGGCCATGACGCGCACCTGCTGGATAGAGAGGCGGTGCAGCAGGAAGTGAAGTCACCGTTATTCAATGGCGGTCTCTGGTCAAAACAACGTAGCGGCACCGTGCACCCGGCAAAACTCGCCTGGGGCCTGAAAAAAGTGGCGACGGATCTGGGCGTGAAGATCTACGAAAATACACCGATGGTCAGTAATGCCAAAAACCGCAAAGGCGTACTGGTGAAAACACCCAAAGGCCGTGTGCAGGCGAACAAAGTGCTGCTCGCGACCAATGCATTTGCTTCCGGCAACAAGAAAATCCGCAACCGGGTCGCCGCAATCCGCGACCGTATTGTGGTGACCGAGCCGTTGAGTGATGAGCAATTAGCAAGTATCGGCTGGAAAAACCGCCAGGGTATCTACGATACCCGCACCCAGCTGAATTACATGCGCCTGACTGCGGACAATCGCATTCTGTTTGGCGGCCGTCTGGATTACTTCTTCGGCAATAACACCGATCCGGAGGACGACAAGGCACCGGAACCGTATGTGCGCCTGATCGAAAATTTCTACCGTACCTTCCCGTCACTGCGTGGGATTACATTCAGTCACGCCTGGAGCGGTCCGATCGCACTGACCACGCGGATGGCGGTGCATTACCAGCACTACCACGGCGGCAAAATGTTGTATGCGGGGGGCTACTCCGGGTTCGGTGTGACGGCTACGCGCTTCGGCGCCCGTGTTGCCCTGGCAATTCTGGACGATAAAAAAGTACCAGAGCGCTCGCTGAATTTTGCCTGCTCACAACCCGCATACATTCCACCGGAACCTTTCCGCTGGATCGGTGCAAAGATCACCATGTATGCGCTGGACACCCTCGACGAAAAGCGCGGCTGGCGTATTCCCTGGGTGCGCATGGTAGAGAAAATGGGCTTTCCCATTACCCAGAAATAATCCTGTTGTGATTGTTGTCCTGTCTTGATTCCCGACTTGTGGACGTTCGCCCGCCCTGTTGCTCCGGTACCTACCTCACCGGGACGATTGGCCGCGGGCTTTTTTTTAAATCGCCATTTTTCATGGCTATTCAAGACTTGTTAGGGGGTCTGGGTCGGTACCGGAGTGGTGGCGCAGGGCACTGATAAATAGATAAAACAGCTCGGATTGGGAAGTAACGTCGAGTTTGGAATAGATATGTTTGCGGTGGGTCTTAATGGTATCCACACTGGCATCAAGCCTGTCTGCCATCGACTTGATGGAGTGTCCGCGCATCGTCATATGTAGCACTTCACATTCGCGCTTGGTCAGCAGCGAACTGCCAAAATTTTCCAGCGCACTGTCGAGGCGCTTGCCAAAGGATTCGGTCTGATCACCAGAGCGATTTTGGCTTTTAACCCACTTACGCAAAATGTTTTCTACAACTGGCAGCAAAGATTTCAGCAGCGAAATTTCATTTGGGGAAAACCGTCCGCTGCCGATATCAGAGGCACGTCCGATGGAAAGGCTGGCCACAGTGCCGTCTTCACCACGTAACAGGTAACAGGCCTCATCCCCGAGATTAGCGTCACGATAATAGCGCCGGAAATATTCGGTCTGAGTGAATGCGTCCGGCGCTACTTCACGCAGCATGAAAAGTCCTTCGAGGTTTTCATCCACAGCCGCGCGATAGAACGGATCCAGCAGATAGGCACCTTCCACATAGCGACCGACCTGTGTACCCGGGTGCTCATTGGCCAGCAGGCGGTGATGGGTAATTTCTGGCGCGCCACCTGGCGGGTAGAGGATTGCCATGCTGCTATTGCCGCGCACCAATTGCTCGGCGCCACGCAGTAATTCATAGATGCGCTCTTCATCCGAATCGCTATCCAGCAAATTGGCAACGCATTGATGCCAGCTAGTGAGGTTTCGAGTAAAGCTCATACTGATTGCTTGTTACCTAGCTGGGACAGGCGCCTTTTCAGGCGTCACTTCACAGGCTTTTCCGACTAATGGTGAGGCCAGAGATTTTATCAAAAAGCCATGGATATAAGGGGTTTTTGTGTGACTTTCTGCATGGTGAATCGGGCTTAATCTGGTGGGCCGAAGTGAACCTGTGTGGCCGAGTCTAGCCTTTGCGTCTTTCGGCCTTACGGTCGCGCGCGACCACTTACAGATAGGTACGTTCTGCAAAGGGAAAAGCCATAAGTCGGCAATTTCCTATGATAATTCCTCCGCCAAGATGTTACTCTCAGGGTGTCCAATAACGCGAAATATAATGGAGGATATGGCGGTGAAACGGATTTTTTTCGGGATCTTTATGAGTCTCGCGGGGGCTGCCCTGCCCGTGGAGGCAAATTTTGACAAGGCCATGCAGGATTACACCGCGGGCAACTTCACCGAAGCCTATCGCAGCTTTGATGCCTTGGCCGCAATTGGCGACTATAGCTCGGCGTTCAATATCGGTGTTATGTACTACCGAGGTGAGCATGTAGAGCCCGACCCGCTGGAAGCCTGGGCGTGGATGCAGCTAGCCGCGTCTCAATCCGGGGAAGAAAGTATGGCGGCCACCGCCAGCAAAATCCGCGCCCGTTTCACCCCTGAGCAGCAGGAAGCGGCACAGCGTCGCTACGATGCGCTACTACATAGTCACGGCAAGGAGCGGGTTATGAAAGACCTGAATCCTGTGCTGCTCGCAGATGAAGAATGCGAAGTGGATCGCACGCCGATAGCCAAGAATCCCCCCAGATACCCGCCAGTGGAGCTGCAGCGGGGCCGGTTCGGAAGGGTGGTTCTGGAATACTCGGTAATGCCCGGGGGGCATGTGCGCGACATTACTGTCGTACAGTCCAATGAGCCGAGTTTCACTCGCGCCGCAGCCAAGTCGGCATTGTCCTACCGCTATGAACCTGCCCCGGTCAGCGAGCCTACCATTGGCGTAAAAACGGCTGTTATCTTTAGTATTCGTGGGCCTGTGAATAATGAGCGCGAACTGGTTGCCGAGCTGAACGAATGGAAAGGCAAGGCGGAATCCGGTGATGCGGTTGCACAGTATATATATGCCTATCGGCTTGGTGTGTTTCGCTCCTTCCGCAAGTACATGAAGAGTACAGACCTGGAATACCAGACCGCCAACAAGTGGTATCTGGAGGCCGCCCAGCAGGGGATTCCACAGGCCCAGTTCGAAATTGGACGAAACATGGTTGTGGGAAGGGGTTGTGAGGCGGATGTCAAAAACGGCATGAAGTGGATCAGTGCCGCGGCTGTAGCCGGTATTCCAGAGGCGCAGAACTACCTTGCCACTAGTGCCGGTTCGCTTTCGGAGGAAGACCGTCGCGAACACGCGATTCGCTGGTTGAAAAACGCCGCGGTGAATGGCCACTATTTTTCTGGTTTGCTACTGGCGTGGGAGCTGGTATCCGGTCCGGGCCCGGCAACCGACGAAGAATTGTCAATGGCGCAGGAACTCGTGGAGGCCAAACCGGTGGATTATTTTGACGAGGTCCGCATTCTGGAGACGCGGGCCGCAGTAGCGGCGGCGCAGACGGATTTTAAGTCCGCTCAACGCCTGCAGAAGCGAGCGATCAAACTCGCCGGTCGGCTGGAGTGGGATTTGCGCGATGCTAAACACCGGCAGGAAGCATACCAGCGTGGTGAGAAATGGAGCGGTCCCTACTTTTACGACATCGAGCTGGAGCCGCTACCGTTACAAGCCTCCATACACTGAAGGCTTGCGGTATGCAGCTGACGCTGTGATTGAAGATCAGTTATCGAGATATTCGTTTTTCAATTTTACGTAATTGCCGGCGGTGTAAGTAAAGAACTTGCGCTCCTTTTCTGACAGGGGGCGTGCCTGTTTCGCCGGTGAGCCCACATACAGAAAGCCGCTTTGCAGTCGTTTGCCGGGCGGCACCAGGGCGCCGGCCGCCAGTACCACCTCATCCTCGATCACCGCGCCGTCCAGCACGATGGCGCCAATCCCGATCAATACGCGATTGCCCACAGTACAGCCGTGCAGGCAGGCCTTGTGGCCGATGGTGACATCCTCACCGATGGTCAGCGGCCAGCCGCCTTCATTGAAGTCACTGGCGTGCGTGATGTGCAGCACCGAGCCGTCCTGAACACTGGTGCGCGCACCGATACGCACCCGGTGCATATCGCCGCGGATTACCGTCATTGGCCACACGGAGCAGTCGTCACCCAGCACCACATCGCCAATCACCGTACACTGGGGGTCGATATAGACACGCTCGCCCAACCTGGGACTTTGGTTACGGTGTTCACGCAGGGTGTGAGGGGGTTGTGTGTTGTGGGGTGAGTCGGGCTTCGACAAGGCTGACCTCCGGGGTCTGGTGCAACGAACTAGTTCAATCCACTAGAATACTGGGCATATGTTAACCCGTCCCCGCGATCCATGCCCCGCCGTGGGTCGCCCATCGACAAGGAATTCCGATGTCTGACACTTCCTCCGTCAATCCGCTGCTGAGCGCGCCGGTGCTGCCCCCATTTGATAGCGTCAAACCGCAACACGCTGAGCCCGCCATCAGTAAACTCATTGCAAAATGTCGCGAACAGCTGCAAACGTGCCTCCAAAATGCGGGTGAAAGCCCAACATGGGAAGAGACCATGGCGCCGTTGGAAGAGGCGCAGGACATGCTAAGCAAGGCGTTCTCGCCGGTTTCACACCTGAACAGCGTGCTCAGTGGCGACTGGCGTGCGCCCTATGAAGCCTGTCTTGCGCAGGTGACCGAGTACTGGACAGAGCTGGGCCAGAATCCGGAGCTGTATGCGGTGTATCGCGCGCTGGCCAAATCTCCGGATTTCCCCGGTTGGCCCCAGGCTCGCAAACAGGCGGTGCGTCACGGCCTGAGGGATATGCATCTCGGGGGTGTCGCCCTGGAAGGGGAAAAGCGCGAGCGCTACGCCACCATCAGCAAGCGCCTGGCGGAGCTGAAGAGCAAGTTTGCCAACAACGTGCTCGACGCCACCAATGCCTGGAGCCTGAACATAACCGATGAAGGGGAGCTGCAAGGGATTCCGGAATCCGCCCTGGCGACCGCCAGTGCACTGGCGGAATCCAAGGGCAAGAAGGGCTGGCTGCTCACCCTGGATGGCCCGTGTTTTCTCGCGGTGATGACCCATGCGGAGAACCGCGAACTGCGCCACAAGATGCACTATGCATTCATTACCCGCGCATCCGATGTGGGGCCTAATGCAGGCGAGTTCGACAACGCCAATGTGATGGCGGAAATCCTGGCACTGCGCTCCGAGCAGGCCCACTTGCTGGGTATGGCCAATTACGCCGAACGCTCGCTGGCCAGCAAGATGGCGGGCTCTACCGAAGAGGTCGAGACTTTCCTGCGGGACCTGGCCAAGCGTGCCAAGCCCGCGGCAGTGAAAGAGTTTGCCGAACTGCAGGCGTTCGCCGCCGATGAACTGGGTCTCGACAAGCTACAGCCCTGGGACGTGGCCTGGGCCGCGGAGAAACTCAAGCAGTCGCGCTACGCAGTGAGTCAGGAAGATCTGCGCCCCTATTTCCCCTACCCGAAGGTGCTCTCCGGCATGTTTGCGGTGGCGGAGAAGCTGTTTGGCGTGGTGGCGGAGCGCGACGACAGCGTCCCCAGTTACCATCAAGACGTGCACTTCTATTGGCTCAAACGCAGTGGCGAGCCCATCGCCGGCTTCTATCTCGACCCCTACGCCCGTGAGAAAAAGCGCGGCGGCGCCTGGATGGATGATGCGCGTGTGCGCAGACAGACAGTTGCCGGCTTGCAGTTGCCAGTTGCCTATCTGGTCTGCAACTTTAGTTCTCCAACCGCCGCAGGCGCTTCCAGCCCCGGCAAGGACCGGCCGGCGTTGCTGACCCATTACGAGGTCACCACCCTGTTCCACGAATTCGGTCACGGGCTGCACCACATGCTTACCCAGGTGGACGTGGCGGCAGTGTCCGGTATCAATGGTGTGGCCTGGGATGCGGTCGAGTTGCCCAGCCAGTTCCTGGAAAATTGGTGCTGGGAACCGGAAGCGCTGGCAATGATTTCCGGGCATTTTGAGACCGGGGACCCCCTGCCGCAGGTGTTATTGGATAAAATGCTTGCCGCGAAGAACTTTCAGTCCGCCATGTTCACCGTCCGCCAACTGGAGTTTGCCCTGTTTGATTTCCTGCTGCATTCGCGGCCGGAGGGGGCCAATGCGGACGAGATCCAGCGCCTCATCAACGAGGTGCGGGCCAAGGTGTCGGTCGTGCCGGTATCCCCGGACAACCGCTTCCAGAACAGTTTCAGCCATATTTTTGCCGGCGGTTATGCGGCGGGCTACTACAGCTATAAGTGGGCGGAAGTGCTAAGTGCGGATGCGTTCTCCCTGTTTGAGGAGACGGGCATTTTCGACCCCGCGACAGGTAACCTTTTCCTGACCACGGTGCTGGAGCAGGGGGGTAGCCGCGATGCACAGGACCTGTTTGCGGAATTTCGCGGGAGAGCCCCCCAAATTGATGCGCTGCTGCGCCACTCGGGCATCGAGTAAAAACGAGTTACAGAGGTAGTCCTTGAACGACGAACATCACAAGCCCGTAAAGCGCCGGTTTATTGCCGGCGCCGTTTGTCCACGCTGCAGCGAAATGGACAAGATCGTCAATTACAAACTGGGCGATAAGAATTATCGTGAATGTGTGGCTTGCGGATTCAAAGATGAAATTCGCCTGCAATCTACACAGCGGGAACTGGATACCCGCGTCAACAATACCGATGACAGGGAAGTGGAAGAAACCGCAGTCAAAATACTGCAGCCGCCTTCGGGACCGGCCGATAAAAAATAATCCACTGACAGTATTATTTTGAAAAAAATTTATCCCCTGATTGCCCTGGCGATCGTTATCACTATTGCTGCGTTTTACGGCCTGGATCACTACCGTGAAGTGCGCGCACAACAGCAAGCTCATGCTGCGCATCTGATTACCCGCTGTGTCAATCAGGGGCTGCTGTCTCTGTTTACGTTGCAAGCGAACGACTGGGCCAAAAACCCGAAACAACTGGAAAAGGAAGACAGGCGTCTCCGGGAGCGTGTGGCAGCACTGCCGGACGCAGTGTACGAAGATAAACCCTTTGCGGACTGGCAGGGTGCCCTGGAGGTGTGTGATCGCCTTACGGTAAATACCAGTCGCCAGCATAAAACCATATTTCGACCGCTGGCTGAAATGGCCAAGAAAGAAATCTGGAGCCTGGAAACCGCGAAAAGTGAACAATTTCAAACTCGACGCAAGAAGGCCATTTACCGCACCAAGGTAGCCGCGGAAGCCGCAGACCGTTACCTGGACGACCTGCGGGTAGATGTAAACAGGCTGTTGGATGTGAGCCGGATTTCACCCGAAGCGCGTGCACTGACCCAGCAGCAGCTGCAGGAAAGAATTTTCCAAAAATACCGCAAGGGGCGCTTCAGCAAGCGGCGCGTGCTGCAATATCTGGAGCGTCAGAAAGAGTTCTATCAGTTACTGACGGACAACCCGAAAGGGTTCTCTCTGCGCGGCGGCAGCCTGTATTTTTACAATAAAAAAATGCATCGCAAGGCCGACGACCTGAATCGCAACCTTCTACAGGGTGAGGTGGATTTTTTCAGTAACTGGCGTCAGATTGTAGAGCAGTGATCTGAATCTGGCGGGCGGCCGTGAGGCCGCTCGCGAGTGCGACACACTAATGCGATACATCCAAATGCCGCGACAAGGACGGAGTGCGCAGTTCGATGTGCATGTGGCGTGCAAAGTCCGGCCATGCCCCCGGGGCATCGTCGTAGCGCTGTTTGTGCAGGATCATCGATACCAGTCTCGCAGGATCCAGCTCCGCTGGCTCAAAGCGCTGCAACAACACTTCCGCCAGGTCATCCAGCTGGCAAGCCAGAGCTTCCCCAAGTAATTCCCGTACCACCAAATTGGCCACCATGGGATCCATCGGCAACAGGTGCGTGCCACACAGGGGCTGTAGCAGGTCGTTGATTTCTTCCATGGTACGGTGAGCCAAGTAGGCCTCGTCCAGAATTGAGCCCAGGCCGTGTTCGTGGGGTTGGTGCTCGGGCACTTCGCTAAAGCTGTGCACTATCAATTCCCGCACAGGGTGAAAATTCAGCCCCCCCGCATCACACATCTCATCCAGCCTTTGCAGCCAGAGGGGAATTGCCTGGATATAGCGAATGACGAAACAGGTAATATGGAGTGGGGCATCCCGCTGCGGCAATTGGATGCTGCGATGCAGGCTGGGCAGGGTGTCGTGCAGGCTGCGACGGAAACGCCCGCGCGCCTGTTCGGCGGCGACAGCGCGGTCGATACACAATTGAATCAGTTGATAGTGATCAGGCATACATCAAAACAAAAAGGGCGAAACCGCCTCCCCGTTTCTTTGTCTGCTGAACCCCCGTTGCCCCACTGATGGAGCGCTGCTCAAGAGAGCGGACAAGATTGCTTAACGCCGGAAGAGGAATCGGTACCGTTGCTCCAATTACATCCAATAGTTTTTTTTAGTGTAGTTATAAAAGTAGACCAATAATCCGGCCGAGCGTGCGCCAAACCACAAAAATAGGCTGAACCAGATGCCATTGTTGTCCCACTGGCGGGTAAACCACCAGCAAGGTAAAAATACCAACACAGTTGCGATAAACATGGTGTCGCGCATTTGCCGGCTTTTCCCCGCGCCGATGAAAACGCCGTCGAGTTGATAACTCCATACCGCTACCAGCGGAAGGGCGCACAACCAGGGGTAAAACGTGGCAGATGCGGCCAGAACGGCGGGAATACCGGTAAACAGTGGCAAGATCCAGTTTTTCCCTGTGATCAGCACCACCGTGATCGCTACCGCGGAGGCCAGGGCCCATACTGCAGCTGCGGTATTGGTACGCCTGAACTGGGTCATTGAGCCCCGATTCACGGCGTGGCCGACCAGCGACTCGGTGGCGTGGGCGAAGCCATCCAGCGCGTAGGAGGTCATCATCAGGAGTTGCAGCAGGATGGCGTTGGCCGCCAGCACCGTATCTCCTTGTGCCGCACCCTGGGCAGTGAAAAATGTCAGGGTAAACAGCAGCAGACTGGTGCGAATAAACAGGTCCGTATTGATTCTCAGCAGTTCCTTCCACGGTGCGCTGCGCTGCCACGGCCAGAAATCGGCGCGCTGCAATATCGTGTGCATCTCCTGAAGCGCATTCCGGTGGCGTCGCCCCAGCAGCCAGAACCCCATGGAGAAACCGCAGATATCCGCACTGACCGACGCCCAGGCAGCGCCGCGCGCGCCCATATCCAGGCCGAGAATCAGTATCAGGTCCAGCAGGATATTGAGCAGGTTGGCGGTTACCAGTATCGCCAGTGGCGCTCGGCTGTCGCGGCGACCGATAAAAAACCCCAGCAGCGCGAAATTCGCCAGCGCCAGTGGTGCGCTCAGCAGGCGTATCTGCAAGTAATCCCTCGCGTGGGGGCTGGCCTCAGCACTGGCGTTCATCCACTGAGTGATGAGAGGCAGCAGTGGTGACGCGAGCAGCAGTAGCAGCGCACCCAGCAGTGCCGCCAGGCTGAGCGCACGCAAAAGCCAGGCGGCGCCCTCGCGATCGTCACCGGCGCGAGCCACCAACCCGGTGGTGCCCATACGCAGAAATCCAAACGCCCACAGCAGCATGGACACAACACTGGCGCCAATGGCGACACCGGAAAGGTATTCCGGGCTGGGCAGGTGACCGAGCACGGCTGTATCCACTGCGCCCAATAAGGGCACCGTGATGTTGCTCAGGATCATCGGCCAGGCAAGTTGCCAAACCCGTACGTAGGGCGCGGTAAAACGGCGTGAAAAGGCACTGCGGTGCGCCGGTGAATCTTTCATGTAAGTTGGCGTTTTAATTGACTTTCTTCTGGCGATGTGTTTCTTTTGAAACTGCTAGATGCGACAGAAAGACACAGGTTGTTGGTTGTACCTTCCGGGCGACGACATCTGAAGTAAAAATAACAAGTTGCACTGATAAGCAGTATCGCGCAGTCGAGGTCCTCGCCCGGTGTGCGAACAGTGTATGTAGTCTTGGTTTACTACAGCATGTCCACATGATGATGTGTGGAACATAACCCGATCTTCGGATCGGGGCAGACTCCAGTCCTCCGAACAGCCAGCCGCTGTTACAGGGTTTTGCTATTTTGCGGCTCGCAACGCAGCGACCTGCCACGGGTGTTTCCCGCGGTTGGCCCGCAGCAATGTGAGCGCAGAAGGCGGCCCGCGAGAATAACAAACATGGAGATCTGCAGGCGATGTTGATGGGCTTAAAACGGCTGTTCGCCTTCCTGACCCTCTCGGTTCTCGCTCCCGGTGCTTTCGCCCAACAGGCGGCAGAAAAAGCACAGGAAGGCGTAGAGCGCTGGGGGGTCAATATGACCCAGGGGGTAACCGAAGTTTCCCGCACCACTTACGATTTGCACATGCTGATTTTCTGGATCTGCGTGGCGATCGGTGTCGTGGTGTTCAGTGTGATGTTCTACAGCATGTGGCGTCACCGCAAAAGCAAGGGCTACAAGGCGGCGCAGTTTCACGAGAGTACGCTGGTGGAGCTGGCCTGGACCATCGTCCCCACCCTGATTCTTGTCGGCATGGCGATCCCCGCCACCAAAACCCTCTACGATATCTACGACACCAAGGAAGCCGATCTGGACATCATGATCACTGGCTACCAGTGGAAGTGGAAATACGATTATCTGGGTTCCGATGTCTCCTTCTTCTCCAACCTGTCCACCCCCGCTTCCCAGATCAACAACCAGCAGCCGAAAACGGAAAACTATCTGCTGGAAGTGGATGAGCCAATGGTGGTGCCCACCAACAAAAAGATCCGCTTCCTGATTACTGCCAACGATGTGATCCACGCCTGGTGGGTGCCTGAGCTGGCGGTGAAAAAGGATGCAATCCCCGGCTTTGTCAATGAATCCTGGACCCGTATCGAAGAGCCCGGCATTTACCGCGGCCAGTGTGCGGAGCTCTGTGGTAAGGACCACGGCTTTATGCCCATCGTGGTCAAGGCTGTGCCGGAGGATGAATATCACTCCTGGCTGAGTGAGCGTGCCGAGCAGGCAGCACTCATCAAGGAGCTGACCAACAAGACCTTCACCTTTGACGAACTCTACGAGCGCGGCAAGAAGGTTTACAACAGTTCCTGTGCCGCCTGTCACCAGCCAAACGGCCAGGGTGTGCCCGGCGCCTTCCCGGCGATTGCGGGATCCAAAATTGCCACTGGCGGTATGGATAGCCACCTGAGCATGGTGGTGAACGGATCGCCCAGTAACCCGGCGATGCAGGCCTTTGGTGCACAGTTGAATGAAGTGGATCTGGCCGCGGTCATCACTTATCAGCGCAATGCCTTCGGCAACAATATGGGCGACACCGTGCAGCCCATCGACATTCTCAATTTCAAGAATAAGTAAGCAGGAGCCGAGAGGAGTTTAGTTATGGCACACGGTCCGAAACCCGGTTTTACCCGCTGGCTCTACACGACTAATCACAAGGACATCGGCTCGATGTATCTGTGGTTCAGTTTTGCGATGTTCCTGCTAGGGGGTTGTATGGCGCTGGTAATCCGCGCCGAATTGTTCCAGCCCGGTCTGCAGATAGTGCAGCCGGAATTTTTCAACCAGATGACTACCATGCACGGCCTGATCATGGTGTTCGGTGCGGTGATGCCGGCATTCGTTGGCCTGGCCAACTGGATGGTGCCGATGATGATCGGCGCTCCGGATATGGCGCTCCCGCGCATGAACAACTGGAGCTTCTGGATTTTGCCTTTCGCCTTCGCGATGCTGGCATCCACACTGTTTATGGAAGGTGGAGCACCGAATTTCGGCTGGACCTTCTATGCTCCGTTGTCCACCGAATACGCGCCGCCCAGCGTGACTTTCTTTATCTTCTCCATCCATATCATGGGCGCATCCTCAATCATGGGGGCAATCAATATCGTTGCCACCATTCTGAATATGCGCGCACCGGGTATGACCCTGATGAAGATGCCACTGTTCGTGTGGACCTGGCTGATTACCGCCTACCTGCTGATCGCGGTAATGCCGGTACTGGCGGGTGTGGTCACGATGATGCTGATGGATATTCACTTCGGCACCAGTTTCTTCAGCGCCGCCGGTGGTGGTGACCCGGTACTCTTCCAGCACGTATTCTGGTTCTTCGGTCACCCCGAGGTGTACATCATGATTCTGCCGGCGTTCGGTATCGTGTCGGCAATCATTCCCACCTTCGCGCGCAAGCCGCTGTTTGGTTACAGCTCGATGGTATACGCCACCGCAAGTATCGCCTTCCTGAGCTTCATCGTGTGGGCGCACCATATGTTTACCGTGGGTATGCCGATCGCCGGTGAGCTGTTCTTTATGTACGCCACCATGCTGATTGCGGTACCCACCGGGGTGAAGGTGTTCAACTGGGTAACGACCATGTTCCGCGGGTCGATGACCTTCGAGACCCCGATGTTGTTCTCCATCGCCTTCGTGATCCTGTTTACCCTGGGTGGTTTCTCCGGCCTGATGCTCGCCATTGCTCCGGCGGACTTCCAGTATCACGATACCTACTTCGTGGTGGCACATTTCCACTATGTACTGGTGCCGGGTGCGATCTTCTCGATCACTGCCGGTGTCTACTACTGGTTGCCGAAGTGGACCGGCAATATGTACAACGAAACCATGGGCAAGGTGCATTTCTGGATGGCGTTTGTCGGCCTGAACGTCACCTTCTTCCCGATGCACTTTGTTGGTCTCGCCGGGATGCCGCGCCGGATTCCGGATTACGCGCTGCAGTTTGCCGACTTCAACCAGATTGCCAGCGTTGGTGCCTTCCTGTTCGGTGCGGCGCAGATCGTGTTCTTGTTTAACGTGATTCGCACCGTCAAGGGCGGCAAAAAGGCGACCGACGAGGTGTGGGAAAACCCGGAAGGACTGGAGTGGAGTGTGCCTTCCCCCGCGCCTTACCACACCTTCAGCACACCTCCGGTCGTGCGCTGATTAAGCAATCGAGCAGTCGTCATGTCTATGAGTGCAAACGCAAAAACCACTGCCAAGCTGCTGACCCTCGCGGTCGGCATGCTCGGCTTTGCGTTGTTCATCATGCCGCCGCTATACGACGCCTTCTGTGAAATCACCGGCCTGAACGGAAAAACCGGCGACCGCTACGAAGCGGTGCCGGCCGCGGTGGATACTGAGCGCACGGTGAAAGTGCAGTTTGTTGCCAGCAACAATGAGAACATGCCGTGGAAATTCACACCTGGCGTGGTGGAAATGAAAGTGCATCCGGGAGAAGCCGTGGACACGGTTTTCCTTGCCTACAACCCCACCGACCGCGACATGGTAGGTCAGGCTATTCCCAGCCTGGTGCCCTTCAAGGCCGCCAGTTATTTTCACAAAACCGAGTGTTTCTGCTTTAACCAGCAGGCACTCGCCGCCGGCGAATCCGCTGAACTGGGTCTGCGTTTTATCGTCGACCCGGATCTGCCTGCCGGGGTAAATACCATTACGCTTTCCTACACGCTGTTTGATGTCACGGAAAGAATTGCCAAACAAGCGAACAACAAAAATACCGACTCCGAGCGAGAGGGATAAAAAATATGGCCACCGAAAGCAGCTACTATGTGCCCGAGCAGTCCCGGCTGCCTATCTTCGCCACCATCGGCATATTCCTGACGGCCTTTGGCGCCGCCAGCTGGGTCAACGGAGGCAGCTCGTATATTTTCTTTGCCGGCGCACTGTCCATGGCTACCGTGCTTTGGTTCTGGTTTGCCGCTGTGATCAAGGAGAACATGCAGGGGCTCAACAGCGACCAGCTCAAGCGTTCCTATGTCTGGGGAATGGGTTGGTTCATTTTTTCGGAGGTGATGTTCTTCGCGGCATTCTTCGGTGCTCTGTACTACATTCGCACCTTTACGCTGCCGTGGCTCGGCGGTGAGGGTGATCGCGGCTCCTCCAATATGCTGTGGGAAGGCTTCCAGAACACCTGGCCGCTGATGGTGACCCCGGAACAGGCGGTAGCTGGCGATGCGGCGAAAGTGGTAGGACCCAAAGGCATCATCGATCCCTGGCACCTGCCGCTGCTGAACACCGTGTTACTGTTGGCTTCCAGTGTCACCGTGCATATTGCCCATGTATACCTGAAAAAGGGCAAGCGCCAGGGGTTCAACCTGTGGCTCGGCGCTACCGTGGTATTGGGTGCTGCCTTCCTGTTCTTCCAGGTAGAAGAATACTTGGAGGCTTATCAGCATCTGGGACTGACGCTGGAATCCGGCATTTACGGCACTACCTTCTTTATGCTCACCGGCTTCCACGGTGCCCATGTGACCCTGGGTACCATCATGCTGTTGATCATGCTTTTGCGGTCGGTGATTGCTCATCACTTCAAGCCTGACGATCATTTCGGTTTTGAGGCGGCCAGCTGGTATTGGCACTTTGTGGATGTGGTGTGGGTAGGACTGTTTATCTTTGTCTACGTTCTGGGCGCTTAAGCCACGAACAATTGGTGGATGCACTAAGCATCCACCGCTAGTGCACCAATCAATATTTGTTTGCCCAGGGCGCGGTATTGGAAAGAATTCCACTGTCGAAGCCATACCAGATGGCAATCAGCAGCAACGCAGCCAGGGATATGCGCACACCGAGAGCATAAAGGGTGCGCTTGGACTCGGGTGCGCCCATGTCGCGCAATAAAAAAAGCAGAGCGCTGGTCAGACTGGCCAGCACGGCGAGAAACAGCAACACGATAATCGCTTTTAGCCACATAATAGAACGCCACTAATAGAAGTAATCAGAAGTAGAAGTATTGTTGGCATGACAGTTCCGAAAAGGTCACCTCAAACTGGTGATAACGCATTATCTACCGGGACCCGAACACCCTCCACGGAAGCCGGAGAACCATCGCGAGCAGCCAGTGTAGCATTTATACGCAGCTGGCCACTCAGCATCTTGTGCCTGTGCATATTTCCGCTTTTGCTCTGGCTCGGCAACTGGCAGCTGCAGCGAGCAGAAGAAAAACAACAAATACTCGATAAAGTAGACGCGCGACTGTCATCACAGCCGGTAAATCTTTCCGGGCTCGGTGAGCCGCAAGCCTATACCCCGGTGCGCCTCCTGGGCTTCTATACCGATGAATATTTTTATCTCGATAATCGCACGCGCTCCGGCCGCGTGGGTTACGAAATATTGCAGGTATTCGAGACCGGAGACAGCCGCAGTGGCAAAGCGCGCTGGCTGATCAATCGCGGTTGGATTCCGGCCGGTAGCGATCGCACCCGCTTGCCCGAGGTGACCTATCCGCTGGCAGCCAAGGTGATTACCGGCTTTGTATATCCCGGTGGTGCCACTGCGGAGCCGGCAAAAGCGGTGCCCCCCCAAATTTCCGGGCAATCCCCCTCTAATCACATGCCGGAGTCGCACAAGCGTATTCAGCGACTCGATGACTTAAACGGCAGCCAGCTGAATCTGCAACACGCTAAGTGGCACATTCGTCTGAGCGCAGATTCCGATACCGCCTTGCTCACAGACTGGCAATTGGTCAGCACAAAACCGCAGAAGCACCGGGGATATGCAGTACAGTGGTTCTCTATGGCCGCGGCCCTGTTTGTCTTGTGGCTACTCGGAGCGACCAATTTCCGGCAAATTCTCCGCGACAAGTGGTTTAAAAAAGCGACGGAACAGAGATAATCAACCGATAACAATAATGATCCTGCGCGACCGGATCACCGGCTCTCGAATGAGCAAAGTCAGAGTTGACCGCTGCGCAACAGTGAGGTGCAAACCGTGACCGAGACAACCCTTTCCGAAACTTCAGCCCTGAAGGCTGGTAAAAACAACGAGCGGAAACCATCGGGTATTGGCCGCTGGACCGGTATTATCGTTTTTGCCTCGGTCGCGCTGCCGATCCTGGCCGCATACATCGTGTTTTACACCGGCGCAGGCATGCCCTCGGGTACCGTAAACCAGGGCGAATTGCTCATCCCCGCGCAACAAGTAGGCGAGCTCGAGCTGCTGGATCGCAGTGGCAATCCAATTGAGCTGGCGAGCGAGGATCCCAAATGGCGCTTCCTGATCATTGGCGATCAGTCCTGTGTGGAAGAATGCGAAAAACTGCTGTACACCACCCGTCAGGTACATATTCGTCTCAGCGAAAAAGCCTCCAGGGTCGAGCGTTTACTGATTACTGGTGGGTCGCTGGAGGAGCCGCTGCACAGCGATCTGGCGGCCCGATACCCGCTACTGCGATACGCCACCGCGGACCAGAAGCAGCTAGATCATTGGTTGGCCGAGAGCAATCACGCGCAACTGCCGCGGCCAAGTGTGCTGCTGGTAGATCAAAACGGCTTTGCCATGATGGTTTACGGCAGCCAGCACAGCGGTAACCAGGTACTTAAGGATATCAAGCGACTGCTGAAGTACTCCTACGAAAAGTAGAGGTCCCTGAAGGCCTTCCGGTGCGACAAACAGACAAAATAAACTGGGGAGAGAGCGGAATGGATGTGGAATCCGACATCACCGAATTGCGAAAGAACTACAAAAAAGACTGGCGCTTCCGGCTGGCCCTGATCGGTACTGCTCTCGCGGTGGTAGTGGTAGTACTGGGTGCGTTTACCCGCCTTACCCACGCGGGGCTGGGTTGTCCGGACTGGCCGGGCTGTTACGGGCACCTGCTGTGGCCGAATGAGGGGCACGAAATCGCTGCTGCCAACCTGGCATTCCCGGATACCCCGGTGGAAACCGACAAGACCTGGCCTGAGATGGTCCATCGCTACTTTGCCGGGACCCTGCTGCTACTCGTGGTGGGTATGACCTACATGTTCTGGCGCCGTCGCGGACACCGCGGGTTTATCCAGAGCCACATTTTACTGGGGATTATTATTCTGCAGGCGGCGTTCGGCATGTGGACCGTCACCCTGAAGCTGTGGCCCCAAGTGGTTACCGCGCATCTGTTGGGTGGTATGGCGACTCTGTCGGTACTGTGGATGCTTGCAGAACGATTGCGGTATCGAAAACGACTGGTGCCCGCACACGAATTTACCGCCTTGCAAAAACTCCGCCCACTTGCGGTGACGGCGGTAATTGTTGTCGGTCTACAGATTGCCCTTGGCGGCTGGACCAGCTCCAACTATGCAGCGCTCGCCTGTCCAGATTTTCCGACCTGCCACGGTGAATGGTGGCCTGCAACTGATTTTAGCCAGGGGTTCAATGTAGCCCAGCAGATAGGCCCCAATTATCTCGGTGGCGCACTGGAGGGGGATGCGCGCACGGCGATTCACCTCACTCACCGGATTGGCGCCATAATCGTTACGATGCTGGTCGGGCTGCTGGCGATACTAGCCTGGCGCGCTGGCTCCCGCCGCTGGGCGCAGGGCCTGTTCGCGGTATTGTGCTTGCAAGTAGGGTTGGGAATTGCGAATGTGGTGATGTCACTGCCACTGCCCATTGCGGTAGCGCACAATGCAGGTGCGGCACTTTTGCTGCTGAGCCTGCTGACCTTCTGCTACCGAATCAATACAGTGCAGCCGACGATCAAGAATTTTGCGTAAGAAATTTCGAGTGATTGTGCAGGAAGATGTTTGATATTGAGGGTTGAGTAGTACCTCACATAATAATGACAACGAGGTGGTAACCATGAGTACCCAGGCAGTAAATGTCCAACGCGCCGGATGGCGCGACTACTATGAACTCACCAAGCCGCGCGTGGTGATGTTGATGATTCTCACCTCGGTGATAGGCATGCTGCTGGCGGTCCCGGGTATGGTGCCATTGGATATTCTGATCCTGGGCAATATTGGTATCGCCCTTTGTGCTGGTGGCGCCGCCGCCGTGAACCATCTGGTTGATCGCCATATCGATATCAAAATGGCACGCACTACCAATCGCCCGGTAGCACGTGGTCGGGTAGAACCACAGAAGGCGCTACTGTTCGCGATGCTTCTCGGTTGCAGCGGTATGGCGATTCTTCTCGCCTTTATCAACCCGCTCACCGCGTGGCTCACACTGTTCTCGCTGTTGGGCTATGCCGTTGTCTACACGATGTTCCTCAAGCGCGCCACGCCACAAAATATTGTGATTGGCGGTCTCGCCGGCGCGGCACCGCCGCTGCTGGGCTGGGTGGCGGTTACCGGAGAGATACACGGCCACGGTCTGCTGCTCGCATTGATTATTTTTGCGTGGACGCCGCCGCACTTCTGGGCTCTGGCCGTGCACCGCCGCGACGATTATGCAAAAGCGGAAATCCCCATGCTGCCCATCACTCATGGCGTGGGCTACACCAAAATCCATATCCTGCTGTACACCATCATTCTGTTTGCTGTAACTCTGCTTCCTTTTGCCACTGCCATGTTGGGCTGGCTATACCTGCTCGGTGCAGTCGTGCTGGGTGTTGGGTTTCTCTACTGGGCTGTGGAAATGCTGCGCAATAAGAACCCGAATGCGGGGATGGAAACCTTCAGGTATTCAATCATCTATCTGATGGCACTGTTCTGCATCATGCTGCTGGATCACTACCTGATCGCACTGCCCACCAGTGGAGTCTGACCATGGGAGAGAATGCGTTACAAACCCCCGAACAGAAGCGTGGTATCTATCTCACCGTTGTGATCATGGTGCTGTTCATGGTCGCGGTTATTGCAGGCTTCCTTAATAAAATGAATCAGCCCCGGGTTATTACTGATGCGGAACTCAGGGCGAATGGAGCGATAAAACTGGAGCGCCCGCGGATTCTGGATGAGTTTAAACTGATCGCAGACACTGGGAGCGAATTCAAAACGACTGAGCTCGCGGGGCGCTGGACTCTGGTATTTTTTGGTTTTACCCATTGTCCGGATGTGTGCCCTACGACCCTGGCGACACTGAACAATTTTTATCAAACCCTGGATGCTGACACCCGGAAGGATACCGATGTTTTGCTGGTATCCGTCGATCCGCAACGAGACAAGCCAGAACAGCTCCACGATTATGTACGCTACTTCAACCCGGAATTTTACGGAGTAACCGGCGAGTTCCTGAATCTAAAACGATTCGCTAATCAGTTGAATGTGCCTTTTAACAAGGTGCCTCTGGATGATGGCAATTACACGGTGGATCACGGCTCCCAGGTGGTACTGATAAATCCTCGAGGTCACTACCACGGGTTTTTCAAGGCGCCCTTGGATCCGGCAAAAATGAAACTCACCTATCGGTCTATGCGCGCTACTTACAATGGTTGAATGACAACAGCTAACCGGTATCGGTTAATGGGCAAGCCCCAGCGGGTATCCCGTCACTGAATTGATCACCAACAGGCGCTAAGATGGCGCCTGTTCTCGTATGATAAAACTGAAAATGGACTTTCTATGTTTTCATTACATGTCCAACAGGGCGCACCGGTGATTCGCGCGATAGAACCTTTCACTGGTAAAACCCAATGGCTACCTGCTGCACTTCTTTGCCTACTGGTTTTTCCCTTTGGGTGGGTCGGGGTATTTGCACCGGCTATCTGGTTGGGGCTGGTAGCCATTGAGAGCACGCAGGGGTGGAAGAAAGCCAGCAGCTTTTTGATTTCCGGTCTCCTGATGCTTGCCGTCAACAGCGGTGTTATTCCCGGCAATGAACACATCACCGTACTACCGCCATACAGCGACGATAGTGGTAACCTGATCTACGCCAGCTTTCGCCCGGCCAAGGCGGTCATCGCCCTGACCCTGGTGATCTTTATGTTGCTGCGTCCGCAGCCTCTCAAGCGCGCCGATTTACCCGTAATCGCGGCCGCCATCGCCGTACCAGTTGTCCTGGGAGCATTTCTATTGGGGGTTTTCCCCAAACTTACCGCCGCGATCGCCATCGCCGCCTTGATCAACCTGCTGGTGGTGTGTATCGCGGAGGAGGGGTTCTTTCGCTGGATAATGCAGCGCGGCCTGGGCGAATGGTTGACCGGTAAATGGCGGTGGTTGCCGACCTTTCTCGTTGCGATACTGTTTACGACACTACACACCGGTTGGGCGGCATCCCCCAAGCTCCTCGCGCTGGTAGGCGTTGCCGGATTGGGGTATGCGCTGGTGTGGCAACTGCGCGGCAGCTTCTGGGCCTGTGTGTTTACGCACTGGGGGGTAAATTTGCTGCATATGACGTTGCTGCGGTATCCCGTCTAAAGGTCCCAGACAGCTCTAATGAATTATTTCCGGGCGGTTTTTTCATTACCGCCTTAGTTCTCCTTCCAGTTTGTCTATTTTGCATTTCCTTACCTGTTAAGACAGTGTGCGCTGCCATCGGCTAGTCGGGCAGCCTTGAGCTAGTCTGTTAGTAGGCTGAATCACGCTGAAGATGCCACAGGAGTTGAAGGTGCAAGCTGCGATACAAGCGGATGGGAATGGCCAGTAAGCGACGCTGGCTGGGCTATCTGGGAATCGCCCTGGTCCTGCCGTGGGTTATCTGGTTCCTGCTGGGGCTGGTGGGTGTGGTGCCCTCGCTGGTTTCGGTGTTCGGTATCCCCGGTTTGCGTATTCCAGCCTCGTTTGCCATCGCCGGCCTGTTGATTGCCGCTATCGGCTTCTACCACGACTAACCATACCAAGGACACGGAGGCGCCAATGTTCCAGCTCTCGGACTTGTTTATCTTTCTCGCCGTTGGGATTTCCTTTGCCCTGTCGGGATACCTCTGGTTCAACGGCTACCGCGAGCAGGGCGTATTTACCGCGCTGTGGGTGCCGACCATTCTCGCCTTTGGTATCTACGTCAAAGTCTCTGCGCTGTTGGCTCGTCGCGATTAGGTGCGCAAAGAGCTATGTCAGATCAACTGATTCTTTTTGTCGGCGTCGGGGTGTTCGTACTGATGATGATCGGTATCGGACTCACCATATATGGCTTTCACCGCGCCGGGAGTGAGCCGGTCCACTCGCACCAAAGTCGTGGTGGCAAGAGACGTTTCCTCGGCCGCCAAAGGGGGGATTAGCTGAGTGCTATTGCTCGCTGCGCCGCAGCTGACCGAGTAGGAAGAGTGCGCCCGCCGCAAGTACGATCGATGGACCCGCCGGGGTGTTCCACAGCACGGAAGCGGCGAGTCCGAGCAGTACGGAGGTGGCACCAATCAGCGCGGCAAAACCGGCCATTTGTTCCGGGGTAGTGGAAAGTCGGCGAGCAGTGGCCGCGGGAATAATCAGCAGGGCAGTGATGAGCAGCACGCCAACGACTTTCATGGCGATGGCGATCAACAGCGCCAGCATCAACATGAGTGCCAGCCTGATGCGCTCTATCGGTACTCCTTCCACCGCCGCCAGCTCTTCGTGCAGGGTGAACGCCAGCAATTTCGGCCAAAGAAATACCAGAAGCAGGCCGATAGCAAATGCCGCCACCGTCATCAAAACCAGGTCCTGGGTCGACACTGCCAGCAGGTCCCCCAAAAGCAGGGACAGCAGATCCACATTGATATCCAGCAGGCTGATGGTGATGATCCCCAGCGCCAGCATGGTATGGGAGAGAATCCCGAGCAGGGTGTCCACGGACAGGTTCTGTCGGCGCTGGAAATACACCAGCAACAGGGCCATCAGACAGCTGCTCGCGCCCACCGCAAGCGTGGGCTGGATATGCAGTAAAAAGCCGAGGGTTACACCGAGCAGCGCGGAGTGGGCGAGGGTATCGCCAAAGTAGGCCATACGGCGCCACACGGCAAAGCATCCCAGAGGACCACTGACCAGGGCCACCAGCAGGCCGGCCGCCAGCGCATACCAGAGAAATGTGCTGTGCAAAAGCTGCGATAAATCGTTCACTGGTCGCTTCCACTCCCGGAATTCGGCGGCTGTGTGCTGGATGGAGGTGGGGTTACTGCGTGGGCATGGTCGTGGTCGCAGCAGTCGTCTACTACCTCGCCGCTGAGGTCGTGGTGATGATTGTGCTGGTGGGTATAGAGTGCGAGTTTGTCGCCGAACATTTCCAGGTACACCGGGTCCTTGCTGACTTGTTCCGGGTGGCCGTGACAGCAGATATGCTGGTTCACGCACAGCACGCGGTCGGTGGCAGCCATCACCAGGTGCAGGTCGTGGGAAACCAGCAAGACGCCGCACTGCAGTTCGTCGCGCAACTGCGCAATCAGTTGATACACCTCACTCTGGCCACCCAGATCGACACCCTGCGTTGGCTCGTCGAGCACCAGCAACTGCGGTTTGCGCGCCGCGGCGCGGGCCAGCAGCACACGTTGCATCTCGCCACCGGACAGGTCCGCCAGACGCGTGCCGGCGAGGTGCGGTGCGGCAACCCGCGCCAGTGCCTGTTCTACGTTCACCCCATCGATACCCAGTTGCAGAAAGCGGCCGACGGTCATTGGCATGGTCGCGTCTATCTGCAAGCGCTGCGGCATATATCCCAGGCGCAGCCCCGGCTGGCGCTCAACGCTGCCCGTAGTGGGGCGGCTGAGCCCCAGTAGTAAACGCAGCAGGGTGGTTTTGCCTGCGCCATTCGGGCCAATCACGGTAACGATTTCCGCCGGGTGCAATTCCAGGGAAATATCCCGCAGCAGTTGCCGTCCGGCGATTTCCAGACCGAGGTTGTGGGCGCGAATGAGCGGTGCTGAAGGACTCAGGAGACACTCCAATAAGACTGACCGTCTGACATCAGATGGTTTCGAATGGGCGGATATGGCTGGCGAGTGTAAGCCGGGTGTGATTATATCGCACCCCCTTTCGGGCGTTGGCGGCAGCTATTGTTACAGTTTCCCTCTAGAGGGGCGTCGTGCTGGCTATGCTTTCGCGCTCTTGAGGTTATATGTTGAAGCGCAGTTTATGCGCACTTTGTTCCGGTCAGGCTGTCTTTCCATGTCCCATCAACCACTTCGCACCGCTTTGTTCATGCTGCTTACTCTGCTGGCCGTATTGCTTGCGGGCTGCGGCACTGGTGATTCACCGCGGGAGAATGAGAGTAGTGGCGCCGACAAGCCGCTGCTAGTGGCCAGCATCGGCCCCGTGGCCTTGATTGCCAGGGAAGTCGCGGGCAATGATCTCGAGGTGCGGCAACTAATCCGCAATGGCGACCCCCACCACTACGCGCCAAAAGTAGCCGACCGCCTGTCGATGGAGCGGGCGCAACTGGTGATCTGGCTGGGGCCGGAGATGGAATCGGTTCTGGCGCGACAAATGGCGCTGCTACCGGCGAATAAGCAGCTGGGGCTGCTGGCAGCCGACGGCTATGAGTTCGAGGGCTCGGAAAGCGGCGACCCGCATATCTGGCTGCGCCCGCGCAATGCTGCGGTCATGGCCGCCCATATTGCGACCCGTTTGGCGGAGATGAATCCCGGTAAGGCGGAGGCGTTTCGCTCCCGCGCGCGCGACTTCTCCCGTGCCATGGCTAATCTGCAGAAGGTTCAGGACCGGGCATTGTGGGCCTACCGCGGGGTGCCGATCGTTTCGACGCACACCGCCTACAGCCAGTTCTTCGGTCCGGCGGGTGTGAAGGTGGAGAGTCTCCGCACTTCTGCCAGCCACCAGCACGGTGCCCGCACCATGCTGGAAAAACTGGACGTTGCGAAAAATGGCCAGCTGCGAGGATGTCTGTTTGGCGAGGTGCCCGGCAATGATCGGGATCGGCAAACAGCCGAGCATATGAATCTGGGTTACGTACCTCTCGATCCTCTTGGCACCGGCCTGCCTGAGGAGGCGGATTACGCCGCCCTGATGGCGCAGTTACTGGCGGACGCACGCAAATGCCTGGGAGAGATCCCGGATACCGACAACTGACGCAGCAAGCAAAAGGTGCGGCGTCCGGTCGGGTCCGGCCTGGCGACATTTGGTGTGAATGACTTCAGGCGCCTTAGGAAGGTTCCTGAAGTGCCTCTTCTTCTGCTTGATTATCCGGTGCCGGCTCTATGGCGGTTGCTTCTTCTTCAAGCTCCGTATCTGCTTCAATGGTCAGTGCGGCGGGCTTCAACTCTTCCAGCGGCTGCACCGGTTGTGCTTGCACCTCCTGCGCCACTTCTTCGCTGTCCTGGCCCTCGCCGGCTATACGAAATGCCTCAAGCTGCTGCAATTGCTGGTGGCGAATAGCGCTCATCAGTTCGCGCCGATTGTGTTCCTGCAGCAGGTCCTGCCGGAGCTCCTCGCGAAACTGTTCGGCGATCAGGGGCTTGTCGGCCTCGTCCTCGCGGGTTAAGACTTCCGGAACCGGGTAGCCGATCACTTCCACATGCTCCATAGTCTCGGGCCCGGCGTCCGCAGTACCCTGTTCATTGTTGGCTTCCTCCGCGGCCACGGTTGCGCAGCACAGTACGCAGGCCAGTAGCCCCGGCAGTAAAAAGCGGGGTTCCATCACGATTACCTCTCCTTTATTTCCCTAATACCAAGCCTAGAAGGTAGTGGGAAAAGGGGGGCGAGCGTGCGATGACTGGCGCGGCGGTATCGATGGAGCGAAAGACACTGACAGGATGTCGATGGGAGAGGTGTCGACGAGAACAAGCTGCCAGAGGGAGCCAAAAGATTCGATCGCGGTTATCCTGTCGCCCAACCAAAGATCTGAAATTGAAACCTGGCTTCCTACTGTTTATGAGTAAAGACACGACTGCTTCCGCGCCACTGATTCTGGTGGACGGCTCCTCCTACCTGTATCGCGCGTTTCATGCCCTGCCACCGCTGGCCACGAGCAAAGGCCAGCCCACCGGTGCTGTGCGCGGGGTCATATCCATGCTGCGCAAGCACCTTAAGGAGCATCCGGATAGTCCGGTAGTGGTCGTGTTCGACGCCAAGGGAAAGACTTTCCGCGACGAGCTGTTCGAAGAGTACAAATCCCACCGCCCGCCCATGCCGGACGACCTGCGCGCACAGATTCAGCCGATCCACGACATCATCGACGCCATGGGCCTGCCGCGGCTGGTAATCGATGGGGTAGAGGCGGACGACGTCATTGGCACCCTGGCGCTGCAGGCGGCGGACAAGGGCATCGACGTGATTATCTCCACCGGCGACAAGGACATGGCCCAACTGGTCCGCCCCGGTGTGACCCTGGTCAATACCATGTCGAATACCGTGCTGGACGTGGATGGGGTGAAGGAAAAGTTCGGGGTGGGCCCGGAGCTGATCATCGACTTTCTTGCCCTGATGGGGGACAAGGCCGACAACATTCCTGGTGTTCCCGGCGTCGGGGAAAAAACCGCTCTGGCACTGCTGCAGGGCATCGGCAGTTTGAAGGATATTTACGCGGACCTGGATGCCATCGCACCGCTCGGTTTCCGCGGTTCCAAGACCCTGGCCAAGAAAATGGAAGAGCACAAGGACGCGGCCGACATGTCCTACGTACTCGCGACCATCAAGACCGATGTGGATATGGACTACAAGCCGGAGTCACTGGCCAACAGCGAACCGGATACCGACAAGCTGCGCGAGATGTTTAGCGAGCTGGAATTCCGCAGTTGGGTCGACGAGCTGGGCGGTAGCGAAGACGCGGATTCTGCGGCGGAAGCGCTGGCCGTGGAGCGCAACTACAGCATTATTCTCGATGAAAAAACGCTGGATAACTGGCTGGAAAAGCTGAAAAGCGCGGACATATTTGCCTTCGACACGGAAACCACCAGCCTCAACTATATGCAGGCCAAGCTGGTGGGCGTGAGTTTTGCGGTGGAAGCGGGGGAGGCCGCCTACTTGCCGCTGGCCCACGACTATATGGGAGCGCCGGCGCAGGTCGACTTCGACACCGCGCTGACAAAGCTGAGACCGCTGCTGGAAAACAACAAGATCAAGAAAGTCGGCCAGAACCTGAAGTACGACAGCCACATTCTCGCCAACTACGATATCGAACTGCGCGGCATCGCCCGCGATACCATGCTGGAATCCTACGTGCTGAACAGCACCGCGAGCCGCCACGATATGGACAGCCTTGCGCAGAAATATCTGGGCGAATCCACGGTCAAGTTCGAGGACATCGCCGGCAAGGGCGCCAAGCAACTCACCTTTAACCAGATCGAGCTGGACAAGGCGGGCCCCTATGCGGCGGAGGACGCGGACATCACCCTGCGCCTGCATCGGGAACTGAGCGGTCGCCTGGCCAAGGAACCCAGCCTGGAAAAAGTCCTCGACGAAATCGAAATGCCGCTGGTGCCAGTGCTTACCCGTATCGAGCGCAACGGTGCCTACATCGATGCGGCCATGCTGAAAGCGCAATCCGGTGAGCTCGAGCAGAAAATGCGTGAGCTGGAACAGCAGGCGTACGAGGAAGCGGGGGAGGAGTTTAATCTCGGATCCACCAAGCAGCTGGGCACCATCCTGTTTGAAAAACTGGAAATCCCGGTGATCAAGAAAACCCCCAAGGGCGCGCCTTCTACTGCAGAGCCCGTACTGCAGGAGCTGGCGCTGTCGCACAAGCTGCCGGCGCTGATCATGCAGTACCGGGGCATGGCTAAGCTGAAAAATACCTACACCGACAAGCTGCCGCTGATGATCGATCCGACCACTGGCCGCGTGCATACCTCTTACCACCAGGCGGTGGCGGCCACCGGGCGCCTGTCTTCCAGTGACCCCAATCTGCAGAACATCCCGATCCGCACCGAAGAGGGCCGCCGCATCCGCCAGGCATTTGTGGCCGACCCGCGCATCAACGGAGGCAGTGTGATCGTCGCTGCGGACTACTCACAAATCGAGCTGCGCATCATGGCGCACCTGTCCGGGGACAAGGGCCTACTGGATGCCTTCGCCCACGGTGAAGATATTCACCGCGCGACGGCTGCGGAAGTGTTCGAGGTGCCGCTGGAAGAGGTCAGCGATGAACAGCGCCGACGTGCCAAGGCGATCAACTTCGGCCTGATCTACGGCATGAGCGCTTTTGGCCTCGCCAAGCAGCTGGACATTCCCCGCGCGGATGCTCAGACCTATATCGACCGCTATTTCGAGCGCTACCCAGGCGTGCTCCAGTATATGGAAAACACCCGCAAGCAGGCCGCGGATAAAGGCTATGTGGAAACCCTGTTCGGCCGCCGGCTGTACCTGCCGGAGATCAACTCCCGTAACGGCATGCAGCGGCAGGCCGCCGAGCGCACCGCGATCAATGCTCCAATGCAGGGCACCGCGGCGGATATCATCAAGCGCGCGATGATTGCGGTGGACGCCTGGCTGCGGGAAGAACAGCTCAGTTCGCGGCTGATCATGCAGGTGCACGATGAACTGGTGCTGGAAGTGCCGGCGGATGAGCGGGATCTGGTGGTCAAGCGAATACCGGAGCTGATGCAGGCCGCTGCGGATCTCGATGTGCCGCTGATCGCGGATCTCGGTGAGGGTATTAACTGGGACGAGGCGCACTGAGAAAAATTTTTTTAAAATTTTCGCGAACTCGCGGAACTACCCGAACAGGGGGCTCTCTAACTAAGCAAGATCGTTGGATTGCAACATCATCCCCCAAAGCTTAGTCAGAAGCCCCTCGCCCCGAAGCTACCCCCGTCGGGGCTTTTTTTTGTCCAAATTTCGCCCAGATGCCAATAATCACATCGATGGTGATTGATCGAGGATTAATCACCGCTGATGGCAAATTGCTCGAATCAGGAAAAATTTAGACTTGGGCAGGGAATAAAGTCTCAATAACAGAATTTAATGTCCCATCCCGTGAGGTATGTGGGATACATTTCCCCTATCCGAGTAACGGAAAGCAACGCGAAGAAAATACAGTGGGGAACCCTGGCGGCCCAGCTTAGTCTTTGTATTGAAGGAAACGCATCGGATGCAGTGGAATTTGGGTGAGAACCCAAGGGCACGCCCGTCCCCCTGGGCGTGTTCCCCAAGTGCCCATCCCCAAGGGCACTGACCCCTAGCCGGCAGCTGCAATCTGCCGGCTTTTTTTTGCCTTCATTTTGGGCTTTTCTCTGCCCGGCTCACCGCACGCACATCCGGCCACCTGCGGCTAACCCTGGTGGCACTGGATAGGCGGGTTTTTCACCGCGGATACTTCCAGTCTAGCTCAAATCTGGCGGCTTATTTTGCACCTTGATACACGGCCTATCGCAAGAGCACTGGCACCCCCGCGCGAGAGTGTGAGCGGTTACTTACTGCTCGTCGCCCGCAACGTGGTTGTCACCTTCATCGCCGCTGACATCTTCGCCGTCCTGGGGCGCGACGGGCGGTGCCAGCGACAACCACTGGTTCAATCGCGCCTCCAGCTTTTCCAGTCCCTTGCGCTTGGGTGCGGAGAAGGTCTGCACTGTGACATTGCGGTCCAGTTCCAGCGCCTTCAATTCCTTTTCCACGGCAAAGCGCGCGTTGTTGGCAGGGCCGTTCTTCAGCTTGTCTGCCTTGGTCAGCAAAATGTGGGTCGGCAGGCCCGACTTTACCGCCCAGCTCAGCATCTGCAGGTCGAATTCCTTTAGTGGCTGGCGGATATCCATCAGCAGTACCAGGCCCTTGAGGCACTGGCGCTGCTCCAGATAGGAGGCGAGGTGCCGCTGCCACTCGTCTTTCATGGAGCGCGCTACCTTGGCATAGCCGTAGCCGGGCAGGTCCACCAGGCGCTGCTGCTCACTCAGGCGGAAGAAATTGATCAGCTGGGTGCGCCCCGGTGTCTTGGAGGTGCGCGCCAGCTTACCGTTGCCGGTAAGCGCGTTGATGGCGCTGGACTTGCCGGCATTGGAGCGGCCGGCAAAGGCCACCTCTGCCCCGGAATCCTCCGGACACTCCGCCAGAGTTGGTGCGCTGATTAAAAATTCCGCACGGCGGAAATTGATTCGTTCTACATTGGATTCAGACATGAGTCTTCCCGGTACACTCAGATGGCGCGCAAGTATATAATGCCGCGGTTTTAACGTCGCTGATGGCTGCCGGGCGTATGGTTTGCCGCCAGCAACGTAGATCGGATGCACAATTTCAGCGCGCAACAGGACGACGTATGAACAGCATTATAAAAAAGGCCGCTCTGGCTTTGGGGATGGTGGCGTTTGCCCAGGTAGGGTATGCCGCCGGTGACGCCAGTGCGGGGCAAACCAAGGCAGCGATGTGTGTTGCTTGCCACGGTGCGGACGGCAACAGCCCGGCACCGACCTTCCCAAAACTCGCCGGTCTCGGCGAAAAATACCTGCTCAAGCAGATGCACGACGTCAAGAATGGTGACCGTGTGGTGCCCGAAATGACCGGTATGCTGGACAACATGAATGACCAGGACCTGGAAGACATCGCGGCGTTCTTCGCCTCGCAGAATATCCAGATCTCCGGTTCCGAGGCCTTCTCGGTGATGCTGAACAACGGCGATAACGTCGACGGACTGGAGCTCGGCCGCAAGATCTACCGCGCGGGCAACGCTTCCAGCGGCGTTCCGGCCTGCATGGGTTGCCACTCTCCCACCGGCCAGGGCAATGCGCCGGCGGGCTATCCGCGTCTGTCCGGCCAGTACGCCGAGTATGTGGAAAAGCAGCTGAAGGCTTTCCGCACCGGTACCCGTGCCAACGATGGCGATGCTCGCACCATGCGCACGGTTGCCCGACAGCTGTCTGACGCTGAGATCAAGGCGGTGGCCAATTACGTTGCAGGCTTGACCGAGTAACTGCAGGCTTGACCGAGTAACGGCACGCCTGACCGAGTTTCGGCAGCCCAGATCAAGCAAGAACGGCCCCTGCCGACCGCTCGGTGCGCGAGCCAGTTCACAAAAGGCCGGTCTTTGACCGGCCTTTTGCTTCCGGCCGCCGCACCCGGGTTGCGCCCGGCTTGCGGAACTTCAATAATTTCCGCGGTCTATATTCAGCCGGGCGACAGGTAACCCGAAATACCATTCACCCGAATTGCAGGGGAGCGAAAAGCCCCCGTCACCCAGAATAAGAGTTTGGAGTAAGTCCCATGAGAGCTGTTGTCGCCCTGTTTACCATGCTGCTGAGCCTTGCAGCCTGCGCCCAGGATACCCCAGGGAAATTCAAAGCAGGCCAGCACTACGAAGTGCTGCCGCAGGCCGTCGCTCAGGACGACGATAGCAAGATCGAGGTGACCGAACTCTTCTGGTACGGCTGTGGCCACTGCTACCACTTCGAGGCGCCGCTGAAAAAATGGCAGAAAACCATGCCCGCCGATGTGGCCCTTAAGAAGATCCCCGCTATCTGGCAGCCCGTGATGGAAGTGCACGCGCGTATGTTCTACGTGGCAGATGCCCTGGGTGCGCTGGACAAGGTCCACGACCCCATCTTTGGTGCCATCGCCCAGCAGCGCAAAATGTTCGCAGACCGCGACGGCCGCAACTGGAATCCGGACGATGCCGCGATTGCTGCGATCTTCACCGACAACGGTGCTGATGGTGAGAAAGCCGTCAAGCTGCTCAACTCCTTTGCCATCAACAGCAAGGTAAAGCAGGGCCAGGCAAAGCAGCGCGCGTACAACCTGAGCGGTACCCCGGAAATGGTTGTCGCCGGCAAGTACCGTGTCAGCACTTCACTGCCCGGCCTCAAAGGTAAATCCAATGGCCAGCAGCTGATGCTGGACGTGGTGGACTTCCTGATCGAGAAAGAGCGCGCCGAAAAGGGCTGATCTAGCCCGGCCAAGAAACCCCGCCCACGCGGGGTTTTTTTATGCCCGTCGGTTTGTAATGACGATTGGCACCCCACCGGGTTTGGCCTTGGGTACTGTCCTGTGGCTTGCATCGCCCAGGGTACTGCTAGGCTAAAACGGGATACCGCAAAAATTTCCGCCACTGCCAAAATGCCAAGAAAAGCGCCGTGCCTGTTTCGTATGTTCTCGCTCGTCCTTGCCCTTTGCTGGGTGAGTGCGCTGACGTGGGCACAACCGAGCGTCGACCAGGAAAACCGCGACACAGCTGCGCGGGCGGTCAACCTGCTTTCTTTTGTCGCCGTGGATTACGCAGAGGCCGTGGACTCAGGTGAGATCCGTGACCGCAGCCTGTATCGCGCGCAACAGGGCAATGTTCAGGTGGCGACGTCACTGTTGGAAAAGCTTCCGGATAGACCCGGACGTACCCAGCTACAGGACAATCTGCGAGCCCTCGCCGGCGCTATCGACAAGCGAGCACCCGCCGCGGAGGTGCGCCAGCGCGCCAACGGGGCAGCGGACCGCTTCGCCGCGCTTTACCAGTTACCGCGCTCACCGGCGGAGCCGTTGCCTCCGCCCTGCGAAGCGCGGGCCCTGTATCAGGATCGCTGCCAACACTGTCACGGAGAGCAGGGCGACGCTCCCCAGGCTGAGCGGAAACTGAATGACCCGGCGCGCATGGCCAACTTAAGCCTGTATGACTTTTACAACGTTCTGGAACCGACGCGCAGCGACGCCCACGACAATGCCGTGGATGGTGACCTGAGCAGCCGCGAACGCTGGGCTTTGGCCGTCTTGGTGGCCGGGTTTGCAGCCCCCGACATTGCCCCGGAGCAGAAGCGTGCCCAGGAGTTCCCGGCGCTGGTGGGGCTTCCGGGCGCCGCCATTCTGCGCCCGGCGGAGCTGCCCCCGGAAGCCCGTGATGCGCTGATGTGGTGGCGCGCTCACCCACAGGAAACTGCACACCTGCAACACCCGCTGGCGCGGGCTGCCGGTCTTCTTTACCTTGCCCAGAACGCTTACCGCGGCGGGGATACCGCCAGTGCCTACCATCAGCTGATGCTTGGCCTGCGCGACGGCTACGCAATGGCTCGGCCAAAACTGGTCGAGCGCGACCCGGCGCTCACCGCACAGCTGGATCAGCAGTGGCAGGAACTGCGCCAGTCCATCCTCGACCGTGCGCCCAGCAACGAAGTCATCGATAAATTCCAGCGTCTGCAAGCCAATGTTGTGCGGGCGCGGGAGCAATTGCAGCCGTCTACAGGCAGCGCCATCTATTTTCTGGCGGTGCTACTTTTCTTCGCCGCCATCTGTGTTGGGGCCCTGCTGTGGTACGGGTTGCGCCGGCCGCGCAAAAAACCGAACTCTTAGTGTGCTCTGGCGCGAAATCAAAGAAATTTGTCGCTTCCGCTGCCACTGTTGAGATTTACGACTAGGCTTTTAATTAGGTTGATCAAATAACCGCCAGTCGTTGAACCCAACAGAGAAGAGTGCCGCATGAAGTTGTTGCGTCAGTTGTCCTTCCATCCTGTTTTCCTTTCCCTGCTACAGGCCTACGCCCTGGTGCTTGTGGTGTTTTTCCTTGTGCCCGTGATTGCCTCCGCCCAGGAACAGACCCGGGATCAGGCCAGCGCCCGCCAGTGGGCGGGAAACTGGCTGGTCGTGGGGCAGGGGGATGAGCAGCTGGTGTGGCAGCTCAAGTCCGATGGCACCGGGTTTGCCCACGGCTTTCGCAAGGACGGCCAGCTCACCCACGGATTTGCCATCTCATGGCGCATCGAGGGTGACACCGTGCGCATCCGCACTGGCGGAACACTGCACTGCAATAGCGGCATGGTGTACGCGCAATTTACCGGTTGGAGCCCGGTCACCTTAGACTTCAACGTGATCGACGGTCGTCACTGGCGCCAGCACAACGGCGGCATACTGGCCTTCCAGCGCCGCCTGCCCAACTGGGAAACCCCCAACCACGGCGCCGAGTGCCCAAATCTCTACGACAGTGAGAGCAAGGAACGCCAGCAGACTGCCTCAACAGGCAGCTGAGAGCGCAGCCTTGCCAGTGAAAACGGTGCCGGATCTAGCACCCAGTGGTCGAACAGCTCGGGATTGCCCTGGAGTTGATTCCAGCAGGGCCAATTCCGTTCAGTGGCCAGCCTTTCAGGGACGAATAAAGCGCAAGCGGAGACGAGCCGTGAAGCAGCAACGCTTTATTCCCACAGGATTGTTAAGGCCCGTATTGTGGGCGGGAATCGCCGCTATAGTCGGTTTCTGCCTGCATGCGGAAGCCGATGACAAGCGCCCGGCAAAGCCAACCGTCGAAGACAAAACCGAAATCAGCGAGGACGCCCAATACCCGGGCTGGAGCACGGAGTCACGCCTCAAGGCCGAGCAGTGGGTGGGCAATTGGTTGATTTCCAGGGACGGCGAAGCACAACACGTGTGGAGCCTGAACAAAGACGGCACTGGCCGCTCTTACGCCTTTAGCCGGCACGGCGACAAAATGAAGTTCGCCTACGGATACGATATCCGCTGGTACTTCGACCCCTTTACCCAGATGGCCAATATCAAGACCGAGCGTCGGATTGTGTGTCGCGGCGGCCGTTTGTATCCCTATTTTCTCACCCTCAAGTCCTACGAAAGCGATTACGCGGTCAAGGGCAAGTACGCCTGGCAGACCACCTGGACCGAAGCCAGTATCGGCCGCAATTACCTGCACAAATCCCTGGTGGTGTTTGTCGCCCCTTTGTCCGGTTGGCATAACCCGGGAAAAGATGCGCCCTGCCCAAAATTCCCGCGCATGGACATCGAGAAGGATATCGACATCGCGCTGGATCGCTGGGACATGGAAGCCGAGGTAAAAGAGGATCTGGTCGATACCTCGCCGGTGGAGGGGGAACCCGAATTTGAAGGTGAAGAGTTCGGCCCGGCCCCCAAAGAACCAAAGGGCAAATCACCGCAGCAACGCAAAAACTCGGCGAAAGCGCGCGTGAAAGATAAATCCACAAAACCGAAAAGATCGCCGAGAGAGCGTCGCCAGAATTGAGCGATTCCCTTACCAGACTGGAGACAAAATCATCATGAATGCCCAGGTAAAAATCGACCAGCTACTCCAGCGTATGACCCCGATTCTGAACCGAGAGCAGCTGGTGATGTGCCAGCTGGAAGAAGCCCAATTGCAGACGCTGCTTCGGGAGTGTTTGTGTGTATTCCGCGAGCGCGAGGGTATCTGCGCCCTGTTGCCGAAAGCGGTTGCTGAGCGCGAGTCACTGCCGGATGAGGGTGGCTACCGCCAGATCACCCTGCAGTATTCCGCCTGTCTGCAGGTCCCGGGCCTGAGTGCCACCATCGTGCGCGAGCTGGCGGATACCGGTATTCAGGCCAATGTGGTGTCCGCACGCCATCACGAACACTTGCTGGTGAGCGAGCACGATGCCGCCCAGGCCATGCAGGTTCTGTACGGCATCAGCAACCGCCTGCAGTACAGCTGACAAGCGCAGCAGGCTTAACTCTCGAAGAGAACAGATACCGGCAGGGAGCGCCGCTAAGGAGCCTCCCGAGACCATGCATATTGCCTACCCGGCACCTCTACCACACGGCCACATCCATCAGGTGCTGCCGGATTTTTTTGTGGTGCGCGGCACCGCCCGTATAGCCCCACGGGTGGTGGTCAACCGCAATATGGGCATAGTGCGCAGCGGCGACGACTTGTTACTGGTGAACCCGGTGCGGTTGCGCAGGCTCGAAGAAGAGCGGCTGTGTGAACTCGGCCGCGTGCGCCAGGCCGTGCGGCTTGGTTACTACCATGGCTGCGACGACCTCTACTATCGCGATCGCTTTAACGTCTTCTTCTGGCGCCAGGCGCACTCCGATCATTACCCCCTGCCCCCCGCAGACCAGCTTCTCGCGGAAGGTGGCGCTTGCCCGGTTACCGGTGGCCAAGTGTTCGAGTTCAGTAACAGCCAGGTACCGGAGGCCGCCTTGTTGCTTCCGTTGTCCGGGGGGCTTTTGCTCACGTGTGATGCACTGCAGTTCTGGAGCGGATGGACCGGATGCAGCTGGGCCGGCAAGTGGATGCTGCGCCTGAGCGGCGTGCACCAGGGTATGCAAGTGGCACCGGCCTGGTGCCGTCGCGCTACACCGGATCATGAAAATAACCAGCGCTGGCTGGCGGCAGACTTCCAACGTCTTTTGAATCTACCGTTTTTCCACCTGTTGGGGGGGCACGGAGATTTTTGTGCAGATCGCGCCCACGAACTGGCAGAGAACGCCGTTGCCAGCAGCTTTATGAGACTTGCCCCACGCCATTGATGCCCGCCAATCGCCGGTGTGGAGCGCGATGTCCGTGATAAGCTCGTGCAGAACCTCGATCAATCTGAACCAATAATCTGAAATAACGATCCTGACGAGCCCTGAATGAGAATAAAAACCTTGGCCGGCCGCACCTTTGCGGCAGCGATCCTCGCGATGCTGATTGGCGCCGGTATCAGTTCCTGTAGCAACCTTCGCGGGCTGCTGCCGATACCCACCGCGGATATACAGAAGATGCGTGCGGACGTGGATTACCTGTCTGCCGACGCACTCGCGGGGCGCCAGACTGGCTCCGAGGGTTACAGGCAGGCTGCCGACTACGTCGCCACCCGGTTTGCCGCGCTCGGGCTGCAGTCGATCACCGGAAGTGATTATTATCAGCCGGTGCCTTTTCGCGAGGCGCGCTGGGGTGAACATCGGGCAACGCTGATGCTGCACGGGCGCGACGGCGATATTACCTTCGAACTGGGAGAGGACTTTCATGCATCGCCTCCCACCATTGGCGAAGACACCGCGACCTCCGCCGGCCTGGTGTTTGTCGGTTACGGTATCGAGGCACCGGAATATGGGATCGATGATTACGCAGGACTGGATGTGCAGGGAAAGATCGTCGTGCTCCTCGATGGCCGCCCCGCAAAGATGCCAAATGAAGTGGGCGCACACTACGCCTCAGGTCGCAGTAAGCGTGAGACTGCTGCCCGACACGGGGCTGTGGGCTATATCAGCCTAAACACCCCGGCCCGCGAAGCCCGCCGCCCGTTCGCTCGTTCTGTCGAACACATAAACGACCCCAGCTTTGACTGGCTGCGCGCCGACGACATACCGGGTAATGCCATTCCGGGTATGCACCCCGGAGTGGTACTGGATATTCCGGCGGCAAAGCAGCTGTTTATGGGGGCACCTCGAAGCCTGGACACCGTGTTTACCGAAATGGAAAACGGGGTAATACCCAAGGGGTTTTCGCTGCCCTATAGCGCGACGCTAACCAGCAGCGCCGAGCACCGCAAGATTATCAGCCCTAATGTGGTGGGACTGTTGCCGGGCACTGACCCGAAACTAAAAGATGAGTACGTGATCTTTTCCGCGCACCTCGATCACATCGGCGTGACTGGGGGTGGCCATGCTATCGCCAGCCAGGAAGGTCAGCACGACAAGACAAGTTCTGACCAAATTAATAACGGCGCCCAGGACAATGCCGCCGGTATTGCGGTGATGCTGGAGGTGGCAAGACTGTTTGCCGAATCAGGCCACGCGCCCCGCCGCTCAATTCTGTTTGTGGCAGTGACCGCCGAGGAAGAGGGGTTGCTCGGCTCCGACTATTTTGCCCAGCACCCACCGGTACCGCCGAAAGCGATAGTGGCAAACATCAATCTCGACATGCCCATGCTGCTGTATCCGTTCCGGGATGTGATCGCCTTCGGTGCGGAGCATTCCAGTCTGGGTAAAACCGCCGCCCGTGCCGCCGAACGACTCGGTCTGAAATTGAGCCCGGATCCAATGCCGGAGCAGGTGATTTTCGTGCGCAGTGACCACTACAGTTTCGTACGCCAGGGCGTGCCGGCGATTTACCTGATTACCGGCCGCGAGGCCATCGACCCGAATATCGACGGTACCCAGGCCCAGGTTGAATTCCTGCGCACCCGCTATCATCAGCCCAGTGACGAAGCCGACCAACAGATCAACTACATCGCTGCGGAGCAGTTTGCGGAGGTGAATTACGCGATCGCGCGGGAGGTTGCGGATGGGGATAACAAGCCGCGCTGGAACCGAGGGGACTTTTTTGGAGAACTGTATTCAGGCGATTGATTTCGAAAGGCACTAACTAGTATTACAGACGAATCGTTCATCGCTTATGGTGTAATGGCGTGTAATCTGGTTTTGCTCCCGCATGTTGATTTACGTGATAAGCGTCCGCGCCGCTGGCGGTGAAGTAATCCGACGGCGTACACAATCACAAAAATAGTTTCAAGGTTTCAACATGCTGAATAAGTTGACTTTAGGGGTAGCCATTGTAGGGCTGGGGCTGGTATCGGGTTGTGCGAGCATCGTGAGCGATAGTAATTATCCAGTAACGATCAGCAGTAATCCCGCAGGGGCCAATTTTGTTGTAATGAATGAATCTGGCTTCGATGTACACAGCGGTATTACACCCGACACCATTACCCTCTCAGCTTCCGACGGATTCTTTTCTTCCGCCAACTACACCGTTAAGTTCCAGATGGCAGGGTTTCAGGAGCAGAGTTTCCAGCTGCGCGCTGGAATGGACGGCTGGTATATCGGTAATATTTTGCTGGGTGGCCTGATCGGTATGCTGATCGTCGATCCGGCAACAGGTGCCATGTGGAAGCTGCCTGAAACAGCGAATGTGTCCCTTCAGCCGGTTACCGCAGCTACCGGTCTTGATTCCTTGAAAATTGCATCAGTACACCAGTTGACTGAAGAAGCGAAAGCTCAATTAGTACCGCTAAATTGATCTTGCTTTCGCCATGACAGGGGGTGTCCGCAAACCTGGTTTGCGGACACATGTCTATGGAATATAGCTAGTTAGCGCTCTAGTAATTTCGCAACAAGTAAATATTCCATGAATACCTATAAAAATATTGGAATAAAATATGAAAATTATCGCTCGAATCGCTTTGTTGCTAACGATGGTTGTCTTTGCTGGTTGTGCCAGCGTAAGCAAAATGCCGCTGAACGATAAAGTCACCGAGGTTGACACTTCGCAAAAAAGTATCCTCGTTGGAAAGCTCTCAATTCGTAATGATAACAAGCCCAGTCACCAGCCTAACCTGCTGGCGGTTTTCGTAAATCAAAACGAAAAAGACTTTTCGTTTACGAAGCCCACCCTCGTGGCTGACCTTGATAAAGGTGGTAAAGAGTACTTCATCAGCATGGCCGTAGAGCCGGGTAAGGCCAAGTTGAAACTGGCGCGCTTTATGCGTCAGGTCCCACTGCTGCTGAATGCCATGGCGGATCTGCCGTTCGAATATGAAATCGACGTGCCGGCGAATCAGGTGGTTTACATTGGCAATATCAACGCAATCATCAAGCCGCGAGAAGATGATCAGCCCAGAGCTGGCCAGGTAATACCCCTGATCGATCAGGCTGTGGCCGGATTTTCCAATGGCACTTTTGGGGTAAGCATTACCGACAACTATGCCGAAGATATGAAAGCCCTGGAAGAAAAGTACCCTTTCATTGCCAACCAGACATTGGCTAAAAATCTTTTGCCGAGTTGGACGCACCCGGAGCATCGGGAAGACGAGCCCACGATCCTTGCTGAGAAGGCCGAAGAGTAAGGCCCTGTTCGGTAAAGAAAAGCGGGCATTTGCCCGCTTTTTTGATTTTCAAAGAGCCAAAGATTTCACCATGAGACCTTTTTGCTTGACGATCACCCGGGCTTTCTAATGACCACCGCGGTACGTAACCGCTCCTTCCCGAACAGCGACATTCTCGCGAAATCTTCCCGCGCGATCGGCAGATATTGGCTGTCGAGCGGATTGTCCTCATCGTCGACATCCGGGTCGTGTACATAAAAACACTCGTCGTCCATTCCTGTTAGGGTGACCCAATGGGGCACCTTCTTGCCGTCCAGGCGATAGGTGCTGATCAGCAGTAGTACCAGTGCACCCTGTTCGAGCCACTGCTGACACTGTTGCTGGGTGAATTCCTCCGCTATGACCGGTATCCCGGCGTCTCTTGCCCGCTCACGGAAATCCTCATCGACTTCCTCTATCACGCGTTTCTTTTCTTCGCTGCGCACGCCACTTACAAAAAGAGGACCCTGCTGGTTGAGGTAGATTTCACAGTCGAAGCTGCGTTTTTGTAACGCCAGTGCCAGTCCGATCGGGTGGCAGCCGCCATGGCCGGAAGTCATGAAGATGGTGGTTGCCTCCCGCCACAGCGCCAGTTCGTCGCTACCATTGGGTTCATAGGCTGCGTCCAGCCCCGCCATTGCCATCATCGCCGCGGCGGGCCCGCAGGTGAACTCGGTGCGCTGGCCGTACCAGGGCACGTTCAATGTATGCAGGTTTTCCGGGCGGTAGCGGATACGCTTTTGCATGCGCAGAGCATTACTGGCGTCCTCGTAATAATTGGAGTAACTACCGAAAGTCCGGTAACCCAGCTGGCGGTACAGGGCAATGGCGGCGGTGTTGGATTCGGCCACTTCCAGACGCATATACAGGCGGCCGCTGCGGCTACTGGCGTCTTCCGCAGCGCTGAGCAGTGCTTTGCCAATTCCTCTTCCGCGTCCGGCCGGACCGACCGCGAGTGAGTAGAGGCGCGCAAGGCGGGTGCCGCGGCGCAGCAGCACGAGCGTATAGCCCAGCAACTCGCCGTCGGCCTCGGCCACCAGAAATACCCGGTTGTCGGTCTTGAGCCAGTGGCGGAAGCGCCGGCGGCTCAGCCGGTCGCCACTAAAGCTGGCGTCTTCCAGCAGGCATAGCTGGTCCAGGTCGCCGGCGGTCGCGGGGCGAAGGGTGTAGTCGGGGGTAATTTTAAGACTGGCTTTTGGAGTGGTTTCTGGGGGCATCGGGTGGGTACAGACCGGTCACTGACGGACCGGGGAGGTTGTGTAGATGGTGCGATTAAAGCGCTGTTGGCCCCAGTGAGCAATGCCTCAAATCTGGAAAATGAAAAAAATTCGTCGCTAGCCATCCAGGCTGCAGGCCCGCCGGCTTATTGGCGCACGGCGCGGAGATCGATGTGTTGGGCACCCTGCTGGCAGCGCTAACAAAAGTTGCGTGGTGGATGCCCCGCCAACCGGGCGCTGGGGCCACTTTTAGCCTGCTAAAGTGCAAAAAATTATTAGGCAGAAACTAAAAATTCTTCTATCTTTCGCATTTCCCGCGGCCCAGCCCTGGATCGCGGACTAGGCCTTACCGACAGCGCCACTTCTTTCCCGGCGCGAACTTCTCTCCTACCTAGGCAGACCACCGATACATGTCCCAGATCCTGATTGTGATCGATGAGCCCGACGACTGGGCTCCCTACTATCCGAGCGAGCGGGTAATCACCTTTGCCGACTATCTGGCACTCCCGGCCCGGTCCCAGCGGGTGCGGGTCATCAACCTGTGTGCGGATTATGACTACCGCAGCGAGGGCTACTATTGCTCATTGCTGGCAGAGGCGCGCAATCACAATGTGCTGCCGAGTGTGCGGACGTTGAACGACCTGGCGCTGCCGCAGCTGTACAAGTTGCAACTGTCCCAGGCGATCCCGGCGCTGGCCAGGCTGCCGCAGCCGGAGCCGGGTAGCGAAAAGGTGGTGAAGTCCTACTTCGGCCGCTGTGCGGACCCGGCGCTACAACCATTGGCGCGGGCGCTTTTCGACCGTTTTGCCTGCCCGGTACTGGAGATCCACCTGCAGGCGAATCCGCAGTGGGAAATCGTCGAACTGAAAGTATGCTCCCACCGCGATTTGAGTGAGGCGGAAGAAACCGAGTTTGCCGAGGCGCTGGACAATTTCAGCAACAAAGTATGGCGCCAGCACAAGAAACCCAGTAACAGTCGCTATGACCTGGCGATTCTGGTAAATCCGGAAGAAAAGCTGCCGCCGTCTGACGGGGCCGCGATCAAGAAGTTTGTCAGCGCTGGGCGCGAGCTGGGCCTGTCCGTGGAACTGATCGGTCCCGGCGACTATATGCGCCTGTCGGAATTCGACGGTCTCTTTATCCGCGAGACCACAGCCATCGACCACCATACTTACCGCTTTGCCAAAAAAGCAGAAGCGGAAGGTTTAGTGGTACTGGATGACCCCACCAGTATCCTGCGCTGTACCAACAAGATCTACCTGGCGGACCTGTTCAACACCCACAAGGTGCCGGCACCGCGCACGCGTATTTTACGCCGCGGGGACGAAGAGAGTTTAAAACAGGCGATGGACCAGCTCGGGCTGCCGATGGTGGTAAAAATCCCCGACGGTTCTTTCTCCCGCGGAGTGGTGAAGGTCAACTCCGCAGACGAGCTGCACGAAAAACTGGAAGAGCTTTTTGCTGAGTCCAGTCTGTTACTGGCCCAGGAGTTCCTATATACGGAATTCGACTGGCGCATCGGTGTATTGGACAATAAGCCGCTGTATGCCTGTCGCTATTACATGGCGAAGAATCACTGGCAGATCTATAACCACGGGAGCAAGAAAACCGTCAGCGGTGGTTTTACCACTCTGCCGACGTTTGAGGTACCGAAACCAGTATTACAGGCCGCATTAAAAGCGACGAAGCCTATCGGGCGCGGTTTCTACGGTGTGGACGTAAAGGAGTCGGCCGGTAAGGGCTATGTCATCGAGGTAAATGACAACCCGTCGATCGATAGTGGCGTGGAAGACAAGTATCTGGGGAAAGAACTGTACCGATTGATCCTGCAGGAGTTTATTCGTCGCCTGGATGCGCGCAAGGCGGGGCAGGAGTAAGTATTTGTCACGCAGCATATCGTAGGAGTCTGCCCTGGCGGGTAATTTATTGCGCTTCTCTCCGATTAGGCTGTGTGGCAGGCATCCATAATGGTTAAAGGCTCAGGGCGCTTGCCGGCAAAGCTCCAACCAGCGCTCAATTCCTGAGCTGCGATATTTCTGTCGGTGTAAGGCGAAGTAAAACTCGCGGCTGAAGTCACGCTGCGGTACCGGCAGCTCAACCAATGTGCCGCGGCGGAACGCATCGGTCAGCGATACCCTGGAAAGACAACTAATACCGAGTCCTGCCTCCACTGCGCGCTTGATTGCCTCAGTGTGCTGTAACTCCAGTCTTACATTTAGCTCCGGAAGCAGTCCCGCCATTGCGCGCTCAAAGGTCTGGCGGGTGCCGGAACCGGTTTCCCGCAGAATCCACGTCGCCTCCCGAAGCTCGTCATCGGTCAATTGTGCACGTTTTGCAAATGGGTGGTCCGGAGCGCAGAACACTACCTGCTCGTCGTCTCGCCAGGGAATCATTTCAAGATCCGGGTGATTGAGTTCGCCCTCGATTAACCCCAGGTCCAATTCGAAATTGAGCACCCCCTGGGCGATGGCCGCGGTATTTGCCACTTCCAGCTCGACCCGTGCCCCCGGTTGTTCCTCCATATAGCGGGCCATGATCCCCGCCGCCATATAGTTGCCAATGGTCAGCGTAGCGCCGATCTTCAGTCGCCCCAGGTCGCTGTGTACCAGCAGCGTGGATTCCAGCTCGCGAGCCCGTTCCAGTAGTTCCTCCGCCCTTGGCCAGAGCTGCCGCCCCAGTTCGTTCAGCCGCAACCGTTTACCGGTGCGCTCGAACAGGCGCAGGTCGAACTGCTGCTCGAACTCCTTCAGCGCTGTGGAGGCTGCGGACTGCGACATATTCAGGCTCTCGGCCGCGCGGCTCACGTTCTGGTGGTGGGCGCAGGCGAGGAATACCTCCAACTGCCGCAGGGTATAGCGCATGACAACTATCCAAAAAATTGATAAAGAATATCGAAATATCCCATTTTGCCAATAGATGCGTCAGCGTTAAACTTCCTGCAGCAAAGAACTCTGGAATAATTTCTTATTTTGTTATGTCAAATTTGAATAAAGAAACGGTGCTCGAGGTCCATCACTGGAACGACACCCTGTTCAGCTTCAAGACCAGCCGCGATCCCGGCTTTCGCTTCGAAAATGGCCACTTCACCATGATCGGCCTGGAGCAGCCTAACGGCCGCCCGCTGCTGCGTGCTTACTCTATTGCCAGCGCCAACTACGAGGACGAACTAGAGTTCTTCAGTATCAAGGTCCCCGATGGCCCCTTGACCTCCCAATTGCAGAAGATCAAGCCAGGCGACGAGATCTTTGTCAGCCGCAAGCCTACGGGCACCTTGGTCGCGGATCATCTGCTGCCTGGCAAACGCCTGTGGTTATTGTCGACAGGCACCGGTCTGGCACCTTTTATGAGCATTATCAAAGATCCGGACGTCTACGAACGCTTCGATCAGGTGATCTTGACCCACGGTGTGCGATTCAAGTCAGAACTGGCCTATCAGGAATACATCGAGACCGAACTCCCGGCACACGAATATTTTGGTGAGATGGTAAAGCAGGGCTTGCTGTACTACCCCACCGTAACGCGCGAGCCTTATCGGAATAATGGCCGCCTGACGGACTTGATGCTGTCGGGCAAGATATTCAGCGATCTAGAACTACCCGAGCCGAATGTGGAAGAAGACCGCTTTATGCTGTGCGGGTCCCCCGCCATGCTCAAGGACCTAACCAAGATTCTCGATAATTGGGGCTTCAAGGAAACCCGCGCCGGTGTTCCACACGAATACGTAATTGAGCGGGCCTTTGTTGAGAAATGAACCGAATACCTGTTGAGACAAAGAGCCGCCCGCTGGGCGGCTTTTTGCGTTTCTGGGATTGGCACATTTTGTATCTATTGTGACGGCGCAATTCAAATGATATTGACGCAATGTGAGTTACTTACGCCAGCCGTAGCGTGAGAAATATAAAACAACAGCAGAACACAATAAATTGGCGCAGGGTTTTTGATTTTTATAGAACCCTGATAAAGTGTGATCAATGTCTCGAGTCATTTACCTGCCAGATGCCCGCAGGATGAAATTAGCGACAGACTGTTGTTTTTCGTGCCATTTTCTCCAAAATTTTCCGGATAAGCTTGGCGCCGGTGCAAGGATTGCATGCAGTAAAATAGGGATAGGCCGCGGGACACCTCGTTGTTCTGCAATTTTCAATTTTTTATCCCCTCATTCAATCCTCCTTGATTGTCACATTTGCGGTGATCTCTGAAGCGTCAATCGGTGAGCGCCCAACCGGTTTGGCACCTGAAGTCAAGATGAATATCGTGTCTGCCGCATCACAGCACCTAGGCGCGCAACCGCAAAGCGCGGCAGAAAACCAACAGGAAACGGCTCGCCAGTCAGGCACAGAGTTAAGAGCGATGGGAAGGACGCAGGGAAATGCCAAACACCATTAATCATCCGCATCAAGAAGTGCTGGAGAGCCCGCTGTTTGTGGTGGGGCCGCTGCGTTCTGGCTCCACGCTACTGCGGCTACTCCTTGATCATCACTCGGAAGTTAACCTGTTCGGGGAATTTGAAGGTGCGGTATGTGAGGCGCGTGGAAACGAGTGGCCCCCTCTGTCGAGTTATCACCGGTTTGTTCGCACTGACCGACAAACCGGCGCACTTAACTTGAATGTCGACCCGGCACTGCCCTACGAGCCTTTGGTAAGAGACTTTTTGCGTCAAATTCATCTGCGCAATCCTCGCAGCATCGTCGGTGCCTCGGTGCATTCTCGTATCGATTTGCTCCCCCGGATCTGGCCCAAAGCGCGATTTATCAATCTGGTTCGAGATCCAAGAGATGTGGCGCGATCCTGTATTGGCATGGGTTGGGCTGGCAATACCTATGAGGGCGCTTACTTTTGGGAAAAAGTGGAGCGCCACCGGAAAATACTGAACGCACAGGTGCCTGAAAGCCAGCGTATCGATATCCGCTATGAAGATCTGGTCTGTGAGTCTGAGGCGACACTGCGAAAAATCTGTGACTTTCTGGGTATTGGTTATCAGACACAGATGCTGCAAATTGAGCGTGATACCAGTTACGGGTTCCCTTCCGCGAGATACGCCAATCAGTGGAAGCGGAAAATGGCAGACAGGGATGTGCGCTGGGTAGAGTTACGCCTGGGTAAGCAGATAGACGAGCTCGGTTACACCCGTGTAGTGGATACACAGCCGCCCCTGACACTTTCCGAGCGACTGTATATCAAGGTCCAAAATCGACTGTTTAAAGCCAAATTTCATATTCGAAGATGGGGGCTAGGGTTGTGGCTGCAACAGCTACTGGCCCGTCGCTTCAGGCTAAGCGCCTGGTCAGACCGGATTCGGGAAAAAACCAATGTAATCGATACACGCTACCTAAAGTAGTTCTTTCGATTAGTTCGACAGTATCTGAAACCGTATTGCCAATAGGCTTCAAAAGGAATAACTGAAGTCGGCCACCACCAAACGTAGAAGCTATGGACAGCCAACAGCAAGACATCACGCTCAGTATCGTTATCGTCAATTACAAAACGCCACAGCTGGTAATAGATTGTCTGGAAAGCCTTTTGCCAGAACTTGAGCTACTGGCAGAGAAGTCGGCAGAACCGCGGGTTGTTGTGGTGGACAATGCCTCTGGTGATGAGTCAATGCTGCAACTGCAGCAGTGGTGGCAGCGACAATCCGAGAGGGCGCGCAATCGCATTCATTTGCAGCAATCTCCGATCAACGGCGGTTTTGCAGCAGGTAATAATCTCGGTATCTCCACGCAGCCCGCAAAATTCTATCTTCTGCTCAATAGCGACACGATCGTCCGCCCGAATAGTATTTATCAGCTTTTGTATAGCATGCAGGAACAAGGGGATGTTGGGCTTATGGGGCCTCGCCTCGAATTCCTCGATGGGCATCCCCAGGAAAGCTGTTTCAGGGATCAGGGGGCCATCAGTGAATTTCTGCGTGGAGCACAGCTCACCCTGGCCGCACGAATTTTCAAGCACAAAGTGGTAGCAATTCCCATAGGGGATTCCAAATCAACCATCCACTGGACCAGTTTCGCCTGCGTAATGATCCGTAGTGAGGTCTTCAAAAAAGTTGGCCTGATGGACGAGAAGTACTTTATGTATTTCGAGGATTCCGAATTCTGCGCAAGAGCGCGTAAGGCAGGATGGCAAATAGGACACGAACCCCGGGCGCGTGTGGTGCACCTTCGTGGGGGAAGCTCCAGTGTCAAGCGCAGAGCGATACAGAAGAAGCGGCTCCCGGCGTACTTTTACCAGTCCAGAGCGCGATATCTTATTCATCGGGGCGGTTGGCTGAAGCTGGCAGCGGCCAATTGTCTGTGGCTGGTTGGGAGAGCCTTATGTCAGAGCAAACGCCTGTTCGGGAAAACCGCCGATGGAGCCGCCGAGCGCGAGTGGCGTGATCTATGGACCATGCCTGAGTAGTCCTCAAAGTAAGCAGCAAATAGCAATTCAAATGTAGAATTATGGGATCCCCAAAAAGCATGAGCAGCAAACGCCCCAGCTTTCTCATTATTGGCGCCATGAAATGCGCCACCACTAGTCTGTACGATCAATTGAAGTCACAGCCCGGCATTTTTATGCCAGAGCTGAAAGAACCAAATTTTTTTAGTGACGATGAAAATTACCAGGCGGGCCTCGATTGGTACCTGAATCTGTTTGCCAGTGCGGACGCAGAAGATATATGTGGCGAAGCAAGCACTCACTACACAAAGTTGCCAACCTATCCAGAGGCTGTCGAGAGAATCGCTTCCGCTTTGGGTAAGCCCAAGTTGATTTACGTTGTCCGCCACCCGATTGAAAGGCTGGTGTCGCAATATATTCACGAGTGGAGTCAGGGGGTGATTTCGGCGCCCGTTGATGAGGCGATCTCCAGCCATCCGGAGCTGGTTGACTACAGCCGGTACGGAATGCAGTTGGCCCCATTTGAAGCGATGTTTGGACGTGAAAACATTCTGGTTGTGCAGTACGAGCACATCAAACTGATGCCAGATCAGGTATTGCAGGAGGTGTGCGATTTCATTGGTTATAAGGCACCGGTAGCCTGGCAGCGAGAGATAGCTCCGAGAAATATTTCCAGTCAGAGAATTCGTCGATTTCCAATGGATCGGTTTCTTATTGATAACCCCTTGCTTCAATTCTTACGTCGTAGCCTGGTTCCGCGTAAATTGCGTGACTGGGTAAAGGGCGAGCTGACCATGCAGCAACGTCCGAAGCTGTCGAAAGAAAATATCCTGATGCTATCAAAAGAATTTGACAAAGACATGCAAGTGCTTTCTTCCTATCTGGGCGCCAAACTTACTTGCGAGAACTATCACCAGGTGAGTGCTGCTCGTATTGAGCGCCCCGTTAACGAGACTAAGGCAATACCGGTAGGGAATTTGGGGGCGGTATCGTGAACGCCACGCCCCGGTATACTGATGCAAAAATAGGTCTCGTGGTGATTGGTCGAAACGAGGGGCTGCGCCTCGTCAACTGTCTGGCTTCAATTGATGTTGAAAAAATGCCCGTGGTGTATGTGGACTCTGGGTCTACAGATGGTAGCAAAGCCGCGGCGAAAGATGCTGGATGCACGGTGGTAGATTTGGATTTGAGCCAGCCATTTACCGCAGGAAGAGCGCGCAATGAGGGGTTTGAAAAGTTGATAGGTCTGCATCCGGATCTGACATATGTGCAGTTTCTTGATGGAGATTGCCAGCTGCACTCCGGTTGGCTAGAAATGGCGAGCCGACACCTGACGGAAAATCCCCAGGTTGCTATTGCCTGTGGGCGTCGTAGAGAAACCTATCCGCACGTCAGTATCTACAATCGCCTTTGTGATATTGAGTGGAATACTCCAGTGGGTGATGCAGCAGCCTGTGGAGGCGATTTTATGGTACGAAAAGACGCATTTCAAAATGCCGGTGGATTTAACCCGATTGTGATTGCCGGTGAAGAGCCCGAGATGTGTCTGCGTTTGCGTCGCTCTGGTTGGCGAATTTCCCGTATTGATGGTGATATGACATTACATGATGCAGATATGCACCGGTTTTCCCAGTACGCGCGCAGAGCAGAACGCTGTGGTCATGCATACGCGCAGGCCGCCGCTATGCATGGACGAAGCGAGGAAAAATATCAGGTTAGAGAATTAGTCGGGATCCTGTTTTGGGGTCTGGTATTTCCGGTCGGTTGCCTGCTGAGCGGATTACTGGTGAACCCGTTAGCCCTGGTCCTCTTTCTCGCTTACCCGATGCAGTGGGCAAAAATTACAATGTTCTGTGTACGTCGAACAAAAATACCGTTTTCACTGGCGGCCAGCTATGCAGGGTTTCTAATGGCGGCGAAATTCTTCCAAGTGTATGGAGCGCTAAAATATTTCTCCCGCAGCGTTTTTTCCAGGGATCTGACAATCATCGAATATAAATAAGCGCGTCCTTTATCCAGGTAAATAGATCCAGATATTTCATGAAAATTGCGTACTTTATCAATCAATATCCTGCCGTCAGCCACAGCTTTATTCGCAGAGAAATAGCCGCCCTTGAAGACCGGGGTGTTGAGGTGCTTCGTATTGCCCTGCGGGTAGATGAACCGAATCTGGCTGACTCGGCGGACAAACAGGAAGTCGGTAAAACACGCTATATCTTGCGAATCTCAAAGGTGGCATTGCTCTGTGTGCTGGCGCGGATGCTTGCCTCCAGTCCCATACATTTTTTCGGCGTGTTGATCAGGGCCATTCAAATCGGTATCACATCCGAGCGCGGTGCCCTTCGCCACCTGGCATATTTTGCTGAAGCGGTGGTGTTGAATCGATGGATGTCCAAAGCCGGCGTGAAACACGTGCATGCACATTTTGGCACCAATTCTACAACCGTGGCGATGCTGGCAAGTATGTTGGGCGGGGTACAGTACAGCTTCACAGTGCATGGGCCGGAAGAATTCGATAAGCCTGCAGCCATTCACCTGTCGGAAAAAATAAAACGAGCAAAATTTGTAGTAGCAATTACTTCTTTTTGCCGCAGCCAACTGTTTCGCCAGGTAAACACTGATCAGTGGTCCAAGATTCATATAGTCCATTGTGGTCTGGACAAATTATTTTTACAGCAGGTCGCAGTTAAAAGTCAGCCGGCCGAAAATACTGCTTGCCCAGAAGAAAATGTATTTGTCTGTGTCGGTCGGTTATGTGAGCAAAAAGGGCAGTTACTTTTGATCGAGGCTGTACGCGACGTGTGTCAGTCCGGACATAAAATGAAGTTGATACTGGCCGGCGATGGCCCTATGCGCCTAGAGATTGAACAGAAAATTTCAGAATACGGACTTCAGGACGTTGTAGAAATAACCGGGTGGATTGGTGGCGAAGATGTAAAACGTTACCTGTCTTGTAGTAAAGCCATGGTGCTTCCCAGCTTTGCTGAGGGTTTACCGGTTGTCATTATGGAGGCATTGGCAATGGGCCGACCGGTGATTACCACTTACATTGCCGGTATCCCGGAGCTGGTGGAGGATGGTAAGGAAGGGTGGATGATCCCGGCCGGTTCCCGCACACATCTGGCGGATGCTCTACATAAGGCCATCGAAGCCAGCCCGGAAACCTGCCGCCAGATGGGTCTTTCGGGCCAACAAAAAGTTGCGGTACGCCATGATGCTGAACAGGAATCTCAGCGCCTGGCCCAACACTTTGCGGGGGCACTCGCATGAACATCGCCAGTTGGCTGCCAGACCTTCTTATTGTGATAGTGAGCGTGCTATCCACGCTGCTAGCACTGTGCCTGCTCGGACTCTCATGCCTATTCCTTGCTGAGTGCTATTTCGGACAACGGCAAGCGCGCAAAGAAGAAAGCTCTTACGCATTACAGACAAGCGATGATTTTCTCATCCTGATGCCCGCCCACAATGAAGCAGCAATCATCGAAACCACTTTAAATGATCTAACACCTGTATTGGGTGATCTTTCCCGCGTGGTGGTGGTCGCTGACAACTGTAGTGATGGCACAGCAGAGATGGCCCGCCGTCTTGGCGCCAAGGTTCTGGAGCGAGCCAATGATAACCTGAAAGGCAAGGGTTATGCGCTTGCTTATGGATTAGAGTATATATTTGAGCAGCCGCAGAAAATTGTCATCGTGTTGGATGCGGATTGCTCGGTTGACGGAAATGGTCTCGACCGTCTCGCAGGTGTCGCGCTAGAACAAAACACCCCGGTACAAGCAAATTACGCTTTGGATGCGCCGAGTAAAGAGGGAGTCGGTGTCAGAGTTGCCCTGTTTGCCTGGCGTGTAAAAAATTTCTTACGCCCGATGGGGTTGAAGTATTTTGGGCAGCCCTGTCAGCTAATGGGAACCGGTATGGCGTTTCCAAAGGGTCTGCTGAGGAATGTTCAGATTGCTTCAGGAAATATTGTGGAAGACATCCAGATGGGACTGGACCTGGGGGCTGTCGGTCATCCTCCTCAGTTCGAGCCCACGGTTACCGTACGTAGTTCGTTACCTGGTACCGACAGTGCCGCAGAAACCCAGAGAACCCGTTGGGAACACGGACACTTATCGACCATATTGGAAGGCGTGCCCAAAGCACTGAAACAGGCTGTGCGGAAAAAAAATATACGACTGATGAGTGTGGCGATGGACCTGACCATCCCGCCACTCACTTTTTTTGCCATTTTGTTAATGGTTCAAATTATTTATACCGCTGGTTTGATGCTGTTGGGGAGTCAATTGCCGTTCATTCTGGCTATGGTGACTCTGAGTATATTTTTTGTTGCTATCTGGATATGTTGGGCTGCGGTAGGGCGGATTTATCTTAGGTTAACGGATGTTTGGGAGGTGGCCCGTTTTGTTTTTGGAAAACTATCTATTTACATCAAATTCTTCCAGCGCAAACGGCCTCAGACTTGGGTGCGAACGGAGCGATAGTGTCACTCCAATGAGATAAAACACTTTGCAGTAAATGGATTACTGCAAGAGATCAGGGAAGATTCTCAATGACTACTGGCGAAAGCAGTGTCGTCATCGACGACATGGATGTAAAGGAAGAAGCGGGTGCAGCAACTAATCAGGTTTCTGAAGATGATCATCCCCAGTATCTACCGCAGCCGGCAGATCTCGGTTTTTGTCTGCTGCATGACATGGATCAGAACCAGGTGTTGATGTGGCTACGTCGCCAGTGCTCGGCCGGATCATATGGCTATGTAGTAACGCCAAATATTGACCATGTGCAACGTCTTTACACGCTTTCGCAGCAGAGCTCGTTGGTAAAATTATACCGCGGTGCGGCTCTTTCGCTCTGCGATAGCCGTATATTACAGAAGCTTCTCGCCGTTACTGGTCATAAAGCGCCGGCAGTTGTCACAGGGAGCGGCCTGACCGCGCAGATGTTCGAAAGTTTTCTAACGCCCCGGGATAACATCGTAATTATCGGAGGCAGCGATAGGCTGATTTCTCGCCTGCGAGAAATGTATCCACAGCTCCAGATAGCGCATCGAAATCCAACCATGGGCTTTATCAACAAGCCGGATGAAATTGAGTCGCTGGTAGCTTTTTGTCACGATGCGCGTAGTGATTTTATTTTCTTGGCCGTTGGTTCACCGCAGCAGGAATTACTTGCCGAACGCCTGGGGAATGTTTTAGAGCGCGGAACTGCTCTATGTATAGGCGCATCATTGCATTTTATCGTGGGTGAGGAACAGCGCGCTCCCGCTTGGATGCAAAATTTGAGCTGTGAATGGTTATATCGTTTGCTGGTAAACCCAAGGCGACTGGCAGGTCGGTATTTTTCCAATTTCTGCCATCTTTGGCCACTGGCAAAACGGCTGCGACAAGTGAGCCGTGCTGATCAAGCCGCAGTGTGAATATATCGGCGAGTGGTAAATAGACATGGGAAATACTGTAGCATATCTGGCACTACTAGGTTGGCCGATAGTTAGTCTAGCGCTCTATAGTAAATATACCACACTAACAGCTACTTTCTGGACGATCGTTGGTGGGTATCTCTTATTGCCGGTAAAGGTTGGTATAGATCTACCTTTAATCCCCGCATTGGATAAAGGAACTATACCTTCGCTTTCAGCAATGCTCTGGTGCTTTGTCATCAAGAAAATCTGGGTGCCTCTCGTGCCCAGTACTTGGCGCGAAAAAATCCTATTTTGTGCGATAATCTTTTTGATGGTGATGACTTCAACAACTAATAGCGAACCAGTTTTTAATGGCGAAAAAATGGTGCAAGGTCTCCGCCTATATGACGGTATTGCGTTTGCACTAGACGGCTATTTAAATCTCTTGCCATTTTTAGTTGGTACAGCAATTGTCCGTACAAAGGTTGACTTGTACCAGTTGGTCCGTATGTTGGTTATAGCCGGTCTGCTTTATACGCCGTTGATTTTGCTTGAAATACGTATCAGCCCACAACTGCACACCTGGATATATGGCTTTTTTCCCCACCAGTTTGCCCAAATGATGCGATTCGATGGGTTTAGGCCAGTAGTATTTATTGGACATGGGCTGTTAGTTGCCATACTAATGGTCATCGTCTGTTCCATGGCGGCCTGCCTGGCGCAAATGCGCTTGTCAGTTGCCCGTGTTCCAGCAATGCTGATATTAATTTATCTGCTGGTGGTCTTAGTATTATGCAAATCTGTTGGGGCATGGTTGATTGGGCTGGTGGCAGTGTCAGCTACTCTTCTTTTATCCGCAGGATGCAAACAGAAAGCTGCGATCCTGCTCGTTCTGGCAGTAATCTGCTATCCGCTGATATCCATGCTTGGTTGGTTTCCGACTGAATCTGTATTGGACGCAGCTGCGTTTTTTGGACAAGAGCGTTCAGACTCGCTGGCGTTTCGCTTCCATCATGAAGAGCAATTACTACTACGCGCCAAAGAAAAAATGTGGCTGGGGTGGGGTGGCTGGGGCAGAAGTCGCCTGCACAATTCTGTTTCTGACAGTTATTGGGTGATTGTAATTGGATCGGCTGGAATGCTCGGTTATCTCGCGAAAACGGGCTTGTTTCTATCAGTGCTGATTCGGGCTGGTAGGACAATCAGGTTGAGCTTGGATCGACAGGAACAGCGTATGGTGGCCAGTGTTTCGCTGTTAATTGCGTTAATGATGGTTGACCAGATTCCCAATAGCTCCATGAATCACCTTATCTGGTTTTTATGTGGCGCATTGCATGGAGCAATCTCCTTGCGCCGACGCGATTCGGTAATGCACCAAAGACTAGATGAGAATATGACGAATCCGATCATGCGAACCGCAAAAACACTCGTAGATACCAGATATCCAGTTTCCAATGGAATACCTAAAATAGACGATTCTGTTCAAGCTATCGTCCATCCAATCACGGGTGGCCGCAACAATGCACTTTGGGGTAAATGAGGCTGCATGGGACAGTTTGCTGTGCTTGCGCAGCCCGGGACTGAGCTTGTGTACAGTTTGCTTGCCATACACATGATAGGGGCCACGTGTGTCCCTATTGACCCATCTTTTCCGAATCAGCGAATCAAGTTAATTGTTGATGAGATAAATGCTTCAGCAATTATTTTTTCAGATGAACATAGTGAAATAGCTAACAAATCTCTAAATCTACCCGCAGAAAAGCTGAGCGATTTCAGTAAACTACGCTGATTGGGTAACCCTTTTGCTGAAAGTTTCGAACCGGAATTGGTTAGTATCGAAGACCACTTACATATCTTCTTTACTTCCGGAACTACAGGGCGTGCCAAAGGCGTTGTTTCTACACACCGGAACCTTGCCCGTGGCATGTCATCATCTGCCTTTTGCATGGGCTCGACGCTGGCCAGGGAATCCTTTCTGTAGCAGGCCCATCGTTCAGTATTAGCACCTTCGAGTTGTTGAGCCTGCTTGCATGTGGAGGGCATACAAGAATCGCGCGAAGATCAGAGCTACTGAATATCGAAAAGCTATATGATTTTGCCCGCCAAGTAACCGCCTGGCACTTTGTACCGAAATTTCTTCCGCGATTAGTTGATTATATTGAACAAGAGCTCGATCGCACCAATGATCTGTAACCAGTTTCGTGGACAGTATTTGCTGTTCATGAGAGAGGTCCCGAATGGGCCAAACCAAAAAACGTAGCTACGATCGTTACACATTGGCCTACAAGCTTCACGCCGTTAAGTTGGCCAATCATACTGACTTTAGGTCAAAGACTTACCCACATTTAGTAGACACCTTATATAGCTAGGTTTCGGCCTAACACGGAGGTGTACCATGGCGAAGAAAAGCACTCAGGCGTATACGGAAGAGTTTCGTAGGGACGCGGTCAAGCGGACCGAAAAGCCCAGTGCTACCACTGCCTCAGTAGCTCGAGAGCTGGGTGTGAGTGCTCAGCAGACCAACAACTGGCGGAGACAATTTAACCGCCTGTCAGAGAAGCAGTTCAATAGTGTGGATGGCGTTGACTACTCGAAACAAGATAGTGCTGAAGACCGTTGCCTGAAGAAGGAGCTGCATGAAGCACCTCAGAAGGTCCAGTTTCTAAAAAAGGCAGCTGCGTACTTTGCGAACCAGCAAGAGTAAAGTACGCACTGATACGTGAGCATGTAGGGTTGTACCCGATCTGCTTGATGTGTCGGTGCCTGGAGGTATCAGCTTCAGGCTACTACCGTTGGATCGGCCGAGAGGAGAGTCCTCGGGCGATCCGCAGGAAGCGTGTTACGGCGCGGGTTAAGGATACCTTCGAGAGCTCTAAAGCCCGCTATGGCGCTCCCAAGAGCGCTCCTGAGCTGAAGGAAGCTAGGATACCTTGCTCTACTAACTATATCGCTGGAATCATACATAAAGAGCCTATCCGAGCGAGAAACGGTAAGGGCTTTCGCTACCGTAGGCCTGTCGAGGTTAGAGTCGACGTTGCTGCGAACCTAATGAAGCGATGCTTTCAGGTAGACCGTCCTAATCGTCGCTGGACCAGCGACCTCACCTAAATCTGGGTGGTTGACCGATGGTTGTATCTCGCTGTGGTAATGGATTTGTATTCACGCCGTATTGTCGGCTGGGCGTTGGACGTCCAGATGACGGAGGAACTTACACAGCGGGCATTGAAGTTGGCCCTGCGGCAAAGGAAGTCAAAGCCGGGCTTGATTGCGCATTCAGACCGGGGCGTTCAGAGCCGATCCCAAGCGTATCAGGACCTACTGATGAAAAATGGCTTTCGAGCCGGCATGAGCCGCCAGGCAAACTGCTGGGACAACGCAGCGATGGAGTCTTTTTTCAGTCGCCTTAAGGTGGAGCTCGTGTATGCAAGTAGCTTTGGAAGTATCGATGAGATGAAATCCGAGGTGTTCGGGTACATCGACGTTTTTTACAACAGAGTACGTAGACACTCTCCACCGGACACAAAAGTCCAGTGGAGTATGAGCGCAAATGCGCGTAATTTGAGTGTCTACTTTTTGTGGGTAAGACTAGTTTCTAGTCTGCTCCTAATATGCCTTTTTTACTTAATAAATTGACCAGCTATAAAATTGAATGCGTACCCTGCAAGTGCTCCGGGAATAATAAATAACATATATATGCACTCCCTATAAGGACAGAGCAATTCGGAACGAAATTTCATGTAAAGATGTATGGGTATAATGGCTAACGGATAAATGCCTAGAAAGCCTATGGCTCCGATCAATCCGAATTGGAAAAAAACTACTGGTAATCCGAGAGTTAATAGGGTAGCGCTTACCAGTAATGCAGGAATCATCTTTCTTGGCTTTCCTTCTGCTTGGAAATATATGCCTGCAGATCTATATCGATCAGCAATTAATGAAATGGATAGCAGTGACAAAAAAAGGCCGGCATCGTGATATCGCGCATCATAAAGTATCTTAATAATCATGTTGCCTGTAACTATTAAGAATCCGCTGAGGCCAATAATAAAAAAATCAAGTGGTAATCTAAAGCGGTAGTAAACAGCAAGATAATTATCAGACGCTCTTACCGACTGACTAAAAGATGGAAACATTACTTTATGTAATATGCTGTTAATTGCCCCTCGAATCGACCCAATAATGAAAATTGCAATTGAATAAATACCCAGCTGTTCGGCAGAAATATTTGCTGCCAAAATGACTCGATCACCATTTAGAACCCAAAAACCGAGTATTGAGCTGGCAAATACCCACTTCCCAAAATGGAAAATATCAATGGCGTATTTTTTATTCCAGCGAAATTTATTCATATTTCCGGGGAGAAGGATAAATTCTAGAATTAGCTTAATCACTTCTTGAACTATTGCCCCGACTACCAGCGCCCATATCGTTGGCGATATCAAGGCGCAACTAATCATGGCCAACAAAGCAATCGCTTGGGATGCAATTTCGATAGAAATTTTTTTCCCAAGGTCGAGATTTCGGTCTGCGATCGGTGATTTAGTTGATCGAAAACCACTAATTACAAGATTTAAAGCCAATATTGTAAGAATTATTGGAAGTTGAGGGTGGGCTAAAGCGCTAGTCGGATTGAGAGTATTTCCGAAAAACGATAAAGATAAGGCTAATCCACAAACAATCGCGGCAAGTGAAATGCCTCTAAGAATCTGTAATGTCCAGGCTGTATCCAAAAATAAAGGCTTAGTGCCAAATCGACTTTGAATAATACTTTTCTGGATTCCCATGTCTGAAAACATCTGTACTCCAATAATGAGTACATTTGCAATTGCCATCACGCCGAACATGTCGGGTGCCAATAACCTTGTCATTAATAGGTTGCTGGCTAACCTTAGAATCTGGCCGGCTATATACCCACCAAAAGCCCAGACTGATGCGATGCGTATTTTTTTACCGCTAAAACTGGCCTTTGATGTATTGTTGAGCTCGCTTGTTACTAAGCTCATAACATGGATTGTTCGGAAAGCGTAACTTCAAACATTGCGGCATGATGAAGTTTCCTTACCAATAATTTAATGCGCGCATGGCAGCGTATTGGAAATGTTATATTCATCCGTGAATTAATCCTTCTTAAAGCGCTATTTTATCTCTGTTTAACTTTAGATGTAAATAATGATCAGTCATGACTCTAAGAAGCATAAATTACACTCAAGCGCTTTTACTGTATAACAACACTTGGGTCTTGGTTGAACCAAAATATAAGGGTTTTACAAACCGGTTTTTGAAAATAAAAGGGAGAGCACTTGATGATTTCGCGATCCTCTATCATATCCCTACCATAAATTTGTCTGTACCAAAATCAAGTGCCAGAAAATTTACAGAAGGAATGGCGTACTTCCGGCGATCCTTCGAGCTAAGAAACCTCTATGAAAATCAGTAAACATCTTCTTTTCAAGGGCATGCATCCAATTAAGCTTAAACTGAGCCACTTGATGGGGTTCAATTTTCTAAAACAGTTACTAGAAGAGTTGATTCAACAAAGTTTCCTTGTCGATCGCTAACCCAAAACTGTATTTTGTCTGTTCCTGAAAAACCAAGGTTGGGGCGATATACCAGCGTACCATCTTGATTACTAAATATGACGCCATGGCGAGGTTGTACAAGTCCATCAATTACAAGAATATCCCCATCCGGGTCCGTGTCATTCTTCAACACATCTATAACTACATCAAGCTCAAACCCCGTGTGTGCTTCATCGTCAACAACTTCTGGTGGGGCACTGTTCAAATTCAAGTTACCAACAAAGGTCGCATCGCTCCATGGGGAACCTGTCCTGTTGATAGCATCAACCACATCCGGGCCGAGACGGGTGGTCAGCCCCATTTTGTGAATGCGCCCAGTGGCTCTTTCGCTAAAGTACTGTTCGATAATGGTATAGGCTTCACCGTCGCTCGCTTCGTAGTAGCCCTCTTCTTGAAGGTGGCCAATCATATCCATTGCGGGCGTTCCCAGTTCATCTACCCCAGCAGGCAGGACATTTGAACCGATACTGTCTTGCTTACTACCACTGTAACTAACTCCTGCGCCGTGCAGGGTGGAAGGTGATAAGTATTCGAAGGGCTGGTTGTCATTTAGCTGTATATCGAAGCGCCCTGTAGAAAGCTCAGTACTGCTCAGAAATAGATCAGCCGTATCGCGCCCTACGTAGTCTGTCGTTGCTTCCTGGATATCATTGTCGATAAGTACATATTGGTCTTTGCCTTCCCATTCAGTTTCGGTATGGGTTTTGGTGAGGTGAATTCCTTCCGAAAATCGATGTATCTTACTGTTTCGAATTACCATATCACTGGAATTCTGACCGAGCTCAATACCAAACTGAGAATCTCGAAACGGCTCAGGCGTATTGCCAATAAGATCAAAATTTTCAAATAAATAGTGCGCGGTGTACTCTGCGGCTGCACCTGCCTCTACTTCCCATGCGGTAAAGTTGGACAGTACCGTGTATATATCGTGCTGCTGCATTGGGTTGGCTTTTACAACCCATAATCCGACTTGACAGGCGAACGCTTCGTTACCGTCGAAAGTGCGGATTGGGACGTCGTCCGGAGCTGCCAAAGAGCCATAGCCCAACGCTTCCGGCAGCATGTACTGCTGAGCCGGGAACCTGATCATTCCCTGCCCTCTGTGCAGGTACACAAAACCGTGATTCACGCTAGCGGCGATGTTGTCAAAACTGCGGACCATGCGACTTTGAAACCAGAACCCCTCACCAGTGCGGGCGATATCATAAGTTGCTACGTCGATACCATTTTTGGGGTTAAACTGATGCGTACCCTTTGCTTTCACAGCAATATTACGAATCCAGTCTCCGGTCTCATTTCCAGTCTCTGCCACAAAACCTGCACCAAAGGTATCGAAGCTCGAATTTTCATAAAAATTTGCATGACTGTCGTGGTGAACAAATCCCCAGCCCGGTGATCCTACGACCGAATTACCAATGGCAATTGCAGGATTTCTTGGGTTATTCAGGCCGGTCCTATGGAAATGGAAGGAATAGCGTCCCTGCACGTTACTAGTGGCGGTGACATTGTCCAGGTCATGGACGCTGAAACTGGGTAGTGATTTGTCGGTGCGACCCAATTGATTAAACGCTGCATAACGTACATCGACCTGATCGCTGTGCATAAACATCACATGTCCACGCTGGTGCACCGGTATACCAGCCGCGTTTACCGATTCAAATTGAATATTGCGGGTCAAGTTGACAATGTTGGTGTGAAGATCGTCGCGGGGAGTAAAGTGGTCGTACTCAAGTGGAAATGACAGGGTCACCAAGTTGCCGTTGATCTCTTTGATCGTGCGGAGTTCGTCCTGAGTGCCAAAATACAATTCCTCTCTAGCAACAGGATCCCAGTTCCAACCGGTATAGTAGGTTCCTGCAATCAACAATTCGTCACCGGCGTGCCAATTTTCCGGTGTTTCTGCTAGTACGAGAATCTCATCACCGCGCGCGGGATCCTCTGCTACTTTAAGGTGGCTGGTTTTCTTTGCGCCGTGTATTTCAGTGCCCCCATGGGCAATAAGCCCCCGGCTTAACAGTTGAGGGTCCCACTGTGTATCGATAGGACCACGGTCACTGAAAGCGATGACTACCTTACTTGTGTTCTCAATTGGTGCACTTTCGTTACCAATAATCAGTCGTCCACGTGGGTCAACAAATATGGTATCAGCGAGAAGATAACTTGGTGTGGACGGTGAGAAATTCAACGCGCCATCGATACGTAGGGTTTTCAAATCTGCATCGCTAACGGATGCGTAAGTGACAGTAATTCCTTCGGGTATCACAACGCGTGCATCAGTGCCGGGCACCTGTGCGTTATGCCAGATTGTATTGTCACACCACTCACCGTTACCAGTTGCAACATGGGTGGCGTCTTGGTGTTGAACCAAATTTAGCGCAGCCATATGCTCAGACATCATAGTACCGCTGTGATCTGGCATTTCTCCAGTAGTCATTTCAGGCAGAGGAATACTGGTGTCTGCAGTATTTGCGTGTTGCGTATTGCAGGTAATTTCAAATGGTACCGGATCCGGGCCGGGTTCAGGCTCTGGTGAGGGGGTAGGAGTGGTTTCCGGGGGTGGAGTAGGGTTATCACTATCGCTGCCACCGCCCGCACTACAGGCAATTAAACTAGCGCAGAGTAGGGATAGAAAAAAAAACTTGTGATACATGTAGGTCACTTCGGATTTGCGAATTCAGTGTTGTGTTGCTAGCCGGGAAAACTGACCGGCAGCTATACGACCGGGATTGTTGAGGACAAGATCCCAAGCTGACGATTCGCCGAGAATTTTTTCTGCAGCGCGTCGACCATCGCCCAAAATTGGCGGGCGGCGAACTGGATGGTGCGTGTCGGTCGCCATGACAGTTACCAACTCGGTTTTCAACAACTTCTCCGCGCAGCGCTGCACTGGCTCTCCGAAGGCTCCGGTAACAGAACCAGCAGTAATTTGAAATAGGCACCCCAGCCGCGCCAATGAAAATATCCGATTAAAATCCCGCAGAATACCTTTATTTCGCTCAGGATGGGCAATTAGTGGACGGATGTTGTTTTTTATTAGCCACGTCACAAAATGCTCGGCTTCTGGTGGCACCGTATGGTACGGGAGCTCCAAGAGAAGAACTCGCATGCCCTCCCAGGTCCCAAGAAACGGAATTCTTCTATCGCGAATCATGACGGGAATTTCACCTCCAATTCGCACTTCTGCTGCAAATCCAATTCGTAAAGGAATTCGTGCCACTGACAATGCATCACGCAAATCTAGAAATGCACGCTCAATGGAGGAGTAGTCATTCTGGTAGCGCCCTACATGTATATGGGGCGTCATAACAGCATGGGTTACGCCCTGAGCTACCGACATTTGTGCTAGTGTCAGCGCCTGTTGAAGATCTTTTGCTCCGTCGTCGACTCCAGGTAGCAGGTGGCAGTGGAGGTCGATCATGCAATCTCGAGCGCTTCCTGCTGGCATTTTACGTTTTTACCTTGAACTGAGTTGACAAAGTCATCGTTATCGATTTCCTGACCGTAGCCATATTGTCCGCCGTAATATCCGTAATACTCTTCTGAGCGGGCCGCCTTGGAGTTGATGTCCACCTGGTTCAGAATGACGCCGTCTATCTGGATACCCACTTGCGAGAGGCGATCAATACCTCGTTGAATGACTTTCTTACGTGTAGAGCCTGATTTGACGACATAAAGCGTCGAGTCGGCGATGCGTGAGATCATGAGCGCGTCGCTGACTGCATTGACGGGGGCTGTATCAATAATGATCCGGTCGTAATGCTTGGCGAGCAATTTCACACTGTTTGTAAAGCGCAATGAATTCAACACCTGCTGTGCATCCGGCGGTATCGGTCCTGATGCGATTACATCCAGTCCGCTCGCTTTGTCGCGATAGACACAGTCTTTTTCACTGTGGGTTCCAGCGATTAAATTGGTCAGCCCGGGGCGCCCCTGTGGTAGATCAAACTCTTTACCCACGGAAGGACGACGCAAATCTGCATCTATCAGCAATACCCTTTCTCCTTGAGCAAGGGCAAAGGCAAGACTGATAGAAAGGGTGGTTTTACCCTCGCTTGGCACCGATGAAGTAATTGAGATGATTTTCGCGGGTGCATCCAGATGAGAAAGGACCAGACTAGTCCGGAGTGTTTTTATCGCCTCACTGAATTGATATTGCTTTCGATCAAAGTAAGATCTTGCCTTGATCCTGGTGTTGGATTTTCGGTTTCCAGTTAGCGGGATCAAACCAAACATTTTTTGTCTGAGCAGTAATTCCACATCGTCCGGGTTTCGGATGTTATCTTGTAGTAGCTCAAGTAGAAGTACGCCGAAACAGGCAAACAGTAAGCCCGCCACGGCAGCGGCAGCGGTAACCAGAGCAATTCTATTGTCGAGAGGCTTAATCGGAGCTGCGGCAGGGTCTGCCAGACGTGCACTGTTAGAATCGAAACCTGTGCCCTGAGAAGTCTCGCGTGCACGGGTCAAAAACGTATTGTAAAGCTCGCGATTAATTTCTACCTGACGTTCCAGCTCAGAGTATTCGATTTCCTGTTGAGATATTGCCTGAAACTCACTCTTAACACGATCGACTTCAGTCTCTAATCCGGCGACTCTGGCTTGGGCAGCCTCGTATTGACCGACAATAACCTGCGATACCTCGCCAATTTCAATAAATAGACGGTTATCCAGCCCATCCAGTTCATTATTAGCAGCGATCATAAGTGGGTGTTTAGGGCCGTAGCGCAATTGCAGGTCGGAAATCTGACGCTGAATATTGGCCTGCTGCTGACGAATACCCTGGATTGTTGGGTGGCTTTGAACCTGGGGTAACATCAGCAGTGCTTCAGCGTCACCGTTTTTGCGGCGGACCAGTTGATAATTAGTGGTAACCAGCTGTAGTTCACGCTTGGCTTCAAGCAACTGGGTAGTAACGTCGTTTAGTTCCTGAGTGGCCAGGCCACGTACACCATCGAGGTCCACGAGGTTATTTTCCCGCTGGAAGTCGTGCAGTGCACGTTCGGAAGTTTCAAGGTTCTTACGCAACGTATCGAGGCGCTCGTCCAGCCAGTCCGCTGCTTTTGATGTGACCTCTTTTTTGGTTTCTGTCTGACTTAGCAAATACTCTTGTGCAAGACCGTTGGCAATCTCGGCAGAGAGTGTTGCGGAGTAAGATTCATAGCTAATTTTGATCAGCTGTGTGCCGCGAACTTGTTCGACCACTAAATAATGCGCCATGTAATCAGTGAGGGCGGTATTTGTTGGTATAGAATCGGCCTCAACGGATGGCTCGGTGCTGTTGGCAACGGAGTTGTCATCTTCTTCACTTGCTGGTGTTGTAGCCTCAGCTGCCAGTGGTGCCTCGATAACTTCGCCGGGCATGACATCTTCGCCACCCGTAAACAGTCCAAGCAGAGGGTTTTGGGGTGCGTTGAGTGACTCCCGGGAAAGGTCCAAGCGGCGAATGACGCGCGCGATGAGCTGGCGGGATTTGAGGATCTCCGCCTGAGTCTGCAAGTAATCTCGGTTTTCCGGCCCGTCTTCCACTACCTCACGTATTTCGGTGATATTTGCTCGGCCAGTTTCAAAACTGATTGTTGCGGTAGCGGTATAACGTTTTGGCTGTATAGACATCACTGCTGCGCCGAGCAGGGCAAATACTAGCGTGGTAACCAAGATGGTCGCTTTGTGTAACCACAGCAAGCGCAGGTATTTTTGCAGGTCCAGGTATTCTTCCTGGGGCAGCATGTCGTGGCGCGCATGTTGTGGTGAAGATGGAATATTCATCAGAAAAACCTCTGCTCAACCGTGACGATATCACCCGGTCTGAGTTGGGTGTTGAGATCTACTTTTAGACGCTGTTGTTCGCCATCTGTCTCTCGAGTGATATAAATTTTGTCTTTTGAAGCACGCTCGGTGAATCCCTGGGCCAGCGCAGCCGCTTTTACGATGGTCAGCCCTGGCTGAAAAGCGTATCCGCCGGGCACCTGAACCTCGCCGTCGATAAAAAATGGGCGGTACTGCTCGATAGAAATTTGAACAATGGGGTTGACGAGGTAGTCACCTTTTAGCGCAGTGGTTATTGCTTTTTTCAAGCCTCCGATGGTCATGCCGGTCACCTGTAGCTCGCCAATATACGGGTAGTTGATAACACCGTTATCCCCAATATGGGTATTCACGTTGAGTTCATTTTCACCGTAAACAAGAATTTCAATCTGATCACCGGGGCCCAGCTGATAGTCATAACTGCTAAAGGTTTGCGCTATCAGGCTATTGCTGGAGAGCAATGCTAACAAGAGGGTTGTCAATACATGAAGGCGCAAGTATAGATTTCTCATGAGGCCTGCTAGTAATTTGGTGCTTATTGTGCCGTTGACGAATGTTTTCTGCATATTCATTGATGGAGATGACTTACATGGTCAGGGTCAAGCCGATAAACGACACGTTTTTGTTGAAATTCATGCGGTCAAGCGTGGATTCCTGATTCTGGTGTGTAAAGCCAGCAGAAAAGCTCAGCCCGGGGCGTGCTTGGTAATTTACCGTCAGGCCTGAGGTCTGGTTATGATCCTGCTGTTCGATTCCGTAGTGATCGTTGCGGCGGTCAGCATGGCTGAGGCTGGTGGAAAAACGCCTGCTCCAGGCATGGTTCCAGGTAATACTATTGGTTCTAGCATCGATAAAATCACTAAGTCCACGGGGCTCGTCGGTACTGCGCTGACTGGACAGTGAGATGGTGCTATAGCTCAGGGGCGACCAGGACATATTCAGTTGCCATGTGGGGCCAACAAAGTTCGCCCGCCCGCTGTGGTCAAAATCCTTATGTCGTTCGCCCACTCGCAGACTGAAGTCGGTCTTGGCACTACTCCATTCTATGCCTGCGAGATAGTCGGTCTCTCGATTGTCCAGGCCCCTTGCAGAGTCAGTCGGTCCCTCCGCAACCTGAAAGGCGAAATCGATATTGCTGTAATCCACCTGTGTAATCAGTGTCGTGCGTGCACCGATGCGATAGCCGGCTGAAAAACTACCGAATTCACTGGTACGGTCTCGGCCGGCCTGGTCCAGTAGTATGTCGTAAACACGACTGTCGGTACCCAGGCTCAACTCAAATACCAACGGGTTATTTTCCGGGCGGTACTCGATACCTGTTCTCAAGTCGCGATCGATAAATTCATCGGGTCCATCCAGTTCATTGCCGATGCCTTCGGAAAAGCCTGTGCCTCGATCCTCATGGCCTCGTATCCAGCTACCGTTCATCGATACACTTGTACCGCTGGTGAGTTCAACTCTCGCAGAGGCCTCTGCGCGGTAGTCCACATAATCATCACGTTGGCTGTTGAGGTATTTCCCGGATTCGGAGCTCAACCGCAGTGAATAAAAATCGATTTCGTTGTCTGTAGCGAATTCCAGTGCGGGGCTCACGGTGGTCAACCAGCTTTCGATCGCATCATCGGCTGAGTTGGTCACGTTATCATCGTAACTGACACTGCTGTCCATTGAGGGGGTGAGATCGATGCCCCAGGGAAGTGCAATGGGCGCGGCGACGACTGACGTGGACCCCAAAGCGAAGGACACTCCCACCAGGCTGATATGTTTGTCGAATTTGTTCATCTCTCTTCCCCCAGCGCCACTTTTAATAGGCGTTCTTGGAAACAAAGCCCCGAAATACTGTAAGGAACAGAATGCGCAGATCCAGGAAGATCGACCAGTTTCTGATGTAGTGCAGATCGTATTCGATACGCTTGCTCATCTTGTCCAGTGTGTCGGTCTCACCGCGCCATCCGTTGATCTGTGCCCAGCCCGTGATACCCGGCTTGACCTTGTGGCGCAGCATGTAGCCGTTGATTAACTGCCGATACTCCTCGTTGTGGGCGACCGCGTGCGGTCGAGGCCCGACGATCGACATCCGGCCTTGCAGTACATTGAAGAGCTGCGGCAGCTCATCTAGAGAGGTGCGCCGGATAAAGCCACCGAATGGCGTAATACGAGCATCATTTTTGGTGGCCTGACGCACCTTGGGGCCGTTGTCCTGTGTCACCATCGAGCGGAACTTCCAAACATCGATGGTGCGGCCGTCCAGCCCATAACGACGCTGCTTGAACAGGATTGGCCCGGGTGAGGACAGGCAAACTCCAGCAGCGACAACGAGCATCACGGGCGAGAGAAGTGAGATGATGATGCTTCCCAGCACCAGATCTTCCAGACGCTTTAGCCAGTTATTGAAGCCCTCAATTGGGGTGTCATAAATACTGAGCAGGTTGCTTTGGCCCACCTGGTGCCAGCGCGCGTGTAGCATATTAGCGACAAAGAAGTCGGGCAGAATATGCACCGTGGCGGTCGTATCGGCGAAGCGAGCCAAAATTTCACCGATCAGGTCTTCTTCGCGCATGGGGAGTGCGATATACACCAGGTCGAGTTCACCCGCCCGCGCCGCGGCCACTGCCTGATCTACATTGCCGAGTACTTCCGCCGCAGCGGCGCGTGGGTGCTCGGATGAAAGCTCAGACGCCTCAGCAGCGCGGAAAAAGCCGCGTACGTGAATGCCGAGTTGTGGGTTGGAGGCGAAATCTTGCTGCAGACGCAAGCCGGAATCGGTAACGCCTATAATGACGGCCGGCCGGGTATTTTTGCCGTGGACGCGCAAGTAGAAAAGGATCTGACGAAGGCTAAATCGCCAAAAGTTGAGTAGCAGCAATGTGCTGACAAACCAGGTGCCCATGACCAAGCGTGAGTAGTCTTCGCCCACTTTGGCAAAGTAACCGATCAGCAATAGTACGGAGCATACGGAAGACCACGCAAGGACCGTCTTGCCGCACATCTTCAAGTAGGAGTCCACCCGCCAAGAGCGGTAAAGCTCAAATGACTCAGAAAGGAAGGCAAAGAACACGGAGGCCAACAAACCGGCAATTAGCCAGTCTTTCGTTAGGCTGTGCCCCAGAGCGTAAAGACATACGCCAAGTACACTTAAAATCAGTAAAATATCCAGTAGGCGATAATAGGCTATCAGCCTGCTGCGATGAACACGAATCCATCCTTGGTGCATTTCCCCACTCCCTTGGGTAAGTACGCATCATCCGCTGATGCGTATACTGTAAGACTGCTCATGCAATTGGCGCACCAAACTCCGATTTTCGTTGTTGGCGGCCTATCCCACTCGACAAAGCAAATCCAGCTAAGGTTCGAAGGGGCATACAATACGCAGAACCAAAATAAATTTATGGTTTGGTGACAAGGTTCACCAAAATTTTTAAATCCCCGATTGTTTTCTCAGTGCGCTTGGTCTATATGTCGAAAATTTTATAGCAACGAAAATAATGCGCAACTAAAATTTGGCACCTTCCCTTTCAAGCTCTTCAGGTGAATTAAGGAAAGGCTAATTCCCCGCCGCCTAAGTGCTCCACTATGTTGCCCGTCGTGTATTGCTATCATGTAGTCGCTGATTTTCACCATTCAGTCACGACACGCTTAGCCCCAAGCGCGCTGGAGGAAAATTTCTATTTCGCCCAGAATCAGGTACAAACTGGCTATATTTTCGCGCCAATTTAATCGGCGCTCATCTCATAAAGATCGGGTGTGCCACAGTAGGAAAAACGTAAGGTGTCGAAGAATGCACAAGGAGGTTGACTGTTCGCTTGTCGGCCGCCCTCCCTGATAAAAGCTCGAGAAGCTTGCGGGATCTTCTCTCCGCCTTCATTTTGCGCTCTGCCGAGAAGCTCCAGAAAGCCCGGGGGCTCCGACGTGCTATGGCGGTCACGCAAGGGCCGGCTCTTCGGTTGTTTGAGTGGTTTCTCGCTTGCTGGGCTGCGGCTCAGGGGACCACTCCGCTGGCATCATTGAGAAGTCTGTTAGCGTTGACGTGTCTTTGGAGTCGCGGGCGTCTTCGATACGCTGGTAAAAGTTCTTGCCGGTGTTTTGCGGCACATCGGTATTCACCTCTTTGCCCTTCGCTCCGCCCCGGGGGCGTTCGATATATTCCGGAAAGGACATCTCAGCGGCGTCTTGCTTAGCATATCCCTTGCCGAACAGCTGCTTGAGCGTGCCGAAACCATCGTCGTTGACCAGCTGCCTACCACGCAGATTGGTGCCTAGGCTCATGGCGTGGTCAACGAAGTTTTCGAGGCTGGGTGTATCAAATGCGATATGCTGGACGCTGTGGCGATTGACGAAGGCCGATACCTGGCTGGTTTTGGCGCGGTCTATGCCTTCGACTAGTACCATGCCAAAATTTTTGAAGTCGATACACCAAAGCTTCATACTGCTGTTGGAATCTTCCGGGCGAACGTCATCGATGCGCTTTGTCAGGGTGCCACCTTCCCCTTCAATGTGATACCAGCCTCACTTCTCTATCATGCCTTCCGCAACGGCGTACGTAATGTGATCTACGCGATTTATCTTAGACATTCCTTGTCACCTAGTTTTGCGTTTCGTGCAATTCGTATCATATTTTTCGCGACACGGTCAACAAAGTTGGCGCTCGCTTCTTTATTTGGCGCAGTATTCTTCGTAATGGCCCAGCTGCAATAGAGTCTCGGCGATTTTTGTGTGTGCGCCTTTGCCAAAACGTATGCTCTTTATTATTTCACGGTCGTTTAAATATGTTTTCCGAGGATCTAAGCGCTGAAAACACCCAGGTGAACCTCCGCTTTTCTACTTATTTGATCCCAAAAATGTGACTGGAGTCGGCTCCTTGAATTTTCGGCAGCTACTGGAACCTGTGTTTTTGTGTACCTGAGATACACCGAATAGGCTTACTGCGACTACGACTTCTCGGAAATTTCCGGGAATGCCATCAGAAAAAAAATAATGAATATGAAGACAATTTAAGGACTTAAAGGAATATAAGGAATATAGAGGTTTGAGGTATGAGGTACGCAATCGGGATGTCGCACAGGGAATTACTTTCAGAAAAACGTACAGAGCGCATCCGAACATTTTCACTGATTTTTCTTCTTTTGGCCTGTTTGATTTTGTTGAGCGGTTGCCCTAGCGGGAGGGACAGTGGCTCAGGTCGCCAGCCGCCCTTGAAAGATCCCGCCCCTCCACACGAGCTCGTCCCGGAAGTGCCTCCAGAACCGGCACACCAACCGGAACCAAAAGTGTTTCCAGATCCGGAACCCGAACCGGAACCAAAAGTGTCTCTAGAGCCAGAGCCGGAGTCAAAGCCAGAGCCCTCGGATAGTACTGCCTGCCTAGCTCCTGGCGAGAGTATTGACCCTGAGGGTAGTTATCCACTGCCGGCCTTGGAAGAGGGGCCTATGCCGAACCACCGCGGATCACTGATGGAAGAGCACATGGCGTCGCTGGCGCTGGTGGAATATACACAGGCCACCCACGTTGCAGTGGACGACGGAGATTGGTGTAATCCAGAGATATGGCATAACAAGTCAGTGCCCGGTATCGGTGCAAGAGTAGTTGTGCGCGAGGGGGTAAAGGTTACCTATAACTTGGATGTGGATGCGAAGCTGCATACTGTGAGGGTTGACGGCACCCTGCGTTTCGCCACCGATCGCACAACACAAATGGTGTTCGATACATTTTACCTCGCTGGTGGCGGCACATTGGAAATTGGTAGCCGCGCAGAGCCGTTACCGCACCAATTCAGTGCTCGAATGATTATCGCCGCCAATGGAAATATCGATACATCCTGGGATCCTTTACTATTGAGCCGCGGCATCATCGCTCACGGTAACACGCGTATACACGGTGCAATAAAAACACCGCATATGAAGGTGCAGAGTGATCCCCGCAGTGGCGATGAATTTTTACTGATGGAGGCAGAGCCGGATAACTGGCGAGTGGGTGACCGCCTGATAGTTGCTGGTAGCCGATATTCTGGCTGGAAGTGGGATCCCAACATATCGGACGCTGCTTATCATGGCAGCCAGGATGAGGTAAGGACTATCTTGCAGATAGTGGGTAATCGCATCACACTCGACGCCCCCCTCGAGCTGGATCATCTCTCCCCGCGCGCGGATCTAAAAATTTCGGTGGCAAATATGACTCGTAATGTCACTGTCGCCAGCGAAAACGGCGCACAGCTTCCAGCTCACCAGCGGGGCCACGTAATGTTTATGCACAGCCAGCAGGTAGACGTGCGCTATGCCGCTTTCGATGAGCTGGGTCGCACAGACAAATCGGTGGTCAGCTTTGATGTAGGGGAGCTGGACCCGGTGTTACCGGACAGTAATGTGCGGGGTCGCTATAGCTTTCATTTTCACCGAACCGGTACTAGCGACCAACGCAACCCCGCCATCGCTATTGGTAATGCGGTATTCCGCTCGCCGGGCTGGGGCTATGTGCATCATGACAGTCACGCTTCACTAATAGCTAATGTCAGCTTCGATACTTTTGGCGCGGGGTTTGTAGCGGAAACCGGGAATGAAACTGGCGAATGGCGAAATAATATAGCGATTCGAGCGGAGGGCAACCGGTCGATAAACCCGAAAAACGGTTCTGACGTCCAGGCCTTCGACATCGCTCGCAGCGGTTCCGGTTTCTGGTTTCAGGGGCGTATGGTGCGCACTTTCGATAACGTCGCTGCCAGTGTGAACCACGGCTTTGTTTACTTCCACCGCGGCACCGGCATGCTGAAAATCCCTCCAGAGCGTTTTATGTTGCCTGAAGCACTTGGTCTCGGGCAAGACGCTACCGCTGACGATGTTCCCATTCGCGACTTCGATGGTAATGAGGCATTCGCTTCTACTGTCGGTCTGGTGGTGGTTAAAGCCAACACGTTGCAGCAGCACGATGTGTACACCGTGCTCAGCAACTTTACCGCTTGGGAGGTGCGCGTCGGTGCACTGATTGAATATACCGCCCACTACCTGATACGAAACTTCGATCTGATTGGTAGCACCCCGGAGTCCTACCGCAGCCCACTCCACGGTATTGAACTGGGGGTGAACACTTCAGATATGGTCGTGCGAAATGCTCTTATTCAGGGTTTTCCTGAGGGGGTGATTCTCAGTAAAGAGCACACCAGTAACGAACCCACAGGCAAGGATCAGCTGGTCGTAATTGGGGGAAAGTATATCGAGGTCGAAACCGAGTTGGTGGACTTTGACCCGGAAATGGATTTGATTCTGACTGATGACGCGCTGGAGCCCGGCCGTTTTAACCTTTCTTTAGAGGAACCTTTCGAGTACTTGAGCCCCTCTACCCTCGCTTTCGCCGGCGTTGACTACCAGGGTAAAAAAATCGACAGCGTTGGCGAGGCTCCACTCCCCTCAGGTGTCGATACCCTTGGTACCCCGGTGTTCGATATGATCGCCATTCTCGAAAAGGACGGCTACTTCAGTGCCGCCAATGGCGACTCCTATGCTGTCGTGGAGCAGTATTTCAGCGACCGAGCCACCGGTGAAATCCACAAATATGGCCTGAAAACCCGCCTTGGCCCCGATGTAGAAGTCGCTATGCAGAATAGTGGTGGACCCTGGGGAGGTGCCGTATACGGCGGCCCAATCAACCTGGACAGCCAGCCGCCTGCGGCCGCAGATGACACCTTCACCACTCAGGCGGGCCAGCCCATCACCTTCGATCTGCTGGCCAACGATACCGACCCGGATGGAGACCCCCTGGCCATCGATGGCCTGTTACAGCCCCGCAATGGCCAGGTCCATATCAATAGTGATGGCACCATCACATACGTTCCCGCCCTGTTCACCAGCGGTGATGACGCCTTCTATTACTGGGCAGCGGATGGGCAGGGCAACTTTTCCAAGGCCCGTGTCCGGATAACTGTGACAAGTTCATAAGCGATTTCTTCGCAAAATGTGCGCGGGCACCGGTATCTGGTGCCGCGCACTACACTTCAGCCGATACCGCCTCTTGACATTAGTTACACGCGTAACTAAATTCGTTGCACCTGAAACCACCCTGGACCTCCGCCGCCACAAGCCGCGTCGATGGTCGCGATAACGAATCCTATATAAGGAGGATCACATGGCCGATTTATTTGAGAACCCGATGGGCCTGGACGGCTTTGAATTCGTGGAATTCACCGCGCCGGAAAAGGGCATTCTGGAAACCGTGTTCGAGGCCATGGGCTTCACCAAGGTGGCGCGTCACCGTACAAAAGACGTGGAGCTGTGGCGTCAGGGTGACATCAATTTCATCACAAACTATGAGAAGGGCAGCCACGCCGACTACTACGCTCGCGAGCACGGTCCGTCCGCATGCGGCCTCGCATTTCGTGTGAAAGATGCCACTTTTGCCTATAACGAAGCGCTCAAGAAGGGCGCACAGCCGGTAGAAGTGGAAACCGGCCCGATGGAACTGCGCCTGCCGGCGATCAAGGGTATTGGCGGTGCTACCCTGTACCTGATCGACCGCTATAAAGAAGGCGAGAGCATCTACGATATCGACTTCCACTGGCTGGAAGGCGTGGACAAGCATCCGGAAGGCTGTGGCTTCCACACCCTGGACCATCTGACTCACAACGTGTATCGCGGTCGTATGGACTACTGGGCCAAGTATTACGAAGACCTGTTCAACTTCCGTGAGATCCGCTATTTCGATATCAAGGGCGAGTACACCGGTCTGCTGTCCAAGGCCATGACTGCGCCAGACGGCAAGATCCGTATCCCGCTGAACGAAGAGGCAGCCGGTGGCGGCGGCCAGATCGAAGAGTTCCTGATGAAGTACAACGGCGAAGGCATCCAGCACATTGCGTTCGCGTGTGACGATCTAGTGGCCTGTTGGGACCGTCTGAAGAAGCAGGGTATGGAATTCATGACCCCGCCTCCGGAAACCTATTACGAAATGCTGGAAGAGCGTCTCCCCGGCCACGGCGAGCCCACCGATGAGCTGAAAAAGCGCGGTCTGCTGCTGGACGGCACCACTGAAGGTGGCCAGCCGCGCCTGCTGCTTCAGATCTTCTCTGCCAACATGCTGGGCCCGGTATTCTTCGAGTTCATCCAGCGCAAGGAAGACGAAGGTTTTGGTGAGGGCAATTTCAAGGCGCTGTTCGAATCCATCGAGCGCGACCAGCTGAAGCGCGGTGTGATCGGCAAAAAAGGTGAGGAAGACGCTGCCTGACCGGCGTCATCTTTCAATAAAGCCTGAATAAAAGCCTGGAGGCCTACATGGCTATTCAAAGAATCCACCACGTGGCCTACCGCTGCCGCGATGCCAAGGAAACCGTGGAGTTTTACCGCGATCTTCTGGGCATGGAATTCCAGCTCGCCATTGCCGAAGACAAGGTGCCCTCTACGGGGGCACCTGACCCGTACATGCACGTTTTCCTCGACGCGGGGCAGGGCAATGTACTGGCGTTCTTCGAGCTGCCAAATTCCCCGGACATGGGCCGCGATGAAAATACTCCCCAGTGGGTGCAGCATATCGCGATGGAAGTGGAAAGTATGGACGAGCTGCTCGCAATGAAGCAGAAGCTCGAAAACGCTGGCATTGATGTGTTAGGTCCCACCGACCACACCATCTTCAAGTCCATCTATTTCTTCGACCCGAACGGACACCGTATCGAACTCGCCGCCAATACCGCCAAGCCCGGTATGCACAAAGAGTTGAAGCGTGTCGCCGAAGACATGCTGGAAGAGTGGTCCCGCACCAAGAAAGCCCCACGCCACGCGGCCTGGATGCACGGTGAGGAAGAGTTCAAGGCACTCGATCCGTAACAACAAATCAATTGAGAGGAAGGCACAGTGAAGTTAGCCAGCCTGAAATCCGGCCGCGATGGCCAGCTTGTAGTAGTCAGCGACGATCTGAACCGCATGGCATCCGCAGCCGAAATAGCCCCGACCCTGCAAAGCGCACTGGACGACTGGGCGGAGAAGTCCGCACAACTTGAAGCGCTGCAGGCAAAACTCAATAGTGGCGAAATTGAGGGTGAAGCCTTCGACCAGGGCAAGTGCCACTCGCCGCTACCGCGTGCCTACCACTGGGCCGATGGCAGCGCCTACGTGAATCATGTGGAGCTGGTGCGCAAGGCGCGCAACGCGGAAATGCCGGAAAGCTTCTGGACTGACCCACTGATGTATCAGGGCGGTTCCGATACCTTCCTGGCCCCGCGCGAGCCGGTAAAAATGCCACAGTCCGAAGGCTTTGGTATCGACTTTGAGGCGGAAATTGCGGTTATTACCGATGATGTCCCCATGGGTGTTTCTCCCGAGGATGCCTTGCAGCACATCAAATTGGTGATGCTGGTAAACGACGTTTCCCTGCGCGGCCTGATTCCCAACGAACTGGGTAAAGGGTTCGGTTTCTACCAGTCCAAACCTTCCAGCGCTTTCTCTCCCGTGTGCGTCACCCCGGCGCAACTGGGCGACAGCTGGAAAGAGGGCAAGCTGCACCTGCCGCTGGTGTCTGAACTGAACGGTGAAAAATTTGGCGAGCCAAATGCGGGTGTGGACATGACCTTCCACTTTGGCCAGCTGATCGCCCACGCTGCCAAAACTCGCCCACTCGGCGCGGGTACCATTATCGGTTCCGGCACCGTATCGAACAAACTCGACGGTGGCCCCGGCAAACCGGTGAAAGAGGGTGGCGTTGGCTACAGCTGTATTGCTGAAATTCGCATGATTGAAACTATTCAGGAAGGCAAACCCAGCACTTCCTTTATGCAGTTCGGCGACAAGATTGCGATTGAGATGTTGGATCAAAAAGGCCAGTCCATCTTCGGGCGCATCGAGCAAACGGTGGAGCAGAGCTGACACCACCATATTGTTCGCAGATAAAAAGGCCACCGATCGGTGGCCTTTTTTATTGGTGGTAATTTTTAGAGTCGGCGCATGGATAGCAGCGGCATGCTTCGCCGTACTTTTGTCAGCTTTTCTGCGCTGAGCGTGGCTATAATCACCGCTTCACCCTCGTCCGCCTCGGCAAGTACCTCTCCCCAGGGATCGATAATCGCCGAGTGACCCCAGGTGCGTCTTTTTGCAGAGTGTTCACCACCCTGGTTTGCCGCTATCACAAAGCATCCATTCTCGATCGCACGCGCGCGTAACAGCGTCATCCAGTGCGCCTTTCCTGTGGTGTGGGTAAATGCCGCAGGCACGGTAAGTATTTCTGCCCCATTTCCTGCTAGCTGACGATAGAGCTCGGGAAAGCGCAGGTCAAAACAGATGCTCAGTCCGACTTGCCCCCAGGGCGTCGCAACAACTTCCGTCTGTTCACCCGGCTCGATACTGGCGGATTCCCGATAGCGACCGGCGGTATCGTCGACGTCCACATCGAAAAGGTGAATCTTGTCGTAGCGTGCCCGCAGCATACCCCGGTCATCGTATACAAGGCTGGCAGAGCGAGTGCGCTGGTTGCTAACGGGGGTGCCATCCCCTCTTTCAAGTAGGGGCACGGCACCGGCAATTAGCCAGATGCCGAACTCCGCTGCCCAGCTGTGCAGCGCGCACTGAATGGGGTACTGGGAGGATGGGGGGGCAACCGCATCGGCGAAGGGCTCAGCGGCAGAAACACTGCCGCCATCGGCGAGATGCGCAAAATTTTCCGGGAGGAGTACCAGCTTCGCACCACCTGTGGCTGCTTCGCGTACAAGTTCATATGCTTGGGCAAGATTTTCATCCACACGCTCGCCGCTTACCATCTGTACCGCGGCCACACATACATCCTTCATTGTTTGCTTCCCCGTTTACGCTGACGACTGTGCTTGAACAGACGATTATCGGTATCCTGGAGATCGCTAACAAGTGACCGCTAAACCCGAATCGAATAATAGTGCGTAGATTAAAAATACTTGAGCGCAAAAAAGCCACCGCAACAGGTGGCTTTGTTGATGCTCAAATTCAACTGAAGTTACTTTTGCTTGCCAGTTCCAAGCTGGTACACAAACTTGAACCAGAAGTAATCTCCTTCCGTGGTGTTTTTGGTGTCCAGTTGCGGCAGCCAGCGAAATTCCATCACGATATTGTCTTTTCCCATCGGCAGCATGTAGCCAACTGTTGGACCGATACCGGCGGATTTTGTGCGAAATGCGCCAACGACAGGCCTTTGATTGCGGTCATCGCCAATCTGGTTAAGCAGAAATGCATTGACTCCCACGGTGACAAAACCGTCCCCCGCTTTCATCATCTGCTGCAAGCTACCATCGAAATGTAAAAGTCGCCCGCTGCGGTAGTCGGTATCCGAATTCTCCTCATTCATCATGAGACCGGTGAACAGTGTGGCGTTAAATCCGGTCTCCATATTGGCATACGAGATACCCACGGTAGGGTCGACCGCCCAGTAATTCAGTCCCGGATTGGCGAGACGTCCGAGCTTGTAGTCGCCCGTTGGTGCATGCACAGGTAGAAGTGCGTTGTATTGCCAGTTTCCGTCCACCCAGGCCATCATTAGCGGCATGAGTGTGGTGTCGCCGAGACCGGATGCGGAATCGTTCCGTCGAAAGGAGCCCAGGCTGCTATCGAGCCGGGCGGTTACATCCACGTCTACCCAGGAACCATAGAGCCCGGCCGTATACTTTGCTCCGAGCACTGTGTTTTCAAATGTGTAGAGCGCACCGGGTACAAAAGCGTTGATGTCGACGTCAATACCAGCGGTAATCAGACCAGCAACCTCTACCGAGACGTCGGTGCTCAACTCACCGCTGTAACTCATTAGCATCGGCTCGAATACCCAGCCAGTCTGTACTGGTGCGCGGTCAATCAGTGTCGCCACGGTGCCGGGCACGTAGTAACCGATGCCGCCTTCTGTGGCCTTCGCTGACACTGAACCTAGCGTTGTCAAAATTATCGCGGCAAAGGCCACTGGCAATCGTATGCCCGCGACCTGAGAAAAATTACCTAAGAACACGACGTTAGCTCCTTCCAGGATCTTCTTAACTTCCTGTATTTCGTGTTTCAGTGTAGATGCCAGATCCATCACTGCTCGTCCCAGTCGCTGCGGCGAGGTAACGTGCGACAGCAGCAGTGGTCTGATTCGGATGGTGCTGGCAATCCCGGCACCTAACCTCGTGACCCTGCCGTCATCTCACCTTCGATACTACCCTTCCCCGACGTATTTACGGCACCAGGAAAACTTATGGACCTGCAGCTGGCTGACAAGCTTGTATTTATCAGTGGTTCTACCAAGGGCATAGGAAGGGCCATAGCGGAAACGTTGTTGCAGGAGGGCGCAAGAGTGATCGTAAATGGACGCTCCGGAACCGCTGATGCGACAAGCGACATGTCGGGACCGGGGGAGGTTATCCCCATTGACGGTGACCTGTCACGGGCGGAAGATGCCGCTCGCCTCTGTAGTGAGATCGACAAGATTGGCCCTCTCCATGTGCTGGTCAATAACATGGGAATTTTCAACCCGGCGGCCTTTGATGAGATTGCGGATGAAGAGTGGCAGCGTTTTTTTGATATCAACGTGCTGAGTACCGTACGCCTGTGTCGCCACTTCTTTCCGCGGATGCGTGAACAGGAGTTCGGCCGCATTATCAACATCGCCAGCGAGGCAGGTATGCGAGGGCTGGAAAGCATGGTGCATTACTCCATGACCAAAGGCGCACAGATTGTTATCGGTCGCGGTCTTGCCAACCTGACCAAGGGCTGTGGCCGCAATGTCACGGTGAATTCGGTGTTACCCGGTCCGACCCTCACAGAAGGGGTAAGCCAGTGGCTGAAAGAGAGCGCTGAGGCTCAGGGAAAGTCCGAATCGGAGTTCGTGGCCGAGTTCTTCAAAGAAACCGAGCCCGATTCATTGCTGCAGCGCTTTATCCGCCCCGAAGAAATAGCGTCCGTCGTCGCGTTTATTGCATCGCCGTTGAGTGCGGCCATCAATGGCGCCAGCATCAAGGCGGAAGGTGGCCTGATCAAGAGCATTGTTTGAACAAGCACCTATAGCCTAATTACTATTTGAGAGCGCCGCGCCTAAGCTTCGGTGCTGAAGATCCTGTGTCGTGATATTGTACCGGTGACGTCAGATCATCCAGAGTACCCCGGTATGTGCTTTTTTCTCCCGCATGTAATGCGACATTCCCATCGGCTGGTTCTTTCAGCTTTGTTCATCCTGCTCGCCGTCTCGCCCTACAGCCAGGCTGAGACTACCGGTGCGCAACTGCAGAAGGTCATCGATGACCACTGGGAGTACTACCTGCGGGAAAACCCTACCGATGCGAGTCGAATGGCGGATAAGCGCTACAACGATCGCCTACCCGGTGTATCGGAAAAAGACCGCGCCCGCCGGTTGGCGGCAGAGAAAGCGTTTGTCCTTCGTCTACAGGAGATTGACCGGAATTCATTAACGCCCGACGAGCGGGTTAACCGGGACCTGCTGCTGTGGGTACTGAATAACTCCATAGAATCTAATGAGCTGTATCTGGATCGCATTCCGGTCAACACCTTTTACAGTTTCTGGAACACGGCGCTGAGCGCGAGTCGCGGTTTGAATATGCCGCAGGTTTCTGACTATCAGGATTACATCAAGCGGCTCGAGGATATTGGCCGCTATTTCGATGAAAACATCGCAAATATGCGTGCTGGTATCGATGATGGATTTGTTTTGCCAAAAATCGTTGTGGAGGGGATCGCACCAACCGTACGCGCTCAGGTCCATGACGACGCAGAGAAAAGCAGTCTGTATGAGCCTTTTGAGAAATTCCCCGAGAGCTTTTCTTCGGCCGAGAAACAAGAGATAGAAACTGCAGGTAAAAAAGCCATACAGGAGCATGCAATTCCCGCCTTTGATCGGGTGGCCAGCTTTCTGGAAGGGGAGTATATGCAGGCTGCCAGCGACTCCCTCGCTGCAGAAGATCTCCCGGGAGGCGGCGACTATTATCGCCACGCCATCCGCACCTACATGACCATGGATATGGACCCGGCTGAAATCCACAAGACAGGCCTCGCGGAAGTAAAACGAATCCGCAGTGAGATGAACGCGCTGGTCAAGAAGGTCAACGAAGAAACCGACTTCAATGGTGACTTTGAAGCGTTTACCAAGTTCCTGCGTACCGACCCCCGGTTTTATGCAAAGACACCGCGGGAGCTGCTGAAGGAGGCTTCGTATATCGCCAAGCGTATCGACTATCGCCTGCCGGAATTCTTCGGCACGCTGCCGCGGCTGCCCTATGGGGTGGTGCCAGTGCCGGATGAAATTGCTCCCAACTACACCACCGCCTCCTACAACCCGGCGGCCATTGGTGGTAATCGCGGTGGCGCCTACTGGCTGAATACCCATGCGCTGGATCAGCGCCCCATGTATGAACTGGTGGCGCTAACCCTGCACGAGGCAGCACCGGGCCACCACCTGCAAGGGGCCCTTTCCCTGGAGCTGGAAAATGTGCCCAAGTTCCGCCGGAACCTGTATCTGAGCGCCTACGGTGAAGGTTGGGCGCTGTATACGGAACGTCTCGGTGTGGAAATGGGTGTTTATGAAGATGACTACCAGCAGTTTGGTCGTCTTAGCTATGAAATGTGGCGCGCCGCCCGCCTGGTGATCGATACCGGAATCCACTCACAGGGCTGGACGCGGCAGCAGGCACTGGACTATCTGTCGGACAATACATCACTGTCCGAAGCGAATGTGCGCGCGGAAGTAGACCGCTATATCTCCTGGCCCGGACAAGCGCTGTCTTACAAAATGGGTGAGATAAAAATCCGTGCACTGCGCGCGAAAGCCGAGCAGGCGCTGGGCAACCAGTTCGATCTGCGTGCTTTCCACGACGCGGTACTGGCCAATGGAGCCTTGCCGATGGATATGCTGGAAGTGCAGATGGATGAGTTTATTGCCGCGTCAAAATAGCGAACTGTCCAGCGGAAACATTCCACTGCTCAGCGAGATTGCGCGCTCAGTGCGCGCCCCAAAGCGAGAAAATATCGGGAAAAGGCCCCGTTGATTCGCTGCCTGTGTTCACCGCGGGGGTAGAGTCCCAGCTTTGCCTCTTCGGTCACCTTGGTGCCGGAGACCAGAAAATTATTCGAAATTGCCGAGTCCTGTACAAAAGCTTCGAAAGCGCGCGCACACATTTCTGCTGGGTCTGCGTAGTAGATGCAGCCATTGGCCTTGTCCGCCGCTTTCGAAGCCCGGAACATCTCGCTGGGGTTTTCACCGCTGTCGTCCAGCATCACAGTGCGAAAACAGGCAAATAGCAGATCGTTGATCGGGTGGGGAACCGGAGTGGCATCCCGCAGCCAGGCTTCCGATGCAAACATATTGCCGGGCGCGTCGCTGAAGGCCTTGTCGGCCAGATAGTGGTCCAGGGCGTGAAACCACTCGTGGGCGATGGCGCCCGGGCCGGCGTTCTTGGCCAGGGCGAAGGTGCGGGTGCCTGGCTCGTAGTGGGCGGAGATACCCGGGCGGCCACCACTGCCGTATTGAAACGCGAGCGTACCGCGCAGGGATACCAGTAATTCGCGGCCCTGAAGTATGGTCATCAGGTCCACCAGAGCATCGTAAAACAGCCCTGCGGCGCGCGCCTTTTCCGCTTCCGTCACCCAGCGTCCAATTTTGATGCCGCGAAAGTCAAATCGCTTGCGCACATCGACAAAGCTGACGTCTTCCCGCAGATTCTGTGCTGTGCGCTGGTGTGGGCTGCGACGATAGAATTTTCGGTCTAATACCATGGCCTTTGCTAAGGGGTTTCCCAAAACTGATCTAACTCGGCACTGAGTATGTTGCCATTGCTGCAGATCCGCGGTTCCCAGTGTTGCGGATAAAGGCTTCGATAAAACGGTTCGGTAAAGCGATAGTCGGCCAGAATCACGACGCCACGGTCGGTTTCGCTGCGGATGACCCTTCCGGCAGTCTGCAGCACGCGGGTGAGGCCCGGGTAGCGGTAGGCGATATCAAAGCCGTTCTCACCGCGCGCTTCACAATCGCTGCGCAGCAGTTCCTGCTCCTCATTCACCTGCGGCAGGCCGGTACCCACCACAATGGTGCCCACCAGTTGTTCGCCCACGTAATCGATACCTTCACCAAAGATGCCGCCCATGATCGCAAAGCCGAGGGTGCGCTGGCCCTCCCTGAACCGTTCCAGGAATTGACTGCGCTGCTGATCCGAACTGCCGGCTTCCTGTTGTACCAGCGCAATATCCGGAAAGTGCTCGGCAAAGTGCACTGCCACCTGCTGTAAAAAGCGGTAGGAAGGAAAAAATACCAGATAATTGCCCGGTCGGCTGTGAATGGTGCGGGCAATCAACTCTACCAGGGCGCCCGTGGCTGCCTGGCGTGCGCGGTAGCGGGTATCTATATAAGAACACAGGAACAGCCCCAGCTGATCACTGCGAAATGGCGATGATAGTTGCAGGTAAGGGGATTCCGGCTGCCACCCCAATTGCCGGTACACATAGTGTGGTGGGCGCAGGGTGGCGGAAAAGGCGATCACGCTGTGGAAAAGGCCATAGGCCTGCTGCAAGTAAACCGCTGCATTCAGACACAACAGCTCCAGTTCCTGCTCCTGCCAACGGCTGTCCGGGTTGCCGGAGCGCTGTGCTCGGGTAATGCAGCGATGGTGTTCGCCTGCCAGCTGTTCGATGGTCTGGTAGCGGAACAGGTTTTTTAGCCAGTCGCCGATCGCCTCCGGTGGTGACTGTGAGGCTTCCCATAACTGGTTGGCGGCGGTCAGTACTTTCTGGACCGCAGTGCCAACCGCCAGGGGGGGCGTATCCCCGGGGCGGTTTATCCAAAGCTCGGCCCCTGTAGAAATAGGGCCGGCGGGACGATCGCCTTCCGTTCGCGTGTCTCGCTGCACATTGGCCCATTTATCCAGTGCCCGCACCAGTGACTGGATTGCTCGCCGCAAGCCCGGGTGGGAGTCTTTGCATTCGGCTGCCGCACGGCGACTGTCGCTGCGACTGAGTTTGGCGCTGAACATACCACGCGCGCGGTCGCCCAGGTTGTGTGCCTCGTCGATCAGAAGTGCACGCTGTCGGCGTGTATCCACCAGGCTTTGCATTTGCACCAGTGGATCGAACACGTAATTGAAGTCACATACCACAAGGTCCGCCCAGGGCAGCATCTGCAGTGACAGCGCAAACGGGCACAACTGCAGGCGATCCGCTTCCTGCGCGACAACCTCGGAAGTCAGTTGTGCTTGTGCGAACAGGTTCTGGCGGGCCTCGGGCAGGCGATCAAAAAAGCCGCGGGTGCGCGGGCAGATGCCTTCGTCATCGCGGCTGCAAAGTCCCAGGCTACAGGCACAGGTTTTGTCACGCGCCTGCAGTTCCAGCACCGATAATTTCAATCCCTGGTCATGCAGGCGCCTGGCAGTTTCGCGTACCACCTGCCGACCGGAGTTTTTTGCGGTGAGATAGACCAGCTGTTCGAGCTCGGTTTCCCCCAGCGCCTTCACCGCCGGGAACAGGGTGCTGACGGTTTTGCCGATTCCGGTAGGCGCCTCGACTACCAGTTCACCGCCATCGCGCAGGCAGCGGTAGGCCGCCACCGCCAACTCCCGCTGTCCGCTGCGATAATGACTGAACGGAAACTCCAGCGCCTGTGCCGATGCACGCACCGCCCGCTGATGCGCCTGCCAGCGCTGATGCCACGCCACATATTGCGCAAGAGCTCCGCGCGCGAAAGTTTCCAGTTCGCGCCAGTGGAATTCCTGTAATTCCGGGTAGGTTTTGTTTTCCTTGAGGTTATGCCACAGCATCTGCAGCGCGAGGGTATCGTCGCATTTATAGTTATTTTGCAGGCCATAGCAGAAGCCATAAATTTTTAGCTGTGCCCAGTGCAGCGCGCGCGTTGAGTCTGGCAGTGCTTGTGGGGGCACATAAGTGGTCTTGATTTCATCCAGCTGCACCGGGCGGTGGAGGTCGGCCTGAGGGTGCAGGATATCCACGCGACCGCTGAGGGCAACGGCCTGCCCATCCTGTTCGAGCTCTAGCTGGAGTCGATACTCAATCTCGCTGCCAGGGGGGCTTTTTTTCTGCAGTTTCTGGTGTGCGCGGATGCCTTCCAGTGCGGATGGCCCAGCGTTGGTATCTGCTACCAGATCACCCGTGCGACAGGCGAAGTCCACCAGCTCGCCTACCGAGAGCTGTAGAACCGCATCGGCTGCCACTTGTATGTTCAAGGCTGAAACTCCACGTGCAACACGCGATGGGGGATTTCGTGTTGTGCGAAATAAGCGAGCCAGCGCTGCTGATTCTGCTGCAGGCGATCGCCGGGGCCTTTCACTTCTACCAGTTCGTAGCCGCTGTGCTCCGGGAACAGGATCAGGTCCGGCAAACCGCTGCGATGACTGGCGATATCTCGCAGCTGGCGCCGGAATAGTGCCCGCCAGTGATCGGCGGGGACGCGTTCCAGCACCAGGTTCAGTAGCGGCTCAGACAGGGCTTCCCAGACGACCAGTGGATTGGCGATACCACGTTTATCGTGAAAGTGTCGCCACACCCACTCGCTCAGCTTTCCTCGCTCAAATTCCGCCATCCGTCGCTCGAACGCTGTGCGCCGCTGTGGATAAAAATCGGCAGTGCGGAAATCGCTCGGTGCGATCTGAAAGGGATTGAAGAAGGCACCCGGGATCGGTGCAAACACGATGTCCCATACAGCCAGGCCCAGCACCCCGTTAAACAGAGTGTTCTCCACGTAATAACACTGGTTACCGGACGAGGCTGGCGCAAGGTGGCTGGCTGCGAGTAATTCCACCCGCTCCTGAGCGGGGGGCAGCGCGACCGTTTCGGTGGGCGGCCGGTGTCGGGTTGGCGCCGGCCAATCCGCAGTGAAACCGGTTTTTTTCGCGCTGCGATACCCAAAGCTCTCGGCAAATTCTCTTTCCGCCTCACTGTGCGGATTGGCGAGAATCTCCGAGCACAGTGCCAGGCCGGTCTCGGTATCACCGAGGTTGACGGCGATACGCGCTCGCCGCTCGCGCGCCGGCGGGCGGGTGCACTGGCGATACAGGTATTCGGCATCGCTCAGGGCATCGAGCCGCTCCAGTTGCCGCGCCAGGGTCAGGCGCAAGCGATCCAGCCGCCGCTCCAGGGTACTGTCGCCATCGATGCCCACCGGCAGTTGTGCGGCCAGTGTGTTGATGGCATCGGTATCGGCCGCCAGTGCGGACTCGGATTCCCGCAGACATTGGTAGTAGCGCAAGTACTGCTCGATCTGTGTGCGTGTCTGAAACGGCAGCTGTTCCCGCTCCAGCGGGTAGCGCTCGTAGCGGAAGAGACCCAGGTCGCGCAGCACATAGTCGGTCAGGTCCTGGTTCAGGTTGCCGAAAAACAACAGCTTGAAGGTGTCAAAGTGTTCCGCAGCCTGCACCGCCAGTAGCGGCTCGGCGGTCAGCGCCTGTTGAATCTCCGTACAATCCTGCTCCAGTAGCGCCAGTTCCAGGGCCGGACGTTTCAGATTTTTTGGCAGTGCTTCGACAGAGCAGTTGAAGAGTTCACTTTTGGTGAACAGGGGCAGGATTTCCTGCAGTGGCAGAGTCGGGTTGCGCAGCAAGAGCCCGCTCTCTGACAGCTCTTCAGCGGCTGCTGACAGGTCGCCGATCTCGGTGTAGGCGAGCTTGTTCTGCCGGAACAGGGCGCCGACGGATGAGCACACACCCTTGCGGGACAGCAGGCGCACGTAGAGTCGCTGGCCATCGGGCTGCAATTGTAGAAACTGCTGGTAAAACCGCTGCTCTCCCGCCGGCAGCAACTCGGCATAGCGCGACACCACAAAATCCACCAGTGAGCGGAAATTGTTGAGGTAATAATCGGGCGCCAGTTCGACAGGTTCGGCCATAGCAGAAGCAGGGTACTGTAGAGGACAAGAAGCGGAGGTTTCGCAGTGCTGTATGGTTATACAGCATGCGAGGTAGTGGAACAAACCTGGGAGCGACCGATGGGCCATATGCAGTCTGCTGGCGAAAATGGTCGTTGCCCGTTAGTCTGCCGGCAGACTTGAAAAGACAGGATTGAGCATGGCAGCAACCGCACCCGTAACCGCCACAGGAACAAGGACGGTATGGCGCACCGACAAAGCGGGCGCTATCAGCAACCTGAAGTTGCAGGATGAACCTGTACAGTCACTGGCCAGTGACCGGATTCGGGTTGCGGTAAAAGCCGTCGGCCTGAACTTCGCCGACATCTTCGCGCTGACCGGCCTCTACTCCGCAACACCGAGTGGCAGTTTCATTCCCGGGCTGGAGTTTGCCGGTGTGGTTAGCGAGGTGGGAGGCTGCGCACAAACGGAATTGCAGGTGGGTGATCGGGTATACGGTTGTACCCGTTTCGGTGGTTACGCCACCGTTGTCGATGTACCACCGCAGCATTGCCGAAAAATTCCCGCGCACTGGAGCTTTGCCGAGGGCGCCGCCTTTCCCGCACAGAGTTTGACCGCTTACTACGCATTGACGCATCTCGGCGCGGTCAAGCCGGGTCAGGTGGTGTTAATCCAGAGTGCCGCCGGCGGCGTCGGGATACAGGCCATGCGTATGGTTGCGCAAATGGGCGCAACGCCGATCGGCACAGTCAGCTCCGAGAGCAAGCGCGCATTTCTTGCAGAGCAGGGATTCTCGGAGGTGATCGTCCGCGGCCAGAATTTTGCCGAACAATTGCGCGAGCAGTTAAGCGGGCGACCGCTACACATTGTGCTCGATGGTATCGGCGGCAAGATCCAGCGGCAGTCCTTCGGCGAGCTTGCACCCACCGGCCGCCTGATCGTCTTCGGCGCCGCCGAGTTCACACCGGGCGACAAGCCTAACTGGTTAAAGGCTGCCTGGTTGTATCTGCGACGCCCCCGCTATGACGTGATGGACATGATCAGTAGCAACAAGTCTGTGCTGGCCTTTAACCTGATCTGGCTTTGGCAGGAGCAGGCGCTATTCGAGGAATTACTGGAGGGATGTGCTTCGCTGGAATTACCTGCACCGGTCGTAGGGCGGGAATTTGCGTTCGACGAGGCACACAGCGCGATCGAATTGCTGCGTAGCGGGACATCGGTCGGCAAAGTTGTACTCAATACGGATGAGGCAGAGGGCTCTGCCTGATCAAGCGGGGAGCCACTTAAATACGGTATGGAACCACGCCCTGAATATTGCCGCCCGGTGCGTAGTTACAGGTAACGATGGTTTTATAGCGGCCTTTTTCACAGCGATATACCCCGCAGCCAACGGCGCGCGATACTTTCTTGCCGCTTTCGATCGTATCAATGGTATTCCAGATCAGCTGGCTGTAATGACCGGTCTTCATCACCTTGAACGGCTGGTAGCGATAGTCCCTTGCTTCCGCAGCCCATGCGCTAACAGCTCGTTTGAGAGCCTCGGCATCGGTTAGGGGTTGGCTGGCGAAGTATAGATTTTCGCCCACCCATGGATGGGCCGGGTTGCCGCCGTTGGCAATAAAGTGTTCACGCCGCTGTTTGTTATGTCCGCGCCGCGCCTTGCATTGGGTCACTGACCAGTTTAACGCGGTGCGCGCAAGTGCCTGGTCGTGGACCAGCATCGCCACCGGTGGGTTCGGCTTCGGGCTATTGGGAAGATACCCGGCATTCAGGTCTCTGCGCACCTGATTGTGCAGTTCGAGTGCCAGGCAGTGGTTCGGCTCGCCGCACTCTCGCCCATCGGCAGATGTCACTGGCGCAATTACAAGGCTAAATAGGCTCACAACTGTGTACAAGGCAAGCTTGGTCTGATGCATGGAGTCCCTCTGTTAGCGTGGCCATTCGCTGGATGCTATGAATAGCTTGTATGCGCTTCACTGTGACGTAATTTTGACCGCTGTGCGGACGCCGGCGACTTTGTTGGGCTCCTGTGGGATATCCAGTAGATATTCACAGGCCTATCCCGGGAAACTGTGGGGAATCTGACTGTGGATAAATGTGTGCACAGGGGTGTGCTTGTTCACAGGGTCTTTAGATATCCTGCGCCGCCGAGCTGCTGAGCCTGCCGATTGATGGTGTATGCCCGCCCCTGAACATAATCAGAGGGGTATTTTGCCGACATGCGCTTGGGGCTGGGCAATACTGCCGCCAGAAGCCCCGACTGCCAGCGGTTTAAATGCTGCGCTGATTTACCGAAGTGACTGCGCGCCGCAGCTTCTGCACCGTAAATTCCCTCGCCAAATTCCGCGATGTTCAGATAGACCTCGAGAATTCGCTCCTTAGACCACAAGGTTTCCATCAATAGTGTAAACCAGGCCTCCAATCCTTTACGCACATAACTGCGTCCGTTCCAAAGGAACAGATTTTTTGCCGTCTGCTGGGTGATGGTGCTCGCGCCGCGGGTGCGTTTGCGGTTTTCGCTCAATGCTTTCTGAAGTGCAGAAAAGTCGAAGCCAATATGACTGGGAAATTTCTGGTCCTCTGAGGCGATAACCGCAATCTGCAGGTTGGTTGAGATCTGGTCCAAGGAGCGCCAACGATGCTGGGCCTTGCGCTCGCTTTGCCATTCCCAGTGCTGGATCACCATGGACGAAGGCGGATTGATCCAGCGCAGAGACAGAACAAGCAGCGCGGTGAACACGGCAAAGGCGGCGCCTAGCAGGAATCCTGTTTTCACAATGCGCTTGATGTGGCGGGTCATGGGGACTTTCATGGCATGGACGGTGTATCCGTGATCTCAGACGTTAGCCGATACTGGAGGTTCCGCTCGGGGGAAGCGGGAGCGAATACTAGTAATCTGTAATCCCGCTGTCGTGCGAAGGGTTCAACATTTCCGGCATTGTCTTTTGTTTACACCGGTCAGCACAGGATTGACGGAGTAGTCGCGCCTTCTCGGAATTTCTGGCGCCTAACCGAACAGCGGTGACCGATAGAGACCACAAAGCGCGGCGTGAGGTGTTATAGAGAGACACTTGATCTACAAAAATAGTCAGTCGCGCATGGATGCTCAATTGTGTTCTAAAAACCGAGCATCGATCGACAAAGAAAAGGAATGGATTCATGACAGAGAGCAATACGATTTCCGCCAATCAATGCCCGGTAGTGCACGGCAGTCTGACTGAGTGTGGCGAGACGGTGATGGCGTGGTGGCCCAAGGCGCTGAATCTCGACATCTTGCACCAGCATGACCGCAAACCGAATCCTCTAGCCCCGGACTTTGACTATCGGGAAGCCGTGAAATCCCTGGATTTCGACGCACTCAAGAAAGACCTGCACGCCCTGATGACCGACAGTCAGGAGTGGTGGCCGGCGGACTGGGGCCACTACGGTGGTCTGATGATTCGCATGACCTGGCACGCCGCCGGCTCCTACCGCATTGCCGATGGCCGCGGCGGCGCAGGCACCGGAAACCTGCGTTTTGCGCCACTGAACTCTTGGCCTGATAACGGCAACCTGGACAAGGCGCGCCGCTTGCTGTGGCCAATCAAAAAGAAATACGGCAACAAGCTGAGCTGGGCAGACCTGATTGCCTATGCAGGCACCATCGCCTATGAATCCATGGGGCTTAAGACCTTCGGATTCGGCTTCGGGCGCGAGGATATCTGGCACCCGGAAATCGATACTTATTGGGGTTCGGAAAAAGAGTGGCTGGCGCCCACCGGCAGTGAGGGCAGTCGCTACTCCGGCGAGCGCGATCTGGAAAATCCATTAGCCGCGGTGATGATGGGCCTGATTTATGTGAACCCGGAGGGTGTGGATGGCAACCCGGATCCTTTAAAGACCGCCCACGACGTGCGTGTGACCTTCGCGCGCATGGCCATGGATGACGAGGAGACCGTGGCGCTGACCGCCGGAGGCCACACCGTGGGTAAAACACACGGCAACGGCGATGCCGCGCTGCTCGGTCCCGAGCCAGAAGCCGGTGAACTAGAAGACCAGGGGTTCGGCTGGCTAAACAAGACCAAGCGCGGTATCGGCCGCGATGCCGTAACCAGTGGGCTGGAAGGTGCCTGGACTACCCATCCGACCCAGTGGGACAACGGTTATTTCGAGATGCTGCTCAATCACGAGTGGGAGCCGAAAAAAAGCCCGGCGGGCGCCTGGCAGTGGGAGCCGGTAGACATCAAGGAAGAAGACAAACCGGTCGACGTGGAAGACCCCTCCATCCGCACTACCCCGATCATGACCGATGCCGATATGGCGATGAAGATGGATCCGGAATATCGCAAGATTTCCGAGAAGTTCTACAAAGACCCGGCCGCCCTGGCCGACGCCTTCGCCCGCGCCTGGTTCAAACTCACCCATCGCGATATGGGGCCAAGAGCGCGTTACATCGGCCCGGATGTACCCAAGGAAGACCTGATCTGGCAGGACCCGGTGCCCAAGGGTAGCACCGATTACGATGTGGATGCCGTCAAAGCCAAGATCGCTGCCGCTGGTCTTGGTATCGGTGAAATGGTGGCCACGGCCTGGGACAGTGCGCGCACCTTCCGCGGTTCGGATAAGCGCGGAGGTGCCAATGGTGCACGTATCCGCTTGGCGCCGCAGAAAGACTGGGCAGGCAATGAACCGGAGCGCCTTGCAAAGGTGTTGTCTGTCCTAGAACCCATCGCCAGCGAAAGTGGTGCCAGTATTGCGGATGTGATCGTGCTGGCCGGTAACCTGGGGGTGGAACAGGCGGCCAAGGCCGCGGGCTTTGATATCACCGTGCCTTTCGCGCCGGGCCGCGGGGATGCCTCCGATGAAATGACCGATGTGGAAGCCTTCGACGTACTGGAGCCGCTGCACGACGGTTACCGTAACTGGCTCAAGAAAAATTACACGGTACAACCGGAGGAGATGCTGCTTGATCGCACCCAGCTGATGGGGCTGACCGCCCCAGAAATGACTGTTCTGGTTGGCGGTATGCGCGTGCTCGGTACCAATCACGGCGGCAGCAAACACGGGGTTTTTACGGATCGAGAGGGCGAACTGAGCAACGACTTCTTCGTCAATCTTACCGATATGGGCAATACCTGGAATCCCGCCGGCATAAACCTCTATGAAATTCGCGACCGTAAAAATGATCGGGTGAAGTGGACCGCAACACGTGTGGACCTGGTTTTCGGTTCCAACTCCATCCTTCGCGCTTATGCAGAGGTATATGCGCAGGACGACAGCAAGGAAAAATTTGTGCAGGATTTTGTCGCTGCCTGGGCCAAGGTGATGAATGCCGACCGGTTCGACCTGGCCTGATAGCAATAGAGCAACATCCGGCTCGAAGTTTAAGGTCTGGGTTTAAGAAGGTAATCGTCTTTCCGATGGAAGATTTCTCCAGGGCTTCATCACTGGTAAAGTTTGACGAAGCCTGTCGCGAGGCGGGTCTTGACGCGCGAGTGATGCTGGAGAAAGCCGGCCTTCCCGCTGATATCCTGTCGCTTCCGGAGAGTATGATCTCCTACCAGCGTATGGCGCTACTGTTGGATGACTGTGCAAAGGAATCTGGCAGACCACTTTTTGGGCTGGAGCTTGGGCTGCGTGCAGGCACGGCGGTCTTTGGCCAGCTGCTTTATCTGGTAAAGAACGCCAACACTGTAGGCGAGTCACTCACTGAACTCGCTCGCTACTATCACCTGCACTCAAGTAGCGGTGCAGTGAAGATGGAAGTGCACAACAAGCTCGCCATCCTCGAATACATGCCAGTACTGCGCGAAGGTATTCCCTCTCGGCAGGCAATCGAACATGGGGCTGCGGTGGGGCGCCAACTGCTGAAAATGTTGCTTGGTAACAACTGGAACCCCACAGACTTGTACCTCCAGACCGCGGCCGGGGCTCCTGCGCGTAGCTATCAGCGCCTAATCAATGCAGCTCCCAACTTTAACAGCGACCGGAATGCGTGGACTTTCGATGCCGCGTTGCTGGACTCCCCGTTAAGTGATGCGGACCCCGCACTGCATGCCCTGATGCAAGCGCACATCGACAAACTCGATGAGCTTGCCCCCAAAGAGTTGCCCGCATTCGTCAGCCAGCTGCTGCGCACTATGCTGCCGAACGGGCAGATCTCCCTTAACTATGTCGCCGACTACATGATGCTCGGAACCCGCTCCTTGCAGCGCATGCTGATGGAAGAGGGCACCAGTTTTCAGGCGATACTGAACGAAACTCGCCAGGCCGAAGCCACGCGCTATCTGAAAGAATCTGACATCAGCCTGACCCAGCTTGCGGGCCTGCTTGGTTACGTCGACCTTGCGACATTCTCCAAAGCGTTCCGGCGCTGGTTTGGCGTTAGCCCCCGTCAATGGCGTCAGGCGAATGGAAACGCTCGTGCCTCCAGAACAGTCACACGCGAGCGTTGTCGTCCTTCCTGGCTGCGCTGACGTTCCGCAAAACGCATAATCGCCCAAGTCCGCAAGAACCGATGCTTTTGGCATAGATTGACAAGTATCTTGCGTAAATTGACAAGTTTCTCTTGAGTGGTTCCGAGCACAATATCGGGCCTCTAAATCGTGCCGGCGTCACTCGAGTGGCTAAGGCGGCACAAACTAGTCTTTTGCCAGTCAGTACATAGAGCTGGTAGTGCACAAAAAGAGAACGCCATGAACTACAAAGCCATCCAACTAGCCAAGCGCCCAAGCGGCGAGATCACGCCGGATATCTTCGAAATAGTCGAACTGGAAACTCCAGCGTTGGAAGACGGCCAGTTCCTGGTCAAGCAGACCTATATGTCCCTCGACCCGGCCATGCGTACCTGGCTAAATCCCCGGGAAGACAGCTATCTACCGCCGGTTCAGATCGGTGAGGTGATGCGCTCCTACGGGGTGGGTGAGGTGGTGGATTCCTGCAACGCCAACTATCCGGTAGGTGCGCAGGTGATAGGCGTTACCGGCTGGGCGGAATACGTGCTTGGCAACGAGGAAATGCAGGTGGTGGATGCTTCCATCGACCCGGAAACACTGTTGTCCGTGTTCTACGTCACCGGCTTGACTGCCTACGTAGGCGTGATCAGCATCGGCCAACCGAAGGCGGGAGAGACGATTGTTATCAGCGGCGCCGCGGGCTCTGTTGGTTCACTGGCAGGCCAGATCGCAAAAGCTGAAGGCCTTCGCGTTGTGGGCACCGCGGGTAGTGACGAAAAATGTCGCTGGCTGGAAGAGGAGCTCGGCTTCGACAAGGCGATCAACTACAAAACCCACGATCTCGCCGAGCAACTGGACGATGCCTGCCCGAACGGAATTGACCTGTTTTTTGAAAACACCGGCGGCCCGATTCAACAGTTGGCATACTCGCGTATGAACCGCTTCGGGCGTATCGTCGTGTGTGGGATGATTGCGGAGTATAACTTCGAGCAACCGGTACCCGGCCCGAATTGGATGGATATCAACCTGAAAGGCCTGCGCATTGAGGGGTTCGTATTGCCCGATCATATGGACAAGGCCCAGGAAGCGAGCGAGGCTCTCGCCAACTACGTACAGAGCGGCCAGATTCGTTTCCGTACCCATGTGCTCGAAGGTCTGCCGAGTGCGATTGACGGCATTAACCTGCTGTTTAACGGTGGCAACCAGGGAAAACTGATTGTCGAACTCTGAAACGCAAGTACATTGAAGTGATGTATTGCGGAGCCCTGCCAATTGGCGGGGCTTTTTTATTGGGGGTGTAAAATAAAAACTCCTGCGGATACTAGCAATAACTGCTCTAAGCTGCGGTGGGGGCTGGGTGTTTTTTAGTGCCGCCAGCGTAGCCGATAATTCCCCAGGTTTTCTTGATTTGACCGAAAAACAGTCGGGGCCATTTTGGCCTGCTATGACGTCATGAAAAGATGGATATATAGGGTGATGTCGAGCGTTTCGAAGCCTTTTTCAGTACGTATTTCTAAACTTCAGTAATGGACGGGGATAGCCAATTCCCAGTGGCGATCCAGATATTCATTCGACAAGGCTGTGAAAAGGAGAAAAAAAGTGCGCACGAGTAAAATCCACTGCGACTGCAATGCCGTACAAATCAGTATGTCTGGCGATCCGAAAGTGCACGCATTCTGCCACTGCGAGGATTGCCGCGAACTTTTACAGGTTCCCTATCATTCGATCATCGCCTGGGAACCGGATAAAGTTGAGATTACCAAGGGGAAGGAAAATGTAGTGGAGTATCAGCATCCCAGCAAAAGAATGAAGCGGGTATTCTGCAAGCATTGTGGTGATGTGCTTTACAACACCAACGCCATGGGATGGAAACTTGTATCTCAGCTGATGTTTCAAAAGTGCAACCCCGGCAAATTGCCCACCGCATTCCAGTCAAATGCGCACTTCTTTTACGACCGACGTATTGTTGAAATAGAGGATACGTTGCCCAAACGATAGCTGAGAAGCTGTACTCGCTACAGATCCCCAATTGTCATACACTCGATAAACACGGTTGATTTGCTTGCCAATAATTAGTAACGCGCGTTTCAAACGAATCTCAAGGGGGTTCTATGTTTCGAAGTACTACTTTGGCTTTACTCTTTCTGCTTGTCTCTGCGCCAGTTCTGGCTGATGAAAAGGAGATCGCCGGGAGTGACAATGGTGATGTTGAAATTCCTGCCAGCGTAAATATTTATTCCCACTTCTTCCGCGATGCCCTGAAGGGGGCGGATGTGGTTGCCTATCACAGTCTTGAGCCGGGCCAAAAAGCGGTGAAAGGCTCTCCCGATATCACCTACGACTGGGCCTACGTCACCTGGCGTTTTGCGACGGAAGAGAATCGCGATCTGTTTGCCGCTGATCCGGAGAAGTACATACCGGCATACGGCGGGCATTGTGCTTACGCCATGTCTAGAGGATTCGAGGCACCTCCGCGCCCCGATAGCTGGACGATCATCGATAGCAAGCTTTACCTGAATAACAATCAGAAGTCGTTTGAGATTTGGGAGAGGGATACAGAAGGCAACATCGATAAGGCGAATCAGAATTGGGTAGAGATTAATTCTGGAGATTGAGGTGGGGAGGTCTTGGATTCGAGGGGCATTTGAGCTTGGTTGCCCGAGAGGATTAGCTCCCTGCGGTCACTGCTCTCCGGCGTTTTGCGCCTCCGGGTCGAACCTGGGAGTTGGGCGAAGCTCTCGGGCTTGGACGGTATAAAAAAAGGCCACCCGATGGGTGGCCTTTTCTTTTATATGGCCCGCCCGAGAGGATTCGAACCTCTGACCTTCGCCTCCGGAGAGTAAAATATCTCAGGAAGTTTTTTGGGTATTAGATATATAAATCAATAGGTTACGAGACGGATGGGCCTGCAGCTAGCTTGGGGAAATCCGAATAGAACCAAATAAGACCGAGCTTTTGCGCACAAAAAGTTCGCAAATCGACGTCGGAAATTGACAGTTGCTCCAGTGTTAATAGTGGCTGGAACCTGTCCGGTTAAGACAACCTGACCTGCCGATAGCGTGGTGACGATAAGCGTTGCTACAAAGACGCCCTATATGGTCGCGAATACCTATCTGACAGCACACGATGACCGAATTGTTCCGCGTAAACGTGGAAGAGGGTGAGGCTCATCGATGTAGAATAGGCTGGGAAAGCCTGCGGAGGGGGTGGTGTAGTGGCAAAGTTGCTGGCCGTTGTTGGTGTAGACAAATCGAAACGTGTCCACTGTCGCGCGGAGGGCTGTATGCGCACGGTGTACAAGCGCATCCATGTGGTCCGCGAGGACGATGGGCGGATCGTGGTTATGGGTTCTACCTGCTTTGGAGAGCAATATTCCGAGCGCAAGTTGGGGGACCCGATCTATGCCACCGGCGATTCGCGGCCGTTGACGGATGAGGAGCGCCGACTTCTCGATGAAAACACCGAAGGACTGATCGCTCTGTACGAAGATGAGGCCGAGGCCGCACGGGCAAAGCTGCTCGCGGAAAGGGCCGCGGCTGAAGCCGCAGAAGCGGCCGATCGGGCCAGGCGCAACTACACCTACCAACCGAAGTCCCCTGTGCAGTCGTCCGGGATTCCTTTAGGTCAGGGGCGCACCGTCAAATGCCATTTCTGTGGACACCCCATGGAAACGGAACTGATGCGTGCGCCGGCGAGGGGCTATCGATGTCCTGCCTGCATCGCAAACCGGGTCACGACACCGCTCGCAGTGCGCAACCGGATGACGAACCGGCACCGGCGCTGATGGCACGCTTACCGGCGACCGCGCTATGCGGCCGCAGGTGTTGCTCGCTTAAAACAGGCCATGTTGCGCCGCCCTTTGCCCGATGCTGGCCAGCGAGATATTCGGTTCTGCTTGCAGTTTCTCCACGTCCTGGGCGCGGTTGCCATCGGCGAGCAGTCGTGGTGCCACCGCCGTCAGGAGTTCCTCCATTGGCATGCCTTCGGGGCCAGGAAATCGTGGTTGTAGCAAACCGAGTAGCTGAGGCCCGCCGCTTCGAGCTGTTCACGGAGTGCCGGCGCATGCCAGCAGGGAATGCGGATCAACAGGCGCCCTGTAAGCAGCAGCGGCGAATATAGGCCCACATTTCGCTGTCCTAGCGGCCTACCAGATACGGGGTCTTCTAAAACCCGCCACCGCTTCCATTTGGGTTTCAGCTGGTTCAATCATCAATCTCAGGTAGTTGGGGTGATTTTGCCTTAAGCGCGATCTCGCAATTACTGCGGCGTTCATCCTGGAGAAGCTTAATTCCTTGCCAAGATATGAGCAGTAGTAGGATTGTGCCAAGGATGTGTAATGCGTGCACGATACGAAATCCCCTACTCCCATTCGGCTCAAGACTTCGATCACACTACGTCGACCGCTGCTGTAACGCAGTTATTCTTATGGCTTACGTTTAATTGCAGGCACTCGGTAATCCATCCATGTTTCGTTATGCCTGTCTGAGAAAGTTCACCTCGGAATATCGTTGGCGAATTTTAGGTCATGGCTGAACTCTCAAGAATAGCATTTTTCATTTAGATAAAAGTCGATCGCATACAGACCCATAAGGCCTTCACGCTCGACAACCCTGATCGGTGTCAGGCCATTAAACGCATGATTTGATTGTGACATCCAGCTATACGCTAACTCGATGTTTCGGGGAAAAAGTCGCCTGAGTGTTTTATGGATCATTAGCAGGACACGTGTTCGCTCGAGTAATTCCCCGTCATTCTCTAACGGCTTCCCACTGCGAAATGATGCCAACACTTCTGAGTGCTCCGCAGTCAGACCCAGCAAGACCATTTGATCGGAACTGCTTAAACCCCAGTGGTCAAACAGTCGGACAATTAGTTTGCGGATACGCACACGCTCATCGGGTGATTGAGTAATGGTCCTTGATTCTTGAGTCACATAGGGCTCCCTTAATGAAGAAGGCAATTTCAATTATAGGCGCGTGTGATGTTCAGTCCGGAAACGCGCCATGCCCCGACGCTCTCGGTGTCCATGGAACGTGGACCTCCGAGCAATTTCGGCTTGTGGATTAGGGCGCCAATTACGATATGAGCGCTTAGATGACCGCGAATGCTGCTCAGGTCATATATTTTGTTGGGCCCAAAGAGCAGCACTCGCCTGCATATCTCTCTCTCCTAACTCCTCTGCAAACTGACAAATTTTGTCACATGAGGGGTGCTCAGGGCACACGCTGTATACGAGCGCCCCCTGTACACCGGGTCCTCGGAACCCATCAAAAATTTGCCGCCCATGAAAATGGCATCTGACGGACGAGGCAGCAGCCGAAGCCAATCAGTCATGCCAACTAATAGGGGGCAACATGAATACCACCTCGGAACTTGAATCGATTCTCGCCAATAAAGACCTACTGCGCCCATATGCCGCGTTCATTCATGCGCCACCGTGTCTACAGGCTCTTATTGGTGTCAGCGAGACATTTCTCGCTATGACCGCGCTGCCAGGATTCGATGGGTTCCCTACGGATGCGCAGCAATATATTCCAGTCGCAAGAGAGATCGTCAGCAGGTGCATCGAGATTGCCAAGTTCCTCCCGAGGTTGGCAGCGGACCGGCAGAATCCAGCTGTGAGAGTTTTACATGGAATCATCGGTGACTATCCGATCTATGCACTGCTGTATTTCCGATGTTCGGCAAATTGGGAAGGCTTCCTCAGGCTACAGCAAGCGATCCTGGCTGCTAAACATACTCCATTGGGTCCTGAAGTAACGTTAAAACATAGCGATTTTCAGTCTTTTGGGCTGGCAGTCCGGCAGATTTCGGAGGTATCCCTCGGGCGGTCATGGCTGGAATCATTAGACCAATCAGAGCTCTGCTCTTTGCAGTGTGTAAAGGACAAGCTCAGAGCGTTTCCTAATTGGATCGACGATCAGCGAAATGAGCATTCATTGGAACTTACGAAAAAAGAAAAGCGGCTTATTAATCAAGTTAAGAATGCTCACCTGTTACTCAACGCCGTGACTGGAGACAAAATTATAAGAAAAAATTTGATTGCAAAACGGAGTGCAGGTATTCGAGAAGCACTTGGAACTCGTGGTCGAAGTGATGTCAACCCCCACGATTTTATGGAAATTCGGGTTCTTGGGGATGCAGATGATCCTCAGGAATATCCAGAAGTTTGGGCGCTTTGTAGACGTCCGGACAACGAAAATACAAAGCGAGAGCTCGAATATCTTGGCGTTGAATCTGATGAGGCGACGGATCGACTCGAATTCATCTTCCTAAGTTGTCGAGTGGCTTCGGGTATGGCGGAAGCGGTGCAGGCGAAATTCGCGGCTAGGGGAGCAGCCAAGAAAATCGAAATGCAAAACCAGTTTCTTCCAATGAGCACACAGTGTCTCAATGACGAAGATCTGAAAAACCTTACTGGAATAATGAGCAATTTGAGTGAAGCAAAGGAACAACCGGACCTCGGGCTCGTTTTGAGAGTGATGCTCGCTACGAGTAGTTCAGCAACTCGAGCGCAAAAAATGAGAGTACTGCAGTCCAACGGTGACATTCCTGCAGCGGGCACAATAGCATATGACCTGACGACGTCCGAATGGTTGGTTCCAGTACATGACCTCGAATTCAAAACAGTGACATCTGAGGCTTGCAATGGCGTCAGTCGACTCACCAGCGATACGCATTTACGCCTCCCAGACCTGTTCCACTTTGGGCAAAGGCTGCTTTACAGCTTCCGGAACTCGGTTCCAGATTATCCGTTTATTGAAATTAATTGGATAGAAGAAAAACTTCGAAATAAAGTCGAAAATAAAGAAAAAAGCCTCACATTAGCAAGAATTGAACGAGCAATAATTTTTCGTGTTGCCAGTCAAGTTGAGCCGACACAAGCCACTTTTATGCTTGATAAATACCTTCCACCAAGTTCGGCAAGAAGGTACTACACCGCGATCTCCGTATCCAAATATAGGGATGTGTATGCCAAGGCTTGTGCAGAGATCGCAAGTATCACAAGCGGTAAAAAAATTACCGCCTCATGGGAATCGCATAGTAGAGAAATTTATATTGGTGCGCGATATTGCCCGTTCACAGACCATATTCGTGATGTAGTGGGTTCAATGAAATCTGCGCTTAAATCTGCAAAGGCTTGTGTTCAGAGAGGAAAAACCGCATGGATAAAGTTCCATAATCTATACACGATCTATGCAATTTATACTCAGGGTTTTGTGACCGCAATACGTTCAATAGTTGAGCCATTCGTAAACAGCGGCCAAATGTCACAGTCGTTAGGGATCGCCATCTTTCGCGACAAAGGGTGTGATGATGAATTCCATACTCGCACTGTACCCTTGCATTCTCTAACCGTAGATATTGCGCGGGAGTATGAACGTCATAGGAGTTTAATTCTAAATCGCCTTGAGGACGCAGGACGTATTAAGAAAAATCGTACATCTGAAAATGATTTACCATCGATATTTCTAATTAATCAAGACGGTGTTTGGGTCGAAGCGAGGCCGAGTGCCATTGTAAAGCACTTGAATCAGTTCACCCCGCTCCCTCTAAATTCCAATCGCAAGTATGTTCGCACAAGACTCTTGGAAATGGGGGTATCCCCCCATGCTGTCGATACATTAATGGGTCACGCCAATAGAGGGGAAGCTTTCTGGGAACACAGTTCAACTTCGTGTTTTTATGATCTCAAAAAGGAAATACTGGCTGGTCTAGATGAGATCGTGATTGAACTGGGACTCTGTGTCGTGAGGGGAATCATTCGATGAGCGCCAAAGTTCTAGACCCGCGAATGTATCGAGCCATTCAAGCCATTAGGCCGGACCTACTGTGTAACCCAATTCCGGATGGAACCAAAATACATTCCTCTGACCTTCACGCATTAGCATACGGTTTAATGGCAACTGTGGAAGCGGGAGAGGTTGACCGGCTATTTACGCAGTTTTATGAGTATTTGGAATCATTAGGTGCGAAATGTTTATTTCTTACTGAAAAGGTTCGGGTAGCCGCTATTCGTCGATCTAGATCAATACTGAATGTTGATGTTATCGATATTTCTAATCGTATTGAAGTGCTCGATTCGAGCTTTTACGCTTCTTTGGTCGATGACGAAAAGAGCATTGAGTGGAGTTGCGGGCGGATTTTGTACTCGTTGATTCGATTTGGTGGGCTGCTTAGAAGTGATCTTCTGGCGGGCGTTATTCAGATGCTAAAAGCACCACCCAAGATGATTGGTGATCATATATGGTTCGAAATTTTTACTGATAAGGATTCTGATCCATATATCTGGTCTCCAGATCCATTGAGCAGAGTACTCTTGTACAAATGGTATAAAGAAGGCGCTCACAACGTATTCGCGAACTCTGTGCAATCTACGACAAAAAAATGGTTCCCCTTTATTCGACGATTTTTCATTAAGCAGGAGCTAGTCTGGCGCAAGAGGGGGTTAACACAAACTAAACTTTTGGTAGGGCAACGAGCATATCTTGCTGTAAATGCTCCGGCAGTAATCGCGCATTGTGCATTTGGATTGCACAAAATCCATACGTTAAAATCAAGCTGTTATCTGCGTATGTTGACAAAAAAAGTCCCTCCGCTGCCGGATGATAAAGATTCTGACTTGAAGCAAAGTAAACCGAATGAAAAACTACCAAATTTGCGGGCGCCAATAGGAAAATCTGGTCTAGGCAAGAAGAATCAGGAGTTCCTGAAAGAGGTTGGAAAGGTACTGCGGGGTAATGGACAGCGAGGGGCTAAAGCTAGGGAAATTCATGAGCTTATCGAAGAATATCGTGATAGCTGCTCGGATTTGACGCGTTATCTAAGCCATTGGGTTGCTGCCCGCCTCATTGCTAAAAACCGATGGGGGAACAGGTACAGTGGGTCAACTGCTTACACGGCGCTCAGAAAAATCGCTCGACGTTTACTGATGGCATTTGGGGCTGAAAGTCCATTCGATATGTCTCTGGAAGCAGTTGCTGAGAGGTACTTCGAAGTGATCGATATGAGTGATACCCAATCTCTGCGTCAATCTGTTACCAAATTTCTCCGCCAGTTTCACGAATACCTGGAAGACGATTGGGGCATTTCTTCGCTCGGGGATGAAGCTCCGTGGGTTGGGCTAACTGCTAGCAACGCGGTAGTGGATGCGAAGATAGTACTCCCTCACGAATATGCAGCCGCCATTGACTATTATAAGCATTGTTCTGAAACATCGAAAAACCAAGAAAAACTATTGTACGAGGCGCGCAGACTGGTGCTCACCCTTGGATTTCGTACGGGATTAAGGCGTAGAGAAATTCATCTCCTGAGAATCCGTGATGTCACAACTAAGGGCAGGCAGGAAATAGTTATTCGGTCATATCTGGATCGAAACCTTAAATCCCGCGCTGCCATTCGCAGAATCCCAATTGATGTTCTACTCAACGAGAATGAGCTGTCACTTATGAATAAGTGGCTGGAATTCAGACGGTCCCATCGGGCGCCTTCTGACGATTACTTGTTTGCTATTCCGGATTCTGGAGGTCCATATCTGCAGGATAGGGTGATATTTAATCATATTCATTGGGTGCTCCGGCATTTCACCGGCGACGAGACCACTCGCTTCCACAATCTCAGACATTCTTGCGCGACGCTTTCATTTTGGTCATGGATGCGTCCTCGCTATAAGCAAAATGGAACGACACACTGTGACCTGCATCACCTGCCAGTGGAGCAGACATCGGCTCAGCGCAGGAGAGTCCTGGATGTGGAGGTTGGTCATGAGCCTTCCAGAAAAACACTCTATGCGCTGGCATCGATGATTGGTCACTCGGGGCCAGCCATGACACTCGAACACTATATTCATTGTATTGACTGGATGCTCGAATGCGAGATGGATAGATTAACTCCAGTTCTCACGAAGAAAGCTCTTGCGAATCTCGCTGGAGTTAGTGTCCGACAAATTGAGAATCTCTCAAAAGGTGGTCAACTAACGGCAAAAGTTATATCGAAAAGGATAGCAAGAAAATATCAATCGATAGCTCGCCATCCCGACGTGAGCACCTGGAATAAACCATCAGAAGTATTTCCGAAAAGAAATGGTTATTGCTTGCCACCTGAAAGCCTGTTCTCCTTAGGCATATGGACTGCTGTACAAAAGTTTTTCATTCATGGAGCGACTATCAAGGCGCTGGTTGTAGAGTTTGGTATTGAAGAGAACGTAATCGAGGCAGCGATTGATCGTGCTAGATAAATTTCTCTGATGAGTTTTTCGGGTGCCGGACATAATACATATCGACATCGTCCTAAGAGCTGGCAGTGCACGGAATTGTCGATCCCAGTGCATCGGTCACCTAGGATGGAAAGAGATAAGGAACTGGTGTTCCATATGCTAAGGACCTATGACGCTCTGCCTGAATATCGGAAGAAGTTCGTCCTATGGTGCGTCCGATATTTTATCGAACATGGAGAGGCAAAAAAATCAGGAATAAAATTTAAACGGAAAGGCGATCTCAAGCGGTTTCTGAGAATTTTTGAAACGCTTAAGTTGCATTTCAGGGATAGAGATGGAGTGCTAAAGTTAGGATTTAGGCTAACGCTCTTCTCAAATGTACCGAATGAAGAATCTGAGCGGGTGGATGATTGGGGTTTCTGGTTGAACGGAATAACAGTAGATCGCGACCAGCTACGAAATTTCAGATGTGATCATGATGCCGGTGCACATGGATTCGTCCGCGTTGATTTTCTCGCAGCGACGCCAAAAAATATGAAGGACGAGACTAGCCCTCCTAAGCAACAGGCCTGTTGGGGTTTCAAAGTTGGCCTTTATGCTCTTGCTTACGCTTATGATTTTTATGCCATGAGTGAAGAAAATATTGTCTCAGACGAAACTCAACTCGCGATACCTGTCTCGCAAGGGCAAACGGTCGATGATGTGCAAGAAACTGGCAGCAATCCTCAAGTTGACAGGGTCGGACTAACTGAGATTTTGGATGCATAATCCTCTTCATAATGGTCCGATAAAGGGTTGTGTACGGTGAGGGGGTTATATTTTCTGGTTGTTGCCATCTGACACGGCAGCTAGGGCAATGGCGTTGGTAAGTTCTAATAGCGTCAGCTCACCCGTACATCTCAGTGTATCAATCCAGATCTGATTGCGGGCCACATGCAGTTGATCGCCGACGTGACCATGAATCACCGCCTGGATATTGCGCACGGCTTGTATAGGGCGTTGGGCAGCTTTTGATGCAGCATGAAGGCTGAAATCCCACAGCATTGTGGACCATTCTTTGTCCGACAGCAGTCCTTGAGTCACCCATGCCCAGTCCTCTGGAGCCCGAGCATGGATCACTCCAATGCGTTGTTCTCCTCTGCGCACTGTCGCCGCCAGAGTGAAGTGTTCGCGGATAATCCGTCCCAGTCGCTGCCGGTCGGTGTCAGGTAAGCTCTGTGTCCATTCCCCTCCATAGACGGGCTTGCAATACTCCTCACCTAGTGCAGGGGTTTCGAGGCACTTAAGGTACATCCACTCATGATTTCCCAATACAGAATGAACATTTTCATTGGCTGCGATGAATTCAAGCATACCAACAGAATCCGGACCGCGGTCGATAACATCTCCGGTAAGGATCAGCAAGTCTTTGTCCAGATCTACACCCGTTACGCACAAGGAATGCTTTAACACCTGTAGTTGTCCGTGAATGTCTCCACAAAACCAAACCCGTTGCTCCGGAGGGGCGAAGATCGAACGGTGGTGTGAAATACCAAGCATTTCAGACATTATCAGTTGAATCGGGTTACGGAGTTGGCAAGCGATCGACCAGAATGCCGAACAAGGCCGTTTCGAGCTCCTGTAGTTCCGCCTCGAGCTCTTGATTTAGCAGGGTAGCACCGTCGATGCGGGTGGAGACCCAGTAGGTGATAGCCTTGAGGTTAGATTCTTCTTTCCCTGAACCAACTACCAGAACCAACTGGCTACCTTCATGGCTTACCTGCAGCCGATTGGCCAAATATTCAGCGATCAAGAAGTGCCGCCGCCGGGTAAGCTTGGCAGCCTTGAGTCTCTGTATCAAAGTATGAGTATCATTCATCGTCTGCGTCATCCGTGGTTGATATGGAAAGATTGATACGACTTGCCAATAGACGCTCAAAAGCAGAGCCATCCTGGCGGGTCAGGTTGGGTACGTAGCGGGAGTACACCCGGAACAGCATCTCGGTAGAGGTATGCCCCATCTGCCGGGCGATCCACTCGGGATTTTCGCCACTGGCGAGCCACAGCGTGGCGGCGGTGTGCCGGCACTGGTAGGGCCGCCGCTCCCGCAAGTCGAGTTGCTTGAGCAGGGGATACCAGACCCGCTTGGTGACGTTGTTGTGATCCAGCGGACGCCCCTGCCGGTTGCAAAAAACGTAGTCACCTTGTCCCGTGAGTGGCTGTTGGCGCTTGAGTGCGTCAAATACGGGTTGGGACATATCCAGTTCTCTCTGACTACCGTCGGTCTTGGTGTACTCCATCTGGCCGCGAACAATGGTTTCGCGCACGAGAATCTGCCGTCGGCTGAAGTCGACATAGCGCCAGCGCAACCCATCGATTTCTCCTGTACGAAGGCCGGTGAAGAAGCGAACGGTGAAGTAGTCACGGAAGTCCGGGCGGATGTTCGCCAGGATCGAGTTGATTTCGTCGAGGTTGAACGGATCAATATCCGACTTTTGGACCTTGAGAGGTTTAATACCGCGATAAGGATTGGTGAACTGAAAGCGCTCTGAAGCCTCTGTGAGTATCGCCCCCAGCACTTTCATGTGGCGGTTGATATGCGACGGAGACAAATTGCCCCCCGTGCGAGTGCGTATTGCGGCTAATTCAGTCCGGAACTGCAACAGATCCGATTTTTCGATTGCATCCACTGCCAGTGAGCCAAATCGATCCAGCAGACGTTTATCGAGAATCGTGCGGATAGTGATCCGATATGATTCTCGCCAGCCAATCTGATTTTCGGTGTACCAGGTTTCGGCGAACTCTCTGAAAAGTGGGGCGATAGCTCCGTGCCGGCGGAGGGTCGCGGTTTGACTGCGCAGCTTCTCCAGCATGCGACTATTGGGAAAGTAGCTCGCATAGTCGAATGTGCCTACCAGAATTTCCGCTTCAATCCGCTCCATAAGCTTTCGCAACTTGGTGCGGTTGGCAGCAGTATCGGGGAGGGTTGTCTGTTCCCGGCAGCGCAGGTTCCGATAGCGGAAGTCCAGAAACAGAGTGCCCGTCTCTTTACGGGTACGGACATTACCCACGGATGAAGCCACCATTAGCCAATGGGATTGTCAGTGCATCCTTGGACCGCTGGCCCATATCCTTCTCGATCGCTTCCCAGATATACAGGATCTTGCGTCCACCGAAGGGCCTAATGTAGTGCACTCCTTCCAGTAGCACCTTGTCCTTCAGGTGGTCCCGGATCGTGCGAATGTCATATTTGATTCTCCCGGCAAGTTCTGCGGTTGTCAGGTAGGTCTGTGACATCCCTTTCGTCTCCTATAGAATGAAAAGCACTCCAACGCATTAATTTTGATCTCCTGCAGATCATATTAAGCTGCAAATGATCTTTTGCAAGTCTTTTTGTGCTTCTGCGGGACAATTTGGCCTATAGAAGATGATTAAGTGTCACTTGTCGCGCCTGATGGGCGAGAAAAAGCTGAAGATTGCTGATGTTGCCCGGGATACCGGGATAAACCGGGGGACGATCACACGCCTCTACCATGAGACTGCCGTGCGCGTGGAATTTGAGGTGCTAGACCAGCTATGCCGGTTTTTGGGATGTAAGACGGGAGAATTAATTGAATACGTTCCAGATGATCAGGAGCGTGGATAGCAGGCCTGGACGTTTGCGTATTGCGAAGGTGAACTGAAAGTCAGGAAAGCGATACGTAGGTCCGCGAGCTTGTCAGACTCGATGCCATTTCAGGGCGCTGTAGCTAGTGTTGAGGATTACCTTATTGCTGCGGCTAGGCTTCAAGCAGTGTGTACGACCAAATTAAAACTTAGTAGTACACTGAGCTAACATGGCAGCTTAATTACCTTACGTTAATAGTCTGTCTACAGGGCTCAGTACACCCTTACCTCCGCGATTGACTACATGGGTGTAAATTTCTGTTGTCGAAATATCAGAATGTCCCAACAATTCCTGAATTGTTCGAAGGTCGTAGCCAACTTCAAGCAGATGTGTCGCAAAACTATGGCGGAACGCGTGTGCTCTTGCTGGTTTATTGATGCCTGCGGTCTTTACCGCATGCCGAATCTGCTTTCCCAGCGCCGACGGGTGTAGATGATGACGACGGATCACCCCACTGCGGGGGCATGGTCCAACTCGCGACGCAGGGAACAAGAATTGCCACGCGGTAGTTCGTGCAGCACTCGGATATTTGCGCTCTAGCGCATCTGGCATATAAACATCTCCATAACCACAGGCGATATCCTGTGCATGGATGAGCTCCACATATTGAATCTGAGTTTTCAAATTTTCAATTAGGCCATGTGGCAGTATTGTGGTTCTGTCCTTATTGCCTTTTCCCCCACGCACGAACACATTGTTACTGCCAAAGTCGATGTCCTTTACTCTCAATGATAAGAGTTCCGCACATCTGAGCCCAGATCCGTACATAAGCTGCACTTGAAGACGGTAGGATCCCTTGAGTACAGAAACGATGGCTGTAATTTCCTCCCGGCTGTAAACCACCGGGAGACGGCGATATTGTCGTGCTGGAGTAAAACCGATATTGGAGGTGTCGACGCCCAAGAATCGCTTATAAAGATAAACGAGTGCGTTAAGTGCAATTCGCTGAGTATTCACAGAACAGTGACAATTGACGGACAGGTGGTTAAGAAATGATTCGACCTCAGCGATACCGATTTCACGCGGGTGCCGTAATTTATGAAAGTGGATGAAACGCTTTATCCAATGAACGTAGGTCTGCTCAGTTCGATAAGCCAATCCTGCTTCTCGCATGTGACGACGAAGAGTGGGGGTAAATTTGTCCGAATTTTCGGGTAAGGCATGGCGAATGTCATCCATGACGACGCTCCTAAGTGGATATTCATACAGTATTAGTATGAATGAAGATGTGCGTCAAGGTGGGAATTAATAGGCCATGGCCTACATCCGCCAGATTTAGTCTGTAAGTTATTGATTTAATTTAAGGTAAAATATGAACAAGAGCCAATGGATGAATGAGGCGACTTGAGCGAATGGCTCACTATCTACCGTTGCTATTTAGTTGAAAATCTATAAGCTCTTGTTAATCAAGGAATTTTATAAGAAGCAACTATTGAAGAGTCCTGTAAATAGTTGCCAGGGTGATAGTGAGCCACTGGCTCATTAATAAACTGTTATATTTCCTGATATGTCGAAACTAGGTTCAGTAACCGAAAATTTTGGCCAGCATTTAGCAAGTGGAATTTGTGACCTTACTCGCTCGTTGTATCCTGCATGCAAGAAAAAGGAGTTCCACTCGAAGATTGAAATTGATTTACTGCACTTAAGGTTGCCTTTGAGTTTGGCTGGATTTCCAAGTGTCGCGTTAGCGTTAGTTGATGCTAGAGATAAGTTCGAATCAATTTTGGAGTCGCAGACGAAATTACACATTAATGATGTGCTTTCATTGGATATAGTCATTGATTTTATGTTTGGCTCAGAGTTAGTTGAAAAGCGAAAGAGGGAGATGGGTTGGGCAAGCGTGTATTATGATGTCGATCCGCTATTTCAAGCCCAGGTTCACCTGGTAATGAAAAATGGGTTCGAGGGGTCTTTTAGAAGCCAAGGCTTGGGCCAGACCAATGAAATATAACAATCACAGGCAGTGATGCTACAGCCCTTCGGGCTTCCGCGGGACGTCTTACCTTGTGCGCCTTTTGCACGGGTCGCTACGCTCCCATGTTCGTGCAAAAGCCACACAAGGTAAACCGCCCCTGCTGTGGGCGTTAGGCAGAGGACTTGCCCACGTTTGGTAGACACCCTGTATAGTTAGGTTTCGGCCTAACACGGAGGTGTACCATGGCGAAGAAAAGAACTCAGGCGTATACGGAGGATTTTCGTAGAGAGGCAGTA